>NZ_JABJXD010000001.1 GCF_019093865.1 Lentibacillus saliphilus
TTTTCCCCACCAACGTCATTTATTGTACAACCGAATATATGATGCCGTCACTTATGTGGCGGTTTTTATTTTTGAGCAGATATTCTGGAGGCAAATAAGAAGATGAGTTTCGCACAAAATGTCATAATTTGAGCGCCATTGTCCATAATAAATCATAAACCTATTTGATCAAGGATTGGTGACAACATGATAGACACAGTTTATTTGCGAATAAAGAAAAACGTCGAAATTACACATGAACAGACAATCCGACTGAGAGATATTGCCCATATAACAGCCCCGCAGCATATTGAGTCTGCATTACTTGAAACACATATATATCGTATTACGAAACGGGATGGGACGACCGTCGTAATTGATGCATTCGTCATTATCAAGCACTTAAGAGAGGCCTTTTCTGAAATTGACTTTCGTTTGCTTGGTCCAAATGAATCAATTATTAAGGTTAATCAAGAAAAAAAATCACCAAATGTGCTCATCGTCGCCTTTATTTGGCTGCTTCTATTTATCGGAACAGCAATGACGATTATGAACTTTCATTACGATGTGAGCATGCAAGAAGTTCAGCAAAAGCTGCATTTTATCATTACTGGAAAAGAAAATGATTATCCGTTATGGTTGCAAATCCCTTACTCAATCGGATTAGGATTGGGTATGCTTCTCTTCTTTAATCATTGGTTTAAAAAGAAGTTTAACGAAGAACCAAGTCCCTTGGAAGTTGAGATATTTAACTACCAGCAAAACCTTGATCAATATGCCGCTCAACATGAAAACAAGTTAAATGATTAATTGGCTGCTCTTAAGGATCGTTGAATGTGTAATTGGCTTTGCTGGTGGTTTAGCTGTTGGGGCAGGGTATGTTGCCTTTTTAACTGTACTTGGTGTGATTCCTCGATTAATTCAATTAAGTAAAACGCGCAATTTGATATCTGTTTTTGCTACCTGCATTATACTGGGGTCGATGTTTGGCATTTACTTGTCTTTTTCCAATGTATCTTGGGATCACCCAGTTGTTCTGCTCGTAATTTGGGGGAGCTTTCACGGTATGTTTGTCGGTATGCTCGCCGCTGGACTTACCGAGGTATTGAATGTCTTTCCACTTATATCTAAACGAATAGGCTTAGATAGACAATTAAAGTCGTTGATGATGGCGATTGTGTTTGGGAAAATTGCTGGTTCGCTATTTCAATGGCTTTATTTTGTAGGTAAATAGACTTAGTAGAAAAGTGGTGTACGTATGAGAGAGAGACGAGGTAAACGCCTCATTTCGAGAAAAATTAAAGAAAATGAAGGATATCTCAAACAAAAACTTGGTGTTGGTGTATCGTTTGATTTAGGATATCGAGAACAAACGATACTCGGTCAAACGATTCAATTATATTATGTTACTGGTTTATGTGAAACACCAATCATTGTTGAGCTATTAGAAGAACTCGTTAATATTAATGATACAGAAGTCGATCAAAATAAGATCGCAGAGATTATTAAAAACCGCCTTGTACATCAACAAGTGACGACGATTCAGACGATGGATGAAGTTGTGGATCAAGTTTTAACAGGGTTAATCGTTTTGTTTATTGATGGGGTTCGTGAAGCTTTTGTAATTGATGTCCGTTCATACCCAGGTAGAACACCTGAAGAACCAGATACAGAAAGAGTTATAAGAGGATCGAGAGATGGCTATACCGAAAATATCGTTGAAAACACTGCTTTAACAAGGCGGCGTATTCGAGATGAACGCCTTCGAAATGAAATGTTAAAGGTTGGAGAGCGATCGAAAACTGATGTGTGTGTGAGTTATTTGCAAGATGTTGCGGATGAAGGTCTGATTAATCTCATCAAGAGCAAAATAAATGAAATTGAAATTGATGGGATATCAATGGCGGAGAAATCGGTGGAAGAATTCATTGTAAAGCGGGGGTTTATACCCTATCCATTGGTACGTTTTACAGAACGTCCGGATGTTGCAGCAAATCATTTGTTGGAAGGACATGTACTCATCATTGTGGATACATCTCCGAGTGCGATCATTGTACCGACGACTTTTTTTCATCATTTACAGCATGCAGAGGAATTTCACCAAGCACCTTTAATTGGAACATCGATTAGATGGTTGCGTTTTAGTGCGATTCTAATGTCACTTTATTTATTACCGTTATGGCTGTTGTTTGTAATGGAGCCGACGCTACTTCCAAAGGCACTGTCATTTATTGGACCAAGTGAGGAGGGCAATATTCCGATACCTGTCCAAATCATACTCGGTCTAGCTGGAATTGAATTTCTTAGGATGGCAGCCATTCATACACCGACACCATTATCAACAGCGATGGGCTTAATTGCGGCTGTTTTAATTGGACAAATAGCCATCGATGTAGGTTTATTTGGTTCTGAAGTGATTCTTTACGTCTCGCTTTCTGCAATAGGTGGCTACGTAACACCGAGCTATGAGCTCAGCGTTGCTAATAAATTTGTCAACGTTGTTCTCGTCGTTGTAACTGCCTTATTCGGTTTAATTGGGTTTTTAGTTGGGGTACTACTTCATATTTTACTGTTGGCTAATTTGTCAGCGTTAAGAACACCTTATCTATGGCCATTTATCCCCTTTAATTTAAAGGCGTTGCTACACATTATATTTAGAATACCTATACCATATTCCAACAGGCGGCCAAGTATTGTTCATCCAGAAAACAATTACCGACAACCAGTAAAATAGAAGTCTCTGATCACTTCTTTTGTTTTCACTCATTTTATGGTATTGTGTTTCTATTGAAGCGTCGAGCGTTCATTGATGCGAGGTGAAAAAGTATGGTTTATGATCGTGAAGGTTTTAATACGAATGAACTAGGACATTTGACGATAGATGGTGTTGATACTGTTAGCCTGGCGCATAAATATGGGACACCTCTATATGTATATAACGTTGATTTAATACGTCGAAATGCCCAAGCATTTACAAAAGCATTTCAAAAGCACGGCATTACAGGCCAAATTGCCTATGCAAGCAAAGCGTTTTCAACAATTGCTATGCTTCAAGTTATGAAACAAGAAGGGCTCAGTCTTGATGTTGTGTCTGTTGGTGAATTGCATACCGCATTAAAAGCCGATTTTCCAGTGCAAAACATCCATTTACACGGTAATAATAAAAGTACTGAAGAGATTTCAATGGCTCTCGAACACAATATCGGCTGTATTGTGATTGACAATTTTAGAGACATTGATGTGCTTGAAGAGCTGTTAAAACAGAAAAATCAGCACATCGATGTCCTGATTCGTGTCACACCAGGCGTCAACTCGGCTACCCATCGGTATATTATGACGGGCCATGAGGATTCTAAATTTGGTTTTGATTTACATAACGGACAAGCTGATGAAGCTATGGAACGGTTAATTGATCACTCTCATATCCGTATAAAAGGGTTACATTGCCATATTGGATCACAAATATTTTCTCCAGATGCTTATGTGTTAGCGGCAGACCATCTGTTTCAAAAGTTAAAAGCATGGCATCAACGGTTTGGTTATTATCCAGAAGTGATGAACTTTGGTGGGGGGTTCGGTATTCAGTATACGAAAGCTGATACCCCGATTCCATTCAGTCATTATGTAGACGCATTGGTTAAAGTGATCGACACTCATGTTAAAAAACTCGGTATGCCTTTTCCAGAAATCTGGCTTGAACCCGGTCGCGCCATTGCTGGAAATGCGGGCATAACACTTTACACAGTTGGATCGTTTAAACATATTCCGGATGTAAGAACTTATTTAGCTGTTGATGGTGGGATGACGGACAATTTGAGACCAGCTTTGTATGACGCGAAATATGACGGCATAGTTGCAAATAAGGCAACAATGGATAAAACGGCCATTGTATCAATCGCTGGTAAATGCTGTGAATCAGGAGATATGCTGATTGACAATTTAAGTGTTGCATCTCCGGAGACAGGAGATATACTTGCTGTGTTTTCAACGGGGGCATATGGGTATTCAATGGCAAACAACTATAATCGCTTCCCGAAAGCAGCTGTTGTATTTGTTGAAAATGGAAAGGATCATCTCGTCGTTCGGAGAGAAACACTTGACGATATAGTGAAGCATGACTTATCGTATGAATGATACTTTAATTACAAAGGAGATTTAAAAATGGAAAATAAAGGATATATCTTGATGGACAATGAAGCGAAAATTGAATTTGAGCTGTACCCAGAGGCTGCACCAAAAACAGTAGAGAATTTTGTATCGTTGATCAAGGATGGATTTTATGATGGCTTGACATTCCATCGTGTCATTGATGGTTTTGTGAGTCAAGGTGGTTGCCCTGTTGGCAATGGTACAGGTTCAGCAGGCTATACAATTAAGTGTGAAACGGAAAACAATCCACATCGTCATGAAACAGGAAGCTTATCCATGGCACATGCTGGTAAAGATACTGGTAGCTGCCAGTTTTTCATTGTACATGAACCACAGCCACATTTAGATGGGGTACATACAGTTTTTGGTAAAGTAACATCTGGTATGGAGCATGTAAAAGCCATGAAAAATGGTGATGTTATGAAAGAAGTTAAGATAACAGGTTAAGGCGTTGTAGGAGGCGTAGATGACGTTTTTCAGTGTATCTACAGTGCTTGTTTTACTCTTAATTATTGCACCAATGTCCAATTTTGCACATGAAATTGGACATTCGGTTGGTGCAGCTTTAATTCAATCAGATCGTATTTGCATTACCCTTGGTAGGGGCAGCCAGTTTTCAAAATGGACGCGAGGACGGTATACGCTCATCTTTTACAGTACTTTTTTTCTAGGAGGATCTGTATCCAATAGTCGAGAACGTTCCTTTACGTCTGGTGAAAAGATATTGGTGTCCTTTTGTGGCCCCCTAATGAATGCGTTATTTGCAACAATTGGAATCATGAGTCTCCAGTGGGTAGCGATTCCTTTTATAGAATTATTTATTTGGTATAATATGTGGCTAGCTGCTATCAATGTGATACCATTTAAAATCAAAAATAACCAATCAGACGGTTATGTCATGCTTTCAAGTTTTTTAGAATACAAAAATAATCGGTAGTGTAATTGAACGTATGTAAAGTTGATAAAGTGTGAAAGATAATACGGACTTCACTTATACGTTGGAAGGTTGACATTCATTTATGTTCATGCATAAATAGATATATCAACTTGAACGATCACTAACTACAGCAACTTTATCATTTGCTATCTTAATGAGGGATTCGTATGTTAATTCGTTATAAAAAAGCGTTTGAAAAAATAGCTATGGGCCTTTTGTCATTTATGCCCGAAGAAAGAGATGTAAAAAAACTTCAGCAAACTATAAAAGCTTATGAAACAGATGAGGATTGGCACCTCTTTCTTTGGAAACAGGATGATGATATTATAGGCGCCATTGGGATTCGTATTGACAATGACATTAATGCTGTCATTCAGCATGTTAGCGTTAACCCATCTCATCGCAACACGGGAGTAGGAAAGCAGATGGTGCATAGTGTTAAGCATATGTACGAAGATCAATATGCCGTTTGTGCGGATGCCATTACAGAGCCATTTATTAATATGTGTGACGAAAAAGGACATGAAGAAGATCAGATTTAATAAGCCAGCCCTAGATGAGAGGAGCTGGCTTATTTGGTAGAGCTGCTTATCCTAAAGCCACGCAGCACCAACGATAATAAGGAGAATAAACAAGACGACGATTAACGCAAATCCTCCACCATAATATCCACTCATAAGTGAATACCTCCTTTTAAAAAATCTTGTCAGATTACATTGACTGACAAACCTTGATCTTACATTATTAAATTATGTTTGAATGTCTTAAGTTGTTTGGGCGCATGTGCTTAAATGATATGTTTTATTTGGAAGAAGGGGAACGGTTATGAACGTGTCATATGAAGTTAAGCTAGATGCTTTCGAAGGTCCATTGGATTTACTTTTACATTTGATTTACCAGTATGAGATCGATATTTATGATATCCCAGTAGCACAAATAACAGAACAGTATATGGTGTATATCCATACGATGCAACGCCTTGAGTTAAATATCGCCAGTGAATACCTTGTCATGGCATCCACTTTACTCGCCCTTAAGAGTCAAATGCTTTTGCCTAAGCAAGAACTAGATGAGGAGGATGAGTATGTTGAAGATCCTCGTCAAGAATTGATGGAACGGTTAATCGTTTACAAGAAGTACAAAGAAGCTGCAAAAAAGCTAGAAGAAAAAGAAAGTGACGCATTGGGTATTTATACGCGTCCGCCTGTGTTGGCTGATAAAGAGAGCACACAACCTGTTATGGAGAAAGGTGACGTATCAGTTTATGATATGTTGGCCGCACTTGCACATGTACTTGACAGAAAAAGATGGAATGAACCTTTAGAGACGACTGTAAAACGAACAGATATTTCAATCGAGCAGCGGATGGAACAAGTCCTTGAATCCGTTAGCCGTTGTGTGGACGGTATTCATTTTAACGAATTATTTACAGTGCGTTCACGAACCCATATCGTTGTTACGTTTATGGCGGTTCTCGAACTTATGAAAAACAATGATGTTATATGTGAACAAAAACGTCATTTTGATGATATCATTATTTATGCGGGGGGAGCATGATGGAATATGCAGCTGTAAAGGCGATCACAGAAAGCTTGCTTTTCGCGAGTGGTGATGAAGGCGTAACAATTAGGCAAATATCACGTGTGCTTGAGATTGATGGCACAATGGTTGAACATATATTAGACGAATTAAAGTTTGACTATGAAAATAAAAATACCGGTATTATGATGGTGGAATCTAATCAAACGTTTTTTCTGGCTACGAAACCAGAATACAGCCCTTACGTGCAAAAGCTTTTAAATACGCCACATTCGTCAAAGCTTTCTCAGGCAGCTTTGGAAACGTTGGCAATTATCGCATATCAGCAGCCGATTACACGTACAGAAATTGAAGATATACGTGGTGTGAAAAGTGATCGACCAGTACAGACACTTTTAGCACGGTCTTTGATAGAAGAAGTTGGCAGAAGGGATGGCGTCGGACGACCGATATTGTTTGGAACAAGTATGACGTTTTTAACATATTTTGGATTAAGTACGTTAGAAGAACTACCAGATTTACCTGAGGATGTGGATGTTCAGGATATTACACAGGAAGCAGATTTGTTTTTTAATGCTCTGAACGAAGAATATAAACAAGAATAAGAGACGATGATAGCCTTGTCAAAAATGACAAGGCTATTATTCTGCAAAGATCAATATTCATATTGCGCGTCCGTGTGCATATGAATATAAAGAAAAGAGCCCTAGGAGGTTACCAAACTATGCGGTTAATCGTCTTTATACTATCTTTGTTAATATGCATATTCACATGGCCTACAATTGGACATGCACAGCCAAATGTATCAGGGAATAATGCTGTCTTAATGGAACAATCAAGTGGAAGAGTATTGTATGATCGACATGCTCATCAGCAACAGCCTATTGCTAGCATAACGAAAATTATGACGGCGATTATTGCAATAGAATCAGGAAAACTGGATGATGAAGCAACAGCTAGTAAACGTGCTGTATATACTGAAGGCTCATCAATTTATTTAGAACAAGGTGAAACGATGCTCATGAAAGACCTCGTGTATGGTCTAATGCTTCGATCAGGTAATGATGCAGCTGTTACAATCAGTGAGCATATCGGAGGAAGTGTTGAAGGCTTTGTACACTTGATGAATGAGAAAGCAGCATGGATTGGGATGGATAATACCCATTTTGAAAATCCTCATGGGCTTCATTCAGACAACCATTATTCAACCGCGTATGATATGGCAATCCTGATGCGTTATGCGATGGAAAATGATCTATTTCAAAAAGTATCTAGTACGGAGTCCTATACAGCGGAATCAAGAGTATATGCTTGGAAGAATAAAAACAAACTACTCACATCCTATTACCAATATTGTACAGGTGGTAAAACAGGCTTTACAAAAAAAGCTGGCAGAACCCTTGTCTCGACAGCACACAAAAATAATATGAATCTTATTGCAGTCACGTTAAATGCACCTGATGACTGGAATGATCATATAAACATGTATGAATGGGCCTTTGATACATACACAATGGAACAATTGGAAGATGAGGGCGACAGCGATAATAATGAAATATTGAAACGAGAAAGTGCCTTATACCCGTTAAGCTCAGAAGATGAGGTTAAGGTAACAGAACAGACGGTAACCATTCAATCAGACGATTCGCAAATGGCTGTTGGTGAAAAAAAGATTTTTCACTTGAATGGCGAGGTGATTTGGGAATCAAACGTCACAGAACAACAAAAAAATAAGAGCGGTTTTTTATCCTATTTTCAAACAGCTTTTAAAGCGATGATGAGGATGGATTTTAATGGTTAATGTGATTTGGGCATTGATGGCAGTGATTGGCATCTTGTATGCGATGTTTAACGGAACAATGGAGCACGTCAACAAAGCAATTATAGAAAGTGCTGGTGAAGCTGTTACACTGTCTATTGGCCTCATAAGCATTCTTGTATTTTGGCTCGGTATTATGAAGGTCGCAGAACGTGCTGGTTTATTAAGAGTATTAGCTAAGATGTTTAAACCAATCATTGTTCGCCTCTTTCCTGAAATTCCAAAAGACCACCCAGCAATGGGATATATCCTGTCAAATATGACGGCTAATTTATTCGGATTAGGTAATGCTGCTACACCTATGGGTATCAAAGCAATGGAGCAAATGAAAACTTTAAGTCAATCAGACACTGCATCAAGATCAATGATTACTTTTTTGGCACTTAATACGTCCAGTTTAACCATTATTCCAACGACAGTTATTGCAATTAGAATGCAGTATGATTCCGTATCACCAACTGAGATTGTTGCTACAACAATTATGGCAACAGCCATATCAACTGTAGGTGCGATTTTAACGGATCGGTTTTTTTATTATCGTAGTATGCGGAGGCAATAATAATGGCCCTGATTACTTCAATTAGTACGTGGTTTATACCGTGCTTCATCCTACTCGTTTTAATCATTGCTACATGGAAACGGATACCTTCATATGAATTGTTTGTTGAAGGTGGTAAAGAAGGCATCAAAATGGCCATTTCTATTTTGCCATTTTTAGTTGGGATGCTCGTGGCGATTTCTATATTAAGAAGCTCTGGTGCACTTGAAGCCTTTATTAACCTTATATCACCATTATTGTCCATTATAGGGGTACCACCTGATATTATTCCATTAGCCTTAGTACGACCAATTTCTGGAACAGCTGCTTTAGGTATGACGACTGAAATTGTTGGAACGCACGGTCCAGACTCGTTCATTGGACGATTGGCATCTACAATGCAGGGGAGCACGGATACAACATTATATATTCTAACCGTTTACTTTGGTGCGATAGGAATTAGAAAAATGCGCTACGCTCTAAAAGTTGGACTTGTAGCGGATTTAATTGGTATAATAGCATCGATAATCATCGTAACAATTGTGTTCGGTTGATATTAGGCGTTAACATAGTGTTAACGCTATTATTATTTAATCCTAAAAAAGAATGGTGACTAACTATGACAATGGAACGTTTGCAAAAAGTAATTGCCCAAAGTGGTATTACATCAAGAAGAAAAGCTGAAAAATTAATTCAAGAAGGCAAGGTTACTGTGAACGGTCAAACTGTAACAGAACTAGGTGTAAAGGTTTCACCAACTGATCAAATAGAAGTTGAAGGCATTCCGATTGAAAAAGAAGAACCTGTTTATTTTGTGCTGTATAAGCCAAGGGGTGTCATTTCGAGTGTTCATGATGAGAAGGGTAGAAAGGTTGTAACGGATTTCCTACCAGGTATTCAAGAAAGAGTGTACCCGATTGGGCGATTGGATTATAATTCTTCCGGTATCATTTTGCTAACAAATGACGGGACGTTTGCAAATCTGCTCATGCATCCAAGCCATGATATTGAAAAAAAATATGTCGCTAAAATAAAAGGTATTCCGGAACGAAAGGAATTAAATCAATTAAGAAAAGGTGTAAAATCAGATGACGACATCTTGAAGGTGTTACGTTATGACATCATGTCAACAGATAAACAAAAAAACACGATGATCATTCAACTGACTTTGAATGAAGGTAAAAACCGCCACATCAGACGTATGATGGAAGCACTTGGCTATCCAGTTGAAAAATTAAAGCGCGAGCAATACGGACTCTTAACGCTCGATGGTATGCAACCAGGTGATATTCGACCATTAACACCACATGAAGTTAAGCAAATGCGGTCGCTCGCATTGGAAAATGTTGAATAATAGTCATAATTTCCACTATGTTTACATGGTATAATGTCGTCGGGAGTGATCTAGATGAGTCTTGAGGACAGAAAAGCGTCCAAACATAAAAAGAAAAAACAGCGTTTAGTATTCAGAGCAATTATATTGTCTGTACTACTAGGCGCCATTGTTTATGCATTGGTGGATAATTTGCAGAAAGATAAATCTATTTACAAAGTGGGGGATGAGGCACCTGATTTTGAACTTCTCCAAGTGAATGACAATAATGAGATGGAGAAAGTGAGATTAAGTGAATTACGTGGAAAAGGTGTTATGCTTAATTTCTGGGCGACGTATTGTGATCCGTGTGAAGCGGAAATGCCTTATATGCAAAGTCTTTATCCGGAATATAAAGAAAAAGGCGTTGAAATCGTAGCTGTTAGCTTGGACGGCGCCGAATTGAGGATTAATCGCTTTATAGAAAAATATGGACTAACATTTCCAATCCCGCATGATAAAAAAGATACAGTGCGAGAATTGTATAAAGTCGGTCCGATCCCTAGTACATTCTTTATTAATCCTGAAGGTGTAATCGTTGACAAGGTCGAGGGTGCTTTAACGTTGGAAAGTCTTGAAGGCCATTTAGAAGAAATAACACCACAATAACAACGTATGATTGGGAACGAGGGGTTTAAATGAAGCATATTAAATGTGAATGTGGCCATGTGAATCCTGAAGGTACGGTGCTCTGTGAAGCATGTGGAAAACCGATCGAAGGAAATCAACATATTGATGGCAATGATCGAAAAAAACTGCTTAATATGCGTTATGAGGGCAGCGCACGTCGCTCACAAACGTATAATAAGTCCATTATTGATAAAATATGGAGCTTCTTTTCGTCAGTAAAAGTAGGGGTTTGGCTCATTGTAATCGCTCTGGTTGCTTCTGCAATCGGAACAATTTATCCGCAAAAAATGTACATACCAGCCGATGCAATTTCTAGAGACCCGTCTATTTTTTATGAAGAGACATATGGATTAACAGGGAAAATATTTTACCAACTCGGATTTCACGTGTTATACAGTTCTTGGTGGTACATGCTGTTAATTGCTTTAATTGGTGTATCACTCGTTATTTGTAGCTTAGACCGATTTGTACCGCTTTATAAAGCGTTAAAGCGTCAAAAGGCAAAGCGTCATCCGTCATTTTTAGAACGACAGCGCTTGTTTAGTCAAACAGATCATGTGACGGATGGTGAAAAAGAGCAGGTTATTCAGGCTTTAAAAAAACAAAAATATAAAGTCCGACATGAAGAAGGACATATTCTTGCAGAAAAAGGTCGTTTTTCAAGATGGGGACCTTACGTTAATCATATCGGGTTAATTATTATTTTACTTGCTGCACTTCTCCGTACGTCATCATTTATGTATATAGATGAATACGTGTGGGTTCGAGAAGGTGAACAGACCGTTATCGATGGAACGGATAGCCAATTTTACATTGAAAATAAAGAGTTTATTTTGGAAACGTATGACGAAAATGATGAACGTTTTGCGGAAGCAATCAAGAAACAGGGCGCTATTCCAAGTAACTTCCAAACGAATGTGATCATTTATAAAGCAAAAGAACAGGAAGTACCAGGGCAAGAGCTTGAACTAGAAGTGTATGATGAAGCAGAGATTTATATGAATCATCCATATAAGTTTGAGGGCTACACACTCTATCAAGCTGGTTATCAATTAAATGAATTTACGACGATGACGTTTGCCGTGACGGATATTAATAATAATGAACAGATCGATCAATTTATGATTGACCTGACAAATCCGCAAGAAACATATGAGCTGAACGATGGTTTTCGAGTCATGATTAGTGAGTATTATCCTGAATATTATATGAGCGATAATGGCCCCGACTCTAGAACCGATAACACTAAGAATCCTGCTTTTGTATTTGCAGTAAGCACGCCAGATTCAGAAGGTGCTGAAGTGAGTTTTGTGGGAGACTATATGAACACGCCAACGAATTTTGATGCAACAGGTGAAAACGATTATAGAGTAGAACTCATTGATGCAGAAATGCACAATGTCAGTGGTCTAACGGTACGTCGTGACTATACACTCCCTTTATTTGGCTTAGGGGCTGCGATATTTATGATCGGTGTCATGCAGGGAATGTACTGGCAGCATAGAAGAATTTGGGTGAATGTTAAAGGTGACGGCGTTTTATTAGCAGGTCATACAAATAAAAACTGGTTTGGTCTGAAAAAAGATATAGAAAAGGTCATTTCAGATACATCGATTAATCAAGTGATTGACCAACAAGAACTTGACTAAGGTTTTTATCGAGGAGGATATTTATGGATTGGTTCAGTATTAGTAGTGGGGCGTTATACACAGCATTTATTCTGTATTTAATTGCGACTTTCTTTTTTGGTGCTACGATCAAAGATAAAAAGACAACTCATAAAGGGAAATCTGGAACGATTGGCATTGCATTGACAATCGCCGGTCTAATTGCCCAACTTGTATATTTTATTACGAGATGGATTGCAAGTGGTCATGCACCAGTTAGCAATATGTTTGAATTTGTTACGTCTTTTGGAATGGGGCTTGTTCTAGCGTTTCTTATTCTTTATTTTATTTATAGAATTACAGTTTTAGGTTTGTTTGCATTACCGATTGCGATGATTTTGATCGCATATGCGAGTATGTTTCCAACAGAAATTGCACCATTAGTACCATCATTAAAGAGTCATTGGCTTTACATTCATGTCACAACTGTTTCTCTTGGTAATGCCATCTTAGCGGTTAGCTTTGTATCAGGCTTGATCTTCTTAATCAGACAAATTGATCAAACTGTGAAAAACAAGAAAAACATATGGCTTGAACTGATTATATATTCCCTTTTCTTGTTTATAGGTTTCATCGTGATTTCATCAGTGTTCAATGCGACGAACTATGAAGCCGTATATGGATATCAATATAATGATAAATCCTATCAGTCAACCTATCATATGCCACCTATTGCTGGTCCGCATAACGGAGAAATCTTAACACCTGGTGCTATGAAGCCTTTATTTGAAGCACCAAGCTGGATGCACGGAAAAGATGCGGGTCAAAAATTAAATACAATTATTTGGTCAATTATGGCAGGAACGCTGATTTATGGTATTGTGCGATTGGTGTTAAGAAAAAGAGTTGGAGCCGCAATTCAACCATATTTGAATAAAACAAATCCAGATATGCTAGATGAAGTGACGTATCGTGCGGTGACAATCGGTTTTCCAGTATTTACCCTTGGCGGCTTGATTTTTGCAGCTATTTGGGCACAAATTGCTTGGGATCGATTCTGGGGATGGGATCCAAAAGAAGTGTGGGCGCTGATTACTTGGTTCTTTTATGCTGCGTTTCTTCATTTGCGGTTATCTCGAGGCTGGCATGGTGAGAAGTCAGCGTGGTTAGCCGTTGGTGGCTTTGCAATCATTATGTTCAACATCATTGTCGTAAACCTTGTTTTGGCAGGTTTACATTCCTACGCTTAATTGACTGTGAACAGGGCATTAGCAAATTACGATTTGTGATGTCCTGTGTTCTTTTAATTAGACGTAAAAGCATAAATACCTTATACTTTTGGATAGATTTCGTTTATAATTTAATATAAAGTCTAGGGGGGAATGTCCCGTGTCTGAAACAACAAAAGTATTAGTCGTAGATGATGAAGAAAGAATTAGACGTCTCATTCGTATGTATCTTGAGCGTGAAGACTATATTGTCGAAGAAGCACAAGATGGTACGGAGGCGCTTGAAAAGGCCATAAATGATGATTTTCATGTTATTTTGTTAGATATTATGATGCCTGAGATGAATGGGATAGACGTCTGTAGAGAGATTAGAAAAGAAAAAGAAACACCGATTATTATGTTAACAGCTAAAGGTGAAGAATCAAATCGCGTTCAGGGGTTTGAAGTGGGTGCGGATGACTATATTGTTAAACCATTTAGTCCACGCGAGGTTGTTCTTAGGGTTAAAGCCATTTTACGTCGTGTATCTGCTGCGCAGTTTGAACAAGTGGCAGTACCACCTAAAGACATTATTGCCTATCCTCATTTGACAATTGATCATGATGCCCATCGTGTAACTGCAGATGGATCAGAAGTAAGCTTAACCCCAAAAGAATATGAACTTCTTTGTTTTTTAGCAAAGTCACCTGATAAAGTATATCATCGTGAAGAATTGTTAAAAGAAGTTTGGCATTATGAATTTTTTGGTGATTTAAGGACAGTTGATACACATGTGAAGCGTCTTAGAGAAAAGCTCAATCAAGTTTCAGAAGATGCGGCTAAGATGATCGTGACAGTTTGGGGCGTCGGATATAAATTTGAGGTAGATGATGCATAATGTTTTGGCGTAGCGTAGTCGGAAAGCTAGCAATAACGATTTTATTGCTAGTTTCTTTTGTATTATTTGTATTAACAATCTTTTTACTTGAGTTTTTTGAGACGTTTCATATTCAGGAAGCAGAAGAAGACATTATGGAAACAGCAACTAAAATTTCAATGATGGTGACGCAGTATGAAGACCAAGCACAGTTATTGAATACGGTTGATTTTGTGAAAGACCCTTCAAGTCGAGTCATGATTGCTTTTGATGAACATCAAGACCATTGGTTTTCTGATTCGAGTGATCATAAGCTATTAAATACGCCTAAAGATTGGATTGAAAAAGATCCAGATTTAAAAAAGGCAATCGGTGGGGAAAAGGTAAAAAAACAATTAACGCTTCCAGGGACCAATAGTGAGATTATGGTCGTCGGCACACCAATTCCTAATGCGACTGGTGCTGTTTATGTCTTTCAAACGTTAGCAGTTATTGATCAAACAAAAGCAGAAACAACTAAAATTATATTTATAGCTGCTGGTATTGCAATCGTTTTAACAACTATTTTTGCTTTCTTTTTGTCGACACGTATTACATCTCCGCTCATAAAAATGCGAGAAGCTGCATTTGATTTGACGCGAGGTGAATTTAATACGAAGGTTCCCATTTTGACAAATGATGAAATTGGTGGTTTGGCGATGGCCTTTAACAGGATGGGCCGCCAGTTGAAATTTCATATTAATGCTTTGCGTCAAGAAAAAGAACAGATGTCGAGCATCATTAGTTCAATGGCTGATGGTGTCATGACCTTGAATCGTAATGGTAATATCATTGTCACGAACACACCGGCTGATCAGTTTATGGATAGTTGGTACTTTGATAAAGATATTGTACAGCGAGATTCTCATAAAGTACTACCGATCGAATTAAATGAACTGCTTGTTGAAGTTGTTAATAAAGAAACTGAGGTCATGAGGGAAATTAATTTACAAGGACGAACATGGGTTATGATAATGACGCCTCTTTACAATCAGACGTATGTTAGAGGAGCTGTTGCAGTTATCCGTGATATGACCGATGAGCGTCGTCTAGATAAATTAAGGAAGGATTTTATTGCCAACGTTTCGCATGAGCTTAGGACCCCAATTGCAATGCTTCAAGGCTATAGTGAGGCAATTGTTGATGACGTTGCAGAGAGTAAAGAGGACAAGAATGAGCTTGCGCATATCATTCATGAAGAGTCACTTAGAATGGGCCGATTGGTGAATGAATTGCTAGATCTTGCTCGAATGGAAGCAGGACATATTCATTTAAATAAAGAGTCTGTTGACATTCATCTCTTCCTCGAACGCATCATACGTAAATTTAAAGGATTAGCAGATGAAGCGAATATACAACTTTTGAATGACAAAGATATTAAATATGCTGTTGCATGCTTAGATGTTGATAAAATGGATCAGGTGTTGACCAATTTAATTGATAATGCGATTCGTCATACTGATCAACAAGGGTTTGTTAATGTGATTGCTTCAAATGATCAAGATATGCTATCCATATCGATCAAGGATAATGGCTCTGGTATTCCAGAAGAAGATTTGCCATTTGTGTTTGAACGGTTTTACAAAGCTGATAAAGCCCGGACACGAAATGGTAAGAAAAAAGGAACTGGGCTAGGTCTTGCCATTGCGAAGCATCTTGTTGAAGCACATCGGGGGACCATCACTGTTAACAGCAAGCTAAATGAGGGCACGACGTTTACAATAAAAATACCAAATAAGCGATAATGTAAAAAACCAGTAGCTGTAGGTACCGATCCTCAAAAGTTAGAGTTGAAAATCTAACGTTTTGGGGGTAACCACCTGGCTATTGGTTTTTAACGTTTTATCTGTTTGAAAATTGCCATTATCTATTTGGAAATATGTTGGCTATGGTATAATCGAATATGTATGTAACTTTTAATACATGCCAAACGACTAAACGTTTGAACGGGGGATATACATGAAAGAGCTCTTCGATGATATTTATGAAACGTATCATCATGATTTATACCGTTTCATATTTTATATGGTTAAAGATAAAGAGACGGCTGAGGATCTAATTCAAGACGTTTATATTAAAATCCTGCAGTCTTATCATTCTTATAAAGGAAAGAGCAGTTTAAAAACGTGGATTTTTTCCATTGCGAGACATCAAACGATTGATTATTTTCGGTCGAACCAGAGAAAACAAAAACATGTTGCCCAATTACCTGATTGGAATGAGCGGCAACAACATATTCAGGATACGAAACCACTACCTGAGGAAATAACCGTCCTAAATGAAGATATTAAACGTTTATACAGCTATCTTGATCACTGCACACCAAATCAAAAAAGTGTGTTGTTATTAAGATACATACATGATTTTTCCATTAAAGAAACAGCCAATATTTTAAATTTCAGTACGAGTAAGGTTAAAACAACACAACATCGCGCACTCAAAGTTTTAAAAACATTGATGAGTGAAGAGCAAAGGGGAGACGAAGATGACATCATACGACGATAAAGACAAAAAAATCATTGATATGTTAAAGTCATTGCCATCTATTGATGATGAACAGTCAAAAGATGAACTCTACCAACGTGTCATTCAAAACATAGAATCCCCACGCAACATCAAACGGAAAAAACACGTTATGCTATTTCCAATTTTAGCAACTGCGGCGGCCTTTTTAATTGGACTCATACTATTGCCGGGTTTATTTAATGAAGAGGCAAATGAAGCAAATCACTTTGAAAAAGCGAATGACATACAACATGATGACGAAGGAAAAAGTGCTGATGATCAATCAAATAAGGAGATACATGATGCTGAAAGTGACACATTTGATACCGATCAAGCAGCCATTGATGAACATGATCAAGAAGAACGTGCCGAAAAGGTGACTGAGGGTGACACCTTCTCTTCTTATGTTCTTAAACAATCCTCAGAATCACAACCATTGGTATATGGGGCATTACCTGATCAATATGCACAATATGTCATACCGATGACCTTTGTTTATGCGAACGCTGAAATTGCTACGGATAATGCACTGACTTCTTTTTATAACGAGTTAGAAAAGGTGTTAACGCCAAATGAGTGGGGAATGGGCGCCTTTCCGATTAAAGACATAACATTTCAAATCGATATGAAAGAAAATCGTGTGATTGCTGAAGTCGCAGATGATTTTTCAATTGGTGATGGATCAGCGCGGGCATATATGTTTGAGAAGACCTTAAACATGATGTTTCGTCCGCTAGGCATTCAACAGGTTGACTTTAAAACAGTCTCAGGTAAAGAAACTATAGAGCTCGGACCGTTTGGTGAGATTGACGAAATGCCAATTGAGGAAAAGGGTAAAGCGATTTATAAAATGTATTATCCAGATAAAGCAACTCGTTCATTTCTCTTACCTGTGCCGCAGGATGAAACAATTGATATCACAACAGGAATTTCTCTGATGAAGGAAAATGAACTTGCAAATGATGTGTTTGCATCTATTCCGGAAGATGTTAACTTAACGGCTTCAGTTGATGAGAATGTACTCATTTTATCTGTTGTCACACCAGAAAAGCTGGAAAATGATCGTGATACACAAGTCATGATTGAAGCGATGCTCATGACAGCAAAAGATTTTGGCTTCACGCATGTTGTTGTTAAAAATAGCGGACTGGAAAGCATTGGTCCTTATGATGTCACAGAGAAGATTGCTGTTCCAAAGGCAATTAATCCTATTGAAATAGCACAATAAAAAATCTCTCAGCACAGGTCAAAAGAACGCTAACCCTTTTTAATGAGGTCTGCGTTCTTTTGACAATTTTTACGGAACAACTTATGCTATATAGTGAACAGTTTACTCGAATTTAACTGGGTCACCTTCAAAGGATTGAGAGGCAATTTTAACCGATTGAGTGGGACATTCCTCCCATGCATCTCGTACATCGTCTTCGAAATGCTTTGGCACAGCTTCTGTTCCTGTATTGCGATCTAAAGAGACGAAAGCAATGCCTTCATCGTCGTAATCATATATGTCAGGTGCAGCCATTCCACACGCTCCACATGCGATGCACGTTTCTTGATCTATGATGGTATATTTGGACATGCGACGTTCCTCCTCTTAAACACAAACCACATCATTTATTTTAAAACGACATGGACGAATTGACAACTCTGTATTACTCTTACACATATGCGAATCTATGCCTTAAAGGGAATTGATGAATATGCAGCTTGAAGGAATTATAATGACGTGTAGTGTAGCTATGCGCGAACATCGATCAACATCAGCTATCTTTAATATTATGACTGGAAAAAAATCAATTCAAACCGTCCAAGATGTTCACATATATCAGCTCGGAACTTTTTATGGTGTTTATAAGGAGCTCCAAAAATATGCCTTTGATCAAACGGTTACAACTATGATGAATAACCAATGGCTTAGGCAAATTGACGCGCATACAATGACACCAACACACTTGGGTGAGAAGTGGCTGCAACAGACATCGTTAAATCTGCAGCACTTTAATGGACTTGCATACTCTAACGTTGAACCTGTATTTTCTAGTCGATTGTTATTGCTGATTCAAACACTTACAAACACAGCTCAAGGGCATTATTCATTTATTCCTGTTGAAGATGATCGGTACATTACACAGTGGGTTAAATCGGTGTTTAAACAAATCAATAAACCTCATCAAGCGCTAAAAGCCATTTATGATGAATTATACGATATCCTTAATACATTAACAGAATTGGAAGCCAGCCTTTTCGTAGATCGTTTAACAGGTTATCAGCATTATGGCATGAGCACGCCACAACTCGCTCATAAATATCACTTAGATATACACACGGTAAAGCTATTGCTCAAAAAAGTTCATCATCAAATTATGAGACAAGTAAGTGAAGGTCATCATTATCCGACCTTAAGTATGATACGAGCTGATTTACAGCAATCTAACATGATTACACAATCAGCGAAGCAAACGTACGCACTTCTAAAAAAACAGTATACATTAGAGCAAATTGCTTTAATAAGACAATTGAAGTTAAATACGATTTATGATCATCTCGTTGAAATTGTATACGTTGATGCAAACATGTCACTAGAACCATATGTATCAAACCAAACAGAGCAAGAGATTATTGAAGCGATTTATGAAACACAGTCCTTTCGGCTGAAGGAAATTAAACAACGGGTCCATTCAGATGTATCATATTTTCAAATTCGATTGGTATTAGCGGCCTTGCAAAGGACAGGTGATATAAATGGTGTGCTTTAATTTAGAACAAGAACTATACACACATTTCCAATATGAAACCTTCCGATTAGGGCAAAAAACTATTATCGAGGATGTCCTCAATGGTGAAGATGTGTTAGGGATATTACCAACAGGATCAGGGAAATCCGTTTGTTATCAATTACCCGCTAAATTACTTCCAGGCCTGACCATTGTCGTTAGTCCACTTATTTCACTCATGACAGATCAAGTAAAACAATTAAAAGCCCGGCATTATACAGGTGTCGTTGCACTTAATAGTTTTTTATCGATGAAAGACAGACAAGCTGTACTCCGAAATTTATCGGCATATAAGCTTATTTACATTTCACCAGAACTATTACAGCAATCCCATGTTCTAAGCATGATTCAACAGCAGACGATTAGTTTGTTTGTCGTCGATGAGGCCCATTGTATCTCACAATGGGGACATGAGTTTCGCCCTGATTATTTAAAGCTGTCAGCTATTATTGCACAGCTAGGTCATCCACCGATACTTGCCCTTAGCGCAACAGCCACACCTCGAGTACAAGAAGATATTATGGCTGCTTTAAAACGACCACATATGATGCGTCATATTTTTCCAATGGACCGAGAAAATATTGCATTTATTGTGGAAGAAACGGAAAACCCACAAGATAAGCTTGAGATTATGACATCGCTGCTGGCTAAGCATCACGTCCCGACCATTATTTATTTTTCTAGTCGACAATTAGCTGAACAATTAGCAATAACACTGTCTCAAAAACTACCAGACCGTCGGATTGCTTATTATCATGGCGGAATGGAACAAACGGATAGATTATTGATTCAACAGCAATACATGACAGATCAAGTTGATGTCATATGCTGTACAAGTGCTTTTGGCATGGGGATTGATAAAAGTAACATTCGACTCGTCATACACTACCACTTTCCAACAGAGCTTGAATCCTACATTCAGGAGGTTGGACGTGCCGGAAGAGATGGGGAACATAGTGTGGCTTTATTGCTATTTTCTGAAGCGGATATTATGATATCTGAAAATCTCATTACAAGAGAACTTCCTGATGAGGCGAATCTTGAAGGGATATTTCAGCGTATAAAGCAAATTTTACAGACGAATGATCGTGAATCTTCTGATGAAGAAATAGCTGCATTAATCAACTTAAATGAAATTCAATGGCGATATTTAAAACATCAGCTTATTAAACATGATATAATGAACGGAAAACAAGTGGTGTGTGATGATATGAAATGGGAACGTGCACGTGAAGACATTCGCGCACATATTGTTGAGCGTATGTTTATCAAACGTCGTCAGCTTCGAAAAATGATTGCTTGGATTCGTGAATCCGATTGTTTAAGACGACAGTTATATAAACATTTCCAAGACGGATACACAGAAAAACACGCCGAATGCTGTTCAAATTGTGGGTATACAATAAGAGATGTTCAACTAAAAGCTCAAATCCTCGAACAACAGAATAACAATTGGCAAGATCATCTGAAAAAACTTTTGTTACAGGATAATGTATATGCAAAAACAGAGTGAAATCATTAAGCAATTATCGGACAAGCAGTTAACGATACAATTATACATGTCACAAGGGGTTATTTTTTTTACAGCGATCATTCTAAGTTTATTTTTATTCGAGGATTTTAGTCGTTGGTGGACGTTGTTTGATTGGCAATTGCTGCCGATCATCTATTATGGCGTTGGTTCTGGTTTAGTTGTTGTTGCGCTTGATATTGTTCTTATGAAGGTTTTCCCATCACGGTATTATGATGATGGGGGCATTAATCAACGAATTTTCCAAAATCGTTCTGTTATAAGTATTTTCACCATTGCAAGTGTTGTTGCGATATCGGAAGAAGTGCTGTTTCGCGGGGTACTACAGACGACATTGGGCTACGTGATCGCTAGTACTCTATTTGCCCTTGTCCATATTAGATATTTGTCGAAGCCAGTTTTATTCGTGTCTATTTTATTTGTTAGTTTTTTTATCGGCTATATATATGAGTTGACTGCTAATCTATGGGTATGCATCATAGCACATTTTACAGTTGATTTTTTACTAGGACTTCTTATACGATTTCGTAAGTGGGGGGCGTTCAAATGAATGATGAAGCAAATTTCCAAGACGATCAAGCAGCAGAACTTCGTAAATTGATTGGTGAAGTGCAGGATGTCGAGCATAAAATTGAAGAATCGCCTTCACCGAGTGATCAACAATTTTTAGAAACCGATGACAAGATTGATATTTTAAACTTACCACCGAGGAAAACAGTCCATCAAAACGATAAAACCGGGTTTAAGTTCAAATTGCGCCGTCCATTGATTCGATTGATTGTCGTTAGTGTGATTGTATTATGCGTACTAATTGCTTCTTGGATCATGATGGATGACCACATGATCGATTCATTGATCCCATTGTAGAAAATGAATATGACGGATTGTGCCCCCATGCAAGTGAGCTTATATCATCACTTGTTGGGGGCACTTTAGTTTGTTTGTAACTCGTTTCAAAACACATGCCGTAAGCGTTAAAATATTTTTTTGCGATCCCGCTCGTCTTTTAAAATTTCAACCGCTTCTCTAAATCTTAGAGAATGAATGACCTCTCGTTCACGGAGGAATTTAAGACTGTCATTTAATTCTGGGTCATCAGACATGTTAATAATCCATTGATACGTGGCCCGTGCTTTTTCTTCAGCTGCAATGTCTTCATAAAGGTCAGCTATCGGATCTCCTTTTGCTTGAATGTAAGTCGCAGTAAAAGGATCTCCTGCAGCATTTTGATAAAAAAGAGCGCGATCATGATTCGCGTAATGTGCTCCAAGTCCCGCTTCTTTAAGTTGCTCTGGTGTAGCGTCTTTTGTTAGTTTATAAACCATCGTCGCAATCATTTCTAAATGAGCGAATTCCTCTGTGCCAATATCGTTTAACAAGCCAACGACCTTATCAGGAATTGTATAACGTTGATTCAAATATCTTAATGCCGCTGCAAGTTCACCATCTGCACCACCATATTGTTCAATTAAATATTTTGCTAGTCTCGGATTACAGTCCCTGACCTTCACAGGGTATTGCAGTTTTTTTTCATAATACCACATCACAATCTCCTCCTATTTAAATAGAGACGTTACACTTGCCACGGCCATGGGGTGTCGTTCCAATCCCACGGATAGTTAGAGTAGCTGCGACCATATTGCATTAGTGGCCCAAACTGCTTTTCAAATTCGCTTTTTAATGCTTTGCTTTTTTTGGCGTAGTGATTGAATTGTTCAATGGCATCCCAATCGTTCGGGTGTGTATCTAAATAAAGCGTTAATTCAACAAGGACAAAGTCGACAGCCTGAATGTCTTCGAGCTGTTTATAATATTCAGGGGGCATTTGTTTATTCAAGCTGATCACCTCGTTTTGCCGGGTTAGGGTACGGGCTGTATAAATCAGGCCATAATGTGCCGTGTAACAAGGCCTGTTTCGGGGTTTTAAATTGTGGCATACCCGGAGGTTGGAAATTGATATAGAGATTTGGCGGGGTACTGTAGCTTTTTACGCGGATAGGTGGACAGGGATCGAACGGACTAATATAGGGTTCCCAATACTTAAATTGCGAAAACATCACATATTCCTCCTTTCTTATAAATACATATGCATCCTTAAAAGGTATGAAATAAAGGTTTGTCTTATTCTGCATTTATACCGTTTGAAACTTAAAAAGGATTAGGAAGATGTTTTTGTATAAAAAAAGAATTCTTATGATTGCATATTTATTATGAACGTGTATACTAAACTCTGAGTACAACTTATATTAATATTTTTATGGATTTGTAGGAGGTAATCATGGTGGCCGAGAAAGCAGCAGCTTCTAGCACAGAAAACGAACAGATGGATGTTTTGCATTCTACGAGGGTAGTTGTTAAAAATGCGTTGGATAAATTAGGTTATCCTGATGAGGTCTATCAATTATTAAAGGAACCGATACGGATGTTATCTGTTCGTATCCCTGTACGAATGGATGATGGTTCCATAAAGATATTCACTGGTTATCGCGCACAACATAATGATGCTGTTGGTCCAACAAAGGGTGGGGTTCGTTTTCATCCTGACGTAACTGAAAAAGAAGTGAAAGCGTTATCAATATGGATGAGTCTGAAAGCGGGAATTGTTGATCTACCATATGGTGGGGGTAAAGGTGGTATTATTTGCGATCCACGCGAGATGTCATTCAGAGAACTTGAAGGTTTAAGTAGAGGTTATGTAAGGGCTATCAGTCAAATTGTAGGTCCAACAAAAGACATTCCAGCACCAGATGTCTTTACAAACTCACAAATTATGGCTTGGATGATGGATGAATATAGCCGTATTGACGAATATAATAGTCCTGGATTTATTACGGGTAAGCCAATCGTTTTAGGTGGTTCACATGGTCGAGAATCCGCTACAGCAAAAGGGGTAACAATTTGTATTAATGAAGCAGCTAAGAAAAAAGGGATAGAGCTCAAGGGTGCCAGAGTTATTGTTCAGGGATTCGGCAACGCCGGGAGTTTTCTGTCAAAGTTCTTGCATGATGCAGGTGCAAAGGTCATTGCAATATCCGACGCCTATGGTGCGATTCATGATCCAAACGGCCTAGACATTGATTATTTGCTCGATAGACGTGACAGCTTTGGTACGGTTACGAATTTATTTGATACGACCATTTCTAATAAAGATATGCTAGAGCTGGATTGTGATATCCTTGTACCAGCTGCAGTTGAGAATCAGATTACAGCTGAAAACGCACCGAATATTAAAGCGAAAATAGTCGTGGAAGCTGCGAACGGGCCAACAACGATGGAAGGAACTAAAATTTTGACTGACAGGGGGATTTTACTCGTCCCTGATGTTATGGCCTCTGCTGGTGGTGTAACAGTTTCTTATTTTGAATGGGTCCAGAACAACCAAGGCTACTATTGGTCAGAAGCGGAAATTGATGAAAAACTACATGAAATTATGATCAAATCATTTAATACAATATACAAAACTGCCCAAACACGACGAATTGATATGAGACTTGCCGCATATATGGTCGGGGTGAGAAAGATGGCCGAAGCTGCACGATTCCGTGGCTGGGTATAAATGTGTCCTAATCATTGACCATTCAATAGGCGAAAACTCTTATCATATGTTAAGGATAAGAGTTTTTTGCCTTTAAGCTGTATGCGATCGATTTTATAAAGGAGAGGCTCATTATGAAAGAACAACACGAAACAGTCATTATTGTAGGAGGCGGACCGTGTGGTATGTCCTGTGCAATTGAATTACAAAAGCAAGGCATCGATCCACTTATTATAGAAAAAGAGAATGTTGTTCATACCATTCATCAGTTTCCTACACATCAAACGTTTTTTAGCTCCAGTGATAAATTAGAAATAGGCGATATCCCTTTTATTACAGAAAAACAAAAACCTGTACGAAATGAAGCACTCGTTTACTATAGAACGGTTGCAAAGCGACAAGAGCTGAGGATGAACACCTTTGAAAAAGTTGTTTCAATTAAGCAGTCACAGCATCTATTTCATGTAGATGTAGAAACGGCCACAGGGCATAAAAAGGCATATACAGCAAGCTATGTTGTAATTGCAACTGGATACTATGACCAGCCAAATATGCTTCGAGTCCCTGGTGAAGACATGCCGAAAGTGATGCACTATTTTAAAGAAGCACATCCATATTTTAATAAGGATGTTGTTGTAATTGGTGGAAAAAATTCAGCTGTTGATGCTGCTCTCGAGCTTTATGCTGCGGGGGCACGTGTGACTGTGTTGTATCGAGGAGAGGCCTATTCGCCTAGTATTAAACCGTGGATTTTACCAAATTTTGACCAATTAGTAGAAAAAAAACATATTCGCATGGTGTTTAATGCACATGTTCAAAGCATAACAGAGACGTCTGTCACATACGCAAAAGACAATGAAATGTATACGATTGATAATGATTTTGTATTTGCAATGACAGGATATCGACCTGATGTAACGTTTTTACAACGAGCAGGTATCCATATTGACCGTGATTCTGGTAAACCGTCATTTGATGAGCAGACGTATGAAACAAACATATCAAACATTTTTATTGCTGGCGTTGTTGCAGCTGGGTTTAACAACAATAAAATATTTATTGAGAATGGTCGTTTTCATGGCGCTTTAATTGCAACCGCCATTGCCGAAAGAGAAGACACGAGCAATAAAAATTAAGAATACGGTTTTCATTTCTTTAAGTAAATGATACGATGACAGTATCAACTTGAAAGAGGGCATTTTATGTTTGCTGTTTTATCGGCAAGTTTGGCACCTGCCATTGCACTCATGTCTTTTTTTTACTTAAAGGATAAATACGCCGAGCCGCTACCACTCATTATTAAAATGTTTTTGTGGGGCGTATTAGTTGTGTTTCCGATTATGTTTTTGCAATATGCAATCGGTCAAGAAGGTTGGGTAGAGAATGAGTTTTTCCAATCATTCATAGTGGCGAGTTTTTCTGAGGAATTTTTCAAGTGGTTTATATTTATGTATATGATTTATCACCATGCTGAATTTGATACGCATTATGATGGCATTGTTTATGCTGTTGCCATCAGTCTAGGATTTGCGACGTTTGAAAATGTGCTTTATTTAATGACGAATGGTATTGAATACGCTGTAACGAGAGCACTTTTCCCTGTCTCTTCTCACGCGCTTTTTGGCGTCATTATGGGCTATTATTTCGGGAAAGCGAAGATGAACGCCACATATAAAAAAAGCCATATTACGATGGCGCTTTTGTTTCCATTTATATTGCATGGAACATATAATTATATATTAAAAGCTTCAGCGTCCAATTGGGTATTTATTTTAGTTCCATTTATGTTAGCTCTATGGATGGTTTGTATGAGACGTGTTAAAATTGCAGCGGAATCATCTCACGCTAACCATGATGTCATACCAATTACAACTTATAAAAAAAACGCCTAAAAAAGGCTATTATAGACGTTATATGTATGAAGGAAAAAATCCGAACTGATTCTTGTGATTGAATCATTGTTCGGATTTTTTCTATGGCATAAAGTTGCTTTCAATCGTTATAAACCCGTCCTAATGCTGTTTCTCTTTTGATTATAGTTGTTCATTCCATTCGATTCTCTGTTTCCCATCTTCGACCGATGCATAAAAAGAGCTTTTACAGAAAAAATAACGTAACAGACCATGTATAACAGCAGGAGGAGAAGATATGAACAAGAAGCAGTTGATAATTTTTGGTTTGATTCTTTCGATGACTATTTGTTTGCCATCAATGTTTAAGCCAGAACATGAAGTAGATGCATTCACGAATCAGGTTATTCAGCACGGCGCTGTTGGTGATGACGTTATAGAATTACAAGCGAGATTACAGTATTTAGGATTTTATAATGGAAAGATTGACGGTGTCTTTGGATGGGGGACATATTGGGCATTAAGGAATTTTCAATATGAGTTCGGTCTAGACATTGATGGTTTAGCGGGGGCTAAAACCAAGCAAAAGCTTGCAAATGCAAGCGAATATAATGAGTACTATGTTAAACAACAAATAAGAGAGGGAAATCGATTTACGCATTACGGTGGAACGGATAATAAAGGTGGAACGGATCAACCTGAGAAGCCTGCACCAAAGCCACAACAGCCTGCTCCATCTCCTAGTGGGGACCAACCACCAGAAACAAATACGACAGCTGTTAACGTTCCACAAGGCTATTCTCAAAATGATATTAAGTTATTAGCAAATGCTGTTCATGGCGAGGCAAGAGGCGAATCATATGTCGGACAGGTTGCGGTTGCCGCTGTTATTTTGAATAGAGTCAAAAGCCCGACATTCCCGAATACAGTATCAGGTGTAATATTTGAACCGCGTGCATTTACAGCTGTTTCTGATGGGCAAATTTGGTTGACGCCTCATGAAACGTCAAAAAAAGCCGTTCTAGATGCCATTAATGGTTGGGACCCGTCTGGGAATGCACTATATTATTTTAACCCGAATACTGCCACGTCAGGTTGGATCTGGACAAGACCACAAATCAAGCAAATTGGGAAACATATATTTTGTAAATAGGAAGGTGAGATGAACATGGTTCGTTGGATTCTTATAGGGGTATTGTCTGTGACAACTGTTGCAGCAGGTATATGGGGATATCAAGAGCGACAAGAAAAAAATGCCATATTGATTCAGGCTGAAAATAATTATCAAAAGTCGTTCCATAATTTAACATACCATATGGATTTGCTTCATGATAAGATAGGCACCGCCCTAGCGATGGATTCAAAGGAGCGCCTTTCACCACAAATGGTTGAAATTTGGCGTTTAACATCAGAAGCGTTATCTGACGTTGGGAATTTACCTTTATCATTGCTGCCGTTTAATAAGACGGAATCCTTTTTAGCGGATATTGGTGATTTTACGTATCGCACCGCTGTTCGAGACCTTGAAAAAGATCCGTTAACGGCTAAAGAAACAGAGTCGCTAGAAAATTTATATGATCAAGCAGCTGATATTAAAAATGAATTAAGACAAGTTCAGCATTTGGCATTAGAAAATAATCTCCGTTGGATGGACGTTCAGCTCGCTTTAGCGACAAAAGATGAACAAGCGGATAACACAATTATTGATGGTTTTAAGACGGTAGAAAAAAAGGTTGAAGGTTTTTCAGAAGGAAACATTCAATCGTCCATCATCGGTATGGCAACAAAAGACCATGAGTTTAAAAATCTGCCTGAGAAAAAAATAAGTAAACAAGAAGCTATCACTAAAGGTCAGTCAATTTTCAAGTTAGAAGATGGTTCACAATTAAATCTGTCGGAAACCGGCAAAGGTGCGGATATACCACTTTATAGCATATCATACGAAAAGAATGATCGGCATGGTTATATGGATATGACACAAAATGGAGGGTATCCTTTAAATCTTCTTGTGGATCGTCCAATCGCTGAAAAGAAACTGAGCTTAAATCAAGGTATGGAAAAAGCGCAGAAGTATTTACAGTCATTTAAATTTGATGACATGTCTCTGTTTAATAGTAGCGAATACGAACATATTGGTGTGTATTCATTTCTCTATCAGCAAGGAGATGTTCGAGTCTATCCAGATGCCGTAGAAGTGAAGGTCGCATTAGATAATGGCGAAATACTGGGTCTAACAGCACGTAATTATTTTATGAATCACGTTGAAAGAGATATTCCTGAACCGGGAATAACGGTTCAAGAAGCAAGAGAAAAAGTAAACGAAAACGTGTCTATTCAAGAAGAGTACTTGTCTATTATTGAAAACGAATTAGGCGAAGAAGTATTGACCCATGAATTTATCGGAACAATGGGCGATGATACGTATCGCATTTTCATTAACGCTATGGACGGAACGGAAGAGCGCGTGGAGAAGCTTGGAGGCAAAGAAATAAATTACGAAGGCTTGTCTTAAGGGCCGATCATTAAAACAGGTGGTCTAAAGGATCAACAGAGAAACACTCTTTTTAATATATGCCTATGAACGTATACAAAACGGTTTTCTTTTAAAGGGAAGGGTTAAATGCCTTTCCCTTTTGCTGTTTTTCTGCAATAATAAGAGCAAAGGAATCAGGGGGGGTCTTATGCTGCCTGTTGGTACGACGTTAACAATCACTTTAGAGAATTCGAGCGACACAAATCGTGACCACTATCGCGCTAAAGTAATTGATGTAAGAGATAAACATATATTTATTGACTATCCTATAGATGAGGTGACGAAACGAACCGCTTTCTTACCGATGGACTCAATAGTCTATGTGTCATATATAGGAGATAATGATACGGTTTATACCTTTAAAACGAACGTTGTTTCACGAGAAAAATTAACAATACCTGCATTAAAGTTGTCACTACCAGAAAAACAAGATGTTAAAAAAATACAGCGTAGACAATATGTCCGTATCGAAACAGCTGTAGATGTTGCTTTACAAAATGAGCATGCGTATAAAGAACCATTTGTATCCGTAACACTTGATATCAGTGGTGGTGGATTATCGTTAATCATCAATGAGTATGAACTTTATGAAGGCGAGAGTGTGTCGGTTTGCTTAGTGCTTCCTTTTGTATCAGGTGAGATTAAGTACATTCACGCAGATTCAAAAGTTGTTCGCATACATTCTCGTGATCAATTAACAATTGCATCACTTGGATTCACGCACATTACCGATTCTGACAGACAGGCAATCATTATGTACTGTTTTGAAAAACAGCGTGAAGCCCGTAGAAAAGAATTGAGCTAATGACTGTGTTAGACGACATTTTAACAGTTGTGTTATGATAAACAATGAATGAACGACATCTAACGATATGAGAAATGATAGATGGTAAGTGGAATGGAAGGAATGACAATAATGGAACTAAATAAAATTGCGATTGCCATTGATGGGCCAGCTGCCGCTGGAAAAAGCACTGTGGCGAAGATGGTCGCTAAACATTTATCGTACATTTATATTGATACAGGGGCAATGTATCGTGCATTAACGTTAAGAGCACTTGAAGAACAAGTGGATGTACATAATGAACCATCTCTTTATGAGTTGCTGCTTGAAACAGATATTATATTAGATCAGCAAGATGACGGACAACATGTGTATGTGAATGGTCAGGATGTGACATTTCATATACGAACAGATGCCGTCTCTAACAACGTCTCACATGTGTCTGCTCATGTTAAAGTAAGGGAAGAAATGGTTAAAAGACAAAAGGAACTTGCTTCAAAACGCTGTGTTGTCATGGATGGACGAGATATTGGGACTCATGTCATCCCAGACGCGGAAGTTAAAATATTTCTCGTTGCTTCCGTTGAGGAGCGTGCGAGAAGAAGATATGAAGAAAACATCAAAAAAGGGCTCAAGGCTGATTATGATACGTTAAAGAAAGACATTGAGGAACGAGACCTAATCGATTCGCAGCGTGCAGCTTCACCGTTACTAAAGGCTGAAGGCGCTATAGAGATTAATACAACAGAGTTATCAATTCAAGAGGTTGTAGATTTAATATTACAGTATGCAGAACGGGTTATTAAAGGATAAGGGAGGAGAACGTCATGTTTTTATATCGACTTGCTCGAAACATCGTAAAAATCGTTCTTTATCCTTTGCTGCGGGTTCAAGTACATGGAAAAGAACATATACCTAAAGACGGACCGGTCATCATTTGTTCTAATCACATTTCTAATTTTGATCCACCGGTTGTTGCGATTACGTCTCCTCGAAATGTTCATTTTATGGCTAAAGCAGAGTTGTTTGAGAAAAAATTTCTAGGTAAATTTCTTCTGGCCATTCAGTCCTTTCCTGTTAAAAGAGGCATGAAGGACCGTAATGCTCTAAGGATGGGACTTGATGTTCTTGAAAAAGGGCATGTACTTGGACTTTTTCCTGAAGGGACGAGAAGTAAGACTGGGAAAATGGGAGAACCATTAGCTGGAGCAGGATTTTTTGCTCTACGCTCAAAAGCAACGATTGTTCCTTGTGCAATAATCGGGCCATACAAGATTGGTAAGAAGCTTAATGTGATTTATGGAAAGCCTGTTGATATGGATGTTGCTAGAGAAAATAAACTGTCTGCAAAAGAAGCTGTAACAAAAGTAATGGATGAAATACAGACGTTAATTTCCGAATTTGACGCACAAAAATAGCATTTTTTAATAAAAACAGATGTTTTCGCGTTAAAAATAAAGCGATTTATGATATATTATGGTGGACAAATAAAAAAATGAAATCATATGCATGTATGATGAAATTGCTGTTTGTATTCTAAGGAGGGCTATACGTATGAGTGAGCATGAAGTACCAAACGTTAATGTAGGTGATGTTGTTACAGGAACTGTTGTAAAGGTCGAAGATAAACAGGTCCTAGTAGATATTGGCTACAAAACTGAAGGCATTGTTCCGATTAGTGAGTTGTCCAATCTCCATGTAGAACAAACGTCTGATGTTGTAAAAGAAGGCGATGAACTCACGTTAAAAGTTAAAAAAGTGGAAGATGATGAGGTCATTCTATCCAAACGTATCGTCGAAGCTGATCAGGCTTGGGTAACGTTGGAGGAAAAATATAATAACCAAGAGGTTTTTGAGACAGAAGTCAAAGAAGTTGTGAAAGGTGGGCTCGTAGTTGATGTTGGATTACGTGGTTTTATTCCTGCTTCACTCGTAGAAACATTTTACGTTGAAGACTTCTCTGATTATCTAAACAAAACGATTACAGTTAAAGTAGCAGAGCTTGACCGAGAACAAGATCGCGTTATTTTGTCTCATCGGGCTGTTGTTGAAGAAGAAAATGAGAAAAACAAACATAGTGTCTTACAGTCATTAGAGGAAGGTCAAATCATCGAAGGCACTGTTCAGCGCATTACAAGCTTCGGTGCATTTGTTGACCTTGGTGGCATCGATGGACTTGTACACATTTCTGAACTATCACATGAGCATGTCGAAAAAACGTCAGATGTTGTCACTGAAGGTGATACGATTTCTGTTAAAATTTTATCAGTTGACCGTGATAATGAACGAATCTCTTTATCACACAAAAGTACATTACCTGGTCCGTGGACGAATATTGAATCTCGAATCGCACGCGGTGATGTCATAGAAGGTACAGTGAAACGTCTTGTGAATTTTGGCGCGTTTGTTGAATTATTCCCTGGTGTTGAAGGACTTGTTCATATTTCTCAAATTGCAAACCGTCATATTGGTACGCCATCTGAAGTACTGGAAGTTGGTCAGTCTGTTCAAGTGAAAGTTATTGATGTAAACGAACAAGATGAACGCATTGCTCTAAGCATTAAAGAGCTTGAACAAGAACAAGAAGCAGAAGAATTTAAGTCTTATGAAAAAGACAATGATCAATCGAGCTTTTCATTCGGTGATGTCATTGGTGATAAACTAGACAAATATAAATAAACTTTAACTCCGGCTTCCCCCTTCAAATCGATGAAGGGGGATTTTTTTGTTTAAAAACAGTTTGACAGACCCATAATGAATAGGGGTAGGTGGTTAATAATGACTGAGGGCATGCTATTTTATTGGCTGGCATGGATGTATTGGGTTATGATCGTGTTCTTTATGCAGCCAACAAAACGACATTCACGTCTTTCAATATGGGTTTTATTGTTGATCTCATGTAGTCACGTATATATCAACATCGCGTCATACGATGTGTCATTGTCATTTATCATTTTAATGATTGGCAGTATGGGGATGCATGCACGTTTACCTGCATCGCTATACCATTTGTTTTGTGCTTTAACTTTTTCAATTGCGTTTATGGGAATTTTGCTATGGGAAGAACTCATGCCGATATGGATGTTCATGCCGAAGCTCGTTATGGTTCCAATGATTTTAATTGTGATATTAATCGCAATGACTAAAGCGATGTATAACAAACTTTGGATTGGTTTACTTGGATTGTCTCATGGTGAGTTATTATACAAACTCATATTGGCTGAATACCGTGTGCCAACAACGATTGGTTCCCCTGAATTCTTCGATTATGCCGTTGTCATCACTTGTCTGATTATGACTTGGCATTTATTTAAAACAGTGAAGCAGTATGTCGCTAACATGAGTAAACTTTTAGTGAGGTGATGTCATGAATGAGTACATATATGCAATTGTATTTGGGATATTAATTGGTGTTGTCGCGAGAATCATCATGCTACGAACAGATTACAGGCAATACCCGACGAATTTACACGGGAAAATTATTCATTTGTCGCTTGGCTTTATCGCAGCATCTTTAGGTGCGATGGCTGTCCCAGCTCTTATGGAGCAAGAATATACCGCCATTACATTTTTGACCCTCGCTGCAAGCCAATTTAGAGAAGTGCGCAACATGGAACGCCAAACCCTTACGGAAATTGATGAATTAGAGCTCGTTTCCAGAGGGAAAACATATATTGAAGGTATCGCAATTTCATTTGAGGGACGAAATTATCTTGTTATTTTGACGTCACTTGTAGGTACCCTCGTATATATCTTATTTAACGTCTATGTCGCTTTAATAACAGGTTTGATTTGTTTAATCATTGCAAAATCGTTAATGAGTGGATCCACTTTGAAAGATATTGTTGCGATTGATCATCATCCTCTACATTTTAAGGACGCTGGACTTTATATTGATAACATTTATATTATGAATATTGGTCTAAAGGCAAGACAAGAGGAAATATTAAAATATGGCATGGGTTTTATTTTAACGCCGAAAAACATGAATGTTATAACGACAATCGCTAATCTTGGACAACGTCAAGCCATATTACATGATGTGTCAATCTCGCTAGGTGTATTTCGTGATTCTGGTACACCTGCTCTTACCCCGCTTATTAAACGTGATCTTGATGATGGACGGATAGGTGTGTTTATCTTACCGCAAGTCAGAGAGGTAGAGAAAGCTGCAGAGATTATTGGTGCGGTACCTGTTTTAGAAAATGCGATTAGAATGCCTTCCCAATCACGTACACACAATAAAAATGAGGAGGCCGACCTGTGAACATAGAAAAAGCCATTTTGGCTGTTATTACGACGGATAAAGCGAAGATAGACGGGGGTGCTCCTATTTTTCTTTGTGATGATTTAGAGGAAATGCAGGTTGTGGCCGCCAACCTTGAGGCGATCATGGATGGAATTGCGCATGCGCTTTCCGAAAACCTTTATATTATCGTCAAGCATTAATTTTTCAATATAGTGGACATGAGCTTCTTTTAATGCTATATAAAAATTGTCTATATCGCGTATCTTTGATAGAATGTATAACAGACTTTACAGCATGACATATTCATATACAGGAGAGGATGTTCCTGATTCATGAGAAAATCAGTAGTTGCGATTGTCGGCAGACCTAATGTAGGCAAGTCGACAATTTTCAATAGGCTTGTTGGTGAAAGAATCTCAATTGTTGAAGATATCCCTGGCGTTACAAGGGATCGTATATACAGTGAGGCAGAATGGTTGAATACATCATTTAATATTATCGATACTGGTGGGATTGAAGTTGGAGATGAGCCGTTACTTGCTCAAATCCGTCATCAGGCTGAAATCGCCATTGACGAAGCGGATGTAATTATCTTTATGGTGAATGGACGAGAAGGCGTAACCGCTTCTGATGAAGAAGTGGCTAAGCTGTTATACAAGTCAAGCAAGCCAGTTGTGTTAGCTGTTAATAAAATAGATAACAGTGAAATGCGTGAGCGAATTTATGATTTTTATGCCCTCGGTTTCGGAGAACCATTTCCAATATCTGGATCACATGGTTTGGGACTGGGTGACCTACTTGATGATGTTGTTAAGAAATTTCCTCATGATCAACCGGTTGAGAAAGATGAGGATACGATATACTTTAGTTTGATTGGACGACCGAATGTTGGGAAGTCATCGTTAGTGAACGCATTAGTCAATGAAGAACGTGTTATTGTTAGTGATATAGAGGGAACGACACGAGATGCGGTTGATACACAACTTCATAAAGATGGCCAGGATTATGTCATCATTGATACAGCCGGAATGCGAAAAAAAGGGAAGGTTTATGAAACGACTGAAAAATATAGTGTACTACGCGCTTTGAAAGCGATAGAACGTTCAGATGTTGTCCTCGTGTTAATTGATGCTGATACGGGCATTAGGGAGCAAGACAAGCGCATTGCAGGGTATGCTCATGATGCTGGACGAGCCATCATTCTCGTTGTTAACAAATGGGACACTGTGGAGACAACTGAGAAATCCATGAAGGAATTTGAGGACAAATTGCGGTCACAATTCCAATTTCTCGACTATGCACCGATCGTATTTTTATCTGCTAAGACAAAGAAACGATTACACACATTGATCCCGACTATTAAACTTGTAAGTGAGAACCATTCAAAACGTATTTCTACAAACGTGCTCAATGATGTTATTATGGATGCACTTGCGGTCAATCCAACCCCTACTTATAAAGGGAAAAAACTAAAAATATTGTACGCAACGCAAGTTGCTGTTAAACCGCCAGCATTCGTAGTGTTTGTTAATGATACTGAGCTGATGCACTTTTCTTATGTGCGATTTTTAGAAAATAAAATTAGAGAAGCATTTGGTTTTTCGGGTACCCCGATTAAAATCTTTGCAAGAAGAAGAGATTAGGAGTGAATGCAATTGAAGCGAATAGCCGTTCTTGGAGCAGGTAGCTGGGGAAGTGCATTAAGCATTGTACTCGCTGATAATGGTCATGATGTTCGTTTATGGACACATCGCAAAGCACATGCTGATGAAATCAATAAGACCCACAAAAATGAGAACTATTTAGAAATTATGATGCCGAAACAAATTGTTGCTTACGCGAACATGAAAGAGGCTGTTGAACATGTAGATGTAATCTTAATTGTTGTGCCGTCTAAGGCGATGCGTGAGGTGTGTCAAGAACTCACGCAATATATTGATAGCGATAATCCACCTATCATTGTACATGCATCAAAAGGCATTGAGCCAGGAACGTTAGCGCGTGTGTCACAAGTGATTGGTGAAGAAGTACCAGCTTATCGTGAAGCTGATATTGTTGTGTTGTCAGGGCCAAGTCATGCTGAAGAAGTTGCAAAACGACAGCCGACTACTGTGACAGTATCCTCTGTTAATGAGGGGTATGCAAAGTACACACAAGACCTATTTATGAATGAAGCTTTCCGTGTATACACGAGTAAAGATGTGATTGGAATTGAGCTTGGCGGAGCGCTTAAGAACATCATTGCTCTTGGAGCAGGCATATCAGACGGACTAGGCTATGGCGATAATGCCAAAGCGGCTCTCATTACACGTGGTTTAGCTGAAATCTCACGTCTCGGTACAAAAATGGGCGCAAATCCGTTTACATTCCTCGGATTGCCAGGTGTTGGTGATTTGATTGTTACATGCACGAGTGTCCATAGTAGAAATTGGCGAGCAGGTAATTTACTCGGGAAGGGTAAAGCGCTAGAAGATGTATTGGATCAAATGGGGATGGTTGTTGAAGGTGTAAGAACGACGAAAGCGGCTTATCAATTTGCTCAAGAGCATAATATTGAAATGCCGATCACAGCTGGTATTTATCAAATATTGTTTGAAGATAAAGACCCTCGTCAAGTTGTTGAGCAATTAATGAATCGTACAAAACGTGAAGAAATGGATGATCTAGAAAACCTATTACACAATCCGCAATAGCACACGAACACGGATGTCTCAACATGCATACAATATGGTGAATCATCATCATAAGGAGGAGAGCATGTGAGCCATTCACAAAATAATATTTTTGATAATCTCCAAAAAAATGCCAACATCAATCCTGATGAGATATACAAGGTTGCCAACTCGGTCAAAAACGCTGATTTCTCAGATGAAAAGACAGTCCGAAACCTTGTAAGACGGTTGTCAAAAATGGCGAATAAGCGAATATCAAAAGAAAAAGAAGATAAAATTGTTGCATCTATCATTAACAATGATGTGCCAATGAATATGCAATCATTGTCGAAAATGTTTAAAAACTAGCTTGACTGGGCAAGTGATGATACACCACCATGTAAGATTGCATAGGATAAATCGTACAAGGATTTATGGATAGAACTGCCCTTTTGGATATTATTTGGTCACCCGGGATGAAGCCAGCCTTGGCCCCCTTCATCCCGGAATTTATGAGATCGCGCAATTTTTATCGTAAATTTACATTTAATGCTATAATACAAATTGTAATGATTGAATTTTAGTGGGGGATGAATCATGAGTGCAGCAGGATTAAAGGAAATTATTTCATTTGCCGGAATTGGTCTTTTGATAGCAGCGCTCGCTTTCATACAGCTTAGTAGACGTAAGTTTACCGGAGTACTTGCGGGAATAACAGCCATTATAGCTTACATATTTTTAATTGTAGGGGGATTAATTGTCCTTTACATCGTATTCAGTGGCCCAACGGTATAGAGCACAGGGGGATGAAGATGAAACGTATATATAAAACACTCGTACTCTTTGTAATCGTTGTCTCTTTAAGCGGCTGTATGTATCCCGAAAGCGAGAAAGTGAAAAGTCAAACGCCGAATATTGATCAGCTTCAAATGGTACAAACAGCTGTTGAGCAGTTTCGTGAACAAACAGAAGGCTTATTACCTATTCGTACAAAGTCAAGTGATACGCCGGTGTTTCAAAAGTATTTGATTGATTTTACACAGTTAAAGGAACAGAATCTCTTGACGGAAATTCCTGGTAACGCATTTGAGAATGGTGGCATATATAGTTACACAATCATTGATCCCGAGACCGCCCCTCAAGTTAAGTTGATTGATTTAAGAATTGCTGATGAAATTCGTAGTGTAAACATGAAATTAAATATATATCGCAATGAACATATATATCCACCTTTTGGTGAGAAAATAGCAGATGGTGTGTTTCAAATTAATTATAAAAAATTAGGTTTGGACGAGCCACCTTATGTTGTTAGTCCTTTTTCAGGTGTTAATCTACCCATTGTTATGGACACAACTGGTACATTATATGTTGATTATCGAATTGATTTAAATGAAGCCCTTAATCAACTAGACCATTCGTATGAAGAAAATGATGATATTCGGTATTTGTTAGCTGAGCATCATCCATTCGTTCCAGCATATTCGTTACCATATACCGTTAAAGACGGTGAGCCTATTTTTATGCTTACAAAATAATTTCATACGCATATTGCCCCCTTTGATACATATATTGTGTCAAGGGGTTATTTTATGCCTTAAATAAGACTCCAGATGTGTATAAGATATCGAGAAAAACTTAATAAGTCTTTTATACATATTGATGTCATATTCTGATAGGACAACATCATAGAATTGTAGTGTCAATTCATGGAGATTGTTTATGATTACTATACGGCAAAGGAGATCGGGAGGGGATCGTTTGGAACGGGTTGATATTTTCAAAGATATTTCGAAACGGACAAATGGAGATATTTATCTAGGCATTGTAGGAGCCGTCCGGACAGGCAAGTCAACATTTATTAAGAAATTCATGGAGTTAGTTGTTCTGCCCGGCATTGAAGAAGAAGGTGCGCGCAGTAGAGCACATGATGAATTACCACAAAGTGCAGCCGGCAAGACCATCATGACGACAGAGCCTAAGTTTGTACCAAATCAAGCAGTATCTGTACAAGTAGACGAAGGACTTGATGTCAATGTTAGATTAGTTGATTGTGTAGGGTATGCGGTAGAAGGGGCTAAAGGATTTGAAGATGAAAATGGGCCAAGAATGATTCATACTCCGTGGTATGAGGAAGCAATTCCATTTCATGATGCGGCTGAGATCGGAACACGGAAGGTTATTCAAGAGCATTCAACGATTGGCGTCATAGTGACGACAGATGGGACGATAGGAGAACTGTCACGGTCTGATTATGAGCCTGCTGAAGCAAGAGTCGTTGAAGAACTTAAAGAAGTTGGCAAACCGTTTATTATGGTCATTAATTCGGTTCGACCTTCAAGTCAAGAGACTGAGCTCCTAAGGCAGGAACTCGTAGATGCATATGATATTCCTGTGCTAGCAATGAGTGTAGAAAAGATGGAAGAACATGATGTTTACAACGTTCTACGGGAAGCATTGTATGAATTCCCAGTACTCGAGGTTAATGTTAATTTGCCGAGCTGGGTGATGGTTCTAAATGAAAATCATTGGCTGAGACGGAATTACGAGGAAGCGATTCAAGAAACCGTACAAAATATTAAGCGATTAAGAGATGTTGATCATATCATGGGCGATTTTAACGCTTATGAATATATTGAACGGGCAAACTTGGCTGGAATGGAAATGGGCGAAGGTATAGCGGAAATCGACTTACATGCTCCAGATGAATTGTACGATCACATCCTCAAGGAAATCGTCGGCGAAGAAATTCGGGGTAAAGATCATTTATTAGAGCTTATGCAGGATTTTGCTCATGCAAAGAGAGAGTATGATCAAGTTGCAAGCGCTTTGCAGATGGTTAAGCAGACGGGGTATGGGATTGCAGCACCAACTCTTGAAGATATGGAGCTCGATGAGCCAGAAATTATCCGCCAAGGGTCCAGATACGGTGTCCGGTTAAAGGCAGTTGCACCATCTATTCATATGGTAAAAGTGGATGTTGAATCCGAATTTTCTCCGATCATTGGTACTGAAAAACAGAGTGAAGAATTGGTCAGATATTTAATGCAGGATTTTGAGGATGATCCGTTATCGATTTGGGAATCTGATATTTTCGGAAGATCACTCAGTTCAATCGTAAGAGAAGGTATCCAAGGTAAAATATCGTTGATGCCGGAACATACAAGGTATAAATTAAAAGAAACGTTAGAGCGGATGATCAATGAAGGCTCAAGAGGGTTAATCGCGATTATTTTATAAAACTACTGAAGCAGCTGCATAAGCTGCTTTTTTGTGTTTCGTGTGATTTCCTCTAAAATACAAGATTAATTTGAAAAAATAGCAGGATTTAGGAGATGTATCTTGTAAGTAAATAAGTAAGGTTATTAAGAACGATAGATTGAAAACGTGTACGTTATAAAGGAGAATCTGTTAAAAATACCAAGAAAAACGAAAAAAAAAGCGGATTAATGTTGAATTTTATGTGAAACTCAGTTATGATAATCGTTGTCAACCATTGGTTTAAATGGGTTTGACGTATAAAAGCACGTAAAATAGTGAACAAATGTAGATAAGCTCTATTTGTTCTGATTTTAATTGGGAGGAGGTGAATGTCATGAACAAAACAGATCTCGTAAATGCAGTTGCAGAGAAAAGCGAACTTTCTAAAAAGGACGCAGCTAAAGCTGTAGATGCTGTTTTTGATTCTGTCATGGATTCACTTAAAAATGGTGACAAAGTACAGTTGATCGGCTTCGGTAACTTTGAAGTACGTGAGCGCTCAGCCAGAAAAGGCCGTAATCCACAAACAGGTGAGGAAATAGAAATTGCAGCAAGTAAAGTTCCTGCTTTCAAACCAGGAAAAGCCCTCAAAGATGCGGTTAAATAATAAGCTACATAGGGCAAAAAAAGGGTGCGTGTATGCGTACCCTTTTTTATTTAACATTGCGCCGGGTTCATATGATGGTATGATAGATACAAGCATACTTAATCCATAAGGAGGCTAATCATGGATACGTCCAATCAAAATGATTTCTTTGTCATTAAAGCTTTAGAGGATGGCGTCAACGTTATTGGGTTAACAAGAGGTACAGATACAAGATTTCATCATTCTGAAAAGCTAGATAAACATGAAGTTATGATTGCGCAATTCACAGAACATACGTCTGCTGTAAAAGTCAGAGGGCGGGCAGTCATTCAGACGAGACATGGTGAAATATCAACGAATTGACGTTAAAAACTTTCTTACGTTGTTAAAGCGTTATTTTGTACTATTCTTGGTCATTGTTGTATGCTATAATAGCGATTGATATTACTAGGGTAAAAGGCGTGATCAGATGCAGACTTCCATCATTACAATGGAGGACATGAAGCGATTTATAAACCGGACCATTCAGCAATCATACTTGGATCAATATATTAAAGTTCCTAGGTTTAATGACGAAAAACTATTCATGCTGATCGCGATCTTGAATCATACGAAGTTGCCTTATAACATTAAGAAGCAGTACATACTTACGACAATGCTCGTTCAAATCGCACTCGATTCACATGACTTAGTCCCGGTAAATGCCAACTCCACAGACAATTCATTTGCTAAGCCTGACCAACTGACGGTTCTTGCAGGTGATTACTATAGTGGCCTTTACTATTATCTATTGTCCGAAATAGATGACCTTCCTATGGTGAGGCAACTTGCAACCGCGATCAAAGATATTAATGAACATAAAATGTCACTCTACTATGGAGATGACGTGACAATTAATGCATATATTGATCATATAGAACGTATTCAAACCCTTTTAATTACCCGTGTTGCTCAGCATGTACAATTAGATGAGTTGATTGATATCGCCCGGGATTGGGTGTTGATACATACATTGTTCAATGAAAATAAACATATGACTCAAAATAGAGTTTCGTCGTGGTTTTCACCTTGGTTGGATTCTAAACCAAAAACGGATCGTGAACAGATGCTTCACTTAATCGAACAACGCGTAGAACAAGGGATAAAGAGACTTCAATCGACACTTCCGAAAATGTTCGAACAGTCTATACTCGAACAGCAATCTTATTCACGTTTTTATGATTTTTTATTTCAGCAAACCGAAAAGAAGGAAGAAGGATACCAGTGACAGAACAATCAAAAGAAGAGCGTGTGCACCATGTGTTTGAAAAAATATACGGTAAATACGATGTCATGAATTCAGTTATATCTTTTCAGCGTCATAAAGCATGGCGTAAAGACGTTATGAAGCGCATGAACATTACTCCTGGTGCAAAAGCCCTTGACGTATGCTGTGGAACAGGGGATTGGTCATTATCAATGGCTGAAGCTGTTGGTCGTGAAGGATCAGTAATTGGACTTGATTTCAGTCAGAACATGCTTTCGGTAGCGGAAGAAAAAAAAGAGCGTGACCACATACAACACCTTGAATTTACGCATGGAAATGCAATGGATCTGCCATATTCGGATGATACATTTGATTATGTGACGATTGGATTTGGATTGAGAAATGTACCAGATTACAATACAGTCTTAGAAGAAATGTATCGTGTTGTGAAGCCTGGTGGAATTGTTGTGTGTTTAGAAACATCCCAACCGACATTAATCGGTTTCAGGCAATTGTATTATTTATATTTTCGCTTTATTATGCCGCTATTTGGAAGAATATTTGCTAAGAGTTATAAAGAATATGCCTGGTTGCATGAATCAGCGAAAGACTTTCCGGATAAAAAGAGACTTAAAAAAATGTTTTTGAATGCTGGCTTTAATCACGTTGATGTTAAAAGCTACACTGGTGGTGTAGCAGCGATGCACATGGCTTATAAGAAATAATTCACATGTGAGGCCGGCATTTACACAAAAGGTGACCTGCATGAAATTAACCAAAACATACGGATATTTAAAAAAAGACTTGGCTATGATAGAAGAAGCGTTAGAAGAGGCCATTGATGCGGATCATGACATTCTTCGTAAAGCATCTAGTCAATTATTACAGGCAGGCGGGAAGCGTATACGTCCCGTTTTCGTGTTGTTATCAGCACAAATGGGGAACTATAATGCGGATAAGGTTAAGACAGTTGCGGTATCCCTTGAACTTATTCACATGGCATCGCTCGTTCATGATGATGTGATTGATAATGCCGATTTAAGACGCGGGAAGGCAACCGTCAAGCATACATATGACAATCGAGTTGCCATGTATATGGGTGACTATATATTGGCACGAGCACTCGAGCATATAACAGCTGTTGATCAACCAGCTGCCCATAAGTTGCTGTCACACTCAATGGTTGAATTGGCACGTGGAGAAATCGAGCAAATCAAAGATAAATATAACTGGGATCAGAATTTGCGTCATTATTTACGTCGCATTAAACGCAAAACTGCGCTACTGATCGCTACAAGTTGTAAGCTAGGTGCGATCGTATCAGACGTTCCTGATCATCATGCAAAGCAGTTATTTAAATACGGTTACTATGTTGGAATGTCCTATCAAATTATTGATGACATCCTTGATTTTACGTCTAGTGAAAAAATTCTAGGAAAACCAGCAGGGAATGATTTACTGCAAGGGCATGTGACATTACCTTTGTTGTATGCAATGGAAGATCCGATATTTAAAGAATTTGTAGCTGAAACAATGTCGCAGATTGAGAGTGGTAATCAACAAAATTTTGAGCAACTTTTGACTGCCTTTAAGCGAACGAACGCCATTGATCGAGCTTATGCTTTAAGTGACCGATATTTACAAAAGGCTCACGCAACACTTGAGTGTTTTCCAGCTTCCAAAACAAAAGAAACGCTACAAAGTATTGCAAAATTTATCGGAAACAGACGATCTTGATCGTGAGGTTTGTCATATCGATAAAAATTTGATAAAATCTTAAAGGTTGAACATATACATAAAAATAATGAGGTGTAAATATGGAAAAAACATTTTTAATGGTAAAACCAGACGGTGTACAACGCAATTTGATTGGTGATATTGTAAAACGTTTTGAACAAAAAGGTTTCAAACTTGCTGGTGGAAAGCTCATGCAAATCTCTGATGAACTTGCCAAAACGCATTATGGCGAACATAAAGAGCGTCCATTTTTCGGTGAATTGGTTGATTTCATTACTTCAGGTCCAGTATTCGCAATGGTCTGGGAAGGTGAGGACGTCATTAAAACAGCTCGACAAATGATGGGTGCAACAAATCCTCAAGAAGCTGGTCCAGGAACAATTCGCGGTGATTTCGGTGTCACAGTCGGAAAAAATATTATTCATGGTTCTGATTCAGCAGAAAGTGCTGAAAGAGAAATCAACTTGTTCTTTAAGGAAGCAGAACTCGTTGATTATGCAAAGCAACAAGACAACTGGATTTACTAAAGTTTACGACCTCCGTTCTCGAGCGGGGGTTTTCTTACATAATTGAAAAAAAATAGACGATTCATCATGAAGTCAGAGGAGAATGAACCGTGGCCGAAGATTATATACAATTTATGTCACGTATTAAACATAAACTCAACATTGATTTAACACTATATAAAGAAGCTCAAATGAAGCGCCGTCTCACCTCATTAAGAGATAAACGCGGCTTTCGAAATTTTGATTTATATTTTAAAGCGCTTGATACAGATGATGCATTACTGAGTGAATTTGTCGATAGAATTACGATTAATGTATCATCATTTTTTCGCAACTCTAATCGGTGGGACGTACTTCAAAACAGCATATTGCCAGCATTAATTGAACATAAATCATCCATTAAAATTTGGAGTGCTGCTTGTTCGACAGGAGAAGAGCCGTATAGTATGGCAATGATGCTAAAAACCCATTTCCCAGATGTTAAGGCAACGATTATTGCAACCGACATTGATGACAACATATTAAATAGAGCGCGTTCAGGTATTTATCAAAGTCAATCACTAGTGGACGTACCGACAACATTACAGCAAGCTTATTTTGAAGAACGTTCTGGGCGATATTATATACATGAGGATCTTAAACGTATGATTACGTTTAAAAAGCATGATTTATTAAAGGATCCTTATCCAGATCATACAGATTTAATCATATGTCGAAATGTTTTAATTTATTTTACAGATCAAGCGAAGGAACGGATTTATACAAATATTAGTGAATCATTAAATCCAAACGGGGTATTGTTTGTTGGGAGCACTGAGCAAATTTTTTCACCTGACAAATACGACCTGCAATTGTTGGATACATTTTTTTATCAGAAATCAACTGATTAACGTTTTAAATTCAGGAGGACTCATATATGCGTTATTTAACTGCAGGGGAATCTCACGGGAAACAATTGACAACAATAATAGAAGGTGTACCTGCTCAAATGCCACTTGCTGCGATAGATATAAACGATTCTTTACAGCGTAGACAAAAGGGTTATGGTCGCGGAAAACGTATGCAAATTGAAACGGATGAAGCAGAAATTGCAAGCGGCGTAAGGCATGGGTATACACTTGGATCACCAATTACGCTGATGGTAAAAAATGATGATTTTAAACATTGGTCAGATATTATGGGGGAGGTCCCACCAGAAGCTGATCAAAAAATACGCCGTGTTGTGACTAAACCCCGACCAGGACATGCAGATTTGAATGGCGCCCTTAAATACGGTCATAGAGATATGCGTAATGTGTTAGAGCGATCATCGGCAAGAGAAACAGCTGCGCGTGTTGCTGCTGGTGCTGTAGCGAAAAAACTGCTTCAATTGCTTGATATTCATGTCGTTGGTTATGTGAAAGAAATTGCAGGTATTCAAGCAAAGGATCCTTTAAACGTGACAGTGGCAGATCTTGCACAACTTTCGGAAGCCTCACCTGTGAGAACGCTAGATGCAGATGCAGAGCAAAAAATGATGGCTGCGATTGACAAAGCTAAAAAAGATGGGGATTCAATCGGCGGTATTGTGGAAGTAATCGCTCACGGGATGCCAGCAGGAATTGGCTCTTACGTCCATTATGATCGTAAGCTCGATGCAAGACTTGCAGCAGCAGTTATGAGTATCAATGCGTTTAAAGGTGTTGAATTTGGACTTGGTTTTGAGGCGTCACGCAAGAATGGTAGTGATGTCCACGATGAAATACTTTGGGACGAAGATCGTGGTTATTATCGAAGAACAAATCGGTTAGGTGGATTTGAAGGTGGGATGACGACAGGGATGCCTATTGTTGTTAAAGGTGCAATGAAGCCGATACCGACCTTGTATAAACCACTTCAAAGCGTTGATATTGAATCGAAAGAAATTTTTCATGCGAGTATAGAACGGTCTGACTCATGTGCTGTTCCAGCTGCTGCAGTCGTTATGGAACATGTAGTGGCATTTGAACTGGCCAATGCGCTCTTAGAACAGTTTACGAACGATCAATTTCCTGCATTAAAACGCGCTGTCGATCAGTACCGAGAAAGCACTAGGTGGTTTTAATGGAAACCATTCATGTTCAATCTCGAACACACTCTTATCCTGTATATATTGGAGAAAATATCAGGTTTCATGTCCGTGAATTGTTACCAAAGAACTATTCATCCATATTTGTTATTACCGATCAAAATGTTGAACACTATTATTTAGCAGATGTCCTAACCGCCTTAACAGATCATAATGTCTATCATGCTAGTATTACACCAGGAGAAAGCAGTAAGAGTCTTGATGTCTTCCACGCACTTCATACAGCAGCTTTAAGCCATCATTTGGATCGTAATGCATTAATAATTGCCCTTGGTGGCGGTGTTGTTGGTGATGTAGCCGGGTTTGTGGCAGCGACATATATGCGTGGAATTGACTATATTCAAATGCCAACGACAATTTTAGCGCATGATAGCAGCATTGGCGGCAAAGTTGGTATTAACCATGCTCAAGGGAAAAATTTAATCGGTAGTTTTTATCCTCCGGTTGCTGTCGTGTATGATGTAGATACATTAAACACGATTCGTCGGAAAGATGTTCGATCTGGCTATGCTGAATTAATTAAGGAAGCATTAATTTCCGATGAGGTCTTCTTTGATCAGTTGTTAAAGTCACAGCTGTATACAAGTCTTCCAAAAGATATAACATCCCATTTAACAACTGGGATAACGATAAAATCGTCAATCGTTGAACAAGATGAACGAGAGGCAGGCAATAGAGTCTTTTTAAATTTAGGCCATACATTAGGTCATGCTATAGAACGAGAATCAGGCTATGGAAAATATGCGCACGGAGAAGCTGTTGCAATCGGCCTATTGTTTGCGCTGTTTGTGAGCCAAAACATGTTTAAAGTGGCATTGCCATTTGAACGCTTATTCAGATGGATGCACACCCAAAACTATCCTTTAAATTTTCCTCATCGTCAATTAAACACTTATATTCAAACAATGAAATCAGACAAAAAAACAAGTCAAGCGGTTGTTCAGATGGTGTTGTTAGAAGCGATCGGTAAGCCAGTTACAAAGCCAATTTCAGATGAAGATCTATATCAATATCTTCAAAGTTTCATGACTGTATTGGATGACTTGAAGGAAGGTGATTGCGTATGAAACAATGGACATTTCACCCCGTGCAAACGGGACTAAAAGGGACGATTCGTGTGCCAGGTGATAAATCGATCTCACATCGAGCCGTTATGCTTGCTTCACTTGCAGAAGGGAAAACAACGATCGAAGGATTTCTGAATGCTGAGGATTGTCGGCGGACTGTACATGCTTTTCAGCAAATGGGTGTGACCTTTCGCGAAGAGCATTCACAGCTTATTGTAGAAAGCCCTGGCGTAGACGGATTTACAGCGCCAACAACAGCATTAGATCTCGGTAACTCTGGTACAACAGCACGCCTTCTCCTCGGTATTTTAGCAACCCTTCCGTTCAATACGACAATTTATGGAGATGCGTCTTTATCAAAACGGCCGATGGGGCGTATTGTCAAACCGCTACAACTGATGGGTGCAACGATAGAAGGTACGAATGATGATCAACATTTACCGCTTACAGTTATTGGTGGAACGCCTTTAACAGGGATTGAATATGAGCTCCCGGTCAATAGTGCCCAGGTGAAGTCTGCTATCCTATTTGCGGGTCTAGGAGCAGCTTGTCCAACGACGGTTATTGAGAACGTTCCAACGCGTAACCATACTGAATTAATGATGCGCGCATTTGGGATGAAAGTCGAACATGAAGGTTCCCGCATACAGCTCACACCTCAAAACCCAAAAACAACGCCAGTCATTCAAGTTCCAGGCGATATTTCATCGGCAGCCTTTTTTTTAGTTGCAGCATTGCTCGTTCCAAATAGTGACCTTTTACTGATGAACGTTGGGGTTAATTCGACAAGAACAGGTGTTATAGATGTGCTTGAACAAATGGGTGCATCGATGAAACAACTGAATAAGCGAATTGCTAACGAAGAGCCGGTGTGTGATATTCAAGTTGGATCAAGTGCTTTGGAAGGAATAGATATTGATGGATCTATTATTCCGCGTCTTATCGATGAACTTCCGCTCATTGCCCTTGCCGCAACACAAGCAAAAGGAAGGACCCGAATTCGGAATGCAGAGGAGCTGCGTCATAAGGAAACAGACCGAATCAGAGCAGTGGTTCATACATTAACGCGTCTTGGAGCAAAGATTGAGGAAACAGAAGATGGTATGATCATTGAAGGGCCAACGTCGCTTAAAGGTAGCACGGTTTCCGCTTACGGTGATCATCGACTGGCTATGATGTCTGCAATCGCATCTCTCATAGCAGAATCACCAGTAACGCTTGATGATATCGAGCCAATTAATGTGTCCTATCCCCAATTTATATCTGATTTAACGAATGTCACTGGTGCCATTTATTAATGTTTGATCAATCCCTCTGCAAACACCGTATTAATCGTGTTAAGAAAGGATGACCTGAATGGAAGATATTATGAAAGCCATTCACTTGATGGAAAATAATGACCATGATAAAGCAATCGCTCAGCTTGAAGCTTCTTTAGAGAAAGCTGATGACGAGCAAACATTTACAATCGCAGAAATCTATGTGCAATGGGGTTATGTAAAGGAAGCCATTGCTGTTTTGGAATCGCTCAAGCAAGCATATCCAAATGAATCTGAGTTGAACGTCATGTTGGCAGAACTGTATATTGAAGAGGATGATGATGAACGAGCGATCGAACTCCTTAATGTTATTGACGAGAAAGATGAATTTTACATTCAAGCACTCGTTCAATTAGCAGATTTATATCAGTCACAAGGTTTATTTGAAGTAGCAGAGCAGAAATTGCTCACAGCTAAACAAATTGAGCCGAATGAAGTTGTAATTGATTTAGCTTTAGGAGAATTGTATTTTTCTATTGGTGAATATTTAAAAGCAATCACATATTATGAACATGTCTTATCAGAGACAACGTCGCTTGCAGATGTATCGATACCTTTAAGACTAGCTGAAGCGCATGCAGCTTCGGGGGCTTACGAACAAGCGTTAACCTATTATCAGCAAGCGAATCCTGAGCATCCTGATGCGCTATTCAAATATGGCCTTTCTGCTCATCAAGTCGATCGAAACGACATTGCGATCAAAGTGTGGGAACATGTTCTTGAGATAGATAAATATTATTATACAGCTTACTACTATCTCGCTGAAGCGTATGATGCTGAGGAAATGACGAATGACGCTTTATTGACTGCAGAAAAAGGCTTGGCTGTCGATGAATATAACGCACATCTTTATTTATTAGCTGGTCAAATGGCTCATAAGCTTAATCAGGATCAAGAGAGCGAAAAGTATGTTAGACAAGCTGTTGCCCTCGATCCGGATTTTAAAGAAGCAGTTTTATTTTTAATTGAACTATTGAAAGCGAATGACCAGCATGATGCCATTATTGAGTTATTACAAAGCATCAAGCGTACTGAAACGGTGGATGCGCTTTATGACTGGGAGCTTGCGCGTGCATATAATGAAATTGACAGATATAAAGATGCATTAAAGCATTATGAGGCTGCATATAATACCCTTAACAAAGATAGTGACTTCTTAAAAGAGTATGCTTTTTTCCTAATGGAGGAGGGGATGGTCGATACCGCTATACGCATATTCGATGCTTATATGACGCTTCAGCCGCTCGATTCGGAAACAGAAGCTTACGTCGATCGGTTAAAGGAAGCCCAAAATTAATATCATTTCTCAAATGTATTTGAGGAGGCGATGATACGGGTGCAGACGCCAATTTCGACTCACGATAAACAGTCGTTTATAAAATGGTTTCTTAATCATTATCAGTTGAAGAAACGGGAAAGTGTATGGATCCTAAATTATTTATCCAAACACCATAACGTGTTGTCTAACGTTCATTTTGTACGTAACATTAAATTTTGTCCTAGAGGTATCATCATGACGAGCCAATGCTCCCAAGAAGTTCCTTTTCGTTTTTATAAAAAGCAAATTGTTACAACAAATGCTGAGAAATCATTCCACGATATTCGGTTGAATCAAGAAGAACCGTTGTACATACAATTGAACTTTAATAACAGTCATCAAAGCACATATTATGCTGCGGTTCTAGAAGAGAACCCGTTTATCCCGGATGCACATTTTATTACGAAAAAAGATGAAGTGAATGCTAGACAATTGCTAGATTATACACTATATCAATACAAAAAAAAGAAAATTCAAACAGAAATCGACAAGGCGTTAGAAAATAGAAATGAAGCCTGCTTTATGAAGCTTGCTAAACAATTGAAGCATCTTGAAGATCGATATGGAAATCAACCTGATTCATTTTAGGTTGATTTTTTTATTTGACTCAACCACGATTTTAAGGGATATTGAGTACGACTTTATATATACATAAGAAAGGTAGGTATCGTCATTATGAAATGGACGAAAACAGATTTAGCGCAATTTTTACAAGCTCAAGAGTATGTAGATACAATTTTGATCCCTTTAATACCGTTTCAGTTTTCACAAGAGAAGGATATGGAAAAAGAAGCGTCACAGTCTGAGTGGGTATCCTTATTTGCAATGGGCATAGAAAAAGAACTTGCCGGTCGGGTCATGCTCGTACCGAGTTATCATTATTTAAAATCCGCTGATAAACAAATGGAGATTGAGCGCTTAAACGATTGGATGGCAAATATTCAAGCACAGCCTTTTAAACATATATTCTATTTAACAATGGATGGAGCATGGAAAAAAGAAGAAGGTGCACTTACAGGAAACTTGCTATGGTTTCCGATGATGTATGATTACAAGAATGATAGTGGAACAGGTGATTTACTTCAGGAACAAATAGACCAGGTCATTGAAGTGATTCGAACGTTTTGGGCATAGTCATGGTATAAATGGTAGAAATAGGAGTATAATTGATTGACCCTTACAGTAGATTACGCTATCATGGTTATGTCCTAGTAATCTGTATAAATGTAAAATGTCCGTGATTATAACGTATAGAGGGGGGAAAAACGTGAGTGGAGACAAACAGCAGGTGTCCCGTCGTCAGTTTTTGAACTATACGCTTACAGGGGTTGGAGGCTTTATGGCAGCTGGTATTATGGTTCCGATGCTTAGGATGGCGGTCGATCCAGTACTAAAGACAAGCGGTCACGGCGATTTTGCCAATGTGAACTTGGCTGTAGATGACATTACTAAAGATCCACAGCGTGTAGAGTGGGAGATTGAACAGGTTGATGGTTGGTACAAGTCAAATGTAAAAAAAGCAGCGTGGGTGTATAAAAATGATGAAGGCGATATTATTGCGCTTTCGCCCATCTGTAAACATTTGGGGTGTGTGGTCACATGGGAAGGTAGTGATCAACATCCAAATGAATTCTTTTGCCCATGTCATGACGGTCGATACTATAAAAGCGGCGTAAACGTAGAAGGCACACCACCGACTGCACCGCTAGACATGTATGAGAAAAAAGTTGAAAATGGCATGTTGTATCTTGGTGAAGTAAAACCACATAAGGAGGCGTAATGATATATGCTGCAAAAACTATATGACTGGATAGACGAACGCGTAGATATTACGCCTATATGGAGGGATATTGCTGATCACGAAGTACCTGAGCATGTCAATCCAGCACACCATTTTTCAGCGTTTGTGTATTGTTTTGGTGGTCTGACGTTTTTTGTCGTCGTTATACAAATCTTGTCCGGAATGTTTTTAACGATGTACTATGTGCATGACATTGAAAATGCTTGGCGATCTGTTTATTATTTGCAGATTGATGTAGCTCATGGACAAATTGTCAGAGGGATGCACCATTGGGGCGCAAGTGTTGTAATTGTAATGCTTTTCTTACATACGTTGCGTGTCTTTTTCCAAGGCGCATACAAAAAACCTCGTGAATTAAACTGGATGGTCGGTGTATTGTTATTCTTCACCATTCTTGGTTTAGGGTTCACTGGGTACTTGTTACCTTGGGATAACAAAGCTTATTTTGCTACACAAGTAGGTCTTGAAATTGCGGAACAGGTACCTTTAATTGGTCCGGAAATTAAAACGTTGCTTGCCGGTGATCCAGATATCGTTGGTGCGCAGACATTATCAAGATTCTTTGCTATTCATGTCTTCTTTTTACCTGGTGCTTTATTCGCATTAATGGCCATTCACTTTATCTTGATTCGAAGACAGGGCATATCCGGTCCACTATAATTTAAAAGGAGGTAACGCTGTGCATAAGGGAAAAGGAATGAAGTTTGTCGGAGACTCTCGTGTATCCGCTGAACGGAAATCAAATATACCTAAAGATTATTCTGAATATCCCGGAAGAACAGAAGCCTTTTGGCCAAACTTCCTTTTAAAAGAGTGGCTAGTCGGTGCTGTTTTTCTAGTCGGTTTCTTAACATTAACACTCGCACATCCAGCACCATTAGAAGGTGTTGCAGATCCTACGAGTTCGAGTTATATTCCATTGCCTGACTGGTACTTTCTGTTCTTGTATGAATTATTAAAATACCAATTTGCGAGTGGTCCGTTCGTTTTATTTGGAATTCTAGTTCTTCCTGGTATTGCTTTTGGAGCTTTGTTGCTCGCACCTTTCTTAGACAATGGTCCAGGAAGAAGACCACATCAACGACCAGTTGCAGTTACAATGATGCTTTTAGCGGTCGCATCAGTTGTGTGGTTAACCTATGAATCTGCTTCTGTTGTTAATTGGGAAGAACGTGCTGAAGCGAATAAGCCGATTCATCCTGATGAGATGACAGTTGATACGAGTCATCCTGGCTATGAATTCTATGAGGCAAACTGTATGACATGTCATGGAGGTAATCTTGAAGGAACAGGCGCTGGTCCAGCTCTCTTAGATACAGAAAAAACCGCTGAGGAGATTGCAACGATCGCCCGTGAAGGGATAGGCGGTATGGGACCAAATATGTTCCAAGGATCTGATGAAGAATTAGAAAAACTTGTTGACTTTATTGTAAGTTCCAAGCAAGATGGAGAGTAGAGTCGTTTAAACACCTTTGTCTTATTAAGACAAAGGTGTTTTCTCCATATTGATCAAGGAAGGGATAAGACCGATGCCACTTAAATACATACTTCTCAATAAGCCTTTCATAGCGATGTTATTTTTCATTAATTTATTTGGTACCATTTACGGATACATATGGTATGAGTCACAATTAGCTCAAACACCGACGATCTTTTTACCATTCGTACCAGATAGCCCAACAGCGAGTCTTTTTTTTACGATCTTTCTTTTGTTTTTTCTGCTTGGTAAAAACGTTCCTTATGTAGAAGCACTTGCTGTCATGTCTTTGGTTAAATACGGTGTATGGGCAGTTGTGATGAATCTTTTGACGTTATATGTTAATGGCACCTTGAGCTGGAGTGGCTATATGTTAATGGCATCTCATGGCGCGATGGCGATACAAGGGTTATTGTATGCGCCGTATTACAGAATTAAATGGCGTCATTTTGCAGTTGGGGCCATTTGGATTTTGCATAATGATATCATCGATTATGTATTTGAAATGATGCCCATCTATTCTTCATTAACCGAATATATGAATGAAATTGGCTACTTTACATTTTGGCTAAGCATTTTTACGATTGTCATCGTCTATGCTGCAACGATAAAGCGCCAAAACCATCGTTGGGAATAAAGTGATAAACACTTTATAACGCGCATATATTGACAGAAAGATATGTATGCGGGGTGTTTTGATATGAGAAAACCCACGAATAGGTTGAAGCATCGTTTGATGTTTCTCTTTGTGGTTGGCCTAATATGGATTATTTTTGTGAATGTCACTGGTGTGATTGTCGCTGATTCAGTGCAATCCACGGCTCAAGCGACTGATATGACGCCATTTTACTGGTTAGTCAGCATTGTTGGCGGTTCGATTATTGCGACGCTCGTTTATGTGGGATGGAAGAAATATCGTGCAGAGCATAAAAAGCAAGAAAAGGATCACAATAGTTGACGATCATTATGTTTTTGACTATAATTGACCTTAAGTAATGAATCTATTTATGGAGGCATGCAAATTGGGTATATACCTCGTATATTTTGCGCTTTTGATAATCATTCCATTATGGGCGCAAGGGAAAGTGAAAAGTACGTACAATAAATATTCAAAAATTGGGTATTCTTCACAAATGACGGGTGCGGAAGTCGCTCGTAAAATTTTAAATGACAATGGATTGTTTGATGTACAAATAGAGGAAACGAGAGGAATGCTTTCAGATCATTATGATCCGCGCAAGAAAGTGGTTCGACTATCCAGCGCGAACTACCATGGGCGCTCGATGGCAGCAGCTGCCATTGCGGCTCACGAAGTTGGACATGCGATACAAGACGCAGAAGCTTATGCGTTTCTACGATTCAGACATGCACTTGTCCCGGTAGCCAACTTAGGATCCAATATGTCGTTCTTTTTGATCATAGGTGGGTTACTACTTAATTTGTCTGGTTTGATTTTATTCGGTATTATCTTCATGGCAGCAGCTGTTTTGTTCCAGTTTGTAACACTGCCGGTTGAATTTAATGCCTCAAATCGTGCAATGACTCAGCTCGTCTCTACGGGTGTGATTTTAAATAATGAAGAGCGCTCAACTAAAAAGGTTCTCAATGCAGCTGCTTTAACATATGTTGCTGCTGCAGTTGTTGCTCTTATGGAACTATTAAGATTCGTGTTGATTTTCCTCAATAACGATTAATAAAAAACTGTCCTCTAACTGGGTATATGCCAGCTAGGGACAGTTTTTTTATGGGTGTAATGGCTTTTTGTTTTCGTCAAGGGTAAATCCTTCACCCATGACATCGTGTACGGAGCTTACGGCTACAAATGCATGTGGATCAATATCATTAATAATAGCTTTTAGGCGGACAATTTCATTTCGAGCGACGATACAGTAGAGGACGTCACGTTTTTCTCCTGTGAAACTGCCGCGACCTTCAAGAACAGTGACACCGCGATCCATTTTAATGTTAATTTTTTCAGCGATGTCATCGCTTTTAGAAGATATGATCGTTGCACCTCTTGCTGAATAAGCCCCTTCTTGGATAAAGTCTATAACGCGTGCTGCAATATAGACGGCTACTAGCGTGTACATGCCTTCAATTAAATCTAGGACAACAAAGATTGAAGTCGTAATGACGACAAAATCAAACATGAACATCGTTTTTCCCATGCTCCATCCAGCATACTTATGTACAATTCGAGCGATGATATCTACACCGCCGGTCGTGCCGCCATATTTAAAGATAATACCTAAACCACTACCTATAAAGATACCTGCAAACAGAGCGGCTAACGTCATGTCTGATTGTAAATAAGTTGGGAAATGGTGAACCTGAAATATACCGAGAAAAAGTGAAACGGCAAACGTGCCGATGATTGTGTAAAGAAAGGTTGTCCGTCCTAAAAACTTCCAACCAACAAAAAATACTGGAATATTAAGGACAATATTCATAACTGCAGGGTCCCAGTCCCATAAAAAATAAAATAAAAGCGTAATACCTGTAAATCCACCTTCACTTAAATTGTTTTGCATATTAAAATGAACAATTCCAAAGGAGAATATAGCTGATCCAAGTAAAATAAATAAGGTGTTTTTAATTTTTAAGCCAAAAAACATCGTCATTCCTCCCATCTGTAAAACCAAATTTCCTTTAAGCGCACGCTATCCATTATATCCAAAAACTGTTAGGCGTACAATGGAAGCAAATAAAACATTTGTCAAATAGGCAACTTTTAGCTAACATTAACATAAAGAAAAATGCTGAAGGAGTTTTTAATCATTAACATCAATTACCGTACAAAAGAGATACAAGCACGTGTTGATCGGTATATTTCCCAATTTGAAGAAGGTTATTTTTCACCGTTAGCCATGATGGCGCGCTTAACAGAGGAAACCGGTGAACTTGCTCGGGAAATTAATCATTTTTATGGGGAGAAGCCGAAGAAAAGCACAGAGGATATAAGAACCATTGAAGAAGAGCTAGGTGATTTATTATTTGTCATCACAACATTTGCCAACTCACTTGATATCGACCTTTCTGAAGCCTTCGAACAATCGATGCATAAATTTGAAACGCGGGACAAAGATCGTTGGACCAAAAAAAATTAAAATCCTTATTATAGGAGGTACAACTTTATGACAATCCGCCTGATTTTAGCTGGCCCTCGTGGTAAAATGGGATCCGAAACAATAAATCTCATTCATAATAGGTCAGATTTACAGCTAGTTGCATGTATTGACAAAGCTTCTCAAGATCGTTCGACTGGTGTAGACCTGGATGAAGTTGTGATCTATGAAGATGCTGAGAAGTGCTTTCAACAATGTGAAGCAGATGTGTTTATTGACTTTACTGTTGCGGATGCTTGCTTTAAACATAGTAAACTGGCACTTAAAGCTCATGTACATCCTGTCATTGGCACGTCTGGCCTTTCAAACGAACAAATGATGCACTTAAGTCAAATTGCAGAAACTCACCGTACAGGCGGTATCATCGTCCCTAACTTCTCTATTGGAGCTTTATTAATGATGCATTTTGCCAAACAAGCTGCAACATTTTTTTCATCAGCAGAAATCATTGAAAAGCATCACGATCAAAAATTAGATGCGCCATCTGGAACAGCGCTAAGAACAGCTGAAATGATGAGGCAAACTGTGTCACAATCTGATGAAGAACAGAAGCGATTTAAGGGAGATAGAAGCGCGTCAACTGCTTCTGACATACCCATCCATAGTGTGCGACTTCCAGGCCTGTTAGCACACCATGAAGTCGTTTTTGGAGGCTTAGGTGAAGCACTGACGATTAAACATGATTCGTTTAACCGTCAGTCATATATGAATGGAATATTATGGGCGATTCACTATGTTGTAACGATTGACCATCTTGCATACGGCCTTGACGATATTCTAAAATAGCTAAAAAAACAGCATGACGATAACACAATACATATGGGGTGAATATTATGAACATCGCTTTAATTGCTCACGATAATAAGAAAGAAGAAATGATTCGTTTTAGTTTAGCTTATAAACATGTCCTAAAGGACCATAAGCTATATGCCACAGGAACAACAGGAAAGCTCATTCAAGAGGCAACGGCTATGCAAGTTACACGATTTCAATCAGGTCCACAGGGCGGCGATCAGCAAATAGGCGCAATGATTGCCGAAAACGCAATGGATATTGTGATTTTTTTCCGTGACCCATTAACAGCCCAGCCTCATGAACCCGACGTTAGCGCTCTCATGCGGTTATGTGATGTACATCTTATTCCATTAGCAACTAATATAGCTGCTGCAGAAATTACAATTAGAGGGCTCGAACGAGGCGATTTACAATGGCGCGAGATTGTAGCTGAGAGGAAGAACAACAATTCATGAAAATTGGTATCACATGTTACCCAACTGTAGGCGGTTCAGGGGTCGTAGCAACTGAATTAGGCATGTTGCTTGCTCAACAAGGTCATGAAATACACTTTATTACATCCAGTTTGCCTTTTCGACTGAACCAAGTTAATCCATCAATATATTATCATGAAGTAGAGCCGAGCCATTATCCCGTTTTTCAGTATCCGCCTTATGATTTAGCCCTTGCTTCAAAAATGGCAGAAGTCATCGATCGAGAAAAGCTAGATATACTCCATGTTCATTATGCAATGCCCCATGCTATTTGTGCCATTTTGGCTCGAGATATTGCTAAACATAAGGTTAAAATTGTGACGACATTACACGGGACAGATATTACGGTATTAGGCATTGACGATATTTTTAAAAATATGATTAAACACGGCATTGAACAATCAGATGCTGTTACAGCTGTATCGCAAAGTCTTGTTAAGCAAACCCAAGACACGCTAGACGTTCATAAAGACATTCATGTCATCTATAATTTTGTCAATGAAGCGGAATACTTCAAAAAACAGTTGCCACTCCTCAAAAAACAATATGGTATTCAAGAAACCGAAAAAGTGATCATTCACATTTCTAATTTTCGTAAGGTGAAACGTATTAGAGATGTGATACAGACATTTCATTTAATTAACCAACAAGTTGATGCAAAGCTGTTATTAATTGGAGATGGCCCTGAGTATTCTGAAGCGTATGAGTTAACGAAGCAGTTAGGTCTTGAAGACGATATATTACTTTTAGGGAAACAGAAAAATATTAGTGACCTTTTGTCGATTTCAGATTTGAAATTGTTAATGTCCGAAAAAGAAAGCTTTGGTCTCGTTTTGCTTGAGGCTATGGCATGTGAAGTCCCGTGCATTGGCACGAACACTGGCGGCATACCTGAAGTTATATCACAAGGTGAAACAGGGTTCGTCGTGGAAGTAGGGGATATCCATGCTGCTGCCCATTATGCGATTGAATTGCTCTCTAATGATGAACGTCTAAAGCAATTTTCTTATAACGCAGTTCAACATGCAAAAACACAATTTAACACCGAAAAAATATTACAACAATACATGCAAGTCTATAAAGATGTGTTACAGACCGAGAAAGAGTGATCACCTTGAAGCATCCATTTCAAAAAGCGATTGGTATAATTGAACAGCTTCACCAGCAGGGCCATGAGGCTTTTTTTGTTGGGGGCTGTGTAAGGGATTGGTTACTCAAACGCGCTATAGGAGATATCGATATTGCGACGTCCGCATCACCAGAAGACGTTCAACGTATCTTTTCCAAGGTTATTCCGGTTGGGATCGAGCATGGAACAGTGATTGTTAGACATGAAGGTGAATCATATGAGGTCACGACCTTTCGTGTAGATGGACAATACTCTGACCAACGCCACCCTGACTCGGTAACGTTTGTAAAGTCTATCGTTGAAGATCTTAAGCGCAGAGACTTCACGATGAACGCCCTTGCTATGGACCATCACGGACTAATAATAGATCCATTTAATGGTCAGTCTGATATCAAAACAAACCTGATTCGAACAGTAGGAGATAGTCGGAAACGGTTTAGTGAGGACGCCCTTCGGATGATTCGAGGGCTTCGATTCTCAGCACAGCTCGGGTTTACAATTGAACAAACAACTTTGGAATGTATGATTGAAATGAAACGGGAAGTGGCTCATTTAGCGGTAGAACGTATCCGGACAGAAATGGAAAAGTTCCTGTCAGGTGCGTTTATTCAAACAGGTGTTTCTTACCTAGACCAAACTGGTATTTACAAGCACTTACCTGTATTTAAAGATCATCCAGGTGTGTTCAAGCTCATGATGGACTTAAAGACACCATTACAATCGTTTGCTCAATTTATTGCATTGTGTCATTTTCAGCGCTCAGACATTCCGATGAATACATGGATACGAGAGTGGAAGGCGTCGAACAAAACAAAGCATGAAGCTATGGCATTGACACATGCCTTAACGTATTATCATATGCATGGTCTTGATCAGTGGTTCGTCTATCATCTTAATGACAAACATATTGAACACTTTATGACGCTCGTTCACATCCTAAAATTAAACGACGTTACCGTACAAGAGATACGTCAGTTGAAACAAACGTTACAAATAACATCTAAACATGATTTAGCCATAAACGGACATGACTTGCAACAGCTCTTTCCTGAATTAAAACCAGGCCCTTGGTTAAAAGAAATGCTTGCAAGTATAGAAAAAAATGTCGTTATGGGGACTCTCATGAACCATAAAAATGAGTTAAAGGAGTGGATTATATGTCATCCACCCGACATCGATTAATTCAATTATTAGTGGATACTGCCGAGAAAGATGCTTATATCTCTGGACAGCAATTATCAGATCAACTCGGAATTTCAAGAACAGCTGTGTGGAAGCATATGAAAGATTTAGAGCATGATGGCTTTGGCGTAAAAGCAGTTCCGAATAAAGGCTATCGCATTGAACAGTTTCCCAATACGTTAAGTGTCAATGCAATTCAATGGGGTCTGACAACGAAGTGGTTAGGACAATCGATCATTCATAAACAAACGACCACGTCTACACAATTCACTGCCCATGAAGCTGCTCAATCTGATGCAAAGCATGGAACAGTTGTTGTAGCGAATGAGCAAACAGCTGGAAGAGGGAGACTTAATCGTAAGTGGCAATCAACGAAAGACAAGGGTATATGGATGAGTATCATTTTACGTCCCAAGATATTGCCTCATTTAGCACCTCAATTAACATTGCTAACAGCTTGTGCAATTGCAAAAGTGCTCAGAACCGATACAAGCGTTGATGCACAAATTAAATGGCCAAATGACATTTTAATAAACGGAAAAAAAGTCGTCGGTATTTTAACCGAAATGCAAGCTGAACAGGATCAAATTCAATACGTCATTGTTGGGATCGGTATTAATGTAAACCATACTGATGAAGACTTAAATGATCCATTAACAGAACGCGCGACGTCGTTGTACCAAGAAACGGGGTTAACATGGAGTTTAGTACAAATCATTCACCGTATCCTCGATGTATTTGAAGACATGTATGAAATTTACCTCAAGCAAGGGTTTAAACCGATTAAAATCTTGTGGGAACAACACGCCTATCGGATGAACCAGCTCATCCGGGTAACGACACATCACCATTCAGAGGATGTTCAATTTTGTGGGATTGCCGATGACGGTGCTTTACTCATTGAACAAGCCGGAGATGTAAGAAAGATTTATTCGGCTGAAATCGATTGGGACGAAAAACAGGACGTTGCAGCGGCGCATGAATACGGTCCACCGACTGTTAACGAGGCTTCTGATTAACAGCAATGTTGACGTAAACGTAGAGTCTGCTATGATATAAATGCACTTAATCAATTTTTAATGATTGATTGCGTACATAGTAGGAGATTAAGGGGATTACCATGACCAAATATGCAGTAATTGATTTAGAGACAACAGGGCATTCGCCTAAATCACATGATAAAATTATTGAAATTGGACTTGTCATCATTGAAGATCATCAGATTGTTGATCAGTATTCAACTTTAATTAATCCTAATATGACGATTCCAACTTTTATTACGTCTCTAACAGGGATATCTGATGAAGATGTGGCTTCAGCTCCCTTGTTTGGTGATGTTGTTGATCATATAAAGGGCTTACTAGCAGATTGTTTTCTAGTGGCACATAATGCAGACTTCGATGTAGGCTTTCTTAATGATGCATTTTTGCTGGAAGGATTACCAAAGCTAACAAATCCGGTCATTGACACTGTTGAGCTCGCTAGAATTCTATATCCAACAGCCCCAGCATTTAAGCTCGGTCAGCTTGCTGATTATTTAAAGATTCAACATGAAGATCCACATCGTGCTTTATCTGATGCGATTGTTACTGGAAAGGTGCTCATTAAAAGTATCGCGAAAATGAATCAATTGCCATACGAAACAATTGTTCACTTAGAACGATTGTCACATCAGCTTAAATCCAATATCCAGCATTTGTTAAGTGCGCGTCGTGATGCACTTGAATTCGACTTTGTTGATCGTGATGATATTGACATCTTTAAAGGGCTTGCAATTAAAAAGACGGACGATATCATCACTCATGATGAGGAAGACATCTCTTCCTATGGTGATTTGTTGGATGACATTTATGAAGAAGAAGGTGTATTGTCGCAGAAACTTGAGCGGTATGAAAAACGACCAGGCCAACGCTTTATGTCTGAGGCTATTTTTGATGCGTTTCAGTCTCAGAAGCATGCGCTTATCGAAGCAGAAACAGGGACAGGCAAATCATTGGCTTATTTAATACCAGCAATTTATGAAGCATACCGAACGTCCTCGAGGGTTGTCATAAGTACATATACAACACAATTACAGTCACAATTATTAGAGGAAGAAGTCCCGCTTGTAAAATCGCTCTTACCGTTCCCTTTTAAGATCGCTCTTTTAAAAGGAAAGCGACATTATATTAGTTTGGAAAAGTTTTCCCAAGAACTGAATACGACCGAATATGACCATTATGGCATTACATTAACAAAAGCTATGCTTTTAATATGGCTCACCGAAACGAAAACAGGTGATATTGAGGAAGTAACCCTTCCTTCGAGTGGATACGCCTTTTATAATAAGGTATCAGCAGAAGGAGAGGGGTATCATCGATCAGATTCTATCTGGTTCAGTAAATCGTATTATCAAAAAGCGCGACAGCGTGCACAAAAGGCGAACGTTATCGTTACCAACCATGCGTTGCTATGTACAGACCTTTTAAATGATTCTAATTTTATCCCGGCTTACGATAAGGCGATTGTGGATGAGGCGCATCACCTTGAAGATACTGTATCTAGACATTACGGTTTAAAGCTTGATTATCAAGGTATCCAGTATGTTCTTAATCAAATCGGTTCAGCGAAGGACGGCGATTGGTTAGACAGGGTCATCAATGAGATTGATGTACAGCTAAGGCCATTTGCTGAGGAAAAGTGGCATGACACGTATCATGAGACAAAAAAAGAAATTGACGATTTCTTCAATCAATTGTTCCAATATGTTAAACTAAAACAGAATCGTGCAGATGTGATCAGTGATATAGGGCGTATCCAATATCGGTTTAAACATCAACAGGAAGATGGTCAAAAATGGGCAGTTATCGTTGACATGTGCGCAAGGCTCACGTTTTATTTGCGTGACTTAATACATATGTTGACTTTGCTAAAGGAACCTGTATCAAATTGTGCAAAAGCCGATCTCATTTGGGAGGAAGCCGAGGATCATATTGGCAAACTTCAAGACGTCATTGATCAAATTGAAAGCTTATTTTTATTAGAAGATGATCAAAACGTTGTGAAATGGCTTGAAATAGATAGGTCCGGGTCAAAAAATACAGTAAGCATATTTAGCGAGCCGTTGGAGGTATCTGATATACTCCACGAGTCATTTTTTATGAAAAAGAACAGCATTATATTAACGAGTGCTACACTCACAATGAATCAGTCATTTTCATATATGATGAATAGACTAGGTGTACCGAGTGATGCTAAAACGGCACATATTAAATCGCCCTTTAATTATGAGGATCAAGTTAAGCTTATGGTTCCGAAAGATTTTCCTGATATAAAGCATGGCAATGTTGATGAATTTATATATGCAACTTGTGAGGCTATTGTATCGTTAGCAGAAGTGACCAACGGAAGAATGCTTGTCTTGTTTACATCATACGATATGCTACGAAGATCATATGATTTGTTAAAAGAAACGCTTGATTCGGGACAATTTGTTTTATTTGCTCAAGGTATTACAAGTGGTAGTCGAAGTCGCTTGAAAAAGAATTTCCAGACATTTGATCAAGCCATTTTGTTAGGGACAAGCTCTTTTTGGGAGGGTGTTGATATTCCAGGGGAGGATTTATCCAGCCTTGTAATTGTACGCCTTCCGTTTCAGCCTCCTGGTCAACCGGCTTTTGAGGCAAGGGGGCATATATTAAAAGAACAAGGCAAAAACGCCTTTATGGAGTTAGCATTACCACAAGCGGTTATTCGATTCAAGCAAGGTTTTGGCCGTTTAATTCGCTCAACACAAGATCGTGGTATCGTATTCGTATGTGATGCACGTATTGTTAAATCACGTTATGGACGCTTTTTTACAAAGTCGATTCCAGACGTACCCGTGATTCATGATTCAACATCTAATTTAATTCAATATGCTAAAAAATGGTTTTAAAAAAGCTGGTGTAGCGACACACCAGCTCATATAAAGGTATGGGTTAATCATTTTTGTTCGTCATTTTATAACACTCGCCGACACATCATCTAAGAAGCGTCTGTACTTACATTATGCACATAGGGGTAAGAACTATGTCTGACAAAAATATGCCGCCTTGGGAGTGTGATGCAATCAACATGTGGTTAAACATTTTATATAACGGGTTTTTGATGGGCAAAGAAAGGATTGAGCAACATGTCATCTAAAAAGCACGTGTTGTTTTACTGGCTCAAATGGATTGGAATTTCTGGTGTTATACTCGCAATAGGCCTAATCATTTATGGTATGGTTACCATTCATCAAATACAGGCAGAAAGAGACGCAGGTTTTGCAAAAACAGAAGAGACTGTAATCGAAAAGACAGACATTGTCTCTGTTGAGCATATCGACGTTTTTCACGAAGCGATAAGTTATCATATTGTATTTGGAACGACTGAGCGTGGCAATGATAAAGTTGTTTTTGTACCAATAAACGATTCAGATGCAGATATGATGACGTTTAACCGAACAGATATGATGACAGAACAAGACATTGAAAAAGAATGGAATGAGACGTGTCAGAGCTGTGAGTTATTGGATATACAAGCTGCTATGATAGAGTCCAATCCATTATGGGAGCTCACCTACAAAGATGAGCATGACCGTCATGTACTTGATTATGTATCAATGCAGGATGGGCAGCGATATGAGCAATTACGATTCAAGCGGAATTTTAAATAAGGGGGATCATAAATGAACTTGGCTGAACGCATACAATCATTGTCACCATCACCAACTTTGGCCATATCAGCAAAGGCACAAGAACTTAAAAAGGCTGGGCATGATGTAATTGGTCTTGGTGTTGGTGAACCTGATTTTAATACACCTGAATTTATTATTGCAGCGGCCCAGAATGCCATGCAAAACGGGCACACGAAATATACACCGGCTGGTGGAATTGTTGAGTTAAAGCAGGCGATCGTCAACAAATTAAAGCGAGACAATGAACTGACGTATGCCACAGATGAAATTATCGTGACATCAGGTGCGAAATATGCGCTATACAACTTGTTTCAAGTCTTGTTAGATGAGGATGATGAGGTGATCGTTCCAGCTCCGTATTGGGTGAGTTATCCTGAGCAAGTTAAATTAGCAGGGGGAAAGCCTGTTATCGTGAATGCCCAAGAACAAAATGATTTTAAACTTACACCTGAACAACTGGAACAGGCGATTACATCAAAAACAAAAGCTGTCATCATTAATTCACCTAGTAATCCGACAGGCATGATGTATGATGCAGAGGAACTGCGCACATTAGGCGATATTTGTGTTAAACATGATGTATTAATTGTCTCTGACGAAATTTATGAGGAACTTATTTATACCGATGACAAGCATGTGTCAATTGCTCAATTGTCGCAAGCACTTAAAGAACAAACCGTTATTATTAACGGTGTTTCCAAATCGCATGCCATGACAGGGTGGCGTATTGGGTTTGCTGCGGGGAACAAAAACATCATTAAAGCGATGACAAGTATGGCGTCTCATGCAACCTCTAACCCAGCATCCATATCCCAGTATGCAGCTCTTGCCGCATATGAGGGACCAAAATCAGATATTATTAATATGCGTGCACATTTTTCAGAGCGTTTGGATCGGCTTTATAATATGATCATTGATATTCCTGGTGTCACGTGTCGTAAGCCAAAAGGGGCGTTCTATTTATTTCCTAACGTTGAAAAGACTGTGCATTTAAACGGTTTTACAACTGTCGACGAATGGGTTGCAGCACTTCTTGAAGAAGAACGTGTTGCACTTGTACCTGGCTCCGGATTTGGAGCTCCAAACAATGTGCGTTTATCATATGCAACATCTTTAGATACGTTGGAAGAAGCAGCAAAACGCATCAAACGCTTTGTTTTAAATCACAAAATAAAATAGCAACTGGAGGTCTTTAGAATGAAAACAACAATATCTAATGTAAAAGCATATGAAGGAAAAGAAGTAACAATTGGCGTTTGGCTAGCCAATAAACGTTCAAGCGGCAAGATTGCCTTTCTTCAATTAAGAGATGGTACAGGCTTTATGCAAGCTGTCGTTGCCAAAAATGATGTTACTGAAGAAGTGTTTAACGTCGCTAAAAATATGACACAAGAGTCATCTTTTTACATAACTGGCACGATCGTTGAAGATAAACGGTCACCATTGGGCTATGAAATGCATGCAACGAACATTGAAATGATTCATGAAGCACATGACTATCCAATCACACCGAAAGAACATGGTACAGAGTTTTTAATGGATCATCGCCATTTATGGCTAAGATCTAAAAAACAGCATGCTATTATGAAAGTCCGTAACGAAATTATTCGTTCAACGTTCCAATTTTTTAATGATAATGGATATGTCAAGATTGATCCGCCAATTTTAACAGGTTCTTCTGCGGAAGGAACGACTGAACTATTTCATACTGAATACTTCGGTGAAGAAGCTTATTTATCACAAAGTGGTCAGCTTTATATGGAGGCCGCTGCCATGGCACTCGGAAAAGTATTCTCATTTGGACCAACCTTCCGAGCAGAAAAATCAAAAACGAGACGCCATTTAATCGAGTTTTGGATGATTGAGCCGGAGATGGCTTTTGTGGATCATGATGAAAGCTTGGATATACAAGAGGCGTATATTTCATTCGTCGTTGAATCCGTATTAAAAAATTGTCAGCTTGAATTAAAAACGCTCGAGCGTGATATCGAGAAGCTAGAAAACGTGAAAGCACCTTTCCCACGTATATCATACGATGATGCTATTACGCTTTTAAAGGAAAAAGGGTTTGACGATATTGAGTGGGGAGAAGACTTTGGTGCACCTCACGAGACAGCGATAGCCGAAGAATTTGATAAACCAGTTTTTATTGTTAACTACCCAGCTCACATTAAAGCTTTTTATATGAAGCCGGTACCTGGTAGACCTGAAGTCGTTCTTTGTGCAGATTTAATTGCACCAGAAGGCTATGGTGAGATTATCGGTGGTTCACAGCGAATTGATGACTTAGAATTGATGCAACAACGCTATGAAGAACACGGATTAACTGGCGATGCCTATCAATGGTATCTTGATTTACAGAAATACGGTAATGTGCCACATTCCGGATTTGGATTAGGACTTGAGCGGACTGTCGCCTGGATTTGTGGGGTCGAACACGTTCGTGAAACAATACCATTTCCACGTCTTCTCAACCGCCTTTATCCATAAATCACTTGAGGCATTACCCTCTGCATATTTCAGTTGCAGAGGGTCTTGCTTTCACATAATTTAAAGTAACGTTCATAAACATGCTATACTTTATATGAGGTGCAATCGAATGACAAATTCATTGAATCAACAGGCCATTATGATGGATCAAATACCTATTCCAAATCAATTCTTGGCGTCTTATACCAAATTCGGTCTGGATGAAAAGGAAGCAATGGTTATATTGCAACTATATCGGTTTATGTATATGCAGGTCGCCTTTCCGACACCGAGTAATTTGGCAGCGCATGTCAGTTTGGATGAGGAAGCGTGTATCCTTATATTACGTAAGCTCGTGCAAAAAAACTTACTGGAAATAAATGAAACGAAAAATGAATATGGGCAATTAAGTGAGACATATTCCCTTAATCCGCTTTTAGAAAAAATGTACACTCAACCGAAGGAACATGATGAGAACAATGAAGGGACGCTGTTCATTTTATTTGAGCAAGAGTTTGGTAGACCGTTATCGCCCTTCGAAATAGAAACCGTGAACATATGGCTGGATGAAGATCGTATGAAGCCGGCTTTAATTAAGGCTGCGCTAAGGGAAGCGGTTTTAATGGGCAAACTTAACTTTAAGTACATTGACCGTATTTTGCGAGAATGGAAGAAGAAAGGCATACGTACGGTCGAACAGGCAAGAGAAGCAGGTAAAGCATTTCACGGCAAACAACAGAGTGACCAACAGCAAGCTCCTGCTCAAAAAAGGGATACGTCAATATACTATAATTGGCTTGAAGGGGACGATTAATGGATGTTGAATAAAAAGGAAATTCGCTTTTGCTTAGATGAGATGGAGAAAATGTTTCCACATGCGGCTTGTGAATTAAACCATGCGAACCCTTTCGAGCTCGTAATCGCTGTTTTATTGTCGGCACAATGTACGGATGTTTTAGTCAATAAGGTCACGGATGAGCTGTTTAAGAAATACAAAACGCCTGAGGATTTTTTGGCTGTATCACTTGAAGAACTTCAGCAGGATATACGATCGATTGGATTGTATCGGAACAAGGCAAAAAATATACAGAAGCTGTGTCAATCACTAATTGATCAATATAATGGCGAAGTTCCTCGTTCAAAAGATGATCTAATGGAATTAGCAGGTGTTGGACGTAAAACGGCAAATGTAGTCGCATCGGTCGCCTTTAAAGAACCTGCCATTGCGGTTGATACCCATGTCGAACGTGTATCGAAACGGTTAGGGATTTGCCGTTGGAAAGATACCGTTCTTGAAGTTGAGCAAACATTAATGAAAAAAGTACCTAAAGACGAATGGTCTGATACGCATCATAGAATGATTTTTTTTGGTCGATATCATTGTAAAGCGAGAAATCCGAATTGCACAGAGTGCCCACTGCTCGTTGTGTGTCGCGAAGGTCAGAAACGTATGAAGAAGCGTTAAGAGATGATTTAAGCATGATAATGAGAAGTTGACAGCATATGGACGTGCCTTAAAGGGACGCCTTTCTGCGGGCATTTCTTCGGCGATCTTTCGTTCCAGTCAAGCAACTAAAGATCAATCAGAAAAAAGGGGCACACTCATCAAAAACAATGAGTGTGCCCCTTTATTTCAGTTTGTTTGGTATGTTACTCTGATTGATTTCCTGCGTCTTCATTAGGTGGTTCAATGACGACTGTAGTTACCTTTTCTGGACCTCTTATATCCTCCGTGGCAATGTCTGTCCCTATTGGTGTAACGGTAATTGTGTATTCACCAGGGGCCAATTCACCTGTTATTTCAATACCTTCAGTACGAACAATTTGTGTTTTGCTATTTGGACCACTCACCTTCACTTCAAATGATGCAGGTGGGCCATTATATGTCCAACTCACATCAATCATCGAATTCGCTTCAGAAGGTAGATATTGCGCCGTTAAATCTTCAACTGCTGGTAATTCTATTTCTTCATTCCCATCGTTCTCGTCGTTTTCTTCATCTTCTTCAGGAATGTCTTCAGGTATTAAGACGGTGACCGTTTCAGGCTCACTATTAGCTGCTTCGGTATCCTCTCCAACAACAACCACTTGAATGGCGTATTCAGATCCAGGCTCTACGTTAGAGATTTCAATCGACTTTTTATCAGTAGAGGATAGCCGTTTCATATCGCCATCATCAATGGCGGCACTAATTTCAAACGAGACTTCTTCGTCTGACTCATATGCCCACGATACATCTATAAGCTGTTGTTCTTCGTTATACTCAGCTGTTAGCTCACTTACTGGATCAAGCTGATCATATTTTTCTGATGTCTTCGTCGGCTCGGTCCCTTTTACAAACAGTTCTGTGACGATCTCTGATTCTGGTGTGTACTCACTAGGAAGAGCAGGAGGGTTAGACCCTTTTTCAACTTGAACTTTTACAACAGAGCTCGGCATCGACCAATCCGGTGTATCAATATCTTTGGAAATGGTACTCATTGTCTTTTCGAACAGCTGTCGCGCAATAGTCCGATTATCTACACTTAGATCATTACCACCTGCATACCCTGTCCAAACAGACATCGTGTAATTGGTCGTGTAACCACTGAACCATATATCAGCTGCATCATTCGTTGTTCCAGTTTTACCAGCAACAGGTACCCCTGGAAGGTTAATCTTCGCCCCTGTACCGTATTTAATGACGTCTTTAAGCATATCGGTTACCATATAAGCAGTGTAATCAGACATAACCGCTTTTGGTTCAGGGTTAAATTCAAGTGTTTCACCATCTTGAAAAACGATTTTCGTTACGGCATAAGGCTCATTATAAACACCTTCATTACCAAACGCCCGATAAGCACCTGCAAGCGTCAATGGGGTAACGTCTGAACCGCCACCAATCGCGTCAGTCGTCATCATCTTGTCATCGTGGAAGGTAATGCCGAGTGATTCAGCAAAAGCTTGGGCCTTACCGTTACCGACTTCTTCTAGTAAGTGTAATGTTGGAACGTTGTATGATTGTACTAAACCTGTTCTCATCGTGACCCAACCATGGAAGCCTTGATCCCAGTTATCAACCGTTTTATTTGTTCCTTTTAATTGATATGGCTTTGTATCATCTAATTGATGATAAGTAGACAGCTTATTGTATTCAATAGCGGGCGCATAAGAAATGATCGGTTTATACGTCGATCCTGGTTGTCTCCCTGTTCCAGATATCGCATAATTCCAGCTATCATTTTCCACTCCATCAATGGCTCCACCGATCGCACGAATGGCACCCGTTTTCGTGTCAAGAACGGTCAAGCCGGCTTCGAATTTACGTTTATTGCCATCTTGGTCTTCTTTGTCCTCTGGGTAAACGATACCATGCTCGCCATCACGCGTTAATAAAAATTCGACATGCTCTTGAATAGATGGATCGAGGGTCGTATATATTTTTAGACCGTCTGTATAAATATCCGCATCATCTGCTTTTGCTTTGACTTCTTCTTTCACCTGTTGAACAAAAGCTTCGTATGGTGTTGCTTGAGGCTTCTTACCTGCCAATAGAGATGTAATATCGACTTGTCTAGCTTTATCCGCTTGTTGTTCCGTAATCTTATCGTGACGCACCATTAGATTAAGAACCGTATCCATACGTTCCTTCATTAAATCCGGGTTTTCATATGGATTGTAAGCTGTTGGCCGCTGTGGCAACCCTGCAAGGATTGCTGCTTCAGGTAAGGTTAGATCATTTAAATCTGTCTTACCGAAATAGATCTCTGCTGCTTTTGCGACGCCATAGGCATTACTTCCGTAAAAGATCTTATTTAAATACATGGCGAGAATCTCTTCTTTATCATATTCTCTCTCAAGCTTTAAAGCCATCCATTGTTCTTGAACCTTTAATTTGATTTTTTTCTCACGGGATAAAAAGGAGTTTTCTACAACCTGTTGTGTAATCGTACTGGCACCCTCAGAGCCAAAACCGTTTTTTATATTACCGATAATCGCGCCACCAATCCGTCTTAAATCAATGCCAGAATGCTCAAAAAAACGAACGTCCTCAGTTGCTGTTACCGCATCGATGAGGATAGGAGGGAGGTCATCAAACTCAATTTTTGTACGTTGGTCAGTGCCAAGGTCACCAATAAGATCTCCATTAATATCATAAAATTTAGAAGAGAACGGGTCCTGTAGTTTTTCTGGGTCAATATCTGGTGCTGTTGCTGCATAATAGGTAAATAAACCGCCTACACTGATAAATCCGACAAGACCAATTATGAGTCCTATCAAAAGGATTTTTTTCCAATTTATTTTTTTACCTGATTTTTTTTGTTTTCTACGTGCCGTCCGGGATTTATTGTTTTCCGTCATGGCTTATTCCTCCGATCTAAAATAAAGCCTATCGACTATTTTTAAATAATCAACTCGCGCCTGGTAGTGAAACGGAATGTGAAAGCCCTCCTGTTCAATGTAAGTTAAAGGAATGGACTTTCTGCCGCCTTTGTTTTGGCCGTACCAGTAACTCAAAAGCTTTTCTGCATCTAGTAAATAAGTGAGGTCCAACATTGTGAACCGAATAATCATAAATGCAATCCCCCCATGTGCAATAATCGCTTTCATATGCTCTGCTTGATGCTCATGAATGTTGGCAAGAGGGAATCGGGTTGTGCTTTTAGTCTCCTTTGCTTCGAAGTCAATATATCGGCCTCGATATATGCCATTATAGTCTGTTGTTGATGCTTGTTTAAAGTAGCCTTCTGTAATAACAGCTGCACTTCGCTTTGGATAGTGAACCTTTACGATTTGAACGGGTGTTGGTTTTTTATGCACGACTGCTTTATTTGTCGATATATAATATGTATTGGTTACATTTATATCGTCCTCAAGCGTCATACCGCGTTTACCAAACCCTTCCTTTTGCTTCGGTTGATGGAACGATTGTCCTTGTTTTTTACGCCCATTGGGATAATTCATTTATGGCACCCCCATTACTCACAGTATCATACCAGAAACAACCATGTCATGATAACCCTTGAGCATATTTTATGTGTCGAAAGCCATATTAACAAATAAAAATAGGAAGTTGAGTGGTTATCATGTATATCCATATGGGAGTGGATGATTACATTCATTATATAATAAAACAGACGCGTTCGCACAATATCGATAACATTTCTCGAACGAAAGCGTATCAAAGCTTTTATTTTTCGCAACCAGACATTAAATGGGCTTTGTTAGCCTCAGTCGTTTCTCGAAACGCAGGTTGGAATATGACAGATCTTCTATTGCCGCCTTATATGAATATGCTAAGCGACAAAGAAATCAGGTGGCTATTCATGACGTATGAGCGTGCCAATTGGCTTATCTTTTCGGATGCATATCCGCAATTACTCGTATACAAATGGTCGCAGCACATCAATAAACCGATGTTTAATGTCTTGCATGCGTTTCATGTATCTTCATTCATCATAAAGGAATGGGAACATTTTTGGCACTACAGAGATTTGAACCGTTTAATGACAGCTCAAATTATTAATGAGCAAAATGTGATAGAAGGGCCTGTTATCGCGCAATCATTTTTTAAAGAAAAGGTATTTCATGACATCCCGTATGTATTACAAAATCTTCTTGGGATGAATGCGGTTATATTACCTACACGGTCAACTACTATGTACGAATATCCTGTAAAGGCATTTACACATGTGACAAAGCGGATTCAACTTGGTAAAAAACTTGCTTTAGCGCTGTTTGATACGAGTGTTTATCCAGATGTTATTGATTTCGTTCGACATATTGAGCATACCGGTTCAAGACGGGATTATGAGCGTTATGTCGATGTGCCATTTCCATATGCACCGCCATTAAGATGCGCATACCCAATCATTCAGCATAATGATCATGTACGCCGTGACTGGTATTCCGAAAGAGACGTAAAACCTAAATGGAGAAAGCCCATTAATGTAGATGATGCAAGAGATTTCAGCTCAACATTTTATCAAAAGAGACATCTGTTATTTATATATAACCATATGAAGCATCTATTAAAAGCAAATAACCCAGACCAATGATGTCTGGGTTATTTGAAATATTAAGTCGCAGGACGATTAGGGCCTGCCAATTTTTTGTCCCGTTGTTTTATGTCACCTTGTTGCTTGCGCTTTTTAATCTTTTGTTTTTCATAATGTTTCTCGTTTTCCTTCATACTGATCCTCCTCGTATTGTATATTTAGGTATTGATTTGAAGCCTGTTTATTCTAAGCCCTTAAGCATGTAAAGGATTAAAAGCTATTCCTAGATAATGGTCTTAGGAATATTTATAGTGTGCCACGATAGGCGCGAATACATTACAAAAATACACTTTTTTAGCTATTCCTTTCTAGTTTTGTCGACTATGAAGGGATTTAAATCGTTCTATCGAATGTAACAATAAATGAAGAAAGGGGAAGTGATTATCGTGACAATACCCGTATTAAAAAAAGAGGAAAGAAACGGCGTCGAGACGTCACAATATTTACAAACACTCCTTGAGATGACGAATCGCTTAACGATGGCAGAAGAAACAATCACGGAAACCTTTGACCGGAAAATTGATGAAGCGTATTATGCCTTGCAATATCGTATTTCAACGGGCGCACTCATTGTAAATCGTCTCGAAACGATGTCAGGGGAAATTTATCCACTTAACCATGCTAAATAAATGAAAACATGCTATAATGATAATGAAGAAGTGTTAAAAGGCAGGATTTTTATGGAACAATTAAAGGTAAAAACAGAACAACTAAAAAAAGAACTCAATCGCCTTAAGCAGATGTATGAGCAGAATAACCCACCAGAAGATTTTAAGGATAAACAATTCTTTCTATGGATGAAAGCTGATTCTACTCCAGTTTATGATATGCTCGCTGATTGGGAAACGACTGCTCTCAATGTCGTTCAGCAACAGGACATTAACCTTCACCCACAACAGGTTGTTTCAACTCGCGAAAACATGGAGCTTTTGCTTATGCATAGCTACTATAAGGATGCAAGACAGAAACGCTATATGGAACTTTATCAGTCAATTGAATACATCTTCGACCAATTGCTTAGAAGTTTGAAAACAGGGAGGACGCCATGAATAAACATGATTTAGTTCAAAAAGCAGCAGAAGCGATGCAAAAGGCTTACGTACCTTATTCTAATTTTTCTGTCGGAGCAGCGGTCATGACGTCGTCTGGTCACATATATACAGGCTGTAACATTGAAAATGCAGCTTATCCTGTAACGTGCTGCGCTGAACGTGTAGCAATATTTAAAGCAATTTCTGAAGGCTTTACAGACTTTAAGCAGCTGGCAGTTATTGCTAATACGGAGCGACCTGTTCCTCCATGTGGATCTTGTCGTCAAGTCATGAGTGAATTTTTTGCACCTGAAACAGAAATTCTTCTAGCTAATGGAAACAAAGATGTCACAGCTTTAAAGATGGAGGAGCTCTTACCTTATTCATTTGAAGCAAATGACATGAGCCATGAAACATGAGCATCCTACATTTTGAAAAAACAATAAGAGGCTGGATAACAGCTTCTTATTTTTAATCGTGATCAATGTGTATCGGATTGGATGTCCGTTTCACGATCGGGACAAATACGCCCTTCTAAGAAAGAAAACTGTACGTTATACATAAACCGAAATGTCGGAAATAAACTTGTACTATAGAGGAATGTAGAGATTCTTTGTAAAAATAATGAGGTGACATGTGATATGACAATCAGTGGTACAAAATTAACTGGAAATGATATTTTAGAAAAAGATTTTAAAACAGGACTTAGGGGCTATAACCAAGAAGAAGTGGATGAATTTCTTGATGTGGTCATTCAGGACTATGAAGCTTTTCAACAAGAAATTGATCGATTAAGGCAAGAAAATGACCGTCTGAAAAAACAATCGACACCTTCTCGCACGCAAACAACAACACCGAATCATCAAGTGAACTATGACGTGTTAAAGCGACTATCCAATTTAGAAAAAGCTGTATTCGGAAAGCGCAGTAGCGACTCTTAATGGGTGTTATTTTTTCCCATTGGTATATGCTGAGCAATATGATATAATACGTAAGGATACTCACGTAATCGCTGTAGCTTTATGCTACAGAGGAAAGTCCATACTCACACAAGCTGCGATGCTTGTAGTGTTCGTGCTTGACGAAACGATAAGTCAAGGTAGCCACATTGGCTAACGGCAGCGGAAAGATCCTAAGTCATTATGATATGGATGAGTACGCTTGAAAGTGCCACAGTGACGAATCGAAATGGAAACATTTCGAGTGGAACGCGGTAAACCCCACGAGTGAGCAACCCAAACAAAGGTAGGGGCACCCTTCTAGGGAAATGAACCGAACAAGGGACAAGATACGTCTTGTAGACAGATGATTACGCCCGTTGTACGAGGCTGACCACCGTTTGAAGTACGTCGGAACAGAATATGGCTTACCGAGTATCCCTAAGGTCAAATGATAAAACCTACCGTAAATAGTGGTAAGGTTTTTTATTTTGCCATTAAACGTGGTACACTAAAAATGATATTAAAATGAGTTGGAAGGAATTATGCTGGATGAAACAAGACATAACATTAATTGCGACTGCTGCAATGGGTTTGGAATCCGTCGTCGCACAAGAAGTCAAAAATCTTGGATATGATCCTCGAATAGAAAATGGTAGTGTGTTTTTTAACGCTCCCGTCACTGCTATTCCGCGTTGTAACCTTTGGCTGCGAACGGCAGATCGCGTCAAAATACTTGTTGGTCAATTCGAGGCAACGACCTTTGATGATTTATTTGAAGCTACAAAAGCCTTGCCATGGGAAAGGTACATAAGTGAAGATGGAGCATTTCCCGTACAAGGTAAATCTGTTAAATCACAGCTACACAGTGTTCCAGATTGTCAAGCTATCGTTAAGAAGTCAATTGCTGAAAGATTAAAATTAAAATACGGACTCGCCTCGAGAATGCCGGAAAACGGTCCTCTTTATAAGGTTGAGGTTGCTTTGCTCAAAGATACTGCATCATTGACGCTTGATACATCGGGAGCTGGGTTACATAAGAGAGGCTATCGTGTTGGACAGGGAGATGCCCCATTAAAGGAAACGATGGCGGCAGCACTTGTGCTCTTAACGAATTGGAAGCCAGACTTTCCTTTAATTGATCCATTTTGTGGGTCTGGAACAATTCCAATTGAAGCGGCTTTAATCGGACAAAATATCGCCCCGGGCTTTAACCGGGAGTTCGCCTCGGAAGGTTGGAACTTAATTGGTTCCTCAAAGTGGGATCAAGCGTTTCAAGAAGCTGAAAATCTGGCGAATTATGACCAGAAGCTTTCTATTACAGGAAGCGATATCGATCACAACATGGTAAGCATCGCAAACAAAAATGCAATGGAAGCAGGCTTGTCCGATCTCATTTCATGGAAGCAAATGCAAGTTCGAGACTTGTCCATTAAAGAAAATAACGGTTACGTGATAACGAATCCTCCTTATGGAGAACGAATTGGTGACAAGAAAAAAGTTGGCGATCTCTATCAGGCATTTGGTCACGTTATGCAGCAGCATCCTTCTTGGAGTGTGTATGTTTTAACTGCTTTTGATGAATTTGAAGCACGATATGGTCAGAAGCCAACGAAAAAACGCAAGCTATTTAATGGGTTTATTCGAACCGATTATTATCAATATTTCGGGAAAAAAATTAACTAAAAATGGTCTGAGACGTGTAAATAAGTCATAAAGCGGTGGAGACACTGTTTTATGACTTTTATTGTGTCATTCGTTTTTGAAGATATATCGTGTCACAACCCTTGATGCAGTATCGACCGTTTGATTTTATGAGCTAAAAGAGGATATATCATGAATAATTCGCTCATAATACTCTCAGGAGGGATTGTGATGTCACATATTGCGTCAATTGGTTTAGGGGTTCCAGAACACACACTGCCACAAGCAACTGCCAAAAAGATGGTGGAACAATTATTTGTTGATAAAATAGCTGATCTTGATCGGTTGTTATCTGTTTTTGATCATGCTGATATCGACGAACGGCAGCTCGTTGTCGAGCTTGATTGGCTTAAAAAACATGGCGCTTTTAAAGATAGAAATGATGTCTATGTTAAAGCGGTCCTTAAATATGCATTAATGGCAATAGACAACTGTTTAAAACATGATACATATTTAACACAAGATGTACCATATGAAGCGATCGACTTAATCGTATTCGTATCAAGTACAGGCATATCAACACCATCAATAGATGCTCAGCTAATAAATGCACGGCCTTTTAATGAACAAACTGTGCGTATGCCATTGTGGGGACTTGGTTGTGCTGGTGGAGCGATTGGTTTATCACTGGCACATGACTGGCTTACAGCTTATCCAAATAAGACAGCCCTCGTAATTTGTGCTGAGACAGCGAGTTTGACATTTCAACAAAATGATTTACAACCGAGCAATATTGTAGGAACCGCTTTATTCGGGGACGGAGTAGGCGCTGCATTGTTAATCGGAGAACAATCAAAATATGTTGCTCATTGTAAAAGACCGTGCCCATCCATCGTTGATCGTAGCGCTTATACTGTAAAAGACACATTGTCTATCATGGGCTGGAACGTAACGAATAGTGGATTCGAGGTTGTATTTTCCAAGGAAATTCCATCTATGGTCCATACTGTATGGAAGCAACACGTCGAACAATTTTTGCAAACCAATGATTTGAGCAATGAACAGATTCATTCTTATATTGTACATCCAGGTGGTAAAAAGGTACTTAATGCAATGACGGAAGCGCTTCAAATTCCAGCACGTAAACTTTTGCCCTCTCGTGATATTTTAAGACAGCATGGAAATATGTCGTCCGCAACAGTGCTATATGTGTTGGAGAATTGGATGAATACGGGTGTGCCGAATCACGAACGTAGTATCCTTTCAGCTCTTGGACCAGGGTTTAGTTCAGAGTTGTTACTATTGGAGTGGATGTGAAATGCTAGTATGGGTTCAGTTGTTCATCGGGTTTTTAATTCTTCAGCGTTTGGCTGAGCTTCTAATTGCAAAACGGAATGAACGGTGGATGTTGGAGAACGGGGGAATAGAAAAGGGGCAGGCACATTATAAGTGGTTTATTGTTGTTCATACACTCTTTTTTATCTCATTAATGAGTGAGCTGTTGCTTCGTCATGAACAACCGCTTCGTTTCAACGTTTGGCTGTTCGCGTTGTTTGTTGTTGTGCAAATGGGACGCGTATGGTGCATTACGTCGCTTGGACGCTTTTGGAACACAAAAATTATCGTGTTGCCTGGCGTACATCTGATTGATAAAGGTCCTTATAAGTATGTCAGTCATCCGAATTACATCATCGTTGCCATTGAATTAATCGTCATTCCATTACTTGTTGGCGCTCTCTACACAGCCATCGTCTTTCCATTACTGCATTTACTGCTGTTGAAAGTACGAATCCCCCAAGAAGAGGCTGCATTAAGACTCATTAATAAAAGGGCTGACGTTTAAGTCAGCCCTTTTTAACATGTTACTGGCGATGAATATATTTAGCTGCGTACATAAAAGGTGTATCCAGTATTGCAACGACAAACTTAATGATATAAGTCGTCATGAATATTTCTAACCATACAGACCAGTCGTACATACCCCAAAATGCGATCGAGCAAAACACTGCAGAATCAAGTAATTGGCTAATGCCTGTACTCGCGTTATTTCTCACCCATAAAAATTTATCGGAAGGCAACCATTCCCTGATTTTATCGTAAATCCACACGTCAAAATATTGACTGACGATATAAGCAGCAAGACTTCCAGCAGCAATTTGTATGATGATGCCAAATAAATTTTCTAATGACCCTTGAGCAATGTCATCTGCAGCTGGTATAAAACGTAATGCAATCTGCATAATGATTGTCATCATGATCAATGTTGAAAAACCAAGCCATACAGCTTTTTTTGCCTCTTGTTTTCCGTATTTTTCATTTAAGATGTCAGTCGCTAAATAAGCTGTGCCATACAAGATGTTTCCTAACGTTGCTGTTAAACCAAACAGCTCAACTGTTTTCAACACCTGAATGTTGGCGAGGATGGTCGACATCCCGATCCAGACAAATAATCCAGTTTTCCCGAACATACGGTAAAACAGAAGCAGTAGTGAAAAATTCACCAATGCAAACACAATCCATAACCATTCATTGGACATTATTGTTTCCTCCTTAGTTTTGGTAACGCGGGAGTTTGCGAACCGCGATTAAAAAAATCGAACAGAACTCATTATACGTCGATTTCTTGTGGAAAGCAACACGAGAATGAGGCATCAAAAAAAGCGGCAATTAAAATTGCCGCTCGATAATGTTCTGTTTCATATATGGTGTGTATTAGTTTTTAGCAACGTTGGCAGCTTGTGGACCACGTTCACCTTCAACAATTTCAAACGTGACGTTCTGACCTTCTTCTAGAGTCTTGAAGCCTTCTTCTTGGATTGCTGAATAATGTACAAAAACATCATTGCCTTCTTCCAATTGGATAAAGCCATACCCTTTTTCAGCGTTGAACCACTTTACTACTCCATTTTCCATTAATAAGCCTCCTAAAAACTTTCACGTTCCGCCAGTCGTTCGATGATACGATAAAACTCCAAGAGCAATATAGAAGCTTGATCATGATCGTTAAGCGATTGCTATACGTTTATCGTCGAATCAGTCTGAACATACTTAAAACGTGTTAATACAAATCAGATCATGGCATACAAAAAAACACCTTTACAGAAGATCGGATCATTAACAACATCCACTTCCATTGAAGGTGCTTACTTTAATGACGCCATAAATCTTCTTTGCTTGAGTCTAATATAACGTATATGCATATATGAGTCAAGAAATGTCCATTAAATACCAGCTATAATTTGAGAGTATTATCTATATTAATCTTCGCTTCTTAAGATTGGCTTACTTTTGAAAAAAGTATTAAACTAGATTTGTGCAACAGAAAAAAAGTGGGATAAATAAAGAGAGGGGTTTTAGTATGCTAACAGATATTGAAATTGGACAAAGTGCCAAACTCAAGCCAATTCAACAGATTGCTGATGATTTGGGCCTTCAGCAAGAGGATTGGGAGCCTTATGGTCATACGAAAGCTAAGTTATCAGATCAAATTCAGAGTAAACTTGCCGATCGACCTGATGGAAAGATCATTTTAGTGACCTCCATTAATCCGACACCTGCTGGTGAAGGGAAGTCCACTGTAACCGTTGGATTAGGACAAGCTTTAAATAAGATTAACAAAAAGACTGTCATCGCCCTACGGGAACCATCACTTGGTCCTGTTATGGGTATTAAGGGAGGCGCAGCAGGTGGTGGTTACTCACAAGTGCTCCCTATGGAAGACATTAATCTTCATTTTACAGGTGATTTACATGCGATAACGACCGCTAATAATTTATTATCTGCCATCATAGATAACCATCTTCATAGAGGTAATGCCTTAAATATCGATCCAAGACGTGTTGAGTGGAAGCGCGTTATGGATATGAATGACCGTGCATTACGGCAAATCGTTGTTGGATTGGGTGGTGCAACACAAGGTGTGCCAAGGGAAGATGGCTTTAATATTTCTGTTGCTTCAGAGATTATGGCTATATTATGCCTTGCAAATGATATTGAAGATTTGAAAAAACGCTTGTCTGAAATTGTCGTTGGATATACATACGACGAGACACCTGTTCGTGTTAAGGATTTAGAGGTTGAAGGTGCTTTAACCCTTGTTTTAAAGGATGCTATTAAACCAAACCTCGTTCAAACGATAGAAAATACACCGGCTATCATTCACGGTGGACCATTTGCGAATATTGCACATGGATGTAACAGTATTATAGCAACGAAAACAGCTGCTAAGCTAGGGGAATATGTTGTCACTGAAGCTGGATTCGGTGCTGATTTAGGCGCAGAAAAGTTTTTAGACATTAAATCGAGAGCGGGTCAGTTTGATACGGATGCCGTCGTCATTGTTGCAACAGTACGTGCTTTGAAAATGCATGGTGGTTTAGCGAAAGATGCATTAACGGATGAAAATTTAGATGCATTGGAAGCCGGAATGGCGAATTTAGAGAAACACATCGAGACGATTGAATCATTTGGTTTGCCGTATGTTGTAGCCATTAACAAATTCCCAACAGATACGGATGCAGAAGTTGCATTTATTAAATCTTGGTGTGAAGCGAGAGAAGTTGATGTAGCACTTGCAGATGTTTGGGCAAAAGGAGGAGAGGGCGGCATTGAGCTCGCTGAGAAAATCGTTGAAAAAGCCAATTCTGCAACGTCTCAATTGAAGCATGTTTATGAACTTGAAGAAGATCTTGAGACGAAAATTCGTAAAGTTGCTCAAAATGTTTACGGTGCGGATGACATTGAACTGTCCTCAGAAGCTAAAAAGCAAATTGCGTTTTATGAAGCGCAAGGCTGGGGGAATTTGCCTGTCTGTATGGCTAAAACACAATACTCACTTTCTGATAATCCTTCTCTTGTCGGACGCCCTAAAGGGTTCACAGTGAATGTTAGAGAATTGAGACCATCTATAGGTGCTGGGTTTATCGTTGTGTTAACAGGTAATATGATGACAATGCCAGGTTTGCCTGAGAAACCAGCCGCGCTCAATATGGATGTTTTAGAAGACGGCAAAATAACCGGGTTGTTTTAATGAATTACGCGCAACAAATTGAGGCAATTCGTGAGTACGTTGCTCAGTTGTTTCGTAGTGATGTAACAGGTCATGATTTCTACCATATGAAGCGGGTGGCGACCGTTGCTAAGTCGATTGCGATTAAAGAACAGGGAGACGTGTTCATTTGTGAAGCAGCAGGCTGGCTCCATGATGTAGGAGACCGCAAATTGTTTACTGAACCTGATGCAGCGATCTTGGACATGCGACAGTTGCTCAAACATATTGGCTTAAACACTGGTCAAATGAATCAAATTGAATCGATTATAAAAGGCGTGTCCTTTACATCTGGCCAAAAAACACCTGATACCCTTGAAGGAAAGATTGTACAAGATGCTGATCGACTTGATGCAATTGGTGCAATTGGTATAGCACGTACGTTTGCATATGGTGCTGCAAACGACCAACTCATTCATTCTAATGATATGCAAGATGCGACATCAATTAAACATTTTCACGACAAACTATTTAAGCTTTCAGGCTTAATGCACACAACAGCTGCTCGAGATTTAGCACAGCAACGCCATGAGTTTATGGAACAATTTATGGCGCAATTTATGGATGAATGGGTATGAAATTATTGAACAGCCGGGTGCTTACCCGGCTGTGTTTCATATCAAGGCGTATATTTTCAAAGCTAGTGTTGAGGATTGTTTTTCTTTTACGTTAAACTTTTAGGTTATGTTCTAGGCACTTCATTTCAAATGGGATTATTGAACGCGACGCGTACCTAAGTACCGCGTTTTCCAGTAGTTTTCACTGAGGTGACTAACTGAGACGCCTTTAGACACCCCTGCATGTATGAATTTTCCATCCCCGATATAAATTCCCATATGAGACGGGCCTGGTTTATATGTTTCAAAAAATACAAGGTCACCAATTGATCGATTGTTGACAGGCTGAGAAAAATTCCACATGTCACTAACAGTTCTTGGTGTTGTTTTGTTCTGAGACTTAAACACATATTGTATAAAGCCACTACAGTCAAATCCGCCTGGGGACGTACCTCCCCAAACATAAGGTGTACCTAATAAAGATTGTGCTGTCTGGATAAGGCTGGTTACATCATTCCCGCTCTTTTTCTTTACTTCTTTTGTTTCAACAGGCTTTTTTTGTTCGGTTGCTTCGGTTTCTTGTTGAGCTGGCTGTTGATTTGTAGAGACGGTTGATTCTGTGGTGTCTGTTTCATACAACGTTTGTAGCGCAGTTTCAGTCACTTGTGGCATTAATTGAATGTCATGAATGTCCTCAGCTTTTTCAACCGCTTTTGTCGTTAGTGGACCAAACAATCCATCGACTTCGCCTGTATAATACCCGAAATATTGAAGCGTCTCTTGAACGATTTTAACATCTTCACTATTCATGCCTTGCTGAACAGATCCACTCATCGTTTTTAGTTTTTCAACGTGCTTTTCTTTTTCTAACTCTACAATGCTATGCAATGTTTGAAAATCGGCTTCGCCTGTTATTTTGATATTGAGATCTGCTTGGATTTTCTTTAAGGCGTGCTCCGTGAAAATACCGAAATCACCATCGATGTCGTCATCATAGTAATTTAAAAGATTCATTTTGTGCTGTAATATGCGTACTGTCTCACCGTGTTCTCCATACTGAACCTGCTCTGCTTCAAGTAGTATATTGTTTTGCAATACTGGGTATGCATCCACATATACTGAAAACGGTTGACTAAGCATGTAGCTGTATAGGAATGAATGTTTAACCACCTGCTCTACCGTACCATTTAACATGTAAATGTCCCCTTTCTCATAGCTGCTTTCTACTATGTATTCATTTTAAGACCTTCACTTTTCTTAATTTATGTGATGGACGAGTTGATTATCACTGTCTTGTCATTACGTTTGTGTTACAATAAGTTTCAATGAGTACAACATATGAAATGTGATGATTGAGTAGGAGGGTTCATGCATGACAACAGGAGAAAACGGCTATTTAGCCTTATGTCAACACATATTAGAGCAAGGGTGTGAAAAGTCTGATCGGACAAATACAGGTACACGATCTGTTTTTGGCCATCAAATACGGTATAACCTTCAAGAAGGTTTTCCGCTTTTAACAACTAAAAAAGTTCCTTTTAAGCTGGTTGCAAGTGAGCTTCTTTGGTTTATAAAAGGAGATACAAATATTCGCTACCTGCTCAAGCATAACAACAATATATGGAACGAATGGGCATTTAAAAAATGGGTCGAAAGTGATGACTATTCAGGTCCTGATATGACTGATTTTGGCAACCGAAGCTTAAAAGACCCCGGATTTAAAGAGCTTTATGATGCCCAAATGGCTCAATTCAAGGAAAAAATTCTTTCTGATGATGCGTTCGCAAGCCGATTTGGTGATCTCGGCGCAGTATATGGGAAACAATGGCGACACTGGAAAACATCGAGACATGACACGATTGATCAGTTAAAGGATGTAATTGAATCAATCAAAACAAATCCTGATTCAAGACGTCATATTGTATCTGCTTGGAATCCGGAGGACATTCCACAAATGGCTCTACCACCGTGTCATACATTGTTTCAGTTTTACGTCGCTGATGGGAAGCTCTCCTGCCAGTTGTATCAACGGAGCGCGGATGTCTTTTTAGGCGTACCGTTTAATATTGCGAGTTATGCACTATTAACACACATGATTGCGCATGAGTGTAATCTCGAAGTAGGAGAATTTATTCATACGCTTGGCGATGCTCATATCTACCTAAATCATACCGAACAAATTAAAACACAGCTTGCTCGTCAACCTCGCCAGTGGCCAACATTAAAATTAAATCAAGAGCGTTCAATTTTTGACTTTGAAGTGGAGGATTTTATTTTAGAAGGATATGACCCTCACCCTGCTATCAAAGCGCCAATTGCTGTTTAATACATCTTTGTAACTCATCTAAGGAGGCTATATACTATGATTTCTTTACTTGTTGCAATGGACCAAAATCATGTTATTGGATTTGAAAACGATTTGCCTTGGCATTTACCTGCTGATTTACAATTTTTCAAGCAGAAAACAACCGGTCATACGATCGTCATGGGGAGAAAAACGTATGAATCCATTGGTAAAGCATTACCCAATCGTAAAAATGTTGTATTGACACGTCAATCACTTGAAGCAATTGATAATGTGACCGTTATTCACGATATCGCATTAATCAAAGAGTGGCATGACGCCAATCCTGATGAAGAAATTTTTGTTATTGGTGGGGGACATGTCTTTGAACAGATTTTACCGATCGCCCATCGGATGTACATTACAGAAATTGAATCATCTTTTAAAGGCGATACATATTTTCCAAAGTTCTGTAAAGAGACTTGGCAGGTCACATCCAAAGTAAAAGGGGATAAAAATGAAGATAACCCTTATGACTATTGCTTCATTCAATATGACCGACTTTAGTCTTTAAGGGGGGGACGAGAATGAAGGTCAGTGGTGTAATTCTTTCTGGGGGCCAATCATCTCGCATGGGGAAGACAAAATCATTGTTGCCATTAGGTAATCAAACGGTGATTGACCATGTGATGCGTACGATGTGCAGCTATGATGAATGTTTTGTCATTGCGAATGACCTTAAATTATATGCTGGTCTTGAATGTCCAGTTTATCCTGATCATTTCATAGACAAAGGTCCATTGGCGGGACTTGAATCAGCGCTCAGTCATTGTCAGTATGATGTATGTGCCATCGCTGCTTGTGACACACCCTTTGTGCATATGCGCATCTATGATGAGCTCATAGGCCAACTTGAGGACAACGATGCAGTTATTCCTGTTATAGCTGGTCAGATGCATCCATTATCTGGCGTTTATCGAAAATCTGTACACACAGTTGTACGTCAACAGCTCCTGCGTGATGAGCGTCAAATCAGACGCGTGTTTGATCATATTAAGGTTCATTATGTTACTGACTTTAATTCGGTATCAAGAGAGATCGTTGACCAGCATTTTTTTAACATGAATACACCTGAACAATATGAGAGGGCGCTAGAGATATACAAGTTGTGATTGTGATGTTTATTATGTTAAACTAGCTATGAATCATTGATACTTAATATCTATTAACGCTCTCATTCATGATCTTGTTAAATTTTATAAAGAGGATGCGATGACGTATGATACCAAACATAGGAATACCGAGTTTAATTTTGATTTTGATTGTCGCATTAATTATATTTGGCCCATCCAAATTGCCAGAAATCGGTAAAGCGGCAGGGCAAACGTTGCGTGAATTCAAGAAATCAACGCGAGACCTAGCCAATGATGACGATGAGGATGATTCTACTCATACATCTGACAAGTCAAAAAACGCTTAAATGAGATAGAAACATAGGGAGTGGTGGTTATGGGATTGGGAAGCATCGGATTTCCAAGCATGATTTTGATTTTAGTAGTGGCCTTAATTATATTTGGCCCATCGAAATTGCCAGAAATCGGTAAAGCTTTCGGTCATACCTTAAAAGAATTTAAACACGCTACACGCGATCTTATGGATTCAGATCAAGACACAAAAAAACGATAAACATAACACATATGATGAAGGTGTAGGGAGTCGTCAATGCCTTACATCTTCTTTTATGTATAGGGAGAGAGTGAAACCATGTCCGCAAAGTCTAGTGATAAAGACATGAACATCATCGATCATATGACAGAACTGAGGAATCGACTTATTGTGACAGCGGTTGTTTTCGTGATCGCTTTCTTAGTTAGTTTTACGTTTATTAAAGATATTTATCGTTTTTTTGAACAGGATATTGCCTTCAAATTAACGATTACAAGTCCTGCTGATACGATATGGATTTACTTTACGGTCGCCGGCATCGTTGCAATTGCAGCAACCATTCCTGTGTTAGCGTTGCAAGTTTGGTTATTTATCAAACCAGGATTAACAAAATTTGAGCGTAAAGCATCTTTACCATATGTACCGGCTATTTTTCTTTTATTTATTGGTGGCCTTGTTTTTGGGTATTTTATATTCATAAAATTAATTTTACCATTTCTGCTTAGTTTAAATGATGGCATGTTTAATGAGCTGTTTACGGTCGATCGCTACTTTAAGTTTTTATTTCGAGTGACGCTACCGTTTGCTTTTTTATTTGAAATACCGATTATTGCGATGTTCTTAACCAGCTTAGGTGTCATGACACCAGCATTTCTCCGCAAAACTAGAAAATACGCTTATTTCATTTTGCTCATCGTCGGTGCGCTCGTGACACCACCTGATATCGTATTACAAATTACGGTGGCCATTCCGATGTTTATCTTATACGAAATAAGCATTTATTTATCAGCAATCGTTTATCGCAGAAAAGAAAAGAAACACCGTGAATTTATGAATCAAAGCTAGCCCGTTATAGAAGGAGGAAACGGAATAGATGAAGTCTTTTTATCATCACATGATGTCATATCGTGGTAAAAAACCAGCTGATGATGCTGCGCGATTGGCGGATTGGATGTTTCATGACCATGATTTTCCAAAGCACTCTTTGGATTACGATGAAATTAGCCGCTATCTTGAATGGAATAGCCCATTTTCCACTGCGTTATCGCTATTTGATGAATTATGGGCTGTTTACCAATCAAGAGAGCTGTCATAATGAACACCTCAATCGTCGGTTTGTATATCAACGACATCATAAATGGATATACTTCGCTTGTGAGTATTTGTTTGGAGTTCAATACTTTTTGAAGTTGGATCGAGTTTGGTAATGAAACCCGTTTGCCATGAAACGCGATTCACCATATAAACAGCAATTTTGAGTGATGTTTGCGTCTCGTACGCTTGGATGAGCTGATTATTAAAGCGATCAAGCTCCTGAGCATCGAGAATAGGACGCGGCTCTATTTGCTGCTCATCCCATAATTCCTTAAGCATCTTAACATGCTCTGGCAACATAAGCGATGTCCATTTGATGGTGCCTCGATCTTTTAGCATGATGTATCATCCTTTCTTAAAATACATTATATACGAATATACGTTCTCTATCCATAGAAATATATTGATCAAACGTTTGTTTAAAAAAGAAACTGACGAAAACAAAGAGAACTAAAAGCTTTAAAGTTCAGGCTGTTTATATCTTTAACGCTAATGGTATTGGTGCACGGATCCCGTTCATTCGACATCTCGACAGCAAAATGTGGTGAAAAAACCACTTCTATGCGGTTGCCCGGGAAATATTGTAATCTGGTTTATTGTCCCGAACGTTTCTTTTATGCCACACGTACAATAACCTAAAGTACTTGATGAAGGTGGGGGATATGTGTGCCATTTCCAATAAGACGTTCACCAATTAATGCTAATCGTCAGATGCCAGCAAGGTCACCTTATGTGGCTTCAGCGCCAAGCTATACACATAGTGGTGTCAATTATGGTTATCCTAAACAAGGGATCATGCAGCAACTCCTCGGTAAAATATCTGGTTCTGGTGGAAGCGGAGGCGTAAGTGTTGATGGCATGATGAATACACTGAATAACGTTCAACGTGTGTTAGGGGTTATACAGTCAAGTGCCCCTATTGTCCAACAGTATGGTCCATTAATTAAAAATTTGCCCACAATGTATCAGATGTTGAAGATATTAAATGATGCTGACTTAGATGATGAGGCAACTGATGACGAGGCATTGTCGTCTGATGACGTTGATGAACACGATGAAGATGAATCTGTAGAAAGTAATTCAGTGTATGTCGATGATCTTGATGACGAAGAAGATAAGCTGCCAAATGATAAGCATTTATATAAGGGAGAATCTGTTCCTAAATTATTTATTCCACAGTAATTTAAAATTAGAAAATCCCTTTTGTTAGTTTAGGGAAGGCAACCTATTTAAGTAACTGGATGTTCTGTAAAAGCTTCCAATTTATAATGGTGTGTAGGAAATCGTTGTTTAATGAAGCTTCATTTATTAATAACTGGAAATTTAATGCATACATTATGATACAATTAATAGACTCACAATTATAATGGAGGTAGTCATATGGTAAACGAACTCGCAACATTTGCAGGTGGATGTTTTTGGTGTATGGTAGAACCGTTTGACGAGCGTCCAGGAATTGTAAAGGTTCTATCAGGTTATACTGGTGGACATGTTGCAAACCCGACGTATAAAGAAGTTTGTTCTAATACGACGGGGCATGTTGAAGCGGTTCAAATTGAATATGATCCAAGCATTGTCTCATATAAGCAGCTGCTCGATACGTTTTGGCAGCAAATTGATCCAACCGATGCCGGTGGTCAATTTGCTGACCGAGGTACCTCGTATGAAACAGCAATCTTTTATCATAATGACAGTCAGCGCAAAATAGCAGAACAGTCCAAGCAAGCACTAGAGGATAGTGGGAAATTCAGTAAACCGATCGTTACACCAATACGACCAGCTCAATCATTTTATCCTGCTGAAGATCAACATCAAAATTACTATAAGAAACAATCGTTTCACTATCGTCTGTATAAAAAGGGATCAGGTCGGCAAGATTTCATTAACACGCACTGGAAACAGGCAAAAAGCCGTGAGCAATTGAAGGCGCAACTATCTCCGATGCAATATCACGTAACACAAGAAAATGGGACTGAGCCCCCATTTAGAAACGAATACTGGAATAATCAAGATGAAGGTATTTATGTAGATATTGTTTCTGGAGAGGTGTTATTTTCCTCGCGTGATCAATATGATGCCGGTTGTGGGTGGCCAAGCTTCACAAAACCTATTGATCCATATGAAATAAGTGAAAAAGCCGATACAACTCATGGTATGAGACGGACAGAGGTTCGAAGTCGCCACGCTGACTCACACTTAGGGCATGTTTTTAATGATGGACCGAGGGAAACAGGCGGATTGAGATATTGCATCAACTCGGCAGCGATGCGCTTTATATCAAAAGAAGATATGGCCTTAGAAGGCTACGGAAATTATTTATATTTGTTTAATGACTAGAATATAGTTTATGATGATGTAAACAACATACATTTATTGAGGTGACGATTCATGATTCATTTAAATTGGGAAAAACGAGATACAATTAAGCAGATCAAGTGTGTTCACGCAGATGCAGAAAAGTTCATTGTCCATAATAAACTCACACCAGGTAAGTTGTATGATGTAAAAAATGAGACAGATGAATTTTACTTTATTATTGACAATAGTGACCGTATCGGCGGTTTTCTTAAAACATATTTTGCTGAAGCTGAATAACACGATTGTTATAAAGTATAGCCATCTATAACGATTTTATATTATAATAGGTATTGTTCGTTATTAAATACTGAAAGCTAAGCCCATCGCGTTAGGGCTCCAGCAGTACAATGTTACCTAATGTTTAGGAGGAGATAACAGTGGCATTTGTTATAACGTCACCGTGTAAGGACGAAAAATCCGGCGAATGTGTGGAAGTTTGTCCTGTAGATTGTATTGAAGAAGGCAAAGACATGTTTTATATTGATCCAGATATTTGCATAGACTGTGGGGCATGTGAAGCCGTTTGTCCTGTTGAAGCGATATACATGGAAGATGAAGTACCTGAAGAAGAAAGTGACTATATCGAGTTGAATCGTAAGTATTTTGAAGAGCAATAATTAATCATCCGCTGCCACTTGTGTAGCGGATGATTTTATTTTGTAGAGGGAATGCTTCGCGAGTCACATAATATCCCAATTCCATATTGCAATCACCTCTATGCCAATGATATCGTTAGTTAACGTCTAGTTAAAGGGAGAGACTTGCAGATGGTAGAGATACGTATTGAGGATATGAATGGCTTCCATTTTGGACATGCAGACGATCATGAGGCTTTAACAGGCTGTACCGTTATATTATGTGAGAAAGGTGCTGTGGGTGGTGTCGATGTAAGAGGAGGGGCACCAGGAACGCGCGAGACAGATTTACTTGCATCCGAAAATACGGTCGATACGGTTCACGGCGTGTTTTTATCAGGGGGAAGTGCTTTTGGACTCGAAGTTGGCAGTGGTGTTATGACGTTTTTAGAAGAAAGAAATGTTGGAGTGGATGTTCACGTTGCAAAGGTACCGATCGTTCCTGGTGCCATCTTATTTGATTTATATCCAGGAGATCCGTCGGTTCGTCCAGGGAAAGAAATGGGGATACAGGCGTGTCGTTATGCTATTCATAATGAACCATTTGAACAAGGGAGCGTGGGCGCTGGGATGGGTACCACTGTTGGAAAGGTGCTCGGTCCAGAATATGTGATGCGTGGTGGTTTAGGCAGTTATGCGATCCGTATCGGTCAATTAGAGGTGGGTGCAGTCATTGCAGTTAATGCGTTTGGAGACATTGTTGATCCTGATACAGGAAGTGTTTTGGCTGGCGCATATGATCGAGAGACGCAGACATTCATCTCAACGCATGATCAGTTAAAACGCAACATTTTAGATGGCAATTCACAACCATTTTCGGGAAATACAACAATCGGTACAATCGTTACGAATGCAGCGTTAACGAAAGCGCAAGCAAACAAAATCGCCTCTGTAGGTCATAACGGTTTCGCCAAAGTGATTCATCCAGCTCATACGCCTGTCGACGGAGATACATTATTTGCTTTGTCTACGAATAAGGTTGATGTTGATTTAAATGCACTGGCAGCAGTTGTCGTTGAAGTCGTGGAAAAAGCAGTCGTTAATGCGATTAAACATGCGCAACCAGCACGTGGTATACCAAGTTATCAAAGCATTAAATAAACCTGTTTTAAACCTGTGCGTGCTCGTATAAACAACCGATAAAACGTTAACACTACATATACGATACGAGTAAGTATGGAAGGACTGTGAACGTTTATGACTTCAGGCAATCACATGCCGCAATACCCAGAATCATATTGGCGACAATCTGTGAGTTTATCACACTACCCAAAGCTTAATGAATCCATAAAGGCTGATGTTGGCATTGTCGGTGGTGGGATCACAGGCATTACAGCAGCTTATTTACTAACGTTAAAAGGTCTTGACGTCGTATTAATCGACGCTGGCCCCGTTTTACAGGGCACAACAGGGCATACGACTGGAAAAGTGACGGCTCAGCACGGATTGATTTATGACGAATTCATTCAGCATTTCGGTCAGGATAAGGCAACTCTTTATTATGAAGCGAATATGGAAGCTATGCGGATGGTTGAACAGCTCATTGAGACACATAAGTTGGATTGTGATTTTACAAAAGAAGATGCTTATATTTATACCGAATCCGATGATAAACGGACACAATTAGAAAAAGAAGCAAAGGCGTATGATCTACTGGGTATAAAAGGAGAGCTGGCCGATGATATGCCGCTAGACATTCCATGTAGATCGGCATTAAGAATGTCTAGTCAAGCACATTTTCACCCGCTGAATTATTTAAACGGATTGCTAAGAAAAGCTGTTTCGAACGGTTTACGTATCTATGAAGGTACTGTTGCAGTTGATGTTGAATATAGAAAACATCCAGCGATTGTAACGAGAGATGGTAACCGAATTACTTGTAAACATATTATTCAAGCGTCACATTATCCATTTTATGACGGCGAAGCATTTTTTCCAACGAGAATGTATGCAGAAAGGGCTTATATAATTGCTGTAGAGTCCTCCAAAGCGTATCCAGGTGGGATGTACATAAATGCTGATCAGCCAACCCGATCGATCCGAAATGTCACGATAAATGGAAAAGATGCATGGTTAATTGCAGGCGAAAATCATAAAACGGGCCAGGGTGAAGCAATGATTAAGCATTATGAGGCTTTAGAAGCCTTCACAGAACAGAGAATAGGTATTAAAAATTTCCTTTATCGTTGGTCTGCTCAGGATCTAACAACGCTTGATAAAATGCCTTATATTGGCCCGGTTACAAGGGGTCAGGAAAATGTGTACGTTGCAACCGGCTTTCGGAAGTGGGGAATGACAAACGGCACAATAGCAGCTAAAATGCTTTCAGATTTGATTGTGAATGGCGAATCACCATATGCAGATCTCTATTCGCCATCACGGTTTCAAGCAGACCCAGCCCTTCGCAAATTCGTTTCATTTAATACTGATGTTGCAAAGCATTTAATCAAAGGAAAACTCGAATATACAAACGGTGATGTAAACGCTTTACAGAGCGATGAAGCAACAGTGACACGGATTAACGGAAAACGCACAGGTGTGTATAAAGATGAAAACAATGAATTACATGCCGTTGATACGACATGCACGCATTTAGGGTGTGAAGTGCATTGGAATTCAGGTGATAGAACTTGGGATTGTCCTTGTCATGGTTCAAGATTTACGTATACTGGAGATATTGTTAATGGACCCGCAACAGATCCGTTAAAAACGATTAATCTTGACTAAACAGTCTCTATGAGGCTGTTTTTTGTTTCATCTCACTATCTCTAGTATACTTTGTTTATGAGATATGAAATAAAGCTTTGTATCTAACTTCCTATAATATATATTATGTAAACTAGAAGAAAACAAAAAAGGGAAAAGACATAAAGAAAACCTATTCTCCCTTCACGCCATGATCATTCCTTTAATCAATAAGGGCTAATCGCTAAATTAGCCCTTATTGACACTTTACTTATTTACTGCTAAACTTTCGATTTCCTTAAGCATCTCATAAGCGCCTTCTGATTTATTTGAGCAAACAACGATGGTGAGATTTAAATCAGGATAATAGACAGAACGATAATTCACGCCTGGATCATATCCCATTTGAATATACTTCACGACACCCTTTTCGTTTAACTCCATATACCCACCATAACCGTAAAAGATATCTTCTACTACATTTTCACGAGGCGTCAACAAGGTCCGAGTCATTTCTTTGGACACTATCCTGCCATTCATTAATGCCTCCCAAAAAATCGACATATCCGTTACAGTCACATAAGCACCACCATCAGGTCCACCTTTTGCTGGCAGAGAATAAATGTTCGTCCTCCATGTACCATCTGGTTTTTCTATATAACCGTTTGCAACGTTTTCAGGTAATTCATCCATTGAAAAATACCCTGATTCAGTCATGCCAGCTGTTTGAAAGATATTTTTTTCGATATAATCAGCGAAATCTATGCCACTGATATGCTCAACAATAAGCCCTAAAATAATATAACCCGTATTATTGTATTTGAAAGGACTACCTACCTCTGCTTGCATTTTTTCATACTGAAACATTGGAAGAAAGTCTTTTGCACAGCGAACACGATACATTGGCAAGCTTTCCCAAAGCACCTCAAAATCATCCATTTCGTCTTCATCGAAATAATCTGGTACTCCAGATGTATGCGTTAATAAATGATGAATGGTGATCTTTTCATCAAAATACGGAAATTCAATATCCAAGCAATTGATGAGTTTTGTGTCAAATGTGATGAGTCCTTCCTCCACCAACTTGCAAATTGCAATAGCTGTAAAAATCTTGCTGCCGGATGCAATCGAAAATCGAGTGTGTGATTGATTTGAAATTTTTTCCGACTGATTCGCATAGCCAAAGCTCTCCGATAAAAGAGTCTTATCATCCTTGCGTGAGTAAATACTCCCAGAAAATTGGAGTTCCTGTTGTCTTTTGATCAATCTATTCATCTTTGTTCCCCCTGAATGTGTTTTTTCTTAAGGTTCAATGGACTGAATAACACATTCAATTACCTTTTTCACATTTGAAAACGATTCATCTTGCTCTCCCCCTTTACTTTTTGAGTATAGCATCAGGCTATATTTTTCACAATTATTAAAATGAATTCTATAAGTCATCAATCCCCTTCTAACTCATTTTGAACTAAAAAACCCCTTTTAAATGACAGATTTTGGGCACACTACCTATACAAAGGAGCGAATTATATGTTTAAAAGTCATGAAAAGAAGCTACTATGGCTCACGTTTATTGTTGCAGCTATCATGCTTCTCTCCATTGTTGGACGACTATTCAGTGGTTAAGGGGGCTTTATATTGATTAATGAAGATGCTGTTTTCGCTAGCAGAGTGCTAACAGAGCTTACACTGTCGTTTCATATTATTTACGCGACGCTGGGTGTCGGTGTACCAGTCATGATTATGATTGCCCATTGGGTTGGCATTAAAAAAAAGGACGAGCACTACATTCTACTAGCTCGCCGTTGGACACGTGGATTTGTTATTACGGTTGCTGTAGGTGTTGTGACAGGTACAGCTATAGGCTTACAATTATCCTTACTTTGGCCTAATTTCATGGAATTAGCTGGCAAAGTCATCGCATTACCATTGTTTATGGAAACCTTTGCGTTTTTCTTTGAAGCGATATTCCTCGGCATTTACTTATATACGTGGGATCGCTTTAAAGATCAGCGCAAGCATTTATTATTGCTCATTCCTGTTGCAATTGGGGCGTCTTTTTCAGCCGTATTTATTACAATGGTCAATGCATTCATGAATGCGCCACAAGGCTTTGACATCGTCAATGGAGAGCTTGTCAATGTGAATCCACTTGTAGCGATGTTCAATCCGGCTATGCCAACGAAGGTTGCTCATGTTGTTGCCACAGCTTACATGACATCCGCCTTTGTGCTTGCTGCCATCGGCGCGTTTCGACTGTTGCGAGGCTCTCAGCATATGTACCATAAAAAGGCACTCTATTTAATGATGAAGATTGGCTTCGTGTTTTCGATTGCGACACTCTTAATAGGTGATCTGTCTGGAAAATATTTAGCTGCCTATCAACCAGAGAAGTTAGCTGCGGCCGAATGGCATTTTGAGACAGAGGATTATGCTCCACTCATTTTACTCGGCTGGTTAGATGAAGAGGATAATGTGAAGTATGCCATTGAAATTCCGTACGCACTCAGTATGTTAGCTCACGCCTGGCCGTCTGCTGAGGTGATCGGGCTTGATCAGTTTCCGAAAGATGAGATTCCACCGTTATATATTCATTACTTATTTAACATCATGGTCGGCATAGGCATGCTCATGATTGTCGTATCATTTATGTACTGGATCGGTGTGAGACGTCATTGGCGGTTCATTCATACGCGTGCTTTTCGATGGCTAATTGTAGCAGGTGGTCCTTTATCGATTATCGCAATAGAAACTGGCTGGTGGCTTGCTGAGGTTGGGCGACAGCCGTGGATATTGCGTGGCATCATGAAAACAGCTGAAGCAGCAACGACGAGTGATCACGTCGATATTATGATTTATCTGTTTTCTGGTCTTTATCTCATTCTTGGAATTGGATCAGTTGTCGTTCTATCTCGCATGTTTCGAAACAATCCTATTGAACGAGAGCTCGAAGAAAGAAAAGGAGCTGTTCACTTATGACGATGAATTTAGAGGTTATCGGAATTACAGTTCTTTGGACATTTTTATTCGGGTATGTCATTATTGCGTCCATCGACTTTGGTGCCGGATTTTTCAATGCCTTTAGTGAATTTACCAATAAACAACATATTCTTACTAAAATTATCCAACGGTACTTATCACCTGTTTGGGAGGTGACCAATGTCTTTTTAGTCTTCTTCTTCGTAGGAATTATTGGTTTTTTCCCGAAAACCGCCTTTTATTATGGTACCGTTCTCCTTATTCCAGTGAGCATTGCCGTCGTTCTATTAGGTATACGTGGTTCTTACTATGCCTTTGAAACGTACGGTACAAAAGGACATAAAGGCTACGCATTTATGTATGGTGTTGCAGGCCTTTTTTTACCGGCAGCGTTATCAATTGTATTAACCATTTCGGAGGGCGGATTTGTAGCCATCGTATCTGGACAGCCTACTCTAGATTATTGGGCGCTCTTCACGAGTCCTTTATCATGGAGTATCGTAGCGCTCAGTTTAACCGCTGTTCTTTATATATCAGCTGTATTTCTAACGTGGTATGCCAATAAAGCTGAGGACGTAGATGCGACGAACCTGTTGCGAAAATACGCGTTAACGTGGGCATTCCCGATGATTATTACTGCCGGAGGTATTATCTATCAACTTAGTTCTCACAATCCAGCTCATTATGAACGTATTTTGGGGATCTGGTGGATGTTTGCGATTTCCACGCTCTTCTTTTTAGGCACGGTTTGGCTCATTTGGAAGCGCAAAAACTACGGGCTTGCCTTTGGATTGCTCGTCGGACAATTTGCCTTTGCATTTTACGGCTATGGGATATCGCACTATCCGTATCTCCTCTACCCTTACTTAACGATCTATGACAGCTTTACGAATGAAGCAATGGCCATATCGCTCATCGTTGCATTTATATTAGGGTTATTACTACTCATCCCTTCTTTGTATTTGTTGCTGCGGCTTTTTCTTTTTAGTAAGGATTATGTGCGTGGCAAAACAGACCATTATTAAGTTATGAGGTGAATCGAATGGAAAATTTCTTGCTTTTTATTGCGCCCTTTATCGTATTGATTATTTCAATCGTCATCGCATTTTGGGTATCATTACAAGATGACGCCGTTACAAAGGATGAATCACAATAAGGGCTAGGACAAAAGAAGTTTAACCAAATGAAATCCGAATAATATAGACGCTACGGAAATACACTTCGCGACCGACAAACACGATGTTTTAGTGTCGCCGTTGGTCACAGGACGCGCCGAATTTAATCGAATCTCCCCTCGGTGAGCCTCGGGCCAACAGGATGTTGGTCATGAAGGCGTTGCGACATGACGTCGCGGTCTTAGCCTTCTTTCCCACACACTGCGGGGTCTCACCTATGCCTTCCTCCCACTGGAATCTACGTAAATTTCTGGAGCTAGTGTTGAGCATTATTTGTCTTTTAGATTAATCTTTATGTTATGTGCCAGCCCACTTCCCTTCCCCATTACGCCTTAGTCAACTGCTCTTGTAATAGCTTCTCTACATAATCATCAATCGACAGATGCTGTTCTTTCGCCTTTGTTACAACAGCTTCCTTTAGTTTTGAAGGTAAATGAATCGTTAAACGCTCTAATCCACTGTCTAGCATGACGCCATTATGCCGTATGGAAATCTTTCCTTCAGTGATATGGCGTTTCAATAAACCAATTTCATGAGGGTGTTTATCTTCTGTTAATGATTGAATGATCATCGGTTTAATGTCGAGATAAATGTGGCCGTCTGCTTCCTGTAACCGTATATTTTTATAACCGCTTTCCTTGTACAAGATTTCAATGATATTAAAGATCGGTGATGCGATATGATACGGTTTTTCAAATTTGAAGGACACATATCCTTTTTTTGTAATGTATGGTCGATCGGTAAAATGCTCTATCGGTGAAAACCCCTTTATATCCATCTCGGACAAGGCGATCATTTCTCCGTTCTCTGTTACAATTTTCCCGTCTTCATGATTAAGCTCCATAATACGTGCCAAAGCATTTGTTTCTTCATGTAGCAATGCTTGAAACAAATAAAGCCCTGTTTTTTTAGAATAAAATGACTTACTGTTGCGGCGCTGCTGCAAATTATGATGCTGTTTAAACGTATCCAGCTCTTCCCTAGTCACAAAAAAGAGTTCGCGTCCCATATAATGATGCTTCTCCGCTTTGATGATCCCACGTTTAATATAAGACGCCACCGTACTAGGATGTATACCTAATTCGTCAGCAACATCCCCTGTCGTTAGTCCAGGCTTCACCATCTCTTCTTCTAGGCGCTCTACGTCTTCAGGCGCAAATAAAAGCGTTTCGTCGATTTGCCATTTGTCATCATACACAGGCTTTAACTTACGCTCTCTCACATATTTATATATCGTCGGCACTGCAACTTCCAAAACTTGGGCAACTTCTTTCGTTGTTAAGTAATTTCCCATATTATTTCGACCTCTCTTTATCTTTACAATCTACTTCATATACTTCTTACTGTTTTTTCATCACGTTTAACAACACATATATCATGTCACATTATGTAATATCGTTATATATATGACTTTATATAATAAATTATAACATAATTGTAGGTGGGTAGACAAATAAACCATTTTTCTATACTCATAAGATATTGCATTAAGTATTATATTTATTTTCCTTTCATTGTATCATTATAAGAAAGACGTTATACTTATATATAGATAACAAAAAAAGGCATGTGATAAACCATGAATCAACCGACTATTGTAAATATAAATACAAAAGATATTCACTCAATTGAAGAAACATTTTCAAATGACTTAATACATAATATGTTAGATCCCAAACTGCATGAGAAGATGTTAGATATTGTAGATGTAAATGATGAGGAAGATTATTCGGCATTTAATGATATTGAAATGATGTATTTATTTGTGCATGAAGAAAGAGATCTTGATGTCCATAAAAATAGAACAGAACAGACGAAGAAGGAATACTTGCGGGAATTGCTATGGATGTATCACCTATTTGTAGCTGAAGGCTTGCAATTTGATTTTGATTCAACGGGGCTTGATGTGGCAACTGTTTTAAAACGTATTAAACCACGGCATATACGGAAGTTCCAACAGTGGATGACGCAGGCTCCGCTAGGAAAAGGTGGTAAACGGTATTCTGTGGCGACTATTTCGCGTAAAACGAGTATATTTAAGGCGTTTATTAGCTATTTACATGATAAAAAATACATTCAGCATCCGCTGCATGAGTCCTTTAAAAGTGCCGCAGTTCATATGGCGGATCGTCCAGATCGTGATTTATACGCGGATGAAGCGATTGAACTGTTGAACTATTATAAAGAACACCCGATCTTACATGGGCTTTTATCAGTATTACTGACGACCGGTGCACGTGTTGCTGAATTATGTGCCGCTCGCATATGTGATTTATCTTATGACAATGATGGCTATTGGTTAGAGGTAATTGGTAAGGGTAATAAGAAGCGAGAATTGTTTATCTTTCCAGCGGTGTATGAAGCAATTGTGACATTTCGACAGCGGCGCCAACTCAATACCAAGCTTGACAAACAAGATGCATCGCCCATTTTTGTAACGGCTCGACATAAGCCTTACTCCTATAAGTATCTATCGAATTATTTATCAAATGCGCTTAGTAAAGCGGATCTTTCATTTGTCGCAGATTCGTCTCGTACGATTACACCCCATACATTGAGACACGGTTTCGCCATCATAAGTGCTGAAGAAGGCGCTGATGTATTCCGGATTCAACAAGCACTTGGACATGAAAACATTGCAACAACAATGATCTATTTAGAAAAGCAGCAAAAAAGAAAGAATCATGTGGCTCATACTTGGAAGGATTCATCTGTGATAAAGGGGCTTTAAAATCAAGGCGCTAACGATTATTAAAAATAAAAGTCTAATTCCCTTAGATAACAATGAGCGGTCCTACCAACAAAAATTTGGACAATTTAAAGGATGTAGAAATAGCGGATATCTTATTCTAAACTAAGCAAATCATTTCCTATAACCACAATAAAGCCATAAAAGTTCTAAGACAATCCATAAAGGATAATTAGGAGGGATTTCTATTTGTAAAATCGATGATGTTGCCTGTGGAAAAATTAGAGGCACCAGGATTTTTGGAATTCATTAGTAGAAAGGAATAAACTCCCCCTCTATTCTTTCACTGCCTATTCAATTATAGTTACAACAAAAAACCCGCTCTAATCATAGAGTGGGTTTTCATCGTCACGATAAGAGGGAGACGTGAGCGACAATCTCACCAAGAGGTTCGCCAACGCGGCTGCTATTACAAAATATTAACCGAACTTATGAGCGGTGAGTCTCAAGTTAAGATTTGAACTCCTGATGATACTCAAAATTGTCTATTCTTCATTGGATACATACATCAATCTCTTGGACTACCTATTGGTTCAAAAATATCACCATCCGTTGTTTTAACTTTCAATGGTTCGTTTATTTCTTTAATACCTATTTGTATAAAAGGAACTTTATCATCATCCCCTCCATCTACAAATTTTAAAATAATTTCAGTAGATCCCCGTTTACTTACATTTTCAACTTCAACCTCTTTTCCAAGGTATTTTTCTCCCAATAGTAAAGTAACTTCTTTGCTTCCCTCAGAGATAGTGGAAATTCGGTAACCTTCTGTTTCTACAGGGGCAGCGCTTGCCTGTTTAATAATCCAATATCCATCTCCTGAATTAATTGCTATCCCAATTGTTGAAAAAAATATAATAGGTAAAAGCACTAAACTGATTTTATCTCTTTTATTGAGATGTTGTGGTTCTATTCTACGGATTAATAAGGGTAAAAGCAGTGTACCAACAATACTAACAATAAAAAAACCTACTGCTATAAATAGATAACCTACCCCTTCGAATCCTCCAACGATGAATAGGCTGTACGCAACAATCATTCCAGAAAAAAGAAAGGTGATTACTGGTGCTAAATAATATTTGCCGCCCCTTTTTGAAACTATAAAAATAAACGCAAATAATATAACACCTAAAAACAGTCCAACCAACATGATTAAATATGCCATGTTAGCACCTCCATTTATAAAAATAACTGCACTATATTGTCTAAAAGTAAAATAATCACAAAATCAAAAACTAGAGGAATCCAGACCCATTTTTTATTGAAAAAAACACTTGTAAATACCAGTAAAAATATTACAGCCGGTGTGTAAAATAAAAATATTCCCGATCTGAAATACTCTAGCATTAATGTTGCAGACTCGACACCATAGAATTTAAAACTGGAGTAAAAAATATAAAACAAAATTAGCGCTCTTACTGTAATCAATAATAACTTTAAACCATTATTAAATTGCACTAATTTTTTCAATGGCTTTAATTCAACATCCTCCGTGTAATCTTGCTTTGGCATGCTATCGTCAAAGTTCAATGTACTATCATATAGTTTCCTACAATCTCTGCAGTCTGTTATATGTTCTAAAATAATCTGTCTTGGTTCATCATCTAGATCATTGATAACGGGAATTAACTCCTGGGATAACAGATGTATTTTTTTATAAGCATCCATATCATCACCTCTCTTTAATCATTCTTTTCCTCATCCTGAAAACAGTCGATTTTATTGTAGGTACTGATACATTTAAAAGTTGACTAATTTCCTGATAGTCATAACCATAAATTTCTTTTGCAATAATAATTGCTTGCTCGGTAGTAGACAGTTTACCTAAAATTGTTTCCAGTTCATTGTTTATCGTTGCACTTACTTCTGGAGTATAATTATCAACCAACAGGGTTTCAATAGTGTTCTCATCTCGTAACAACTCAGGTTTCTTCTTTTTATAATAATCAAGCAGTGTGTTTTTCACCCCTGTTATTTACCAACTTCGTATATATTTAACTTCTGTAACACTTGAGGGTGAAATTAAGATTTTTGTAAATAATTCCTGGATAATATCATCAGCGATTAAGTCACTTTTGGTCAGACCTATTAAAAAGTTTCTTAGATACACATAATGCTCATTGTATATTTCTTCAATAAGAACTAATGGCTTCTTTTTAGGCATTTTTTTAATCTCCCTAAATCATTTCCCCTTCACAAGTGAGACGACTTCGTAGCTAATAAAGTTGCTTTTAATTTCTTTTTTTATTTTACGTGTTGGAAAAATGTTGATTAGTCGGCATGTATAAAAAATGGAGAGGTAGGAAGGAATAAAAGCTGATCTCCCCGTGAAACATTATAACTTAAAAATGATTAACTATTATAATATTTTCAAACTTCCTTTCTAATAATTTTCCTCAAGACGTTAGAAGAACTCTATCACCTTCCCGCCTTTGATAAGGTAAGAGACGATTTTACAAGAGAATGGGTAAACCTTGAAGACTTGGAAGTAGTGATGGGATATCAGTTCAATACATTCCCTGCAAAAGAAGCCAAGTACACTAGGTACTTACAATTACACAACAGCGAAAATACCGCTCAAATGGTATTCTCTGTAACAGAATCAATAAAGGGTGAAGAGGACGGTCATATAGTTAAGAGATGGCGACGTTATCAATCGAAAAAACTATTTTTATCTTGGATTCTCTTACAACCCCTTGTGGGAGAAGTCCATTTTTTTTATACAAAAATACATGAAAAAACCCGCAAAGATTTATCTTTGCGGGTATCTGTTTGGTCTAATGGAACCTAATCAGTAGATGGAGGTGAATACCTTGTTTCATAACTCATCTTATTGTCAGAACTAATTTATTTCTAGCATCGATTTTCTTTCTATTTCACGTAAATCAGTGGCTAATTTGCGGTGCAGTGCAGCGCCGTTTAGGTTAGAACGTCATGGCGCTTCTCTTTTTAAATAAAGGGGTGCGCTCACCTCTTTTCCCTGCGTCCTCTCAACCAATAAAAAGATAACCGAATAATTCCTTAACGTAGGAAAAATTGGCTTTTTTTGTCGAATTTCGCTTAGCTTATGTTTTCCGTGGTTTGTTGGTGGTACCCCTCAATGAGGCATTAGACTTTTTTATGAACGTATCAATCTCTCATACAATTAACATGAATGAACAGCAAGCAGTTTGAAGATACGCTCTATCCAACAAGCAAACACGTTAAAACTGAATGCTAAACCCATTAAATCGATGAACACCCGTCCCGAATTCCACCAAATCATTTTCTCTCAAATATTTAACAGCATGCTTTACATCATCTAATATTGTCGGATGAAGTCCAAGCGTATGATGCGAGCCAAAAACCTGTGTTACATTTGGTATCTCTGTTATTTTCTCCAACGAATTCACTAAATCAAGAGGATTTGTTGATGGATAAAAAGCATATATAGGCAACTGATCATATAGGAGATCTCCGGTGAACAAATAACCGTTCGTTTGATCGAAAATACAAATGTGACCTGGTGAATGACCGGGCGTATGGTGTATGATTAATCTTCTATTCCCCAAATCGATTGCATCACCGTCATGTAATAGCCCCGTCGGTTCTCCTTGATAGGGTGTGTATGTATCTGGATGGAATGTATTTGGCGTGGGCAATGTGATATCTCTACTAATATCTTGTCGTATGCGTTCTATCGTTAATCCTTCTATGCCATTAACGAGCCAATCTTTATCTTTTTCGTGGACATAAATCTGTTCAAACTCTCCATGACTCCCGATGTGATCAACGTGTACATGGGTCGTTATGACTTCAACCGGTAGCATCGTCAATTGATCTATAACGTCTTTTATGTTTGCTATTCCAAGACCGGTATCAATGAGCACGGCTTTTTCTTTACCTAACAATAAAAATGAATGAACGCTTTCCCAATGCCCATACTCACTAATCGCATACGTGTGATCGTCAATTGTTTGCACTGTAAACCAGGGATCCGCAATCATAAAATGCCTCCAAATATACTCTTTTTGTAATGTATGGGGAATTTTTGCATTAGTCGTGGACACATCGTATTGAATGTTTTAATGTCTTTATGGCCCATTGTATCTACCTTAACCACTTTATTTTATGCACGTCTAATAAAATAAAGTGAGTCCAATAATGATAATCATGACATCTGCGCAAATATGTATGATCCAGGATGACCAAATCGTTTCCTGCTGCTCGTTGACTTTATGAAAAATAACACCAATTAACCATAAACCAAAAAAGCATAAAGCAACCTGATACGCTTCAAACCATAGAACAATCATTGGGATATGATAGGCCGCAAACAAAATCGGACTGAATACATAGGCAATGTTCCTTGGCAAATTAAAAAAGATGAAGCCTCTAAAAAAATACTCCTCTAACAATGAATTTCCAAACGTGATATACAACCCGACAAATATAAATCCAATTGGCGTAATACCGAGTCGATCCGTTAAATCCGTTTTAATCATCGCGGTATCAATAAACGGCTCTAAGCTCATATAAGCGATTAAAATAACTGTTGCCGACGCAATTCCAAGCAGCAACAACCGCTTCCAGTTGCTACTCGCTTGGTTCATGCGAAGGACATCGCCCCACCTAAAATCATTAAATTGCTTCATATAAATGGCAATAACCGTAAAAAACAAGCCAATTTTTGCGCCCGTCTTAATCACATAATTAATTTGAATGCCATGTTCAATCCAGGCGAGCAATCCACATACGAGGATTGAGCTGATGATGATATATAGGCTTTTTGTTTTCATTGATGATGCCCCCAATGATTTAAAGTGCGATAAGCTTATCTAGATTACGGAATTCAAGGTCACTAAATGCTTGTTGAACTTTTTCGCGGTTAAAGTTCCAGCATGCCGTTTCCAAGTCACATGTAATCGGAACATCACATTTAATACGAGCGAGTGTTCGGGAGATGTGTAACATATCAAGATCATTTGCTATTTTCTTTTGCAGAGCTGGTGTTAGTTCCGCTTGTTTTTCAAGCAGGGCATCAACCGTGTCATATTTTTGCAACAGCTTAAGAGCTGTCTTTTCGCCGATGCCTTTAATGCCAGGATAGTTGTCAGCACTATCTCCAGTTAACGCCTTCATATCTATGACTTGTGCTGGGGTAATACCCTTTTTATCTATAAAATTATCATGGTTATAAACGTCATAGTTCCCAATGCCTTTTTTCATAATCGCAACACTCGTTCCTCCATTTACAAGCTGAAGCATATCATGATCCCCTGTTAAAATGACCACATTATCAGTCTCTGAATAGGCAGCAGCCAATGTGCCGATGCAATCATCAGCTTCATAGTTTTCTAGACCAATATTAGGAATGTCGAACGCATCGACAACCTCCTTAACGAGGTCAAATTGTGGAACAAGTTCTTCTGGCGGTGCTCCTCTATTCGCTTTGTACTGATCATAAATGTCTGTTCGGAATGTTCGACTGCCCATATCCCAGCAGCAAATGACGTGTGAAGGTGTAAATGTATGAACCGCATCAAGAAAATATCGCATAAATTGATAGACGCCGTTTGTAGGTACCCCTGCCTTAGTCAGCATAAAATTGCCGTGAAATGATGTTGCGTAAAACCCTCGAAATAATAATGCCATTCCATCAACGAGTAATATGTGTTTCTTATCCATAATTACAATCATTCCTTATCTTTTCTCATCACTGAGAATATGTTCTAGTTTGCTCAACGTTTGTTTAATCTCTTCTGTATCAACGGATGATGACATCATTGTGAGTTGACTGTTCACGTAATGATCCAGATATGACATTACAGTTTGTTTAATAGATTGAATGCGCTGTTCCCATTCTCTCATATAATGCTCATTCATGACAGCCTTGTTTGTTTCCAAATAATCCATTGCTAACGGTTGGAGCTGTTCATAGATTTGATTTTTCATAATATCTTTCTCGTGATCAACGAAAAATCGTTTCGTATTTTTAAATAGAGCCAATGCTTTTTGGAAATGTGCCATGTCAACCGCTTGAAAAGCCGCTTCGTATTCTGGCGTGTTCATTTCAGCGCTATCATAGGCCGGAAATGTAAAAACAGAATCGATCTGTTGACAGCTATCAATCAGTTCCATATATACCGTCTCAGCGAGTTTTTTTGCTGTTGCTTCAACCCTTAATGAGACCGCTCTTAATTCTTGTAACAACTCAAAGGCGATCTCATCGACTAACTGGCGCAATGCATGGTTGAGCTGATGTCTAGCATCTTTTCCTGAATCCGTAATTGTAGTCGGGTTAAACGCTTCTTTAAACCTATCATGATATTGAATGGATACCCTTTCCCATACATAGTAGATTTGTTTATCAATCCGCAGGCGAATTTGCTGTGCCTGAACATCTGTTCCTAGTTGGTCAACCTTTTTTTGAGCGTGTTTATAATGTATAGCGAGTGTGTCTTTCAACGCTTGTTTCTCTGTTTGGTTCATCTTGACCGTATTCATGTACGTCATCATACTGCTATGTGCCCGTTGTATATCCCAATAAGTAGATTGAGAGATGATCGCCGTTAGGTCGTCTTCAATAAATTGTTTAAAGTCATGCTCAAATTGCTGCATGTTTTGATTAGAAGGTTCACCATTAATTTTTTCATTGAGTGATTGTTTGCTTGAAACAGGATACAATCTCGCCTGTCGAATCCCGAGTTTTACAAGTTGTTCATCAACGTATGATGTAACAAGCTTGAGCTCATTTTCGTCCACGGCTAAATCGGCAGCATTCACGAGAAAGAACATTTTATCCAGTTCAAATGTGTCCTTTACACGGCCCAGCTGTGTTAAAAACGTTTTATCGGCGCGTGATAAAGCATGGTTATAATAGGTCACATATAAAATCGCATCTGCTTGCTTAATATAATCAAAGGCAACCGACGTATGGCGCGCGTTAACAGAATCAGCACCAGGCGTATCAACGAGTGTAATCCCTTTCTGCGTCAGCTCACAATCATAATATAAGTCAATCGCTTCAATATAACTTGCGTAAGTTTCATCAGCGACATATCGTGGAAATTCATCGATTGAGACAGATAGCGTTTGACCGATTGCCCCCTCCATCTCCGAATACCCAGTTAATAAGGCTTGTAAATGGGCCCGATAGACACTGCTTATCTCTAAATTATGTTGAAGGTCGATCTGTTCTATCCATTTTACCATAGAACCGAAATCATCTTCTGGAAGCGAAAAAGTGTTCGCCATCATGAGCACATCTTGTTTCAACGTCGCTTCATCTTTCACATGAATGATGACCGTTCCATGAGGATATTCTGCACAGACGGGATTAATGCGATTGACAGAAGCTGTTGTAGGATTTGGTGACATTGGCAGAACTGACTCACCGAGCAGTGCATTGGCAAAGGTAGATTTCCCTGAACTAAATGCACCGAATAAAGAGATGGTGTATGTCTGCTGTTCGAGTCGCGCGCTTTTTCTTTGTAGATCTGCAACAAGCATATCAAAGCCTGGCATATTTTCGACCAAGGCGATTGTTTGTTCGACATGCGAAATAACGTCACCAGATCTTGCAACGGATTGATCAACAATTGGTTGGCCGGCTTCTGAATGAATCACGTGCTCTACGTTCTCTTTTAATGTCAAGCTGTTTAATGCTGTACCAGATCGTTTGATAAAAGAGACATGCCTGTGCTTAAGTGCCTCCTCTATATCGTTCAAACTTGTTTCATCAGTTGTATTGGTGTATAAGATCGCATCCAGCGAAGCGTGTGCTTGTTGTCGTTCATGATGTAATGCCTTTATGTGTTGTTGCTCATCATACATTCTTTCCATTTCACGTTTTTCTTGTAGGAGCTGTTGTAAAAGTAGTTTGTTCACGCTCTCTAGACGGACTTTTACAGCATCAATGATCTCCATAACTTGTTGTTTGAACTGCTGTTTTATACCGTTAGCCACGTCGTTCGTAAAGTTTAAAACATATTGTCCATTTACGTTTGCACCTGTATTGACATGGTGTAGCACATCGCTGTCTGTATAGGTAACGTGAATGTCTTGAAGCTTTTGTAGAAGATCAGCATCATTCATATCATATGTCTTTAATATATCCGTTAGTTTATCCCGCAATCGCCATTGGATGGTCGTTTGCATATTATTGTGTAGCTCTGTTAAAAACGTATGTAGCCGATTCGCTTGTTCATCTTCTGTTTTCTTCTTTGATGCGATGAAACCAACTTTGAAGTTAGGTTGACGCGATATTAAAAAGGCTTTGGCTGTTTCCCTCGTTTGAGCAGGCATTAAATAGGCATTTTTTAATGTTTGCTGCACCTCAAAAATAAGCGCGCTTTCTATGTCAAATGGTTGCTGCTTAAGTTGAGTGATGCGTTCATTTAAGCGATTCAATTGGGTATCATCAAATGATGATGCATCAAAAGCCGTCAATTCTTGCTCTTTTTCTTTGTAACGATCATCCAAATAGAGCTTATGAGCATCAATAATTTGTTTAAAGGCAGCATCGGTATTTTGAACCGCTTCATAATCACGCGTCATGAATGAGACGAGATGTGCTTGAATATCGTCATACATATTATATGGCAGCTCACGTTCGGTTAAAGACGAGTAAAAAACGCGTTCAGGCTCTAATCCCCATTGCGTAAATGTCGATTCAATCCGCTGTTGATAATCAGAAAAAGAGAGCTCGTTCTCATCATGTTTATCAATTTGGTTTATAATAATATCAAATGGAATGGCTTGTTCTTGTAACCCTTTAAGAAAATTTAAGTTAACCTCTGATTGCACATGATTGTAATCCATAACATAAAAGACCGCATCAGCTAAATGCATTGATCCCTCCGTCATAACGCGATCAGCGTCATCTGCTGCATCAATCCCAGGTGTGTCAACGATAAAACAGTTTTCCGGTATAATCGGATCCGAGGTACTAATATCAATTTGTTTAATGCTTGATTTGTCTTTAGAGTACGCTTTAATTTGGTCAATGTCATATGGTTCACTGTACTCCACTGGTTCTTGATCCTTAAAGTAAATACGGGCAACCCCTTCGCCCGATGTGATGCGAACAATATTGGCGCTTGTCGGTATTGGGCTTTTCGGTAAAATATCCTCGCCTAACAACGCATTGATCATGGACGATTTACCAGCTGAAAAATGTCCAGCGAAGCTAATGATCGTCTGTTTTTGTCTTTGTTTACTGTACAAATCTAATAGTTTATGTGCATTTACGTGATCGTTATGTTCGATCATTTTTTTATAGGCCGCCGCCATATGATACGGCTTTACGTTTCCCCCACTTTGTTTGAGTAACACCACACGCTTCATGTCCTTTCCTCTATTGATCTCCCAGCGTCTATTATACGTAATTGACAATATGTTTGCTACAAAATTGAGAAAAGAAACAACAGATCACATTCGTTTAACCAAATGTAATCTGTTGTTTACTTTACATATTGATATGAAACTAAAAACCTTAAAGTTATTGTGTGTCAAGTTTCCTTTATAATTCGCTATAGTAACAGGCGGTCAAATCTTGTTTAAAAACTCATTACACTGGATAGACGCCGTGTTTCCGTTCTGTAAACGCAACATTTTTCGAGTCGTATACTGCAAACCGGTTGATCAATTCATCCCTTAATTGATCAGGATCAACAACTGCATCAATGACCATTTCTGAAGCGAGGCGATAAATATCAATATTTTCCTTGTATTCCTCCTGCTTTTCTTTAATAAAGGCAGGACGCTCTTCTTCTGAAAGCTCAGCAATTTTATTCGCATATACAGCGTTAACAGCTGCTTCAGGGCCCATAACCGCTATTTGTGCAGTCGGTAAGGCGATACACGCATCTGGTTCAAATGCTGGGCCTGCCATTGCGTATAATCCAGCCCCGTATGCCTTGCGGACAATAACAGAAATCTTCGGCACGGTTGCTTCACTCATCGTAGCGAGCATTTTGGCACCATGCCTAATAATTCCTGCACGCTCAACCTTCGTACCGATCATAAAGCCTGGAATATCTACGAGGAAAAGGAGCGGTATGTTAAAGGCATCGCATAATTGAATGAATTTCGCGGACTTATCCGCTGAATCCGGAAATAACACGCCGCCCTTCATGCGTGGCTGATTCGCAATAATGCCAACAGATTGTCCGTTAATACGTGCCAATCCGGTAATTAATTCTGGTGCAAACTTTTTCTTAATTTCACAAAAGCTATTAGCATCAATTAATCGCTCGATTAAATCGTACATATTAAATGGCGCGTTTTGATTCTCTGGTATGAGTTGGGCAATGGTTTTTTCAAACGTCTTCGGATCTTCCACAGGTGCTCGGTCAGGCTTGTGTCTAAAGTTAGGTGGAAAATATCCGAGGTAACGACGGGCATATTCAATAGCCTCTTGTTCAGATTGAACGAGAACATCGCCACATCCTGATACAGAGCAATGCATAGTCGCACCGCCCATTTCCTCAAGAGATACTTTTTCACCGATGACCTTTTCCGCCATACGTGGTGAGCCGAGGTACATTGATGCATTACCGTCGACCATGACAACGATATCACAAAATGCGGGTATATAGGCTCCACCTGCTGCTGACGGCCCGAACAACAAGCAGACTTGTGGCACGCGTCCAGACATTTTAATTTGGTTATGAAATATACGTCCAGCGCCGCGTCTGCCAGGGAACATTTCTACTTGATCGGTAATTCGGGCACCGGCTGAATCGACTAAATACAGCATCGGAACTTCTAATTTAAGCGCAGTTTCTTGAATCCGAATAATCTTTTCAACGGTTCTTTTACCCCACGATCCCGCTTTTACAGTTGAATCATTCGCCATAACACAGACAGATTGGCCATTAATGGTACCGATCCCTGTCACGACACCATCTGATGGAAGGCTATCATCCATGCAATTGGCGAAAAATGCATCCTCTATATTCATATCATCATCAAATAACAATCTCAGTCGCTCTCTTACAAATAGCTTCCCTTTTTCAGCATTTTTCTCATGATATTTTTCATGACCGCCTTTTTCGATGTGCGCAATCCGTTCTTGTAAGTTCTTTATATTAGACATATGTTAAGCCCCCCTTGCTACTTTCCTTGATAATTTGGCTGTCTTTTTTCTTTAAATGCTTGTAGGCCTTCACGTCTATCTTCTGTCGGAATGGTGTGGGTATAGCATAAATGCTCAATTGCTAAACCTGTTTCTACATCATGTTGCATACCAAGGTTCATCGCTTTTTTCGCTTGACGCAACGCGACCGGTCCGTTTTTGGTTATTTGGTTAGCCAGCTCGTATGCAGCAGTCATTAAATGCTCGGATTCAACGACATGCTCCACAAGACCAATTCCGAGAGCTTCTTCGGCCGTCTTTTTTTGCGCTGTAAAGATCATTTGCTTGGCCTGACCGATCCCTATCAGACGTGGCAACCTTTGTGTGCCACCGGCTCCAGGTATGATCGCGAGGGACGTTTCTGTTAAGCCCATCTGTACATGTCTCGCAGCAAGTCGCAAGTCACACGCTAAGGCCAGCTCTAGTCCGCCACCAAAGGCGACCCCATTTAATGCAGCGATCACAGGGATGTCAAGCTTCTCGATATGTGATATTGTCTCACCGATATATTGAACAGTTTGAATTACTTCTTGTTCAGACATGCCTTTACGTTCCTTTAGATCAGCCCCCGCACAAAATGCTTTTTCTCCGTGACCAGTAATGATTAAGCAATAGATTGCCGGGTTTTGCTTGATGGTCGTTAATGTTTTGTTTACTTCATCAAGTAAAGCCTTTGACAACGCATTTGCAGCCTCTGGTCGATTTAACGTAAGAACGGCTGTGTGCTTCTCAATCTCTAATTTCACGAGAGACATAGAAACCCCTCCTTGTTCATGCTACCGATTATTCGATGACGGCAATGACGTCTCCTTCATTTACGAAATCACCTTCAGCCACTTTAATCGCTTTGATCGTTCCAGCTGATTCTGCAGCAATTGGTATTTCCATTTTCATCGACTCAAGAATGACCACATCGTCATTTTCTTGAACGCTCTGACCTTCTTCAACGACAATCTTCCAAACACTTCCTGCCATAGTTGCTTTAATATCCATTATGGAAACCTCCTCGTAATTTGCACGTTATTTTTTAATCGATTGATAGAACAATTCAACAAAAGCTGTTGTTGTCTGTCCCGCTTTAAAGAGTGGATGCTCTATGACGTCCTTCAGCATTGGAATATTTGTTTTGATTCCTTCTATTTGGTAAGCGTCCAAAGCCTTTTCTAAGCGGGAAATGGCTTCATCTCTTGTATCACCTGACACAATCAGCTTTCCAATCATCGGATCATAGAAAGGTGTAACTTGAGAACCACTCACAACACCAATGTCATGACGTACTCCGATTCCCTCTGGCAACTCAAGTTTTGTAATCGTTCCAGGTGAAGGAAAGAATGTAACGGGATCTTCGGCATAAATACGCGCTTCAATCGCATGACCTGTCTTTTTAATATCTGTTTGTTCAAAAGCAAGCTTCTCTCCGTTAGCGATATGAATTTGTGCTTCAACAATATCAATACCAGTGATTTCTTCTGTAACGGGATGCTCAACCTGTATGCGCGTATTCATTTCTAGAAAGTAAAATTGCTCATTGTCATCAACGAGAAACTCAATTGTTCCCGCATTTGTATAGCCGATCGCTTGAGCCGCTTTAACAGCAGCTTTTCCCATAGCCTGCCTTGTTTCATCACTTATAAAAGGGGAGGACGCCTCTTCAATCACTTTTTGATTACGTCTTTGAATAGAGCACTCGCGATCAAACAAATGTACAACATGACCGTGCTCATCTGCTAGGAGCTGAATTTCCACGTGGTGCGCAGCTTCAATCTTCTTTTCAAGAAACATTGAGCCATCACCGAAAAATGTTTGAGCACGCTTTTGATTACCGTCAAATGCCTTTATGAGCTCTTCAGCCGAGTAGACTGTCTGCATACCGATCCCGCCTCCACCTGATGACGCTTTCAATAAAATCGGATAACCGATATGCTCAGCGAACTGAACAGCTTCATCTGGTGATGCAACAGCGGTCTCTGTTCCAGGAACAATCGGAACGCCCGCTTCCTTCATTACTCGTCTTGCCTCAATTTTACTGCCCATTTTTTGAATCACTTGGCTATCGGGACCAATAAAAATGATCCCTGCTGTATCACATTGCTCTCTAAAGGTCGGATTTTCACTCAAAAATCCATAACCTGGATGCAAGGCATCTGCTCCAGTCTCTTTAGCAATTGAAAAGATTTTATCGACATTTAAATAGCTATCTTGAACACGAGCCGGGCCAAGTAAATAGGCTTCATCAGCCATCGAAACAAATGGTGCAGCTTTGTCTGCTTCAGAATACACTGCGACGGTTTCAATGTTCATGTTTTTGCATGTTCGAATGATCCGTGCTGCAATTTCCCCTCTGTTTGCAATTAATAGTTTTTTGATCACCCATTATCCCCTCTCTATCGATTTATTAATCTAGTAGCTGTCTAGCAATGACGAGGCGTTGAATTTCCGATGTGCCTTCCCCGATTTCGAGTAGTTTTGCATCACGAAGAAAACGCTCGACTTCATATTCCCTCATATAGCCGTAGCCACCATGTATTTGAATCGCTTGATTAGCAGAACGGAAAGCGGTTTCAGTTGCGAACAACTTAGCGTAAGCCGATTCCTTTGTAAACGGCTTTCCTTGATCTTTAAGCCAGGCTGCTTTATAAACCATGTTACGGGCCAATTCTACTTCCATTGCCATATCTGCAAGCTTAAACTGGATTGCCTGGAAGCTTGAAATTGCTTTTCCGAACTGTTTTCTTTCTTTCGCGTACTCAAGCGCTCGATCGAGTGATGCTTGAGCGATACCTACACCAAGCGCTGCAATCGAAATTCGACCCCCATCAAGTGTATGTAAAAATTGTTTAAATCCTTTTTCTGGGTCACCAAGTAAATTTTCTTTCGGAACTCTTACATGATCGAGGACGATTTCAGCTGTGTCTGAACCGCGCACGCCCATTTTATCATAGTTGCTCGTAATGGTAACGCCATCCGTATCTGTTGGGACGATGATGGCTGATATAATGTTTTTGCCGCGGTCATCTTTTCCTGTAACAGCGGTTACAATAACGGTTTCTGCAAAGCTCGCATTTGTAATATAACATTTCTCACCATTAATAATAAAATCATCACCGTCAACGACAGCCGTCGTCTTCGTTCCACCTGCATCACTACCGGCATTAGGTTCCGTTAAACCAAAGGCGCCAAGTGCTTTACCTTCAGCCAAAGGCGTTAAATATTGTTTCTTTTGTTCTTCTGTCCCAAAATAATAGATCGGGCTCGCGCCAAGTGAAACGGCAGCGGCGTAGCTTAAGCCTGTGCTCCCACACACTTTACCAATCTCTTCAACAGCAATGGCATAAGAAATCGTATCTGATCCTGCCCCACCATATTCTTCAGGAAAAGGTATGCCCAACAAACCAAGTTCACCAATTTGCTCGAAAATATCAACAGGGAATTGTGCAGTTCTATCGATGTCAACAGCTCGTGGCCGTATCACATTTTGTGCAAAGTCGCTCACCATCTTTTTGATCATGAGTTGTTCTTTATCAAGTTCAAAATTCATCTCAAACCTCCTGCTAATTTTAGTAGACCGATGGATTGGTCTTTTGTCATTATACAATAAATTTAACATTGGTGCAGTATTCAATATCATTTACATAATTTAAACCCTTATCAGGCTGATTTGATATAAATCCTTCAGCTTGATAAGGGTTATAAAATAACGAGATGATTTATGATGGATCAAAAGGCTTTGCATAAGTCGCTTGCTTCCAAACGTCGATTATTTCGCCGTCTGTTTCCGAGTCTATTACGAACGACCCATTACTATATCGATCACTAATGGCTAATTCTAATGGGAACACATCAAACTGTTTGCCTTGAGCCGTTCTAAATGCAATCATATCTTCTTCTGTGACAACATAGAAGCCACGTAGTCTATGTGGCTTACTTTTCAGCTCGCGAAGCATGACAGATCCACGCTTCGCCCTAGATGATTTCTCAAAGTCCTTGAGCTTCATCCGCTTGCATGCGCCGCGTTGTGTCATCATCACTAAAGATGGATCTGCCAAGTCATCAAATACTTGACCACTGACCACATATTCATCTTCTTTCAAGGCAATTGCCTTAACACCTTGAGCCCGTTGGCCAACTATAGATATTTCGGATTCGTGATACCATAAACCATAGCCCTTGTTAGAGGCAATGAAGACATCTGAATATCCCTTTGTCATATGGACATTCACAACCTCATCACCATCTTTTAAGTTAATCGCAATGAGCGCGCGTGAAAGCCTTTGAGCCTTATACAATTGGAAGGCACTCTTTTTGACCATCCCATTTTTAGTGAAAAATAACAAGTAAGTGTCATCCTCAAATTCGCGAACTGGAATTGATTGGACGATATGCTCATCGGAATCAATGGCTACAATGTTTGAGATGTGCTGACCGATATCCTTCCAGCGAATATCAGGCAGTTCATGTGTCGGTATATACATGAAGCGTCCTTTATTCGTGAACAGGAGTATGTGATCAGTCGTATCAAGCTCACATAAGCTAACAAGGTGATCATCGTCCTTCATGGCAAAATCCTCGCCATTAGACGCACTATATGATCGAAGGCTCGTTCGTTTAATATATCCTGCTTTCGTAACCGTAACGAGAACATCCTCACTTGCTACGAGAACTTCAATATTGATATTTAATTCTTCTATATCATGCTCTATTTTGGTACGACGCTCGGTTGAAAAAGTCTTCTTCAGCTGACGTAAATCCTTTTTAATCGTTTGAAGCAGCTTGGCTTCACTTGAAAGTACTGCTTCTAATTTAGCAATACTATCCCTTAATTCAGCCGCTTCTTTTTGTAATGACGTGATATCTGTATTTGTGAGACGGTAAAGTTGAAGCATAACAATGGCTTCAGCTTGCTTTTCTGTAAACCCATATAATTCCATTATGCGTTGCTTAGCATCTGATTTGTCTTTTGATGCGCGTATTGTCGCAATCAGCTCGTCAAGTATTGAAACAGCTTTGATGAGCCCTTCAACGATGTGTGCCCGCGCTTGCGCTTTATTTAAGTCAAAAATCGTTTGTCTCGTTACAACTTCTTTTTGATGGGCAATATAGGCATCGAGCATCGCAGGTAAAGATAGTAGCTTTGGTGTTTTGTCCTGTATTGCCACCATGTTAAAGTGATAGGTTACTTGTAGATCTGTGTTCTTATACAAATAATTTAAAATACCATTCGCATTAGCATCTTTCTTTAACTCAATGACGACCCTAAGGCCTGTACGGTCTGTTTCATCACGAACTTCTGCTATGCCTTCCACTTTTCTGTCTACGCGAAGTTCATCAATCTTTTTCACCATCACCGCTTTATTCACTTCATATGGGATTTCATCTATGACAATCTGTTGGCGATTCCCACGAAGCGTTTCAACCGCTGTTTTCCCGCGGATAATTATTTTTCCTTTACCAGTTTCATATGCCTTCTTAATACCGTCAATGCCTTGAACAATACCACCTGTCGGAAAATCAGGTCCTTTCATCACCTTCATTAAGCCATCAACATCAATAGTAGGGTGATCAATTCTTTTAATGACAGCATCGATGACTTCGTCAAGATTATGTGGAGGAATATCAGTAGCATATCCCGCCGAAATACCTGTAGAGCCGTTCACCAGTAAATTAGGGAATTTAGCAGGTAAAACGACTGGTTCAGAAATCGTGTCATCAAAGTTTGGTATGTAGTCAACAGTTTCTTTATCAATATCACGAAGCATTTCGGAAGCGATTTTCGCTAACCTTGCTTCGGTATAACGCATAGCAGCAGGAGGATCGCCGTCGATACTTCCGTTATTACCATGCATTTCGACGAGTACATTTCGAACCTTCCACTCCTGGCTAAGCCGAACCATCGCTTCATAAACAGACGAATCACCATGAGGGTGATAGTTACCAATAACTGTTCCGACTGTTTTGGCGGCTTTACGAAAGTTTTTATCATGTGTGTTTTTTTCCTCATGCATAGCAAACAATATTCTACGCTGTACCGGCTTTAAGCCGTCACGCGCATCGGGCAGTGCTCTGTCCTGAATAATATATTTACTGTATCGTGCAAAACGGTCCCCGATCACTTCTTCTAATGGGAGATCGAGGTAATTTTCTGGACGTGGCAAACTAAATCCCCCCTATTACGAATGAATTTTATCGTTTTCTAAAATATTGGCATCTTCGTGCATGCCGAATTCAACGTTGGCTTCAATCCAATTGCGTCTTGGTTCGACTTTATCGCCCATTAATGTCGTAACACGTCGTTCTGCTCGAGCAAGATCCTCGATCGTCACTCGAATTAAAGTCCTTGTTTCTGGACTCATTGTTGTTTCCCAAAGCTGATCAGCATTCATTTCACCAAGACCTTTATAGCGTTGTATCACATATCCTTGCTTAAAAGCTTTCGTTGCTTCTTGCATTTCTTCTTCATTCCAGGCATAAACAATCTTTTCTTGCTTACCTTTACCTTTAGATATTTTATACAAAGGTGGCAGTGCAATATAAATCTTTCCAGCCTCTACAAGCGGCCGCATATACCGATAGAAAAATGTCAGTAATAAAACTTGGATGTGCGCCCCATCTGTATCGGCATCTGTCATGATGATAATTTTATCATATTGAACATCATCCATTTGAAAATCCCCACCGACACCAGCACCGATCGTATGAATGATTGTAGAGATTTCTTCGTTCTTTAGAATATCTTGGATTTTAGCTTTCTCTGTATTAATGACTTTTCCTCTTAAAGGTAAGACAGCTTGGAATTTCCTGTCACGTCCCTGTTTAGCGGAGCCACCGGCAGAATCACCCTCAACAAGATACAATTCATTGCGTTTTGGGTTTTTGGACTGGGCTGGTGTTAATTTTCCGGAAAGTAGCGCATCTTTTCTACGTTTTTTCTTTCCTGTACGAGCCTCTTCACGTGCTTTTCGAGCGGACTCACGTGCTTCCTTTGCCTTTATCGCTTTCCGAATGAGCATGTTTAATATCTCTGGATTTTCTTCTAAGAAAAAAGAAAGCTTTTCTGATACAACAGCATCAACCGCTGAACGTGCTTCAGATGTTCCTAACTTTCCTTTTGTTTGACCTTCAAATTGAAGTTTTTCTTCAGGGATTCGTACAGAAATGACTGCTGTTAACCCCTCACGGATATCACTGCCTTCAAGGTTTTTTTCTTTTTCCTTGAGCAAGCCATTCTTTCGAGCGAATTCATTGAATATACGTGTCATTGCGGATTTAGCCCCTGATTCATGTGTGCCACCATCACGGGTTCTAACGTGGTTGACGAATGACAGGACATTTTCCGCGTACCCATCATTAAATTGGCAAGCGAAATCAACTTCAATCCCATCTGTTTCACCACTAAAGTCAACCGCTTCGTGGAGGGCATCTTTTTCTTCATTTAAGTAATGAATAAATGATATGAGACCGTCAGGAAATTCAAACACATCTTTTCTTTCTGAACGTTCATCTGTTAATTCAACACGCAGCCCCTTTAGCAAAAAGGCAGCTTCCCGAAGGCGCTCTGCAATCACATCATAATCATAAGAAGTTGTAGAAAAAATAGCCGGATCCGGTTTGAAATGAACACGGGAACCGGATTTTCTGACGGGTAGCCCTTTTTTCAATGGTTCAATGTCTTTGCCACCGTTAGAGAACCGTTGGTAATATGTATACCCATCACGATATGTCGTTACTTCAAGCCATTCTGAAAGGGCATTAACGACTGAAGCGCCAACACCATGAAGACCACCGCTCGTTTTATAACCGCCTTGGCCAAACTTCCCACCAGCATGTAATATTGTAAAGATAACTTCAATCGTTGGTTTCCCAGTGCGGTGCATGCCAGTTGGGATGCCTCTTCCCCGGTCTTCTACAGAAATACTATTGTCTTTATGTATGGTTACTTTAATCGTGTCACCAAAACCGTTCAGCATTTCGTCAACGGCGTTGTCAACAATTTCAAAAACGAGATGATGCAAACCTCGATGATCAGTACTACCGATATACATAGCTGGCCTTTTTCGTACAGCATCTAGGCCCTCTAGTACTTGTATAGAATCATCCGTGTACTGTGACGGTTGTTTTGTCATGAACCTTTTGCTCCCCTCTTACTTCCTAAGCTTTTCTTAATTATAAATAATAGAACATGTGTTTCAATTGCGTTCTTAATTAGGGTAAACGAATGACTATAAGTATACTATAATTAAATCCTCCTTGTATAGAGACGCTTTGCCATAAAAGAGGCTGGGACAAAAGAAGTTTAATCAAATGAAGAGCCGAACAATACGACCGCTCCGGAAATATACTTCGCGACCGACAAACACAATGTTTTAGTGGCGACGTTGGTCACAGGACGTGACCGAACTTAGTCGGTCGCGGGCTAACAGGAGGTTAGTCGTTCGATGTTGGCGCAGGACGCGCCGAACTTAGTCGACCATCCCCTCGGTTAGCCTCGGGCCAACACGATGTTGGTCATGAAGGCGTTGCGATTGTCGTCGCGACTTTAGCCTTCCTTCCCCACGCACTGCAGGGTCTAACCTAGCCTTCCTCCCGCAGGAGTCTGCGTATATTTCCGGAGCTACTGGTGAGCATTGTTCGTCTTTTGAGTTCAACTTTCAGTTATGTCCCAACCTCGCTTGGTTTTTAACGTTTGACGAGTAGTGAATGGACAACTTTTATGCAGAGATCCATAATAACCGTAAACTCATGGTTGTTTAAATACTGAGCGGCTTCATCATTAACAATCCCCTGTTGCGCCCAAAAAATACGACAATCTGTCTGGACAGCTTCTTTGGCAACGGCTGGTAAATGCTCTGGTCTACGAAAAACGTTAATAATATCAATTGGTTCTTGTACATCGGTTAATGAATTGTAAGCCTGTTCTCCGAGGACATGATCAATAGTTGGGTTGACTGGAATAATTCAATATCCATTCGCTTGCATCAATTTTGCAATTTGGTAGGAAGTTTTGTCCGGATTTGCTGACAAACCCACAACTGCAATTGTTTTTGCAGATTCTAATATTTCACGAATCTCAGCATGGCTTGGATTGTTCCATGACATATATATGTCCCCCTCCAATGATAATTCATACGTTTACAGCTTATTCTATCATATAAAATCGAATACATTAAGAGCAGTATGGGGCATTTGCTGATTCATTACGATTTTAGTGAACGTTATGATAGTATATTCCATTATGGTATTGATTCATTTCACTTTGTAAAATTCACTTTCACGATCTCGAGTAACCTATGTTATAATCAAACTAAATGACGCAGACAAAGCGTTATTCTTTTTTCAGCGTTATACGTATTTTAAAGCGAGAGAGGTCACATGTATGGAATTTGTTATGTATGCTATTATTGCTTATTTATTAGGGTCAATACCATCAGCATTAATCGTCGGAAAAATAGCGTTTAAAATTGATATTAGAGAGCACGGGAGCGGTAATTTAGGCGCAACAAACGCTTTTAGAGTGCTTGGAATAAAGGCTGGCAGTATTGTAACATTAAGTGATATTTTGAAAGGAACAGTCGCAACCCTTATCCCAGTATTAATGGGCGCAGAGCTTCACCCGTTATTAATTGGTTTATTTGCTGTCCTAGGTCACACATATCCATTATTCGCCAAATTTAGAGGCGGAAAAGCTGTTGCGACGTCAGCTGGTATTGTGCTCGGTGTGTATCCCATTCTATTTTTTATAATGATTTTAACATTCTTTGTCACGTTGTATTTTTCTAAATATGTTTCTTTGTCTTCAATGATTACAGGTGTCGTTACAATTATTGTGTCATTTCTTATCGATGATACACTTCTCATCATTATTATATTTGCGCTAACAGCGTTCGTTTTTTACCGACATAAAGACAACATTAAACGCATTAAAAATAAAACTGAACCGAAAATAAAATGGATGTAAATCATCCATAAGTCAATTAATTTGAACATAACAGGATCCTGACGTATGATTAAAATGTAAAGGAATTTATGCTATGAAATACCTGTTTATTGGGCTCATTAAATTTTATCAAAAAGCAATAAGTCCTTTTAAACCACCATCTTGTCGCTTTTTTCCGACCTGTTCGGCATATGGTCTAGAAGCATTTAAACGCTTTGGGGTAATTAAAGGGGGCTATTTGACGATAAAGCGCATTAGTAAATGTCATCCCCTTCATCCAGGGGGCGTTGATTTAGTTCCTGAGAAGAAAGGCAATAGCGTTAATAACGAGGTCGTCCGATCTAAGGAGTGACATATTATGAACATTACATTAACACCATCAGCTGCCAATTGGTACAGGGAAGATTTTGACGCAACTGAAACGACGGCGATACGATTTTTTCCTCGCTATGGGTTTGGTGGCCGGATTCCGGGATTTTCCCTAGGCGTCAAACAAGCCACTCCGGTTGATGTCTTTACATCAACCGAAGTGGACGGTATGTTGTTTTTTATTGAAGAAAGTGATGCATGGTATTTTGAAGGTGTTGAACTGCATGTATCATTTGATGAACATGTTCAAGCGCCACAGTTTAACTATTATTAATGTGAGTCATAAGCTTTATTTGTCATTTAAAATGATTAAGTTGATCCAGGTGCCCCTCTTGCATCAGGATCTTTTTTTGTGCAGATCCAAACAAATCAAAATGTGGGTAATGCTTTTGTTTCTGATCAATCCATTCTCTTTTTAAGCCGTATTTTTGCCCCCAAGCTTCTAATTTAGCTAAATCAGAACATCCGACTTTAGTGACTGTGTCACAATCAGGAAAGCGCTCATCAAGCCAGTAATGGGTTAAAAAAGCAATTTCCCCTTGCTCTACCGTTCTTTTCCATTTATTAAGCTCCGTTCTTGATATTCCAAACGCCATTACATCTACTCCTTTACTTGCATGCTATATGTATGATGCCATTCAGGAAATGCTTTTCTTAGAGATAATGGGCGAAAACTATCTTTTTTTACGATAACATGTTCTGTTTCACCACTGACAGCTACTTCGCCGTCTTTATTGATGATGTCATAAGCATATACCGATCGTATACCGTCATAAGCCTTAAGCCATGTTTCAACATGTACATTTTCACCGTAACGAATCGGCTTCTTAAATGAAATGTGTGCATTTACAACTGGAGAAACAATACCCCGTTTTTCCATTTCTGCATAATCGAATCCTAGATGTTTAATGAGGTGCGTTCGTCCAATTTCAAACCAAACTAAATAATTTGCATGGTATACGACCCCCATCTGATCCGTTTCTTGATATCGAACGTCTATTGGTGTTTGGATTTTATCAGCCAAAAAAAAGGCCCCTTTCTATGAGATGTAACTCTATTTTAACATAATGGGCCATTACAGACATAAAAAACCAGGTCTATAAATCGCTGACCTGGTTTCGTACCTCATTATTGTTGATCATGATATTCGTCTTTAATTTCCTGTCTCATGCCTTCAATTGCTTGTTCACGGCGTTTATTTTTGGCCTCCAATTGCTGTTTTTCATTGCCCGATAAATGTGCCATCGTATCATGAGAGTCTTCAATATTTTCGATTGTATTTTGCACCATCTGCTGCAGTTTTTCTACATTATCACTTCTGTCATCAGGTTTTGGTTCATACTTATGATCTGTCATCTATCGTACCTCCATTTGATTTAATGACATACATCAGTAGTTTTCACGATTTCTTAAAAGCTTATGCATTGGAATTAAACGTGCTTTAAGCAATACCTGATTTTAAATAGTGGTTATATCGTGTATACGTCCTATCTTCATTTATTGGACATTTTTTTACGCTTTTGTTCCAAGTTTTCTTCAATTTTACCCATAAGTGCTCGGTCTTGTAAGATTTGTTTGCGGTTTTCCTGTACGAGCTCTTCAAATGATACCCGTTTTTTTAATGCCATCGTTATCACTCCTTTAAAAGAAGTGTGACCATTTTTTAAAAACTATATACAGTTCTACGTACGTCATTATTAGATGTAACCAAAAAACGTCAAAAAAAAGCCTCACACATCTGTGAGAGACTTTTTTTGACGTGAACAGTTAGTTGCTCATCTTTTGTCTTAATACCATCTGCAAAATGCCACCATGACGGTAGTAATCAATTTCAACCTCACTATCAAAACGGGCAACCGCTTTAAACACTGTTTGCTTTCCAGTTTCATCAATAGCAGTGACGTTTACAAGGTCATGCGGCTGAACAGATTCGTCTACTTGAACGTGGAACGTTTCCTTACCGGTTAAGCCAAGCGAATCAGCACTTTGACCTTTCTCGAATTGTAATGGAAGGACCCCCATCATGACGAGATTGGAACGGTGAATGCGCTCAAAGCTCTCAGCAATAACCGTTTTAATGCCTAATAAATTTGTTCCTTTTGCTGCCCAGTCTCGTGATGATCCCATACCATAATCTTTTCCAGCGAGTACGATAAGCCCCGTACCTTCCGCTTGATATTTCATAGCAGCATCATAAATTGGCATAACATCCCCTGTTGGCCAATATGTCGTATAGCCACCTTCAGTTCCTGGTGCAAGCTGGTTGCGTATCCGAATATTCGCAAACGTACCGCGCATCATAATCTCGTGATTGCCTCGGCGTGAACCATAGGAGTTAAAGTTTCTCGGTGTAACCCCTTTATCTTGTAAATATTGGCCTGCAGGCATATCCTTTGCGATTGCGCCGGCTGGTGAGATGTGATCTGTTGTAACAGAATCGCCAAATTTCCCAATGGCACGTAACGCGTTTAAAGGAAGAACAGACCCTGCTTCTTTTTCTAGGTTCTCGAAAAATGGTGGATTTTGAATATAAGTTGAATCTGTATCCCACTCAAATAATGGTTCGTCAGTCGTTTGTATGTCGTTCCATTTATCGTTAGAACGGAAAACATCATCATATTCTTTTCGGAATATAGATGGATTCACGACGTTTTCTACTTCCTGTTTTATTTCCTCCATTGATGGCCAAATATCCTTCATATAAACTGGATGACCCTCTGCGTCTGTGCCGATCGCATCTTTAGTTAAATCGATATCGACAGTCCCTGCTAATGCGTATGCAACAACTAACGGCGGTGAGGCTAAATAATTTGCTTTGACGAGTGGGTGAATACGACCTTCAAAGTTACGGTTACCAGAAAGCACACTTGAAACCGTTAGATCATTTTTGACAATTGCATCTTCAATTTCTGGAAGAAGTGGTCCAGAGTTTCCGATACATGTCGTACAACCGTATCCAACAAGACTAAATCCGAGCTTATCCAAATAGGACATTAACCCTGCATCTTCAAGGTACCGTGTTACGACCTTTGAGCCAGGTGCTAATGACGTTTTAACATAGCTTGCAACAGATAATCCTTTTTCAACAGCCTTTTTCGCTAAAAGACCGGCACCAAGCATTACATATGGGTTAGACGTATTTGTACAAGACGTGATGGCAGCTATCGCCAAAGAGCCTGTTTTCATGACGGATGTTTGCCCGTTGTCATGATGAATCGTTACTTCTTTATTAAATTCAGATGCATCTAATCCGAAGCCCTGATTCCCTTCAGGTGCTGTTATAGCTTTATTGAATGTATGCTGCATATCTGATAATGAGATCAGGTCCTGTGGGCGTTTAGGTCCTGACAAATTCGGCTCAAGTTCAGAAAGATTAATTTCAACAACTTGAGAATAATGTGGATCAGGTTGATCAGACGTATACCAAAGATCATTTTTCTTAGCGTAGGTTTCTACAAGATCTATTTGTTCATCACTGCGCCCAGTGAGATGAAGATAGCGTAATGTTTCCTCGTCAATTGGGAAGAAACCACAAGTCGCTCCATATTCAGGTGCCATATTTGAAATTGTCGCACGATCTGCTAATGGCATATCTGCAAGACCAGGACCGAAGTATTCAACAAATTTACCAACAACATTATGTTCACGTAATACTTGCGTTACTTTTAATGCAAGGTCAGTAGCTGTTGTTCCTTGTGGGAAACTACCGGTAAATTTAACACCGATAACTTCAGGTGCTGGAAAATAAGACGGTTGTCCGAGCATGCCAGCTTCTGCTTCAATGCCGCCAACACCCCAGCCAAGGATACCGAGTCCATTAATCATTGTCGTGTGTGAGTCTGTACCTACTAATGTGTCAGGAAAAGCATCATACTGACCATCGCCATTTTCTATTCCATGTACGACGTTTGCAATATATTCTAAATTCACTTGGTGAACAATGCCTGTTGCTGGTGGGACAGCCCGGTAATTGTCAAATGCTTTTTGAGCCCAGTGAAGAAATTCATAACGCTCAGCATTTCGATTGAATTCAAGCTCCATATTCGCTTTTAAAGCAGTCGCTGTGCCATATTCATCCACTTGAACTGAATGGTCAATAACAAGATCGACTGGGACCTCTGGATTAATTTTGTCTGGTTCCCCTCCCAAGTCAACCATTGCTTTACGTAATGATGCCAAATCCACAACGGCTGGAACTCCTGTGAAGTCTTGTAAAATAACACGAGATGGTTTAAATGGTACATCGACATTCCCCTGAGCTTTGCCCCAATTGAGCAATCCCTCGATATGTTCCTCTTTAATGACGTGTCCATCTTGTTGCCGGAGAACAGATTCAAGTAATACACGTATTGTGTACGGCAACCTTGAAATAGTCCCCGCTTGATTGCCTTCAAGTGATTTTAAAGCATAGTAATTGTACGTTTTTCCATTTAATTCAAATTGCTTTCGCGCATTTAACGATTGATTCTCTCCCATTTGCTTATAACTCCTTTCAGCTCTGTGCAAATCTTGCCGGTTCATGCTTCTCGTACACCCCAAAAGACAAACGACTGTTTAATATCAATCGTCTGCCTACTTTAATAGTATATGAAGATTGCGGATAACTCAATGAATTAGAGACGTTTCATAGATATGAAATAATTATTCAGTGTGATAAGTATTGCTTATACATTTACTGTATTTGATTATTGAACCGGTAATATAATTTGAAAGGTACTACCTTCATTCGGTTTAGAAAAGATGTTTAATGTCCCATTATGCTTTGTCAGGATTTGATGGGTAATCATGAGACCAAGTCCTGTTCCCCCTTCTTTAGTTGTAAAGAAAGGTTCCTTAAGCTTATGAATGATTTCCTGTGGTATTCCAGAACCTTCATCACTTACATCAATATTGACCGAGTTGTTCGCTTGATAGGATTGAATGACCACCTTACCTTTATGTGCCATAGCTTCTAATGCGTTCTTTATAATATTAATGAGTACTTGTTTGATTTGTGAACGATTACATTGGATCTCGCAATCGTCGCCTTGCTGCCAAACGATATCAATATTTCTTATTTTCCCTTGTGGTCGTAGTAAATAAATGACATCATTTATCATCTCATTAATAGATTCTAACTTAATATCATTAGATACAGGCTTTGAAATAAACAGGAGCTCTGACGTAATTGCTTCCATCTTATCAATCTCATCAAGCATAATTTTATAATATTCTTCTTTTTGATTTAACCCACCCTGTAACAGTTGTATAAATCCTTTTAATGACGTTAAAGGGTTTCGAATTTCATGTGCAATTCCAGCAGCTAATTGCCCGGCTACAGACATTTTTTCCGATCGAATCATTAGCTCCTCTGCCTCTTTTTTATCAGAAATGTCTTTTAAAAGTGCAATATAATATGTTTGTGTATCAAGATCACGTTTTGTAATGCATGTTTCAAACCAAATCCACTTTCCATATTTATCACTCACACGTACATTAAAAATCTCTGTATGATCAGAATGAGTTATTTCAACGGCATTCATTGATTCTATATCCGCTGGTGCTAACTTATCATGCCATCCTGTTCCAATGAGTTCAAGCGGTTCATAGCCCAGCTTACGTTTAACAGATTGAGAAGTATAAACATTTTCGCCGTTTTCATTATACATCATTACGATATCGTGATTATGATGATCAAGCCATTGTAAGATAGATGGTGGTAAATCTTCTAAATGCTTTATTGCCGTCAGATCTTCCATCACATTATTTCTCTCGGATTTTGATATCATGACCATCCCTCCTTTTGTCAATTTACTACAAATTAAGTACTCCAAACATTCATATGACAATAATCGTAAAAAAATGATGATTTCTTGTATGTATTCGATATTCCCATTATAATGTGTAATATTACTATATAACAGCAGAAAAATAAAACTTTGTCCTTTTTGTGAACGACAAAGGAAGATTTTTCTTGAAAAATGGGTGGTATAATGTCTATTTTTGTCGATTTATTCATTATTCTTTGGGGGTTTTTATTAATTGGACTCATGGCAATTGGCGGGTTTTTTATGTTTCGCAAATTCCTTAAACGTTTGCCGAAAGAAGACGGGAAATCAGATATGGATTGGGAGGAATACTACTTTAACGAAACAAAAGACTCATGGCCTGATGTTGAAAAGCAATTGTTAGAGGAGCTTGTTGCACCTGTTCCAGAATTGTTCCGTGATGTTGCGAGACATAAAATTGCAAGTAAGATTGGTGAATTGGCACTTCTCGAGGAAAAAAATCAGATTGATCAAGATTTAATTATTAGAGGATATATTATCGCTACACCAAAGCGCGATCATAAATTTCTTAAAAAGAAGCTCAAGCAAAAAAAGATCGATATAGAACAATATGAGCATCTATTCCTTTACTCTCGAGACGACTATGAAGAAAAGTGGGAAGAACGCTACCAAAAACAAAAGCAACAGTAAATACAGAGACGTGTACATAAAAAGCACCATCACGATATCATGTGTGATGGTGCTTTTGTAGCTAATTTCTTTTTTAGTGTTTGAAATTGATACAGCATGGCTAATCGCCATGTAATGATCATACCGAATGCTAGTAAAAAGAACATACCACTCATCTCTCCTAATGAGATAGCTGTCCAACCACCGATGACAAGCTTTAAAATAATTCGCGCAGCCAATAATCCAATTAAAACAATGGCGAATGCTTTAGAAGGTATTAAATATATACCGTCACGGCGAATTTCAAACTTTGATGTTTTGATTAAAAAGAGAGAGAAAATCAAGCCAACGCCAACAGCCTCTAATACTTGTGTCCATGGAACGCGAAACACAGGAAACAGGAACATTAAGGCGCCAGTGCTCATCATGATTGGTGGAATAATAATTTTTTTAACAGTAACGGGCTTTCGTGCAGCTTTCATCCGAATTATGATCATAAATATGGCCATGAACGCTGCTAAAACAGTACTGGCAATTATCCAAAACATAAAAAACCAACATCCTTGCTCATTGTGCTCTCATTAGTGCTCGTCCAATAGTTTCGAGAACGCGACTTGGATCAAATGGTTTAACGATAAAATCAGTAGCACCAAATTCAATGGCTTCAACGACCACTTTTTGTTGGCCCATCGCAGAACAGACGACAATAATGGCATTAGCATCTATTTTAATGATTTCCTGAATGGCATCAATTCCATTCATAATTGGCATTGTAATGTCCATCGTAACAAGATCGGGTTTTAAAGTTTGATAAAGATGAACAGCTTCCTGACCATTTTCTGCTTGACCTACAACTTCATGACCTTCTCTTTGTAATATATTCGACAATGTCACGCGCATAAAATTTGCATCGTCCGTAACGAGTATGCGTGCCATATATATCCCCCCGATCATAATCACTAAAGACATATTCATTGCCCATATCATTTGTGAGACTAGGCAAAATCATGAACAAATAGATGGTGAACATATAAAAATGCCTTGTTTATGCAAGGCCCCTCTTGTGTAAAACAATGAACATGCAATTCATGTTAAAAACCAATGTGCTATGCGTTTGGTTTATTGATCTTCTGCAATCGTTGAAATAATGGTAATGGTAACGCCCAACACTGTCAGGAACACACCAATATCAAAAATCATTGCCGTCGCCAATTCAATTTTACCAAATATCGGTAATGTCACATATGTAAATGTTTGTGAAAGAAAAGGTACACCAATGAAAAGCGACACAATTCCTGTTGTAACAGCAATGAGCAATCCAATCAATATTAATAAACGAAAATTGATGGGGAGAATTTTTTTTACAATGTCCATGCCGTATGCCATGTACATTAACAATATTGCAGATGAAGTCATTAAGCCTCCAATAAACCCACCACCGGGAGAATTATGTCCAGCTAAAAGTAAGTAAATTGAAAAGCCTAGTAAAATAAATGCTATCAAAGACGTTGTCGTACGAAAAATTAAATCATTTGGTTTGTACATCGTGAGGCGCTCCTTAGTTAGATGTTGATTCTATCATAATATAAACATCGCTTAAAATCTACACTAAAAACCAGTAAAACCGAACAAATTAGCCAAATAAGACGTTAATTTCGTTAGCCAATCAAAAAACAGTGCAATTCCTACAAAAATCATTAAATAGCCACCAACCTGAACAATCAGATGGCTGTGTTTTCTTATCCAAGTGAGTTTGCCAATAAAAAAAGATAATACAAAGAATGGAATTGAAAATCCGAGTACGTAGCTGATCATCATCATCATAGCAATATCTGGTGTCGTAGCTGAAGCGGAAATGACAACAGCTAATATTGGGCCCATGCAAGGCGTCCATCCGAGGGAAAAGGCAAGGCCAATTAGAAAAGTGCCTATATAACCGCTCGGACGATTTTTAAATGTTAATGTTCGACCTTTCATAAGAAAGTCAAATCTAAGCACGCCTACAATGACAAGACCAAAGAATATAATGACAACCGCGCCTAGCTGTCTAATCAAGCCTTGATACGATTTAAGAAAATCGGAAATAATTGTTCCCATAAAACCGCCCATCAATAAAAATACGACGGAAAAGCCTAATAAAAAAAATAGTGTATGTAAAATGCTTTTTCGTTGGAGCATTTTATTTTCTTCACTAATCTCATTCACACTCATCCCAGTAATATAAGACAGAAACGCCGGGTATAACGGCAAAACACAAGGCGATACGAATGATAAAAAGCCAGCTCCAAACGCAATAAAAATATTAATGTCATGAATATCGAGCATATCTTCCATTGTCCCCCTCTGAAATTCACACTAATATTAGTATCATATCAAACAGCTTTCAATTCAAGTAATTCATCTTAAATCAACTCAAATTAAATTATTCACTGAAGCGGTTATTTATTCTCAGCGTGTATCTCAGATGATTGCATAGTGCAGGACATGAATGGACCATATACATATAAAAATCCACCTTTCCTTTTAGACATAAAAAGAAACGTGGATTTTTAATTTAATCAAACGTATTAAGAGTATGCTAAGTTTTGATATGGTGATATCTAAACTTCAATATAAAAAATGTTAAATAACTCTATAAATGCATGTATTACTTATCAGTTTGATTATTCATAGCACGCATCATTTGATTAATTTTCTTTTGTGATGGCTTTTGACCCATTTGCATCATGAGTGTTCTAAGCATTTGTTCATTAATTGGTGGGTTCTTTTTTAAATAGTTCATCATATATTTTCTAGCGATGAAAAATCCAAGAGCAACACCAGCAATAAGTGCTGCGATACCTATAAGTACAACCCATATGACGTCCATATTCAATTTCCTCCTTCGTGTTGACTCTTATACAGTATAATTAATCAAAGTCAAGAATACAATATTTGTTTGTGATAGTCCAGCTTGAATTGTGTTGGAGGCGACATCCATCCATAATTATCATGGTCATCACCAACAACAAACAAAAATGGCTGTATCTCTTTTAATAATGGAAATAAGTAACGTTCAGCATCATGGAGCATATCACATTGAAACTTGATTTGTCTATTAAATAGTGCCACATAAATAGGATCATGGTCAAGACTAAATAAAATGAGGTCATTTATATTTTTGGAAGAACGCTTAATATGTAGGCTCGAATTGATGTGTCGATGTAGTTTATGCTGGGGTATCTGTTTTGTGATGTAATGAAACTGTTTCTGGAGAACGATGTTATTTTCTCTCTCGTGATATTCTGAGAAAAAACGATATAACAATTCACCTTTATGAAGGTAGTATTGGGCAATTTCTTCTTCTATCCAATAAATCGAATACGTTTTCAATTTAACCCCTCCCTCTATTTTCTTTATCATAGACGAACTAGAGTAGAGATGCTGTCACTTTATGTTAGAAGAAGCCACTAGTTTTGTCGAATGACCCATAATAAAAACAAGGATGACAAAAAAGATCATCCTTGTTTTCTGTAGCAAATTATTTTAATAAAGCTTCAACACGGTTAATGACATTTTCAACTGTGAAGCCGTACTTCTCTATAACGGTATCTCCATTAGCGGATGCACCAAATGTATCGATCGCTAGAATGTCACCTTGATCACCTACATAGCGTTCCCACCCCATAGGTGAAGCCATTTCAATTGCGAGACGGGCTTTCACTTCTTTCGGTAAAACCTCGTTCTTATAGGCTTCATCCTGGGCATTGAAACGATCCCATGAAGGCATGCTAATGACATTAGCTTCAATTCCTTTTTCTTTCAACTGCTGTTGTGCAGCTATAGCAAGCTGAACTTCTGATCCGGTTGCAATGAGTAGGGCATCTGGTGTGTCTTTATCACATTTACTAATGACATAGGCGCCTTTTTTAACCCCTTCATAGGCACGCGTAGCTGTATCCTCTAGGGTTGGAAGTCCTTGACGCGTCAACACAATTGCTGTAGGTTTATCTTTTGATTCTAATGCAAGACGCCAAGCAGCTTGTGTTTCATTGCCATCTGCTGGACGAATTAAAGATAGATTTGGCATTGCTCTGAAAGCTGCGAGTTGTTCAACAGGTTCATGAGTCGGCCCATCTTCTCCAACCGCAATTGAATCATGGGTAAACACATAGGTTGCCGGATTATTCATAATGGCAGACAATCGCACAGCTGCACGTAAATAGTCACTAAACACGAAGAAGGTACCTGCATATGCTTTAACACCGCCGTGAAGCATCATGCCATTCATCGCTGCAGCCATAGCAAATTCCCGAACACCAAACCAGATGTTGCGTCCTGCATAATGATTTTTTGAGAAATCATCAACTGCTTTAATCGTCGTTTTATTAGATCCAGCAAGGTCTGCACTGCCCCCAAAGAAATATGGGACAGTTTTAGCGATTGCATTGAGAACTTCACCAGACGATGCGCGTGTAGCTAAAGTGTCTTTACCAGCTTCATAAACAGGTAAATCTTTGTCCCAGCCTTCTGGTAAATCCCCTTTTATCGCTAATAACAACTCGTCGGCAAGCTCTGGATAGTGTTGCTTGTACTCTGTAAATAAGGCATTCCATGCTTCCTCAGTGGCAGCGCCTTTATCAACAATTTTTGTTTTGAAATCAGCATATACGTCTTCAGGAACATAAAAATCCTCATGCGCCCATTGGTAATAATCCTTCGTTAGTTTAACTTCATCTGTGCCAAGCGGTGCACCATGTGAAGCTGCAGAGGCGGATTTATTAGGCGACCCATAGCCAATAACAGTCTTCACTTCAATTAATGTTGGTTGCTCTGTGTTAGCTTTAGCTTCGATTAGGGCTTGTTTGATGGCTTCTACATCGTTTCCATCTGCTACGTATAACACTTGCCAGCCATAGGACTCGAACCGTTTCTTTGTATCATCTGAAAATGACTTGTCTAAGTCACCGTCAAGAGAAATATCGTTTGAGTCGTACAAGGCAATCAGTTTCCCTAAGCCTAAATGTCCAGCAAATGATGCTGCTTCATGGGAAATACCTTCCATTAAGTCACCGTCACTTACAAGTGCATATGTGTAATGATCAATGACAGGATAATTCTCTTTATTATATAAAGCAGCTAAATGTGCTTCAGCCATAGCCATACCAACAGACATTGCTATGCCTTGGCCAAGTGGACCTGTCGTAGCCTCAACACCATCTGTATGATGAACTTCAGGATGTCCTGGCGTTTTTGATCCCCATTGGCGAAACGCCTTAATATCATCCATTGTGACATCATAACCCGATAGGTGAAGCATGCTATACAATAGCATTGAGCCATGACCTGCTGATAAAACGAAACGATCCCTGTTAAACCACTTGGAGTGTTTGGGGTTGTGATTCATACATTCTGTCCATAGTGTATAAGCCATGGGCGCCGCCCCCATAGGTAAACCAGGGTGACCCGAATTTGCATGTTCAATGGCATCGATGGATAGTGTTCTAATTGTATTTATGGACAATTGTTCAATTTGGTTTGACATAAACCATTCCCCTTTCATTTGCAAAAAATTCAACTATACAGCATTTATACGAGTTAATGGGTGTGGATTGATGACGTTATTAAGGGATCTTAATGCTTGTTTTGTCTGTTTCGTAAATCTTTTACTTTCTCTGGCGTCACATCGTTACCCTCTGGATCAATGACAGTCATCGTTTTAAATTGATTTTTAAAAGAAGAACGGACATTTTTCAAATATTCCTCCCGGAGTGTTTGACGTTCTTCAGCTTCAGCTTCTGTCAGACCTCCATTTTTTGATTTATGTGCTAATTCATTGATCCTATTTAATTTGTCTTTGGAAATCAATACGGTTACCTCCTGTTTACCGAACATCAAAAAAAGCGGGGAGAACATTCACTCCCTACTCTTTAATATTACGCTGTCGCAGCTCGATATTCAAGTATTATGATACTCACGATAACGCCGATGAACGGTCGCTTTGGAAACTGAAAAACCAAGTCCATTCAATGTCACAGCGATTTCTTCAAATGTTAAATTTTTTTGTCTAAGTCGAATAACTTCTTCAATTGGAAACTCAACACGACTTCTTCCAGGAGATTGTTCAATATTTTTAAGATTTTTTGTGGGATCGTACCCGTTCTCAATCGCTTTGTTCATGCCGCGTTTAATTTTCATATTATGTATGCGACGCTGATATTCTTCTACGATCCCAACAATTTGCAAAACCATAGAATCAGATTCAGACATTTCCAATTGGCCATCATGAATGGTTGTATAAATCGTGACATTTAGTTTACCTAGTTGATGAAACAACGCTATTTTTGTATTGCCACGTCCAAGTCGCGTTTCATCTTGTATTAAGAGACAATCAGCTTTTTTATGAGCAAAGTGATCGAGCAATGAAAAAACACCATCACGCTCAATGTCATAGCCACTCGCCTGTTCTTCAATAATATCAACAACTTCGATATGATAACGCTCGGCCAATGCAACAAGCTCTTGTTTTTGCCGAGATAAAGACGATTCTTGTGTGCTTTTCTTCGTACTTACTCTACAATATATAACCGCTTTCACTTCATAAGACTCCTTTATAAACGTTAGGCACTGTTAATCATAGCAAAATATAACAATCCTAATGACAAAATGAACGTTACGATATAAAATACATCTACTCTTGAAAGATTACTAAACAACCGTATCATCTCCTTTCAAAGCAAAGAACTTTTGTTCGCATTTTCATTGTACTCCGAACATATGATCTTGTCAATGATCTTTCGAACGAATGTTTGTATTTCTATCTTTTAGATGCTACAATTAACCTAGTTATATGATATGCGAGAGGAGTCTATTAAATGAAAAAATTATCCGCGCGTCAACAAATGATCATTGATTTTATAAGAGATGAAGTCAATGAAAAAGGCTATCCACCCTCTGTAAGAGAAATTGCTGAAGCTGTCGGTCTTGCTTCAAGTTCAACTGTACATGGACATTTATCAAGACTCGAAAAGAAAGGATATATTAGAAGAGATCCAACAAAACCTCGTGCGATAGAATTGTTGGATCCTTATTCAGATACGACCATTACGAGAGAAAATGTTAGATATGCGCCTGTTATCGGAAAAGTAACTGCAGGTCTGCCGATTACAGCTGTAGAGAATATTGAAGAATTTATCCCTCTACCACAATCAACTGCAGGCATTGATGATGAGCTTTTCGTACTGATTATTGAAGGTGACAGTATGATAGAAGCAGGTATTCTCGAAGGAGATAAAGTCATCGTCAAGCAACAAAGCACAGCCAATAACGGAGATATTGTTGTTGCCATGACTGAGGATGATGAAGCAACAGTCAAACGATTTTTCAAAGAAAAAGATTGCATTCGGTTGCAACCAGAAAATGCGACGATGGAACCTTTAATCTATCAAGATGTTTCCATTTTAGGGAAAATTGTTGGCCTGTTCCGCTCAATTAAATAACAGCTTAAAAATAGAAAAGCTGCAGTAACAAGAGATACAAGTTCTCTTTTGTTACTGCAGCTTTTTCATGCATTTAATACGCTGATAAATATTGCTCTCTCTCCCACGGATGAACCGTCGTTCGGAACATATCCCATTCAATATGCTTCGCTTCGAGGAAATGTTCATATAAATGAGATCCCAATGCCTCGATAATGATGTCATCCTTTTTTAATTCTTTTAATGCGTCCATTAAAGTGGATGGTAATGTTTTAATACCACATTCAGCGCGCTCTTTTTCTGTCATTTCATATATATTTTGATCAATAGATTCTGGTGGTGTCATTTGATTGCGTATGCCATCAAGTCCAGCAGCAAGGAGAACGGCCATGGCCATATATGGATTAGCCGTTGGGTCAACACTTCTTAATTCCACTCGAGTACTCAAGCCTCTCGAGTAAGGAATCCGAACAAGTGGACTTCTATTATATGCTGACCATGCGACATGAACAGGTGCTTCATAACCCGGTACTAACCGTTTATAAGAGTTGACAGTCGGATTTGTAATTGCTGTGAAATTAGTTGCATGCTGCAGCAGACCAGAAGTAAACTGATGGGCATATTCACTTAATTGTAATTCTGTACTTGTATCAAAAAACACATTTTCCCCGTCTTTAAATAGAGACATATTGACGTGCATGCCTGATCCATGAACACCAAAAAGTGGCTTCGGCATAAAGGTTGCATGTAAATTATGTTTTCGGGCAATCGTTTTAACGACGAGCTTAAACGTTTGAATATCATCACAATGCTTCACCGCATCCGAATATTTAAAGTCAATTTCATGCTGTCCAGGTGCCCCTTCATGGTGCGATGCCTCAATTTCAAATCCCATTTCTTCTAATTCAAGAACAATGTCACGACGGCAATTTTCACCAAGGTCAGTCGGCGCCAAGTCGAAGTAGCCTCCATGGTCATTTAATTCAAGAGATGGCTCACCTTGTTCGTCTAATTTAAAGAGAAAGAACTCGGGCTCTGTACCAATGTTAAATGATGAAAATCCGAGCTTCTCCATTTTCTTTAGATTACGTTTCAAATTGTATCGAGGACACCCTTCAAATGGAGTGCCGTCTGGATTATAAATATCACATATAAAGCGCGCAACCTTGCCTTTATCAGACGTCCAAGGAAATACGACAAACGTATCAAGGTCTGGATAAAGATACATATCTGACTCTTCAATTCTTACAAATCCTTCGATAGAGGACCCGTCAAACATCATTTTGTTGTCCAGTGCTTTGTCAAGCTGACTTAATGGGATTTCTACGTTTTTAATCGTACCAAGCATATCTGTAAACTGAAGGCGGATAAAACGCACATTTTCTTCTTTTATTTTTTGCATGATACTGTCTTGTGTGACCTTAAAGCTCATTCAATTTCCTCCTAATAGTTATAATTATAGCTTTTCACAACATCTGTTTTTCCGTTTCAGTTAAAGATATTCCGAAATCAGTTCCCCCTCTCAATATGTGAAACCTGAATAGGATAGCCTTTTGATATTAAATCTTTTATTGCCTCTACTACGGCAATTTTAACATGCGCATACGTTAATCCACCTTGAATAAAAACGATATAAGGTGCTTTTATTGGACCATCCGCAGACAATTCTATGCTCGAACCTTGTATAAAAGTACCTGCAGCCATAATCACATCATGATCATATCCGGGCATGTCACTTGGATATGGAGCGACAAAGGAATTAATAGGAGATTGTGCCTGAATCGCTTGGCAAAGAGCAACCATTAAATCTTTATCATTAAGTGTGACAGACTGAATTAAATCTGTCCGTTTAGATTGGTAATGTGGCGTCGTCTTAAAGTTGAGCAATTCCAAAAATCTTGATGTGAAAATGGCGCCTTTAACAGCTTCGCCCACAATAAGTGGCGCTAGAAATAGACCTTGGTACATTTCTTGTAACATATTAAATGTAGCACCTGTTTCTTTACCAAGACCCGGTGCCGTTAGACGATTGGCACATTGATTAATAAGATCTTCACGACCAACAATATATCCACCCGCACGTACAATACCACCACCAGGGTTTTTAATTAACGATCCCGCAATCAGATCGGCACCAACGTGTAATGGCTCTTGATCCTCAACAAATTCTCCATAACAATTGTCCACAAAAATAATAAGGTCCTCACGAATTTGCTTTACAAAGTGAACCATTTCGGCTATATCATGTATTGTGAAGGAAGGTCGATCATCATACCCTTTTGATCGTTGAATACCAATCACCTTTGTTTCGCTATGAATGGCTTTTTGGATTCCATCAAAATCAACTGTGCCATCTTCACTTAGCGCAACTTCATTATAAGTAATGCCAAATGACTTTAGTGATCCAGATGCATTCCCTCGTGTGCCAATGACTTCTTCTAATGTGTCATAAGGATGTCCAGTAATATAAAGTAATTCATCGCCCGGACGAAGTACGCCTGATAAGGCGGTTGAAATCGCATGTGTTCCCGACACAATTTGTGGTCTAACTAAAGCATCTTCACCACCAAATATTGAAGCATAAACGGCTTCAAGGCCGTCTCTACCTATGTCGTCATAACCATAACCACTTGTTGAATGAAAATGACTATCACTAATACGATGTAGTTTAAAGGCCTCCAGAACACGCTTTTGATTACGTTCAGCCATCTGGTTAACCTGTTCATGTTGAAGTTTACAATCCTGTTCTGCTTGTTGTGCGATGTTATCAATCATTGGTGCTCTTCTCCTTCAAAAGGCCGTTCAGGGGATGATTGTTACGAATATAACCTGATACGACATAAGTCTGTTTTTCTTCATCAAAGTACTGTGAACGAATAATAGAATCTAGCTTTAACCGATTGAACACATGTCCTTCTTGTGGTGGAATTGACACATGGTACATCGACCACTCATCCTTTAACATGTGCTCTACTTTTTCCAGCATGCGTTTAACATCATCAGGTGCATATGCACTCATTAAGATATTCGGATGATATGAGGGAATAAATGGTTCTGTCAAGAGATCCTTCTTGTTATACACGGTTAACGTTGGGATGTGTTGCGCATTCAAATCTTCCAATAGAGCTTGTACCGTTTTTTGTTGTTGTTCAAGGTCCGGATCAGCACTATTTACAACGTGTAAAATGAAATCGGCCTCACTTACCTCTTCCAACGTTGAGCGAAAAGCAGCAATAAGTGTTGTCGGTAAATCTTGAATGAACCCTACTGTGTCAGTTAGCAATGTCCTAAACCCTGAAGGCATACGAATTTCTCTTGTTAATGGATCTAAAGTTGCAAAAAGTTGATCTTCTTCTAGTGTGTGACTAGACGTAATTCGATTGAATAATGTAGACTTCCCAGCATTCGTATACCCGACAATTGCAATTTGAAACATATCTTTTGTTTTACGACGCTTCCGATATTGTTCGCGCTGCTTAACAATGCTATTAAGTCGCCGTTTTATATCATGGATTTTACGTCTAATATGACGTTGATCTGTTTCGAGCTTTGTCTCCCCTGGTCCCCTCGTTCCAATTCCCGCTCCTAAACGAGACATGAGAGCGCCTTGACCTCGGAGTCTCGGCAGCATGTATTGAAGCTGTGCAAGCTCTACTTGTAATTGTCCTTCCTTCGTTTTTGCACGTTGGGCAAAAATATCTAATATGAGTTGACTACGATCAATAATTGGCACAGCCAACTCATCGTTCAAATTTCTCGATTGACTGGGTGTGAGCTCATCGTTTGCTACAATTAATTCAATTTCGTTTTCTTTAATTAACGCTTGCACGTCTTCAATTTTACCTTTACCTATATAATGGGCTGCATGAACCGTGTGACGATTTTGTGTAACTATATTTCTTACATCGCCACCTGCTGTTTCACATAATGAGATGAGCTCATCAAGTGAAGATTCAAAAGAAGCATCATCATCTGCTGTTTGATGGACCGCTAAGGCAAGAATATTTTGTTTTACCATCTATGAAGCCCTCGTTTCCAAGTATATATTTGAGATGCGTTTCAATGCGCTTATACTGCTATGGTTCACATGCCATGATAAGGGAGTACGCGAAATGACGAATAGAGCCTATCCGATGTTTAGTCATCTAATTAGATTGTTTAATCTTGTATTCAGGATAATCCCTTAATAAGTGCTCTATTCGTTTTATATTTATACATAATAGCAAATCATAACGCGTTTCACAAAACAATTTTTTAAGAAATTATCGTATTCACTTATAAAATTCTTTTTTAAACAGTCATAAATACTGTATACAGTGAGATGGTCATAAACACATTATTAAGAGGAATGGTGCTGTTCATCTTTAATATCATCAGCGGTTAATTGAATTAATTCTTCATTAGAAATCCTATTGGCACACACTAAACGCATTGCATGCACCCTAATTGCTTGCTCGATTAGATTTCTTACATAACGCGCATTAGCAAAATTTGCGCGTTCATATGTCAATTGTTGTTGAATAAGGCTTTTCAACTTCCATCTTGCTTGAGTTGATAGTTTATATTCCCTCTCTGCTGCCATCTGTTCAGCAATATGAATCAGTTGGTCAGTATCATAGTCTTTAAAATTAATAATAAATGGAAATCTCGATTTCAACCCTGGATTTAATGCTAAAAACCGTTCCATTTCTTGAGGGTAACCAGCCAAAATTAACACAAAATCATTATGATGATCTTCCATATGCTTTACCAATGTATCAATTGCTTCTTTACCAAAATCTTTTTCGCCACCCCGTCCTAATGAATAGGCTTCATCAATGAATAAAATACCACCCATTGATTTTTTTATTAAAGCCCTTGTTTTTTGTGCGGTCTGACCAATATACTCGCCAACGAGGTCGGCTCTTTCTGCTTCTATCAGATGCCCTTTAGACAAGAGGTTCATTTCATGATATAAGGTGGCTAACTTTCTCGCCATTGTCGTTTTTCCTGTACCAGGATTTCCTTTGAACATCATATGCAGCACCTGATTGGTATTGGCAAGACCTAGCATATCACGTTTTTCATTGATGATTTTCACAGCATAAATTTCCTTTATATTCTGCTTGAGACGCTCTAAACCGACTACAGACGAAAACGCTTGATCAATATCGGTAAATGGCGGATTAATTTGTTGATGGTCCTGTCGCACTTCTTGATGATATTCACTATTTTTTTTCTGTAAAACGATGTTAATTTGCCCGCTTTTATCATGCTTTACTTGAGTTTCCACATCATCACCTCGTTCTCCATATCATACGCTCGGAGGCATGTTCGTGTGATAAACGCCTAGTTATTTCTCAAATAGAAGATGCTTGAATTGTAATAAACTTATGACCAATTATGTATTTCAATAAACATATTACTTCAAAGCTTTTGTCATTACAGGATACAAACTGTTAACAATTGAAAAACGGACGACTGAGCGTCCGTTTCAACTACTATTCTTAGGTAAGCATGATGCTTTACACTTAATCGTTATTCACCAGTATCCAATACAACATTTTTGGACGGCGCAAATGTAGAAATGGCATGTTTAAAAATAAGCTGCTGTTTACCGTCGATATCAAATAAAACGGTGAAATTGTCGAATGCTTTCACAGTTCCTCTAAGTTGGAATCCATTTGTTAAAAAAACGGTGACTAAAACATGATTTTTCCTAAGCTGATTTAAATATTGCTCTTGAATATTAATTTGCTGTGACATCTTTCTCCTCCTCTTTTCTATCTAACTATATATTTTCTACATGTCTTTTAAAAATCCTTCTAAATCTGTGAAAATAGTTTTCCATACACGGGATTTATTTTGTTCAGATACAGCATACCATGTGACATCCATTTTATTTTTAAACCATGTGTATTGACGTTTTGCAAATCTTCTGGAATTCTGTTTAAGGTGTTCAATCGCTTCTGTTAAGCCGATTTCGCCCTTTAAATATGGGATAAGTTCTTTATATCCGATCGCTTTCATCGCCTGTTCGTGCTCATATCCCATATTATACAGATATTCAACCTCTTGAATGAGTCCCGTTGCAACCATCTTGTCAACACGTTGATTAATGCGATCATATAGGGAAGCTCGATCCATTTCAAGACCTATTAAATAAGCATCGTAGGGCTGATTATTTACTTGTGCTTGTTGATATTCTGTCATCGTAAGGCCCGTAGATTCATAAATGTCTAATGCTCTTATTACCCGTCTATAATTGTTAGGATGGATCGTTCGGGCATGCTCAGGATCAATGACCACTAATTTTTCGTACAACGCCTCTACCCCGTTTGCCTCAGCAAACGTCTCTAATTTTTGTGTGAATGCTTCATTCCGTTTATGTTCAGCAAATTGATAATGATGAATCACCGCTTGAACATATAGTCCACTACCTCCAACTAGAATCGGTAGCTTGTTACGAGCAATAATGTCTTCAATGCATGCATAAACATGTGATTGAAAATCGGCAACAGAAAAAGGCTCATCTGGCTGTTTAATATCTAACATATGATGAGGTATACCTTCCCTTTCCTCGATGGTTGCCTTTGCTGTTCCTATGTCCATTCCCTTATACACTTGCATTGCATCGCCGCTAATAATTTCACCGTTAAACCGTTTAGCAACTTCAATACTAAGGTCTGTTTTCCCGACAGCCGTTGGTCCAACTATTGCAACAAGTTTTTTCTTCATGCGTATTCCCCTGCAATTTTTATTGTGTTGATTGACTTGCCTTAAGCATCCATATGTGTTTTTCATAAGTGCTTTGTAGAGATACAAGTAAGTCGGTTGTTGGTTCATCCTCTTCACGAGATACCAATGTAAGTCCTGTTTCTTTTATTGTTTGAACGAGCGATTCAAAGTCTGCTTGTAGCTGAGACATGATTTCTGCTTCAGTATCATCTGCGGAAGCTTCAGTCAGTGTCGCTTCTTTAAGAAACTTAGCCATTGTAGCGAGTGGTTTACCATTAATGGCTAATATGCGTTCGGCAACTTGATCCAGCTGTTCTGCTGTCTCGTCATACAATACTTCAAAAAGTCGATGCCGTTCATAAAAGTGTGGGCCCTTTACGAACCAATGGTATCGATGTAGTTTCACGTACATGATAAACTGGTTCGATAAAAGCTGGTTTAAATAGTTAATTAATCGTTGCTGATCCATGTCATTCACCTCAAACACATTTTTATATCAGCATCGACATAAAGATCTTCACTTATACCCGTTACATCACTCTTTTGAACATCTTTTCTATTTCATATGATGAAAAATGCACAATGACTGGTCGTCCATGTGGGCACGTATAAGGGTTGTCAGCCATTCGTAAATCATTAAGAAGCTGTGTCATGTCGTCTTGATTCAAATGGTGATTAGCTTTAATTGATCGTTTACAAGACATCATTATGGCTGCTTCTTCTCTTACATTCTCGAGATTAATGGAGCCTTTTTGAATAATCTGTTCGACCATGTCTCTAATAATGTCTTCTTCAATCCCTTTAGGGAACCAATTTGGATGGGAACGAATCACGTACGATTGTGGTCCAAACGATTCAAAGTAAAGTCCTATTGCTTCAAGCTCTTGGCGGTTATTTTCAATAAAAAGGGCTTCCTGACCCGAAAAATCAAATGTAAGTGGTATCAGCATATCCTGTAACTCGTTCGAAGGCGTTCCCAGCTCCTTTTTAAAGTGTTCATATTTTATACGTTCTTGAGCAGCATGCTGATCTACCATATAAAATCCATTGTCATTTTGTGCAAGAATATACGTGCCGTGTAACTGTCCAATTGGATACATGACAGGGATTTTTTCTCTATTTTGCTCAATTTCTGCCTCCATTGGGACATTGCTAGGCTCAGGTTGGTTTGATAAATGACTTTCAGACGCTAAAACATCATTCTCAGAACGTTGCATATCACTTTCTGGCTTTGGCTCATCGGTAAAGTGATTGAAAACTCGCCTGTTACGTTCTGAAACATAATTGTTTTGCGCATGGTTCCGATCCCGCATGTGCGTCGTAGGTTCTTCAAGCACCATGCTAGGTTGAGTCGTGCGTGGTTGCTCACGTTTTTCCTTTTGCACAGTGGGAATTAAATCGGTTTGATGAAGCGTTTGTTTAATCGCATCCTCAACAAGAGCTTCAAGTTCTTTTTCTTTACTAAAACGAACTTGCATTTTAGCAGGATGAACGTTAACGTCAACGAGTATAGGATCCATATGAATCGCAAGAACGACAATTGGGTGTCTTCCAATTGGAAGCATCGTATGATAGCCTCTACTAATAGCCTGAGACAATGGATAGCTTTTAACAAAGCGCCCGTTTATGATAAGCGTAATGTACTGTCGTGATGCTCGCGTCAGCTCTGGTTTTCCAATATACCCGTCCAGCTTAAAATCACGTGTATTGGCAGTAATCGGTAGCATTTTTTGTGCTACGCCCATACCATAAATATTTTGAATCACTTGAAGTAACTGCCCTGATCCAGTTGTCTTGAACAGTGACTTCCCATTATGAAACGCATCAAATCGAATATGCGGATGTGACAGCGCAAAGCGGTTGAGCAGCTCAGTTATATGACCAAGTTCTGTATGAAGGCTCTTCATATATTTTAATCGGGCAGGTGTATTAAAAAATAAATCTTCGACGACAATTTCCGTCCCTTTTCGGGCATCGCTTTTCGTTTTCCCGATTACTTTACCACCTTCCATCGTTAGGAGCGTACCCGCTTCCTCTCCTTCAGATGTTTTAATCATTAACCGGCTAACGGCTGCAATACTTGCTAGCGCTTCGCCACGAAACCCAAGTGAGCGAATGTGAAATAAATCAGCCTCATGCTTGATTTTACTCGTCGCATGTCGCAAAAAAGCGCGATCTGCATCTGATTCTGACATTCCAACGCCATTATCAACGAGCCGTATTTTTTTTAAGCCAGCTTCTATTATTTCAATTCGAATCCAAGTACTTTCGGCATCAATACTATTCTCAACAAGCTCCTTAACAACCGAGGCCGGCCGCTCGACGACTTCTCCAGCGGCTATTTTATTGGCGAGGCTGTCGGGCATTTGAATGATTCGCATGCACATCTTCCTTTCAACCTATCCTGAATAATCATCCTCGGCTTATATGGGGCATTCCCGCAATACCAATAACCGGGCACTGACAATTTAATTAGATGTAGTTATTATTTGATCATTTTTTGCAAGCGATATAATGCGTTCATTGCGTCCATTGGTGTCATGTCAAATAATTCAAGTTCTGTGAGTTCCTTTACTAATGCTTCAGACTTTCCTGTTCCTTTATCTGGCTTTTCTTTGACAGCATGTTCAGCTATGCCAAACAATGACAACTGGCCAGATGTCGGCTCGTTCGCTTTTTCTAAGTCTTCTAAGATGAAAGAAGCGCGTTCGATTAAAATATGCGGTAAATCAGCTAGCTTGGCAACATGGATGCCATAACTTTTATCGGCAGGACCATCTTCTATTTGATGGAGGAAAATAACTTTCCCTTCATATTCTTCTGCTTTCACGTGTATATTTTGTAAACTAGATAAACTGTTCTCTAAATCTGTCAATTCATGATAATGGGTAGCAAATAACGTCTTTGCACCGATTTGATTATGAATATATTCTACGATTGCTTGAGCAAGTGCCATGCCGTCATATGTACTTGTACCACGGCCAATTTCATCAAGTAGAATTAAACTTTTGTCAGACGCGTGTGTTAATGCATGCTTAGCCTCTAGCATTTCAACCATAAACGTGCTCTTTCCTGAGACGAGATCATCCGCAGCACCAATTCTTGTGAAAATTTGGTCGAAAATTGTAAGCTCTGCTTTTTCACAAGGAACGAAACAGCCAACTTGTCCCATAATAGCAATTAAAGCGAGCTGGCGCATATACGTGCTTTTCCCTGACATATTTGGACCAGTGATTAATAGCATGCGACGGTTCGCGTCCATAATTACATCGTTCGGGACGTACATCTCATCTTTCATCACTTGCTCAACAACAGGGTGTCGGGCATTCTGAATGGATACCTTATGCTCAGAAAAAGACGGACGACTATAATGATTCGCCTCACTTACTGTCGCAAATGATTGGAGAACATCAATTTCACTCACGTGTTCAGCTAATTGTTGTATTTCCTTAATATAAGATTTAATTTGATTGCGAATGTCTAAAAAGAGCTCATATTCAAGTTCAATGCTTTTATCTTCCGCATCTAGAATAAGCTGCTCTTTCTCCTTTAATTCAGGCGTAATAAACCGTTCGGCGTTCGTTAACGTCTGCTTTCTTTCATAACGTCCCTCTGGTAGTACGTGTAAATTTGCCTTTGATACTTCAATGTAATAACCAAACACACGATTATAACCGATTTTAAGAGATTTAATTCCGGTTTGTTCTTTTTCTTGTTTCTCAAGCTCTGCAATCCACTGTTTTCCATTTCTTGAAGCGTCTCGATAGATGTCAAGCTGGTCATGATAACCGTCTTTGATGAGATTGCCTTCCTTAATTGTCACAGGTGGATCTTGAGTCAAGCTGTTTTCAAGGAGCTCAACAACAGAAGTCGGATAATTGAGCTTGTCACCGAGCTGTTGTACTTTTTCATTTGGAAATTCTTTTAATACGATTTTAATATGAGGAATTTTTTGCAAAGACTGTTTAAGCTGCAGTAAGTCCCGTGCATTAACATTTCCAAAAGAAATTCGCCCCGCAAGACGTTCAAGGTCGTAAATATCTTTTAAAAGGTGTCGAAGTGTATCTCTTTCCATAAAACCTTCCAACAATCCTTCAACAAGATCCAGTCGCTGTTCTATTTTATATTGATGAATGAGCGGCCTTTCCAGCCATTTCTTTAACAGTCTTGATCCCATTGCCGTAACCGTTTTATCAAGGACCCATAATAAACTGCCTTGCCGTTGTTTTTTCATAATTGTTTCCGTTAATTCCAGGTTTCGTTTTGAATACATGTCAAGGGATAAGTAATCTTTTAAAACGATCGGTTGAGCTGGCTGTAAATGATCGAGTGATCTTTTTTGTGTGTCTTGTATATAGTTTAACAGTCTGCTAAACGCCTGCATGAATCGTTCGTCATCTAATGCTTCGCAAAGTGTACGATATTCAGCATTAAACGTTGTATCATCTTGAAACGATAATATGATGTTTAACGTATTCTTAAGTTCATCCTGCATGTGTTCTGGTAAGTTGGATGAAATGACGATTTCTTTTATATGTCGATTGTACAATTCATGAACGACAGCACTCCAACCCTGCTCAATTAAAACTAAAGCATTTTCTCCAGTAGATAAGTCATTATAGGCAATGACAAAAGATCCGTCATTAAAATGAGACAGACTGGCGATATAATTATTCTCTTTTTCATTCAACATTGTTGTTTCCATTACTGTACCAGGCGTGATCATTTGAACAACTTCTCGTTTGACAACACCCTTTGCTTCTTTAGGATCTTCTACTTGTTCACAAATTGCAACCTTATAACCCTTGCTAATTAATATTTTAATATAATTATCTGCGGAGTGATAAGGTACGCCACACATCGGTATTGCTTCTTTTTGTCCGGAGTCGCGTTTCGTTAACGTAATTTCTAATTCTCTTGATGCGTGTATCGCATCGTCGAAAAACATTTCATAGAAATCACCTAACCGAAAAAACAAAAAGGCATCTTGATGCGCTGCCTTAATCTTTAAATATTGCTGCATCATAGGTGTGTGCTTAGACATGATTATCCCCCGACCGTCCTTTTTTTCTAGTAGTGTTTAATAAGGTCCATTATAACATAAATGCACATGCAAGACTGCACGTTATTCGGATTCAAATTTGTTTATTTGAGGAAAAGAAAAAAAGTTGCGAGAGAGGATGGCTCTCTCACAACCTATTTAATCTTTATGGGATAGAAAATCCGGATTGACGTCACTCAGTTCATCATCGGTCAATTCAAAATCCCAAGAATCATCATCGTCATCTTCATGTTCGTAATCCTTTGGAGCAACTTTAACATACATTTTCGTATCACCAATAACTTGAACAGCAAATTCACGTTCGACTTCTACGATAATTTTTTGATCTTCTTTTGCGATCTTGCATTCGAGACAATTCGGTTGCTGAATAACTTTAGCGACAACATCGAAGTCATCACCTATGCAATGGTCATCTTTAACGGCCAAAGGAACATAGTCGCAATACGTAATCCGCTCTGTGACAACTTCCGTTTTTGTATTGTCATTATACGAATACCAAATATTTATGTCGTAGCTTCCGTTAATTTCTACAGTGTCAGCTGATTTCTTTTTAGCGTTATAAAGATGATTGATGACCCAGCACCCTAGAATACTAGATGGGCGGTGTGAAGGTGAAATAGTATGGGTTGCCTGTGTGAACTTGCGGCCTTTTCCACAAACAGCTCTTGTGATGACTTCTCTATATTTTTTATCCAAAAAACTCATATCGCGTTTACCTCCTCTTTTTCATAGTCATTTTATGCAAGACAAATACCTAAAGTGCATAAGTGACTCTGAAAACATAGAAGAGGTTTTTTAAAACACCCATAACATGTATATCAATGTTGCATCATTCGCTTATGTCTTACTTTAACAGGCTGGGACATAACTTAAATTTTAATCCAAAATATGAACAATGCTCTACACCAGCTCTGGAAATATCCGCAAACTCCAGCGGGAGGAAAACATAGGTTAGACCCCGCAGTGGGGAAGGTCGACTAAGTTCGGCGCTTCCTGCGCCAACGTCGACACTAAACCGTCCTGGTTGTCGGTCACGAAGTATATTTCCGGAGCGGTGGTTTTATTCTGATTTTGATTTGGCTAATCCTCTTTTGCCCCATGCTCTTACTTAAAGCCACACGATGTGCTGTTAGCAATCTTTGAACCTGTTTCACCGGAAAGCGGGTCACCGCCGGTCGATTCGATCACATGATTGGTAACCTCGCGTGCGATTGTACCTGTAACGAGCTGGAGAACATCGTTAACGAGTAATTGAATGTCTTTAAATTCTTGAACAACTGGAATCTCATCTAATTCTGCTTGAAGTCGATCAATTTCGGCTTCGACCTTTGCAAGTGCTTCTGTTTTTTCATACGCTTGAAAGTTAACGGCTTGCTTCTGCAAAGCTTTTATTCGCTTAATGTTTTGCTGAACTTTTTGATTTGCATTGATTTTAGCCTCGACTTGCTTAAACCGATCAATTTCCTCCATGTTTGCCATCATGTTAGCCAGATACTTCGCTTCATCAAGCACTTCTTTACGTGTGTATTGTGCCATGTTATTTCGCTCCTATCGTGTTTTCTACCATAACGCCATCTAATGACCATGTCTTTGCTTCGGTAATTGTTACATCAACGATTTGTCCAACTGTTGATTTCGGTCCGATAAAATTAACAAGTTTATTTTTTTCGGTATATCCTGCCAAAACATTTGGATCTTTTTTACTTTCACCTTCAACGAGTACTTTTACAGTTTTTCCTAGATATGTTTTCATTGCGTCAGCTGATTGCTTATTAACAAGTTCATTTAAACGATACAAGCGTTGCTTCTTGACGTCTTCTGGGACATCATCTTTCTTACGTGCAGCCGGTGTACCTTCACGTGGTGAGTATATAAAAGTATAGGCCGCTTCAAAGCCAACTTCTTCTACGAGTGTCATTGTTTCTTCAAATTGTTCATCAGTTTCGTTAGGGAAACCGACAATAATATCTGTCGTGAGTGTGACATTTGGAATCGCGGCACGAATTTTTCGAACCAGTTCCAAATAGTCCTCGCGTGTATATTTACGATTCATTTTCTTTAATACATCACTGCTACCTGATTGAACGGGTAAGTGGATGTGATCAAGCAAATTACCGCCTTGTGCTAGCACGTCAATTAAATGGTCATCAAAGTCTCGAGGGTGTGATGTCGTAAAGCGAACTCTCGGAATGTTAATCTTGTGTAAATCATTCATGAGATCGCCAAACCGATAGTCACGATCTTCAAAATCTTTACCATACGCATTAACATTTTGTCCGAGCACTGTAATCTCCTGATAACCTTGAGCCGCTAAATGACGGACTTCTTGAATAATGTCCTCTGGTAGCCTACTCCGTTCCTTGCCGCGTGTCATTGGTACAATACAGTACGTACAGAACTTATCACAGCCATACATAATGTTAACCCAGGCTTTAATTTTTCCGTGACGCACTTTGGGGAGATTCTCAATAATATCGCCTTCTTTGGACCACACTTCGACAACTTGCGCTTTTCCAAACATCGCTTCCTTGACCAGGTGCGGTAAACGGTGAATGTTATGCGTACCGAAAATCAAATCAACATGCTGGTGCTTTTTTAAAATCCGATTAACGACAGACTCCTGCTGCGACATACAACCACATACACCGATAATTAAATCAGGTTTTTCGAGTTTCAAAGGTTTTAAATGTCCAATTTCGCCGAATACCTTATTCTCGGCATTTTCTCGGATGGCGCACGTATTTAATAGGATGATGTCAGCTTCATTTGTTTCCGTTGTTGCTTCATAACCCATTTCACTAAAAATCCCTGCCATAACTTCTGTATCATGCTCATTCATTTGGCAGCCGTATGTCCGAATTAAGAATTTCTTTCCTTCACCAATTCGTTTCATATCTTCTGGGATGCTAAAGTCATAATGAACTTCAACATCTTCACGTCCGCGTTTCCGCGCTTTATTGATGTTAGGTGGCTCATACGTCGTCTCAAAATATTTGGCAAAATCAGCAGATGTTTTCTCAGATAATGGTTTATCCAGGCCGGATTTTTTGTCCGCGGATGCATGCTGCTTAATTTGTGCTTGTTCTTTTCGTTGTTGTTCGTTCATAGGAACACCTCTTCTTTTCTTTATATCAACGTCACTATTGTACAATATTACAGTATAGAGCCTAATTAATAATATAACAACAACCGATGATAAACCGCAAACAAAAACGTTCTTTTGGCTTAATGGTTATCGTTATCATTTAAATTGTTCGCATAATATAATGGTCGAAAAAACAGGGCACAAAAAAATGTGCTGCGCGATGCGCAACACACTTTTTCTTTGTAGTTGTTGTTAGCGAGGCTCAACAATCAACTTAATGGCTGTACGTTCCTCGTCATCAATCATAATATCCGTAAACGCAGGGATACAAATTAGGTCGACACCACTTGGAGCAACAAACCCTCGTGCAATAGCAACTGCTTTTACGGATTGATTTAGAGCACCTGCACCAATCGCTTGAATTTCGGCTGTGCCACGTTCTCGTAATACATTTGCAAGTGCACCTGCTACTGAGTTTGGATTTGATTTAGCTGAAACCTTCAATACTTCCATGCCTGGTACCTCCTTTTGATATTGCCATTCTATTGTCAATATATTCGTTATGTCCATGCCTTATTACTGTATTATGAATGAATTCGAATACGATCAAAATAATTATCCAAAAAACGGATGATCATCATTAATCATGATACGTTTAACCTGTTGAGCTTTTCCAGTTTGCTCATTAATGGTTACTAACACACCATTTAATTGATTACGGCCTGTTTTATCAATTTCAAATCGAACAGGGAGCTGAGTCAAAAATCGTTTAAGAACAGCATCTTTTTCAACGCCAAGGATACCATCATACGGTCCGGTCATACCTACATCAGTAATGTATGCTGTGCCTTTTGGCAATATGCGTTCATCTGCGGTTTGTGTATGTGTATGTGTGCCAACAACTGCACTCACTCGGCCATCTACATACCAGCCCATCGCTTGCTTTTCGCTCGTCACTTCAGCATGAAAGTCGAGAAAAATCATTGATGTACGTTTTTGAGCTTGTTCAATAAGTTCATCCACTTTTCGAAAAGGATCGTCAAGAGGCGGGAGGAATGTACGCCCTTGGAGATTAATAACCGCGACTTCTTTTCCATTTATTTTTACAAATGTTAATCCTGTTCCTGGTGTGTCTTCTGGAAAATTAGCCGGTCTAATCATATGTTCAGCGTCATCTATAAAATCAAAGATGTCTTTTTTATCCCATGTATGGTTACCCATCGTTACGACTTGAACACCTAATTCAAGAAATTGTTTATATATTTTTTCGGTGATACCCTTTCCAGCTGCGGCGTTTTCACCATTTAAAATCGTTAATTGTGGATGATAGGCTTCTTTTAATTTTGGCAAATAAGCTGATACCATATCTCTTCCCGGAGATCCAACGACATCGCCTATAAATAATATGTTCATAGTACACTCCATCCTTTTATGTGTGCGTTTATCATAGTGTTTCACATCATATCTATATTGTCAAAAATGAGACAGGTAGAAGCAGATCGGATTTAAATGTCTTATATATTGTACGCAACAATCACACCTATTTCCCTATAAATAAAGCATGTGTCCATTTGCAGTTTCAGCATATGGACACACGCTCTTCTCTGGCATTGTATTTTATTTAGCGTATTCTACAGCTCTTGTTTCTCGAATAACGGTTACTTTAATGTGACCTGGATAGTTCAATTCGCCTTCAATTCGTTTTCGAATATCTCTGGCTACACGAATCGATTCGAGATCATCTATCTCATCTGGTTTCACCATGATTCTAATTTCACGTCCAGCCTGAATCGCAAATGATTTCTCAACACCTTTGAAGGACTCAGAAATTTCTTCGAGTTTTTCGAGACGTTTGATGTAATTTTCCAACGTTTCACTTCTCGCTCCTGGGCGAGCAGCTGATAATGCGTCAGCGGCTGCTACCAACACGGATATAATTGAAGTTGGTTCTTCATCGCCATGATGTGATGCAATTGAATTAATAACGACCTCATGCTCTTTATACTTCATAGCGAGTTCTTTACCAATCTCAACGTGACTACCCTCAACTTCATGATCGATTGCTTTACCAATGTCATGAAGTAGACCTGCGCGTTTCGCCAGGGTTTGGTCTTCACCTAATTCAGCAGCAAGTAAACCAGATAAATAAGCGACTTCACTGGAATGCTTGAGTACATTTTGACCATAGCTTGTCCGATACTTCAAGCGACCTAGAATTTTTATGAGATCCGGATGCAGTCCATGTACACCTACTTCAAAAGTCGTTTCCTCTCCGACTTCGCGTATATGTTCATCAACATCTCTTCTTGCCTTGTCAACCATCTCCTCAATTCTAGCTGGATGGATTCGACCATCCTGTACAAGTCTATCTAATGCCATCCTAGCGATTTCTCGACGGATGGGATCAAATCCAGATAAAATAACAGCTTCTGGTGTATCGTCGATAATGAGATCAATCCCTGTTAATGTTTCAAGTGTCCGAATGTTACGACCTTCTCGACCGATAATTCGACCTTTCATTTCATCATTCGGCAAGTTAACAACAGATACAGTCGTTTCAGCAACATGGTCCGCAGCACAACGCTGTAATGCGAGAGATAATATATTCTTAGCTTTTTTATCAGCTTCTTCTTTCGCATGGTTTTCTGCTTCTTTTATCTTCAGAGTTGATTCATGTGCAAGCTCTTTTTCAACACGTTCCAGTATCACTTGTTTAGCTTGTTCGTTTGTATAGCCGGAAATACGTTCCAGCTCTGCTTGCTGCTCTTGTTTTAGTTGCTCCACTTTGCTTTCCATTTCTTCAATTTGTTGTTGCTTTTCTGCTAACGATTGTTCCTTTTTCTCTAACAAGAGCTCACGCTTATCCAGCGTATCACTTTTCCTGTCCAGATTTTCATCTTTCTGCATCAGGCGATTTTCTTGAGTTTGTATTTCTGAACGGCGCTCACGAAGTTCATCTTCTACCTGCTGACGAAATTTATGGTTTTCTTCTTTCGCTTCCAGCAGTGCCTCTTTTTTGGCCGCATCTGCGTTTCGATGTGCTTCATCAACAATTTGTTTTGCCAGATTTTCCGCACTGGATATTTTGGCTTCTGCAATGGATTTTCGAATCAGATAACCAACAACAATACCGACGAGTAGGGTAAGCAAAATGGAGATGATAATAGTCTTTGGATCCACGAATTCACCTCCTATTGCTATAAATTTGTCAAATTCTTTATTGTCGGCATATACCATTTCAAATAACAAAAAGAATGAATGGACGCGTATAATCAACCTATATAATTATACATGTTAATTTTAATTGTCAACGCGCATAAAGTCAAGAAAACGTCAAAAAGAGATTGGATTTTTATGGATATTGATAGGGGCTAACATTTTTTGAATGTTTGAGGCACACAGATGCTTGCTGATGTATAGAACGTTTGTAGTAGTAACCTTAAATGAAGATAGCCAATCCTTTGTAGCTTTTGCAAACGAAAAAATCCTTTATCTCGTTTAGGAAGATAAAGGATTTGATCCATCTGTCTATTGTTCTACTTCTTCGGGCTCTTCTTCAACCGTTTCATCTAATTGGTAATGCTGACGAATAGCCTGTTGAATTTCAAGCAATGTGTCTGTGTTTTCTTTTAAGAACTGTTTGGCATTTTCACGACCTTGACCTAAACGTTCTTCATTGTAAGAATACCAAGCACCGCTCTTCTGTACGATATCAAGTTCAGAACCGATGTCGAGAATTTCTCCTTCAGCTGAAATGCCTTCTCCATACATGATGTCGACTTCGGCTTGTCTGAATGGCGGAGCGACTTTGTTTTTAACAACTTTAATCCGTGCTCTATTACCGACCATTTCATTGCCTTGTTTAAGTGTTTCTGCGCGACGCACTTCAAGACGAACAGATGAATAGAACTTTAGTGCACGTCCTCCTGGTGTCGTCTCTGGATTTCCGAACATGACCCCGACTTTTTCACGGATCTGGTTAATGAAGATGGCAGTCGTTTTTGATTTATTAATGGCACCAGATAGTTTTCTTAACGCCTGAGACATGAGTCGTGCCTGCAGTCCAACGTGTGAATCGCCCATTTCCCCTTCAATCTCTGCTTTCGGAACGAGTGCTGCAACAGAGTCGACAACAATAATATCAACTGCCCCGCTTCGAACTAACGCTTCAGCGATTTCTAACGCTTGTTCTCCAGTATCGGGTTGGGACAAGAGTAACTCTTCAATGTTCACACCAAGTGCTCTGGCATATGTTGGATCTAGTGCATGTTCTGCATCAATAAAAGCGGCCTGTCCGCCTTTTTTCTGTGCCTCAGCAATCGCATGAAGGGCAACAGTTGTTTTACCTGATGATTCAGGACCGTAGATTTCCACGACACGTCCCCGTGGATAACCACCAATTCCTAAGGCAATATCAAGTGCTAATGACCCACTAGGGATCGTAGCCATTTTTTGCTCAGCTTGTTCACCTAATTTCATAATTGACCCTTTACCAAACTGCTTCTCTATTTGTCTTAACGCCATATCTAACGCTTGTTTTCTATCACTCACAAAGACTACCTCCTTTTTCATCTAAACCCATCATAACTGTTTTTTTATGTTTTGCCAAGTGAAAAACGAATAGATGTTCTTATGTTTTTGCGTGTGAATATTTCTGAAAATGAATAAACTGCCTTCATTAGTGGCTCATATGACCATTTTAGACCTTCGTCGATTGCGAATTTATAAAATTAAAGAGAAGCGTTAAACCTTTCATCACGGCTTTCTGTCTAATCGTGTTCCGATTACCTTCAAGCTCTATATGATGAACTTTTTCGAAGCCGTTATCGGCACTCAGTGCAATATAAACACTGCCAACAGGCTGTTCCTCCACTTGATCTGGACCAGCAACACCTGTAAAGCTAATGCCGACTTTTGTTTGAAGGGTGGTCTTAACTTGACGCGCCATTTCCAATGCACACTGTTCACTTACAGCTCCGTAATTGTCTAAGATGTCTTTTGATACACCAAGCAGTTGTTGTTTAGCATCGTTATGATAGGTAATAAGTCCACCCGGACACACGTCTGATGCACCAGGTACGGAAATGAGTTTGGCTGTAAAGAGGCCGCCTGTCAAGCTTTCAGCAGCCCCGACTGTCCAATGCAGAGCTTTTAATTGAGAAACGACGACAGATTCAAGTGTGTCTTCATCCGAGCCAACATAATAATTGTGGAGGCGCTTTACAATGACGGACTTTGTGGCCTCCAATAACACATCAGCATGTTCATCGGAACGTTCCTTTGCTGTTAGACGAATGACATTACCCTCTGACTGTGACAAAGGTGCAATTGTTGGATTATGCTGGTTCGCAATTAAATCTTTCAGTTCATGTTCAAGTTGCGATTCACCAATGCCTGCAAATTTTAACACTGTCGACTTAATGACCATATCAGTTCCTACAAGCTTCTTAATATGAGACAAAACCCCTTCACCAAACAGCTGCTTCATTTCTCTTGGGATACCCGGGAGAAATATCCACGTGCAATCTGCATGCTCAACAATCATACCTGGAGCCATTCCAGCCATATTTTCTAAAACGATTGCCCCTTCAAATACACGCGCTTGTTTTTCATTATTAGGAGTCATTTCAAGCTGATGTCGTTCGTAATAGTCGACTATTTTTTTTAAGGATAATTCATGATTAATCATGGAGAGTCCGCTTAACGCACTGAATGCCTCTCTTGTCATATCATCTTCGGTCGGACCAAGTCCCCCAGTTACAATAACGAGATCAGATCGAGATTGAGCATGGGAAAACGTTTCTTGAACCCTGTTTAAATTGTCACCGATTACACTATGATAAAGGACATTAATACCATTTTGTGCTAATTGATCAGACAACCATTGTGCATTCGTATTAGCGATTTGACCTAACAACAACTCTGTTCCTACAGCAATAATCTCCGCATTTATAGATGATGTGTTCATTTAGAATCCCTCATAACATGCCAATTTTTAACAAAGTATTCGACACCTGACCAAAATGTTAAGATCATAGCAATGTAAAGCATAATCGTTGCAAACGGGATACCTGTATATGAAAATGGGAAATTGTGCAGCAAAAGAGCAGATGTTGCAACAATTTGGGTCACTGTTTTGATTTTGCCCATACTGCTTGCGGCAAGAACGATCCCTTCACCTGCAGCGACGAGTCGAAGGCCTGTAACAGCAAATTCTCTACTTAATATAACAATAACGACCCATGCAGGTGCTAGGCCTGATTCAACAAGAAGGATCAAAGCCGCGGAAACGAGTAATTTATCAGCGAGTGGATCGAGGAATTTCCCTAGATTTGTTACCAAGTTATACTTGCGTGCATAATAACCATCGATCCAATCCGTTGTTGATGCTAAAATAAAAAGCATTGCCGCACTAAAATGTGCAATTGGTAGAACCGTATCACCGATCTCCCATTCTCCCCAACCAAACGGGACGCTGTACAAAACAATAAAAATCGGTATTAAAATAATTCGTGATAAAGTAAGTTTATTTGGTAAATTCACAGTCGTACATCCTCCTAATCAATATACAGGACCCTTCCAAAACAGGACTTATAGGAAGGGTCCAGTCATAACATTAAATTTTTATTCTTTAGTGTAAAACTCATTTGATGTTTATGGTAATGTTTTGAACGACATATTGCTTTGGATCATTTGGTAAATCCAATTCTACACCATTAATTTTAATGGATATACCTGAAGCATTGCCGATCTTGAGATACACTTCATTTTCACCTGAAAAATCAATTTCTAAAGGGGATTGCTCCGCTTCAAAGAAATCGTAATAGAGCATTTCTTCATCTGTATCTGTTACTGTCAGCCACGTTTTAACATCTGTTTCTAACGTTGCTAAAATGGCGTCACCTGCGTGCTTTAATTCGTATACTGCCGTTGCACTATTGCCAGTCGTTTGATTGTCAATGAGTTCAAGCTCTAGTTCTGGTTCTGCTGGTTCTTCAGTCGTATCAGCATTGTCCTCAGTATCATTTTCTTCTTCAGCGTTATCGTCCGTATTCGATGTACCATCATTTGATGCACCGTCGTTGCTTCCAGGGTTACGAATCACTTCATTGTCTCCTGGTTCTTCAATCGCATTTTCTGGTGCCTCATCAGTGAGGTTCTCTTTAATAAAGTACCAAGCAGCAAATACAATGCCAAGTACTAATATAACAACGATGATTCTAGGGATGATCGAAAAAACAGCAGAGTTTTTAGCCGGAACAGTACTTTTACGTGAACGTTGAATGCGTGTATATTGTGGCGCATCATCCTCTTGCAGTTTTGGTAAATCATTTTCATACTCAGCAAGGAGCTCATCAGCATTTAAGCCTACGCTGACAGCATACTCTTTAATAAATGCTCGTGCATAAAATGTCCCTGGTAGTATTTGGTAATTTTCTTCTTCGATTGCATGTAAATAACGCTTTTGTATTTTAGTCGTTTCCTGTAATTCATCTAATGAAATATCTTTCGCTTCACGCGCTTCTTTGAGCCTAGTACCTATTCCCATAAATAACACCATCCATTTTTAGAAATCAATCAAACATGGAAAAACCATTATCTTGAATTATGTTAGGTTGTTCAATCGCTTCATAAGTAATTTTTTCGTCCTCGTTACTTCTTAATTCGATGATGTAATCGAAGTCCTCTAATTCATATTCGGTCGTTTGTATAAAAACGTCAGGATGCTCAACAACCTTCACTGCCGGAAGTTGCATGATTTCCCTAATCAATTGCCAGTGTACGTCATTTGCCCGTCGTTTTGATACAACGCCATCAATGATATAAATATGATTTTGGCTATATTCCCCTTCAATGAGCTCATTTCTAACAGTTTGCTTTAAAAGTGTGCTTGACACAAAGACCCATCTTTTATTTGCACTTACACTAGCTGCAACGATCGATTCCGTCTTACCGACGCGCGGCATGCCACGAACACCAATAAGCTTGTGTCCTTGTGTCTTATACAATTCAGCCATAAAATCTACTAACAAACCCAGTTCATCACGCACAAACCGTACTGTTTTATGATCATCGGCATCACGATGAATGTAACGCCCATGTCTAACAGCAAGTTTATCACGTAATTTAGGTTTTCTTAATTTTTTAACGTGAATCGTATCCATTGTTGCTAAAACAGATGACAATCGTGTAATTTGCTCATCCTCTTTTGACAAAAGCAACATCCCACGACGAGAGTCCTCTACGCCATTAATCGTAATAATATTAATCGACAACATCCCCATCAAGGAAGAAATATCACCAAGCAGACCGGGACGATTAATTATAATTTCATATTCAAGATACCATTCTGTTTTTTTCATGAGAAACCCCTTTACACACTTTGCTTATGGTACCCATTTTATCAAAAAGTTATCTACATACATCATATCTGATTTCTCGCTCTGTGAAAAGCCGATTGATACATTTCTTCAAATCAAAACCTAAATTTCCCAATGAAATCATATGAAAAGACAAATAACACCCTTTCTTCATGAAAGAGTGTTATTTGATGCGTGCGTGTGTTATCGAAGGTCGGCTATTGGTTTCTAATGTTGAACAAGCTTGATCATTGTGTTTGCAAGTGTATGCCGTTCTTCTTCAGAAGCGGCATTCCAAAGCTCACGCAAAATCGCTTCTTCTTTATTTTTGGCGTCAACATGCTTCGCAAGATAGTCACCAATTTCATAGGCTACATTAGATATCGTCTGTTGGTCCATACCTTGCGATTGAGCTTGCTCCAATCTATTGGACAAAAAATCTTTCCACGTCTCAAAATTATCAAGAACTGACATGCCCACATGCCTCCTTTATCAATTTTACACACATAGTGTTTGTTGTTTAAGAGGTTTTATGCATGTCATTTCGCCTAAAGACAGGCACTGTAAACGCCGATTAAGGACGCCATCCACCATCGATACGAATGATCTCCCCATTTATACAGGTCGCCTCTCCGATTAGAAAGCGAACGGTTTGTGCAATGTCATAAGGCGTAGCTGCTCTTTTAATAGGTATCTCATCCAGTAGACTTTGTTTATCTTCATCGGATAAATGATCATTCATTTTTGTATCAACATAGCCTGGACTAATGGCATTAACCTTAATACCATTCGGTGCTAATTCTTTGGCTAGCGCCTTAACAAAGCTGTTTTGTGCCCCTTTCACAGAAGAATACACAACCTCCATACTTGCACCACAATCTCCCCAAATTGAGGAAATGAATATGATGTCACCTGCTCGTTTTTGAAGCATGCCAGGCAGTAGCCTCTGAGATATGAGCCAAGGAGATTTAACATGAAGCATAAGCATATGATCCATCACAGTCTCTGTTGTATCCTGGAATAAATTAATATGAGCCTCTCCCCCCGCGAATACAACAGCATCAACAGTAAAAGCCAAACTTGTCAGGAGCTGCTCAACCGATGCATGAATTGTTAAATCAGCTTGGATAACAGATAAAACACGTGTCATTTCAACTTGGTCGATAATATAGTCAATGGCGGAACGATTTTTGTTGTAGTGTAAAATCACTTGATGACCGTCTCGGACCAATTGAATGGCCGTCGCTTGGCCAATACCACCACTCGCTCCAATAATTAATATATTCTTCCCCATGATCATTTACTCCGTTATCAGCTTGCACACAGCTATTTGATCTGGTTTAATCCAGTTTTTCAGAAACTGCTGTGCTTCTTCAACGGAAAGCGATTGAATGACGTTAATCATGCTAAACAAATCAATGCCAAGGCGGTCATAATGGATGAATTTATTAGCCGTAAATTCAAGTGAGTTCATCGCCATAAGCAATTGGCCTATTTTCTTTTTTTTCATTCGTTCAAAATCTTGAAGTGACACTTCATTTTGACCGATCGTTAAGAGCATATGTTTAACGTGCTCAGCAAAAACATCAGGGTGAGTAGTGTTGCTTCCAATGAGCGCGTATCCAAAATTAGGATTTAAATTTGTTTCAAAGTAGAAGCTGTCATCAATCAGATCCTTTTGGTAAAGCTGTTCGTAAAATGCACCACTCTTTGAGAAAAAGAAATCAAGAAACATACTCATGAACAGTTCCTTTTTCAGAAAAGCATCCCCATCCACTGGAATTTCTGGCTCTTTAATTCCAATCGTACATTTAGGCGTTGACACTGGCATTGAGAAGACATGTTCTTTTTTTGCGACAACAGTGGGCTCGTCTGGAAAGACACGATTAATCGGCAGTACTTCTGAAAATGTTTTATTTGATTGATTCATTTCAATCAGTTTGAGCATGTCATTAGGGTCAAAACGACCAGCAACGACCAACGTCATATTGCTAGGATGATAAAACGTATTGTAGCATGTATATAGATCATCCTTCGTAATTAGTTGTATAGACTCAGCAGTGCCTGCAATATCGATATTGACAGGATGATCATGATACATCGCCTTTATCGTTTCCATAAACATCCGCCAGTCAGGCTGATCATCATACATTGTAATTTCTTGTGTAATAATGCCTTTTTCTTTTTCCACTGATTGATCAGAAAAATAAGGGTCTTGTACAAAATCTAATAGTGTTGTGACGTTTTCCTGAATGCGAGATGTCGCACTAAATAAATATGCGGTTTCTGTAAACGATGTAAAAGCATTGGCTGATGCCCCTTGTTTTCCGAAGTCCGCAAACACATCATGGTCTTCTTTTTCAAAGAGCTTATGCTCCAAAAAATGCGCGATTCCATCTGGCACACTTATTGGTTCTTGTTGATTGAAAGGGGTAAACATGCGGTCTATTGACCCGTAATTTGTTGAAAAAACACCATATGTTTTTGCCATTTCTTCCCGTGGAATGAGACATACTGTAAGCCCATTGCTTAATGTTGTCTTATAGATCGTTTCTGAAATATCGTCATATGTGAATTTATTCACCGTGACCACCACCTTTACGTGTCAACAAGTATACAGTGTCTAGCTCCACCTGCTTTGCAACTCGAGCGACTGCTGATTTTTCGACAGCTTTAATCCTGTCAATTAACGCTTTTGGATCAAGTTTTGTGTGAGCTAACACTTGCTGATAAAGCATTTCAATTAAGCCCTTAGGATGATCCATCGTCTCCATAAGCTGATTTACGATCAATTCCTTCGTTTCTTCTAGTTCGCGCTCCGTAAAATCGCCCTGTTTCATTGCTTCAAGCTGCTCGGATATGATCGTTTTGGCAGCGTTATAATCCTCTGGTGCAATGCCACAAAAGACGAGTAAAAGCCCTTTATGACTTTCAATTCTTGAAGCTGCATAATAGGCCAAGCTGTTTTTTTCGCGCACATTCACAAACAACTTAGAGCTGGGGAAGCCTCCAAAAAGACCATTGAACACATGTAATGCACCATAATCATCATCACTGTATGTACAATAAGTCCGGTACCCGATATGAAGCTTTGCTTGCTGAACAGCCTGCTCGTCAATAACGGTATTAGGTGCACTGACAGTGTGTGAAGGCTCTGACGCTTTTTCTGTTCGTTCGAGCTTGTGACGACGCTGAAATGAGGAAAAGAGTTGATCTTGAACATCAGCTTTTTCCACATCACCTAGCACATACACATCAATATCGTCTTCAGTTAGCATCTGTTGATAGTATTCGTAAAGTGTATCAGATTGTATCGCTCCTAAATCATCTTCATATCCGTGTGCATGCAGATGATAGGGCTCTTCCTTGCACATTTCATCTATTAAGCGCATGTTAGCATATGCCATTTTATCATCATAAATAGACAGCAGCTTTTTACGTAACGTTTCTTTTTCCCGTTGAATGATGTCTGATTTAAAACCATTTACAGTTACATTCGGGTTGAATAAAACATCACTCGATAATTGTATTGCTTCTTCTAATATCGACGATTCGTCTGAAATGTATTTTTGGTTTGCGGTATCAAGACGTAATGTAATGATATGGTTATCGCCTTTTTTTGAACCATCAAGCGATAAGCGTGCACCATATAAATGATCGAGCTTAAGCTGTAGGTCCCGTCGTGTCGGATATTTAGCTGGACCTTGTCTTAACACATATGGAAGCAGCGCTCTTTTTGTAATTGTTTCACGCGTAAGGTCTCCTCTTATTTTCACAACAATTGTAATGGTTTTAAATGCTTTATTGGGCACGATATGAAAGCGAATATTTTGGTGCTCGAATATGGTTTCCATCTATCATCCCTCCAACTTGTCTATATTGTGTACACCTCGGAGTTATTTAATCACAGAAAGTAACTGAGAATGGATTCGCATGTTAAGATGTTTTTTCTTCTGATGCGGTAGAAACAAGGACAGTTCGTGGTTTGCTGCCTTCATACGGTCCAACGATACCTCTATCTTCCATTGCATCAATAAGTCGGGCAGCACGTGTGTAGCCAATGCGAAATCTCCTTTGAAGCATGGACACGCTCGCAGTTCCCATTTCGATCACTAATTGAACAGCATCATCATATAAATCATCATCAACTTGTTCCACAGCTTCATTTGTTTCTTCAGGAATCATATCTTCCTGATAAGACGCTTTTTGTTGTTCAATACAATGATCAACAACTCGTTCTACTTCTTCATCTGACAAAAATGCGCCTTGTACGCGAATCGGTTTAGATGCACCTACAGGCATAAACAGCATGTCCCCTCTGCCAAGGAGTTTTTCTGCACCCCCTGAATCAAGTATTGTTCGGCTATCAGTTTGTGAAGACACACTAAAGGCAATTCTTGATGGGATATTTGCTTTAATAATACCTGTGATAACATCTACTGATGGTCGTTGCGTCGCAATGATCAAATGAATTCCAGCAGCTCGAGCCATTTGAGCAAGTCGAGTGATCGCATCTTCTACATCATTGGAAGCGACCATCATCAAATCAGCGAGTTCATCAACTAAAACGACGATATAAGGTAATAAAGGCTGTTGATCTTCAGGCGCTGTCGTTTGGTTATAACGGCGCACATACTCATTGTAGCCTTCAATATTTCGTGTGCCTGTATCCGAGAACAAGTCATATCGTCTTTCCATTTCCGCTACAACTTTCTTTAATGCGCGTGACGCTTTTTTCGGATCAGTCACGACTGGTGCCAACAAATGTGGGATGCCATTGTATACATTCAATTCGACCTTTTTTGGATCAATCATCATCATCTTCACTTCGTGTGGCTTTGCTCGCATTAAAATTGTTGTAATAATACCATTCACACAAACACTTTTACCGCTGCCTGTTGCACCTGCGATTAATAGATGTGGCATTTTGTTCAGTTCAGCAATAATCGAATCCCCTGATATGTCGCGGCCTAGTGCAAAAATTAACTTCCCTGCTTGTTTTGGGGTAACAGTTTCAATAACCTCTCGCAAAGAGACCATTGCAACTTCTTGATTTGGTACTTCAATTCCAACAGCTGATTTACCTGGAATTGGTGCTTCAATTCTTAAATCTCTTGCTGCTAATGCTAATGCCAAATCATCGTGCAGACCGACAATTTTACTCACCTTGACACCAGCTTCTGGATAAACTTCATATTTCGTTACGGCAGGCCCAACATGAACTTTACTCACTTTCGCCTTTACGCCAAAACTATGGAATGTCCGTTCAAGCTTACGAACAACAGCTTGAATATGCGTTTTTTCCTGCTGTTGTGACCCTTGTTCACCCTCAATTAATAAATGCATTGGTGGCAAAGTATAATCATGGTTTTCTGTTTCAGCCATTGGTAATGTTTGTCCTAATGCCATATCATCTTCGGCAGTATCGGTAGTATTGTTTTGACTTTTACGTGTTTCCTTCTCATGCTCTTTCATATTGCTTTCTGTGGAATTAGGATTTGAATAAGCAACATCAGTGAAATCTTGAATGATGGGTTCTGACGAATGTTCAGTCGTCTCTGGAGACACTTCTTCCTCATAAGTCATTTCTTGATGTGCTTCTTTTTGCGCTAAGCGTTTTTCTCGTGACGCTTTAATTTGATTAAGCATGCCACTGATCGTCATTTTTAGTTTTCCAATTAGTTTTTTAAAGAAATCACCTAGAGAAAATTCCGTTAGAAAAATAATGCCGACTATTATGGTGAAGACTGATACAATTTTCGCCCCTACAAACGAAAACAAATAGTAGCAAAAAGCGAAAAGAAGGGCACCGATCATGCCGCCGCCTGTTTGAGCACTTGTTCCCTCTCCTTGAACAAATGCTATGAAGTGTTGCCATGTCGCATTAATAATAGACGTATCTTCTGAAACCATTATTAAACGTTCAAAGGTTTGAATATGCGTGAATAATAGAATTCCGAGAAAAATGATATAAAAGCCGATCATTCTCTTATGCTTAAAATCTGGATAACGTCTTTTTACAAGTAACGAAATTCCTAGTATTAATAAGATAATGGATGCGACAAAATACCAGATTCCTAGAAAGAACCTAAATATGTATTCAAGACCTCCAGGGATGACCCCGTCACTGATCGCTCTCGCACCACTTCCAAAAATAGCCAAAAATATAAATAATAAGCCTAATAGTTCAAATTTAACTTGTTTCTTCAGTCTGCTGCTTTTTTTCTTCCGGCGTTTTTTTGCCATTTCCATCACCTCTTATCTGTTAGCCGACCTTCATTGCAAAGAAAGAGGCTGAGACAAAAGTCTTTTACCCAAATGAAATCCAAATAATACGGCCGCTCCGAAAATACACTTCGCGACCGACAAACATGATGTTTAAGTGTCGGCGTTGGTCACAGGACGTGACCGAACTTAGGCGACCGTGGGCGGCTGTTGAGCCTCGCTCCCACTGGAGTCTACGTGTATTTCCGGAGCTAGTGTTGAGCATTATTCGTCTTTTGGATTAACCTTTTTGTTATGTCCCAGTCTCTTTAAATGTTAGCCCAATTAATTCCATTATATCATATATTGGGTAGGATTGATGTCTTAATTAAGGTACGTAACAACGGATAACAGCTTATTGTTGCTAAATCTTGAGCTGTTATATTATCTTGTAATTTCATATCATTTGATAATGGTTCCAGGTTGAAAATCACCATTTAAAAAATCATTTGGATCGGTTGATAAAAGCTGTAGCATTTCATAGCTACCATCCCCTTTTTGTTCTACAAAGCACATCTTTCCTTGATGGGTCATACACTGTCTTTTTACAAGTGTTTGTTCATCAGTTGGGAAAATATCTGTTTCTGATAAGGGTGTATAAAGAATCATTGAATCACCCCTTCTCCCTGACCACCCGTTTGACTAATGAGTTCATTTACTTTTTGCATGGCCTCTTTCACGCCTCCGATACCATCGATAAGACCATATTCGACAGCATCTTTACCAACAACATTCGTCCCTATGTCTCTCGTCAAATTCCCTTTGGCAAACATTAATTCCTTAAATTTATCTTCTTTAATGTGAGAATGACTCACGACAAAATCGATCACACGGTCTTGCATCTTATCAAGATATTCAAAGGTTTGAGGCACACCAATGACTAATCCGGTCAATCGGATCGGGTGAATCGTCATCGTCGCTGTCGGTGCAATATAGCTATAATCTGATGCAACAGCGATCGGTACCCCAATAGAGTGCCCGCCCCCGAGCACGATCGATACAGTTGGCTTTGATATTGACGCAATCATTTCTGATAGTGCAAGTCCCGCTTCAACATCACCACCAACTGTATTGAGTAAGATAATCAGCCCTTCGATTTTGGGATTTTGCTCAATTGCGATGAGCTGGGGTAATAAATGCTCGTATTTTGTTGTCTTATTTTGTGGCGGCAATTGAACATGACCTTCAACCTGGCCAATTATCGATAACACGTGAATATTAGAATCAGGTGCTTGTGCAACATTTGCTTGACCGAGTTGCTGAATTTTTTGTACAAGAGACGAACCACCTTGTTGTGTGTCTTGTTTATCATCGTTTTTGTTTGGTGTATCATTCGTCATATAGACATAACCTCCAGTAGAGAGCTTTTAAGCGTTAGTATAAACAAAAACAGATCAGTCAATACACGGGATACACTACAGCAAAAAACAAGCGATTGAACAAACCGCTTGTTTTTTGCTTACATAATTTGATCATAACCATTTGGATGATCCTGAGCTATCAATAATTTACCTTGGTCACACTTTCGTACAATTCCGTTAAATCATTTGCTTGTTGTTGTGAAAGATCTTTTAGCGGCAAGCGAACACTTCCTGTTTCAATACCAATATACTGTAATGCAGCTTTAACCGGCGCGGGTGAAGGTTGAGCGAACAGCGCCTCCATTAGGGGTAGGCTGTTATGATGCAGTTTAGCTGCTTTTTCAACTTGACCTGCCTCATACCCCTGTATCATCGCTTTCATCTGGCGCCCTATAATGTGAGACGCGACAGAAACAACACCATGTGCACCAAGCGATTGCATCGGCAACGTCATGCTATCCTCTCCACAATATACAAGAAAATCGTCAGACGTATGTGTGATCACTTTGGAAAGGCTCGTCAAATCATGATCAGCTTGTTTTAACGCTACAATATTACGGATACGACTCAAATCAATAATCGTATCGGGCTCAAGCTGAATAGCTGAACGTCCCGGTATATTGTAAAGCATTATCGGTAAGGATGTCTGTTCAGCGATTTTAGAGAAATGGCTATAAAGCCCTTCTTGACACGGCTTGTTATAATATGGCGTAACGAGCATAACACCATCGACGTCACATGCTTCAGCCTGTTTCGTTAATTGTATAGACTTCGCAGTATCATTAGAACCGGTCGCCGCAATAACAGGAACGCGCTTTCTTACCAATTGCACCACTTGCTCAAATAACGTCAGTTTTTCTGAAGTGGTCAATGTTGCTGATTCACCTGTTGTTCCTGCAACGACCAAACCATCTGATCCAGTTGCAATTAAGTGTTCGATTAATTGTGCTGTATGCTCAAAGCTTAATTCGCCATGCTCGTTAAACGGCGTGACCATCGCTGTTAATAGTTTTGTGTGTTCCATAGGCATCTCCTCTCTTAAATGAATTTAAACGGTCTTGAGAACTGAAGATCCAAGGTCGAATGCTTCATGAAGTGCATTAACTGCCACCGGTAATTCTGAACCAGCTACGAGAACCCATATCGTTGTATGGCTGTCAGCTGACTGCAAAATACGGACGCCTTTATCTGTCAATGCCTCAATCATTTTTGAAGCAATACCAGGCATTCCACTCATCCCGGCTCCAACGACCGATACTTTAGCACATTCTCTATGAACAGTCGCAGCAAACCCCAATGTGTTTAATTGTGCTAACGCGCGATCCGCCAGTACGTCAGGGACTGTATAAACCACCTCTGTCGTAGAAATATTAATAAAATCAACCGATATCCCTGCTGATGCCATTGCTTTAAAGACTTCTGATTGAGATTGCCTTGACGTGTCTTTTGTATTGACTTTAATTTGCGTTAATCCCTGCATATGTGCAATTCCAGTAACAGGACGATCAAATGAGCCATCTGTCTTTGTTTTTGAGCGACGATGGGACACACGTGTACCTGATGCTTTAGAGTAAGTTGACGTAATGCGCATCGGAATATTAGCCTGCATCGCCAGCTCCACCGCCCGCGGATGAACTACAGAAGCCCCTTGGTATGCCATATGACACAATTCGATATACGTCGTATGATGGAGCGGTTGGGCAGAAGTAACCATTCGAGGGTCAGCCGTCATAATGCCATTCACATCTGTGAAAATATCGATACGTTCTGCTTTTAACGCACTTGCTAATGCAGCGGCTGTTGTGTCACTTCCTCCTCGTCCGATCGTCGTCGTGTCTCCCAGTTCTGTTATCCCTTGAAATCCAGCCACTACAACGACATCATTTGCATGTAATTCCTTTAAGATTCTGTTTGGTCTAACGTCTTTTATTTTTGCTCTCGTAAAATCATCTGATGTTAATAAGCCTCCCTGACCACCTGTAAGCGCAACTGCAGAAATATGTTGTGCTCTGATTTCATTTGCCAATATGACAGCTGAAATTGTTTCACCACAAGACATGAGTAAATCCTTTTCCCTAGGTGAGCTACATGAATTAGGCAGATCAAGTAAACTCAATAATGTATCCGTCGCATATGGCTCTGGGAATCGCCCCATGGCAGAAACAACAACAACAGGTTGAAAGCCATTTTCTATTGCTTCTTTAATATGATTGATGACATAATTACGATTGTTTCGGGTGCTAACAGATGTGCCCCCAAATTTTTGTACGATGATTGGCATTCCATCACCTCTAATTTATATCCAGCTTTTGCTAACGAGGGATTCTGCGATCTGTACCGAATTGAGTGCGGCACCTTTCCGAAGATTATCACTTACAATCCACATATGAAAGCCGTTGTTATGGTCAAAATCCTTTCTAATTCGTCCAACAAAAACGTCATCTTTTTGCGCAGCACTTAACGGTGTCGGATATACATTTGAATTAGGATCATCCTCAATTACAATCCCTTTTCCTTCCCTCATGACATGCTTAATATCGCCTACAGAAATATTATCGCTGTCAATTTCAATATATACACTTTCAGCATGTGATGTGACGACAGGTACCCGGACACAGGTTGCAGCTACCGCTAATTGAGGCATTCTCAGCAATTTTTTAGTTTCATTAATCATTTTTAATTCTTCAAAGGTATAACCACCTTCACGAAAAACATCTATTTGTGGTATCACGTTAAATGCGATATTCTTTTGATTTAATGGTTCATCGAGGGGTGACTTTTGAGAAGTAGATAAACCAACCTCTAGATAATCTTGAACCGATGTCTCTAATTCAAAGACTGCTTTTGAACCTGCACCTGATACAGATTGATAGGTTGAGACAATGACCCGCTTCAAGCCAAATGCATCACTAATCGGCTTTAAGGCGGCGACCATTTGAATCGTTGAGCAATTCGGGTTTGCAATAATGCCTTGATGACGACATAATTCATCCTCATTAACCTCTGGTACAACGAGAGGAACATCCGGATGCAGCCGATATACACTCGTATTATCAATTACAACCGCACCTTCTTGAACCGCTTGTGGTACGAATGCTTTGGAAACGGTACCTCCCGCTGAAAAAAACACAAGATCAATGTTGTTGAATGCACCTTGAGACACAGTGTCCAATGAAATGGACGCGCCTTTAAACGGTATTTTAGTTCCTCGAGACCGCTCTGAAGCAAACAGTCGCAATTCATCAATGGGAAAAGCTCTCTGTTCAAGAATGTCAATGATGGTCCGACCAACCGCCCCTGTTGCACCAACAACTGCTACGTTATAGCCTTTATTCATTTACGTTATATCCTTTTCTTGATGATCGTGAGGGATAATGACAGGCTGAATCTGTTTGAAACCAAGTGCTGCTTCAATCGTGTCGGTTAATAAAGTCATATCAGAAACGAGCGAGTTTGGCTTTTTAAAAGGATCATCTTGCCCGTACGGTATGAAATATATGAGTTTGGTTGACATGAGCCGCATCAAATTAACACCATTCAAACCGAGCGCGTCATTTGTTGCAATGCCAAGCACAACAGGTTTGTGGTTACGCATCGTCGCTTTTGCGGCCATTAGGACAGGTGAGTCTGTAATTGCATTTGCTAGACGACTCATAGAATTACCGGTTAAAGGGGCAATCACCATACAATCTAGTGGGTATGCAGGGCCGAGTGGTTCAGCTTCTGGTATTGTAGATATAACACGGCGTCCAGTTAAGGACTCTATTTTAAAAATATGATCTGCTGCCTTTCCAAATTTCGTATCGACGTGCTGGACATTATAAGTGACAATTGGTACAACCTCTGCCCCTTCTTCAATCAGCTTTTCTATTTGTGGAAAAACATCACTATACGTGCAATGGGAGGCCGTCAATCCAAATCCAATCCGCTTTCCTTTTAAGGACATGATATTATGATTCTCCTTTCACTCATTTAAAATTTGTTTAATGACATCTGCCAAGATTTGCCCGGCTGTTTTAGGCGCAACAATTCCAGGCAAACTTTTTGCTAATATGGCTTTTATACCTCGTTGTTCAGCGTATTCAAAATCTGTCCCACCAGGTTGCGAGGCTAAATCAAAGATGAGGGCATGTGATGGCAAGCCTTGAATAACACCCTTTGTTATGACCTGAGATGGTATTGTATTAATGAGCAGGTCACACGTGTTCGTATGATCTTTCAATTCATTTAAAGGAATGGCTTTCAATCCCATTTCTGTAATTCGAGCTAAGTCTTTTATATGTCTAGCTGTCACTGAGACCTTTGCGCCGAGTGCGGAAAATTTATTTGCGACTGTATGCCCGACCCTTCCAAATCCAGCTACAATCACTCTTGAGCCATGAATAGTGTAATCCGTTTGTTCAATTGCCATCATAATGGCACCTTCTGCTGTCGGTATAGAATTATAAATGGCTACATCATCACGATTAAGCAAAGGAATTAATTGTTTTTTTGCTGTTTTCGCCTGCTTCCGTAAGTACCCGTTAGCAATACCTGTGAAAATTAATGCCGTGTGCTTAAGTTGTCGAAACCAATCACTTGTCAGTTGTATGTCATCATCAGAAAATACCGGATTTACATATCCGTCGTCATCAGTTCCCGTAATTGGTAATATAATTGCATCGAGAGATCCAGGGTCAAGGTCAGAAAAATCGACCTGTTTTAATCCTGTAAAACCTTGCTCTAGCTTATCGTAGCCAACAAGATGGATGGTCGTATCTGGAAGAAGCTTCAATTGTCTTATTAACTCCAAATATCGTCCATCACCACCGATTACTGCAATGCTTTTATTCATATGGTCATGCACCCTCCATCAATTGATGAATTATTCATTCTCTATAGCGTATGTAGCGCTTTATTGTTGGTGCATAAATAAAAGAGGCTGACATGCATCAGCCTCTTTACAATTCGCTCAAATATGCGTTTGATTTTATAAATAAGGTGTCTCTATCATGATCATATCTTCGCCAATTTTTTTTATGGAAGACCATTCAATAATTGTTTCAGCACCTTCTTTTTTTAATCCGAGCCATTTATAATTCGCAATGATTAAAGATTCAATTTGGCCTGTTTTTTCATTAATCTGCAAGTCCGTTTGACCGAGCACACCTAACCGTGTACCGTGTGTAATGTTAACAATTTCTTTACCACTAATATTGTTATAGCGCATATCATCCCCCCTTAACATAACAGTATCGTACTATAACCGTATGTTAGGCGTTCAGTATTTATTCTGTTGCTGTTACGAGTGCTGAGGAAGGATTTTGCGTAAATACACGTTCAATAACCGTTTGAACGGTTTGATGATTAACAGCTTCAATATCGCGTAGCATATCATCAATCGTTCGGTGCTTTTTTAATAATAATTCGTTCTTACCATTTCTGGACATCCGACTATTAGTACTTTCTAAGCTCAGCAAGAGATTTCCTTTAAGCTGTTCTTTACTATTGGCCAGTTCCTTGTCTGTTATTGCTTTCCTCTTAAATTGATCAATCGTTTGATTAATTTTTTCTTTTAATATGTTGAGCTGGTTACGACCTGTTCCAGCATAAATCGTTAATAATCCATGATCAAGAAATGAAGAATGATATGAAAATACAGCATAAGCAAGTCCTTGCTTTTCTCTTATATCTTGAAACAGTCGAGAACTCATGCTGCCTCCTAAGACGTTGTTCATGACCATTAAGCTATATATGTCATCATCTGTAACCGATAATCCATTAAAACCGAGACACAAATGGGCTTGCTCAGTATGTTTCGGTTTAACGATGTGCTCTGATAAAAATTGAGGCCGTTCTATGTTATGCTCCTCTATTGGTGACGTTGCTGAATAGTGGCCAAAATGAGCCTCAATGATGTCTTCAAAACCGTCTGATACATTACCAGCTACTGAAATAACAACATTTTCTGGCGTATATCGTTCTTTCATATAGGTTTTAAGTAAGTCAGATGTGAACGACTGTACATGTGCTTCTGTTCCGAGAATTGGATAAGCGAGTGGATGTTGCCCATAAGATGCCTGCGCCAAGAGATCGTGGACGATATCATCTGGCGTATCTTCATACATCTTAATTTCTTCTAGAACGACATTTTTTTCACGTTCAACCTCTGCTTCATCAAAAACTGAATTAAAGAACATGTCTGCCAAAATGTCGACAGCGTATGTTTGATACGTATCCATAACTTTTGCGTAAAAACACGTATACTCTTTTGATGTAAATGCATTGACCTGTCCGCCAATTGCATCAAAAGCTTCAGCAATGTCTTGGGCTGTTCGTGTTTTCGTTCCTTTAAATAGCATGTGCTCTAAAAAATGGGAAATTCCGTTGTTATGTGTTGATTCATATCTAGATCCAGCTGCAATCCAAATTCCAATCGTTACAGACCGGACGGCTGGTACATGTTCGTTTATGACCGTAACACCGTTTTGACATATATGTTTTTTGAGCATCGTCGTTGTCCTCCTATAACGTATTACCTTTTTTCATCTACTAATTGTTCAATTGTGCCGATGTTATATCCTTGTTCTTTAATTTGAGCAATCATTGAATCAAGTGCTTCAGCAATTACTGGAGTTGGATGCATTAATATCGTTGCGCCTTTATGAAGCTTGGACATGACACGATCCATCATGACTGATGGGGTTGGATTTTTCCAATCTATTGTATCTACTGTCCAGAGCACTGTTTCCATGTTCATGTTATGGACGACATTAACGACATGATCGTTATAACTGCCACTTGGTGGTGCAAACCATTTCGGTTGTGTATCTGTTATGGCCTTTAGCACATCATTTGTTTGTTGAATTTCCTCAACGATTTTTGCTTTTGACAATAATTCCATATTCGGATGGCTGTACGCATGATTACCAATCAGATGCCCTTGCTCATCAATCATCTCAACGTAATCCACATTTTTTTTTGCCCACTGCCCCTCGATAAAGAATGTCGCTTGAACGCGGTGCTTCTTTAAGGTTCGAAGTATATCTGGGATGTGCTCTTTGCCCCAAGATACATTTATTAATATACTAACCATATTCTTATCTGGATGCCCCCGATAAACAGGTGCTGCCGGAAGATCTTTAAACGCCACTTCAGGTGGAATTTGTTCATATACTAATAAGGATTTGTCAAAAACCGTTTTTTCATGCATCTGAGCGTATGATGCTTCTACATCGACTCGAATACCATTGCGCCCAGGTGTCTTTTTCCACACACGATCAATGTATGCATTTTGAGGGGATTCCTCTAATGAGCTACTTTTATTGACAATTTCCTCATACAGCGGATCATTTGATTTAACAGCGACATCTACATCGTGAGCCAAGCGACTTATATCATTTGTAGCAAATGGATTGTATAACCCTTTATTAAAGGAAATAACAACAATTAAAGCAAAAACAAGCATATGAATAATTTTTTTATACCGATTCATGCTTTCTTCCCCCCTCTCTAAAGCTATATGAGTAGGAGGGACAAGATATGTTATGGATTCATTTCGTCCAATAAAAAAAAGAAACTGGTTAACGCCAGCTTCTTGTTTTGTAATAACGTATTTTATTGTTTTGCTTTGCTTGCTTTTTCTTCTTGCAGAACAGCTTTTCTTGATAAATTAATTCGACCTTGCGAATCGATTTCTTTTACTTTGACCATAATTTCATCGCCGATGGATACTTCATCTTCTACTTTATTTGTGCGACCTTCAGCAAGCTCAGAAATATGAACGAGTCCATCTTTTCCTTTAAATAACTCAACAAAGGCACCAAATTTTTCAATTCGTTTGACTTTACCGAGATATATTTCGCCTACTTCAGCTTCACGCACTAAGCTTTCGATGATTTCTTTAGCTTTGTTGTTCATTGAAGCATCTGTTGATGAAATAAAGACACTGCCATCTTGTTCGATGTCAATTTTCACACCTGTTTCATCAATGATTTTATTGATTTGCTTCCCACTTGGACCGATAACATCACGGATTTTCTCCGGTTTAATGGACATTGTGAGTATTTTTGGTGCGTAAGGTGATAATTCAGTTCTTGGTTCGTTAATTGTTGCAAGCATGGACTCAAGAATTTGTTGACGCCCTTGTTTTGCTTGACTCAAAGCTTCTTCAAGTATGTCACGAGATAAACCTTCAATTTTAATATCCATTTGTAGCGCAGTAATACCGTTTGCCGTACCTGCAACTTTAAAGTCCATATCACCAAGTGCATCTTCCATACCTTGGATATCCGTCAAAATTGAATAGTTCTCACCTGATTTAATGAGGCCCATTGCAATCCCAGCTACTGGCGCTTTAATCGGAACACCTGCATCCATCATAGCCATTGTGCTCGCACAAATGCTTGCCTGTGATGAAGAACCATTTGACTCTAAAACTTCAGATACAAGTCTAATTGTATATGGAAACTCCGCTTCAGATGGGATCACTTTTTCAAGGGCACGTTCGCCAAGAGCACCGTGACCAATTTCTCTTCTACCCGGCCCTCTAATCGGTCCAGTTTCACCGACACTATATTGTGGGAAATTATAATGGTGCATAAAGCGCTTGGATTCTTCAAGATCTAGTCCGTCCAAGATTTGAACATCACCTAAAGCTCCGAGTGTACAAACACTTAATGCTTGTGTTTGTCCGCGTGTAAATAACCCTGAACCATGTGTACGTGGTAAGACGCTTACACGTGAAGACAATGGGCGAATTTCATCAACCTCGCGGCCATCTGGACGAATTTTATCTTTTGTAATAAGCTGGCGAACTTCTTCTTTAACCATCTTATCCAAAATTTGTTTCGCTTCTTTGTAAACCGCTTCATCTTCCTCATAATGTTCCAAAACTGATGCTTTAACGTCGGAAATTGCTTCTTCGCGTGCATGCTTTTCTTGAACACGGATTGCTTGAATTAATTCAGATTTGCAGTCTTCTTTTATCTTTGCTTCTAAATCTGCATCTAATTCGAGTGGTGTGAAAGGTTTCTTTTCGGAACCCACAGCTTCAATAATTTGTTCTTGAAAGGCAACAATGCGTTTAATTTCCTCATGTCCGAACATAATTGCTTCGAGCATAACAGCCTCTGGAACTTCGTTAGCATTGGCTTCAACCATGTTAACAGCGTCCTTTGTGCCCGCAACCGTTAAATCAATATCACTTTGAGCATGCTGATCAATTGTTGGATTAATGATAAATTCGCCATTAACCCGTCCCACATGAACACCAGCAATAGGTTGTTCGAATGGGATATCAGAAATACATAGTGCTATTGAAGAACCAATCATCGCTGCGATTTCAGAAGAGCAGTCTTGATCTACACTCATAACTGTACTGATTACTTGTACCTCATTACGATAGCCGTCAGGAAAAAGTGGACGAATTGGTCTGTCAATTAATCTTGATGACAGTATAGCTTTTTCGCTTGGTCGACCTTCACGTTTAATAAATCCACCTGGAATTTTCCCAACCGCATAAAGCCGTTCTTCATAATTCACTGTTAATGGAAAAAAAGGAAGGTCTTTCGGTTCTTTAGATGCTGTAGCAGCTGCTAATACGGATGTATCTCCATATTGAATCATACAGGCACCATTTGCTTGCTTGGCAAGTTCGCCAACTTCAGCAACAAACGGTCGTCCAGCAATATCAATGGAGAATGTTTTCTTTGCGTCTGACATTAATACAGAAACTCCTTTCAAATACATCATACATTTATTTTATAAGTAGTATGAAAATGAGTAAATGATTTTCTATGTTTTTAAATAGAGTAAACTATGAGAAAAAAGCAGGATTTCTCCTGCTTTTCCCATTAGTATTATCGACGTAAACCGAGCTTTTTAATCAATTCACGGTAGCGAGTAACGTCTTTTTTACGTAAATACGTTAGTAAATTACGACGTTTACCAACCATTTTAAATAACCCACGGCGTGAATGATGGTCTTTTTTGTGAACACGCAAATGATCATTTAATGTCGTGATTTCAGCAGTTAGTACAGCAATCTGTACTTCTGGAGAACCCGTATCATTATCATGAACTTTGTACTCATTGATAATTTCATTTTTACGTTCTTGTGAAATAGCCATCTAGCGCACCTCCTATTGTTAAATTATAGCCCCTGTCCCCCAGCAATCGTCGGAGTTACGAATTGCCAAGCGAAGGTTGATCTTTTATAGCTTACATTGTTTGAAGTAAAAATGCAAGTCGTACGATACATTTCGATCAATTTAGATGTCATCAAAATACGTATTAATAACCTTCTCGTCATTTTTCATTTGAGCGACAAGATCTGATACGTGATTAAACTTCTTTTCTTGTCTTATAAATGTACACCATTCAAGTTGCACGTGGTCACCATATAAGTTTCCAGAAAAATTAAATATGAATACTTCTAAACTTGGATCACGGCGATCATCTTCAAAGGTTGGATTAAACCCTAAGCTTGCCATACCTTTATATACCTTATCGTTATGGTGCACAAAAACAGCGTAAACGCCCGGAGCAGGTAACAATGTATTTGGAATGACATCTATATTCGCTGTCGGATAGCCTAACGTGCGACCGCGTTTATAGCCTTCGATCACGATGCCCCATACTCTAGGGTAACGACCGAGCAAATGTGTCGCATCACGCACATCCCCTCTCGAAAACAATTGGCGGATTTTCGTAGAACTGATCTTTTCCCCCTCCGATTCCACCTTGTCTCGAACAGTGAACAAAAATTGACCTCTACTATGCGCTTCTAACGTCTGTACATTACCTTGACCTTTATGACCATATGAAAAATCAAACCCTGCTATAAGGTGTTTAATGTTTAAACCAATAATAAAATGATCAATAAATTCCTGAGGAGATAATTTGGAAAGCATGTGATCAAATGAAATAATATACATTCTGTCCACATTCATTTCTGTTAAAATCCGCTGTTTTTCTGGAAGCGGAGTAATATAATCAACATGATCAATATTTGGATTTAAAATGACTGAAGGGTGCGGATCAAACGTAATCACTGCACTTGCATTTCCTTTTGCCTTAGCGATCTCTACTGCTGATTCAATTACTTTTTGATGTCCCCTATGTATGCCATCAAAAAATCCAATTGCAGCTACGGTCTCTGGAAGTGTTTCTAGTTTAACCGAATGTGGATATGCCAATTTAATTGTCTGCACAATATGTCACCTGCACTTCAAAAGGATCGATTTTAATTATTTATCATTTAATGAAATACACGTACTGGTTTAATTTCACCGTCTTTATCGGGGTGATACTGATAAATGGCAATGAGTTCTGATCCAGCTATTATTGCAAATGGGTTCGTTGACATCTTTTGAGACGGTGATGGTAACTTTTGACCAAATAGAACTTTTTGGCGTGTCGCCTCATCAACTCGTAGCTGATCCATATTACCAATGCCAACTCTCATATCCAATAATAAAGAATGTACTTGACACGTTTTGACCGCTTGTTCGATTTGCTCAAATGTGTATGTAGCCTTTTTGGCAATAGAACCCGTCTCCATACGGATCAGGCGACCCATGTGAGCTGGGTATCCAAGCGCTTTCCCGATGTCAACACAGAGTGTTCTAATGTATGTCCCTTTTGAGCAAACGACTTTGATACCAAAAGAATGGTCGCCTGTGTCAACTGGGGATGTTTGTTCGAGGTGCTCAATGGTAACGTGCCTTGAAGGGCGCTCTACGGTTTCCTGAGCTCTCGCATATTCATACAATCGTTTACCATTCACTCTAACAGCTGAATACATCGGTGGTATTTGTACAATGTCGCCTGTAAACATGTTCAGAACGTGTTCAATGTTTTCATTCGTTGGCATTTGATGCGGTATTTTTTGTTCAATAACGACGCCAGATGCATCTTCTGTATCGGTTGATTGACCAAGTATGACTTCAGCTAAATACGTTTTGCTCGTATTCGTCATAAACGGAACGAGCTTTGTCGCCTTGCCAATACAAAGAGGAAGAACGCCCTCTGCATCTGGATCAAGTGTACCTGTATGTCCAACTTTTTTTGTTTGAAGCAGGCGACGAATGCGCATAACACAATCGTGTGATGTCATTCCCGCCGGCTTCCATAATGGCAATATTCCATCCATGTGAATGTCTCCATTTCATTCCGTGACGCTTCAACAACGCGGTTTATTTATTTAAGTCTCTTAAGATCGCGTCAATTCTGTTTCCATATTCGTGTGCTTCATCAAACTCAAAACTAATCTCAGGTGTTTTGCGTAAGCGAATCCGTCTACCGATTTCGGAGCGAATATACCCTTTCGCTTTAGCTAGCCCAATAAGCGAATCCTGCTTCTTCTTATCATCTCCAAATACTGAGATAAAGATTTTAGCCTGCTGCAAATCGCCAGAAACTTCAACATCTGTCACAGTAACGAAACCAACACGGGGGTCTTTGATTTTACGCGTTAAAATGTCACCGAGTTCTTTTTTCATTTGTTCGGAGACTCTGTTTGCGCGAATGTCATGCATGATAATCACCTCACAAAATATAAACCTTTATTTATATGGCGCTTTATCCTCAAGCTCAATATAGGATGAACAGAAACACCTGCTAGCGAAAGTCCAACCTTAACTGTCAATACTTCGTCTATATATCAGGTGTTTTAATAACTGTTCTCTAATGTTTTAAGCCGTTATAAATGATGAATGTCCGTAATTGTACGCTCAAGTTCTGGACATGCATCAATTGTTGTTAAAACCTTATCAATAACCTGTTCAGCAAATGTGCGATCATTTGCAATCGTCACGATGCCTATCTTGGTCCGTTGCCATAGGTCTTGGTTGTCAAGTTCAGCGACTGATACATTAAACTCTCGTCGCAGTCTTGACAATAGCTTTTTCAATACAGAGCGCTTTTCTTTCAAAGAGTGGGCATTGTATAAAAAGCATTCTACCTCCAGCAAGAGGATCATTTCCGTTCAATTTCTTCCATAACAAATGCCTCGATTACATCGCCTTCTTTAATATCGTTAAAGTTCTTGATCGTAATACCACACTCGTAATTTTGGGCAACTTCCTTAACATCATCTTTAAAGCGTTTTAAAGCGTCAATTTCACCTTCGTACTGAACGACACTATCACGAATTAATCGAACACCAGCATTTCTAGAGATTTTTCCGTCTGTGACATAACAGCCTGCAATCGTACCTATTTTTGACACTTTAAATGTTTCGCGCACCTCAGCCGTACCAATTACTTTTTCTTCAAATTCCGGATCGAGCATGCCTTTCATAGCCGCTTCAATTTCTTCAATTGCTTTGTAGATTACACGGTGAAGTCTCACGTCTACTTGTTCGGATTCAGCAGCTTTTTTAGCGTTCGCATCCGGTCTTACATTAAAGCCAATAACAATGGCATTTGAAGCAGATGCAAGAATAATATCTGACTCAGTTATTGCCCCAGAGCCTGTATGAATAATTTTGATTTTTACGCCTTCTACTTCAATTTTTTGTAAAGAGGACGCTAACGCTTCGGTTGATCCTTGAACATCGGCTTTTATGATGACATTAATTTCCTTCATTTCACCTTGTTTAATCTGCTCAAATAGATCCTCGAGGCTTACTTTTGTTTGTTCGCCACGGTTTTCAATAATTTGCTGTTGCTGTCTAGCTTCACCGATTTGACGGGCTTTCTTTTCATCTGTAAAGACGAGGAATTGATCACCAGCCTGTGGAACGTCATTCAAACCCGTGATTTCAACTGGTGTTGATGGGCCCGCATGTTTAACGCGTTGACCTAAATCATTAACCATTGCTCTAACACGGCCAAACGTATTACCGACAACAAAAGCATCTCCTACATGGAGTGTACCATTTTGAACAAGAAGTGTGGCCACTGGGCCTCTCCCTTTATCAAGTTCGGCTTCAACAATTGTACCAAACGCATTCGTATTCGCGTTCGCCTTTAATTCTTCAACCTCAGCTACGAGTAAAATCATTTCTAACAAGTCTTCAATACCTTCATGCTTGAGAGCAGAAATATTAACAAAAATCGTTTCACCGCCCCAGTCCTCTGGAATCAGTTGATATTCTGTCAACTCTTGCATGACACGGTCTGGGTTTGCTGTTTCTTTATCCATTTTGTTCACAGCAACAATAATTGGTACACCAGCGGCCTTCGCGTGGTTGATCGCCTCTGTTGTTTGTGGCATAACACCATCATCAGCTGCAACGACTAAAATGGCGATATCGGTTATTTGTGCACCACGTGAACGCATGCTTGTAAAGGCTGCGTGGCCAGGTGTATCAAGGAAAGTGATTTTTTTACCTTCATTTTCAACTTGATAAGCACCAATGTGCTGAGTAATACCTCCGGCTTCGCCTTCTGTAACTTTTGCATCACGAATCGCGTCAAGCAAAGTTGTTTTCCCGTGGTCAACGTGACCCATGATCGTAACGACAGCTGGACGTTCTTTAAGATCTTCTGGGCGATCCTCTTTGATGTATTTATCTAAATCTGTATCGTCTAAAATAATTTCTTTTTCTACCTTAACACCGTACTCTTCACAAATTAGTTCAATCGCATCTTCATCCAAGTCCTGATTCTTTGTTGCCATAACGCCAAGAAACATTAATTTTTTAATGATATCAGACGCATCCTTATTGAGTTTCTCAGCTAAGTCAGACACTGTGAGTGTACCACTGTATACAATATTGTCTGGTGTTTGCTTCGAAGCTGCTGGCGCCGTGTTAGGGTTATGACCTTTGTTTTTGTTGTTGTTTTTGGCATGTCCAGAATTTTTTCGACCTTGTTTTTGATTCTGTTTCTTTTGGTTTTCTGGACGAGGCGATTGCTTCTTGCTCGTATTTTTACTAGTTGTTTGGTTTTGTGATTTTGCTTGTTTAGATGGCTGTTTATTGCCTTTAATTTTTGCATCAAGCTTAGTAATTGTATCATCTGTAATCGTCGACATATGGTTGGTTACTTCTATATTCATATCATTCAAGTGTTTAATCACATCTTTACTCGTTAATTGATTGTCTTTTGCGTACTCATATACACGTATTTTACGCATACATTCACCCCCAAAATTATTGGTCAGAGAGTAATGAGCTAATCTTAGCAGCAAAGCCAGCATCTAAAATGGCGATTGCAACTCTCTGATGTTTTCCTATGGCATGTGCGAGTGTGTGTCTGTCGTCAACTATAGCAAATGGAACCTCGTATGTGTGGCACTTATCCATTAACTTCTTTTTTGTATGTGGTCCAATGTCAGAAGCAATTAAAACGAGTTTAGCCCGTTTATTTTGAACATCTTTAACGATTTTCTCTTCACCAACTGAACATTTTCCCGCTCTAAATGCTAGACCTACACTATTTAGATACTTAGACGTCATGATCTGACCCTCTAGCAACAACTATTAATTTGTCATATAGAGCTTGATCTACATCCGTTTTAAACTGACGATTTAAAGCACCCGATTTACGTGCTTGTTCAATCGCTGAAACGTCTCGAGATACATAGGCGCCACGACCGTTTTGTTTCCCTGTTTCATCTACAAAAATATCTCCATCCTTATTGCGGACAATACGAATTAGATCTTTTTTTGGCTTCATTTCATTTGTTGCAATACATTTTCGAAGTGGTGTTTTCTTCTTTTTTACCATGTTGTTGACTCCTTCCTATTGAAACAAAGGGTCATCAATGTCCGAATCAGTCGTTTCTTTCTCCAAGTCGGTTTCATCAAAAAAACCACTTTCTCTAGCTTCTGATTCACTTTTAATGTCAATTTTCCATCCAGTTAACCTGGCCGCTAGCCGTGCATTTTGTCCACGCTTCCCAATTGCAAGTGACAGTTGATGATCAGGGACAATTACGGTCGTTGCTTTTTCATCTTCATTGACAACTACTTTTATAACTTGGGCAGGACTTAACGCATTGGAGACGTAAACGACAGGATCAGCTGACCACTGTACAATATCGATCTTTTCCCCTCTTAGTTCATTGACAATTGCTTGAACACGCTGTCCCTTTTGACCAACACATGATCCAACTGGATCGATATCAGGGTCTTCAGCAAAAACAGCTATTTTAGAGCGATCGCCAGCTTCACGTGAAACAGATTTAATTTCAACAATGCCATCATAGATTTCTGGCACTTCCATTTCGAATAAGCGTTTTAATAAACCAGGATGTGAACGGGACACATATACTTGAGGCCCCTTACTCGTATTTTCTACTTTCGTCACATACACTTTTAGTCGATCATGAGAATGATATTCCTCTGTCGGCATTTGCTCAGATTCAGCTAGCTTCGCTTCAATTTTTCCTAAGTGAACATAGACGAAGCGCGCGTCTTTTCTTTGAACAATACCCGTCATTACATCATCTTCTCGTTCAACATATTCACTAAAAATAACACCGCGTTCCGCTTCTCTAACGCGTTGTGTTACGACCTGTTTGGCCGCTTGTGCTGCAATTCGACCAAAATCTTTAGGTGTGACCTCTAATTCAATAACATCATCAATTTCATAATTAGGGTCAATTGCTTTTGCTTCTTCTAATGACAACTCTTGTTGGTGATCTTCAGGTTCTTCAACAACGGTTTTACGAGCAAACACACGCATTGAAGCCGTTGCTTCATCAAGCTCTACCCGCACATTCGTCGCAGAATTAAAGTTCTTCTTATATGCCGATATAAGTGCGGCTTCAAGTGCTTCCATTAGAATGTTTTTGTCAATACCCTTTTCTTTTTCCAAAAAATCCATTGCATCAAACAGCTGACTATTCAATTATTATCCCCCTTTATAACGTTACTGCAAGTCGGGCTTTGGCTATCTTATTATAAGGTAACTCGACTTGTCGCTTCCGTGTTTTAATTTTATACTCTACAATTGCTGTACCATCAATGTAATCGGTTAATATTCCTTCATACGTCTTATTGCCATCGACAGGTTCATACAATTTAATATAGACGTTATGTCCGATATAATTTTGAAAGTCTTGTTCGGTTTTCAGTGGACGCTCTGCTCCTGGAGAAGATACTTCTAAAAAGTATGCCTCTTTAATCGGATCTGTTTCATCAAGTTTTTCACTCAATGTTTCAGATACTAATCCGCATTCAGAAATATCAATGCCGCCTTCTTTATCAATAAAGACACGGAGAAACCAATCTTTACCTTCTTTGACATATTCGATATCAACTAATTCAAGACCCTTTTCTTGAAGTATTGGGAGAACCAATTCCTCTGTCTTTTCAATGACTGGTGAACTCACATTAATCCTCCTTTTTTTCGTAGCATTTGGTTGTTATTATAAACCATTTCACTGTTTTCATTTGCAATGCACGTCAGTAATACAAAATCCCCGCCAATAAATCGTGGCAAGGGAGGACGTGTGTGCTGTAGATGGCTGATGTATGAAGAAAGAGTGGGTTTCCCCACTCTTTTTACTCAATCGTATCAGTAGCTTACCATTGAAAATATATCACAGTAAGCAGTTAATTGCAAGAAATACTGTTGCATTTTGTTGGTACTGCCTTATTCTGGGTACACCATTTAAAAAAGAGAAAGTTGGTTTTTTTCCGGCATTCCTTCAAGACAGCCATGCTGCTCCATGTATTCGATAACTGTTTTAGAAATTTTGCTTCGTTCACGTAAATCCTGCTTTGATAAGAAATCACCTTGCTCTCTTGCCTCCACAATATTTATCGCTGCATTTGTGCCTAGGCCATCTATTGCATTAAATGGTGGAATTAACCGATTGCCCTCAACTAAAAATTCACTTGCACTTGATTTATATAAGTCGACTCTATCAAAAGAGAATCCACGTTGATTCATTTCAAGCGCAATCTCTAAAACAGTCAGTAAGCTTTTTTCCTTTGGAGGTGCGTCATTTCCCTTATGCGTAATCTCGTCTATTCGATTGCGCAAGGCATCCGCCCCCTTAATCATCGTGTCTAATTCAAAGTCATTCGCTCTCACTGTAAAATAAGCAGCATAAAAATAAAGTGGGTGATGAACTTTGAAATAAGCGATTCGTATCGCCATGAGAACATAAGCGGCAGCGTGTGCTTTCGGAAACATATATTTTATTTTTTGACATGAATCAATGTACCAGTCTGGAACGTTGTGCTTTTTCATTTCCACGATCCATTCATCTTGAAGCCCTTTTCCTTTACGAACGAATTCCATGATTTTAAATGCTAATGAAGCTTCAAGACCCTTGTGCATTAAATACACCATAATATCGTCGCGACAACCAATAACGTCAGAAAGCTCACATATGCCTTCGTTAATTAATTCTTCAGCATTGCCAAGCCATACATCTGTCCCGTGCGATAACCCTGAAATAATCACAAGTTCTGCAAAAGTGGTTGGTTTCGTGTCTTCAAGCATCTGCCTTACAAAACGTGTTCCAAATTCCGGCACACCTAATGTCCCTGTTTTACAATTAATATCTTCAGGTGTAACACCAAGTGCTTCTGGACCAGAAAATATTTTCATCACTTCAGTATCATGAGTTGGGATTGTTTTTGGATCAATGCCACTCAAATCTTGGAGCATACGAATCATCGTCGGATCATCGTGTCCAAGTATATCAAGCTTTAATAAATTATCGTGAATAGAATGGAAGTCAAAATGCGTCGTGCGCCACTGGCTTTTTCGGTCATCAGCTGGAAATTGTATCGGTGTAAAATCATATATTTCCATATCATCAGGAACAACGATAATACCGCCTGGATGCTGTCCAGTTGTACGCTTAACGCCAGTACATCCTTTCACTAGACGGTCCACTTCCGCTTGCTTAAGCGTAAGCTGCTTGTCTGATGCATACCCTTTTACATATCCATAAGCAGTTTTTTCAGCAATCGTTCCAATCGTTCCAGCTCGATAAACATTATCTTCACCAAATAAAACCTTTGTATAGTTATGAGCCTGTGGCTGGTATTCACCAGAAAAATTTAAATCGATATCAGGTACTTTATCACCTTTAAACCCGAGAAATGTTTCAAAAGGAATATCTTGACCGTCCTTAACATATGGCACATCACAGTGCGGACAATTTTTATCAGGCAAATCAAAACCACTACCAACTGAACCGTCCGTAATAAACTCATTATGATGACAAGACGGACACACATAATGAGGCGGTAACGGATTAACCTCTGTAATTTCTGTAAGTGTAGCAACAAGTGAAGAACCGACGGAGCCACGTGATCCTACAAGATAGCCGTCTTCTAATGATTTTTTAACGAGCTTTTGGGATATTAAATAAATAACAGCAAAACCATGTCCAATAATGCTTTTTAATTCCTTTTCCAAGCGATCAGTGACGATTTTTGGAATGTTCTCACCATATATATCCTTTGCACGCGTATAGCATAAATCGCGAATTTCCTGATCTGCGCCTTCAATAGTCGGTGTGTATAGTCCATCTCTTACAGGTGAAAGCTCCTCTATCGAATCAGCGATCGCATTTGTGTTTGTGACAATAATTTCATTTGCTTTTTCTGCACCTAAAAATTTAAAACTTGTCGTCATTTCATTCGTCGTTCTAAATGGGGTATCTGGTAATGATTGTCGATTAAGTGGATTTCCCGCTTGAGACGCAATTAAAATCTGTCTATACATTTTTTCGTGCTGATCAATATAATGTACATTACCTGTTGCAACGACCGGTTTATCGATGCGTTCACCTAATTTGACGAGTTTAGAAATAATATCGAGAATTTGTGCGTCACTTTGCACAAGATCCATACCGCGTAAATGACTGTAATTTTCTGGTGGTTGCACTTCGATATAGTCATAGAACTGAGCAACTCGTTCTGCTGCGTCAGCAGATTTTTGCATCATCGTTTCAAATACTTCACCTTTATCACACCCAGAACCAACAAGAATACCTGTCCGTAATTTTTGCAATAAAGAGCGCGGAATCCTCGGTACACGATAAAAATAATCAATATGAGCATGTGACACAAGTTTATAAATATTTTTTAAGCCTTCTTGATTTTGAGCGAGTAACGTGCAATGGTAAGGGCGCGAGCGTTGATACGCATCACCTTCGCCCATATGATCGTTTAACCGGATATGATCAGTTATGCCCTTTTCTAATAGCTTTTGCAGCAACTTCCAAAAAAGATAACCTGTTGCCTCTGCATCATAAATGGCCCGGTGATGCTGGGTTAATTCAATGTCCATATGTTTACATAACGTGTTCAGTCGGTGATTTTTTAGCTCAGGGAGCAAAAACCGCGCCAACTCTAATGTATCAATTACAGGGTTTGAGGCTTGATTTAGGCCAATACGTTCATAGCCCTGGTTCAGAAAACCCATGTCAAAGCTCGCATTATGAGCAACGAGCACATCATTTTCTGTCCACTCATAAAAGTCCTTAAGAACTTCTGAAATATCAGGTGCATCCTTAACCATGTCATCTGTAATGCCGGTTAAATCCGTCGTCGTCTGTGACAATGGATGATGTGGATTTGCGAAGGCTTCGAAGCGATCAATGATTTCACCGTCACGGATTTTAACGCCAGCCAATTCAATAATGGTGTCATATACAGCAGACAACCCTGTTGTTTCGACGTCAAACACAACATATGTCGCTTCTTTTAATTCAAGCTGTTGCGGGTTGTACGCAATCGGAACACCATCATCTACGAGGTTTACTTCTACACCGTAAATGACCTTGATATTATGTTTCTTTCCGGCACTATGTGCTTCAGGAAAGCCTTGCACACCTGCATGATCTGTGATTGCAACAGCTCGATGTCCCCATTTAGCAGCTTGCTCTATGATTCTATTAGGGGACACAACAGCATCTAATTGACTCATTGTCGTATGAGCATGTAATTCTACACGTTTACAATCAGGTTCGGCTCGATCCTCTCTCATAGCAACTTTTATCTCATGCATATCATTAGCCATCATCGCCAACTCATTTGAATACATATCTGTTTGGATACTGCCGCGCGCCTTGATCCACATTCCTGCTTTAAGCTGTTCAAACATGCTACCATCATCGTCACCTTTAGAGAACATTTTAATTTGCAATGAATCTGTGTAATCGGTCACTTTGGCAATGAGGAGGCTTCTACCAGACCGCAGCTGCCTAACATCTACATCGAAAACATAGCCCTGGACGGTCACGCGCCGCTCTTCCTCTTGAATAACCTCCATTAATACAGCTTCGTCCTGTATTTTGTAACCGATAGAGAATGGCTTACCTTCTGAAGCATGCGCTGCATTATTGCGTTCCTGTTGTTGACGATCCTGCATCATCTTTTGAACAATTTGTTCGTCTTCAAGCGCTTTTTTTTCTTTAAATTGCTCTAAACCAACAACATCTGCTTCTATACGAAAGTCAAGTGTATACGCAGGCGCGCCAATACTTTGGAAAAATTGGCCAATGTCCTTTTCCAATCTTTTTTTTAGTGCCTTTGCTTCCGCTTCGTTTCTTGCAACGAGCGTGAGTTTGTTGTTTGTTACTTCTGGCACTTGAGATTGTATTAGACTTTTGTATGCTGGGGAAATGGTTGATTTGGAGGTGATAAAATAATTCCAATACGTACATATCATATCGGCATCCACATCGGACTGTGTTGAATATAATGAGCATTCTACTGTCGCAATCTGTTGGAATGCGCCTTTTAGCTGCGTGACAAATAATTGATACACATCAATCGGTAACACGCGATCAATACGTATATGAAAATGCCATGCTTTATTTTGTTTGAAAACATCTAGCTTTTCCAAATAGCTATCATTAAAATGTTTTTGAATCATATCTTCAGGCATCTTTAGTTGGTTCAGCAAAATCGTTAGCTTTTCTCGTTTGGACATATCCATCACATGTCCCCCCTTTTCTTGCACATGATGTAAAATCCCCCCTGCTGGATCGATGTAAACAAGGGGGACGTTTATTCATTATAAAAACAGGCGTTGGATGTCATTCCACGTTACAACAAGCATCAGTAGCATTAGTAAAGCAAATCCAATAACATGAACCATGCCTTCCTTTTCTGGAGCTATCGGTTTACCCCTGACAGCTTCAAGTCCGACGAATAAAAGTCGACCACCATCGAGCGCTGGAAGAGGAACAAGATTGACGATTCCAAGATTAATACTCAGCATTGCTGTCCACATCATAAAATTCATGAACCCGGTTTGTACAACTTGATCTGTTGCATCATAAATGCCAACAGGTCCAGAAAGCATATCAATCGAATATTGACCGGTGACTAGCATCATGAGATTCGTTAAGATTAATTTGGTCGTATCGTATGTTTGCGAAAATCCATAAACTAAAGTTCGACCAATAGATTTTTCAAACATATGGGTAACACCGATTTGACCAATTTCCATCCCTTGAATTTCTTTCCTTGCAGGAATAATCTCAATCTCTTTCTGTTCGCCATTTTCACGTTTAACCGTCATCGTCAATAATTCTTCGGGATTTTGCTGAACAATTGATGTGAACGTATCCCAAGTCGAGATCGGTTGTCCATCAATACGGATGATTTCATCACTTTTTTCTAAGCCGGCTTCTGCAGCAGGTGTACCAGGCTCAACATGATCTATTACAGCTTCCTTCATTGGGACACCTTGAATCAAACCGAGTATGAAAAAGATCACAATTGCTAAGATAAAATTCATCATCGGTCCAGCAAAAAGCTGCATCGCACGTTTTCCGACAGACTTGGAAGCAAATTGACGATCATATGGTGCAATTTGCGTTTCAGTTTCGTCCATAACAAACATCGCCTTAGGATCAACATCAAATGATAAGAGTGTTTCTTCTTCGTCTGGTTCATAGCCTGTTATCCGAAGCTGATGATTCAGATCCGCCTGATTAACTTCTATAACCCGTGCATTAGGGTGCTTTGCTTTATTGTTGACGATGATTTTGTTTACGTTTCCGACATCATTGAACTCAAGACCAATATGGTGCCCCGGTTTAAGATCAATAATCTCAGGATCTTCGCCTGCCACACGAACATAACCACCTATCGGCAGCAGTCTAATTGTATACAACGTTTCATTTTTTGTGAATGAAAACATTTTTGGACCGAAGCCAATAGCAAATTCTCGTGCGAGCATCCCAGCTCGTTTGGCGAATATTAAGTGACCAAGTTCATGGATGAAAACGAGTAATCCGAACATAAAAATAAACGCGATAACGGTATTCAAACAGATGCACCTTCCTTTTCTCTGAATAAAACATCGACCATATGAAAAGTAAAGTCAAACAAGCTCTCATTATAAACTATGCGATTCAAGAGTGAATTATTTAATACCTCTTAATGGAACTTCTCGATAACGGGTGAAACTCGTATTATACTGCCCGTTTTCATATGTCCTATAAGACAAATATGCAGCGATGAAGCAGACGTTCGTATTTAAGCGATAAATCCAATTAAATGAAGAAAAGGAAATACGAACAACATGCTATCGAATCTGTCTAAAACACCACCATGCCCAGGCAAAATACGTCCAGTATCTTTAACACCGTAATGTCGCTTAAAGGCTGATTCCACTAGATCCCCGAGTTGTCCAAAGATTGAAGCTAGAATCGTTGTTCCGATAAGTATTGGAAAATCAACTGGTAGAGTGACAAACACGTTGTAAACGACTGCAATGATACAAGCAGAAAGGACACCACCAATAGCCCCTTCAATTGTTTTATTAGGACTAATCTCAGGCCATAGCTTATGTTTGCCAAAAGCTCGTCCAAAGAAATAGGCACCCGTATCCGTCATCCAGATAATGAGCAATACATAAAAGAAGTAATCTAGACCGGCAAGACGTGTCTCAAGCATGTAGAAAAAGCCGATACCAACATAAAATGTAGCCATCATCATAAATGCCGCATCATCAAAGGTAAATTTATTTTTAGATATAACCGTAAATAAAAGCACTGCAAGCACAAACAGAACAATTAGATCTGATTGAGCAAAATTTATAAACGGAATATTAGCCGGTAATGAAATAAATAACAGCAATACACTTACCGATATCAAACCAGGTATGAGTATGTTTACATTTTGGCGCATTCGCAAAAACTCAAAGAGTCCGACTGCTGCAATGGTATAGACGAGCACGGAGAACGGCCACCCACCATATATAGCAGCAGGTAAAAATACACCTAGCGCAATGATTGCTGTTACAATACGTTGTTTCATAATATAGTCAGCACCTCATATTCCTCCATACCTACGTTTACGTTGTTGATAGTCATGAAGGGCATTTTTAAAAATGTCTTCGTTAAAATCAGGCCACAGTACATCTGTAAACCAAAATTCTGTATAAGCGGACTGCCACAACAAAAAATTACTCAAACGTTGTTCGCCACTCGTTCGAATCAACAAGTCAGGGTCCGTCAAGCCATCAGTATATAAATACTTTGAAAAAAGCGATTCGTCTAAAGCATCAATTGACAGTTTCAGCGCATCTACATCTTGCATAACACGCTTCATAGCATCCATAATTTCGAATCTACTTCCATAGTTTAATGCAAAATTGAGCAATAATCCATCATTATTCTCCGTTTGCGCTTTTGCATAGGCGACAGCTTCTTTTGTATGTTCAGGAAGAACATCCAAATTACCAATTGTTTCTATTTTGACATTATGTCGCATAAGATCAGGTAAATAATGATGCAGAAATTCTTTTGGTAATCGCAAAATAAAATCGACTTCTGCGTTAGGACGTTTCCAGTTTTCAGTAGAAAAAGCATAGAGTGTCAAAATTTCAACACCGCTGTCGGAGGCTGCCTTAGCAATGTCCTTTATGACATCCATACCTTCTTTATGACCAGCTATCCGTGGCAAACCTCTATTTTTTGCCCAACGTCCATTGCCATCCATTATAATAGCAACATGTCTTGGTACATGCTCGATTGTTGGTGTGTCTTTTTCGCTTTTTTGTTTAGTTTTAAAGAAAGGTAATTTAAATGACATCATTCGTCCTCCGGTACGCATGGTTAATCGTAATAAAACATAGGCCATTATCAACCTAATGGCTTAACCCACGCCATATTCATGAGTCATGATAAGTCTACATTATACCATATAATGAGCGATTTATTTACAATTATATGTACAATAAAAAAAGAAAAACCCTCTTGACGAAGAGGGCAAAACCGTTCACCTTATGTCAGTTAGACTTCCATAATTTCGCTTTCTTTAGTTTTTGCGACGTTATCGACTTCTGTAATATGTTGATCAGTTGCTTTTTGCACATCATCCTGCAGATTGCGTAATTCATCTTCTGTAATATCACCATTTTTTTCATCTTTTTTAAATTGATCATTTACATCACGGCGAATGTTACGAATTTGAACACGTGTTTCTTCAGCAAATTTGCTAACAACTTTAACAAGATCTTTACGACGCTCTTCTGTAAGTGCTGGAATGTTAATTCGAATGACATTGCCATCACTCGACGGTGACAAACCAAGGTCTGCTTTTTGAATGGCTTTTTCAATCTCACCGATAGCTGTTTTATCATAAGGTGTAATCACAAGTAAACGAGGCTCTGGTGCTGAAACCGTTGATAGTTGGTTCAAAGGTGTTGGAGCGCCATAGTAATCGACATACACATTATCCAATAAAGACGGATTTGCGCGTCCCGCTCTTACAGTAGCGAGATTTCGTGAAAAAGCCTGTACGGCCTGTTGCATTTTATTACGCATTTCATTCATAGTCGCATTTGACATAATTATTTCCCCCTTATTGTCGTTCCTAAAGTTTCACCTTGTACGACTTTTTTAATGTTACCTTCCTCTGTAATAGAGAAAACGATTAAAGGAATGTCATTGTCCATACATAACGATGAAGCCGTTGCATCCATGACGCCTAGCCCTTCGTTAAGCATGTCCATATATGATAATTGATCGTATTTTGTTGCCTCAGCATTTAACTTAGGATCGTCTGAATACACGCCGTCAACATTATTTTTTGCCATTAAAATCACATCTGCTTCAATCTCAGCTGCTCTAAGTGCCGCTGTTGTATCTGTTGAAAAGTAAGGATTACCTGTCCCTGCTGAAAAAATGACAACACGTTTTTTTTCAAGGTGACGAATCGCTTTTCTTCTAATATACGGTTCAGCAACCTGTCTCATTTCGATTGAAGTTTGTACGCGCGTCGGAATACCGACATGTTCAAGTGCGTCTTGGAGCGCCAATGAATTCATAATTGTTGCGAGCATGCCCATATAATCAGCAGTTGCGCGGTCCATTCCCATTTCACTGCCAACTTTACCACGCCAGATATTTCCACCGCCGACAACAACAGCGATTTCAATTCCAAGTTCTGCGACTTCCTTAATCTGAGCTGCGATTGATTGGATAACTTGTGGTTCAATGCCGTAACCTTGTGTCCCACTTAAAGCTTCACCACTCAATTTTAATACGATTCTTTGATATCGGGCTGTTGTCATATAAACCTCCATCAGTTATATAAAATTTTCAAAACCGAAGACTTACTGCGGAAAAGGGGCAACATATGTGCCCCTTTTTCACTGTCATATCATTACTGCTTCATTTGACTCATAACTTCTTCAGCAAAGTTATCTTCGCGCTTCTCCATACCTTCGCCGACTTCATAACGGACAAAGCCTTTCACTTGAGCGCCTTTACCATCAACAAACGCTTTTACTTTTTGGTCTGGGTCTTTTACAAAGCTCTGTTCAAGCAAGCAGATATCTTCGAAAAACTTACCAAGACGTCCTTCAACCATCTTTTCAACGATGTGCTCTGGTTTGCCTTCGTTGAGAGCTTGTGTTTTTAATACTTCACGTTCACGGTTCACTTCTTCTTCTGCCACTTCATCGCGAGATACATATTTTGGATTTACGGCTGCAATATGCATTGCAACATCTTTCGCAGTATCTTCATCTGTTGTATTTTCAAGAACAGTTAGAACACCGATACGTCCACCCATGTGTAAGTATGCACCAAATGCATCTCCATCTGTTTTCGTGAACATTTCGAAACGACGAAGAGAAATTTTTTCACCGATTTTTGCGATGATCGCATTAATGTACGCTTCAACTGTGTCGTCTCCGTTATACATTTTTTGAGACAATGCTTCTGCTACATCTGCAGGTTTTTCTTGTAAAACATGTTGACCAAGATCAGAGAGCAAGCTTTGGAATTGATCATTCTTAGTAACAAAATCTGTCTCACAGTTGACTTCAAGTAAAACAGCAGTATTGCCATCTAGTTCGATATGAGTTGATCCTTCAGCCGCAATTCGATCAGCTTTTTTCGCTGCTTTTGCCATCCCTTTTTCACGGAGATAGTCAACAGCCTTTTCAAGATCCCCATCAGTTTCTTGCAAAGCTTTTTTGCAGTCCATCATACCTGCTCCTGTTTTTTCGCGCAGTTCTTTGACCATTTTAGCCGTAATTGCCATTATATAGCCTCCTATTAAGTTAAGTAGATTTAATTGATATCTTCCCGAGCTCAGATGCCTTTATGCATCCTTCAAATGCGTGCCATTCATGTCTTTATGCTTTTAAAAAGGGTGATAAAAGGCTTATCCCCTTATCACCCACCTTTTAACTAAGCTTGTTCTGTTTCTGTTGTTACTGCTTCGTCTTCTTGTGACTCGACTGCTTCTTCTGCTTCTACAGATGCAACTTCTGCTTCTTCTTCTTGCTTGACTTCCAAAACTGCGTCAGCAATTTTAGATGTTAGCAATTTGACAGCGCGGATAGCATCGTCATTAGCAGGGATAATATGATCAATTTCATCTGGATCACAGTTTGTATCAACAATTCCGATAATCGGAATATTTAGCTTTTTAGCTTCTGCAATTGCAATTCTCTCTTTACGAGGGTCAATGACGTAAATCGCATCAGGAAGGCGATCCATATCTTTGATACCGCCAAGGAACTTTTCAAGACGTGCTTTTTCTTTCAATAGTTCAACTGTTTCTTTTTTAGGTAGCACGTCAAACGTACCATCTTCTTCCATACGTTCAATATCCTTAAGACGTGCAATACGCTTGCGGATTGTTTGGAAGTTCGTTAATGTACCACCAAGCCAGCGTTGGTTGACATAGTACATTCCAGCACGAGTTGCTTCATCACGAACTGAATCCTGTGCTTGTTTTTTCGTTCCTACGAAAAGAATTGTACCGCCGTTTGCGACTAAATTCTTAACGTATTTATATGTTTCATCGACCTTCTTAACCGTTTTTTGTAAATCGATGATGTAGATGCCGTTTCTTTCCGTAAAGATGTATTTTTTCATCTTAGGATTCCAGCGGCGTGTCTGATGTCCGAAATGTACACCAGCTTCAAGCAGTTGTTTCATTGAAATGACTGACATAACTATTTCCTCCTGTTTGGTTAATTTCCTCCACTTACATCATATTTGCTTAAAGACCATTCTTTCATCGGCACCCTTCAGCAAATCCGCAAGTGTGTGTGATTAAGCAATAAACATTGCATTTACACCAAAAATAAATATATCATAACAACAGTTTACAAGCAAGTTTTTTTATGCTATTTATTTACTATACATTTTAATAATCAATTCAGCCTCTGTTTTTCCGCAGTCCAGTTGCTTTGCAATCTCTTCAATTGTATGACCTTGTCCATATAAATGGAGAATGCGCGACTGAAGTGATTGTTCATAAGTGTCTTCTACGTTAGATTGAGGCGCTTTAAGGTGGAGAGCATCGTCTTTTTTTTCTAATATGGCATGCGCAATACCTTCATCTGGCAAAGCTTCCTCTACCTTCTGCTCTGTTGTTGAATTGCGATTTATTTGGGCCAATAAATGGGTGTTCTCTTCTTTGATATCCTGAAGAAAGCTGTCGAGTACATCCATCACCTCTTCAGGTGTTTGGTTCTCTTGCGCATTGATTTTTTTATACAATATGAAAATAATGATAAATGCAAGTATATGCAGCATAAAGCTAAAAAATATCAGTATTGGTGTCATGAGAGAATCCCTTCTATCTACTTAAGTCTATATGATTTCCGAGATATGGATGAGCATGCTTTTCCTCCTGTTGCCTATCATCTTTCTGCTCTTGATCAGATGCATGGTGTTTTGAAGATGCGTCATTAGAATCCGGGTTGTTTTTTACATGTTCCGAATCGTTGACTTGCTGACGTTCCAGCTTTTGTTGTTTCGTATGGGTTTGAGCAAGAGATTCTTGAAATTGTTGATGGTGTTTGAGCATTTGATCTTGCATTTTCCCTGCTTCTTGTACACGTGGCAAAGCAACTTGCATTTCAACAGATTTCCAACTCATTGACATCACCCTTTATGAGAGTTAAGTTTAATCCTGTTTTTGGCCAGTATGTAACGATTGGATGCTGACATCATTTTCAACCAATCGAACAGAAACAGACTTTCTATCATGAGCGACCATGTGTGCATATTTACCAAAGTAAATGCCGACATTGCGATATAACATTCCTGATACGAGCAATGTTGCATCCTCACCGATATTAAATATTTCAGTGATGCTTTCCAACTCTGTCATGACGTCTTGAAGCTGTTCACGTGTCTGACGGAAGGCATTTTTTTGCCGCAATTTCATAATTTGCATTTTAGTCTTTTGCGAATCATCTCGGGTATGCGCCAATTTTTCACCTAGTAGGTGTAATTTCTCTAATGTAGATTCTAACTCCTCTTTTTTCGCTGTTAATTGCTTTAACTTAAGTTGTAACGATTGATCAGGACCTAAAAATACCTCGGTTTTGGAATTCATACGATTACCTAAATCATTAACTTCAATTTGAACCCCCGCAGAAATGCTACCACCTATTATACTTCCTTTGGGACATATTATATGACTTCCGGCGATACAGTTACTATGAATGATAGACTTTTCCACATGGATATTGTTGCCCGCTCTTACGTGTCCTTGATTAATATAGCCGGCTTGTACGTTCTCAGTGGCATGTATCTTTCCATTAGCTTGTCCAGAAAATCCTTCCGAAATATATATGGAACCACCAGCCTGTAATTCCGCAGCTTCAACCATGCCGAATACTTTGATATCTCCATCTGCCTTGACCTTATATCCTGTTGGAACATTGCCATGGATGACGATTGTTCCGACAAAATCAAGATTTCCCGTTCTCATTGATAAATCATCATGCACATCATATACAGACTGAACATCGATTCGCCGTTTCCCTATACTAATTTGCCCCTCTTCAGCAGCATAAAAGGATTGATCAGCCTCTCTAAAAACGACATTCTTTCCGGCTTTCATTTTATATGGTTGACCTGGTTTAGCGTGAATAGGCTGTCCGGAAACGTCTGTTCCGTCCTGCCCTGCTTTCGGAGCAATCAAAGTAGCAATTTTTTCCCCTTTTCGAGCAGAAGGAATACGCATAACGTCTCTAAAGTTTATTTTTTCCCCTTTTATCCCTGTTGCTAAATTGGCTTGATAGGTAATGTCCCCGTCAATCCCGTTTATTGGTGCAATACCTTTTGCAATCACTAACGGAAACGCAACCGATTCGGGATCATTCTCAAAGTCTGCAAGAGCGTCCCAATCAACACCAAATAGTATCTTATTGTCCTGTAGCATGTGCTCAATACCTTCTCGTGTCACCTCAGTGGTTTCCTCAACCGTATCCTCTACCTTATTTAAGGTCGCAACCATACGATCATGTGATATCTTAATGTGATAAGGAAAGTGATTGTCCATATTCTCCGCCCCTCCATGTTCATTTAAAAGGAGTTAATTTAATGTCAATTGGTAGCCCTTCTGCAACTGATCTTTTAGTTTGAAAATTGCCCGCTTGTGAATTTGCGAGATACGCGATGTTGTTAATCCCATTACTTTCCCAATTTCTGTGAGTGTTAAATCTTGATGATAAAACAAACTCAACACCAATTGTTCATTGTTGTTTAATTGTTTAACGTGCTCTGCTAGCTCTTTCTTCATTTCTTCTGTTTGAATATACTCTTCTGGTGAAGCAGCGTCTTCATCAGGTATTGTATATCCAATGCCTTCATGATAACTATTGCCACCATCTTTAGGCTTTTCTTCAATGGATAGAACATTAGCAAAAAGCACATCCTTCGTATGTGTTTCTACTTCATGGGCAGTTAGACCGAGTTCTTTCGCAATTTCCGAGGAAGTTGGCTGGCGTTGATAGCGTTGCTCAAGTTCACGTGACACTTTTTCGATTTTTTTAGCCTTTTCTCTAATTGTTCTTGGTAGCCAATCCTCTTTCCGCAAACCATCAATAATAGCCCCACGAATACGAAAGGATGCATATGTATCAAATTTAAGCTCTCTTTCAATCTCAAATTTGCGAATGGCGTCATATAAGCCAATCATCCCGAAGCTTTGTAGATCTTCTTTCTGGACGTTTTTTGGTAGATGTACAGATATACGTTCAACGTGATAGCTGACGAGATACATATAATGCTCGATCAGACTGCCTGCTGCATGACGATCGCCATCACGCAACCACCTGGTCCATAACTCATGTTCCAAAGGCGTCTTTTTTGTCATGATCACATGCTCCCCCCCAATGCTATATATTTAAACTAAATAATTGATTCACCTTTATTGACAGTCCGAATATGCAATGCGCCATTATCAGGGTCAAACTCAATCGTTCTTCCTCTATTGCCACCCACATCTTCAGATACAATTTGGATACCATGTGTTTTCAGCTCTCGCTTAACGGCTTCTACATTTCTTGGGCCTATCCTCATTGACTCTGATGTAGTTGCAAATTGAAACATTTCTGCACCACCAGCGATTTTAGCTTTTAACGAGAACTTTCTTGCACCTTTTTTTATAAGATGTTGAATTAAGATGTCAATTGCTGTGTCGGCATACTTATAGTTATTTAAGTTATCTCGTTTACTTAAGCTTGAATCTGGTAGCATAATATGTGCTAGTCCTGCTGTTTTCTTCGTTAAATCATAAATAACGATGCCAACACAAGATCCGAGTCCAGATGTCCGGATCAATGATGGTGCCTGAACGACATTTAAGTCTGCAATTCCAACTCGTACAACCGATACCGTATCATTCGTCATCATCGTTGACACCTAGGGCATTAAATATTTTATTGAACGAAATTGGATCTGGCAGTAATAAGAAATGACCTTGCACACTATTAATCCCACTTTTATCACGGATTTGTGTATCAATGATGATGGCATAGTCACTCCATTGAGACAAATCAATCAACCCTGAGGCTAAAATAGCGCCTGCCATATCTACACCTAAATGCGGTACAGACGGGTGCATATTTAAACCGGTGAAATCTGAAAGTGCAGATAGATAAGAGCCTGTTAAAATGTTACCGACCTCTTGTAAGGCAGATAATCCCATTGATTGAGCTGACCCGTTGTCAAGAAGTTTAAAGTTATCATCACCTGTCACTTGTTCAACAATGAATTCAGCCTCTTCTATTGGTAGTATAAAGTAGACCTTTCCTGTTACATCCCCATCGATCGTAATCAATACGGCTGCTGCTGGTGTTTCAGGTCCACCAACGATGTCCATGACTTCATCAAATGCAGCGATATTCACAACAGGAACTGCCATCTCGATCTTTTTATCGATTAATTGTGCCATAGCTGTTGCAGCATTTCCTGCACCGATATTACCGATCTCTTTTAAGACGTCTCTTTGCACATTTGACAGATGATTCATCACCATAATCCTATCCTTCCAATACGTTAAGATCGTTCACTTCTTCTTTTGCGAGTACTTTTCCTAAGTTGAGTAGAATTAAAAGACGCTGATCCACTTTTGCAACACCATCAATATAATCAACATCAACTGTTCCAACCAATTCTGGTGCTGGTTCAATTGCGTCCTCGGGGATGTCGATCACATCATTTGCTGCATCAACAACTAAGCCCACTTCCATCTCTTCTAAATGGACAATAATGATTCGCGTCGCTTCATCGATTTCCTTTGGATCAAGACCAAATCTTATTCGCAAATCGATGACAGGTGTTACGACCCCGCGCAAATTGATGACGCCTTTAACGAATGGAGCTGTTTGAGGTACCCTCGTTATCGGCTGCATCCGTTCAATCAGTCCGATTTGGTCTACTGGCAAAGCGTAAGATTCATCTTTTAATTGAAATACAATCGATTTTCTATATGTTGCGGATTCATTTGCCATAAGATATTCCTCCTATAATTGTTTTTTATCGGACAAGTGCGTTGCTATCGATAATTAATGCGACTCGACCATCACCTAAAATGGTTGCACCAGAAATTGCGAACGTATTCGTTAAATATTGCCCCATGGATTTCAACACAACTTCCTGTTGCCCAATCAAAGAGTCGACAACAAGTCCGGTGAGCTTATCACCTTTACGAACAATGACAATCGGAACATATGCATCATCTTCTTGATTAACAGAGCTTGTCGAATCAAACAACTCACTTAAGAAAACGAGTGGGACGACATGCCCCCGAAAATCGATGACCTTTTTGTTATGCGCATGCATAATATCCTTTTTGCTAAAAATAGCCGTCTCCATAATGGATGATAGTGGAATGGCATATGTTTCAGTTCCTAATTCAACGAGCAGTACGGACATAATTGACAGTGTCAGTGGCAGTTCAATTGAAAAAGTAGACCCTTTACCTAAGGTCGCATCTACTGACATACGCCCACCGAGAGATTCAATTGTGTTTTTGACGACATCTAATCCGACGCCTCTGCCAGATACATCTGATATTTTTTCAGCTGTTGAGAAACCACTCGTCATTATGAGCTCATATACTTGTTGATCTGTGAGCAACAGAGATTCTTCTTTTGAAACCACACCATTTGCAAGGGCTTTGGCAAGTACCTTTTCTTTGTTTATACCTGCACCATCATCGGAAATTTCTATAAACACATGATTGCCACTATGATAGGCTTGAAGTTTAATTGTTCCTTGTTCTGGCTTACCAGCTTGCTTACGTTCTTCTGCCGTTTCAATGCCGTGGTCAACAGCATTCCTGATTAAATGAACAAGCGGATCTCCTATTTCATCGATAACCGTACGATCTAATTCCGTTTCGGCACCGATGATTTCAATATCAACTTGTTTATCAAGATCTCTTGCCAATTGGCGAATCATGCGCGGAAAACGATTAAATACTTGATCAATCGGTACCATACGCATTGTTAAAATGATATTTTGCAAATCGCCAGACACACGTGTCATACGCTCAACAGTTTCTTCTAAATCTTGATGCTTTAGTTCCTGTGAGATTTGTTCTAATCGGCCTCGATCGATAACCAACTCTTCAAATAAATTCATGAGTACATCAAGACGGTCTATATTAACGCGAATCGTCTTGTTCACGGCTTTCTTCGTTTTGGAAGAACTGTCTTCGGATGTCGTTGTTTCAGCTTCCTGATCAGCAGCCGTCGTTGTCTCTGACTGAGCGGTTTGCTGTTCCTTATAAGCTGCGATAGAAAAAGCATTGATCGTTACATCTTCTATTTCTGACACTTTAATCACATTTTGGTAGATGTCATCCTTAGACATATTTGAAACGAGAAGAACAGTAAATGATTGATCAAAATTCTCTTCCTCTAATTCCGTAACACTAGGTGAGGATTTGATCACTTCGCCTAACTTTTCTAGCACTTCAAACACCATAAATACACGCGCGGCTTTTAACAAACAATCCTTACGCAATTGAACGGTAATTTCAAAGTTAGAATACCCTCTACCTTCAGATTCACTTAATATGGAGATCTCAAACTCATCAAGACCACCAACAGACATCAATGTTACTGTTTCAGTTGCTTCTACAGCTGGTGCAGGTTTACGATCGTGCGTTTGAATAGATTCACCCATTTCAACACGGTCAAGTAGATCAACGATACGTGCGACGTCCTTTGTGCCCGCACCACCATTTTCAACATCATCTACAATTGATTCAAGGTGTTCGACTGCTTCAAACAATAAATCTATTAATGACGTATCTACTGCGATCTTCTCGTACCGAATCCCGTCAAGTACATTTTCCATCTTATGGGTTAAGTTTGCTAAATCGGTGTAGCCCATTGTAGCTGACATGCCTTTCAATGTATGCGCTGCTCGGAAAATCTCTTCAATGACGGCTTTTTCTCCTGGTTGCTTTTCTAATTGAAGCAATTGATTGTACAGGACATCCAAATGTTCTCTGCTTTCGTCAATAAAAACGCCAAGATATTGTGTCGTATCCATCTTACTTCCCCCTTGAGTGTTCTACCAGATTTAAAATCGTATTTCCTATTTCTTGCAATGGTATAACATGATCAACTAAATGCGTCTTGATCGCTGCTTTGGGCATTCCGTAAACGGCGGCTGTTTGTTCTGATTCTGCTAAAATAATTGCATGCTCATCTTGTTTTTTTATGTCCAACAGACCGTTGGCACCATCACTCCCCATACCTGTTAAAACAACTGCTAATTTATTTACATTGTTCATTGTTGCTAATGACTTAAATAACACATCAACCGATGGTCTATGAGGAAGATCGATTGGGTGTTTAGATAATTCAATGACATGTGTCATCCCAATATGTCGAATCCGCATATGAAAATCCCCTGGTGCAATATATGCAGTGCCTTTTTCGACGATATCACCGTGAACAGCTTCTTTAACTCGGATGTTAGACAATGTGTTCAGGCGATCTGCTAAAGACTTCGTGAAGCGCGCAGGCATATGTTGAACAATGAGCAATGGGGCTGGGAAATCTTCCGGTAGCACTGTTAAAACATGCTGTAATGCATTCGGACCACCTGTAGACGTACCAATTGCTACCATTGTCTTTAAATCCGGCTGTTTAAAAGGGGATACATTAACAAATTGCTGATCTGTCATAATAGGATCCCTGACTTCATTCGGCGGTATTTTTGCACCTGATGCACCAATGACTCTTTCAATTATATCTTGCTGAATATCTGATATATTTAAAGAAATTGCCCCAGATGGTTTTTTTATAAAATCAACAGCGCCATTCGTCATTGCCCGTACAGTTTTTTGTGCGTTATCATCACTCGAGAGCATAACGACCGGCATCGGGTTATGTGCCATAATATGTTGCAAAGTCGCAATACCGTCCATAATTGGCATTTCGACATCAAGGGTTATAACAGCTGGTGATAAAGTATGGATTTTATTAAGTGCATCTTGTCCATTTCGTGCTGTTCCGATGACTTCGATGCGATCATCTTCTGTTAATATGTCGGTAATCATCTTCCGCATAAATGCTGAATCATCTACGACGAGTACACGTATCGGTTCCATAGCTATTACCTCTCCATCATAAGTTGTTTAAGTTTACTGACAAATGATAAAGACCGGCTGTTGGGCGGCTTCGTTAAATTAGATAAATAATAGTCAACGGTATGTTTAATCGCTTTCGATATTGGTGCCTTATCATTCATTAAAAGAAAGGGCGTCTGTCTCATAACTGATTTTGTTACAATTTTATCATCTGGAAGTACACCAAGCGCTGTCACATCTATTTGTAAAAATTGTTTAACGACCGCACGGAAGTTGTTTAATGCTGCTATTCCACGTTTTTCATTGACTGAACGGTTCATCAGGATAGAAATTGGTTTTGTAAACCCATGCCCCACAATGTGTTTGATCATGCTGTATGCATCCGTAATCGATGGAGGCTCTGGTGTTGTCACGATAAAGCATTCATCAGCTGCTAAAATAAACAATAAACTATCTGCAGTTGCCCCTGCTCCCATATCTAAAATGATATAGTCATACGTTTTTACAAGCTCTTCATATGTATTGAAGAACAACGCTTTCTTAGCTTCATCAACAACAAAGAAACGATTAAGGCCTCGTCCACCAGAAATATAAGATAATCCCTTTGGACCAGTTGCAATGATATCGGTGATAGGGATATCTTGTTCAAACAAATCCACAAACGAATACGTTGTATCAAGGCCGAGTAAGACATCAATGTTACCCATTCCGATATCTAAATCAAATAATAATACCTTTTTATTACGGTTAATGAGCTCAAGTGAAAGATTTAATGAAATGTTTGATTTACCTACCCCGCCCTTGCCACTGGCAACTGCTATAGTTTTAGCATGCTTTTGTTGATGTGGCATTTGCAACATTCTTCGTAGCCCTTCCGCCTGATCACCCATTATGGAAACCCTCCATAATAAGGCCAGCCAAATACTCTGGCGTTGGTTCAATCAGATCATCTGGAACGTCTTGTCCATTCGTCATGTAAGCAATTGACGATCGATTATTGGACAGCGTCATATTTAATAATCCTCCGTATTGCCGTGTTTCATCTACCTTCGTAAAAATCAAACCTTTAATAGGCAGATGGTTAAACTGATCATGAACGTTGAGCATATCCTGTGATTTAGCCGTCATAGACAATACGAGAAATGTATCAATGTTGTCATTGAAATCGATACTATTAGTTAATTCCTTAACATAACGTTCAGACTGGAAATTACGTCCTGCTGTATCAACAAAGATTAGATCATAATCTTTAAAACGTTCAACAGCATGACGATACTGTTCAATATCATACGCCACTTCAATTGGAACATTTAAAATCCGAGCATACGTCTTTAATTGATCAATAGCGGCAATTCGGTACGTGTCTACGGTTATGAACGCAACCTTTTTATTGTGTCCAATCATTGCCTTTGCAGCAATTTTAGCTAATGTAGTCGTTTTGCCAACACCTGTAGGTCCAACAAAATGGATGACTTTTTTATCAAAATACATCTGTCCGAATGAGTGTTGTTGCAATTGCTCTGTCAACGCTTGCTTCACATACCGATATACGATACGTTCATCAGTTTCATCCGGATGTTCGCTCAATACCGTTTCAATAAGCGATGTGCAAATTTCAGGTGAGACGTCCTGATCTCGTAAATAGTGAAACATGATTTGATAAGCGGGTGGATAATGACCATTAGACTGGTTCGTCGATAAAAACATTTGCTTAAGCTGCTTTATTTCAGAGAGCACATCACTTTGACGATCATTTCCATCGGCCCCTTTATGTACAGACACGTGTTGTTGTGCTGAGTCTCTTGCCTTTGAAGCCAATGGCGATGGATCAAGTGCAGCAACAACCTCTATATGTTTTTTCTTTAAAATCCCAAAAAAGCCACCCTTGCTCACTTCTTTAGAATTAAGAATGACTGCATTTGATCCCAGTTCTTTTCTAATTTGCTGCATTGCTTCTGGCATGGTTGGCGCAATATATTTTTTCACTTTCATGCTACATTCACCACCCCAACGCTTTGAATTTGAACATTAGGTTCAAGTTCATTATAGGATAAAACAACAACTTGAGGGAAAAAGCGATCCAGCAATTGTTTTAAATACATTCTTATTGCTGGTGAACAAAGAACAATTGGTGTTTCCTCTTCTAACGAAAGCTTCTCAACCTCTTCATGAACTGTTTTAATAATCATTTCTTGTGTTTCCGGCTCCATAGCCAAATAGTTGCCGTGTTCAGTTTGTTGAATGCTCTCGGCAATTGTTTTTTCAATCTTACCAGAAACTGTAACGACTTTAAGTGATAAATCAGCGCCAGCATATTGCTTCGTCAGCTGTGGCGAGAGTGCTTGCCTGACGTACTCGGTCATTAAATCAGTATCACTTGTCATCTTCGCAAAATCAGCAAGTGTTTCAAAGATGATCGGCAAATTTCGAACAGATACGTGCTCTTTCAAAAGTTTAGCGAGCACTTTCTGAATATCGCCAATGCTCAAAGGCTCAGGTGTAACTTCTTCCACAAGGATTGGATAACTTTCCTTCAAATGATCGATCAATTGTTTTGTTTCCTGACGACCGAGAAGTGTATGAGCATGTGTTTTGATGATTTCAGTAATATGAGTCGAAACAACAGAAGGTGGATCAACGACAGTATAGCCTAATAACTCAGCTTCATCCTTTTGATCCTCACTAATCCATTTTGCTGGCAAGCCAAACGCTGGTTCTCTCGTTTCGATACCATCTACACCATCATCATCCATATCTGGCGACATGGCTAAATAATGGTCCAAAAGCAGTTCACCACTTGCGACTTCATTGCCGCGTATTTTTAACACGTAATCATTAGGATTGAGTTGAATGTTGTCTCGAATTCTAACAACGGGCACAACAATACCAAGCTCTATCGCTAACTGTCTACGAATCATTACAATTCGATCAAGTAAGTCGCCACCTTTGTCAGCATCTACAAGCGGAATTAGCGCATAGCCAAATTCAAATTCAATTTGGTCCATTGTCAGTAAATTAACCACATTTTCAGGTGACTGCATAGCATTTGATTCCGCCTGTTCTGCTTCAACCTCTTCAGGTACAACGTCTTCTTCTGATTTCTTTAGTAAGAAGAAGGCACCAAGTGCGAGAAAACCTGCAAGAATTGTCGTAAGTAAGAAATTGATTGGGGTCAAGCCAAGTAAAAAGATCGCCCCTGCTGCAATAAATAATAGTTTAGGAAATTGGAGTAACTGATCTGTGACATCACTACCTAAGTTACCAGTTGTTGTGACACGGGTTACGACAATGCCCGTTGCCGTAGCAATTAAAAGTGCAGGAATCTGACTTACAAGTCCATCGCCAACGGTTAAACGCATATACATATTAATTGCTTCTTGAAAACTAAGACCATTTTGCGCCATTCCGATAATTAGACCAAAAATAATATTGACGAGAACGATGATGATACCAGCAATCGCATCTCCTTTAACGAATTTACTTGCACCATCCATAGCGCCATGAAAGTCAGCCTCTGCTTCTACCTTCTCTCGCCGTTCTTTCGCTTGTTGCTCTGAAATTAAGCCGGCATTCATATCTGCATCAATACTCATCTGTTTCCCTGGCATAGCGTCAAGGGTAAAACGTGCTGCAACCTCAGAAACACGTTCAGCCCCCTTTGTTATAACGAGGAACTGAATGATAACGAGTATGACAAAAACGACAAAACCAACAAGCGGGTTATTGCCAATTACAAAAGAACCAAACGTATCAACAACACCACCAGCTTTGCCTTCTGACAAAATTGAACGTGTTGTAGATACGTTAAGTCCCAACCGAAACAAGGTCAATAGTAAGAGCAAAGAAGGAAAAATTGAAAATTGCAATGCTTCCTTAGTATTCATAGAAACGAGTATAACCACTAGTGCTAACGTAATATTGCATAAAATTAAAATACTAAGCATCCAGCCTGGAAGTGGGATCACAAGCATAACAATAATTAAAATAACTGCTAATAAAACGGACAAATCCCGTGCTTTCATTATTTTTTCCCCCTCTCGTTATAATTGTTTGTCTAACCTGTACACATACGCAAGTATTTCAGCAACCGCCTGATAAAATTGCTCGGGTATAACGTCCCCAATTTCAATAACGTCGTAAAGCGACCGAGCAAGTGGCTTATTTTCAACTGTGATGACATCATGCGCCTTTGCAACCTCTCTAATTTTCAAGGCAAGCTGGTCGGTCCCTTTGGCAATAACATATGGAGCATCCGCTTTCTCTTCATCATATTTAATTGCAATCGCATAATGCGTTGGATTTGTAATGACGACATCAGCTTGAGGCACTTCACTCATCATCCGACGCGTAGCCATTTGCCGCTGTTTTTCTTTAATGCGCGATTTGATGAGTGGATCACCTTCAATGTTTTTATGCTCATCCTTCACATCCTGCTTCGACATTTTCATGTTTTTCTCAAAGTCATAGCGCTGGTAAGCATAATCGAACACTGACAAGAATAACAGTGCGAGAGTCGATGCAATCCCCATCATGACCGTTGTTCGTCCAAAGAAGGCGAGAGCATCCTCAGCATTTTTCAAAGCAAGCATCATCATATCGTCTTTATACAGCCAAATGATAAAAAAAGTAATTGTCCCTATAAAAACGATTTTAAAAAATGATTTTAATAACTCAACAAGGGCTCTTATTGAGAAAATCCGCTTAGCACCTTGAATTGGATCGATTTTTTTCAAGTCGAATTTCAAGGGCTCTGCTGTAAACAAAAAGCCAAACTGTGCCAAGTTCGCTGCGGCACCTGCAATAATGGCAATCGTCATTATTGGCGCAAGTATTTGTCCCATTTGAATCAAAGCTTCCACCAGGACTTGTTGAACCGTCTCAAAGGTGACATCCCAATATATGTATTCTGTAAATGTGTGATGAAACATTGTCAGCATGCCGTTTTTCATAAAGCTGCCAAACACGATAAGAATAATAAAACAAAACAATAAGAGTACGGCTGTGTTAATATCTTGACTCTTAGCGACCTTACCTTTTTTGCGTTCATCTTCTCTTTTCTTCGGAGTTGCTTTTTCTGTCTTTTCGCCCGCAAAAAATTGTAAATCAAGTTTTAGCAGTTGCACGACTAGCTCCCCCCGAATAATTGCATCAATGTTTGCATCGTACTAAATAATAGTGTGAATAGCTGTTTAGCTAAAAAGATATAAAGACTCATAAAAAACAAGAGAACTAAAAAACTAACAAAGATTTTCAAAGGCAATCCAACAACAAACACATTGAGCTGGGGAACCGTTCTTGCAATTAATCCTAGGGCAACATCAACGAGAAATAAGCAGCCTACAATCGGTATTGCAATTTGAAATGCAATTACAAACATCTTGTTGAATGTTTCTATGACAAACATTGCAATTGATTGCTGCCCGAAGTCAATCAAGCCTTCAAGCGGAACAAGTGCATAACTATTATAAATACCATCAATGATAATATGGTGACCATCAACAGATAAGAGAAACAAGAGTGCAATAATATAAAAATATTGTCCGATTAAAGGGCTTTGGGCACCTGTCTGTGGATCAACTACGTTTGCAATGGCAAACCCCATCTGAAAATCAATAAAACCACCGGCAATTTGAACCGCAGACAAAATGATGTATGCGATAAGACCGATAAACAGTCCAACCACAACCTCCTTCAAAAGAAGGACCGGATACATTGTTAAAATAGCTTCATCTGGCACGTCAACCGTATAAACCATCATGAGTGCAAGAAAAAAACTCATACCGACTTTAAACGGTGCCGGTATTGTACGATAAGAAAACAAAGGCATTGCAACGAAAAACGCAGCAACTCTAGCAAAAATAAGTAAAAATGTCGGTAAAATGGCTAAATTAATAGATTCTAGCATTGTCTACCCTACATATCTATTTATATTAAGATAGAGATCTGTTGTAAATTCAACAATATGAGAGAGCATCCATGGTCCAAAAAATACTAAACCGATTAGAACAGCCACAATTTTCGGGATAAACGCAAGTGTCTGCTCTTGTATTTGCGTCGTTGCTTGAAATATACTGACCAACAGACCAACGGCGAGGGCGAGTATGAGTAACGGGCCAACAACGAGCAAAATCGTATATATTCCTCTTTCCGCTAGCGACAGAACAAACTCATTCGTCATTCAGATGCACCTTCTTTTTTAGTAAAGTTTCGTTAAAAACCATCGAGTAATGACCATGTAATTAAATACCAACCATCAACAAGCACAAACAGTAAAATTTTAAATGGAAGAGAAATCATGACCGGTGGTAGCATCATCATCCCCATTGACATTAAAACACTCGCTACAGCCATATCGATGATTAAGAAAGGTACAAAGATCATAAACCCCATCTGAAACGCTGTTTTTAGTTCACTAATCGCAAATGCCGGAACAAGCGTTGTTAATGGAATATCGTCAACTGTCTCTGGTCTTTCAAGCTCAGCATAGTTCATAAATAAAGCCAAATCTTTTTCCCTCGTATGCTCGGCCATGAAATCTTTTATCGGGCTACTCGCACGATCATAAGCCTCATCTAGCGTGATCTCTTCATTAAAAAGCGGCTCAAGCGCTTCACTATAAACGTCGCTAAACGTAGGCGCCATAATAAAAAATGTTAAAAAAAGTGCAAGACCAATGAGCACTTGGTTTGGTGGCATTTGCTGCGTCGCCAATGACGTCCTAACAAATGATAGAACAATGACGATTCGGGTAAAGCTCGTCATTAATATGAGGATGCTCGGTGCTAGTGACAATACAGTTAATAATAATAATAATTTAACTGATGTTGAAACCGCTTCGGGATCTGTGCCTGAGAACATATTTATGAAATCATTCATGGCGCTCGTCCTTGTGCTCATTAATAATGTGTTGTCTATTGTTCTTCATTTGTTCAAGTTCCTTTGCAAAAAGTGATTTGAAAGAGGTGCTTGACTGTTGAGCTTGCTTTTTTTTGAAGCCTGGCAACAAATGATTGAATTGACGTTCGGTTGACTGTTCACCACTTTGAATCAATTGCTTCTTGACGTCTTCATCAGTTATTTCGTGAAGCAACTGTACATTGTCTCCTACCCCAACAACAAAATACTGTTTTCCAATTCTTACAATCTGCATTGATTTATTTTGTCCGATTGATATGCCACCCATATTCTCTAACGTCTGCACTTTTGAAAAAGTCTTACTGCGCTTATTTAATAAATAGAGTAGCCCGTATATAAGGACGAGAATGAATCCAAGCGCCAACACCATTTGAATGAGTTTCCATATTAAGGATCCAGTACTTTCAGCTTCTTGTGGTGTTGTCGCATTTGTTTGATTGCTGTCGAGTTCACCATGCCCATCAAGTTCTGCACAACCTATGTCACCTTCTAAACAATCTTTTATACTCTCAGCGTGCACAGCACTGCCAAAGGTCATCCATATACCAATTAGGCTAACGAACACAATGATAACTGTTTTTCGCGCCAATCATCTCACTCATTTCTTTAGCTTAGTGCTTTCTGTATCGCTTCAATGACGCGATCTGCCTGGAATGGCTTAACAATAAAATCTTTGGCACCTGATTGTATCGCATCGATAACCATTGCCTGCTGTCCCATCGCCGAGCACATAATGATTTTCGCATCAGGATTAATCGCTCTAATCTCTTTTAGTGCTTCAATACCATCTTTTTCTGGCATCGTAATATCCATCGTAACGAGATCAGGTTGTAATTCTTTATATTTTTCAACAGCGACTGCGCCATCTGGTGCTTCTCCGACAACATTAAAACCATTTTTGACAAGTATATCCTTGATCATCATGCGCATAAATGCGGCGTCGTCTACGATTAATATGTTATTTGACATGTTTACTTCCCCCTAAATTAATGACTATTTTAATTTTAATAATCGGTCAGATTGACTTGCAATATCGGTTATTCTAACACCAAAGTTCTCATCGATTACGACAACCTCACCTTTTGCAATTAATTTATTATTAATTAATACATCTACTGGTTCCCCAGCAAGCTTGTCTAACTCAATGATTGACCCTGATGAAAAATCTAAAATATCTTTGATCGTCCGTTTCGTTCGACCAAGCTCTACTGATACTTGCAATTGAATGTCAAGAAGCATGTCAAGATTGCGTTGACCGCTCTCCTGAAGAGATACAGGTTCAAATTGTGTAAAAGCAGCTTTTTCAATCGTCGTGTGATCAACAGGATGACCGATGTGCTGTGTTTCATGTGGTTGTTGGATTGTTGTGCCTTCCTCCGTTGAGTAAGATGTTTCTCTTTCATATGTTGGTGTCGGCGGTGCATCAACTGCAGCAGCAGCTTCCGACATTGACTGTTGTGATTCAGGTTCTGGTGCATTGAGCAACATATCCGTTAAACTTTTAGCAAATTTGATCGGTATAAGTTGCATAATATTCGAATCTATGAGTGAACCGACTTTTAACTGGAAGGATACTTTTACAAACATATCATCCTCAGGCAGAACCTCCACATCCATTTCGTCTGGTGGTTCAGGCATTTGGATGGTCGGTGGTGAGATATCGATTCTCATATCAAATACCGTTGACATACTTGTCGCAGCTGCACCCATCATTTGGTTCATCGCTTCTTGAACCGCACTAATATGTATGTCATTTAATGTTTCGTCTGGTGATGTACCGTCGCCACCAAGCATAATATCAGAAATAACAGCGGCATCCTCCTTTTTCATGACGAAGACATTTTTACCTGTAAAACCTTCTACATATTTCACCTCAATTGTCACATGATCAAAATTAAATTCTTCATCAACATCTCCTCTTTTGATCATCGATACATGAGGTGTCGTAATATCTACTTTTTGATTGAGCAAGGTTGATAGAGTTGTTGCGGAACTACCGAATGATATATTTCCAATTTCTCCAAGCGTATCTTCCTCAATGCTTGTTAAATATTCGCCAACAATTTGATCATCAGTTGAATCAAGCTCTGCATCATCTTCTGTATTGCCTATATTTAGAAGTGCATCAATTTCATCTTGCGACAACATTCCATCATTCATCGTCATTCCCCCCTTTTATTTCCTCTAGGACTTGGACAGATCGTTTATTTTTAAACAACCCAGGTTGAACATAAAATTTCGGCTCGCCATTCACAGTAAATTCCAACGGCTGATCAATCGGTTGATTGAGTGTAATAACATCGTTTTTTTGTAGGTTCAGAAACTGTTGAATCGTAATCGACGTTTTACCGAGATCAACAACCGCTTCAACATCTGCTTTTTGAAGATTTTTTGTTAATTTTTCATATGAATCTGGGTCTCTTGCCTTTGTATGAGCTTGCATCCAATAATGAACCGATAGCTTCGGAATGATCGGTTCCAAAACAATATGTGGTATACAAATATTGATCATGCCACTCGTTTCACCAATCTCGGTATTAAGTGATACAACGACAACTGTTTCATTTGGAGAAACGAGCTGTAAAAATTGTGGATTCACTTCAAATTCTTCCAAGTTAGCTGTCACATTGACCATCGATGCCCACGCATTCTCAAGATTCACCATTGCTTTTTCAAACAGTTGTGTCATTAAGCTCGTCTCTAAATCAGTTAAGTTATCAATTTTATTGACGCTTGTGCCTGCTCCACCTAATACTCTATCTAACATACTAAAGGCAATATTTGGATTGATTTCCATTAAGATTCTACCTTCAAGTGGTGCTAGACTGTAAACGTTTAAGACGGTCATTTCTGGTATCGAGCGGATAAATTCTTCATACGGAATTTGATCCACAGATGCTACTGTTATATCGACATATGTACGTAAATGAGCCGAGAAAAAAGTGGTCATAAGCCGAGCATAGTTTTCATGAACACGAGAGATGCTCCGAATCTGGTCCTTTGAAAAACGGAGTGCACGCTTGAAATCATAAACGCGTACTTTAGGCTCTTTATCTTCCTTCTTCAGTTCATCCGCATCCATCTCGCCAGAGGTAATCGCCGACAATAACGCGTCTATTTCATTTTGTGATAGTATTTCTTCTACCAAAGGCCCTCACCTCCATTGCGGGGTGTTTTTTATTGAAGGATTTTTTTAATGGTATATACATCTGTTATTGTTCCTTCTGTCATCACTTCATTTAATTTCTCTTTCACAGCAACTTCAAGTTCAGCTAGACCTTCCTTGAAGTCTGTTTCTGTCATTGTTGCTAATTCTTTAATTAAAATGTTTTGGAATTGAAATTCACGTTTTGCGACTTCTTTGGTTGCTTCTTTTCCATCAGATATAATCCGAAACTGAATCCGGACGAATGTACCATCATCTAGGTCTGTTGTAATTTCAGCTGTATCATGGGAATTAGCAACAATATCATCAATTGACCGTTCGCCATCTACTGTTTTGCTATCATTAATTTTTAAAATAATGACGACCGCGATCATTCCCATAATTAAAATGATTGCCAATGAAACTAGCATTGCTTTTTTCAGATTACTCATGTTCATCACCTGTCCTCGCCTGGAAGCCGTATAAGCCAATCATCTGATAAACACGCATAATGCGTGTCGTGACGTCATCTTCTGATTCAGATACGACGAGGTTCTTGCGACTGGTTAACGTAATCGTCGTATCTGGACAAGACTGAATTTGTTCAATTAAAAATACATTTAGCTTAAATGATTCGCCATTCAATCGTGTTAACTCAATCATATGATGGTGGGCATGTAATGACTCCAATGTGTCATTACATGCCCTTTCCCCCTATTATCGTTTTAGATTTACGAGCTCTTGAAGAATTTCATCGGACGTTGTAATAATTCTTGTGTTTGCTTGGAAGCCACGTTGTGCGGTAATCATTTCTGTGAATTCCTCTGCTAAATCAACGTTTGACATCTCAAGCGCACCGCTTACGATGGATGCCGCACCATCAGTCTCAGGTGCAACCATGCCTGCAACCAATCCAGCATTTTCAGTTGCAAAAAATAGGTTGCTCCCAGCCTTTTCTAAACCTGCTGGATTAGAGAACATAGCCAATCCAATTTGTGCTAGATTTTGCGGTGTGTTTGTATCATCTACAATTGTAATTGAACCATCTTGTTCAATACTGATACTTTTCGCATTATCGGGAATCGTTATCCGATCACCGTTAACATCTAATAAGAAGAAGCCATCCGCATTAACAATGTTGCTGTCTTCATCAAGGTAAAAATTACCAGCGCGTGTATAAGCTTCGCCGTTTCCTGTATCTACGACAAACATGCCGTCCCCTTCAAGCTGGAGGTCCAATGGATTATTTGTCGTTTGACTAAATCCCTGCGTATGGAGATTATCGATCGAGCCTAGTTGCACGCCGAGCCCAACTTGCTTCGGGTTAATCCCACCCCTAGTTGCTGTTGGTCCAGATGCACCAGAAGTCGTTTGACTGAGCATATCTTGAAATGTAACGCGACCTTTTTTAAATCCAACTGTATTGACGTTGGCAATGTTATTACCGATAACATCAAGCTTAGTTTGGAACCCTTTCATACCTGAAATGCCTGCATACATTGATCTTAGCATTTACAAACTCTCCTTTTATAATTGATATGCGCTGCTTCTATCAGTCCACAGCACTATCGACTTCCCAAAAATGGGGCCAGTCTTTTAATCATTTATCAAAATTGCGCCATTAATGTTTGTGAACAATTTACTAGATGCTTCATCACGATTCATTGCTGTCACAATCGTATTGTTTTTCGTACTGACGATAAGTGCAGCATCATTTGTAAATACAAGTGAATCCGTAACGCCTTTTTGCTTAGCTTCGATCATTTTTTCGTTCATTTGCTGCCATTGTTTTGCATTGAGTTTTATATTGCGCTCTTCCATCCGTTGTTTCGCATGTTTACTAATGGTTAAATCTAAATTTTCGATTAAAACATCGTTAAATCGTCTTTGGCCTTGACTTTTAATAGGGCGCTTATGTGTATTTGGCAGTGGCATCGTATGATGTTGCTGTAGTTGGTGAATGTAATTTGCCACTTTCATAACCTCCCTTTCACGATAATTCCTTTATTTATCACTTTGGTCAGGAGTCTCTTTTTGTTCGGGATCGATAACTTTTACAACGGCATCAGCATACACTTTTTCACCATTTTCAAGCTCCAGTATCGCCCAACCATCTTTCTGACTTACGGATATAACCTTACTCGTCATAATGTCACCAGGCTCGTCCGTCTCTTCATCGTAAGACTGATAGGACACTTCTTTTCCAATCATGTGGCTATAACGAATAACTGGCGATGTAAGTTGATTTTGAACGAGATGATCAATAGAATTGGACATCTGCATCATTTGTTCAAGTGAAGAAAATGACGCCATTTGAGAAATAAATTCACGATCCTCCATCGGATTCAGCGGATCTTGGTTTTGAAGCTGTGCCATTAAGATTTTCATGAATTCATCTTTCCCCAATTCAGAACTTGGGGTCCGTGATGTCGTTTGATTGTGTAAATAAAGTGACGGGTCTATTTTTGTCAATCATCCCACCTACACTTTCTGATTAAGTATGTCATCGAGCGCTTCTTTAAATCGATCACCATCATGATGATTAGATTGATCTTGATCAGATTGTTGAGATTGCTCATCGTGATCATGGCTTTGATGGTCATCCTGGTCAGCATAAAGCCCTTGATTTGCATTCACCTGCATTTCCTGCCGTTCAATAACGACTTGATGTGGTGAAAACATATGCTTAAGCTGATGGATGTTTTTTTCCATCATTTCCTTTGCTGCGCCCGTGCTGACTAAAATTTTCACAGTCAACTCGCCATTAATTTGGGCAAGACGAACAGTCATGTCACCAAGATGTTCAGGGCGTAACGCAAAATTTAATGTCATTGGCCCATTGTTCTGTGCAAGAAACCGACTCGATTGGATTGCTTTTTGAAATTGCTCCATAACTGGCTTGTTTGACTGATTTGTATCGACGTTTTGTGTCATATGGATCACATATTGTTCAACACGTGACATCGGCATAGTAGTTGTTGATACATTTTGCGCAGCCAACTGCTCTTGACCATTCAGACTTGTAGACTGGATTAAAACACCCTTTAACCACTTGGATATATCAGAACTTGACACGGTTGCATGCACATTGTAATGGTGCTTTGACGCTAGCTGCATGCGCTTTTCATAGGTTTGAACAAGCTCATCCCAAATAGCACCTAGCTGTGATCCTGTGTTATCAGAGCTTTGCTGAACACTTTGCCCCGTTTGTCCTGTCGCTCCTAAATTGGCTTGTTTGGTGAGCTGCTGATAGTGTTCCAGTAGCTTTAATAGTTTAATAGCCGCTTGATGCACGCTTTGTTGATCCTTAAGCCCGTCTAATTTAGGTGCCTCTTGATCCGTTTTTGTTAAAAAAGTTGCAAGAATCGCCATAGCCTCTTTTTTAATTGACTCTATGGCATGGTGATTACCTTTACCTTCCACATCCACCTTTGCCGTCATCGATAACATATCGACACCATTAGATTGAGACATCTGCAGCAAAGATTCTCGATTGAATCCTTTTATAGGTTCGGAATGCATCATTTCTGCAATAGGAACACCATTAACCATATCAACCAATTCACTAAGCATAAGCTCTTGATCACCAGATTCAAGCGCTTTATGGACATCCTGTTCACCATGAACTGTTTCAGATTCCGTACCCGTTTGTACAGGCTGAATGACAGCCAACAATTGTTGGAATGAAAGCAATGAATCAGATTGCTTTGTCATCTTTTTCACAAATGGTGTAACGGCATCGGGCATTGACTGTTTAATCGCGTGTACGTCACTCATCATTTCACCCCCTTTCAAGAGGACTAATCTATGTTCACAAAAATCTGTGTGAGCTCTGCTGCCTGCTCAGGTTGCATAGCTTCTAGAATACGACTTCGTGCATCATTCGACAATTGCTTTAGAATATGTACTGCGAGGTCATTATCCAAGTTTTTCATGATTAACGCTGCCTGTTGGCCGTCAATTTTATTAAAGGTTTGTGCGATAGACGACAAAAGCTCTTCATGTTGTTCTTGTTGTTTATGTTCATTGACATCTGCGGATTTAAAGCTAGCGACATCTTGTTCAAGGCCTGCAATCGCATGCTCTAACTCACGAATTTCGTTATTGAGTTGATCAATTTCTTCATTTTTATTTGCAAGGCGTTTTTTCCACATAGCTTCGTCAACTGGCTCAGATTCAGCTTCTTCCTCTGTGGATACATATGATGACACAATTGGAATCTGTTCTGCCTTCTCCTTTGCCCACTCAGACATATTGACACCAGCATATTGTAATACGATGATTGAAAGTGCTACAGCCACGCAAGTTGGAATGATCACTATGAACAGTATCCAGATCCACGGTGATTTTTGCTTATTAATATTATTTTTAGTTTGTTCGTTCGCCATCTCATCACCTGTTTTTTAAATACTGTTGTGTAGAAGCTTCATCCATCATGTTCGTTTCGATTCGCGCCAGTTGTTTTTCGTGTGCCCACTCTCGACGACGAATGATCGTTTCATACTTTTTCACTTCAACGTGTGCGTGTGTTAGCTTTTCTTGATGGTTTTCCATCTTTTCTCTTGCGACCTGTACATCTTGTTGCAGCGCAATAATCTTGCCATTCAATACATCTATATAAGAGAGCTGTTCTCTTATTGTTTCAATTTGACTGGACTGCTTAATATGGTGGTCATACGAATCCTCAGCTTTTTCTTTCTTCTTTAAGAGCTGAAACAGTTCCGTAGCGATTTCCTCAAAAGTACGCGTTGATTGTTCGTATCGTTTTTGGGCATCTTTCTTTTCTGTTTCTCTAAGCCGCAAAATTTTCGAGAGTGCCAACGTATCTGTCATTAAGTAGAACCTCCTTGGAGCAATTGCTGCATGTGCTCAATTGATTCCCCCAGTGTGTAATACTCAAATGTGTCCTGTCTCAAGAAGGCTTGAATTTTAGGGTAATGGACAATTGCTTGGTCAATTGAGCGATCTGATCCATGTTTATAGGCACCTATTTGGATAAGCTCAGCATTATTTTCATATGTTGCCATCATTGTGCGAATATCCTGGGCTGCTTGCCTATGTTCAGTTGTGACAATTTGATTCATTGTTCGGCTCACGGATTTTAAAATATTTATCGCTGGGAACTGACCTTGCTCAGCCAACTTACGGTCAAGAACGAAGTGGCCATCAAGGATGCCTCTCACTGTATCTGCAATTGGCTCATTGAAATCATCACCATCTACCAATACTGTATAAAAAGCGGTGATTGCACCTTGTGCACTTGTACCAGTGCGTTCAAGTAGCTTCGGTAAAATTGCAAACACTGAAGGGGTATACCCTTTTGTCGTCGGGGGTTCTCCAGTCGCTAAACCGACTTCACGCTGTGCCATAGCAACCCTTGTTACGGAATCCATGAGTAAATTGACATGGTAGCCTTGATCGCGAAAATACTCACTAATCGCTGTTGCTGTATATGCACCTTTAATTCTCATTAAAGCTGGTTGATCAGAAGTTGCTACGACGACAATGGATTTAGCAAGGCCATCTTCACCAAGGTCGTGCTCAAGAAATTCACGTACTTCTCTGCCACGCTCTCCAATGAGTGCAATCACATTAATATCTGCACTGCTATTACGGGCAATCATGCCTAGCAAAGTACTTTTACCAACTCCACTACCTGAAAAAATCCCAATCCTTTGACCCTTCCCTACAGTCAATAATGCATCAATTGCTTTCACACCGACTTGTACTGGCTTATGAATTGGTGCTCTTGAAAGCGGATTTGGTGGTGTGCGTTCTGTTTGGTAATTCGCGAGTCCTTTTGGCAACCTTTGTTGATCAAGTGGATCCCCTAAAGAATCCAATACTTTTCCTATTAAACCTTGACCAATCTTTATCGTTAATGGATGACCGGTAGCTTCTACAAGGCACCCTGGTCCAATTTCACCAATTTCAGAGTAAGGCATGAGGATAATTTTCTCCTGATCAAAACCGACCACTTCTGATAATATGGGTGAACTATTATGTTGTTTTGGATGGATATAGCACACTTCACCCAAGCTTACATCTGGACCTAACGATTCAATCATGAGTCCCACTGCGCGTAACACTTTTCCGTACCTCTTATATGGGTCTGCTTTGTCGATTACAGTTAAATATGTATCGATGTTCATTGGCTCTGCTCCATTACCTTTTCTTGAAGGGCGTGTCGTATTTGTTTCAACTGCGTATCAACCCCGACATCAATCTGTCCATAAGGATGTTCAATTAAACAATTATGTTTTGTTAAATCGGATGACACATAGATTGATAACTGAGCCTTTGGATTGATAAGATTGGATAATTCTTCTTTTTGCTTTAACACATGCTCATAATTATCTGGATGCAAATATACCGATATAACCGTTTGGCTTTTCAACTCTTGTATCGCAGATTTAACGATATCCCCATAACTCTCGGGGTGTTCATCTAATTTTTGGCAAATAATTTTTTCTGCGGTCTTCATGGCCAAATGGATAATCGCATCCTCACTCTTGCTAACTGTGGCATGATAATCTACCCGACTTTGCTCAATCAATGTATTGGCCTTTGTTAAACGTTCATGATACGTATTCATCGCTTCTTGTTCGCCAGCATTATACCCCGCTTGATAACCTTGCTCTTTCGCTTGCAACATCAGTTGTTGTTTTTCTGTTTCCCAGGCTGCACGTTCTTTTTCTACTGATGCTTTTGTTTGTGTAATAAGCTTTTGTTCTTCAGCTTTCAGATTTTCTATACGGTTCACTAATTGCTGTAATTCATTTTCTTTAGTCGTTATAACATCAACCTGGTCGTTATCTTCTGCAAACTCACGCTCGTGATGCTTCGGGTGAATTTTTTTAATACCAATGATTTTTTCCTTATGATTACCATTAGTAAAGGCATTAGACAATAATATCATCTCCACCACCACGCGCAATGACAATCTCGCCAATTTCTTCTAGTCTTCTAATTGATCCTACGATTCTCGTTTGTGCTTCTTCTACATCACGCAAGCGAACTGGACCCATGAATTCCATTTCTTCTTTAAAGGTTTCTGCCATACGTTGCGACATATTCTTAAAGACGATATCCTTCACTTCATCGCTCGCTACCTTAAGGGCTAAACGTAGATCTTCATTATCAACTTCTCGGACAACACGCTGAATTGCACGATTATCCAGAATGACGATATCTTCAAAGACGAACATCCGTTTTTTGATTTCCTCAGCCAAGTCAGGATCTTGAATTTCTAGCGCATCTAAAATCGTACGTTCTGTACTACGGTCAACGCCATTTAGCACTTCAACGACAGATTGTATACCACCTGTTTGTGTATAATCCTCTGTGATAGACGATGATATTTTTCGTTCTAAAATTTGTTCAACCTGACTGATAATATCAGGTGAGGTTGAATCCATCGTCGCGATACGCTTTGCGATATCTGCTTGTAATTCTTCTGGTAGCCCTGACAATATTTGTCCTGCTTGCTCTGCATCAAGGTAAGAAAGCACAAGTGCGATCGTTTGCGGGTGCTCATTTTGAATGAAGTTTAATAATTGCATCGGATCCGCCTTGCGCGCAAAATCAAATGGCCTTACTTGCAAGGAAGATGTCAAGCGATTAATAATATTTGATGCTTCATTTTCTCCAAATGCTTTTTCTAGCACTGTTTTCGCATAACCTATTCCGCCCTGAGATATATAGTCTTGGGCAAGAGCAATTTGGTGAAATTGATCGAGCACATCTTCCTTTATCTTGTTATCAACTTTCTTGACTGATGAAATCTCGAGACTCAATTTTTCAATTTCTTCTTCAGTTAAATGCTTATAAACTTGCGCAGAAACATCAGGCCCCATGGAAATAAGCAAAATGGCAGCCTTTTGTTTGCCAGATAACGTTTTTTGTCTTACCATCATGGCACCTCCTAATCATCAGATATCCAGCCGCGCAATAATTTTGCAAATTCTTCCGGTTTATCTTTAGCCATTTTTTCGAGTTGCTTTTTTCTCACCGTTTCTTCTGTGTCTTGTTGTTCTATTTCAGGTATTTCCGTTGCAGTTGATGCTGTTGTTTCGGATACAGTTGCTTCATCTATTTTTTCTTTTCGTTTGGTTCTAATTAGAAGGAACAATAACATTAGAATGATGAATAAAAGGATACCACCCGTGATATAAAGCCACATCGGAATGATGTTTTCAGGTGTATCAGGTACTTTGATATCATCGCTAAATTCTTGAAACACAATCGATATTTTGTCCTCTGGATTAATCTCTCCATAGTCTTGATCAATAGAGGTATTAATCATTGAATTTAAGATAGATGAAATACCAGCTTGAACAGCTTCCTCATCTTCAGCTGATAAATATTGAACATTATCTTCTGTTCGGTTTGTCACATTATCAACCGCAACTTGTATACCGAGATCTCTAATTTTATAGGGGCTTTCAACAATATCCTTTCGAATCTTATTGAATTCATGATTAACCGTTTCTTTCGACATTTCATATTCGCCGTTCGATCCATCATCTGCTCCTGGATAGTTAGATACATCTTCATCGCCTGTTCCAGCGGTACCTCCTACAGGCGGATTACCGGTGTATGACTCTTGTATCGTTTCAATACTGATAGGAAGACCTGCCATATTTTCTACATCAACAGGTTGAACGAGTTCTTCTATCCGATTCTCTTGTGTGAAATCAATATCTGTTGTAACAGATACAATGACATTGTCGCTACCAACCATTGCTCCAAGCATTTGTTGAACTCTACGCTGAATATCACGTTCGATATCCTTTTTAACGGTTTGTTGATATGTATACGTCGTTTCTTGCTGGTAGCCACCGTTCGATGTTTGGTCATAGTATTCAGAATACTGATTCATGATGACGATATTTTCTGCTGGCAGATTTGGTACAGCCTTTGATACGAGATGATAAAGCGAATCGACTTGATTCCCTTGAAATCGAAAGCCGGGCTTCGTATTAATGACGATGGATGCTGATGCTTCTTCTCGCATATCACTAATAAAAACAGGTTCTTTTGGCATATTAATCATCACTTCTGCCTCATTGATACCTTCGATTTGCTTAATCAAATTCCCTAGTTCTGTTTGCATAGCGTCCAGCTTCATAATATTAAATTCATTATCTGTCGTACCCCAAGATTTATTTTCGCTAAAAAAAGAATAATCAATATTACCACTGTTAGGGATACCTAATGCCGCTAGATCAACAAGTAAGCTATCCGCCTGCTCCTTTGGTACACGAATTGTCGTTCCGCTTGAGCTTAACTCGTAAGAAACACCTCTTGCATCAAGTTCCTCTTTAATTTGCCCAACCTCTTGAAGCGACAATTCCTTATACAGGGGAACATAGTTCGTGCTTGTTGTCATGACGATAATCGTTGAAAGTAGTATGACGGTTAACACTAATGATCCAACAAAGACCGTTTTTTGCGTCTTCGTTCGGCCGTTCCAAAAAGTCGAGGCTTTATCTTTGTAGTCCTTCATCATATTCTTCATATTTCCCCCGCCGAATTCTAAACTTCATTTTTATGTAAATTGGATGCTTTTTATATGTATTAGGTCCTATTTCGAATCACTCATCGTTAAATTTGCATTCTCATAATTTCGTTATAGCCATCAATGGCTTTTTGTTGAATCTGCACAGACGTCTCTAACATGATTCCAGCTTTTTGAGCAGTAATCATGACGTCATGTAAATTATCTATTTTCCCTGTTAAAAAAGCATCCGTTTTCTGATCTGACAAAACTTGAGCTTTATTAACATCTTCTATGGCATGTTTTAAGACACTGGAAAAAGACACTTGGTCATTCTGTTTCTTTGATAATGTGTCATGAACTCTGTTTGTATAAGTCGGATTGTTCGCGACTTGTTGTACCATCTTCATTTATTTATCACCTCACTATTTCCCAATTTCTAAAGCTTTCATTAGCATATTTTTACTTGCATTTAATGACGTAATATTCGCTTCATAGCTTCGCGTTGCACTCATCATGTCAACCATTTCTTTCAGTGGATCAACATTCGGCATTTGAACATAACCATTCTCATCAGCATCAGGGTGTGTTGGATTATAAACAACTTTAAAGGGTGATTCATCGTCGATAATACCAGTCACCTTCACACCTCCACCTGAGGAAGGCACTCGAGAAGCCTTGTGTAGAAAAGATTGAAAACTGTCGTTTTTTGGCGCGACCGTCACCATCTTCCTGCGATATGGTTCGTAATTCCCATTTTCATTCAATGTTGCTCTTGTCGTTGAAGCGTTTGCGATATTTGAAGAAACGACATCCATTCTTAATCTCTGTGCAGTCAGCGCGCTTGCACTCGTATTTAATGCATTAAATATTGACATCGTTATCGACCTCCTCTAATAACCGTTTGTAAGCTGCCGAATTTACCGTTTAACCGATCTACCGCAGCTTGATAGTAAATTTGGTTTTTAGCTAATTCTGACATCTCTTTATCGATATCAACATTATTTCCATTATGGTTATACAGTGTCGAAGGGTTTGTATAGATGTCATAAGGCTTTTGATCTAATTGAGACTCAAAGGAGAGATGACGTGGGTGTGTCTGCTTCGCCTTAATAGATGAGCCCATAAACCTATCTAATTCATCCTTAAAGCGCACGTTTTGAGATTTGTAATTTGGGGTGTCTACATTTGCAATGTTGTTTGCAATTGTTTTGTTTTTAACGGCAGCATAATCAAGGGATTGTTCAAGGTTTCGAAGTGTTCCACCAAACAAGTTCATATGTTTCCCTCCCTGCATAAAGAATAGTAAATTCTTGCTTTTCCGTATGATATATCCACATTGTAAAATATAAAACCGACAATGTCCATCGGCTTTCGACAATTTTCTCGTAGGAATTAGGAAATAGGTATAATGGACCATGCCTTTTGGTCTGGTATAGGTATAAATATCACAAAATAATATTTAAAAATTAAATATAATCTGATTTATGTAAATAAAAAACAGCTGCCCTCAGTTTTTACTGAGGGCAGCTGTTCTGTAAAATTAAATTATCTTGAACGTAGTTTTTCTAGTTCAACAAGGAACTTATCGTTAAGTACTTTAATGTATGTCCCTTTCATTCCGAGTGATCTCGACTCAATAACACCAGCGCTTTCTAGCTTACGGAGCGCATTAACAATCACTGAACGTGTGATACCGACACGGTCGGCAATTTTACTTGCAACAAGTAGACCTTCTTTTCCATCAAGTTCTTCAAAAATGTGGTCAATTGCTTCAAGTTCACTATAAGATAATGAACTAATTGCCATTTGTACCACTGCTTTACTTCTAGCTTCTGTTTCAATTTCTTCTGTTTTTTCATGAAGAATTTCCATACCTACAACAGTAGCACCATATTCAGCAAGTAATAAATCATCATCGCTGAATTCATCAGATAATCTACTTAAAATGAGGGTACCAAGACGCTCACCACCGCCCATAATAGGGACGATTGTCGTTAGTCCTTCTTTGAATAGTTCTTTGTTCTCAATTGGGAAAGCTGTATGCGGACTATCGATATCTAAGTTAGCTGTTGTTTCATAAATATTAAATAAACGTTGTGTGTATTCTTCAGGAAATTGTCTATCTTCAAGCATAGATTTCATACGTTCATTTTCAATTTCTTGATTAATGGCATAACCTAATAACTTACCACGTCTGCTTAAAATAAAGACATTCCCCTTAATCACATCACGCAGTGACTCACCCATTTCCACGAAGTTAACAGGTTTTCCTGCAGTTTTTTGCAACATTGCATTGATTTTTCTTGCTCGATCCAATAGTTTCATAATGATGATCCTCCATTCAAGTCATAAGTTTTTTTATAGAATAAATTGACTCAAGTCTTTATTTCCTACAATATTGTTTAACTTTTTGTCAACATACTCGGCTGTGATGTCCACTTTTTCCATTGTAATGTCTGGTGCTTCAAAAGAAAGATCTTCAAGAAGCTTCTCAAGTATGGTATGCAGGCGTCTCGCTCCAATGTTATCAGTTTCCTGATTGACCTGATATGCGATTTCTGCCAGTCTATCTACAGCTTGGTCTGTAAAATTAACATTTATACCTTCTGTTTCCAAAAGCGCTTTATATTGCTTAAGCATCGCATTAGACGGTTCATTTAATATGCGCTTGAAATCATCGACCGATAGCTTATCTAATTCTACACGAATTGGAAATCTACCCTGAAGTTCAGGGATGAGATCTGAAGGTTTCGCCATGTGAAAAGCACCCGCTGCAATAAAGAGCATATGACTTGTATTCACTGGGCCATATTTTGTAACAACTGTTGAACCTTCTACGATAGGTAGAATGTCTCGTTGAACACCTTCTCGTGAGACGTTAGGGGAATTATCTTGCTTTCCAGCAACTTTGTCGATTTCATCAATAAAAATAATTCCAGATTGTTCCGCACGCCTAACCGCTTCATTTGCTGCTTCATCCATATCCACAAGTTTATGAGCTTCTTGCTGTATCAGTATCTTTCTCGCTTCTGATACTGGTAGCTTTTGCTTTTTCTTCTTCTTGGGCATAAACTGACTGAATGCATCCTGCATATTCATACCCATTTGCTCCATTCCAGATCCTTGAAGCATATCAAACATCGAGGGTGGTTGTTCCTCGATTTCAATTGTAACAATTGATTCTTCCAATTCACCTTTGTGAAGCTGTTGCTCTACATGTTTCCGTTTGTTCTTAACGTCCTCGTCGGGTTGGTCCGCTTTATCTTCCTGATCTGAATCTTCTTGATTAGAAAACAGCATCTCGAGCGGATTTCTCATCGAGTTTGCTTGTTTTTTAGCTTGGGGTACAAGCAATGTCACAAGCTTTTTATTCGCTTCCGCTTCTGCTTTCCCTTGAACGTGCTTCATTTTTTCTTCCTTAACCATGTGCACGGCCATTTCAACAAGATCGCGCACCATCGATTCCACATCTCGCCCAACATAACCAACTTCGGTGAATTTGGTCGCCTCTATTTTTATAAAAGGCGCCGCTACCAATTTGGCAAGACGTCTTGCAATTTCGGTCTTCCCTACGCCTGTGGGTCCAATCATTAATATGTTCTTAGGAACAATTTCATCTTTGATAGAATCCTCTAATTGCATACGTCGGTATCGGTTTCTTAAAGCAACAGCGACAGATCGCTTGGCACTTTCCTGTCCTATAACATAACGATTGAGCTGTTCCACAATGTTCTTCGGGGTCAAATTACGTTCCATCAAGAAAGACCTCCCTACTCTTCAAGTACCTCTAATGTAATCTGATCATTTGTATACACACAAACTTCTCCAGCAATTTGAAGTGCAGCTTGTGCAATGTCTTTGGCTGACATTTGTTCAGAATACCTTGCAAGGGCCCGACCTGCACTTAAAGCAAAGTTGCCACCTGACCCGATTGCCAAAATACCATCGTCAGGTTCAATCACTTCTCCTGTTCCTGAAACAAGAAACATCTTATCCTTGTTCATGACGATAAGCATTGCTTCTAATTTACGCAGGACTTTATCACTTCGCCATTCTTTTGCAAGCTCAACAGATGCCCTGGCTAAATTGCCATCGTATGTTTCAAGCTTACCTTCGAATTTCTCGAAAAGTGTGAAGGCATCGGCCACTGATCCAGCAAATCCGGCTAGAACTTTACCATTATAGAGGCGACGTACTTTCTTCGCTTTATGCTTCATAACGACAGCATTGCCTAACGTAACTTGACCATCTCCACTCATCGCACTTTGACCGTTGTGCGTGATGGCAAAAATCGTTGTCGCATGCATGCTTTGATCCAGCTTGATCACCCCATTAACCCTAAAGTTAAGAATCTTGCGCTCTTGGATGACTTTCCATGTAAACATGGCGTAGTCGTTCCTTTGAAACGTGTGTATATATTTGTGTGGAAGATAAATGCTCATGTCCCAGCAATTCTTGAACAATCCTTAAGTCTGCTCCCTCATTAAGCATATGCGTTGCAAACGTATGTCTTAACTTATGAGGGTGAACATGTATCGTCATTGCTGCTTTTTCAACCATATTTGACAAAATCAATCTAATCCCTCGAGGCGTCAATGCTGTTCCTTTAGCGTTTAAAAATAATGCATCTGTTGTAATGCCTGATTTAGAGAGCAACTGATTTCTCCCATCCTCTATGTACATTTCTAAGGCGATGGCAGCAAATCTGCCGAAGGGGACATATCGTTCTTTTCTTCCCTTCCCTCTTACGAGCATTGCACCAATAAAAAAATCAATGTCTTCAAGCTCTACAGCTGCACATTCTCCTACGCGGACACCCGTTGCATAAAGCAACTCTAATAAAGCTTGGTTGCGCTGTCCCAATGGTGTGCTTAAGTCACTGACATCAAATAATTTCTCCAATTCGGCTTCGTATAAAAATCCCGGAATTGTTTGTTCCCCTTTGGGAAGTACAACTGTTGTAAATGGGTTCGCGTTGACGCGGCCTTCACGTTCAAGAAATCTAAAAAAGCTACGAAGACTAGACATTTTTCGAGCAACAGATTTTCGACTTAATCGTCTTTCATACAATCGCGTCAAAAATAACCGTACGACCTTCTTATCAATATGTTTCACATCTTCGATTGCTTCTTCTGCCATAAATGCAAAAAAGGCATCCAAATCCTTTTGATAAAACGCAACTGTGTACGGTGATGCTGCCTTTTCAACTTTTAAATATTCAACGAACGCTATGCGATCATTTAATAATGCTTTCATGCTTCCACCTCAGAATTTTACACACTTAAAGCATAGCATAATCCCCAATAAGAGGCAATGGATTTAACAAAATTGTAACAACATTCTGATGTACATGTTAGACATTGTGAGAATAGTTCATTTACAACCAGGTGTAAAGTGAAATCACTTACCAATAGGTAATTATAAAGTGTATAAATACAATAGTCAACATTTAAGAATGGCATTATTCTAAAATCAATGTAGGTTATTATCAATATTTCCAAATTATTATTTTTTATAACCTCAATTAACAATAATCATGAAAAATGAACTGTACGACCAATTATGTTTGGACGTACAGTTCAAAATTAAGTGCGTGAACCTTAATTTTGTGTTGATTCTTTGTAATCGCAAGACGTACATTGAACCTGTGTTTCCTTTTTGCTTTTTTTCTCCACAAGTAGTTCATTGCATTTAGGACATGGCCGAGCGATTGGTTTATCCCATGATACGAAATCACATTCTGGAAATTGATCACAGCCGTAAAACACCCGACGTTTTTTTGATTTTCTTTCAACAATGTTACCTGTCTTACATTTTGGACAGTGAACACCAATTTCTTTTAAAATCGGTTTCGTGTTGCGGCAATCCGGGAAATTGGAACATGCAAGAAACTTCCCGTAACGCCCCATTTTATAAACCATTTCATGACCACATTTTTCACAGTCAATCCCTGCTGGTTCATCTTTAATCTCAATCGTTTCCATTTCTTGCTCTGCTTTTTCTAACCTCTTGCTAAAATCTTGATAAAAGTGATCGATTAGGTGAATCCAGTTCTTCTGACCGTCTTCGACCGAATCTAAATCATTTTCCATTTTAGCAGTAAAATCAACATTAATAATTTCCGGAAAAAATTCTTCAACAATATCAATAACAATGGTTCCAAGTTCTGTTGGAACAAAGCGTTTATTATCCATGCTCACATAGCCTCTACGTTGAATTGTATCAAGCGTAGGCGCATATGTGGAAGGACGACCAATTCCCTTTTCCTCCATTGTCCGTACAAGTCTCGCTTCAGTATAGCGTGGTGGCGGCTGAGTGAAATGTTGATTTGGCGTAATTTTAGCGGCTTTAACACGAATTCCCTCTTCAAGCTCAGGTAATCGTTTATCCTCTGTTTTTTTATTATCGTCCGTGCCTTCAACATAAATCTTCATAAACCCATTAAATTTAACGACTGATCCAGTTGCTCGAAATTCTACGTCATTATTTAAAAGGTGGACCGTCATTGTATCAAGAACCGCCGGTGCCATCTGGCTCGCCAAGAATCGCTCCCAAATTAATTTATATAGCCGATACTGATCTCTTGATAATATACTCTTTAATGATTTAGGATCACGTAATACGGATGTTGGTCGAATGGCTTCGTGGGCATCTTGAGTGCCTTCTTGCTTCTTCCCTTGTTTATACGTCCCTAAATAGGATTCACCATACGAGTCTTTAATATATGTTTTAGCTTCTTGCTTAGCACTTTCGGAAATACGAGTTGAATCGGTACGCATATATGTGATAAGACCTTGTATGCCACCTGACTTACGCCCCAAATCTATCCCTTCATACAACTGCTGTGCAATCATCATCGTCTTTTTAGCACGAAAATTTATTTTTCGAGCCGCTTCCTGTTGTAAGGACGAGGTTGTGAATGGTTTTGCGGGATTCTTCTTCCGTTCCCGTTTATTAACCTTATCAACCGTAAATTCGTCCTCACTTAACGTGTTCATGATTTTATCAACATCTTGTTCATTTGCTAGTTCTTGCTTTTTACCGTCAACACCGTAAAACGATCCTTCAAATGGTTCTTGATCCTTTAAAAAATCTGCTGTAATTGACCAATATTCTTCAGGTTTAAATTGCTTAATCTCATTTTCCCGATCAATAATCATCTTAACTGCAACTGATTGTACTCTACCAGCACTTAATCCTTTTTTGACCTTTTTCCAAAGAAGTGGGCTGATGTTGTAGCCTACAAGGCGATCAAGAATTCGTCTAGCTTGTTGAGCGTCAACGAGATCTTCATTGATTTTTCTTGGATGTTTAAATGAGTCCTTAACAGACTCCTTCGTAATTTCATTAAATACGACACGGCATTGAGATTGATCATCTACATTAAGAGCATGTGCCAAATGCCATGCAATTGCTTCACCTTCGCGATCCGGGTCAGCTGCGAGATATATTTTTTTTGCTTTTTTAGCCGCTTTTTTTAAATCCTTTAATACGTCGCCTTTCCCGCGAATGGTAATATATTTCGGTTCATACTGGTTGTCAACATCAACACCCATTTGACTTTTTGGTAAATCTCGCACATGTCCCATGGATGCTTTAACCGTATATTTTTTGCCTAAATAGCGTTCAATTGTTTTTGCTTTAGCGGGAGATTCAACGATCACAAGATAATCAGACATAATTCTTCCTCCTGTACTGAGGTTTTAACAACCATTCAGTCATTGCTACACAATCTATTTATGTGTTTATTTAATGATATCCACGCTTTATTCAAGTAAAGGCTCTTAAAGACGTACTATTACGATCATCACCCAATCAAAATTGGACGTTATCAAGGAACGTAGTTGTTAAGATAGCTCCTCGACATCGCTATACTGATTTGAAAAAGCGTTAAGAAAAATAAAAGAAGATACATTTAATACATATCGATCAATGTTTTATTAAATCGCTACTAATACTAAATACATAGACTGCTTTTGTCAAATAATCAATCACTACCTATATATTATAAAACAATCCGATTCGTGTATTTTTCCAGTCATCTAAAATATCATTAGAAGAAAACACGAGTTTAGCGCCATCTTGAATCATCTGATGACACCCTATTGTTTGTTTAGTTAATGGTGAGCCCGGGACAGCGTAAACTTCTCTTCCTTGATCAAGGGCTTGTTCAACTGTGATAAGAGTACCACTTTTTTCGGTCGCTTCTATTACGAGAGTGCCAAAGCTCAAGCCACTAATTATCCGATTCCTTTCTGGGAAATGGTGTTTTCTAGGTGGGGTTGTAGGAGCATATTCGGATAAAACAAGTCCTTGAGAACACATTTGGTGAAATAGATTTGTATTTATTTTTGGATATATATGCTCAAACCCACTGCCTAGAACTGCAATTGTCTTCCCACCTTTAGCAAGTGCAACTTGATGAGCAAAGCTATCAATTCCTTTCGCCATACCACTGACAATTACCCACTTTTCGTTAACGAGCGGACTAACGATGCGTTTCACTTTGGATTCTGCTTCTGATGATGGCTGTCTTGTACCGATGACGCTTAGTGCTGGTTTTTGATGAAGTAATCCTTGATCACCGAGCGTATATAAAACAAGAGGGGCATCTTTTATTGTTTTTAATACATGAGGATAATGTGGATCAATAATTGTTATGATGTCAACATGTGCCAAATCAGCTTTAATACGATTGACGAGTGTCGTACTTTTAAGATCCGTTGTAAAGTGGTAGGCTTGATCAGCTTTAACTTTAAATAATTGAGAGATGTCTGTAGAAGATAAGTTGTAGATGGTTTTTAATGAAGGGTCATATCGGAGAAACGAACGAATCACACGACGGTTAATGCCGCGACATCTGCTTATATGCAGCAAACGTTTGCGTATCAGTTCCATTCAGTCACTTCCTTTTTCTTAAAATCATTCATGACAAGACAACATGTATTGAGAGATGTGGCTTGAATAAAAGAAGTTTAACCAAATCAAAATTCGGATAATATCATCGCTCCGGAAATATACTTCGCTTTCCGCGGGGGAACAGGAGGTTACTCGTTCGATGTTGGCGCAGGACGCGCCGAACTTAGTCGACCATCCCCTCGGTAAGCCTCGGGCCAACACGATGTTGGTCATGAAGGCGTGGCGATTATCGTCGCGGTCTTAGCCTTCCTTCCCCACGCACTGAGGGGTCTCACCTATGCCTTTCCTCCCGCTGGAGTCTGCGTATTTTTCCGGAGCTAATGTAGAGCATTGTTACTCTTTTGAATTAAACTTTAAGTTACAACCAGCCCGTCATGTAAAATGATATTAGTGGGTTTTACACACTTCGTCTAATTGATGTGACTTTAGCACTTCAATCATCGTTTCTCCCATAACTGCAGGGGTTTCTGCTACTTTAATGCCACATTCAGTCATGACGCGAATTTTTTCTTCAGCAGTCCCCTTTCCGCCAGAAATAATCGCACCTGCATGACCCATCCGTTTTCCAGGAGGAGCCGTAGCACCACCAATAAATCCAACTACTGGTTTATTCATATGGGCTTTAACCCATTCGGCAGCTTCTTCTTCAGCTGTACCACCGATTTCACCAATCATGATAACAGCTTTTGTTTCAGGATCCTCATTGAATGCTTTTAAAACATCAATAAAGTCTGTGCCATTTACCGGATCACCACCAATTCCAACAGCAGTCGTTTGACCATAACCTGCCTCTGTTAATTGGTGAACAGCTTCATAAGTCAGTGTACCCGAACGTGATACGACACCTATATGCCCTTTTTTGTGTATATAGCCTGGCATAATTCCAATTTTTGATTCATCTGCTGTAATAACACCTGGACAGTTTGGACCAATGAGGCGTGTCCGTTTACCTTCCATATAGCGTTTCACTTTGACCATATCGATGACTGGTATATGCTCAGTAATACAAATTACGAGGTCAAGATCCGCATCAACAGCTTCGATAATGGCATCGGCTGCGAATGGTGCAGGTACATAAACAACTGAAGCCGTTGCTTCGGTTTGTTCTACAGCCTCTTTTACCGTATTAAAGACTGGCACCCCATCTACTTCAGTTCCACCCTTTTTTGGAGTTACACCGGCGACGATTTTCGTGCCGTATTCAAGCATCTGTTTCGTATGAAAACGTGCTGTTCCACCTGTAATGCCCTGGACTATTACTTTAGTATCCTTATTCACGTAAATACTCATTTTTTGTCCGCCCTTTCTAGTCAATCTAGCAATTAAGTCTATCGTTAATCTACTTCACCATCGAAACAATTTTTTGAGCACCATCTGCCATAGAATCTGCAGATGTAATATTTAACCCGGATTCTTTAAGGATTTGCTTACCAAGATCAACATTCGTTCCTTCAAGACGAACAACAAGTGGAATCTGTAAGCCTACTTGCTTCGTCGCTTCTACAACACCTTCAGCAATGACATCACACTTCATTATGCCACCAAAAATATTTACAAAAATCCCTTTAACGTGTTCATCTGATAAGATAATTTTAAAGGCTTCGGTCACTTTTTCCGCCGTAGCACCGCCCCCAACATCCAAGAAATTCGCTGGTTCGCCGCCATAGTGCTTTATAATGTCCATCGTTGACATAGCAAGTCCTGCACCATTCACCATACAACCAATATTCCCGTCGAGAGAAATATAGCTTAAATCATATTTAGAAGCTTCAATTTCTTTTTCATCTTCCTCTTCAAGATCCCGCATAGCCATCACATCTTTTTGGCGATACAACGCGTTGTCATCAAAGTTTAATTTCGCGTCAAGTGCCATCACTTCACCGTCCCCTGTCGTAACGAGCGGATTAATTTCGGCGATGGAGCAATCCTTTTCAAGGTATGCCTGATAGAGGCCAAGCATAAATTTAACCGCTTTTGATAGCAGTTCATCTGGTATATTAATATTAAATGCAAGTCGTCGAGCTTGGAATGGTAATAAGCCAACAACTGGATCAATCTCTTCTCTAAATATCTTCTCAGGGGTTTGTGCGGCAACTTCTTCAATCTCTGTACCGCCCTCTTCGGACCCCATCATAACAACACGACCTGTTGCACGGTCCAATACGAGTCCAATATAGTATTCATTTTGTATATCGCAGCCTTCTTCAATTAAGAGACGCTTCACTTCTTTACCTTCTGGCCCAGTTTGGTGGGTCACTAGCGTCTTGCCTAAAATCTCTTCGGCATATGTACGTACGTCATCCAAGTTCTTGGCTACTTTAACCCCGCCTGCTTTACCGCGTCCTCCAGCATGAATTTGTGCTTTAACAACGGTTATGTCGGTACCAAGTTTTTTGGCAGCTTCTACCGCTTCATCCACACTGAAAGCTACATGACCATTGGGAACGCTTACACCATAATTGCGTAATATTTCTTTGCCTTGATATTCATGAATGTTCATACCTTTTCCTCCTAACAAAATTCACTGCATGTCCATTGTATATAAAAAGATGTCATTTCACAAGAATAAGAGAATATTGATTTTAATATAGTGCTAGATGTTGATATAGCAAGGTTTTTCTAATTCAATTAGTTTGTGAAAAACATATCAAGATCAATGATGTTACTTTTGGATTGTCTCACTTCTCTGTTCATCAATTCTATAAATAAAAGCAAACACTTCGGCTACAGCTTGATACAATTCTTCAGGGATCTTTTCATTAATGTTCAATTCTGATAATAACTCAGCTAATGAAGCATCTTCTTGTATCGGTATGTTATGCTCTGCTGCTTTTTTCAATATATTTTCAGCTGTACGTCCTGTTCCCTTCGCCGTTATCTTTGGTACGTATTCTTGATTATCATCATATTTCATAGCAATCGCTTTTTTACGGTTGTTGGGCGTCATATCTTGATATCAACCCCTTCATACATTGGTGACAAATGATTTTCACGAAGATCTTGATTTGAGTTGGCTCGTTTTTTATCATCATTAAGCTGTTTAAACGTTATACCCGTTAACTGGTAATCCAAACCAGCTAGTCCGTTTTTTAGTGCAGGCTTTAATGGATCTATTAAATTGGCAGGGATCATTTCTGTACTCCAGATCGTTAGTGCAACTGTGCGCTTTTGTATATGCATATCAATTAACGTTTCTTGTAAATTGGCAAGATTTAATTGAAACAGTATGGTACAATCATCCGGGTCTATCGTACCATTCTTTCGTTTCCTACCCGAGAATTGCATATAGGCATCTTCGCTTAGTCCAATTTTTTCTCCAGGTAATTGTAATGTCGCTTGAAGCATATACGGTGTTTCTTGTACAGTATCAATTTGAAGACCATTAATGAAATGAAGCAGTGGTAAAAAACGGTCTCCGATGACTTTGTCCTGATGATGGACAAGCTGAATGAGAAGAGACTTAACAGATGCTTCAGCGTCTGTAGGGTCTGAAAGTATACCATACTCATGAGATAATCCGACCGTACCCAAAATCGTATAAAGGTGCGACAAAAACTGCTGTTGCAAAGGTAAAGATGTATTGTTGTGTTGCACTGGTGCATGTAGGGTATTGTCCAAGTAACGGTGCAATGTTTGTAACGAAGCTATATTATTGTTCGTATGCTGCTGAATGTAGTGCTGCTGTTTTTCGGTTAAAAATGGCATTAGACGGTTGACATCGGATTGTAATTGTTTAAATGCACCATTTGCCAAAGGGACCTCGTTTAATACAGCCTGTTTTAATGATAGATTCAACTGCTCAAACAAATGACGTACATTTGTCGCTGCATTTGTTTCTATTTGTAAACGATTTAATGTCTGAGCAGCTTCTGTTTCATTAAACAAGAAAGGTTTTTGAGCTTGTGTGATGACATTCTGTAAAAGCGGTAACTCAATTCGATTTAATGTCATGTATTGTTTCCATGCTGTCTGCCATTTACTAAAAGACACACTCGAATCTACAACTCCTGCAGCTTGTAACTGTCGAAAGATATGTTGATTCCCCTCTGACTGTTCAATCATGATTTGGCGCACGATCCCATTAGGTGTATGTACATCTTTGTTCATCAGCCATGAGAGACGTTCAAGCAGGGCCTGCTGCAAGACGTTATGTTCTTTAAATTGTCCTAATGTTTGACCCAATGCCTGAATTTCTTTGGCAAATCCAGATGTTTGTTTGGCGTGAACAGCTTCTAAGACAGATTGCTTTAGTGGTAATCGTGCAAGCATCATATATTTTAATGTTGGGTATAGCTGGTGTTGGTTGCTCGCTGCTTCAATCACCTTAAAAGCAGATAGGAGCTCATGTTTAGTAAATGGGATTTGCTCGTTAACAAGGGACGCTACAAAGCGCACTCTTTGTTTTGAAACATCTAGACCAAGTTCATTTAAGAGAGATAGGATATTCGAATAGACATGACGTCCAAGAGATTTTCCCATCACACGCAAAAGAAGCGTTCCGTCAGTTTGCTCAACCTGAAAATGGTAACGCTCACCCCGTGTTAAGGCAGCTTTGAGCTGGGCGTGTAATTGTTGTGAGCCAATTTGAACGGTGGCTCGATTTCCAGGATATAGTTGAACAACCTTACCTTGGACAATTTTTCCCGCGTGTAATTGCTGCTTTACTGATACTGTTTTTTCAATTCTTTGATCAGGGAGACGCTGAATATTCATGTATTCATCATCCTTTAGTTATTTTCCAGCATATATTGCGTCAACAGGCGCAAATGATTTCCGGTGATATGGTGTAACACCTTTTGAGTGAAGCGTATTTAAGTGATGCTTTGTGCCATATCCCTGATTTGCAGCGAATTGATAATCTGGATATTCTTTATGTATGTTAGACATCATTTGATCTCTAGTCACTTTTGCTAAAATACTAGCGGCTGCGATACTAACGCTTTTACAATCCCCTTTAATCAACGATTCAGATGAAGCTGTGAGATTGTTTAACGGCACAGCGTCTATTAGAATATGATCTGGCTCTGGGTCAAGTTGTTCTATTGCCCGAGTCATCGCCAATTTAGTTGCTTCATATATATTAATCTTGTCAATTGTATCATTATCAACTGCTGCAATGCCGTAGCTTATGGCTTCTTGTTTGATCGTATCATAAAATTCACGCCTCGTCGCAGCCTTTAACTGCTTTGAATCATTTAATCCGATCAATCTAAAATCCTTTGGTAAAATAACAGCCGCTGCAACTACGGGACCAGCCAGAGGACCTCTCCCTGCTTCATCAACTCCAGCGACATATTGGCATCCACGATCAAAGGAGGCCTTTTCATAAACACACATGTCCTCGAATTGTTTGCATAGTTGCTCGTGTTTAAACTGTTTTTTTTCATAACTCTGCACCAACTTCTGAACACCTACTCGTTGATCGCTCTTCAGTTCTTGAATGATGGTTTGGTCGATGTGAGATTGTTCCAGTAGTTGTTTAATCTCAGCAATTGTTTTCTGTTTCAATATTGTCACCTTACTTTCTTTTTTATCGGATCATGATCCTTTTAATTGAAATAAAAAAGACACCCAGCCTCGGATGCCTTTTATCTAGGTACAGACTCTAATGTAATTCGACCGAGTCGGCCTGCTCGCAAATCACGAAGTACAATGTCAGCAACCTTATCAAAATTCACCTGTCCGCCACTTTCTAATGCGCCTCTCTGGCGTCCAATTTGATTGAATAGTACCCACATATCTGTTTCATCATGATTGATGTCATAGCGTTCCTGAACAATTTCTGGATAATGTTTTTGCATATGCTGTATGACAAATGCAGCAATATCCTGAAGCACCAGCAGTTGATCTTTAATTGTTCCGATAGCTGCTAGCCGATAACCGACAGTTTGGTCTTCAAACTTAGGCCATAAAATACCAGGCGTATCGAGCAGTTCGAAATCTTTTTTCACTTTAATCCACGCTTGTTTCTGAGTAATGCCAGGTCGATCTCCTGTTTTTGCGATTTTTTTATTTGCAAGGCGATTAATTAATGTCGATTTACCAACGTTTGGAATTCCAACAATCATCGCACGCATTGCCCTAGGCTGAATACCTTTTTTTATGAGCTTGTCTACTTTATCTTGACTCACTTTTTTCGCCAATTGTATGACGTGTTTAATATCTTGTTTGTCATTGACATTAACTGCAATAACGTGATGCCCTTCGTTTGTGAAATGATTGATCCAGCGGTCGGTTTCACGTGCATCGGCTAAATCTTTTTTCATTAATATAATCATTTTTGTTTTTTGTTGTAAAACGTGCTGCAACATCGGATTTTGTGATGACAAGGGTACACGTGCATCAACAAGCTCAATCACGAAGTCAACGAGCTTTAATTTTTCTTCTACTTCTCTTTTAGCTTTCGCCATGTGCCCTGGATACCACTGAATTGGCATATTTATCTACTCTCCTAATATCCGTAGCCGGTCAAACGGCCAATATATTAAATTCGTTTTGCCGACAATTTGATCTCTTGAAATCACACCTAACATTCGACTATCTGTTGAGTTGCTTCGATTATCGCCTAAAACTAAAAAATGATCGTCAGGTATGACGTCGTGCTCACCTGGGATTTCTTCCAATGTGAAGTTGTTTTCTAAGATCGGAAAGTTTTCACCCTGTCCTTGATCTATGAATGGTTCTTCTACTCGGTTACCATTTATATAAAGGACATTGTTCTTAACAGCAACATGTTCACCTGGTAGACCGATTATGCGTTTAATAAAATCCTTTTGCTCTGAAGCGTGAAAGACAACAATATCAAATCGCTTTGGATCGTTGACTCTGTATGAAAATTTATTAACAATCATTTGATCCCGGTCATGTAAAGTAGGCTCCATTGAAGGACCGTCTACGATGATAGGGGTGAAAAAAAACGTTTTTATTACAAAGGCAAGTACGACAGCAATCAAAAGCGCTTTTATCCATTCAAGCCAATCGTTTTTTAATTCATCCATACACGTTCCTCCGAATCAGCTATTATGTATGATATATAATCCGCTTCATACAACATTTAATACACCTACACATTTGGTTAAACAAAAAAGGAGCTCCTGCATTTAGCCTGGCTCCTTTTCTGATGAATTGCTTGCTTTTATCACGCTTGTTAACGTTATTGAAACGACTAACGGCGTTCTTTAATACGAGCTGCTTTACCGCGCAAGTTACGTAAGTAGTAGAGCTTAGCACGACGAACAATACCGCGACGTGATACTTCGATTTTTTCGATTCTTGGTGAATGAACTGGGAATGTACGTTCTACACCTACACCGTAAGATAATTTTCTTACAGTAAATGTTTCACTGATTCCACCGTTTTGACGCTTAATTACAACGCCTTCAAACACCTGAATACGTTCGCGTGAGCCTTCGACAACTTTCACGTGAACTTTTACAGTATCACCCGCGCGAAACTCAGGATGGTCTGTACGCAGTTGTTCCTGGGTAATTTCTTCAATTAACTTCTGCATCCTGTTTCACTCCTTCCAAACCAATGTTCTTATTCTATTGAACAGCGGAACATCGTTTATACGTCTTAAGCACATTCGCTTAAGCACATCATTTAATATATCATAAAGAGATTCAACATTCAACTATATATTTAGTGCGCAATCTCTTTATTGATGACTATTTTTTTGTCTTAATTTCTTTAAGTGATTCTGATCTTGTTCCGTCAGCTCATAGTGGTCTAATAGTTCTGGTCGCCGTTCATACGTTCGGAGCAAAGATTGCTCTTTACGCCAAGCTGCAATATTCTCATGATGACCTGACATTAGAACATCGGGCACTTTCATTCCGCGAAAATCTGCTGGCCTCGTATAATGAGGATGCTCAAGAAGTCCTGTTGAAAAAGAATCTTCTGGTGCTGATGCTTCATTCCCTAATACATCAGGAAGTAAACGAGCAACACTGTCGATCACAACCATCGCACCTAATTCACCACCGGTTAATATATAATCACCAATGGACAATTCATCTGTTACAAGATGGGTCCTAATACGTTCATCATATCCCTCGTAATGGCCGCAAATAAAAATGAGGTGATCTTCTTCCGCTAGCTCTTCAGCTTTTTGCTGTGTATAGGGTTCGCCCTGAGGACACATTAAAATGATACGTGGAGTACTTGAATGCTCCTTTGTTATAGCATCGACGGCATCAAAAACTGGTTGTGGTGTCAACACCATCCCAGCCCCTCCACCATACGGGTAATCATCTACCTTGTTATGCTTATTCGTCGTATATTCTCTAAAATTAACGAGGTTGTACGTTAACTTTTGTTTGTCCTGGGCATTTTTTAATATCGAATGATTCATCACACCCGGAAACATGTCAGGAAAAAGCGTCAATATATCAATGTGCATTAATCTAGCATTCCTTCCATTACGTCAATTGAAATACGTTTATTAGGTACGTCAACCACTTTAACAACATCTGCAATATAAGGAATAAGGACATCCTTTCCTTTCTCGCGTTTAACGACCCAGACGTCATTTGCACCAGGTGATAAAATTTCTTTGACCGTTCCAAGTTTTTCTTGTTCGGTTGTCCATACATCACACCCAATAATATCATGATAATAATACTCCCCATCCTCAAGCTCCGTCAGTTGGGTTTCTTTTATCGTAAGTTGTACACCTTTAAAATGCTCAACATCATTAATGTTATCGTACCCTGAGAAATGAAGGATATCAAAGCCTTTATGAATGCGATGTCTATCTATTTCGAGTCCAACATGCGTACCATCATTCATAACAGCGTAAACAGTATTACCGACGTTAAAGCGATCTTCAAAGTCTGTTATACGAACAACTTTAACGTCCCCCTTAATCCCTTGTGTATTAACAATCTTCCCTACGTTATACATATTTTCCATCATTATGTCACCTACTATTCGTCAATTCGAATCACAACATCGTCCTTAATTACAATTTTCGATTCTTGCATCCGTTTGCTCCAAAGCATGCCTTCTTCTACTTCAACAAGCGCGTCAACTTCTCCCTCTGTTATTTCCGTCCCCGTTTTAAGTTCCTCTAATTGATCAATTTTAAAATCAACCAACTTAATCTTTTCTTTTCGATTTTTGATTTCCTGTTGGAAACGGGCAGTAATTTCTTGTTTTTGAAGATGCTTTTTACTCTCCATTTTTCTCTGTTCAAATAAAAGCTGTTGACATTCTTGTTCAAGTCGCATTTTATGGGCATTAAAATCATCACGTAATTTTGCTCGACTGTCTTCTGTAATAACATGTTTGATTAAGACTTTTTTTATGAGCTTCATATGATCACCCTTCTTCACCAATCTAATCGTTACACACCATCATCATAGAGCTGTGTAATGAGCAAAAGGGAAAGGCGGTTTCCCCCTTTCCCTTTCTTTACATAATATCCAAATAAATACGCTTGTCCCTATTCGTTTTCGCTGCATAAACAACCGTACGAATCGCTTTAGCAATTCGTCCATTCTTTCCGATGACTTTCCCAACGTCGCTTTCATGAACGGTGAGATGATAGACAACTTTTGCATCTTCTTCTTGTTCTGTTACAACAACGCTCTCTGGGTGGTCAACCAGAGACATTACAATGGACTCAATTAGGGCCTTCATGGATATCACACCACTCTAATTAGTTTTTTTGATCGTGGAATTGTTTCATGATGCCTTGCTTTGAAAATAGGTTGCGAACTGTATCGCTTGGCTTTGCACCTTTTGACATCCAATCCACTGCTTTTTCATTGTCGATTTTAACTTCAACAGGATTTACAACTGGATTATATGTGCCAATTTGTTCAATATAGCGACCATCACGTGGTGAACGGGAATCAGCTACAACAATACGATAAAATGGATTTCTTTTTGAACCCATACGCTTAAGACGAATTTTAACTGCCATTATTATTGCACCTCCATTTAATTGTTTTTCACAAGTTTAGATTCTAACAGATATTTTCAAGTCTGTAAAGTGTTTTTACATTACATGAACGGAAACTTCATTCCTTTTCCTTTTTTACCTTTTTGCATTCCTGTCATTTGCTTCATCATTTTCTTCATTTCACTAAATTGTTTAAGCAAACGATTCACTTGGGCAACGGTTGTTCCAGACCCTTTAGCAATTCTCTTTTTACGGCCAGCATTAATAATGCCTGGCTCTTGCCTTTCTTTCTTTGTCATTGACTGAACGATGGCTTCTACGTGTGCCAATTGTTTCTCATCAATTTGGGCATTTTTGAGCCCTTTCATTTTACCGGCGCCCGGAATCATGTCGAACAATTCATCAAGTGGACCCATTTTTTTGACCTGACCCATCTGTTCAAGGAAATCATCGAAGGTAAACGTCGCTGTCCGCATTTTTTCTTCTAATGCTTTTGCTTGTTTTTCATCGACATTCGTCTGTGCTTTTTCAATTAACGTGAGAACATCACCCATACCGAGAATACGAGAAGCCATGCGTTCCGGATGAAATGGTTCTAATTCATCTAATTTTTCACCCATACCGGCAAATTTGATCGGTTTACCTGTGACAGATTTAATTGATAATGCGGCACCACCGCGTGTATCACCGTCAAGTTTTGTCAATACCACACCAGTAATATCAAGCTGATCGTTAAAATGATCAGCAACATTAACGGCATCTTGACCGGTCATGGCGTCGACAACGAGAAAGACCTCATCCGGTTGAATGGCTGCCTTCATCTCTTGTAATTCATTCATTAACGTATCGTCAACATGAAGACGACCAGCTGTATCAACAAGGACATAATCTTGATGGTCTTTTTTTGCTTGTTCTACAGCTTCCTTTGCGATATCAACCGGATTGGCATCTGTTCCCTTGGAAAAAACAGGCATACTTAGTTGTTCACCCAAAGTTTGCAATTGGTTGATCGCAGCTGGGCGATAAACATCACACGCAACGAGCATAGGTGTGCGGTTATGTTTTTTCCGTAGGTGATTAGCTAGCTTTCCGGTCGTCGTCGTTTTACCTGCACCTTGCAAACCAACCATCATGATGACTGTTGGTGGGCGATCAGCGACAGCAATTTTACTTTGATCTCCGCCCATGAGCTCTGACAATTCATCTTTTACAATTTTAATAACCTGTTGGCCTGGTGTCAGACTGTCCATCACTTCAGTTCCAACAGCTCGTTCCTTTATTCGATTAATCAAGCTTTTAACAACTTTAAAATTAACGTCGGCTTCAAGAAGAGCAAGCCGGACCTCGCGTGTCATTTCCTTAACGTCCTGCTCACTTACTTTACCTTTTCCAGTTATTTTTTTTATTGTACTTTGCAGTCGGTCGGAAAGTCCTTCAAATGCCATGGAAGGTATCCCCCTAATCAATTTCTTTTAGTTTTTGAATCAGTTCAAAGGCGTCACCACTGTCCACGTATTCCTCAAGCTGCTCAAATAATTTCAATCGTTCTTGGAATTTGGCGTAGAGACAGAGCTTTTGTTCATATGTTTCAAGCATTGCTTCTGTTCGTCTAATATTATCATATACCGCTTGCCTAGATACGTTCAAAAGCTCGGATATTTCACCTAAAGAGTAATCCTCTAAATAATACATTTCCATATAATTACGTTGTTTGGGTGTGAGTAATGATTGGTAGAAATCAAGTAAATAATTTATTCGTGTCGTCTTTTCTAGCACGTCATCCACCCCTTGTTAAGTGAAAATCCTTTACAAAAGAATAACATGATTAAACATCTTCTTCAAGCATATCAGCAAATAAACCATAAACAAATGCATGTGCATCGAATGGTTGGAGATCTTCAATCTGCTCTCCAAGTCCAACATATTTTACAGGAATGTCTAGTTCATGCCTGATCGCCAAAACGATACCACCTTTTGCTGTACCGTCGAGCTTCGTTAATACGATACCCGAGACGTTTGTAGCTTCAGAAAATGTTTTTGCTTGGCTCAATGCATTTTGACCTGTCGTCGCATCCAGTACGAGTAATGTTTCGTGGGGCGCTCCAGGGATTTCCCGTTCAATAACACGTTTTACTTTGGCTAACTCATTCATCAAATTGACTTTATTTTGTAATCTCCCAGCAGTGTCACATATCAACACATCGGCTTTTCTTGATTTTGCTGCCTGAATACCATCAAAGATAACAGCGGCAGGGTCACTACCTGCTGTTTGCTTAATGACATCTACTTCAGCACGTTCACCCCAAATTTCCAGTTGTTCAATGGCTCCAGCACGAAACGTATCACCAGCAGCAAGTACAACACGTTTACCTTCTTGCTTAAGCTGATGTGCCAGTTTTCCAATTGACGTCGTTTTTCCCGCTCCATTCACACCCACAACGAGAATAACAGAAAGCTGATCTGGGGCTGAATTTAAAGTTGCAATCTCTGGTTCATCTTCACCATAATAAATATCAACAAGTTTTTCAGAAATAACATCTTTTACAGCATTAGAATCCTTTATGTTACGCCGCTTAACCTCAAGCTTTAATTCATCAATCAGATCCATGACGGTCATCACACCGACGTCTGCTGTAATAAGAAGTTCTTCTAGTTCTTCAAAAAAATCCTCGTCTACTTTACGATACCGCGCCAATAGATTGTTCAGTTTGCCTGAAAGCGTCTGACTCGTTTTTTTCATACCGTCTTTATATTTTGTTGTAACTTCTTCCTGTTCAGGTTGTTGAAATTTATTTTTCAGCTTTTGGATAAAACTCATCTGATCTTCCTCCTTAAGACGTTACAAGTTCTGCTGTATCTTCTAATCGAACTGAAACAAGTCTTGATACACCCGATTCTTGCATCGTAACACCATATAAAACATCTGCTTCCTCCATCGTTCCTTTGCGGTGTGTAATGACGATAAATTGTGTATCAGCACTAAATTGTTTAATATACCTTGCGAAACGAACAACATTTGCCTCATCCAGCGCAGCTTCAACTTCATCAAGCACACAAAACGGAACTGGTCGAACCCTTAAAATAGAAAAAAGTAATGCGATGGCAGTAAGCGCCCGTTCTCCCCCAGAAAGTAACCCGAGATGTTGCAATTTCTTTCCTGGAGGCTGGGCAATAATGTCGACACCTGTGTCTAACAAGTCATCCGGTGTCGTTAGCTTGAGTTCAGCATGGCCACCACCGAATAATTCCGTAAAAACGATCGAAAATTGCGCTTTAATCTGATTGAATGTCGTATCAAAACGGCGCATCATCTCTTCATCCATTTCATCAATCACTTGATACAATGTTCCTTTCGCTTCAAGCAGATCATCACGCTGTGTTGATAAAAATGTATACCGCTCTGAGACGCGTTCATACTCTTCAATTGCACCTAGATTAACAAAGCCTAAGTGATCAATAGATTGCTTTAATGCTTGGACCTCTTTTTTTGCTTCGTCCACATTAGCAGACTTAGGATATGTTTGTTTTGCTTTTTCGTACGTCATCGTATGATCTGTTTCAAGTTGTTTCAGTCGTGTTTCAAGCTCTACATCATGACGATTGACTTGTACCTCCGTTTGCTGAAGTGTATGAAGCAAAGACTGATGCGCTTTGTTCGCTTCCTTTAGTTCTCTTTCTTCGTCTTGCAACAATTGCGTCCGACGAAGCCGCTCATCACGTTGTTGCTTAATGTTTTCTGTAATGCTTTGTTTATCATTCTGAATGGAAGCAATTGACGAATCAATGTCGGATTCCGTTACTTCAGAGTCTTTTAAACTTAGAAGTTCATCTAGTTCCTGTGAAAATGTTTCGTACTCTTCTTCTAGATCTCGTAACTGAGACTTCAGCGCGTCAGTCTTATCGTATTGGTTGTCAATATGAGCCGCTTGTTCTGCAAGCTGAACTTGTGCCGTATGCAGCTCTTGTTGGCGCCTTTCTCGATTGTGTTCAATATCGTTCTTGCGTGCATTTAAAGTATCAATATGCTCTTGGATATTGACAAGCTTAGCTTGTATTGTGCTTAAGTTATCTGACAATGTAGCCGCTTTCTCGTCCATTTGGTTAATATCATCACCAAATTGTTTTTGATCTTGATTAAAATGGGTGATGCTTTGCTTCGATGCATCACGCTTCATAATTAACTCTCGATAGGCGCTTTGCAATTCTAGAAGTTCTGACTGTTTTTCTGACAGTTCTTGCTCAAGGTCACGAATGGCGGCTTCTGTTTGCTGTACGTTTGCCTCTTTTTGACTAACAGTTTGTTGAAAAGCCTTTGCCCGCACTTCATAATCTTCAAGTTTTTTAGCAATGGTCGTCAATTCCTTGTCTCTCGTAAATAGGGAATGGTTTGATTGCTTTTTCGCCCCCCCAGACATCGAGCCGCCTGGATTAACGACATCTCCATCTAAGGTGACAATTCTATATTTGCGCATCACTTTTCGAGCGAGGTCATTCGCATCTTGCAATGTCTCGGCAATAATAACATGACCCATTAAGTGATCAACTGCTTTTTGGTATACCGGGGAAACTTGAATGAGTTCTGCTGCAATACCGATATAGCCTTTATGTGACCGGATATCATTAATCATATTTTCAGCTATATATCGGGGTTGAATCGATGACAACGGTAAAAATGTTGCTCGTCCATTATTCGTTTTCTTTAACCAGTTAATGGCCGTTCGAGCTGCTTGATCATCTTTAACGACAACATGCTGTGCCTGGGCACCGAGTACAGTTTCAATTGCTGTAACATATTGTTCTGGCACATCAATCAATTCGATCACGGCACCATTAATATTCGATAGATGATGTTCGTCACGGGCTTTTAAAACGGATTTTACACCATGAAAAAAACCTTGAAAGTCTTCCTTCATACTTTCTAGCATTTCTTTTTGCGATTTAAGCTTTTCTAGCGTACGAAATCCTTTATACAATGTCGCTTGTGCCTGTTGGAATTGCTCTCTGTATTGTTTCACATCAGCTTTTAATTTCTGCAGATGACTATTTTTTGTATTATAGTCGTTTTCTCGCTCCGCATGGCGTGCTTCTGCAAGTTCAACCTGTTTTTCTAATTCTTCACTTTTTAAAATTAGGTCATGATATTTTTCATCATTATGATCTTTTTTGTGAAGCAATTGTTCCTTTTGTTCAGCAATGGACTGCTGTTCATTGCGGATGACAGCTTGTTCATTTAAGTATTCAATATACTCAGCTTTAGCATCTTCTATTTCATCATTAATTTGCTCTTCTCGAGAAGATAATAATGCTTTAAGCTCTTTCACTCGCTCATTTGTTTCTCGTTTTTCTGTTTCAAGTCGTTGAATTTCAGCATTTGCTGCTTGCAACTGATCTTTTATTTCAGATATCCGTTTTAAAGCGGCCGCTTTTTGCGCTTCCAATTTTGTTTTGTTTTCTGAAAAATGTTTAAGTCGTTCCTGTAACACTTGTTTTTTTCCTTCATATTGTTCAAGTGATTGTGTAACAGAAATCAGTTGATTTTGCATATCTTCAATGGCTTCGTCAAGCTGCTTAAGCGCAGTCTGTTCCTGTTCGAGTTCTGCTTCTCTTTTTTGTATGGATGTACTCAATGCAACTTCTTTATCTTTATGTTGTTCAAGTTCCTTGAGTAATGCTTGCCATTCTTCATGAAAATGATCAATTTCAGTAATTAAAAGTGATATTTCTTTTTCATCAAGGTCTTTTTTATATGTGAGGAACGTTTGCGCCTTTTCTGCCTGCTCTTGTAATGGGTCAACTTGCTGTTCAATCTCATGAATAATATCTTCAACACGATTTAAATTATCTTGTGTTTCATTTAATTTAAATTCAGCTTGTCTTTTCCGTTGTTTATATTTTAAGACACCGGCAGCCTCTTCAAATATGACACGACGGTCTTCTGCCTTAGAGCTTAAAATTTCTTCAACTTTCCCTTGACTAATAATCGAAAAGGCTTCACGTCCAAGACCTGAATCCATAAATAAATCAACAATATCTTTTAAGCGACACGATTGCTTGTTTATGTAAAATTCACTTTCTCCCGAACGATAGACACGGCGTGTAATACTAACCTCATTATAATCAAGCGGTAACGTGTGGTCTTCGTTATCTAAAACGAGCGTGACGTCTGCAACATTTAACGGTTTACGTGTATCACTACCTTGAAAAATGATATCCTGCATTTTGGAGCCACGCAGCGATTTGGCCGACTGCTCACCGAGTACCCATCGAATCGCATCAGTAATATTGCTTTTGCCACTGCCGTTAGGTCCGACTACCGCCGTTACCCCAGGGACAAACTCCACATTGATGCGTTCTGCAAAAGATTTGAATCCTGCACTTTCCAGTCGTTTTAAATACATATACATTCTCCTAGCTGCGTGGTCAAACGATATGAGTTTAATCGTTCATCTTAATTAACATTTGGTATTTTAACGCATTTATTTTATCATAAATAGAACAACAAAAGAAGTATGGCTGGGCTATACTGTTGTAATCTTTTAAAAGCGAGGTGGGGGTTTATGAATCTTGAGCGTCCGAACGAACAAAATCTCAAGTATATCTTAGAGGATTTAACAAAGCGGCTCGGTGTTGTGAATCGTTCTCTTATGGATTATCAGGACTATGATTTGTCCAAATATGATGATTTGAAAATGATGTATGACATTGTGAAACGAAAAGGACAATTGAGTACTTCTGAAACAGAGGCATTCGTCAATGAGTTGAGGCACGTACGAAAATAATAGTATTTTGATAAAAACGGCTGGCTGCAAATTGATGTGACCAGCCGTTTCCGTTTGAGATCACTTTTGAACACGCGGGTGTATTTCAGTGAACATGTTAGCACGTTGTTCGCAATCAAGAAGCGTCAGTCCATTTCCAGAACGTGTCAAAGCCTCTATTCACCACCCTAACGCAATGCGTCTAAAGCCTGCTTTGCAGCTCTTTGTTCAGCTTCTTTTTTTGAGCGTCCAGTCCCTGTCCCAACGAGCTTATTATTAACCTTAACTTCCGTAACAAACTCGCGATCATGAGAAGGTCCGATTTCTTTTACGATATCATACGTCACAACTTGATGTTTTTCTTGCTGCACAAATTCTTGTAGTTGACTTTTGTAATCCATCACATGCGAAAAAGCACCTTTGTCGATCTTAGGGAAAACGTAATGCTCAAGAAATTGGAGTGCAACATTAAATCCACGGTCTAAATATAAGGCGCCCAAAAAGGCTTCAAATGCATCAGCCAACAAGGCTGGTCTGTCTCGACCTCCTGACTGTTCTTCACCTTTACCTAATAAAATATAGTCTCCAAAATGCAGTTCGCGGGCAAATTTTACTAATGATGCCTCACATACAATTGCGGCGCGTAATTTAGTTAAATGACCTTCTTCCATAGATTCATTTTCTCGATATAAATATTGACTTACACCAAGTTCAAGAACCGCATCACCTAAAAATTCAAGCCTTTCGTTATCTGCATACCGGACATCGCGATGCTCATTCACATATGATGAATGTGTAAATGCCTGCTTAATTAAGCTGGCATCATTAAACTGAATATTAATTGCTTGTTGTAGCTTTTCAATGTTCACAATACTGTCACCTCCTTGCTGATCATATACAGAAAGCCCCGCTTCTGGCGAGGGCTTTCCCCAATGTTAGGATTGGCTGTTTATGTAATTTACAGCGTCACCAACGGTATTGATTTTTTCTGCTTCTTCATCAGCAATTTCCATATCAAATTCATCTTCTAATTCCATAACGAGTTCTACTACGTCCAATGAATCTGCATCAAGATCATCCTTAAAAGAAGCTTCCATTGTAACTTTTGACGCTTCAACGTCGAGCTGGTCAACGATAATATCTTTTACGCGATCAAATACGTCTGCCATGTTGTCACCTCCCTTCAAGATACTAAGTTAGCCATATTGATGCTTTACAAGCCTACATGACCATGCCGCCATCAATATGGATTGTCTGCCCTGTTACATAATCGGCATCAGGCGAGACTAGAAAACGCACAACATTTGCCACATCTTCTGGTCGTCCCAGTTTGTTCAAAGGTATTAGTGACATCATATTGTCTCTTTGTTCTTCAGATAAAGCATCTGTCATATCTGTAGAGATAAAGCCTGGTGCAACTGCATTAACAAGAATGTTTCGTGACGCAAGTTCTTTTGCAGTTGTTTTTGTCAATCCAATAACGCCTGCCTTTGCTGCAACGTAATTAGCTTGTCCAGGATTTCCACTTACACCAACAATCGAAGCAACATTGACAATTCTTCCGCTTCTCTGCTTCATCATCTGTCGTGTAACAGCTTTAGTGCATAAAAAGACACCTTTTAAATTCGTGTTAACCACGTGATCAAAGTCTTCTTCAGACATACGCATAATAATATTGTCTTTCGTAATGCCTGCGTTATTCACAAGAATGTCTAAACGACCAAATTGTTGAATGACTTCTTTGACCATATTCTTCACAGACGCTTCATCTGTGACATCAGCCTTTATTTTAAAGGCAGAAGCGCCCATTGCCTTAATTTCTTCAACAACAGCTTGTGCTTTCGCTTCATTTCCTGCGTAATTCACTGCAACATTGACCCCTTGACGTGCTAATTCCAATGCAATCGCACGTCCAATACCACGTGATCCACCTGTCACGAGTGCGTTTTGACCTTTTAGCATGCTTACTCCCCCTTGTACCAAGCTAAAAATTGTTCTAACGATTCTGGATCCTGGATCGCATAAGTTGGAATGCTACGATCAATTTTTTTAATCAGTCCACTTAGCACCTTTCCATTCCCCACTTCAACAAAAGCATCAACACCTTGTTCAATCATATGATTTATCGACTGTTCAAATCGAACAGGTGAATAAAGCTGTTTGATTAATAAATCTTTGATGGCTTCTTTTTCAGTTGTTGGCTCAGCCGTAACATTCGCATAAACTGGGATGCTTGCATCTCTAATTGTTAACGCGTTTAATTGATCAGAAAGGGCGGAATTCGCCTTCTTCATAAGCCTAGAATGAAATGGTCCGCTCACATTAAGAGCCATGACCCGTTTAGCCCCTATTTCTTTTAACCGGTCAGTAGCTTGATCGATCCCTTTTTTTGTTCCAGAAATCACAATTTGGCCAGGACAATTTAAGTTCGCCATATCCACGACCTCATCTGTCAACTCATCAAGCACCGCTTTCACTTGATCTTCAGACAAGCCAAGTACAGCTGACATCGCGCCTTGCCCGTCTGGATATGCCGCCTCCATGAGTTGGCCACGTGCTTTAACTAATGGTAGCGCCTCATCAAGCGGTATCGCACCAGCCGCAACAAGAGCACTATATTCCCCCAAGCTATGACCAACTGCCATAACCGGTTGAACACCCTCTTTAATGAGCATCGTGTGTGCAGCAACACTTGATAGTAAAAGTGCCGGTTGTGCGTGTTCAGTCTCTGTCAATAATTCTTGTGGACCATTAAACATTAAATCCGACAGTTTATAGCCAAGTAAATCATCTGCTTGTGCGTACATATCCTGTACATTGGCGAATTGATCATAGAATGCTTGTCCCATTCCTACTTTTTGTGAACCCTGACCAGGGAACATAAAGGCAACGCGCTTCATCCATCATCCTCCTTATTTAACTCCAACGATTCAATCGTCGTTTTTATTGTATCCGTTACGTTATGATCAACCATGTGACACGCTTGTTTGATCGCGTTAAAAACCGCTCTCCTATCAGATGATCCATGCGCTTTAATGACAGGTGCTGATAGACCAAATAATCCGGCACCGCCATATTCGGAGTAGTCGAGTTTATTTTTTAAACCTCTAAGATCATTTTTCACTAAAGCAGCTGCCACTTTTGTTTTCATAGATGACATAAATGTATCTTTCAGCATAGAAAACATTGTCATGGCTGTGCCTTCAAGTGTTTTCAGCGCAATATTACCGCTAAATCCGTCAGTTACAACAACATCCGCGGCACCAGATAGTATGTCACGCGCCTCCACATTTCCGATAAAATGGATTGGAGCTTCCTCTAAAAGTGCGTATGCTTTTTTTATAACACTGTTACCTTTTCCCTCTTCAGTCCCAATATTCAACAATCCTACTGAAGGCTGCTTGATGCCTCGGACTTTTTCCGCATAAATAGATCCCATAATGGCATATTGCACCAAGTGATCTGCTTTTGCGTCTACATTGGCACCGACATCTAAGAGCAAAAACCCATTACCATCAATTGTTGGTAATGTAGGACTAAGAGCCGGACGCGCAATTCCCGGAATACGTCCTACGACGAATAGACCCGTGCTCATTAAGGCGCCAGTATTACCAGCAGACACACACGCATCTGCACGCTTTTCTTTAACCTCTTTAGCCATGAGGACAATAGATGCATTTTTCTTTCGTCTCACAGCTCGAACCGGTTCATCCTCTCCCGTAATCACTTCTTCTGTATGAATGATGTCTATATTTGCTACAGATTCTGGTAATAAAGGGCTGATTTTATTTTCATCCCCAACAAGGGTAATATGTAAACCTTCTATTTTGTTGATGGCATCCAGCGCACCAAGTACGATTTGATTTGGTGCATGGTCACCACCCATTGCATCAATTGCCAGTCTCATTGGATGACTCTCCTTTTTGTTCGTTTGACCGGAACATAGTAAACACCCCGGAAAATACGATTTCCTGGGCAACATAGCTGTCTACACGGACGATTGTATGTCCTTTAACCGTTTTACCATCTACAATTGCTTTAGCGACAACGCGCTCACCTTCAAAAACTTGACGCATAAATTTCAATTCGGACTTTGCCGTTAAAGCCAATTCGTCATTGATAACAGCTACAGCTAGAGAATTCGCTTGCGCAAATAAATGATGTCCCCTAGCAATTTTGTTTCGTGAAAACACGTGCTCACCTTTAATTTCTAGAATTGAAATCGCACGTTCATCTAATTCCAAATCGACAATTTCACCAATTACCTCTTCTAAAGGAAGGGCTTTAACCGTTTCATTCCAATGGTTTGTTGCCACAGATTTAATACGCTCTCTAAGCTCAGGTATTGACAGTTCCATTCGATCTAACCGTATTGTCTGAATGCTGACCCGAAATTTTTTGGCGAGATCCTCATCGGTAATAAACGGTGTCTGTTCAATTGTCTCTGCTAACTGTTGTTGTCGTTTAGATTTACTTAGTTTCATGATGGCACCATCCGTCCAGTATCATTCGTTAAATACGCTCATTATTTAAAATATATTTATGACTAGATACTAATAGTAGTATATAATATCAAGCTTAATTACACAAGATGCAGTTAGTCCATTTTTTTCGTGACAGCGAGCTCCGACTCAATATAAGCTGCCAATTTGCTATAAGCAGGATCTGATTCGAGCAGTCCATTATGGACAATTTCAACAGCATCAACACGTGCTGTTTCAAGCGCTCGATAGTCATGAACCATATCAGCTACTTTAAATTCGGGCATACCGCTTTGTTTCGTACCAAAAAAATCACCTGGTCCCCTTAGTTTTAAATCTTCTTCAGCCAATACAAAGCCGTCGGTCGTCTCGGTCATAATTCGCATCCGTTCTTTACCCACTTCACCTTTAGGATCAGCAATCAGAATACAATGGCTTTGTCCTTGTCCACGCCCTACTCGACCACGGAGCTGATGCAGCTGTGACAAACCAAATCGTTCAGCATCATAAATAACCATAACTGTCGCATTAGGAACATTAACACCAACTTCGATAACAGTTGTCGAGACGAGAATTTGAATGTTGTTCGTGCTAAACGCCTTCATAATACGTTCTTTTTCTTCTGTATGGAGACGACCATGTAACAATCCTACTTGAATAGGTTCTGGATAAAATTCCGACAGCTGTTCGTAAACATCAACCGCATTTTGAATATCTAACTGATCGGATTCTTCAATCAACGGACAAACGACATAAGCTTGTTCCCCTCTTACAATATGTTTACCAATGAATTCAAGAACACGAGGGAAATGTTGATCTGTCACCCAGTACGTTTCAACCTCTTTTCGTCCTGCTGGCATTTCATCTATGATTGATACATCCATGTCACCGAAAGCAGAAATGGCAAGTGTCCTCGGAATCGGGGTTGCCGTCATAAACAGCACGTCTGGCTGCCAGCCCTTATCACGCAAGGTACGTCGTTGTTTCACACCGAAGCGATGCTGTTCATCGACAATCACAAGTCCTAAATCATGAAAAAATACGTCGTCTTGGATAAGTGCATGCGTTCCAATAACAATATCAACGTCATGGCTTTCAATAGACGAACGAATCAATTGGCGTTTTTTTCCTTTAATAGAGCCTGTCAATAATGCTATCTTTGCACGTTCACCAAACAAGTCCGTTAAAGACAAGAAGTGTTGTTCTGCTAAAATTTCTGTTGGGACCATTAGCGCACACTGTTTGCCGCCTGTAACTGCTGCATAAAGCGCAATCGCTGCAACAGCTGTTTTACCGGATCCAACGTCACCCTGCAGCAAGCGATTCATACTGTATGGTGACCGCATATCTTCCAGAATCTCTTTTAAAGCTCGATCCTGTGCTCGCGTCAAGCTGAAAGAGAAGGATTCGATAAAATTATGTAACGCAGTTTCTTGATATTGATGTGATATGCCAGGAGTAGCTTCACGATGCATTTTTTTAACGTACTGCATCTTGAGTTGGAATAATAAAAACTCTTCATACACAAATCGTCTGCGAGCATGTTTGAGCTTATACCTCGATTCAGGAGCATGCATCGTTCGAACAGCTGACTTTCTCTCTGGCAGCTTGTATGCATGTAAGTAAGACTCTGGTAGTATTTCTACAATATCATTTGAAAAATGGTCCAGTGCATATGTGAGTGTTTTTTTTAATGTTCTACTCGTGATATCGCCTTTAATAGAATAGACTGGAGAGATCGCTGCATCATGCTCATACCGACCCTTTTTATAAGTGCTAACAGTAATTTGTAAGCGATGAGCATCCCACTTACCAGTTAATGTTACAGTATCGCCCGCCTGCAGTTGTTTTTTGGCAAAAGCCCGATTAAATAATACCGCCTTCACCGAAATACCCTCTACGTTTAAAGTGAAAACAAGGCGAGATTTTTTACGACCAAAAAACGTTAATACAGGATCATATAAAATGGTCCCTTCAATTGTTACCTTATCATCATGAATCAATTCACCGATCGGTTTGACCTCGAATACGTCATACCGATAGGGAAAATAGAATATCAGATCTTCAATCGTTTCAATACTTAGCACGTGTAAGGCGTCAGCGAGCTTTTCGCCAACACCTTTAATCTGACGTACGGAATCATTCAACATAACAGATCCCCTTCTTATCCAATCGCTCCAAAAATTTTATCCTTAAGAAGGCGTCCAGTTGGTGTATCAGCAAGACCACCTTCTCCTGTTTCACGCAAACTCGGATGCATTTGCTTTCCAATTCGGTACATCGCACCAATGACTTCGTCACATGGTATCGCACTCTCAACACCCGCAAGCGCCATATCCGCAGATACAATTGCGAGGGATGCGCCAGCTGCATTTCGTTTAACACAAGGAACTTCTACAAGACCTGCGACTGGATCACAAACGAGTCCAAGCATGTTTTTTAACGTAATCGCAAAAGCTTCGGCAGATTGTTGTGGTGTGCCACCTGCCATTTCAACAATCGCAGCTGCTGCCATCGCACCAGCTGACCCTACCTCAGCTTGACAGCCTCCTGCAGCTCCTGAAATACATGCATTATTAGCAACGACAAAACCAAAAGCACCGGCTGTAAACAAATATCTAATCATTTGTTCCCGTGTCGGATTTAATTGATGCTTCACTGCAAACAATGTCCCTGGTACACATCCTGCACTTCCTGCTGTTGGGGTTGCGCAAATCGTGCCCATTGCAGCATTCACTTCATTTGTACCCATTGCTTTACTGACTGCATCGAGTAACAGCGGACCTGATAACGGTGTGTGTGTCGACATATAATTTTGAATACGCACCGCATCGCCACCAGTTAGCCCCGTAACAGATGTGACTCCTGCCAAACTCTCTTCAATTGCTTTTTCCATAACGACAAGGTTTTTATCCATTTCTTTCATGACGTCGTCACGCGTTTTATTTTTAACATCCATTTCTTGACAAATCATAACCTCAGAAATAGATATGTTGTTCTGTTCTGCTAATTCTACTAACTCTTTCACTGTTCGGAACATGTGCACTTCCCCCCAATCAGTTTGAAATGTTTGCGATATTTATAATATGCTCAGATGCCTTTAACGCCTCAAGTACATCTGAATCGGCATTTTGATCAGTCTCTATGACCATGAGCGCGTGTTTTCCCACGTCTTTTCGATTCACTTCCATATGACCGATATTAATTTCGTACTTTGCCAATATTTGCGTAACGGAAGCAATCGCACCAAAACGATCGTTGTGCATAATTAAAATAGCAGGATGATGACCAGAAAGACGGAGTTCAAATCCATTTAATTCTTTTACCTCTATCTTTCCACCACCGATTGAAATCCCTACAAGCTCCTGTTGTTTATCACCTTTACCAATAATAATACGAGTTGTGTTCGGATGTGGTGCTTTTCCCGCTTCTTCTATGAACTCAATTGAAAGCCCTTTTTCTTTCGCTATATCAAGTGCTTGACTCATCCTCGGATCGTCGGTTTCAAAATCAAGCAAACCACCTGCAATCGCGTAGTCTGTGCCGTGACCTCGATACGTTTTGGCAAAGGATTCATATAAATGGACTTTTGCCCATTCTGGTTCCTGACCAAATAAATGCCGAGCAGCTCGCCCAATTCTTGCAGCACCAGCTGTATGTGAACTTGAAGGACCGATCATGACCGGACCAATGATATCGAAAACAGAATTAAATTTCATTCGTATCACCACCTAAGTTATACTGCTTGCGTTGGCTGTATTATACCAAACATTCAACGCGTACGTATACATTGTACGGGAAAAATTGAGCATAGAAAAGCGATGGTAAAGTGCCATCGCTTTTTTGAAAAATTATTCAACCGAGAAAATATAGGAATAAATTGGTTGATCGCCTTTGTGACGTTCAACTTCAATGTCGTCAAATGTTTCTTCAACATAGGACACGAGCTCGTCCATTTCTGAATCAGACGTATCCTCCCCTTGAAGGATCGTTAATATTTCATCTTCATCGGTAATTATATCATCTAGAAGCGCTTTAACCGTATCAAACTTGCTTTTGTTCGTCGCTTTAATCTTGCCATCAGCAATACCCATGAAATGATCTTTTTCGATTGTCATACCATCAATCTGTGTATCTCTGACTGCGTACGTAACTTGACCAGTTTTAACCGCTCCCGCTGCATCTAGCATATCGTTCCGATTAGACTGAAGATCTGCCTCAGGGTGGAATGCAAGCATTGCACCAATACCTTGTGGGATTGATGTTGTTGGAACGACTGCGACCTCTGCGTCCACAAGCTCTCCAGCTTGTTCAGCCGCCATTACAATATTTTTATTATTCGGCAAGACGATCACTTTATGAGCGTGTGCCTGATCAATAGCGTCTGCGATGTCCTGTGTACTTGGATTCATCGTTTGGCCACCTTCAATAACAACAGATGCACCAAGACTCTCAAACAGGGACTTAATACCAGATCCCATACCAACAGTCACAATCGCATAATCTGATTTCTTTTGTTTGACGGCTTTTTTCTTATTACCGACAATCGCTGTATGCTGTTCACGCATATTTTCAATTTTCATGTTGATTAAACTACCGTATTTTTGACCGAGTGTCATCACTGTACCTGGATATTCGGCATGAATATGTACTTTGACAACATCATCATCTGAAACGACTAGAAGCGAATCACCATGCTCACTGAGCTGCTCACGGAAAGCTTGTTCGTCAAACGGGGTCTCATTCAGCTTATCTGCTTCAAACTTAACCATAAACTCCGTGCAATAGCCAAATTCAATATCTTCTGTATTCATAAAATCTTGAGCTGATTTGTGGTGTTCAGCACTTATCATATCATCCATCGTTACGTCTGATGAGGATTCAGGTAATGCTTCACCTTTTAGCGCAGTCACAAAACCTTCATAAATCGTCACTAAGCCCTGGCCACCTGAATCGACAACACCAACTTCTTTTAAAACAGGTAAAAGATCAGGTGTCCGCTTAAGAGATGCTTTTGCTTCAGCAAGCGTACGATCCATGAGGTTAATGATGTCTTCCTCTGTCTCTGCAACGCTAAGGGCATGATTAGCAGCATCTTTAGCAACAGTTAATATCGTACCCTCTACTGGTTTCATAACGGCTTTGTATGCCGTTTTTACACCATTATCAAGTGCGCTAGCGAATTCCTTTGTTGTAATCGCCTTGTTATTGCCGAGTCCTTTCGAAAAACCACGAAAAATTTGCGATAAAATAACGCCTGAATTTCCTCTTGCCCCCATAAGCAATCCCTTAGCAAAAGCTGAGCCAACATCTGAAATGCTTTCGCTCGCATTTTGCTTTGTTTCATTAGCACCTGAAGTCATTGATAAATTCATATTTGTCCCTGTATCACCATCGGGTACAGGAAACACATTAAGGGCATCTATTTTATCAGCGTTATTGCTTAGATGATGAGCACCAGAGAGCACCATTTGTGCAAACATTGCACCATCAAGTGTTCGTAATGTCACATTTTTTCCTCCTTCACTAAAGGGATCCATTAATCTTTAGCGACCCGTACACCTTGTATATAGATGTTTACGGAATCGATTGATAATCCCAACGATTGATTAAGTGTATATTTTACTTGTGATTGTACGTTATGTGCGACTTCTGAGATTTTTGTACCGTAACTGACAATGATGTACATGTCAATATGCAGGTGGTGATCCTCCTGCCTAACGACAACACCACGGGCAAAATTTTCTTTTCTCAGTATTTCCGCAATACCATCTTTAATTTGACTTTTGGAGGCCATGCCAACAATTCCGTAACATTCAACCGCTGCGCCACCGGCAATCGTCGCAATGACTTCATTTGTAATTGTCACTTGACCATCATTTGTATTCAGTTCAATGGACATTATTATCCTCCTTTAATACCTGCTCCTAATCTTCATAAGGTATTTTACTATATGCAGACATTTTTTTAAAGTGAATCGACAACTTTCATCCCTTATATACAATGTATGATTTTAGTTCGTCTGTCAAGAAGTTTTTCTTTATATTGCATTATAGACAGCCATATGATAAATTAATTAAGGTGAATATGATACATGTAAAAAGTAGGAGGGATGACCATGGCCAGAAAATGTGTTGTTACAGGGCGTAAAACCCGTACTGGAAACCAGCGCTCCCATGCCATGAACGCAAACAAACGCAGTTGGAAAGCAAACGTACAAAAAGTCCGTATTATGGTAAACGGCAAACCAAAACGTGTGTATGTATCGGCACGCGCTCTTAAATCAGGTAAAGTAGAGCGGGTATAATATACGATAATTCATGAACGAAAAAAGCATCCATCAAAAGGGTGCTTTTTTTCGTTAGTAAGCGTTTAGGCGGTACTTATATTATGAGACACAATCTTTATGTGCATACAGTATGTTTGATCATCATTACGATGCTCAAAACCCGTATTAAACTCAAATCCATCTTTTTATTGATCTACACCCAATAAAATGTGTCAAAAAAATGAGCTTTTGCCAACAATTGATGACAAAAGCTTAATGACGTATTACTTTTCTTTCTTAAATACACCTATTACCATTTGGACAAATCCACCAACAAACCTTGGGAGCTTAATTGTATAAAATTTCATGAGTTCCCCCTCCTCTTGGACAACTGTTGCTTAAAGATCACGGCTCTTTACTATCAATAGTATGCCGCTTTTAAAGGAAAAAGTACCACTATTTCTAACAAGCTTATTAGAAATACAGAGCGTGGAGCCCCATGAAATGTCAGCGTTCTTTAGTGGATAATAAAAACCATCTAGCGTTAACCCTGTTACCCATTCTGTGTGTGGTATGAAAGACACATGTGGGTAACACGGTTCATCATTGACCGTATGTAACCCTGGACGAGTTGCCATAACCTGACTCTGCTTGTCGACCATCACAGCAGAAATGTTGTGTTCCAAAAGCTTCACAAGCAATTGAAGATTTATCAGTGTATGATCAAATCTTCCACCACTCAAACCGAATAAATATAGATGGGCTGGCTGAAGATCGTGAGCGATTTGGACCGCAAGTTCTAAATCTGTCCAATCTTTTTCTTCTGGATATATTTGAAACGTTTTAGCAGCTTGTTTGATCCGATCTTTTTCAGCAGCAGATACAGAATCAAAATCCCCTACCGCATAATGTAGAGGCAAATTATTTTGCAAAATTGTCAAAGCACCACGATCAGCGCCAATCCATACATCAATATCGGCAGCCTCTGGTATTAATTGCAAATCAGGAATCAGATCGCTTGGACCATTACCAACGATCGCTACAGTTCGATCCATGTTACATATCCGTTCGTGTTGATCCGATGATTTGTTCGATAGCAGCTTTTCTGTCTTTCTTGTTAAATACCGCACTTCCAGCTACGAGAATATTAGCGCCTGCATCGGTACATAGCTTCGCTGTTTCGGATGTCACGCCCCCGTCAACTTCAATATCAAATGTTAAACCTTTTTCCTTGCGCCATTTCGCAATCTGCTCTATTTTTGTAATCGCGCTATGAATAAAAGCCTGACCACCAAACCCCGGGTTAACGGTCATAACTAAGACCATATCAACTTCTGGGAGTATATCTTTGATCATTTCCGCAGGGGTTGCTGGATTAAGAACAACACCTGCTTTCACACCTTTACTTTTGATTAATTGAATCGTTCTGTGCAGATGTGGACATGCTTCTTGATGGACCGTAATAATAGAAGCACCCGCATCTGCAAAAGCTGGAATGTACGTGTCAGGCTGTTCAATCATAAGATGAACGTCTAATGGAAGTGATGTAACAGGACGGATGGCATCAACAATAAGTGGGCCAATTGTTATATTCGGCACAAAATGGCCATCCATAACATCAACGTGAATCAGTTCTGCCCCTCCTGCTTCAACCTCTTTAATTTCTTCTCCTAATCTTGCAAAATCAGCGGATAAAATGGATGGTGCTATTTTAACCATATCAATACCTCGGCTTTCTGGATTGAATTTCATCATAAAAATTAAGATAATGCTTATACCGGAATGCAGGGACGGTACCTTCATCGACAGCTACCTTCACAGCACAACCAGGTTCTTGGCGATGTGTGCAACCACGAAATTTACATTGATGATTTAAATGACGCATTTCCGGAAAACAATCACTTAATTCATCTAAGTCAATTTCAGAAAAATCGATAGAGCTGAATCCAGGTGTATCAGCAATTAACCCATCATAAACATCAAGTAGTTCAACGTGTCGAGTTGTATGCTTTCCACGTCCAAGACTCTTTGATATATCACCTGTCTCTAAATTTAGAGTTTGATTCAGTTCATTAATTAACGTCGATTTTCCAACACCTGATTGTCCGGCAATGACACTCACTTTATTAGTCAAATAATGTCCTAACTTTTGTATGTCCGTTTGGTCTTGAATGGACAAAGGAATGACGGGGTAACCAATCTGTTCATAAGCCTCACGATATGCTTTAATGTCAAGGTCTATGTTCGAATGACTTAAATCCATTTTTGATATGACGATGATTGCATCAATACGTTTGGCTTCCATTAACAATAAAAAGCGGTCAAGCAACAGCGGACTAAAAGACGGATCAACGGCTGAGCTCATAATAATAGCTTGATCAATATTCGCAACGGGCGGACGAACGAGCTCGTTCTGTCGTTCTTGAATATGTGTAATATAGCCTTCATTGTTTTCTCTCGGTTCAAATTGAACGAGATCTCCAACCAATGGCTTTATTGCCTGATTCCGGAACACGCCTCTCCCCCTGCATTGATATAAAATTGTCCCATTTTTAACGTAATAAAAGCCGCTCAAAGCCTTTAAAATTCTTCCTTCAAGCATTTATCCACCTTCCTTATATTGAACGGTCTTTTCAATAACAACCTCATCATCACGGACCACCTTATACGAAGCAACCTCACCAGGCGCAATCGTTAAGTCAATGGTGAATTCTTTATCCTCTGAGATGAGCTCTTGGCGTGCGACATGAGAAATATCCCGATTCATATCGTCAATATAAATGGTGACTTGCTGTTGCGGAAGTGTGTCTGTTTCACCATCATCCTGGTTTAGAATATATTGGACGACAAATGTTTCTGAAACGGTCGATATCGGCTTTTCTTCAGGTCCACTAGAAAAATAAACATCAACTGTATCACCTTTATTTAACTCAGCGGAAGGAGATGGATCGTGTCGAATAACTTCACCTTCAGGCACTGTATCGGAATGCTCGGTCAATTTATTCATTTGAAGATCATGCTCATTTAAATACCTTTTAACCTCATCTTCCGTCATGTTTTTGAGATTAATCAATGATATTGTTTCCGGTCCAATACTAACATCAAATATAACCCGTATGTTCTCCGGTATCACTTCATCTCCAGGAGCTGGCTGTATATGCGCAATAATATGACCTTCAGGTATATCTGAATGCTTTTCAATGGCAATGATGTCTTCATAGCCCTTATTATTTAATATTCGTTTGACCTGATTAAAATTTTCTCCCGTATAATCGTCAAACGTTACAGTTTCCTTGCCCTGACTCACAAAAAGGGTGACTTCTTCATTTTGTTCAACCTTTTGTCCAGGTTTGGGACTTGTTTTAATGACATACCCTTCGTCCACTTCTTCTGAATACATGAGTTCTTCAACACCTTGAAGCTGAAGCTCTTCCAGAGCATCTAATGCATCTTCATATGTCAAACCGACAACATCTGGAATTTCTATTTCTTCTGGTTGCAAAAATGTTGGAACCATAATGATTGCAGTGATGATGACGGCAAGAGATACAATTATCGCACTAATCCACACCCATTTTCTTCGTTTCTTCTTTGGTTGTTGTTCTAGCGATTGTTTCTTTTCTTTGCTATTCATTTGTGTCGTATCATCTGTATGAACAATCGTATCGTCATTCTTATTAAGCTTGAATTGATCGTCACGAATGATTGGAATGGCCTTCGTTTCTTCACCCGCTTCTACGGGCGGCGTAAAGCGATCCACTTCTTGGTTTGACGGATGCAATGCGCGTTCAAGTGCTTGTTCCATTTCATACATGTTTCCATAACGATGAAAAGGATCTTTAGCTGTAGCTTGTAATACGATATTTTCAACACTTTGTGGGACAGCTAGGTTAAACTTCCGGACTGAGGGTGTATCACTTTGCAAGTGTTTGAGTGCAATGGCAACAGGGGTTTGACCAGAAAATGGTAACCGACCGACCAATAACTCAAACAAGACAATACCGAGTGAATAGATGTCCGACTTTTTAGTTGCCATACCCCCACGCGCTTGTTCCGGCGATAAGTAATGTACAGAACCTAATATTGAATTCGTTTGTGTGAGTGCTGTTGCACTTAACGCAATCGCAATCCCAAAATCCGTTACTTTTACTTGACCAAAACGATCTATTAATATGTTTTGAGGTTTAATATCACGATGAACAATATTGTTGGCATGAGCATGCGCAATAGCCGATGAGATCTGTTTCATAATATCGAGCGCTTCTTCCACCTCAAGCGGCCCATTTTGCTGTATGTATTCCTTCAATGTCATACCGTCAACATATTCCATAACCATATATAAAATATGATCCTCTTCACCGACATCATATATGTTGACGATATTAGGATGTGATAAACTTGTTGCAGATTGTGCCTCTCGATCAAATCTAGCAATGAATTCATCATCATTAGCAAATTCAAATCTCAGCACCTTGATGGCAACATCACGATCTAAAATCGTGTCATGTGCCAAATACACATTCGCCATACCACCCCCGCCGATCGTTTCTTTGATACGATAGCGTTCATTAAGTAATTGACCCTTCATCATGATGCTTCACCTTCTCCCACGTTTCCATTCAAAACAATGGCGAGCGAAATATTATCCTCGCCACCTCGGTCATTAGCCAACTGAATAAGTTGCTTTCCTGTTGTCGTAATGTCAACAGCGTCATTTAAAAATGATTGCAATTCTGGCTCAGACACTTTATCTGTTAAGCCATCTGAGCACAAAAGAAGCATATCACCTTTATCCCAATTAATCGTCTTAACATCAGCATTCACATCATATTCTGTTCCGAGAGCCTTCAAGACGACATTTTTCCTTGGATGGTCATGTGCTTGTTCTTTTGAAAGCTGCCCAGAGCGAACGAGCTCATTGACTAAAGAATGATCCTCAGTCATTTGGGTAAACCCATTAGCATTCATTAAGTAACACCTACTATCACCAATATGAGCAAGCGTAACAAACTCATACGTACAAACCGCAATTACGATCGTTGTTCCCATACCACTATAGTCCTTATGGCGTGTTGCTTGATCATAGATAGATCTGTTCATTTCCTGAACGATTTGTCGTAACCACGTTTCAATTTCATCAGGCGTTTGAACATGTTCAATGTTTTCCCATTTTTTTTGAAGAAATGATGTCGCCATATTGCTAGCGACATCACCTGCTTGGTGTCCACCCATACCATCCGCAACAACTGCTATGGATTGTCCAGTTTGATTCTCATATATGCCACCTGAATCTTCATTGTGGTGTCGGACTTTACCTTTATCAGTCAAAAATAGTGTCTTCATCTTTTCACCCCTCTAACAGCGACATCAATTGTCTAATCTACTTCTTCATCAGACGTACAAGAAAGAACCCATCTGTCTCAAACGTGTGTGGAAAAAGCTGCAAGCCATAATCCGATTGATCTACCGAGTCTTTTATCGGATCGGGAAGTTCCGCCCAAAAAGTCTGATCAACAGCGTATTCTGGGTGATGCTCTAAAAATGTTTGAATGACATGTTCATTTTCTTCTAAATCAACTGTACACGTACTATAGATCATTCGTCCACCTTTTTTCAGTGTTGGGGCAATATGAGTGAGAATATCGAGCTGTATCTGTGACAACTTTTTGATATCCGCTTCATTTTTGTTGTATTTAATATCTGGTTTTCCACGAATTACACCTAACCCTGAACATGGCGCATCAACGAGGATACGATCAAAGGACTCGGCAGGTAGATGAACATTTCTAGCATCACCTTGTTCAGTATTGATGATCGACAGCCCTAAGGTTTTCGCTTTGTCTTGAATTAAATTGAGTTTCTTCTTATGAAGATCATATGCTCGAATTTGTCCTTGATTATTCATTTTTTCAGCGATATGCGTCGCTTTTCCGCCTGGTGCGCTACACGCATCTAGAACATTCATTCCTTCACGAACGTCTAGCAATTCACCTACTAGCATAGAACTTTGATCTTGGATCGTTGCGAGACCTTCAGAAAGAACGTTGGACTTAAGAATATTGCCTTTATCTATTATAATCCCTTGTGATGAAAGCTTTGATGGCCTCACTTCAAACCCTTCTGCCTCTAGCTGAGCAATCATAGCCTTACGTGATGTTTTTAAAGGCTGGATACGGATAGATACCGGGATATGATGCAGGTTAGCGTGACACATTTGCGCTGTTACATCAAAACCATACATGGAAATCCAGCGATTAACGAGCCATTCCGGATGACTTGTCGCGATCGCCAACTGCTTTGCTTCAGGGGTAATAGACGCTAAATCTGGAACACCTTTGCGCTGAATGTTGCGCAATACGCCATTGATAAGAGAGGCAATGCCTTTATGCCCTCTCTGTTTTGCGATTTCAACGGCTTCATGGATAATTGCATGATCAGGTACTTTGTCTAAGTAGACCATTTGATAAACAGACATCCTGAGAAGCATTTTCACCCATGGCTGTAGCTTTTGGTTTCGTTTTAAAAAAGCATCGAGGTAAAAGTCAATTGTCATTTTTCGTTGCATCGTGCCGTACACAATTTCAGTGAACAGTCCTTCATCTTTCTTACTGATGTGTTGCTGATTAATTTCGTGACTAATCACTAGGTGACTATAGCCGCTCTTTTGTTCAATTTTGATGAGGACGTCTAATATTGCCATTCTTAGTTGATGTGGTTTATTCATTTAATCACCTATTTTCATCCCTGTGGTCAATTCCGTCGTACCACGTAAAAAATCACCTGCTGACATACGTTTTTTACCTGCTGGTTGTACTTCTGTTAGCCGTATGCCCTTTCCATCACCACATAAAATGGTAAGCGATTCTTCATTGACGTCAACAATTTCTCCTGGTTGACCAGAATATGACTTTGTATCCTTTTCTCCCCACCACACCTTGAGCGTGTGCCCGTTTAATACTGTATAGGCAACTGGCCATGGGCAAAGACCGCGAATATGATTGTATATAGATGTGTGATCTTTTGTCCAATCAATTTGTTCTTCGCCCCGTTGAATGTTAGGCGCAAAGGTCGCTTGTGCTTCAGATTGTTTTACGGGATTGACTGTACCAGCAAAAATACTAGGAAGCGTCTCTATCAATAACTGAGCACCTAAAGCGGACAATTTGTCATGTAGCGTGCCTACGTGATCAGCCTCTTCAATGGTAACCTTATCTTGTGCAAGCATGTCTCCTGCATCCAATTTATCAACCATATACATGATGGTGACGCCTGTTTCTTGTTTTCCTTGTAAAATAGCATAGTGAATTGGAGCGCCGCCTCTTAATTCTGGTAGTAGTGAGGCATGAACGTTAATACACCCATATCGTGGTCCTTTCAACAGCTCACTAGGTAACAGTTGGCCATAAGCGGCGGTAATGATTAAATCTGGCTCAAAGTCTAAAATATACTGATAGTCCGTTTTAAGCTTCTCTGGTTGGTAAACAGGGAGACCTGCTTCTTCTGCAGCCACTTTTACAGGAGGTGGGGTGAGCACCTTTTTTCTGCCTTTCGGGCGATCGGGCTGTGTCACAACGAGAACAATTTCATAATCTGTTTGTAATAACGTTTTTAAAATAGGAACCGAAAAATCAGGTGTTCCCATAAATACGATTCTCTTCAATGTATATCGTCCTCCTACATCAGCTGATAAGGCTGCATGTCAACTGTAATCATTAATTCTCCATTAGTCGTTTCGCGTTCAAATTGTTGAATCACTTTTCGAATCAATGTTTTTAAGTTTGGTTCATGTTTATATTTTATCATGCATTGATAGCGGAATCTATTTTTGATTCGTGTTATCGGTGATGGTGTTGGTCCGAGAATAACTGTTTCTTCTCGTGTGTATTTTGCCAACAATGCTACAATTTGTTGCGTCGTTTGAATGACCTTTATCTGATCAGGGTGGGATACCGTCAGTAAAGCTAAAAACACAAATGGCGGATATTGAAATGTTTTACGTATTGCCATTTCACGGTTATAAAATGCTTCAAATTGATACGTGCTCGCTAATTCAATGCTGTAGTGTTCGGGTGTGTAAGTCTGGATAATCACTTCACCAGGCAGTTCATGGCGTCCAGCTCGACCACTGACTTGTGTTAACAATTGAAACGTCTTTTCGGACGCACGAAAATCAGGCAAGTTAAGCATTGCATCAGCTGTTAAAACGCCAACAAGGGTAACATTTTCAAAATCGAGTCCTTTTGCAATCATTTGAGTACCGAGTAATATATCAGCTTCTTTACGAGCAAAGCGTTCAAGTAATCGTTCATGCGCACCTTTGCGTCGCGTCGTGTCCACATCCATACGAATGATGCGTGCTTCTGGTAGTAATTTAACAAGTTCTTCCTCAACCTTTTGCGTACCCGTTCCAAAATACCGGATCATATCACTATCACAACTTGGACACGTAACTGGTACCGCTTCTTCATACCCGCAATAATGACATTTTAACCGATTTGTATGTTTATGAAACGTCAGTGCAATATCACAATGCGGACATTCATTCACATGGCCACAATCGCGACACATCACAAATGTGGAGTAGCCCCGTCTGTTCAAAAGCAAAACAATTTGTTCATTTTTGTCTAGACGGCTATGTATATTGTCTAATAACATTCGAGAAAACATCGTCCGATTTCCAGCATGCAGTTCTTGACGCATATCGACGGTCGTAACTTGAGGCATTGATTGCTCATTCGTTCGTTTTTTTAACACGGCCAGTTTATAGCGTTCTTTTTGTGCTCTAGCATACGATTCTAAAGACGGTGTAGCACTTCCAAGAATGACAGGGCACTGATGGTATTGTCCCCGATAAATCGCGACATCTCGTGCATGGTATCTTGGCTGCTCCTCTTGTTTATACGTTGTTTCATGTTCCTCATCGATAATGATTATTCCAAGCCGCTCAAACGGTGCAAAGACAGCTGACCTTGCCCCTACAACGACTTGTACTTCCTTTTGATGAATGCGGCGCCACTCATCGTATTTTTCACCAACAGATAAAGCGCTGTGCAAAACAGCTACATTTTTACCGAATCGCCCTTTAAAGCGTTTAACCATTTGAGGTGTTAAAGAAATTTCTGGCACCAAGACGATCGCTTCTTTTCCATTATCGACCACATCTTGAATTGCCTGTAAATATATTTCTGTTTTGCCGCTTCCAGTCACACCATGCACGAGATGAACAGCATGCTTATGCTCAGCAATGTCAGTTTGAATGGGTTCAATTGCCTTTCTTTGTTCATCTGTCAATATCAGTGGAAAAGTCCTCGAATACTGATCATCGTTGACCGGATTACGATAAACCTCCTGACGATAAATGGTAATCAACCCTTTATCAACAAGAGCCTTTAGCGGACTAATCGTCGTTTTCAGTTGTTCAATTAATACCTTTTGTTCAATTGGCTCAGGATTTTGAATGAAATGATTGAGTACGTCTCGCTGTTTACGAGCAGAAGCAGCTAAATCAAGACCTGCTTCCTCCAGAAGATGAGACGGCTTTAATGGTTTAACGATTGTTTTATATTTCTTGGTCACCCGAGATTTAACGACATAATTGACGTAGAGATACCCTTCCTGTATACATTTTTGAATGTCACGATAGGATAGCTGTGTTTGCTCTATTTCCTCAAATGGAATAACAGAGCGTTCAGCGAATACGCTTGCGATACTTGGAGGGAGATGGCTATCGGTCAGCTTAACCAACTCTTTATTATAGGTCGCTTTAAATACTTGTGGTAGCATCGCTTGAAAAACTGTTATATACAGACTTAAGGTTTGTTCTGCTAACCACTTACCAAGACTAATCAATTCTGTCGTTAATACGGGGGTTAAATCGAGCACTTCTTGTATTGGCTTTAAGTTATCAAACTCTGATTCATTCGTTACCTTAACGATAAAACCGCTGATTTTACGTGGACCAAATGGAACGATCACGCGCATGCCTGGCTTAACGACGTCTTGTAAATGCTCTGGAACAGAATAATCAAATGTCTGATTAATGGCATTTGCTGGCACATCCACGATGACCTTAACGACCGTCATTTAAGTCACCCTTCATATCTTTTGCAATGAACGTCATAATGTCTTGTGCCATATTTTTTTTGGTGCTCAAGGGCATATCAATTTGACTGTTTGAGCGATTGACATAAACAGCTTTATTCGTATCTCCAGCAAATCCCGCTCCGGCTTTTGTCACGTCATTAATAACGATGGCGTCTAAATTTTTACGTTTCAATTTAGCTAAACCATTTTGTATAACATTTGACGTTTCCGCAGCAAAACCAACGAGGAATTGCCCTTTCTTTTGCTCACCAAGTGAAGCTAAAATATCTTGTGTACGCTCTAATGTAATCGTCCAATCACCAGGCTGTTTTTTGAGTTTTTGTTCAAATGTCTGTTTAGGTCGGTAATCAGCAACTGCGGCTGCTTTAATAACAATGTCTGCAGAGGCATAATGTACATGCATCGCTTCATACATTTCCGCTGCTGTTGTAACATTGATCCGCTCAATATTAGGATGAGCGGCCTTCAATGTCACCGGACCACTTACTAAAATGACTTTTGCCCCCATCTCGGCTGCAGCCTCAGCTAAAGCGAACCCCATTTTGCCTGATGATCGATTGGAGAAAAACCTCACTGGATCAATGGCTTCTCGTGTTGGACCTGCACTAACCAATACAATTTTGCCAGACAACAGAGACTGTTGCTTTTGGTGATGCTCAATGGCTTCAATGATCCGATCAGGCTCTTCCAGACGCCCTTTACCAACATAACCACAAGCAAGGTATCCGGCACCAGGTTCAATAAAATAACAGCCTCTTTCAACAAGCGTTTTCATATTGTCTACAACAGATGGATGGGCATACATATGAACATTCATCGCTGGTGCAATGTACACATCCGCTTGGGTAGCAAGAAGTGTTGTTGTGAGCATGTCATCTGCCAATCCGTTTGCCAATTTAGCGATAATATTCGCTGTTGCAGGAGCTAGAATCACGATATCGGCCCAATCGGCAACATCGATATGAGCAATTTTTTCGGGATCTTTTTCATCAAATGTATCGATGTAAACCGGCTGACGCGATAATGCTTGGAACGTCAAAGGGGTGACGAATTGAGTCGCGTGCTCTGTCATTACGACTTTCACATGTGCACCTTGTTGAATTAAACTGCTAACGAGTGAACAGGCTTTGTAAGCTGCGATACCGCCCGTTACCCCTACCATGATGTTTTTATCCCGTATCATATAACCAAACTCCCTTTCTACTCCTAATCGCATTTTATGTCTATTCTCAATATATCATATTACGAACGTACATACCGCCATCAAAATCCATTACTTGCTGAACAAGCTAAAATAAGAAACCCCTCGTCTGTTGTCCGAGGGGTTTGTCTTTTTAATTTAATCTTGTTTAATGTAAATTTTACCAGCTTTGACCTCTTCTAAAGCAACACCAACAAATTTATGTGACTTTGGTTTTTCAATCAAAATGTTTTCTGTTTCAAGAAGCTGCCGTGCTCGTTTTGCAGACAACGTCACCAGTGTGTACTTAGATTTAATTTTTTCTTGTAAAACATCTATTGATGGTTCTAACATCATAATGTGTCATCCTCCAGTATTTTTTTATATTGATTTGCAATACGCGCGCGTCTGCAATGTTCACCTTGAATGATCGCCTGAATTTTAGTCGCAGCTTGATCAACTTGATCATTAACAACGACATAATCATAAGCATCCATCATATCGATTTCTTTTTTTGCTTCTTTAAGTCGATTTAGAACGAGATCTTCAGCCTCTGTTCCACGGTTTACAATTCGATCCTTCAATGCTGCTAAGCTTGGAGGGAACAGAAATATAAACACACCTTCTGGGAAGTTTTCTTTAACTTGAAGTGCGCCTTGCACTTCAATCTCTAAAAAAACATCATGGCCATTAGCCAACATCTGTTCTACATACTTTCGAGGTGTTCCATAATAATTATCAACATATTGCGCATATTCTAGTAGTGCATTTTGCTCAATAAGTTGTTCAAACTCATCTTTTGATTTATAAAAATAATCTTTTCCCTCTTCTTCACCCGGACGCATTGGTCTTGTTGTCATCGAAATTGAATATTTTAAATTCGTGTCTCGACTAAATAATTCTTTTCTAACCGTACCTTTCCCAACACCTGATGGGCCGGAGAGAACGAATAATATGCCTCTCTGATCGATCAATGCCTTTCCTCCTCGTCAAATATATGTACCATTTATTCTTCCTGAGAATCATCACTCGTAATAACACGCTGTCCAACCGTTTCTGGTTGTACTGCTGATAAAACGACGTGATCACTATCTGTAATGATAACCGCTCTTGTCCGTCTTCCATACGTGGCATCCACTAATTTATTAGTGTCTCTTGCGACGGATATAATGCGTTTGATAGGTGCAGACTCAGGCGATACAATAGAAATAATGCGTTCTGCTGACACAACATTTCCAAACCCTATATTAATTAAACTTAATCCCATCTAAATGGCCCCCTTAATAAATAATACGCGCTACGTTGATCAGTCCCAAGTCATGTATTAAATTCATTATAAATAAACCAAACGACAAAGCACAACCATTCACGTAATTTATGAGCTCTGTTCTATTAGGTTTAGCAGAACGAATGACGGGTTAGAGCGGACGTCAACGGTGATGCATAAAGTATTCATTTCCTCGACATTTCTAGATGATCTCTATATTATAGCAATATTATCGGTAAAACTACAAACTTTTATAAAATAAGGCGTTTGTTATAGCGAAAAAAACACCAGATCACTTATGACGCAGTTGTCATTATTGATCTGGTGGACGATCCAGTTATTTTTTTGTGAAACCGAATAAAAGTGTCGGTAATGCACTGAGTGGACCAATTAACATCCAGTCCATTACGCTTAGATGCGTCGTACTAAAAATCGGCTGTAGTGGTGGCCAGTAAATAACGATCATTAAAAGTAATACCGATGACAATACGGCCAATACTAAATATGGATTCCCAATCGGGTTTCGAGCAAATATAGAATGCTCACTGCGACAATCAAATACGTGAATAAGCTGTGCCATAACAAGCGTTGCAAAGGCAGCTGTCTGTGCATGTACGAGATTGCTAGAGTCATTTTGGTAAATTGATATAAAGGCGATCAATGTCACAATTCCGATCAAAAAACCACGACTCACAATTTTAAACCCCAACCCCCTAGCAAAAATACCTTCTCGCGGATGACGCGGCCCGCGCTTCATGACATCATCCTCTGGTTTATCTAAACCGAGTGCCATCGCCGGCAAGCCATCCGTGACCAAATTAACCCATAAGATTTGTACTGGAACGAGTGGTAAAGGGAGCGCCATCATCATTGCAAAAAGCATTACAAGAATTTCTCCAACGTTAGAGGCTAGTAAATACCGAATGAATTTACGTATATTCTCATAAATATTGCGTCCTTCATGTATCGCTGCTTTTATCGTTGCGAAATTATCATCCATCAGTATAAGGGATGACGCTTCCTTCGTTACATCCGTTCCGCTTTGTCCCATACTAATTCCAATATCACTTGCTTTAATTGCGGGCGCATCGTTGACACCATCTCCTGTCATTGCGACAATATGCCCTCTCGCCTGAAACGCCTCAACAATTTTTAGTTTATGCTCTGGCGTCACCCGGGCAAACACATATACGTTATCAATCATAGACTCCAAATCAGAAACGGACATGTGGTTCAGCTGGGCACCGGTCAAAACAACACCATCACGAGGTAACATATTGATCTGCTCTGCAATCGCACGGGCTGTCTTTTCATGATCACCCGTAATCATGACCGTCTTAATACCTGCCTCTTGACATGCTTTGACCGCTCGTTTAACCTCTTTTCTTGGTGGATCCATTAAGCCATAAAGGCCAATAAATGTAAGATCTTTTTCCAAAAATGGATGATCTAGTGATTCATCACTAGAAAGTGGCTTTATCGCAATTGCGATCGTTCGAAGTGCTTTTTCCCCCATCCGATCAACAGACTGTTCAATGACTTTTTGATCATTAGGCTTCATAAGCTGTCGTCCATTTTCACCAATGAAAAAGGAAGTTCGCGGTAAGATAACCTCCGAAGCGCCTTTTGTAATCATAAAACGCATCTGATTCTCGTCCTCAACGATAACGCTCATTCGTTTACGATCTGAATCAAAGGGAATCTCATGAAGAACTGTGTACTGTTGCTCTAATGCTTGCATCAGCCCTATTTTACGTGCTGCGACGAGCAAGGCACCATCCGTTGGGTCTCCTTCTAATTTGTATTGACCTTTTTCTACGCGTAAAGACGCATTATTACACAGCATGCCGTACAAAAGCATCGTTTCCAGCTGCGAATCGTCCCTGTCTATTTTCTGGTCATTCATATAAAAAGCACCATCGATATCATAGCCGTCTCCTGTTACCTGTATCGAACGGCCATTCACATAGATCTCTTTTACCGTCATTTTGTTCTCTGTCATTGTACCTGTTTTATCAGAACAGATCACAGAGGCACAGCCTAATGTTTCAACTGCAGAAAGTTTGCGGACGATGGCCTTTTTCTTGATCATGCGTTGAACACCTAACGATAAAGCGACTGTTACAATAGCTGGCAAACCCTCAGGAATCGCCGCAACTGCTAGTGATACACCTGCTAAAAACATATTATAAGCTGGTTGACCTTGATAAATTCCGACCACGACAACCATAGCTGTTAGCAACAGGGCAACAACGATTAAAATTTTACCTAATTCTGCAAGTTTGTGTTCAAGAGGCGTAATCATTTTTTTAGTTTTTGCCATAAGGGAAGCTATTTGACCCATAACGGTATTCATCCCTGTTCCAATGACAATTCCTTTTCCAGATCCTCTCGTAACCATCGTTCCCATAAAACCCATGTTGACTTGATCTTGTGGGTCTAGGTTGTCCTGTTTTAGTGCTGATGCATGCTTTACAACCGGTAATGATTCTCCTGTAAGAGCAGATTCCTCGGTTTCCAAACCCTTTGACTGAATAATCCTTATATCTGCGGGAATTCGATCACCCGAAGAGACCTTTACAACGTCGCCTGGTACGAGTTGTTGAGATGATATATGCTTCCATTGTCCATCTCTTAAAACGTATGACATTGGCGCTGAAAGCTCCTTTAGCTTTTCCAGAGATTTCTCAGCCTTCTGTTCTTGAAAATAGCCCATAAATCCATTAATTAATACAATAACCATAATAGCTATCGCATCAATAAACTCACCTAACAATCCTGCGATCAGTGTAGCTGCTAAAAGGACCAACACCATAAAATCTTGAAACTGTTTAAGGAAAAGTAACAGCCTTGATGTCTGTTTTTTTGATATCAACATATTAGGGCCAGCTTGTTCAAGACGACGATCGCTTTGCTTCTGACTTAATCCTCTATTAGATATCACCTGCAGCTTTTGCTCAATTTGTTCAATATCAAGTTGGTACCACTTCACTCTGCATTCCTCCACATGTCATGACATAATAATTATGAGATTAAACGCTGTTTGACATTGGTATTTTGAATTGCTCTCAAAGAATCATATGCAGACTTGTCCAGAAAAATGCTATAATGACGTACAGAGGTGAAAGAATATGCCATTTGATGGAATCGTTACTAAAGCTGTCACTGAAGAATTGCAAGATACAATAACACAGGGAAAAATCAATAAAATTTATCAGCCGACAGCAACTGAACTTGTATTTACGATTAGAGCAAAAGGTGCCAACCACACGTTGCTCATATCAATACACCCTTCTTACGCAAGAATTCATTTAACGAAGGATCAATACACAAACCCAACAGAACCACCGATGTTTTGTATGCTGCTCCGAAAACACCTATTAGGCGCGACGATCGAATCGGTTAATCAGCATGAAATAGAACGCGTCTTAACAATCACGCTTAAAGCACGTAATGAAATTGGTGATGACGCCTATAAAATACTTATGATTGAGCTCATGGGGAAGCATAGTAACGTCATGCTTGTTGACCGCGATCATGAACATATCATCGATAGTCTTAAACATGTACCAATGTCACAAAACCGCTTTCGGACCATCCAACCTGGACATCAGTATGTTTTACCACCACAGCAGAACAAGTTGAATCCACTTGAAGCAGATGGGGAAACATGTATCAAACAGTTGGACTTTAATGCTGGTCGTATGGATCAACAAATCGTTCATCATATTTCCGGGTTTTCACCTTTTATTGCCAAGGAGGTCGTAACTCAAGCTGGCCTAGGAGGACAAAAGGCATACCAAGAAGCACTTGATCACTTGTTTAATACTATAAAAGATCGTGACTATAAGCCTGCGATATACGAACAAAATAAAACTGACTTTCACGTTATCACTATGACATATACAGGAGAGCCAAGACATGTCTTCTCTACGGTTAGTCAAATGCTCGATGCCTTTTACTCAGGTAAAGCTGAACGTGATCGTGTGAAACAGAAAGCAAAAGATCTTTATCGCTTTATTAAAAATGAATTCAACAAAAATGAACGCAAGCTTAAAATTCACGCTCAAACGCTTCAAAAGGCTGAAAAAGCTGATCATTATCAAAAAATGGGGGAATTGCTCACAGCACATATGCATCTCGTCCAACAAGGAGATCAATCGATAACTGTAACAGATTACTATGATCCTGACCAAACCCAAATTGACATTCAACTAGACCCTGTGAAAACACCAAGTGAAAACGCACAAAAATTTTTTAAACGGTATCAAAAACTCAAAACGTCAAAAATTATGGTTGAGAAAGAAATTCAAAAAACAAATGATGAATTGGCTTATCTTGATCAACTTCTCCAGCAAATTGAGTCTGCCGGCGAAAATGATATTGAAGAAATTAGAGAGGAACTAAGAGAAGAAGGCTATTTAAAAAAGCAAAAACGAGGCAAGCAAAAAAACAAACCGACTAAACCAAAGCTAGACCAATACCTCGCGTCTGATGGAACACTCATACTTGTCGGCAAAAACAATAAACAAAATGACTATGCAACGACAAAGGTCGCCCATCGTAATGATATTTGGCTTCACACGAAAGACATACCGGGCTCACATGTGATTATCAAATCAAGCACACCGAGTACTCAAACACTTGAAGAAGCTGCCATACTTGCTGCATATTACAGTAAATCGCGACAATCATCTTCCGTTCCTGTTGACTATACTGCGATTAAACACGTGAAAAAGCCAAGCGGTGCTAAGCCTGGCTTTGTAACCTATGATCAACAAAAGACACTTTTCGTGACCCCAAGTGAAGAAGTCGTTAAAAGCATGCGTCAAAAATACTTAAGGAGCTAACCAATCGGTTAGCTCCTTAAGTATTAATGCGAAAATACATGGTTATGTAGTGCAGAAATAAACGCATCGACCTGTGGCAGCTGCACGACGCCTTCGTGGTAGCATACCCACGTATCTCGAGTGACATTTTCACCGTTAAGCATAAGCGGCATATGTGGGTAGTCATCCATCATGTCGGCAGAGACACTTTCCGGGAGTACAGCCATACCGATCCCCTGCTTCATGAGTTGCTTACATGTTTCTATTTGATCGACTGTAATCATCCGTTGTGGTTTGATGTTATGTCCGTAACGGTATAACCAATCATCAACAAGATCATGCATGCTGTCATCACTGTTAAAGGATATGAGTGGTCGTTCTTTTATACCTTCGTCAGGAAACGGTTCAGTATCAAAAATATAAAGCTTATCTGCAAATAAATGTTGACATGTCGTTTCTTTTAAAGGCTCACCGCGAATCATACAAACATGATAGTCTCTATAATTTCGTTTGATATCCTCACTAATTCCAGTAACAAGATCAATTGTTACTTTAGGGTACTGCACCGTAAATTCTCCCAAAATCGCAGGGAGGAACCGTTGACTCACAAGTGACGAACATGCAATTGACAGCGTACCTTGAATCTTTTCACGTGATTGCGACAGCTTTGCTTCAAGCATTTGCTCACGCTGAACAACTTCCTTGGCATGCTGTAAAATCAGTTCTCCTGCTGGTGTAGGCTGAAGCTTTTTCTGAGTGCGAATGAAAATCATTTCATCAAAATAAGCTTCAATCCATTTAAGCCTCTGCGTTACCGCTGGTTGGGAAATAAGAATGGCTTTAGCTGTTCCCCTTATCGTCCCAACTTCATTTAATTTTAGTAGTAAATAATAATCATCAATCTTCATGAAGGCACCCTTTTTATATCATGTTTCCATACTTAATCTAGTATACCATATATATCCAGGTTATTCTGTTGCCCGTGTTTACACGTTATAATGTGCGTTGCCAGTCCATCAATGCCTCTTTTTGCTTTGTATCTATTTGACCTTCTTTTTCTAAAAGATCAACTAACGCATTGAATCCCGTAATTGATTGATACGTAAGAGGCGCTTTAGAAAAATTGTCTTGAGCTGATTGTAAACCATAACTAAAGATTGCTTGAACGCCAATCACGTTTGCACCAGCATGCTCAAGTGCTTTCGCCGCATTGATTGACGATTTCCCCGTCGATATCAAGTCCTCTATGAGGATAACACGCTGTCCTTCTGAGATAAGACCTTCGATTTGATTGCCTTTCCCATGCTTTTTCGCTTCAGACCTCACATAAACCATTGGCAAATTCAATTTATCCGCAAGCCATGCTGCGTGAGGTATGCCGGCTGTCGCACATCCTGCTATAACATCAGGTCCGATATCCATCTGACGTATTTGATCTATCCAAGCATCGACAACTTTTTGTCTGAGTTCGGGATAAGCCATAATTAGACGATTATCGCAATAAATTGGGGACTTAATACCAGATGTCCACGTAAAATAGTGTTCGGGGTTAATTTGTACGGCTTGTATGTTAAGTAATTCTTTTGCAATCTCAATATGTTTTTCCATTTGACCATTCCTCCATTACACGTTCATAAGCTGCACGGGGATCTTGGGCTTGTGTAATTGTACGCCCTACGACTAAGATATCAGCACCGTTTGCACGAGCGTCCCCTGGTGTTGCGACTCTAACTTGATCATCATTGTCATTCTCAATCAACCTAATCCCCGGAGTCACTGTAAGCAATTCAGATGTGACAGACGATTTAATGACCTTTGCTTCGTTTACAGAGCAAACGACCCCATCTGCCCCATTCCCATAGGCTAATGTCGCCAAAGTATTGACGCGTTGCTCAATAGATTGATCGATCGCGAATTCGTCTTTCATCATGTCCTCGTCTATCGATGTGAGCACTGTTACGGCAATTAATTTAGGAATAGATGTCATGTCCGAGCCGAGAATGAGCCCTTCTTTTGCTTGCTTTATCATGTCACTACCACCTGAGGCGTGAATTGTCACTAAATCTACTCCTAGCTGAGCAATGTTTTTCATAGCTTTTTTAACGGTTGTTGGAATATCGTGGAGTTTTAAGTCCAAAAAAACCGGATGACCTCTATCTTTTAAATGATTTACGACAGATGGCCCTTCGCGATAAAAAAGCTCCATACCGACCTTAACAGGAATGTTATTCATTTGGTTTGTATCAAGAAATGCTGACGCCTCTCTCCAGCTTGCGAAATCAAGTGCTAAGTAAATGTTTTCCATTAGGAAGCCCCTTTCCAATCGCCTCTCGAACTGTTGTAAAGTGATAGCGATCCAAAACATTAGGTAAATCAACTATAATTTCCGGGCAAACGACAGGATTCGCAAAGTTTGCTGTACCAACAGCTACCGCACTTGCACCTGCTAGAAGAAATTCAAGTACATCGTCAGCCGTCATAATGCCTCCCATTCCGATAATCGGAATAGCTACATGCTGACTCACTTCATAGATCATTTTTATTGCTACAGGCTTAATGGCAGGACCTGATAAACCACCGATTTGATTGGCTAATAGCGGTCGTCTTGTCTCTAAATTAATGTGCATCCCTGTAAGTGTATTAATCATTGACAAACCATCAGCACCAGCAGCTTCTACAGCTGTTGCCATTTGAACGATATCTGTTACATTCGGAGAAAGCTTGACATAAACGGGTTTATTACTGGCTTTTTTAACAATTTCAGTCACCTTGGCAGCCATAAAGGGATCTGTCCCGAATTGGATGCCACCTTCTTTAACATTCGGACAGGAAATGTTTAATTCTAGTGCTGATACAACGTCTGTTTCATTAAACGCCCGAGCTACGGCTTCATACTCATCTATCGTTCCCCCTGCGACATTGGCAATGATTTCTGTATCATAGTTAGCAAGAAAAGGTAACTCGTTTGCAATAATCTCCTCAACACCAGGATTTTGCAGTCCAATCGCGTTAAGCATCCCCATCGGCGTCTCTGCCACACGCGGTGTTGGATTTCCGATCCGTTCACTGCCCGTTGCTGATTTGATCATGATGCCTCCTAAAATAGACAGATCATAAAATTGACTATATTCTCTACCAAAACCGAAACAACCTGAAGCAGGCATGACAGGATTTTTAAGATGTAGGCCAGGTAGTTCTACTGCTAATCGATCCATTATAGAATGACCTCCTTAGCCGAAAAAACTGGTCCGTCTGAACATATTTTTTTATAACGACCATCTTGACTAGAAATAATGCATGCCATACAAGCGCCTACACCACAGGCCATTCGTTCTTCAAGTGACAAATAGCCTTCAGTTTCAGCTAATGCATCAGATACCGAACGTAGCATAGCAGTTGGGCCGCATGAATAATAACGATCAAAAGCAGGAATATCATCTAGTACACTTGTAACATAACCTTTCTGTCCTTGAGAGCCATCATCGGTTACAACAATCGTTCGACCCAACTCAGAAAATTCCGCTTCATAAAATACATAGTCCTTTGATTGAAAACCGAGGATTGACGTAATTGTATGCCCCTCGGCCTTTAATGTTTTTCCTAAATAATAGAGCGGTGGTACACCAATTCCTCCACCTATAAGTAATATGTGTGCGTTTGGGCGCGCATCAAGCGTAAATCCATTTCCAATGGGACCAAATGCTTCAATTAAAGAACCAGAAGGACAATAAGATAGTTTTCGCGTCCCAGCTCCAATGACTTTAAATAAAATCGTTAGCGTACCTTTTTCAATATCAACATCTGCAATAGAAATCGGTCTTGGCAGCATATGACCATCTATCACAAGATTTAAAAACTGGCCAGGATGCACGTCTTTTACAGAAGGGTGTGAAAGGATCATTTCGAACGTATCCATAGCAATTGATCGAACAGAACAAACCTGGAGCATTTTATTTTGTACCAGCTTATGAGATGAATCATTTTGTTGTTGTACCATGATGTATCCCCTCATATACAATTTCTCCTCCAACCATCGTCCACAACGTCCGGCCAAATACCGCCCATTTCTGGAATGGGGTGTTCTTTGCAAGAGATGCAAATTCGTCTCTATCGATGTCATATGTATCGTCAAGATCAATTAACACCAGGTCAGCAACACTATTTTTTTCAATTTTACCGTACGGCAATTGAAACACGTGTGCAGGCTTAATCGTCATGGCATCCACTAACTCTCTTAATGTTAATAAGTTCCTTTTCACAAGATGCGTATACAGCAATGGAAATGCTGTTTCTAAACCAACGATTCCAAATGGCGCTTTTATAAATCCACGTTCTTTTTCATTTGCAGCGTGTGGCGCATGGTCAGTTGCAATAAAGTCAATTGTGCCATCACGAAGTCCTTCAAGGAGTGCGGCTTGATCAGCTTGACTTCTTAATGGCGGATTCATTTTAAAATTGGGATCATCCGTTTGAATGTCTGTTTCATTAAGCAATAGATGATGTGGCGTGACTTCAGCTGTTACATGGATTCCAGCTTTTTTAGCGTCACGAATCACTCTAACCGATTCTTTAGAACTTACATGGCACACATGATAGTGACAGCCTGTTTTTTCAGCTAAAAGAACATCTCGTGCAATTTGTACAGCTTCACTTAAAGCTGGTAAGCCTGGCAGCTGGAGTCGTTGGGCTACTTCCCCATCATGGACAACTCCGCCATAAACAATCGAGTTGTCCTCACAGTGGGCAACGATTGGCATGTCGAGTGCAGCTGCATTTTTCATCGCTTGTAGCATCATATCAGAAGTCTGAATGCCAACACCGTCATCTGTAAAGGCGAATGCGCCCTGCTCTTTTAATGCCGTCATATCTGTTAGTTGTTCACCTTTAAGATCTTTCGTTATGGCGCAATATGGAAATACACGTACAATTGCATTTTGATCAATAGACGCTTGTAAGTTTTTAACGTGTTCAACATGGTCTGGTACAGGCTGAGTATTCGGCATGGCACATATTGTCGTAAAGCCACCTCTAGCAGCAGCTCGAGTTCCGGTTTCAATCGTCTCCTTATGCTCACCACCTGGTTCTCTCAAATGGACATGGACATCTATCAGGCCTGGTAATAATAATTTCCCATGACAATCTATCGTTTGATCAACTGAGGCAGTTTTCTGCGTGCTTATATCTATAATTTCACCGTCTTTAATCCATAAATCAGACTGCACCAAGTCGTTGTCCGCCGATAAAATGCTGGCGTTTTTCAATCGTATTGTCATAGATCATTCCCCATTCCTGTAATAGTTTTATCATAATGGCCATTCTGATTGGCACCCCGTTAGACATTTGCTGAAAAATTCTTGATCGTCGACATTCAATTAAGTCTGAGTCGATCTCCACACCTCGATTAACAGGTGCTGGATGCATAATAATTGCATGAGGCTTCATCTTTTGTTCACGGCTCTTTGTTAAACCATATTGCTCTAGGTACTGATTTGTATGACTTAACTCATGATGTCGTTCATGCTGGATACGCAACAGCATCACGACGTCACAATTTTCTACCGCTTCATCGATCGGAATATAAGGAAAATCTAAAGTGTCGTCAGCTAACCCTGGAGGCGCACATAAATATACATGAGCACCTAGCTTATCAAGCACTTTTGCATTACTTCGTGCGACACGACTATGTTTAATGTCACCAATGATCGCGACATCTAAATTATCGAAGCGACCAAATTCTTGGTAAATCGTATCCAGATCGAGCATCGACTGTGTTGGGTGCTCGGATTTCCCAGCACCCCCATTAATAATCGGAATTGACATATTATGAGTAAATGCATTGAACCATGCACTATCAGGATGGCGAACAACAAGAAGATTGGTTCCGATTGCTTCAAAAGTTTTCATTGTGTCATAAAGTGATTCACCTTTTTGTGCGCTTGAATGGCCTTCATTAAAATCGAGCACGTCCATTCCTAATTTTTTCTGAGCAACGACAAAGCTCATTTTTGTCCGTGTACTTGGCTCGAAAAATAAATTCGCAGCAAATACTCGTTGGTTTATATGGCATGTTGTTTGTCTCAAATCATGCGATTTCTCCAAAATTGACTGAATATCTACCATTGACAATTGTTCCACAGACATAAAATGCTTCATTGTTATTCACGCTCCCCCATTGGATTGTTCTCACAATCCGAATCACTTTGACCAAACATCAAGCCATTACCATAACCACTTTCCTTACCAGGCAGCAGCAGATTCAACATAACACCAATGATGGCAGCTAAAGCCATACCTTCAACCATGATGCTCGTATCTTGAATTTTAATGTTAATAAAGGCACCTCCAATTCCGATGATGAGGATAACAGATGCAATAATCAGGTTCCGGTTATCGTTTAAATCCACTTGGTTGTCAACGAGCATCCGTAATCCGTTTGATGCGATAATACCAAATAACAGGATAGATACACCGCCCATTACAGCAGTTGGAATAGAGCTAATGAGCTCCGTAAAAATACCGACGAATCCAAACATAATTGCGATAACAGCTGCGCCTCCAACAACAAATACACTAAACACTCTCGTAATGGATAGAACACCAATATTTTCACCATACGTTGTATTCGGTGGTCCTCCTAGCATAGATGCAACGATCGTTGCAACCCCGTCTCCTAGAATGGAACGGTGTAGACCTGGTTTCTCTAGGAAGTTGCGACCGGCAATTTTAGATAAAACCATCTGATCACCAATATGTTCGGCAATCGTCACAAGTGCAACAGGCACCATTAAAATGACAATGCCTGTATTAAAAACATCGAATGGTGAGTAATCAACAAACGGAATAATGAAGTCTGGCATTTGGAACAATGCTCCAAAAAAGCTCCCGACTGAGTCTGCTGATGTGAGATTATGCCATTGTGCAACGATTCCTGATGTGTCCACAATTCCTCGCATGAGACCATACACATAACCACCAATGATGCCAATTAAAATTGGGATGAGTCCAAAAAAACCTTTAAAGAAGATCGTTGCAATAACCGCAATTGCCAACGTCACAAGCGCAACACTAAAATGTGTACTGCTATATACGTGTTCATCTAAGCCTGGAATGTACATCGCCATGTCAACAGCTGTCGTTGCGAGCCCAAGACCGATGACCATGATAACAGGTCCTACTACAATCGGAGGTAATACGCGCATTAACCATTTGAGCCCTAGGAAGCGAATGAATAACGCAACAAAACCATATACAAGACCAGCTAGAAAGCTTCCAACCATGACACCTCCTGGTCCAGTTGCGAGCATTGCACTTTGAATCGGTGCAATAAATGCAAAGCTAGAACCGAGGTATGCTGGAATTCTCCCTTTTGTAATGAGAAGATAAGCGAGTGTCCCAGTTCCACTTGATACGAGCGCAACTGCTGGTGATAAGCCCGTCAAATAAGGAACGAGTATTGTCGAGCCAAACATAGCAAACAAATGTTGAATGCTAAGCAAAATCCATTGTCTAATATTTGGGATGTCACGGACATCCATAACCATCTGTGTTTGTTTCATATCGATTTCCCCTTAGTCAATTAGTGTTTGCCGCCAAACAAAAAACCTCTTTGCAAAAAGTCGCAAAGAGGTAGACGCAACAGGCATAGATCATGCTTGTGCGCTTGCTCGAACGACTTTTTAAACCTCTCTGGATTTAATTAAAAGTCTTTATGATATTTTATTTTTCATATATAGAGACATGTTCTCGATCGTCGATTTCATTTAAGTGAACGACGATCACTTCCTTGTCAGAGGTCGGAATGTTTTTACCGACATAATCTGCTCGAATGGGAAGCTCACGGTGCCCCCGGTCAATCAAGACACCTAACTGAATCCATGCTGGTCGGCCCAAATCCATAACAGCGTCCATTGCAGCTCGAACTGTACGGCCTGTGTAAAGGACGTCATCAATTAATATGACGCGCTTGTCCGTAATGTCGACAGGTACTTGTGTCTCCTTAAGCTCCGGTTCGCCACTTTCAACAACCTTTTCTAGGTCATCGCGGTAAAGCGTAATATCGAGTTCACCAATTGGCACGTCGATGCCTTCAATCTGTTTAATCTTGTTTTGCAATCTGCGGGCTAATGGAGCCCCTCTCGTCTTGACACCGACGAGCACAATTGACTCGCCACCTTCATTTTTTTCTAAGATTTCATGTGCCATCCGAGTTAACGCCCTATTAATAGCAGGTTCATCAAGAATCTCTGTTTTTTTACGCAAGCTTTCACCCCACTTTTAAAGTCGCACATTCGTAGAACATAAAAACCCTTTTCGCCATAAAGGCATAAAAGGGTTGGGATTATATCATCGTCATGACATCCGTTCCTTATGAGCCTCTCTGGACTTAATTAAAGGAGCTTTATTTGATTGCACTTATTATGCCAAACGTCGTCACATATGTCAATACATATTCGGCAGTTTCTCCAGTAATTCTTTAAAGTATTCGGGAACATCAGCTTCAAACTGTAGCCACTCCCCTGTTTTAGGGTGTGTAAAGCCAATAATCTTAGCGTGAAGTGCTTGTCCACCAATTTGCAATGTTTTACGTGGACCATATTTTGGATCACCCGCAACAGGGTGCCCGATATATTTCATATGAACTCTAATTTGATGTGTTCGACCTGTTTCAAGCCGGGCTTCAATATGTGTAAACGTATTAAAACGTTCCAGCACATGAAAATGCGTTATTGCATGTTTACCATCATCTACAACGGCCATATTTTGTCGGTTCTTCGGATCACGGGCAATTGGGGCATCAATTAAGCCTGTTTCATGATCGATGATACCATGTACAATCGCTTCATAACGTCTATTGACTGTTTTGTCTGCTAACTGCTGAGCCAAGCCCATATGAGTTTCATCATTTTTAGCAACAAGGAGCAAGCCACTCGTATCTTTATCAATTCGATGAACGATGCCTTGGCGATGCTCACCATTTATTGTGGACAGCTTTGATGTATGGTGAAGAAGCGCATGGAGCAAAGTCCCACTCATATGTCCTGCAGAAGGATGTACAACCATACCACGCGGCTTATTGACAACAAGTAAGTCATCATCCTCATATACGATGTTTAACGGTATTGGTTCTGGTTCAATGATCAAAACATCTTCTTTCGGTTCAGTCCATTTTATGACATCACCGATTTTACACTTATAATTTACCTTGACACTGTTTTCATTAACAGTTACATGCCCATCTTGAATCCAGGATTGTATTTGTGATCGTGAAAGTTCAGGCAGAATGTTGACAAGAAGCTTATCAATTCGTATATGTACGTCAGCCTCTGTCACGATATGTTCATAGGAAGAAGTCAATTTTGTGTCTTTCCTTTCTTCTTTTCGTCAATAAATGTAGCAATAATTACGAGAATAACCCCAACAACTAAAGAGGAATCTGCCACATTAAAAATAGGATAATCATAGTTAAAAATAATAAAATCTAAAAAGTCTACAACCTCTTTACGAAAGAGACGATCAATAAAATTCCCTATCGCACCACCAAGAATTAAACTCAGTGCGACGGATAACAGCTTACTGTCACGACCATATTTTTGCATATAATATACAATGGCAACGATAACGATCGCCGTTATAATATAAAAGAACCACATTTGTCCTTCTAGTATACCCCAAGCTGCACCTTTATTTCGATGTGATGTAATAAAAAAGAATTGATCAATGACAGTAATCTGTTCATACAGTTCCATCTCTTTAACGATAATCCATTTCGTCAATTGGTCAAAACCAACCATAATGATTGCTAATAGATAATACCAATACATGTTTTGTCCTCCGTTAGCATCTTTGCCCAGTTTTATTCGAATGGGCCTTTATCCATATTATACTTTTATCAGTTGTTTTTCAATGCTCAATTCGCTTACACACACGATTTTGACTTACAACACAAATTGATTACCAACCCTATCGGACCATTACATGATGAACAAAAAAACCTCTCACCCTTGATGGGAATGAGAGGTTTTTTACATGTTAGATCTACTACAACGCATTAGAACAATTGTTTTTCTAAAATACAACGACTTTATCCTTCACCAGAATGCTTAGGAATCCAACAAGGCATATATGTATATTTTAATATGCAGGTGATTCAGTATCTTCCTCTGACGTCTCGTGATCTTCACCCATTACTTCCCCAAATAAATGATCCCAGTCATTTGTATCGATCATATCTAGTTGTGCTTCTACAAGCATCTTAAGACGTGTCCTGAACACCTTTGCTTGTTTTTTGAGTTCTTCTACTTCTATTTCAATTCGACGAGATTTATTTAATGATTCGTTTATAATTCGATCTGCGTTCTTTTCAGCTTCTTTAATGATGAGCTTGGATTCTTTTTGAGCATTGCCTCTAAGTTCTTCAGCCGTTTCTTGGGCAATTAATATTGATTTGTTAAGCGTTTCCTCAATGTTCGTAAAATGACCAAGCTTTTCTTTCATTTGATCCACTCGTTCTTGAAGCTCTTTCTTTTCTCTAATAACGATTTCGTAGTCTTTTATGATTTGATCGAGAAACTCATTAACCTCATCCTCATCATACCCTCTAAACCCTCTTGCAAACTCTTTATTATGAATATCCAACGGTGATAGTGGCATTCAGAACCCTCCTCGTACAAATTTTCAAACATACAATTATATTATAACGTACATTCGACTAAAATCATTATGTTTCTGGGAAAAACATCTTGTTTCATATCATGACTGTAATAGTGCTGTGTTTATTTTCCATTTTTCTTTTTTGGTTTGGCCATTAACAGTCATTAGTTTACTTCGACCTTTTCCACGCACGGAAATCATATCTCCCTCCTGCAATAAAAAGGCTACATGATCGACCTGTTTAAAATTAACTTTCACGAGACCACTTTTAATATAATCGGCTGATTTAGATCGTGATAAATTGTAGATTTCCTTTAAAACGACATCAAGCCGTAGAGAAGAGACAACATGATGATGCTCAATCCAATCCTGCTGTTTTTGTAAAACATCTGCAAATGGCTTTTCGTGAAGTTGAATTTTAGCATGCTTGACTTTCGTGAGCTGCGCTGTGACAAAAGGACTAATATCAGCTGTTACGACCATTTGAAACTGACCATCGCCAACGATAATGTCACCAAGTTTATGTCGTTTGAGTCCAAGTGATAAAAAAGCGCCCAAGACATCACGATGTGAGAGGGACACGAATTGTTCAGGAAAAGAGGCTTGTAATAAAACAACCTCAAAATCCTCATTCGATATCGTTTCATAAAATGGTGCAATAATGGCCCGCTTTTGTTCAGCATAACGATGGCCACCATAAAGCTCCAACTGAAGATCATCATAGTCTGTCCCAACAAGCGTCTTAATGATATCCTGCTCTCTTGGATCAAGAAAGTCCGTTAGCTTAAGTTGAAATTGCTTTTCCACCTTCGTACGCCATGACATAACCTGATCGATAAAAGGATGCTCATCCTTTCGAAAATGCTGGTACATATCCATCCTTACATCACAACAACAAACATGTAAGATAAATTATGGAGTCCTTGTCTCGCTAAAACTAAAACAAAAATCGCCACGATTGGTGAAAGGTCAATCATACCGAGCGGTGGGATGAACTTTCTAAAAATTTCCATGTAAGGCTCAACAATTTTCGCAAAGAAAACACCAATTGATGTTTCGCGAGAACCTGGAATCCACGACATAAACACATAAATGATAATGGCAAAGCTATAAAGCCCCATTGCCGTGTCCAATAAACTAAAAATCGTATCTAATAAAAACATTTATGACCATCCTTTTATATTATCGTCATTATTCTGGAAAGATTGAGAGATTGTGCCAGAAACATTAATATTATTTGGTGTACAAAGAAATGTTTCTGTACCGAGCTTTTGAATAACGCCATTAACTGCATAAACTGTCCCACTCAAAAAATCGACAATACGCTTCGCCTCATCGTGATTAACGCGTTGAAGGTTTACCACAACAGCGCGTCTATTAACAACGTGATCTGCGATTTCCTGAACCTCACTATATGTCCGAGGTTCACACAGAACAACTTTCGAAGTTGGTTGTTGCATGCTCTTTAAATTAACGACATTATCAGGTCTTCCGTCATCTTGTGAGCCATATGTATCTAATTCCTCGTCGCCTTCAACATATTCATATTCATCATCGACTGTAAACAAGCTTTTAAATTTAGTTTTTAAGCTCATATTCTTTCACCTGCTTTCTTTTACGAAGGGCCTAACAAACACGTACCGAGTCTAATATGCGTTGCCCCTTCTTCGATTGCAATATCATAATCATTGCTCATTCCCATTGATAAATTATGACACGGTGCATGTGACCATTGTTTTGCTTCGATCGTTCTTTTAAGATCTGCTAAAGCTCGAAATTGACGGCGTATATCATCAGTATGATCGGTATAAGGGGCCATTGTCATCAAGCCGATCACTTTAATATGCTCAAATGCAGACAACTTTTGTATGAATTCCTCCGTTTCACCAACGGCTAGACCGTGCTTTGATGCTTCACCACTGACATTCACTTGAACAAAACATTCGACAGGTTCTTCTGCTCGTTTATTGATCTCTTGAGCGAGCGACAGTCTGTCCAAAGAATGAATCGCTGTGACTTTGTTAACGATATCGCGCACCTTCCTTGATTGGAGAGTGCCGATGAAATGCCAGCCCACTTGTGATTGAATCGCTTCATATTTTTTCAAAAAGCCCTCAAGACGGTTTTCACCAATGTGAGAAATACCAGCATTGATTGCTTCTTCTGTTCGCTCTATTGTAGCATATTTTGTCACACCGATAATTGTAATATCGTTGAGTTGGCGCCCGCTTCGTTCACAAGCGTGCCGCATTTTATTGTGAATTGCTTCTAAATTGTGTACTACACTTGTCAACCGTCTATTCCTCCTGTATTATCATTAGCTAAAAAGCCAATATACCCTAACATTCGACCTGTTTGACCACCCGTTCTTCTATGCGAAAAGAACAAATGATCTTCCTGAAATGTACAATGTTGTATAATATCTACATTATGACGTAAAACGCCATATTTTAAAAGGATTTCCATATTTAACTGCTTCAAGTCCAGCATACCATGCCCATCTTTCGTTTGTTTCACAGTTTTTATAATGAAATCACTCGGTATATGTTGAATCACACGGTCATCGACCTCATATACATCTTGTGAAATAGCAGGACCGATTGTGACGCGTAAATCGTTAACATTTGAACCAGTACGTGAGAATCGTTCTACCATTTTTCCGGCAATTTCATTAACAGTTCCTTTCCAGCCAGCATGTGCTATTCCAACACGAGACGTTTTAGGATCGAAAAAAAACAACGGGACACAATCTGCAAAAAACGCTGCGCATAAAATACCCCTTGTATCTGTCATCAATCCATCGACACCCGTCTTAGCAGTTTCTAAAGAAAATGCACCTTTCCCTTTGTCAGAAGCATTTACGTACGCGATCTCATTTCCATGAACCTGTTCTCCAACAACCCAGTTATCAAGTGGCATCATAATTTTATCAGCAAGTAATGAGCGATTTTTAATAACCGTTGATCGATCATCACCAACGTGAAAACCAAGATTAAACGTATCATATGGGGCTTCTCCATAACCACCATATCTCGTCGTAAATCCCGCTCTTAATGATGGCGCAATCTGCTGCCATTGATTAAGTTCTAGGAAATGACTACGTTGCTTTATAAAGGTGTTCATCATTTCACCACCCTCACAACACATTTCTTTTTATTTTACCATATTTTGAACTGTTTTCGTATGTGATTTTATGTCGTGTAATTCTGAAAACGGATTCTGTGTTGATTGATCCAAAATAAAGAACAGAACTACATAGCCAACGTTAAACCAGATACAATGGATTATGAGTGGTGATGTGTTCATGTCCTTAAACGTTTTATTCAACCTAATTTAAGAGTTTATTCGAGTAAGAGTGGTTTTGGATAAAGATCAGGGTTATGTGCTTCATGAATTAGAATAACATCTGAACCTATCGTAACAATATGATTCCACGGTATTACAATTTCCTCTGCTTTACCGAATACACCACTTTTTTTATGATAGAGAATGAGGGCAACAATTCGACCAGTTTGCTCATTTATTTCTAAATCAGAAATATGTCCAAGTCTCGTTCCATTCTCAACGATAATAACTTCTTTGATTTGTAATTCTGATAATAGCACCAATGATCCACACCTACCTTTTTTTTACATGTATATGCATGTCAAAGTAGCGCTATTATTGACTGAGAGAAATAAAAATAAGGCAGACATAATGCCTGCCTTACTTCTAGTTAATATTGCGACGGTCAACCTTTTTAAGTAAATGATACATTTACAATGGCAAATTAAAGTTATCTGCTAAACCGTCTGTAAAACCAACATATTAAATGTCATGATGCATCGGGATTATTAAAACCTTATTCAAACATTTGTTTATTCATTTGTTCAATTGCCGCTTTTTCCAACCGCGAGACCTGTGCTTGAGAAATGCCAATTTCATCTGCAACTTCCATTTGTGTTTTTCCTTGAAAAAAGCGTTTGTTTAAAATCATTTTTTCCCGTTCGTTTAAACGATGCATTCCTTCTTTAAGAGACAGCTTGTCTACCCAGCTTGAATCTTTTTCTTTTTCATCTCCCAATTGATCCATCACATAAATTGGATCACCGCCATCATTGTATATCGGCTCATGTAATGATACCGGATCTTGTATGGCATCAAGGGCAAAAACAATTTCTGAATGCGGAATACCCATTTCCTCAGCAATTTCCATAGCTGTTGGTTCTTTTGATGTTTTGCCGATCAGCCTCTCCCGAACTTGCAAGGCTTTATAAGCGGTGTCACGTAATGATCTTGACACGCGAATTGGATTATTATCCCTTAAATATCGGCGAATTTCTCCAATAATCATAGGTACGGCATAAGTGGAAAACCTAACATTATGACTTAAGTCAAAGTTGTCTATGGACTTCATTAAGCCAATGCAGCCAACTTGAAACAAATCATCAACGTATTCACCACGATTGTTAAAGCGTTGAATAACGCTTAAGACGAGACGTAGGTTTCCATTGACTAATTCTTCCCTTGCAGATAAATCACCGTTCTGCATCTTTACAAACAATTTTCTCATTTCCTCATTTTTAAGTACCGGCAATTTTGATGTATCCACACCACATATTTCAACTTTATGTCTCGACATGTTCTGCCCTCCCAGTTCCTCATGCTGTTCATGGACAGTATCTCCGGGAGGGAGTTATTTTATGCAATGCATATATGTCGTGACAACGTATCAATTGTCGTTAAACCGGCTTGAAATAAAGGCTAAACCATTTTGTTAAATTCTTTTTGCAGCCTGCTTATGATCTTTTTTTCTAGCCTTGAAATATATGATTGAGAAATGCCAAGCATATCAGCAACCGCTTTTTGTGTTTGTTCCTCATTCCCAATTAATCCGAAACGCAGCTCCATAATTTGTTTTTCACGATCGGATAACGTTGACAGAGATCTCTTTAGAAGGTCTTTATCAACCGTCACATCGAGTTCTCTCGTCGTAATATCTTCTTCTGTACCTAGAACATCTGATAATAATAATTCATTGCCATCCCAATCAATGTTCAACGGTTCATCAAAAGACACCTCTGATTTTGTTTTGTTGTTTCGACGCAAATACATTAAAATCTCATTTTCTATACATCTTGATGCATATGTCGCTAATTTTATTTTTTTCTCCGGATCAAAGGTATTGACTGCTTTTATAAGGCCTATTGTACCAATACTTATTAAGTCCTCTATGTTAATGCCGGTGTTTTCAAACTTTCTAGCAATATAAACGACGAGACGTAAATTGTGTTCAATCAACATAGAACGTGCCGATTCATCTCCTTGAGGGAGCAATGTCAATAACTGATGTTCTTCTTCTTTAGATAAGGGAGGTGGTAACGCTTCACTACCTCCAATATAATAGACTTCTTTTGGCTTAAAGCCCAGCTTTATGAGTAGCTTATACCACCACAAACGTAAACGTAGCTTCCACAATTTCAAAATGATTTCGCTCCTTTCTATGCCTTATGCCGATTTAACAGTTGCAAAATGCAAAACGAGTGGATGAAGTAAGCAATGATAGGATTGATCTCGCGTTAATTCAGCAAACTGAAGACCAATTAGAACCTTTTTGGTAACGAACGTTTGTCCTTCATATTCAACAAGCAGCTGATCTGGTTTGATTGCAAGCATTAACATCCGCTTGCCATCTACACCTTGATACGGTACGAAGTATAACCGATCTTGTATGCTTATAGGGATATTAGCCAACTGATGTGAGCTTGACGCATCTTTTAGCGCTTGCCATTCCGGTTCGCTAAACCATTGCCGCATAAAATATTCATCACCTATAATGACTGGATAGTTTGTAAGCGGATCAACAAGTTGATTACCACTGTCAATTAAAGCCGTTGTTGATAAACGTGTCCCCTGTAATTCCATCGTCACCGAGACGAATTGCTCATAGCGGATGTTATCACTCGCTTGCCCGTCCATACGTAGTTTTGTAAACAGCCAAACGATAGGAAAGCCAATCACGACAAACACCCAGCTAATTGGAGTGCCAAATCCTTCCGTCATTGTTAACACCCCGCCAGGAGATTGCTCTATAGGACTTTGGAGCAAAAAATGCAAAGCAATCAAACCACCTCCGATTGTAAACGTTGTAAAATAAAATAACAGTAAACATTTAACTGTTTGATACACATTTTTGAAACGAAATGCGACTAAAATTATCCAAACAGAGTACAGAGCTTTACCAAATAATGTCGTCAAAAATGAGTCTGGATAAAAAAGGGAGACTGGGACAATCATTGAAGCAACAATTGCTCCCACCATAACTCTTACCTTATGTGTTCCGTCTCGGGCTAGTGATTGTGTTAGCATTAATAGCATCCAATCCAGCAAAAAGTTCAATAGCCAGATGGCATCAAGATAAATTGTCACCTTAATCTCCCTTCTATCCTATTAAACACCACATCTGTCTTTTTCTTTTGCGTTATAGTAGAGTATATCCAAGCATTAAAGCAAAGTCTGTCACAATTTGTATGTGAATGCCTACTAATTTAGACGACTTATCAATAAGTATGTCGGTTGCTTTAAAACTATGAAACATAAAAAAATAAACAAAAAAAAGCAATTGACTTTAATAGCCAATTGCTTTTTCGTTCGATTATCATTTATCGGGATCGATTTCGATTCCTTAAAAAGGTAGGGATATCAAGCGTATCATCATCATGTACCGGTGTTTGCTTTGCTTGTCCCCCCGTTTCATCAACTTCTTCACGTGTTGCCGCATGTTGTTGATGTTGAAATGATCGTTGCTTTGAAGGCTGGACAGTCTTTTTACTTTCATCAAAGCCTGTTGCAATAACAGTGACTACAATCTCGTCTTTTAGATTCTCGTTAATCACTGATCCAAAGATCACATTCACTTCATCATCTGCTGCTGATGTTACCAGGTCTGCCGCTTCTTGAACTTCAAATAAACTCAAGTTCGTGCCACCTGTAATATTCATTAATATACCATGAGCACCATCAATTGATGTTTCTAATAGTGGTGAAGAAATGGCCTTCTTTGCTGCCTCTGTAGCACGTGTTTCGCCAGTTGCAACACCAATTCCCATAAGTGCCGAGCCCTTATCAAACATGATCGTTTTCACATCAGCGAAGTCAACATTGATAAGACCTGGCTTGGCAATTAAATCAGAAATGCCTTGGACACCTTGACGCAGGACATTGTCTGCTTCACGGAATGCTTCGAGCATTGGTGTGTTTTTATCAACAATCTCCAGTAAACGGTCATTTGGAATGACAATTAATGTATCGACACTGTTTTTTAAGGCTTCTATTCCTGAGACCGCTTGTGTGGATCTTCTTTTGCCTTCGAAGGAAAAAGGACGTGTTACAACACCGACTGTTAATGCACCTTGCTCTTTTGCAATTTCAGCAATGACAGGAGCTGCACCTGTACCTGTACCACCGCCCATACCGGCAGTTACAAATATCATATCTGCACCTTGAAGTGTATCTTCAATTTGTTCTCGATTTTCTTCAGCTGCTTTTTTCCCGACTTCTGGGTTTGCACCAGCACCTAAACCACGTGTGAGTTTATCTCCTATTTGCAGCTTTACTTCTGCTTTTGATAGATTGAGAGCCTGAGCATCTGTGTTAACTGCAATAAAGTCAACGCCCTCGACACCGTGTTCAATCATGCGATTTACAGCATTACTGCCGCCGCCACCTACACCGATCACTTTTATTGTAGCCAATTGATCTGAATTTGTATCGAACTCCAACATATCTTTGTTCCTCCTATTATGCAAAATCACAAGCGTGTTCTTTGTTGATTAAGTTGAGCAATGAAGACTTACAGCATTTTAATGCAGAACGTCTCATTAATCGAAAAAGTATTTAAATAGATTAGCAATGCGTTTTTCTTTAGGCTGTGCATTGTCAGCAGATTGTTGTTTTACTTTCTTGCGTTTCGGCTTACCTTCAGCATGATTAATTATGACTGCTGGAAATAAGTCTTTGCCTTGTATTTTCGCATTATGATAAGCAAATTGCAAGATGCCGACACCAGCTGTATACTGTGGTTCTCTCACACCTATGTAATCTGGAATGGCAATGCGAATATTCGATTGGAGAACGGCTTGAGCAAGCTCTTGAACGCCGGGCATTTTCATCGTTCCACCTGTCAGCACAAATCCACCAGGTAATTGATCATAACCCATACGTCTAATTTCTTGCTTGGCAAATAAATAGATTTCTTCTAATCGGGCTTCGATAATATCTGCCATTTCTAATTGATTATGTGTTTCTCGATGATTACTGCCAATTACCGAAACATCAAAAACTTCTTCGGATCGCGCGTCATCGTAAAACGCATGACCATAATTCAATTTAATATCCTCTGCTTCATCTGTTGAAGTTCTTAATCCAATCGATATGTCTTTTGTAATATTTGTACCACCGAGTGGTGTCACGCGTGTTGCTGCGAGATGATCGTTCTCAAATACGGAAACGGTTGTGCATCCACCACCAATATCAATGAGAGCAACCCCGAGGTTTTTTTCATCTTTTGATAAGGCAATTGTCCCGGCAGCAAGTGGCTGTAAGCAAATATCAGTAATTTTAAGACCTGCTCGCTCAACACAACGTAAAATGTTATGCAGAACGGTCTTTGAGCATGTAATAATGGTTCCTTCCATTTCTAGCCTTACACCGATCATGCCTCTCGGATCATTGATCTCGTCTAAGCCATCAACAATGAATTGCTTTGGAATGACATCAACGATTTCACGTTCTGGGGGAACGGAAATCACCTGCGCACCGTCAATTACACGCTGCACATCTTCATTTCCAATTTCACGATTATCACTTTGAACGGCAACAACACCGTGACAAGGCTGGAGTTGTATATGACTGCCGTTTATGCCAACAATCACGCTATCAATGCTCATGCCTACCATTCGTTCTGCCTGTTCTACCGCACTCTTTATGGACTGTACGGTTTGATCAATATCTACTATTGCCCCTTTTTTCATGCCATTTGACGAGGCACTTCCTACACCAATGATATTTAATGAATCATTTAAAACTTCACCAATTATTACTTTTACTTTTGATGTACCGATGTCAAGACTAACTAGTACTTCACCGTTGTTCAAAAAAGGCACCTCCTGCGTCAGCATCTCATCACGTATATTTTTCATAGAATCAATTTAAACTCATGTATTTCCTAATATCATTAACTGTATTCTATTATTGTAAATGAAGTTTATGAAAAAGAAAATATTTTATATAGAATTCTATGCCCAAAAACATTATCTCTTATATTATCGTTTAAATGCGCCTTGAAATGAAGTTTATTCGTCAATTTCTTTTATTCTTCAAGCTCATCTTTTAATTCTTGGTCATACGCTTCAAAATAAGCACCAACTCCGATATGGACGATGCCTTTACTACCCGGTGCAAGCTGTGAAACGATAGATGGATACACCTTCATACGGTCGGAGAAATTGCGAATTGTTCCTTCAACTACAAAACCATCGATCATGTAAAGGCGTAATTTGTTTTTATTGTCGGGCTCAGGCGTCCAATGAATCTCCGATATTAAATGCCTTATACTAGCTGGTAGTTCTTTTAATTGTTGGCTCATGTTGTATCTTACATCACTATCACGAAAGCCGATTAAAAGCGGCGCATCACCATGAGGTTGCTTTAACTTTTCCTTCGAAAGGAGTTCACCAGTTTCAAGAAGTGGAATATAAGACTTGTCCTGATGTACGTAACCAACTCGGTCAAATTCATCTATTTGGATGTTTATTGTCCAGGGTAGTTCACGTTCCACCTTTACTGATCGAATCTCAGGCTTGTCCGTAATCGTGTTCTCAACATCTGTAAGATCAACAGACCAAATGTTCATATCTGTCGACAAACCACTTAACTGAATAATAGACGATTGAGCAACTTGGTTATGGCCTCTAACGTGAATCGTTTTAATATGGCTTAAAGGGGTTTGTAAATAAACGACTACTGAAACCAACAAAAAGAAGATCGTCAAGTATGTTATAAGTCGGCGATTCGCTTTCTTTTTACGTGCCTGTTTTAATTTAGGTATTCGATCTTCAATCGATACAATGTTCTTTTTGCTCATTCATATCGTCCTTTAAGGTAAATGTTCTATTTTTTGCAAAAACAGAAGAAAACGGCGCTTTTTAAGCCGTTTCATGATTGATTATCTAAATTATATCATAATATGGGCCATATATATATACCCAGGTCATACAGTTTTCGCCTTTTTTGGAAATAAGTTATGTTTAGTAAAGTTTCCTATATTTTCGTATATCTGCTTATATTTAACAGTATACCGACTGAGCATAATGTTAGTGTCAAAGACGACCCCCCATAACTTAAAAAAGGGAGTGTAATACCCGTTACTGGAATGAGCCCAATAACAACACTTATGTTAATCATGACTTGCAATGTTAACATAGAGACAATACCAAGAGCTAAAAAGGTTCCGAACATATCGGGTGCTTGCAATGTAACTTTTATCCCCCGCCAGAAAAGAATTGCAAATAACAACAAGACAAATGTACCACCGATAAAACCTAACTCTTCTCCTAAAATCGAAAAAATAAAATCAGTTTGTGGCTCAGGTAAGTAAAAGTATTTTTGTAAACTTTGTCCTAGTCCAACACCTAATAATCCCCCAGGTCCTATTGCATAAAGTGATTGTATGATTTGGAAGCCATCCCCCAAAGGATCCTGCCACGGATTTATAAAAGCAGTAATACGGCTGATTCGATAGGGTGCCGATATAATTAAAAATAAAAAGCCAATTACACCGACAATGCCAAGTCCAAAAAAATGACTCAAGCGGGCACCAGAAGCGTAAATCATAACGATACACGTTAAAACGAGAACAACGCCTGTACCTAGATCTGGTTGAAGCATAATCAGGCCAAATGCCGTAAATACAAGAATGAGTGACGGAAAAAAGCCTTTTGTGAATGACATCATATGTTTTTGATTAGAAGATAAATATACTGCTAAGAAAATAATTAGACCGAGCTTCATAAATTCTGAAGGTTGAATACTAAATGCACCGACTCCAATCCAGCTTTGAGCACCGCCACGTGTAATACCAATCCCTGGAATTAACACAACAAGCAATAATAAAAAGCAAAGCACCAATATGAGATTCGCGTATTTTTTAAACAACGTATACGGAATTCTCATAATAAAGACCATCGCCACAACACCTGCACCGATAAATAAAAGTTGACGCTTCACATAAAAGTATGCATCATCGTATTTATATTCCGCCCAAATATAAGATGCACTAAATACCATAATGATCCCAATAAGTAAAAGAAGTATGATAGCACCAAGCATTGTATAATCTGGTGCATAGTTCGAATTGCTTTTTAACTTCAAAAAAAACACCCCTTTTCCAAAGTAAACGGAATTGGGGCTGAATCCTTTATCGTTATAACATGCTCGAAACAAGCCCCTACATTAATCTATGCACAGCTTGTATAAACATGTCACCTCTTTCCTCAAACGTGCGATACTGATCCCAGCTCGCACAAGCTGGTGACAATAACACGACATCACCTGTCTCACTCATATCATGCGCTTTTATGGCCGCTTCCGAAACATCCTTTGCCGGAATAACATGCTCAATTCCAGCCTGTTGAGCGAGTTCAATTAACTTTTGTTGTGTTTCACCAAAAGCAACAACGCTCTTCACATGCTTCATAAACGGAAGCAACTCATCAAATGACTGTCCACGCTCTAAGCCCCCTGCTAGCCAAATAATTGGTTTATCAAAAGCAGAAAGGGCTTTTTGAGCAGCAAGAATATTGGTAGCTTTTGAATCATTATAATAGAGACGTCCGTTAATATCCGCAACAAATTCCAGACGATGACGAATGCCTGTAAATGACATTAAAATATTTTTGATAGAAGCGTTATGAACCCCAACCAGCTTTGCAACTGCAACCGCTGCTAAAATATTTTCGAGGTTATGATGTCCAACGAGCGCTACTTCTGATCGAGACATGATACGTTCTTCTTTAAAGTAAATCGTGTTTTCATCTGCCCACGCCCCTTCCTTCTGAGGCACTGTCGCCGAAAAAGGAACACATAAAGCATGAGCATGTTGGACGACTTCTTTAACTTTAGCATGGTCAGCATTGTATACAAGATAATCATCAGCCGATTGGTTTTTAAATATTCTCGTTTTTGCTTCTACATAGCTTTCAAACGTCTTATGATAATCTAAATGCGCTTCATATAAATTTAATAAGACCGCAATTTTCGGCTTAAACGTTTGAGTACCCATCAGTTGAAATGAGGACAATTCTAAAACAAGATGATCATCAGGTGTCATCGATTGGACAGTTTCCGTTGCCGCCACACCGATATTACCAGCTACCTTTGCTTGAAGACCATCTGCTCGCAGCATGTCACCAATAAGAGACGTCGTTGTCGTTTTGCCATTTGAACCGGTTATCCCTATTATCGGTCCTGTCGTCAACAAGCTTGCAATTTCAATTTCGGTAATAATCGGAATTTGGCGTGCCATTGCCTCCAGAAGTATTGGATGGTCATAAGAAATACCAGGCGTTTTAACAATGATATCAATATCATCTATAACTGATATCGGATGCGAACCAATAACAAGTTCAGCTCCCATTTGCTGGAGCTCATCCAATATGGTGTCACTTTCTGGTTTAAGTTCATTTATTCTGACCCGCTTATGCTCATGTAAAAGAAGCTTGGCTGCTGCTGTTCCACTTTTAGCTAGCCCAAGCACTAATATATTGTTATATGGGAAATGCTTCAAAAAACTCATCCTAACCACACCTCGATATAAACCCCTAACGCGGCAAAAACAAGTCCAACAAGCCAAAACGTCGTAACGACACGCCACTCTGACCAGCCGAGTAGTTCGTAATGGTGATGGAGCGGACTCATTTTAAAGACACGCTTTCCTGTTGTTTTAAATGATATCACTTGAATGATAACAGACAATGTCTCGATGACAAATACCCCACCGATAATGACAAGTAAGATTTCCATCTTTGTTAAGATAGCAATACTAGCAATTGCGGCTCCGAGTGCAAGAGATCCTGTATCCCCCATAAACACTTTGGCGGGATGGGCGTTAAACACTAGAAACCCAAGTAAGGCGCCGACAATAGCCAAAGCAAAAATAACCGTCTCAGGGGCAGATTGACTATACGCTGCTAAAATACCAAATGCCCCAAAAGCAATGGCAGCCGTACCTGCGAGCAACCCATCTAGTCCATCGGTTAAATTCACGGCGTTTGATCCCCCAACAAGCATTAAAATAACGAGCAGTAAATAGCCCCAGCCTAAATCCCATTGGAGCTCTGTACCTGGGATGTGAATAACAGTAGAAAACTCATACCTCATTAAAATGACATAAAAAATAATCGCAATTGCAATTTGGCCAAGCATTTTTTGCTTTGACGTTAAGCCCAGGTTACGTTTCATTGCCACTTTAATAAAATCGTCCATAAAACCGAGTAGTCCATAACCGAGCATTACGAACAAAAGTAACCAGAACTCATACCCAATCGCGCCCGGCACTAATTTATACGTCATAACTACGGTTGTCACTAAGGCACTAATGACGATCATAATGCCTCCCATTGTCGGTGTTCCGGTTTTTTTCAAATGAGATTTAGGTCCCTCTTCACGAATGCTCTGCCCAAATTTTAAACGTCGTAAAAATGGAATGAAGATTGGTGAAATCAGGACGGTCATAAGAAATGCAATTGTAATTGTTATAATGTGTGTATATATGTTCACTGTATTTCCTCCTTGTACGACAACCGCCCACAACGTTAGGATGGATTGATCAACCTTTCAATAAGGGTTTCAAATTGCATACCACGTGATGCTTTAAATAATATAAGGCTGTCTTCTTGTAAATAAGGCTTTAGATCATTAATAATATCATATTTTTCTTCAACATGTATGGCTTTAAAGGATGGATAACGCTGATGAAGTTCATCTGCAATAGCACTTGCATCTTTTCCAATTGTAAACACAGCCGTAAAATAGGCTTCATCTATATGGTCCACAACAGAACGATGCAGCTCCAGCGAATCTGGTCCAAGTTCATAAATGTCACCAAGAACGAGAATTTTGTTCTGATAGCCTTGCATAGCTTGAACGACATCAATTGCTGCTTTCATTGATGTCGGCGACGCGTTGTAGGCATCATTAATAATGGATGCACCACCTGTCCCTTTCATAATTTCAAAGCGCATTGCAGTCCATTCTAAATGAGCCAATGCACGATTAATGTTGCTGTCATCCACCTTTAACAGTTTTCCCACTTGAATGGCATATGTAGCGTTTACCGCATGATGCTTTCCTAACAAAGGAATGGTATAGTGGTCATTTTGATTAACGGTAAATCGTGTTTGATGAGGCTCGATCTGTACATTGGATACTGTAAATTGATTGGATGTGCTCAAACCGCATGTGACCACCTTACGACGTAGATCTTTTGTCTGTGCCAGAAGTGGTTCATCGCCATCTATAATTAACGCACCGTTTTCATGAAGACCGCTCAAGATTTCGACCTTAGCTTTAGCAATCCCCTCCCTAGAACCAAGAAACTCCAAGTGTGATTCTCCGATATTCGTAATAATAGCGATATCTGGCTTGGATATATTAGACAGTTGTTCAATTTCGCCGAATCGATCCATCCCCATTTCAAGGACGAGCAATTCCGTATTGCTTGGCATTGACAAAATGGTCAGTGGTAATCCAATTAAGTTGTTGAAATTACCAAGTGTATGATGCGTGCGGTAACTTGTTTTGCCAATTGCAGCAACCATATCCTTTGTCGATGTTTTTCCGTTTGAACCGGTAATCCCAACAACAATTGGATCGACATCACGTCTATATGCAGCTGCGAGTTGCTGTAATGCAAAGGTCGTATCGTCCGTGTAAAATAATGGAAAGTCTGTCGGCAAAAAACGTGGACGCTCTTTTTTCTTGTCCCAAACAGCTGCAATTGCGCCGTTATCAAACGCTTCCTTTATAAAATCATGCCCATCAAAACGCTCACCAACAATTGGAATGAATAAGGATTTGGAAAGTTTTTGCTTACTATTAGTTGTAATGTGTTCAATTGGAATTTGATCGGTTGCTACACCTGCATGTTCTGGCAAAACTGTAGAAACCCATTGTGTTGTAAATAACATGATTATGTCTCCTTATTGAGAATGGCATCGTACGCCACTTTTCTATCATCAAACGTATATTTTTTATGCCCGATCTGTTGATATGTTTCATGACCCTTCCCAGCAATTAAAATAACGTCATTTTCACTTGCCAGTGCGATCGCATGTTCAATGGCCTGCTTACGGTCCATGATGATGGTGTAATGCGTTTCTGTAAGCTCGGCTGTCATATCTTCTAAAATGGCTGCAGGATCCTCGGTACGTGGATTATCCGACGTAAACACACACCAATCGGCATGATTAAGTGCTGCATGAGCCATTAAGGGGCGTTTTGTACGGTCACGATCACCACCACAGCCTACAACAACGTATATACGTCCTTCAACAAAGCTGTGAATCGTTTTTAAAACGTTAACGAGTGAATCTGGTGTATGTGCATAATCGACAATGACGGAAAATGGTTGCCCCGCATCGACTTGTTCAAACCGTCCATCTACCCCTGATATTGTTTCCAGTGCCTGTTTTATTGTATCTAAAGGAACGCCTCTTGCGATGGCTGCACCACAGGCTGCCAGCATATTGTACACATTAAAATGGCCTAGCAATTGACTCTGTATATCAATTGATCCACCCGTCGTATGCAGGGTGAATGTCGTACCATCATGTCTCAATTCAACATTCGCCGCTGTAATTTGGCTTGAACCATACTGACCATATGTGACAACATGCTGAGCTGTATTTTTTTTCATTGTTTCATAAGCAGCATCATCCGTGTTCAAGATCGCAAACAGTGGGGTTTCCGGATCGTATTGATTGCCTAATTGCGCAAATAACAAACTCTTGGCGTGAATGTACGATTCCATCGTTTTATGATAATCTAAATGATCTTGCGATACGTTTGTTAAAATAGCCGTCGTAAACTGTGTGCCATAAAGTCTCCCCATGTCTAGTGCGTGTGATGACACTTCCATTATGACGATATGAACACCATTATCGAGCATTTTCCGAAACATTTTTTGTAAATATAACGCATTTGGAGTTGTATTTTCTATAGGGTACGTTTGAGTTCCAATCTTCAACTGTATCGTACCTATAACCGCTGTCTTCAAACCGTGTTGAGAGAAGATAGCATCGAGCAAATATGTCACGGTCGTCTTCCCGTTCGTGCCTGTTACACCAATGACAGGCAGGTGTTGCGTTGGATAACGATAAAATTTTGCTGCGAGCATAGCTGCTGCGCGAGACGTATCCTCTACATATACAACAGGAACCTGTTTAACATTTAACGGTCTCTCCGCGAGAATCGCAACGGCACCATTATGAATGGCTTCTTCAACAAAATCATGACCATCAACCATAAAACCCTTTATACAAATGAACAAGGTGCCTACGTTAACACGCCGTGAATCATCCTCAAGTGCTTTTATATCAATATCTTCAATCGTACGGTCCACTTTATAATACGACAAAACAGATAGCATTTCAGCAAATTCCATTAAAGAACACCAACCTTTTAGGTTTACCAGCTAAATACAACATGCATAAAAGCCCCCTTACCCAATTTTTCAAAGCGTTTTAGTTAAAAAACGCATGTGCGCATATCTTTATAGGTGAGAGTGCTCTGATAACATGTCATTGTATAGGTTGTGTGTTCAGTTAATGCGTTTATTTTCGCGCACGTATTCATTATAGCAAAATCATTCATCATTCTCGATGTTTTTTTCAGCTAAATATAATCGTATCGTATCTCCTTCATCCACTTTTACACCTGGCTTCGGTTGCTGATCAATAATATATGTGCCCTTGCCACTTGTTTTTATAGAGAGTGCCGTCATATATTCATTTAACTCACTTTTTTCTAAGCCGACAAGGTTAGGGACTTCTACTTTCGGACGGTCTGGCCATTGATAAGATTTATCGATGCCATCTTGGCGCCGCTCAACCCCCAATGCTTGTAAACTATCTTCAATGATTCTGCCTACAATAGGGGCAGCAACGACACCTCCAAATTGCACTGTGTTTTTCGGGTTGTCTATTGCCGTATAAACGACGATTTCCGGATCATCTGCGGGGGCAAATCCGACGAAGGATAAGACGTAATTGTTTTTCATATAACGACCATCAGCGCCTACTTTTTGAGCTGTACCCGTTTTTCCACCCACACGATAGCCTTCAACATATGCAGGTCTTCCCGTTCCTTTTGCAACAACACTTTCGAGTGCATGACGGATTTTTTCGGATGTTTGTTCCGAAATGACACGCTCCTTCATATTAGGTTCAATCACATCGACAACATCACCAGTCTGGGGATCTAGCCATTCATTCGCAATATGTGGTTCATAAAGGAATCCACCATTAATGGCAGCTGATACCGCCATGACCTGTTGAATGGGGGTCACTGATACACCTTGACCAAAGGCTGTTGTCCCGAGTTCAACAGGACCGACCCGATCTAAATCAAATAAAATGCCGTTGCCTTCACCTTGAAGATCAATGCCAGTTTTTTGACCAAATCCGAACTTCTTAATATACGAAAATAATCTTCCCTTACCAAGTTCCTGACCTAAACTTACAAAGCCAGGGTTACAGGAATTTTGGACGACTTCTAAATACGTTTGATGACCATGACCACCACTTTTCCAACAGCGTAATTTAGCACCGCCAACCTCTATTGATCCTGTATCATGATAATGATCGTTTTCAAGATCTACAATATCTTCCTCAAGCGCTGATGCCAATGTGATAATCTTGAACGTTGAACCAGGTTCAAACGTACTCCAAATTGGAAGGTTACGGTCATATATGCTTGACTCCACTTCCTGATATGATTCGGGGTTGAAATTAGGTCGAGAAGACATTCCAAGTACTCCGCCTGTTTTAGGATTGATCGCTATGGTCAGCGCACCATCTGGATTATATTTTTCTATTGCAAGATCTAATTCACGTTCAATAATGGACTGTACTTTAAAATTAATGGTTGTTTTTAAATTCAACCCATCCTTAGGCGGGGTGTATTGATCTGCGAGCGTGTTCATTCGTCTTCCTTTTGCATCTGAAAAATACGAAAGACTGCCCGCTTCACCACTCAATTGTTCATCGTAATATAACTCCAGCCCCATAAGACCTTGATTATCAATTCCAGCAAAACCAAGAACATGAGATAGATCATCTCCATGGGGATAATGTCTTTTTGAGTCTTTTGCAAGGTAGACGCCGGGTAAGTCAAGCGTTCGAATTACCAATTCCTGTTCTTCAGTTATTTTTCTTCCCTCAGGATGTATACTAGCACTGGATGCATTCTTCGTGACATATTCCAGCGCCTTCGCTTCTGATATGTCCAAGATATCTGCTAGATAGTGAGCTGTTTCTTCAGGGTTGTTGACCTGTCTTGGAACGATCACAACAGAAGGTGCTGTGACATTTTCAGCTAGCACGGCACCTGTTTCATCAAGGATTAACCCGCGTTCTGCCTCAAACAAAATATCTCTTGTCCAAGATTCGTTCGCCTTTTCGTGCAGCTCACTTCCAATGACAAATTGCACATAGCCAAGACGGATATCAATAATCAGAAACAATAATAGACCAATAAAAAATGCAGTGACAATCCGTTTTCTTATCGTTACAGTAGATACGTGCCGCATAATCCATCCCCTTCTCATAGGTAGGCTTGTATCCACTATATGAATAAAAAACTGAATTAGAACACTGCATATGGTCAAGACGCTTCTTCGTCTAGTTCATTTTGAGATGCTTCATTAGTCGCATCAGGTGCATCTGTTTCTTCTATTTCTGTAGCCGGTTTTTCTGGTTCAGCAAATTCTGCTACGAGACGTGTATTTTGATCAATCTGATCACCTTCTGAAACACTCTGCTTGTGCACATATCCGTTACCTTTAATCTCAACCTCTAATTCCATTAGTTCTGCTAATTGCAGAACATCTCGCTTCGACCACCCAATTATGTCTGGCATTTCGGGAATGTCTGTTAATAGAATAAGCCGCTGTCCAGGCATTACGAGCGTTCCCTTTGTGATGTTTACACCCTTTACAGTTTTGCCATTCCCTACAAATACAGCTTCTAACCCTTTGTCGGTAATGATTTGACGGGCTCTTTCTACGGATTGATCAACTAGCTCAGGCATTTCCACTGCACTAATCTCATTTCCTGTTTCTTTATCCGGTTCAATGTCCAAATAATGCAAGCTATTTTCCATGACATTTTTAAAGATGAAAGAAACTGGGAGTGAGCCATATTCATGTGGCTCGAGTTTCGGTTGTTTAACCATGACAAACATCATTAAACTTGGATCATCTTTTGGTGCCATTCCAAGAAAAGAGAATATGTGGTTTTCCCTTCCATATAAATGACCCGGGCCATCAGGATTGGCTATTTGAGCTGTACCGGTTTTGCCAGCTACCGAATAACCTTTGAGGGCGAAGGATTTTCCTGTTCCATGATCCCCAGAAACAACATTTTCTAGTAAACCCATCACTTGCTGTGCGGTTTCCTTTGAAATGGGCTGCCCAGCCTTCTTCGGTTCGTTTTGTTGGACTACATCTCCTGTGGCTGGATTAACAATCTTAGAAATCACATACGGTGTCATCATTTGACCGTCATTGGCAATCGCAGTCGCCGCCTTCATGATTTGCATAGGTGTATACGTACTGCCTTGACCAAAAGCAGCAGTTAATTTTTCATAAGGCCATCTATAAACAATTTTCCCAGCTACTTCACCAGGAAGATCAATATTCGTTTTTTTATCAAGATCAAATGCATGTAAATAGTCTAGAAATATGTCAGGTCCCATATTCTCCCAAACGAGCTTTGAAGCGGCAACATTTGAAGAGCGTTCAAAACCTTCGTCAAACGAAATGGTTCCCCACCCTTTACCTGCATTATGATCATGAACCGTATCTATCAAATCACTCACTTTATAAGTACCAGATTTAAATGTATCCGCTCCATTGTAATTGCCTGATTCGATAGCAGCAGCCCAGGTTACCATCTTCAATGTAGAACCGGGTTCAATGGGGGTGGAAATGGCATCATTATACCAGTTTTCAATCTGATCAGGATTATTTGGATTGAAGCTCGGTCGATTACTCATAGCCAGAATTTCGCCTGTTTTCGGATTCATAACGATGGCTGTCATGCGCTCCGGTTCATATGTCTCATCAACCTGTGACATCGAATCCTCTAATAATATTTGGATCTTTTGATCGAGGGTTAAATAAACATCCTGACCATCTTGAGGCTTTTGAATAACTTCATTCGGATCTAGTAATTTAGCACCATAGCGATCTCTTTCGTAGGATATATGTCCAGCTTCTCCCTTCAATAGATCCTCCATTTGCTTTTCCATTCCAGTTATACCTTTAATGTCACCTGATTCATCTTTTTGCGCAAACCCAATGATTCGAGAAGCGAACATGCCATTCGGATAATTTCGAATAGCTTGTTTCGTAAAACCTATCCCAGGTAACGACAGTGCTTCAATATCTTTCTTCGTTTGCTGAGAGAGCTGTTTTCCATTAGACCCGAATTCAACTTGTGTCTTTTCGTTGTCTATTCCCCATTGAATGCGTTCGACGATATAGCTTTTTTCAACATCCAAAAAAGGAGCAAGCTTCTCTGCCGTAGTTTCGACATCAACGACATGCTTAGGCTCCTTTTCGTTTACGGTGTATGCCTCATCCACCGTGGCATATATTGTAAAAGTTGGATGATCATAAGCAAGCGTCAAGCCATTATGATCGAGTATTTTACCACGCTCTGCACTCAATGGATAAGATGCCGTCCTTATTTTTTGCGCCCATTCCGATAAAGAAACATCATTGACGGTTCCAGATGCTTGAATGTATAAAAAACGACCACCGATCAGCATAAATACAAAAGCAAATATAAGAATAAAAATACCCGACATCACGTGTGTATGCTTGTGCTTCATTTTCTTCATCATCAATCACCTTGGTTGGACACTGACTAAGTTAGCTTGCTTGACTTCAGCATTTTGAATGTTCAAGCCATTTTCGCGAGCAATACGGATAATTCGCTCTGGGCGCTTTAACTCCTTTAACTCAAACAACAAATTCTCATTTGTCACTTGCTGAGCTGTAATCTTGCGCTCTAGCGATTGTACATCACGATTGACAGCATCTGTATTAGAGGAAAATGTTACAATATACACGGCTGCCACTAATAGGCCTATGCTCATGAACGCATAAATGATCTTTTCGCCTTTTGTAATCCAACCCGACTGCTTGACTTTAACGACCGTTTTTTGTTGAGGGGTTTCATGTATGTATGATTTTTCCCAATTCCGAGCATGACTTGTATTCATTACGACTTCCATCCTTTCTTGCACAAGTTTTTATTTACTGACCTTCTCGATGATACGTAGCTTTGCTGAACGTGATCGACGATTTTCTTCTAATTCTATATCTGTTGCAATAACAGGTTTTTTCGTTACTAATTTATAAGGCGCTTCATACGCTTCCGGCAATACTGGAACATTTTTAGGTATGCTTTTTGGTGTGCTTAACGCTTTAAAAGTTTGCTTACATATTCGGTCTTCAAGAGAGTGAAATGTAATAACAGCGATTCTGCCACCAGGTGCAATAATTTTAGCCGCTTGATGAAGTGCATCTTCAAAAGCATTTAATTCATCATTAACTGCGATTCGTAATGCTTGAAACACACGTTTAGCTGGGTGCCCCCCCTTACGTCTAGCAGGAGCTGGAATCGCATCTTTAATGATATCTCGAAGCTGATAAGTTGTATCAATCGATTCTGCCTCACGATACCGTTCAATTTTTCGGGCGATTTGCTTTGAGAACTTTTCCTCCCCGTATTTAAAGAAGATCTTAACCATATCTCCATATGACCATTCATTTACAATCTCATGCGCTGTTAACACGCTGTTTTGATCCATTCGCATATCAAGCCGCGCATCATGTTGATAGCTAAAGCCTCTATCTCCTCGGTCTAGTTGAGGTGAGGATACACCGAGGTCAAATACAATTCCATCCACATTTGTAATATTTAATCTTTCAAGTTCTGAAGTGATGTGGCGAAAATTTTTATTCACATATGTAATCGATGACTCATAGGCACGAAGCCTCTCCTGTGCAGCAGTAAGTGCATCAATATCTTGATCAAAAGCAATCAAACGTCCATTACTCGCTAAAGCTTCAGCGATCTTTTCCGCGTGACCACCACCACCAAGTGTACAATCTACATATGTTCCTTCTGGTTTTATATCAAGTCCGTCAATGGTTTCTTTTTTTAGGACACTATAATGTTCAAACAACTCTAACACCCACTTTTTAAATTCATGTATGTCTCGCATTCAGTGGTTCATTAAATATCAAAATCTAAAAGGTTTTCAGCGATATCATCGAATGAGGCTTCTGATTCATTGAAGTAATCGTCCCAAACAGACGCTGACCAAAATTCAATCCGGTTTGATACCCCAATGACAACACATTCCTTCTCTAGAGTGGCATAGTTTCTCAAGGATTGAGGTATATTTATTCTCCCCTGTTTATCCACTTCGCATTCGACTGCGCCTGAAAAGAAAAATCTGGTAAATGCACGCGCGTCTTTTTTCGTTAGTGGGAGTTTTTTTAACTTTTCTTCTACGACGTTCCATTCTTCCATCGGGTAGGCAAATAAGCACTGATCGAGTCCGCGGGTGACAACAAAGCGTTCACCAAGCCCATCCCGGAACTTGGCAGGGACAATTATGCGTCCTTTCGCATCAAAATTATGTTGGAATTCACCCATAAACATATACGCCGCCCCACTTTCTTAACCCAATACTACCACAACCCCCCACTTTCTACCACATCTTTATGACAGGTTTTTAGTCTTATCCTAAAAATGGTACATTAGTCCTATTCCCAAATGAAAACAACCGCCTTTTGACCGGATTTTCCGGTAAAAGGCGGTTGTTTTACAAGCTATTCTCGTGGGAGAGGGTGGTAGACCGTTCATTCAAACGTCATAAATATACAACAAAGTGTTTATTCATCATTGACCAACTCTGTTGAGATATGGATTGAATAAAGTCGATCCCGTACTCATTCATCAATGGTAGTGGAGACCAAATACGCTCTTGAAATTGATTATTTGGTCGGAGCGCCATATTGATTAAATCAAACTCATTAATAGTATGTGCATATTTTTCTTCCAAGGCCTTGCTCATACGTTTTTCAATAAAATCAAGCGTCTTATTTAGATGTTGTAAGTTTTTATGAGCGAGTTGCTTCATATCTGGCTGCATATTTTCAGCTATGTCTCGTAACGGACGATGAGCAGAATCAACAGTCCGCTTAATTTCGTTAACAACATCCTTGATCGGAGGATTTTGCTGTGCTGCTAGCCAATTTATTTTTTGCTCGCTTACACCGTTTGTAATTGCTTCTTGAGCGTTAATATGATGTTTGCGCAACAATCGTTCAATATGTCGGTTTACAAATGTATACGATTGACGTGGTAAAACAGGCGGCATGGATAAATGACATGCAGCAAAAGCCGGCTTTAAGGCCGACCAGTAAGCCAACTCTCCTGGACCACCTAGAAATGCTAAAGTAGGAAAGAGCCATTCCTGCATAAGCGGGCGACTAACAACATTATTGCTTAATCGTTCTGGTGAGAATTTGGCAACATTTAACAATTCTTCTGTCGTCAACTGTATATCGCCCAATTTACTTGTCCACATAGAGGAGACAGGATCACGCATCAAAAGAGACCGTGTCTGGTCTTTATGATAAAACAAATGGCCATCAAATGGTGTTGTATCTAACGTGAGCTCGTAACCTTTTTGCTTTAATTGTTCAACAGTTTCATGGACACCTTGAGCCACGGTAGGCTGATTATGGATCAACTGAATAAAATAATCTGATTCCAACTGACGTAGCGCTTTGTCTCCAGAATCCAATAAAATGACACCTGTATCTGGAAAAATACAATATATAATACGTGCAAAGAAATCAACATACGACGTCGCATTCAATAAGCAATGTTCAATTGTACGATAAAGGTCTTTTGTATGCTCTGTTTCACTCATACATTCAAATAGATTATCAAGCCACTTTTTTGCTAACCCTTGGTCAAGCGTAATATCAGATACCGGTGTTTTATCTTGTATGTACTGACCAATAGTCACTTTTTTCATTTCATTATCATTTGGCATGAAAATATGATTAATTTCCGCAAAATCGTGATCTTCACCCGCTATCCAAAAAACAGGTATGACAGGTACACTCTGTTTTTCCTCTTGATCCTTCGCAAATTGAATAACTGATATGATCTTATTAATTGTATATAAAGGCCCTGTTAATAGCCCTGCTTGTTGTCCAGCAATCACAACAACACTATCCTCATCTTTGAGCCTTTCAATATTGGACAAGGTCGCTTTTGGTGCACCCCATTTTGCATTCATCTCATAAAGCGTTTCAGACAATTGTATACGGGAATAGTCTCTACTTTGTAACGCTTTAAGTCTTTCACGATAAGTTGTGTCTTGAAATGGGTTGTATTGAAAATGGGACAAAATATCGTCTGTTTGTTTATAATAATCACTTAGAAATCTTTGACTAGGCTCCAGCTGTATTGAATTGATCTCCATCGATCACATACTCCTTTTACGTTAAGGTATTATGATATGTATTTTACATGATTCACTTCATAAATTTCATTTAATCTGTTTTACATTATTTATTAGGATATCGGAAACGTAAGCACAGACCTACGAAATATCCAGTAGCGATTTTTATTTTTCCTTTCAGAAGTGTGCCGACATTTAATTATAAGGGAAATTATACTATAATAAAAGATATACAAAAATAATAAATTTAAAACAAAGGGGGATTATATGAATCGCGTAAAGGTTGAACAATTATTAATTAATTATAAGACGCTAGAACAATTCAAACGGTTCAGAGAGTATGGTAACCAAGAGCTTTCAATGCTTGAAGACTTGCAAAACAACATCGTGGAAAACAATAGTGAGTCACCTTTTTACGGGGTTTACTTCGGTGATACACTGGTGGCGAGAATGAGCTTGTACAAGATCTCAGCTAAATACGACGCTTATTTTGACCCACCACAAGACTACCTTGAACTTTGGAAGCTAGAAGTTCTTCCCAATTTTCAAGGTAAAGGGTTTGGTCGAGCACTTGTAGATTATGCTAAAAGCTATCATCTACCGATTAAAACAAACCCACGCGTTAATTCAAAGGGATTTTGGGAAAAAATGGGCTTCATAAAGGCACATTACGATATGGAAAGAGATCTCAGTGAAAATCCTCTCATTTGGATGGTTGAAGGTGTTCAGGAGAAGAAATAAAGATAGGTGAACGAGGCTGGGACAAAAGAGGTTTAATTAAATGAAAAAAACGAACAATACCACCGCTCCGGTAATATACTACGGGACCGACAACTAGGACGGTTTAGTGTCGGCGTTGGTCACAGCACGTGACCGAACTTAGTCGACCACGGGGTAACAGGAGGTTACTCGTTCGATGTTGGTGCAGGACGCACCGTATTTAATCGAACCCCCCCTCGGTGAGCCTCGGGCCAACCGGATGTTGGTCATGAAGGCGTGGCGATTGTCGTCGCGGATTTAGCCTTCCATCCCCACGCACCGCGGGGTCTCGCCTAGGCCTTTGCTCCCACCGGAGTCTACGTATATTGCCTGAGCTAATTTTGAGCATTGTTCATCATCTCAGTTAAACTTTAAGTATGTCCCAGTCTCGCTTAGTTATGGAAGAAAGATATATATTACGGACGTCATATTATTCGGTTTGACCGTCTGTCACCCATTCCCATAGTTTACCCATTTCTTTCCACGCTGCATCGTAACGATTGAGTTGTTGTTTTAATGCATCATTTTCCTCTTTTAGGCGCTCAATTAAGGCCTGTTCCTCTCCTTTGAATAAAGTTGATTGAAGCGAGACCCCTTTTTTCATGTTTTCTAGCATACGAATGGCCGTTTCAATCGGATCGATATCGCCCCACTCAAGTTGTTGCTCACCTTTAGAAAACTGCTCAGACAAGCCCGATTTCCGATCTTGTTTCGCCTGTTGTATGGCTTCTTCATAGTGCTTTCGTATTGTAGCATTCCACCGGAACCCACACGCTGCAGACGTACGGGATAATTGTTTTGCTACTTCCTTAAATGCTTCAAGCTGTGTTTTCCCTTCTCGAATATAGCGAAGCACTGTTTCGGCTAATATCATATCTTCATCTCTTGACCAGGCATCCTGCCGCGTTGCATTCATACCATCACTCCTTATCTTTTGCTATCAATATATGCAATCGATAGGTGTGATAGAATAACTGTTTTTAGATCCTATTTTTCATTATATTTGTGTTTGTTCTTAAAAGCATGTATCGCTTGTTTATGTCTCGCACTCCCCCAAAGGTCTGAACAAGCGCGTACATCTTCATCCATATGCGTTGATAACTCCGCCAAACAGAGTGACCGTTTATATTGTTGTTTAAGCATGCGCATTTGGTCAATGGAGCGGTTTAAATAATCTTCCAACAAATGGGCAAAATCCCCTTGGACATTTTCGTCGTATATATGATGAACCCATCCTTTTTGATGTAGCGCATCAACATCATAAACCGTTCCTTCCATAAGCCATTGATAGGCAAAGCTCGGATGGACTTTTTCATATAGTATCGTGCCTCCTCCCCAGCCGGGCGCAATACCGAGATTAGCTTGCACAAAGCCAAATTGCGTTTTTGATCGAGCGATGCGAACATCACACGCAGTTGCAAGCTCACACCCTCCACCGACAGCATTACCATTCATCACACATATCGTTGGGACTGGAAATGAAACTATTTCATATAATACATCTTTCATCGCGGAAAGAAGTTTATAAGCTTCAGCCGATTCTAAATCACTATGTAATTGGGTTAGATCCCCACCCGCACAAAACGTTTTGTTTCCTGCACCAGTTATGACGAGACATTTGATAGGGTCATCCTTCGCTCTCTTTAAGATAGACTTCAGCATAGCTGTCATATCGGCTGAGATTGCATTATGCTTCTTTGGGCGATTCAGTCGTATAACACCATATAAACCATTAAATACATCATATTGAATTGGTGGTGCTTCCATTTTTATCCCTACTTTTGTCTTTTGATTTTGAAACATTGTGCACATCAGGAATAACTTAACGCTCTATAACATACACACCTTCAAAAAAACAGACCATTCAGCATTTGAATGATCTGTTTCTCTCATCTCTATATTAGTTATTGACGACTTCTTTACCGTCATAATGACCACATGCTTTGCACACATGGTGTGGTTTTGTGAGTTCACCACAGTTGGAGCATTCAACCATATTAGGTACATGTAGTTTTTTATGTGTACGGCGTTGGTTTTTTACCTTTTTTGAAGTTCTTCTTTTAGGTACTGCCATGACTAACACCTCCTTAGTACGAAAACATATAAACTGTTTTATTCAGGCTTATCCTTAAAAAAGGATTGTAGCTTTTGCAATCGGGGATCCACTGTTTCCTCCAGTTTTTCCTCTGATACAAATGCCCAACCTTCTCCTTCTACGGGCACATTGTCTTCTGAATTCGCCTGATTAGAAAAGACTCGGAAAGGCACGTTCAATAAAATGATCTCCTTTATGATAGGAGCCAAATCCAATGTCTCGCCTTCCACAGGGTGAACGTCATTTTCAGCATCCTCTTCACTATAATACAAAGATGTTGAAAAGACTTCATTCGCCTTAATTTCGAATGGATAAACGACATCTGTCAATGTTCGGGCACATGGCAGAATCATTTCACCCTTTATATTAAAGGAAAAAACAATCTCGTCCCCCTGATAAGAGCAGGTGCCGTAAACACTCACAAAATCAATTTTTCTAATATCATTATCCATCGTCTGTAAGTCAGAGACATCGACTTTCTGATCAAACGTCATCGGTTCATTGAAAGCATTCTTCCTAATTTGACCCAATGTAAATTTCACTACGATCACCTCAGGCAACAAAGGTTATTTTAAATTGTATTTGACGTTTTGTCAACATTTTTTCTTTACATACAGCAATTTATTATCTAATATGGTCAAAAGTTGGTTGGTCTATGATCACGGTGTGACATTTAATAATCGGATATCAACAATCCCATAAACAAATATTCCGAGTTAAGCCGTCATTCTAACACAACTCAAAATTTGGTACAATATCATTAAATCGATACAGGAGTTGATTGAATGCAAGCATGTGGTCTCGTTGTTGAATACAACCCTTTTCATAATGGGCATGTCTATCACATTGAACAATCCAAAATAGAATCCGGTGCTGACTGTATCATCGCCGTTATGAGCGGTTCTTTTTTACAGCGTGGTGAACCAGCGATTATTGATAAATTTCATAGAGCTCAAGCAGCACTTTCAGGTGGAGCGGACATCGTTTTAGAACTGCCCTACGTCTTTTCTGTGCAAGGTAGTTCTTATTTTGCGGATGGTGCTGTGCGCATATTACATGAGCTAGGTGTCGATACACTTTGTTTTGGAAGTGAATCAGGTGACATAAAAAAATTTGAACACGGCTACGAGCAATTAAGTCATAATTTCACGGAATACCGTTCCGTATTAAAAGAAAGTTTAAGCGAGGGCATGTCATTTCCCACGGCAAGCAAACGGGCATACAAAAGTGTTGGATTAGATTCAGAGCATATGGACCTAGCTAAACCAAATAATATACTTGGCTTTAGTTACGTTCGCTCAATTAGAGACCGCACATTACCAATTCGAAGTCTAACCATTCAACGGACAAAAAGCAACTATCATGATCCCTCCATCGTTCATGATATCGCCAGTGCCACAAGTATAAGAAATGAGATCAAGCAGCATAAGTGTGTCACAACTGATGCCGCGCGTGCCCTACCAAATACAATGAGAGATATGCTGACATCTTATAAAGCCGTAGCTTCGATCTGGCATGATTGGGAGCACTATTTTCCCTATTTACATTATAAAGTGGTCACAATGACCCTGAGCGAACTCGCATGCATTCACGGTGTCGACGAGGGGCTTGAACATCGAATTAAAAAAACGGCGAAAACAGCTGAATCTTTTGAGGCTTGGATCACTGCGCTCAAAACGAAACGGTATACGCGGACGAGGCTACAACGCATGTTCGTCCATATCTTAACCGGAACAACCAAAACGGATATGGCTCGTATGTCTGATCCGAACGCATCTTTACCTTATGTTCGCATACTGGGTATGACCAAAAATGGCCAAGCATATTTGAACAAGGTTAAGAAAACGATGCAGGTCCCGTTGATTACAAAGCTCTCGAATAGTGTTTGTGACATGCTCGCTCACGAAGAACGTGTATCCAATGTGTATTATAGCATTTTACCGCCTGGGGCACGTAAGAGGCTTTTTAAGCAGGAATTAAGCGGTCCCGTTTTAATGAATGCCTCACACTAGCTGCTTGTTAATCCGGTATCAAGAGTTATCTGAACACACTTTGTTTTTCCGATGACAGCTCAGCTTTATGATGCAGGTGATTGTTTAGACAGATAGTCAAGGGCATCATTAAACGTGTCAACAGGGACAATTTCCATATCAGTGCCGATTTCTGCAGCTTTTTTTACTGCTGCTTGATAATTGGAATCGGCATCTCCTTGTTCATTTGGTGCAAAGAAAATATCGCAACCTTCTCGATCAGCAGCTACGACCTTCTTATCGACACCACCAATCCGGTACACATTGCCTTCATAATCAATTTGACCTGTCCCGGCAACTTGGTACCCTTTTGTCACATCCTCCTCAGTAAGCTGATCATAAATTTCCAATGAAAACATAAGCCCTGCACTTGGGCCACCTATGCGCCCACTAGAGAACGTGACTTTTGGATCTACTTCAACATGTCGATCTGTCACGAGACCCACACCAATACCAATTTTACCCTCTTGGTTTTCGTATTCTACAAGGGTAATCTGCTTCGTCATCGTTGCTTCTTCACGCTTAATGACAAGCTCAATCGGGTCACCAGCATTCAACTGATCGACAATTTCAATCATATCTGCTGCCTTGTTAACATCTTGACCATTAATTTGTATGATTTGGTCCCCTGATTCTAATACACCTTGTGCGGGCATTTGATCAAATATTTGAGCGACATAAACGCCATTATAATCAATTTGGATATTTGCGTTAGCGGCCTGATATGCAACAACCATAGATGCCTCTTGAGAATTTTCCATCATTTCCAATTGAGCATGCATGTACTCTTCTCGTGTTATATCATCAGGGAAGACTTCAGCTAGGTCCCTAATTTCATGATGCGGCAAAACCATTGACAACAAATACTGAATCGGAGTTGCCTGACCGCCACTGACAGTGACAAGGTGCATATCACCGCTACTTTCATACCCATCCGCTACCTCTACGATCGGATTGAGAGCATCGGCGCCACCTGGTTTGTATATGTAATAAGGTAGCTTATAGCTTGATAGAAAAAATGCAATAACGATTACAGCTACCAGTCCAAATAAATGGCGTTTCGTCAATCTCATAATATGACCCCTTCCAATATTAAAAAATGTCTATAAGTACTATTCATATTTCCACCGTCTCCATGCGTATATTGATAAAAGACTTGTCCTCAATCTTGCAGCACAATAACGTTCACCTGAAAGCTAGCATTAGTTTACTATTTACACTGCAATAAGTACAGAACCAAGCTCATTTTATTAGGGGGCCTATAGTTTGAAACAAATAATGATGACCCTATTGCTTTCCACGTCAGCCTTATGTATGGCGTTGGCGTTAATTATTTATCCAGAACAATCTCTAGAAGCGAGTGTTCGTGGACTTAATATTTGGTGGGAGGTCGTATTCCCGTCACTGCTACCTTTTTTTATTACGGCTGAATTGCTCATAGGGTTCGGTGTCGTCAAATTTATTGGCTCTCTGTTTGAGCCTATTATGCGCCCTCTTTTTAACGTACCAGGCTCAGGCAGTTTTGCCTGGTCCATGGGCATGGCCAGTGGATACCCATCAGGCGCAAAAATCACAGCTCGATTACGGGAAGAAAAGCAACTAAGTAAAACAGAAGCAGAACGCCTCGTGGCCTTTACAAACGCCTCTAGTCCATTGTTTATTTTCGGTGCTGTCGCTGTTGGATTTTTTCACGATCCTAACTTGGGTATATTACTCGCCCTAGCGCATTATATTGGTAACACACTTGTCGGATTGTGTATGCGGTATTATAAAAAAAGAGAGCAATCGGTTTCTGAAACGAAACGCACACGACCTAACATAAAAAAGGCGTTCCAAAGTATGCACCGGACACGCCTTAACGACCCTCGTCCGTTAGGTGAAATTATTGGCGATTCTGTGTTACATTCTATCCAAACACTCGTTATGGTCGGTGGATTTATCATTTTATTTTCAGTATTAACTAAGCTGCTCCACTTAATCGGTGTTTCATCGTTTATCGCCTATAACATCCAATATTTATTTAAGCTCATGATGATGCCACCAGAATTATCATTACCATTTATATCTGGATTATTTGAAATCACCCTTGGGGCAAAGTTAATTTCACAGTTGTCAACGGATATGTTGTTGGCAAAAGTCATTGTCGTCAGCTTCATTCTCGGTTTTAATGGTTTTTCTGTTCAAGCACAAGTCGCAAGCATTCTCGCAAAAACAGACATAAGCTTTAAGCCTTATTTCTTTGCAAGAATTTTACATGGCGTGTTCAGCTCACTCTTAACTTTATTCCTTTATAAACCGATCTACTTAAAGCAAAGCACCGAGCCTGAAGAAACGATGCTTGTCTTCCGTAATACATCTATTGATGCTTCAACTAACATCTTAGAATTAATGAGCCAATATGGACCAGTTATGACATTAGGAAGCCTCTTCATCGCATTTATTATTCTTGCTCGTCGCAGTACTCGATAAAGTGATGAAGAGGCTAGCAACATTAATTGCCCTGAAACGCATGATGATTTTTATGGATAGAAAGTGACGAAACAGTCTTCAAGTCCTTGTGGAGATTGACTAACATCACCAAAACTTAAAGCTCTATGTGCGATTCGTTGGCCTCTTATGTATAACCCATTATTGTTTCATCTGATATTTGGCTTGCAGAGCTGCTTCAACCGGCTTAGGAACAAGTCCTGACACATTCCCGTTATATTTAGCAACTTCTTTTACAATGCTTGAGCTCAAAAATGAATACTGATTGTTCGTCATCATAAAGAATGTCTCGATATTTTCATCTAGCTTTCGGTTCATTGATGTTATTTGCATTTCATATTCAAAGTCACTAACAGCCCTTAAACCACGGAGTACTGCATGAGCACCAACTTCTTTTGCATAATCAATTAATAAACCATCTGAAACATCAACACGGACATTTGGTAAATCCTTTGTAACTTCCTTTAATAGATGTATACGTTCATCTGCAGTGAATAGCGGATGTTTTGCTTGATTATTAAATACTGCTACAATCACTTCATCAAATACACGTGCACCACGGCGAATAATATCAAGGTGTCCATATGTCACTGGGTCAAAACTACCTGGACATATCGCAAGTCTATTCATGGATCTGTTCTCCTTCTCTTGAGAATTCATAAATTGTTACTGCAATTGTTTGTCCATATTGCGCCTGTTTAATAATCGATAACTGATTGGTTGATTCAGGTAACAATTCTAATGGGTCATGTTCACAATAAAGCAACCCTTTATCCACCAACAAGTTATGCTCTAAAAGACGCTCAATGATTTTAGCATAGTTTACTTTTTTGTAAGGCGGGTCGACAAGAATAAGGTCAAATGCGTTACCCTTTTTAGCGAGCGCATTGATTGCACGGTTGGCATCTGCCCGGTGGACATCCGACTGCTCCCTAATACCGAGATTATCCACATTTGCATTAATTGTCTTTATTGCTAAACCAGACTGATCGACGAACACACACGTATCCATCCCTCTACTAATGGCTTCGATTCCTAACCCGCCACTACCAGCGAATAAATCGAGGCATCGGCCACCTGTAAAATACGGACCCATTACTTGAAATACCGATTCCTTCACTTTATCTGCTGTCGGTCTTGTTGTTTTTCCTGGTACAGCCTTTAACGGGCGTCCCTTTAGATTTCCCGATATGACACGCATGTTTTCACCTCATTATATAGCCTGATCTTATCCTACCATAAAATATTAGTGTGTAAAACATGATAACTACCATGTATATTATTACACCCTTCGTCAATAATACTATACTGAAGCAGTCATAACATGCATTTGACTGTTTTAGAACACGGAGAAGACTTACACTTCCCCATAAGTTTTCTTCCGGTTTCTCCTCTCCCTTTGCTTTTTTGTTTTCTATGGAGAAGACAAAAAAGGACCTGCAGATCAGTGTCTGCAGGTTTTTTTATATTCCCATTTTATAATCATATTCTTTTGCTTTGTCCACTTTTGCATTTTCAAAGTTTGTTTGAACAAATGGTTTGTAGGAGCGTTCTATTTTTGAAATAAATGATTGACGTAACAGCTTTTGTTCTACTATATCGATTTGATCACGGTCCACATACAATACCGCATATTTTAGCTTTTTTGATACATGAATTAAATGACCGTACCGCTTAATATGTTTCGTATTTTTCATATGCTGAAACCATATAACCAAACCTTGTCGTTCTTTAATCATTTTATCCCCACCAATCTATATATACATATCGACTATTATGATGCTTGACAGCCGCATGTACCGCCACTCCCGCAGCCACATCCGCTGTCTGAGAGCGCAGCGCCATCTTTTGGTGCTTTAACATTCTCACTCACACTATGAGCAATCAGACCACTCACATCATCAAGCAAAGCTTGTAAAGAACGCTCAGCAATTTTAAATGCCGCAATGGTGTCGTGCATATCCATAGCTCGTTTGGCCGCTCTAATACGCTTCATAATCTCATTATAATCAGGATGATACGTACCAAATCATAGTCTGCCTTTAAATCATTAAACGCTTTTATATAGTGTTGTGCCTGTTTATCTTCATTCATGTCTTTTTTGGCTTGTTGATAAGCTTCCATGACGTCTGACTGCAAAATCATTTTACCTAGCGCTTCACTGCAATCTAAAACATCTACATATTCCATCGTTGCAATCATGTCAATCACCTCTACCAAACATGTTACCATTTTAATGAACGGATGAAAAGTCGGGAGAAAGTACAATTCATTTTATTTCCTACTATGATCCTTTCATAATTCCAGCCATTTGAATAAGCATGTTAACCATATCGGCCCTTTGCCCAAACCTTTCAATACGTTGTGTCATCGTTTTTCCATAAAATTCTTTTGCTGCTTTCTCGAGATCAACCAGCTTTTCTGGTTCCCGGGTCAATATTCGGTACCACTCTGGCCGATGCCTAACGACGTGCAATAAATCAGGACGATTTTGTAAAGCCTCATATACATAGGGTTGCATCAGCTCATTCCTCCTCTAGTCTTTAAACCAATCATAAGATGGATCACGGTCTGGCTTGATCGGCAACTGAGGTAACTGGCTTTTCTTAGTATCTTGAAATTGACCAATAAGCTCTTGGATCGTATTAATCGTTCCACTGAGTTGGTATGCATGCTTTTGAATTTTATCTAAATCAACGGTTTCCGTTAACTTTTTTAATTGCTCGAACATTTCCGTCTGTTTCTTTGTATCCGTTTCTTTTTCTTCCTTTTTTTCATTTACTTTATGATCGTCAGATTTATAGCTATTCCAGTACGGGTCATCCTCACCTAGCAGAGTCCACTTTTCATAGTACTCTTGCCATGAGCGGCCACTTTTTCTTATAGACTCGATTAATTTAGGATGCCGATTTATAAATGCTTTAAATTCACGTACTTGCGGATGTAAATCTTTCTCTGTCAACGTAATCACCCCACTCCACAATCTCTTGGCTCATGCTAATATATGCGTGATTAAATCCCAATGTGAACGATAGTGAGCGTCTAACACCCCCTACGCATGATGCGCATCTAATTCATTGCAACTTCAATAATTTCATATTATGATAGCATTATATGTATAGATATATAATAAGGGGTGAGTAGAATGAGAATAGAAAACTTAGGCATTGAGGATATGATCATAGATATAAAAGTATTAGATCAATTAATGGCTAATCACGCATTTATCCGTGCCGGCCAATGGGATTATGAGCGGGTTACTTATGATTATAAAGTTGGCTCAAAAGAAAAAAACATCACATATTACATTCGGGTTCAAGGTTATGCCATAGAAGGTGATGTCGACCGCAAAACTGCTGTTATCAAGCTTAAAACACCACTTTTAGGTAAGCACTATTACCCGCATGGTATAGAGTATGGAGAAGAAGAGGATTTCCCTGAAAACTTGATTGAGCGGGCTAAAAAGCTTTTACAAAATGTCACTTCAGATATTAGTGAACATCAAGACATACAGCCCCAAGATGATCATCAGGGGTCCGAATTACAGCAAACAAATTAAATGGCACAAACCGACACTCATCTTTTTGAGAGCGTCGGTTTTTTTACCGGTCATATGTGTTTCGTTAAACGACTTGTAAATTTGACTTATTAAAGTTGTAAATACTCGTGTAAACATCTGTTCAAAGTCGTCATTTAATGCTATATTTCTTTATAGATACATTGAGAAAGGAGACTTTCGATCAACTTGTTCCGGTTTATTACAAAACGCCAATGGACCATCATCTTTTTAATCATTTTAATGGTACTTTCTTTTTACTTTATCCTACCTATCTCTGTTCCGCTTATTCTTGCCTTTATAACAGCACTCAGTTTGAATCCTGTTATACGGATGCTGCAGAAAGGGTTAAAAGCCAGTCGGAAAATGGCCGTTGCCATTGTCTTTATTCTTTTTGTGCTCATGATTAGCTTGCTCGGAACCTTCGTTGTCACGAAGTCCATTTCACAAGTGATTACATTTGTTGAAGAAGTACCAACTTACTTTAACCAACTTAATGACGTTTACGAAGAATGGGAGCGCAATTTTGAATCATACGCCCAAAACCTTCCAACTGAATTTGTCAATCAAGTCATGAGTAGCTTCGAAGAGAATGTCACATCATTGAGTCAAACAGCAAAAGAAAAAATAACACTCGATTCTATCGCTCAAGTGTTCACAAGTGTTCCAAACTATTTAATCGCGTTTTTAGTTTACTTAATTGCCTTGTTCTTATTTATGTTAGAACTACCAATCCTTAAAGCAAAGGTATACAACATGTTCACCGATGAGACTGCGGAAAAGGTATCGTTTATGACGAATCGATTAGCCAGCGTCATCCTTGGATTTTTAAAGGCTCAGTTCTTCGTCAGTATTTTTATTTTTTTCATCTCACTCATTGGACTTTTATTTATTGCGCCTGAAGTTGCATTCATTATGTCTATCATTATTTGGATAGTCGATATGATTCCAATTATTGGCTCAATCATCATTCTCGGACCTTGGTCCTTGTTTATGTTTTTGTCAGGCAATATTGAAATGGGTGTTCAGTTGGCGATACTAACCATTATTTTACTAGGGGTTAGACGTACAGTGGAACCAAAAGTAATGGGACAGCAAATCGGCTTGTCTCCATTGGCCACATTAATTGCGATGTTCCTAGGCTTGAAATTGATGGGATTACTTGGATTCATTTTAGGACCATTATTAGTTATTGCGTTTACTTCTGCTCGAGAAGCAGGCATTATTAAATGGAACGTCAAAATCTAGCATTTTAGCAAGAATACAGACGATAACCGATTTCGTCTGTTAAACACAGATAAAAGGAGTTGACATCAATCAGTCAACTCCTTTTATCATTATATTATACTGTATGAACATGCTCTGCTTGCTGATGCGAAGGAAGTGGATCAACTTTCAGACTTTCTTTGTTGAACCACTTGAAAAAGATTCGACCAATCATTGTCCCATAAACGATTTCTTGCATGATTTTCATAACAATTCCACCTAATTGTTGATCTTCCAAAATATTCATTGAAGAAAACATTTCTGGTCCTGATATCGGAAACTGCAGCCCATCGAGTACATTGCCCGGTACACATAAGCTTAAAGCTTGAATCCAAGCACCTTGTGAGCTGTATGTCGAGTATAAAGGTACATCCGAAAAAATAATTAATACACACGCTGGGGTAATTAATACACTCCCCCCGACAATATAACCCATTTTCAATAAAGGTGATATGGTATCTTGCTGTTTGATAGGGGCCACAATCGGCCACCACATTACAAACGCCGAAAACAAGATCAGTAGAGACATTGACGTATGCTCAAGCTGGCCTGACTTAGCAAAATTAAAAACTGCCGGTAAATGATACAATGAAAATAACGCGTTAAATAACAATAGAGAAATAAGTGGTTTTGTAACCAATTTAAATATTGGCTTGATCACCGATAGATTTGTAACCTTTATCCAAATCCACTCTGGAACACTTTTCAATATGAGAATCGGAAACACAAGGTAATAAATTGCCATTTGAGTCATATGAGCAGTTAGCATAATGTGAGATAACAGATCAACCGGCCCGCCTTTAACAACATAAAGCAATATGAGTGCCGTATAAAAATACACTTGTTGCTTCGATGTTGGTTTTTCAGCTTCTGTAGAAAAAGATTTACGGTATGGTCCTGTTATCAAATAATATGCGATGCCCAGTGTAAGGACAAACAGAAAAAAATAAGGGCTCCACAAAGCACGAAATCCGAAAATCTGTAGGTCAAGCCACATCTCGTATCACTCCTTTATAGCCATGCAATGAAACTCATTCACGCCTATTTTAATACACTTCACACTTTAATGCATAAGAAGTGAATTAAAAAGACAGCTGACGTTCCATATTAGATGCGTCAAGAGAAAAGGATCGGGTGTACCCGATCCTTTTTGTTTGTATTACCACCAGCTGATGACACCTAGACCAGCTAGCGTTAAAAGTGCGCCCCAAACACCGCCATATATCATCGTAGCCGGCATTTCATGGCCCTTATCCTTCATATGCATGAAGTAATAAAACTGAAACGCAACCTGAATGGCTGCCAGTATGACGAGCACCGGGATGACAAACATTTTATCCATAATGCCAGTTGCAACAATGACGAATGCGATGATTGTCAAGACAATCATTAAGCCAAAAGAGATTAAATGCTTTTGCATCTCTTCCTTATTCTTTTGCTTTTGATACGCACGTATTTTATCAGAATTGGTATTTTCCATTATTTACGCCACCTTTCCCATTAAGTAAACGACCGTAAATACAAATACCCAAATCACGTCAATGAAATGCCAGTATAGACTGAACGTATAGTATTTTGGTGCGTTGTACAGGTTAAGTCCGCGCTTGGCATTGCGAATCATAATCGTAATTAACCACGCAATACCGAATGTTACGTGCCCACCATGAAAGCCTACTAAAGTATAAAAAGCAGACCCAAAGGCTGAACTTCGAAACGTAAAACCATAATCTGTAATATAGTGGGCAAACTCATAAATTTCAAGACCAAGAAAGCTCAGTCCTAACAAGCCTGTTACACCAAGCCAAAGCTGCATCTTTTTAAAGTCCTGATTTTTCATATGATACATAGCGTAAACACTCGTTAAAGAGCTGGTTAAGAGAAGAATTGTCATAATAAACACAAGCTCTAGACCAAACATTTCTTGCGATGTCGGTCCCCCTGCTGTTGAATTACGCAATGCAATGTACGTCCCGAATAAACTCGCAAACAGAACTGTCTCTCCACCTAGAAAAAACCACAGGCCAAGAAATTTGTTTTTGCCTTCAAGGGTAGCCTTTTCTGGTTCATTTGGCATCGTTTCAGGATTCAACGGATGAATGTGACTCATTTATTTAGCCTCCCTTTCCAGCTCTTCTTTCTTAACATAGAAACCAAGGTCATCCTTCAGAGAACGAACAACCATTGTTCCAAGGGCTAGCGCCATGCCACCGTAAAGCACGATATACCAAAGCTTATGATCAACTTGGTAGATAAAGCCAATACCGGCAATGAAAAACCCTAATGACATTATAAATGGTAGGATTGAACCATTTGGCATATGGATGTCGTCTAGTGGTTCACCTGGTGTCATCTGCTTATTACCTTCTGTTTTCTCAATCCACAAGGCATCGAGTCCACGAACAAGCGGAACCTGTTTAAAGTTATAAAACGGCGGCGGCGATGGAATTGACCACTCAAGCGTGCGCCCGTCCCATGGATCCGCTTCAGCTTTTTCCCCTTTAACAGCTGTAGCAATAACGTTCCACAAGAACATAATGACACCGACACCCATCAGAAACGCACCAATGGTACTGATGAAGTTGCCTAAGTCAAGCTCTTGATCATTCAGAAATACCCAATAACGTCGTGGCATACCCATCAAGCCTAAGAAATGCTGAACAAAGAAAGTAAAATGGAAACCAAAGAAAAATACCCAGAACGTCCATTTACCTAAAGTTTCATTTAAAATCCGTCCAAACATTTTAGGCCACCAGTAGTGAAGGCCGGCAAAAATACCGAATACCGTTCCACCAACAATAACATAGTGGAAATGCGCAACGACAAAATACGTATCATGATACTGATAGTCCGCTACGGCTGACCCCAGCATGACCCCGGTCATACCACCAATTGTAAAAGTTGGAATGAATCCGAGTGACCATAGCATTGCTGAATTAATCTTGATACTTCCGCCCCACATTGTGGCAAGCCAGTTAAAGATCTTAATTCCAGTTGGGACCGCAATCGCCATCGTTGCAACAGCAAAGATGGAGTTCGCCATTGCGCCAAGTCCTACTGTAAACATGTGATGCGCCCAGACCATAAAGCCTAAAAATGCAATCAACATTGTTGCAAATACCATGGCCGTATAACCGAATAGACGTTTCTTGGAAAATGTAGCAAAAATCTCACTAAAGATACCGAAAATCGGTAAAATCAAAATGTAAACTTCTGGATGACCGAAAATCCAAAATAAATGCTCCCAAATAATGGCGTTTCCACCAAGTGCCGCATTAAAGAATGCTGATCCAAACATACGATCAAACATTAACAAGAACAAACCAATCGTCAAAGCTGGAAACGCAAATAAAATGAGGACACTTGTAATAAATGTTGTCCATGTAAAGAGTGGCATACGCATGTATGTCATTCCTGGTGCACGCATATTAATGATTGTAGCTAAGAAGTTAATACCACTCATTAATGTCCCTGCACCTGCAATCTGCAAACCGAGCACATAGAAATCAACACCGTGTGTTGCTGAATCTGTTGCCAGCGGGACATATGACGTCCACCCCGCATCCGGGGCGCCTCCTAGGAACCAGCTCATATTGAGCAAAATGCCTCCAAATATAAACAACCATACACCGAGTGCATTCAAGAAAGGAAATGCGACATCGCGTGCGCCGATTTGTAAAGGCATTGCTGCGTTCATTAAAGCTAGTATCAATGGCATTGCCGCCAAAAATATCATCGTTGTGCCGTGCATTGTAAACATTTCATTATAAAACCCGGCACTTATAAAATCGTTCATTGGTTTGATTAACTGAATTCTAATAATCAGTGCTTCAAGTCCGCCAAGCAGGAAAAAGAATCCACCGCCAAACAAGTATAAATGTGCTACTTTTTTGTGATCAACAGTCGTTAAGTAATCCCACAATATAGCACTAAAACTTCTCTTTTGAGTAGCTGCTATACTCAATTTATTAACCTCCCTCTCTATCTTCCAACCCATTATGTCTATTTATTTATCAATCTAGTTTCCTGCAACATCCGGTGTAATTTCCGTATGCTTTAACTGCATGAGGTATTCAGCAATCTTTTCTGCATCTTCTTTAGATACATCAGGATATGTGCCGGTCATGTTATTACCTGGCTTAAACTTTTCAGGATCTTGAATCCAATCTGCCAAGTTTTCTGGAGTCATCTCCATAAATCCAGCAACTTTTGTCCGGTTTCCAAAGTTCGTCAAGTTCGGTGCGACATTGCTACCTGTTGAGCCAATAGCGTGACAGGTCATACAATTATTAGCTTCGAATAATTCCTTACCCTCGACAGCTACAGCGTCTTGTGGTTCTTCTTCTGGATCAACACTTTGCATGTCAGCAACCCACTGCTCGTATTCTTCTGGACTGACTGCAACCACTTTAAAGTCCATCAATGAGTGAGATGGGCCACACAGCTCCGCACATTTCCCCCAGTAAACCCCTTCTTCATAAGCTTCAATGTACATTTGATTCGTATTTTCAACGTTTACATCCATTTTTCCTGCAATTGTCGGCACCCAAAATGAGTGAATAACATCAGATGAAATCATATTCAAATAGACTTTTTCACCTACAGGAATGTACATATCCTGACTCGTTTGAATTTCTTCACCTTGATACTCAAAATGCCACCAATATTGATTACCCGTAACGTCAACACTTATGGCACCTTCTTCAGCAGCACCTGATACATCAGCAAGATCAAAAGTTGCTATGACCGTCGGAATAGCCAAAACAAATACAAGAATAATAGGAATGACTGTCCAAATAGTCTCTAGTGTCTTATTCCCTTCTACTTGCTTCGGTATATAATCCTCTTGACCTTTCTTTTCTCTAAAGCGAAACAACACGATTGTATAAATGATCATAACTGACAAAAATACAAAGGTCATTACGACAATAGAAAGAATGATTAATTTCATTGAACTTTCAGCACCATATCCCTTTGGCACAAACGCAGTCAGATTTTCTTTACCGCAGCCTGTAAGAACAAGCGCCAATACCCCTAGTATGAATAGTGCGCGAAATTTCCCCATCCAACCTTTCATGAATGTATACCTCTCTTTCTCTTTATAGCTTCCATTTTATGAATAATTGGTTCTTAACCAAATGGAAATTCAATTGTAGATACCACCATTAACAAAAACAATACCGTTAAGTAATTGAGTGAATAGATAAAGACTCGATTCGCCCATTTTAAATCATCTTTTGCGAAAAATCCCTTTAAACTAATCAATAACCAGCCAATATTTAAAAGTGTAGCTAATATCATAAAAGTACTCCCAAGAGGCATTAAAAAAAACGGCAACGGTAACAAACAAATAATATAGATAACGATTTGCCTTTTAGCCATTTGAAAGCCTTTTACAGTTGGCAGCATTGGTATGTTCGCTTTTGTATACTCGTCATTTTTTTTGATCGCTAAGGCTAAAAAATGCGGTATTTGCCAAATAAACATGATTAGAAACAACGTTACAGGGACGATGCTAAGGTTTTGCTCTACTGCTGTCCATCCTATAAGTGGTGGAATTGCTCCTGACACACTTCCAATAACCGTATTTAGAGTGTATCGACGCTTAGACCACATCGTGTACAGAACAACGTATAGAAACCAACCAATAAACGCGATAATAGCTGCTGTAATAGAGATGACGAGCAACAGCCCAATCCCAACGACGGTAAATACAATTCCAATAATAAATGCAGTAGTTAAAGAGATACTTCCGGTAACTGTTGGTCTTGACTGTGTTCGTTCCATAACTGGATCAATATCAACATCAAACCAGTTATTCATGACACAACCACCTGCAATAACAAGTCCACTGCCTAGTAGTGTTAGAAGCAACACATCCCAATTGGCAAGAAACGGTGTCTCTGTAATAAAGTGCGCCAGCCAGAATCCGACAAAAACAGTCATTAGATTCGCATTCACAATGCCCATTTTAAAGAGCGCTTTCAAGTCCCTCATCCATACCCATTTGTCTTCATTAAGCATCGATACAGTCCCCAAGGCTTGCGAGGATGACGTAACTCCCACTTTTCCCACGTGCTTTTATCCCCCCCTTTAACGTCACCACGCACAATGATGGCGTTAATCGAACGTTAGATCTTGTTTACCCTGTTAAAAATTAGTCATTGTCTCTTGTCTTGAAGCTGATTATATGTATCGGATACTGGTTATTGTGTATATGTTTTTACTCCATGACTATTTGTGACGTTTCTGTGAACTTTCAATACAGATGAAGAATAAGTGTCTTTAAGCAACATTTTTTTGACTGATTTGTGACAGATAACCGACATATCATTCACAAACATGAAGCTCCTATAAAAACGTCACAAAGACATGTGCCACCTGGAAAGAACGCCCATTTTAGTTCGTCTCAAGTGCATGGTACCCAACATGATGACAACCAGCCTCTACACTATTTCTAGCAAATTCCGTACAACAATGCAAGGATTTATGATCTATCCATAGTGAAAACAGGGGTAAAACATGTTAATATAACAATTGTGTGACATTCGTCATTTTTTAAGTAGATTCATTTGCTTATAGAGGCAACCCACCTTAAAATGAAACAGAATTGATACATATCTAAGTTAAACATATGTTATATACCATTAAAGTGAAGTGAGGCAAACTAATGATACGAAGATTAAAACGACTATCTACAATTGCAGTTATCGGAATGATATTCATATTATTGGGCGGTGCGTTAGTGACAAAAACTGATTCTGGCGCAGGGTGCGGGAAAAGCTGGCCATTATGTAATGGTGAATTTATGCCAACCAATATTACACCTGAACTCATTATTGAATTAAGCCACCGACTCGTTTCCAGTATTATAGGTATCGTTGTATTGGCATTATCCATTTTGGCTTGGAGGCACATTGGCCATATACGCGAGGCTAAATTTCTATCGTTTTTATCATTATTCTTTTTGATTCTTCAAGGGCTCATAGGAGCTGCGGCAGTTATGTGGGGACAATCTGATTTTATTCTAGCACTACATTTTGGCATCTCACTTATTTCTTTCGCATCAGTCTTCTTATTAATGTTGCTGATCTTTGAGATTGACAAAAAGTTTGATACATCCTCCTTGTATATCCAAAAGAAGCATCGCGTTGAAATTTATGCCTTAACGTTATACACACTCGCTGTTGTATATACAGGTGCGCTCGTTCGTCATGCCAATGCGAACTTAGTTTGTGCTGACTGGCCTTTTTGTTCAAATGATGCGCCTTTCAATCTATTAAGCTATAACCTAGGACAGTGGATTCAAATGGGACATCGGTTTGCGGCTGGTATTTTATTTATTTGGACGCTAATCTTTTTTGTAAAAGTCGTCAAACACTACCGACATAACCCGGTCATGTTGTGGGGTTGGGGCATTGCGTTTGGGCTCATCGTGCTACAAGTCTTCTTTGGAGCAATGATTATTTTCACAATGCTTAATCTTGGCATTGCCCTTATGCATGCACTTGTCATTTCCTGCTACTTTGCTTTATTAAGTTATTTCGTCATGCTGTCAACGAGACATGCAGCAATGGATCAGCCGATGTCAAATGATCAAGGGCAACCACAGAATAAAGTCGAATAACGCGCAATAATTGTCTGAGAACATCCATCACACAAACAGGCTACCCGGGAACCTCCCAGGCAGCCTGTTTTTTCATCTTACTCAAACTCTATTAACAAATCTTTCACATCAATGGCATCACCATTACTCACATGAACTTTTCTTACAACCCCTGTAAATGGTGCCTGAACCGTCGTTTCCATTTTCATCGCTTCCGCAATGAGCAAATAATCGCCCTTATTCACACGTTCGCCCTGCTTACAAAGGACTTTCACAACTGTTCCAGGCATCGTTGCCCCAATATGTTTTTCATTGCTCTCATCTGCTTTTGCGCGTGCTGTTAACTCGGACTTAACATTTTCATCCTTAATGACGACCTCTCGCGGCTGTCCATTTAATTCAAAGTAAACAAGACGCGTACCATCAGCACGAGGCTCTGAAATAGAAATGAGCTTTACGATCAACGTTTTGCCTCGTTCAATTTCTATTTCAAGTTCTTCTCCTAACTTCATCCCATAGAAGAAAGTCGGCGTATCTAGTACCGAAGTATCACCATACGTTTCATAAAACTTATAATAATCCATATACACTTTAGGATAAAGTGCATGTGCAACGAGATCGAAGCTCGTTACTTGCCGCCCGAGGGTTTTAAAAAGCGTTTCTTTCATCTGATTAAAGTCTACCGGATCAAGTAATTCACCAGGTCTCCCTTTTATCGGTTCTTTCCCTTTTAAAATGATCCGTTGCAACTCTTGAGGAAACCCTTTATATGGCTGACCAATATAACCTTGGAAGAATTCAATAACGGATTCTGGAAAGTCAATCGATTCTCCCCTGTCATAAATGTCGTCCTCTGTTAAGTTATTTTGCACCATGAACAACGCCATATCACCAACGATCTTTGAAGAAGGCGTTACTTTGACAATGTCACCAAATAAGAAGTTAACACGACGAAACATTTGCTTAACCTCTTCCCAGCGGTCGCCAAGACCTACGCCTTTTGCCTGTTGTTGTAGGTTACTATATTGCCCTCCAGGCATTTCGTGCTGATAAACTTGGGTATGAGGCGCATTCATACCGCTTTCAAATTCTTCATAATAGCTGCGGACACCAGTCCAATATTGTGATAGCTGATCATAATGCTTAACATTAATGTTAGGCTGGCGACTTGTCCCATCAAGTGCATGAAAGAGCGCCTGTGCACTTGGCTGAGATGTCATACCACTAAATGGGTCACAAGCTACATCGACGACATCAACACCGGCATCGATTGCTCTGGCATACATGTATATGCCATTACCACTCGTGTCGTGAGAATGCAAATGAAGTGGTAAATCTACCGTTTCTTTTAATGTTGTAATTAATTGATAAGCCGCTTCTGGTTTTAATAAGCCGGCCATATCCTTAATAGCTAGGATATGTGCACCTGACATTTCTAATTCTTTAGCAAGGTTTTTATAATAGCTCAAATCATATTTCTGGCGGCCTTTGTCTAACAAATCTCCCGTATAACAAATAGCAGCCTCAGCAACTTTATCATTTTCTGCTACTGCCTCGATTGCCGGTATCATTCCATCAAGCCAATTCAAGCTGTCAAATATTCGAAACACGTCAATTCCCGCTTTAGAGCTGTTTTCAACAAATGCAGAAATCACGTTATCTGGATAGTTTTTATAGCCTACTGCATTACTTGCCCTTAAGAGCATTTGCAATAATACATTTGGCATTCTTTCTCTAATCTTTAGGAGACGCTCCCAAGGATCTTCTTTTAAGAATCGATACGCCACATCAAACGTTGCACCGCCCCACATTTCAACAGAGAATAACTCTGGTAATAACCGAGCTGTCGGCTCCGCTATTTTAACTAAATCTTTTGATCGGACTCGCGTGGCAAGAAGAGATTGATGGGCATCTCTAAATGTTGTATCAGTCAGCATCACTTTATTTTGTGATTTCAACCATGCACTTAATCCTTCTGGACCTTTTGTTTCAAGAATATTTTTCGTCCCTTTAGGGATATCTTTAAGATGATCTACGACTGGCACAGTTGGTTCAGTGTATACAGGCTTCTTTCTCGGCTCAATTCCTTCAAATCCGTTTACTGTTGTATGCCCAATATAAGACAGCATTTTCGTACCGCGATCTTTTGGTTTGGCAAAAACGAATAATTCAGGGGATTCATCAATAAAGGTCGTCGTGTACGTTCCAGATATAAATTTATGATGTGTCATCACATTTTCTAGAAAACGTATATTCGTCTTAATGCCCCTTATTCTGAACTCCTTAAGATTTCTGACCATTTTGGATGCAGCTTGTTCAAAAGTGAGTGCCCACGTGGACACTTTTACGAGCAAAGAATCATAATGTGGCGAAATATCGGCACCTTGATAACCATTTCCTGCATCTAGTCTAACTCCAAAGCCTCCACCTGTGCGATAAGCCATAATTTTACCAGTATCCGGCATGAAATTGTTCAAAGGGTCTTCTGTTGTTACACGCGATTGAATCGCATACCCATTCGTAGCAATATGTTCTTGCTCAGGAATGCCTATCGGATCATCATGCAAGCCATGACCTTGAGCAATTTTAATTTGTGACTGAACGATATCCACACCTGTAATCATTTCGGTGATTGTGTGCTCAACCTGAATACGGGGATTCACTTCAATGAAATAGTAAGAATCTCCTGTCACAAGAAATTCGACTGTCCCAGCATTCTCATAATGAACATTTTCCATAAGTTTAACAGCATCTCGACAAATGCGTTCGCGCACAGCTTCAGATATGGATAGTGAAGGTGCAACCTCTACAACCTTTTGATGGCGCCTTTGAACTGAACAATCGCGATCAAATAAATGAACAATATGTCCTTGTTGATCGCCAAGGATTTGAACCTCGATATGTTTAGGGTTTTCAATAAGCTTTTCTAAATACACCTCTTCGTTGCCGAATGAAGCGCGCGCCTCCGACTTTGCACGTGTAAAAGCCTCTGTTATATTTTCACGGTTACGTACAATCCGCATGCCGCGACCGCCACCTCCGAGAGAGGCTTTAATAATGATCGGAAAACCGTGTGTATCTCCAAATGCTTCAATTTCTTCTACAGTTGTTACCGGACCATCACTACCAGGGATAACATCGAGACCTGCTTTTAAAGCTTGTGTTCGCGCTCTTACTTTATCACCAAACATGTCCAAATGCGTGCTCGTAGGTCCAATAAAAATAATACCAGCTTCTTCACAACGGCGGGCAAATTGGATGTTTTCTGATAGAAACCCATATCCAGGATGGATTGCATCAGCGCCAACTTCTCTAGCCAATTCTATAATGCCATCCATATCTAAATACGCATCAATCGGTTTTTTTCCTTCACCGATTAAATATGCTTCATCTGCTTTATAGCGATGATAAGAGCCCGTATCCTCTTTTGAATAGATGGCTACTGTACGAATGTTTAATTCCGTACAAGCCCGGAAAACACGAATTGCAATTTCCCCCCGATTAGCAACAAGTATCTTGTTAATCCGCTTCAATTGACCCATCTTGTTCCTCCTCTATTGGTATTATGATGGTCTGTATCCTGTTTCGATTGTTGTTGATCATCCTGTTCTCGTTGTTTTACTTGCTTTGCAATATTGTTTAAAATCCCGACAGACGCCATTAAGACGAGTAAGGATGATCCACCATAACTCACAAAGGGAAGCGTTACACCTGTAATTGGTAATATACCACTAATAGACCCCAGATTAATGAAAGCTTGAATTCCGATCATTGACGAAATCCCAATTGCTAAGAGTGCTCCAAAGCTATCCTTACACCTATTTGAAATATATAAGCCACGCAATACAATCGTTGCGAGCAAACTAAGTACAATAATAACCCCAATAAATCCAAGTTCCTCAGCAATTACCGACATAATAAAGTCTGTGTGTGCCCCGAATAAGAAGCCTAGTTTTTGCACACTTTGACCTAATCCTTCCCCAGTTAGTCCACCAACACCAATTGCTAAATAAGATTGAATTAAATGATGTCCAGAAGAGTCTGGTGCCTCGAAAGGTTGATAAGCACCTGTAAAACGGTTAATACGGACTTCTGTGACCATATTTGGAACAGCAATGGCGAGAACAATAACCCCTATCATAATTAGAAAAAGTAAGTGCTTTGTGCGAATACCTGAGCTCATAATGACTGATCCTGCGATCATTAATATAATAAAAGCTGTACCAATGTCTGGCTGTAAGACAATCAGACTTAAAATTAATGCTGTCATAACAAGTGGTGGTAATACAGCTTTTGTAAAATCATTAATGTAAGCCTGTTTTTTGGAATAGACCGATGATAAATAAATAATTAAGCCAAGCTTCGCAAATTCTGCTGGTTGTATCCCAATTGAACCAATTCGAAACCATGATTGTGCATTCCCAACCGTCGTCCCAAACAATTTAACAGCAATGAGCATGAGAACAACGGTTATAATAATTATTTTGACCAATCGTTGAAGAAATTGGTAAGGGATTAAGCTAAGCGCAATCAAGCAGCCTAAACCAAGGACGAACCATTGAGATTGCCGCACAAGATAATGGGTACTGTCAAAGCCTTCTACAACAGCCGTTACCATACTGGCACTATAGACCATAACGACTCCAAACAAAGCAAGGAGTACAGGAACAATCAATAGTGTGAAATCATAGTCTTTTAGTCTTCGTATCATTTCCGGACGTCTCCTATATAGCCAAATTCTTAATGGTTCGTATTTTCGCAATAAACGCAGTGAACATAATGTTTTCTGTGGCGTTGTCCTCTATATTATAAACATATTTCAGCACTCATGTCATTGTTTTTCGAAAATTTAAGACCCTTAAGTGGTGCTTTTCGATTAAAATCAACATCAACCTATTATTCAAATAAAACAAAAAACCTTGCCATTGACAGGGCAAAGTTTATTAGTATAAATCGACAACTTTATCAATCTAAGGCGTTTTTTGAGCTGCTTCATGCAGGATATTGAGCTTCCGTTCAAGATTCTCAAGCAACAGTTTACCGTCTGCCTCTGTAATCAAATCCAAACGGACAGCAAAATCAATCTCTCTTGATAAACCGAACATATGCGTATCTAACACTTCTTCGTAAAGTGGACATTGAGGCATGGTCAGATTTTCAATTTGAACTTCAATTAATCGCAATATATGATCGGCATCTTCCTTTAGAAGAGCGTATGCTTTTTCGCGGTCATTCATTGTCATCTCAGGAATCAAGATCATCCCTCCGTAACATAACTTTAATTGCGACAACGTCCATGTCCACATTTCGTGTTTTAACTGACGCAACAATCGCATTCTCCTATCATTTTATCGTTATGTGGATAGAATTGCAAATTTATTTCAATCTGAACAATATAAATCGTTTCATTGGGAAAAAACACCTCATCTTTGCTATTCTTGTGACATATAAAGATAAAGGTGGTAAAAGTATTATGATTGTTCCAATTACAGGAAATGTTACGTATCCCATTACACTCGATCCTACTGTGTGGATTTTTGATGACCGTAAAATTGAGCTCGACAATGCTTTCTCAACCACGCCCGCTAACGTAAATGATACAGCCCCCATTAAGAACGCTTCAGAAAGATGGGATCGTGAGCTTCGACGAGACATGATAAAGCCGCCCGTTAACCGAAGCATAAAACGGTTTGAACGGGAAAAAATTTTAAAAAGTACATATGTCATGCCGATCAAACCTTTTTTAACGACGGCAGCACCTCACCCAGAAGCTACAGAAGTCATACTTACATTAAAAGATGAAACAATCACACTGCCCCTGGACACCATACGTCATTCATATTTTTTGTTCGCTGTCGATGGAAGGCCACTTAAAACGGATGGTCCAGTTTATTTAATTTATGGAGACGGTTCGAATAAAAATGAACCCATTAAACATGTGAAATGCATTGAGGTTCAATAAATAAGAAAAAGCTGCTTTGCGTTCTTGAATGACGCTGGAGCAGCTTTTTATATTTAAGCCACCTTATAATACAATCTATAGACATCAAACCCACAATAAATCATTACTTTTATCGAACACCCGCTTTGAAAAGCTTTTATTAATTGATCTTTTTTTGCATAAATACGTCCAACAGAATCAAAATAGCTTATATATGATATTCCTTTAAGGAGGGACTTTATGATACGTTTAATGGTGCTTTCACTTATGATCATTGTAGGCGCTGGCTGCTCCCAACAAGAAGATGAAGCCATCCCAAAAGAAGAAGCCAATAATAATGACAGAATCGTACAAGTTAAAGATTCTAATCCTAACCAGCAAAAGAAACGGGCTTCAAATAGAGATATAGCGGACCATTTGTCACACGTTGCAAGTGACATTCCAAATGTCTCAGATGCGGCTGCTATTGTCGCTGGCCCATATGCAGTTGTGGCAATTGATGTTGACAAAGATCTTGACAGATCGAGAGTTGGGACAATTAAATATTCAGTAACAGAAGCACTGCAGCATGACCCATACGGTAAAACAGCAGTCGTTATAGCAGATGGCGATATTGTTGAACGGTTAAGAAGAATGGGCAACAAAATTGCCCAAGGTTATCCAATACAAGGCATCATAGATGAGCTTTCGGCTATTGTTGGCCGCTATATGCCTGAGCTGCCTCCAAACCAAAATAGACCGACAGATCCTGATCAAAATAAAGATGTCATCCCTAAAGATCAAAGAGATAAACTAGACAACATAGAGAAAGAGCAATCAAATGATCATAAACAAAATGACTAAAAGTATTGATTGGTAAAAAACATCTTAAAAAATGTTGCCCATGTAACGGGCAACATTTTTATTGTTCTTCTTGAGCGTTATTAAAATAATGGACACCAAACTGCGAGCCCTCTGATACCATCTTCGCATTTTCTAGCTGGGCAGCATCACGATGTTCTGTTTGATCAGGCATCCCTGCTTCTTGAATGTTGGACGCAATGGAACGTTTATGATCCTGTTTTGTCCGTGACATCATCGCACCTGCAAGCGCAGCAGCTGACACACTTGCCCCTATTGCTATAAAATATGTCTTTTTCATTGAAACACCCTTTCAAATTACGGTATGATAATACAGACATGTTACCCTGTTTATTCTATATTAAAACATAGGACATATGCACATATGCTCAGTTTAGATAGACATGGAAGCGTGAAAAATGAGGTGAGAACATGAAGGTTAAATGTGTCATTTGTGAAAAGGTTGAATCGCTAAAAGATGATTCACCGCAAGCAAAAAAATTACGAAATAGACGAATTCATATGTATTTATGTCAAGCGTGCGACGACAGGATCGCTAAAAAGACCATTAAACGACAGGAAACCGGACGTTTCCGATTTTATGATGGAAAAGAACAACAAGATGAATTTATATAAAGTAAAAATCAATTAGCGGGCGTTTTACAACCCTTTAATTTGCAATAAATAAAAAAATGGATAGACATGGTAACTGCCATGACTATCCATATACAACGCGTTTTAACCACTGTTTCGTTTCGAACGCTCCCTGTACAACCGGAACCTATAAATACCCATAACAAGTGCGATGATGATCAGTGACTCAGTCATTGGCATCCTAAACAACACACTGAAAAACGTCATCACAATCGTACCAATCGCCAACATGATATACACGAACAGCGATTTAAGAAATGTAAGCTTTCGCGCGAAGCCAAGCTTGTAAGAAATAATACCAAAAATGAGATTTAACACATAAAAAATTTCCCAAATATATTCTACACCGAAATTGTCATATATGTAGTTGAATAAAAAACTGAACTCTGAATTCATTTTTCGCCTCCATCACTAATAGACTCACATGCTATCATACTAGATTTTGGAATGAGTTGCCATATTATTGCATGTATTCCGCTTGTAATCTTTGTATGTACTAAATAATAGACAAATAGGGGTGTTTTATATGAAGAAGATAAACTTACCGATGCTTTTGTTAGCAATACTCGTCATTACAATGTTTACACTCGTAGGGGTTGCCATCGCTTATCGAAACATGTGGTTAATTGCTTTGTTTGTAATCCTCGGTTTTTCCTTAATGGCATTCGGCCTTTCACTCAAACGCAACAAACAAACAGAATAGACAACAGGCATCCTAAACAGAGATTGTATTCAGCATTTAGGATGCCTATCGTGATCTATTCCATCTTCCTCCCAGGCTTAATAAATTCTTCCATTAATCTTGTACGAACCGCACTGTTACAGACGAGTATGGCATTTTTTGATAACAAATCAACCGTAGACCCATCTATATCAGTCGTCATACCCCCTACTTCAGAAACGAGTACCATGCCAGCTGCCACGTCCCATCCTGATAAGCCTAACGCCATATACCCATCAAGTATGCCCTCTGAAACATAAGCAAACTCTAGCGCAGCAGACCCGTATGTACGCGTTCCTCGCACAGTTTTAACGAGCTGTTGCATGGCGGCTTTATCAGCGATGCGATTGTCACATAACCAATGATGATTCATACCGATTAAGCTGTCTTCCAGAGCTTGTTCTTTTGTTAAGTTAGGAAGACGTTTATCATTTTTGTAAGCACCTTTACCTCTCATCGCCTTATAAAGTATATCTGCCACCACATCATAAATTAAACCGATCTCACCTATCCCATCTTTATATATGCCAATGGAAATGCAAAAATGTTGCTTTTGATGGACAAAGTTCATTGTGCCGTCTATTGGATCAATCAACCAGACAATTCCTTGAAGAGAGGTAACTTCATCACCGTATCCCTCTTCACCATAAATCAAATGATCCGAATAGGTCGCTCTAATTCTTTCCGCAAAAAATTGTTCAATATTTCGATCCATTGATGTTACGAGATCATTTCGATTGGATTTTGTATCAATTGTCAGCGGTTGACTCATCGCTTCACGTATAACTTGTCCTGCTTCATAGATCCATTTTATCGCATGGCGGTTAATGGCTTCCATCAATTGTTACGCCTCCCTTTTTATGATATATATGTTAACAGATTTCTGTTCAACCGTCATGATGCACAAAGGAACAGAAAACATACAAGCACGAAAAGCCCCCTATATATCGTTCATATAGAGGGACATTCAATGTGCTATGTTTCATTCATACCCAACCATTGTCTACGTAACAACTCTAGACGCTCTTTTGATTTTATAATTTGAACGCGATCATTTAAAATCAAGGCGTCATGGAGCGTTGCCAGCTCATAATCAATTTCAAGCCGGATAACCGGACGTTTCTCCTCTAACTCCTGTTTACGAATCGCTTCCATTACAAACTTCATGACATCTTGCACCCCTTGAAATCACTTTAATTATATATATGTCATGACTCAAAATACGTTCGGACTTTTCTTTATTTGAGGGGCTAAAACGTCATATTAATAGGCTCAAATTTTATATTCCGCACTTTTTCCCGTTCTACTTACTGTCGTTGTGAAAGTGTGTCTGCTTGACGCAAGGTCGTGTTATCCGCAATAATTAATGTAATTATATTTCAATACTTATTCTAATAATGAGGTGTATGTAATATGGTTCAATACTTTACGACACAAGATTTTGCGACATTTAAAATTGACGGGCTCCAAGCACGTATGGAAGCCATACAACAAAATATTCAACCTAAATTTCAAGAAATCGGCACAGACCTAACCGATCATCTCGCAGCCAGGCTCGGTAACGAAATGCATCTCCACATCGCCAAGCACGCGAGACGATCAGTCAATCCTCCAAATGATACATGGCTAGCAATTGCTGACAATAAGCGAGGCTATAAAAAACATCCACACTTTCAAGTTGGCTTGTTTGATTCCCATGTCTTTATTTGGCTAGCACTTATTTATGAACTCGACGGCAAAAAAGACATTGCCTCGGCTTATTTAAACAAAATGGATGATCTTAAACAATTACCGACAGATTTCGTTGCGTCTCTTGACCATATGAAAAAAGACGCCTTTCCGATTGCGCAACTGGATCAATCACATTTAGAGCGATTTCGTGATGTGAAAAAAGCAGAATTTCTGATTGGACGCCACTTACTAGCTGACGACCCACGCGTTCATGATCCTGAACAATTTATGTCTACCGTAAAAGATACGTTTGATCAATTAATTCCGTTCTATCAATTAGCGATGCATGCAAGATCATTATAACCCGTAAATCGGCTTAGGCTACATCTGAATCATATCATTTGTAGCCTCTCTTGCTTTTTTAACTACATGATAACTGGAGTAGCCTGATGCTTGTTCAAATACTTTAAAATGCTGTTTTTCCTCACTTTTAGACGGTACAATATTTTTAAATGTTCGATAGGCATCTAAAATGCTTTGTCGATCAACTTTTTTTTCATAAGCCTTTTCAACTAATGTGTAAAATGCGATCACATCGACAACTTCCTCAGTGGTCCACGTGTCATCAATTGGATAAGTATAGTTCAACCTAAGTCCTCCCATTTTCGTCTAATTCCTTCAGCCTCGGTTATCATATTTTGAATTAAAGTATGGACACTCGGAATGTCGTTTATGCGTGCGACACCTTGTCCAGCCCAAGCAAAGCCTTCTTCAATATACCCTTCATTTATGTACCTTTGATTGGCACGGCCATTAATATAATCTTTCAAGGCTTCATATCCCAGTTGCTGTGCTTCTAATTCTAAAATATGATCCGTCCATTTATTTTTAAGTGCGCGAGCGGGTGTACCGAGTGATCGTTTGATAACGACTGTGGCATTTTCATCCGCATTTACAAGTGCTTGTTTATAAAGTTCATGGGCAGATTGACATTCTTCTGTCGCAATAAATCGCGTCCCCATCTCCACGCCTTCTGCGCCAAGTGCTAACGCTGCCATAAGACCACGACCATCAACAATTCCCCCCGAAGCCACAACAGGAATCTTTAAAGCATCTACAACTTGGGGTGTTAAAACAAATGTGCCTGTGTCATTGCGACCTAAATGACCACCACCCTCTTGCCCAACGACCATGACAGCATCTGCTCCTAGCGCTTCAGCTTTGACAGCTTGTTTTCGTGCCGCAACGAGCACAAGTATCTTTATAGGATGATCTTTCACAATGTCAAGTACACCTTTTGGATTTCCACCAGTTACGGAAATAACAGGGACACATTCTGACACCGCAACATGTACCATATCTTCATAAGGCCTACCGTGCTGACCGATCGCAAAGTTCACACCAAATGGTTGATCTGTCATCTGTTTAATTCGTTTAATCTCTCGCCTCAATTCATCGGGATTTTGTAAACTCATAGCTGTAATTTGTCCTAAACCACCCGCATTTGATACCGCAGCAGCTAGATCGGCATATGCTAAATAAGCAAGGCCACCTTGAATAATAGGATATTTAATGTTTAACAACTTGGTTAGTCGTGTTTCCCAGTTCATAATTATAAACCTCCCATTCCCTTTGTTTTATTGTATCAATATTACCATGTATCCTCACATACCATCTATTGATTCATGAAAATAAGCCGTTCAAGAGAACGGCTTATGTCATCTACTATTATATTTCTACAATTCACAGTGTTCATGCGACCTTTGTATTACTTTGGTGTACAACAGGTCGGGCACGTACCATACAGTGTTGTCACTTTTTCATCATTATAATGTTCAATTATCGACTGACAATCCTTACAAACAATCGTCCCCATGATTTTCCCCCCTTAGAATTACAATGATCGATAACACATTAATAATAACACTTAAAATAGTATAACACAATATATCTATATGATGTGACCTAATTAAGGGTGAAAGCTTATTTAGACATAAAAAAAACAATAAGCTATCTTCATTAGCGAAGACAGCTCATTGGTAGCCATTTACTGTATGGTTTTAATCAATTCTGGTTTTACAATTTCATATCCTTTGTCGCGAAGACCTGTAACAATTTGACCAAGTGCAGCACTTGTCCATTCACGATCGTGCATGAGTAAATTCGCACCATTTCCTAAAAGATCTGTATTGACCATTATGTCAGTCAGTGCTTCTGGCGTTCTATATTGCTTCTCCCAATCATAACCATATACCCAATTCATAAGCACCATTTTTTCTTGCTTTGCAACTTCTTTTGTATAGTCCGTGTTGGCTCCAAAAGGCGCTCTGAAAAATGCCGGCCGCTCACCTGTTATTTCCTCTACCATATCATTAACTCGGACGATCTCCTCTTTTTGTTCTTCAGTTGACAAATCAGGGAGTGACGAATGGCTATACGTGTGATTCCCAATTAAAAAGCCCATGTCATATAGTTGCTTAACGATCGCTTTCTTTTCTTCAGTTTCCATAAAATGACCGTTCACAAAAAATATCGCGCCCGCATCAAGTTCCTTTAAAGTGCGCGCCATTTCAAGCGCGTATTGATCAGGGGCATCATCTATCGTCAAAAGCACGACCTTTTCATTAGCTGATTCATTCGTAGGAACGACATGCCATGTTGATTGCGAAACCTCATATAATGGCTCAACCTCATCCTCCGTAACTAATTCCTCATCTTCAGTTTGTGCTTCATCACTTTTTTCTTCATCCAGTTCATTTGTTGAATCATCATTTGATGCCTCGGCATTATCTTCATTCTCTTCTGTGTCAACGTCGTTATCTGCTTGTCCCTCACCTTGATCATTTTGATCATTTTGAGTGGTGGAACACGCTGCTAGCATCATAATCAACATGATGACTAACAAAATTGTTTTTTTCATTGTCTGACCCCCTGAAGTTTTCTACAGTCTCATTATACAAAATGACCATTACTTTGGCTATGAAAGATTTAAACGCGGTTATAAAGAATACAGTTTATTTTTTCATTGAGTAAAATCATAGTGTAGGGTTTAAGGGCATGTTAAAATAATAAATTGGTCATATTAAACACAACGGAGAAGAACAGAGAGAAAGGATTTTAGTAGTGAAAAAAGTGACAAAGGTTTTTTATATTTCAGCAATCGTTGCGTTATTATTTATTATTTGGGGTGTCATACCTAAAAATGTATTGCCTCATGCGAACCTTGATCTCGTTACAGGTGTTATACAAGGTTTTTTAGTGGACCAATTTGGTTGGTTTTATTTAATTAGCGCATCTGTATTTTTAGTGTTTGCGATTTATTTAATTTTTTCAAAGTACGGCGGCATAAAGCTTGGAAGGCCTGGTGATGAGCCAGAGTATTCTTATTTAACTTGGTTTGCGATGTTGTTTAGTGCCGGCATGGGGATCGGACTCGTCTTTTGGGGTGCTGCTGAGCCATTAAGCCATTTTCATAACCCACCTTATGGAGATGCTGAAACAAAAGAAGCTGCAAAAACCGCGTTACAATATAGCTTCTTTCATTGGGGGCTCCACCCGTGGGCGGTATACGCAACAATCGCATTAGCGCTTGCATATTTTAAATTTCGCAAACAAGCACCTGGTGTAGTTAGTGCGATTCTTGAACCATTATTCGGTGATTATACAAAAGGATGGTTCGGTACATTAATTGATTTTATCGTCGTTTTCGCAACCGTATTCGGAGTTGCGACGTCTCTCGGATTTGGCGCCATCCAAATTAGTGGTGGCTTATCATTTGTATTTGGTTTAGAGCAAGGTACGAGCTTACAGCTTATCATCATTGCAATCGTTACCGTCTTGTTTATGATATCCGCCATGTCTGGACTGAATAAGGGTATTAAGATTTTAAGCAATACAAACATTATCCTGGCAATATTGTTATCGTTGTTCTTGCTGTTTGCTGGCCCGACAAAGTTTATTCTCGACTTATTCACAACGACGTTTGGCAGCTATGTGCAAAACTTACCATCAATGAGCTTTAGAATGACACCATTTAGTGAATCAAGCGAATGGCTCGGTGGCTGGACACTCTTTTATTGGGCCTGGTGGATTGCATGGGCACCATTTGTTGGAACATTTATAGCTAGAGTGTCAAGAGGGCGTACGATTCGAGAATTTGTTCTTGGCGTCCTAGTTGTCCCTACCATATTTGGCGCATTGTGGTTTGCAATTTTTGGTGGTTCAGCAATTCATCTTGAATATTTTGAAGGTGTGAACATCATCCATTATGTAGAAGATATGGGAACAGAAATCGCCCTATTTGCGATGCTAGAACATTTTCCATTCGGTTCATTTATGTCCGTGTTAGCGATTTTACTAATTAGCACCTTTTTTATTACATCGGCAGATTCAGCTACTTTTGTCCTTGGGATGCAAACAACAGGTGGAAGCCTTTACCCACCAAACAGTGTGAAGTTTTTCTGGGGAATCATTCAGTCAGGAGCAGCAGCCGTTTTGTTATGGCAAGGAGGGCTTGGTGCCTTACAGACCGCTTCAATTATCGTCGCATTTCCGTTTGCGATTATTATGATTCTCATCGTCATTTCGCTTATTAAATCGTTTAAGATTGAAGCGAAAACGTTAGCAGCAAAAAAGAAATAAGAAAAAACCGTGGTACATTTGAGTGAACGTACCACGGTTTTTTGCATTTACTTCATCATATGGATTGGCGTGCCAAGTGCTACTTCCGCAGCCTCCATCGTAATCTCACCTAAAGATGGATGGGCATGAACTGTCAGGGCGATATCTTCTGCTGTCATACCAGCTTCAATTGCAAGCCCCATTTCTGCTATCATATCGCTGGCATTAGCTCCAGCAATTTGTGCACCAATAACAAGGCCATCTTCTTCCCGCGTTATCAATTTCACAAAACCATCTGTTTCATTGAGTGATAAAGCACGACCATTTGCAGCGAACGGAAACTTGGATGCCTTCGCATTGAAGCCCGCTTCTTTTGCTTCTTTTTCCGTATAGCCGACAGAGGCAAGCTCTGGATCTGAGAATACGACGGCAGGTATGCCGATGTAGTCAATGGCAGAGTTTTCACCAGCAATTGCCTCTGCTGCTACCTTACCTTCATATGACGCTTTATGTGCCAATGGAGGGCCAGCTACAATATCACCAATTGCATATATGTTGTCAATATTAGTACGGCACTGTTTATCAATTTTAACTAGACCTTTTTCGTCAAGTTCAATTCCAACTTGTTCTAGGCCAATTTCATCTGTATTTGGTGTGCGTCCTACTGTTACAAGAACATAATCCGCTTCAATTGTTTCTTCTTTACCTTTTGCTTCATACGTAACCTTTACGCCCTCTTCTGATTGCTCAGCGCCTTTTGCCATCGCTTGTGTTACGATTTTAACGCCTTTTTTCTTTAGTCGTTTTTTTACAGGCTGAGTCATCTGTTTCTCAAACCCACCTAAGATATCCTTCGTACCTTCAAGAACCGTTACTTCTGTTCCTAAATTTGCATAAGCACTTCCAAGCTCAATACCGATGTAGCCGCCACCAATAACGACCATTTTATTCGGAATTTCCTTCAGTGCTAAAGCCCCTGTAGAATCTAAAATACGGTCTGAATAAGCAAACCCGGGAATTTCTATCGGTGTTGATCCTGTAGCAATAATGCAGTCATTAAATGTATACGTTTGTGATGTTTTTTCATCCATCACCTTAACCGTATGTTTGTCAACGAAGTATACTTCACCTTTTACAATATCAACTTTATTACCTTTAAGAAGACCTTCTACACCTGAGGTGAGTTTATTAACAATGCCAGCTTTCCATTCCTGAACTTTAGAAAAGTCAATTGTTACATTTTCTGTTTTGATACCCATATCTGCATTACCATGTGCATGATCAGCCATATGTCCAGCCTGAATCAATGCTTTTGATGGGATACAGCCTACGTTCAAGCATACGCCGCCTAATTCACCTTTATCAACGATGGTTACTTTTTTACCGAGCTGCGCTGCTCGAATTGCTGCAACATAACCACCTGGTCCAGCTCCGACAATTAACGTATCTGTCTCAATCGGAAAATCTCCTACTACCATAGTATATTACGCCTCCATCATAATAAGTTGTGGATCGTTCAATAGTCGCTTAATTTGATTCAAGGCATGTTGTGCCGTTGCACCATCGACGATACGATGGTCAAAGCTAAGTGATAAAGCCAATACTGGGGCTACAACGATCTCACCATCACGTACAATCGGCTTCTCAGAAATACGTCCGATACCAAGAATCGCTGCTTCTGGATAATTAAGAACAGGTGTAAACCACTGTCCACCAGCAGATCCGATATTGGTGATTGTATTTGACGCACCTTTCATTTCGTCAGGTGCAAGCTTTCCGTCACGGGCCTTTTCTGCCAGCTCACCAATCTCCTTGGAAATATCAAAGATTGACTTACGATCAGCATCTTTAACAACAGGTACGAGCAAGCCTTTATCCGTATCAGCGGCTATACCAACATTATAATAGTGTTTATAAATAATTTCATCTGTCTCATCAGCAACTGCAGCATTAATAATCGGATATTTCTTAGATGCTGATACAAGTGCTTTAACGACGTATGGCAAGTATGTCAACTTAATGCCTTGGTCAGCGGCAACTTGTTTGAACTTTTTACGATGGGAAACAAGTTCTGTCACATCAACTTCATCATGCAGCGTAACATGAGGTGCCTTTGTTTTAGACGTTACCATGGCATTGGCAATTGCCTTCCGAATACCACTCATTTTTTCCCGAGTTTCTGGATATGTGCCTTGTACCGATGCTGTCTGAGTTGAGCGCGACTCTTGAGTTTTAGCATCCGCTTCCTCCTGCACTTGATCAGCCTCCACCGGTTGTGGTGCTTCACCACTGAGATGACGATCAATATCCTCTAACAGAATTCTTCCGTTTTTGCCTGAACCAGTAACTTCTTGGATGTTAACATTGTGATTGCGGGCATATTTTCTAACTGATGGCATCGCAATAACACGCTGTTCCTCATCTTTATTTGCTTTTTCTTGGCCTGTTTCATTCGTTGCCTTTGAAGTTTCGTTTGCTGTTTCAGCTGATTGAGGAGCAGATTCTTGTTCTTCTTCATCATCTTCCTCTGATTCATAGCCTTCTGCATCAAATGTAATTAGCTTATCACCCACTTCAGCTACTGTATCTTCACCGACATGGATTTTTTGCACAGTTCCATCAACAGGGGACGGGATTTCTACAACCGCTTTATCGTTTTGCACCTCACATAAAACGTCGTCTTCTTTAACTGCATCGCCTTCTTTGACGAACCATTTGACGATTTCACCTTCGTGGATCCCCTCACCTATATCTGGCAGTTTAAAATGATATGCCATATTGATGACCTCCATCCTTAGAAATTAATTGAAGTTTTAACACTTTCTATGATGTCTTTATAATTTGGTAGCCATACTTCTTCTGCTTCGGAAAATGGATAGACTGTATCTGGAGCAGCCACACGTAACACGGGTGCTTCAAGATGAAGAATGGCGCGTTCTTGAATTTCCGCAACGATATTCGCAGCAATCCCAGCTTGACGTTGTGCTTCTTGAACGACGACGGCTCGATTCGTCTTTTTAACAGATTCAACAATTGTATCGACATCAATTGGTGATACAGTTCTTAAATCAATGACTTCTGCATGAATGTTTTCTTTTTCAAGTTCGTCAGCTGCTTTTAAACATGCATGAACCATAGCGCCATAAGCTATGAGTGTCACATCTTTTCCTTCTCGTTTAACATCTGCTTTATCCAAGTCAATCGTATATTCTTCTTCAGGTACGTCTTCACGGAATGAGCGGTATAACTTCATATGCTCTAGAAATACGACTGGATCATTATTGCGAATGGATGAAATCAACAATCCTTTAGCATCATATGGTGTTGATGGAATTACAACTCTAATACCTGGCTGTTGAGCAATCAAGCCTTCCAATGAATCAGCATGAAGCTCAGGAGTATGCACACCACCACCGAACGGTGAGCGAATGGTAATTGGCATATTTTCTGTGTTACCAGACCGATAACGCAAGCGTGCCATCTGACCACTAATTTGATCCATTGTTTCATATACGAAGCCGAAGAATTGGATTTCCGGCACGGGACGAAATCCTTGCAAGGACAAGCCTACTGCCAAACCGTTAATGGCTGACTCAGCAAGTGGTGTATCAAATACACGATCCTCACCAAATTCTTCCTGCAACCCTTCAGTTGCACGGAACACGCCACCATTTTGGCCAACATCTTCTCCAAACACAAGCACGTTTTCGTCATTTTTCAACTCAGTGCGTAAAGCATCAGTAATTGCTTGGATCATTGTCATTTGTGCCATGATTTACTTCGACTCCTTTTCTATATAGTCTTCCATTTGTTCTTTTAAGTTTGGCGGCATTTCCTCATACATAAAGGATATGAGGTCAGTCACCTTTTGTTTCGGCTGACTATCTGCCTTCTTAATTGCTTTTTTAATATCTTCTTTTGCCTGGTCAATAACACTATTCTCTTGCTCTTCTGACCAGAGTCCTTTGCCTTCAAGATACTTCCGGAAGCGAACGAGTGGGTCTTTTTTCTCCCATTCATTATCCAAGTCATCCGTCCGATATCTCGTTGGATCATCACCAGCCATTGTATGTGGACCATAGCGGTATGTCACCGTCTCGATAAGCATCGGTCCTTCATTGTTAATCGCACGCTCTCGTGCATGCTTTGTTGCGACATAAACAGCAAGTGGATCCATACCATCAACCTGTATCCCTTCAATACCTGCTGCAACAGCTTTTTGTGCAAGTGTTTTGGCAGCGGTCTGTTTTTCTACTGGAACCGAAATGGCGAAATGATTATTTTGCACAAAGAAGATCGCTGGTGCGTTATAAGCACCTGCAAAGTTAATCCCTTCATAAAAGTCTCCCTGAGATGTACCACCATCACCCGTATAAGTGACTGCGACAGCTTTTTTACCACGTTTCTTAAGGCCAAGCGCAACACCTGCCGCTTGAATATATTGTGCACCGATAATAATTTGTGGACTTAAAGCATTGACCCCTTCTGGGAATTGGTTACCATGAAAATGTCCACGTGAGAATAGAAACGCTTGATAAAGTGGTAAACCATGCCAAATTAACTGTGGAACATCGCGGTATGCAGGTAAAATAAAATCATCCTGCTCCAAAGCAAACTGACTAGCTAATTGTGATGCTTCCTGTCCCGCTGTTGGTGCATAGAATCCAAGGCGCCCCTGTCTGTTTAAAGCAATTGATCGCTGATCAAGAATACGCGTATAAACCATGCGTTTCATGAGCTCCTTCAGTTCATCGTCGGACAATGCTGGAACATCGTCTTGATTGACGACTTCTCCATCCTCATTTAGAATCTGAAACATTTCAAACTGCTCTTCAACTGAATTCAATACGTGTTTCAAGATGATCACCTCTTCCTTTCTATATCTTGCTATTTTCTTCTTTACTATCCTTCCCAAACTAGATTAAATACTGTACATTTTTCTTTTGTCTTTGCCCTAGAAGATCCGCTGTTCATCTCACAATTGAATCTGTAATACTCCTAAAGACAAAATTCATTAGTACAATGTTCATCTATTTTGATTCTAACCATAATAAACCATCCGGTCAAACAGTTTGCTTTATTGAATGAAATATTTATTTCGTTCAACTAAAACAGTGAACTTACACACAGCACAAACTGTTATATTAAATGACAATATCTGTATTAGTATAGACACATTTTCAAGAACATGAACATAACTAAAAAACCGAATCAAGATCGATTCGGTTTTACAAAATCATATTATTCGTTATTGTTATCTTCTTCCTGTTGAACATCAATTCCAGCAGCTTCATAAAAAGCGGTTTTTAACGTGTTATATTCAACCGTATATTCGTTAAACGCATCATTAGCAGTCAGGATTTCCTCATAACTTTTATTGACGTTGTTGATTTGTTCTGTTAACTGGTCTTGCTCAAGATCCTCTTTTTTGAGAAGTTTATACAGCTGTTCTTCTTGATCGAGAGAAGCTGTATAAGCGTCATACAAGTCATTGTATGCAGAAAATCTTTCTGTCATGATTTCGTGCATATTTTGTGCTTTCGACTTAACCCCTTCATCGTCAATATCATCGATAAGCGCTTCTACTTTTGAAAATTCTTCTTTGGCCTTCTCAATACTTTCCTTTTCTAATTCAATCTTTTCCCTACGTTTGTCAATCAAGTCAATAGCTTCATCAGCCAGTGATTTAATTTTATCAAAATCCTCCATACCAATTTCGATAATTTGTTTATAAATAGCTTGCTCTTGTCGCTCCAGTGCAATAATAGGCTCTTGTTGTTCTTCAAAGCCAGCCTCTAATTCAACTGTTTTTTCCAAATGATCGTATATTTGCTCTGTTGTGGATGCGCCTGTGCATGCCGAAAGAACTCCAATCATTATGAAAGTAAGTAAAAGAACTGTTCGTTTGAACGGCACGTTTTCTCCTCCTTCAATTCCAACTGAAAAAAGTATATCATAAAAATCGACCAAGTAGAATGATTCAATTGGTCAAACATCTAATTTATGTATTTTTCACCAATTAATAGTGAGTCATTTGACATATATATGTTAAGATAATAACGTTAATGATGTTTTTCCTATATAATAAAGAAACTGAATGGAACGATTCCAATTATATGCTGACGTCAGAAATATATATTGGTTTATCAAGCCTTCTATGTTTAATGCGGAACGCAACCCCGTGTCAATCAAATACAAGCGTCATAAGTTAATGTTAAAGGAGTGCTCATGTAAAATGATTACAATGGACCATATCGTTAGCGAAGGTCATGCTGCTTTGCGTCATGTCGCAAAAAATGTGGATGTCCCTCTTTCAGATGACGATAAACAGCTTTTAGAATCAATGATGACATTTTTAGTCAATAGCCAAGATGAAGACATAGCAAAAAAATATCACTTACGATCTGGAGTCGGCCTAGCTGCCCCTCAGCTCGGGATCGAGAAAAGACTGATTGCCGTACATTTTACGGATGCCAAAAACCGCGAGTACAGCTATCAACTTGCGAACCCAAAAATAGTGAGTCATTCTGTTGAAAAAGCCTATTTAGCTGGGGGCGAAGGATGTCTATCAGTAGATCGAGCAGTTGAAGGCTATGTTCCACGATACGCTCGCATAACCGTTAAAGCTTTTAATGAATTGGGGAAGCCTGTAAAACTAAGGTTACGTGACTATGCTGCGATTGTTGTACAGCATGAGATTGACCATCTAGACGGCATCATGTTCTATGATCATATTCATAAGGACAATCCATTTCACGTTCCTGAAGGCGCCCGTGAAATTGAGTAATCGCAATTGGTTCCCTTCACACCCCGACCAAAAAAAACGTTTAACTGCATAAGTTTAAGTAATAACGCTTAAAATAGGAGCAATGATTGAATGAAAGCATACGACATATGTTTAACACCGTAAAAACATTTTTATTTTAAAATTAACCGTTTCATATTATACTATACTTAATAGGGATTGGATCGGTCGAATGTTTTTATGCTTTTCTTAAATCGATGAAGGGAGATGCTGTTCCCATGTTAAAACGCCTAAGGGAAAAGCTGAAAAAACGTTGGAAAGATTTTTGGGGTAAAGGTCGGGTACCAACAACTTTCGAAAAAGATTCACAGTAGAACCTATATCAAGTATTTTAGAGATAATCACTGCCTTACATGAATATATGTAGACAATCACAACGCTGAATCCAACTTTTCAGGGAATAGGGACAAGCCTGATGGATTTAAGCGGCCTGTTTACTTATGTTGTATGAAGGTATTCAATTGATAACGATTTGGAAGAGATAGGAGAGATGAAATGATTTATAAAGTATACTTTCAGGAAATTCCCGATGAAATTCCTGTTCGCGAAAGAACTAAAAGCATTTACGTAGAGGCTACATCCGAGGCAGAGGTCCGAAAAAAAATAATTGATCGTCACTATAACATTGAATTCATCCACCCATTAGACGATAACCACCTTGCATACGAACAACAAAATTCTGATTTCCAGCTGGAGAATGTGTAACATATGAAATTTGTAAAAAATGATCAAACAGCTGTATTTGCATTGGGTGGTTTAGGGGAAATTGGTAAAAACACTTACGGTGTTCAATTTCAGGATGAAATTATTTTAATTGATGCAGGCATTAAGTTTCCGGAGGATGAATTGCTCGGAATTGATTATGTTATTCCGGATTACACTTACTTGGTACAAAATCAAGACAAAATTAAAGGTCTGTTCATCACACATGGTCACGAAGATCATATTGGCGGGATTCCCTACCTGCTACGTGAAATTAATATACCGATCTACGCAGGAAAACTCGCATTAGGATTAATTAAAAACAAACTCGAAGAACACGGTTTGTTGAGAAAAGCTAAATTACACACAATTCAAGAAGACGATGTATTCAAGTTCCGTAAAACATCTGTCTCATTTTTCAGAACAACACATAGCATACCCGACTCATATGGTATCGTTGTCAAAACCCCTCCCGGCAACATTGTTCAAACGGGAGATTTCAAATTTGATTTTACCCCAGTTGGCGAACCAGCAAATATAGCGCGTATGGCAGAAATAGGTAAAGAAGGCGTGCTTTGCCTATTATCAGACAGCACAAATAGTGAGGTTCCTGGATTTACGATGTCAGAGCGTGTCGTCGGTCAAAGCATTGATGACATTTTCAGCAGAATTGACGGTCGACTGATCTTTGCAACATTCGCATCTAATATATACCGTCTGCAACAAGTGGTTGAAGCGGCTGTTAAGCATAACCGTAAAATTGCTGTTTTTGGCCGTAGCATGGATTCATCAATCACAATCGGTCAAGAACTTGGTTATATCCGAGCACCAAAAGACACATTTATTGACGCCAATCAAATTAATCGTTTACCTGCAAATGAAGTTGCAATTCTATGTACGGGCTCACAAGGGGAACCAATGGCTGCTTTATCAAGAATCGCCAACGGAACGCATAGACAAATTCAGATCATTCCTGGTGACACAGTTGTCTTTTCTTCATCACCAATCCCGGGAAATACAGTTAGTGTCAGCAGAACCATTAATAAACTTTATCGTGCAGGTGCAGATGTCATTCACGGACGTTTAAGTGATATTCACACATCAGGACATGGTAGCCAAGAAGAACAAAAGCTTATGCTCCGATTGATGCGACCAAAGTATTTTATGCCAATTCACGGTGAATATCGTATGCTTAAAGAACACGTGAAGTTAGCAGCATCGTGTGACGTTGATCCAGAACATTCATACGTCATGGATAACGGTGACGTACTTGCTTTAGGCAAGGACAACGCCATGATTGCAGGAAAAATCCCATCAGGCTCCATTTATGTCGACGGTAGTGGAATTGGAGATATCGGAAACATCGTATTACGTGATCGCCGTATTTTATCTGAAGAAGGCCTCGTAATCGTTGTTGTCAGCATTGATATGAAAGCATTCAAGATCGCATCTGGTCCTGATATCATTTCACGCGGATTTGTTTACATGCGCGAGTCAGAGGACTTAATTAACGAAGCACAAAAACTCGTTTCCGACCATCTTAACAAAGTGATGGAACGTCGAACGACACAATGGTCAGAAATTAAAAATGAAATAACAGATACGATTGCGCCATTCCTATACGGAAAGACGAAGCGTCGACCAATGATCCTACCCATTATTATGGAAGTATAAGTACCAATCAAAAAGGTGACTGTCTAATAAATGACAGTCACCTTTTTAATTCGGTTAATGGTCGATAACGAGATGCTTTTCAAATCGTGAAATGTCTTGATCTGCACCAATAACGATTAAAATATCATTCTCTTTTAATACAGCTTCAGCGAGTGGAGATACATTAATATCTCTTCCTTGCTTAATGGCAACAACGTTACAACCATAATTAGCACGAATATCAAGTTCTACTAATGTTTTTCCGACCATTTGCTTACTCGCTTTAACTTCAACGATGCTGTGATCATCTGATAACTCTAAGTAGTCAAGTATATTGTTCGAAATGATGCTATGCGCAATACGTTTCCCCATATCACGCTCTGGATGAACCACTTGATCGGCTCCAATTTTATTTAATATCTTTTCATGATAATCATTTTGAGCTTTCACAGTAATTTTCTTTATACCTAGATCATTTAATATAACAGTTGTTAAAATACTTGCTTGGATGTTATCACCGATCGCAACGATGACATGATCGATATTTTTGATGCCAAGTTCCTTTAATGATGCCTCATCTGTTGAATCAGCAATAACAGCATGCGTTGCGATGTTTTTAAATTCATTAATTTTATCTTCGTCATTGTCAATAGCCAATACGTCCATGCCTTCTTTGCTTAGCTCCCGACATATACTGCCACCAAATCGACCAAGTCCAATGACCGCGAATTCCCGTTTCATTCCTTGTCCTCCATACACCTATATTTGTTTATAGTTTATCATACCTGTCCCCTATATGAATAGATATGGATTTCTCATCAACTTGATATGCAATAACTGCTTGTAAAATAGAAAGCCCCGAATAATCGGGGCGTATACTTAAATCGCATCTAACATTTCAAATTGAGATTTCACTAAAGAGAAATACTCGCCTTTTTGGTCCATAAGCTCAGCATGACTTCCATTTTCTAGAATGTGACCATTTTCAAGAACGAATATATTATCCGACTCTCGTATCGTTGATAATCTGTGGGCAATGATAATCGCTGTTCTTCCATGAAGCAGTCGTTTTAAAGCGGTTTGTATTTTTACTTCGGTTTCAGTATCAATACTCGCTGTCGCTTCATCTAATATTAGAATACGCGGATTTGCTAATAACGCTCGAGCAAATGACATCAATTGTCTTTCACCTGCAGATAAAATGCTCCCCCGCTCTTCTACTTCAGTATTATAACCATCAGCAAGTCGCTGTATAAAGTCATCAGCGCCAACAACCTTAGACGCTTCTATTACATCCTCATCAGATGCGTCTGGTCTTCCAAAGCGAATATTTTCCATAATCGTTCCAGAAAAAATGAACGTATCCTGAAGCACCACACTAATATTTTGCCTTAAGCTTGCTAAGTTCACATCACGTAAATCATGACCATCAATTTTAACCTGACCTTTTGTCGGATCATAAAAACGACTAATTAAATTTGCGATTGTTGACTTTCCGCTTCCTGTATGACCGACAAGGGCAATTGTTTGACCGGCTTTAATTTCAAGCGATACTTCATGAAGCGCAATGCGTTCTGCATCGTATGAAAACTGGACATTTTCAAATGAAATTTGCCCTTTCATATCAGTCATTTGGAGCGCATTTTCCTTTTCACCAACGTTTGGTTCTTCATCTAGAAATTCAAAGATACGCTCAGAAGCAGACATCGCCATTAATAACTGATTGTACATTTGTCCAAGTCTAGATATCGGCTCCCAAAACATTCCGAGGAAGAACGCAAACGCTACAAATGTGCCGATTTCAATACCGCCATTCCCTTCTCCCAGCAGAATTAAATATGCACCATAAGTAATTAAAATGACTGTACCAGCAGCATTACTCAATTCTACAAAAGGACGAAACATTGCACTCTTTTTACTCGCTTCCTGCCAGCTCGCATACGTGTCTCCGTTTACGCCTTCAAAAAACGCTTCATTTTCTTTTTCCTGTGAAAAAGACTGAGTGATTCGAATACCTTGGATGCTCTCATTTAAGTGTGAATTCAGTCTAGACTGCTGTATACGGACATTCTGCCACGATCTGCGTATTTTCCGCCGCAATTTTGTAGAAATATAAAACATAATCGGAATGATGACCATGACTGCCAGTGCAAGTTTGGGACTAAGCACGAGCAAAATAACAATTATGCTTATGAGTGTAACGATGTCCATCAACAGATTAATAATACCATTTGTAAACAATTCCTGAAGCGACGTAATATCATTCATAATCCGAACAATGATTGATCCAGCTGAACGCGAATCAAAAAATCGATGTGATAACCGCTGAACGTGGCTGAATAAATGTTGACGTAAATCATATATAACATTTTGTCCTAATATATTAACCCATTTAATTCTATAAATATTACCAATATAGCTGAATAAGTAAAGCACACCAATTATGATGACCAAATAGGTGAGTAAGGTCGGATCTTGATTTTGAATGGCAACATCAATCGCAACCTTACTTATAATAATCGGTACCGCCAACCTGACAGCAGTTGATATGAGCATCGCGATGATGGCGCCTGGTAAGTACGTCTTCGAATATGGTTTTAAGTAAATGAGCAAACGCCACATTTGCTTCCAGTTAAATGGTTTTTCGACCGCCTGATCTACTGTATAATAAAAACGTTTTAAGTGACGGCCCTTTTTAAACTGTTCTTTTTCGCTGGTCAACGGGGTCCCCCCTTTTTAATTTACTGTTTGCATAATTGCATCTCGGTCTTGATATTGAATGTCATAAATACGTTTATATGGGCCCTCATGCTTAATTAACTCGGCATGTGTTCCACGTTCAACGATCATGCCATCTTCTAATACAATGATTTCATCAGCATGTTTTAATGAAGATATGCGATGCGCAATAATAAACGTTGTTCGATCCTTCATAACTTCTTTTAGAGCTTGCTGTATTTTAAATTCTGTTTCCATATCAACAGCTGATGTCGCATCATCCAGTATGAGAATGCTCGGATCAATACAAATTGCTCTTGCAATTGCAATACGCTGTTTCTGACCACCTGAAAGTCCCATACCTCTTTCACCTAGCAGCGTATCATAGCCTTTAGGCATTTCCATTATAAAATCATGTGCTTGAGCGCGTTTGGCAGCGTCAATGATTTGCTCATTAGATAAATCAGGATTACCGTAAGCAATATTTTCTCGAATGGTTGTAGAAAATAAAAACGGTTCCTGTAATACAAACCCGATTTGACGACGTAACGTTTTTAATTCATAATGCTCCACTGGACGTCCATCAATTAATATATCGCCCTTTTCTGGTTCATAAAAACGCGTAATCAATTGTGTAATACTTGTTTTTCCTGAGCCAGTCGAGCCAATCAATCCTATCGTCTTCCCTGGTGGCGCGTCGAAACTGATCTGCTTTAAGGCCGAATCGTCCTCGACTGTATATGTTAAGGTTACATCTTTAAACGTAACATGCCCTTTGATTGGATCTTTAACGGCATCCGTCTTTTGAATGATATCTTCTTTCGCTTCTAAGATTTCCAGTAGGCGTTCTCCTGAAGCTTTCGATTGGGAAAACATATTTACAATGAATCCAAGATTCATTAATGGACCGAGAATGTACCACACAAGACTAAAAAATGCTACGAGCTCCCCGAGCTCTAAACTCCCGTTCATGACGAGATATCCACCAAAAGCAAGCAAAGAAACAGCGGAGACATTACCTATGAACTCCATTAACGGAAAATATTTAGCCCAAATATTCGCTGTGGTTAAGTAATTTTGTCTATACGTATCATTACGGCCAGAAAACCGATCAATCTCAAAACCTTCTCGTGACAATGACTTAACAGTGTTAATACCACTGATATTTTCCTGAACGCGTGTATTTAGTTCACCAAACGACTTCCGAATGCTTTTAAAAGCTGGGTGGACACGTTGATCAAACTTATACACAACAACTGCTAAAAACGGCATAGCAGCCATCGTTACAATTGCGAGAGGAACAGAGTAATAAAACATAACGCCCAAACTAAATAAAATCAGCGTCGTAACTCGTATTAATTCAGCAAATCCGAGTGAGAGGAAAAAACGGAAACCATCAACATCAGCTGTTAAGCGTGACATTAGGTCACCTGTTTTGGCATTATCATAGTACTTAAACGATAAGATCTGAAGTTTTTCGTAAAGCGATTCTCGTAATGTATAAACAGATTTTATGCCAAACAAGTCTCCCAAATATTGATGAAAATACGTTGCAATGCCTTTTATAATCATTAACACTAAAAATACAAGTGCAATATAGGGTATAAGAGGATAGCGATCCCTTAAAACGACTTCATCAATGGTAAGCTGGATAATAATCGGGTAAACAACTGTAATTGCCGTTACAAACAATAAAAAGAACAAGGAAAGGAAGAAAAACCGTTTGTAAGGCCAATAAAATTGTTTGAGTTTTTTGAACGTATCCAAACCCCCACCTCCTTCATGTTGTTGAATTCATAATATATAATATAACGGAAACCGAAATAAAAAGCTACACGTAATACTTACTTTTTTCAAAACATTTTTAGGAATCGTTTCTAATCGCACTAAAAAGGCTACTACGAAGTCATCACTTCACAGCAGCCTGTCTAATGAACGCTTTATTTAGTTGGTTTGCCAAGTACACGGTTAACACGTTTACGGAGCATTTTCATTCCGCCCCCACCAGCTTGGAAATGGCGAAGTAATCCATCTTTATCAAACACATAATATGCTGGAACATATTGGTTATCAAATGCATCCGTTAGCGTATGGTCATTATCAACAAAAATTGGTTGCGAAATATCATGTTCTTTGGCAACAGCTTCTACTTGATCAAGATCAAGGTCCTTTTCTGATCTTGGCATATGAACGGCGATGACGTTTAACTCATCCTTATATTCATCGCGAAATTCATTTACGTTTGGCATTGCCTCTTTACATAAGCCACAACTTACAGACCAATAATGAATGAGTGTCGGTTTGTCACCCAGTAAATCATCCTTCGTAAGCGGACTACTATTCAACCATTTGGTTGCACCATTCAATTCTGGCATTTCATCTCTTAATTTCATGATGTACCCTCCCATTTTATCAGATGATATGATGAAACAGGATTAAAACCTGCTCACGATGACGTCAAGCAGGTTTATCCTTATAATAACTTTATTCTTATAGCGTTTTTTGACCTGGTTTCCAGTTCGCTGGGCACAAGCCCCCTGTTTGCAATGCTTGAAGGACACGTAATGTTTCATCGACATCACGACCAATATTGTTGTGGAATACAGTTTGATACTGTAATTCGCCTTCTGGGTTTATAATAAATAAACCACGCAACGCGATACCTTCGTCTTCAATAAGAACGCCGTAATCCTTTGAGACGGCATGATTCGTATCTGCTGCAAGTGGATATTGAAGATCGCCAAGACCATTATCCTCACGCGGTGTATTAATCCAAGCTTTATGAGTATGGATCGTGTCCGTAGATACACCAATCACTTCGGCATCAAGATCTTCAAATTCATCGTACCGATCAGACATTGCTGTAATCTCTGTTGGACATACGAACGTAAAGTCCATTGGATAGAAAAACAGAACGGTCCATTTATCTTCCTTCATATTTTGTTCTAAACTGACCTTACCAAATTCCTTATTTGACATTACTGCATCCATTTCAAAGCGTGGAGCTTGTTTACCTACCATTCTTTCTGCCATATGTAATACCTCCAAATAATAATTGTTTTAATTAGCATCTTGATTAAAATTATAACACAGACTATAAATTATTCAATAATAACGACTCTAATCTAGCAGGTCGTTAAATTGACGTTCTACATAATGTATCCACTATGTACTTCATAAAAAGATTGTAGAAATAGGTTTACAAACCTGTTAAGATGGTTATTTACTAATGTACCACAAAGGAAGGGGATTCATGTATGACTATATTGGATTATATTTTAAATTTAGATTTCATTGGCTTGATTAAATTCATTTTGCCGACTGTCAGTAAAATTATGTTCGTCATCATTGCCTATTTCATTATCAAGCCTATCGGTAACAAAATCATTAAATCGAGCATTCATAAAGCTGGTCGGACTGAAAAAATTTCACATGGTCGCGTTAGAACACTTGAAAAGCTTCTCTTAAACCTATTTTCTTACGCATTATTTTTCATTTTAATATTAACCATTTTAACTGTAATGAATATTCCCGTTGCACCACTCTTGGCAGGTGCAGGCGTCATTGGACTTGCGATTGGTTTCGGTGCACAAGGCCTTGTCAGTGACGTTGTAACAGGATTCTTCATTTTGTTAGAGCGACAAATGGAAATAGACGATTATGTGACAACGTCAGGGTATGATGGGGTTGTAGAAGAAGTCGGACTACGAACAACAAAAATCCGCAGCTTTGATGGCACGCTAAATTACATTCCAAATCGCCTGATTGATGGGGTCGCTAATCACAGTCGTGGAAATATGCGAGCACTTGTTGATATTGGCATTAGTTACGATGCAAATTTGGATGAAGCGATTACAGTGCTAGAAGATGTCTGCGCACAATACAGAACGGACGATCGTTTCAAGGAAGGACCTGATGTTCTTGGTGTACAAACTATTGGTTCCTCAGACATTGTCTTACGCATTTTGGGACAAACTGAGAATGGCATGCAGTGGGCTTGTGAGCGCGATATGAGAAAAAGCATTAAAGAAGCTCTGGATGCAGCTAACATTGACATCCCATATCCACACCAAGTATATATAGAAAAGACATCGTAATCATTAAAAAACACCGCCAATTGTTAGATCGCTGTATCTAACAATTGGGGTGAAATTCATTCCGCCCCGATCACATAATCGTTTATCGTTTTATGAATGCTGCTGGTCTCTAAAATAATCACGCTGAACAGCTTTTAAAATAGCACGCCGCGTTAAAATCCCCGTGAAATAGTCGTTTTCATCAGTTACACATACAAATGGATGATTAATTAGTTTTTTCAAGCCATCTACAAAACGTTCATCACCAGATAAAGTTGGAATATCCGTATGCATGACTTCCTCAACGCGCATCGTCGATAGCTTGTCAATTTCAAATTGCTCTATGCCAAGTATTTGATTTAAAATAACCGTTTTTCCAATCGCTCCAACAAGTTTATAAGAAGGATCTAAAACCGGCACAGCTGAATAGCCCGATTTTACCAAAACGAGCAAAGCGTGTTCCAATGGATTTTTTAATTGTACATGAGCAACTTTTTCTGATGGGATCATCAAGTCACTAACAACAATATCATCCAACGCTTTATCTTCTATCGTATTCATACATATCGCTCCTTTTTATTCCTATACCTACAGAACAACCAGTTTAAAAAGAGATGCCAAAAGGAGTTCTTAACCTCAACTTCCAGTCTACCATAGTTTATGATCTATAAACACATTTAGATACAGAGACATTGAAATTTAATCTCTTCTCCACTATAATATGAATAAATGATCATATTATAATATACAAGGAGGTATTTTATGTCTTATCAATCACTGAAAGACACCCAAATTGATTATGTATCTCAAACCTTTAAAGCGCTATCTGATCCAACACGTATAAAAATATTACATTTACTTATACATAAAGAGTGTTCTGTAAATGAAATTGCTCATAGTCTTAATATGCAACAATCAACAGTATCACACCAATTAAAATACTTAAGACAGATGAGATTGGTGAAATTTCGTCGCGAAAAAACGACATACTTCTACTCACCTGACGATGAACACGTTTTAACGTTGCTTGAACAAACGATTCAACATGTCAAACACACATAGGAGGGTTTATATGAGTCATAACCACGATCACCACCATCATCATACGGATAATACAAAAGTGCTTTTTTGGAGTTTTTTGATTATCTTTTCGTTTATGATTGTAGAAGCCATTGGCGGCTTGATCACAAATAGTCTTGCGTTATTATCTGACGCTGGTCACATGCTCAGTGATGCCGCCTCTCTCGGTTTAAGTTTACTGGCATTTAAAATCGGTGCTAAGAAAGCCACCTTAAGCAAAACGTACGGTTATCGGCGATTAGAAATCATTGCTGCCTTTATTAATGGTGTCACCTTAATTGTTATATCGCTTTATATTTTTTATGAAGCTTACCAACGCTTTTTAGACCCACCTAATGTGAGTGCCAGCATGATCATCATTGCAAGTATTGGCCTTTTAGTGAACATCATTGTAGCTTGGATGCTCATGCGTGGCGATTCGAAAGACAATTTGAATGTGAGAAGTGCCTTATTACATGTCTTTGGTGATCTACTCGGTTCAGTCGGTGCCATCATAGCCGGTTTACTCATCTATTTCTTTAGTTGGAACTTAGCAGATCCTATTGCCAGCATCATCGTCGCTGCCCTTATTATCATTTCTGGCTTTCGCGTCACAAAGGATGCTGCCCACATTTTAATGGAAGGGAAACCGACGAACGTTGACATCAACCAGATATATTTCGAATTAGAACGTATACCAGGTGTCCAAAACCCACATGACCTGCATGTATGGTCCATTACATCTGATTTCCATGCCTTAAGCTGTCATTTAGTAGTTGAAACAGACACAAACCGAGATTCTGTCCTGCTTGAAGCAAAGCAAATGCTAAAACAAAATTTTGATATTCATCATAGTACCATCCAAATTGAAAGCATGGGGATAGCTGAAAGTAACTGTGATACATGTCATTAATTGAAAAGAATGAGGTTGGTACATAACTTAAAGTTTAACTCAAAAGACGAACAATGCTCACCGTTAGCTCCGGAAATATACGCAGACTCCTGCGGGAGGAAGGCATAGGTTAGACCCCACAGTGCGTTAGCACGAGGAGGCTAACCAGCCGCCCGCGGAAAGCGAAGTATATTTCCGGAGCGGTCGTATTGTTCGGCTCTTCATTTGATTAAACCTCTTTTGTCCCAGCCTCATTCTTTTAATGTGCTTCCATTCGTAAAAATAATTCATTTCTTCCTCCGATCAATGCTATAATACACAGTTAGAGTCCTGTTTTATTTTAATTTGAGAGGAAATTGCACGTATGAATCGAAGAACATTTCTAAAAAGAATGCTTGGTGGCAGTGCGTTCATCGTCGGCCTTAGTGGTAGCACATATTATTACGCAAATGCAATTGAACCTTTTTGGCTTCACATTCAGCGAGAAACCATACAATCAGACTTAATTCCTAAAGCATTCAACGACTTTAAAATCATCCAGTTTTCAGATACGCATATCGGGTTTCATTATCATTTGGCAGCATTTAAAGAACTCGTGCAACAGATCAACGCTTTATCTCCTGATTTAATCGTATTTACAGGTGATCTCGTTGATGACCCTGATAGCTTCAATTGGAGCAATGATCTCACTGATGCTCTACAACAATTACAAGCACCATCAGGGAAATATTGGGTATATGGTAACCATGACCATGGCGGATATGGTACTGACATCGTTAAACGTGTCATGTCTGATGCTCAATTTACGTTATTGCAAAATGAACATACAGTTATCAATCAACAAGACGAATCTTTTATTCTAGCAGGTGTTGATGACATGATTCTCGGTAATCCTAATTTAATGCAAGCACTTCAAGGGAGCAATTCTGAAAACTTCACCGTACTCCTTGCGCATGAGCCTGATTTTGCAGAGAACGTTAAAGATTCTTCAGTGCATGTACAATTATCAGGTCATAGCCACGGTGGGCAAATACGGCTACCTTTTATTGGCCACCTTTATACACCCATCTATGCAAAAAAATACATTCATGGTACCTATCATTTTCCAAATGATCACTTTTCTCTTTATGTGAATAAAGGCGTGGGTACAACCCGCATGCCGTTTCGTTTTTTTTGTCGTCCAGAAATTCATGTGTTTACGCTAAAAAGCGGTAAAACTCAAGAAGACAGCGGAGACATGTAATATTTTTCTGAACAGTAGTGATTTTTTTGTTGAATGTAGACAAGCTTTACGATAGGATAGAAGTAACGTTATGAAGGGAGGATGAGTTATGCACGATCGCCATAACATACCAGTTGATGACTTAGCAAAAGCGATTTTTACGGTTAATCGTCACGCTAAAACGGCTCCACAGCCTCAACATCTATACACAATAAAAAAAGAAGCCATTAACCAGCTGCTTCAGGAACAACGAGCAGAGAAAGTTGGACTTCATTTTTCTAACAACCCCAAATTAAGCAATCAACACTCGACGTTACTCGTTAAGATTGGTAACTATTTTTTTCACATGCCTCCAACGAGAAATGACTTTCAGGAGCTTGATCATCTCGGACACCTAGATGAAAACTACCGTAATCCTCAAACAAAAATGTCATTATCTCACGCGAAGAAAATTATCTACCGCTATCTGGATTGGTCGCCACCATCACAAAGAGAGCAAACAAAGACAAAATCATACACATCCCGTTACTTTACGCCGTCATCTCTCGGTAAGATGAAGTGGCCTCCTGCAAACTCTTCGCGATATTGATTATTAAAAAAGGAGCATTCAAATGCTCCTTTTTTGTTTGCTAACACGACGTCTATAAACATTTCTCACCAAAACAACGCCCCCAAAAGCACCCATACATTGAAGAACGATTTTAAGGAGAGATTCAGGTGCCATTGTATTTAAGTCTGGGCGTACGTACAACAATAAAACAAGAATCATTAAACTGCTCAATAAATAAGACAACGCAGCATCCGCCCTTGCCTTAACGAGCCAAATAACAAGTGGTTGAACAAAAAAATAACACACCACTAAACATAATAACACGATACCCGCATAAATATATTCCTCTTTTATTCCTAAAATAAACAGCTGCCTCATATTTATAAACCCTATAAATGTCCCTATGAACACAACGATCAACTACCTTTGTATACATTATTCTATCTATTATGCCCCAAATCACAAATCGCAAACATACCGTATGCTACTAATGAAGCACCATGTATGTTGCGTTATAATGCGCGTTCATAAATAATTCCAGTAATAACAAAAAAAGAGAGGTATCATTCACCTCCCTCTCCATTACTATGACACTCATATCTGCTTTTTTACCGATCTTGCATATCGTTAGCTGCTTTTTTTTCTAAGCGTATTTCAATTTTATCTAATTCATTTTCATCTTGTAACAAAGCATTCCTATTTTCGTCTACAAGTTCTTGAAATGTTTTATATTTGGGGTGCATCATCATCACTCCTTTTAATAAGTAGCTCTATTATAACATAAGACGCGCACCAAAAAATGTTAATTGTTAGAAAATTGTATTACAATTCATTTACATGATTATGTAAATTCTGTGGTTGATGCGATTAATGAATGACTCCTCACTCATTGTTGCGCATAAATTATATATGCTTTTACACTAATTAATCTTCCTTTTTCCGTTTTGTCTCTCTTTTTCATATAAGTTCATAAGGCTGTCCAATTGCTGGCTCAGTCGGATTGATTCAGGACAAGACAATCCTTGATCAGAAACAGTTTGGCTCATTACTGTGCGCAGCTCCTCAATTTCTATTAGTAATCGTTTTTCATTTGTCATTATTAACATACATCTCCTTTGGGAAACTTGCTCTAATTTTATCATGAATTGTATAAAAATTCCACAATATACAAGAACGTGTGTTTGTTTTGTGTGGAAGTCTGTTCATTTTTTTCCGCTCATACAAAATTGGTTCATTTTTAGAGTGTTACGGCACCCAACACCTATAACCAGTCTGCTTTACGGAAAATTTATTAGTAAGACGTTTAAAGCTATGCTATTATGATAATAAGCGCATAGAGAAAGGGTGTCTTCCGTGAACAAGAGGAAAGATAAGAAAAAAAATGAATGGTTAGAATGGGGTAAGGCCATATTTATTGCTGTCGTTATCGGATTGTTATTACAAACTTTCGTATTTGCGACCTCTGTTGTGGAAGGCGAAAGCATGGATCCGACGTTAAAAAACGGTGAGCGGGTTATATTTAACAAGTTTATCTATTTATTTGATGTTCCTGATCGTGGTGACATCGTAATCATTCAGCATCCAACCAAAAATTACGTCAAACGCGTAATTGGTCTCCCAGGAGAAACAATTGAAATGAACGATCATATGTTATATATCGATGACGAACCACTTAAGCAATCATTTATTGAAGAAGAAGCGATCAATAACACGGGTAATTTTGGCCCTATTCATATCCCAGAAGATAGTTATTTTGTTATGGGTGACAATCGTGCCAAGAGTCGCGATAGTAGAAATGGTTTGGGGCTCATAAAAGAAAATGACATTATCGGGCGATCGGAATTCATATACTATCCATTTGACCAATGGGGAATGACACGATAGACCATCTCTTCATATAATAATAACCGGGCGGCGACAAAACTGTCGCTGCCCTTGTTTATTTTTCATTATCAAATATACAGTAACCGATATTCAATACAATAACACCTAGACAAACGACCCCAAATGCAATTTCCCACATAGTAGTCCCCCCTTTTACGATCTATATAAGAAAATTTAACCATGAATCACCTTTCTATCATACCAATTTTACATACCTAATGAAAGCAAAGATATGTTAAAATAGAGGCAGACTATTAATCTAATTTAATCGAAATTACGCAATTAGCTTTTAACTAGGAGGTTAAACAATGGCACACTGTCCTTATTGTGGCACACATGTAATGGAAGATGAAACCTATTGCATTAAATGCGGTAAAAACCTCCCTGATGACATGGACGTACGTCTTAAACAAAAGTCTTTTGATAAATATTGGTATATACCACTGAGTTTAATCTTAGTTATACTCATTGCGATAAGCTTATCTTATGTGATTTTACAACATAAAACACAAACAGCACTGTCGTTATATGAACAAGGTGTAGCCCATATTGAAAAGGGCAGTTATGAAAAAGGACGTAACCTGTTTCAAGATGCTGTGCAATATCATCCAAATTTTAATCAAGCACAAGCCGCACTTAGCTTCACCCAGTCTGCTCTTACAATAGAGACAGACATTCAAAAAGCACATGATGCAGCTCAAGACAATGATTTTCAACGTGCACTGTCGCTTGTTAATGAAACCGAGCGACAATTAGATAATTTCAGCGGTGAAGCTGTTGCTCAACTCATTGATTATGTATCTAAGCAAAGAGACCAAGTTAAAACGTTGCAACTCAAACATGAGCTTCAGCAAGACCCAACGATTGATGAATTAAAAATATTGTTATGGGATGCAGAAGCCATCGCCAATGAAGAAGCAGCAACTATGACAAAAGATATTCGAGAGCGGATTATTGATTTTACATTTTCGAAAGCAAGTGAACAAATTAATAACAACCATTTCAAAGATGCGACTGTAATTGTGGAGGATGGTTTAAAGTATGCCCCTCAATCAGAGAAATTGCTCAGTTTACAAACTACGATCGAAAAAGAGCAAACTGCATTTGAGACAATGCAACAGGAACGCATAGAGCAAGCAATCAATACAGCTGTTGAAGAACAACAAATAAATGAAAATGATGCAATTGAGCTCGTTTCCGTTTCAGCCAAAAATGACGAGCAAGGTAATCTGCTCATTGAGGGAAAGGTTAAAAGTGTCGCAACCATCCCGATCAATTCAATATCTGTTGAATATGCCTTGACAACCAAAAATGGAGAACAATTTTCTACACATCATGTTTATGTCTATCCTGATGTATTGTATCCGGGCGAAATAGGACAATTTGAATTCACCCACTATGACATACAAAATAAAGGCGACGATATTCGTGTGAAAGTAGACACCATTAAATGGTATACGAATTAACCTGATGGAGTTGAAGCTATGCTAAAAAAGCATCAAGGACCTTTTATTACAGCTATACTCATATTAGTGATAGGGCTTTTATCAATCTATTTTATATATCAAATTTGGAGCACAAAGGCGGTCGTTGTGGAACGTCCTATCGTTAATGAAATTAATGAACAAAATGACGGTCGAGATCTTACCTCTATTATTCATGAAGCAGAAAAAAATGTTATGCTCATTGAAGGTAGGAGTGACAATGAAACCATTACGGGATCCGGATTTCTATATAATGAAATGGGCGATATTGTTACCAATGCTCATGTCGTAAAACATGCTGATGTTATATACGTACGCACCGCCAATGCGAGAATATATCCAGCCGCAATTGTCGGCATTAGTGAAGAAACGGATATTGCTCTCATAAGAGTACCGCAGCTCGCAGGTCAGGTCCATTTAGAAATTGAAGAAAAGAAAGCCCAAGTTGGAGATGAAGTTATGGCTCTTGGGAGCCCGCACGGATTTCAAAACACTGTTACATTGGGTATCATATCCGGAACAGAACGCAACTTTACAGTAGATGGTTATGACTATCGAAATGCATATCAAATTTCTGCCCAAATTACACATGGTAATAGTGGTGGGCCATTAATTGATCGCGAATCGGGAAAAGTGATTGGAATCAACTCTGTTGGAACTGAAGACGGGACACTTGGTTTTAGTATACCGATAGATGACGTCATCCCCCAACTGAGACAATGGTCAAATGAAGCGCAAACTGATCAGCTTGATTTTGCCAGCACCGAAGATATCATTCATAAAGCTGATCCTGATCAACTTATGACAGATGCAGATTATTTACTGGAATATTTCTTTGATAGTCTCTCTATGCGTGATTACGTAGGAGCTTATACGATTCTAGGTAGTGGTATTCAGAAAAATACCTCGTATCCAGATTTTAGAAAAGACTACATGCAATTAGCTGAGCTCACATTTGATAAAGTAACAACAAAGATTATTGATGATAACCTTGTTCAAGCAACTGCTGAAGTATCCATTAACAGCAAAAAACCGAAAGAGGACGAATTAGTTAAAACGCAATATACGTACGAATTCGTTATTGGCTTTGAAAATGAACAACTTAAAATCTTGCAGTCAAACCGCACCACTCAAAAACCTAGCGAATAATTAAAGCATAAAAACAGACTAGATGATGTGTCTCCCTACTTTTGGAGTCCATACATGCTAGTCTGTTTTTATAGATATACTTTAATGTGATTGACTTAATGTAGCAGTATCGAATAGGTTGCTAATATCTTTTGGTGGCAGCGGTTTACTGAAATAAAAGCCTTGCATTTCATCGCATTTTTCTTTTTCGAGAAAACTCAACTGTTCACTCGTTTCAACACCTTCAGCAATCACTTTCATATTTAAAGAATGTGACATATGAATAATTGACTTCACAATTGCCTTGTTTTGTTCCTGTTTACCATTTATAAACATTTTATCAATTTTTAATTTCGTAATTGGAAAGAGGCTCAAATATTTTAAAGATGAATAACCCGTACCAAAATCATCTATTGAAACGTGCACTCCTAGCTCACGTAAACGTTTCATTGTGTCAAGTATATAAGATTCATGACTCATTGCCATACTTTCCGTAATCTCTAGTTCTAGATATTGTGCCTCTAGTCCAGTAGTAGTAAGTACGCGTTCAATTTTTTCGACAAGGTCTTTTTGGTGAAATTGTCTTGCAGATAAGTTTACACTCACAATAACTGGTTTATACCCTTCATCCTGCCATTGCTTATTCTGTCGACATGCCTCCGCAATCACCCAATCTCCAATTTGAATAATTAAACCCGTTTTTTCCGCTAATGGTATAAATTCTCCTGGAGAAACCATCCCTCTAACTGGATGCTCCCACCTCAATAACGCCTCCATACCAATAATATGTCCAGAACGTAAGCTTTTCTGTGGTTGATAATGTAATCTGAATTGATGCTCTCGTAATGCCTTACGCATTTCATTTTCCATCGTCAGCATCGTTTTGAAATTCTCTGATATGGAAGAATCGAATAAATTGTAATGATTTCTATGTTTCTCTTTTATAACGTACATCGCAGAATCCGCGTGCTTGATTAAATCGGTTGCCGTTTGCCCATTTTGAGGGTATAAACTAATTCCAATACTTAGTGTTATGTAAATGTCGTAGCCTCTAATATTAATCGGCTTTTCAAATTCCTTAATGATGGCCTCTGCAAAGTCTGAAACGCCCTTAACATTGTCAACTTGACGTTGCATAAGTAGAAATTCATCCCCACCCATTCTTGCAATAAATCGTCCCTCTTGTAAAAGCGTTTTTAATCGGTTGCCACAAGCGCGAAGCAGTTCATCACCAAAAGCATAGCCATGTGTGTCGTTAATTTCTTTAAAATAATCAAGATCAATGAAATAAATGGCAATGATTTCTCCAGTCTTCTCTGCTTCTTCAATTGTTTGTTTTAAAACTTCAATAAAAAAATTCCGATTTGGCATATCTGTTAGTTCATCATAATATGCCATATATTCGATCTGCTTCTCATTTGCTACTTGCTCACTGATATCCTTAATTAAAGCAATCCTTGTTGATTGTCCATTTTGCCCATTAATGTACGTTTTCTCATTCAGCTTAGCATAAAATGTTGTACCATCTTTTTTTACACCAATCAAATCACACGTGCCAATTTTATGGGCATTTGATAACGGATTACTTTGAACAGGTGCACACCTATTCTGTACCAACTCAGATAAGTCCATCATTTTAAGTTCTTTCAATGAATAGCCGAACATATGAACAAAGGTTTCATCCGCATCAATAATTTGTGTGTTATTTAATACCACCATTCCTTCAATATGCGTTCGATCCAATTCACTTATATAGGCCTTTACTTCTGCTTTTCGTTCTTGTAGCGACAATTCATTTATGATTATGCAATATGTATGGGCATCGATTTGTACCGATTTAACATCTAAAATTTTATCTGGTTGCGTATATAAATTTAAAAGTGTATGTGTATCAAGATGTTGCTTGATCATATCAAAATTTATAAATGACGTAATTGATTGATTATCCCACTCTTTTAAATCAAGAAGTGCTAAAGCAGCACAATTTCCACCAATGATGAGACCGTCAGCGTTCACAAATGCGATAGGTTCCTTCAATCGATTTAATATGTGTTTGTGTATTGGCAAATCGATTTTCTTCGGCGTCATGACCTACACTCCCAACATTTATCCTATTATGATTTTTTCTTTAGGGTACCGGTAATTGCCTTGTTTCTTATGATTCTTAAATGTAAATAAAAACGTAATGATTCCGATTCTACCAATAAACATGAGAATCATTAAAACGACTTTACTGTAGGACGTTAAATCACTCGTTATCCCAAGAGATAAACCAACTGTTCCGAATGCAGATGTCACCTCAAATAAAATCTCTATGATGGAAAAAGGCTCAACGATAGAGATTGACATGAGTGACACGAACACAAAGACCAAGGCTACAAGTAACACTGTAACAGCTTTGAGCAAATCTTCTTGATAAACTTCCCGTTTAAATAGTTTAATACTCTGTCCACTTCTTACATACGTAATAATAAAAATTACAACAAGGGCAAAGGTGGTGGTGCGAATTCCGCCTCCCGTACTACTTGGCGAAGCCCCTATAAACATCAAAAATGACATAAACAAATGATTTTGTTCTGTTAAAAGACTAACGTCCATAGTAGACAAACCAGCACTTCGCGTTGTAATGGATTGAAATAATGCATAAAAAAACGATTCATGCCATGAGCGTCCTGCAAAAAAATGCTTCATATCTAATAAATAAATAATGATTCCACCAACAACAATTAAAATAAAGAATGTCGCTGTCGTTAATTTCGTAAACAAACTAAAACGAATAAATTTACGTTCATCTTTTTTTGCAAATAAATAGTCTTTAACCTCAATTAATACGGGAAAACCGATTGCACCAAAAATAATGAGCAGCATATTAACAAATTGAACAAAATAATCATCTTTAAAAGGCATAAGTGATGACCCCGTAATGTCAAAACCACCATTTGAAATTGCACTTATCGTCCCAAAAAAACCGTGCAAATATGCGTCACTCGGGGGAAAGTATTGCAAATAATAGGTACCTAGAATTAAAAAACCAGCACATTCAATAATACCTAAAACAATGAATAATTGTTTAATCAGCATAACCATACCTGAAAAGCGTGTTTGATTCTGATCTGTCATAATAAGGCGCCGTTCTTTCAGACCTATTTTTTTACCTAAAATAAGCCAAATAAACGTGCCCATCGCCATGACACCTACTGCACCTAGCTGTAAAACAAAAGCAAGAATAAAAATACCTGCTGTACTAAATGTGTCAACCGTTGAAACCGTCGTAAGGCCAGTTACACTGATGGCACTCACAGCTGTAAATAATACGTCAATAAAAGGGACTTCAACACCCTCTTGATAAGCAATCGGTAGAGACAATAGAGCCGTAGATACAACAACAGCAAACATATAAAAGACTATAATCATTTGAAAGGCTGACAATGTCCTTATCTTGCGCAGGACCGGATGGCCAAAAAACATCATGCGACGACTCCTTACAGCAAACAACTTCATATAAAAGCTTTGCTACTAAATATATCGAACGAAATGGTTCATTTGTTAATATCATTATAACAGGCTGTGTTAATTAATGCCTGTATTTTCGACAATTTACTTCTTTAGACAACTAGCTGCTACGTTATGCTTATATCTTATAAATAACGTGATCATTTTTTAAAAATATGGTTTCTCAATACGTCAAATGACAATGTATACATAACTAACTTTCGATTATGACGTTAAACCAAAAAAGTCACTTGCAATTCAAGTGACTTTTTCGTTGTATTAATAATACGCTCATCATATTTATAAGGATTGTTTAATTTTTTCGAGGAGTATGTCCCCTTGATAGCCTGCATCAATAAGTGCTTTGAGATGTTGTTCAACCGATTGTTTTCTTTGATCTATAATCGTACCCATGAATAAGACGTTCATATGATCACTAATGTCATTAACACCAATAATAGATGTGATAAAGGTAGCTGGTGGATTCGTAACATTTGTAATGCGTACTTCTATCATAAGATCTTCACCAGTCGTTTGTAGTCGTTTAAATAATTCACGATAAGCTCTTGTCGTATAGGCCTCAATGACCCAGCGGTTTTCTTCATCTTCTCGATTAATGATCAAACCATCCATAAAATCAATTTCATGGTGTACAAAGGCATCGCCGTCCGTTTCCATCACCGTCAGGCTTTTGAGCTTAAACGTTTTCATTAACCAACCTCCATTCAACCACCGATATAGGACATTTCAATTTTTGGCCGATTCGTTCTTTTTAATTCTGACCGTTCATCTGAATATCGATCCCTCCTTAACGACCAAAGCTCAGCTATGCTTTTTGTTAACTGATCATCCGCTACTCCAGCGCGTAGCTTAGAACGAATATCATAACCGGATGAGGCGAATAAACACGTATACAATTTCCCATCAGCAGAAAGGCGTAATCGGGTACACGTCCCACAAAATGAATCCGTCACAGATGAGATGACACCAATTTCGCCCTGCCCATCTTTATATTGGTATCTGGAAGCAACTTCCCCATAGTAATTTTCTTCTGCCTTTTCAAGTGGCATCTCTTGATGTATCGTATCAATGATCTCCTGTTTTGAAACAACATTATTAAAGTCCCAGCCGTTATGGTTTCCGACATCCATAAATTCTATAAACCGGAGAATGACATCTTGCCCTTTAAAATGACGCGCCATTGGAAGGATTTGACTTTCATTCATACCTTTTTTTACGACCATGTTCACTTTAACTTCAAGGCCTGCTTGTTGGGCAGCTTCAATACCCTTCAAAACTGGTAGCGTTACGACACCTTTACCATTAATCTGCTTGAAAACGTCGTCTTCAATTGCATCAAGACTGATGTTGACCCGTTTTAAGCCAGCCGCTTTCAACCGTTTCGCTTGTCGCGGCAAGAAAAACGCATTCGTCGTCAGCGCTATATCCTTTATTCCCGATATATTTGTTAAATCAGCAATGAAGGCGTCTAGATTTTTTCGCATGAGTGGTTCTCCACCCGTAATGCGCACCTTTTCAACTCCGAGCTGTGCGAACGTTCGTACCAGCCGCGTCATTTCTTCAAAGCTTAACAACTCATGCTCCGGTAGAAACGGATAATCATCTCCAAATATTTCTTTAGGCATACAATAGTTACACCTTAAATTACAACGATCAATTACAGAAATGCGTAAATCTCTTAGTGGTCTGCCAAAAACATCTGTTATAGGCGATTGATGGGCTTGCACTTAATCATGCCTCCTTATTGCTTTCAAATTCACATTGTCCAGTCATATCTTCTAGAAGTAGAACATCAACCTTATCACCTGCTTGATATCCTTCAGTCCCGCCTGGCAATACCATTAAACACGTTGTATTTGGTAAGGATGATACAATATTTGATTTGTCTATTCCCGCTAAATGAACGGTCAATCCTTCATCTTCATATTCAATATAACTCCGAACAAAGCGTGTAAACGGATTACTTTTAGGGTAATCTTCTGCAAGTGTCGCTTTTACGCGTTTATGAAAAGGTGTTGGGCTCAATAGACGGTGACGGATAACTGGTCTCGTAAATAACTCAAATCCTACATAACAAGCTGAAGGATTTCCTGATAATCCAAATAATATCTTCTCGTCTTTTACTGCCACAGTCGTCACACTACCTGGACGCATTGCTAATTTGTTAAACAATACACGTGCCCCAAGACGTTCATAAATAGCTGGCATTAAATCATAATCACCTACCGAAACGCCACCAGTCGTTATTAATAAGTCCACTTCTTCAAGCGCTTTTGATATGAATGTTAGGCTCGGCTCCAGCTCATCAGGTAATTGTCCAAAATATTTATAACGCGCACCAGCGCGATGAATTTGCGATGCAACCATATACGCATTGGAATTACGGATTTTGCCCGGCTCCAATCGTTCTTCAACATCAAGCAACTCTGTTCCAGTTGCAATGACACCGACAAGCGGACGAGTAGCCACCTTTACCTGGTGATAGCCAAATGTAGCTAAGATCGCTTTTACCCCCGGGTTGATTCTCGTTCCTTTTCGAATTAAAAGATCGCCCTCATTCATTTCAGAGCTTCTTCTGACGATATTGTCACCAGATGACAGCTCTCTCGTGATCGTCATATATGTATGGCCATTCTTCTCATATGAATCACAATGTTCAAACATTGCAACGCAATCTGCTCCTTCAGGAATTTGTGCTCCCGTCATAATTCGAGTTGTCTGTCCACATTGCAATGCGGCCTGAGGAAGATGACCTGCACCAATATGATCCACGACTTGAAAGGTTACCGGGGCATCAGGACTAGCACCTGCCGTATTAGCAGCTTTCAGCGCAAATCCATCGTAAGGCGACTTGTCAAATAAAGGTACAGCATGAGTTGCAACAATATCCTCTGCTAAATACCTGTCATCACACATCTGTATGTCTACGTTTTCAAAATGAGCAGTTCGTTTATATGTCATGACTTTTGCAACCGCTTCTTGTACATCAATCGGTTGTCTTATTTTAATCATCTGCTTAAACCGCCTTTCGTGAAAAATATTGCCTTATATTTGTATATACGATCAGTTTACCAAAAACAGGTCAAAATTGATATGACTGAGTGTTATTGTAAGTTTTTCGACTTAATTACACGTTATGTATTGTCATAATAAGGCAAAGGTTACAGAGTATATTTTTAATGAAACATTAAATGCTAACATATGTACCAACGCGTAAAAAAGGAGGCACATATCATGACTGTCGGAACACAAGTCAAGCAAACACTCGCTGGATTAAAAAGTGCGCAGGCCAGTTTAGAACAATTTGCACTTCAAACGGAAAATAAGCAAGCCAAGCAATTGTACGAAAATGCGGCACAGCAAACACAGACGATCATAGATACCGTTGAACCTCGTATCAAGCAAATTGAGCAGGAAGAACCACAATACAAGGGGCTATAAACTTTGTGAGGCTGGGTCAAATCTGAGGTTTTATACGTCGATTGTCTCAAAGGGAATATACCCATATTCTAACCCAGCCTCCAATCAAAAACGGGGGGTCATATAATATGAAGAACAGCTTCTTTCTCATCTTATGGTGTACGTTAATGGTCGTTCTTCAAAGCTGTTCTACACCCAATGAAATTGGGCGTAGTGGCACTGATGTCCAATACACACCGTTGAGCGTATCAGATGGAACAGATCAACATATATCCAATGAAGTCAAAAAAAAGTTAAGTGAATTCGATGAAATTAATACGATAAAAGCTGTCAATACACCAAAAACCGTTATTATTGCGGTCGAGATCGATCACAATAAACGTTTTAAGCTTGAAACGTATAAAAAGAAATATTCAGAAGCCATTATTGATGAATTTCCTGAAATGATTGTCGAACTATCCACTGATAAAAAACTCGTCATTGAAATCGATCGTTTAGAACAACATATTAAAGATAAGCAAATATCCCAACAACAACTCGAAATTAAAATTCAAAAATTAATTAAACTCATGCGTAAAAAAACTTAAATGAGAAGGTGATCAACATGGCCGACAAAAAGAAAAAAAATGTGCCACCTGCTGCACAAACCTATCAAGCGTTTCAAGATAAACGTGAAACGAAGCGAACCGTCTTTACCAATTGTGTTAAAGCTTTTTTAGTTGGTGGATCAATTTGTTTAATCGGCCAAATCATTTCTACATTATATATATATTATTTTAATTTCACCGAAGAAACAGTTGGCAATCCAACTGTCGCCACACTTATATTTATTACGATGATACTTACGGGGCTTGGTGTTTATGATAAAATCGGTCAATTCTCTGGTGCTGGGTCTGCTGTCCCTGTTACCGGCTTCGGGAATTCTGTCATATCGGCTGCAATTGAATATCGAACAGAAGGCTTTGTTCTTGGTACTGGTAGCAATATGCTTAAACTTGCAGGACCAGTTATTGTTTATGGCGTGTTTTCTGCATTTATGATTGCCTTAATTAAGACGATCCTCGTTGAGTGGGGTGGATTATAATGATGACTGGATCACGCACTTGGTCTTTCCATCAACGTCCCGTCATTTTGTCGACTGGTGTAGTAGGTGGTCCCTATGAAGCAAAAGGAAATATTCAACAAGACTTTGATATATTACACGAAGATATGTGGCTTAAACAAGCTTCATTTGAAAAAGCTCAACAAACTATGATGGAAGAAGCATGTCAAATCGCGGTCAAAAAAACTCGCCTTGAAAAAGAACAAATTCAGTATTTTATAAGTGGGGATTTAATTAATCAAATCACCCCAACAAGCTATACTGCGAAAACGCTCGGAATCCCTTATCTTGGCGTGTTTAGCGCATGTGCAACAACAACTGAAAGTCTTGCCCTTAGTGCATTAATTATTAATGGTGGTGGCGCAAATTATATTTTAACAGGAAGCTCAAGCCACCGCTCTGCTACGGAGAGACAATACCGTTATCCTACTCAGTATGGCGGTCAAAGACCACCGACCGCTCAATGGACCGTTACAGGGGCAGGGTGCGCATTATTAGGTAAAGAAGGTTCTGGTCCTGTCGTCACCTCCGCTACAATTGGAAAAATTGTCGATATGGAAATGAGTGATCCCTTTAATATGGGAGGTGCAATGGCGCCGGCTGCTGTTGATACAATCATCGCCCATTTAAAAGATCGGAAAATCGATCCATCCTATTATGATTTAATTATTACCGGTGATCTCGGTGAAATTGGGCATCGCACTTCTCGTGATTTATTAAATGAAAGAGGTATTAATGTGACCGAATCGCAATATGTCGATTGTGGATTAACGATTTATACAAAAGATCAACCTGTCATGGCAGGCGCCAGTGGAGCTGCCTGTGCAGCAATTGGAACATATGGTCACTATCTTAACTTAATGCAAAAAGGGGTTATCAAACGGATGTTAGTCGTTGCTACAGGTGCATTACACTCCCCTTTGTCGATCCAACAAAATGATTCCATTCCATGTATTGCCCATGCTGTATCAATTGAAGCAGGACGTGATCAATTATGACTTTTTTTTGGGCTTTTGTTGTTGGCGGACTCATATGTATGATTGGACAAATTATGTTTGACGTTTTTAAGCTAACACCTGCCCACACCCTAACAACTTTGGTTGTCGTTGGGGCAATATTAGATGGATTTGGCCTGTATGATCCATTAATCAATTTTGCAGGTGCAGGTGCGACTGTTCCAATTACAAGTTTTGGCAATGCCCTCGTACATGGCGCTATGGCTGAAGCAGAGAAACACGGACTAATTGGCGTGGTAACAGGCATGTTTGAAGTTACAAGCGCTGGTATATCTGCTGCAATTATTTTTGGTGTCATTGGAGCTATTTTATTTAAACCGAAAGGGTGACTAATGATATGACTGTCGGTAGTCAGGTTAAAAGCTGCTTGTCATCCATAAAAAGCGCTGAAGCCTCAACACGTGCTTTAGCACAAAAAACGCGTGATAAAGATGCTAAAGACGCATATGAACAAGCAGCAACAATATTATCTCACGTTAAAGACGATATTCAAAAACAAGTCATGATGATTAGTAATGAGGAGCCGCAATATAAATCATAGAGAGGATGGTGATTATGCCCGAATGGTTGAACGTCATACTGCGATCTCTTTTCCTGCTAGTCGTATTATTTTTTCTAACGAAATGGCTCGGAAAAAAGCAGCTTGCTCAAATGAGTATTTTTGAATATATCTCTGGCATTGTACTTGGGGGCATCGTCGCCATTCATTCTTTTGATACAGATGCCAATCTTATAAATGCGTTTATTGCGATGCTCGTATGGTTTATTGTGCCTTACCTCGTCGACATTGTCGCCTTAAAAAGTAAAACGTTTCGTAATTTCACTCAGGGCGAAAGTACCGTTCTCATACAAGACGGTAAAATTATGGAGGATAACTTAAAAAAAGAAGGCTTTTCTGCAGATGATCTATTACAAAGTCTGCGAAAGAAAGATATATTTAGAACGGCTGATGTCGAGTTTGCTCTATTAGAACCGTCTGGATCCGTAAGCGTATTACCTAAAAAAGAAAACCAGCCGCTCACACCAAAAGATCTTCAATTGCAGCTGGCACCAGAAAAAGAACCTGAAACAATCATCATGGATGGAAACGTTTTACTTGAACCACTAGCCAACCTATCTCTAAGTTTGAACTGGCTTGAGACTGAGCTTGATAAAATGAACATAAGTCTAGACAATGTCTTTCTCGCCCAAGCCGATACAGACGGTCAGCTCACAGTTGATTTGTATGACGATCAACTAACGGTTGCCCAGCCAACTGAAAAGCCACTTCTACTCGCTACGTTAAAAAAGTGCCAGGCCGATCTTGAATTATTCGCTCTTGAAACCGATCGCCCAGCATCAAAAACACTTTATGAAAAAAACAGTCAAGATGTTCAAGATGCCATCGATTTAGTAAAACGCTACTTACAATAACTTATACATCTATAATCAGGCAAGATGGGCGGGCATTTCACCACTCCCCTTCTTGCCCTTTATTCATTTACGCTTTATCTTGTTATAGAAATATAACTGCCCCTACTGTTGCTAAGCATAAGCCTATTAAAACTGGAAAGAAGTTTTTACGAACTAATTCCATGACTGATACGCCACAAAATCCTGCAATAGCAATGATCGATGACCACGCCACAAGTGTGCCGCCTCCAGTCCATATTGAACCCATTTGACCTATCGCCGCTAGCGTTTCTGCATCAAGTCCACCACTGTTCAACGAAGCAGACAATGCCCCCGTTAATGGAAGCCCGGAAAATCCGGATCCATCTAATCCAGTTATCATTCCAATAATGAGTATACTGAAAGCTGCTAAAAACGCATTCTGCGGAAGAATATCTTGTGTTGATTGCACAAGGTCAAACAACAATGCAGGTGCATTGGCTTCAATTGCTAAAATGTCACCTGAGAAATCAGAACTCCCTAAGAAGAAAAACCCTGCGATCGGAATGACTGGCCCCATCGCTTTAAAGGCAAAAACAAACCCGTTCGTGATATGCGTTGTAATGTAATCGAGTGCATGTTGTTTACCAAATGCTGCTGTTGACAATAACAACAATACAACAGCGACCCCACCTACAAAAGCAGCACCATCGCCTCCTTCAAGACCGCCCATTCGCCCTGAACTTAATTTTGTAGACATCATATAAATAACGACGAGCAATAGTGATAACGGGACGATTACGGCAAACAATTTACTCCAAAAATCATGGTGTTTTGTTTGTGGTTTGTGAGTGATTGTCTCTGTTGTTTGTAAATTTTCCAATTCCTGTTCATTAAGGACGTGCCCCTTCGTCCGCATCTGCTTACGATAGAGCAAATATGCGGCTATAATAGCCGTTATACCGACAACGAGCGATAGTATAAGCGCTTTGTCCGCTACAACTGTTGTTTCAACACCCGCGGATGCTGCTGATAAACCTGGTGCAACCTGCATGATATAGTCAGATGAAAGCGCCATTCCTTGACCTGATAAAGCTACAACAACAGCAGCCGTCATAATTGGAAGGCCCGATCGAACAGCAGCTGGAACGAGTAATGCACAGATAAGTGGTACCGCTGGTGTTGGCCAGAAAAACAGAGAAATGACGTACGTGACAACAGCTAAAATAACATAAGACACATGTGCATTCACCATAAGCCTCTGTAACGGTTGAATCATGCGTCGATCTGCACCAAGATCTCGCATTGAATGTAGTAAGGCAAGCATAAACGTAATAATCAAGAAGATATTAAATAACTCTTTTGCAGCGACGAGATTAGCATTAAAAATCGCTGTCAATCCATCAATCATATTACCTTTATAAACCCAGGCAATGACAAAGGTCCCCAATAATGTCGGAAATACAACACCTTTACGCCAAACCATCGTTACAATAATCGCCAAGGTAAACAAACCATATAGCCAATGAGAAAGGGTTAATTCCACATGATCGCCTTCTTTCTCTTCTAATATGGTTATAGCCTATGCTTACATTCATTAAGCGGTGCATCGAACACTGTTTTATAAAGTGAAAAAGCAGTTCACTTTGAACTGCTTTTTCATGTGAGCGGTAGCTTTATTTACACCATTCTTAACAATGTTTTTGGCTGTGTTCTAAAAAGAAAATACACAACAAAAACCGATATGATAAACGATGGAACCATATAGGATATGTTGTAAAGAAACGCATAAACCCAGACTGATTGTCCCTCAATAGCAGATTCAAAAAAGATTAAGCCTGCTATATAATGGGCTACAAAACGTAGAGCCGACCCGACAAAAACCCCTAACGTAATCACCGATAAATAAACCTGGGTATCACCAGCTTTAACTGCTCTTTGAATACGTTTCGCAAACAAGCCTGCAAAGCCAATTACCGTAAAGGCAAGCCCGTAATCAATAATAGCCTGAGCCCAGTGTACAATAAATGGTGTTCCAACCACTGTTTGAAGAATACCCCAAAGAAATCCGGTCAAAAGCCCACCCTTAAGTCCCCAGCGAAAGGCAGCAATAAATACGGGCACCATCGCCAACGAAATTGAGCCACCCATTGCCCAAATCTTAAACTTTAGAAACGGGATCATATCCAAAGCTAATGCCATAGCCGTGAGCATGGCAACCTCAACTAAAAACAAAATACGCCTTGATTGCATTGTGTTCTCCTCCCCATTTAATAACTCTCTCTTTATGAGAAAGCACAAAAAAAGCAGTGCCAAGGGGAAGCTTCCTGATGGGAAACCGCTCACACTACTTCTTATTCCATCAAAAAAGCCACCATCCCTACGCTAGTACTAACTAACAGGTTCGAAGGGTCTGAGCACATTCACGCTCACTCTCAGCCATACGGCTCCCCCTGAAGGCTTGATTATTCGCTTTTTTCGTTAAACTTAGTGTATCATACGATCGAATCCTTAACAAATTTACCAATTGTTAAAGATAACGTTAATGATTTACATTTCAAGAAAGGCTTCAACATCGGCAACACATAGCTTAATGGCATTCTCCCAGAAATCAGGTTTCGTTAAATCAACATTTAAGTGCTTCATCGCCAAGTCTTCAACTGTCATACGACCTGTATCACGAAGAAGGGCAATATAAGCATCTTCAAAGCTACCGCCTTTTTCTTTTGCATACGCATAAATACCGAGACTAAACAAATAACCAAATGTATACGGGAAGTTATAGAATGGAACGCCGGTAATATGGAAGTGTAGTTTTGAAGACCAGAAATTCTGATCATAATCCTCAATCGCGTCGCAATACGCTTCCTTCTGTGCTTCAACCATTAACGCATTCAGTCTATCGACAGACACCATACCTTGCTTTCTTTCCTCATAAAAACGTGTTTCAAACAAAAATCGTGCATGTATATTCATGAAAAACGCCACACTGCGTTGCACTTTATCCTCTAGCAATGCTTGTTTTTCTTCTGGTGATGTCGCATTTTGTACTGACGCATCGGCAACAATCATCTCCGCAAACGTAGACGCTGTTTCAGCAACATTCATCGCATACCGTTGGTTTAGCCCGTGAATATCATTCATAACGTGCTGGTGATACGCGTGACCTAGCTCGTGAGCAAGTGTCGCAATATTCGACGCTGTCCCAGAATACGTCATAAAAATACGTGTCTGTTCACTAGCAGGAAAACTCGTACAAAAACCACCCGGACGTTTACCGGCACGATCTTCTGCCTCTATCCATCTGTTTTCAAATGCCATTTGAGCAAAATCGGCCATTTTCGGGCTAAACGCCTTAAACTGCTCAACAATAAATTCTGCGCCTTCTGTAAAGGAATAGGTTTTATTCGTCTTTGACAAAGGAGCGCCAATATCGAACATGCTAAGCTTTTCAAGACCTAACAGTTCTGCCTTTTTATGTAGAAAATCAACAAATGGTTGTTTGTTACGCGATATTGCCCCCCACATTGCATCAAGTGTTTCTTGTTTCATTCGGTTAATTTCCAGCGGTTCCTTTAGTACGTTATGCCATCCTCGATGCTTATAGGTTTGCAGGCGAAAACCAGCCAAATGATTTAACGTCTGACCAAACAAATCAGCATTACCAGACCATGCTTCATCTAGTTTCTTAGCCACATGCTGACGGACAGATCTATTTGGATGGCTCAGTTTATTAGCTGCTTGACCGACGGAATAAGATTTCACATCACCATCTTCTTCAACGTCAACAGTCATTTTTCCAACGATCGCATCATACATTTGCCCCCAGCCGTTATAGCCATCTACCGCCAAATCATTAATGAGCACTTCTTGAGCAGCAGGAAGTTGTTCTTTTGCTTGTGTTCGACGTTCACTAAGAACAAAATCCACCTCTTTTAATTTTGGGTGTTCAAGAAGACTGTTCCAGTCCGATTCTTTTACAGCGACAAGCTTTTGATCAAACATCGTTGAAATTTCACCCATTTTCGCCCCAAGTTCGCTACGTTTTCCAACGAGTATCGTTGCACCTTTGTCCGTCACATCTTGTGCACTGAGACAGCTTATAAACGCAGATACTTCACGAAATTGCTTCATCACTGCCTCGAATTTTGAAATTATAGTAATTAGGTGAGTGGCGTCAGCAACAGTAGACTCAAAGTCATTAATCGCTTTTTCAAGGTCGATGACTTTTTCATCAATATTACTAATGTATGTACGTAATGCCTCTGAATCACTACCACCAGCAAAAATCGTCTCTAGATCCCACGTTTGTTCATATGTTTGGCCCATTCCATTGATTCCTCCCTTAGTTAAAGTCCTATTATTCTATTATACAGGTAATGACTCATAATGATATACCAAGTTCGGTTTATTATTCCATGTTGGATATGACCAATGCGCTTTTATATATAAGCATATTGAGTCACATCAATTTTCTCCTTTTACCTTTACATGTGGTGTGGAATAAATTTGCACGTGTAAAGTCCCGTTTTTAGCAGCGGCACGTATTAACAAAGGTTGACTATAGCGATTTTTGAAGACAAAATCTGGGCCCCACCAGCTTACTGCTGCGTCTCGACCTGGCGGAACATAAGGTACGTCACGGCTATGGGAATATCGTTTAACGATTTGGATCCCCTTTAAGCTAACTGCATTAAACAATGTGGATGACACCTGACAAATGCCGCCTCCTATCCCCTCAGAAAGCTCTCCTTTTACAATGACCGGAGCACGCATATAACCTCTTTCCTCCGTTCTTTTACCAACCACCTCATTAAAAGAGAATGATTCCCCGGGAAATACGACATGATTGTTGATCGCTTGTGCTGCTAAGTCGATATTATGACTCCGTTCCTTATGTTGATGTTTAAAATGTGTTGTATATTCGCCTAGTTTATTTCGACGAAGTTGATCAAGTAATTCACTGTCAACCCTTGGATAAATAACTTCCGTGGGGATCGTCATTTCTGTATGCGTATTCAAGGACATATGCTCCAAAAATCGTCTCATGAATAATGCCTGATTAATCCGGATACCTGGAACTTCAGAATTAATATGTCCTTTTTTTGTTAAGGTTGCATTTTTTGGTTGCTTGTAGACATGTTCCTCAAGTGTCTGTATAAATGCATGAAGCTTATGGCGGTCTAGAATCAACCCACCTGTTCCATCTATCATAAAGTAGTCACCATCAACCGTTCGAATGAGATCTTCCTTATAAAAAACATCAATTTGTGCAGCAGTTATTGTCTGAGTAAACGACCATAATAAAAACATTATCGTCATGATTGATAAAGCATGCTTCATAGCCTATCCTCCCAATCATATTTCACTTAGTATAAGAACTTTAGCTATAATTCATGCATGCTATTCAGACGGCTACACTATAAAATAAACCAAACAAACACAATAATCGTAATGATTAATGTCAAGCTATAAATTACAATTTGCAACGGGATATTACTTTTTAATGACTCGGTCTCATACGCATGCGAGCGTTCAAGTTCATCAGTAGGTGTATCTCCTTTTGCTTCATATTGCTCCATCTTCTTTTCTTCTTGTTTAAACGCATAAAGCGTTCCACCAACTGCAATGATGAATAATATTATGAGAAACACAATCAATCCTAGGCTCATTCACCACGCCCCCCTTACCATTAATTAAATAAAAAGGCTGCTCCGTCACATTGTGCAGAACAGCCTGTACAGGTTACTTATCGAAAATCTCTGGTATCCTCAATCTTTCGACTGGCGTACACATAGCCAACAACCGATGCCAGAGCCATCAGAATGGCATATAAACTACCTTTTTTCATTGTATACTCCTCCTCATGCCACATTGTTTGGCAAACTATTATGAATCATCTAGAACGGGCGGAACTTGCCTTTCCGCAGCACGAGCTTCGGTCCACCGAGCAAGAATAAGTAACGGTTATCAACCACTTTCTTCATTGTTGCAGCTGGCTTACCATATAATTTTGTTCCAGATAATACCGTTCCCATTCCATCAGTGACACCAAGGGAAGCTACCGTACCCTTATCAGAAAACTTAAATGCCTTTAATGGCTCATCATGAAGTAAAGCACGGATGTTGTTTGCACATGTATCCGCATGCTGCATTGCTGCTTGAGCAGTAGGTGGGTATGGGCGCCCCTCTTCTTTGTTCATAACCCAAGCACAATCCCCTAAGATGAAAATATTTTCTTCACCTGGTGCCCGTAGATCCTCATTGACAGTAACCTTACCTTTTGTCAATTCAAATCCTGATTCACCTAGAACGGAGCTTCCTTTAACACCCCCGGTCCAGACGACTGTACCAGCTTTTATTTCTTCATGGTCATCACCGACGATAAATCCGTCTTCTGTACATTCTTGTATTTTTGCGTTTTCCATGAATTCAACGCCACGTGATTGAAGTGAGTCTTTCGCATAGGCAACGAGATCCTTATCAAATCCTGGTAAGATGGTTGGTGCAGCTTCAACATTGATGATGCGAACTTTATTACGATCTATATCATACTTTTTACAAAGCTTTGGAACCTTCTCTACGAGTTCACCTAATAATTCAATACCAGTAAATCCGCCTCCGCCAACAAGAATGGCTAAACTATCATCATTAGCATTTTCTTCATTTCGGTATTTAGCAAATTGATATTCAATATGACTATCTATTTCTCGGCACGTATCGATGTCATTAATGAAAAATGCATGCTCGTCCATACCTTTAATGCCAAATGTATTTGTTTCAAAGCCGAGTGAGAATACGAGATAATCATAGCTAACTTCACCATTTTCTAATTCAACCAATTGCTCCTCTTTGTTTACCTTAACAACAGAATCATAAATCAATCTTACACGGTTAGGATTAATAACATCACTGATCATAATGCGTGCGAGATTATGATTAATCGTTCCGGCGGCTACCTCATGTAACCAAGTTGTTTGATAATGATAATTATGCTTGTTAATAAGCACAATATCTGCTTCTTCGGGCTGCAACTGCTGACATAAGCGCTTTGTTGTCATCATACCAGCATATCCAGCACCAAGCACTACAATTTTCGGTTTGCTAGCGTTCATTTTGTGCAAGCTCCCTTCCTTTGTCATCCTTCAGTTCGCACATATTGTGTTACACATCCAGATTAATGATCTTTTTATCTTTTTTACATTTAATTACATGTTTAATGATAGCAAAAAAAGTTCTTGAGAGCCATAATTCTGCTATGATTCCTGTTAATTATTTTGTAATTGCGTAAAGGTGGGCTTAATAAATAGCGGATCCTCATAATGCCCTGCCCTTTTTAATTGTTGTTGCGCCGTTCTTCTCTTCGTTTATACATCTCATCTTGCCATTCGGCAACACGCTTTTTAATGTCCTCTGCCTGTGTGTTAATATCGTCTCTCTTTTCGGATCGAAGTGTTTTGATAATCTCTTTAATAGATTCATTTCTTTCTGATAAGAGGTTCTTTAATGTATTCAGCGCTTCTTCATCCAATATCTCTTCATCGCGAATCATTGTGTACGCCGTATGCAAGTGTGAATCTTCTCGTTTACGTATTTGTGTAACTTGACTGACCTTCTGATCTAATGCATCTCGTTTTCCTAACACTTCCCAGGGTCCCGGTGCTTTCGTATGGGCCCATGCTAAGTCTATAAGTGATGGAAGCCACTCTTTTTCAATCGTACCTTGAAGCTCTTCTTCATTATTAGCAGAATAATACTTCCCATTACCTGCTTCAGATACTTTTTTTAGCTCGGCTTCGGCTGTATCATCAACAGCAAAGCCAATGATGTTAACTGATCGTGTGTCAGCACTTTCTGTAAACCTCTCTGCCGCCTGAACTGGATCGCCATTACATGTCTCCACACCATCGCTAACGATATAGACAGTCACATCTTCAGAAAAGTCACGACTCATATCAGCTGCTTCTTCAATAGCTCCAGCAAGTGGGGTCCAGCCTTTACTTTCAAATGTTTCTAGCGATGCATTAAATGTATCTGCATCATAAGCTCCCATTGAATACACGTCCTCGATCCCTTCACATGATAATGCTTGATCGTCTTTTGATTCGGAACCTTTATGACCGTAAACAACGAGTGAAAGCTCACTATCCTGTCCAATAACTTCAGCAAAACGTCGAACAGCATCTTTAGCAATGTCCATTTTCACTTTCCCGTCAACGGTTAACAACATACTAGAGCTGGCATCTAGTAAAATAATCGCTTTATTCGGTGCAGCTCTTTCACCTTCTGTCGTTTCTGTACGAGGATCTGGTAAGTATGGATCTTCAAATCCTGGGTCATATTGTTCAACGCTTTCAATATGTGTTTTATAATGTGGGCTCGCTAATAAACCAACAAGACCATCATATATCGCGTTTGGATTTTTTGTTTGATTCATTAATGAAACGAGTTCTGACTGAAGTGAAGCCAGAATACTGTCTGATAACTCTTCCTCAAGTTCAACATCGGACACAAGTGTGCCACCTGACTGCTGTTTTAAAGTATCTAACGTTATATCGATTGTATCAGCTTCTATGAGAGGCTGTTCGTTAGCGTTATGCTCTTCTTCTACTGGTCTGTTATCTTTTTCGGTGCTTTCCGTGTCATTAGTTGGTTGTGATATATCATGATTCTCAACATCTTCATCCTTACACGCTGCTAAGACAATTATGAGCATGGCTATGCCTAATAATGCTACATTTTTCATATTAATCACTCCACTTATACCGTTTAACACTATTAGAACATAATGATCATAAACGTCAATATTACAAATGACCTATTATAAGCATGTTATATTTGTTATATAAAGACTTTTATACCATATACACAATAGCGAAATGAATACCCCCTGAAAACACATTTATCAAAACCACAGTCATTGGTTAACGATGTCAGTATTTAAAATTGTTTTTATAAGTTTGTCTTGGATATCCGGACCATCGTCATCATCAAGTAAATTGTTTAAGAGAATGGAAAATATGATTGGTTCACCTTGCGCTGTCTCAGCATAACCCGACAAGGTACTCACGCCATAAATCGTGCCTGTCTTTGCTTGAACATTAAAGCCTCCCATTCGATAGCGCAGTGTTCCACCGATGATTCGATCAGCTCGTCCTGCTACTGGCAAGCTATGTTTAAAGGTTTGAAACCAGCTCTGCTGCTGTATGGTGTATAAAAGTGATGTGATGTCATTTGCTGGGATCATATTAATATGTGATATACCAGATCCATCCCTTAGCAGCATTGTATCTAAATTCATCCCCATCCGATTCATTTCCATTTCAAGTACTAAAAGCCCCTTCTCCCAAGATCCCTCTCCGTGCTTATAGCGCCCGATTTCTTTAACAAGCATTTCTCCAATCGTATTGTTACTCAATTTCATGAATGGTACGAGCAATTCAGAAAGCGGACTGGATCGTCGTTCGAACAAGATGTGTGCGTTCTTAGGTGCTTTCCCCTTGACAACCGTACCTGACCACGACACGCCTTGCGTTTGTAATGCTGACTGAAACAAATCAAGTGCGTATTGAGTTGGATCCCATACAGAAACCCATTCATAAACACCACGTGATTGACTCGGAATTTCACCTGTTATCATAATTTGATTCGTCCCATGTGTCCGTTCAATCGTCACATTGGGTTCGGTTGTGTCTGAGTTTGTCGTTATAGCTTGATTTTCAATTTGGACATAATTCGTTTGTGGAACAATTTTGACAGATGGGCTTTCCCCTTCATTTTGGGGATGTACGCTTACGATGACACTCCCAGCATCAAAGTCCTCATTTGGAGATGCCGTTAACGCTGAAATTTGTGCACCATAGTAGTATGTTTCATCACTCCAATTTAAATCTCGTGATAATCGCTCGTTATCATACCATGTGTCATCGCCAATTATATGACCTGATATATGCGTGATGCCCTTCTGTTTTAGTTCTAAAGCAATGTCTTTAAACGCTGAGACGGTTAAGGTGGGATCACCTTTGCCCTTTATGTAGAGATTACCTTTTAACGTGTGTTCATCTATGACGCCATCGGTCAGTAGCTGTGTGGAGAAACGATAATCCTCCCCAAGGACAGATAAAGCTGCCGCTCCTGTTAATAGCTTCATATTGGAAGCTGGATGTAGCCGTAAATCGCCAAAATGATCATACCGTATATCTCCAGTCGTGCCAGAACGGATACTAATACCGGCAATTGCGCCTTTTAAAGCTTCTTCTTCGTTTAAAACCGCTTCAATTCGATTTTCAAGTCCATTTGACGACGAACTTACATGGACGTTATCCCCGTCCTCAGTCACACTTTCCCCCTCCTCCTCATCAGTAAAAGTTGATGACTCATTCGGCGGAACCAACATATATAATATGAACAATAGAATGATGAACATGCCTGCATAAATGATTTTCACACTGAGTTCCTCCATTGAAGGTCTTATTTAATAGTTATTAGATTGTAATGAAAAACATGTCTTAAGAGTACCAACGTTAACAGTGTGACCAAAAGCATACATCACTATAAATCGCTCATTGTTAAATGTTGAAAAGAGCCATGCACGCTCATCATATAACAAGTAATATTCTACACAAAAAAGAACCTATCGTAAGGTTGCGACGATAGGTTCATTCTTCGTACATGTATGATTAAGACTGATGGGACTGTTGTTTTTTGGAAATAAACAACAGTACGGTTACAACAATGAGCATTGTGCCAGCACTAGATAAAAACGGTTTTCCAAACGCCTCTGCTGTTGCGCCTGACACAAAAGACCCAGCAATAACGCCCAGTGAAAAAAATGCATAGAAAATCCCATATGCTTTGCCACGATCTATCTTAGACGATGCCTCAGCAATAATTTTGTTCATAGACGGAAAGACAAGAGCGAACCCTACGCCATAAACAATCATGAGCATAATAACACCCCAAGCAACCGCGACGATATTCAGCATCGTATGAACAAAGCCGATTATGGCGATGCCATTAACGACGAGCGCAATTGGCGAGTATTTATCGTACATTCGATTAAGCGGTGTCAGAAAAACAATCAATGTAACGATTCCATACGTACTCAACAGCATTCCAGTCGCAGCGGACGTTAACCCCATATCACCTACCTTGAGTGGTAGCGCAAATGCTAACGTACCATTACTAATCATAAGTGCCAACGCCGCAAGTGACGCTTGAAGAATCGGCAATTTTTTTAATAACGGAATAAAATGGGAAAACGATGCTTTTCCGCGATCTGTTGTCATCACACTATCACGAACAAACGACACGATGAGAATACCGGTAATGACGAATAAAACTGCAACAAGGTAAAAGACATAATCCACCTTGCCCATCGATGCTAGGGCTCCGCCTAGTGCAGGCCCGACAATAGCAGCTGTTCCAATACATGCACCGGTCAGTGCCATTACTCGACCTCTTTTTTGATTTTTCGACTGATCGCCCACATAAGCGAAAGCCCCTGGAATTAACACACCACCTGCGAGGCCATGAAAAAACCGAACCCAAAAAAGCTGCATACCTGTTTCTGCTAATGGATAAAACAGCAACACAATCGCAACTGAAAACATACCAGTATAAAGCATTTTTTTACGTCCAAATCGATCAATCCAATGACCACCAAAAATATTACCAATCATATTGGCCAATGAATAAATGGCTACAATGGCCCCCGTTAATAAATAAGACGCCCCGAGGTCCATCGCATATGGCGTAATAATAGGAAGCTGTATAAATGTATCTAAAAATGACACGACAATAATAAAGTATAAAATTCGACTCATCTTCCACCCTCACATTCCCCCATATTATACAACAAGCAGAGCTAGAAGAAATATAAAACGATCATTTCTTATCTAGCTCTGCCTGTATTTGTGAATAACTCGTGACATTTTTTATGCCAACTATATTTACCAACAACCTACATTGCATGCACTGGCTATTTCAGATCGATTAGTGTTCTTGTTTTGGATATTTAATAAAGAATGTCATGACTAAGCCGATGATTGAAAAGATCCCGGCTACGATAAAGGAAACATTCACGCCATGTATCGCACCAGCAACACCTGTGTCAGGATTTGCCTGTGAGACCATTATGGTAACGAGCAAGGCCGTTCCAATGGCACCTGATACTTGGCGCATCGTATTGTTCATCGCTGTGCCATGAGGAATTAATTTTGATGATAGTTGATTTAAACCAGCTGTTGTAACGGGCATCATTACCATCGAAATGCCAAACATTCTAATGGTGTTAACAACCGTTAAATACATAAATGTTGTATCAGTCGTCAATATGGCGAACATAAATGTTGTGACCGTTACAATGGTCATGCCGATGATGGATAACCATTTTGCGCCATATTTATCAAACAAACGCCCTGTTATAGGATTCATAATCCCCATCAGAACAGCACCTGGCATTAACATCAATCCAGATTGCAGCGCTGTAAATCCGAGCATATTTTGCATCAAGATAGGTAATACAACGGCTGCACCAATCATCGCTGCAAAAGAAACCATACCTAATGCAGTCGTTAATGTAAATACTGAATTCTTAAATACTCTAAACTCAAGTATCGGCGTATCAAGCCGTAATTGACGTGTAATAAACAATGCAAGTGCGATGAAGCCTACACTCATTGAAACGACGACATGTGCACTTGACCACCCCATGCTACCTGCCGTACTAAATCCGTATAACACACCTCCAAAGCCAAGGGTTGATAAAATAATCGATTGAATATCGACCTTTGGAAACGTTTGTTTAGTAACGTTTTTAAGCATAAAATACGCGATCACTAAATCAACGACTACAATTGGTAGAATAACATAGAACAATGCGCGCCAAGGGAAGTGCTCGACAATCCAGCCAGAAAGAGTCGGTCCAATAGCTGGTGCAAATGCAATCACCATTCCAAACATACCCATTGCAGTTCCTCGTTTATGGACAGGGAAAATAAGAAATAAAATCGTCTGCATAAGCGGCATCATAATACCCGCACCTGACGCTTGCAAGACGCGACCTACGAGTAAGAACGAAAAATTAGGTGCAACGGCACAAACGAGCGTACCTAAGCCAAACAAGGTCATTGCACTCATAAATAAGCGTCTCGTCGTAAAACGTTCAATTAAAAAAGCTGTAATCGGAATCATGATCCCGTTTACGAGCATAAAAATAGATTGTAGCCATTGAACAACACTCTCACCAAGGTCAAGATCCTGCATAATATGAGGAATGGCTGTCCCAAGCAAAGTCTGATTCAATATCGCGACAAATGCACCTGATATCATGACAATCATGATCGGTACTTTATTAATAGGTTGGACTGACGTTTCGTTTTCGACCATGATGTACCTTCTTTCTAGAATGATTATACCTAAGCTTCATTTTAGCTTAGCAATTAAATCATTTTACCACAATGACTAAGCAGATTAAATGTATTGAACAATAAATTCCTCTCATACAATCATATGAAATAAAACCACTTACCGAACAATATGATCGGTAAGTGGTTTTGGAAATCGGGATGACAGGATTTGAACCTGCGACTCCTGGCACCCCATGCCAGTGCTCTACCAAGCTGAGCTACATCCCGTTCAGCGCTAGATTTAAGTATAATAGAACGATCGGGAAAAGACAACGTATCTACTCACCTATGATGCTACCTCTGTTAAGCAACACTAAACGATTGATCATAAACCAGTTTTGTACCGTGACAGCGGTCAGCATTTCCGTTAAACTGAAGATTATTCATAAACTCGTTTAGGAGGCCAATCGTTATGAAGAGCATCGTCGACCATTTGAACCGTCCAATTCAATATACATATCCCCCACAACGCATCGTCTCACTCTGTCCAGCTATTACAGAAACAATGTTCCATATTGGATTAGGAGACAGCATTGTCGGTAGGACACGTTTTTGTAAATATCCTGAAGAAGATGACGTCAAGCATGTGACAAACATTGGAGGGACAAAGGATATTAAATTAGAACGCATCAAATCGTTACAGCCAGACCTCATCATTGCAGAGAAAGAAGAGAATACGAAAGAGATCGTTGATACACTTGCAGCACATTTTCCCGTGTTCGTATTCGAAATCCAAACGGTGAACGATGCCTACCGAATGATTCAAGACCTAGGTATGATTACAAATCATCAAACAGCTGCCGATCAACTGGTCCAAACGATTAAAGCCGAATTTCGATCCTTACCTCAAACGAACGGATATCGTGTTGCGTATATGATTTGGCAAGATCCATATATGGTCGTCGGAAAAGAAACATATATCCAATCGATGCTCAACAATATGGGATTTGTAAATCCTTTTACGACGCTCCATTCAAGGTACCCGATTGTAACAGAACAGGATCTAAAATCGGCCGCACTTGACTATGTTTTCCTAGCAACAGAACCTTTTCCATTTCGTGATCAACATCTTGACGCGTTTCGTCGCATCTTACCTAACGTCACACCAATTATTGTAGACGGCGAGATGCTCTGGTATGGTGCTAAGATGTTACAGGCCGTCCAATACTTTAAAAAACATTTAAGAACGCTGAACGATTAGTTAACAGCTATCGAGTCCCTATTACTCGAGTAAATCTCTCGTTTTCTTTAGAATTTCTTCATCTTTCAATCTAAATTTAAATTCAACACGTCGTGATGCTTTAGCACTATATTCTCCTTGTTCATCAGTCCTGAAGTTGGTATAGGATTTACTATTAACAGTTAATTTTTGTTTGATCTGTTCTTGAATATGTTTATAAGGGAAGTCATCACTTAGAATATAAGATGCGACACTATACGCGCGCTCTTGGCCCAATTCTAAGTTGTATAAGTACGTCCCATTCCGATCTGTATGACCTTCAATTATAATCTCAGCGATATAATCATCATAGCCACTCGCGAGAAGTGTGTCTAAGTATCGCGGCACGAATTCATCTAAAAACTCAAAGGACTTCGGCTTAAGATCAGACTTTGAGTACTCAAATAATATTTCTGTATCGAACATGATAGACCCGGTTTTTTCATCAACCTCTATTCCGAGCTCAGACCCACTAAATTCGGCATTCAGATCTTCAATGAGCTTGGCACGTACACCCATAATTTGATCGATCGTTCGCTTCATCTCTTCTATTTGTAACGATTTGATGATCATCATACTTATAAAAATTAAAATAAAACAAAGCAAAATCGTCGTCAGTAGGTCTGTAAAAGATGGCCAAAAGTGACCGTCATTTTGATCTTGTTTAAACAGGCGTGTGTATTTAGTCATCATAGCGTCCACGCCCTTCATTAAGACCTAAACGCGCTTCTCCATTGCGATTAGCTTTAAAAGATTCATTGAACAATTGAACTTCTTGAATGAGTTCCTGAAGCAATTGCTGCATGTATCTTGTATTCGCCGTTTGGGCTTCTTCTGTTGCTCGTTGCAGCTGCTTGAATTCTCGTCTCATTTCACCTGTTAATTGATCCACTGATTCCGTTAAACCTCTCATAACACTGTTCATTTGTTTTGTAAGCACGTCCTCCATTTGCTCAGGAAATTTTGACATCGTTGTTTTTAATGCAAACAAACTTGAATTCACGTCATTTTCACGTCGACTGAACGTTTCATTCAATGCCGTCATGATATCATTGATTTGTTGAATGAGCTGTTGGGAATGACGTACAAATTGTTCATTCGACTGAGTTGCTTGCTCATATTTATTCTCAAACGCCCGTGTTTGATTTCCATAGGCTTCGAGGTGATCCGCCAATGAACGGTTAAATGTCTTCAACTCCTCAAACCGTTCTCCTAACAAATGACGATAATCATCCTGAGTCTGATTAATGGCTGCAAGCGTGTCCGGTAACTTATTCAAAGCAGGACTCAAATACTCAAAGCCTCTTTTAACTGCCTCAAGATTTAATACAACACCTCTTAATTGCGTCGTGACATCATTACCAAGCGCTTGTTGCAGTGTTTTTGTATGAGATGACATTTGATTAACGAGTGTCTGTGTTTCTTTATGAATCTGTTCAAAAGACCCTTTCACTGCTGTTTGATTGTCGACAATCGAAGACATAAACGCTTGTAGGCCAGTAGCTGTTGTTTGAAAGCGTTCTAATGTCTCTTTTTGTACTTGAGCAGTATCTTCAGCCTTATCTTGAATGTTTTCAAACGCTTGTGTCATACGTTCGTTTTTGGCATCTGTCTTTTTAAAATAGGAAAATAAAGAAGCAAAATTATGATTGAGCGCTTTTGTCCCTTCACTAAACCCGTCTGTCACTTCCTTCATCCGCTGAAATAAAGCTTCGAATTCTTCCAAATTACGAGTGAGACCATCATTAAACTGTGCTAAATCTTTTGCAGATTGCTGCAATCCTGTCGTGTATTCCTTAAAACCCGAAAAAGCGGAAACAATTTCACCAAGTGCCTGTTGATTTGATGTATTTAAATCAACGATAGATGCTTCAATGCGTTCAGAAACGTTAATGAGATCATTTATCCCACTTTCTGTTCCTGACTCTAACTCAGACTCGACCCTTAACATCATATCAGTGAGCAAATACTCTGTGTTAAATACTTTTATGAGCAAGGTCATAATTAAAGAAAATGTCATCCCAACAATACTTGTATAGAAGGCAACATCAACACCTGCTAATACAGCTGCAACATTTTCAACCAACTGGTCCCCGCCTGCATCAATACTTCCAAGTGCAATCGTTAATCCAATGAATGTCCCAAGCACACCGATCAAAATAAATACAGATACCATCATGTGAGTCATTTTAATCAGGTTCACAACTGGAATCCCTAACAAACGCCACTCAGAAAACTGCTTCTGTACGAACGTCTCTGCCTTTATTACATTAAGCTGATCACCTTCTGTAAATTGATCTTTAAACCGCGAAATTGGTTCTACATCCATGAAATTAGGACTGTTGCGAATGTGACGCAGCTTTGTAAACACAATAAAATGAACACATATTGACACAACAAACAAACTGAACAAAATGAAAAATATCATCTCAATAAACGAGTTTGCTAAAATTTGTTCCGCCTTTTGTTCTCCAGCAATAAATGTAATGATCGATTCAACCATGATTCGTCCCCCCATATAAAGTCCACAATTAAAGTTCATCGAGACTGTGCACACTTATGACATATGTATTCTAAGCTTGTTTATTTCATGTGTATGGGACGTTAATTATAAATGAACACACATCATAGTTTTTTGTCTAGCCCTTCATCGTCAAAATATGCTACAATTTTTGTAAGAAAGAATGTCACAGTAAATACATAAAATAAATTAAAAAATGAAAGGAGTGGTGCCTAGCATGAAAACCCAGTTGTCAACTGAGCTATCGACGCTTTTTGAGGATGCGGATGATGTGATACATGTTAAGAAAAACACATATCTATTCCACGAAGGCGATCCGGTGAAGGAATTATATCTTTTGAAATCAGGGAAAATAAAAATTAGTAAACTATCTAATAATGGTAGTGAATTGACGTTGCGGTTATGCTCTACTGGCGACCTCGTTGGAGAGCTTTCGCTAGACGATGACCATGTCCCTTACATTCAAAACGCACAAACGCTCATGGGCAGCAAACTTGCTGTAATATCAAAGGAAAAGCTAAAAAATAAATTACTAGATAATAGCAATCTTGCACTTCAGCTCCTCCAAGCGATGAGCGACTATGCACGTCGTGATCAAACACGTTTCAGAGACCTCGTCATGTTTGGAAAGAAAGGGGCTCTTTATTCTACTTTAATACGACTTGCTAATAGTTATGGACAAATTAATGGTGATCGTGTTTTTATTAATATGCGTTTGACAGATCAAACCTTGGCAGATTTTTGTGGGACATCACGTGAAAGTGTGAATCGGTTGATGAGTGAGCTAAGACGTGCTCATATTATTACTACAGAAAAAGGATACATAACCATCCATGATATCGATTACTTAAAAAGAGAAATAAACTGTGGAGATTGTCCTATCCACCTATGCTCCATTCATTAAAAAATAAGCCAGAGCATCCTTTGTCTTTTGGATGGCTCTGGCTTTTACTGATTAAGATTTTGATTGGTCTTTATGTTCTTGTTCACTTTCGTTCATCACTTCATTCGTTGCTTTCTTAAATTCTTTTAATGTACTACCAGCAGCTTTCCCGATTTCCGGTAGCTTTGACGGACCGAAAATAATTAACGCTAATACAAGAATCAAAATCATACTAGGTACACCAATACTTGCTATGCCACCCATCTTCATCACTCCTCTTTTTTATTTAAAAGACGATTAACCATGGATATCTTTCATATTCTCACCGTAAAATGGGAGAAATTCTTTAAAAAATGGGTCAGCCCATTTCGTTTCACCATGAGCGAGCATTTTTTCAATGCCTTGCTTCATGTAAGTATCATACACATTGTGCTGCATGGTTAGCAACTTTTCAGCCAGAGTCTCATCATTTGCTTCTAATGCCTTTATTTCTTCTTTAACAGCTGCTGTTAAAAAGGCTGTGACGCTTCCAAAGTGGTCCGGAAACTCTCCCTGTTCAAGTGGATAGTAAAATCCAAGCTTGTCGAATTCGCCGATGAGGCAAAGAACATCCTGCTTAGCCTGCTCTTGTTCTTCCTCACCTTTTCCGAAATAACTAGATAAATAAGGTGGAATAAAATAGTCTCCCGGGACTTGAAAATAATTATCACGCCATAAAGCTGTATCTTCGCGATTATAATGCTCATGAAATGGTAATTCAGCGACGAGTTCTTCAGGTAGTCGGCCAATAACAGCTTCATAGTCATCCCAATGTCCGAACCATACACTTGTAAACAATTCGCTTAACAACAGCTTGCCGTATGTTTCCTCAAGCGTTGATAATTCCATGCGCATGCACCCCCTTGATGTGGCAATTGCTCTACAGGCGAAAAACATATTCATATAGCTTTTCGCCCGCAAAGAACAACTGTCACAGTTTAACGTTCCTTATACCTTCTTTATATCAACAAACATATCTAGCTGTCCAGGCGCACCACCTATTTCATCGTAAATGGCACCATCTTTCAAAGCTGAATCTAGCTCAGTTAGCTTGTTAACAGGGAATCCTTCTCCCCGCCCACCTGGATAACCATCATCTTCATGCATCGGTTTTTTAAACTTGAACGATGTATGGTTGTAGGTTGGTAGACTTTTTTGTTTTTGACCATCTATTGTATGGCGTTCAACACCGTAGCCTTTTTGACCCATATTATACGCGCTACCAACAACACCTGGTGCGATACCCGCTGTCACATACACTGTTCCTTCTAACGTAATGCTCTCATTTGAAATCCGGACCGTATCACCGGTTTTGATACCGCGCCTATTTGCATCAACTTTGTTCATCCAAATATAGTTGTCTGCTCTCACTTCTCTTAACCAAGCTGAGCTCACATTTCGATACGTTCCCATATTCCGTGCTTTCCAGTTAATAAATTGTAACGGCTGTTTTGGTTGTATCGGTTTACGATTGAATGATTTAATTTCTTCATAAAATGGCATGCCCTCAAAAAATTGGCCATCATAAGAGTTTTTACCAGCTGCGACACCTTCATCGTAAAAATTCGCTTGGCCACCGAAGCTATATTTTATATGATTATTGTTGACGTACTCATTACCGGCTTCTTCAAATCTACCACCACGGTTGAGGACGTACACAACCTTCTTCCATTCTTCTGGTTTTACAGCTTGCTTCCAACGCTGTTCATCAAAGTAGTTACCAAGTGCTTTTTTGCGCGCTCTTGAAAACACCTCAAGTTCACGGGCATTTGCATCTGGGACAGGGGTTCCATCATAAGCGATATTCGCGACCCGCTTGATATAATAATCCTCTTCGATATCAAGAGAACTGCCATCAGCGAAAGCATTTTCTCCATACCCTGGTAAGCCCATCCGCTTTGCTAATTCTATGATGCTATTCTCAAATGAACGTACATTTGGGAATACACGTGTCACAGGTTGATATACACTTGCTAGCTTCGTTGTGATATTCGGATATATTGCCTCTCGGCCCCAACGCTCCAAATACACAGTATCTGGCAAGATGAAATCAGCATACTTACTTGAATCCCCGATTTGAACATCTGATGCCACAAATAGTGGTAATAGATCCGGATCTTTCAACACCTGCTCTTGAATTTGACCATTTGGTGCCGACAAAACTGGTGACATCCGGTGTGTTATAAGTGCCTTAATTGGATATGGGTATTGATGTAATGCACTTGGTAAGACATCCCCAACCGTTTGTGGGCTGTACGGGAACCAAGGACGCTTTGCCGGATAGCCATCTTTCTCAAACAAGCTTGTCGATTCATATTTAACACCGTTTCGACCAGTTGGAATCCCCCACGGCTTTTTACCATTAGGCACCGTATTCAAGTCATATTTACCAGCAAACTCCTGATAAAATGCACCTGTTGTGATGTTGCCGCCCTTCCAATCATAACTGCCGATCAAGTGATTCAAGCTCGCAATTAAACGCTGTGTATAATAGCCGTTCACATGCATTGCCGGACCACGATAAGAAAGAATTGAAGCGCGTTTTCCGTAGGATGTAAATTGTTTAGCGATCTGTTTAATTTGCGCTTTTGGAATGGTCGTAATCGCACTATATTCATCGATCGTCTTTTCCATTGTACGCTCTTTATACAATTGGAAGGATGATTTTACTTTAAACCCTTTTATCGTCTTATCAACCTCTAACTCCCCTTCCATTGCTTGATCGTGAGGAACTGGCTGACCATTCTCAATTACGACAAATTGCTCTTCTGTACCAATGCCTAAATCACTCGCACGAAGCTTTGGACGCTTTGGATCACTCAAATTAACCAAATGCGTCGCATCACTCCATGTTGGTTCATTATCTTGAGCCGCTGCTTTGCCGTTTGGATTTGTTAAGTAAATTTCATCGTACCAATTTTTCTCAATAATGGTGCGACCAATTGCTAATGCAAGTGCCGCATCTGTACCCGGCTTTATTGGTGCCCAAATTTGAGCTTTTTCAGCTGTTTTACTAAAACGTGGATCAACAACTGCCATTTGCATACCGTTCTGTATGGCGTTCGTTATTTTAGGAGCGAGCCATGTTGGTCCTTTATTTGCGACCATAGGATTCGTTCCCCAAACGAGTAAGAACAAGGTATTATCAATATCAGCATATTGCCGCTTTTTCTTTTTCTGTCCTGAATAAGAGCGCACATTACCAATTACTGAACTGATACCACATACGCCACCATGGTGATAATAGTTTTTACTTCCTAAGCTATTTGAAATAAACCGTTGGACAAAATCACGACGGTCACCGACCATAAATGTCACCTGGTTTACCTTAGGACCGAAATCAGGATGCTTCGTATCAACGAGCACATCTTTATATTTTTGATCAAATGCTGCTTGTGTCATAGTACCTTTTTTAACTTTTTCCCAGTCTGCCATGACGCCTTCCTCAGGTACATAAGCAGAGAGTTCCTTTAAGCCTGGTGTTCCGAGATCTTTACTTCCTTCAACAATTTCATCATAAGCTTCTTCCCAGCTGATGACCTTCCACTTTCCACTACCTCTAGGTCCAACTCGTTTGAGTGGATGTTTAACACGATATGGATCGTAAGCGGTCTGAATGCCTGCTTGACCTTTCAAACAGATACGGCCACCACGTGCACCGCGTCCGCCACGCTTTACATCTCCATTACCTTTTACTGCTTCATCTATAGGTGTGGCATAAGCGATAGCGCCGAATGGAACCATATTTAAAGGACTATATTGGTTTCCAGCGAGCTTTCGGATAACCGTTGAGTATGGGCCTTCTTTTTTTCCTGATGTTATATAAGCCTTGATTGTACAATACGTATTGCATTGTTCACAGGTAGAAAAAATAACATCCTCGGCACCGTAATCCTGATAATCTGTTCCAACGCCATGTCCTTCATCATACCAAACACCATTAAAGACTTGTTTGATAGGACCAATAAATGCTGGTCCGACGGCTGCTACAGCTCCAAAAGCACCGAGCGCCTTTATAAACTTACGTCTTGACATCGATTTATCTTCCACTAGGATCCCTCCCCTTCAAGACTTTCAGGTTTTTCCTCGAGTGGCAACAGCCTATCTCCGATTGTGAAGATCAATAGTCCCATTGCGCCAATTCCAACACTAACCATCCACTCATTGAGGGTAGGGAAATAATCTCCCGCTGGCATCCCTTCGAAAACAGGAACAATTTGCGAAGGTACAACAATATTAAAGCGAACACCAATAATCCCTATAACGACAAGGATAGCGGCTATTAAAATGGCGTTAATATTTTCAGAAGTCTTTTTATAAAAGACGATAAATATTGGGACAACGGCACCGAGGAACATTTGTACGCCCCAAAATGACCAGCTGTAAGGCCCCCCCATTTGAATTGCCATATTATGCAAGTGGTGTGGTTCTAATCCATAAACACCAACGAGGTACTCATAAAACTGCAGTAAGAGATCAATGAATAAAAAGGCGATCATCATTTTCCCAAGTGAAATGACCATCTTGCGGTCTATCTGTGCTTTCGTTACTTTTGTTTTAATAATATAAATGGCGAGTAATAATGCCGTACCAGATACCATAGCCGAAACAACAAATATGATTGGAAATAAACCTGTGTTCCATGCTGATCTAGCCCCTACAACGGCGAATAATGCACCTGTTCCACCATGAACACCGAGAATGGCGAGTGGAATCCCAAAGATACCGAGAATTTTCATCCAGCGATGGTCACGTTTTTTCGTTTCTTCCGTAATTGTACTGTTTTTAAACGTAAGCATACGCGCAATCTTACCACGTATGTTATTCGCTGGTCGCAGACGTACGAGATCTTCACGCATCGCAATATACAATTCTACGACTAAAAGCGTAATATAAACGACGTAAAAATGAATTTCCCATGCTAAAATACTAATAACGTTCCAAAAGACCATTGCATTCATAAAGCGTTCAGGTCGTCCTAAATCCATTAATACAAACGTTAATGCAACAATCATACATACAACAGCGGTAAAAAGTGCCATCTTACCAATTCGTTCATACTGATACATCCCAAAAACATAAATGAGTGATGACAGTAAAAATGAACCAGCACTTAAGCCGACAAAGAAAATATAAAATGCGATCCAAGCACCCCACGGTGTAATGGATGATAAGTTAGTTGTTTCTAGACCAAAGACGAGACGTTCGATAATAAAGTAGCCGCCAACCGCTAACAATACGACTAAGCTACCAATCCACCATTTAAATGCAGCTGAACTTTTTTGTCCCTTTTGTAACTCTTGTTTTGCATAAGCTTCCATTTCGCACACCTCCTTATTTCAAATAAATAACGTTAGGGCCCGCACCGAGATCACTTTTTAATCTGAAGGCTCTTGGACTGTTCGCCAATTTGGATACTGTACTATTCGGGTCGTTTAAATCACCGAAAAATCTTGCATCACCAATGCACGTTTCAACACAGGCAGGTTCTTCGCCGCGTTCTAATCTGTGGAGACAGAAATTACATTTCCGTACGGTACCAATTGGTGTTTTACGAGTTCCGCGCTCTCCACGTTCAATGCCATACTCTGGACTTGTAACATCATTAAAGCTTAACATTTCATCTTCATAGCTTTCGCCAAAGTCATAAGAGCGCGCACCATAAGGGCAAGCGATAATGCAATAGCGACAGCCGATGCAACGGTCATTATCAATTGTGACAATCCCGTTTTCCAGCTTAAATGTTGCTTTAACTGGACACACCTGCACACAAGGCGGGTTATCACAGTGCATGCACGGCATAGGTAAGTTAACCTTTGCTACGTTCGGGAACTCACCAACTTCTTCTTCAAGAACAACGTTATAGGATATGCCAGGCGGGGTCCGATTCTCTGATTTACATGCTACGGTACATGAATCACATCCCACACACTTTTGAAGGTCTATAACCATCCCCCATTTAACACCTTTTGTTGAAGATCCATCTTTTTTTGGAGGCTCTTGTGTAAATAGGTCACCGAATTCACCAAGTAATGATGAATGATATTTTTTGTGAAACGATTGAATGTCCATATTTCCTGCAACGACCTTACGGGCATCATCAGCCATGCTCATCCCTAGCTGCGTGCTATAAGGAGACTGATCAAGTTCCTCTTTGGCATTCGGAACCATGCCATCTGCAACTCTATCCCAATCTTTTTCAAGCATTTGTTTGAGCATCCACTTCACCTCTTTATCTATTTGATTAACCCAAGTATAAAGGACTGTTCTCTCGCAAATATGTGACTTTTGTTACAAAACCAACGTCCTTCAATAAATTGTCACAACAGCGATCAACATAAGTGATTTATAGGTGATACGTGTAAAAATGATAGCCTTGTCAAATAATCTGCTCACGAATATTAGAATGATAATATGGAGAAATAAAGCGTCAAAATGATAGAAGACAGAAGCGCATTGTTGCTGTCAACATGCTATAATGGAAGGCAAAATATGTATTAATAGAAAGGACAATCTAAAATTGAACGTTAAAAAATGGCTTGTTTTCATTACTGGAATATTGCTTGTTATACTTGCTGCATGTGGAGACACCGAAGAAAATAGTGATCAAAATGATGACCAAGATGGCAACAAAGTATCACACGACCTTCCTACTGCGACGATTCAAATGAAGGACGGTGGCCAAATCAAAATTGAATTATATCCGGATGTTGCCCCGAACACTGTAGCCAACTTTGTATCACTCGCTGAAGATGGGTTTTATGACGGCCTCATTTTTCACAGAGTCATTCCTGGCTTTATGATCCAAGGCGGTGATCCTAAAGGCAATGGAACTGGTGGACCAGGCTATACGATCAAAGGTGAATTTTCATCAAATGATTTTAAAAACGATTTGGCACATGATCGTGGGGTTGTGTCAATGGCACGTGCAGGACATCCTGATTCAGCAGGCTCCCAATTTTTTATTGTCGTTAAGGACGCGTCCCACCTTGATGGGGATTATGCAACTTTCGGAAAAGTCATAGATGGAATGGAATCGGTTGATGAAGTTGTGTCCGTCGACCGCGACCAAACAGATAAACCGCTTGAGGATCAAGTAATTGAGTCGATTACGGTTGATCGAAACGGTCATGACATTCCTGAACCTGATACGCTATAACAGATACAACGGTTATACAGCAATCTAAAAGAGCTGCCTCTTGGGTGAGACAGCTCTTTTTGTATCAATACTTTATAAAGACAAGTCTTTGAAGTATGGCTTTGGTGAGGGTAAATGGAGACAGACAGATTCTATTTTTTAAACCACCCTTTTTGTTGATACGTTGAAACGGCTTTGATTCGGCTGTCGACCTCTAATTTATCAAGGATAGATGACACATAATTTCGAACAGTTCCGTTCGTTAAATGAAGGGTTTGCGCGATTGCCTTTGTTTTTTTTCCTTCTGATATTAAATACAAAACTTCCTCTTCTCGATCAGTTAATGGACTGCCAGGCTCAAACGCCATATCAATGAGTTCTGGCGCGTATACGCGGCGACCGGTCATAATTGTTCGGATGGATTCAGCCAATTCTTCACTAGGACTATCCTTTAACAAATAACCGTTCACACCAGCCTGACGCGCCCGTTCAAAATAACCTGCTCGAGCAAATGTCGTTAACACAACCGTTTTACATGGCTGGTCCTTTAATTGTTCCGCGACATCAAGCCCACTTTTGACTGGCATTTCTATATCCATAATACAAACATCAGGCTGATGTTGATGAACGAGCGTTAATGCCTCTTCTCCGTTCACAGCCTTCCCAACAACTTTAAAATCATTCTCCATGCTCAGTAATGACGCGAGCGCACCAAGGAGCATTTGTTGGTCCTCAGCGATCACAATCCGAATCATGATTATCTCTCCTATGTTGAATATTTAACAACGTTCGGAACCCTGATCTCTACATGCGTTCCAGACTGAGTCCTGATGTTGAGGGTCCCATTCACAAAACCAAGTCGCTCTTGCATACCTCTTATCCCATTTCTGTTCAATGTGGCACCACGGTCAATCAGTCCTTCTCCATCATCTTTGATCAACAATTCAACCTCACTACACGACTGTGTAACAGAAATAAGACATGATTCCGCCCCACTATGCTTGACAACATTAGTGACCGCTTCTTTCAAACACATTGTGAGTACATGTTCAACAAGTAATGGTGTATGCTCTAAAACGAGATTGCCTTCGATCTCATAAGATATGTTAGCAGCTTGCAATAACTTTTTTATTTGCTCAATCTCTTCATTAAGCTTAGAGCCTTTCATATCTGATATTAATTCACGGACTTCTTTTAACGCAATTCGAGCCGTTTCATTAATATCAGCCATTTCCTCTTGTGCACGGCTTGCATTTCGTTGAACGAGCTTTTCAGCTAATTCACTTTTAAGCCGAATAAGCGATAACTTCTGTCCCAACGTATCATGTAAATCACGGGCAATCCTTTGTCTTTCCTCCAACACAGCCATATCAGATAGCTTTTCATGAGCGTCTCTTAATTCACTCTCCAATTGTTCTCGCTTATTACGACTAAATAAGCTAACTGGCAAAAACATCACACCGATGATGCTCAGGATGATAAATGGGAGTTGTGATGAGAATACATCTGTCTGTGTGAAAAAACCGATCCCAACAGCAATGAGCGTCGTTACAAGATGTGTAACATACAATGATACAAAGGCTGCCTTTTTTTGGACATTACCAATGTAAAAGGCTAGAAATAGCGAGAAGTATACGTACCCTAGCAACACGGTCATCAAAATACTAATTGTCATTTCAATTCCAACAGACGTATAAACGGGCCATCCATTCGAAATGAACGATAGCCGATATGCTGTAAAAAAGAGAGAAATCATAATTAAACCGAAAATAATACCTGGAAGAGAAGCCGTTTTAAATACAAAATAAAATGGTAATAAGCAAAAGGCAACCCATGCATAAATGCTTAAACCGGTATTTTTCGGAATGATATGGTACCATCTTTGCTTTTGCATTAATTGGATCTCCCCTGGCGCTCGTAATCGATTTTCACTTACACAATAGCTTATTTTTGTTGAAGCGCTGTTTTTCTCTTCTTGAGTTTAATATGCAGCTGTCTTCTTCTCGAAATGGCTCTCATTTCTTGAAAGCTGACAAACGTTTTGTGCTGTTCATCATACAATCTGAAGCGAATCGCCTTCAAGCTGGATAATAACGTAATTGTCGTTGCCTGCTTTAAAGGTGGTGTTGCATTATGAACTTGTTCAAGGTTGTAATTCGGGACACGTGGACTAAGATGATGAACATGGTGAAAGCCGATACTCCCCGTTAGCCATTGTAATACTTTTGGCAGCTTATAATAAGAACTGCCATCAACAGCTGCTTTGACAAAATTCCACTCATCCTCATTTTCAAAATAGGAATCTTCAAATTGGTGTTGGACATAAAACAACCATATACCAAGTGCACCTGCAATGAACAAAATCGGCAGCTGTATTAATAAGAAAGACTGCCATCCAATCATCCATATTAAAAGTCCATAAATGACTATAACGGAAACATTAATGAGATACGTATTCATGCGCTCTTTACGCTTAGCTCCAGGTCGATTAAAGCGATTCGAAATCAAGTAAAGGTACAATGGTCCAAATCCAAACATGATCAGTGGATTACGGTACAACCGGTATAACATACGTTTCCCGAAAGATGCACTGGCATATTCATTAACGGTCATCACCCACACATCTCCAGTGCCACGCTTGTCCAAGTTTCCACTTGTTGCATGATGTATGGCATGGTTTCGTTTCCATTTTTCAAAAGCGAATAATGTAATGATCCCTGTTATTGTACCAACAATCCTGTTAGCTTGACTACTTTTAAAAAATGATTGGTGCGTACAATCATGAAAAATGATAAATATGCGTATAACAAAACCAGAAGCGATTACGAGGATTGGAAGTGTTAAGAAATAAGATACGCTTAAGCTGTGATACGCAATGAACCACAATAGTATAAAAGGACCAATCGAATTGATTAATTGATTGATACTCACTTTTACATTTGAGGTCGCATATGGTGCGGCAGATTTTTTTAATTCAGCTTGTTTTTGACGGCTCAAAGGATACGCCTCCTGTACATCTTTTTTTGGTTCCTTTTATCATAAAATTATAGTGGATATATTAAAAGTCACACGTGTCAGTTTGCATATATGACATTTGTCATATATGCAACTTCCATTTCTGAAAAAGCAAAATAGAGCCGGCTTTCTGTCTCGAAAGTCGGCCTAATATTCATCACTTCTTATTTTGATTTAATAAATTGGGACACCATTGGACTCATATCGTTATATATCTTGTGAATGTTTTGTGCGGTTGTCATAATTTTATCTATATCAAATTGGCCGTCAGGGTTTTGAAACATAGCTGTTAAATTGCCAACGCCCTTTTTTTCAGAGCTTTTCACGGCAGGCGCACCACCTTGAAAAGGACCTCCATTTATAAAAGGCTTTTGGAACGCTCCCGTTTTATAGGGATTAGATATTGGTTTAGCATATGGATTAACAGGAGGGCCTAACGGACGTCTTGGCGGTGCTACTGGGCGCATCTGCCCCCTTGGATTTGTGCGTGGTGGTCTTTGATTAATTGGAAACATCATCTTACACCTCCTTATAAAACTAACATTACATCTAATATATCGTATTCATCATTTAGGATTTTCGATCATGTATCTGTCCTAGATCATTATTATAAATTCCCTAGCTCTTATGTGACATTTTCAAATTGTGCCTCATACGCTATAACCAACCGTTTATTCATATGAGGTGACTATATGAGCATTGTTCGTACAGATTTATGGTTGAAAGAAGATCACTACGACCCAGTTAAAGTGTGTGATCGTTTGACTTCCTATTTTCCGAATGCATCGTCTCGGGCCATCTATGATCATTTAGTAAATTACGGCTTGTATCGTTCTATTCACAAAAAAACACTCAAACATTTGCGAGAGATTGACATATGGACGATCATCACATCACAGTTTGAAAGACTCAGCAAAGCATGGGATGGTCCTGATGTCCCCATTTTCATATTCCCATCTGATGAAGACAATCCACACCTAAAACGAGATTTCAATGCAAAATCAGGTCTGTCCTTTAAAGACAAACTATTTTTATTCGTATCACAGCACAATTCAAAAGAAGAAATCCAAGCATTATTTACACACGAATACAATCATGTATGTCGACTAAAGCATTACGATAAAGATGATAATTTTACATTGTTAGATCGCATTATTATGGAAGGTCTAGCAGAAAATGCCGTCCGTGAGTATGTCGGTGAGAACTATGTCGCTAAATGGACGGCCCTTTATAGCAAAACAGAACTCGATAAAATTTTGAACACGATTATTGTACCGCATAAGGATATAACAAGACATGATTCGAAGTTTGAACAACTATTGTACGGCTCACATTTTCATCCACCTATGGCTGGATATTGTGCTGGCTATCACACCGTTAAGAGTTATATCAAAGCATCAAACATGTCTTGGCCAAGCATATTAAAAACAGCATCTGATAAAATAGCATCACGTCATCTTAAGATGTCATAATTGCATCACTAAAAAGCCAACATTTCAAACGTTGGCTTTTTAGCTACGTACATTACCAAAAGAAAAATGGTAGAAGAGCCAATCCTGTAATCGCTCCCAGTGCTATTCCGAAGCCGAAACCAAAGCCGCGCGCGACTGGATATGGACGTCTTCCATAACCATAATATGGTCGGTAAAACCCATAGCCAAAACCACCTAAATTCCCGGACTTGACTTCTCTAAGATACACTTTTCGTTCATTCACATCCTCAATGATTCCACGATAAACTGCGCCGTTTCTCGTTCTAATTTCTACCGCACGCCCTCTGTGACGTCGGCACAATTGGTGATAGTGCTGTACAGACATTTTCTCACCTCCTGCTTGACAACCATATAACATCCTATGCGATTGCAATGTGTTTGCGTAGGTCCTTGCACGAGGTGGAAAAAATCTAATTTAGATTTCGTTAAATTAGGGAAACACCCATACATATTTTACTCACATACGTATAGTAATCGTAAGCACTATATAAGGAGGGTTCAGCATGAGTCAATATTCAGGTTGTGGTGGAAATGATTTCATTTTGATTGTCGTATTGTTCATCTTGCTCATCATTGTTGGAGCTGCATTTGTAGGGTACGGCTATTAAGTGACAACCGATTTTAATAAGAAGGGCACATGCCCAAATCGAGTAAATTGGGACTGTGTCCATTCCCATGACGGGTTACATGCATATATTACTAAAGACATACTCATGGAGGTGGTTTAAATGGGTGAATCATATGGAGGTTATGGTGCAGGCTTTGCCTTAATCGTCGTGTTGTTTATTTTACTAGTCATCGTAGGTACAGCTTACGTTGGTGGTTATGGCTATTAAATTGAATCCAAATTAAAAGGAGGGTTTTTTATGCGTTACGGAATGGGTCAATGTGGATGTGGCTATGGTTATGGAGCGCCAGCTTATGGCGGTGGATATCCAGGCGGTGGATTCGCGTTAATTGTGGTGTTGTTCATCCTGCTGATCATTGTAGGCGCTGCCTGGTTATAGAACACGCTCAATGTGAAATACTGGCTGCCCAATCGGCAGTCAGTATTGTTTTTTTCCCATTTCTGTATTGTGCACGCTCCAGAAAACGATTCCACCTCAAAGGACAAGCTGATTTAGGTTCATAAAAATAACATTTAAGGACAACATATATAAGGGAGGATATACCAATATGGACAATCAATCAGTTTTATCAGCAGAAGATTTAAATACAATCATTGTTGCTATTGTGGCAGGTACACTTGCAAGGGTATGGGTTTTAAAAGAAGATTATCGACAATACCCGAGCTATCCGAATGGATATTTTATTCATATTGTAACAGGCTTTGTTGCAGCAGCACTCGGAGCCGTTGCTGTCCCTGCTTTAATCAGTAAAAACTTTGTAGCTGTTACATTTCTAACCCTTGCATTACAGCAATTTCGCGACATTAGAAAGATGGAGAGAGATAGTCTTAATGATCTTGAGAACACTGAATATACATATCGCGGAGAAGCATACATCGATGGAATCTCTAAAACATTCGAAGCCCGTAATTACAATGCTTTTATCACAGCATTAACGGTTTCCATAACGATGACCACTCTACCATTTAATATTTGGATCAACTCTATCTTCGGTTTTATGATTGCATTATTCATTGCTGGCGGATTAAAATATTTCACCAAAGGAAAAACAATTGGAGATATTGCAGACGTCGAACAAGGCACCATTAATATTGATGGATCAAACCTATATGTCGATGATATTTTTATCAGCAATTTGTTAGGGACAGAAAATGCTCAAGCAATGTTTCATGAGGAAGGTCTAGCAGTCGTCATAACGCCAAACGAACAACACTTTCGTATCAATTTGGATCATTTCGGGCAAAGACAGGCCGCTTTATTTGAAGCGACACGTGCACTTGGAAATAAACGATATCACTTCACTCGGAAGGATTACAAAGATGGACGTATCGTTATTACACTTATTCCGATTAAACAAGATATAGACGCCTTCATAGAAGCTGTGAAAAAATGCCCGCTTCTCGAAAGCGCAAAAAAATCTCATACTGTTATGAGTGTATCAAAAGGAGAGGAAAGCTAATGGCGAGAGAAGCTTCCATGAAACCAGATTTTAAAATTTTAGCTTATGTTACGACGAATAGAGATCGGATTATTGCAAGTAACTGCTTGGCATTACACGCACAAAATGATACAGCAGCCACTGAAATGACTGCCGATATAGCTAAAGCATTAAAAGCAGATGTTGTTCAATTAACGAATGACGACTTTATGATCATACGTGTTTGAGGCTTTTAAGATCCTGATAAATTGACATCAATCTTTCCGCTCTCTTAGACAATTTCCTGCCGATGGTAGATTGGATAGATTCATATAACCAATTATAGATACGACGACGAGAACAATATTATAGTTAAGCGGATTAAATGGATACGTTAAAATACTAGGATCAGCAACGACAGCACCACCAAGAAGCCCAGTAAATAATATGATTTGAAATATATATAAGTGACGCTTATGAGGATAGAAGAGCCATAACATGCCAACGAGAATTTCAAATACCCCGACACCGATCACAAGAAGCTCCAGTTGTTCAGTTGTCATCGACAAGACATTAGGTATCATCGATATTTCTAATGGATGCATAAATAACAGCTTTGGAACAAGACCGTGATACGCCCACACAAAGAAAAACAAACCGACAAGAAGCCAGTGCGTGAACAAACGCCGATATTGCAAAGCAGGTGCCTCTCCTCTTTCCACCCAGCCTTTTAAAACATCAAAGCTAAGCGCTGTCGCAAAGCCCATTAACGGTCGAAATACGAGCTGATCAGCCCATTTTCCAATGCGTCCATAACCCGGCTCATAATCATACTGTGTAACAACTGTAATTGAGTCTTCATTAGGTGTGTACTGCCAGTATCCTCGCCCCTCCTTTATTGGAGACGTTATTTGGTCTGTTCCGAAATGAAGCGATGACGTTCGCGTACCTTCATCTGAATTATGGTAGCCGACTGTTTTCCGCCATCCCTTAATGTATATGCCTGGAGCGAGTCGCCTTTCATAAGTGAAATGTTGGACACCATCTGCATTGTCCAGATATGTGATAGATGAAAATCGCAAATCCCACTGTTCATGTAGCTCGGGTGTTTGTGTCTTGTCCCACAATGCATCCATATTACCTTTAATCGACGTTTCTACATAAATAGGCTGTTGCCTCATTTAAAACACCTACTTTTTGAAGTGAATTGAAACCGTGTTAATGAAAACAACCATCAAAGCTGGTAGACAAATAAAAGCCACATGGGTCCATATTAAAAGAAGTTTAGAACCATGCGCCTTTACTGCCCGCTTTATGAACTTGGTATCTTTTGAAACCGCTCGAAGCTAAGAGGATCAACAGGAATAATCGTTTCCTCGTCGCTCATCATTTGTGCAATTAGCTTACCAGTAACAGTAGCTAGACTGATCCCATCTCCTTCATGTCCAGCCGCAATATAGAAGCCCGGAATCGCGTTCACTTCAGATACAATTGGTAAATGGTCCTCAGTCCACGGTCTAAATCCTGTATAGGCGCGAATCATCGTAAAATCATCCATTTTTGGGAAGAAACGCATGGCCCGTCTCGCCATTGTTCGAATAACATTAATATCAACCCGACCATCATATCCGACAAATTGCCGGCTTGAGCCAAGGAGAAAATTTTGACTTTCTGTTGGTTCAAGAACGAGTGCAACACCGTGCTCTAACGTTTCAGGATCAGCGATGCGTTCCCGTTCAAATTTATTCATTAAATAACCAAACTCCATCACATTACGCATCATGACCGGCTTTTGGCGTGCACCGACCATAATATGCCCTTTTCGAGGCTTAATTGGTATATCGACATCGAGCATCTCACCAATAAACGGCGCCCACACCCCCGCAGCATTGATAACCTTTTTCGCTGTAAACTCGCCATTTGGCGTCTCAATTGAAAAGGAATCGGCTTTCGTGATGTTCTTAACCTCTGTTTGAGTAAACAGCTTTAAACCGTACTGCTTCGCTTTATCAATCAAAGCATAGCAAAACAAATAAGGATTAATGAGTGAATCTGTTTCACATTCCAAACCACCAGGAATATCGTCGGCAAAATAAGGCGACTCCTGCTTTATATCAGAGCGATCTAAAACATTAAATTTGAGACCTGCTTCATTTTGAATGTTTACCCAGTCAATGGCCGCTTCCATTTCAGCATCATTATCACACACGAGAATGCTTCCTAGTGGGCGATATTCAAATGGAATATCCAATTCTTTGGCCAGATCAATCGTCAATTCCTGACTAACGAGCGACATTTTACTGTCATATCCAGGGTCTTTATCAACGATCGTAATATTGCCATCACATCTTGAAGATGTTCCACTTGCGATATCGCCCTTCTCGATTAAAATGCAATCATATCCAGCCTTTGAAACATAATAAGCAATGGCACACCCCATAATACCACCGCCAATAATGGCCACATCTGTGTTATATTTTATCGTCATCTTTTTTCCTCCCTACCCCCACCAATGTACATTTACAAGCATACACACAAACCATTTACAATATTATTACCATTAAAATCATTTTTTTCATACAAAACATTAATCCCTTTCTAACTTATATGTTAGAATAGCGATGAATCAGTTGTCAATGATTGTGTATTTAAAAATGTAAGCCGTTTCAAAGTGTTCGAGATAAGGAGGAAATCGAATGGATAAGATGATCATCTGTAGATGTGAAGAAGTAACATTAGGAGACATTAAAGATACCGCAGAACAATACGATGCGACAGCCCGAGAGATTAAACTCCGCACAAGAGCGGGTATGGGGTATTGTGGCGGGAGAACGTGCAGACCTGCTGTTGACAAAGTGTTAGAGGATATAACAGGTGAAAAGCCCGGCGATCAAATCCCTTTAAAAGTACAGCCACCTGTACGCCCGGTCACATTGGCAACGTTAGGAGGTCGGACAAATGACACATAAACAGATGCGTATTATAGATCACCCAGTTCTTGGAGCGATGAACGAGCGGGACATTATGACATTTACATTTGATGGGCATACATATAAAGGCTTTAAAGGTGATACGATCGCTTCGGCTCTCCTCGCGAATGGTATACGTCAGCTGCGGGTTCATGAGGAGCGTGGTACCCCTAGAGGCATTTATTGTAATATTGGCCATTGCTTCGAATGCCGGACAACAGTTAACGGTGTATCTGGTGTACGTGCATGCTTGACACCACTCAAAGACGGCATGGTTGTAACAAGTGGTCAAACTGAGCCTGTTCCACTAAACTCGGAACATGATGTAGACGAGCTTCCACGCACGTACACAGAATTCATTCAAAAACAGAAAGCGCATGAGGCAGGTGATTCAGATGCATGATGTCATCATTATAGGTGCCGGACCTGCAGGCTTGTCAGCTGCGATTAAATGTCGGGAATGGGACTTGAATGTCGTTGTGATTGACGAGTTCCCTCAACCAGGGGGACGCTTACTCGGACAGCTTCACCAAGAACCAAATGGTGAATGGTGGAACGGTATTAAGGAAACAGACGCGCTTCTCCAACAAGCAACAGATCTTAACACAGATATTCGTTGCGGTGTTTCAGCACACCATATTGAAAAAACAAATAACGGTTATATCATTCATACAAACGAGGGCATTCTTGAAAGCCAAAAATTACTCATTGCTACAGGTGCCGCTGAATCTGCTGCTCCTGTCCCAGGATGGACGTTACCTGGTGTGATGTCAATTGGAGCGGCGCAGGTAATGACGAACGTCCACCGGGTTCGTGTCGGTCAAAAAGGAATAATTGTCGGTGTCAATGTTCTGTCAGCGGCTATTGCCCGTGAATTGCAGCTAGCTGGGATTGATTTACATAGTATGATGCTTCCCATTAAAAGCAGTGTTACTGCAGAGCATGCACATCCGAAAAAAGTTATGGACGGTCTTGTTCGCATTGCTCACTTGGCACCGTCTGCCTTTTTACGATTTGGTAGTACCTTTGCTAAAATGAATTGGATACGCCACCTTGCTGTTCAATTTTATCCTCGTGGTGGTGTAAAAATGTGGGGCATGCCGATTCATGTACGTAAAGCTGTTAAAGAAATTCATGGGACTGAACACGTCGAAGCGGTAACCGTCTGTCGTGTGACGCCAGATGGCGAAGAAATACAGGGGACCGAGGAACGAGTAGATGTTGATTTCGTCTGTATTGCAGGCGGCCTTTATCCATTAACTGAGCTTGCCGCAGTTGCGGGGTGTCCATTCCAATATGTTGAATCACTTGGGGGCCACGTCCCTGTCCATAATGATCGTATGGAAACACCACTTGATGGTCTCTATGTTGCTGGTAATATTACTGGGATTGAAAGTGCAAAAGTAGCACGTGCACAAGGCGAGGTGGCTGGCTTATCGATTGCGAAAAGCGTCATGGATGCGGTTGAACTCATTGAACACGGCATTGACAACGCTATTGCAAATGTATTAGAGACACGCAAAGCAGCATCCATCCAATTTCACCCAGACATTCATGAAGGACGTGCAAAAGTGGCAGAAGCTTTTGTTGAACATACCCAAACTCAATAATGACAAGCCATTTTGTGTCGACCTGTTTTTCTGATTTCCCCAGAGAAGCAGGTCTTTTCATTGTAAAGTCTACGTGTGAATATTGACGTGCCAGTCTGCTACATGCTATGTTTAAACGTATGATAAACCACGTAAGGAGTCGTGCCGATGTAGACCGATTGTCGCACACATGAACAACATTTATACCGCCACACTAAATTATAATGAATTTGATATAGAAGAAGGGATTTTTATGCGTCTACAAGAACACGTAAACAGCCGGCGTACATTCGCCATCATTTCACACCCAGATGCCGGCAAAACAACAATGACAGAGAAGCTGCTCTTATTTGGGAATTTGATCCGTTCAGCGGGAACAGTTAAAGGTAAAAAATCTGGCAAGTTTGCCACATCTGACTGGATGGACATTGAGAAACAACGTGGTATTTCAGTTACATCAAGCGTGATGAATTTTCCATATAAAGATTATCACATCAACATTTTGGATACGCCAGGACACGAAGACTTCAGTGAAGACACATACAGGACATTGACAGCTGTTGACAGTGTCGTCATGATCATTGATGCGACAAAAGGCATTGAAGCCCAAACGATTAAGTTATTTAAAGTGTGTCGTATGCGTGGCATTCCGATTTTTACATTTATTAACAAACTTGACCGTGAAGGCCGAGAACCGCTCGATTTACTGGAACAAATTGAAGACGTGTTGGATATTGAAACATATCCGATGAACTGGCCAGCTGGTATGGGAAAACAGTTCCTCGGTATTTTTGACCGTTATAACAAACAATTTATTCAATATACCGGAAACGAACAGGAAACGACCATTCCTTATTCAGAGTTAGACAACCAAGAGTATGATACGCTCACCAAAAACGCCACCTTCACAGCAAGTCAGGATGAATTGGCACTCGTTGAAGAAGCTGGTGATGACTTTTCGATGGATGCTATTCTAGCCGGGGAACAAACACCTGTATTCTTCGGGAGTGCTCTCGCGCCATTCGGTGTGCAAACGTTTTTTGACACATTTATATCAATGGCGCCACCACCTGCACCACGTAAAGCGACTGAAGAATTAGTCCAGCCTGATCACGAAGACTTCTCTGGCTTTATATTTAAAATCCAAGCAAATATGAACCCGGCACATCGCGACAGAGTGGCGTTTTTAAGAATTTGCTCAGGTGTTTTTGAAAGAGGTATGACCGTTAAGCTATCACGAACCGGAAAAGCCATTAAGCTGGCTCAATCACAGCAATTTATCGCCTCCTCGCGTGATACGGTTGAAGAAGCGTATGCTGGGGATATCATCGGCATATATGATCCAAACGTGTACCAGATTGGTGATACGTTATATGGTGGTAAAACAGCTTTAACGTATGATGAACTGCCTCAATTCCCACCAGAAATATTCCAGACTGTCGCACCGAAAAATGCCATGAAGTCGAAGCAGTACACGAAAGGGATCGAACAACTCGTCCAAGAAGGCGCCATCCAGCTTTATAAAAAGAGAAGTACAGAAACACATATTCTTGGCGCAGTCGGCGAGTTGCAATATGACGTGTTTCGCCATCGCATGAAAAACGAATACAATGTCGACGTTGTTATGGAGCCTATTGGAGAACGTATTCCACGCTGGATTGCAGCAGAGGATGCTGACCCAGCTTTATTCGACGAACGAAATATGCTCGTCAGAGATCGTGACGGTAATGACGTCATTTTATTTAAAAACGAATTTTCCTTAAGATGGTTCAAGGACAAACATCCCAAAATCGCATTAATTGACTTGTTTGAAACAAATCAATATGATCAATCCCACTAAAAAGCAGCCCGGTCTTGAAGTGACGCCTAAAAGACTGGGCTGCTTTTCAATCACATTATTTTAAAAACTGAATAACGAGCGGTATTTTATACTTCTCACCATTATAAGCTTTCAGAAGCGCAATGATCGTAAATATGAAATAGGCAATACTGAGAACGACTAACATAAAAATACCAATAATTACAAAAATAAGTATTGCACTAACAAACCCATAAATTGTGTAGGATATTAAGAAGTTCAGATATTGTTTACCATGAAAATCAACATATTCAGACTCCTCACGCTTCATGATCCAAATAATTAATGGACCGATAAACGTTGTAAAAAAACTTGTTAAATAAATAAGCATTGCATATAAGCGTTCATCTTTAACAGACATGTTCACCCCTCCTTTTTTATGTAACGTTTTCCTATCAAATTATAACACACTTCGTCATATTGCGGGTTGAATATTCATAATAAATCCAATCTACTAAGACACCATCTAAAAAGGCAAACGCGAGATAGAGAAAACGCGTCTGCCTTGTTATTCATCGTTTTTTATCTTTTAAGCACGGCGGGGTGAATGACACATACATTATAAATTATTGCTTTACAAGCTACTTCTCAAGCCACTGATCAACTGTATCTTGATTGTCTTCCACCCATTCAGCAGCTAATTCTTCAGGTGTCGAACCTTCATCAATCGATATTAGCCATTTTTCGACCATATCGAGTGATAACGACATGTTCGAAAATAGTGTATATGCAGTTGGTGCATCATCTTTCAACTCTGGCGTTACCCCAATCTCTACGTCATCTAGCTTCCATGATTGACGTGGGTCTTCAAGAAATTTAATGTCATAGCGCACGAACATCGGATGTGGGCGCCAAGCATTAAATGCGATTGGCTCTTCGTTCTTTGTTGCCTGTTCCACCTGAGAAAGCATAGCAGCTGTCGTGCTGTTCTTAATGGTAAAGCCAGTCATGTCATATGTTTCAACCATTTTTTCTGTCGTTTGTGCCATACCGCTACCTGGCTCAATCGCATACAGCTCACCATCAAACAAATCGGCGCTGTCCGTTAAATCTTCTATTGTGTTAATGTCTTCCATATATGTTGGAACTGCAATACCTAAAGGCATATCAGAAAACAATGTACCAGCCGTTTCAAATTGATCATCATATTTATCCAAATAGGATTCATGAAGATTTGGTCGCCATACATCTATAAAAGCATCAATTTCTTTATTGGCTAATGCTTCATATAATATACCAACCTGTGCTTCTGTAATATCAACTTCAAAGCCTTCTTGCTCAAGAATTTCTTTTGATAAATAAGCTGGAACCGTTGCATAATCATATGGATCAAGTCCAATTTTAATCGCTGTTTGTTCTGAATTCGCGTCTCCATTGACATTATTGTTGTCATTATCACTGCATCCTACGAGTAATAACATAAATGCCAATCCTGTGACGATAAGTAATTTTACCGATGTTGCTTTAAATTGTTTCTTTATAAAAATAATGACCACTCTTTCAAATTTTTTTGTACTGACAAATTTCACCCCAAAGTCTAACAGTACAATGAACAATCCTAACACAAACAGGTTTCAATATAAAATAAAACACATTGGTGTATATCATCCTATATTTAAACCAAAATAAAGAAACATGTCACACTATATATGGGAGGGTTACACATGTCAGAGGAAAATAAGAATCGTAATAAAGATAAAGGCAGACAAAACAACCGCAACAAATTCAACAAACAGCACGAAGGATATGCCGTTGAAATGTCAGAGGACACCGAGTTTCTTAATCTTAATAACAAGAAAAACAAACGTCACGGTCGCTCATAATATGTATGTGAGGGATCATGCACAAACAGCATGATCCCATCTTCGCACATTATTGAACCTTAAACTGAGTGCGACTTACGCCTTCCTTCATCTTTACAACCTCTAAAACTGCTGGAAATATCGTCTTAAGTTCTTGTACGTGTGAAATAACTCCAATTGTCCGTCCTGTTTGCTGCAAATCAACGAGCGTATCAATGGCTTTGTGTAAGGATTCCTCATCCAACGTTCCAAAGCCTTCATCAATAAACATCGTCTCTATCGAAATGCCACCTTGAAAGCTTTGAATGACATCAGACATGCCCAATGCGAGGCATAAAGACGCATTAAACTTCTCCCCACCAGATAATGTTTTAACATCACGGTTTTGCCCTGTATACGCATCATATATATCTAATCCGAGCCCACTTTGACGTCCGTGAGATTCTTGGCGGTCACTTCTCATCAAATAAAATTGACCACTGGACAAATAACGTAGCCGCTCGTTTGCTGCTGCAATAATTTGCTCTAAATACTCTATTTGTAAATAGCGTTCGAACGATACTTTATGGGCATTTTGACCTCGGATTATATTATATAAATCAGTCAAGCGTGCGAGCTGCTGCTCAGCTTTCTCTACATTGCTATTCGCCTCAGTAATATGGTCAAGCAGCTTTTGTGCTTCTCGGTAGTAATCCTCAGATTGCTTCCAAGCTTTAAATGCTGTTTCATATGCGGCCAAAAGCTCTTGCAATTCATTTTGTCGTGCCACAAGATCCACTTTTTCCTGACCTTCAAGCTTTTGAGCAAGCTCAGCTGTTTGCTCTTTTAATAGCACACAGCTTTGCTTATAGACATTAATGGATTGCTCCATTTCATTACATTGATCTTCTGGTAACTTTGCTTGCTCATAAGACTGCACATCTATAAAGCCGCGTTGCTGCAGCATGTCGTTAAATTGCTTTTCAGCACCTAAGCGATCCTGAGTCGTTTCTTCGACTTGTTTTTCATAATGCAGCAGATCAGATTCTGCCTTTGTTAAAGCTTGCTGAGCTTTTAGCAACTCGTTTTGAGCCTTTTCCCAAAGCGCTTCAAGCTGCTTTTGATGACGTTCAGTATTTGAAATCGCTTGATTGAGGTCATCCGCCTTCCGATATGCTTCTGGGATTTGATTGATACGCTCCTTATAAAGTGCCAGCTTCGTTTGATAGTCTGATTGCACGTGTTGAAGTGCTTTGTCAGCTCCTTTTGATTTTTCCTGTAGCATTTTATATTGGTTTTCTAGCTGCTCAACTTCACGTTTTAAAGTAATGCGCTTCTTTTGTGCCGCTTCAAGTTCGATAATGTCTTGAGTGAGTTGTTTTCCAATGACGACTAACTCATCGTACGTACGTGACGCCTCATTCTCATCAGTTACGTACACCCGTACTGCTGACTGCTTTTCCTTCAACAGCTCTGATGTAGCATGGAGATCTGCTTTTGCATTCCGAAATTGTTCATCACAAAGGTCGAATTCTTTCTTAGCCTGTTCCAAGCTGTTCTTGGACACACCTTCACTCACCGTATCTGCTTTATGTGGATGTGCCCTACTTCCACATACTGGACATGCCTCTCCTGCATGAAGCTTACTTGCCAATAGCTCTGCATGACTTTGCAGCCACCCTGCTTCTAAACGTTCATACTGTCGTCTAGCTTTCTCAAAAGCTGTTCTTTTAACGAGCTGTGCTTCAGTTAATTGACGATGCTTTGTTTGCATGTCGATAAAGTCACGCAGTACCTTTGCTTGCTCTCTCAGTTCATTACGTTTGATTTTTTTATCAGATAAGTGTTCAGGTATTTGTTCTAACGTGTTTAGTGATGCCTTCGTTTTCTCTAACGTAACCTGGGCTGTATTCAAATCAGCATTCAACTGTTGTAAATGCTTCTCTTTCTCTTGTTTTGTATCGTGCAATGTGTTCAATTCTTTTTCAGTTTGAGCAAACGCCTCAACAACAGGAATGAACTCTCGGAGACGCTCAATTTGACGTCTTGTAGAATCGCGCTCCGTTTGTTTGTTTTGCTCTTTCTCGTAAGTTGCTTCTGCTTGTTTAAGGTTTTGACCACATTGTGCTTTTGCAAGCTCGGCAGCCTTAACTGAATTCTTTTTAACTTCCTCTGCTTGACGTCGGATTAACAATTGCTTTTCGTAAGGTTCAATTTGTCGGGCACGCTTTGCCGTTTCAAGTGTTTTTTCTTTTTCCTGATAGAGAGGCTTCTCATCATTTAACGCGTTCAATCGTGTCCGTTTCTCTTCTAATTCCGAGAGTGCTTCATTGATTGTTTGAGCCTGATGAAATTCAGCCTGCTTTTGATGATGGACGTTGTAGGCTGTTTGGTAACGCTTCTCATCTTCATGAATTTTATCCCGGTAATACAATAATTCTGCATCAAGGGCTTTAACAATTTGATTTACATTAATATGCTCTGAATTCAATACTTCAGTTAATGAACTATTGTCACGACATGGCAATACAGCTTTGATCTGACTGACATAATGGTCATACGTTTGTTTTGTACGCTGAAATGACGCCAATGCTTCATCTTTTTTAATTCGTAATTTTTCTGTAATCTGCTTGTATGTGTCTGTTTTAAATAAACGTCGCAAAATTTCTTCTTTATTCTCTGTTTTCGAAGTGAGCAACTTGCGAAATTCGCCCTGTGGCAGCATCACAATTTGGATAAATTGCTCTCTTGTCAGTCCAATCAAGGCTTCTACTTTTCTATCGATCTCAGAAACGATTTGCCGATCCACGCATGGTATTTCACCCGTTTTCTTCTGTTCAACAAATTCATATCGCTCACCAGTTTTAGATTTGTTACCCTGTTTGACATGACCGAGCTGCCGTAGGATCCGATACGTCCGTCCCTTAATCATAAATTCTAACTCAACCGACGTATGTATATCATCATCGGCAAAATCACTTCTTAGCATTTGAATTTTGTCACGATCCTGTCCGCTCGCTGATCCGTATAACGCAAAACAAATGCCATCAAAAATCGTTGTCTTTCCAGCGCCTGTATTTCCTGCAATGACGAACAAACGGTTATCTTTTAACTGCGTAAAATCGATTGTTTCTTGATCCTTATACGGTCCGAATGCTGTCATCGTTAATTTCAGTGGTTTCAATCCTACATCCTCCTCTCTTTATGTTGTTGTAACATTTTTTCGATTTTCTACGATAACGTCTTCCTCTACAAGCAACTCATCAAGCACTTCCTTGAAAATCATTTCCATTTCCTGTGAGACCTCTTTTCCCTCTACTTCTTTGTAAAAGGCACGAAACAATTCTAATTCATCCATTTGCGTACGCGATTTTTCGTAAGCGTGATTCGCTTTATTTTCTAAAGGTAAACTTGTAGCCCTTTCGACGTGCATTGCATTTGGATATATGGATCTCACTTTTTCCATTGGCGATAAAACAGGCGTCTCGTCAGTCAAACGGATAAATACATAATCATCATTTCCTTCATGCTGCAGCAGCTCTCCGATCGTTGTCTCAATAATTCGCATATCTCGTTGTGGTACAAGTGCTCGTTTTTCTACGTCCACATGACCTTCAGCATCCATTTCAATGATTAAATATCCTTTATTGTGATGAACCTCTGAACTAGAAAATTTAAGCGGTGAACCCGCGTAACGAATCGTCTCATTTAAAACATAATGAGCCTGATGCAAATGGCCGAGCGCAGTATAATGAAATGGTGTAAAAAGATGAGCGTCAACATGCTCTGAGCCTCCAATAGACAACGGTCGCTCTGACTCGCTCGTATTTGCCTCCGGTTCACCATGTGGCGTTACAAATGCATGGCCGACAAACACATGGCGCGCCTTAGGATCCATTTTTTCTGTTATATTTTGAACAACTGTGCGCATTGCATCATTATGCGAACGAATGTCTTCAAGCGCAAATTCGTGGCGAACAATACTCGGATCACAATAAGGTACGAGGTGAAAATGAACGTCACCATGATTATCTTTTAAAACAACAGGCTTCGCATCCTTACTGAATCGACCTGTTAAAAAAAGACCATTCTTCTCCATAATATGACTTCCGAAATGCAATCGACTTGGACTATCGTGATTGCCTGCAATCGCAATTACAGGTGTTCTTAATTCAATAATGATCTTTTCCAGCACTTCATCTAAGAGATGGACAGCATCAGTCGGCGGGACAGCTCGGTCATACAGATCTCCCGCAATTAAGACGACGTCAGGTTGTTCTTGCTCTACAGCGTGGATGAATTGATCTAGAACATTTTTCTGATCATCTGTCATGTACACACCTTGTACAAGTTTACCTAAATGCCAATCTGCTGTGTGAAATATTTTCATCTGGCACATCCTTTCGCTCTTTATGTTGTTGAATCATAGAGTATGTTGTTCAAAAAGCTTGTCTCGTTTAAGTATAACGTATTATACACCTTGTTGGGATTAGAAAAATGCCCTTTACCATCATCTGCCACGTATGGAAGACGATTAATCTCCACAAATTAATACAGGATAACATTGACATCTGGAGGCTTGTAAATGGATATACAAAACGACAATCAAACAGTTAATTATTTTGATCAATCTATTTATGATTATAAGGAAGGATCAAGCCGTATTGAATCACATTTACCTAAAGTGGCAGAAGGGTACTTTAATTTTACCGAGGCATGCTTTAAAGAGGGCGCTATTAGTCAAAAGCATAAACAGCTTACCGCACTCAGCATGAGCATTTATGCAAAAGATGACTATTGCATCATTTATCATACAAAAGGCGCGGTTGAACACGGGGCTACAGAGGAAGAAATTATGGAAACCATTGCTGTCAGTGCCGCACTTGGTGGTGGCGCGGCTTTTTCACAAGGCGTCACCCTCGCACTAGACACATTCGACCATTTTAATCAAAACTTACATTAATGCTTTACATACAGCTATCGGCATACAACGAATTCCATTCCGTTACATGCCGATAGCTGTTCGTTTATATTATCATGAGCACCCTATATAATGCGGTTACTCTTGTGGCCATTAATAGAATAGCTTGCAGTAATTTCAGCATTGAGTGAGTTAGAAACTGTACAATAATTATCTTTGGATAATTGAATTGCTCTAACAACCTTTTCTTCAGGTAAATCGCCTTCAAGGGCATATTCGATATGGATCTTTGTAAATCGTTTCGGATGCGCCTCTGCACGTTCACTCGTTACATCCATATGAAACGCATCAGGCTCGATGCGCATTTTTCTTAAGATCGATATCATATCCATCCCTGTACATCCAGCTACACCGTTTAGGAGCATTTCAGTTGGCCGTGCTCCCGTATTATGGCCTCCTACAGTCTCATTCGCATCCATACGGACTGTATGACCAGATGGGGTTTCACTTGAAAACGCCATACCGTTTTCCCATTTAACAGTTAATTCCATGACATATCACTCCTCGAAAGTCTTAGATCTATCATATCGTATTTTAAACAAAACACATAAAATCATGCTTGAGGACGTGTAGTGGTGGATGTTAGCTTTTTAAACACAAAGAAGAAATAAAGCGAACCGGTTAAGTATAGCATCGCAGTAATTGAGAACACGTTGGCGTATCCCCAATAAGCCCCATACTTTAAAACAATCCCGGTTGAAACTGGCCCCATCAATGCCCAACCAAGCTGAAAGACCATTTGGTTAATTGAATTGGCTAATCCTTTAACCGAGTCATCCACTTGAGACATCATTAGCGACATTTGAATTGGATTACCTGCATTCATGAGCGCCTGTCGAAATAGAAATCCGAGTGTCGCTAGCCATAAATTCTGTGTGAAGGCTGTTAGGAATAGAAATGGTAATGATAACAGCTGCAGAATAACGACAGCACGTACTTCACCAATCCTCCTCACAACAGACGGACCGATAAACATTGCAACAGCTGTAGCAGCTTGACCAAGGGATATGATTAAACCGACCATAGAATTAGATGCTTGAAACCGATCAGCAAAATATAAATTTAAATAAGGAATGACGAGTCCGCTTCCAAATCCAATTAGAATTTGCGCAAAAGCAAACAAAGCTATGATCTTAAAACCAGTACGGTGTGCCTTAAAAAATAACACTGGACGCACTTTTACCGATTTATCTACTTTTGGCCGTGGCCGTTCAGTCATTTTAACAATTGGCAAGAATGCTAGGAGATAGAATACACTACCAACGATTAGCGTATAACGAATACTCGCTAAATCAGAGGTCACAAGTGAAAAGAAATCTGTTAAAAAACCACCTAGCAAACTACCAATCACTTGAGATGCTGTCATAAGGGCAGCATGTAAACTAAACAGATGCACCCGTTGTTTAGCATCGGAATTTTCCGCAAGCCACGGTATTGTTGATACTTGTAGAAAGGCTGTAAACAAACCTGTGGCAAAACCAGCTGTTAATAACCAAGATTCAAGGTCTATGACACTTCTAAATATAAGCACTACACCAGACAACACTGTGCCATACAACATGACGCGTTTGCGCCCCATCCGATCGCTTATAATGCCCGCAGGTACTAAAATTATTGCCATGGCTAACGCCTGTAAAGCAATAATATCTCCATTAACATCTTGATTAAATCCAAGCTCACGAATATAAAAATTATAAATGACCATAAACATGCCGAGGCCAATTTGAGAAAAAACATTCGCTACAAGGGCTAATTTTATATTTTGATTGTACGTTTTGACGTGTTGAATCCATTCTTGAAAAAAACGCATATATGTGTCGCCGCCTCATTAATTCGTGTCCCTAAATAATAGTATCGCTAAACGTACATATTGTAAATAGATTGGTTGTAACATTTGTTTGTCTACACCAATTATATAGAGGATACACATTAGAAATTGCAGCGCCATGATTAATGATCATATTAGAACTACTTTGCTAGCCGATCCCATAAATCATAATAATAGTAAATATGCTCAAAAATGGCTTGATCATCTCTTATATAAACTTGACCCTTCATGTGGGAAATCGTTTGGCTAATTTCCTCCATGTTATCTTTTTCAACACTGAATTGAATACGGTTCACAACTTTTTTCCACGCACGTTCGATATATTGTATGTCCTTCTCTGCATGCTCCCAGCGTTCTTCCTTAACATGTGTCTCCAGCTGCTTGACAGCCTCATAAACACGGTCATCTTGTCCATATGGCTTTTTCAGCATGGATCCACTGTTCATCACAACAACAAATAAGAACAGCATGGCACTTGGCACAACATACAACATAAATTTCTTCATATTCATCACCTCTTATATTAAAAAGGACCTTCATAATCACCGATATCAGACTTATCACCTATGCTGTCATCATATTTATCCACATATAGGCGATCATTGGGTAAGATAAGCGCATATAACACATCTTGTACATCTTCAATCCCTTGTGCTTGTAATTGCTGTTTTAACCAAAACATGTCTTTTTTGCGCTGTGATAAATTTTGCTTGAATACAACACCTTCTTGTACGACTTCAGTCGCAAGTCCTGTCGGCATACTTGAAATCTGAAGGTCACTTCGAGTAACAGGAAGATGCTCCCCCTTTTTTAGTACGGACAGTCTACCGTTGACTTCAAAAATAGCATATTCTACTTCAGTAATATCAAATATATCTTTATCGCGTAAAAGCATCATAAACTCCCCTAATTTAATCCGCATTTTTCTTAAGTTATCTTCAAGAATTTTACCATTCTCAATCACAACTGTCGGTTCACCATCAAGCACTTTTCCTAAATAGCGATTTTTAATCGTAATAAATTGCAGTAAGCCTGTTAAAATTGCAAAACCGGTTAAACCGATCCAATGCGCCCATGCCTTTGATGATAAGTCAGTTGCTAAAGTGCCTGCTATTGATCCAATCGTTATCCCGTTGATGTAATCAAAAAAGGTTAACTGCCCTACCTCTTGCTTTCCCAACAACCTTGTGAAAATTAATAAGGAAAAAAAGGCGATGATCACTCTGACAATGACAACGAGCGCTTCATTCATCAAAACAACCGATACCTCCTTTGCAAAGTTAGAGCTTAGTATGTCCATAAACGAACAGTTTATCATTCATCGTTTTGACAAACTATCACATAAAAAGACAAGCCCTTATTGAGCTTGTCTCTTTATCATCGGATTAAAAAACACTATTAATCGTTATCGTTATTCTCATCATCATCATTATCATTATCATTATGATCTTCTTCATCTTTACGGTCTTTTTCCGCTTCTTCTCGTTCTTTCTTTGCTTCTTCTAATTCTTCCTGTCGTTCTTTTTCCGCCTCTTCACGTTCTTTCCTTTGTTCTTCCCTTTTTTCTTCTTGTTCTTTTCTCTTTTCCTCAGCATCTTCACGCCGTTTCTCTGCTTCTTCACGGCGTTTTTCTTCTATATCCTCTAAATCATCATCGTGGTCGTCATCTTGACCTTTATAGGGTGGATTGACTTGCCCTTTCCCTGAACTGTTTGAAGGAGGGGCTGTATTTGGACGTTCTGACTTTGAATCTTGAGGATTTTTATCATAATCTTTTTTTGGCTTTTCTGGTGGTCTGTTTGTTTGTTGTTCATCTCGTTTAGGATCGGGAACGCGTTTCTTTTCTTCTACAAGATCGGTCATCGGTTTATCGCGAACATCATCCGCATCCCAATGTGTTTGACCTGTATTTAATTCTTTTAGAAGCTCATATTTATTAATCGATAAATTTTCTGCTCTAGCTTCACCAAGTGCTTTTTTATCACTATTTTTTATCGTAATCTTTGATGAAACTTCATTTGACGCCAGAGAAGCTTCTATGGAATGCATCAATCCCACCTCATCAGGCGTTTTCCCGTTTTTCAAAGAGACGACGGTTAATGCGATTAGATTTTCCTTTTGCTTTGATAGATACTTTTTCTCAACAGCAATTTGAACAATGTCGTCCAGAACATCTTCAAGCTGACCCTTTTTGTTTTCTAGGGCTTGAACGACGGCTTTACCATCCTCGTTTAAATACTCAATATGCTTCACACGCATCTGATCGGTTGTATAAATTTCAATGCTCGGATTAATATCAACAGCAACGAGATACGACTCTTCCTGATACACGTTGGCAAGCATCACATAACCAATAAGGGCTATCATAATTGCCGACACCATAACAGCATATTTCTTATATGCCGTCCAACTTGGTTGAATTGCTTCATTATATGTGTATGTTTCCCCAATCATTGGTACATCGTACTCTGGGCGGGGAATATTTCGAAAGCGGCCATCTGTTAAAAGAACAATATGAGCTTCTGTTATTTTAACGACGATTCCTTCATTCATTCGCTTTTTCATATTCTCCCACCTTTCTCACCATGATCAATTATGTATTCTGATAATCTCGTCCATTCCGGATGTAGCTTTAAAATAATAAGCGTTACAATGTATTTGCGATGCCTTTCAAGAAACTTGCGCTTATAATCTGTTCGTTTTACAAAAGGCTTAATCGGCAGCTGACGTTTAAGCTGAAACATATCGACGAGATCCGTATGCGTCATAAAAATAGCAACGAGCTCATGAAGCCTCTCTCTGGAGTCCGTATGCTTTGGTGAATCAGCTTCAAGAGATTCAAATGCAATATTATAGTTTTCTAAAACCGCACTTAGTTCAAGAATTTCCTCAACAAGTGCCTGTTTCTCAACTGATGCTTGATATGTATCAATTGCTTGTTCCTTATCATAGACGTTTATCACTTCTTCGCCATCGGTACTCGTTATTTCCAACGGCACATTCATCCGTCTTTGTTCACGCTTAAAATAATCAATCAAATCATGCTTGATTAACATATACACGTAATTTAAAAACGATTTTCTAGCATATTGATCATACGTGTCAATCGCGCGATTAAAAGCAATTAAACCGATACTAGACTCTTCGTCGCTCCAGTTTACATACCGCTTACATATTTGTCCTACAACATTTAATATATAAGGTCGATAGTGCCGGATAAGCTTTTCTCTTGTGAATTCATCTCCATCTGCTGCCATGGAAACATAGGTACATGTATCTGTTTCCTGCATTCATGCTGCCCCCGATCAAATATATGTGTTATAATTTTACATCTTTCGACAAAGGGGGTAAAGAAAATTTTCAAATATGATACAAAAATTTCGGTTTTATCATCATAGACTTGAACTAAATGAAACTGGGAACCCACTAGTGGGGCTCCCATATGATTTAGTCATCGTTTTCGTCGTTATCATCATTTTCGTCTTGATCTTCGTCCTGATCATCTTCTCGTTCTTTTTTAGCCTTTTCTTCTGCACGCTCACGGGCTTCTTCGGCTTTCTCACGTTCTTGTTCGGCTTTTTCCTCGGCACGTTCACGTTCTTTTTCAGCTTTTTCTTCTGCACGCTCACGGGCTTCTTCAGCCTTCTCACGTTCTCGTTCAGCTTTTTCCTCGGCGCGTTCACGAGCCTTTTCAGCTTTCTCTTCTGCACGTTCACGGGCCTCTTCAGCTTTTTCACGTTCTCGTTCGGCTTTTTCTTCAGCGCGTTCACGGGCCTCTTCAGCCTTCTCGCGTTCTCGTTCAGCCTTTTCTTCAGCGCGTTCTGCAGCGTCCTCTTTTGCATCTTCCATATCTTCGCGGACATCTTCTTCTAGATCAGCAATATCTTCCTCTGCTTCTCTTTTGAGCTCAGCAATTTTTTCATCTGCCTCTTCTTGTGTAATCTCTCCAGCTGCAAGCTTCTCGTTAATTTCAGTTATATCTTCTAATAATTCTTCTTCAATTTCAGCAAATTCTTCAACAATATCAAACTCTACTTTTTTCCGTTTTATAGTGTTCATTGAATGGGCAAGCTTTTTATAGGCTTCTTCATCACCAGATTTTTGAGCTTCTTCCATCATATCTTCAATATATTTTTCTTTATTTTTTATGACTTTTTTCATAATATTTCCGATGTTGACATTGAGTTGTTTAGCCAAATCGCCATATCCTGTACCGTCTTTAAGCATAGAAGCAATTTCATCTTCTGTCTTACCTGATTCTTCAGCAAGCTTAATAACTTTTACAATTTCACCAAAGCCGAAGCCTTGTTCACGAAGAGACTTTACTTTTTCAACGTCAAGGTCTTTAACGACGTTTGCAACAAGATATGCCTCCTGTCTCTTTTCATCAAGCTGTTCACTTTGTTCTGATTCTAATTTTTCCGTAACCTCATCAGAAACCGTCGTTGAGTCTTCTAATTGACCTGTTAAATCTTCTTTCACAGTATCCTCTACATCATCAGATACAACGATCTCAGCAATTGATTCCTGAGCTTTTTCTAACTTGCCTAAATAATCGTCTATTAGTTTAGTTAAATACTTATCCTTTTCTTGCCCTACCATTTGATCAGCTTCTAATAACCGTTCATTGGCAAACTTTAAGAGAAGCTCTGATTCTTTTTGCGTATCAGATGTGAATAAAAGTTGAATGTTTTCTCCTAGCTTATCAATAAAATAAAACGGACTATCGGGAGTCATACCTGCGTCAGTTGTTGTCTCGGCATTCGCCGTGTCTTCTTCAGATGCTGGATCGTTTGCTTGTGTATCTGCGTAGACAACTTGACCTGTGAGTAACGTTCCTGTGAATACAGTTGTTGCTACGATGTTTTTTAAATTGACTTTCATGTTATGACACTCCTTTTTATGTAAATACAAATGCTTGTCTACTAGTCATACGATCATTGATTCCATTTTAAGGGGGTCGTTCAAAAAATATTTTCGTCAAACAAAAAAATCACGTGTTCGCTTGACGATATCAAGCGGCACGTGATTTTCGCATATGCATCTAACATTTTACCAACGGCATAGCATATCGCTTTTAACCTATTAGTAAATCAGATCGTCATCTTAAAGTGCATCTGTAACACCAAGAATAATAATTCCTGCCATTACAACACCGATCATAATGTAGTGCTTTGTTGACAAGACTTCTTTCAAGAAGATTCGAGATAAAATAACTGAGAATATACCATGGGCGGCAATAAGCGGTGCCGCGATAATAGCATTTCCAGCCATCGCAAACACATAGAAAAATTGTCCGACTGTCTCTAATATTGCGGCATACCCTTTGTCACGCTCCACAAATAAATTAAACCGTTGCTTTTTTATAACCCTAATGTAAACAAATGCTAATACCGCACAAATGAAGAACGTTAATTCATAAGCAATCAATGCAGAGCTCTCACTAATTAATTCTAATTCATCTAAATAAATACCGTCAGCAAATGTACCAAGACCATCAATTAAGCTGTATAAGATAGGAAATGTAATTGCTAATACACCAATTTGGTATTTCTTATCAATCTGTCCTGATTGCTTTTGAATTGCCTGGACTTCATCTTGTTTTTCGAGAACGGCAAGCCCAATAACACCTACCGTTACAATAATGACGCCCATTATATCTAGCATGCTGAGTTCTCTCGGAAAGAAAATAAATAATAGCACCGCACTAACAGCACCTGAAGAGTTTTGTACTGGTGCAGCAATCGATAATTCAATATACCTTAATCCAATATAACCGATCGTCATTGACAATATGTAAAGGGCAGACACAGGAAAATAGCGCACCATATCAAACGGATCAAAAGCAACATCCTTTACAATCATATACAAAACAGCATGAATCCCCATGACAAGTCCAACCATCACAACAATTTTGAGATGGCTAAGCTTGTCATCGGGATCAGTCCCTTTTTTATAAAAGAGATTAGCGCCGCCCCAGGCTAGCGCCGTCAAAATAGAAAATAAAAACCACATCATATAAGACCCCCATATCATTAGACCTGTGGTGCTTTTTAGCACCACACAGATCGTTATTATATCATGGGGATACCTATCCGTGAATACCAGAATCCATTTGATACAAGGTTCGATAATAATCGTTCGTTTCTAACAGCTGTTCGTGTGAGCCGTATAGCTTAATTCGACCATTTTCAACAAACATGATGTCGTCCATAAGCTCAGCGCCTGCCAAGTGATGCGTCACGAGGATAACTGTTTTATCCTTCGCTGCGCCGAGCATCGTTTCTAATAAGTTTTGCTCAGTCAATGGATCAAGACCCGTTGTTGGCTCATCAAGAAGAATAATAGGTGTATTCTGAATTAAGAGCCGTGCAAAAGCAATTCGGTGCCTTTCCCCGCCTGAAAAACGTTTACCCATTTCTTCCATTTGTGTATGAATACCATGTGGCAACGTCTGAATTAAGTCCATTAATTGTGCTTGATCAAGCACGCTAATAATTTCGTCTTCCGTCGCGTCAGCTCGGCCGATACGAATGTTATTCGCAATCGTCGTATTAAACAAATGTGGCTGTTGATTAAGAACAGACACATACTTTGATAAATAAGCTGCATTCATATCAGTCGAATCGAGCTGGATGTGACCTGAATTTGGTGTCAAAACGCCTGAAACCAATTTAAGCAAAGTTGATTTTCCTGAACCACTTTTTCCGAGCAGAGCAAGTTTATGTCCAGGTTGAATCGTTAACGTCATATCATCGATCACCTGATCCTCAGAAGCATCATAGTGATAACTAACATTTTTAAGATGAATTACAGGATGTGGTGATAGATCATGCTCCACTACGGCTTCATCTTGCTCGTTCATTGTTGGTACGTGCAGATTATTCATCCGCTTCAGCGAGTCCACATAGGCTGGCACTTCTTCTATAGCATCACTGGTAGGCATAAGCGCATCTGTTACTGAAAACATCATAAGAACAAATGCAGCAATGACAGTAGCTGACATGGCGCCTTCGTTCACTTGACCATCAACCCAAATCATCGTCAGAACAACAATACCTCCTGATACGAACCTCATAAGCGCATCTCGTAAATGGTGCCATCTGTGTACGTTGTTTTCACGTGCTAGAAGTGTATCGTTATCCGTCTCAACATCTGCAAATAATTCCTGTTTTCGACCACTAACCATCCAATCTAATTGTCCAAACAATGCATCTGTAATATGCTGATACAATGTCGCACGCTTTTGTTTTATCGCGACATGATGTCGTTTCATAATGAAATAGGAGAATAATGGAACTAGGAATACGATAATACCTAATAGGGCCAACATGAGCACCATGAAAGGAAGATCGAAAAAGCCAAACACGCTAATGATAATGCCATAAACGACCACACTTGTCACAGCTGGAAATAGTGTACGAATATAGAAATCCTGTAGCTTTTCAATATCCTCTGCGACGATTCCTAAAATATCCCCCGTTTGAAACCGACTCTTTAAGACGAGTGCTTGTGGCTCTATGATGTCATATAATTTATTTCGATAGTGCGACAGAATCCTCAAGACGACATTATGCCCAACGAGTTTTTGTAAATACGGAAAGACGGCCTGCGAGATACTGAAGGCACGAACCGCAACAATCGGTACGTATACGAGCATAATATTTTGCGGCTGTAGTGCTGACTTAGAAATTAAGTATCCCGAAACAAACAAGAGCATAGCTCCTGATGCAACGCCGAGCACGCCAAACAAAATATTAATACCGATCCGCCCTTTATAATGCATCATATACGGTGTAATCCATGTCTTCATAATTTCCGACCACCTTTCCAATGGATGAACTCATAATAGGCACCTTGCTTTTCTATAAGTGCTTGATGTGTGCCATGATCGACAATTTGTCCTGCGTCAAGCATATAAATATCATCCATTTCGTTCATCCAATGCAAACGGTGCGTTGCTAAAATAACATGCTTATGAGCAAATACGTCACGCATGACCTGCTTAATCTCATACTCTGTTTCAACATCTAAGTGCGCTGTAGGCTCATCGAGTAAAATAATCGGTTTATCTGATAGGAGTGCCCGTGCAATTGCAACACGCTGCTCCTGACCACCACTTAACATACGTCCGCCTTCACCAATGTGTTCATGAATTCCATTAGGTAAGGTTTTGACAAAATCCGCTAAACCTATTTGACCGACAATACCCTCAATCTGTTCATCCGTTGCATCTGGGGCATAAAAACGAATATTATCAGCAAGTGACACCGGAAAAATATACGGTTGCTGAGGAATATAAGCGATTTGATCGAACCATTCAGGGAAATCAAGAGCAGCGCGTTCATCATCACCAATCCGAATAGTTCCAGACGTTGGCTGAAGCCTTCCTGCTAACACACTTATTAAGCTGGACTTCCCTGATCCACTCGGTCCGATAATACCTATCCAGCCTTTCTGCATCTCGAAAGACATGTGATTCAAAAGATGATTACCATTCAACTCAACGGTCACATCATCGAATGCCAACGTTGCATTCAATCGGCTAGACGCTTCAGACAACTCAGCCAACGGAGTGTGTTGATGTAAGTCATTTTTATTTTGACCCTGATCAGCGATTAACCCATCGATTTCTGCCATAGCGACCTGGCCATCTAACGTTGCATGATAATCTTTTCCGACTTGTTTGATCGGCGCGAAATATTCTGGTGCTAAAATTAATATTGTTAAAGCAGGAAGCAAATCAACACTTCCTTCTATTAGTCTTAAACCTAAACCAACTGCGACAAAGGCAATTGATAAGCTTCCGAAGAAATCAAGCGCAAACGACGATAAAAAGGCAACCTTTAACGTACGCATCGTTGCAGTACGATAATCTGTATTCACCTGGTTTATTTTTTCAGCGTGCTTTTTACTTCGCCCTAAAAAAACGAGGGTTTCCAATCCCTTCAGTGAATCAATAAAATGATTGGATAACCGTTTATATGTCTCATATTGCTTATCCGCCATCGCTTTAGCCGCTTTCCCAAGTAAAATCATAAACATGATAAGGATTGGGACAGCAACGACAAGAATTACGGCTGATGCAACATCAAGTGTAAAAATATACACACCTATAACCGCAGGTACAATAAATGTTTTAATCATACGAATGCTAATAATTTCCGCATATGTTTTGACCTGATCAACACCATCCATTGTTAGGGTCACAAGGTGCCCGACACCTTTTTGCTGAATGAAAAAGAGATGGCTGCCAAAATAGGCACGCATTAACTCGTTACGGAGCATGCGCGCTGTTTTCGCAGCAAACCGTTCTGCTAGCATTGTTTGAACGTGTGTGATCATATAGCGCAAAATAAAGGCAAGGAAAAAAAAGCCAACATCGGACCATATTTCAGCGATGGGCGTGCCTTTAAACAAGAAGGTGACTGCCCGGGCCAGGAAAAAAGCCTGGGCAATAATGGCAGCCACCTCTATAATTGTTAGTGGGATTAAGAGTCCGTGCAGTAAGCCGGACCCAGCGTATCGAGGTAACCCTCTATTACGTGTTCGTTTCATTAGTATTCCAACTCGTCTTCTTTTTTCAATCGTTTTCTAAAGATGTAATAGCTCCACGCCTGATAACCGAGAACAAATGGTAAAAGGGCTATAGAGAAGTAACTCATCAATTTCAACGTATATGCACCTGATGCTGCATTATACACTGTTAAGCTATAAGCATCAGAAATTGAACTGATCATAACTCTCGGGAACATCCCGATAAAAATACTTGCTGTTAACAGTATAATTGATACAGTTGTCAAAGCAAAGCGTCCCCGTTCTCCAACACTTGACTTTGAGCTAAGGCCCCATAGCAAGGCGACAAATCCCATAATTGGCAGAACGACAAACGTTTGTCCGTGATACGTAAATACGTCAGACACGAAATACCCTGTGATAATGAATGCCAAGAACAATACAAGCGCAATTGGAGCGACTTTTTTGCTCAATGCTTTCGCTCTGTCATTCAAATCACCTGTGGTGCGGATCGAAATAAACTGCAATCCGTGTACAAGAAAGAGAAATAGCAGCATAACACCGCCGAGCAAAGCAAATGGATGAAGAAACTGTAAGAACCCTCCGACCATTTCTTTGTTCTCATTAATTGGCATACCCGTCATAAAGTTTGCCAACACAACGCCCCATAGAATCGGCGGCAAGAAGCTTCCGATGGTGAGCGCCCAATCCCATGTATTACGCCATTTATAACTTTCTTCTTTACTTCGGAATTCAAACGACACACCCCGTATTATCAGTGCAAGCAACATAAATACGAGAGGGATGTAAAAACCACTAAACATCGTTGCATACCAGTGAGGAAATGCCGCAAACATCGCACCACCAGCTGTAATCAACCATACTTCATTCGCATCCCAAAATGGACCTATCGTATTGATATATACGCGCTTTTCTCTATCATCTTTTCCTAGAAAGCGGGACACCATACCAACACCGAAATCAAATCCTTCTAGTACAAAGAAACCGATAAACAAAATCGTAATTAAGATGAACCAAAACTCAGCCAGTGACATGATCTGCACCTCCTGCTTCTGTCTCAAACGGATCATTCGTCTTATGAGGGGTTTCCTCTAAGAAAACCGGTTTTTTAATATGACGTGCAAACAAGTAAATCGTCAATATCGCAAGGATTGCATAGATCGTTGTAAAGGAAATGAAAGAAAATAGCATTTCACCAGCTGTAACAGATGGTGATACAGCATCTTCCGTCTTCATCATACCGAATACAACCCATGGCTGACGTCCCATTTCAGTCATAATCCAGCCCGCTGTGTTTCCAATAAACGGTAACGCAATAACCCAAGGCATAGCTTTCATATATAAATTGTTTTTAGGGAGCTTATTTTTACGTGATACATAGCCACCATATAATGCAGCAAGTAATAATAAACTACCGACACCTGTCATAATTCTAAACGCCCAGAATAACGTCTTTACTGGTGGAATATAGTTACCTGGCCCATACTCAGCTTCATATTCTGCCTGGAGCTGATTTAAGCCTTCCAGAGAACCACTAAACTTGTTATATGACAAGAAGCTTAGCAAATAAGGAATTTGTAGTTCGTATTCATTCATTTTTTCTTCTGTATTAATATTGGCGAATACTGTAAATGGTGCAGGGTCTTCACTTGTTTCCCATAACGCTTCAGCAGCAGCCATTTTCATAGGCTGTGATTCTACGAGATATTGTGCCTGCCAGTGACCTGTAAAGAGCATCATAAACGCAGTAGAAGCACCGATAATAATTGAAATACGGAAAGAACGCTTAAACATCTCAACGTCATGCTTTCTGATTAGCTTCCATGCACTAATACCAGCAACGAGAAATGCACCTGTCGCAATCGATGTCATAAGAACGTGCGGAAATTGTGACCACAAATGCGGATTTGTCAAGATGGCTACAAAGTCATTCATTTGTGCTCTTTCTCCAGCCATTTCAAACCCTACTGGATTTTGCATAAATGAGTTCGCCGACAAAATCCAAAAAGCAGAAATTGTTGTTCCGATCGACACAAGCCATATTGAGGCGAGGTGAACTTTTTTCGGAAGTCTATCCCAACCGAACACCCACACCGCAATAAATGTAGATTCTAGGAAAAACGCCAAAAGCCCTTCAATTGCAAGTGACGGACCAAACACATCACCAACAAAACGAGAATAGGTCGACCAGTTCATTCCAAATTGAAACTCTTGTAGAATACCTGTAACAATACCAACTGCAAAGTTAATAAGGAATAATACGGACCAAAACTTGGTCATCTTTCTGTAAACATCTTTTTTCTTCACGACATACATCGTCTGCATCACGGCAATTGTAAACGCTAATCCAATAGATACCGGAACGAAGAAATAGTGAAAAATCGTCGTGGATGCAAATTGTAACCTTGCAATAATCAATGGATCCATGCATGTTACCCCCTTATATATAAAATATTAAAATCAACAGAGTTCATATCGACTCAAAATGGACCACATCAAGCATACAACATAAACCACGTGCTTAGGTTAAAAACCGTTACAGACTAAAGGCGGTTTAGTGACAACTTTTTGTCGATTGTTCGTTAATTCACAATAAAACGGTTAATTAATCATTTTTTTACTTTTTTAACTAATGTTTCATTATCATCTTTGTGTAAATGCCACTAACAGCGTAAGCGTTCACAACCGCATGATGGATTCTATTATATAGCCATAGATAGAACGTTTTTCTACTGATATACCTAATTGTGGCACCTGCAAACCTAAGCATAACTGACTGGTATACTAAACTCGTATTCTATTTAATTATAACCTACTTTTCTCATAAAACAGGATAAAATGTCCAATTGCGTGCTAAAAAAGGAAAAATGTCACATTTTCCCTTCGCAAAACTATTTCTAAGCGATAGCTATCGAGTTATAAAATGATTTAGACGAAAAGTCAACACATATTTTATTACAATTTAAACCAATTTTGGATTAGAAAAAGAAACGCTGGTCTGTATATCGGTTTCCGTTTTGGAAGTTTCATTTTGAGGTGCGCATTTTGAAAAAGGAGCATACTTTCTTCCTCTTCCACTAAACACGGAAGCTTAATTTGTTGATTTAAAAGAAAGCTTCCTTTCGTCTTATCTAGGTGATCATCATGTGATTCGATCCGTCTAACTGGTATAGCTAAATGAAGTTGTTTATCATTAATACTATAGGCAATATGCTTCTCTTGAATGTCATACGGAACAAAGCACTCTATTATAACGTGGTCGTCCATTTTATAAACATCTACTTTGATGTATGGTTCACAACTCTGATTGGATAATTGATTCATATAGGTATCACGGTCAAAGCTTCGATGTGTCATACCATACATAGAGTGACTTGTATCATTTAATCTTAGCATCATCAGCACCGCCTCTTTAACATTATTTTATTAATAATGTATCCCACTCACATACTGAATAAACGTTGTCCCTTAAATATGTGACGATGCAATGCAAATATTAAAGATTAGATTGGAAAATATAAGGAGGGATTTACTTGACACAAAATGAAGAGACGCTTATTCCAAATGTGCCACTCGATTATCAATATCCTGAACTGCCAACAGGCTGTGAAGCAACAGCACTGTCAATGCTCCTTCGGTGGGCAGGCGTTGATGTCGATAAATTTGAGGTTGTGGATCAACTCAAAAAAGGCGATCGTGTCCATCTACAGAACGGCAAATGGTACGGTGCAAATCCAAATGAAGCATTCGTTGGAAATCCATATGAGGATGATGGGAGCTTTGGTGTATTTGAACAACCCATTCTTCAGGTCATCAATATATATTACCCAGGAAAGGCTATCAATCTAACAGGAAAAGAATTTCAAGACCTGCTTACCATTGTTCAAGGCGGCACTCCAATCCTGGTCTGGACGACTTTAAAACAACGTGAGACATATTACGCTCAATCCTGGGAAGATCCTCATGGTCAAACAATTGATTGGTACAACAATGAGCACGCTGTCGTCATTGTAGGTTATAGCAACGATGACGTGATCGTCCATGATCCAGACACTGGTAAATGTGAGCATTATGATCGCGATCTATTCATTCAAAATTGGGCCTCTTTAGGAAAACGCGCCGTCACACTTCAGCGATAACAAGAACGGGGTTGGGACAATACTAAAATTTAACGCAAGACGAATCATCGTTTAACATTAGCTCCGGAAATATACGTAGACTCCTGCGGTAGGAAGGCCAAAACCGCGACGACAATCGCCACGCCTTCATGATCAACGTCGCCACTAAAACATCGTGTTTGTCGGTCGATTAAATACGGTGCGTCCTGCACCAACATCGACACTAAACCGTCCTGGTTGTCGGTAGAGAAGTATATTTCCGGAGCGGTCGTATTGTTCAATTTTCATTTGATCAAACCTTTTTGTCCCAACCTCGTTTGTATTCGTTTATTTACTGCTTCTATGGGTAATGAGCAGTAGTGATGGCATGAGGAAACCACGAATAATAAATGTATCAAGCAATATTCCAAATGCCATCATAAACCCGAACAAAAACAATTCCTGCAAAGGTTGTGTCATTAAAACAGCGAATGTTGCAGCTAGTATCAGACCTGCTGATGAAATGACACCGCCCGTCTTCTTGACACCTTCACTAACAGCATCTTTCCAAGACAATGTATGGGCATATTCTCTAATTCGAGAAACGAGCATGATGTTGTAATCAACGCCAAGTGCTACCATAAACACAAATGTATAAACTGGAATCCGATAGCTGATTGAATCGTAGCCCATAAAGTGTTCTATTATCCACCAACTAAAACCAAGTGTCGCCCCATATGATAGAAGAATTGTTCCTACCATTAATGTAGGGAGTAAAATAGAACGTGTCTGAAATCCGAGCACAAGTGTAATCAGAACGATAACGAGTACAAATAAGACGATCATATCTCGCTCATTCAACTCTCGTACATCAAGCTGCTGTGCCGTTTGACCACCAAAGTGAAGCTGAACATGCTCAGTCGAAAAGCCACTCGCTGTTAAAATATCCCCTTCTGTATCACGCATCTTTTTCACAAAGTCCAAAGCCTTTGCTTCATAAGGATTTGAATTCAGCGTTAATCGAAGCTTTATCACATGTCCATCATCCGACAAAAATGCCTGTGGAACATCCGTACTACCATTTATGACATCTTCAGATAACTGGGGAGAAACGGAGCTAACCGCACGACGTGCTTCTAAGTTACCAATTAAAGAAGCGACATTTTTTAAATAGGAAGGATCTTCCCTGAGATCTTCCTCAGATTGTATAAGCACATCAACAGGCGCTAACTGTCCTGCTGGATAATGCGCTTCAAGTCGTTCAAACCCTTGTCGTGATGACATCTCTTCTGGAAATGATTTTAATAGATTAAAGGAAAAATCAATCTTCGTGACATTGAACACACCAATACCCATCAATATAATTAAACCAGTCGCTATGAATACGGGGCGCTTTTTAACAATTCTACTAACTGCTCCCCAAAATGTATGACGCCCCTCTTTATCATGCTTTTCAATCTTAGGAATTGACGGCCAAAACGCTCGCCTTCCCATCAGCGCAAATACGCTTGGTATCAACGTAAGACCTGCAACCAAAATGACGATCACCGCAATGGAAAAAACAGGTGCAAACGCACGATACGGTTCAAAAACCGTCGCAAACAATGTCAGCATTGCTAGAAGAATCGTTCCACCACTAAAATAAATCGGTTCAGATACGTGATAAATCGCCTCTGACATCGCTGTATATTTCGACTCATTTTTTTGAAGTGCTTCTCGATACCTTGAAAATATAAACAAGCTGTAATCAGTCACAACCGCAAATAATAATACAAGCATAATTGAAACCGCTGCACCGTCAACGGCAAACCATCCATATTTACCAGCAAGACCTAATAATCGATCAACAACACCATACACAAGCCCTGCAATGATCAATGGTGTGACCGCAAGTATTGGTGACCGATATATAACGATTAAGAGCACAAATATGAGCACAATCGTACCAATCATTAAAACAAAATCACCATTTTGAAATAAAGACTTCGTATCAGCCGTAATTCCTGCTGGACCTGTAATATCAAATTCAACGTTATCAATATTCAATTCGTTTACTTTATCTGAGATGTGTCCTAACGTTACGTGGACTTGTTCTGTACTAAGGTCCTGCTTTAACGTCACATTAAATAATAGTGTTGTCATGTCTTCTGAAAACATTTGATTCTGTACATGATCTGGAAATTGATGAAACATAAGGGCACTGGCTATGTGTTCTGGTCGATTATTAGAAGCTAACCATTCACTAAGTTGTTCTAGTTTCAAGCGATCCTCTGTGGACCATTCATCATCCTTATGAAATACAAGCAAAGCCGTTAAGCCATCATCACTCGGAAATTCCTGTTCTTTTAGGTGTTCAGCAATTTCTGAAGGTCTGTCAGCAGAAACACTCACTTCTTCACTATTTTGCTCATATTCTTTTGCGGAAGGGGCCAAAACACTCAAAGCGACAACAGCAAGCACCCATAAAGTGAGTGTAATTTTAACCCCTCTCCTACTGCTCGTATGTTTGACAAACTGTCGAATTAAATTAAGCATCACATTCATCACCTTTTTATATTCTGATACCCAAAGGTTAGCTGATGAATATGAACGGAAGATGAACACCTAATGTCAATTAAGTCAATGATGGATTTTAATATCATGAAGGTAGGCATATACATTTTCCCAAAAAATAATGACTCATAATGCCATTGCATTGTATTTTTCGCGTTTACTTGCTATAATAAGTCGTCAATATTTTTGAGGAGGAACTTTTTTGTCAATAGAAATCGGCAGCAAAGTACAAGGTAAAGTAACTGGGATTACAAACTTCGGCGCTTTCGTAGAATTGCCTGATGGCCAAACAGGGCTCGTGCATATTAGTGAAGTTGCGGATAGTTTTGTAAAGGATGTCAATGATCATCTCACAGTTGGAGATCAAATTGAGGTCAAGATTTTAAGTGAAAAAGAAGGTAAGATTGCGCTTTCTATAAAGAAAACGGTTGATCGTCCTGAGCGGCCGCGCCCAGAGCGCCGTAGTAAACAAGGCGGTAATTATCGACCAAAAGGACAGTTCAAGCCAAAAGAGAGCTTTGAAGATAAAATGGCTAAGTTTTTAAAATCAAGCGAAGAGAACTTGTCATCACTAAAGCGCAATACAGAAGGTAAACGTGGTGGACGAGGCGGTAGACGCGGCTAAACATGTCTTGCCATAAGCCTATTAACAAATGTCATACGCTCTCATGTTGCTTCATGGTGTTAGAGACGTGCTCTCTTATTATGATCAAAACATGAGCGTGGTGATGGTGCTGCATTAAGCGCCCATTTAGCATTTTTATATTTATTTTCTTTTAGCAGGGGCTTTATGCACATCAAAAAGAGCATCCGCCAATAAAAATTGGTTAGGATGCTCTTTTTTTTGAAATTCACGGCGGAGGACGATGTGTTCACATCACATCAAAAGCATTTGTCCCGCGTCTTATGTGAATCAGCTCATCGCCGTTTCATTATACCATTAAGGACAAATAAAAGTCACGCTAATTTTTATGAGATTGATCGTAGAAACGCATATAATGGTTTTTACATCAATCTAAACGATCGCCATGAATATCAATGACGCTGAACTGACTTTGATTCATAAAACGAATGGGCAGATGAGTTGTGCCAAGTCCACTGTCGATATACATAAAACGATCATGCTCAAGCGGAAAGACACCTTTCGCTTGTTTTGGAAACAACCCTTGACCAGGTGCTACCATTGCACCAATTAACGGAAAACGAATTTGCCCACCATGTGTATGTCCACATAACATTAAATCAGCCTTTAGACAATCTGCTATCCGAAGTCCATCTGGCATATGTGCTAATACAATCGTGTACATAGAATGCATACTAGGGGTATCAAGGTGACCAACATCATCCATGCTCTCTAGCTCATACCCCGCACCGACAACATTTATTGTGACACCATCTTTCGTCAATTGAACATACTTACCGTCAAGAACCCTTACCCCCCGCTCTTTTAGCCCGTTTAAAAACGTTTCATATGCAAAATGCTCCCATTCATGATTTCCCGTCACAAAATAAACGTGCTCATATGCGTTTGTTAACTGCCTTATCATTCGATAAATTGGATTTAATAATCGCGTTTTTCTATCGATCAAATCCCCCGTGAGGACGATAACATCTGGATGGCTTTTATGAATTGCCTCAAGCAATCGTTCATGATTATGGCCGAACATCCGGTTATGCAGATCACTGATTTGCACGATTCGTATTGAAGAAGAATATGGCATCTTATTCGTTGTGAATTTTAGATGGTTTGTTTTAAAAAAGCATGTATCATGCACAACTTTCAATAGGCTACTGGCGATAGAAAGCGCAAACAGCCTCCCATATATGGTCCCTTTTTTCATATACTCACCTCATTTGTTTCATTATACATGAATGTTCTCATATAATGTTTCTAACTAAGGAACTTGCAAACCGGACTTTCATATGGTAAATTGTGGTTAGACAATTAAATAAACGTCGTCATGTGACTGACGCGATCAGGCATGGTAAATCGAAAATTCATCTCGTATGTATTTTTGCATTTGCCATGTTTTTTTATCTTTAATAACGGTATTAATATAGGACAAAATATACCCTCTCATTAAAAACGAAATTTGGATCATAATAACACAATTATACATGTCATAAAGGAGGCACCACCATGTTTAAACATCTATTTTCCAAGCATAACAAAAAAGAGAGCACGAATATATATGCACCAATGAATGGTCAAATTGTTCCACTAGAAAAGGTCCCCGATCCAGTTTTTAGTGAAAAAATGATGGGGGACGGCATTGCGATCATCCCTTCTGATGGGCAAGTGCGAGCACCTGTTAATGGTGAGGTAATTCAAATCCCGACCACGAAACATGCCATCGGAATAAAAACTGACGACGGGATTGAAATTTTAATCCACATCGGCTTAGAAACCGTCGCATTGAATGGAGAAGGCTTTGACGTATTGGTTCATACAGGTGATCACGTTAAAACCGGCGATCTGCTTATCAACTTTGACCTAGATTATATTCAAAAGCATGCAGCCGATGTCATAACACCAATCATTATTACGAACAGCAAAGACATCAACGCTGACATTACGCATGCAGATGAATCGAATAGCCAGAATCAAGACACGATCATCATGTCTGTCAACTTCAAGTAAACTAACGTGTATCAATAAGGGTGTGCTTATGTTGAGAATTCGAAAGATCTTAAATAATAATGCTGTCATCGTTATGGACAACGATCAAGAGAAAATTGCACTCGGGCCTGGGGTTGGGTTTAATAAACAAAAACAGGATATTGTCGTCAGATCAACTGTAGAAAAGCTATTCGTTTTAAAAGAACACGAAAAGCTGCAACAGCTGTTAGAACGTATTCCTGAAAAGCATTTTATGCTTTCTGAGGATATTATCCGACATGCAGAGAAAGAATTGGGTACGAGAATCAACGAACATATTCTCATTATGCTCACTGACCACGTCTCTTTCGCCATTGAACGTTTAAAAGAAGGTATTCATGTTAAAAACAAGCTGCTTCAAGAAATTAAAATATTATACAAGCAAGAATTCGCGATTGGCCAATGGGCAATCAAGCATATCGAAGAACAAACACAGATTAAAATGCCCATTGACGAAGCTGCATTCATTGCTCTTCACATCCATATGATGAAGCTTAAAGGAGGTGATCTCCGGCAAACCGTCAGACAAACGACGATCGTTAGTGAAATGGTAGAGCGCATTGAAACGTGCTTAGGCATTTCTGTTCACGAGGATGACATTGCGTATGAGCGACTTATTATGCATCTGCATTTTGCGCTTACCCGTACAAAGCAGTTTCACAATCATGTCATGGATGAAGATATGCTACAGATGATTCAATCCAAATATCAAACATCGCATCAATGTGCGCGAACGATGGCAAATGAGATTTTCGCAGCTTACGAGATTGATTTTCCAGAAGAAGAACTTGGCTATATTACGCTTCATATCGAACGCTTGAGACAAGGTTAACCGATTCATGATAATTGCCCTTATATCACATTGAAACCGCATACACCATCGGTTATCCATTACATTTGTTCATAAAAAAGGAGGAGATCAAATTGATGAAATCGTTACAAAAGCTCGGCCGCGCCTTGATGCTACCTGTTGCTGTTCTACCTGCGGCTGCCATTCTCGCAGGACTTGGTAACTGGATACTTGGCTTTTCCGAGGGAAATGTTGTCGGCTCATTCTTATTAAATGCAGGAACATCAATACTCGGAGCGCTCGGTTTGTTATTCGCTGTCGGTGTTGCAATTGGCCTTTCTCGAGACAAGCACGGTGCGGCTGCGCTTAGTGGACTTGTCGGTTATCTCGTCGTAACGAATTTAATTTCTATCGATACAGTAGCCGCATTAAAAGGCATTGATCCTGAAAGTGTGAATGCTGCCTTTAGTAAAAGCGAAAACGTCTTTATCGGAATTATTACCGGTGTTGTTTCCGCAATGATGTACAATCGATTCAGTACAGTAAAACTCCCTGACGCACTCGCCTTCTTTAGCGGCAAACGACTCGCGCCAATTATGTCTGGAGCTGCAATGGTTGTTGGTGCAGGTGTCTTATTTTTCGTCTGGCCAATCATTTATTCTGGACTCGTTTCATTTGGTACATTCATTAGTGATTTAGGCGCAGCTGGCGCCGGTCTATACGGCTTTTTCAACAGACTATTAATTCCGACTGGCTTACACCATGCACTGAATTCCGTATTTTGGTTTGATACAATTGGAATTAATGATATTGGTAACTTCCTTGCCGGAGAAGGTACAAAAGGAATCACTGGACGCTATCAGGCTGGATTTTTCCCAATTATGATGTTCGGCTTGCCTGCCGCTGCACTCGCTATGTACCACACTGCTCAAACGAAGCGTAAGAAGCAAGCCGCATCGCTTATGTTGGCCGCTGCCTTTGCTTCATTCTTCACTGGGGTTACCGAACCACTTGAATTCTCATTTATGTTCCTTGCCCCAGCACTTTATGTTGTTCACGCACTCTTAACTGGGTTGTCAGTGTTTATCGCTGCTACATTCCAATGGACATCAGGCTTTGGCTTTAGCGCTGGCTTTGTTGACTATACACTCAGCTTTACAAATCCTATCGCAAATGCGCCATATATGCTCCTCCTACAAGGGCTCGTATTTGCCGTTATATATTATGTCCTATTCCGCTTCCTCATCGTCAAATTCAACCTAAAAACACCAGGGCGTGACGATGATATCGATGATGATGAGACACAAGATTCAAAATCTGACGCTCAGCAACAAAACGGTCAAAATAATTTCTCCACAATGGCTGCTGAAATTTATGCTGGCCTTGGTGGTGATGATAACGTCGTATCTGTTGACAACTGCGTATCACGCCTCCGTCTTGAGGTAAAGGATATGGATGCTGTCGATGAACAACGGATAAAAGCAACCGGCGTCCCAGGCGTCCATATTGTCGGTAAAACAAGTATCCAAGTTATTGTTGGCACACAAGTCCAATTCGTTGCCGATGAAATTATGAAAATCCGCAAAGAATAGGATTAACAGATGGCTTCATAAAAACAAGCAGCTTCTCCCAAATTGGGTGAGCTGCTTGTTTGTCTGTGTTCTACGATTTATGCCAGTTTTAAGCGTTATACATCATCGTTCTTCGCCTTTTCAAATAGAGCCTCTGGAATCATCTCAAACCCTTCAATGACCGTGTTTTCTTCCACTTCGATCATCAAGCATAGCTTTCCATTTAAATGAACCTGACGGACGTATCTTAAGTCTTGCGGACTCACCTTAATATCGGCTACCTTCGTCTGTATTTTAATCGACTTGGACGTATATTTCGGTACGATATTTTCTGCTTTTAACTCATAATTTTCATCATCAATCACTGTCTTAAAAGCCTTTTCAACCTTTTCTGTGTCAACATCTTCTATGCCACTATGTTTTAAGACCTGTTCGACATCCCTGTAATCGAGCTTAGATACATCATCTGTTTCATCCTCTTCATGCTCTTCTATCACTCGATGAATCTCATCGTACACGTTCGATAGTGTTGCCGTATTCATTTGATCGCCGGCAACATTCTTCACAATTTCCTCAAATACAAACTTGTCCTCTTCAGCCGTCATAATATCTGATGCATTTAAGACATCCTCTATAAAATGATAATTCAGTTCATTCGCTTTGCCTGCCGAATAAAGAACATGATTGACATCTGCTGCATGGTCCCTTATTGTCGGAAACAGAAATCCTGATATCGGTGCTTTCAAATTAATAACAGGATCAACGACAAAATTATACTTGAATTCTTTTTCAATATAGTCAAATAATAATTCTTTTTTCGGATCCTGCGTTCGATTCATACTACATAATATAAACGGATGTGAATAAACAGCATCTCGCTCGCTTTGTTCTGTTTCTTCATTGCGACGCTTCATCGGCTTCATGTACTCACCTCGGATAAAGGTCACAACAATATCCATTTCATACTGCTTTTCATGCAGCATTTTTTCAACAAGACGCAGCATATGTCCTGTCCATTCTTCTGTATCATCACTTAGGAGCCCTTGATGCAAGATTAATTGACTGCTATTTTCGACATCACGTTGAAACTTTAAATCAAATAACTTTTGATCCAACTGACCCGTCAACACTTTTTTAAAATTGCTCATAAACAGCTCTTTCTGTTCATCCTCCAGCAATTCGAAGGACGAGGTTTGCTGATGGTATATCTCACTGGATTCCTTCATGATGTATACGTTAAATATGTCATTCACTTTTAAGAGATCGTTATTCACTTTGAATTGCTTACGAATATTGGCAATATCCTTCTTGTTCAACGCTCATTCCACCTCTAATTCTTAAATAGATGCTTTTGTGCACATTCTTTTATTCTATCATAATTAGAGAGGTGAATGGTTTAGGCTTCGAAAGTTCTTTAGGCCATCACCAATAAAATAGCCCAATGCTGCTAAGCCTCCTGCTAATCAAGCACCTATCAAAAAAATCATATTCCAATCTAAATCCCCTCCGTATTCATTAATACAATTCTCCAACCATCAGGATCTTCTATTGTCTTTCCCTTTTCCTTCCAGTAACCATTTTCTGGTTCTACTTCTCCATACCCCATTCGTCTTAATCGATCCGCAATTTTGTCTACTTTATTTCCGTCTGGCATATAAAATACTAAAAGGTTGTCAGTTGTAGGCGCTGGACAAGGACTTCCTTCTATGTGTTGGGTAAATTCAAGATGGTACTGAACATCAGGTATGCCTAGAATAACACCATCATATCCATCATGTCCTGAAAATTCCGCTAACCTTTTTAATCCAAAACCTTGTTCATAAAATTTAACGACCTCATTTAATTGATCGGTTGGCCGTGCAACTCTAACTTGTACCGCTGAAAAGTCTGGAAATTTCATGAGTCCTTTACGCCCTCTCATTATTATTTTTTATCGACTTTAATGTCAGTGTGGGACTTCGTATTAGTTCATAGTTGAATATGGTACCATTATAATTTTCATAATATATGAACATATATGTTTCATCAATACTTTGCGTTTTTTCTTAAATAAAGGCTCTGTTAAAGTTAGTTGTTGATAATTTAATTTCGACATCAAAGACTTAAAGGATGGATACAACAATTTAACGGAGTTGCAACCAAATACTTAATCAATGACCTTGCTTGGTTTCAAGTATTAAAAACTATTCAACATCAAAAAAACGAAGTCACAAATGAATGAGCTGATTACAAAAGGAAATTTATACCAAATACAGCAACCTATGATACACTTAGGTTATCAAGATTCGCCACATAGAGGTGAATTTAACAAAGTAACAATTTTATGGTATAGAGGGGTGTAAACTTGTATAAAAAATGTGCTTTGGCTCTATTCATTTTCTTCTTTTTGAGTGCTTGTACATCTAATGAAACGAAATTGGATACTGAAAACTTAAAAGTGGAACAAGAAGATATAAATACAATTTATGTACAAGTAGAAAAGGAAATTGCGGAAAAAGCAATACCTTTTGAAATGGAATATCCTTCATATTTTCCATTTGATAACGAAGAAACAAAAGTGGTTATAACTGGTTGGGAAAAAAGTAAGGAAAGAATTTCAGTATCAATCAGCTATCCCTCAGTAGAGGAAGATGCTAAATGGCAAGAAGGTTCTATCACTCAGCCAGCAATTCCAAATGTGAATTATACAGTGGCAAATTTCGATAGATATTATAGCAGGTATTCTGATATGAATGATTACAAGGAAATTCAAATAACGGACGATATTTTAGGTTTAATTAAATATATCGAGGAAATGAACGGCGCAAAATTACATTGGTTCAATGAAGAAAAGGAATATAATTTAGAACTATTGTATTTTAGTGAGGATAAAGAGAAATTAAAAACAGAATTAGTTAAAATAGCTAATTCAATATAATTAACAGGCTTCCTAAAAATGGAAGCCTATTTTATAAGCAATTTACCTACATTAAACTTTAACAGTGCCAAAACAAACAAGACCACCTCATTAAATAACAGGGGGGATCTTGTTGCATTACATTCCATTTTCCCGTAAAGCCACACTTTCTACTCATCCCATCTCTTAGGGCTCCACAGTGTGCCGTCAAGCTCGCCTTCCATTTGCCAGATGCGTTTGTCTTGTTCTTTTATAATATCGCGAGCTGCCTTGATTAACGCTAGGTGACGAAAATCTTTTTGTTCGATAAACAAACGATCGAGCTCGCCAAGTATCCATTCATTCTTTTCCATTTATTAACGCCTGCCTTTTTTATAATACCTAAAACTGCTTTCTAACATCTCTTAATAAGACGGAAAGTTAAACATTCACTTACCACATCTGATCCATGACGACTTGGAGTTCATCAATCGTTGTCCGGTTAGTCGTCATTAATTCAGCCGCATGCTTTAAAATATCTGCTGCTTCTGGCTCAAGATCTTTTGTATCAAGTTTATTAATTTGCTCGACCATCCAGTCTTCTCGAGCTGCCAAGCTACTATCATTTTTATTGGTCAATTTCTGTTGATACTGTATGTACAAGTCCATCTTTTCCTCATCATTCATATAAGCGAATTGATATACGGTAAGTGGACGAAGATAGATCATCCCCGTCTTATGTGCGACAGCTTGGAAAGGACGTGTTAATTCACTGATGGTAAACAGTTCCCTTCCCCCTGCCTGATATTCACGTTCATGGACACCGAGCATAAAAATAAGCCCGAACTCTTTGCCGACGAGTCGACCGCCTGCTTTACCATGTGCAAACCCTTCAACGAGCACCTCATCCTGCCACTGCTTTAAAAATGCCGGTGACGAGTACCAATAAAAAGGAAATTGAAATATGATGCGATCATGCGTCTCTAAAAGCTGATGCTCCTTTTCCACATTAATCTTGCCGTCTGGATAAGCCGTTTCTAGATGGTGCACAGTGACGCCTTCTTTTGGAACAGCGTTCAGTAAAAACTGCTGGCTACCTGATTCAAGAATATCTGGGTGTGATATAATCACTAACGTTTTCATATATGAACACACTTTCTATACTATTTTTTAAAAATTTTAATTCCAACACCATCATAAAACATTCATATGTCCGTGAGCAAGCAAACGAATCGCCGGACGGCCATCACTGTTTAAAATTGTCTTCTACTTTACAACGTAACCCTTTCAAACCTGTTATAATTTAGAAACATACTTTTAATCTATTGGAGAGAATTAAAATGGCAAACGTCAATGAGAAGTTAGGAACACAATCAGCTGCAAAAAGCTTTTTTCAATATTTTATTCCCACGTTAATCGGCATGATGCTCATGTCAGTGAACATCGTCATTGACGGCATCTTTGTAGGTAATGGCATCGGATCAACGGCACTCGCCAGTGTTAACATTGCTGTGCCTGTTTTTTCAATCATTATTAGCATTGCTTTATTGATTGGTCTAGGCGGTGGCACGCTTTATTCTATGGCAATGGGAGAGGGAAACGAACAACGCGCCAAGCATATTTTCACATTATCGATACTACTCGTTTTCTTAATTACCATTACAACGACAGGGATATCCATTTTAAATATCGAGCGCTTAGCCTTACTCTTCGGTGCGAATGCTGAGACACTTCCATATGTACTCGATTATATGACAGTACTCCTTTTCTCCGGGCTTATATTTGCCCTTGAGGTTGTCGTTAGCATCTTCATCCGAAATGATGGCGCTCCAAAATTGGCGATGATCGGCTTAGTAGCGACAGCGGTTATTAATATTGGTCTTAATTATTGGATGATTTTCATCCTCCACCTTGAAGTGACTGGTGCGGCGTTGGCAACGACAATTGCGACAGGGATCGGTTTACTCATTTATACGATTCATTTTTTCAAAAAGGATTCTGGTTTAAAGCTGGTACGATTGACATGGGATCAGCAAAGCATGACGTCCATCCTTAAAATTGGCTTTCCAGGCTTTCTATCTGAGGCTGGTATGGGGGTTTTTGTAATGGGGTACAATGTGGCGCTTGCTTACCATGTAGGGACAAATGGACTGGCAGCCTTTTCTGTCATTAACTATTTACACGTCTTTATGTTTCTCGCATTCCTCAGCATCGGCTCAACGATTCAACCGATGATCAGCTATTATTACGGCGCAAAGGCAATAGACAAAATCAAAACGACCATCAGACTGTCTGAGGCGACAGCGTTAGCCCTCGGATTATTATTCATCGCTATCGGTTATTTAGGAGCAGATATGCTTGTAGATATATTTGGTGTCGCAAACGAAGACATCGCAAATTTAGCCACGACAGGGATCAAATTGTTTTTCGTTGGCTATCTGTTTATGGGCATTAACTTTATTTATATGACGTATTATCAGTCGATCGGCTCAACTACACCGGCGAATTGGATTACTCTCTCTCGCGGATTCCTGTTGCTGATTATTATGTTACTTGTGTTACCATTTCTATTTGGGATCAATGGTATTTGGTTATCACTTCCAGCTGCTGAAGGAATTGTAGCTATCTTATTAATCGTTTTTGCTCGAAAGAACATTATGCAAAGGAACACCTTGTCTCGTCAATTATAATACAGAGAATTAACGTCAAGGACATATTCCTCATTTTTGCATACGATAATAGGACTATCGTTTAAAGTGAGGGATCATATGACCACACCACCTCTACCGGCTGTTATCAAGACAAGAGTGTTTTCACAACAAGGCATGACGATCTACTTTCCTCAAGTGAGTGGATTGACAAATAAAATGATTGAAGACACGGTTAATCAACGCATTTATCAGGAAACGATTAACCTGATTCAAGAGCAGTATTCGAGACAAAATGTGCAAATGTTTGCTGAGATGATTGGCACGTTTGAAGTAAAAGCAAATGAACGTAATGTGCTCAGCCTCGTGCTTACGAATTATGCCATTGCACCTTATTACGCAAATGGGCTTACCATTTTAATGCCACTCACCTTTGACTTGGAAACAGGCAAACACTATGAGTTAAAAGAATTGTTTAAGCCTGGAACCGATTATATCAGCCAGCTGTCGGAGCTCGTTCAAGAACAAATTATCGAGCGCCAAATTCCAGTCATTGAACCTTTTACCGGAATTGGGCCTGATCAGGAATTTTACATCGTTGATCAAGCACTCGTGATCTTTTTTCAACCGATTACGATTTCACCACGGTATGTCGGAGCACCGACGTTTCCAATTCCAATTTATAAACTAGAATCGCTCATTCCTCCGAATGGACTGCTTGAACGTATGGCAGCAAATTAAGTCAAAAGGCAAAGGCACCCTACTTTTCATTAAGGGTGCCTGTTTCATAAGAACATTTCCATCAACGCCATCTCAACACCATATTGAGTTTACAGCAGTTGACTCCGGAAATGGTAGAGACCATTTCCATATTTATACCATCAGGATTAAAATCTACTTCCACGTCCTTTTTAACGCCTGTTGATTGAATTAATGTCTTTACAGTTTCCATATCACTTCTTTGTGCAGCATCCATTATGTTATATGCCAACGTGTCATTCGTTGCCAATGCATTCATCAGTTTAGATGCATCAGACATGAGGCCTTTAAAGGCAACAGCTGATTCATGAAACAAACTGGCATCAACCTCGGGATAGGGCGTTCGATGAAGCGGATTAGAGAAATGTGGTTGATACAATTCAGGCATTAAATACCTATGTGGCAACCAATGATGTGAGTCCTGATCCGGCATATAACCATCGTAAAATGAACCATACATCACGCTAAACCTCCATGTTGAAGCTTTTATACAATGTATGTGTAAAGATGTTCAGCGTGCTTAGTCCAACAATTATCTAGCACTTTACATTAACTGCGTTTCGTATGAAGTGGTTTTAGCTTTTGTTCAATTTGTTCACGCTTAGTTTCTAGAAAAGGCGGTAAAGCCAAACTTTCACCAAGATGTTCGATGTGCTCATCTGTCGCAAAGCCAGGACCATCCGTGGCAATTTCAAACAAAATGCCATTCGGTTCTCTAAAATAGAGTGAGCGGAAGTAGAAGCGATCGACAAAGCCAGAGTTCGGAATTCTTGCGTCCTGAAGCTTTGTAATCCATTGCTTTAACTCCAGTTCGTCTGCAGCACGAAAAGCAACATGATGGACGCCACCTTTGCCTAGACGTTCACTCGATAAATCTGTCCGTTCTTCTAAATGAACCTGCGCACCATGTCCACCTTTCCCGGTTTCATATATCGTAATCCCCTGTTTTTCAGCTTGATCATTATTCACTTTTCTAAATCCGAGAAGATTTTCTAAGATGTCGGAAGTTGGTTTACTGTTTGGTACCGTCAATTTAATTGGTCCAAGTCCGAGTATCCCTTGATTAACAGGGACGACACTCTTATCCCATGGCATCCCACCTTCTACACCTAAATTATATTCATCCGACACAAGTGAAAGTCGCTGTCCTTCTGGGTCACGGAATGCCAATGTTTTATGGCCAGCTATTTTCTTAATTCTTTCATGCTTAATCCCAAAATGATCCAAACGTTGTGTCCAATATTCTAAAACACCATCATCTGCTACGCGCAAAGCGATATTCGATATGCTGTTGTTTCCGTCATAATTAGGTGCACTCATCGGAATTTCGAAAAACGTGAGTTCAGTTCCCGGATGACCAACCTCATCGCCATAAAAGAGATGATAAACAGATATATCATCCTGATTGACCGTCTTCTTAATGAGCCGCATGCCAAGAACATTCGTATAGAAATCATAATTTTTTCGTGCATCACCTGTTAATGCTGACACGTGATGAATTCCCTTTAGTTCCATCCTCATCACCCATTCCCTTCTGGTGTTTTTTGTAATTTCTTTAATAGATTAAGAAGCTGAACCTGTTCTGCTTCTGATAGTCCAGAAAATTGTTCCGCCTGAAACATTTCTTGGCGTGGAACGACCTCATCGTAAAGTACCTTCCCCTGTTTGGTTAGTGAGACATAATTCGTACGCCACTCTTTCTTCCTTTGAATCAATCCTGCCTTCTCCATTTTGACCAATAACTGCGTAATATTACCTTTTGTCACGAATAATTTGTGTGACAATTCTTGTTGTGTGATTTCTTTATGAACACCAACCTGAGCGAGTACATCGAATTGGGCAGCACTCAGCTGAACATCCTTCAAAAAGTCGTTCGTCTGTCGGATACTGCGATTGTAAAATCGTGACAGACGAAACCATAGCATGAGGCCAAGTCGTTTTTCTCGTGTTGACAGTCTGTTAATGTGTTGATCTACCATCTTGCCACCTCTTTAAGCTTTATGTTAGTATTAGTTTATAACTAAACCGATAGAACGTCAACAATCTTGTTTTTACGTTAAGACACATTCAATTATAGGAGGTCCTAAAAACATGAAATACATTTATTACAAAGGTACTGATTCAAATAAATCAACAATGCTCCTTTTACATGGAACAGGTGGTACAGAAACAGATCTTCTTCCCATCTCCGAGAAAATCGATCCAGACGCAGCTGTACTAGGTGTGCGCGGCAATGTTCTAGAAAATGGGATGCCACGCTTTTTTAAGCGGCTGGCAGAAGGTGTATTTGATGAAGCCGACCTCAAGCAACACACAGAGGAATTGTATGATTTTATAAATCACAAAGCAAGTGAGCATCAGTTCGATCGAGAACATGTTATTGCCCTCGGTTATTCTAACGGCGCGAATATCGCCGCAAGTCTGCTCTTTTTGAAACCCAATGCTTTACATGGTGCCATCCTATTTCGTCCAATGGTACCATTAAGAGATGTTCAGCTGCCTGATTTAACGGGAATCTCTGTTTTTATTGGCGCAGGAAAGAACGACCCCCTCTGTCCGCCAGAAGAAACAGATGAACTTGCTCAACTGCTAAGACAGGCTGGTGCTCAAGTTGACATTCACTGGTCTTATCATGGACACCAACTGACTCAGGAAGACATTCAAGCGGCGACTCTATGGTACAATGGTTTAAGTAATTGAATTTGAAAGCTCTAGACTAAAAAACTGCCCCCTATTGATTAGATTGTGTCTAACAATTGGGGGCAGTTCTAACTTAAAGCCTGGGCGATTTTAGGTATAGGGATAAAAAATCTAGTATCACTCTTTCTTTCGTTATCCTACAGTAGACGTTTCATTCTGATTTGACTTTACGGAATACATCTTATTTCCTGACAGCTCGAGACAATTGAGCTGGCCACCGTAAACTGCACCACCATCAACACCGATGATATTGTTCTCACCAAAATAAACATCATATTTTTCACTGTCGTCATGTAAATTTGGCGTAGGCGTATGACCAAATACAACTGTTTTTTGACCATGATAGCCATCGTGAAATTTTGAACGAATCCAGACAAGCTCGTGGGAATCCGTCTCATCAATCGGGAGCTCTGGATCTACCCCTGCATGAACAAAAATATGACTGTCTGTTTCATAATAGTAGTCAAGCCCTTTTATGAATTCAACATGTGCTTGAAATGCGTCTGACTTAGGCAGACTTAGCTCGTCCGTCATTGTAGCGTCATAGCTTAAGAGGGTTTTTTCTGCACCGTTTCTCATCCATCTGTCCCATGCACTTGGCTCTCCATCTACAGCCGCCACAAGCATGTCATCATGATTGCCCCGTAAAACGATTGCACCCTCATCTTTTAATGACATTACTTTGTTTAATACGCCACATGAATCCGGCCCACGATCAACGTAATCGCCTAATAGAATTAACTGATCGACATTAGGGTCGTATGACACCTTGTCCAAAAGAGCATTAAGTTGCTTTAACGCACCGTGAATGTCACTCATTACAAGTATTCTCTTTTTGTCCATTGAAAAAATCCCCTTATGGTCTTGCTTGCAAAATTTAACAAGACGATATTTTTGTTGTTTTTATAATTCAAAACACATCGATTGTATTTCGTGAATGATTGTGAAGTGTTAATGATCGCCTTATTAAACGTCTAATCTTTAGACTGCTTTATTCGAATGTCGATCTCATCCTCATATTGCTTCATCAAATCATCTAATAGTTGATTGGCTTTTTCATTGAATGCGTCTGAGTTGTCCACATCTATATTTGAGATGTCGAGTTTACCTTCAATATAAGCCGTCATATATGCACTCTGCTCTGACGTTATTTCCACGTACTGCTCATAATAAGCGTCAGGGTCCATGTCCAACTTTTCCGCCTGCGCTTCAGCAAATTGACGGACGTCATTTGCCCACGGTGTCTCTACATCCCCTGGCGGTAAAAAGCCAAATTGTTCAACTCGATTCTTTGTTTGGTCAGAAATATCAAGGTCCAATCGTTTTGCTTCCTGGGTAACCAACTCCACTTTAACCGTTCCTTCAATCATTTCAAGAACTTTTTCATCAGGATACAAAAAACGTAAGTCGCCGATTGTAATCTCTTCCCCTCTTACAACAGCAGCAATGGCATCATCGTCATGCCCAATATCATTCGTACAACCAACAATCAATAAAAGGGAAATAAGACAGGCATATTTAAATAATTTTAGCATTGGAACACCCCTTTTTACAAAAATACATTAGATCATCTGTTTTAATTATGTGTATTCTTATAGGTGTCAATTGCTTTAAAATGAGCATATTTAAATATTATTCTAACACTTTATGAGTCTGATGGAAATGGCTTTACCTTTGCAAGTGAATAAAAAAAACACCGCATCTCTGATTAAGCTACAGAGATGCGATGACGATTTACTAGTATCTGATTTAAAATGGAAATTGATTAAGCCATTGGCCCCCATCCATTGTGACCACTTCACCATTAATGTATGCTGCGTCTTTAGACATTAGAAAAGATGCCAGTCCCGCAATCTCTTCTGGTGTGCCATAACGTTTCAGTGGAACAGACAAGCGTGTTCGCTCCGCCATCTCTTTCGAAAGCGCTAATTTTTCCGCACCACCTGTCCGTTCAATTGGACCGGGAGCGATCGCATTGACACGAATTCCGTATTTCCCGCCCCACTCAACAGCGAGCGTTCGCGTCATGCTTAATACGCCTGCTTTAGCGGCAGCATTATGGATGACTCCTGCTCCAGCATCCCAAGCATACGTTGCCACCATATTTAAAATATGACCCTGCTTTTTCGCTTCGATCCAATAATGACCGACCGCACGACTACAATAAAATGTCCCATTCAAGACAATATCAATAACTGAATTCCAACCATTAATGGATAAATCTTCAGCAGCTACAACAAAATTACCAGCAGCATTGTTGACAAGATGATCAATTGTCCCAAACTGTTCGATTGTTGTTTGCACCATTCGGTCAACGTCCTCAGGCTTTCGAACATCCATTTGAACGGTTATGATCTGACCCGTTGCAGTTTGATCCATTTCATGCTTCGCTTCATGTAGCCGTCCTTCATCTCGTCCAGTGATAACAACATTTGCACCTTCTTCAGCGAATCGTTTAGCCATCGCCTTTCCCATTCCACTTGAACCACCTGTTACAATAACGACTTCATTTTTCATACTCAAGATCCCCCTTTGATTAAATAAACATCATTTAATAGCATTGTGTTTAAGTCATGAGTGATCGTTTCCCTGCTAGATTGTCATATGAGTCATATCGTGATGTAAATCGGTAGCTTCGTAGACTGATCACTGAAGTGAGATAGACTCGCCACCGATATTGGCAACCGTCTTCCAAACTAATAATGAATGAGTATTCATTCGTTATTGTAACATAAAAAATTGTCTGTTACGATCGTTTTTGTTCTTCTATTCAATCAGACCATCTATCGTTTGAATGAATTCCTGAACTTCTTTTCTACCTTTGAGTCTGTACGCCCTTCTTTCGTTTCCCATTTTCTCAAAGGCAACACACCTTTCAGCCATATTCTTCTTACGCCGTCTGTATGTCGTAACGATGAACTTAATAAATGTCCAATCGAGCTTTTCTGAACACCCTACCGCCATGTCCGGCCGTGTCTGACCTCTATACGTGATAAACCTTTTTACAACGCGATACAAACAAAGCCACAACGGTAATTCAAGATAAATGATCGTATCGGCCTGTTCTTCCCTTATAGAGTATGTGCTGCTATAATTTCCTTCAATAATCCACTTCTGTTCATTTTTTATAATGTGTGTTTGGGCTTCTGCAAATTCTTCGTCCATCGTCTGAACCCAACCAGGCTTCCAAAATAACGCATCGAGATGGTAAACATGAATTCCGAGCTTTTCACCTAATTTCATCGCAAACGTTGACTTGCCTGCCCCAGCTGACACACCAATTACCATGATTTTTTTCATTTCTACACCCACTTCCAATAGATTAAAAACCACATTCTATTTGTTTACACAACAACATGATCACCCTTCGAACCTTTATTTAGATGCTTTTTATGAATAGGTCTTTTTTAGACGTTTGTCTATTACGAATGTCCTACTTTCTGCATTCAATAGTTATATACATTAAAATAAGGGGTGCGTAATCATGAGTCATGAGTATTTAAAATGGTCCGAAACCGTTTATGGTGGGGAAAAGCAGCCGCCTAACGATCCTGTTGATCCTCTCGCGGGTTCTTGGCCGATGTATTACTTCACTAAGGACGAAGATACATTTAATGGCCCTGATGGCCGTCCAGTCCACTTTGATATCCAATCTCCCGATACAATTGATTGGTACCGTCAGCTTAGAGCCGTCAATCGTACATTGAAGCATTTAACACCACATCAAAGGGATATTGCCATTTATTGGGGAACTGGCGCTGCAACAAAGCAATGGACACCTGTTGTCGATCGATTAATTGACACTTATAATTTAACACCTACAAGGGCTGCACGTGTTTTAGCTGCTGTTCATACCGGTATTAACGATACTTTTGTCATCGTATGGCATTACAAATATTTATGGAATGTCGCAAGACCAATACAGTATGATCAAAGCATAGAAACGGTTGTATGTACACCGCGGTTTCCAACATATATTTCGGGGCATGCGGCTGTCGCTGGTTATGTAGAAACGATACTCAGTTATTTCTTCCCAGGTGAAGCGCGTCATTTAAAACAACTTGCTGAAGAAAACGCAAAGTCAAGATTGTATGCGGGGGTTCACTTTCCGATTGATAATGACGAAGGGCTCAGTTTGGGACGACAAATAGGACATTTCATTATAAAGACATTAAGCAAAGAACACAACGAAAAAGGGCAACAGGTTGATGTTTTCTATCGTAAAAATCTTCGAGCTGATATTTCGCCTCAACCATATGAGCAAGTCATTCCTTTTGATTTTGATAATGATTGCACGTCGAATACCATTACATCCATCCATGATGGCAAGCATTCTAAATACGTTCCAAAGCCTAAATTATATTTATAATCACATACACAGTAACAATAAGGGCCGCTCAAGACATACCTCAATCACACTAAAAAAGTGTCAACAGGCTACACCCGTTGACACTTTTTATATGAATGATTTTTACTGTTTAATGTCTTTGAAGCGCTCGGACTGTTCCTTAATGCCTTTTTCCGCGGCAAAGCGTTCGATACTTGATGCACCGAAGAACCCGACAATTCCGTCCACTTTTTCAATAACATAGGCTGCATCTTCTGGTTCTGCAATTGGCCCCCCATGACAAATAACCATGACATCAGGATTGATTGCTTTACTAACATTGACGATACCTTGGATACGTTCGACACAATCATCTAACGTTAATGCTGTCTTAGCACCAATAGTCCCTTTCGTCGTTAACCCCATATGAGCGACGAGTAGATCAGCACCCGCTTCTGTCATTTTCTTCGCTTGCTCTTCATCAAACACGTATGGTGTCGTCAGCATATCTAATTCATGTGCTTTTCGGATCATGTCTACCTCAAGGTCATACCCCATACCCGTTTCTTCAAGGTTTGCACGGAAATTACCATCAATCAATCCAACTGTAGGGAAGTTTTGAACACCGGCAAAGCCCATATTCTTTAATTCTTTAAGGAAAACATCCATCACACGGAATGGATCTGTTCCATTAACACCAGCTAGTACAGGTGTATCTTTTACGACTGGTAGTACTTCACTCGCCATTTCTACAACAATTTTGTTCGCATCCCCGTAGGATAACAACCCCGCCAATGATCCTCGGCCCGCCATACGATAGCGACCAGAATTATAAATGATTAGCATATCGGCTCCGCCAGCTTCACTGCTTTTGGCCGTAATACCTGTTCCCGCTCCAACACCAAGTAAAATATGACCCTTTTCAATTTCTTCTCTGAACCGTTTTAAAATGGTTTGTCTTGATTGCATATTAGTTCGCTCCTTTTTGAGATGTCATAAAGTCCACCAATTTCTGTGCGGCCGCCTCTGCAACACGTTCATCATTAATATCTGCATCGACCTCAATTTGTTCAATAGCTGAAGATTTCAGATGCTTTTTAACGGTTTCAAATAACACCGCATCCTCTTCTGGCCCGTAAAATGCCTGTCCCTCAACATCAAGACCTGATAATCCTTTCAGTGGATAAACAATTGCTGTTTTACCTTGTGACATATTAAGCTTTTCAGCAATCTTGTATCCAATTTGTTCATTCTCTTCTTTCGTCGTTCGCATAAGCGTTACAGTTGGATTGTGCTTGTAAAAATTACGACCGCTAAATTCTGACGGCACAGAATCAAATGGTCCAAAATTCACCATATCCATTGCACCAAGTGAAACAACTTGCGGAATGCCACGTTTTCCTGCAGCTTCGAGGCGATATGGACCTGCCGCCAATACACCTCCGACGATTTCATCTGCCCATTCGGTCGTCGTTAAGTCGAGCACACCATCAATATAGCCTTCAGAAATTAGCTTTTCCATCGTGCGCCCACCTACACCAGTAGCATGAAACACAAGCACTTCAAAACCACGTGCTTCCAAGTACGCTTTTGCATGGTTCACAGCAGGTGTCGTCAAGCCAAACATCGTTGCGGCAATTAAAGGCTTTTTGTCTATATGCTCTGTCTTCGGTTCTTCAAAGTTCACCATTCCGGTAATCGCTAAACACGCATTCGTAAAAATTCGTGTTGAAATTTCATTTAATCCTGATACATCCACGACAGACGGCATCATGATTAAATCACTCGTACCGATATAAGGTTCTGTGTTACCAGATGCAACAGTAGAAACCATAATTTTTGGTACACCAAGGGGCAATGCACGCATACCTGGTGTGACAAGTGACGTTCCACCCGTTCCTCCAAACGACAAGACACCGTCAAAGTGACCTGCTTCATAAAGCTCTGGGAGTAATGCTTCCATCCCTTTAGAGAGTACTGCAGTGGCATGAGCACGATCGCGCTTTTCTACGATAGAAGCAATCGTTTCTCCAGCCGCTTCGGCAAGCTTGGCATTTGATATATCAGGTGTAAACGCCGGTTCAAATACTCCTGTATGAATGGTTAAGACTTTCACGCCTAATGATTCAAGTGTTTCTTTAACAAACAAAAATTCCTTCCCTTTCGTGTCAAGCGTTCCCGCTAAAGCAATCGTTTTCAAAAAAATCTCCTCCTGTCGCACTCGTATTTATATTAACTTTTATACTAACTTCCTTTTATCCCACTATAAACGATCTACACCTCAATGATAACGCTATCATTGGAATTAAGGAATGTGTTTATGTTAGATTTTATTGTCGTTATGTATGTTCGCGATACGTCCTAGGAGATACACCTTTATACCTTTTGAATATCTTACTAAATTGCTCGTAGTTATGGTAACCAACCATATCTGCAATTTGATGGAGTGTAAGAGAATCATTTCTCATTAAATCAATCGCTCGTCCGATCCTGAATTCGATAACATAAGATGTAAACGACAGGCCTGTCTCTTTTTTAAATAATTGACTCACATATGGGCGTGACAACTTGAGTATGCTCGCAATATCCTCCAGTGACATATCGTTCATATAATTCAGTCGTACATATTGCTTCACGAAATCGATATAATCACGCTTTCCACCAATTCCTGCAATTATTTTCTCAATTAGATGATCATAATCAAAATCGCCTGTTTTCTTAAATGAACGTGTTACCTCTACCACAGTTTGTTCAGCGGGGATACGCTCGAAAGCTGACCCACCAATGTAGCCATCAATATTTAAACCATCATACATAAATTGGACATCAATCGGTTTATTCACTGGGCCACCATATATCATTTTGATCACATGTGAGTTAGGACCAGTGCAGCAAGCAAAAATGTCTTGAGCCATTTGTTTTGCTGTTTGTAACGATACGATTTTCCGCGCGCCTAAAGCACCACCTGTTGTCAAACCTAAATGAGCACATATTACATCTGCACCAGCCTCTGCCATTTGCTGAGCTTGTTCAGCATTAAATACAAATGCGACTGTAAACAAATCCAGCTTATGCGCCATATGAATTGCCTTGACTTCTTGTTCATACGATAGACCACTTTCCTCTAACGCTTCACGAAATTGCCCATCGAAAAGACCAACACTAGGGAAATTATTAATTCCCGCAAATCCCTTCTCTTTAATCTGTTGTAAATACTGCATCATATCAATCGTTGGATCGGTTGCATTGAAGCCGAATATAATCGGAATGTCACGCACAATAGGAATCATTTCTTTGTATGCAAAATCCAGCACCAGCTCATTGCTATTGGCGTAAGGCATAAAGCCTGCTAACGAACTGACGCCCATTTGGCGAAAGCGTCCCGAGCTTAATGCGAGAATAAAGTCTGCGCCACCTTGCTGTGCATATTTCGCAGTTGCTCCTGTTCCGGCTGCAACACCAATGAGATGATGACTGATTTTTAATTGATGATGTAAAGCAACCCTAATTGCTTCTCTATTGTTCAACGACAATTCCTCCACTTTAAGTTATAAAACAAAATATAGGTTAAACGAAGCAAATTGTAAAGTCTCTAAAGAATTTCTAATAAATCATATGCGATACTTCCATACTAACGATATCACCAACGTAAGGAGGAAATTGACATGGGTGAACAAAGTCAATTCAGAGCAGGCGATAAAGCCCCAAATAACGGTATCTATATTGAAATTGGCGAAACTGGAAGTGGTGTAGAAGATCCACAACAAATTGAACTTAAAGCGGGTGACCATTTTCCAGAGCCATCTAATCAAGATCGCGTTTGGAAAAACAAGCACCATTTATCCCGACCTAATCCACAGTAACGCATGCACAATCTACTGTAACGAATACCAAAACAAAAAAGCTGTCTCACATTGATCAACTTCCTTGATCTTGTGAGACAGCTGATTGTTTATTTTTTACTTAACCATAAAGTAAAACTCAATCACTGGGCGTTTTCCAGCCCGTAATAAGCGATAAAATTATCTAACGGCACAACGATTTGGTCCGATTTCCATTTCACGTTGTTCATCATCATTTGGTGTAATTTTACCCATGTTTGTTTGACGAATATCTTGATATGCGTTTGGCTGTGGTGGCAAGTTCTCAGTTACAATTCTACGGAACTCATTTTCATCGTTAATATTTAAGCCGTGGTTTTCAGCAAATAAGTCACCTAGTTTTTTAGCAACACTACCGTTATCATTCAACTCTTCTATAATCATGAAGTGAGCTGGTGCGACGATTAATTCCTCAGATAGCTTACGATAGCGGTCGTAAAGTGTTTCTCTTAAATCAGCAACCCAATCCTCTGCTTTACCTGCCAAGTCAGGACGGCCAATTGAATCAACGAACAAAATATCACCTGTTAAAAGGTATTGTTCATCAACGACAAACGATGTTGAACCAATCGTATGCCCTGGTGAGTATAATGCATTAATATCAATTGTTGTATGACCAACTTTAATGACATTACCATCTTCTAATCGTTCATATTCAAAAACAACTTCTTCTGCATCTTTAGGTGGTAGCCAGTAAGTTGCGCCAGTTGCTTGAGCAATGCTTCGGCCACCAGAGATGTGATCAGCATGCAAATGCGTATCGAGTGCATGTGTAATTGTAACACCTAGCTCTTTAGCAAAATCAACGAACACGTCTGTCATACGTGTCGCATCAATCACAGCTGCTTCGTTATTCGATACAACCATATAAGATAAGCAGCCTTTACCAAGGCGGACAAACTGATAAATCTCTCCACCTGATTTCAAATCCCCTAATTTCACAGGCTCTAAATGTTCACTCCAAGCCTTCATGCCACCTTTTAAATATGAAACATCGTATCCTTCATCTGATAGCATTTCAGCAACCATGACCGATGATCCTTCTTTAGCACAGACAACAAGAATGTCTTTATCCTTTGGCAATTGATCAACAATGCCATCCACGCCGTCAATCAAATCAAAATAAGGCACATTTAAATATTCAAAACGGTCCCCATCGATTTTCCAGTCTTCAAAATCATCCGTATTACGAACATCGAGAATAAATAATTCTTCTTTATTGACAACTTTCTTTGCGACTTCTTTTGCTTCCATAGCTTTCATCATAAATAAACCCCTCCGAAATAAATAATTGTTAAATTTTTCTTTTCAATGGGGTGTCCAGCTGATCTTTCCCATCAGCTGGAATACCCTCGTTCATCCTAATTAAAACGTTAGTGATACTTCTGCATCTTTAGCAAACTCTAAGAATGTTACAGCGCCGCCAACTTCAATTCCATCAACGAATGCTTCTTTCTCAAGACCCATAACGTCCATTGTCATTTGACATGCGATGAATGTAACGCCCATTTCTTGAGACATTTCAATTAACTCAGAGATTGCTGGGACGTTTGCTTTTTCAAATCCCTCTGCAAAATGCTCTTTTCCTTCTGGCATTGGTAGCTGTTTGTGGGCTTCCTTATGAATTAAATTCAACCCTTCAAACGTAAAGAATATGGCTACCTCTTTATCTGATGCTGCTGCGGCTGTGGCAATGTTAAACACCTTATATGCATCAAACATTCCACCATTACTTGCAATAATTGCTACTTTGTTCGCCATTCTAAATTCCTCCTATAAATTAAATTATTTTTGAATTATATTTTTATTGTTTCAAAACAAGCTTTCGTTCACCAAGTAAGGTTGTATACATCCCCCCTTAACTTATTCAACAGTTTTAGTCAGATCACCGTTCCATTCACTCATACCAGGAACGACATTGGTAACAGCGTTAAAGCCATTTTGAGCTAGTAGCTGTGCAGCCATATCACTTCTGTTTCCAGTGCGACAAATGACGTAAATGTCATCCTCTGCATTAAGTTCATTTAATCGAGCTTCTAGTTCGCCCATCGGTATTGATACGGCACCAGGTATATGGTTGAATGCATACTCTGCTTGTTCACGGACATCAATTAATGTGATCTTACCTTCCGTTAACTTCTGCTGGAGAGCAGCATTATCAATCACATGTTGATGCTTTGTAGCTTCTTTCGCCTCTTCATCACTTGCTTTTCTTAAATAATGCTTCAAGACACCATCGTCTTCAATCGTTCCCAAATACTCATGACCCCGTGCTTCAGCCCAAGCTTTGAGATCTGTCGTTGATCCTTGATCAGTTGCTTGTATTTCGATCACCTGACCTGGCTCAAGCTCTTCAAATCCTTTCTTCGTTTTAACAATCGGCATTGGACAAGCCAATCCTTTCGCATCTAACACCTTATCTGTTTTAATCATCTGATTACCTCCATCTATTTTTAAATTTATAACATAAACATGTTCGTAACCTCGTATACCCCATAGGGTATTATAAATGACAAAATATATAAAGTAATATGCTCACGTTAGAAAACACTCAGCTTATTAACAGCACTTGAATGCCTATTTATAGTGTTTTACATCGAACAATTACTTTTTTATCATAATTTCTCTAACTCACCAGTAGCGACGTGATATAAATAGCCCGTAACTTGAACACCTTCACCATACGCCTTAAAAACGGGATGATCTTTTATGCGCGCCACTTGCTTCTGCACATTCATTTTCGTTAATTCATCGATATGAACGTCATTTGCATTTGTTTTATCGGGTAAGCTTTGTTTCACTTTCCCGATCCAGCCACTTAATGCTTCATCTACACCATCTGACCAGGCGGCTTTTACGCCACCACAGTCAGTGTGTCCTTTGATAATGATTTTTTTTATATTAAGATGAACGAGTGCGTAATAGAGACTCGCTGAAAAACTCTCATCCTCTTGATCAACTTGATTAGCAATATTACGATGTACAAACATTTCCCCGAGGGGCATTTGTGTGATGACAGAAGGACTCACACGGGAATCACTGCACGCAAGCATGAAAAATTCTGGTGATTGCCCCTCTTTTAGCCCATCAAAAAAATTCGGATTTTCACGTTTGATCTTATGAATAAACTCCTCGTTTTTATGCTTTAACTGAGCCTCGTTCATACGCGTCACGCTCCTTTTCCTTCTATGCTTTTCACAGCATCGTGAAGGGAATGATAGTCAAATTGACCTGGGTATTTATCATCCCAACCTGCTTTTTTCAACAAATCACGAACAGGTCCCTTGACCCCAATTAACGAAATGTCAATATCATTATTTCGGATTGCTTCCATCAACTCTTCTAAAGAATAAATAGAAACCCCATCAATTGAGTTGACACCACTAAAATCTAATAAAATATGTTTAATCTCTGGTCGCTCATTCATTTTCTCAGTTAATTTATTTTCCAAAAAGGACATATTAGCAAAGTACAATGATGCATCTATTCTAAAAATCAAGTAATCTGGACTCACTTCTGCATCAGGATATCGCACAATGTTACGATACACATTCTTATCTTTTAAATATCCTAACTCGGCAACATGAGGGTACGCACTACGGGCAATAAAGAGCACTAAAGAAAAACCAAGCCCGACTAAAATCCCTTCAATAATGCCTAATGTGAGTGTTGCGATAAATGTAATCACCCAAGTCCAACCATCTAACGGACGCACTTTAAACAGATACTTCGCTTCCTTCACGTCTATTAGCCCGTAAACTGCCACCATAATAATGGCTGCAAGTACTGCTTTCGGCAAATAATAGAAGAAATCTGTGAAAAACATTAGCGTTAGTAAAATCAACACGGCTGTAATAAGAGATGCAAGTGGTGTTCTCGCGCCAGATTGATAGTTCACGGCTGAGCGGGAAAATCCACCTGTAACTGGGTATCCTGAAAAGAATGAACCACCAACATTCGCTAAGCCTAGACCAATAAGCTCTTGGTTCGCATCAATTTTATATTTTTCCTTTGATGCAATTGCTTTTGCCATCGCTACAGATTCCATAAATCCAACAAATGATATTGTTAAAGCAATTGGTAATAATATCATGATGGAATCAATTGATATCGCTGGCAACGATAACCCTGGAAGTCCACTTGGAACTTCACCTACAATGGTTACACCTTGATTTTGGAGCTTCAGTCCGAAAACCGTTAGGATACTTAGTGAGACAACCACAATTGGACCAGGTATTTTCGGAATAAATTTCTTAAATACAACGAGCAACACAATACTTCCAACACCGATTGCTAAAGTGACAACATTAATTTCTGACACCTTAGCTACTGCTTCTATTATTAAGCTAAAGATTTTATTACCCGATTCATATTGCACACCCGTTAAATCTTTCAACTGACTAAAGCCAATAATGAGCGCTGCTGCTGATGTAAATGCACTAATAACGGCGTGAGATAGGAAATTCACCAGGAACCCTAGTCTCAGTACACCAAGTAGGAATTGAATCACACCTACCATTAACATTAAGAGTAAGACTAAGGTCAAATACTCACTTGTCCCTGGTTCAGCTAATGCCGTTACCCCGGTAAATACGAGTAACGATACCATTGCGACAGGCCCTACAGCTAGCTGCCGTGACGTACCAAATAACGCATATATTATTAATGGAATTGTTGAGGCATACAATCCAATGACCGGCGATAAACCTGCTAGCATTGCATATGCCATCCCTTGCGGAATCAGCATAATCGCAACAATCAACCCTGCTGATAAATCACCTTTTAAATCTGTTCTCTTATAATTTGGTATCCAATCTAATGCAGGAATGAATCTTTTTAAAAACATATTTCCACACCTTTCATCTTCCATTATACCTAAGGGGGTATGTAAAGTTGTAAAAAAAATGATGCACCTTGAAATTAAGCATTATTTATATGGCCCTTTAGGACAATTGTGCTCATTGAACAACTATGTATTTTTTACAAAGTTGTATGATCTTTAAACCATAAAGACCCTGGACAATGTTTTTCACAACCCCTAACTTACATGACGGATACTTGTAATCGTAATAACAAAATCTCTTTCTCAATACCCGTATGGGTATATTATATAAACACTATGTTTATGTTGTCAACCCCCTTACTAAAAAAACATTCTACATGGGGTGTGGACATAGATATATGTTTAGGTCCAACCATCTCTTTCGGCTTTAAAACACTGTTCTAATTTGAAGGGTGTAACTATTTTCTAAGTAATGCTACAATTAAATTATATGTATCACTTTCTAAAAACTATACTAAAGCAGAGGAGTGGTGTTATGCAACATAATCAACTTGAAAAGGTAAAAATGGCGAACGGTTTTATCGCAGCCCTTGATCAAAGCGGTGGTAGTACACCAAAAGCCCTTGCCGCTTATGGTATTCCGAAACATGCTTATACGAACGAAGAAGAGATGTTCGACTTGGTTCATGACATGCGAACAAGAATTATGACCTCCCCGGCTTTTGACTCTAACTATATTATAGGTGCTATCTTATTTGAACAAACAATGGATCGTAAAATAGAAGGATTATACACTGGTGATTACTTAGCCGAAAAAAAAGGCATCGTACCATTTTTAAAGGTTGATAAAGGGTTGGCAGAAGAAAAAAATGGCGTTCAACTTATGAAGCAGATTCCAAACCTTGAGAACACATTGCAGCGCGCCAACGACAGGCATATATTTGGTACAAAAATGCGATCGGTTATTAAACACGCCAATCAAGACGGCATTAAAGCTGTTGTCGATCAACAATTTGAAATAGGTAAACGCATTATTGCCGCTGATCTACTTCCTATTATTGAACCAGAGGTCGACATTCACAGCCCCGAAAAAGAAGCCTGTGAAGACACGCTCAAAGCCGAAATCTTAGACCAGCTAAATGCGTTAAACGATCATGAACACGTTATGCTGAAATTAACAATACCAACTCAAACAAACCTTTATAAGGAACTCATCATTCATCCGAATGTCGTTCGAGTTGTTGCGCTCTCTGGAGGATATTCTACAAAAGAAGCGAACGAAAAACTAAAAGCAAATAACGGTCTCATCGCCAGCTTTTCCCGAGCATTAGCTCAAGATTTAAACGTCAATCAAACCGACCAACAATTTAATGCTACCTTGGAACAAGCAGTCAAATCTATTTATGAGGCTTCAGTTTAAACACGCTAAGAACAAGTAGGCTTTCACTCAGATGAGTGCCTACTTGTTTTTTAGTACATACCCTATTTTGGGAATAACAAATTGTTTTCCACGGATACCCACCAAGGTTATTTCAAAAAATACCATAGCTGTCCCAAAGGTGATTTGCTTATTTTTAGAAATATTGTTATATTTTAACCATTACAGCCTATGTTAAGCTCTAATGCTAGATTAACATCATCATAAAAAAGGAGTGGTGTTGCCATGTCAATTCACCATCATAAGCATACGCATATGACCATTCATGATTTCAACGCCCATAAGCATTACGGATGGGATAGGGATTTCAAGCCAATTGCGGAAGTTGATTCTGGCCAAACTGTCAGTTATGAAATTACCGAGTCGTCAGGCGGTCAATTCTCACGACAGTCTACTGCTGCCGATGTTCTGAACATTGATTTTGAAAAGGTCAATCCAGTTGCAGGGCCCGTGTACGTAAAGGGCGCACAGCCAGGTGACACACTTGAAATTGAAATGATTGACTTCAAACAGTTAGACTGGGGATGGACAGCCATTATACCTGGGTTTGGTTTGCTCGCAGATGATTTTAAGCAACCAGCGATTAAAACATTCAATCTGGCCGATAGACATAAAGCTGAATTTTTGCCAGGCATCAATTTAGCCATTAAGCCATTTCCCGGAACAATCGGAGTTGCATTACCTGAGGAAGGCAATTTTAGTGTCGTACCTCCACGTAAAAATGGCGGCAATATGGATATTCGTCATTTAACAAGAGGAACGAAGCTTTATTTACCTGTTTGGGTGGAGGGTGCTCTTTTCTCGATTGGAGATACACACGCAGCTCAAGGCGATGGTGAAGTATGTGGCACGGCAATTGAAGCGTCTATGGAGACCACCATCCGTTTCAAGCTCCATAAAGGTAAAACCATCGCAGAACCACGTTATGAAATACCTGGTCCACCAACACCAGAAGCGGATAGTCAAGGGTATTACGTCACAACCGGACACGGTCCCGATCTATATGCTGCATCACAAAATGCGATTCGTTATATGATAGAACACATTGTTGACACATATCGGGTAACTGACGAAGAGGCATACATGCTCTGTAGTGTTGCAGTTGATCTCCGTATAAACGAAATTGTTGATGCACCAAACTGGCTCGTGTCTGCGTTCTTACCAAATTCCATCTTTAAATAAAAGTTGTGCCAGACATTCGCTCGTTGATTCAAGAGCCTTGAACAACTAACCGGACGTCTGGCACAATTTAACCTATTAATATCTGTCAAAATTAAAAGCATATTTTTCAATTGACACTTCTTCATGGGACGTTTTTATAATGACATCAAACCTATTACGATATGGATGCATAAACAATTTATATTGAATGCGTCGTTCATTATGTGACTGCTGGACATCAGCAAGATCCGCTCCTCTTTCATTTGTATCACGGTTAGATCGTCTCATTAATTCAGTGTCGTCATCTGTATAAAAATAAATCGTTAAATCAAACATATCCGGATCGATAAAAGCTGCACACATGCCTTCTATTAAGGTCAATTGATTTTCCCCAGATATTAATTGACGCTCCAAATAATCTGTATCAATCGTAAAGAAATCCAAACCCGATCTAACCATTTGAATATCGCGTTCTAACGAGGATAGTTGATGTGCTGCTGGATGACACGCTGTCATTTTATAATGATGCCGATCTCCCTCATATGTATAAGACAAATTTGTTTGTTTTCGAATGCCTGAACTCACAATATAAGGGTCTGTATTAAGATAATTAACGCTGTACGCATTTAACTGAGAAATCAACTGATGTGCAAAAGTCGTTTTTCCCGCAGCTCCATGCCCCGATATGCCAATAATGATTCGATCCTCTGTCGCTTGAATCCAATTTTTAATATCATTGATCAGCTGTTCCATCATTTCTCCCCTTCCCCCTTTGCTGCTTCCAAACGATTTAAACACAAAACATAATGATTGTTATGATACACAAACAAAATGATTCAGGAAACTAATTCTATTTTACCCTAACGATAACGGCAACTCTACTCCCCCTACTATTACACTTCAAAATTTGTTCACAGAAAATAGTTTGCCCTAGACCATCTTTTTGTTTTATACTTAACATATATAGTAACCTGAAACAATTATATCCTTGAATAAAATGATAGATATTTTTTTGTTGCAATTTTGCCTTAATGCAACTCTTTACACCTAGATCAAAGGAGAGAGCACGATGGAGAAAGCTAAACCAATTAATCAATTTCAAGCTGGCGATCACATAGAAATAACCTCTATTCAATTAACAGGCGTTATGCGTAGAAGATTGTTAGATTTAGGATTTGTACCAGGTGCGGTTGTTGAGCTTAATCAAAAAAGTCCATTAGGAGATCCGATTGCGTATAAAGTATGCGGAACTCAAGTGGCACTAAGACAAGAAGAAAGTGTCTTAATAACTGGAAAGAAACGATCTGCTGAGGAGAGACGATCATCATGACTAAAAACATCGCATTAGCAGGAAATCCCAATACCGGAAAGAGTACACTTTTTAACTTTTTAACAGGGTTAAAGCAGCATACAGGGAATTGGCCTGGTAAAACCGTTGTAAGAGCTGAAGGTCAATTTGAGACAGACCGGCACTCATACAAGGTCATTGATTTACCAGGGACATATTCTTTATATTCCAACTCAGCTGATGAAGAAGTCGCACGAGACTACATTATTTTTGAAAAGCCGGATATCACATTAGTTGTTGTCGACGCCACTTCACTTGAACGAAACTTGAATCTAGCCCTGCAGGTGTTAGAAATGACCTCTAACGTGATCATTTGTGTGAATTTAATCGATGAAGCAAGACGTAAAGGAATTACAGTAGATCAAAAGAAGCTATCAGAACAACTCGGCGTACCCGTTGTTTTAATATCGGCTAGAGAAAAGGTCGGGGTTATTGAATTACTGAAAACGATTGATCAAATGGCAGATGGAACAATCGAGACGTGTCCCTATCAAATTGCTTATGACAATACTGTTGAAACAGAAATTGAGGCATTGGAGCCTAAAATCAAACAATTATTTGGCGATCACTTCCCCTCCAGATGGATCGCTTTGAGATTAATTGACGGTGATCAACATTTACTTGATGCGTTAAAAGCATATATTCAAAGGAGTTCTCAAATAAAATCTGATTTGGAATTGAAACAAGGCGGTGTGAGTCATGGCGCTTAATACTAGTGAAAAGCTTTCACAATTAGATCAATTGTTTCATGACCACGCACGTCAGTCATCCGATGAGGTTCGCGATCATATCGTTACACGTATCTATCAATCATCACAGGAATTGACAAACACAGCCGTTGAAAGATCCAATAAGAAGATATCATGGATTGATGAAAATCTTGATAAAATCGTTACCTCTAAAACATTCGGCTTCCCAATAATGTTTTTAATGTTAGGGGTCGTCATTTATTTAACAATTGCTGGCGCAAACGTCCCAAGTGAAATGATTGCATCCGCCTTTGCAAAGGGTGAAGATTGGCTAGCAGTCTTGTTCACGTGGATGCACGCACCTGATTGGCTATATGGCATTTTAGTAGAAGGCTTTTACAGAGGAACATCTTGGGTCGTCAGTGTTATGCTGCCACCAATGGCTATTTTCTTCCCAATGTTTGCCTTATTAGAGAACTTCGGCTATTTACCTCGTGTTGCATTTAATATGGACAGGATGTTTAAAAATGCCGGTGCTCACGGAAAGCAATCATTAACAATGGCTATGGGCTTCGGCTGTAATGCTGCTGCGGTTATGGCATCACGTATCGTAGAATCCCCACGCGAGCGAATGATTGCCATTTTAACGAATAACTTCGTCCCTTGTAATGGGCGCTGGCCTTTATTGATTTTAATGGCAGGATTGTTTATGGCTGCTGGATTTACGGGTGGCATGAATACGTTGGTTTCGACTGGAGTTGTCGTTGGCATTGTTTTATTTGGAATCGCTACAACACTTGTCGTGTCCTGGGCATTGTCTAAAACACTGTTAAGAGGGGTGCCAACCCATTTCACCTTAGAGCTTCCGCCATATCGAAAGCCAAAAATCTGGAACACAATCGTTCGGGCAACGCTTGATAAATCTTGGTTTGTTTTGAAGAGAGCTGTCATTATTGCCGCACCAGCATCACTTGTAACGTGGATTTTGGCAAATGTTTTTGTTGGAGATGTGAGTGTTCTTGAACATATTGCTGGATTTTTTGATCCTTTTGCACAGGCACTTGGATTAGATGGTTATATTTTAATGGCCTTTATTCTTGGCTTTCCAGCTAATGAAATTGTCTTGCCGATTTTACTGATGAGTTATTTATCAACTGGATCTCTTATCGAAGTCACAAATCTTTCCGAGCTAAAGCTGATCTTCTTGGATCACGGCTGGACGTGGCTTACAGCATTAAACATGATGTTATTTTCTTTATTACACTACCCTTGTGGTACAACCATGTTTAACATTTATAAAGAAACGAAAAGCTGGAAATGGACATTTATGGCTTTCTTATTACCATCAGCCATTGCCATCATTGTCACCTTTATCATCGCTCAAGTTGTAACAGGCTTCGGCTGGGTATAATATAACAAAAAACTCATGCGTTGGATTGAACACGCATGAGTTTTTACTGCTTAAATGTCTTATTAAATGTTATCTTGAAAAATCAACCGTTTCGACTGTGTTAAATGTCACCGTCGTTTCGCTCGGCTTTGTTTCGGCGATTATGTGACCGTGACGAATTGAATAGCGAACAGCTGCTTGCTTGCGAATGGCTTCATATTCATTCACCGCATCAAGTACAATCATATTCGCTGGTTTACCGATTTCTATGCCATAGTCTTTTTCGATGTGCATCGTTTTCGCACTGTTCGTTGTGATCAGATCTATGGCGTTTGTAATTTGATCATAGCCCATCAGCTGTGACGCGTGAATACCCATATGAAGCACCTGAAGCATATTACCCGTTCCAAGTGGATACCACGGATCAAATATGTCATCATGACCGAAGCAGACATTCATATCTGCTTCTAATAATTCTTTAACACGGGTCAGGCCGCGACGTTTCGGATACGTATCAAAGCGCCCTTGAAGGTGAATGTTGACGAGCGGATTGGCGACAAAATTAATCTCTGACATGCCGAGCAGACGAAATAGCTTATACGCATACGCGTCATTGTATGAGCCCATGGCAGTCGTATGGCTCGCCGTAACACGAGAACCGAAGCCACGTTCATACGCTTCCTTCGCGACGACTTCAACAAAACGTGACTGCTCATCATCGATTTCATCACAGTGAATGTCGACGAGACGGTCGTATTTCTCTGCTAAATCAAATGCGAGCTCCATCGATTGGACGCCATATTCGCGTGTGAATTCAAAATGCGGAATCCCACCAACCACGTCTGCGCCCATTTTTAACGCTTCCTCAAGCAATGCCTTTCCATTTGGATAAGACAATATGCCTTCTTGTGGAAATGCGACAAGCTGAAGGTCAACATAAGATGCCATCTCTTTTTTCACTTCAAGCATGGCCTGTAGTGCCGTCAGCTTCGGATCCGTCACATCGACATGTGTTCGGACGTGCTGGATGCCTTGAGCAATTTGCCAGGTCAACGCTTTTTTAGCACGTGTTTTCACATCTTCATGTGTAAGCGTCTCTTTACGTTGACTCCAGCGCTGAATGCCTTCAAAAAGCGTACCACTCTTGTTCCACTCCGGTTCTCCGGCTGTCAACGTCGTATCAAGATGAATATGCGGCTCGACAAAAGGAGCTAGGACGAGTAATCCGTTGACGTCCAAGGTCTCCCCGTCCTGCGCTTCGTTCTGCGCCGGGGTAATAGCGGATATTTTTCCTTCAAGAATAGTAATATCCCATAATCCTTCACGACCGCGTAATGCGGCATTTTTAATAAACATTTACTGACTCACCTTCTCTGTATGAGCTGTGTTTGGTAATACGATTTCTTTTTCTGAAACTTGGTCGACTAGCTTAGTAACAGCTACGTGAACAATTGCTGAGCTGATCAATGCGTTAATTGGCGGAATGCCAGGTATCCATAACGCTGCTGCAACACCAGCACCCCAGGCCACGATCGCAATCCAATTAAACGATTTAAAGGACATTTCCTTAAACGCTTTGTAATTTCCACGATTTAGGATAAAGAAATCAGCTAAAATAATCGCACCGATTGGTGGAAGTGCAGAACCAAGAAGCGTTAAGAACCCAACAAAGTTATTATACAACCACATCGCACCAATTGTACCGATAATACCGTTAAAAATAACAATTTTATGCTTGGCGATTTTCGTAATGTTGGACAGGCCAAGACCAGACGCATACAATGCATTGTCATTCGTCGTCCAAATGTTTAATCCCAGTACAATGATCGCAGGTACAATTAAGTTTTGTAAGAACATTACTTCAGAAATATCTGATTGGCCTGTGGCAATAGAGCCAATTGCTCCAAAGACAAACATTAACGTATTTCCGATGAAAAATGCAATAACAGTTGCTACAACAGCTGAACGCTTTTTGCGAGCAAATCTTGTAAAATCGGGTGTTAACGTTCCAGCACTAATAAATGAGCCGATACAAATTGTTAGAGCTGCCGCCAAGCTAATTGCTTCCGTTGGCTCATAGCTTAGAAGTCCTTCTAACCCACCAAGTGTTTCAGTTGCTTTTAAAACAGATGTGCCACCGAGTATTGAGATTAATGGGACTGCGATAAAACTAATGATTGCTAAAGCCTTCATTCCAAAAAACGCTGTAAATGTCATCAATATACCTGCAATGGCAATTAAAATGTAAATGTCAATACCTGTCACCTTTTGTACAGGTACTGCAAACATCGCTGTCCCGACACCGAACCACCCGATTTGGGTGAATGCGAGCATAAATGAAGATAAATAAGATCCTTTTTCACCAAATGCATAACGTGCAAGCAAGTGTGTTGATAATCCTGTTTTAGAGGCCATATAAGCAAGTGCACCTGTGTAAGCACCAAGGATTAAGTTACCTGCAAGGACGATTGCCATAAATTGTAGGAAAGATAGACCTTGACCTAATTCGCCACCTGACCACATACTTGCCGAGAAAAACGTTAAACCGAGCATAACGACTAACGTATTCCAAAAACCTTTTCGATGTGATGATGGAACTGCTTCCAGTGAAAATTCTGTATCCATTTTTTTCATTCTTCATTCCTCCTGGTTTTGGTACCATACCAAGAGCGATAGACCAGCATAAAAAAGGCTCCCCGTCGTATCCGACAAGAAGCCTACTACTGGTATAAAGGTGTGATCCACTTTGAGATGATTACTCAAAGCAGCACGCACGCTCATTAGCGCACGCCACATCCTTCTACCATATCCGCTTTCCTTGTCAGCCTCACAGGACTGAATTAAAGGTACCATATTTGATTGATATTAGTATGACAGATCGGTTTTTGGATGTCAAGATGATATTTTAGAATTTGTGAAAAAATGATCAAGTTTCAGGTGCTCGGCGTTTTTGGCTGCTGGTCGATTCTTAGTGCGTTCTCGCCGATTCCTCACACGCTCTCGCTGATTCTTCGCGCGTTCTCGCCGATTCTTTGCACGCTCTCGCCGATTCCTCTCGCGTTCTCGCCGATTCTTCACACGCTCTCGCCGATTCTGTGCGCGCTCTCGCCGATTCCTCCCACGCTCTCGCCGATTCCTCTCGCGTTCTCGCCGATTTATCGCACGCTCCCGCCGATTCCTCACACGCTCTCGCCGATTCTGCGCGCGCTCTCGCCGATTCCTCACACGCTCTCGCCGATTCCTCTCGCGTTCTCGCCGATTTATCGCACGCTCTCGCCGACTTCTCACGTGCTTCCGCCGATTTCTCTGGCGCCCACGCCGATTCTAATACCCGTGCTTACCTCCTCCACCTAACAACACTCACACCTAAATAGCAATTTATCCCAACTGGGCTTTTCTTGCCTAAAGTAAAGCCTACTGATAAATTTATATATAGATGAGGACGTTAACAGCCCAGTACCGATTCATACAATTAAGAACATAAATTCAAACGAGAGGTGACAAGCATGCGCGTAATATTAGATTGTGATCCAGGCCATGATGATGCGATTGCCATCATTTTAGCCGCTTCAAAAATAAGTCCACTAGAAATTGTCGGAATTACGACGGTATCCGGGAACGTAAGCGTAGAAAAAAACACGTTGAACGCTTTAAAAATTTGTGATGTTGTCGGGTTAACCGACGTTCCCGTTGCCCAAGGGATGCCCAGACCAATGTATAGAGAAGTCAAAAGCGCAGAGGCAATTCATGGCGAAACAGGATTGGACGGGCCTGACTTACCAGAAAATCCACATACAAAACAAATTGATCAACACGCTGTTGATTTTATCATTGAACAACTTACACATACGACTGAGCCAATCACACTCGTTCCAACCGGCCCATTAACAAATATTGGGATGGCACTTGTGAAAGAACCAGCGATCAAAAAAAACATAAAAGAAATCGTGCTCATGGGCGGCGGCACCTACGGAAACTGGACGCCTGCTGCTGAGTTTAATATTTACGTCGATCCAGAGGCTGCTAAAACGGTCTTTAATAGTGGCGTCCCGATTAAAATGTTCGGTTTAAATGTCACCCATACAGTGTTGGCAACTGACGAAACCGTTAATGATCTCAAACAAATCGATAACCCTGTTGCAGCGTTCGTGTCTGAGTTATTGGCCTTTTTCATTCAATCATACAAAGACCATTTTGATTTTCCAGGCGGTGCTGTTCATGACGCATGTACGGTTGCCCATTTAATAGACCCTTCAATTTTTACCTTTGAGCATGTTCATGTGGACGTTGAAACAAAAGGAGATCTGACATACGGCATGACCATCATCGATCGCCTTGGAGTTGGAGAAAATGAACCAAATGTTCATTTTGCTTCTGGTCTTGACCATGAGAAATTCTGGTCATTATTCCGAAACGCTATAGCATCTTATTCATAATAAGGTGCTATAGCTTAAATTATGTCCATATTAATGATTGAGACATCGAGAGCATTTAACTTTAATTGAACTGTACAACAAAAGGAGACACCATGTTATACGTAAAAAAACTACTCCAAGCGCTCCTACTTTTTGGATTTTTTCTAGTTGGAGCGTGGCTTAAAGAACTGTTAGACCTCCCTTTATCAGGGAGTATTATTGGCTTATTACTGCTGTTGGTTGCATTAACCTTAAATATCATACCTTTAAAATGGGTAGAATCTGGTGCGTATATGTTTTTAGGGGTGCTACCACTCTTTTTCATACCAGCTTTGATTGGTGTGGTCAATTACGGGGAATTTTTCGCTGGTAAAGGGCTGTTATTAATACCGATCACGGTTATAAGTACACTTATGACCATGGCCGCTGGCGGCTGGGTGAGTCAATGGCTTACAAAACAGGCCAGGCAGAAACGGGGGACACGTTAAATGACACAGATTGGACTTTCCCTGTTTTTTATTGTGCTTACGTTTGTCACATATAAGTTTATGGCTCGTATATATGCCAGGTATAGAGCTGTCTTTCTACTTCCGATATTAACAACAACCATTGCTATTATTGTATTACTTCTAACTTTTGATATTTCGTATGACACATACATGCTTGGTGGAAAATGGATTGACGCTTTACTTGGACCAGCCGTCGTCGCATTAGCAATTCCACTTTATAAGCAACGGGATTTATTAAAAAACAATCTGATTCCTATTATCGGTGGTATTTTCGTAGGAAGTGTTACAGCAATGTCTAGTGGCATATTATTCACACAGCTGTTCGGCTTTTCAAAACAAATCGTGCTTACATTTCTGCCAAAATCAATTACGACACCGATCGCGATGCAAATCACGTCTGAAATAGGAGGCATCCCTAGTCTAGCCGCAGTATTTGTTATCATTGCTGGTCTAACAGGTGCAATGTTTGCAGACATTTTGTATAAACCCTTTCACATCGATACGGCTATCGGTCGCGGCATCGGTTTGGGAGCAGCATCACATGCGATCGGGACATCAAAAGCCATTGAGTATGGTGAACAAGACGCATCAATGAGCTCTATCGCAATGACATTGTCAGCGCTATTCGGATCATTTCTTGGACCGATCGCAGCGATGATATTTTATTAAATAACATGAGTGTATCCAACAAAAGAGGTTGGGACATAACTTAAAGTTTAACTCAAAAGACGAACAATGCTCACCATTAGCTCCGGAAAGATACGCAGACTCCTGCGGGAGGAAGGCATAGGTTAGACCCCACAGTGCGTTAGGGGAAGGAAGGCTAAGACCGCGACGTCCTGTCGCAACGCCTTCATGACCAACGTCCTGTTGGCCCGAGGCTAACCAGCCGCCCGCGGAAAGCGAAGTATATTTCCGGAGCGGTCGTATTGTTCGGGTCTTCATTTGAATAAACCCCTCTTTTGTCCCAGCCTCTTTTTCAAACGCTATTTTATGTTTATGACCTACATCTATCACTATTCCCACGGCTTGTCTTGATAAAAATAATTCGGCTTCACCACTTTATTTGCATATGGCTTATGAAACATATGGGTTGTAGCAGGTGATACAGGCGGAATCAACCATGTCCAATTCCCAGTCACCAGTCGATCGTTCGCTGCTTCTATTTTCTCAAAGCTATTAAATTGCTTTGCCGCGGTATGGTGGTCCACTATGGTCACCCCTGCTTCATGATAAGAGTGTAATACCGCTGCATTCAGTTCAACAAGTGCTCGATCCTGCCATAAAGACCTGGCGGAACGCGTATTTAAGCCCATCAACTCAGCAACTTTTGGCAGCACATTATAACGATTAACATCCGCAAAATTGCGCGCACCAATTTCAGTTCCCATATACCATCCATTAAACGGTGCAGTTGGATAATCAATGCCTCCTATTTCCAGACGCATATCTGATATCATCGGAACTGCATACCACTTCAACCCTAGCTCTGCAAAACCACGTATCTCTGGATGCACGATTGGCACTTCTAAAATGAGCCTGCTCGGAATGTCAAAAAGCTGAGGCGCTCCACCACTTTCTTGAAGAACGAGTGGTAGCACATCAAATGGTCCTCCCTGTCCTTTCCAACCGTACGCTTCACATTGCTTCGTAAACTCAACCGATGCCGGATCACCAATAATGTCATTGCCAGCTTCATAACCTGCGTAACGAATCAGTTGGTGATTCCAAATTTGGAGTGGAACATGTTCATGTCGTCGCGGTGGAAATACAGTAATTGTCGTTCTGATTTTCCCACCATTTGTAGCGTATTCAATATGATCAAAAAGTGTTGCCTTTGCTTCTTCCGCATTGTCTACGTGACGGGCGTCAATCACATGGAGATTTTCCCAAAATAGACGCCCAATACATCGGTTACTATTACGCCAAGCCATTTTAGCGCCATGTATGAGTTCGGTTTTTGTATGAACGTACGTCCCTGTTTCTTGAATATCGTGCTTAATATCATCTAACCGAGCCTCTATTTCTATGTCAGTTCGACCAAGTTCAGCATAACATTGCTGAATGAACACTCGTGCTTCTTCCCACAGCTCTTGTTGTGTGTGCTGTTTCATCAATATAATCCTCTCCCAATGTCCAAGTTTATCATGAACACAAAGGGGAAATATGACAAATCCTTGTCAGCTTCATGAACAAAATGATCACCATACAAAAAGCCAGTCCCGATTCACAATACGCATATGAAATCAGAAACTGGCATTTTTGCCAAACTATTTATTTAAAATCATTCCATATCTTCTGGATAGTTGACCGTGTGGAAAACCTCGCCTGTTGCTTCGTCCTCAACGTTAATCGTAACCTGTTGATCATCCGCATTAGATCCGTCGAACACTTGATACATCACACCATACATGCCAAGACCATAGATTGCAAATCCATCAAAACTATTTTCATACGCTTCTCGATCTACAATCATCGTAAACTCTGAATACGTCTTGTCTATCTTAACGTCTCGAATTGATGATGCCTCATCACTAGATGTCATTTCAGCTATCGTGTTATCGAGTTCTGTTTTCAACTCATCCATCATTTCATCATGCTTAGATTTAGACATCGTATATGTCAAGCTGCCATCGTCGTTTTGAGTAACCTCAATGCCTTCCTCTTCAGCACTTGCAATCGTTTCATCCAAGTCCGTCATTTCTGATTCAAGAAAAGTTGCTGGTATTTTAATTTCGACATCTTCATCGCCACACGCAACTAAAAATAAAAACGGCACTACTAAAAATAATAGCTTTTTCATATCTGTTTCCCCCTTAAATTAAATGGCATACCTCAATCGGCAGCCAACAAAGTCTAATTTTACCACAAAAGGGGGCGTAATAATATGTATATCTAAAAAGTTTCTTTTTATATGAATTTCGACCTATATGGCAGCTTGCAGGACGCACAGTCTATGCATGTTCCTCATCAACTTTCATTTCACTTAAAAATGTCGAACCTAATATACAAATGCCACCAACAACTTGAATCCAACTCATACTTTCACTCAAAATGATTGCTGCCATAAAGACAGCTGAAATCGGATCAATATAACTCAGTACTCCAATCGTCTGTCCTTTTAATTGTTTAATTGCTGAGAAGTATAGTATATAGGCAACGCCTGTATGTATGACGCCCAATATAGCGAGTAAGATGAGTGATTGCATATCTAGACCTGAAACATTCATACCTTCTGTCAGCCATACGTACGGTAACAAAACAATCGAAGCGATCGACAATTGCATCACCGTCGTCTCAAAATCAGATAACCCGTTGATAAACTTATTGATTAAAATAACACTGGCGTAAAACCCTGCCGCTAACAACCCATACCCAATACCAACTGTATGGAGATAGTCACCACCATCCAGTCCAGCGTCCGGTTGAACAACTAAAAACAAACCAATAAGGGCAATAACAATGCTAAGCCCTTTTTTCCCTGTCCACTTCTCCTTTAGTATAAAAGGAGCTAGCACCATCACAAACACCGGCGTAAAATAGTAGCTCAACGTCGCATTGGAAATCGTTGTATACTGATACGCTTCAAACAAAAAAATCCAGTTAAATCCCAATGCTGCACCTGATAATACGAGCATTAGCAAATTTCGTTTAGATATTTTTAAGTTCAAGGTCTGTTTCACAAAAAAACTGGCACCGATTAGAAACACACTTCCTATCGCCCCCCTAAAAAGGGCAATCTGACTCGAAGCGAGATCAATATGCGTTACAAAAAGTCCAATACTCCCAAACGTCAGCATCACGACTATAAAGGCCACTTTACCTCTCATAAAACCGTTCCCCCATTACCAATATCTCGAAAATGATTAACTCACATTATCTCATGTGAACATAGGAAAAAACAGGGGTTATCCATTTATTTTCACACCATAAAAAACATACTAAGGTTAGTGGATAAGACCATCAATGAGTGACCTTACCCACTATTTCTTTTTTAAGTTATAGTGAGGTTATTAGTTTAGTCAAAAAGACGAGCAATGCTCAACATTAGCTCCGGAAATATACGTAGACTCCTGTGGGAGGAAGGCATAGGTGAGACCCCGCAGTGCGTTAGCACGAGGAGGCTCACCAGCCGCCCACGGAAAGCGTAGTATATTTCCGGAGCGTGGCATATTATTGGGACTTTCATTTGATTACTATATCTCCTTTGTCCCAGCCATCTTCCATTTTACAACGCGTCCTTGATAACACGTTTGTAATACAACACGGACAACACACCAAATACAGAGTACAATCCTGTATAAATTAACATGACGATCACCATTGGTGTGACCATCTCCGAACCGAAAAAGAACCAGCCAGACTTGACCGCAAAATAACTATGGCTCAAGCCAAGAATCAATGGGATTCCGAAGTTAAAGAGTTGCTTAATTCTGATCCCTTTTATCAAATCAGGCTGGGTAAAGCCGAGCTTTCGAAGAATTGTATAGCTTGGTTTTTCATCTTCACTTTCATCCATTTGCTTAAAGTAAAGAATACATCCTGAAGTTATGAGAAATGCCAATCCTAGAAACCCAACTATAAACATCGTCAGACCATGCAGTTGTTTTTGATACATACCTTCTGCATACCTTGATTCATATCCAGCCCTTTGATTTAAATCCAATTCGTGAAAAACCTCATCAGCCGCTTTCACGTTTTTACCATCTTTAATATTAATCCCTACATACTCCGTGAACTGTTGTTCGATTTCTGGGTCTTTATCAAGCGCCAACTCCTCATAGACCTTCTGATCAACAACAGCGACAGGAAAAGCCCCCGTTAGTCGTGTCGATATAGCCGTAATATCTTTAAAACCGTTATATGTCAGATTTAATGATGACTTTTCTCCGTAGAGCGTCACTTGGCCGCTATCTTTGAAGGAAATTATTTTTTCAAGCATTTCAACGCGATTGACGAAAACCATTTCTGAGTACATGAGATCTAAACCTTCTATCTCATCCTCACTAAGCACCATTATCTTTACGTCATCAGGAGAGAATTTCACTTGAATATCTCCATCAAACTCTGGCACTGATAGTATATTGGATAAGTAAGCTTTACTTTCCAACAAATCAACATGCGTCATCGTATATTCAATATCCGCTTCAGCCAATGCATCCGTAAACAACTGTGCATCTTCGGAATTCGGGATTGCAAAATGGTGGGGGATGTTGTCCTCTGCCGTTTTTTCCGCAGAATAATAGGATATATAACTGAGCGACAATAACCCAATTGCAAGTGCAGATAACGTTGTGATAACCGTAAGCAGGAATGAATTTGATTTCATTCTGAACATGATTGATGACAATGACAAGACATCGTTCACATTCAAATAACCGCCTTTTTGTTTTCGGATCATGTTGAAAATAAAACTGACCGATCCTTTATAAAACAAATACGACCCTAATATAACAGATGCTAAAATTGTCAGCATTGCCACAGCTAACTGATTGCCTAGAAATTCACTGCTAAACAGTTTAGAAGATAAATAATAGCCAAATAGAATGAGCCCAATGCCAAATAATCCGATAACAGCCTGGAATGGTGTCATTTTTTTCACGCGTTGTTGAGCAGTTGACTGCACATGAAACAGAGATAAAATGCTCTGCCTTTTAATGAAAAGACCATTCATCAACATGATGAGACCATAGATGGCAGAAAATACAATAACCGTTTGAACCAAGGCTTCCGGTGAAAACCGCAGTGTTGCAACAGCTTCAACTCTCGTCAATTTAAATAAGATCAGCATTATAAAACGCGAAACAGAGAATCCAAGAAATATCCCAACTAACATTGAACCAAAATATAGAATTAAGTTTTCCACACTTAATATCCGAAAAATGGCACCCTTCGTAAGTCCAATAAGTTGAAATAACCCTATTTCCTTACTGCGTCGCTTAATGAACAAGTTGTTGGCATACAACAGAAATACTGACACAATCCCAACTAACAAAACAGAGCTCGCTTTCAATCCCGCCGCGCCTTTGATTGTTCCTGTTGTTTGATCCAGTGCCGGGTCATACTGCAAGGTGACAAAGGCAAAGTAAAGCCCAACACTAAACACCAAAGCAAAAATATACAAATAGTAATGTTTAAGGTTCTTTTTTAAATTGCGATAGATGATCTGATTAATGGTCATGCTGAACCCCACCTAAGACAGCTTGCGTTTTAATAATGTCTTTAAAGAAGGCGTCGCGTGTTTGATCACCTTTATTTAATTGGGTATAAATTTGTCCATCTTTTATAAAAACAACACGCTGACTAAAGCTTGCTGCCACCGGATCATGTGTCACCATTACAATCGAGACATGGCGTTTTTCGTTTAAATCACTAAGCTTATTTAACAAATCAGATGCGGCTTTCGAATCAAGCGCTCCTGTTGGTTCATCAGCAAAGATAATACTCGGCTCATGAATAAAGGCCCGCGCCGCAGATGTCCGTTGTTTTTGTCCCCCAGAGATTTCATTAGGGTATTTATTCGCAATGTCTGCGATCCCCAATTCTTTTGCTACAGCCGCAAACGCCTCATTAGCCTTTTGTTTTGAAACTTTTTTAATCGATAGCGGCAATAAAATGTTTTCTTTGACCGTCAAGGTGTCGAGTAAATTATACTCTTGAAAAATAAACCCCAAATGATGTTTCCTAAATTCCGCAAGTGCTTTATCCTTCAGGCGATTGAAATTTTGACTTTCAATTGTAATCGTCCCCTGGCTCACACGATCAATCGAGGATAAAACATTCAATAATGTCGTTTTACCTGAGCCAGAAGCACCCATAATGGTCACAAATTCGCCCTTTTCCACCTGCAAGTCAAGTGCACGTAGCACCTCTTGTTTATTAAATTTGTTCCCATACGTCTTATAAATTTTCGTTGCTTCAAGAATTGCCATGTCATTCACTCCTTATGACCCTATCATACCGGCGTCGCGCGTCTTTCTCCTTCGTCTTACATTACAATCGTTAAAAAGCATGTGACAGTTTCGTCACATGCTAGTAATATGGACAAAATCATTTTCTTTCGGAAACGTCAACTTAAATGTCGTTCCTTTCCCTAATGTGGACGCCACCTGTATATCAATATGGAGCGAATCAGCCACCTGCTTCGTTAAATACAGTCCCATTCCTGTCGCAGCTTTGTCATGATGGGCACTTGTATTCGTAAATCCTTGATCAAATATACGCGGAAGGTCCTTTGCATCAATGCCACGCCCATGATCCTCAATTATCAAAACACATCGCTCATTCTCGCTACAGCCTTCAATCACAATATCAGAGGCCTCACTATATTTAACCGCATTCGTTAATATTTGTCTGACCATAAAAGCGAACCACTTCGCATCTGTAAGCACCTCTGTCTCTTGAAGGTTCACATCAAAGCCAATCCCCTTTTGCATGCACCACAGCTTTAGTGCCTTAATCTCCTGAAACAATAACGACTCAAGATTTGTCTTTTCAATATAAAGGTCATTGCGTATAAAAGGCATTCGCCTTTGATGAAGCTGTTGATCCAAGAGCAAATGAATTCGGAGCCATTCATACATCAGCTGTGCCCTAAGCTCTGTATCCTCTACCCGATCAATGATCAACTGCATCGTTGTCAACGGTGTTTTCACCTCATGAATCCAGCTAAGTGTATCATCCATATCCCGCTCCACACGCGTATGTAATTCATCAAGCTGACGTTTATATGTATCGTTCTGCTGGTGAATCATATCCGTCGAAATCCGTTCAAAGGCATACTTTGCTTCAGGAACAGTTGTTAAATCAAAAGAATGACTATGGTGTTTGAGTTCGCGATAAAATCGTGTTTCCTGATGATAACGGACAATGATAAACATGATAAAAAACAGCGATGTTAAAAACACAATATAAAGCATTGACTTAAACGGAATGCTTGCGTCCAAATACCCAACCAAAAGGACAAAAAATTGAGTGAAGATAAAAAAACCAATCCAACTTAAGCGTTCTTTTAAAAATGGTTTAATCATCCTGGCGTCACTTCCTTAGCAATATACCCTTGTCCCACCTTTGTTTCGATTGCCTCACCTAAACCAAGGTCAGCCAATTTTTTTCGCAATCGATTAACATTAACAGTTAACGTATTGTCGCTTACAAATCGTTCATCATCCCAAAGACTTGTTATGAGCTCCTGACGCGTCACAATCTCATTTTTTCGTTGAATCAATTCTTTTAAAATATACATCTCGTTCTTTGTTAACTCGATTGTGCCAGTGTTATTAGAAACCGTACCTTTCACAACATCAACCGTTGCCCCATACCACGTTTTCAGCTCGAGCTGAGTATCTGCATTGTAATTATACACCCGTCTGAGCGTCGCCTGGATTTTTGCGATCAGTACGTCAAAATGAAACGGCTTCTGAACAAAATCATCCGCCCCTAGCTGCATGGACATGACCATATCGGTCGGATGATCACGCGACGACAGAAATATAATGGGCACATTCGAATGTGAGCGAATCAACCGACACCAATGAAACCCATCAAACTTCGGTAACTGAATATCAATAATGACTAAATCAGGCTGCTCTACTGTAAATTCTTCTAAAACGTTCGCAAAATCCGTCACCCCGACAACGTTATAAGACCATTGGGCTAGGCGTGCCTGTACTTCTTGAAATAACGTATCGTCATCCTCAATTAACATAATTTTAAACAAGAGGTTCACCACTTTTGTAAATAATTGTCTCCCCTTATATTAATATGAAAGGTATATACAAGTACACTATTTCTGTCATTTGGACTTCCAAAACAAATAAAAAATGCTACACAACCATGATTCAATCAATGGTGTGTAGACACTGTTATTTTCCCCTATGCTATGGACTTTATTTTAATACAGGAATCGAGTAGAGCAAAGTATTGCAACTGGCAGCTTGTCCAGTTGCATCGATACCTCGCATTAAAAATTATTCTTGCTGAGTCTTGCCCCACCAGCCCAATGCGTACGTACCAACTAAAATCGCTAAGCCGATACTGAGGGTGCCAAAAGTAAATAGCCAATGTTGGCCACTTATTATTAACATTGGAGCCAAAGCAATAATTAATATATCCATAAACCCAATCGGTATATAGGCAAGACCATATTCGTCAAGCGTCTTACTTTTCAGTTCTGGATCGACAATACGGAGCAACGCCATTCCCATTGCAACGGTTCCTGTCCCCCAACCCCAACAGAAAATTGACTTTTCAAAAGGATACTGATGGAAAAACTTCGGAGCAACAAAAGCATACATGAAATAAACAAAGGCAATACCAAATATGAGGAGGATGGCCAATGGTAATGCATAGTCTACAACAACCGACAGTTTAATAGACGCAATACCAAATGCAACTAAAAGATCAGTCGCGGTACCAGAAGTGCGTTCGAAAATGTTTTTATCAAAAAAATAATCCGCATTAAACGCCCGCAAAATAAATAACACAATATATCCGACAATGAATGAAGTAGAAAACACCGGTACACTAATTTGTGGGATTAGATCGTTAATAAATTGACTTAAGTAGTAACCGATCATCGCAACCATGAGAAGGAGCCCACTATGATACATCAACGGATCAATCGATGCAGACGAAACGGTATTAAACCCAAATGGGTGACGTTTATTTTCTTCAACTAAACCCGTTCGTAACTCATTAGGCAAATCGTTGAAATCATTAATAAACGACGTTCTACCACGTCGCGTTTCTCTTTTAATAATTAAAATTCCACCGACAATCGAGGCAACAATGCCAACGGTGGCTGATGTCATACCGACTGATAAAGCACCTTCCCATTCAGGACCAAATCCAGTTGCAATTGCAGCAGCTGTCCCATGTCCGCCCAACAAGCCTGCTGCAAGCATTAAACCGAATCCATCTGGTAAACCACTCCAAAAGAAGTTGAGAATCAACAATGCAAAAAGCATCCCTGCGGCCCATTCCAGTATCGTTAGCACTTGAGAGAATGCCCACATATTGCGCGCACTCTTTATAATCTTTTTAAACGACACGATTTTAGATGTAAATGGTAACGCACCGAAAATAATCGCAATCAGAATACTTGCATATGTCGATATATGCTCAGAAAATGGAATAACCCCTAGTGCATTTGGACCAAGGATTAACCCAAGAAAACCGGCGATTAAACTCGCAGGTAAAAACAGTTTTTGAATAAATTTCACTTTCGCTCTAAGTAATGTTCCAACTAAAAGTAACATTGAAATAAAACCTACATCAATTAACACATCCCATAATGTCATAAATTCATCTCCAATCTTTGTAATTCCATAGCAAAATTGGGCAAAAGAGACTTTTATTATATACGAAACCCGAAGAATAAGCCATATGAAATTGATTCCACCACTATTTAAGTGTCGTCTGTCTTCATAGACTATCCTGTTCAGTTCATTTTTAAAATAATCCCTTTCGATGAAAAAGACATAGCAACATCACTGTTACTCTGTTGTGAAATGTGGTAGTAAAGACACTGTTTACATCAAAAAAGCAAAGGATTAGTACCTCTGCATTTTCTACTTAATATATTTATGGTTATTCAATCAAAGTTGTCTATCTGTTATATTTCACTGAACACTTATAATAGAAAACAAAACTAACAGCGATCGTTAAAATTGCAGTACCTCCTATGATATAAACGCCATCCCAATAACGAGAACTTCCAGTTAATATCCAAACTTGATAAGGAATCAACATTATTGCTATGAATACCGGTATCCCCCACAACAACGACATTACATTATGTTTTGCATCTCTTAAAAAGGAAGTGTTCTTCGAATATTTTATTAAAGATATTTTTCTCAAGGCGAACAACAAAGCAATTGCAGCAACAATTAATAATACATAATTCATTTTCTACTCCCCCTCTATTACAGAAAAATCTTGTTCAATAGCTTTATTTTTAGATTATATTATATATTCTATCACAGCTTGCTAATCACCTAAGTGACTTTTAAAGAATGAATTGAAATATATAATTTCAACTAGTATATGTATGTCACATCCAGCTTATCGAGAAGCCTGAAAGCCAATAACACAAATACCGCCTACATCAATGTAGACGGTAAAATACAATCAGATCAGCCCTTACAGCATGTCATACAGTTCAACTCAATTATTTAAACGGATTCAATGCGTCAGGATAAGTGATCGCATTAAATACATCACCAGTGTTTGCGTCCTCCAGATTAACAACCACTTGATACTCTTCGAGAGAGGCACCATCGAACAGTTGATAAATTAAACCACTCATCGCTAATCCCAGTAACCCAAGCTGATCGAAACTACTTTCAAACCGTTCACGGTCTACAGACATAACAAACTCAGAGTACGTTTCGTTCGACGAGATATCTTGAATTGATGGAAATTCATTCCCAGATGTCATATCTGCCATAATACCATCAACCTGCGTACCTAGTTCGGTCATAATTTCGGCATGCGTTTCCTTTGTCATCGTATACGTCAAGCTTCCGTTGTTGTTTTGAGTGACTTCAATCCCATCTTTTTGGACCATAGAATTAAATTTGTCAATATCTGTAGCGTCCGATTTTGCTAATAATGTTGGTATCGTCACCTCCACATCCTTATTACCACAAGCGACCAGCAACATAAACGGTATTAATGTTAAAAGTAATCGTGCTACTTTCAATTTGGCTCCCCCTTGTTTGTATTGTCATTTCATACATATGACCGCCGTCAAAAAACACATTCTCTGTTTACGGATTTAATCCTCTAACACTTCTTTTATGTACACCACCATTTTAGTTTACAATAATTACCATTTAACTCTCTCAATAAATCTTATTGGTCATTAACGATCTGAGTCAAGGGACTTTTGACTTAACATTGATTAAAATTTCATATTATTGAATATAACGAATAAGTATATATCACATCTGACAAAGGAGTGAGAAAAATGTGGCGAAAAACGTTTAAACGCTTATGTGTATTTATGGTGTGCACGCTCACTATTTTTAGTATGGTCTCTCCAGTCATAGCCTCTTCTCCAAACGAAATTGATCCCCCCGAACCAGTGATAGGCAAAAAATCAGATTCCATATCCCTAACAGGAAAAGTTGACAATGGCAATAATGAAACGCCCGGAGAATGGTACATTGGCAATACACCGACAAATCCCGTTCCAAATGCACCTGTGTTGTTGTTTGTACCAGGGCTGAATAATGTGGCGCAAATCTTTTGGGAAAATAACGATATGTATCAGACAGCTGTTGATGCCGGCTATCAAACAGCTTTTATACAATTGTATGACGCTGGTGGCGCCTCAGCTGACATGTGGAATAACGGAGCTTTGCTCGCTGATAAAATCCAAGAAATCTCGAACCACTTTAATAAACCAATCACCGTAATCGCCTATAGTAAAGGCGGTGTCGATACACAAACCGCCCTCACATATTACGGGGCAGCGACTTATGTCGACAATGTCATCACACTATCCAGCCCACACCACGGATCACAGCTCGCTGATTTGGCGTATAGTTCATGGTCATCTTGGCTTGCTGACTTAATCGGCGCTAAGGGTGATGGCACATATGCGATGCAAACAGGTTATATGGCTAATTTTCGGTCAAATATTGATACACAGCCATTGGCATATTATAACGATTATTACACACTAGGCGGTACAGCCTGGGGGTCGGCTTTTTCATCCACTTGGTACGGAGGGATGTATCTCCGGCAGTACGGGCAAAATGACGGTGTTGTCACAACAGCTAGTAGCAGGCTTCCCGGCGGTAGTGAGGTCGCCATTGGAGATTGGACACACACAACAATCCGAACAGGCGTTACGTTCCCAGTATTTGCAAACCAACTATCAGGCGATCAATTAACGGGCCACCCAAACAGCTCTCGAGGAAAAAATGACAGCACTCATGCCACTACAAATCGCTGGCTCCACGGCGGACCATTAAAGGAACATGACACAGAAACGATTCCATTGGTGATTGAGAATGATGTAGCAAGCGTTGACGTGCATTTAATGACATCAGGAGACATTTCTGAAGTGAGATTAATCGATCCAAGTGGAAGAACACTCTCCCCAACTATACAGTCCACCCAAAATGAAGAAGGCGTTTTTGCCGGCTCGACGAATCATGCCTTGACCATTGACAAACCGATGTCAGGACAATGGGAGATAAACATCACGAATAAAAATAATGGTGCTTACCTTCTCACTGCCGATTATGATTCTCGTTCACTTATTGCACGGAATGAGAGCATCGATTATTCTCACGGAATGACATATCAATTAGAAATGGAGTCGTCCCAAGTTGAGGAACAGTCTTTAACAGCGACATACCGAGTTACAGATACTAAAGATCCAAGAAACAGTAAGACTTATACAGTAAAGGGCACGGCGGATCTATCGAAAAGCCTGACATTCAGTAACACAAATACCGTCTACAATATCACAATCGATATAGACGGAAAAACACAATCAGGCCACCCTTTTAAACGAACAATCATTGAGTCAGTTATGATCGGTCGGTAATTTAAGCATTAATGGAGATGTCTTTGACGAATCTTTAATGAGTGGTTGAAGACATCTTTAATTTTTTCTCTGATCATTTCTATTGTCGTCGTTGTAAACAAAAAGAAGTAACCGCCCCACAACCAATCATGGCGATTACTTCTATTCAAAATATCAACATATGAGTTATCCGGTCTGTAGTTGCCGTACCGGATAGTGCCCCCTACCCGATCACATATCCAGAACAATCATGTACAATACGTAATAGTCCTTTAAACAGCTCTTGTTGTACCGGATTTCCCCAGTCATCGTATTCCTCCATTACTGCTCAATTTTATACAGTACCTGTTCTGCACCAAATCTTGTAAATCGATCAACCTGTGTCATGCCTAGTCTTTCTAGGAGATTGCGTGAACGTGTATTGGCGGATTGCGTTTCTGCCATGAGATGAGACCGCTTTAAATGTGTAAACGAATAGGAAATAACCGCATTGACAGCTTCCTTGGCTAACCCTTGCCCCCACCATTTTGGCAAAAATTGAAAAGAAATCTCATAATCTTTTCCGGAATGGTGCTTATCTATAGTAACAAGTCCTAGGAACTCATTCGTTTCATTGGATATGACTGTCCAATGGCTCATCTCTTCTTCCGTTTGAACAACCTCTTTAAAGCGATTCTTCACATCATCCACATGACGAGGGCCACCGAGATACTGACGGACACGTTCATCTGTATATAGCCTTACAATATTGTCGATATCAGATGAATGAGTAGGTTGTATCATACATCTATTTGTGCGCATCGTAGCGTGCTTAAAGTCATTCTCTTTCCGTACAAAGTCAATGAGTAACTGTCTTTCATCTGGATATGTTAACGCGAGGTGTTTGATATCTTCTTCTGTTTTCCAATCAATGTCATAAATAAGACCATCTGGATCTTGTATGCGCTATTCGCCACCATGAATGGCCACCTCGAAGTATTGAACGACAACGGTAAACCCTTCTTGCGTACCCGTCTTGGTGAATAATGGTCGAATGATATGTACGTCATAGCCTGTTTCTTCTTTCACTTCCCGTATACAACACTCTTCGAAGGTCTCGTCCGCTTCCTTACCACCTGAAGGAATCGACCAGCATTTGTCTTCATCAGGAGTCCCTTGCTTAACCATGAGCAACTCTTGCTTGTCATTGACACAGACTGCTGCAGAACCGAACCATTTTTTCATCTGTTACCCACCTTCCCCCTTTAATCACGGATCATCAGCTCAAGCACACCCTAACACTAACATATTGCTGAAAATTCAACAAAATAAATCATGTTAATATTTAAGCGTGAAACAAATTTAGCATTGCAAAAAAGTACAAAGACAAGCAAAATAGGATTAATCATGTAAAATTAAAGACTGCTCACGCAGCATGAAAACAACATATTGAAGGTGATCATTTATGAAAATAACTGCAATTGAAGCATTTGTCATTGAACTACCATTAATTGAGCCATTCACAATTAGTTACGCTTCTTATGATTCAATGGCGTCTGTTATTGTAAAAATAACGACCGATGATGGACAGACAGGCTATGGAGAAGGTGTTGCCGATGAACACGTGACAGGTGAATCGGTGGAAAGTGTGTATCATATCATTACGAAAACCCTTGCACCACGTCTGATTGGTCAAGATCCGATGAATATCGAGCGTATCCACGATATTATGAATCAAGAAATTCTTGGTGCGCCGACAGCTAAGGCCGCCTTAGATATTGCCTGCTATGACCTTGCTGGAAAGGCACTTGGCGTTCCAGCCTATACGCTCCTTGGTGGACGTTATCATGAGAAATTTCCGATCACACACGTTCTAAGCATCGATACGCCTGAACGTATGGCTGACAGCGCGGAAAAGCATGTCGCAAAGGGCTTCACGTCATTTAAGTTAAAAGTCGGCTATGATGTGGCCGAAGATGTTGCACGTATAAAAGCTGTTCATGCACGTGTCGGCAAGCAGGCTGCGATTCGTGTTGATGTCAATCAAGGTTGGCAGTCCTCAGCAAAGACGCTACAGGCGCTGGAAGGCTTGAAAGGTGTGACGATAGATTGGCTGGAACAACCGGTTGTTGCGAGTGATATTGATGCGTTGAGTGACGTGAAAGCAAAAGCAACGCTACCGATCATGGCTGATGAAGCACTCACGGGATTTAAATCTATGCGGGAAATTATTGCAAAGCGTGCGGCTGACAAAGTCAATATTAAACTCATGAAATGCGGTGGCATGTACCCGGCTTCTAAGCTTGCGGCGATGGCAGAGATGGCTGGCATGGATTGTCAGGTCGGTTCGATGGTTGAATCGTCAATTGGATCTGCTGCAGGATTTCATGTCGCTTTTTCTAAAAAAGTGATAACGAGTGTTGAACTAACTGGCCCACTTAAATTTTCTAAAGATGTCGGAAATCTACGTTATGATGTACCCTTTATCGAGCTGAACGAACGTCCGGGACTTGGCGTTGATGTCGACGACGCTATGCTCCAAGCGTTAACCGTCTATTCAGAGGAGGTCAAGTAGCATGGGGGGATCGATGACCGCAGAGGGACAATTAAAAACAACAGGTGCAGCTTTCAAAGTGAGACAGCTTGAGTTAGACGACCTTGAGGCTATATTAACGTTACAAGATGCCGTCAAACAAACGCTAGACAACCCTAAACAGTTACAGCCACTTACCTCTCAGGAGGCACACCATATGTTATCTGGACATGGCTATATGGTTGGGACCTTTGTCGATGATCGTATGATTGCCTTTCGTGCTATGCTTGTGCCCCCAATCGATGATCCTGAGCATTTGGGGACAGATGCTGGCATTGAAAAACAGAACTTGTCCCAAGTGATGTATTCGGAAATCTCTGTCGTGCATCCAGACTACCGCGGCAATAGATTGCAAACATATATGGGCAAAATCGTTATGGCGCATGTTGATCGGAACCGTTTTCGCTATGTTGCAACGACTGTTGCCCCGTTCAACATTCCTAGCCTGAAGGATAAGCTAGCCCTCGGAATGGAAATCATTGCATTAAAGGAGAAATATAACGGCAAACTGCGTTACGTTCTTTTCCGTGATTTTGCAACAGATGACATTCAGAAATCTGTCACAGATACCAAAACCGTCGCAATGGAAGAGACAGAACGCCAACAACAGCTTTTGAAGGATGGCTACAAAGGGGTGTCCATCCAAAAGGTTGACGGGACATTTGCTGTAACCTATCAAAAATGAAGTCTGGTCTTACAAAGCCATAAAGGATGGTGACACGCTCAATGACTGAGCTTGAAAGTCGAGTAAAACGCACATTTCAATACTTACATGACCACGCGGAAATCAGCTGGGAGGAAACAGAAACAACAGCCTATATCGCCTCGCTTTTAAAGGATTTTGGCTGTAACGTGACGACGTTTGCAGATTGTACAGGTGTCGTCGGTGAATACGGCAATTTTAACAGCAACCTACCTGTCGTTGCGATTCGTGCAGATATGGACGCACTTTGGCAGGAAGTGAACGGCGCATTTCGAGCGAATCACTCGTGTGGCCATGACGCACATATGGCAATCGTTCTAGGATTGATCGCAAAAATCATAGCAGACCCAACACTCAAGCAACAGGTTGCTCTGAAATTCATCTTTCAACCAGCAGAAGAAACCGGAGCAGGCGCTTTAAAGATGGTGGAAAAAGGAGTCGTTGACAATGTCGATTACTTATTCGGTATCCACCTGCGCCCTAAAGAAGAAACCATTTTGGGTCATGCCGCACCGGTCATCGTGCACGGTGCGAACACGACATATATCGCAGACATCAAAGGTGAGGATGCACATGCAGCCCGACCACATTTAAACGTCAATGCCATTGAGGTTGTTGCTGAGATTGTCAATCTGCTCGGCAATATTCACCTTGACCCTCGTGTCCCCCATTCCGTTAAAATGACGAGTATGACGGCTGGAGGCAAAAGCACGAATATTATTCCGGGCAGTGCATCCTTTGCGATTGATATGCGTACACAGGATAATCACACGATGAACACGCTCACCGAGAAGGTCAAGGATATTTTCACAGCGATGGAACGCCTCTACAACGTCGACATTAACATTAAAGATGTTGAATACGTCCCTGCTGCTGAATTAAACGATGAGGCCATTCAAATTATGACAAAGGCCGTGTCCACTGTGCTTGGCGCAGATCATGTTGATGCCTCACTCGTTACTTCAGGTGGAGATGATTTTCACTTTTATACGATAGAACGTCCAGCATTAAAAGCAACGATGCTTGGTCTAGGGTGTGACTTAACGCCTGGTCTTCACCACCCGAATATGACATTTAATCAGGACGCTTTAATGGATGGTGTGACTATTTTATATGAAGCCGTTAAAGAGGTATACGGCATTGCTTAAGTGAAGTATATTCCTAGCTGAGTTTTTCAAAATCGTTCTATTTATTTAACTTGGGGATTATGGATCAAAATCCCCAAGTTAAAATTATTCGCCATATATATATGCTTCTAACACGTCCTATTCTTCAACCTCCAAGCCTCAAAACCACCTGTATACCTTAACCAAAAGGGATAAATAACCACTCATGCGGTAACACTTTAATGCTCTCCATATTAAAAGCGACTGTTCCAACAAAAACACCTTTTAACATTCTCATCATATCGATCTCTTCTATTTCAAGGACAAGCATCATAGTTATGTAATAGCTCACTATTTTATAAGAGAGAAGTTATGAGGAGGAATTGAATATGAAGTATGCAAATCCAAACACGGACGGTGCTCTCGTTCATTTTGCTAAGCGGTATGATAATTACATCGGGGGTACGTATCGTCCTCCAGCGAATGGCAAGTACTTTGAGAATGCAAGCCCGGTCACAGGACATGTTTTTTGTGAGATTGCTAGGTCCACCAAAGAGGACGTTGAAGCGGCCATAGATGCAGCCTATGCCGCAAAAGACATGTGGACAAACACATCTGTTACAGAACGCGCTAATATATTAAATAAAATTGCAGACAGAATTGAAGAAAATTTGGAGATGCTTGCTGTTGCGGAAACGTGGGATAACGGAAAAGCCGTTAGAGAAACACTTGCTGCCGATCTCCCTCTTGCCGTCGATCACTTCCGGTATTTCGCTGGGGCAATTCGGGCGCAGGAAGGTGGCATTAGTCAAATTGACCAGGACACGGTCGCTTACCACTTCCATGAACCGCTTGGGGTCGTTGGACAAATTATCCCGTGGAATTTCCCGATTCTAATGGCAACATGGAAGCTCGCTCCAGCTTTAGCTGCGGGTAACTGTGTCGTATTGAAACCAGCCGAGCAAACACCAGCTTCGATTCATGTGCTGCTTGATATCATTAAGGACCTTCTCCCAGCTGGTGTTCTAAACGTGGTCAACGGTTTTGGCGTTGAAGCTGGAAAGCCACTCGCATCGAATCGGCGTATCGCTAAAATTGCCTTCACAGGTGAAACGACGACCGGACGGCTCATTATGCAGTATGCGTCTGAGAATATTATTCCTGTAACGCTCGAACTCGGTGGGAAATCACCTAATATCTTTTTCCCTGATGTGATGGATCAGGAAGATGCTTATTTAGATAAAGCGGTGGAAGGTCTCGTCATGTTTGCACTTAATCAAGGGGAAGTATGTACATGTCCATCACGCGCACTCGTCCATGAATCAATTTATGATGCATTTATCGAGCGGGCGATCGAGCGGGTGAACGCCATTAAGATCGGTCATCCACTCGATACCGATACAATGATGGGTGCACAGGCATCAGAAGAACAATTAGAAAAAATCAAGTCTTATTTGGATATTGGAAAACAAGAAGGTGCAGACGTTCTTGTTGGTGGGAATGTCAATGCACTAGACGGTGATATGACAGACGGTTACTATGTTCAGCCAACGATTTTTCGCGGAAACAACCACATGCGCATATTCCAGGAGGAAATTTTCGGACCAGTACTGGCGGTAACGACATTTAAAGATGACGAAGAAGCGATGGCCATTGCTAATGATACATTGTATGGACTTGGTGCGGGCGTATGGACACGAAACATCAATAAGGCGTACCGATTTGGGCGCGGTATTGAAGCCGGTCGTGTATGGACAAATTGTTATCATCAGTATCCAGCACATGCTGCATTTGGTGGGTATAAAAAGTCTGGCATCGGTCGTGAAAACCACTTGATGATGCTCAATCATTATCAGCAGACGAAAAACCTTTTAGTGAGTTACAGTGAACATGCAGCCGGACTATTTTAAAGGAAATAATGTGTTTCGTTTCGCATATTGTGTAAAAAAGCGTGAAAAGGATGTGACAAATGGTCAAACGTGTAACAGCTACCGATGAGGCGTTGAAGCTGATTAACACCTTAATAGAGACACATGGTCCATTAATGTTCCATCAGTCAGGTGGGTGCTGTGATGGCAGTTCACCTATGTGTTACCCACGAGGGGAATTTCGCGTTGGTGAATCAGACGTCCTGCTTGGTGAGATTGGTGACACCCCTTTTTACATGTCCAAAGACCAATATAACTATTGGAAGCACACCCAGCTCATTATTGATGCGGTTAACGGACGAGGTGGCATGTTCTCACTTGAAGGCCCTGAAGGTAAGCGTTTTTTAACAAGGTCTCGCGTATTTACAGAAGAAGAGCGCGCGCAATTAAGATAATATCTGTCGTCTTTAGTAAAAAACATCTCCCAGAGCGCTGAGGGATGTTTTTTTTTGAACGTGTATCTAAACAGCTTTAAAAAGTAAGGCTACGAAAATACGTCGTCCGATCGTCATCTGTAATATCTCTCATAACACGGCACGGATTCCCAACAGCTACAACATTAGCAGGAATGTCTTTTGTGACAACACTTCCTGCACCGATAACAGTATTGTCGCCAATTGATACACCGGGATTTATAATCGCACCACCACCGATCCAGACATTATCTCCGATAGTGATCGGACATGCATGTTCCCACCCTTCAATTCTTGGTGCAGCATGGATCGGGTGACCGGCCGTAAATAAACACACATTCGGTGCCAACATCACGTTGTTGCCGATTGTAACCGGAGCACAATCTAATATTGTACAATTGTAGTTTGCGTAAAAGTTGTCGCCTACAGATATGTTGTAGCCATAATCGCAGCGAAACGGTGGTTCAATGAAAAAATTGTCTTCAACGTGTCCCAATAAATCTTTCAATACGTCATGACGCTTCGTTAATTCTGTTGGAGGTAAAGCATTCCACGTATAAAGAACTTCCTTAGCATACTGGCGTTCTTGAAACAATTGTTCATCATTTGCTTTATACGGTTTTCCTTGTATCATCTTCTCTTTTTCTGTCATTGGTTGATCTCCTTTATTCATATTAGCCCTTTGGTAAAAAAGATAAGCATGCACGTAATGCTTTTATTTTAACACCCTCCTTCCACATTTTCATGAAAATTAAGACCAAATCGGATTTAGCTTAGCCCGTATATTTTCCAAATGCTTACACATAACTAAGGAAAATATGAGGAGGTTATGGAAAAAATGGATATGAATCAGTCATTTCAGCCTGGAGAAGTCGTCTATATCATTATACGCAATCCGCATGCTCAAGGCGTTGCTCATGTGCAGCAAGCCGCAGTCGTTCAAGATCCCGAGAGTCAAACAGGGCTTTCTTTATTTATGCATGAAACATATTTTCCACTGACGGAGGACTATGCTGTGTATCAAACAGAGGAAGAAGCGGAGCAGGCGTATCAGGCAGCGTTCGGTTCACCCGATGCTGGGGAGACATACTATGGTTAAACCGTTTGTACCACAGCTCGTATATGTCGAGCCTAAAGCAATGGAATATCCACTTGGCAAGCAGCTTGTCAATAAATTTGAAGATATGGGGGTGGAAATTCGGCAAACAACCTCCCACAATCAAATCAGAAATCTTCCCGGCGACAATCACTTTCAAAAATACCGAACGGCTAAATCAACGCTCGTTGTCGGACTTCGTAAGACGTTAAAATTCGACACGTCAAAGCCATCCGCCGAATATGCAATTCCGTTTGCTACCGGATGTATGGGCCATTGTCATTATTGTTATTTGCAAACGACGATGGGCAGTAAACCGTATATCCGGACTTACGTCAACGTCGATGAAATCTTTGATGCAGCTGAAGAATATATGAACGAACGAATGCCTGAATTAACACGATTTGAGGCGTCCTGTACCTCTGACATCGTCGGGATTGATCATCTGACCCATACATTAAAACGGGCAATTGAATATTTCGGTGAATCGGATTTTGGTCAGCTCCGCTTTGTGACGAAATTTGCCCATGTTGATCATTTACTGGACGCCAAGCATAACGGTCGGACACGGTTCCGCTTCAGTGTTAATGATGAATATATCATTAAATACTTTGAACCGGGCACATCCCGATTGCATGAACGGATTGAAGCTGCTGTAAAAGTTGCTGAAGCCGGCTATCCACTCGGTTTTATTGTCGCACCGATTTATATTCATGATGGCTGGCAGGAAGGCTATAAAGAAATGTTTGAAAAGCTAGAAGCCGCACTACCGAAAAAAGCGACGAAGGATTTAACGTTTGAACTTATTCAGCACCGATTCACAAAACCAGCCAAACGCGTCATACAAGAAAATTATCCGATGACGAAGCTCGAGCTTGATGAATCAAAGCGTAAATGGAAGTGGGGCCGCTACGGCATTGGGAAGTATGTATACCAAAATGAGCAACAGGAAGACATTAAAGACACACTTGGGGGCTATATTAACACCTACTTCCCAGACGCTAAAATTGAGTATTTCACTTGAACGCACATAGGGATAAGAAGTCTTGTCCCATGCAAAAATACAACCAGCTCTCTCATAACGAGGAAGCTGGTTGTATTTTTGCGCGGATTTCTTTGCTGAAACTTCAGATGAGTGCGTACCTCTAACGTTTCATCTAGAATCGGGCGCTAATTTAACGAGACCGTTGCTTTTTTAGGTTGATCTTCTCGCGGGTTCGCCGATTCTTTACCCGAACTTGCCGATTCTTAGCCCGGACTTGCCGATTCTTCTCGCGATCGTCGATTCTTTACCCGAGCTCGTCGATTTCTACCCCGGGCTTGCCGAGTCTTAGCCCGAGCTTACCGATTCTTAACGCGGACTCGCCGATTCTTAGCCCGAGCTCGCCGATTCCTAGCCCGAACTTGCCGATTCCTAACCCGGACTCGCCGATTCCTAACCCGAGCTCGCCGATTCTTTTCGCGCTCGTCGATTTTTTCTGCAACAATCAGTCATTAACACCAGTTTAAAACCAACACTCAATTTTCTACTCACCTTCTTCATCAAACGGATACACATACATATCTACATCTATTTCGGTCCCTGTTAAATAGCAAAATTCAACGATTTCTTTATTAAAAGTCAAGATCGGTGTTTCACCGTTATAAATAGTCGGTACAATTATGAGTCCAAAATGCACATCATATAATTTTTTTATTTCATTTAATATGGGTATTTTATGTTTGAGGTTTTTGATTGTATCAAGACATTGGGCTTCTACATCCAATCTATCTTTATTGGATTTTTCTGCGCACCATCCAGACGTTAACCACGACATCCCATTGCTTTTTTTATCTCCGTAATTATTCGTATCAAACGGTTCTATTCCAAGAGCATTCGTAATGTCGTCTGGATTGAAAATGCCACTTTCATATGCTACATAGCCGGTTTTACCTAATTCTGCATGACTTGAAATTGCGAAATACGTGTAACTGCTCGTCTTTTCCATAAGTCACCTCTTCGTAATAATCATTTTAACGCACATACACTTACAAACGATTATAATGATGGATGGATTAAGCCGTAACAGAGGAGGTCCTTGTATTGATTTTCTTTTTTTACGTGGTCGATTAATATACCTTCTTGTGTCATCCCTACTTTTTCTAAGACACGCCCAGATGCCGGGTTGGAATTGAAACAAAATGCATAGACTCTATGGTACTGTTTGTCGCTAAAAGCAAATTGAATGATAGCCTCAACGGCTTCTGTTGCATATCCGTTACCCCAAAACGGTTCACCAATCCAGTATCCCAATTCGCCGTTATTCGAATTCTGCTTATAAGAAAGGCCTATTGTGCCATACAACTGTCCACTTTCCTTATCTGTTATCGCAAACGTATAGGATTTATTTTCGTTAAAGTGATCTTCGTGATGTTCAATCCACGCTAAAGCATCGTCTACTGAATATGGGTACGGTAGATGCAAGGTACTTTTATAAAGATTATAGTTGTTACACAGATGCGCAACAGCCGGGGCATCGGATTGCTGAAATAACCTAAGTGTTAATCTATTCGTTGTGATCGTTTTTTGACACATTAAATCATTATTCACTCCCCCCTGAATAACATTCTCACTTCTTGATTCAGAATGTAAATATAATTATTCGAAAATATATGATACTATTTTTTTAAAAATTTTACAATAATTAATTATATAATCATGACTATTAACACAAAAAAAGTAATCGCCTCTTATAGTGACGATTACTTCTTTTGACAATTAACTTAAGCCCAATGCTTCCCGCGCGAGTTGATCGGCTAGTTCGTTTCCCTCGACGCCTGTATGGCCAGCCACTTTATTAAACGATACGATATCCCGATAATGAGACATAAACGTTTTATAAGCTTGTGTCATACTGTTTTTAGCGCGCCATGAGCCATCTACCCAGCTTGAAATGCCTTGATAATCGTGATGAATCACAATTGACTGCCCGTGTTCTTGGGCCCATTTTGCCGCTCTCATCGCAGCAGCTAGTTCACCAGCTACATTATTCATCGATGCTGCTGCCTCATTATCTCCAATTCCAGCGTCACTATGAATCAGTGTACCGTTTTCGTATACGGCAAATGCCCAACTGTAACGTCCCTTTGAAAAACTACCGTCAACGTATACATCGAGGCCTTCTTGAGTGGGGTTAGCTGTGGTAACATTTATTGGTGCCGACACATCTTCTGTTTTTCCACGCTTGCCCGAACTGGAAATAGTTCCTAAATAGTCATTGGCCTCTTCTTTTGTTGAAAAGCTTTTATACTGAGCGCCTTTAAAGCCCTTCACTTGAGCCTCGCACTCTGCCCATGTTTTGAACACACCTGTTTTTCTTCCTGCACGAACTGCATAAACCTTTGCCATACCTTCACCTCTTACAATCTACTTAATCGCTAATCACGCACTTTAATTCTTAACCGGACAAACGATCATTCACTTTTAACTATCATAATACGTGAGTCCTTTTTTGTACATAATTTATCGAGGTGGGTCTGCCAAGCGTTTGCAGGTGAGATCATCTGATATCCTTACACTGATGCTATTCAACAAATTTACTAATGTCATCTGACAAAATAGCTGTGTCCGAATCATACCCATACCACTCTTCCCCATCATTGAATAAAGTATTGTAATAAGCAATTGGCATACTATGGTAGAAGATAATCTGGTACCTGTCCGGATCACCCTTAGACGTATTAGGTGTATAACGAGATGTTACTTCACCATTAGCAAGAATGTCCACCAAGGCTGAGACGTCCTCTTGATCAGATAACGCATTTAGCAATTGCGGTTCTCTTGCCCCGTCATATATTTCAATTTTGGTCACTGTTGTCATATCTATATTTTTAAAATGTAATGGCACGTCGCGCGATACATAATCTTTATTGAGATAAAGCTTGTAACCATTGATCTTATATGGGTCTTTTACTGCAATGTAACCAGGCATGGCCTTTACGAGATATAAATTTGTACCTTCTTCCAAATAGGCAGCATCTCCATTTTTAATGTCATAGCTGGGATTCGTTATGTTATCGTCTACATTAAACGCGACTTCACCAATCTTTTCACCAATAAATGTTTCGTCCGCAATGACTGCCGAATAGGATGCATGATATTGAATATCGTTTATTTTCACAAAATCAACCCAGTCAATAATGGTATGTCCTTTTTGGGGAAGTGTACCTTCGCAACCAGCGATAAACAATAAAGCAACTAACATAATAACAGTCGACCCCTTATTCATATGATCACTCCAAACCGTCGGATGTAGGATATTAAAATTCCACTTGTTTCCTATAATGATTTGTCGTTAATATTGATAGAAAGTTACGGAAAATATTTATACCTTCTTTCACTTTGATCACGCTCTAATAGGTGTATACTATATATAAACGCATTAAGAAAGGAACTGAATTATGAAACAAGAGTTAATGAACCGCCTAGAAACCTATGTAAAAATCGACACGCAATCTGATGAGAACAGCGACACAACACCTTCAACAGAAAAACAGTGGACACTTGCAAACTTGCTCGTTGACGAATTGAAGTCAATCGGCATGACAGATGTCACCATTGATGACAATGCTTATGTGATGGCGACACTACCAGCCAATACGGATAAAGACATACCGACAATTGGTTTTCTTGCGCACGTCGACACGGCCACTGATTTCACTGGAAAAGATGTTAAACCTCAATTAGTGGAAAACTATGACGGTGAAGCGATCGTCTTGAATGCCGATCTTAACGTCGTGTTATCCCCTGACGACTTCCCGGAACTCGCTCTTTACAAAGGGCATACGTTGATGACAACGAACGGAACAACACTGTTAGGTGCTGATAATAAAGCAGGAATTGCCGAGATCATGACGGCCATGACTTATTTAATTAACAACCCTGACATTCCTCACGGGAAAATCCGTGTCGCCTTTACACCTGATGAAGAAATCGGACGAGGTCCTCACAAGTTTGACGTCGAACGTTTTAATGCGGATTTCGCCTATACCGTAGACGGTGGACCTTTAGGTGAGCTGCAATATGAAAGCTTCAACGCCGCTGCTGCTAAAGTGACGTTTATCGGTAATAATGTCCACCCAGGCACAGCTAAAAATAAAATGGTTAACGCCGGAAAAATGGCAGCAGAATTCATTCGTAAGTTTCCAGCTGAAGAATCACCAGAGCATACAGAGGAATATGAAGGGTTCTATCATTTGCTTTCTATGAATGATGATGTCGAGAAGACAACCGTCTACTATATAATCCGGGACTTTGACCGAGACCAATTTGAAGCCCGTAAAGAAACGGTACGCCGCTTTGTAGAAGAAATCAATTCCGTATATGGTGCAGATCGCGCACAATTAGACATGGCAGACCAATATTACAACATGCGCGAAAAAATTGAACCTGTTATGGACATTGTACATATCGCCCATCAAGCGATGGAAAATCTCAACATTAAGCCACTCATAAAACCTGTCCGAGGTGGTACAGATGGGTCACAGCTTTCATACATGGGCCTTCCAACACCTAACCTCTTTACCGGTGGGGAAAATTATCACGGCAAATATGAATATGTTTCAGTTGATAATATGGAAAAAGCAACCGAGACGATCGTGGAGATATGTAGATTATTTGCTAAGCAATAAAGAATGAGATTTGCAATGACAGTGTTCATAGCAGCACTGTAAAGTAAATGTGACGGCAAGGACTCTCCTCCTGCCGTCGCACACTTTTCCATTTAGAAGAACGGTCTCCATTACAACACTGATGATTACATGTATGAGAGACTAGTCCCAGTTGGAACGTCCCTCACATCAGTAAGACTACCTTTTAATTAAATACTCGTCATTAACGATAACGACCCAATCATTTCACAAAAAAAGATGCACCAAGATCGTGCACCCTCTTTGCTTATTCCTTATATTACATAAACAACACCGCTTCATTCACTTTCGATCAATGAAACACGCCTGCTTGTTGTGACTTCTCGACAAGTTTATCCGTATGTTTGTTAATTGGCTTTTTCAGCCACGTACCTATTACTAAAAACACCAATCCAAACAATATCAAAAACAAGATATCATGAAGGGCTCTTTCCCAAACAACACCGCCTAACGCTTCCCGCATTAAGTCAATTGCATACGTAAAGGGAAGGAATGGACTGATCGCTTGGAAAAACTTTGGTAAGAGTACGACTGGGAAAGTGCCTCCTGCTCCAGCAATTTGCAGAACGAGCATAACGATCGCTACCGCTTTTCCAACATCGCCGAAAATGGTTACAACCGTATAAATGATCGTTATGAACACAAGGCTGATTAATAAGCCGAACAGAAGAAACCACCCCGGCGCAGCAACATCAACACCTAATAGAAACAAGTCGCCCAATACGACAATCGTCGTTTGCATTAAACCGAGCGTTAAAAACGTAAACATTTTACCGAAATATCTTTCCTTGACCGTATAAGCAGATTTGTTATGAACATCTGTTGCTAATAGCGAGATAAGCAGTAATCCACCAACCCAAATTGCAAGAACCGTGTAAAAAGGCGTCATCCCTGAACCGTAATTGGCAATTGGAAACAGCTCATTTTTATTCAACTGAACAGGCTCTTCGAAAAATCCACGCTCCGCTTCTGGATCATTGCGTAATAAGTCAATGATCTCATTTAAATCCGTTTCACCTTGAATCGCACGAATACGATCGGCCAGTTCATTAATTTTTTCATTCACATACGGGTATTGGCTTTCGATTCCTTCAAGCATGTTTTCCCCATCAGATAATGTCGCTTCTGCCTTATTCAAAACAGCTACGATTCCTGGAATCGTTGTTTGAATGTCTGACAAAATATCTCGACCCGTAGTTAGTGTCGTTTTGGCTGATTGAAGCTTTGCATGCACAACAGGCGCAATCGTTTCTTGATATTCTGTTAAAAATGCCCCGACACGTTCATCGACATTGGCCGATAACGTCTGCAAATGGTTAATACGTTCATTGATCTCAGTTTGTTTATCATCAATAAACTGGTCTAAATCCGCTGCGTTTGCTTGAATATCGGTTAAAGTTCGCTTTAAATTGGCCGTTTCTTCTGCGGCTTGGTCGATGATAATCTGAGCGTCGTCCTTAGGAGCATTCGGTTCCTGAGGGACTTCGTTTTGATCAGATTCATTCTCACCCTTATTATTTAAGTCGCTTAATTTTTCTAGTGCGTGTTCAACATCATTCAGGTATTGAATCGCTTCCGTTAAATTCGCATCGAGTTGTCCTTTTAAAGCGTCTCCTTGACCTAAATCGACTTCGGCATCATTGAGTTCATTCAAAAATGTATGAATGTCCTGTGCGACAGTTTGGGCCTTTTTCAAATCCGCTTCAATCTGTGGGGCAAGCTCATCAAGCTTTTCCTCTGCCTTCGTAAGCATAGCTGTTGTATCATTAATTGTTTTCAATCCATCCTCGGTTGCTCGTTCGGCTTCGGGTATTTTCATTTGCACACTATTAATGATATCTAGTGCTGAGTGTGATTCATCAAGTGCACCGTTAATCAGCTTGTAAACGTTCGGGAGTTCTTCTTCCATTGTAAACACGTACTGTTCAAATGTCTTTATATCAGGCAATTGTTGTTCCAGTTCTATCCCGAGCTCATTAAACAGTTCAAAAATAACCCCATTAACAGTCGAAATGAATTGACTGCTAAGCTCTTCAACGATCACACTAGCGCCTTTATCCGTTATTTTCGGCGCAATTGCATTGATTTTTTCATTAACATAGTATTCCATTGTAGACTTCTCAGGCGAACCACTGACGACTGTTGCCAGCTTTTCCGAAAAATTGTCTGGAATGACGATCACTGCATAATAATCACCATACTCCAGCTTGTCCATCGCCTGACTTCGATCGGTGAACTGCCAGTTGAGTGCTTCATTTTCTTTCAGCGTTTCAATCAGCCGCTCTCCTGCGTTAATCTCTTCACCTTGAACGGTTGTGCCTATATCTTCATTGACGATACCGACAGGAATTTGATCGGTTTGACCGTATGGATCCCATGATGCTTCTATATTAAACCAAGCATACAATGACGGGAGTAAGATTAAGCCGCCTATAATAATGCATGCTACCCAGTTCGTCGTAATGTTTTTGACATCGTTGCGATAAATCTTCCAGCTTTGTTTCATGTTGTACCTTCTTTCACTTAAATCATGTTACTACAAATGTGCTATGCCATGTTCGTATGATACACCTCTCCGCTTCAATTAGCCATAAAATTGTACAAATCAAAAGAGCGATTGCCCTTCCTTTGAACTAGAAGGACAATCACTTTTTTAGAATCGTTGAATGCTTGAGGCTGCGACAGTTCTCTATTGAGGCTCTATGCTCGACGATACAGTTTTTTAACGAGCTCCATGCAAATGACCGCAGCAACAGCTAAGCCTGTTGCAATCGCCCAATCTGTAAAGCCGAAGCTAGCAGGTATATTAAATACGTCCCGGGCAAATGGAAGGATCGTTATACCGTATAAAACAAATCCGAGTCCCACTGCGCCAATCACATATTTATTAGAGAAAAATCCAATCTTGATCGATGTTTCTGTATTTGAACGTGCGGCAAAGGTTTGCAATGTCCGTGACATAATTAAAGTTGTAAATGCCATTGCCACACCCATTTCGTTTGAATGAGATAATCCAATATAGAAGGAAATGATGACAACAATTGCAATTAACGTGCCTCTTGAGAGGACTGTTCTCAATGTGCCACCAGCAAAGATACCTTCATCAGTCGGACGTGGCTTGCGTTTCATCACATTTGCTTCTGACTTTTCCATACCTAATGCAATTGCAGGCAACGAATCATTGACTAAATTAATAAATAACAACTGCAATGCCGTAAATGGATTTGGTAAATTAAATACAACCGCATACAAGATGGCAATGATTGCCCCTAAATTACCGGCAAACAAGTAGCCAATCGCTTTTTTAATGTTATCGAATACCGTCCTGCCTACTTGTACTGCATTAACAATCGACACAAAGTTATCATCCGTCAAAATCATCGCTGACGCATCTTTAGAAACATCCGTGCCGCTCCCCATGGCAATACCTATATCCGCTTGCTTTAATGCAGGGGCATCATTGACACCATCACCTGTCATAGCTGTAACGGCACCTTTTCGTTGCCAAGCTCGGACAATCCTAATTTTATTCTCCGGTGATACACGGGCATAAACAGCGATGTTGGCGATGTTTTCATCTAATTCTTGATCTGACATACGATCGAGCTCTTTACCCGTAATGGCGATATCGTGTTCTTCCATCAATCCAATATCTCGACCAATGGCTTGAGCTGTTGTTTTATGATCCCCTGTTATCATGACCGTTCGAATGCCTGCTGCTTTCGCTTCAGCAATTGAACCATAGACTGCCTCTCTCGGCGGATCAATCATTGCTGTTAATCCGACAAGTACAAAATCATATTCATCGTCATGAGAAACATCTGTTTTATCGTCCGCCAAACGTTTATAACCGTATGCCAGCACACGTAGCGCTTGGTCGGAAAACGCTTCGTTCTTTTCTGTAAATTGCTCGAGCAACTCATCCGTCATCGGCTGTTCTTCGCCATTGACAAATACGTAACTGGACCGGTGAAACATGACATCAGGTCCACCTTTTGCCAAGAGCATTTTCGTGCCATTAATCGTATGGACCGTTGACATTAATTTTCGATCCGAGTCGAACGGCAATTCAGCTTCTCGGGGATATGTTTGGCGCAATTCTTCATAAGGATGGCCATGATTATTTGCAAACTGAATTAATGCAACCTCAGTTGGATCACCAACCTCTTGACCATCCTGATTTATATAAGAGTCATTACAAAGCGCTGCGATATAGACGAGTAAACGCTCTTCTTTCTGCCAATCATCTAGATGATCGGGCAGGTCCTTCCCCTCTTTAAACGGTAGAAAATGATCCGTAACAGTCATCTTGTTTTGAGTTAGTGTGCCTGTTTTATCCGTACATATGATCCGCGTTGATCCTAACGTCTCTACAGCAGGCAATTTACGAATGATCGCATGCTGCTTGGCCATTTTATTCGTTCCAACAGATAACACAATCGTAACAATCGATTGTAGTGCTTCTGGAATTGCTGCAACGGCAACAGCCACAGAGAACATCAGCGCATTTAAAAGAGCTGTTGTCGTATCTGTTTCAGAATCACCTAACCAAATACGTGCAGCTTGAACTGCAAAAATGATGATACATAAAATCAGAATTCCGACGCCTAATGTTTTACTAAAGCTATTGAGTTTCTGCTGTAATGGTGTTTCTTTTTGCTCTGCCGTAGAGAGCAGCTCGGCAATTTTCCCAACCTCTGTTGCCGCTCCAGTGCCGGTGACGACAATGGTTCCACGTCCATAAACGACTAATGAGCTACTATAGACCATATTACGCCGATCACCTAAAGCAGCCTCTTCCTCAATGGACTCTGTCGATTTTTCTACGGCTTCTGATTCACCCGTAAGCATGCCTTCATTGACTTTAAGAGAACCACTTTCCAACACCCGTCCATCAGCAGGGATATAATCGCCCGCTTCTAAGTAAACGATATCGCCTTGAACGAGCTCTTTTGCGGCAATCGTCTGTTTAATACCATCACGCATCACGTTCGCTTCGGGGGCCGACATATCTCGTAACGCCTCTAACGAGCTTTCTGCCTTTCTTGTTTGTACGACACTAATAATGGCATTTATAATCAGTACTAGGAATATAATGAGTGATTCCACCCATTCCCCAAGTAGGATTTGAATACCTGCCGCAGCTAAAAGAACAATAACCATTGCATCTTTAAATGTATCTAAAAACAGCTTCCACGTTGGCACTTTTTCTTTATCCTCTAACTCATTATACCCGTCCCGCTCAAGTCGTGATGTGACCTCTTGTTTAGATAAACCTTGTTCAGTTGAATCGACTGCTTCAAGAACGTCTTCGGTTTTCTTTTGGTAAAATTCCATATTCATAGCTCCTTGCTTGTTCGGTTTTGTAAACTTGTTTCATATGTAATGTGTTATGCGTTATTTTCTTTGTCATTTTTCTCGATATCTTCAACACGACTTACTAACACCTTATCGACAAGCACATGATCCATATCAACAATTTCTAGTTTTAATCCAGCTATATCAATACTATTCCCTTCTTTAGGGATATTACCTATTTCATTCGTCATGAAACCTCCCAAAGTTTGAAAAGAAGTATCGATTATAATCGCTTCATCTACCAAATCCTCTAAATCAAAATATCTTATAAATAGATCAAAGCCGACTTGCCCATCCGCCAACCAGGATCGATCATCACGTTGCATAATCGTTGCGCGTTCTCTTTTATCATCGCTTTGTATTTCACCAACGATCGTTCGCATAAAGTCATTTAATGTGACAAATCCTTCTACACCACCATATTCATCAACGACAACCGCTTGATGGTATCCGGATTCCTTCAACGTTTCAAGCGATTGAAATACCTTTACATGTTCCGGCAGCATTAATGTTTGTTCAATACAATCTTCTATCGTAAATTCTTCCCCAGCGTACAGCTTCGAAAATACATTTTTAGTATGGATGATACCTAAAAAATGATCTAAGCTCCCTTTTCCGACCGGGAAGCGCGAATAATCACTTTCACTAATAATCCGCATGTTTTCTTCAAAGCTACTTTCAATATCTATCCACGTTAGTTGCGTTCGAGGAGTTAAAATATCACTTAAACGTTGATCTCCCATAAAGAAAATCTGGTTAACCATTTCATGTTCAATTTCCTCAATGCTTCCACTATGGACACCTTGTTCTATCATTTGTTGGATTTCTTCTTCCGTTACATCTGGCTCATTACTCGTTTTTACACCTAATCCCTTTAAGGTAAGTGATGTTGAATGGTTTAACACCCATATGAGCGGTTTCGCAATTTTCGAGAAAAAATACATCGGTTTGGCAACGACGAGCGCCACCTTTTCTGGATTGGTTAAACCGATTTGCTTCGGTGTTAATTCTCCGATGACTAACGTTAAAAATGTCGTTAGCGTTACGACAAGCACCATACTGATTTCCGTGCTCCAAGGTGCGATAAAAGCAATCTTACTTAAATAAACACTTAAATCATCCGCAATCGCGGCCCCACCAAAAGCACCAGAAATGATCCCAATTAACGTAATACCAATTTGAATCGTTGACAGCAATTCACTAGAGTTTTCAGCTAAGTAAAGGGCTTTTTTAGCCCGAGTATCGCCTTCTTTAATTTTTTGTTCCAATCGTATCTTTCTTGACGTCACAATTCCAATTTCCGTCATCGCAAAAATACCATTCGCAACAATTAAAATGAGCAGAATAATAATCGATACTGCTAAACTATCCATGTCTACACCTGTCCTTTTATCTCTCTTTAGTCCACTAGGTTCTATCGAATGAAGCATAAGGCTAGCAAACGTAATCGTAGACTCTCAAATACGTTCTATCTTCATTTTGCCACAATATAGATCAGAATCCTATTATGATTCCTTCGTATTCGGAAATTTTTTTGAAACCTTCTTGGTGCTCATACAAGCATTAGAAATGTCAAAAAAAGATTAGATGAATGTAGGTATTTTGAAAAGCCTAACTGACAAACGTTGAAGAATGGACGATCAAACGTTTGAATGGTATGTTATCAATGGCAAACATATTCTTTATAATTTATGCATTCATATATAACAACAATACCCACGTTATCATCCATTCACACTCTGTTCATAATCGCCCATTAATATAAAGGGATGTTAGCGTTCATTAGGGAGATGAAGATAATGGCGACACATAGAAAACAAACGAATACCAATTTAGCATTTATAATTCTCTTAATTGGCGTCTTTATGGCGGCGCTCGACAACGGGATTATAAGTGCTGCTTTAACGACGATTAACACGTCATTTGAAGTTACCCCCGTTCTCGGATCTTGGGGCATTACAATTTATACGCTAGGACTTGCGGTAACAACACCGATTGTTGGTAAATTAGCTGACCGCTATGGTCGCAAGAAGCTCTTCCTGATCGAAATTGCAATCTTTACAATTGGTTCACTCGGTGTCGCCCTAAGTCCAAACTTTACACTTTTTCTAATATCACGACTCGTCCAGTCATTCGGTGGTGGCGGTATTTTCATTATTGCAAGTGCACATGTCCTTAGTACGTTTGACAAACAACGTCAAGGCCGCATGCTCGGAATGCTCGGTGGCATGAATGGGATTGCATCAGTTATCGGACCAAATGTTGGCAGTTTTTTAATTGATGTCACTGGAAGCTGGCATTGGTTATTTTTAATAAACGTTCCGATCGGTATTGGCTTACTCATCTTCGGTTGGAAATCGTTAACAGAAACAAAACAAGCTGTTCTTTCCAGAATAGATTTTCTTGGTATTACGTTATTGTCCTTATCGATTTTAACTGTAATGTTTGCGATTAATATCGGGGCTAGCAGAACTACCGGCACACCGCTTGAATGGCTCGTTTTTGCCCTTCTTATTGGTGGAATTGTTGTATTTACGGCATTTCTGTTTGTCGAAAAACGGCAGGAGCGCCGAGCGATCGATGCCATTCTTCCTTATAGCTTATTGAGAAAACCGACTTTTGCGATGACAATGGTACTCGCTTTATTGTCGGGAACGTTTATTGGAGCCGTCATTTTCATACCTTCATTTGCACAGCAGATCCTCAGCATCTCAGCCGAAAAATCAGGCTATTGGATGACACCTTTAGCACTGGCATCTGGAATCGGAGCCGGGGGTGGCGGGTATTTTGTCGATAAAATGGGGCCCGTTAAAACAATCGTCCTAGCCGGATTGATATCCATTGTAGGATTTGGCGGATTGGCATTGCTAACAGCAACAAAGCTAACATTTATCGTGTTTTCTGTTATTGCAGGGATTGGTTTTGGCTTTGTACTCGGCGCACCACTAACTGTTTTAACGTCTAATGCAGCTGGAGAACAAAAAGGATCCGCAATCGGTACGCTCAGTGTTTCTAGGCAGATCGGATTAACGCTCTCACCAGCTATATTCGGGGCATTTATCCAAAACGGCTTCTCCAAACTCAATACACTCATTCCAGAAAAGCTCGAAGCACATGCCGTTGCTCAAACAGACCTACCCGCAGAAACGTTACAGCAAATCATGTCATCTAGCAGCTATGGAAATATGCAGCAGACGATCGATCAGATTCCGTCCACGGATGTGAAAGCAGCCTTACAAGAAGCGTTTTCCACTGCCGCTCACAGCGCCTATGAACCGATATATCTGTTTGCCGCAGCGATGGCAAGCGCAATGATCATCATCGTCCTTATCTTTCGCAAGCAATTTAATCAAGATGTAGAAACGAGCCGTGACGAATAACATCACACGGCTCGTTTCTTAAATAACACAATTTAAAAAATATATTGTTCTACACATTAGGATAGAATCCTAACTATAAAGAAGCAGGTACATAAAATAAAGTTTAATCGAAAAGACGATCAATGCTCAACATTAGCTCCGGAAATATACGAAGACTCCTGCGGGAGGAAGGCATAGGTTAGACCCCGCAGTGCATTAGCACGAGGAGGCTTACCAGCCGCCCGCGGAAAGCGTAGTATATTTCCGGAGCGGTCGTACTGTTCGCTTTTTTCGATTAGTCAAACCTCTTTTGTCCCAGTCTTTGATTACAAATCTATTTGACACCTCTCATGAAGCTTTGAATCTTTGGTGATGACATATATAAGATGACACCGAGTAAAATTGAAACACCGCCTATAATCCCAAAGTAGAGAATTTCTGTATCAGGTGTGTACAATTTTACTATTTGCGCATTGATCGCTTGAGCTGAAGCATTTGACATAAACCATAAGCTCATCGTCTGAGCTGAGAAAGCACTCGGTGCCAGTTTCGTTGTCGCTGATAAACCAACAGGCGACAAGCACAGCTCACCAATAACAACGAATAAGAAGCTCAATACGAGCCATATTGGACTCACGAGCGTATCCACACCACCGAGCCATGCAGGAATGATCATAACAACAAATGATAGTCCCGCAAAAAACAGACCATAAGAAAACTTCTTAGATGTTGACGGTTGACGATCACCTAATTTCACCCACATACCAGCAAAAATAGGTGCCAGTGCAATAATAAACAATGGATTCAATGATTGAAACCATGAAGACTGCAGTGTCATACCAAAGACACTTAAGTCCGTACGCTTATCCGCATATTCTGCCAAAATAATAGACCCTTGTTCCGCAATTGCCCAAAATACCATAGCAGCAACAAAAAGCGGAATATAAGCGAGTAATCTTGATTTCTCATCTTCATTCGTTTTCGGACTTCTGTACATGACAATAAAATATAAAGCCGGAATGACAATACCTAAAATACTAACGAGATAGGTAAAGCGATTGATTGTCAAAATACCTGTTGGAACTGTAATCGCTGCAAGTAACATAATAACTACAGTTCCCAGTGCAAAACGGCCAAATACTTTCTTTTTTTCATCTTGAGCGAGTGGATTAGGCACATACGTACCAGCTAAGCCAAGGCTTTTTTTCTGTGTAATGAGAAACATCACTAAACCGAGGAACATACCGATCGCAGCCGTACCAAAACCAAGATGGTAATTGTATTCCTGTCCAATCGTTCCGACAATAAATGGTGCAATAAATGCGCCCATATTAATGCCCATATAAAAAATACTGAAACCAGAATCACGGCGATTATCTTGCGGGCTGTACATATCCCCGACAATATTAGAAACATTAGGCTTTAATAAACCTGTCCCTATTACAATAAGAAACATCGATATAAATAGTGCTGTTTTTCCTGCTGGCAAAGCTAGAATAATATGCCCGAGCATGATGAGTACCCCACCATGAAACACGGTTCGTTGTGCGCCAAGTAAGCGGTCAGCGATCCACCCACCAATAATACCTGACATATAAACGAGAGACCCGTAGATGGCCATGATAGACTTTGCAGTGCCATCTTCAATGCCAAGTCCCCCTGAGGAAACTTCGGTATACATAAAATAAAGTAGTAGTGCGCGCATCCCGTAATAAGAGAATCGTTCCCAGAACTCAGTAAAGAATAACGTAAACAATCCTTTAGGGTGTCCAAAGAAACCTGTCTGCGGGACGCTGTTCACGATTTTGTCTTTGCTCATGCTAGTCATTGAACACGTCTCCTCTGGATGTAGTTTCATGAAAATCTATGACAATTCTATTCTTCATTTTTTATAATGTCAATTAATAGATTTTTCCACTATTTAATGCACATTATTTATGAAATACATATGAAAACAATAAGAACTTGTGATGTTTTTCGTATAAAAGACATATCCTTATAAAAAAACTATACAAAGCTATACATGAGTCACTTTATGTACAGCTAACTTTTCCGACTTTAGTCGCATTTAAAACCACATTCAATATGCTATAATGTTATTTGTCTGTTTTAATGTTTAGAAAATAAAATGTTTAAATGGAGGTGAAAAATATGGAAGACAGTGTTGTTTTCGCTATGTTTGCTGGCTTTATGATCTTTTTTTTCATCCTAGGCATCATCTCAATCATAGGTTACATCCTTATGGCAATCGGCCTGTTTAACATTGCGAAAAAATTTGGCATGAAAGACAAAGCATGGTTGGCGTGGGTTCCAATTGCCAACATGCTTCTTCTAACAATGCTCGTTGAAAATGACGTTCATGAATCGATTAGAGGAAAACTGACCTTAATCACGGGGATTGCATTGGTATCTTCTATTTTATTAGCATGGTTAATACCACCATTATATTTCCTACCGGTTATTTTCGCTCTTTACGCGTTTTATTTTGTTGCAAAACGATTTTCTAAAAATGAAGTCGCGCACGTCGTCATCGCAGCAATTACTGGTGGATTATCACTGTGCATTCAACTGTTTATGTTTGGTAGACGCGAGCCGATTCAATAACTGGCTGAATATTGGACTGGTATAGGTGACCACCTTGAGCTTAAGTGCCATTCACCTTGCCAGTCCTTTTTCATCTCATGATACATACCTTCCCCTCCCTTAGCAGCATTCAGTAAGCTGTCCACTAGTTATCTGCTCTATTCCTTTGTTTTTTAGCTTCAATCATGGGATAATAACAAACAACATAAGACACTTAGCGAAGGATGACACACATTGAAAAAAATATACAATCTCCCTGTAAAACAGGCGTACACCGATCTATACCAAAAAGGATACCCGCTCATTAAAAAAGATACGCTTAAAAATAAGGACGTCACGATATCTGAAGGCAGCCTCATACATCTGGTCGATGATAAACAGCGCTTTATCGCAAAGGGCTATTACGGCAAACAGAATAAAGGGATTGGCTGGGTGTTAACCAATAAAGAAACAGAAGTAATCGATACAGCTTTTTTCAAGAAAATGCTCGCCGCTGCCTTGAACAAAAGGGCTCACTTTTTCTCTGACCCCGATACGACAGCCTTTCGTGTTTTTAATGGCGAGGGTGATGGCATTGGCGGCATGACGATTGATTACTTTGCCGGATTTTATTTAATCCATTGGTATAGTGAAGGAATTTATAGCTTTAAAGAGGAAGCTCTTCAAGCATTAGAGGAGCTCGGTAATTTCAAAGGGATTTATGAGAAAAAACGCTTTGATACGAAGGGGCAATACATCGATGATGACGACTTTGTCACTGGCGAACGAGGAGAATTTCCACTTATTGTGAAGGAAAACGGCATGAACTATGCGATTGATTTAAATGATGGGGCGATGGTCGGTATGTTTCTCGATCAACGCGATGTAAGACAAGCTATTCGCGACCGTTATGCGAAGGAAAAGTACGTTTTAAATACATTCTCCTACACGGGCGCATTTTCAGTCGCCGCTTTATTAGGAGGAGCGTCCAAGACAACAAATGTCGATCTCGCCAAACGAAGCAAACCAAAAACAATTGAACAATTTAGTGTTAATGGACTCGACTTTGAGGCGCAAGACATCGTCGTCATGGACGTGTTCGATTACTTTAAATATGCCAAACGAAAGCAACTGACGTTTGACATGGTCATTCTTGATCCACCTAGCTTCGCGCGTTCAAAAAAACACACATTTAGTACAGCCAAAGACTACCCAGACTTAATGAAAGAAGCGATTGCAATTACGGGAGACAATGGCATCATCGTCGCCTCCACCAATAACGCGACATTCAATATGAAAAAGTTCAAAGGCTTCATTCAAAAAGCTTTTAAAGAAACGGGAACATCTTATAAAGTGCTTGAGGAATTTTCCCTTCCAACAGATTTTCATGTGGATCGACGCTTTCCAGAAGGCAACTATTTGAAAGTGCTTATTATAAAAAAGGGTAAATAACGATGAGATCGGCGGACCGGTAAGTGGTGCGCCGATTTTTTTACGGACTCGCCGATTACACGCTATCACATCAATCGCCTACTATTCCCCCTCTCTATTCGCCAGTCCGACGACAAATGATTTCAAGTCTATAATTCGCGCATGAGACGGACGCTCGTCTGTGCCAGCAATAATGAGTGGCACATGAGACTCCTGCTTATGCAAGGAGCCATGCGCCGCTCCACTTATATGAGATGGGGTCAATTGTGCCTTGAACTCACAGCCTGGCTTTGCATTGACGACAATATAGCGACCTTTATGCGAATTTAAAGCGCCATGTAATCTAGCCAAGGCATCAGGAAAATCGCCGTACAGAAGGTGCGCATCATCATTTTGTTCAATATTAAGGAGCGCCAAATCCCCCTCGACATGCCAAGTTTGTCCATACGAATCAGTATACGCACCATTGGACCGAAAATATAACTCCCCTGTCCCCATGCCAGAAACGACACGGACACCTCCCTTTTCTTTCCATGCAATGATGTCGATCCGTTCATCCTTCTTTAAATGCTCAACGAGCGTGTCCATATTGAGTGTGTCTCTCAAAGCATACACATACGCCATTCGCTGATTAACACAAATGGCTACCTCATCCTTTTCAAGAGACGGGTGTTGTATGTGAGCGATTTGGTAATCCTTCAATAGCTTCCTTAGATCAATAACAACGTCATGATGATCAGTGCCTGTAGCAGAATGTCCGTTATCACCAATGATGATCCACACATTTTGCTTAAGTGCATCGTCCCAGCTATTATACAGATTTAGAATTTTTTGCAGCCGCCGATCTATTTTTTGAATCATTTTCATATCTGTTGGGCCTTTGAAATGAAGACGTAGGTCCATATCTTGGAAAACGCAAAATGTAAACTCTGGTAACATGTCGTTACGTATGAGATGCGCAAGATCGCGTGCTACATATTTATAGTTACCTGCAGCAACTTGACTCGGAAATCCTTTAGATCGCAATTTCCCAAAAGTCCCGAGTGAGAAAAATGACGGTGTTGACGCTGTCCATTGCCCTTCATTTGTAAAAGGTGTCAATGCTCTCAAAAGCTTTGGCACACGCAATGTCCTTTTTAGGTGTCCGCGGTATACAAATGAATTAATTGAGGCCGACGTACATCCACTTTTATCCAGTGCTTCATAAATTGTTTCAACATCGTCACTTAAATGCACCTCATTCAGCATGTGGAGCATGTTGTAAATCGACTGACGCACCCCAATACGAAATGTTTCACGAAATCCAGTCCCATAATTCACAAACGTCTCGTTTTCAACATCGAACCAATTTAATCCAGCTATGCGATGCGCATCTGCATAGGTTCCTGTTAACAAACTACTGTCAATGGTCACAGACATCGTTGGAAATGACGTCACCATATTGGGCGTATAATGACCATTCTCCACAAAAAACTTTAAGGCTGGCGCACGACCCGTTTGCATCGCCATTTCAAGTGAAGCTGGCATAAGTGAATCAATATTAAGCATGATGATAGGCTTTCGATTGTGTTCATCTCGACTCATCGCATTCATCCTCTGTATATATCATAGTGGCATAAATTATGAAGGATTATTTTTATTTGCCATGGACTCAGCATTTTTCTGCTTCACCGCTTCAACGTCTGTATCACTGTATATATGCGTGCCTCTACCACCAGTCGTTTGGGCAATATAGGCCTTTGCTTCGTTATACGTTAGTCCAGATTTGCGGCTTTGGTTTATCATTGCTTCCTGATCCACATCCGAATTATTATTTTTATCCATAGAAATCCCTCCTTATTGGTGCGCTTAGTTTATGTCATCACCTTTAAGGTATACAAAAAGCACATGCCTAATCTAAAAGGCACGTGCTCATTTTCATATACCTATTGAGTGAGCTTAGATAAAGTTTCTTCTATTTCGGAAACTGCTTTCGAATGGGCAGCTTGCTGAAAATAATGCTTAGCTTGTTCGTAATGCATTAGGGCAGCCTGTTTTTCACCTGTCTTTACCGCAATATCTCCAAGACAGCGCCACGCACAACCAATCGCAATCTGATCCTTGGACTGAAGGGCATGATCGAGTGATGCTTGGATGAAGTGCTCCGCATCAAAATATGCGCCTTGAATGAAATGAATATAACCTCGCTCATAAAAATTGGCAGCATACCCGAGATGAAAATGGGGATATTTCGCATCATAAACCATCTGCTCTCTTGAAAAATTATAAAGTGCTTCATCATAGCGGCCGGCCATGCGTTCAACCATTGCTAGCTGATGATAAGCAATCGCCTCATTTTCCTGATCTCCTTTTTTAACCGCCAAGTCGATCAGCCTCAAATACAGATCGCGCGCTTCCGAAAAATGCCCTTGCTCACTTTTAACATAGCCTAATCCGTGTAATGCTTGTTCAAATAATAGTGATGCTTGATCATCAATGCCATCAAGACATTCGAGATATAAAATTTCTGCCTGTTTTAAATTCCCCTGCTCCAAAAAAGTAAACGCCCGTTGAAGCCGCTGTTTAATCACCTTCATACACTTATCCCTCCTTTTATACCGCTATCTCGCTACCCACTTTTCATCGTTGCTTATATGTTACATAAATCTCTTATCATCAGGACACACTATGCCTATTCTATTGAAGAGGTGATCATGTTGTCCAATGAAGCATTTGACCAATCAATTCAGGAAGCTCATGCATCTATAAAAGCGGCTCAAAAGGCGATCGACCAAGCCCAAGGTAGTGATGAAGATGTGATTGAACAGGCACAAAAGCAGCTCTTTAAAGCTGAACAAACTTTGCAAGGCGTTCAAGCTAGTGCCGGATCATTTGCAAATGAAAATCCCCAATTCCAACAGGCATTTGAACAATTGCATAACGCACGGGGAGATATACAGGAGCTACAACAAAACCAATAAGATACATTTTAAAGCAGACATGCCCTCTTTCTATGGCGGGCATGTCTCATTTCTAATTCACATTCATGTTTATTACAAAAAGACAAATATCCCAAAATTACTGAGGATATATTTCAAATTCCTTTAATGCCTTGACTGTGCGCGATAGCGGCAACCCGACAACATTAAAGTAATCCCCTATTATGCCTTTTACAAATACCGCACCTTGACTTTGAATGCCATAGGCGCCCGCTTTATCATAAGGATCATCGGTTGATATGTACCAATTTATTTCCGCTTCTGTTAGCTCATAAAATTCCACTTGCGTCCGCTCAACAAAAGTAACTTCATGATCTGAGGAACGAATCATAACTCCGGTATACACGTCATGTGACTTACCACTTAAAGCAGACATCATTTCGCGCGCCTCATGTTGATTCTGAGGTTTTTCAAAAATAGAGTTATTATAGGAGACGACCGTGTCAGCAGCTAAGATCACTTCATCTGAATGCTTCAGATGGACATGTCTCCCTTTTAGCATTGCCAACTGCTTCACTTTATCAACCGGATCTATTGTCATGACTTGTGATTCATCAACATTGGCCGGACGTACAACGAACGGTACATTGACTTGGCGCAACAGCTCCTGACGCCGAGGCGATGATGATGCTAATATAAGTTGTTTACGCATTCTTTTAGGCCTCCCTTCAATAGACGAATTGTCCGATTAGCTCTCTCCATGATATAATTGACTTCCTATGTATCATGGTTAACCGCACTTTAAACGTTGGATTGCGCGTGTTTCAATTAAAAGTTGTTTCTATATACATGATTATTGTACTGAACGAATCGATGTTTTCCAATCGATAATAATCACCTGAAACTTTTTTCAAATAATCTATTGACTTTAAGACCCAAATTACATATACTATTATTTGTCGACAGAAACACAGCACCACAACTTAATCCCATGATTCCGTAGCTCAGCTGGGAGAGCGCTACCTTGACAGGGTAGAGGTCGTTGGTTCGAGCCCAATCGGAATCACTACTTGTACAGGAGCCTGTAACCCATACGCATCAAGGGTTACAGGCTTTTTGTATTTACTGATACAGTTCAGTTATTTGACAGGATTACCCGTGTTTTTGTCATTTGCTAACATTTTGCTAACATGAGTCTCTAAAACCCCATCAAATAGATCCGCAACCTCATGCTGTTCATCAGGTAATAAGTGTGCATACGTTTCAAGTGTTATCCGTGGGTTAGCATGTCCTAACCGTGCTGAGACTTTAACAACGTCAACATTATTTGCAATTAATATGGATGCGTGAGTATGACGCAAATCGTGAAATCGAATTTTTGGCACATCTATTTGTTTACAAAGCCTACTTAAAACTCGAAGAACATTCCGGGGATCTTGACATCGTTATACGACATCAACTAACTTCTTCTGTTTTAGATGAATACTGCTTTTAGTTAAGGGGTAATATAGGTTTGTAATATAATAATTCAACTCTAGGAGGATGATTATGGGAATTCTGAGTGGAAATCCTACTAATGAGCCTATGCACTATGGAGAGGTATTTGCTACCTGGACAGCTTTACAAACCGTCAAAGGTGCTATTGCTGCCTATCAAACCAAACTGAATCATATTGGAGATAATGATTTGTATAAGTTGATGGAAGACATGATCAGTCAGGGGAAACAAGAGGAAAAACAGCTTGAACAATTGTTAAAGGATAATGGTGTTGGTTTACCACCAGCTCCACCAGACCGTCCTAAAGCGAAATTAGAGGAGATCCCAATCGGTGCTCGTTTTCAGGATCCAGAGATTGCTGCTGCGATTGCGCGTGATAATTCTATGGCATTAGTATCTGCCAGTCAGGTAATGGGCCAGTGTATCAGAGAAGATATTGCTATGATGTTTGGTCAGTTCCATACTGAAAAAGCAACTTTCGGTGCTAGAATTCTTAGATTGAATAAGGAAAAAGGTTGGTTAATTCCACCTCCTCTTCACCATAGTCAAGCTGATGAAGAGAAATAAATCAATTGTCCTCTCACGTTGTAGGAGCATTGTAAGTAGATTTAAAAAGTCGCTTGATATAAGGACTTCTTAAGAGCTACCTTAAAAATACTGTTAACAGACGCTATATTAAAAAGCGCACGGTTTTCCTGTGCGCTTTTTAATCTTCTAGACAAATTATTTGTCAATGTTCATAGTGTGATGTGCATTTTAATTGCTCCTCATATTTAAAGGAGGCGTTCCATGAATGAAGGCTGGTGCAGGTTGTAACTCTGGTTTTTGCCCCATTGCTTTAGGGGTTTTCACATACTCAAATTGTGATTTCCCATCTAAGGACTGCCCCTTCGCCCATCGTCCATCTGCACTTTCTTCACCTGATGAAAAATTCATAAAGGCATAGGACACTTCTTGTTTTTCATAAGACTGAAAAGAACTTGGTACAACTGCTCCTTGTGTTTGTTCAAGTTCTTCAATCGCTGCCATCCATTGATTTTGATGCATGGTATCTCTAGCGATTAAAAAAGAAAGCATGTCTTTTACACCAGGATCTGTAGTCATTTCATAAAGACGACATACTTGAAGTCTTCCTTGAGATTCAGCATTTAAGTTAGCTCTAAAGTCAGCTAGCAAATTTCCACTTGCAACTGTATAACGTGCGGTCCAAGGGTAACCTACACTGTCATTTGGTTGAGCACCTAATCCATTTACAATAGCATGCTGAGGGTTCATTCCACCAAGTACCGCATGAACAGCTGGATCTCCAGCTGCGGCATCTTGTTCATTAGCTGGAGCACCATCTAGAAGCTGAGCAATCATCGTGGCAATCATCTCAACATGAGCAATTTCTTCCGTAGCAATATCTAAAATCATATCCTTATATTTAGATTCTGCGCGGCAGTTCCACCCCTGGAAAAGATATTGCATCATAACAGACATTTCGCCATATTGCCCGCCTAAAATTTCTTGCAACTTTTTAGCGTAAACAGGATCTGGCTGAGAAGGCTTAGCATTATATTGTAGCTCTTTTACATGGTTAAACATTTTCCTCACCTCAACAATAAAAGTATGATACTGATTTAGTTTTTAACTTCTAGAATGATTTATTCTCATTATGCACTGTAATTATTTTACAATTTTTCAGCGTATTTTGTTTGCAGCACAGCATTTGCATAAGGGTTACAGGATCCCTATATTAGGATTTCATAAAGCCATTTCCGAAAAAGATACTTCCCTTTTAGATAACGCCGTCTTCGGCCCGTTAAGTTATACCCGTTATAAACGTTATCGTCCTACTTACATAAAGCACTTAGATTCCTAGACAGTAGGAGTCGCAATCATCTAGCTAAAAAATTACAGAATGCAATTACGCATCATCCATCCAAAGCTACTTTATTAATAGAGATACAAAGGGACGTTTCTAATGACTCACTTACAAAAGTGAAGCATTATAATCGTCCCCTTTTTTCATTCTACTTTAGTCCAAAAGAACTAGTTCTATTGAAATACAACCTTTCAAAATATATGTAATAATTGCAACAATGCTACTGTTTTTATAGAATTATATTGTTTTAAATTTTTAGATATAATATAATGTGCCTATCCTTGCAAGGGATCTTTTTACAAAGGGGGGATATGATGAAGAGAGCATTTATCGCAGTATTAATCGCATCATTGCTTATTACCGGGGGAACGATTGTCTCAGCTGACGCTACTAAAAGCTTCAATGTAGAACAAGCGAACTTTGAAACATCTACGAAAGTAGAAGAAGTGAATCCAGAAGCTGTTCCAGCAGTTGTTGGTGTTGCATTTGCAGCAGGCGTTGCATATAAGCTTGGGACAAAAGCCGCTGGATGGGCTTGGGACAAAGTAGCTGGTCGATGGGAAATGCCACAGCAACATGAGTATAGTACGGAACTAGACGTTATCTTTGACTAATTAAAAACGGAAGTAGAATAAGAAAATTATAACCGTAATTTCTTTTATTCTACTTCCCTCTTACATTTGGATAGGAGCGGACGAACAATATGAAAAAGAAGATATATATAGTGTTAATATGCATGTTGTCTTTATTTACACTTTTTCACTTTGCAATCATATTTATTTCAACAGGTCCATTAAACCCTGTGTCCTTGCAATTTAAAAATTTCACCGACAATTATAAAACGCCCCTGTTATACCAGTCATGGAATCTATTTGCTCCAGATCCTGTCTCACATACTGATGGTATTGCGATAAAAGTTAAAAACAAAAATGGCGAAGAATCAGATTGGTTTGATATCGGTAAGCCTTTGTTAGAACGTAATCAAGAAAATAGCTTCAGTCCATTTAATCGAGCTGCAAGAGTGCCAACTGGATTAATTCAAAATTTATATGAGCAGGATGAAATATTAAATAAATATAATCAAAAAGTGAAAGAAAGTGATACAAATAACACTAGTAAAGTTAATAGCGATGAAATTGATGAGACATTAAATGAAAAACAAATGGAAGTGCTTTATAGATTCAGTTTTTCTATGGCGCAATTAATTGAGCAGCCAGATCATATTGATCAAGTTAAAGTTAGATTAATAAATAACCCGCCTGTACCCTTTTCCAAACGAAACGACAACACTTTCAAGCCTAACGATTTATATGTGGAATATGATTGGAGAGATTATGAGACAGTAACGTCCATTAAAAAATAGAAGCTGCATTGAAAGAGGTGTGAACAATGTTAAAAAATAAATTCAATAAATTATACGATCAGCTAACACATTATAATCATCTAAAAGGCGCAAGCTTGTTAAGAATGTTATTCGGCATCATAATTTTATATAACTATGTAATAAATTATAGTATTCGACATTTCTTTTGGTTTGATACTGGTATTATTTCTGATGACATATACAATTCTACCAATCACGTATTTCTGTCGATATATGCGTTAAATGATTCCCTTCTTTATTTTGAAATATTGTATCACGCTGGTATATTTTTTGCCCTACTGTTCACATTTGGATTCGGCGGGAAATTTATCCATGTGCTAAACTACATTTTCTTTCTATCAATAGTTAGCAGGAATCCTTTAATTACTGATGGTGGGGACAACATAATGGTCTTGTGTTTACTGTACATGACTTTTATGAACACAACTGCTTATTTTTCGTTTAAGTTCAAGCAAAGACCGAGCATGCCTTTACTAAAGATCCCTCCAGAAATCAAAGCGATTTTTCATAACTTCGCAGTATTATTTGTCATCATTCAAATTTGTATTATGTACTTCCTCTCTGCTACCTTTCAAATTATGGGGGAAAAATGGAATAACGGAACTGCCTTATATTACATCCTTCAAGTTGATACCTTTTCTAAGCCATTTTGGGCAGAGATTTTAACAAGTAATGTTTTTCTGATCGTGTTATTCACTTATGCATCCATAGTAGTTAAATTAGCCTTTCCTTTTTTATTGTTTAATAGATGGACGAAATATATCGTTGTCGTGATGATGATAGGGTTTCACCTAGGTATTGCACTTGCAATGGGATTGGTAACATTCTCAGCAGCTATGATCGCAATTGAAGTGATATTATTTTCAGATGATGAGTACGACAAAGGGTATAGCCTTATTAGGAAAAACAGACTCGTTAATAAGATGAATAAACGAAAAATAACAAATTTGCGACCTAGCTCTATCAATAATGAGGTGGTTTAATTGAAAAAACAAAACTATAAAATCAACTATTCCTACAAAAATACGACTCATGATCATGTTGAACTATGGTTTTCAAAACCTAAGGAAGCCAATACACAACAACATATCACAATTGACTCAAACATCGAACCCGAAAAAATAACCGAATATCGCTTTTTAAATACTATTTGGTATTTTAATTTAAAGCCTAACCAAAAGTTAAATATCTCTATTAAATATTATGGCAGTCATAAAGATCATCGTTTTCCCGCCTCCATAACGACTGAGGAAAAGAACTTTTTCTTAAGATCTACCAAACTAATACCAGTAAATGAAGAGATAAAAAAAGAAGCCGAGTCGATCGTTGGTAATGCTCAAACAGATATGGAAAAAGCAAAAATGATCTACCTACATCTGACCAAGACTTACAAATATTCCACTCGCTTTGATGAAAGAGGTGTCTCTCATTTTATAAACAGAGGAAGCGGTGATTGTGGTGAGTTTGCAGCATTATTTGCGTCTTATTGCCGATCATTAGGCATTCCTACAAAAGTACTTTATGGGACCTGGGCACTCAAGAAATTCTCACCCCATTCTTGGAATGAAATATTCATTGATAAAGAAGGGTGGATTCCGATGGATGCTAGCATGGGGCGGATAAAGCCATACTATCACCCTCTTATCAACATATCTACTTCGATATATTACGGTGCTTTTCAAAATAAAAACAAATACTTCGGAGATCACGAGGGAAAAAGGTTTGCATTCTCCATAGAACCTGAAAGGGAATTAGCTCCAGCATATCAAGATGCTACTGATTATTCAGACCTTGTCATAAAAAACTGTGTTGACCATAAAGAAATTGCATGGGGATTTGAATCCTTTGATGGTAAAGCCCCATTTTTACAACCAATTTATCCGCGAATCCATAGTAAAGAAAAGAAAACATCCTATCCAATGTTATTTGGGGAATGGAAAGGAAAGCATCTTCAATGGTATAAAAATCTAACTTATCAAATTAAGACAGTGAGCTTCAATTTCGGATTTGCGTTGCTTTTGATGGAAGTCATTAATGAATATATTATACGCGATATGATGTTGTCTACAATTTTACCACTGCTATCATCCCCTCTTATATTGTTAGCGACAATAATGTCCTTAATCAGAAAAGAAGGGAATGTACTCATTTATACACTAGGTATCATATATATATTTGCCTTTATCGGTGTCTTGGCAACATATTTGGGCATTGATTGATACTTTGGACGGAGTGATTAGAATGAACGTTCTGATTTACGATGGAGAATGTAATATGTGTAGTCGATTTATTAGGCTAGTTGTTCGTATGAATAAAAATCCTGATTTAAAAATCACAGATTTTAATAGCCAATGGACCAAAAATAACTTTCAACGTAATCCTGACGTAGATAGTATGATATATATTTACAACAATAAAACATATATTTACTCTAATGCGGTTATCCATTTGTTAGCTTCAATCAATTGGTTTTTTAAGCCTATAATAATAACAAAAATAATACCTAAAAAGATCAGGGATGCTGTTTACCAGTATGTAGCTAAGAGAAGGAGGGAAATTATAAAAAATAAAGCATGCCCAATGATGACTCCCAAGATGAAGGATATGTTTTTATCATAGGTTATGTCACATCTGGAACGAGAATATACGAGCCCAAAGAAACAAAAAGCTTAGTCTATTTTATTAAATTAGCTTAGTGAAACTGTAGCCTTTAAGTGTATTCATCTTAAATTTGCTATCAGGAAAAGGTCCGATGATTTTTTCGCTGCCATTCAAAAACCCTAACGGAGCGGATCACCCCGCAACCGTTAGGGTTTTTTAGCAATATTTCGATGATGCATCAGATGGACAAGCTACTCATTTAATAGCGATTCAACGTCATCTAAGTTCATCGGATCTTCAACTTTTTCGCCATTTAAAATAACAGTTGGTACGAATTCAATATCATATTTACCCTGTATTTCTTCTGTCTTAACATCGATATCAACCTCATCGTTTAATCGATCCATGTCCAACTCGTGCTCATCGAGAACAATTTTAATGTATTGGTCGGTACCCCATTGGTCATCTTCCTCAAGTGAATCTTTTAAAATATCAAACGCCACATCAAAATATGAAGCGGGATAATGCTTCTGCAAATTATGGTCCAAGCTTGCTAAACGAACAGAGGCTTCATTTAAGAAACCAACACTGATCATACGAAATTTCACTTTTCCTGAATCAATCCATTCATCCTGTACCGTCGGCAAATAATCTGCCATCCATATAGAACAATAAGGACATGAGTAATCAAAAATAAAAATCATCTCATTCGGAGCAGCCTTGTCTCCTAAAAACACACTGTTATCTTCTTTCTTGTCTTCATCTGCTGAATTGCTGCAAGCTGATAACGCAATCATCACCATTGTAGCCAGCAACACCAGTCGTAACAGTTTTTTCATTATGTATGCACCTCTCGAAGTTTATGTCTTTAGCCTACTACTTACATATTAAAATATACTACTTCCATAGTGTTACGTCCACGAGAGGCTAGACATTTCAAAAACATCAACATATAAAAAAGTCGTTCCATTATGTTTTCAGATAACACACATAAGAAAATAACAAATGCAAAACAAAACCCCACCTAGGTCCAGATGGGGTTTTGCATACGTTTATTCTGTGTCTATTATAATAATCAAGTTAAGCCTTTAGTTGTTGTCGATATGAAGCTATTAAATTCACGATCTACTCATCGATCACGTCGGATATGTTTTCAGTGTGCACCTCGTTACCTGAATCCATACCATTAAATAGACCAAATCCAATTGACAAAGCTGCCGCACCAACAAATATGACACTCACAATAATCCAAATTAACTTTTTCATAAAAATCCTCTCTTTTCATGATATTATTTACAAGTTAATAAGGTATCCGCCAGCCGTGTTCCAATACGTACCCCAAACTTTTTGCTCTTTACTTACTACAATTGGCGTCCACCTTGCGAAGGCACCTTCCCAAATTGTTGTGCTATAAGCCCGAACCGATGTGTGATAATGACTTCTAACATCTTTAGTAATTTTTACACCGAAATTGTAGTTTGTTACATACGCCCCATTACCATATGTGCTTGTAACTCGGTAGCCATTATGCGTATACCTCACATAAGAACTAAGCTTTGTGATCTTAAGTCCAAATATCTCTTGGGTAACCGTATAAGTTGCTCTACGGTAATACGTTGCCTGCAGATCAGGGACTTCTTCTACCCCCTCATCTACAGTAATAGTCAAATCTTTCCGAATCAATACATCGCCATTTTTTAAAGCCACAGATTCCCCTGCATTTAGTGCGTTACTCTTCTCTATTAATGCTCTGAATAATTCTGGATCATTCAAGTACTGAATCAGCTTCTCTTGTTTAACGCGGTCAAGTGCTTTGAATTCCTTCAATAATTGGTTCGCTTCCTGATCATGCTTTGCCAATTCTCCTAAATGCTGTGTGTAACCTTCAACTGACTGAAGAACCCCCTGTTTACCATGCGATGCAGCAGATACACTAGAAGCAATTCCCAAAACAGAAACAACTAAGGCCAAGGACAGAAGTAGCATGCCAACTTTTTTCATCATACTTCTTCACCAACCTTTCTGTGTTTGTACTAATATATGAGGTTGGTTTTAAAATATTACATGAAATTTTTGGTTTTTAAAAAGTATTTAAACTGTCAATCATCTCGAGTTATGAGAAGGCTGAATCGGTAATATTTCAAACAGTTTCGATATAAGGTTTATATTTGGCATAGGTATTCCATGGCGAACATTGCTTCTATGACTTGTTACAAGGTAAACGTGGGATTGTCTTATGTATATATTTTGAAGGATTGAATCGAAAGTAAATATATGAGCAGCGCCCCTCGGTCAAATTTGTGGTTGCTCTTATAAGAAGTCAAAACGCGGTGTCAATCATTCAACTACATTTGGTGGAATTTATATTGGAGTCTGCTCTTCGTGAGCGGAGAAATCAGAATAACATGATCTTAATTGTTGGTCACCTCCATTGTCATGACATTACTATATATAATCCATTCGATATTGACACGGCAAACTCCTGCTAAATTTTCATTTCATATAAAATTAAATGAACAACTATTTTTTCTAATTCGTCGATTCTTATAAAATCAACGAAAATTTAACCACTGTTTAACCTCGATTCATTAAGATATATCCATATAACAGTTTAGGAGCTGATTTTTTTGACCAAACGCATCACCCTTATATGTTTTGGATGTGTACTATTATTGCTTACAACATCATGTGCCTATCTTGAAGATTTCGTTATGGACAGTGGCGAACAAAGTGATAAGAATGATGAAACACCTCAAAATGACATGACGGCTAGCGTACAATTGCCAGATGATTTTCCTGATGATGTTCCTTTTCCGAAATCTTATACGATCTACAATGTCATTGAAGATAAAACCGCTCACACGACAACAGTTATGTATGAGACAAAGGACATGACGAAAGACGACCTGAAATTTATGTACGATAGTTTTGGCATAAAAAAAGCGTATGAAGTCACCCGCGACGAACTCGCGAATGGCAATTATCATTTAGAATTCAAGGGGGATGACACCACCTTCACAATTGCAATTCATAACACGAATATACCAACCGTTTCTGTCACGTACGGCACCACAGAAGAGGTTGAGGCTCAAGAGACAAAGACAGACGAAGATCAAGAAGAGGTCGCATCTGAAGATCACCAACAAGATGACGCTGGAAACAATTCGACAAATAATACTGATTCAACTGAAGAAAAAAAGGATGATAATAGTACAGATAAAACCCATATGTTCTCAGATGTCCCTCATGTTGGAATTCTTGAAGAGCTTACATTTATTCAGACTGCAGAATTGCCACAACGAGATTTCCCTGACTATTTCCCATTTCCTATAGACTCGGAAGTATACCTCATACAAGAATTTGATGAAGGTCATCAAGACGTCATTAAAGTTCGTACAGCGCTTTACAACACAAGCATATATGACCTTGACCTTATCTATTCAGCTCTATATGAAACACTGAATTGGGAATATGAACTACACCTTTTGTCAGACACCAATTTCCAGATGACATTAATGAATGAGCCTGAAGAATTTTTTATTAATGTGTTTAAAGATGCAAACGGACAACTGTATTTAGATGTCGATTATTCTGTATCGAAATAACATTGAACTTAAGATCATTGTCTATGTTTCGTAAAAGCGCATGTAAAAATTGCTCCCCAGTTCATTAGACCTAGGGAGCATTATTTTGTATCACTTACAAAAGTATAATCAGCAACCGTAATAACAAAAAAGCTTACCGTCTCATTGGTAAGCGTCACAGAACATATTATAAAGGGGCATGATGACGAGCACTTCACTTTTCTGATACCCGTTCGGCATGAACTAAAAGTCTATGACTATTTGATCCGTATGGATGACAGGTAATTAGTGATGCGCGGTCTTCAGTATCCGTAATTTGTAAACTGTCTGTTTCATGGGGTAGAACGATTTCAACATCATATACCCGATATTCTAGTTTGTCTTCGAGTGTATAAATGAAAAATGTGTCCCCACGCTTTAACTCATCCAAATGGCGAAACATTACCTTCGTCCCCATTCCGCGGTGTCCTGCCAACACGGTGTGTGTGCTGTTGCCACCGATTGGAAGTGATGAGCCTTCTACATGGCCTACACCTTTTGACAATTCATTTTCCGTCGAACCTAAATAAATTGGGATTTCCAAGTCGAGCTTCGGAATTTCGATAGAAGCAATATTCGTGCCGTCATCAGGTGTATCCTTACACTCCTCGATGCGGCTTCTGTCATACGCTTCTGTAAATGGATCATGTAAGCCGTCCTCATTGTTATAAATGGCTTCATTGCATTCTTTAACGGAATTAACGTGATGATTGATCTCTTCAGGAGGCATTAACTCAACAGTTTCTTTAAATTGTTTGACGTGTGATTTTTGAATTTGCTCGTTCACCAATTGAGCACCGTGTGGATAAATAAGGATCACCAGACCAATGAAAAATAATATTACAATCCAGAAGTTCTTTTTCATCATAATCCCTCTTTTAATCGCTTTCTCTTACGATACGTAAAAAATAATATAATCAACACGAGTGCGATCACACCGATTATAACAAGTGACCATTCTGATATAGGTTGAGCATTGGAAGACGAACCTATGTCTGTTGATTGATCTGAGGCAAATGAAGCGACTTGTTCTTCCATTGGAACGCGTTTGCCACGTACCAAAAGACGATGGGTATTAATCATATAAGGTTCACACGTAATTAAAGTTACGTAGTCTTCATCTTCCTCCATCTCTAGCCAATTTGTTTCGGATGGTAGTACCACCTGGATGTCATCAACTTTATAAGCAAGGGTCTCATCAAGCGTATGAATGTAAAAATGTTCATTCTCACCGACTTTGTCTAAATCACGAAAAAGCTTGGCACTCGGCAAGCCACGATGAGCTGTTAATGCTGCATGAGAGCCGTCTCCACCAATCGGTAATGACGAATTTGACATGTGTCCGATCCCTTGTTCAAGTACGTCATTGCTCACACCATGGTAGATCGGTAGATTCACATCAATACTCGGTATTTCTAGACTGCCCATCGATTCACCGACATTGAGCATGTTAAAATAGCCCGAAGCGACTGTCTGGTCTTCACCTTGATCTGAGAAGGGATCTGTCAATGGGGTCGCAGTTTCATTAATTTTTTCATTATATGTCGCTGCTTGTTCACGCAAATTATTTTTTTCATCATCCGTCATTTGTTCTAATGCGGCTTCATGCTTCTGTATCGCTGTATGGTGTGCTTGTGTGCTCATCCAGTTTCCAATAATAGGATAAGAAAAAACCGCCAAGCCGATTATGAAAATAAGTGGAATGATAACTTTCTTAATCAATATGAATCCATCCTTTGTACCTTAAATTAATGGACGATTAATCGACTGAATTGATTGGGTTAAAAAGAGACTGGGTTTATAGAAGTTTAATCCAATGAAAAACCTAACAATACCACCGCTCCGGAAATATACTTCGCGACCGACAAACATGATGTTTTAGTGTCGGCGTTGGTCACAGGACGTGACCGAACTTAGGCGACCGCGGGCGGCTGGTAAGCCTCCTCGTGCTATCGCACTGCGGGGTCTAACCTATGCCTTCCTCCCGCAGGAGTCTGCGTATATTTCCGGAGCTATTGTTAAGCATTGTTCGTCTTTTGCGTTAAACTATTAGTTATATCCCAGCCTCTTTGTATAGGTCATTTACACACTTTGAACACGTTTGCGGCGAATATACAATACAAGCGCTGCACCCATTAATGTCAAGCCTACCATCGTGAACAGGACCGTTCCAATTCCGCCTGTTTTAGGGAGTAGCCAACCAGACTTGGAGTTTTCGACTGTATATTCTGCTGTTTCATTATTAACAATTTCCACTTCGATTGGCGAATTTAACAGACGATAGGATTTTATTTCGCCATCTTCTTCATACGTCGGTGCTTTTGTTTCTTCTAAATAATACGTACCGACATTCAGACCTGTAATTGTGATTTCACCATTTTCATCGGTTACGAGATTTTCCAAGAGCCCATCATGAAGAGTACCGTTCACTTTAATAAGTGTGCCTGTTGCATCAATCGTATTGCCATCAGCATCAGTCAGTTTAAATTCGGCACCTGCCAATTTAATGCTATGGTCACTGGCATCAACTTTAATAACCTTAACACCACCGTCTGTTAGCTCGATCGGCGTGTCATCTGTTTCTTTTTCTCCTTCATGCTCATGCTCATTTTCGAAATCAATTTTTGCTTTGTTGTTAATGATTTCAACTTCAGCATCCTCTTTTACTTTTGCGTCAAATTGAAGTGTCACTTGACCTGGACCTGATAGTTGTGAGAAGTCCGTCACAGTCCACGTTAATGTTTGCCCATTTTCTGCAAATGTGAACGCGTCTGGACTTTGTTCATTGCCTGCAAATTCGAGATTGTCATCTAGAACATCTGTCACAACAAAGCTATTATAGTCTGAAATGTCACCTGGAATATCAATCGTTAACGTGTATGTGACAATATCGCCACGATTGACCTCTGGCTCGCTGACTTCTTTAATAATTTCAGGGGACTTATAGTTAACCGCACTTTCTACAACGACAGTACCTTCATGCGTGAATTCAGGTGCAGGGCCAAAGCTACCACTTTCCGTAATAGAGAATTCAATTCTTTGGTCGCCTAGCACATATCCTTCAAGCGTCTCAACTTCTTTAAAGTAATAATCACCGTATGCTAAACCATCAATACGAACTTTACCATTAGCATCCGTCGAAAATTGAGTCACACCATCCATTTCAACAAGCGTGTCATCCGCTGCATTGTATAATTCATATTTAACCCCAGCAAGAACCCCTTCCGTATCACCATCGAATTTAGTAAGCTCAACAGCTCCACGAATAATTTCGTTCTTTGGATAAATGTGAACGTTGTAATTAACCTCTGATCCGTCTTGACTTGTCATTGGAATATCAACATAATAATCATTTGGATTTAGATTGACATGATCTGGACCATCAATCTCTTCAACCTTATACCGCCCTAGTGGCAGGTTGGCAAATAGAGCTTCACCATATGCATCTGTTATTTCTTGGAAAACAGCGCCGTCTGTTACTTCTGTCCACTCATCTGTCATAGGATCAAAAGCGTGTGTTTGTGTAATTTTAAATGTGACACCTTCTAATAAAACAGCATCGTCAGGGACATCCTGTTCCTGTCCTTCTGTACCATCACCTGGTGCACCGTCTTCAGCACCTGGCTCTCTTTCATACTTATGAATTGTTAATGAGCCATTGTAATCATTATTATGATCACCATTAGCACTCACAGGCGCAGCCGGAAGCATTAAACTCAGTAGAAGAACCGCCACCAAAACATGATAAATAGAAAAACGTTTTTTCATCTCATATTCCCTCCTATTTTAAGGTCGTAAATTAAGCCTTACGCCGTCGGATGGCAAACCATATTGCTGCAGCCATTATTAAAATTCCGACACTATAAAATCCTAGTGTTCCGATTCCGCCTGTCTTTGGAATCTCCCATTCTTGCAACGTATTTTCAACTTCTTTTGAAATGTGCAACGCTTCTGGTGTTATTTCAACAGTGATCTCTTCTAAAAGTAAACGATAGCCGTCTGGCGCTTTCGTTTCTCTGATTGTGTACGTTCCCCATTCAAGCTCATCAAAGACGATCGTGCCAGTTTCATCCGAAATGGCAGTCGCAACGTCATTTCCATTGCCATCAGATAAAACAAACTCCGCTCCTTGAAGCGCATCTCCGTTTTCATCAACCTTCTGAATCGTGACAGAACCAAGCTTCTTCGTGTAAACGTAAATTACCGTTTGTTCCTCTAGTTGAAATGTTCCAGAAGCAGGTGCACTATTCGGATCCATCTCTTTGAATTCATATCCCGGAATTTGTTTTTGTTCCGTTGTGTATGAATCGCCTATCTGGCCTGAGTACACGTCCTCGTCTGCGATGACATTCCCATCCTCATCCACATATGTTGCCGTCACATCTCCAGCGACGAGTTCATCCGTTCGTGCGTAACCGAACCATACAGCGACACATGCGTTCCCTGAAGTGAGTTCAACTGGGGTTGGATTGTCGCCAACTGTTAATGTAAAATCTGGTACGACGTTCGCTGTCACGTCATATGTCTCATTAAACGATAAGTCATCACCATAGAGCTCTGTATACAATTGTTCGGCCTGGTCTGGACTTGAGACGACGTCTCCATTGCTGTCAATCGGATCGCCATCTACATTAACTCGATAGCCTTTTTTCGTGATTTTACCAGTGTCAAGCCCAACCTCTGGAATTGGAAACTGTCTCGTCGCTGCATCCCCGTTAAAGTCGGTATAATTCAGTGGTGTCGTTTTGTTTGTCGGATACATCACTTGACCTTCCGGATCCTTAAAGCAATCAATGACCACTTTATATTTGAGAGAATAGACGTCTCCCTCTTTAATGTCGCCTATGTCCCACGTAAACGTCTCTGAAGCCGCATCCCATGACACACTTCCATGCGAGACGTCATAATTGGTTCCCCCGTAACCGCCATCTGCAACGAGATTAAACATATCACCTAACGGATCTGTCACGACGGCATTTGTCGCTGGATAATTAAGTGCGGCAGCAATGTCTTCAAATATCGGAGTTAAGTCATCTTCTCCGCCTTCGTAATACCCTTTGTTTTGACTGTTTTCCAGTACATATGAAGCGTCAGAATTATTGCCAACTCCAAGACCGATTGAATACATGCCAATGCCGGCATTCATGATGTGGTGCGCTTCTGAAAGAGTGGGAATTCCATTTGTAGTAACTCTGAAACCATCCACCGTATACCTCTCATCAAAAAAACCTAAAAAACCAGTCGGATAATCGTAGTCACTCCCATTTCCAAGTTCGTTTCCATAGTCAAAATTTGATAACAGGAAATCATACTTATTCCCTGGCCATGAATGTGATGTCGCACTACCTGCTTTAAAGCTATACGTCGGCGATCCATCACTTAACAGCACTATTGTTTTTTGATCAGCTGTACTTCCATTAAGAAGCGCATCCGCCTGATGAATGCCTGCTTGAATGTTCGTGCCTCCAGTGGCTGTAATACCATCAATGGCATTTTTTAACGTTGATTTATTTTGATAGCCTTTAAAGTCGGTCACCGTGCCATGTGTCCGGTTAAACGGCACGAGGGCAATGCGTGTTGTTGAATCTGGAATTAACAAATTGTCTACGAACTGTTTGGCGGCTGTTTTGGCTTTTTGCAGCTTAGAGCCTGCCATACTACCTGATCGGTCAAAAACAATGACAATGTCTGAACTCGTCTTTAGGTTCTTACCTTCTAGTGTAAGTTCGACTTCCCATTCACCATAATCCGCTGTTTCTGCTGCTTGTTTGTCGAGCTTCAACGAGCCCGGGTCTGGCCAGTTGCTTCCGCTCATGACACCAGGCAGTGCTTTAGGCGTTTTTGTCGCTGTAAATGCTGGCATTTCAATAGCTGATGCCTGATCGTCTTCACTATTGGCACCATCCTCAGTGCCCTGTTCGTCATTTGTTTGATCATCTCGTTCAGTCGTTTCTTCTTCATCCGTTGTCGTGTCGTCTGAACCTTCCTCTGAAGGCTCTTCTTCTGTTTCAGATTCAGATGATGGCTCTTCTTGCTCGACTGGTGGATCTTGCTGTTCAATGACAGCCTCAGCCGCTGCGGTTAACAAAACCTCTCCTTGATCAACCTCTACGGTAAGTTCAAAAGCCGTTTGTTCAGGATTTGTGATGGTTGTAGCTATCTCTACTACACCAGCGTGGTCGGTCGAGAAATCATCAATGACATATCCACTTTCTATTACTGTCGCAGTATTAACGGATATATCACCGTGCGTTTGACCAACACCAAACATAATCGTCATCGCTTTGGTATCATCCTGCGGCATATCTGTCGCATCTATTTCCCACTTAATGACGCCATCATGTTGTTCAACAAACGTGACATCGATCGGTCCTTTTTGCTCAGTTTTAGACTCGGCTATTAATCCTAAATTCATCGTAAATAGTTGAAAGATTAATAGTGTCACCGCCATAATATAAATGACTTTGAGCTTCATCCTTTCCCTCCTCTCCTGTTAACACCATGCTCAACGCTTCTTTCAAAGCGTTTAAATGAGCAACTCGTTTGTACGTCCCTCATGACGCATGCAATAAATTGGTCTACAATCCTTGATTGGTATAAGATTTATGCCGTTGTTCAACCTCCCTTATGTACTGTTGATTGCTAAAGCGTTCGTTCTTTTTAAAACACTTTTATTCTTAATAAAGAACACTACCTAGAGTATAAAATATTTTGTTCGTTATAAAAAACGGCAAATTCCGCCTATTTTTCATTATAAAGAACAAAATAGCCTTATTTGCTCCAAATATTGATGTTTTACTTAGATTTACTGGTTTTTGTTTCTTTTAAAGAACGCACAAGTGAATGATATGCGCAACACAGTAAATTATGTTCGCTGATTAAAAGTGTTTGAATAAAAAAATGAAGACGTACGCATTTCTTTGCGAGGATTCATGAATGGAAAAAGAGATTCAAAAACTCTATAATGATACAATATATATGTTCATCATGGAGGTGACTGTGTGAAGAAAGTTTTTTCATTTTTGAAACCATACAAATTATTTATTATTGTTGCTTATACATTAACAGTGCTTGAATTAGTCGCTGAACTGTTGCTGCCATTCTTTCTTGGGAAAATGATTAATGATGGGGTCGTCAAAGAAAATATTGATCATATCATCATGTGGGGTTCCATTATGATCGGTCTCAGCATATTCACTTTTGTGGCTGGGGTACTGAATTCATTCTTCGCATCCCATACGAGCTCCCACTTCGCTTATGATATTCGGGAAGCCCTATTTAAAAAAATCCAATCCTTTTCATTCCGACTCTTATCGCTTTATCCCACTTCTAGCTTAATGACACGTTTCACGAATGATATTCGGCAAATTCAAAATACGGTCTTCATGGGACTTCGGATAATGGTTAAGGCACCACTGCTCGTTATCGGTGGCGTTGTTATGGCGTTTATCGTAAATGCGAGACTTGCGTTGATTTTTCTCGTAACCGTTCCTTTATTAATTGCCTTTATATTATGGGTCCTTAAAAAGGCGTCTCGCTTATTTAATAACGTCCAAAAACATGTCGACTCTGTTAATCGTGTTATGCAAGAAAATTTAAGTGGCATGCGTCTTGTGAAGGCGTTTCTCCGACGCGATCATGAACAAAACCGTTTTATTGAAGCGAATACGGATCTAGCGCTTTCAACGCGAAAGGCATTTCGATTTGTTGAAGCGTCGATGCCAATATTGCTGTTTGTAATGAATCTTAGCCTCGTATTTATTCTTTGGTACGGCAACAAGCAGACACTTGCTGGAACAACGAATGTTGGTGATGTCGTCGCCATTGTGAATTATGCCTTGCGTGTTGCAATGGCCATCTCGATGTTTACGTTTATCATACTGGCATTTTCACGTATGAAAGCATCCTCAGAGCGACTCAGTGATGTTCTGACTGTCGAGGTCAACCCAATTGATGAAGAAGAAACACAGATGCCTGCTGCAATCAAAAATGGCGCCATCAGCTTTAAAAATGTCTCTTTTATGTATCCCAATACAGATAACTATGTATTGGATCACGTCACCTTTTCTGTGGAACCAAAAGAGAAGCTGGCAATCATCGGCTCAACCGGGTCTGGGAAAACATCGCTTTTTCAACTACTCCCACGACTATACGATGCTGAAACAGGAAATATTCTCTTCGATGATGAACCAATTGAATCGTTCACATTATCTGGATTAAGACGGAGCATCGGATACGTCCCGCAAAATCCGCTTTTATTTAGTGGGTCGATTTTTGATAATATTGCCTGGGGGAAGGAACATGCCACACAGGAAGATGTCGAGCAAGCGGCACGTGATGCCCAAATTCATGAGCTCATTGCTGGACTTTCTGAAGGCTATCAAACTCGGGTCGGTCAAAAAGGGGTTAACTTGTCTGGTGGTCAAAAACAACGTATTTCGATTGCACGAGCTTTAATACGCCAGCCTAAGATTTTAATGTTAGATGATAGTACTAGTGCACTTGACCTTGCTACAGAAGCGCGACTTCTTGAGGCGCTTCATACGTACGATTGTACAACACTTATTATTACGCAAAAAATAGCAACCGCTATTAAAGCGGATCGCATCTTATTAATGGATCAAGGTCAAATTCTAGCCCATGGTACACATGATGCCTTATTGGATCAATCTGAGCTGTATCGCCTAATAGTGGCCTCGCAGTTTGGAAAGGAGCATGTCTATGGCACTTAATCGATTAAAAGAGCCGTTTCAATATGACAAAATCCCACTCGAGCATATACGTCAAGACAAGCGAGATAAAGCCAAAAACGCTTGGGGAACGATTAAACGTATTTGGTCGTATTTAGCTAGAGAAAAAGTCCAGCTCACACTCGTTATTTTAATGGTTATCATAAGCTCAGCGCTTAGCCTCCTCGGTCCTTTCATGGTCGGAGTTGGCGTCGATAAGTATATCGAACAAAAACAAATATCTGGGCTTGGAATGTTACTCGTTTGGTTAATCATTATTTACTTTGGACATTCATTATCCGTGTTTCTCCAAAATTATTGGATGGTCGGCATTGCTCAAAAAACCGTTTATACGTTACGTAAAAATTTGTTTGAGCAGTTTCATCGACTGCCAATTTCTTATTTTGACAAACGACAGTCTGGTGAACTGATGAGTCGTGTTACAAATGACATCGATAACGTTAACAATACACTGAACCAGTCGGTCATACAGGTGTTTTCCAGTGTATTAACATTAATCGGGACTGTATCTGTCATGCTTTATTTAAGCCCGCTTCTAACGCTTATTACGATGACGATCATTCCACTCATGTTCATCGCTATGCGGTGGATTACACGTCGTACGGGACCGCTATACAAAAAACAACAGCGTGATCTTGGCGACTTAAACGGCTACGTTGAGGAAACAGTGTCAGGGCAGCATGTCGTTAAAACCTATTCCCAAGAAGCACGGGTCATTGAAGCATTTAAAGCACGTAACACGAAGCTGCAGCATACGTATTTTTGGGCGATGACGTTTACCGGATTTATTCCTAAAGTAATGAACGTTTTAAACTTCCTTAGCTTTGCCCTTATAGCACTTGCAGGAGGTATCCTCGCGATCGAACAGGTCATTACAGTTGGTGTAATCGTTATTTTTACCGAATATGCACGACAGTTTACCCGACCACTGAATGAACTATCCAATCAATTTAACATCCTCCTCTCGGCAATTGCTGGTGCAGAGCGTGTGTTCAATGTTCTTGACGAGGAACAGGAAGAAACCGATGAAAAGACAGCTCGCACGTTACCATCAACGAACGGGCATATCCGCTTTGATCAAGTTGATTTTGCGTATGAAGATACGCCGATTTTAAACGATGTGACGTTTGAGGCGAAACCAGGTGATACGATTGCGTTTGTTGGTCATACGGGAGCAGGCAAAACAACAATCATCAACTTAATCGCTCGTTTTTATAATTATGATACAGGTCTAATTACACTAGACGGCATTGATATTAAAGAGATTAAACGTTCTAGTCTGCGTTCGCATATGGCATTCGTCTTACAAGATGCCTATCTCTTTCGCGGAACCATTAAGGACAACATCCGCTACGGTCGACTTGATGCAACAGACGAAGACGTCATCCTGGCAGCCAAAGACGCTAATGCACATGATTTCATTACCAAACTACCAAAGGGGTATGACACAATGCTTGACCAGGACGGGAGTGGTATTAGTCAAGGACAAAAGCAATTACTTACAATTGCTCGGGCCATCCTAGCCAAGCCAGCAATTTTAATACTCGATGAAGCGACAAGTAATATCGATACCATTACTGAAGTCAAAATTCAGGATGCACTTAAACGGCTTATGAACGGAAGAACGAGCTTCGTAATTGCTCATCGACTGAATACGATTCAAGAAGCGGATACAATTATCATGCTTGAAGACGGACACATCGTTGAAAAAGGGAATCATGACAGATTAATTGCTAATGGCGGCCATTACTACGACTTATATAAAGGGCAGCTTAAACAAGCCGCTCAATAGAAATGGTGCAATAACGTCCCCATAGCCGGTCATCATTAATTGGCTTTTTGGGGACGTTCACTCGATAATCACCATCTTAAAAATTGCGATTTCTACGATAAAATAGTAGTATGAAGCAGAATCAACACATTATTTTGAACAATGGAGTGACGCGTGTGGCAAGAAGAGGTTTAATGCAGGAAAAGCATATAGATAGTGTCTATTTAAATGAACAAATGACATTGAAAATTTACCAACCAGAAACATTTTCCCAGCTTTACAAATATCATTTATGTATTATGCAAGATGGTGATGACTATTTTCAGTTAGGTCGAATTGCAACATTAAGTGATCAATTGCATGCAGACTACAGCATTACAAACACCATTTTTATCGGTATTCATTATAAAGATCGCTATGATCGGTTGAAAAAATATCATCCTAATGGCGAGCAGCACGAGGCCTATATCAAATTTCTCGTCCATGAAGTCGTACCGTTACTAGACGAATCTCTACCGACGTACCACATGGGACAATCACGTGCTTTAATGGGCGACTCTCTTGGTGGAACAATGGCACTGATGGCGGCGCTGAAATATCCACACACGTTCGGTAAAATCATCATGCAATCACCGCTTGTTAATGATACTGTCATAGAAGCCGTTAATACCGCTAAAAACCTGCACTCAATTGATATCTATCATTCAATTGGGACGGAGGAAACAAACGTCTCTACAACAAAAGATGGACATATGGATTTTCTGACGCCAAATCAAAAGCTATCAGAGCTGCTTAAAGCAAAAAACGCTTCTTATATATACAAAGAACAAACTGGAGCAGATCACACATGGACCTATTGGCAAAAACAGCTCCCGGAAATTTTAACAAATATGTTTGACTAAGCTTACATGCGGGAAAATAAAATGTTAACACTATTGCTAAATCACCCAATATCTAATATTTTTTGGTATACTATAAATTATAAGTGAAGTAAGGCTTCAATTATTGTTCAATGATCTATATTGGACGGCCCTTTAATTTATTATAGGAGGTAAAGCTTATGACAAATTACGGAATCGCTATCTTTCCATCTAAAACCATCCAAGATGATGCAAATGCTTTGAGGAAACGCTACGACCCACATTATGCTCTCATTACGCCACACATTACCCTTAAAGAAAAATTCTCAGCAGATGATGACACGATTGAAGCACTTATACCTGAGCTTGATCGCATTGCATCCAAAACCGCACCTTTTAAAATTCACATTAACAAAGTGAGTACGTTTGCACCTGTTACAAATACCGTTTATATGAAGGTCGATCCAATAAAGCAATTAGAAGATCTCCATCAGAAAATGCATGAAGAACCCTTTCCACAAAATGTTAAATACCAATTCGTTCCCCATATTACGGTAGCACAAAAACTAGGTGAAGATGAATATTCTGATGTTTATGGGAGCTTAGGAATGAAGCATATCGCTTATGAAGATGTTGTAGATCGGTTTCATCTCCTTTATCAACTTGAAAACGGTACGTGGACTGTATATGAAACGTTTCAGTTTGGAAGCGAGGCTTAATGGAGATTCGAAGGGCACACACACCAAAAGAAAAAGCAGCAGCATTTAAAATAAGGGAAATCGTTTTTATAGAAGAACAGCATGTACCAGTGGAGATTGAAATGGATGCTTTTGATGATACAGCCATTCATTTTGTCGGCTATGTTCATGAAGCACCGGTTGCTGCTAGCCGTCTCCGACTGTTCGATGAGTACGGAAAGTTAGAGCGAATTGCTGTTTTAAAGGAAGCACGTGGGCAGTCATATGGCAAGCAAGTAATTGAAGCAATGGAACGTGTCATCGCTGAACATGGCATTCCTCAAGCAAAGCTAAACGCCCAAACTCATGCTGAGCAATTTTATAAACATCTCGGTTATAAAACAGTCTCTGAACCATTTATTGATGCAGGTATACCGCACGTAACAATGATTAAACAATTATAAAAAACTAGGCGCTTGTGTGAAATGCTAAAGATGTCATTTCACCAAATAAGCCCTAGTTTTTTTATTTTGTTATCAGTTTTGTACCAGTCCCAATTGAAATTATACTTGCATGATCTTTGTTGTTTTGGTCAAGCTAAAAATAAACATTTATGAAGTTATTAAGGTTCAATATATCAACCCTAACATACATTCAGCTATAATCCCGTTACCTTTCAGTGCAGGTAACTCAGAATGTGCGTCTATTTCACAAATTGCCAATAACTTTGAATAAATAGGCTTCATATGAAGTCTAAATATACTATACAAGGGGTATCATCATGTTGCAAGAATACGGACAAATGGCAGCGGATATGATTTTTGGGTTTATAGCCCTCTTCGTTTTGACAAAAATATTAGGTAAAACCCAATTATCCCAGCTAACGCCGTTTGATTTTATTTCGGCCGTCGTTATTGGCGAGCTTGTTGGTAATGCGTTATTCGATGATAAAGCTGGCATTCCAGAGATCGGGTTCGTAATTATTTTATGGGGATTATTGTTATACGCTGTCGAATTTATCACCCAAAAATTCCAAGGTACGCGTTATTTTTTAGATGGGAAGCCCTCTCTCATGATTCATCACGGTGAACTGATTAGAGAAGAAATGAAAAAAAATAAATTGACCTTCGAAGAGATTCAGCAGCTGTTAAGAGAGAAAGACGTCTTCTCTATACAAGAGGTTGAATATGGTGTTCTTGAAACAGACGGTAAGCTCTCAGTTCTCAAAAAATCCGCCTATCAAACACCAAATAAAAAAGACTTAAACATTGCTCCACAAACGGTCTATTTACCCTTTTCATTAATTGAAGACGGCGAGCTACTGGAAGATAATTTAGAGGAAGCTGGCCTTACAGAACAGTGGCTAATGACCGAACTCAAAAGCCAAGGGTTCGATCATATCGAGGATGTGTTTTACTGTGAGTACTCAGATGGTAACACGTTACTTGTTCAAGGATTCACGAAAAAATCCAAACGTCAAAAAGATTAAACGAATCAAACACATACCATCATCTTTTCCCCTTACACGTTATGCTTCATTTGTGTAAGGGGATGATTGTGTCTGAGGTATATTAGAGTGAGTTAAATTTGCAGATTGTATGAATGGCCGATCTTATTCGCATCAGTGACTGCACTGTTTCGATATCGATTGGAGTGGACCTGTTGCGTCAGACTCTTATAATCGGCTATTCGTGTCATAGATGGGTGCTGATATGCTAAACCATTGCAACCATTCATCACCATCATATCAACACCTTGTGTTTGCTGTTCATCTCTACGGTGAGCTGTTAAGGATGGCGTGCTGTTTTCTTCAGTATCCTTATCCTTTGCATCTTCGTAAGCAGATTCAAGTGCCGCTTTATACGTCCGTTCTACATAAAACGGCCGATTACGCTTTTTTAAATCACGCGTATGATACTGTCCATATTGATACTGCGAAACTGGTAAGATATATCCCATCTAATACACCTCATTTCAGCAATAATGGTATTACAGCCAGGAAAAAGGTTTACGATGATCACGGTCAGAGCTTTCGTCATCTTCTCTAGAATAATCTCTCTCAGATGATTCTTCAGCAGCTTCTACGCCTTGTGGTCGGCGGAAAAACGGATCTCGATGGCGCTTTCTAGTCGGCTCAATATGCACATTTTCTGCTTTAATGACAAGATCTTTCACATGAATTACTTTTTTATCGTCAGACATTTAACGTCTCTCCTTTATCATATGGTTTCGGAGATAGTATATGTCCTAGGTATATATATGGTATGGACAATCGCCCATCTATTTATCCTTTTCCCTAAAAAAGACATTTATAAACTGCACGCCTGCCCACACCAACATGCGTCATTTACATAGTCTGTTAAAGAAAGCTCTAGAAATAAACAATAGAAAGGAGTCATCATGTATGGGTTGTGGAAAAGTGCATGATACTGGAAATTGCGTATGTGATATTCTAAAGGAGATTGCAGATGCGCAACAGGATATCGTGGAGAATTGTTGTGAAACAAGTTGTGAGCAATCAATTAATGATTTATTAGGTGAAGGTGATCGCGGAAATGGATTGGACACTGTACCGGTTCTATTATACTGCAAGGATGGATGTAAACCATTCTTAGGGTTTGGTGCAGATCCTGATGATATTCGTGACATCGTGGGCAGCTTCTACTTCAGAGTTAAAAGAGTTGACAACGATTGCTGTGCGGTACTTGAATTGTTACGTGACCCGCACGATCCAGATGAAAAGCCAGAATGCCCTGTGTCACAGTTCACAGGTCACCTTCAGTCAACAGGCATTTGTATAACAGTTGACCTAAATTGCTTCTGCCACGTTACGTGCCTACCTGCCATCTCAGCATTTTAGTAAAAGTATTATAAGCTAACGTCATTCTCATTTCACAAAAATACACCAGTGAAAAGACCGCATGTGTGCTTTTCACTGGTGCTTTTTATTTACATTGAATTAGAGTAATCCAAGTAACTGGATATCTTGTATCGCTTCCATTTGGATTTGTGTCGTAGATGTTCTACGACCGACACGCATAAATACAGTGTCGTCCTCCAATTTCACCATGATCCCCCGATATGTGCGCTCATCTGTCTTAACGAGACATCTTAATGTTGGGGCATAGGGAGATCGATTGGTTAAATAACCGACCTTTTCTTCAATCGTCATTTCTTTAAATGTCTTGTCTTCGTCTTCGGTTGACTCACTCTGTTCCACAGAATTGTCTACCTTCTCTAACGCCTGTTCTTCTTCCGCCTCTAAAGGAACAGACTTTTGCTGCTTCCAGCTTGATTTGCTTTTTTTAGGTCTATATGCAGCTTGCGTATCTGTTTTGTGCGCATTTTGATCATCACGCTTTTTTTTAGGCGATTGATATTGATGCTGCATACGTGCCTGTGGTTTCTCAATGCCAGGCTGTTCAACGTAAAGCAACGGGGATTTGGCATACCGCTTTTTGGCCATGGTGATTCGCTCCTTTTCTAGCATTTCATTCACCACAGTATATGAGTCAGTCAATCACGGTGTGCCCAAGGATGATGACGTATAAACTATAAAAAATTCATAAACAACGTAGCCAAGCCAAAATAGATGATAATTGATAGAAGGTCATTAATCGTCGTAATAAATGGTCCTGAGGCAACAGCCGGGTCAATGTTTAACTTATCCATAAGAATTGGAATAATTGAGCCAGATATTGTCGCAACAAATAACGTCATCATAATCGCAATGCCAACAAGTATTCCAAAAAATAAATTATGCTGCCATAAAACAATGACAACAAAAATAGTGACTCCACACACAAGTCCAATAATTGCTCCCGTTCCTGCTTCTCGCGCAAGCAGCTTCATCCTACCTTCCCGGCCATAGTCCCCAGTTGCTATACCTCTTACAGCGACAGCAAGAGCTTGAGTTCCAGTATTCCCTGCCATACCAGCAATGACTGGTATAAAAGCGGCAAGTAATGCGACACGGGCAATTGTCTCCTCAAACATTCCAATTAAACTTGCCGTAAACATCCCAAGAAATAAAAGAATAATGAGCCAAGGTAATCTTTTTTTCGCAGCCGAAAAAGGATTATCGGTTCGACTATCTGTATCAGAAACAGCAGCAAGCTTTGAATAGTCATCACTTGCTTCTTCATCCATAACATCAAGAATATCATCAACCGTTATAATACCAAGAAGATGATTTTGAAAATCAACAACAGGTAGCGCAAGAAAGTCATAATCACGCATCATTTGCGCGATATCTTCCTGGTCGGTCGCAACCGATACCGATACGACATTCTCACTCATAACATTTTCAATCTTTTCCGTATCATCTGCTATAATGAGATCTCTCAGAGAGGTAACGCCTACAAGCCGATTATACTCATCCAATACGTATAAATAATAAATTGTTTCAGCTTCAGGTGCCTCACGCTTAAGCTGCTTCATGACGTCGTCTTTCGTCTTTGTTTTAAATAACGCAACAAATTCTGTTGTCATAATACTTCCAGCTGTTTTTTCTTCGTAATGCAGAAGCTGTTTAATTTCATCTGCTGGACCCTTATCCATCAGGGTCAGAAAGCTAACGACCTGGTCTTTTTCCAATTCATTTAAAATATCAACGGCATCGTCCGCACTCATTTTACCGAGGACCATTGCGGCAAATTGTGGATCCATTTCAATAAAAAATGTCTCGGTATTTTCCCGTTCAATATTTTCCATCATTTCGGCCATTTCCTCAGGTGACAAATACCCATATAATTGCATCCGTTTTGCTTGATCCTGTTCCATAAAAAACGTGGCTTGATCATAGGGATGCCTATGGAGAAAATGGTCACGGAATTGAGTCATATTGTCTATATTTAAAGACGTCTCCAGTGATGCCTTATTAGATTGATATCGCATGTCTTTTTCCATTTTCCCACGTCCTTCACTCGAAAATCCATCCGTACTTAAAGCTAAATTACCCAGCTAAGGTTAGAAGTTAATCATGATTCGTTTTTCAACCCTATAAATAGATACTTCTCGTTTTCGCCTTTTTCATGTACACTAGTTAATGAATCAAATTATAATGTTTTTTTCATTCATGCTAAATGCTTTTTCACATGTATGTTAGAATACATGTAAGCAATTATATAGAAAGCAAGGTCAAATCCATGAAAAACCAAAACACAAATATAGATTATACATTGATTTTAATTGTCGTTCTACTTGGTTTAACAAGTTTATTCGCTTTATATACAATTGATCCATATCTCCCAGCAAAATATGACAACCAAAACTTTTTACTTAAACAAGGGCAATGGTACATCATAGGCAGTATCCTCATCTTTATATTAATGCTTATTGACTATGATCGTTTTCGACAAGTGACCTGGGTTTTGTATGGTATCGGTATGACGTCATTGCTTATGCTGTTTTTTCGCTTTCCTGCTGGCATTATACACGAGGCCAACAATGCTGTCAGTTGGTTTATTCTACCAGGTATGGGGACGATACAGCCCGCCGAATTATATAAAATTGTCCATGTATTAATTATCGCACATCTTATGTTCAGTCATAACAAGAAATATGTCAACCAAACGACTAAAACTGATCTTTGGTTATTTGCCAAAATCATGCTCGTGTCCCTCCCACCAATGGCCTTAATTGCAGTACAGCCAGATTTAGGTGGCATGCTTGTGCTTGCAAGTATCACGGGTGCTATGCTCCTTGTCTCAGGAATTCGATGGCGGGTTATGTTTGGCATATTAGGGGTGGTACTTGTATTGATTGGCATTGCGGTTGCGGTATGGATTTTTATACCAGGTCCTATATCGGAATTTCTTGAGGAAGGTGTCTTTAACCATATTAAAAGTCGGTTTTATGGTTGGATATATCCCGAGCAATATCCTGATTCCGGTTATCAGCTTGTGCTCGCTATGCTTGCGATCGGATCCGGGCAACTCGGAGGCAAAGGGCTTAGTACGATGGAGGTTTATGTTCCTGAAAAACATACCGATATGATCTTTACTGCGATCGCCGAACAATTCGGTTTTATCGGAGCAAGCTTTGTCATCATCTTGTTTTTCCTTTTAATTTACCGGATGATTCACGTCGCCATTTTAAGTAACGAAAGCTACGGCAGTTATCTCGTTACTGGGTTTATCGGAATGTTTGCCTATCAAATATTCCAAAACATTGGGATGTCTATTCAGCTGTTACCAATTACAGGATTACCGTTGCCATTTCTCAGCTATGGTGGGAGTTCAACACTCACATACCTCATGGCAATCGGCATCGTTTTAAACGTTCATTCTCGAACGAAAACATTTATGTTTGAATAACGACATTCAGGGCAATTTATAAATGATAACAGGTGAGATTACCTCGCCTGTTTTATTTTTAGGCGGCACAATTAAAGTCAACAAGATAGATGCTAACTGAAATGACAACCATAAAGTGGCACTATTGCACATGATATTTTGGAGGGGGTCATTCCATGAAGGTTGATGTCATTGGAGATATTCACGGTTGTTTCTCTGAGCTCGAACAGTTATTTAAGTCGCTAGGATACCACTTTGCAAACGACGTTTATCGCCATCCTGAAGGGCGTATGCCCGTTTTTGTCGGAGATTTAACGGATCGTGGTCCACAATCGATTAAAGTCATTGAAATTGTGTCACATATGGTTCTTGAAGCCAAAGCAGCACATTATGTTCCTGGTAACCATTGCAACAAGCTTTACCGTTTCTTTAAAGGTAATGCCGTCCAGCAAAAGCACGGTTTAGAAACGACGGTTGCTGAGTATAACGCATTGTCAGAAGCAGAACAGACGCGTATTAAACGCGCCTTTATGACTTTATATGAGCAAGCACCCCTTTATCTCGTACTTCCTGACGTCAATGCCGTAATCGCACATGCTGGCATAAAAGAAGCATACATCGGTCGCACAGATCAAAAAGCAAAATCGTTCGTCTTGTATGGCGATACAACTGGTGAAAAACACCCTGATGGACGACCGGTGCGACGTGACTGGGCTCAGCATTACAACGGTGAGCGCTGGATCATTTATGGTCATACCCCTGTGCTTGAGCCACGCTTCGTCAACAAAACGATTAATATTGATACTGGATGTGTTTTTGGCAATGCACTAACAGCTTTTCGCTTGCCTGAGGAAACGACAATATCCATCCCCTCAGAGCAACCGTTTCAACAACATGCATTCAGCTTTACGAATTAACACTGGCAAAGCTGCTCGCCTGACAAACCTGTTGCATATCCGGTGGAATGGGTGAATGAAATGAGTGCCACGCTTTCGTTATAGGATGCTCAAATTCAAGAAATGTACTGTGCAAAGCCTGACGCATAATCATCCTTTGACGACCACCGTACAGTGTATCACCTGCAAGCGGATAGCCTGCATGAGAAAAATGAACTCTAATCTGATGTGTACGCCCTGTTTCAAGGCGTACATCAACAACCGTATGATCTGCATAAGCTTCACGTACCTGAAAGTGCGTGACAGCTTTCTGACCATCAGGTCTCACAACACGTTCCACGACTGAGTCTTGTTTTCTCCCAATCGGAGCGGTAAATACGCCTTCCTGAACAGGTAAAGTGCCTTGTATAATCGCTACATAGGACCGCTTAATGCTCGTGTTTTTTTGTGCTTCGGAGAGCACCATATGAGCATATCGGTGCTTAGCAACGAGTACAAGCCCAGACGTGTCTTTATCAAGTCGCGTAACGATGTGGACTGTATAAGAGAGACGATTTTGTTCATAGTATCCTGCTAAAGCATTTGCCAACGTTCCATTAGGTTGGTTCATAGAAGGCATAACTGCCATCCCTGCTGGCTTGTCAAGGACTAAAACAGCATCGTCTTCATATATGATGTTAAGCGGTATGTCTTGGCTACAAATATGTTCACTCCGCGTCTCATTAGGAAATTGCACAGACAGCATATCTCCTGTATGGAGCACATCATAAGCAAAACGTTCCACATCATTGATTTTAAATGCGCCCAATTCTTTTGTCATTGCCTTCATAAGCCGACGTGAAAAATGATGAACGTGACGCAAGTAATATTTAATGGTCATACCGTCATACATTTGATCTATTTTCCAATTCACAGCTTGCTTGCCTCCAGTGACGTTGTTATGATCATGATGTTCTATCTCCTAGGAAGTGTCGGATCATCTTCTGCTACAAACGAATCACGAACCCGATTCCAAAATGGGAATGGACGGAAACGAGCAAAGCGCACGCGTTCTTTCGCAACACGACACTGTATTGATTTCACATTCGTATATGTGTCTGTTATATGATCGACGGTTAATAAAAAGCTGCGATCAACGAGCGGCTTCAACAAGCACGTGTGATGCTTTGGTAAAATAAGCGGTGAACCGATTGTTCTGAACACACGGTTATTAATAGAAGCCATTTCGGTAACCTGAATGGCTTCCAAGGCTGGGTGTATGATGCCCCCACCGAGCGCTTTGTTATAAGCTGTACTTCCTGAAGGTGTTGAAATACATAGGCCATCCCCACGGAATGTCTCGAAATGCTCTCCTTTAATTTCAACGTCAAAAACGACCGAACCATCCGTCGTTTTAATGGCCGCTTCATTCAAAGCGAGCAATCGATCTTCTACCCGATCTGACTTTGAGCGAATAATAACTTCCAACAACGGATATTCAACAATTTGAAATGGCGTTTTAGCGATTTCTTCAACAAGCTGATCAACCTCGCTCGGCACCCAATCCGCGTAGAATCCGAGGTGCCCTGTATGAACGCCAATAAATGCGGTTGTTTTCAAACAGTGAATATACCGGTGGAATGCCTCTAAAAACGTACCGTCCCCACCAACGGAAATGACAAGATCGGGATGATCTAAATCATATGTGAGGCTATAGTCTGTCAACTGCTCGATTAACCTCGTCTTTATTGTTTCCGAACGCTCATCTCCTTTTGATACAATCGCAAATTTCAACGTTTTCCTCTCCTTTTCCAATATAAGACAGTCAATATGTACATCATTTAACACATATTATTTTCGATGAAAAATTCGCTGTGCCTCTTGAACTTCATTACGTATTTTGGACATTTCTTCATCAAGCTTAAAAGCAGCCTCTGCTGCTCGCTGGAGTCGAACCTTTATATCACTCGGGATACTTCCCTTATATTTATAATTCAATGAATGTTCATTGGTTGCCCAGAAATTCATTGCGAGCGTACGAATTTGAATTTCAGCAATAACCATTTTTTCACCATGAATTGTTCCGACTGGGTACTCAATAATCATATGAAATGAGCGGTAGCCACTTTCTTTTTTTTGAGCTATGTAGTCTTTTTCTTCGATAATCGTAAGGTCGTTTCTTTTTCTGAGCATATCAACGACAGTATAAATATCATCAACAAACTGGCACACGACCCGAACACCAGCAATATCTTGTATATCTTGTTCAATAGTATTCAATGGAATGCGCTTGCTCTCAGCTTTTTCTAAAATGCTTTGAACTGGCTTAACCCGCCCGGTAATAAATTCAATCGGGGAATGTCTCGATTCATATTCAAATTGTGCCCGCATCCCTTTTAGCTTTACTTTTAATTCTTCAACGACTTGTTTATATGGTGCAAGTAACGCTTCCCAGTTCATCATAGCCACCACCTAACAATTAATCAACACACATCTTTTATTTTACCACAAAACGTTCTTAATTGATTTTTCTAAGCGACAATTTGCTAATGTAACGACTTGATAAGGGATATGTTTTGCATAATAGTCACGTATTCGGCATAATCATGTATAATTCATTTTTTAAAGAAACACAATGTGAGGCTGATGATTTTGACACAAGAAATAGAAATTGAATATAAAAATTTACTAACTAAGACAGAATTCAAGCACCTAAAGTCACAGCTTGACTTCCCTGAGTTGCCACGGGTGCAAACAAATTATTACTTTGAAACAGATCAATTTGAGCTTAAGGGGAAGCGGTCTGCGTTAAGAATTCGAGAAACACAACAAACGTACACGCTCACTTTAAAAGAACCACACCCTGATGGCCTTTTAGAAACCCACGATAGGTTGAATGTAGATGAAGCACATGAATGGTTGAACGGACATATCAGCTTCCACCCTCATACCGGCAAGCAGCTCAACAGCATGAATATCGCATCAGAAGCACTCTCACTGTTCGGTCAATTAACGACCAAACGTTGGGAGACGCGTTATAAAGGTGTCCTCGTTGTGCTTGATCATAGTCACTATAGCGATGTAGAGGATTTTGAGCTTGAGGTGGAAGGACCGACGCAAGAAGCTGTTTCTACCGTCTTTAATGAGTTACTTTCTGAGCATAACATTCCTATCCGCAAGACACCAAATAAAATTGAGCGATTGTTTACCGAGTTGAGTCAATAACGGCCTGAGCCCTCTTCGGTTGCCCCGTGTTAACGCCGTTGATACAATATCATTATATCAATTTTAAGGAAGCGAGCTAATCTATGATTACCCATGGAACAATATATGACGCGATTGGCGGTTATGAAACCATTGATCGTCTCGTCACTGCATTTTATAACCGTGTTGGCAACCATCCGTTGCTCACACCTATCTTCCCTGAAGATTTAACTGAAACAGCACGCAAACAGCGTATGTTTTTAACACAATTCTTTGGTGGTCCAAAGGCTTATACAGAAGAAAGAGGTCATCCAATGATGCGACGCCGTCACCTGCCTTTTCCAATTACACCTGAAAGACGGGATGCCTGGCTCGCATGTATGGATGCTGCTCTGGAAGAAGCTGAAGTTCCAGAACCATATCGGACTGCCATGTTTGAAAAACTAACGATGACCGCCAATCATATGATGAATACACCCGAATAACAGAAAGGAGAATCGATGTGAATTCGTATCATGATGAGCTCAAACGCTTTGAATATGCAAACACATCGTCAGCAGCATACAGTTATGTTAATGTTGTTAAAAAACCATTAGAATTGTATGTATTTGTTGATCCCCTCTGTGCCGAGTGCTGGTCGCTCGAACCATACTTAAAAAAATTAAGCATTGAGTATGGGCGATTTTTTACGATACGCCCAATTGTCAGCGGTCATGTTTTTGCTATGAATCTTGAACCGTTTGATAAACCATGCAAACTCAAGGATATGTGGGAACGAACAGCATTACGTACAGGTATGAGCTGCGATACGAATGTGTGGAAGGACCATTCATTTATTTCCCCACGGAGAGCGTCACTAGCCATAAAGGCGGCTGAACTCCAAGGAAAAAAAGCAGGACGGCTTTTTTTAAGAAAGATTCAAGAAAATGCCTTTTTGAAAAAACAAAACATCTCAGAAGAGAGCGTCTTGTTAAACTGTGCTGAAGAAGCAAAGCTAGACATTGAAGAGTTTAAATGCGATTTGTACTCTGATACAGCCAAAAAAGCACTCCAAAGTGACTTTAAGCTAACAAATGAAATGAACGTGGACTACATCCCTACAATGGTGTTTTTTAATCCGACATCAGAGCAGCCGGGCATTAAAATATCTGGTTTGTACCCATATGAGATATACGTACGCGTCCTCAAGCAAATGCTCGATAAACGCCTCATCCCATCAACAACGCCACCACTAGAGCTGCTTTTATCACATTATAAAGTTGTGGCAACAAAAGAAATCGCTGTCGTATATGATTGGTCAACGACAAAAGCTGAACGGGAACTGAAGAAATTACAAATCAGACAAAAAGTAAAAAAACATGTCACGAATCACGGATCATTCTGGGAATATCGATCACGAGACTGAATGGCGCAAGTATCATTAAATAAAATGGGTCTATTGTGTATTAAACATAGATCTTCTATAAGTGACAACGTTTGATATAGGTTAAAACTAATTCGTTCGAATGTTTCAGTTTACAAGCGGGTACACACCTTTTAGGGCTAAAAAGCTCAAGGTGTGTTTTTTGTCGTTTTGAGGCTGTGACATAACAAAAGGCTTAATGCAAAAGACGAACAATGCTCAAGCCGCATAAACGGAAATCCAGCCGCATATCCGCTCAACGAGACGTATAAATCGCAAACCAAACGCATATCCGCTCAACGAGACGTATAACTGGAAATTCAAACGCATAACCGCCCATCGAGACGCATAAATCAAAATTCAAGCGCATATCCGCTCAACGAGACGCATAAATCGCAATCCAAACGCATACCCGCCCATCGAGACGCATAAATCGCAATCCAAACGCATATCCGCTCTCCCAGCCGCATAAACGAGAAGAGCAGCACCTCCGTCATCCAACTCGTCTTTCAGCGTCATTTTTCATGTAAATAGTCTTCTCTTGCCCCGCCTCTTTGTGATCAATACACAAAAAAAAGACGGGCATACACGATGTGTATGCCCGTTCATACTTTGTTTTATAAAAAACAAAGGGGGGTGGGAGATTTCACACAGCAAACAAAGGGGTTTATTGTTTGGGATTGATCTCACTTATTATAATAGCGGATTTTCCTTCTGTAATCAATACCTTGTTATACAGTTCACAAAGATGTCATACTTCTATTTGAGATTTAGACACCATATTATATATTAATAATTAGATTTGGATGGGGGCTGATCAATATGAGCAATCTATACCCGGTTATTTTTTTCTTTTTAACAATCGTCGCCTTTGTATTGAACATTTTCGGGCTAATGCAGCTCATCCCACTTTACATTACGTTACCGCTTTTATTTATATCTATCTATGCGACCATATTTTCATTTTCACACCGAAATACGTATCGTGGCCGCATGCGCTAACAAAACACCCACTATGTGCTTATTTCTCTCACTTTGCAAAAATGCTTATCCATGTGTCTATGTTTAATCATATTAAGAAGCCGCCTGAGTTTACGATCTCAGGCGGCTTCTCTTATCATTAATCGTTCAAGAGCATATCTTCCATTTCAGTCAACTTCTTTTCAAATACATCAAGCGCAGCTAAAATCGGCTCTTTTGAGGTCATATCTACGCCTGCTTTCTTAAGCACTTCAATTGGATAATCACTGCTACCCGCACGTAGAAAATCGTTAATGTAACGATCAACTGCGCCTTCTTTTCCTTCAAGAATGTCAGCAGCCAATGCCGTTGCAGCTGAATAGCCTGTAGCATACTGATAAACATAATAATTCATATAGAAATGAGGAATTCGTGCCCATTCCATTGCAATTGCATCATCTGACACAACGTCTTCACCAAAATATTTTTTGTTCAAGTTGTAGTAGATCTCGCTTAATTTATCTGCTGTTAGCGCGACACCTTCTTGCTGCTGTTTATGAATCTCATGTTCAAATTCCGCAAACATCGTCTGACGGAAAACTGTCCCACGGAAGCCTTCGAGGAAATTGTTTAAGATGTACAGCTTTTGTTGTTTATCCTCAAGGTGATTGAGCATGTATTCATTAAGTAAAGCTTCATTCGTCGTTGATGCGACTTCTGCTACAAATATTGAATAGTTGCCGTAGCGATATGGTTGTGCATCACGCGTATAATAGCTGTGCACAGAATGTCCGAGCTCGTGTGCAAGTGTAAACATATCGTTCACGGTATCTTGCCAATTCAGTAAGATATATGGATTCGTGCCATATGTCCCGGATGAATAAGCACCACTACGCTTACCCTTATTCTCCATAACGTCAATCCAGCGATTCTGATAGCCCTCTTTGACGATATCGACATACTCTTGACCAAGTGGTGCAAGACCGTCAACCACATATTGCTGTGCCTTTTTGTAATCAATTTTCATATCTGCATCTTGAATTAACGGTGTATACATATCGTACATATGCAATGCATCAACACCAAGTACTTTTTTCCTTAATGCAGCATATCTATGCAACAACGGCAGGCGTTCGTTCACGGCTTCTACAAGATTATCATATACTTGTTCTGGAATATTGTTGCCATCCAGTGCTGCATGTCGTGCAGAATCATAGTTGCGTACTTTGGCACTAAAGTTGCTTGCTTTGACTTGTCCAGCAAGTGTTGATGCAAAGGTGTGCTTGAATTTTTCATATGTGTCGTACATCGCTTTAAACGCACCTTCACGGACATCTCTATTCTGTGATTCCATAAAACCGATATAACGTCCATGAGTGAGCTCAACATCTTCTCCCTTGTCATTCTTAATCGTCGGGAACGTTAAATCAGCATTGTTCAGCATCATATATGTTTGAGACGTGCTTCCCATCGGTTCAGAAGCTTGAGCGAGTAGCGCTTCTTCTTTCTGACTTAAAACATGTGGACGTTGACGATTGATTTCATCAAGCATATGCTGATACTGCTTTAGACCATCATTCTCCTCAATAAAGCGATGTAAATCCGCTTCGTCAATATCAAGAATTTCTGGAACGATAAAGCTCATTGAGCTGGACGCTAACGTTAAAAGCGATTCAGCTTGAGCATTGAGCGATTGATAAAATCCATTCGTCGTGTCTTGATCATAACGCATATGTGCATATGTAAATAATTTGCCCAAACGTTCAGATAATTGATCTTGTAGTTGAAAAACATTTAAAAGCGTTTCAGCTGAATCTCCAAGCTTACCTTGATACTCTGCAATCTTCGGAAAAGCTTCTTTTAACGCTTTAAACTCTTCTTCCCATGCATTATCACTTGGAAAAATATCTTCCAAATCCCATGTTAATTCAACAGGAATCTCATCACGTTTTGGTAATTCCTTTGTGGCGTCCGCCATCATATCTCCTCCAAATCAAAAATTGGTATACATTACTATTATAACTGAAAAATCATCGTTCATGCTTCTATTGCGCTCAATTTTTCATAAAGTTTCTGTAATAATTGTTGATCGGCACGAAGACTTGCTTCAATATGATCGGGCTCTAAAATAGGAAGTTGTTTTACAAACACATTGGGCGACACTTCGGTGATCATATTCAGGTGGATGAACCATTGTAAATATTGTTTAATTGGATGGCTTTTATGAGTGGGTTTAAGTTGAGTAGAACGAATTTGAGGAAATATATGGTTGTTTAACAAGCGGATGCATTGCTGAAGTGTAAACGTGTGACCAACTGGTAAAGGGATAAGAAAATCGAGGCATAGCCTACTTTGCCAATTCCATAGCGGGGTTATCATTAAGTGCTGTGACGACACGGGTAAGTATACAATCGCAGGCAGTCTATCTCGATGTGACCGCTTCTCATATAACCATTGATGCCAAACGAGATTATTGCCGTATAGCCGCTGAGGTACCGTCAAACGAAAGCGACGTTTCTCCTTCTCCCACAACGTTAATAATGTATGTAGCGATAAGCCGTTTGCTTTAAATAAGTCACTAAATGACAGTTCATGAATGCGATTAAAGCTCAGTTGTCCAATGGCTTGCGAGGGATTTACTTCATAAAGGTCTTTCATGATAACAAGCTCGGCGGAATGAGGATTAAAAAAATATAATACAGGTGGATGCCCGGCAAAAAAATCATGAATAAACTGCTTTGTAAACGGGCTCAATCGAATATGATGCTGTTGAATACGCTTTAAATGACTTGCACCTAAAATCCATATCGGGGTAATACGTCTGTTTTGGTATCCTTTATTACGCTTGGCAATTTGTTCAAGTGACATGCGCGCACATTGGAATTCTATCGCTATTTGTCGTTCACCAATAGTAAGATAAATATCTGGTCGCTGCTGAATATCGGGGAGCCATTTTTCTAGGAGGACCGTGTGAGAGAATTGTCTTCGAAGCCATTGATACAAGAGGAGTTTTCCTTCTTCATGATAGCGTCCTTCTCCTTGATCTTGATTGGGACAATCACGACTAGATCGATGCGCAAAATGGGCAATCATTTTTGAACCGGCCTTTAAGATGACGGGCTGTTGACAGATTGGGCAGGAAAACGGTTTATGCCTTTCATTCGCTATATCTTGACGCGTTAATAAAGCCGGTGTTACCATTTTGCCATATTCATTTTTAGCTTGCAGCATAACTAACATGCACCTCCGTTAAATCCTATTGATTGTGGGGTAAAGTGTGTTTAATTGGAAAAATGAAAAAGTGTTGCAGCATCATGGAATAGATCTGATGTGATGCAGATTACAGAAGATGAAATTGGGTTTGAGGGGTATTTATAAAAAAACAAAGATAGACACCTGCGTTAACAAGTGTCTATATGCGTGCGGGAAAATGTGTTCTAATTTGGGCAAACGTATCATCTGTAAAGATTGTTTTGCCGTACTCCTCGAGTACATGAACCGTTATGTCTGTGTCCTCAGCGAACTCGAACAACACACTCATAACGTCTTCCTGAGCATCATCGTCCATCAGTTCTTCGTCAAATGCAACATATAAATAGTATTGATCGTTGTAATGGTAGAGCTTGTTTTCAACGTGCTCTAATTCACCAGACATATAATGACTTAATTGAATGACGTCTTCGAAATCACGGAATTTTAACGTAAGTGACAAGTGATCATCCTCATTCTCCTCAGATGAATCTTGATCTTCGTTGCCAAACTTGTCTTCAAGCAAATCTTCAATTTTTTCATCGACACCTAAATCAATCGTCTTTCCGTTCTCTCCAGGAAGCTCCAGCTGTTCACCATTTTTGGATACTTGTGCTTTTGTTACAATAATCTCTAAGCCTTTTTCCATCGCTTGAACTTGTATCCATAACGGACCATCAACATTAAAATCTTCCTCATAGTTGACTTCATCCATCATTTGCCAAAAAAGCTGTTCGCTCCGTTCGCGATTATACCAGATTTCTTCGCGTTCAAATCCACGATCTTCAATATCAACGTATGAGATATAAAATTTAACCGTATTTTCATTAATGCGTTCTATTTCCATAAACATTCTCCCCCTTCATTTTTGAATTGGCAAGCTCCACCAATATCTAACTGATCTAGAAATGGGATGGAACGCGTATAAATTCGTGCCGCTTCGGTAAAAGGGTTATCCCCATCCGATTGACTTTGTGCTTATATATATCGTCTTATTTTCCATTGTATGATATCGTACGGCATTTTGAAAATTTAAATGCCTAGTTTTGCTGAATTAATATCCTATTTTATACGATTAAACTTATTTTGTCACTAAAAAACCGCTCTAAATCACAAGAAAAACGCAGATCATGATGTAACTAACCTGCGTTTTTTTATCTATTTTACATATTGTCTATCAACACGGCATTAATTAACCATTCGTTGTGCTTCACGCAGCTGAAAGGTACGTACTTCTCTTGGCAGAAATCGACGTATTTCATCTTCATTATAACCGACCTGTAGACGCTTTTCATCGAGAATTATTGGGCGTCTAAGCAAGCCCGGATTTTTTTGGATCAAATCAAATAGATCCTTCAGTGGTAATTGATCGATATTGATATCAAGCTTTTGAAAGACCTTGGAACGTGTGGAAATAATTTCATCTGTTCCATCCTCAGTCATTCGTAAGATTTCCTTGATTTCGTCCATCGTCAACGATTCAGAGAATATGTTCCGCTCTGTAAACGGAATGTTGTGCTCTTCCAACCAAGATTTTGCTTTTCGGCAAGACGTGCAGCTTGGCGAGGTGTATAGTGTGACCATGGTAATCTCACTCCTCATTCTGAAATAATGCTTTAAACATATTTCAATCTTATTTGATAATAAGTTTAATTTATCTTCATTTAAATTATACTATACTTGTCAAGCGAAAGGTAGGTTATTTCAAAAAAAAGACAAAAATTAACGGTAATGTTCACAATTTGTTCTTATTTTGACCCTAAATACTGTCTTTTTGTTGATCAAGCATATATATTTTAGTTTATCAAGTATATAACACTTGGAACAACTGAACGAAACGACCTTTCGTGTTTATCTTTAAAGTTCCCCAATAATGTTAGTTTAAACCTTTTTTATATAACTTTTTCCAAAATGTATTATGTAAAAAAAGAGACATGCCGAGATCAACTCATCCGGCACGTCTCTAGCCTATGCCTGATTGGCTTCCTTTAGATGATCAAAAATGTTGTTCGTACTTCTGTTTTTATCAAAAACGAGTACTTCATCAACAGGCTGATAGGATTTTCCATACAGTTCTCTATCCTTATACGTGTGAATATCTTCATACATTTTTTTCATTTGTTCATAAATGACATGTTCCGTATCATTTGCAGGTGACCAATATAATATTTCCATTGGGGTTTTCTCATTTGTTGCTAATGAACGGCGATTATAACCAATAGATTGTGCATGGGTAAACCCTTCCCTTTGATAAAAATGAAGCCGTTTAGCTGTATCTGTGTCGTCATAATCTAAAGGTTCAACTTCTAAAATGATCGGTTTGTTGCGCATTTTCAGCTTTTCTATAAGCTGGTGTCCAATGCCTTGTCCCCGTGATTTAGAGGAAACCCATACATAATCAATGAAGATGAATGTGTCAAACTCAGCATACATTAATACGTGATACGGCCCTTCATCTTTATGGTACACGTCTGCTTTTTCATCGAGAAGCATTTCCATATGTGCCTGCGACTTCATTTCTTCTATCGGGAAATATTGATTCAACTTTTCATACCAATCCATTAAACGTCTCCTTCACTATTTAATCGTTTTCAGTATACACGACATTTCCTCTGATGTTAAACCGGCCTTTTCAGAAAATATAGCCGTTATGCATGCTGAACGCGATTGAGAACCACTCACCTACTTCATCCTTTTAATTTCAGTAAATGTCTTTAAAATAGACCCTTGTTTGTTCAAATGAACATTGTTGCTACCCTACTTCATTGTTGGTGTGTAATCAACATTTTCTGTATACGTATTGCCAGGGTTCCAAAGAAGGAATTCGTTTATCCCATTCTCATTCAACGCCTTGATCTGTGCTTCAACCTCAGCTTTGCCATAGCGGAATGTTGCGCCTGAATACAGCCACGGTGCATCAAAATCTTGAATCCAAGGACGAGAAATAGGACGGCGATCTTCTAACTGTGCTAACAGCTCATTTTCTACTTTCGCATACTCTGTCACCAAGCGGTATGGTTCTTTATCTGGAAAAGGAATTCCAAAATAGTTATTGGTCCAATGACTCGGATAGATCATGGATGAAATCACATCAACATTTTCAGATATTTTCAAGAAGTTTTGGCCGATACCAGGCGTTTCAACAACATCTGCTGCATATCCGAAAATATCAACTGACACATCAACATCATAATAGTCAAGTTCTTCTTTTGCATATTTTACGAAGTCAGTAACAGCTTCAACACGTCGTTTGACACCGCCGTGCTCAAAATCAGAATAGTCGCCTGTGCCGAATTCCAATTGATCGGCATAGCGCTCAAATCCTTCAGGAAAACGAACATAATCAAACTGAACTTCTTTAAAACCGAGCTCAGCTGCTTTTTTAGCAATGTCTACATTATATTCCCATACTTCTTTCATGTATGGATTCACAAAGGCTTCTCCTTTACGGTTCACCCAAACGTTGCCATTTTCTTTAAACGATAATTCAGGTCGGCTCTTAGCTAACACTGAATCTTTGAAAACAACAATTCGAGCAATCGGATAGATTCCCTTCTCTTCAAGCACTTCTAGCATTGCCCGCGGATCATTTATATAGTTGACTGCAATGTCTTCATATGGTGATCCTTCTTCAGGCTTAAATGTTAAATTACCATGGTCTTCCTTGACATCAATAACCATCGCATTTAAATCGGTCTCATCAACAAGCTTTAACAACCTTTCAAATCTACTACCACCTGCTGAAGGACCCGTTACATAGATACCGCGAACTGCATCAGGATATTCAAAATGGAGACCTGAATCATACGTGAACCGCTTAAAATCTGTTTGTTCATCAAGTAATTCGATTGCTGTTTGTCGTTCCTTGTGTAAACCAATCGATTTGGCCGTTTCTTGTGATTCAGCGTGCACTTTCGTAGAATCAAAAGGTACAAACATCAGTGCCAGAGCAGCTAACATACATGTCAATGGTATTATTAATTGTTTACGGTTCATGTACTATCAATCTCCTATTATAGTCTAGGTTTCTATTATATATGACACGCATATAAAATTGAATAGAAAACATAAAAAGATGGCGTTTTTCCAATATTTTCACGTTTTCTATGCGCACAACTGAACAACACGTGCATTTAGTCTTCTAAAGAGACGGTTCATCAGGCAAAAAAGTTACACCACATGATAGTGACGATACAGGTCAAGCCTTTATTTTATGGGTAGGCTAATCGTCACCTTTGTCCCTTTTTCATATATGCTGTCAATCACTAGCTGCCCGTGATGACGTTCAATAATATGCTTACTAATCGCCAATCCGAGTCCTGCTCCTGTCACGTTATTATTTGGTTTATAAAAAGGCGTCGCTATGTGTTGTAAATCTGCAGCCTTTATACCCTGGCCAAAATCTTCAACAGATACCGTACAATAATTCTTTTTTATCGCGCATTCAATGTTAATTGAGCTATTCATGTGACTATACTTGATGGCATTATCGAGCACGTTAACGAATACTTGCTTCAGACGATTATAATCCGCAACAATGTCAACATTGTTAGTTGCATAGACAGTCAATTCAATTCCTTTTTTCTTCAATTGCTTGTCAAATTGCTGTGAGACCTCTGTTATTAATTGATTTATGCTAAATTTATGAGGATCAATTTGAAAGACCTCTTGGTTCACTTTTGAAAAGTCCAATAGTTCTTCTACCAATTGAATGAGCCTTTCTGTTTCATTCGTGATGATTGTAATGCCTGTATTCAATTCTTCATGGTTGTCCATATCTCCGAAGCGTAACGTCTCGCTCCATCCTTTAATACTCGTCAAAGGGGTCCGTAGTTCATGAGAAATGGAAGATATAAATTGGTCTTTCACCTGTTCCTGTTTTAAAAGTGCGTGGCTCATTTCATTAAAGGATTTTGCAAGTATACCTAATTCGCCAATATAGTTCTCATTAATACTCGTGTCAAAGTCACCTCTGGCAAATCGCTTGGAAGCTTCCGTGATATCTGATAAAGGCGCCGTAATTTTTTTTGCCAATGCTCGACTTAACAGCAAAACAACCACAATAATGCTCAATCCAATCGTAATTGCCAGACCACTTAGTCGTTGTACAGCATGGTCAATATTAGATAATGATGTTACATAGCGAAAATAGATTGCTGGCTGGCCTTCAAATTTGACCGGAACAACGATTGCCATAATCCGTTCACTTGTCTCGTCATTCCTTCCCTTCCATACACTTGGCTGTTCAATAGACGCATTTTTAAGTGTGGTGCTATCTATTGTATGCTCTTGGAGAAACCCTGTTGACGAAGCTAGGATCGTTCCTGTTGGTGAAACAACTTGCATTTCTGCACCCTGTATTTGAAATTCTCTAATCATATCCGGAATTTTATGTTTCAGGTTATATGGTGAAAGATCTGTAAATCGCGTCGCAAAATTAGCTGAGTTTTTTGCGTGTGATAACACGATTTGCTCTGTGTTTTTATAATAATATTGGTACAAGCTAAAAAAGACGACACATTCGAATAAAACAACCGTTAACGTAATAACAATGAAGTGGATTTTCATCAGCCTTTTTTGGATTCCAGGCTTCCGTTTTATCATTTTTCCCATTTGTACCCATAGCCCCATACGGTTTGAATATGTTCTGGAACAGACGGTGAATCTTCTATCTTTCGTCTAATTCGGCGAATGTTCACGTCCACGATTTTCGGATCGCCAGGAAAATCTAATCCCCACACATCATCTAAGATGTCGTTTCGACTAACGGCCTTCCCTTTAGCAAGGTCAAGTATTGATAAAATTTGATACTCTGTAGGAGATAGTTCAATCGTGGCGCCATCTTTTCGCAAACAGCGTTTTTCTCGATCTAGCTGCACACCTAAATCCACTTTATGCTCAATGACATTAACCCGCCGTAAAAGGGAATTGATTCTTGCAATGAGTTCATTAGGACTAAATGGCTTTGAGATATAATCATCAGCACCATTCACCAAACCAAATACTTTGTCTGATTCCATCGTTTTCGCCGTGAGCATGATAATACCAATACGTTCATTTGTTTCGCGGATACGTTTTGCCACTTCAAATCCACTCATCCCTGGTAGCATGATATCCAAAACAAGAATCGAAATATCTTGATGCGCGTCTAAAATTTGAAATGCATCTTCTCCAGATGCTGCTTCTAAAACGTAAAAACCATATCGTTTTAAATTAATAGTAATAAACCCTCTAATATTCGCTTCATCTTCAATGATTAGTATCTTTTCCATAACGTCATCCCTCAGTTAGCCATATCTAATGGTTGTAGCAGCTGAAACAACCGCCGATTTTCTTTTTTAGTTGTTTTAGATAGATATACAAACTCTTCTGTCTCCGCCAAAACAAACCAACCATCTCCGCGTGGTCGCTTATCCTCTGAGACATAAACATCCAAAAACACGACATCTGTTCCTGCGGGTTTTATTTCAATGCGTTTACGGTCATCCGACCGGTCAATTTGGAGTCTCGGCCAATCCAATGGAATTGACACTTTATAAAGATGTTCATAATCATAGTACGCTTTGGATACAACATGAGATGATCCATCATCATGTAATTGATAATAGACCGTAATAAATGGCGTCGTCGCGTATGGGAGCGGTTCTTCCATATATGGCTCTTCCAATATGCCGTATTCAAGAATGCCATCTCCGTTCGTATCCGCACTCAATACGGCCGATGCCTTAAACGTCGGATCGTTATCAAAGCTGAACCAATTTGTCATTTCATCGTCGCTTATAGAAATGATAAACGTCTGGGCAGAGTGCGCCCCTAAGCCGACATCAAGCATGAGACCTTTTTGTTTCTCAGTTATTTGACCACTCATCACATTGTAGTAGCCATTAATATAATGATCTAATTCCAGTTGATCAACTTCGACAATAGCTTCGTTTCGATAGTCATATAAGGACACTGTATTTTTGTGCTCTTTAACAAATTTAATAATGACGAGGTTATTCTTTTCTACTTGTTCAAACGCATCAACGAGGAAATGTGAATACGGTTTATTGAGTAAAATGCTCGGTTTCGAACTTGAAAAGATGTCATAGACAATTAACCCGTAATCCTTCGAGTCCTCCGTATATGCAAATCCTGCAAGTATTTCTTTATGACCGTCGTCCGTCAAATCATCAAACGTTAAATCAACTAATATCTTTCCTTCACCTCTTATATCTGCGATTTTTTCCCAACCGTTGTTGTTTTGTAACACAATGCCTTTGACGATATCAGCTTGGCCTTGGGATTTATAAAACACCACCGCTTCATCCTCTTCGTCTCCATTTAAATCAACAAGCTCGATCGGACTGCCATCCTGATGATTTAATGGCATTTGCAGCTCAACGTTTTCTGGCAAATAGAGCGAAATCGCTTGCCTAATTTCTTCTTTTGCAACGGATAGCTGAGGGGGTGACATTAAATCCGTATTTGCATGAAATACCGAACACCCTCCTAGCGTGATAAACGCTCCTATAAAGAAAAGCCGTTTCAAACATATCGTCATCTTAATCATCCCTTAATCATCAATCCTAATAGTATAGTATATCGCACTGCACGCCATTAAAAATGGCAAAAAGGTTACAGATATATTGTCATTTTAATGTAACTCAGTGAATCGTTATTTATCTTACCATAATGATAGATATCACATGTCGAGGGGAAGAGAGAAATGTCGATAACACCACAAAAAAAGACAAGATTAAATCATTGGGGGAAATTAGTGCTTGGCATTTTAATTGTTTGCACTTTAGTCGTGTTGCTGTTTATTTCCAATCAAATGGTCGTAGCCGATCAAAGTATTGGGGCTTCGATTACAAACGATGACAGGGAGACGGCGGGCTCTGAAAAAGAGACAGAATCACCTAAAGAAGATACGACACCTCATGAAGACCCAACACATTCTGAGGAAGAAAAAAATGATGTAGAGCAAAATGAGGACGTTCAAAATAAGGAAGAACAAACCGAGGATGAACCCTCTGAACAACCGATAGAAACAGGGAAGGTCGTCTATTTAACCTTTGACGATGGTCCCCACCCGAATGCATCAGCTGACATCTTACAGCTTCTTGATAAATATGATGCCAAGGCGACGTTTTTCATGCTTGAGCCTAATATGACACGGAACCCTGAGATCATTAAGTCCATGCACGAAAAGGGCCACTCACTTGGGGTACATGGTGTCACACATCAGATTTCAAACGTATACAAATCGCCCGAGCATTTTGTAAACGAGATGAACCAAGCGATCGGTTTTATAGAAGAAACAGTGGGGGTTAATACCCATTTAGTCAGGGCACCATATGGTTCTAAGCCTTATATCACACCCCCTTTTAAGACTGCAGCGAATCACAATCAGCTTATCATTTGGGATTGGAATGTAGACTCAAGGGACTGGCAATATAAAAATGGTGAATTTGTCGAGAATACGATCCAGCAAATTAACGAACGTTTTAACAAAGAACCACTGGTCGTATTAATGCATGAAAAGCCAACAACGGCAGCTCACTTAGAAAAATTGCTGCACTATTTTGTGGATAACGGTTATGAGATGAAGGCGATTCATGAGGAAATGACACCGGTACAATTTGGGGTTTGATTACGTTGTATCATAAATGCGAGTTGCATGAATGTCTCTGCTAGACCTCTTAATGGCGACTTTCCTCTTGCACTTCATACAAAGAGTATATATAATGGTACAAAGTCTATATAGCATCATTAGCAATGAAAAAGGCGTAGTACTTTTTGCCCGCTGAATTTTAGAGAGCTTGTGGTTGGTGGAAACAAGTATCAAGGCAAATTGGAATTGGACTTTGGAGCTGATTAACGTTTAAAGTGATTCTGCATTAGCTGCAGAATAATTAGGGTGGCACCGCGGTTCATTCGTCCCTTTTACAGGGAATGGATGGGCTTTTTTGTCGTTAAAAATAATTTGGAGGCGAACGTATGATGAAGACAATCTTTTCAGGTATTCAACCAAGTGGTATTTTAACGCTAGGCAACTATTTAGGCGCACTAACACAGTTTGCTGAGCTGCAAAAGGATCATAATTGTTATTTCTGTATCGTTGATGAGCATGCAATCACGGTTCCACAGGATCGCTTAAAGCTACGCAAGCAAATCCGATCTCTGGCTGCTTTATATTTAGCATCTGGTATTGATCCGAAACAAGCGACTTTATTCATTCAATCTGAAGTTCCAGCTCACACGCAAATGGGATGGATGCTACAATCAATCAGCTATGTCGGTGAGCTTGAGCGTATGACCCAGTATAAGGATAAATCTGAAGGTAAAGAAGGTGTGTCTTCAGCATTGCTCACCTATCCGTCGTTAATGGCAGCAGATATTTTACTCTATAACACAGATATCGTGCCGGTTGGAGAGGATCAAACGCAGCATTTAGAGCTTACTCGAAACCTAGCCCAGCGGTTCAACAACCGCTTTAATGACATTTTGACCGTACCAGAGATCAGCATTCCAAAAGTCGGCGCTCGGATCATGTCACTGCAAAGCCCGACTAAGAAAATGAGTAAGTCTGACGAAAATACGAAAGCATATATCTCAATGCTTGACGAACCGAAGCAAATTGAAAAGAAAATTAAAAGTGCCGTAACCGATTCTGAAGGCATCGTTAAATTTGACAAAGAAAATAAACCAGGTGTGTCAAACCTATTAACGATAATGGCAAGCTGTACGGGTCGTACGATTGCTGAATTAGAACAGGCATATGAAGGTGAAGGCTACGGGGTGTTCAAGCAAGATGTCGCCAACGCTGTCATTGAAAAGCTCGCACCAATTCAAGAGAAATATTATGAGCTAATTGACTCCGATGAGCTCGATGACATTCTTGATGAGGGTGCTGAAAAGGCCTCCTTTACAGCAAATAAAACAGTCGCCAAAGCTAAAAAAGCGATGGGACTCGGTCGTGTAAAAAAGCGTAAATAGAGGCAAAAATCGAGCCTACCCGATCGTTTCTACGAAGGGGTAGGCTCGTTTTACTTTTATTTTCAGTGATAAAATGAGGTTCTGCAGCTGTGTAACAATAAAACGGGGATGTTTATACGATGTTGTTTTCAATCGCGTCAATTGAGTGCAACACTTTACTGCTGTTTGGACGTTGGCTTTTGCTTCTGCTCAAACTCCCACATTTTTTCAAGGAACGGCTGTCCTTTCACGAGCTTTTTGCAAAAATCTTCATGCGCTGAACTCCACCCATGTTTAACACTGTTATACAACGTATGCCACGCCTTTTCCTCATCCATATAATGAATGTACGGATATTGCTTCGGATCCCATTCAGTTAACCAATATCGTAATTCCTTTATTCGATTAGCCGTTTTGAGTTGATCGAGTCCCATCATCATGAGCTGTTTCAACTGACGCTCTCTACGTGTCAGTCCAAAAACAAGGTCTGGTGACATTGAAAGCATATGATGTTTTTTTTCATAATGGTTATCATCAAATTGGTATGACAGAGGCTTGATGTTCTGAACCATGTCAAAAACGAGCTGCTCTTGACGTGGAATTAACCTGCTTTTTTTAATAGGAATGCTATAGCCTGCTGTGTCTAACGCCATAATATCCACGCCATCCGTCACAACACATGCATAGTCAAGGCATTTGCGAATTTGACCTTTTCTAGCATATGCACGTCGGTAAATCGCATCCAGCAGAGACTGGGGAATGTCATGCATGTCATTTTCAATATATTGGTATAACGGCTTCGTTATGTACAATAATGGAACTTGGTCAAGGAGTTCTATTTTGTCTTCTTTACGCCACTCATGAAAATAGCATACATTATAGCCATTTTCTTCACCTTCAAACCAATTTACCCAGACATCGTGCAAATATAACATAAAACAACCCTCGCTTTTTACTAGAACTTAAAATACATTATGACCATGAATCGAAAAAAATATTCTTAAGGGTTGTTTGGAAATCGATATAATGCAAGCGCCATTAGGAAGATACCAACAGGCAAAAAGTAACATTCTATCCGATCTTTAATAAAGATTAAATACTCCAGCCAGCTAACACCAGCAGGTAGAAAATTCATATATGCTATGAGCGTGACGCCTCCGGAAACAGCTAGTCCAAAACCGATTAAAAACATCACAATATACCCCACACCATCACCCCACGCTTGTCCATGGTCCTTTTTTTAAATCATATGCTTTGGGAGCGTCATTCATGAGTGATGTTTGTTGGTGTGTTTGTAGATGATGTCATTCGCAGTGGCAAGGTCTTCATAAAGAAAGTGGGACGTACTGTTTTTATGAGGAAAACGTTGTCGCATGCAAGGCGGTTTATGCGGCGTTTTTCAGGGTTATGCGTGTGGATGGGTGGTTATGCGGCTGTTTTTTTGATTATGCGGCTTAAATTACACTTATGCGGTGCTTTACTGATATATGCGGCTAAATAGGATTATATGCGGTCGAAAGCTGTTTTATGCGTTGTGCGGACCTAACAATCGAATCACAGACAAAAGCCTGAAGGAAGTGGTCAACGAGAGGGCACTTCCTTCAGGCTTTTTATACCATTATTTTATAAGGTCATGCTTAAAGGCGTAGATGACGGCTTGGGTGCGGTCATGAACTTCAAGCTTTCCTAAAATATTGCTGACGTGAACTTTCACTGTTTTGAGGGCAATGAATAATTGATCAGCAATATCCTGATTCGTGTACCCTTGAGCAATGAGTAGTAAGATTTCCTTTTCACGCTCTGTCAATTGCTCATGTAAAGGGGCATTTGATTGTTTTCTCATGTTCGTCATAATTTTTCCGGCGACTTCTGGTTCCAATATTGATTGTCCATCATATGTTGCTCGAATCGCTTTGGCTATTTCACTTGCTTTTGACGTTTTCAACATATAGCTCGTTGCGCCTGCTTCAAGAGCGGGATACACTTTTTCATCGTCAAGGAAACTTGTTACGATAATAATTTTCGCCTCAGGCCATTGGGAAATAATTTGCCGCGTCGCTTCGATGCCGTCCATTTCCTTCATAACGAGATCCATTAAAATCACATCTGGCCTCAGTTCAAGGGCGCGTTCAACAGCGGCGCCGCCATCATCAGCCTCAGCGACGACATCAATATCAGGCTGTGTGGATAAATATGAGGAAACACCGATCCGAACCATTTCATGATCATCGGCAAACAATACTTTAATCATTGTCGTCACCTTCTTCTGTTAGTGCAGGAACCTTAACCTCTAGACGTGTTCCTTGATTAGGCAAGCTTATTAACTTAAATGTACCGCCGACTTCAAGTGCACGTTCACGCATGTTTTCCAATCCATAGGAGCCACTGTTTACGTCATTAACGATAAATCCGACACCATCATCGATCACGCGCAAAATAACCCAATTGTCCCGCTTCATAAGTGTTACATCAAGGCTTGAGGCATTTGCATGACGTAAGGTATTTGATACAGACTCCTGCAGAATACGAAACAATTGGTCTTCTATCCCTTTGTCGATCGTGAAATTCTCTGTGTGCCATTCAATATTCAGTGGAACCTTTTGGGTAAGTTCATTAAGAAGCTCAGAAATACCTTCCTGTAATGATTTATCTTTTAATGCGACTGGGCGCAAGTGCAGGAGTAATGCCCGCATTTCAAGCTGTGATTGATGAATCGTTTTTTCCACCATATTCAATTGGCGTTCTACAAACGGATCATCAGGCGGTTCTAGCTCATTAATCGCTGACATCATCATCGATGCCGCGAAAAGATGCTGACTAACAGAATCATGTAATTCACGTGCTAAGCGATTTCTTTCCTGGACGACAATTTCCTGAAGAATCTTATCCCGATCGTTCGCCCGTTCCGTTGCTAAACGTTGAGCTTGTTCGGTCTGCTGTAGCATTTTCTTCTGTATCTGTTCAATATGATCTTCAATCGTTCCAAGCTCTCGATAAGACCCTTCAAACGAAATTGGATACTGTCCCTTTTCCACGTGTGACAATTGATGCTCTACATGCTTCAGACGTTGACGCCAATATAAGCTTATAATTAAACCGATAATGGTTCCAAAAATAATCGGAACACCAAAAACAAAGGCTAAAAAAGGTATGTCATTGAGCTTGCGATCAAAAATCAACGACCAATCATCAGGTGGGAACGCCAATAGCACAATCGTCACCGTCATTAAGGACATTAGTAGCGTAAAGAAAATAATCGTTAACACATGGCGTATGACCGTGTTCATATCCGCTTCACCTCAATATCTCCAGAAAATACTGAGGTGACAATTTTTACGCGTGTTGTCGCTGTATCATACGATTCTGTCTGGTAATGTAATGACTGATTCATTAATCTTATATGGTCTTTCCCTAAAATAAAGGCACGGCCAAAAACAGCGCTATGATGAACACTAACATCGACATCATATGGAATATGGACAGCGATATTACCGACAAAATGACGTATTGATATGATCGCTGTGTCATTTGGAAGGACCGTATTACTTAAATCAATCACCCGATTGCCGACGCCACCGTGAATATTGACATCCTTCCATTGATAGGACATATCAACAGTCTTTTGATCTTCGTATAATGTATGGTTAAATAAAGGGGTGATCTTTACGACAGGGTCAAATATATCGTCTTGTGAGCCCGGTAAATGCGGAGCCGTATGATCAGCTTCTTTTTGGGACTTGGAATATTGAATAACAAAAATCACAATGGCTGCAATGATAAAAAAACGTACTGCCAACATATTTAAAATCGACAAAAGTAATCCGACCACTCCGAGCCAGAACATAATTTTGCCCCATAATTGACTGTAGTTTTTTCTCCCAATATATATAAACAAAGCCGCAAATAAAGCTGTTCCAATCATGCCTCCATGGAAGAAAGCAATTTCAACAATAAACAGGATGACCCCGACTATTAATATCCAGTTAAACGTATCTGTCGTCAATCGTTGCATCATGCCAGTGATGGCTCCTCTCCATGGCTGCAGGTTCCTTACATTTATCGAAAATTACATGACGTATATAGATCATCGTCAGTCTATCTCATTTGTTTGAAAAAAATACAGCAGGCTGGGAACGCATCATAAAAAGGTTCTCCCAGCCCCTAACCAAACAATGGTCATGTCTGTATCTAGTATAGCATCTTATTGACGACATTTCTTGCACAATTATTGAAACACAGATTAACTTTTTGCCTGCTCGTCCAGTTCTCTTTCCAGCTTAGCAATCTTGCTATCAAATGTACTTCGATAATATGCGCTATTCACCTTGTACTCTAGATTTTCGATATACTGTTCCATTTCTTCAAAGCGGGAAAATGGCTTGTCTGATGTGTTTTCAACGACCTGATTTATCCGATGTGTTGCACGAGCGATGTTTTCCCGCCCCATCAATTGCATTCTCCGCAGATGCATATCCTTCAGTTTATGCTTCATATCCTCATACTTTTGCTCCAGCATGTTCAGTTGTTGAACGACCTCTTCACGGGAAGCTTTTAAGCGGTCTGCTCGCCCCTGATAGTCTTCATATTCTTTCATAGCAAACTCATGCATGTCCATTTCATTCGCCCGTTCAGCAATTTCAGCTTGCTTCAATCGTTTATTGGCCATGTCTTGGGCAAGATGATATTCTCGTGTGTATTCATTCTTTAATTTGTATTGTCTGTCAAGTAGCTGACGGACTTTTTCCTTCTCTTGTTCGCTTTGACGCAAATATTGGTTAAGAGCTGCAACTGGATTGCTTTGCTCCTTACGGTCCATCATGTTGTGAAGATCTGATGAAATAGTATCGGCCACACGTTTAAATATATTTGTCATGATCATCGCTCCTTTTTAATATGTCTATTGATTTAACTCTGCCCACTGATGTTCAAAATTCGTAAATGGATCTTCATCTGGTGTAGGTGTTTTTGGCTGAATATCATCTTTTCTCCAATGTTTAACAATCAGATACAATGCATACGCAGCGGCAATTCCAACAAGTGCGTAAAGATTTGCAGCTGTTATACTTAGGACAAGCAACCCAAGAATAACCCAACCTACCTTTCCACTTGTCGATTGACTTTTAGTGAATTTCTTAAAGATGACATACAAGAGCCAAATGCCTAATGCTAAAAAGACCATTGGCCCTAAGTTGGCTAACAAAACGAACAGCGCAATGAGCCCGCCTAAAAACAAAAGAAAATGTCTCATTCATATCGCCTCCTTTCTTACATTCATCATATCGTGGTTCAAAAGAGGTCGTAATGAGCCTAGGCCTTATTTTGCACTAAGCCTTAAGGCGTATTTGATTATATTTAAAGCAGTCTTCAAGGAGCGTTGCCTCTTCATAAGGGGTGTTGGGACGTTTTAAAATCTTAACCGTTTGAAGAATATATTCGAACACAACAAAAAGACTGACCCGTTTCGGATCAGTCCTTGGATATAACATATTATTGGTATTTTTTAAAGACGAGTGAGGCGTTATGGCCTCCAAAGCCAAACGAGTTACTCAGAACAACATCTAGATTTTGCTTTCTCGCTTCATTCGGAACATAATCAAGATCACATTCAGGATCTGGTGTTTCGTAGTTAATCGTTGGCGGGATCACACTGTCCTCAATAGATTTAACTGAGATAACAGCCTCTATGCCACCAGCAGCTCCTAGCATATGCCCTGTCATCGACTTTGTTGATGACACAGCAAGCTTATACGCATGCTCACCAAATACGTGCTTAATAGCAGTCGTTTCATATTTGTCATTTAACTCTGTGCTTGTCCCATGCGCATTAATGTAATCGACTTCTGTCGGTGCTAAGCCAGCATCGGCAATCGCTTGCTTCATTGCGCGCACAGCGCCTTCACCTTCTTCAGCAGGTGCGGAAATGTGGTATGCATCACCTGTTGAGCCGTAGCCGACAATTTCTGCATAAATATGAGCGCCGCGCTTTTCAGCAGACTCTAATGATTCTAATATGAGAATTCCTGCACCTTCTCCCATAATAAAACCGTCACGGTTCTGATCAAAAGGACGACTTGCTTTTGCAGGATCTTCATTCAATGATAATGCCTTCATAGTTGAAAATCCAGCCATTGCCATATTTGTAATTGGGGCTTCAGTTCCACCTGTAATCATAACATCCGCGTCGCCACGCTGTATGACCTTAAAGGCATCCCCGATTGAATTTGCACCTGATGCACAGGCAGTCACTGTACAAGAATTAATTCCTTTTGCTCCAAGTTGGATGGATACTTGTCCAGCTGCCATGTCAGGAATCATCATTGGCACAAAAAAAGGACTGACGCGCTTATATCCTTTTTCCCTAAATCGAATAAACTGCTCTTCATACGTCTGCATACCGCCAATGCCTGAGCCAACCCAAACCCCAACTCTGTCAGCAATGTCGTCATTAATGGTTAAATTCGCATCAGCAACTGCCATTTTTGCAGCTACAACAGCATACTGCGTAAATAAATCCATTTTACGAACATCGCGTTTTTCAATCCATGTCGATGGATCGAAATCCTTTACTTCTGCTGTAACACTTACTGGGAAACTTTCACGGTCTAATCGTGTTAAATAGCCTATACCTGATTGACCAGACACAATGCCATCCCACATCGTCTGCACATCATTTCCTAACGGCGAAACGGCGCCCAGACCAGTGACTACAACTCTTCTATCTGCCATAAGGCATGCCTCCTTAATAAGACGTTATCTCCCCCAACGTAAGGCTGCTGCTCCCCACGTTAGTCCCCCGCCAAATCCGACGAGTACAATTAAGTCATTGTCTTTTATTTTACCATGTTTTACTGCTTCAGATAAGGCAATTGGTACGGATGCGGCTGAATTATTTCCATATTTTTGTACCGTCCGTGCCATTTTGTCTTCTGATATGCCGAGACGCTCACGTGCCGCCTCCATAATACGAATATTCGCCTGATGTGGCACTAAATAATCCACATCTTCTTTTTGAAAGCCTGCTTTCTCTACGACCTTAACTGATGATTCAGGCATTTGTCTAACAGCAAACTTAAATACCTCTCTGCCGTTCATGATCATATGGCCTTCTTTGTTTTGATACAAATATTCTCCACCAGAGCCTTTGGAGCCGAGTTCAAGAGACAAAATACCTTTCCCCTCTGATACCTCACCAATGACAACAGCGCCCGCACCATCACCAAGAAGGACACACGTATTACGATCCGTCCAATCAATAATTTTAGACAGCTTATCCGCCCCTACGACGAGCACATTTTTATATGTCTTTGTTTCGACGAATTGTTTTGCAGTCGCGATGCCATACAAAAATCCAGCACATGCAGCACCGAGATCCATCGCCGCTGCACCTTCTGCCCCGAGTCTATGCTGAAGCATTGCAGAAACTGATGGAAATGGCGTGTCTGGTGTCACCGTTGCAACAAGAATAAGGTCGATATCAGTAGGATCAATACCAGCTTCTTCAATTGCATTTTGTGCAGCGAAATATGCCATATCTGATGTATCCATATCATCGCCAGCAATTCTTCTTTCTTCTATACCTGTTCTTGTTCTGATCCATTCATCGCTTGTATCAACAAATTTTTCTAAATCCTTATTTGTAACAATGTTGTCCGGGACGTAGTGACCTGTACCCAATACACCAACATTCATATTTCCATCCCCTTGCAGTAGATTTACTATCAATTATTATGACTTGGTACTAATTTTAATGCATTTTTTACGATTTTGCAAGGGGAAAAGTATCTAAAGCTTATCTAATCATTCTAAAAAGAATGTCATAAATCAATAAAAGATAACATATTGAGCCGTTTTAGTGAACGGATAATTCATTAGGTAATAATCCTGTTGCTTTATACATCTTCACAGCATGTTCAATTGTATTACGAAAATGCCGTGGTATCTCTTTACTATAGGGAGCGAGTGAGATCACATCATCAGGAAATCCAAGTCTATACACACCACCAGCAAGCCGCTTATCATTAAATTGCCAGGCGGCCATTTCATAAAGTTTGTCTATGTGCTGAACAGTGCTTGTTAATACATTGACAGGATCAATATAAGACTGATCATTTACATAACCGATCGTATAGACATCATCTTCACTTGCTTGTTGAATCACATCACGCGAAAACTGATCACCAATTGGATAAAAGACGTCAACTTGATTGTTCCGCTGCCGTTGGTAAGCATCGAGAGCTGTTCCTGTATCGTTCCAATCATTCACATAGTCTATATGCACATTTGCTGAAGGATTCTGGTGCTTAACCCCCTCGAAATACCCTTCCAATTCTGGTTGCCATTCATAAGCAGCGATAATACCGACGTGTCCTGTGTCCGTCATTCCACCGGCAATCATCCCCGCAAAAAAACCCATCGCATGAGCATTGAAATTAAAACTCGTGACATTTTGTGCATGGTGTCCACCATTAAAATATACAAAATGAATATCCGGATATGTTGTCGCTAGATCTACAAATGGCCGTCCATATGTACTACCATGTCCGAAAATAAGGTTTACACCATTTTGAGCAAGCTCATTTACAGCTTTTTCAACATCTTGTTCCGTGTTGATACCTTCTTTAAAGTACACTTCTACATCATGATCATCTCTAATGGCCATAAGGCCTTCATACCCTTTTATATTCCAAGGCTGTTCTTCTGCCTTACCTTCAACGAGCATACCGACCTTGTAAAGCTGGTCATCAGATTCTTCAACGCATGCAGATAAAGTCAATACAAGAAGAACAATCCCTAAAAGTAAGGTCCAACGTCTCACCCTATTCTCTCCAATCTCTATGTTAGTAGTATGTCTTATGTTGTATATAATGAGCCTTTACAGTTTCCAAATTTGTATTCATAGGACTATTGTCTTGTATTTTGACACATTTGGCAAGGGATTTATTTCTATTTTCTGAACTAGATGAAGTAGAATCCAGTAAGTTTTTCTTAATACAATGTACCAAAACTTTCATAAAGTCCACAACATATACTGCTTCATTCGCAAATTGCTCTGACTGAAAGCCAATCCAATCACCATTTTCTCGATACATCCCGTCTTCTGTCATAGGCATCCACTCCCCAAACAGAAGTGGCAATTCAATCGTGTCAGACGTTGATGTGTCTTGTGACGATGTTGTTAGTGTAAGTGCACCATTCGGCTTTGTTTCTAATACTTCTACTGATGTATCAACCGTTATATGAATGCTGTATTGCCTTTCTTCCCAATTGATTTCAGGATTTTGTAAAAGTTGAAATTGTGCATGCCGAGCAACGTACATTGCCAAATGAACCTGCTTTAATGTACGCTGATCATCAATACCATCAACTTCTTCATTATCATCAAGCAGTTGTTGAACGAGGTGATAACCAACCCAATGGAAACAATTTTCAACAAGGACACACATCTTAACCCTCCTAGGTTAATACCTATAAAAAATAATTATATACGATGGTGTACCACGTATAAACATCTTTAAACATTTAGTAAAGGCTTTTATTTTTTTGTTTGTTTTGGTAAACTAATATAGGTATATGATCATTATATGAAACAACACGTATTCAAAATAACAACTAATTAATTGAGGTGTTCTTAATGCGGTACATAGTAACGATGGTTTGGTCTCTACTTATAGGGGCTGCAGTATCCTATGTATTGTCAAGTATGGCAGGTGCAGCGTTCGAATTATCACACGGACTTATCACTGGTGTCATCATTGGCATAGGCGTACTCATTCTTGGTGAAGGTGTTCTAAAAGGAAATACACAATCATAATGACGTTATGGTATATTCAAACGACATTATTAGAGGGCTCCCCTCGGGAGACCCTCTTTTACATTTTAAAGCCCTTTTGGACTTAAAGACCCGCACCGTTTAATACCAGGGTAGAACACTCAACGCGGTAAGCGCAGCAAGTGGTAAGATAAGCCTTCTGAAGGGACGCCGTGGATAGCCGGGGTAATAGCCATAGCCAGGTCCATACCCAGGATAACCGTATCCAGGATAAAAGCCACCATACCCACCACCAAATCCGAATTGTCGGTCTTCTCTCGACATATCTTCACCGTGTGATGACATTCCGCCGTCTGGAACAGCCAAATAGACTTGGTCTTCATCAACACCTGTAATGATACCGTCGATCTGGTGGCCTTCTACTGTCTCAACCAATACGTAAGCGTGCATATGGGTATTACATAGATCATACATATTATGATGATTATGATTTGTTTTCATATGTCAACCTCCTCACAACTAGACTATTCATTTGCCTATAGAAGGTGACATAAACATTAATAAAAATTAGAGGTGACAAGCAATGGATGCTGCTACTGATTTGCTACTTTTACTTAAATATATTTTTCTAGGCTTTTTTCAAGGGATCACAGAGCCGATCCCGATTTCTTCAAGTGGACACCTCATTATTATGCGCAAGCTTCTGGACGTTGAAATACAAGGCTTATCCTTTGAAATACTCGTCAACTTCGGATCGCTTATTGCGGTGTTACTCGTATACCGAAACGACATCATACGTCTCATAAAAAATGGCACGCAATTCATGTTGACAAGGGACACGGCATTAAAAGGGGACTTTTTATTCATTGTTTTTCTCGTTGTGGCAACCATTCCAACGGGGATCATTGGACTTTTACTTGAGGATTACATTGGGGCAAAATTAAGCGGTGTTGCCGTTGTAGGTGTGACATTACTCATAACAGGGATTGCCCTGTGGGTCATTCGTAATTTAACGGGCTGGAAAGACGACAACGACATCACTGTGAAGGACGCGCTCATTGTTGGCTTTGCGCAATCTATTGCCCTCGTTCCTGGTATTAGTCGGTCTGGAGCGACCGTTGTTGCTGCCATGCTCGTCGGGATGAGCCGCGAAACAGCTCTGCGTTTTTCATTCCTATTGTACATTCCCGTTAGTCTTGGAATTTCAGTCTTAAGCATTGGTGATTTAATAAAGGATAAAAACTTTGACATCATTCCAAATCTCTTAGCGTTTATGGCTTCAATTATCGCTTCGTTCTATGCGCTAAAATGGTTTATTAACATTATGAAAAAAGGCAATCTGAAATATTTCGCTTTCTATTGCTTCATCGTCAGTACACTCGTTATCCTATTTCTATAATGAGAAAAGAGCTGGGACAAAGTGTATAACCAAATAAAAAGATAAACAATACCACCGCTCCGGAAATATACTACGCTTTCCGCGGGCGGCTGGTGAGCCTCCTCGTGCTAACGCACTGCGGGGTCTCGCCTAGGCCTCTCCTCCCGCCGGAGTCTACGTATATTTCCGGAGCTAAAGTTGAGTATTGTTCGTCTTTTGGTTTAAACTTTAAGTTTTTGTCCCAGTCCTTTTTCGATTGGGATATTGTCTAAATTATGAGTGGACATTTAACATAAATTGGTTAAGCGTTATGACACATCAGCCGCCGCTAACTGGTGGGATAAAGGCTACTGTGTCTTGTTCATTAAGGATAATATTTTCTCCAACATACTCTTCATTTACAGCGACCATCACATGATCAAGATGTCCGAGGCTATATGTATCTTTAATAAGTGTCTTGAGTTCATCAATCGTCTTACCAGCTACATCCAAAGTCACACGATGCTCACCAACCGCCTCTTGCAAACCAGCAAAAAATAAGACGTTAACCATTACCCATTGCCTCCTCTGTTGGAATACCTTTGTCATATGAATGGCGTTCTTTTTGGTCACCGATCCATTGCGTACCATCAGACCAATGCTCTTTTTTCCAAATCGGAACGATCTCCTTAATTCGGTCAATCGCATAACTGCTGGCAGCAAAAGCAGCTTTACGATGAGGGGTTGAAATAGCTATCGCAACAGCAACATCTGAAATATCAAGACGTCCAACACGATGAACGATTGCTGTTTCTGCATCGCCCCATTTTTCTTTAATTTCCTGGCCAATTTGAGCCAGCTTTTTTTCTGCCATCGGTTTATATGCATCATACTCCAAAAACAGCGTTCGCTTACCATCAGTTAATTCACGCACGGTTCCTGTGAAGATATTAATGGCGCCAACTTCCCGCCTTGTCACCTTTTCAATCACATCATTTAATGCAATCGGCTCTTCTGTTATCCAAAAGTTGTGTTCCATATGCCCTCCTATTGTTCTTCTTGGGCGCGTTCTAACATATACATTGTCAGCTCCGGCACAATATGATCAATTTCATTTATTATAAACGTTTTACACTTCAAATATGGCAGCTGAACCTGTTCATGAACACCAACAGCAGCAATGTTATCCACTTCTTCAAGCAGCTGTAGATCGGCTTCATTTCGTATTAAAACAATTTTAGGATACGTGTAATGTTTATAGCCTTCTAACACGAGCACATCGTAAGACACGGCTGCATAAATTGCAGTTATTTGCTGCCATGAAAGTCCCTCATTGCCTCCAAAGACAAAATGGAGCTCATTTTCTCCCTGAACACCACTTATGACGGCACCAGCTTGACGATGGCGCGCACTGTCCGTTCCCGGAACATCATCTGGTTCACCACCATGACCGTGGTGTTTTAATGAGGCTACCTGATACCCTTGTTCAGTTAAGGATGAAATTAAGGCCGTCGTTACGAGGGTTTTACCTGAATTTTTATAGCCGACAACTTGAAAAATCGGTAAGTGATTTGTTTCATTCATAGGCCATAACCTCTTTTATGTATATGAGAAGGCTGATCCATATACTGAATCAACCTCCTCCTTTACGCTTTTTATCAATCAGGTATTCCGAGAGCAATTTTAGCATAACGTGACATTTTATCCTTGCCCCATGGTGGATTCCAGACGATGTCTACCTGAATTTCTTTAATTTCTGGGAAATCTGCAAGTGCACGGCGAACATCTTGTTCAATGTGTCCTGCTAATGGGCAGCCCATTGATGTTAACGTCATTGTTACGACACATAAGCCGTCTTCTTTTAAATCTACATCATATATGAGACCTAGGTTAACAATATCAATACCAAGCTCGGGGTCAATTACATTTTCCAGTGCACCAAGCATGTTTTCTTTTAATGCTTCATCCATAATTTTTACCTCCCTGATCATTGCTTAAGTCCATTTAAACATATTTTCCGGTCGTTTGAAATGATTTATGTCACACTTTGACAACTTTAATGGTTAGGCCAAGATCATTGGCAATCATCTCAATGTGTCAGTTATTTTTATTTCCTTTAAATGTTTGACTCATTAGGAATAGCCACCAGCAAATGCTTGTCCAGCCATTTGGCAACCGCCAGCATTGCAAATCGGCTCACCTTGTGATCGCGCCCTTTTTCTTTTAGAAAATAAATACGGTCAATATTTGTATATTGTTTGACAGCAGCTTTATAAAAACTGTGCGCATGTTCAAACGGAACGACTGGATCTTGATCACCATGCCAGAAGAACAACGGACGCTCTCTTAACGTTTCCATATGCTTTGATAAATCAATTTTTTCAATATCCGTATAAACTTTGTTAACGGTATCCTCTGATAATTCCTTTTTGTCATCCTGTGAGATATATTGATTTAGAAGTATGTCGGCATATGCTGTCAGATTAGGGGTACCCATCATGACTGCCGCTGCTTTGATCCACGGGTATTGTGTTAAGGCTGCTGTTGTTGTCATGCCCCCCATACTCGTACCAGCTACACCAATCAGATCTTGTAAGATTAACTCATTTTCCGTTAACCAATCCTTTATCAGTTGAATATCTGCTACGTTTTCCAACACAATATCCCAAAATGACAGCTGCATTTGCTTCATTGTCATTCCTTCAGATCGCGCACCGTGATATAAGCTGTCAGGTAGAATGACACGATAGCCTTTTTCTGCAAGTATGTATGCAAGTGGTAAATTATGTTCTTTTGCACTCGTAAATCCATGGTAGTACATTAAAACGGGCAAAGGCTCATTTTGCTTGTCTGCACGAACCACAACAAGACTCGGAATGCCCTTTATGTTCTCGGTATATATCCCAATCATGCGACATGTTCCTTTCTTCAGTGGCTTTCCCTTCATTATAGCATATTCATGTTTTGACCCGTGTAAAAATGCCTAATGATGTTCTTCCTTTACAGAACATCATTCTACTTATAAACTAAATGTTATGAGGTGAGAGAATGGAGAAAAAACAACATATTATTGCTCTAGATCTAGACGGAACATTGTTAACAGATAACAAAGAAATTAGTGCCAGAAACAGAGCGGTTGCCCAGAAAGCAATTGAAGCTGGACATATCGTCGTTATTGCCACTGGTCGACCACATCGTGCAAGCATTCAATACTATAACTTGCTCCAGTTAAATACACCAATGGTTAATTTTAATGGTGCATTAATTCATCATCCACGTGATAAAAAATGGGACGTTCTGCATAACCCAATGCCAGTTCGTACAGCGCGCGAGGTTGTAGCAGCCGCTAATGATTTACACGTCCGTAATATTATTGCAGAAGTGCAGGATCACGTGTTTCTTGACCGCCACGATGAAGACGTATTGAACATTTTTAAAGATACGAGGCAGGACAGCCCTTTTACAATTGGAAGCCTCAAAAACAATCTTTCAACAGATCCGACCTCACTTCTGATTCATCCACGTGAGGATCATATTATTGATTTACGCAAGCATCTTGATGATTTTCATGCAGAAGTGATTGAACATCGTAAATGGGGCGCGCCTTGGAATATTATTGAAATCGTTAAAAAAGGCATTAACAAAGCAGTTGGCCTTCACAAGCTTGCCCATTATTATGACATCCCACCTGAGCGTATTATTGCCTTTGGTGACGAGGACAATGACTTAGAAATGATTGACTATGCGGGTGTCGGTGTTGCTATGGGAAATGCAATTGATGAATTAAAATCGATCTCTAAACATGTCACTACAACAAACGAAGAAGACGGTGTCGGACAATTTTTAGAGGAATACTTAAGCTTAGATGTGAAAACACCGTTTAAATAGGTGTATATTTCCATCCATATCCGTCAACAAATCATCCATACTAAAAGTGAGCGCAAATGCGTTCACTTTTTTACTTCCACATGCATCATCGGTTTTCAGCTTGACAAATACAAGGCCCATTCGACGTGGGTCTCCACCTGGAGGAATCGACATGGCTAAAAACAACAAATCCAAACGATTCATTTACCAAGGGGCTGAAGGTGTCAAACAACATGCTGAAAGATTTCCGTATCGCTCGCGTTACTCCGAAAAAGAACGTGAGCAGAAAGAAGTCGACCATTATACGTCAGGAGGGTTTTAAGTGGAAAACAATTATCTCCAGAAGGCTAAGGATGCTGTCAATCAGTTCATGAACAACAATCAAGGCAGTAATGAACAGTCACAGCAAGCAGCTCAAAATGCGATCCAAGCTGCATATCAGGATGCGACGCCTGAAGAAAAGCAGCAGCTGCAACAGCTTGAACAGCAGCTACAAGAGAATAACCAATTAAAATAACCTCCACCGGACATTTATAGCTTGATTACAATGCTTCGCCTGCGCTTTTTTTGATATCGACGTGACCGCGTTTCACCATGGTCACGTCGATCATTTTTATATCCATCCTTAAACTAAAAAATACACGTGTATTGAAAAAATGCGCCCCGCCTTACAAGTGTCGCCTCGTATAATGATACTTTTTTAGCATACTGTTATCTGCTATGATATAATCAACCAAATAAAGCAATAGGAGGAGATATTAATGAGCGTACGCGCGGAAGCAACTCCAAATCCGAATGCACTAAAATTCACAACAGACAAAGTGATTTTTGAAGGCACAAACAGCATATCGGTTATGCCGGGAGACCAAAGTGAACATGCAATTTTAAATGACTTGATGACGCTTGAAGGCGTTGATAACGTTTTTGGCTATCAGAATTTCATTACGGTTAATAAAAAGTTCGATGCAGAGTGGGACGATGTTACACCACGTGTTGAAGACGTATTCCAAAAACACGGCTACTAAAGTTAAACTACATACAGAAAAAATGTGGCTGAGACTTAACTAAACATTTATCGCAAAACACCAATAATACTCAACACTAGCTCCGGAAATATACGTAGACTCCGGCGGGAGGAAGGCCTAGGTTAGACCCCGCAGTGCGTGGGGAAGGAAGGCTAAGACCGCGACGTCCTGTCGCAACGCCTTCATGACCAACATCGTGTTGGCCCGAGGCTTACCGAGGGGAAGTTCGACTAAATACGGCGCGTCCTGCGCCAACATCGAACGACTAACCTCCTGTTTGCCCGCGGTCGCCTAAGTTCGGTCACGAAGTATATTTCCGGAGCGGTCGTATTGTTCGTTTTTTATTTCGTTAAACCTCTTTTGTCTCAGATTGATCAGCCAATGATCAAAGTAGTCAATTATTAAAAAGGACCCAAGACACTTAAAATGTCGGGTCCTTTTTTAGTTTGTCTTAAAAGCTTTGGCGAATGAAGTCTATGCCAAAGTAATTCGGATTAATCTCATTTCCGTTAGCGTCCTTACCATAAATCATAAAAACGGGAACTTGATCTGTTTCAATCACTTTTTGCGGTAAGGTGATTTGTATATGAAATGAATTCCAGTCATCTTCTTCTAGCTTAATCTTTGTTTCATCAACAATCATATCATCCTCATGAAGCACGCGATAGAAAACAGCATCACCTGACGCCTGTGCTTCGCCGTTAATCCGCACATTCTTTTTATCAACAATTTTTATATCAATGTTTTTGATCGATATGTGCGCTGTACTATCCGATGCATTTTCTCCGGAATCTTGCACTTCGGAATCTTTTCTTGTTGTATCTTGATCCCCTGAACTTGAATTGCCGTTAGCGCAGCCAACAAGCATGGCAAGTAACAAAACACCAATCCCTATGTATCTCACAGTCCATCTCCCCCCATAATCTGATCTTGACTCGTTACCCGTCTCTTCGGAAAAACCCGTAAATGCCAGTCGTCTGAACAATATTCGTAAATGCGTCCGGATCAACGTCAGCTATAATTTTTTCGAGATCATATAATTCATATCGGGTAATAACGAGATACAACATATTTTTATCTTCTCCTGAATATGCACCCTTCGCCGGTAAGATTGTAATACCACGAACCATCTTATCATGAATCGCTGCCTGTAATTCTTGTGCTTTTCGAGTAATAATCATGGCGGTCACTTTTTCATGACGGGTGTGTAAAGCATCAATAACACGCGTTGTCACATAAAGGGTCAATAACGTATACAGCGCATTGCTCGGTTCATAAATTATCCCAGCCGTCACGATAATAATACCATTCATAATGAGGAAATACATACCAATCGGCTTATCATTGAGACGTGACAACACCATAGCGACAATATCCATACCGCCTGTTGACGCACCCCATTTCAAAGTCAGTCCAACACCGGTTCCAGCAATGACACCGCCAAATACCGCATTCAAAATAATATCATCTGACAAAGATAGGACAGGCATTGCTTCCAGTCCAATTGTCATAACTACAACGGCCAATAAGCTGTATATTGTAAAGCCTTTACCGACTTTATACCACCCGAGCAGTACAACGGGAATATTAAGGATAAATAATAGAACCCCCGTTCCAATGTTAATGCCGATAAATTCCTTGAATACACTTGATATCAACTGAGCTACACCTGTAAATCCACTTGCATAAACATCAGCCCCAATCAAGAAAAAATTAAGTGCAACGGCATTTAATAAAGCACCGAATATAACAACAATGACGCGTCTTGCTTCAACTAAAAACATAAAGTCCCTCCTTTTGTACCTAGCATGTCCTAGATGCTTTTTTATATTTTTTGAAATATTAACAAGAAGACTTTGACTATATGTCTTCTGCATATTACACTATTAATGTGTGTACATATATCAAACACATGAGATATTATTATACGAAATGTAGGTGAAATCATGAATGTAAAAGTAATGGCCGATTCTGCATGTGACCTAACAGAACATTATTATAACGAATATGACATTGAAATGGTACCTTTGACTGTTCATTTAGACGGAAAAGAGTATAAGGACGGCATCGATATCTCGCCCAAAACGGTTTACGATGCCATGCGAAATGGAAAAGGAACTAAAACGTCTCAAGTATCGTTGCAAACGTTTAAAACCATTTTTACATCTTTTGCCGAGGCAAATCAACCATTAATATATTTCGCCTTTTCTTCAGAGCTTTCTGGCACTTATCAATCCGCCGACATGATGGCAAAAGAAGTCAAAGAAACCTACCCTGATGCACAGATTCATGTCATTGATACAAAATGCGCGTCCATCGGATACGGTCTCGTTATACTTCGGGCCGCCCAGCTCGCTCAAGACGGAGCAGATATCGAAGAAATTATTAGCAAGACAACCGATCATGCGAACCATATGGAGCATATTTTTACAGTCGATGATCTCGAATATTTATACAGAGGTGGACGCGTCAGTAAAACTGCTGCATTCGTCGGATCTCTATTGAAAATTAAGCCACTGCTTCATGTTGATGATGGTAAGCTCATCCCGATCGAAAAAATCCGCGGTCGGAAGAAAGTCCTCGGCCGTATGCTCGAAATGATGCAAACGAGAGGCGTTGATTTTAAAAATCAAACGATTGGCATTAGTCACGGTGATGATATAGAACGTGCAGAGGCACTTCGGGATATGATTTGTGAAACATTCGACATCCCTCATGAGCAGGTCATCATTGAAATGGTTGGCGCTGTAATTGGGGCACACTCTGGACCAGGAACACTCGCACTTTTCTTTTTAAATAAATCTTATTAATCATACTCAGATATGCATAGATAGGCGGCAGTTTTCGTTAACGCAACCGTGCGGAACGAAAACTGCCGTTTGTTTATAAGCAAATAAACATAACAGGAATTAATCATGTATTCTTTTTAATTACAGTCCTCGGATGATAAAAAGATGTTTTTTCTTGCGTCAATTTGGGAATAGTTCTGGTATGGAGGGATCAAACATGACAAATAATCGACGTCACAAAAACACTCATTACACTCAACAAACACAACCTGGCATTGAATCTCGTATGTTCCCCGAACCAGAGTATGTTCGTAAGTATTATCAAGGCAGTGGCAAGCTATCCGGAGACACCACACTCATTACCGGTGGAGACAGTGGCATTGGTAGAGCTGTTAGTGTCCACTTCGCTAAAGAAGGCGCGGATGTCGCCATTGTCTATCTTAATGAGCGCGAGGATGCTGAACAAACAAAGCGACTCATTGAACAAGAGGGACAGTCCTGTCTTTTAATTGAAGGCGATATTGGCAGTCCAACATTTTGCGAGCGTGCGATCACCGAAACGATTGAACAATTTGGCAAGCTCGACATTCTCGTTAATAACGCTGCCGAACAACATCCTACTGAAAGTTTGTTAGACATATCAAATGAGCAGCTCAAACAAACCTTTTCGACGAATCTATTTGGGGCTTTTTACATGACAAAGGCGGCTCTCCCCCATTTAAAAGAGGGCGATGCAATTATTAATACGACATCCGTTACAGCTTATGAAGGAAATAAGGATTTAATTGATTACTCAGCAACGAAGGGCGCACTGACATCGTTTACGCACTCCCTTGCAAAGTCACTCGTTTCAAAAGGCATCCGTGTCAATGCTGTTTCACCAGGTCCGGTTTGGACACCGCTCATTCCATCGACATTTAGTGCGGAAAAGGTTGCTCACTTCGGATCAGGTACTCCAATGAAGCGTGTAGGTCAACCGGCAGAGCTTGCGCCGGCATATGTATACTTAGCGAGTCCAGATGCCTCTTATGTAACCGGACAAGTCATCCACGTAAACGGCGGCACAATATGAATGGCTAACGAACCGAAAAACCACCCTTTGGGGTGGTTTTATTAGTGACTGAGACATAACATAAAGGTTTATCTAGAAGACGAACAAAGCTCAACACTAGCTCCGGAAATGCACTTCGCTTTCAGGGTGCGGCCGTATTATTCGGATCTCACTGGTAAAACTTCTTTTTTCCTTATTGGCAGCTGGGATTTCATCTTAAAGCTTCATTAATTATTCCCTGATGTTTTTTGTTTACGGCCCATTACAAAAATACCGATCGGAAATAGGAGAAATACGCCGCCAATGAACGTGATGAACGGCCAATTTAGTCCATTGTTTTCTTCTACAATATAAATCTCTGCTGTTTCTCGTGGTAAGACAAGATTAAAGACACCCTCATCATCTTGCCGGACGAGATTATCCCCTAAAATACCATTCAGCTGCTCGTCATTCGTCAAATCCGTCACAGGGACAGCTTGTGATTGTACATCATTGTTTAAAGCAACATAAACCGTTTGTGATTCATTCGTCCGCTTATATACGGACATTGCACCACTTTCACCAACAAAAGAAAATGCCCCATCTGCTAATACTGGAAATTGCTTGCGGATCGCAGATATTTTTTCGAAAAATGCCTTTACATCTTCATCCTGTTGATTAAACTGAACCAAGCGTTGTGATTCAGGGTAACCGTCACCGTACATCGGTATGTCTGAGCCTTGGAGAATACTTGGAATGCCAGGCGCTGTGAACAGATACGTCAAGGCGAGCTTCCAGCTTGTTAAATCATTGCGTCCATTTTCTGCCATAAGCTGTGTAAACCGCTTCGTATAAAAGTTATCAACATACAACAACTTCCGTCCTGCTTCATCAGTTGCTTTAATGAGTGGTGTTAACGACTCGCCAGGCTTTGACATAATCGTCGTGAGCGTCTGCTGAACATTAGGCGCATCGATTGCATCAATTTGCTTATTTTCTTCAAGAACAGATAGATCTACTTTCACGTCTAAAACATCAGCAAGGATCATAAATTGGTCATCCTCTTGTTCGATTGTACGCGTCAGTTCCTTCAAAAAATCAGCATCCATTTGATCGGCTGCATGTAGCTTAAATCCATCTAATTCCGTTTCCTGCATCCAGTATTGTGCAGCTTCAATAATGTGTGACCGCACCTCAGCCTTCGATTGATCCAGCATAACAGCTCCATCACCCCACGGGGCAGCAATGGACGCATTCTCTTTTACCAATTGCTCTGATGCTGTGGCAAACTCATGTGTATCTGCGACATAATTTGTGACGAATTCCATAATAACGTTTAAATCACGATCATGGGCTTCTTTAATCATGTTGTTTAAATCTTCTATAGTCCCATATTGCTGTTCCACACTAAAAAAATCGTCTACCCAATATCCGTGATAGCCGTTGTCGGCATTGGACATAACTGGCGACAAAACGATCGTCGTATAACCGAGCCCTTTAAGGGTATCAAGTTTTTTTACAATACCAGCAAGATCCCCTCCATGAAAAGCATACGGATCTGCAATATCAGTCTGTTGATCAAGGCTTGCATCTCCATTATTAAAACGATCAATAAGCAAACGATACATAATCTCATCTTGAACGGTTGTTGCACCTGCTTGTACCGGAAATAGTACCATTACAAATCCAATCATAAGCGCAATAGACCATATTGTCTTTTTCATCTGTAGTAACCTCCGTTTGTTCAATCATGCAAACGAAACGGGCGTCCGGACGCTTACATCCGAACACCCGTCTGAATGACTTATACACCAATTGGTAAAAAGCCGAAGCCAAGAATCAATGTGACGATGATGGCAACAACGAGCTGCCCCCAAAGCATACCAGTTGGTTTGTTTTTTGCTAGTTTAACAGCGATCATTTCCATAGCTGCAATCACCCAAACGCCTGCTAATAGTTTTACAATTGCCAGCACCAATTTATCGGAGCCCATATAATATGCGAACAGATCGCCACCGGAATACAGAATAAGTAAATAATCAAGACGCAAAATCATATGTACAATTTTAGCTGCCTTTGCCTTCCCCTGCTTTTGTAACATAACAACTGCAATGAGTAAAATAAGCGCCAATACCCATGACGTAATATGCAAATGTGTCGTCAATTTTAATACCCCCTACTTTTATCGTGCTTAGGTTTATCATATCACGACAGGGGAAATATTTCATAACAAATGATTGATCAACATCCTATCATTTTGAATCACTGACACAATTCTGTAAAAACAAAGAAATCATGATATACTGAACATGTTATGATTTTTTAATTGGAGGGATTGCATGGTATTCAGTCAAGAGGTCATTGATCAAACGCAAAAATATGGTGCTAAAAACTATCATCCACTTCCGGTTGTCGTATCCAAGGCTGAAGGTGTTTGGGTCGAGGATCCAGAAGGTAACCGATACATGGATATGCTGAGTGCTTATTCAGCTGTTAACCAAGGACACCGCCACCCTAAAATCATTGACGCCTTAAAGCAACAAGCAGATCGCGTCACATTAACATCACGTGCGTTCCACAACGATCAACTCGGTCCATGGTATGAAAAAATCTGCAAGCTAACGAATAAAGAAATGGCCTTACCGATGAATACTGGTGCAGAGGCTGTTGAAACGGCAGTTAAAGCGGCGAGACGCTGGGCATATGATGTAAAGGGTGTCGCTGAAAATAAAGCTGAAATTATTGCCTGTGAAGGGAATTTTCACGGTCGAACGATGACAGCTGTATCTCTATCATCTGAAGCCGAATATAAACGCGGCTTCGGTCCAATGCTGCCTGGTATTAAAGTGATTCCATACGGTGATATCGACGCCTTAAAAGCGGCCATCAATGAGCATACGGCTGGATTTTTATTTGAACCTATTCAAGGTGAGGCTGGTATCGTTATGCCACCTGAGGGCTTCTTGAAGCAAGCGTATGACATTTGCCAAGACAATAACGTCCTCTATATCGCTGATGAAATTCAAGCTGGTCTTGGACGAAGCGGCAAAATGTTTGCCTGTGATTGGGAGGATGTCACACCAGATATTTTAATTCTCGGAAAAGCACTTGGTGGCGGAGTTATGCCTATTTCTTGCATCGTCGCCAACAAAGATGTTCTTGGCGTATTTAATCCTGGATCTCACGGGTCAACGTTCGGTGGTAATCCGCTTGCCTGCGCTGTTTCTGTAGCAGTTCTTGAAGTCATCGAAGAGGAAAAGCTGGTAGATCGTTCGTTAGAGCTCGGAAGCTATATGATGGATGTTCTGAAAGCGATTGACAATCCAGTTATTAAAGAAGTCCGTGGTAAAGGGCTTTTTATCGGTGTAGAGCTTACCAAAGCGGCTCGCCCTTATTGTGAAGCGCTTAAAGAAAAAGGGTTGCTCTGTAAGGAAACACACGAAAATGTTATCAGATTTGCCCCACCACTGACAATTGAAAAAGAAGATCTTGACTGGGCACTTCAACATATTAAAGCCGTTTTAGCATAAGTTTTTTATAAATAAAAAGCGTACAGCTTCTCCCTAACTTTAGGTGAAAGAACTGTACGCTTTTTAAATCTAGTTAACTTCAACGACCTTCTGTTGTCCCCACGGTGCCATTTTTATCGTGATGATCCACGGTTCTCGTTGATTGTTTAACGCTGCTTCTATTTTTTCCGTAGCAACTTCCTCAAAGCCATATTCAACATAATACGCCTTTTCGTGTTCAGCATGCCACCTATATTTCCCCTTTAAAACAACTTGATGAGCTTGAGCAGTTGGTTTCGTCAAAGACGCATGCTTGACGTGATAAATCCCTTCTCCATCAGCTTCTAAAAGGACATAAATCCGTTCATTATGCGCCACTTCTTCTGTTGGCATCCAGTTCTCTTCAGATATTGTATGAATCTCAAAATCAATATAAATCGTTTCTCCGCCTTGGTAACGATGATTGAGCCGAACGTGATTATCCTGTTTGAGTTGGATCGTCTCACCGAACGTCGAGATGAGCTGATCTTGAATGGGAATAAGACAAAGACAAATAAACTGGATGATGATGACACCGTAAAACAATAGACGCTTCATCACACATCATCTCCCTTAGCACCTTCAACAACGGCACGCCGACGTTTTTCCAAAATAAAGCTCAGGCCAAATAACAGCACACCACCAATTAGGAAAAACAACGACTTGTTCATCTCATCCCATGCAAACTGAATGTAGGCGGTAAACGTACTCAGTAGAAAAGTAACCGTTCCGAACTGAATTTTATGATTGTCTTCTGTTTTATAGCCGATAAACAACAGAACAATGGCAAACACGAATAAAATCACGTTGCTGAGCAAATAGGAAAATGGAACGTAAGCGACTGGGAGGAATAGAATTAAATCAACCCATTCCGTAAGCTGTTTTTTCCTTCGTTTGATCAGCGCGGCAATTGAAAATACGAGTGCCCATACGATGATGAAGCTCAGCTCTCGTTCAACCTGATCCTGGTCCCAAAAAGCAGTCTGTAAATAAAACGTTTGATTGACACCAAATATGATGATCGCTATTAGTGCCGTTCGTTTAAACGCTATTTTGAGCGCATGATGACTAATAATATCACTGATGATATATATTGCCAGTATATATACGATCGGCCAATAATACGCCTGTGACTCAGCAACGGCTAATACAATCAGCTGTATGATAAAACTCGCCGCAAAGCCGTAACCGAACAACAAAGATGATCGATGATAGACAAAATGGGCAAACCCGAATAACAACACGAGAAAAATGAACCAGTTAAAGGCCGAAAAAGACGAGCCGCTATATATTTGGCCTACGGTGACGACGATTAATCCAATCATAAAGATCAGCTTATGATCGTATACGACGTATAGCAGAAGTCCAATGATCGCCCATATGATAAACGGCCATGCGCTCAATAACGTCATATTGTAAATATTCATCGTGTGCAGTAAACCCGTCCCAAAAACGATATAGCCTAATATAATAAAACTGACCCCAAGGCTAGATGACCGTTTTCTATATAATTGGTCACCACATACATACAATAGAAGCATGACCATCATTAAGACGAGCGGTCGCGACAGATGTGCCACCTGCGCCCATTCCGAGAACATGAATGTAATGATCCCAAGCCCTGTTAAAAGAATGGCGAACAATATAATCACACCATTAGGGTCCTTTTTTGTATAACGTGCGAGTAGTGTCTCTAGCTGCGCCTCGGTAATGACCCCATCACGAACCCATTTGGTCCCTTCACGCTGAAGCTTTGTTCGATTCAATTCAGACACCTCCTGTTATTCAAAAAGGCTGTTGTCATAACGCCTATCATAACGATCGTTTTGAAAACAGCCTTTTGACATTACAGCTTGATCGCTGCCGGGCTTTCTCCTTCTAGGTTAAAAAAGTACAAATACGTATCTTCAACAGGCTGACGCCAAATTTGTTCAATCGCTTGACGATACAAATTCATCTGAACGTCATAGCGTTTTTTGAGCATGTTGATGGCTTTCTCGTCAACAGCGCCACGTATGCGATCTGTTTTATAATCGAGCAAAATCCAGCCTGTGTCTGTCGGAATCGCACAATCTATCACCCCTTGAACGAGCACCTTTTCAGCTTCATCACCTTGCCAATCCGCATAAACGTCCTTTGCCGGTAGTGCTAGGCTAAACGGGATTTCACGGTGCAAATTAGGTGCGTCTAGCATCAACTGAGCAATATCTGTTTCGAAAAATGCTGCAATAGCTTCTGTATCAACGGTTTCTGCTTGTTGCGACGTTAATATTTCTCGGTGAACAAGTCCCTCTACAAATGCCGCCACTTCTGAGTCTGCTAGCTGGCGCTTGAAGGGGATATGCTGCATAACTGTATGCATAATGGTTCCACGTTCAGCTGCTGAGATCGTTCGCTCCTGCTGCATGAAATTCGGCCGTTTAATGATCGGAGCCTGGAACGGTTTCACAAGTGCATCGCCGCTATATTCATCGCGAATCTCTCGTTGACGTTTAATTTCCGTGACGGATTGTTTGGCCCGATGTACAGCGGCAGCTTTATACGTATATTGAAAGTCGAGACGACGTGCAACCTCTGTATGTTCATCCGTTTGATCAATAGCAACAGGTTGCCACGACGTAATATGGGTTCGTAGAGTATCATCACCAATAACCGTCTCTTCTTCTAAATTCGCATAATCACTCCCATGAACAACGTCGACAACCCATTCAGATGGATCAATACGAATATCTTGAAGCACTGCATCATTCAGCTCATCCTGTCTTAAGACAGCATTTTGATCATGACGTGCCAAGGCAGGTCCCACCCAGTCAAGATAGGAGGTCGCACCGATGCGATAGTGCGCCGGTAAAACCCACTCGCCATGCTCAACCATTTGCGCCCATTTATTTTGTTTTTTTGCGAAGGACGCCACATTGCCAATCATAACGAGCTTTTCCTTCGCCCGCGTCAGTGCCACGTATAAAACACGCATTTCTTCGGCAAGTAACTCACGCTTTTTCTCTTGTTTAAGGGCATGATAATACAGCGTTGGATATGAAATACGTTTGACAGGATCAATGTAACGACTGGCAAACCCGAGATCCTTGTGCAGTAAATAGCGCTGACGTAAGTCCATCATGTTAAATGATTTATCCATTCCACCAAGAATGACGACCGGGAATTCCAATCCTTTACTTTTGTGGATCGTCATAATGCGCACAACATCTTCTTGTTCACTGAGTGCTCGAGCTGCACCGAGGTCATCGCCACGTTCCTCCATCCGTTCGATAAATCGGAGAAAACGGAACAACCCGCGAAAGGCAGTTGATTCATAGCTTCTTGCTCTATCATATAAGGCCCTTAAATTCGCTTGACGCTGACGGCCGCCAGGCATCCCACCTACAAAATCATAGTAGCCTGTTTCACGGTAAATTTGCCAAATTAATTCTGACAGCGCCCCTTCTCTAGCTGTGAGACGGAAATGCTCAAGCTGTGTGAGAAAGTGCTTTATACGCCTAACCGATTCCACGTCTGATGACTGGCCTATATAGGCGTTTAATGCCTCATAAAACGTGCCGCGTCGATCTGCAAGGCGAATTTGCGTTAATGCGTCCTCATTCAATCCAACAATTGGCGATCGAAGCACAGACGCAAGTGGGATATCCTGACGTGGGTTATCGATAACCTTCAGCATATTCAATAAGACCTTTACTTCAATCGCAGCAAAATAACCTGTTGACAACTCTGCATAAACCGGAATGCCTTGCTTTTTCAATTCATCGACGATGGTTGGTGCCCATGTCATCGACCGCTGTAAAATAACGATGTCACGATACTGGATATCACGCTGCTGACCGGTCGCTTTATCGACAACCTGCAGTGGTGATTGCTCTTTTTGACCAATCCACAGCTTGATCTTTTCGGCATAGGCACGAGCTTCGATTTGCGCCTTTTCCAAATCAAGGTAATCCTCGTCACCACCGTCTGGATCTGGTTCACGTTCTTCTGGAGCTTCTCGATCAATGATGATGAGCTCGGGCTCAGGCGTTGGATTCGGTAAATCATCATACATATGATTGCCGTAAATGAGCTCAGCCGCTTGATCATATGCCATGTCACCAAGTTTCTCATCAATAATTTGCCGGAAAATATAGTTCGTCCCTAATAGAACCTGTGGACGACTCCGAAAGTTTTTAGCGAGGTCAATACGCTCACTTGGTTCTTCGGCGCCAGCAAAGCGTTTATATTTTTCGAGAAATAGCGATGGCTCAGCATGTCTAAAGCGGTAAATGCTCTGCTTTACATCACCAACCATAAACATATTGCCTGGTCCTGACTGATCGCTAACCAGCTGTAAGATCGTTTCCTGTACAAGGTTGGTATCCTGATATTCATCAACGAGCACTTCACTGAATTGGTGCTGAAGCTGTTTCGCAACACTCGACGCTTGTATGTGTCCATCCTCAGTCTCACCTGCAACGAGAATTTGTAGACAATAATGCTCGAGATCAGAGAAATCAACGACCGCACTTTCTTGTTTCTTCTTGGAAAAACGCGCTTTAAATGCTTTGACGAGCTCTGTTAATTGCTTTACGACTGGTGCAAGCTCCTTCATGTCAGCGACGTGTCCGGCTAGATTTCGACTAAACCACTCGTCCTTCATCGTCGTCCAGCGTTTTTTATAGCTGTCTCGTACTTTTTTGACACGTTCTTTAAGGTCCTCACTACAATCTGCCTTTTTGCGAGACAGCGTGGCAAATTTACTTTGAACCATGTATGCTTGCAAATCTTCCCAAACGTTAATCCGCTTTTCTACTTCAGCAAGCATCTCTAAATCCTTCTCGATCGTTTCTGCATATTGATGAGGTCCATCAACCTCTTCGGTCAATCGCAGTGCAAGGCTCATTTCATCCTTCATAGCAGCACATTCGTTGATCACTTCTTGCCGAATGATATTGAGCCATTCGAGTCCTTCCTCCTGCCATTGATCAGGAATATCATACATCGCTGCTAGGTTATCTAACCAAGCATCTGGCCATGGATTTTGCATGGCAAACGTATACAGATCAAGGACGAGCGTTTCCACATCCACATCGCTTCGGTCACTCGAAAAGCGATCAACGACAGCGAAAAATTGCGATTGCGCCTCTCCTTCCTGCCCATACCATTCCTCAAACAAATCATCAATGACATCCTGCTTCATGAGGTCTGCTTCCATATCATTGGCAATTCGAAATGATGGATCAATGTCTAAAACGTAAGCGTATTGCTTCACAACGTCAAGACAGAATGAGTGCAACGTCGAAATAGAGGCACGCTGTAACAAAGACAGCTGCTTCTTCAAGTGATTTGACTCCGGTTGCTCAGCAAGGGCCTTCTCCAATGCCAACCCAACTCGATTTCTCATTTCCTGTGCAGCGGCATTCGTAAACGTTACAACGAGTAAACTATCAATGTCGACAGGGTTGTTCTGTCTCGTCAGCTTCTGAATAATCCGCTCAACGAGAACTGCCGTTTTCCCTGATCCGGCCGCTGCTGCGACAAGCACATCACTGCCTTCTGTTTCAATCGCACGCGCCTGCTCTTTCGTCCATTTCACCATGATAATCCCTCCTTGTTGCGACGCAATAGATCAATAATGTCATCATCAGACATATGCTGTAGCTTACGATATTGGTTGTCTTCAAGCGATGGATCAAACTGACAGACCGATAGAAACGGACAAAATGTACACGGTGTCTGCTGTTTATGCTGGTATGGGTTCAACTCTACTGAGCCTGAAGTCATCGCGACCCCTGCTGACGTCATTAATTGATGAATATGCGACTGTAGCACAGCAAATGTTTCGGGATCAGCAATTTTTGAGCCGTTGTAAAAGCCACCATTTTTCTTCACTCCTGCCGGGACAATTTGACTTCTGCCTGAGGCAAGTGATGTATCCATCATCTGCACAACGCTCTCATCAGCGAGTAAGAGCCCTTGCATCTTGTACTGCTTAAATATCTCCTCGATAATCGCTTCGTCTGACATTTTCGTCTTTCCAGTAATGAGCGGATTGTGCACGTGAAAATAAAGCACGCCCGCTGGTGTCGCTTTTCGACCGAGCCATTGCTCAGAATGCGTAAGAATGACGTCGAGATAAGCAAGCATTTGAAGTGCAAGACCGTAATAGACATCTAATAGATTTAAGCCTTTTGCACTCGATTTATAATCAATAATACGCAAATATAAATGCTCATCTCGGATAGCTTGATCAACACGGTCAATCCGTCCCCGCAGCATGAGCTGATAGCCATTCGCAAGTGGCAAGGTCAACGCTGGGAGGGTTTCCTCGTGCCCCGTACCAAAGCCAAGCTCTAAGCCGACCGGTGAAAAATCACTATACCGTGCTTGCTCACTTAACACATGAGTCGCCCGAGCAATAACGTCACGGAGCTTCTTCTGAATGTAAAGATACCGATTAGAGCTGTGCAAAATTTGATGCTGGAGAACCGGTGCCAATTCGGTAACAGCGCGTTCTGCATATTTGCCCGTCTCTTCTCGTGTTAAATCTTTAAAATGCCGCCCTTCCCCTTGCACCCATTCAGTAATCTTTTTTAACGCTTCATGAAACAACTGACCGATGTCAGGTGCATCCAATTTATACGTTTGTCGTTCCTTTAAACCGAGACTATACTGAGCAAAATGCTGATAAGAACACCGATAATGTGTCTCAAGTCGGGATACACTCGCTTTAACGGTATCATCATAAAGCGATTCTGTCGTTTCCTTCGATAGCGTAACAGGGGTGTTGTCATAATATAAGCTTTGCAAAATTGAATACGTCGTTTCACCCTTATTGGTGTTTTCAATATACCAATTTAACACATGCCACCAGATCGGCTTAATCGGATAGGTTTTCCGGTAACGAGCGAGCTGTGCCGTCAGTGCGGCCCGTGTTCTCAGTGGTGTCGTAATAAAACGATCCGCTTCAAATAATTCATCCGGATCCTGTAACAATAAATGGTCACAGCTATTCGGAAATAAGCTGTCCAATCGATGAATGAGTGGTGATGGTGTTTTGGACTTTCCTTCTTCGTCACTCAGTGGATAGCTGACCCACAGCTTGTCAGATGCGACGGTTAATGCGGCATACATGTAAAACCAATCATCTAACAATTCACGACGACCACCATCAGCAAGCTGAATGCCGTGTTCACTGAGAAGAAGACGCTCCTCCTCATTAATCATCCCATCCGCTGGTGGCTTCATCGGCCAGATGCCATCATTTACGCCGAGTAAAAAGGCACATTTGATGCCACTAATACGTGAGCGGTCGATCGTTCCAACGATAACATGATCCATGCTTGGCGGCACATGGGCAAATGTTAATGTTTCCAATCCAGCTTCAATCGTTTTTTTGAACGTGGAAAGGGTCATCTGCTCATCACCCGCCATTTCAACCATTTCATCCAACAGTTGAATGAGCGCCTGCCACACCTGCTCTTGCTCTCTACCGCGTTCGATCATCCCTTCTTCATCATAAAAGGTACGCATCTCTTCAAGCCGACTCGGAACATCTAATGTCTCCATCAGATCATATAACTGTTCACAAAATGCCCGAACCGTATCTGCCTCTCGAACACCCTGGTCAAATTTCCCTAGTGCGTTGACGACATGATGACGATAGGCATTGATGCGCTTTTGGGTATTTTTTTCATGATCGGTCTGTGATGCACCGTCAAAGCCGCGAAAACGCTGAAACACCCACTCATTTTCACCAAGCCAGCGGGTTCGTGAGCGAATGCCATATTCAAGGACGTAATTTTCCAGTTCATCAATGGCATCATTTGAGAGCGGCATGTGCGTATCGCCACTTGGGATGAAGCCGGTTTTTAACACACGAAAGATGGCGTCATAGCGCCAGTTTCCTTCAACAACATCGAGGACTGACCGCAGCATCTCAATAAGCGGGTGATTAAGCATCGAGCGCTTTTCATCGATAAACACCGGAATATCATGATCACGAAAAACCGTATCGATAAGATCGTGATACACGTCAGCCTGCCGCATAAAAATCGCAATATCTCTATATCGATAACGCTCATCACGCACGAGTCGAACAATTTCCTGGGCAACCCCTTCCACTTCTGCTCGTGGATGAACCGCTTCGGCAATTTGAATCGGGACACGCCCTTCTTCCCATGCCATTGGTGGGCGCACATCAAACTGTGCTTCCAGATGCGCAAAATAAGGCCTATCTTTAAAACGGCCTGCTTTAGGATCCAGGACAATCGCGTCTTCTTGTTCGATTCCATTTTCCTCTGCAATTGTTTTTAACGCATTGTACGTTCTTTTCGTCTGGTAAAATATATCCAATTCTGGCACGTCACGCTCTGGCACATTGTCCATCGTCAAAGCGATTGTGACTCGGCGACAGCTTTTTAACAGTTGTTCAATGACGAGCAATTCTTTTGGCGAAAAACTATGAAATCCGTCCAAATAAATGTCTGCGCCATCAAACAAATGCGTGTGCGAGATTTTTTCTGCTAGGAGCTGCAGCTGATCTTCTCCGTCAATATAATGGCCATGCAACGTATCAACGAGCTTGTCATATATGTAGACCAAGTCTTCTAGCTTATCGGTTAACGCTTCTTCTGTCGGGTATTGATGCTTAAATCGATTCATCTCATCAATTTGTGCCTTTAGCATGTCTGGACTGATTAAATAGCGTTTGAATTCAGTAATGAGCGCCTCTAAGCGTTCGAGAAAGCCTTGCTTCTCTTTCGCCTTTTGAAAGACGCGCCATTCGCCTGCTCTTTCCTCCATTATTTTACGAAGCATCATTTGAATGCCGATTGAGCTGATGAATTGTCGTGTGCCGCCACCTGTTTCCTGCAGTACGCGCCACGCTAATCTGGAAAAGCTCATCACTTGTGCGCGAATGCTGCCTGGCACATCAGCATGATCAAATAATGCATATTCCTCTTGAAATGTCATTTGATCAGGTACGATATAGAAGATCGGTGGTCCTTGCGGTGCTTCTGTAATACGTTGTTTGATGTCCTCTCTAATCACACGGCTTTTGTCGGTACCGACGCCGCCGAGTAACATACGCATGCCCATATTCGTCTCCCCCTCGCCTAAGTATATTGTTATATGGTTGATCATCATTTTTAAATAGATAAAGAGGCTGGAACAAAAGAATATACACGAAAATTCGAATAATACGACCGCTCCGGAAATATACTACGCTTTCCGCGGGCGGCTGGTGAGCCTCCTCGTGCTAACGCACTGCGGGGTCTCGCCTAGGCCTTTCCTCCCGCCGGAGTCTACGTATATTTCCGGAGCTAAGGTTCTGCATTGTTCGTCTTTGTGATTAAACTTTTAGGTTTTGTCCCAACCCCTTTTATAGCAGGTGACTGATAAAACTTGTCTTCGTTCGGTTAGGTGTTGTCCACTTTTTGTGTTTCGAGCTTGCCGCGGCGCTGTAATCGTCGTTCGATATATTTGCCTACCATCCAAAAGAGGAGGATACAAACACCGACGACAACTGTCCGGACTGGGTTTTGCGCGAACGACATGATGCTTGAGCCGACAAAGGCGATCGAAAAAATCATCACCGATTTGCCGAGAAGCACGGCAAGAACGAACTGTTGTATGCTGATTTTCGATAAGCCGGACACGACGTTAATGACCGAGGATGGTGAAAACGGAAAGCACATGAGTAAAAACAGCGCCCCAAAACCATGACGCTCCAGCCAATTCGTAACCGTTCGTACTTGCTTGTTTCGTTGAACGGCTTTGAATATCCGCTTATCTCCAAGCTTACGCACAAGTAAAAACACACTAATAGCTCCGATGCTCGCGCCGATCCATGACCATAAAAACCCTTTTATGAGTCCATATGCCGCGCCGTTTGCAATGACAAAGACGACCAATGGCAAAAACGGTAAAAAGGCTTCTATGAACGGAAATAGAATACCGGGTAATGGGCCGAGACTTTCATAATCACTCAGCAGCTGTCTGATATATTCATCTAACTCATCATTTTCATACATAAATTTTAAATTAGCGATGATGCTCATGGCGTACATTCAGCAAATTCTCCTCATCCAGAACGACATTTATCCACATATTAATATCTTGTCAAACTCTACTATATATATTTTAAGCTAAATTTTCCATTATGCATAGTCTTAGCTTGTACAGCCTCTTTCTTTCATTTCCATAATTTTTCTCGTACAAAATGGTTTATTTTTTTTCATTTTAACATATAATGGAGTAAGAACGTTCGTTCGCATTCGTGAGAGGAGAATGAGTTATGAGTTATCTGAACAAAGAAGAACTGCAGCTGGCCACACGTTTTCTCTTTTTATCGATGGCAATTATTGTCTTGGAACAGGATGCGCGACGGATTCGGCAGGGGACCTTCAAGATTAAAGAACCGTATACGGAGCTTTTAGGGAAAATGGCTTCCATGGCGAAAAACGAACGAAGAGATTTGCGCAAAAGGATGTCACAGCAGGACATACAAGTGATCACGCTTAATCAAAATGAAACCTTTTCATCCTACTTGTTTTTGTGTAACGGACGCGAGGAGCAGCGCAATTATTTTAACCCTGCGATTCGAAAAAAGGTGGAAGTGATCATTCGGGAGCTCATGGAAACAGCTCTGGGATCTTCTCGGCATTATGCTTCTGCAAAAGCTTAATCCGATGATCAAGTAAATAACGAAATTGGGCGGTCCGTTGTAACTGATTCAACATCGAACCAAACGATACATCTACGACAACCTTTTTACCGTTCTTAAACATAATTTCTGTACAGTTGTTCTCAACCTTACCAATTTCGTCGACGTGGGAATGGGCAATCCATGAGCACTGGGGACTTGCTGGTGAGGCAGTCGGGAAAAAATACATGCCACTCAAGGGATCAATCGAGATCGGTGCCTTATGTGTAATGCCACAAATATCTCGCGTACCGTCTTGCCTGCCACGTAGACTGGCGCCAAAGAAACGACACGCATAATCAATAATCTTGCTCGGCGCGTCCGAAACGACATATTCCTCCTGTTCTTCGAGTACACATGTGTGGATATTTCCGTGCGGGTCGTGATTTGCGATAATGGCCATTGTCAGAGGTGTAATTTCATGTGGGGATTTGTTCAAGTGATCTAACATATTAAATCCATTCCTTTCCATAGCGGAAAAGAAAAAAAGAGGCTTCATAGTTAATTTAGCAAATTTTTCAACAAAAAGACAGTAAAAACCTTATTTTTTCAATATTTATTCCTAAAATATGCACAATTCCCGTTTGATCAACTGCCCTCACGATTCATATCACACTTAAATGCGCAGTTCTTCTAAAATACGCTCCATCATGAGAGGTCTGAAGACACCCCTTTCGACGCTTCTTTACGATCGCGAGATTCTCGAGACACATGTTGCTCACGTGTTTGATCCATCCGAACCGTAAAATCGGGATTCAACACCGTAAATGTCGCTAATTCCAATGATTGATCTGCCACACGATACACCTTCTTCACCTCAGTATTAGATCTGTTATGTATAGTGTGGCAGAAACATTAGGCTTTCATACTTCAATTAAACCCAAAGCTAAACCCACTTCACGATCTCATCAAGAGGCTGACGTGTTTTAGGCTTAACTGGATCAGCCTTTCGATAACCGAAAGCAGCCATGACCGATACACCATGCTTTTCTCGATCTAATAACCCTTCTTCTTCAAGGAAGACTTCCAGTTCAGATCGATTAAAGCCCTCCATTGGCGTTGAGTCGATACCGATCAATGCAGCGGCTGTCAGCATGTTCCCTAACGCAATATACGTTTGCTTTGAAGCCCAGTCAAACAGCGTACGCTCATTATCAAGGATATCATTTTGCGCTTGAAAGTTTTGATAGCGACCAATGACCTGATCGATGACATCTGTTGGCATATGATGTACATGCTGCATTTGCTTTAACAAATGCTCAGAATCATAGCGGAGACCTCGGCGCGCAAGTATGATGACGAAATGACTTGCCGTTCTTAATTTCTCTGCTGCTCCCGGCGCAAACGGCATGATTTTTTTGCGAAGATCAGGATTTTGCACGACGAGAAATGTCCACGGTTCACTTCCTATTGAGCTTGGGGATAACCGCCCAGCTTCTAGGATGAACTTAAAGTCATCTTCCGAAATACGTCGCGATTCATCATATACCTTCGTTGCATGTCTAAACTGATAGGCTGCTAAAATGGCTTCTTTTTTGAGCGTTGTTTTGTCTGTCATATAAACCACCCTTTATATATAATTGATTTCATGACTCTATCATTCACGATACATTAACCTAGCTTAACGTCGCCACCATTATGTTTTAAAGAATTACAGTCATAAGAGCGCCACAACTTTACCTTCTCCTTTTAATCCACCATAGAATGCCTAAACTAGCAATAGACATTGTTATCAAAATAATGGCTATCCATTTTCCAACAGAAGGTTTCTTTTCTGTGTCATCCTTAATAGAATCCTCTATAGATCGTAAATCATTTGTTGCATCGTTACTTCCATCTTTCTCATCATCAACCGTAATTGTTAAATCATGATCATCATTTGTAGGATTATCTTTAGGCTCATTAATATCTAGTTCCTCACTTTTTTCGTTGTCCTTTGCTTCATTTTTTAAATCATCTTCTTTTTCGTTTTCCCTTGTTTCATTTTTTAAATCATCTTCTTTTTCGTTATTAGTAGAGACATCAGATTCATTTGTACCGTTTGAGTCGGATACTGGCTTTTTGCTAGAATCATTATTGTCTTGTGGCTTTGTATTAGGCTTAGATTCTGGCTTAGGGTCTGGTTTAGATTCCGGCTCAGGGTCTGGCTCAGGATCTGGTTTAGGATCTGGTTTTGGCTCCGGCTTTGGTTCTGGATTATTTTTTATGATATAAACCGTTAATATAGATTCGCCATAGGGATGATTCGGTGTACCGACTGTGAACTTTTGACCATTTTTTGTGACTGGCATTGTTACTGCTCCAATAGTCATAAATTGGTCATCTGACGCAAGATAATATCCACTTACCCTACCACTGCAATCTCCTTTAGCCTCTGCTTTGTTATACCAATCATGTTGATCAGATATAATCGTCATTTCACATTTCCCGGGCTCGGAATATTCATCCGCTCCTACTAAAACTGGACTCATCACAATACCTAATAATATAACTCCTAATACGAATAAAAACTTCCTCATTTTTAAATCCCATCTCTCTAATTAGTGTTTAAGCGTCCTCCTCTATTTTCGGCATGAAATAAGCGCTCTTTAGAAAACAGATTCAAAAGCACACTAAAAAGTACACTTTAAACCATGTTCCAAAGAACGCTTCTTTTTACCTAACACTTGATAGCTACTTGCTTCGCCAAGGTCTTTCCTTACCACTTTTTATCTTTCTCACATTAACTGTTAAAAACGTTTATGGTGGAGAAGAATTAAATAAAAGTTTATCTGCAATGGCTGAAGGCTTTGGAAGAATAATTGGTTATAAAAAAGGTAGGAGAAATTTAATTGGCTTTATGAGAGCGACAGAGATAACGGTTAACCCAATTGATAATTCATAATTAAGGGAGAAGCCAATTAGCTACTCCCCCAAATCCAAAAAAACTAATTATTCATTTTCATAATTAACACCGATTGTCACTTCTGTATTTTCAATAGAAAAGTTTACATTCCATCTAGGGTGTATTTTAACCTTATTAACTTCATCAAGTTCCAAAATACCATGTATTTCATCATTATCTTTAGAAATAAAAATAACCCGTTTCATTTCATCATTAACATAAATATTGATTGATTCATGATAATTAAGTGTAAAGCCATTAAAAATCATATTTTTCATAAATCCAATTCACCTCTATTTTTATTTAGATAACACCTTTCCTCTTTTATCCAAGTATGGCTTTCTTTTACCATATTTTTTAAGTTTCCATGCACGTCCGCCGTGCCCTGCTGTATCTTTTTCTACCGACCACTTACCATTTTTGAAAGTTCCAGACGTTTTTTCAAAGGGGTATTTCCGTATTTGTCCTTGAAACTACCCAATTTTACTTTTCCATTTGAATCTAACAAAGATTTTGGTATTCCATATTGGAGGAAACTACCCTTCTAGGATCATTAAAAAAATTAGAAATGATTTCATATAGCCAACTTCCCTCTGCAATTGTAACTCCACCAACTACTATTGCACCAGTTGCAAGTAAAGCAACTTGTCCTACACCAGGCACAAAATAAAGAGCAGGAGCGAATGCAAAGAAAGGTTGCACCGATGAACCGCTAGGGGTTGTGATCATCAATAGGTATTCTGTTAATACATCAGATTTACAAATTGTTCTTTCGTGATTTTTCCGAGGTAATAGGGTACATCCACATCTGCTAGTGCCGATTCTATCGCTTGGCGCTCATGACGCACACCCTTCAGCTTGTCTTCCAGCACATGAACGTCGCCTAAGCCAAAGAAGTCACCAAAAATTGTGCAGTTTTCAATGATGCCTTTTTTCACATCGAGACGCACATCCAGTAACCCTGAAGGGAACTTATGAGAGTACTTTACGTTAAAGGATGGTGACTTCCCGTAATTCCACTCCCAATTTTTATACCGTTTTTCTGAAATGGCATGGACGTTCTTCCAGTCCTCTTCAGTTAATTCATAACGTGGTACATCCGCTACATCTGCAACATTAAAAATATGACGCAAAATCATGTCTTTAAACGCAGCCATTGACATCTCTTCTTCAAGAAACTCAGAAACATTCGCAACCCGACTGCGAATAGACTTAATGCCTTTGGATGTGATCTTTGCCTTGTTGACATTTAGCGCAGCAACGACATGCTCAATTTCTGAATCAAACATAAGCGTCCCGTGACTGAACATACGCCCTTTTTTCGAGAACTGAGCATTACCGGAAATCTTTCTACCATCTGCTAAAATATCATTACGACCTTCTAGCTTTGCCGGTACACCAACTGCGTTCAATGCTTCAACGACAGGCTTTGTGAACTTCTCGAAATTGTGGAAGCTCTCTCCATCATCCTTCGTAATAAAGCTGAAATTCAAATTCCCCTCATCGTGATAAACAGCGCCCCCGCCCGAAAGCCGGCGTACCACTTTAATATCATTGTCATCGACATAATCTGTATTAATTTCCTCCACCGTGTTTTGGTTTCGACCAATAATAATCGATGGCTTGTTAATATAAAATAAAAGATATGTATCCTCTTCACCGAAGTTCTCCAGGACATATTCCTCAAGGGCTAAATTAATCGTTGGATCTGTAATGCCTTTGTTATCGATAAATTTCATCTGTGTGACCTCCCCTATTTAAGTGACAACACCAGTTTACTAAAATTTCATGATTCAGTTCAACTTTAAGCCATTCCCGGTCTGTCACCCTGTCTCAATGGACGTCAACAAAAAACCACCTACACAACACACCGACACGCGCATGTTGTATAGGTGGCCTGTATGCTATCATGATATTATTGTCCCTCTAATTGATCACAAAGCGTTTCCCATTTCTGCTCTAAGTCCTCTTTTTCTTGATAGAGCTGCTGCAGTTCTTCAAGGTCTGTCGTCTCTGACAAAACTTGATCTAGGGCAATGATCTTTTCCTCTAGTGCGGCTAAATCCTTTTCTGTGTTGTCGTTGTCAGACCGTCTTTGCTTTGTCGGCTCTTTCAGTTCTTGTGGTGTTGCCTTCTTTTTCTCTTCACTCACACGAACGGTTCGATGTCTTAATTCCCCCATTTTCCCCTTAGCCCACGTATAATCACCGTCGAAGCAATGAACCTTCTTTGATTCAATCCAATATATTTTGTCGAATAGCTTGTTAAGAAAATACCGATCATGGGATACCGCTATTAACGTCCCTTGAAAATCGTCGAGCGCTTCCTCGAGCACTTCTCTTGATTCTATATCTAAATGATTCGTTGGTTCATCAAGTATCAACAGATTAATATCCTGATACATCAATTGCGCTAACCGTAAACGCATCCTCTCACCGCCACTAAGCTGAGAGACATTTTGAAACACGCTGTACCCATAAAACATAAATCTGGCTAAAATGCCTCTTGCCTCCCCTTCTGTTACGTTCACACCACTTCGAAACGCTTCAATTACCGTCTCATCTTCAGTCGTTGAGAAAATGGTTTGCGATAAATAGCCGATTTTCACATTCCGACCAACCCGCACCTCTCCTTCATCTGGGACAAGCTGTTGCAGCATCAATTTAAGCAATGTTGATTTACCAGTACCATTTTCTCCAATGATCGCCGCTCGATCCTGATACGTAACATGCATATGGACACCTTGAAATAATGGTTGATCATCAAACTGCTTCGCCACGTCCTTTAGCATGATCACGTCCTTTCCACTCCGATCAGAGACATCCATTTCGAGATTCATTTTCTTTCGATTTAAGATCGGTCGCTGGAGTTTCTCCATCCTTTCAAGCGCTCTTTCCATATTTCTCGCCCGTCTATGAAGATCGGCATTCGGTGGATTGGCTCTGTTTGCCCAGTCCCTTAGCCGTTTAATCGCTTCCCTCATCTTCTTTATTTTCTTTTGCTGCTCCTCATAAGCTTGAAATTCCTTGAGAAGCCGTTCTTCTTTTTCTTTCACAAATCCGGTAAAGTTCGTATGGTAGGTCGTGACGTCTCCATCCTCCAAATCGATCACCTTATTTACGACCTCATCAAGAAAATAACGATCGTGCGATATGATCAGAACCGTCCCGTTATAGTCTTGAAGAAAAGCGCCAAGCCATTCGACGGCCAACAAATCTAAATGGTTCGTTGGTTCATCCAACAATAACAAATCAGGTTCCTGAAGCAGCATGAGACCTAGACCGACTTTTGTTTTCTCTCCACCACTTAACTGGGAAAAGCGCTGACCAAGTAAATGATGAATGTTCAAGCCGTGAACTATTTTGTCAATGTTCGATTCGATCTCATACCCACCATTGATCGTAAACTGATCCTGTAAATTCCCATACACATCGATAAGCTTTTGGAGCTTCCCTGCATCCACCTCCTGCGCCATTTCACCCTCACACTTTTTCATATGCGCTTCAACCTCTAACAACTGAGAGAATGCGGATTTTAAAACATCCTTCGTCGTCGTAGCATCCTCGTAATCAGGAATTTGCGAAAGATAACCAACGTCAGCCCCTTTCTTCCAATGGATCTGTCCTGCATCAGGCGTCTCCTCACCAGCTAGCAAGCGGATTAACGTCGTTTTCCCACTACCATTTCGTCCTACAAGACCAACCCGTTCTTTTTCCTTAATTTCAAATGAAATATCCTCAAAGACAGCATTTCCGCCGTACATCTTCGCAATATGATTGACACTACATATAATCATTTCAATTCCTCCTTCAAAACAGACCCAAAAAAGCCATGAGAAGACATATCCTCCCATGGCAGCACACTTGTTTTAGAAAATAGTTATTTCAATAAATTCCGCTTGAAATCACCATTCTATTGTCACGAAAAAAAGGAGAGCATGAAAACACGCCCTCCTTCTAACCGTATTCATATCATGTGGGTTAAGAGATGTTTTTCACCGTTTTAGATTGCTATTAAGTTGTTCAAAAAGGGCATACGTATCCCGTTAACAACTGCAACAGCAAATTTTGCACGGCAAAAATACAGGAATTCATTCCAATATCCGTGCACTAAAACAGCTTGCTTCAACATCTAAACCCACCTCCGCTTCATCTGAAATTAATTATATCGTATCACCAATGGATCTTTTTGACAATGCAGGCATTGCAATTAGGGCTTGTACTTTAGAACAGCCCTTAGTGACCTTTTGCCAAAACGATAGAATCATATAATATTCACTAGAAGTTTGTCATAACACCGAATTACGACATTGTAATCACAAGTTTTCCACGCGCCCGTCTTGTTCCTGTTTTCTGTAATGCTTCGAGACCTTTTACGAAGGGATATTTATGCTCAATAAAGAGCTTAATATCATTTGAAGCAATCTGGTTCATGAGTCCGCGTAATTCGTCTCTTACATCAGCTTGATAGGGAAATGGCTTAATTGCGATGTTGTTATATGGAGTGAGTTGGTCACCGGATACAGCAACAATCCTGCCACCTTCTTTAAGAACGGCCATACTATCGCTACCCGTATTTGGTTGAATAGCCATTGCCGCATCGACACCATCCGGCTTCCATTGTTTTATTTGCTGTGTCCAATCAGAGTCATGGTAATCGACGGTTTTCTTAGCACCAAGGGAGCGCATATAGTCATGGTTTCGTTTCGAAGCGGATCCTGCCACAATACAACCGTGAGCAGCAGCTATTTGGATGGCAAACGTACCAATTGCGCCGGATGCACCTGCGATGAACAGAGATTCGTTCGGTTTCAACTGAAGAGCGTTAAGGGCCTTTAGAACTGTATTTCCTGCAACAGGTACCGCCGCTGCCGCCTCAAAGCTCATGCCTTCCGGGATCGGAATGATGAGCGAATCATCTGCAACAACGGCATACTCCGCCCATGTGCCTCCTTTTATTTGCATCGAGCTGACAAATGCAATCTGATCTCCTTCACGATAATCCGTAACATTACGCCCTGTTTTTTCGATAATACCTGCTGCTTCGATACCGATTGGATACGGATAGTGGACATCTCTTGGAAGAAAATAACCATCATGTATCCCAACTCCAATCGCTTTCACACGAACAAGCATTTCGTTCTCGCTTATTTCTGGAATAGGCACTTCCATTAGATCGAAGTCATTAGACTTTGCACTTTGCTTAACAATTGCCTTCATTCTATTCATTACCTGTCCCCCTTGAACGTATGAAATGCTAACGAATCCTACTCTCCTAAAATTGCTTTATATAAGCTAATTTAACGACTCACTTTATTAAGAAATCGCACCTCTAGGAGAATATCGGCTGACTCTCTGTAACCTCATCTATTAACGCTTCAATTGTTCCAATACATTTTTTAACGTTTGGCAGATGATAAAATGTACTGGTAGTTTCAAATTTATTAATATCGTCATTTGGCGAATATAGATATATATTTTTCCCTTGCCCAAGTGCAATCCCAAATTCAATATGGCTACCTTTACCTGCTCGCAATAAAACGATTATAAAATCAGCATCCAAAACGGCTTTCTTTTCATGAAGTCCAATTTCCCTCAAATCCTCAATCGTTGCAGCGTGTTCATTCTTAGTCCAATCATACGTGTGGATATATCCCTTATCTATTAATTGCATGCTGACATGACGTACCATATCTTTGTTATTAAGGCTAGATGCTAGATAAAATTTATTAATGTCAATTCCTCCTAAGGTTATAAGCAAATTGCTAAAGAGCCGTAATGTTAGTGAAAGCAAAATATCCAACAATAGGTAAAATAATTGACAACAAAATTCCTAAACTGCTGCAAACAATCCCTGATACTGCGATCTTCTTGCTTCCTTCTTGTGAACGATTGATTTCCTGTAATCCCATAATCCCTAAGATTAAACCGGCAGCACCAAGGATTAGTCCTACAAACGGCAATAGGATCAATACGATTGAAAGAATCCCAAGGATTAAAGAAGTCGTAGCTTTACTATTTGTCATACTCTTCTTCGAAACGTCAGAATGACTCACTTTATTCACTCCTTTTTATATTGTTAAACGGCTTGTTTAGTGATGACTACCATTGAGTTATATCGCTAATCATTGGCGTAACCTTTCCTTCATAAACTATTCAATTGCCTGCTAAACTTCATGCTTATCAATCAAGCTTCCTATAATTTATTCGAAGCTGCTTATTTTAGTACATTATTAATGAGATTAGAAAACACTTGATGCGCGTTTTTTGTAGTCATTGTCGAAGAGGTTAGGTGGTTTTTCTATGATTTCATCAAAAATGTTTTTTTAAGATGATCACTTTTAACATTCGGTGTTTTTTGAATAAAGTGATATATTTCTCCTCTTCAGCTAGCAAGAGGTTATCTTAATGTGGATACCTTTAAGCAGGAATGAGGCATTCAATAATGGCACACAGTTGTAGAGATGTTGTATATTTGCTCTGCAAAGAAGGCTTGGATTTGATCCAAACACCTGTTAAATTCTTCAGTAAAATAAACCGAAAATTTGTGGTTATTTTCTTTGATCATACCGTAACTCCTTCAATTCCTTTGCGGTATATCTTTTCATATCTGGATTATCAAGATAACGTTGAAGTGAGTCTTTTAATTCGGTGTATAATTCAATTTCCTGTTCCAGTTTGCCTAAGCTTTCAACTGTAGAACCTGTATTATGTGCTTCAAGGGAGATTAGTTTCCCATCGGCCACAAACATAACCTCATTTTTATCATCCAATGCATTTGCAAGTTCTTGTTTTACGTTTTTGCTTAATGCACTCATTTTGATCACCTCGAAAGATTCTTTCTCTTCATTATAACACGTTCTAGAACCATCTATCAGGACGTCGATGAAATACATACGATACAATATCTTTGTTATTAAGGCTTGATGCTACACTTGTCAATTTCCTCCTAGTTATGGACAAAAGGCTTAAAGAGCAAGCATGTTGGTAAAAGCCATACTAATAATAATAGATAAAATAATCGGCAACAAAATGCCTAAACTGCTGCAAACGATCCCTGATACTGCAACCTTTTTGCTTCCTTCTTGTGAACGATTGATTTCGTTTAATCCCATAATCCCTAAGATTAAGCCAGCAACACCCAGGATTAGTCCCACAAAGGGCAATAGGATCAATACGATTGAAAGAATCCCAAGGATTAAAGAAGTCGTAGCTTTACTATTTGTCATACTACCCTTCGAAACGTCAGAATGACTCATTTTATCAGCTCCTTTTTATGCCGTTAAACGGCCTATTTGGTGATGACCACCATTGAGTTATATTGCTAATCATTGCTGTACACTTTTCCTTCATAAACCGTTCAATTTCCTGCTCAACTTCATGTTTATCAATCAAGCTCCCTATAGTCTATTCCAGGCTGCTTATTTTAGTACGGACTTGTGGTCTTCACAAAATATGTTCAGTCTTCTAAATATGAATCGTAAACAAAAATAAAAAATGAGGACATTGCTCACAATGGCAGCAGTATTCAAACTTATATTCGAAAGCGTAACGCCCGAAAGCAGATTTGGAAATAAGAAATGCGTTCCGTCTGCACTATAAATCGTTAGGAAGTTAAATGGAAAGCCATAGGTGTAAGTACTTATACTTGTGTGGAGTTGCGTAGGTGCTGAATCTGGAATCGACAAAGACAAGAGGACAATTAAGGCGAGCGACAGCAAGAGAATAGATTTATTCACGTATCCCTTACCCCAGCCCCTATTCTTATACAAAGTAAACGTCACAATCAACACAGCAATTATCACCGTCCACCAATATGTATCGGCATCCACACCAATTATTTCAAGAAAATAATGCGTCATACCACCAATTAACACTAACAGTATGTGGAATACAACAATAAATCGCAGTGATTCTAAAATCAGCCCACATCTGTTCCCCCCTTGGTCATTGATTATCATAGCCCTTCCTCCCTTTCAATCGGATGGATGGTTTCGTTAAGTGATTTATCTATAAAACAAACAATCAACATAATATTAACATAATTTTCTAGCTACATCACCAATTCTATGGTAAAATTTAGGAAATATTTTCCATGCGCAATCTAGTCCATTAACATAATTGTAAGCAGTTCCAGGAGATTGCTCTGACACTTTTTCATCTAAAAATTCTTTTGACAATTAGCTAAACAATCAATAAACTTGAAATTCTTTAGGTGGCAAAAAATCCATATATGCGGAGGTTAAACTATGGTTTTACACGTCACAGGGCTCAACAAATCATATGGTAAGGAGAAGGTATTGGATAACCTTTCTTTTAACATAAAAGAGAACCAGATCGTCGCGCTGGTGGGACCGAATGGTTCTGGCAAAACGACGCTTTTGAATATCATTACAGGGTTATTGGAAGCGGATGCGGGCGACATCAAGCTGTTCAATATGAGCCCAAAAAATCCCGACATTTTTAAGCAGATCTCCTATATGCAAGACAATTCCGTGCTGTACGATTATTTAACCGGATATGATCATCTGCAATTTATTGGTGATATTCAAGGCTGTACCAAACAGCAGATCCTCACTGCTGCAGAAAGAGTCGGAAGTGCCCATTATCTCAATAAAAAAGTGAGTAAATATTCTTTGGGAATGAAGCAGCACCTGTTGTTAACCATGGCCATCCTGAATAACCCTAAGCTTCTGATCATGGATGAACCTTTAAATGGCTTAGACCCAACCAGTACGATTCGCATACGTAATCTGTTGTTAGACCTCCATAAAGAAGGGACATCAATCCTTTTGTCTTCACACAATTTGTCCGAAATTGATCGCGTTACGTCACATATATTATTTTTAAAAAACGGCCGATTGATCGAGGAGGATATTTCCAAGTATTTACATGCGTTATACATGATCCAAGTCAGTCATGTAAAAGAAGCTGTAGAGGCTCTGGAAAACATGGGGGTTCACATTGATCACATTGAGGGGAATACTGTACACATTTCAACCCACGATCATTCCATTCAGGACATTTTTCTGAAGTTAGCGGAAAAACAAGTGGACATACTCGATATCAGCAAAAAGATCGCTGGTTCCGAGGAACGCTATCAAACGCTTTTTACAGAGGGCATATAGATGATAAAGCTGATATTGTTCGAACTGAAAAAGCTATTCAAGACTAAAAAGTTGTTGTATATAATAGCTATCATCACCTTATTTAACGTCTATCAATATACATATCATGCGACACAAGCAGATGAAATGGTTGATCGCTTATATGAGGACACTGAGCCGCTCATGAGTGCCGTTAATCGGATTGAACGTGACTTAGGAGAAAAGCGAGCAAATCAACAATTGGGCGACATGGGTTTAGCCCAATCCGACGCCGTTAAAGAGATGAAGTCTGACCTGCAAGATTTGAGAAGTGCCATCTATTCAGAAGAATTTGGCGTTGCCCCTAAATTTGAACAGGCATTTCTGCATAGTTTACAAGATTACCTCAATGTAGGTGGAGAATTCACAGTATTAAACTGGGTGGGCCTGGACTATGCTTTAGAAAAAAACGCCTGGATGATTGAGCATGACCTGGCAGTTGAAGATGAAACCTATCCGCTTTCACCACATTTATTTTTAACAGACTCCAGTGAGTGGCTATTTGGGATCTCAGGTGTCATCCTATTAGTTCTTATCCTCGGCAATATATTATCAGCAGAGCGTGAACAACACACCTGGTTCACATTGAAAACCCAGCCCATTACAAAGTCGCATATTATTTTGTCGAAATATATGGCGCTGATGCTGAGTCTATTATGTTATATGCTGTATACGATCATCATCGGGATCCTGATACCGCTTGTTTTCGGTGATTTTGAGCTGATTTTAAATTATCCGCACGTTTTGGTTAAAGGCGATGAAGTTGTGGGAATCTCCACGCTACACTATGTCAGCCTCAAAATAAGCCTGTTTGTTGGAGCAGGACTGATTGCATTGAGCTTTCTGCTGTTCATTAGCATACTGTTTAAATCTACCTTCAATACGTTAATGGTTAGCATTTTCGTATTGTTAAGCGGATATTTTTTAACGGATTCAATCCCTGCAATACAAACACCGCTTAATATTTTTCAGCATCTGCGCTTAGACAAGATCTTATCTGAAACTGGGTCCGACGCCGTATGGACATATTTGTTGTTTGCAGTGGTGTGGAGTGCCGTTTTGATCATTATGACGTTGTCTTTGCCGGAAAAAAGCGGGCGACTCATCCAGTTTACAACCGTCCGAAAATCTTTTCATTCAGGTCAAACGCATCCAACAAAAGGGCGGCTTTGGAATGTGGTGGTTTTTGAATGGCGAAAGTTGCTTAGAAAAGGTCATATGATAAACGTTTTAACCTTCACCCTGATAGTCATTGTCGGCGGCTACTTTTTTCTCCATCATGCTGAAACGAAAAAAGAAACAACTTACATCGACGGGTTGAATCAAGAAGTGAATGGGATTCAACGTGAATTGATCCCAATATTTGAAGAATCGTTAGCGGGTTATAAAGCTGAATTAGAGCATGCAGATGACGACATTTATCAAGAGGAGCTTCATGATTACATTGAAGGACATGAGGAAGCAATTCATTTGTATCAGAAACAGGTGGCTGTCATCCAAAAAGGAATCAAAGGCTATGAGTCAGAAAACTGGAAGCCTTTCTACGAGCAACAACTCTTTAGAATCAAACTGTTTAACGGTGAATTTGATGAACCTCTAAACCATATTGGTCATAGCTTTACTGGAATGGAATTTCAGAGTGGTGTAAGTCTTAAAAAAACGAAATGGTTAATGGAAAGAGACATTCAGCCCATATTTCCAGGTGATTACACACTCACCATACATGATGAATGGCCGGGAACCCCCCAAGGTGAAATCGCCCGTGCCGATTGGGAAGGGCAAAATCACAAAGTCAATGCGAGTGGGCTGTACAGCTTGTTTCACTTCTATGAGTACTATATCTATCTTGCGCTGATCGTACTGTTTCTGTTTTTACTTGGAACGGGGATGTCGTCAGAGCGGGGCAAGCAAAGCACCATACACTTTTTGCGCACACAACCGATATCCGGAAGTACATTGTTTCTTGGCAAAGTCATATGTTCGGCATTAGTGGTCACAGGCATATTTTTGGGAGTCGTGTTGTTCATCTTCCTCTTAGGAGCGATTTTTAATCGATTAGGCGACTGGAATTACCCTATTTTACATTACGATACGTTAAGTGAATCCACCGCAGTCGACTATACGGGATTCATAGCCGATGATCAAAGCTACGGATTTCATTTTATACCGCTGGGAAATTACTTACTACAGTGTTTGATACTACTCTTTTTGGCAGCTGTATTCGTGATGGTCATGGCGAACTTTTTATCGTTATGGGCTAAAAACACGACCGCTGTCATGACGCTGACCCTGATCATCGTAATCGGTGGTTACGTTGGAAGCATCGAATATATATCCGAATGGGCGTACCTGTCTCCGTTCACATACTTGGACATTATGAAAGTCGCAAATGGCGCGTTGGCCACACAATTTGATCAATCGTTGATCAATAGCTATGTAGGCTCAGTGAGCTTGGGCGTGTCCGCATTGGTATTGATCGCCCTTGGGTATGTTAAGGAAAAAATGAAGAGGAAAGCTTGAACGAGTTGGGGAAACGTATAAAAGCAGGGCTGTACAAAGCAGCCTCACGTTTGTTTCCCCCCTTAGTCATTGATTATTATAGCACCGATCCTCATCTATACACTTTCTATAAATTTAGCTCTGGTAGGTTGTGCGGCATTCATTCAGGCTGCCCTAGTAGCTGAGAAAAAAGAAAAAAACACATTACGCGGTTTATTGTTATCTCAGCTACCATAGCTGAAATCTTTATTGGTAAAAGTGCTCTATCAGCTACTGTAACCGTTATAGCTGTCGTATTAACCCTAGCATTTAGTGACTTCCAAGTTCCGAATCCCCCTTTGTTTATACTAAGTGTTTTAATATGTATCACTATATTTATTTCTATTAGGAGTTTCTTAGGGGTAATTAGAAAAATATGGTATTATTTACATATATATTGCCGAGAAAAGGTGGAATTTAAATGGAAATTACATTTGGTGACATTATTGGGTATGTATTTACTTTCGTTGTTGGTTTTGTATCAGGTGGCTTAACACTTAAATTTGTTAGTACGAACAAGTCAAAAGTACAGCAGAATAATAACACTACATTAGGTGATATAGTTGGCGGTAGCAAAAATGAAAAATAAAATAGTAAAACAAACAGGCAATTGGGTAGGTGGAGACCAAATTGCTGGAGATAAAAAAGTTTACATAGTTAAAGAAATTGCAAAAGCAAAAAATGCACTAAGAGACGAACTAGGTTTTGATCCCGATACAGATAAGGAAAATACCACATTAACAAAAAAATTAAAAGATGGAAAAATTAATGCCGACGCAAGAAGAAGTGCAATTCGTTCAAAATTAAAATCTTTAAAACTTCTATTAAAGATGTGTAAGTCTGATCATGGCAAGAAAGTTGTTGCTGATTTATACGACAACCTTATTACCGTTATAGAAACTAGATATTTATTTAACATGAACGAAGGCGAACATCTAAAAGCGAATATGGATCAAATATATGGGGAATTCACCTTTCTGGTAAAAAAATATGAAGATATGATCGACTTAGATGAAGCTTTTATTTCGGGACTATTATATATAGCAACTTCTAATTGTGCTATTAAATGGACTATAGGAGACGCATCATGAGCAATACACTAATGGTTATTAATAGAACGGAAGATTGGTTTATCCCTGATGATGCACACCTAGACCCTTTTTATTTGGGAATTCTTTTAATGGAAAAACTATCAACAAGACAAAAAGCGGGTTTGAAATATAATAGATTAAACCTTATTATTACTCTTACAGAAAAGAAGAATATGAAGGTTATCGAGACATTAGATAAAGCTATTTTAATGTTATTTAGTAGATCACTCATTCTTATAGAAGAAAGTAACAAAAAAGGCACAGCAAAATTGTTCATATCCGATCAAGGATTAAAGGTACTTGAACAATATAGGAAGGAAATCCAAAATGCATATTAATAAGATAAAAGTTCGTGGTGAATTAGAATTAGAGCAAGAGTTCGGAAGATTTAATGTAATTTTAGGGGAAAATAAAACTGGTAAATCAACTTTAATGAACCTAATTATTTATGCATTAGGAACAAGAGTTGAGAATTTCATAGATGAAATAAAATATGGAAGATGTAAACAAGTGGAATTAGATGTTAAGTGTAAAAGCGGAAGAAAATTTAAATTTATTAGATCCTTGCCAAAATCTGAAATTATAACGGTGATCCCACTTGATGAAAACAACCGCGAAGTAGATGATGGCATTTTGGTTTTTGATTTACCTGAGTTTTCCGATTATATTTTAACTGAAGAAGGCTATAGTGTACATCAAATTCCCTATGGATCCAATAAGAATGCAGCCCTAAGAATTTATTTCTTATTAAGAGCTATTTTTGTAGATCAAAATACAAATGCTGCTCAAATTTTTGCTAACTTAGGTGGAGATAATAATTATTACATAAATAACCAAAAGCTAATAAAAAAAGCAATAATTGAGGAGTTTTTAGGCAAAGAAAATCATAGCCTACAAAAATTAAGAGTTGAATTGCAATCCTTATTAAAAGATAGAAATGAAGAAAACGCAAAACTGAAAATAATTAACGAAATCATTGACAAAGATATAGATGAATTTGATTTTTTAAAAAAGAACTTGAAAAGCATGGAAACAGAGCTATTAACAATTCAAAATCAAAAGGAAGAGCTATCACATGCTAAAAGCGAAAAATTATTAGAATTAAATAGTGTTAATGATGACCATATACAAAATGAAATATTACATCTAGGAAATACTAAAGAGGTTACTTCAGAGAAACTCCTTGAATTAAAATTAGAACTCTTTGACACCAAAGATATTATAAAGAACTTAAATAATGAAGTAGACAAATATAAAAAAATGATTGTTGCGAGACAATTAATTACAAAAATCCCCGTTGATAGCTGTCCAATTTGTTTGACTGATATAGATGTAAACATTTTTAGCAAAAAAGAGGATGACACATGTCCTTTTTGTAATAATACAAATAGCAATGATCAAATCTATGAAAATATTGGGTACTTTAGAATGTTAAATGAATCAAAAATTGAAGCAGAAAAACTTGAAGGAGAAATTGGTGAAGAAATAAAAATCCTAAATGAGAAACTTAAAATTATTAACAATCAAACAAAAAAACTACGCAATGAAGAATTAAAACAGAACAATGAAACAAAAAATGCTATTGAAGAAATTATTAATAATATAAAACAAAGATATGAATACTTAATATTTATGGAAGAAAAGTATAAAATCTTTATAAAAAACTTGAAACAATCTAATTCCATAAAAGATAGAAAAAAAGAGCTTACCGTAGATATATCCGAAGTAAGAGAAAATTTAACTGAACTTGAAAGTGATAATTCTACAGCAGAAATAAGTAAAATTGAAAAGTGGGAAGAATTATTATTCAATACATTAGGATATATTTATAAAGATGTTGATGACGTTAGATTAAATAATAATTTTCTGCCTATAGTTGATAATACCGAAATTTCAAAAGTTTCGAGCGCTAGCTTCAAAGTTGCAACTAGGTTAGCCTATGTACTTTCCCTTTTAAAACTACAAGATTATAAAAATATTAATCACCTTGGTTTTGTATTATTCGATTCACCAAAAGATAAGGATTTAGATTCAGATAAATATTATAGATTTTTAGAGAAAGTTAAAAACTTAAAAACTGGGCAAGTCATATTAAGTGGTAGTAGTAAAGAAAAAGGACTTTATGAGAGTTTATTTTCTAATGACGAAATTATATTGGATTTAGAAGAAGGCAGTAAACTACTACAAAAAAAAGCAACCTTATAGCCTTTTTAAACTAATTCATGAAATCGGGGCTTTGTCAAATAAAGTGTGTAAGTGTCATTTTACACAAGGTACTTTAACACTCTATCTTTTAGCTCATCTTGAAGAGGAAGTTGGTTCATAACCATTGCCTAGTTTTGGATATGTCCACTTTCCCATTTGGCTTCGGGTTCTTTTACACTCCCTTATTTTTATTTTTGATGAGGTTCACCGTACCGGTTTGTAGGGTAAAATAAAAGCAAGACACTAATTAGTATACTTACGATTATGTTTATTATATTTTTACATCCATCTGGTTTAACCAATTGTACCATCTTTTTTACCGCTTTTTCTAATGTATTAATACTTTTTCAAAAGAAGAAAAAGCCTATTACCTTTTCCCTTTCGGCAAAGGCATTAGGCTTTTTTTCAGCAATTGCACCTGGTCACAAGGAAGGGTGACAAATCAGGTGTATAAACTTAAAATGCCCCCAAAATCCCCAATCAATTCCATTTTATTTTACTTTTGTAAAGCAAACATAGTAGGCATAAATTGATGTTAGCCTCACAAAAGAATCATGGTATTTATCAACTTTTTATTTAGGCAATTCACTCACATCTCTGATCTGCGTTACAGGTACTCTTCTGAATTCTTGATCTTTTATTTCTCTCATAAGGTCAACAATGTACGATTTGTTATCAACTTTGGGAATTGTAAATATCAGATGATTAACGAATCCGGGAGTAATCCCGGTATCTTTTCCTATGTAAAATCCATTTAAAGACTCTCCATTTGGAAGTTCTTTTACCTTAGGGTAAAAGTTTGATGCAAACATCCCTCCACCTGACATTGTAAGACTTCCTTCATTTTGTTTAACATTAGCCATAACTATAAATCGACAAATAGGTTCATAAAATGTCTGTGCGTAAACATAGAAATGAATCTTTCTATTATCCTGACTTTCTTCATTAAGTGCATAAGCAACTATGTTTTCATAGGGCTTATACTCTTCCGGCGTTAGTCTCCCATTTCTTACTAAATCAACCATTTGTCTTAAAGTCATATCAAACCCATTATGGTACATATCTAGGTATAGCTTCTGGGTAATAATAGCTGGTACTTCTACATTAGTCATTTTTATGGGTACAAACAGAACGTTGTGTTTACTTTCCCTCATAATTGCATTCTGCCATTCAAGTTTAACCATTTCGCTTTTTAAACTATTTTCTGATATAAAAAAGAAAAATACCTTGCACTTTTCTAAGCCTTTGCTCATTTCATCTATAATACCTTGACCTGGTTGAATCGACCAATCATCGAAAAAAATATTTTCCTCTCCAAAAACTTCTTTTAACCCATGAGCAATAGGGCCAACAATTGGTTTATCTTTATGTTGATGACTTAAAAATATCAAAGCTATTCACCTTCCTCATTTTTTAAAAATCAAACATCCTATTTCACCCTAATTACGTTAGTCTTGAGGTAGTATCTTTATTATTATGTCAGATGACCTCTATTTCCAAGTCATTATCATTGAACTCCTTTTGGTCTTGTTCTGTAAACAAAGATGCCTCACCATTTGTAAAGCGTTGCAGGACTGCTTCAACATTTATCACATCATATATCTCTTGTTCAATTACTTCCATAACAATGGCATCCATCTTGACCTCTTTAAATGATATGCCTACTTTTCTCAGCAAAGTCTCTGTTTCAACCAAGTTCAGCTTCAATGACAATGCTATACGAAATACCAGGATTGCACTTCTCTTGATCATTAATATACCTACTAAGGGCTGATTTTTTTATTTGGCTCCGTCTCGATGTAGTAGCTTGTGTTATATCTTTTTCAAACATTAATTGTTCTATATGACGTAGTACTTATGTATGATCCAAATTTAATATACCATTATTTACCTATTATTTGGCTATTATTTGGCTATTTTTACCGTTTTTGTTTCAACAAAAAACCTGTATAAATAAGATCACACATGCTCTTACTTACACAGGTTTTTTATAACATTCTATAAAGGATAAACTAATATTTTTCCAGATATTCTATAATAGAGGCTGCAGCATTTTGAGTATCGTCCATTTCTAAATCATTGGAAGTCGTTTGCAATATGTTGATAATTAAATTCTTATAACTTAAAGCTATTATTTCGTTATTCGCTAGTTCCTTATTGATGTCGTATCCATGGCTAACATTATAGAAAACCATATCGCTGCCAATATAAGACTCAGTGTATGCAATTGTAATCGTTAGTAACCTATTTTCATCTTCATTCTCGTAATAGTACATTTCTTGCGTAGGTTCAAGAGGGCTTAATTCACCACTTGTTGTTAGCCAACCACGTTTACTAAAAGTGAGATTTTCATCAACTCTTATCGCATCTATTCCACCTGAACTTCCTCTAAAGTGATATCCGTCTATTTTTACTTCATTAGAAAAACCTTCATACAGCCTCTGATACGTAGCATAGTCCAATATTTCTTCTGTGTTCCTTTTAATGTCAATAGGATCTTTTACGCCGTTAGTATGTACAGCACTTTTTGAGTGGGGTGAATTAACAACTTTATCCGTGCTATTATCGATACGAAAACAAGCTGATAGTAGTAATAGCAATAATAAAATAAATATCATAACGTATTTCTTCATATCACACATCCCCTTTTTTTGGAAATATCCCCCAAAAAGAGTATAACATTTTAAATAATTTAAATAAAAAAAGAGGAGGTGGGGATTAACCTCCGTTGCCCCCCATCACCCTCCCCAAACAAGCCCTTCCCTCGCCAACTGAATCGGTCCATTAAAATAGGCCGCTGCTTCTTCAACAAGCTGTTCTCTGTTTCCGTATTGTGGTAAGTGACTTAAGATCAATTCACCGACATCAGCGTCTCGGGCGATTTGTCCGCCTTCTGCGCTTGTCATATGGCCTGCATTTGTTCCGTCCTGATGGGCATAAAAGTTACAATCAACGACGAGGAGGTCTGCACCTTTGGTAAACTCAGACCACGATTCCTGGTAGGCTGTGTCTGCTGTGTAGACGATCGTTTTGTCGCCGTCTGATATGCGCATGCCATAGCACGGAGCGGGGTGTATTGTTTTTAAAAAGGATATGGTGAATGGGCCGACCGACAACGCCTCTGTTGGATCATAGGCTATCCCTTGTGTCATCTGATAGGTTAACGCTTTGAACCCGTCTTGATCGTCGGTATGGCCATAAATCGGTAGAACCGCTACATCCGCTTCTAAAAAGGATTGCACAAGTCGAGCGTATTGAAGCACACCGACATCTGCTATGTGATCTTGATGATAATGGGAAATAATGACCGCATCAATGTCTGATAATGCTTTGTATGCTTGGAGACGCGACAGTGCGCCACTTCCAGCATCCACGAGCAGCGTAAAGCCGTCCTTCTCTAAAAGATAGGCAGATGTAGCACTTTCTGGAGCGGGAAAGCCACCCCAATATCCGATAACTGTCCATTTCATTGTTCATTCCTCCAAATATTGGTTTTTGTTGTAACACACTATTGACATTATTCATACTGTTATACTACAATACTTTTAACGAACTAAAGGAGGCTGCCCTTTATGATGAACGTTGTTGAATTTTTTCGTAACCTACCAAACAAGAAGTGCCATGTTTGCATGAATGATATCACTGAAAAGGCCGATTGCTACGGCAACATCTGTGATGATTGCGACCATCCTGCCCGCTAAATGTCACTGTCATATAACACGCCACAGATAAACGCGTTTATAAAGTCAGTATTTCACTTTCACTAGAGAAAAACAATATTTTGTATGTTAATAGTGTGTTAAATCGTATCGGTTTAGCACGCTATTTTTGTAACTGTAGTATGTTTTATAAAGTGATTGTTCTCCCCTCCTTAACTTAGGCACCGATATGCACAGTATTCTGCCAAGACTTGTTTATATTATTGAAAAATTGTATCATTCCTGTTAGTTTTAATTTATAATTCTAATTAGAGTCACGAAACATTAATTGAAAGGGGATTAACTTATGTCGAACCGTTTGACACGTAATCAAGTTCCAGTTGAACAGACGTGGAATTTGACCGATTTATTCGCTACAAAGGAAGACTGGGAACAAGAACTCAAGGCTGTTCAAGAGGATGTCACACAGATTACTGAGTTTAAAGGAAAGCTAGGCGATTCTGCTCACACGTTACTCAGCGCAGCCAAAGCACTCGAAGGCTATGAAAAGCGCTTAATTCGAGTTGGTACATATGCGAGCCTTCGTGCGAGTGCGGATGGAGCTGATCCGGAAAATCAAGCTGATGCGGCTAAATTCGGTTCTGCGATGGCGAGCATTGGTGCGAAGCTGTCGTTTTTTGATTCCGAGCTATTAGAGGTACCTGCGGAGACGCTCGAACGCTTTCTTGAGGAAGAGTCTGGGCTTCAGACGTACAAAAAAATGCTTGATGATTTAATGGAACGGAAGCCACATACGTTGGCACCGGACATTGAAGAAACATTGGCCGCTCTCGGTGAGGTTCACGATGCACCGTATATGATTTATGAGCGGAGCAAGTCCTCCGACATGGCATTTGATCCGATCACAGATGCATCAGGACAAGAACTGCCGATGTCGGAAGCATTGTATGAGGACCGCTATGAAATGTCGGCGAATACAGAGGAACGTCGCAAGGCATATGATTCGTTCATCAACACATTAAATCACTATAAGCATACGTATGCGGCAACATATGCTACAGAGGTTACGAAGCAGGTCACGATGGCAAAGCTACGTGGTTTTGAATCTGTTACCGATATGCTGCTCCATTCTCAGCAGGTGACACAGGAGATGTATCACAATCAGCTTGATGTCATTCAAAAAGAGCTGGCGCCACATATGCGTCGCTATGCCAAGCTTGTGCAAGAGGATTATGGCTTAGATGAGCTACGTTTTTGTGATTTGAAAGCACCACTCGATCCTGAATTCAACCCGTCGACAACGTATGACGAAGCGAAAGAGATGATTCTTGACGCGCTCAAGGTGATGGGTCCAGAATACAGTGGCATTATGGAGGAAGGCTTAACGAATCGCTGGGTTGATTTAGCCGATAACGTTGGAAAGCAAAGTGGTGCTTTTTGTGCGAGCCCATATGGTGTCCACCCTTACATTTTGATCACTTGGACAGATATGATGCGCGGCACGTTTACATTGGCGCATGAGCTAGGCCATGCTGGACATTTTTATTTAGCAGGTAAAAACCAAGAGCTCGTTAATACGCGCCCATCAACGTACTTTGTTGAAGCACCATCGACGATGAATGAGCTGCTACTAGCTGAACATCTCATGAACAATACAGATGATCAACGCATGAAGAAATGGGTCATTAGTCAGCTGCTCGGAACGTACTATCACAATTTTGTAACTCATTTACTTGAAGGTGAATTCCAAAGACGTGTATATGCACTCGCTGAAGGTGGCACACCACTGACTGCTGATGTCCTATGTCAGCAAAAAAAGGAAACCATTGAAAACTTCTGGGGCGATGCTGTATCAATTGATGACGGTGCAGGCCTCACTTGGATGCGCCAGCCACATTACTACATGGGGCTGTACCCATATACGTACTCAGCTGGATTAACCGTATCGACCGCTATGGCCCAAAAGATTAAAAAAGACGGCAAGCCTGCTGTTGAACAGTGGCTAGACGTCTTGCGTGCTGGTGGCACACTGAAACCATTAGATCTCATTAAAAAGACTGGCATCGACATGTCAAAACCGGACGCAATCAAAGAAGCAGTTGCCTACGTCGGTTCACTCATTGACGAATTGGAAAAATAAACAAGCGTATCACGCACAATAACAAGAGGGTCGCACAAACCAGTTCCATCGTTTGTGCGACTCTTGTTTTATTCATTAATCGGCAATTCCGTCGTCACGCCCAAATGGTTCCCCGCTTTCATATCAATGTACCGACCGGTCACGCCTTTGTAATTCTTTTCTTCGATATAGTAGCCAAGCTCCTTAACCACTCTGTCATCATCGAAAAAGACCAAGCGATAATCTGGATGAGGTATATCAATATCTGCCGTAGAAGCTGTATCAGTCGTCTCTAATTGTGATATTAAATCATCAATGAATGTTTCATCTGAGATCGTATGAATGACTTCAGCACTGTCCCACTTTTCTATGGTAATGGACGTGATCGTTTCGTCCTGGAACAATTCATTTTGCTGACATGCAGCTAAAGCAAGCAACGATAGACAAAGAACAAGCTTTACAATTGTCCGGATAAATCCCCACCTCCTCCGTCAAAATATATGTTTGTAAGACTAATCGTACCAAAGCCGCTTAAGTGCGTGCTTTAATTTTGATGAAGTAAGCTATATGTGTTACTAAGCACTCACAGCTTATCGAACAATGGAATTATTTCCTCTTTGCTCATCGGTTTTCCAAATAAATAACCTTGTCCGAGTACCGATGGCATATTGAGCAATGGGTCGAGTTGCGCCTCTGCCTCAATACCTTCAACGACGACATTTAAGTCTAAATTTAAACCGATATCAATGATTGTCCGAACGAGCGCCTGCTGTTTAACATCTGATGGATCGTCAATAAACGCCTTATCAATTTTAATCGTATCAATTGGAAGGCTTTTAAGGACATGCAATGATGAATAACCCGTACCAAAATCATCAATTGCTGCCTTGATTCCCATGGCATGCAGGTCTTTTAAAACACGCGTCGTCTGGGCCGTATTTTGCATAATGCTCTCGGTAATTTCAAGCTCGAGATAAGCTGGATTGACCCCTGTCCGGTGCAAAATCTGTTTCAAAGAAGGTATGAACCTATTATGTTGAAATTGTTTTACGGACACATTAACAGACATTAATACATTTGAAAATCCTCGATCATGCCATATTTTCAGCTGCTTACATGCTTCTTCCAATGCCCATCCACCAATCATATTAATTTGACCAGATTCCTCAGCAGCTGGAATAAATTCAGCAGGAGATATCACCCCATATTCAGGGTGCTCCCAGCGCAACAGAGCTTCCACACCAACAACGTCTCTTGTCGCAAGTATAACCTTTGGCTGATACAATAACGACAGTTCATCATTGGCAATGGCATGTCTCAATCCACTTTCAATCTTTAATCGTCTGACGAGCATGTTATTCAAAACTTCATTATAGAGTTGATAGTGCTTATCCGGGCTTTTTTTAGCGTCATACATCGATATGTCTGCACATTTGAGAAGTACGTCACTCGTTCGCCCATGTTCTGGAAAAAGGCTCATTCCGATGCTTGGGGTAATTATTATGTCGTAATCCTCAATAGATAACGGGACACTAAATTGCTCGGTAATATGCTCGGCAATGTTAAGACACCCTTCTTCAGTTCTATTAGGAAGGATCATCATAAATTCATCTCCACCAATGCGATAAATACGATCATCAGGACCAATTGACTGTTTTAACCGCTCAGCTGCTTTATTTAACAACAGATCCCCAACATGATGTCCAAGCGTGTCGTTAATTTGTTTAAACCCATCCAAATCTAAAAGGAAAATACCGACTGATGCATTGAGATGGCGTGCTTTCTGAATATATTCTTTCAAATCCGTTTGAAGGCGACTTCGATTTTTTAAGGAAGTTAATGGATCATGGTGTGCTAAATATCTATATTTTTTCATGAGTGAATTCGTTTGCCTAATGACGACCAGTTGCCGCACTGTAATGAATAGCAGCGTAAGACCTAGGCCGATTGCAAGAGGGTTAGATGATACATTCGAATAGCTGACGAACAAAACGACAAGCACTAAAACGGCTGCATAAGGAATAACACTATCTTCTTCACCTATGAAATGCTCTATACGCCATTGTAATGTTGATCCCTCTTCTTTTGCATATCGGCCTGCTAGCCCGATCAAGAGAAGCGCCACACTCCAAAAAGGCGCTAAAAGACTATCAATATGATCAATTCCTTCACTAAGCATATAAATATAACTCGTATCACCAATGACTTGAATGCCAAAACCGACCATCATGATAAGTAGCCACTTTTGCTTCAGACGTGAATATAAATAATAGATATGTAGCATGACAAAAATAATGGCTAAATCAATGATAGGGTATGCGCGACTTAACACGATTACAATAAATGATTCATGAATTAAATCGAAAGTGGGCTTAATCAAAAAATGTGCGCTTACAGAGATTGCAAAGGTCATAAATATTAATACATTAAAATAAAAACGACTTCTAAGCTTATTGCGTTGCAAATGATAAGAAAGGTACATTAAGGCTGTTAAAAAAATGACGTAAGCTAAGACGCCTAATATGTGAGCAATGTTGAGATTGATCTCAACCTGAAACAGCACTTGATAGTTGAGTAGAAATAAATGGGACATACTGTAACTAAGGACGCCCAATGTAAGCAAGAACCAAAATCGTCTTCCCTTTTGATCGACCATCCCTTGAGCGGCTTTTCTAATCCATATAAAACTAACCAATCCTCCAGCTAACGAAAACATGCGTGTTCCAAATGCCTCAACCGAATCATTGTTTCCGATTAAGAAAAGCCAGCTATAAAAAGCAGCTACATATACGACTATCATGATGATTGCGTGACGTTTTTTCATGGTGCTTCCTCACTTCTCAGTTGATCATTTGGATTATTCAGGGAGAGCCTTCGTTTATGTAACAGCAGCACTTCGCGTTTGTGTTGTGATTATTTTAACATGCTGAAAATGAATAATATAGCGTTTTTTATGTGGGTATTATTTCCATTGGAAGGGCGAGGAAAGATATGCATAGTACAAGGAGTTTAACATTTTTCCCAAATGATCCTAAGACCACTTTCTAGGAATATCTCAGAGCGTCAAAGTGATTAACATATGATGTAGGTTGGTTCATACATTTATGAAATAGACGGACAATCTGAGTTACCTGAAACGGAAGGCGGCGACTCCAGCGGGAACAGCACGAGTCCGAAGACCCCGCAGAGGTTTAAGGATGGAAGGCAAAAGTCGCGACGTCCTGTCGCACCGCCTTCATGACCAACATCGTGTTGGCCCGAGGCTGAGGCCGTGCCCGCGGAAAGCGTCCGCCTGCAGTGAAAGGTAACGGCGTTCTAACCCTCCCCATGCTTAAATGAAATTCAGAATAAATAGGCTTAAAATCAACACCTAAATATACCATACGAAATTTACTATACGAGGCATTATATTGTAGTTTAATTCATAAAAAAAGACCGCTCCTTAGATTCTTAGCTAGGAGCGGTTACGTCTAGAGTTGTTATTTTAATTGTTTAAAAATGATAGAATCTCTTTAGCTGCTTGTTCGCCTTGACCGATACAATCAGGAACACCAATGCCTTCATATGAGCTGCCAGCAAGGTACACACCTGGCAAAGCATCAGCCATTTTTTCGCGGACGTCTTTAAGACGTTCTTTGTGCCCGACTGTGTATTGTGGCATGGCATGCTTCCACCGCGTAATGACGGAGAACTCAGGTTGATCGGTAATGTCCATCGTTTTCTTCAAGTCTTTCATCACGATGTCGATAATCTCATCATCTGAGTAGTCAACGACCTCTTGATCATTTGGTCTTCCAACGTAGCAGCGGACAAGTGCCTTTCCTTTTGGTGCGGCGTTTGGCCATTTTTTATGTGTCCACGTACACGCTGTAATTCGGTAATCACTTGTACGGGAAATGACAAAGCCAGTTCCATCGATATCCTGTTTAATGGCGCTTTCGTCAAATGCAAGTGCCACGTTAGCGACCGAGGTCGCTGGTACGTCCTTAAACACGTTGAAAAACGGATATTGACTGAGCATGTTCGGGACTGCGTGATGCGACGTCGCCATCACAACAGCATCCGCCTGCAGTACGTCGGCATTATCAAGTAATACATGATAGCCGTGCGTCTTTCGTTCTATATGATCAACAGCTGTACCGACAATCAGCGTTTCATTGTCGATGGCTTCAACGAGCGTTTTGACCAACGATTCTAGCCCATTTTTAAAGGAAAAGAACATGCCAGGCTTTTTTTGCTGGCCTTTGGTCGGCTTTGGCATCGTCGCTTGTAATCCTTTAATGAGGCTGCCATACTCTTGCTCAAGCTGATAGAAGTTCGGAAACGTCGCCATCAGGCTCATCTCATCAATATCCCCTGCATATATGCCGGACAACAAAGGTTCAACAAGATTTTCCACAAGCTCATCACCGAAACGATATCGGAAAAAACCGCCAAGTGACTGGTCATCTGTCGGCTTGCTTTTTGACTTTACGAGGTCCAGTCCAGCACGTAATTTTCCCTTTGGCGAAAAAATGCCCGAAAACAAAAAGGGACGAGCTTGTGTTGGAATGCCCATAAACGCACCCTGTGGCATTTTATGCAGCTTATCATGCACCATAATATAAGACTGTCCTGTACCGTTGCGGACGAGTTCATCCGCCATGCCTAATTCTTCAGCTAAGTGAACGGCCGGCTTTTTACGCGCGAGAAATGAGTCAGGACCGCGTTCGATCGTAAAGCCATCACGCTGAACGGTTTTTATTTTACCGCCCAGCCGATCGCTCGCTTCGATCAGCTTAATCGTATAAGGCAATCCAACTGATTTAATCTCTTTTTGCAAATAATAGGCTGTTGTTAAACCGGTGATGCCGCCGCCAATGATGACAATTTGTTTACTGTTATTCATTACGCATCACGCTTTAATTGATCCATTACGACATCTGCCAACGTTGAAATGAATTGTGGATGACTGTTTGGCATTTCTGGACGATAGTAGCTCGCTCCGATATCATCACATACGACCTTACATTCATAGTCGTTGTCATAAAGTACCTCAAGGTGATCCGCCACAAAGCCGACTGGTGCATATACAAACGTCGTATAGCCTTTTTGTTCAAATAGATCACGTGTTAAATCTTGTACGTCTGGGCCAATCCATGGATCTGGTGTATTGCCTTCGCTTTGCCAGCCGATTTCATAATCCGTTATACCAGTCGCTTCAGAAATGAGCTTTGCGGTTGCCTCGAGCTGCTGAGGATAAGGGTCTCCACCAGCAAGAATCTTTTCTGGTAAGCTATGGGCAGATACGACGAGCACCGCTTTTTCGCGTTCAGCATCCGTCATTTTGGCATAAGTCTCTCCAATAACGTCTGCCCAATATTTAATAAAGCCTGGTGCATCATACCAGCTTTCAACTGATTTAATTTGGATATTGCCGTGTTCTGCCGCGGCATCATTTGCGCGTTTATTGTATGACTTCACACTGAACGTCGAATAATGCGGTGCAAGGACGATGGAGACGGCTTCTTCAATCCCGTCTTTTGCCATCTCTTCAACTGCATCCTCAATAAAAGGTTCAATATGCTTCAGTCCTATATAGGCTTTGAATTCATATGCGTCTTGGCTTGCATTCAACTGATCTTCTAGCGCTTGTGTTTGCTGTTTTGTAATTTCGGCAAGCGGTGAAATTCCACCAATTGCCTTGTAACGTTCTGTTAAATCATCAAGTGCCTCTTGAGAAGGCTTACGTCCGTGACGAATGTGCGTATAATAACGTTCAATATCCGCTTCCTTGTATGGCGTACCGTACGCCATAACGAGCAATCCGATTTTTTTTCGTTCCATATTAAGCACCTCTTTGAGTCTTGGTTTTTAATGATTGTATGAGCAAGCTAAAGCCGGCTCATGTGATATTTTGTAAAAATAGTCCTCTGCCTATCGTGCGGAATACGTATGAATGAGATCGGCTAGCTTCTTCAAAGTTTCTGGCTTGATGTCTGGTGTGACACCGTGTCCGAGATTGAAGACATGATGTCCGTCTTCAATGGATTCATCAAGAATTTTTTTCGTACGTGCCTCGATCGTCTCCCAATTCGATAATAGTATTGCTGGATCAAGATTACCTTGGAGCACTTTTGTGATGCCCATCGCGCGCGCTTCTTTAATCGATGTGCGCCAATCCAGACCGATAACATCCACAGGGAGATCGTTAAATTCGAGCAATAAATGGTTCGCACCAACACCGAATAAAACAAACGGAACATCTGTGTTTTTTTGTAATTCAGTAAAGATATGTGTCATGATCGGCTTAATGAATGTTCGGTAGTCTGCCACGTTCAATGTGCCGACCCATGAATCAAAAATTTGAATAGCACGTGCACCTGCTTTTATTTGAGCGTTAACATACGTAATCGTCATATCTGCCAGTTTGTCCATTAACGCAAACCAAACATCCGGCTGACGGTACATAAAGGCTTTCGTTTTGGCGTATGTTTTTGACGGGCCTCCCTCAATCATATAGCTGGCGAGTGTGAAAGGCGCACCGCTAAAGCCAATAAGTGGAACAGATAATTGTTCCTTTGTTAATAATCGAATTGTATCGAGTACATAAGGCACATCGGTTTCAGGTGTAATCGTTCCGAGCTTTTCCACATCCTCCATTGTTTCAATTGGATTATGTATGACCGGACCGATTCCTGACTTAATTTCGACGTCGACACCGATAGCAGGAAGTGGCGACATAATGTCTTTGTATAAAATAGCTGCGTCAACATTGTACTGTTCAACTGGTAGCCGCGTCACATATGCGCATGTTTCGGGCTGATGGGTAATTTCAAATAGCGAATATTTTTCTTTAAGCTTGCGATATTCGGGCTGCGATCTACCTGCTTGGCGCATAAACCAGCACGGTGTATAATCTGTTTTTTCCCCTTTGTAAGCACGAATAATCGTATCATTGAGTTGTTTTGTCACGTATCTTCACCCTTTTCCACTATTTCCACGCTTGAATCCCAACTTCTACTATAAAGATTCTTTTCGCTTCTGCATAGCGATTATATAAAATGTCATTAATTTGTTTAAAATTATTATTGATTAATATTGATTAGGGATTAAGACCGTCATCCTCAAATCGATCAAACCAAGAGACAGATACAGCTTCTGATTTGTGCCCTTCTTGCTTTGTTAAGGGATCATAAGGGATGACATAATAAACGTCTGGGCTGAATAGCGGTACCCGTTTTATCGTGAATTCCTGCTCACCCTTAACGACGCCAATGCGCTCATCATCGCCATCTTTTTCTTTATAAATATGATACTCTATACGATCGTCGGTGCCGCCTGACCAAGTGAGTTTTCCTTGCAGCAAGGTCACTCCACCAAAATCATATGAAAGGTTGACATCATGAATGTCTGGAAGCTCAATCGGTTTTTCTAAGGCCGCAACATGGTCAGGCTTCGTGAATGATGGTGTGAGCGGTTCGGATTCATCTAATTCCCTCAATATTGCTTTCGTTAGCCGCGTTGGGTAGGGGCTACCGCCCGTTAAGTAATGTGCTTCATCAGAGCGATCATACCCCATCCAAGTTGCAACGACGTAATCCGGTGTATAACCGACAAACCAGGCATCCTTATAGTTTCCTTTGACACGCGGATGCTGTGTTGATCCCGTTTTACCTGCTAACGCCTTAGGATAGTCACCGACATCCCCAGTGCCTTCTTGAACAGCTGTTGTGAGCATTTCAGTCATATACCATGCCACTTGTGCAGAGAAAACCTCAACTTCCTCATGTTTGACTGTTTCAATTGAGTTTTGATCACTATCATATATGGTTACGATGGCATGTGGTGTAATCATTTTTCCTTCGTGGGCAAATGCTCGATAGCCTTTTACCATATCAAGTGGGCTAACGCCATGTGTTAAACCACCAAGTGCAACGCTCAAACCATCATCTGGAATAGAGATATCCAATTTATTTAAATACTCTTTTGCATAAGGGAGACCGATCTCATTTAGTAACCAAACTGCTGACGTGTTTTTAGATTCAATAAGTGCCTCATATAACGAAACAGAGCCTTCATAATGACCATCATGGTTTCTAACTGAATAGTCCGCAATGGCCTCTTGCTCATCGACAAGCATCGAATAAGGTGTGTACGTATCGGCATCCATTAATGCAGGGGCATAGACAGCCAATGGCTTAAACGTTGACCCAGGCTGGCGATTGACTGTTACACGATTCAGGTCTCCGAGTTTATAATCCCGTCCTCCAAGTGCAGCAGCAATCGTCCCCGTCGATTGATCCATAAGGACAAACGCCCCTTCTGTGCCTTCAGTATTCCCCGGGAAATACTCATCCTGCTGAAACAGATCATATGCTGTTTTTTGCGCAGTACTGTTGAGCGCAACAACAATTCGATACCCGCCACGCTTCAGTTCATTAATGCTCAAATGATATTGGTCTGCAGCTTCTTTCATCACGAGATCAATATAACTATTTAACCACGGCTTTGCTTCTTTTTCTTGCACATTTAAAGCAAGGGTTTGACCTTGTGCCCGCAACTTTTCTTCAGTTGTGATATATCCGGCATCTGTCATCGCTTTTAAGACGACATTCCGTCTCGTTCGTGCTTTTTCTGGGTGATGAATTGGAGAATAACCATTCGGCGCCTTGGCAAGACCTGCTAGAAGCGCCCCCTCTGTAAGCGTTAAGTTTGCCGCTTCCTTTGAAAAAAATGTTTGGGCAGCCATTTCGATGCCGTAAACACCTTTTCCAAAATAAATCTCATTCAAATAGAGCTCAAGAATCTCATCCTTTGAAAGCGTTCGTTCCAAGTAAATAGCGGCCATGGCTTCTTTTGTTTTCCGGAGCCACGTTTTATCATGCGATAAAAAGAGATTTTTTGCGAGCTGCTGTGTAATCGTACTTCCACCTTCCACTTTGTCCATGGCAATGATGTCTTTATATACAGCGCGGGTAATCGCTTTTAGATCAACTCCGGAGTGTTGACGAAAACGTCTATCCTCAATCGCAATAAATGCCTCTTGTACATGCTTGGGCACTTGATCAATCGTGATTGGAACTCGGTTTTCTGTATAAAGCCGACCAATCTCTTCTCCATCAGACGTTTCAATGAACGTGGTCGCATCTAGTACGAGGGCATCATCATTGACAACCCACCTTCCACCATACAAAATGACCGTATAGCCGATGAGACCGAGTAAGATGACAAGGGCAGCAGTCCAAGCGGACCATTTCAATATCCGCTTCGATGTCCAATTTGTTTTATGTTTCTTCTTGCTTTTTTGTTTGTTGTTTTTCATATGTTCCACCAATCTTATGTCTAAACGTGCCTTTGTTACAGTATACGACAAAAACAGACGCCATTAAAGTTTAGCAACTGCGGATAAATGATAGAGGAAGAGTGGAATAGGGTAAGGCAGAATAACGTAATATATTAAGAGTGATTAAAATAGATAGGACACTTTCATATGCTTGATGTCATAAGACAGCGCACATTAAGGGAAGTTGGCTTGTAAAGAGACGACGTTTTAAAGGCTTGGGGAGAGGATTATGGTTCAATTTGCTTGACGAATTGCTATTGATCAACGATACAATGAAGAATAGAAGGGCTTGGATCGAAAGGAGTGCACTTCAATGAAGGCATATATGACAAACGGGACCTTAGATTTTTTACTTCAATTAAATGATAAGCATCCAGAGCACCATTTTTACTTTATGGAGCACAACGCAAACATCACGGCTTACTACGAGTCGGATAAAAAGACAGTGTTTGTGTCCGGAAGAGATTATGACATCATTGCTCAAGACGGACATATGCGGGACGACGGCTATGTCGTCATGAATAACATACCTGTGACAGAAGAAGGACAGCCTGTTTTTGAAGACCGTTTCAAAAAAAGCGAAAAGCGCATGCAAGGTGTTCCTGGATATTATGCGTTCCGACTTTTGCGACCAACACGCGGACTGACCTATGTCGTTTTAACGCAATGGGCACGAAAAGCCGATTATGACAAATGGACGTCTTCTCCCCACTTCTCTGCCGCCCATGCAGATCAACAAACGAAACAACCCGCCTATTTTGCCGATCGTCCTTTTGTAAATCATTATCATATGGTTGATTTTGACGAAGATGACTGAAACGAACATCGTAAAAACGCTGCCTTCAAGCAATTAGGCAGCGTTTTGAGCGTCATTTTTCTTCATCCACAACATATTCATTGAAAAAGGCGCGGAATTCTTCTTCTGGCTTTTGACCGACAACCCGGGCAACTTCTTCACCGTTTTCATAATGGATTAATGTTGGTGTACTTTCAATTTCAGCTTTCTCGAATTCTAGCAAATTATATTTTTTCATATCAATGTTCAATTCCTCAGCAATCGGGACGAGAATTGGTGTTGTGTTCACACAAAAAGAACATTTAGGACTGTAGTAATAAACCGTTAGATCTTCTTTATTCGCCAATTTCTCACCTAGTTCCTCAGGTAAAATTTGATTGCCGTAATTCGGATCATCAAGCTGAGCAATGGTTGCTGGGTCAAGCTTGTCTTTTCCAAAAGGATTATCCTCGGATGCTTGTTTGTTCTTTGTAGAGACTACGAAGTATAAAGCTCCGAATAATACAACAATGACCAATACAATAATGAGCATCTTATTTTTCATGAATCGTTTCCTCCTTGGTAGTTTTCATCAAAAGAACGTGGAGCGTAATGATGACTAGGAACGCAACCCCAGCCAAAAAGGGAATGGTCACGAATCCGAAATAATTGACATATGACGCACTGCACGGCACAGCGCCACACGCATCCCCCGCTTGTTGCAGGAGCGGAAGTTTTTGCGTTAAATAGTGCCACGTTGATACGAGAAGGCCTATGCTGCTCAAAATTAATCCAGCTTGAGCATGCGCGATGTCCTTTTTCCAGGCAGCGATCCCATATATAACGACAAGTGGATACATGAAAATGCGCTGTATCCAGCATAATTCACAAGGAATATACGCCATGACTTCTGAATAAAACAAACTCCCTGCAGTTGCAACAAGCGCCTGTGTCCAAATGACCATCAGCAACGTATCTCGTTTGAGCATCTCTATCCTCTCCCCTTTGTTCACTAGTATTATACTAGTATATATAGTGAAAAACAAAAGAGAACTATAGGAGATTGAGCTTGATAGAGATGCTGAGAAGTGGCGACGTCCGTGCGTCGGTTTGTCGTGCGTTCTTGAAAAGGCTAGAAGGAAGTGGTCAATGTGCGATCACTTCCTTCTTGTTTTCGGTTTGAGCACGAATCGGATATGCGGCGCTTTTTCGATTTATGCGTGCGGACCACGCGATATGCGGCTCATCCATCATATATGCGGCTACTTTTGAGAATATGCGGGCGCTTGGCGATATATACGCGTGAACGATAATATATGCGGCTGATATCGATTATATGCGCCCCTGGCCTGCGCATCCGCTCCTGCAAGAATCCTGCATACACAAAGGATAGAAGGAAGTGGTCAACCTTCGATCACTTCCTTCTTGTTTTCGGTTTGAGCGCGGATCAGATATGCGGCGCTTTTTTCGATTTATGCGTGCGAACCACTCGATATGCGGCTCATCCATCATATATGCGGCCACTTTTGAGGATATGCGGGCGCTTGGCGATATATGCGCGTGAACGATACTATATGCGGCTGATATCGATTATATGCGGCCCTGGCCTGTGCATCCGCTCCTGCACGAGGATCCTGCATACATAAAAGGCCAGAAGGAAGTGGTCAATGTGCGATCACTTCCTTCTTGTTTTCGGTTTGAGGCTGGACCGGATATGCGGCGCTTTTTCGATTTATGCGTGCGAACCACGCGATATGCGGCTCATCCATCATATATGCGGCCACTTTTGAGAATATGCGGGCGCTTGGCGATATATGCGCGTGAACGATAATATATGCGGCTGATATCGATTATATGCGTCCCTGGCCTGCGCATCCGCTCCTGCAAGAATCCTGCATACATAAAAGGCCAGAAGGAAGTGGTCAATGTGCGATCACTTCCTTCTTGTTTTCGGTTTGAGGCTGGACCGGATATGCGGCGCTTTTTCGATTTATGCGTGCGGACCACGCGATATGCGGCTCATCCATCATATATGCGGCCACTTTTGAGGATATGCGGGCGCTTGGCGATATATGCGCGTGAACGATACTATATGCGGCTGATATCGATTATATGCGGCCCTGGCCTGTGCATCCGCTCCTGCACGAGGATCCTGCATACATAAAAGGCCAGAAGGAAGTGGTCAATGTGCGATCACTTCCTTCTTGTTTTCGGTTTGAGGCTGGACCGGATATGCGGCGCTTTTTCGATTTATGCGTGCGGACCACTCGATATGCGGCTCATCCATCATATATGCGGCTACTTTTGAGGATATGCGGGCGCTTGACGATATATGCGCGCGTACGATAATATATGCGGCTGATATCGATTATATGCGTCCCTGGCCTGCGCATCCGCACCTGCAAGAATCCTGCATACATAAAAGGCCAGAAGGAAGTGGTCAATGTGCGATCACTTCCTTCTTGTTTTCGGTTTGAGGCTGGACCGGATATGCGGCGCTTTTTCGATTTATGCGTGCGGACCACGCGATATGCGGCTCATCCATCATATATGCGGCTACTTTTGAGGATATGCGGGCGCTTGGCGATATATGCGCGTGAACGATACTATATGCGGCTGATATCGATTATATGCGGCCCTGGCCTGTGCATCCGCTCCTGCACGAGGATCCTGCATACATAAAAGGCCAGAAGGAAGTGGTCAATGTGCGATCACTTCCTTCTTGTTTTCGGTTTGAGGCTGGACCGGATATGCGGCGCTTTTTCGATTTATGCGTGCGGACCACGCGATATGCGGCTCATCCATCATATATGCGGCTACTTTTGAGGATATGCGGGCGCTTGGCGATATATGCGCGTGAACGATACTATATGCGGCTGATATCGATTATATGCGGCCCTGGCCTGTGCATCCGCTCCTGCACGAGGATCCTGCATACATAAAAGGCCAGAAGGAAGTGGTCAATGTGCGATCACTTCCTTCTTGTTTTCGGTTTGAGGCTGGACCGGATATGCGGCGCTTTTTCGATTTATGCGTGCGAACCACGCGATATGCGGCTCATCCATCATATATGCGGCCACTTTTGAGAATATGCGGACGCTTGGCGATATATGCGCGTGAACGATAATATATGCGGCTGATATCGATTATATGCGTCTCCGGCCTGCGCATCCGCCTCCAACCTGTGCAATCGTCCCTGGCCTGCGCATCAGCACACGACTCGCACAATCACACCCACCGAACTCACTTCAACAAATGATTCCTATGTACGTAGACAGCAGCCTGTGTACGATCACCTAAATCCAGCTTAGACAAAATGTTGCTCACATGTGTTTTGACAGTTTTTATGCCTATGTAGAGCTTGTCGCTGATCTCTTTATTCGTCATGCCTTCACCGATACAAAGAAGGACTTCAAGCTCGCGTTCGGTTAAGTCATCATGAGGCTGTTTCGTTTGGGCTCGGTATTTTGTCATCATTTTTCCTGCGACTTTCGGCTCTATAACTGTTTCGCCCTGCCCCGCCTTCTTTATGGCGTCCACAATTTCCGAGGCGGATGATGTTTTTAATATGTAACTGAATGCGCCCGCTTCAATCGCCGGAAACACTTGCTGATCATCATAAAAGCTCGTTAATATAATGATTTTACATGTTGGATATTCGGCCATCACTTGTGCGGTTGCTTCAATACCATTTCCGTCATCCATCATCAAATCCATTAAGACGACATCGGGCTTTTCTTTAAGAATTACAGCGGCACCCTCCCGGCCACTAGCTGCTTGTCCAACAACTTCGATCTCTTCATCTGTTTGTAAATAGGCTATAATACCTTTTCGAACAATATCGTGGTCATCAACAACAACAACTCGAATCAACAGAAATCCCTCCTCATTCATTTTACGATTCTATTAACCAATTCAGCTTGACATGATAACCTTCCCATTAACGAATCTATTAGAATAAACCTCACTCTGCACGCGTTTCATCTTGTACAGTCATTTTAGGAATTCGGATATCAATATACGTCCCATCTCCCTTACTAGAGCGGACATTTAACGTACCTCCAAGCTCATTCACGCGCTCCTGCATCGTTTTCAGACCGTATGACGTTTTTTTATCCCCATTTTCTTGTATGCTAAAGCCGTCGCCATCATCACCAATATGCACAAAAATATCCCGATCACGATCTATAATAGTGAGTTTTACCATAGATGCATTGGCATGCCGTAAAATATTGGACAATGCTTCCTGAACGATACGAAACAGGTGCTCTTCAGTTGCTTCTGGCAGCACCAAATTGTCATCAATATCAACTCGGAATTCCAGCTGACATTTTTGTTTTAATTCCATGATTAACTTTTGTATACCGACAGAGAGCGGGTCACCTGATAAATAGACAGGACGCAAATGAAGTAACAACGCACGCATTTCTGTTTGCGCCTGCATTGCAGCGGCTGTGACCTCCTGCAATTGTTCTTTGGCAAGCTCTGGATTATGATCAAATTGCTTTAAAGCTGCTTCTGACATCATCGTAAGGGCAAATAGCTGCTGACTGACAGCATCATGTAAATCACGTGCTAACCGTTGTCGTTCCTCTATGACAGCCGCTTTATGCGCAGACTTTGTAAATTCACTGTTTTCATCAGCAAGCCGTTGTAATGACTGAACTTGATTTTGAAATTTGCCACCTAATGCATTGAGTTCATTGCTCAATCTTCCAAGCTCATTATCTTCTTTCGAATAAATCGTAGAGTCATAATTTCCATTTGAAAATTGCGCAATCAAAACGGAGATACCATCAATGTACATTTTCAAATGACCACCGGCACGATAGCCTGTATATGCAGATATGATGAGCGCTAAAACGAAGTATGTCGAAATAAACATAAATATACTTGTCCGCGTTAACCATACTGGATCGACAATGACATGGATGGTTAATAAAAACGCAAGCATGATAATTGTAACGGTAAACACAGCGTGCACATGCGATCGGATATAACTAAAGCGAATGCTATTCAGCCATTTTGTCATTCAGTCCACCTCCTGTTTCCTCCAATACGTGCTATACGCGGTCAACACGAATTGAACCAGCCTTCATCCGAAGATGGATATCCAATTTACGCGTTGCTGTTTTGTAATCCTCAGATTCATGATGTAACGTTCGATTAATGCCATCTGCAGTTTGACCGAATAACACCAATTCTCCTGCTTTGACGGAGGCGTCAATACGGCAGGCAACATTTTCAGGTATTAACAAGTGGATTTCACCCGCCCAATTATTAATGTGGATCGGAATTTCTTTTTCGGGTATATACGCCTTTGAAAGATTCATATAGTAATCACCGACCGCATCCCGGAAATCAATTGGCGTTAACGTCCAGTTCTCTTCATTAAATGTTTTATCACCTATTGAGAAGCGGGACGTTTTTTGTACCGTATCCTCATCGTCTTTGGACACAACAACGCGAATCCCTCTTTTTTTGGGAAAACCGATCATCGTCAAACCAATATAAATAATGAGTAATGGCCATAATTTCATAATATCGCTAAATGTGAACGTGATCACTTGAAAACGATCGAGTAACAAAAGAATGCCTAGCACTAGAAACAGTGACCCAAAGAGCAAGCTGCCACCTTTTCTGCGCAGCGAATCCATCAACCATTTAAAACCGATGGCAACGAACAATATCGGATAAAGATAATGCCATATCGTGCCGAAGTCAAAATCGATGACATTTACATTCGCTAATATTAGTAAAACACCAAATGCTATTAATGTAACTGCAATGAGATTGCTTAAAAAACGTCCTCTCATCATTTTCACCCTTTCTGAACCATGTCTGGTCTGTCTTCTATCATTAGTATAAAGAATCGACCTCCTCCTGATAACAACCCTTGGAATGTTTTCATCTCCGCCTTAAGTCTGATATTGTCTTTTGTCTCTATACTGTATCGTCGATTCATACAGTTTAATCAAGCCCATTAAACATAGGAAGCCGATGACAAACCCAGCAATCACATCTGTCAAATAATGCACATTTATAAAGTACCGACTCATGCCAATCACAGTAATTAATGCTGCGAAACCGACCTGAATGATAAGTGACACCGTTCGTGAACGTAGTTTTTTGACGATCATGTACATCAGGAGGCCATATGCAACGAGTGAAATCATCGCATGACCAGATGGAAAGCTAAACCCTTCAGCATTTGCTGCTTCCAAGATACTTGGTCTCTCCCGCCCTACAAGATGCTTGATCAAACTATTGGCAAACTTAGTTGCAAGCGTCCCTCCTGCAAAAAATACTGCTTGTATCCAGTCACGATATAAAACACTTAATCCAAGTGCCATTGTAATCGTAAATGGCACCATAAAAAACTCCGAGCCTAAATGCGTCATCGACCAAAAGAATTGATAAAGCATTGTATCTGAAACGTCAGCGACGGTTGATCGTGTCCATTGATCTAAAAAAGGAACGTGACCAGTCAGGATCTGTCCAATCCATATTCCTACTACAATTAAAGCTGGTCCGAGCACGAACCATTTCCTTTGGCTGCGTATCAAGCAAAGCCCTCCCCATCTTTTTTATGTGAGCTTATAGCTTACCCAATCTCTTTATATCATAACGTAAAAATAGGTTTAAAACATATGATTACGGGAATATACACGAGTAGAACGAAAATTAATCTTAAGAGGTGTGATACGAAATGGACAAACAACTAAAAGAATTAGTCGATGGATTAAACGAAGATTTATCGCATGAATATGGTGCAGCCATCCAGTACACATATAGCGCTGCCGTCGTATCCGGTTTATATCGCTCTGCATTAAAACCATTTTTTGAAGCGGAGGTTGCTGATGAGCTTGGACATGCCCTTTATTTATCCGAGAAAATCAAATCACTGGGCGGTACACCGACAACAACAGCGACACAGCCGCCTCAAGTAACAGAAGTGAAGGATTTACTCGCTGAAACGATGAAAGCTGAAAAGGATACAATTGAACGTTATGAAATACGCAAAAAACAAGCAGAAGACCTTGGCTTCACAGAGCTCGTCGTCAAGCTAGAAGACATTATCGCTGATGAAACACATCACAAAGAAGAAATGGAAAGACTACTCGAAGACCCACGTCTTTCTAACTAATTGAACCATCTCACAATACTTTTTTAAAATAAAAGGATCAACTTTAATGAAAGAAAACGGCTGGGACAAAATTAAAGTTTAACTCAAAGGACAAACAATGCTCATCATTAGCTCCGGAAATATACGTAGACTCCAGCGGGAGGAGAGGCCTAGGAGAGACTCCACAGTGCGTAGGGATGGAAGGCTAAAACCGCGACGTCCTGTCGCAACGCCTTCATGACCAACTTCCTGTTGGCCCGAGGCTTACCGAGGGGATGTTCGATTAAATACGGCGCGTCCTGCGCCAACATCGAACGACTAACCGCCTGTTAGCCCGCGGAAAGCGTAGTATATTTCCGGAGCGGTCGTATTGTTCGGATTTTATTTGTTTAAACCTCTTTTACCCCAGCCGCTTTTTCGTCGTGTCTATTTTCTAAACATTTAAGACAGTGACAACCCTTCCATGTTATAATGTGTGAAACTTAGTCTGGGGGGATTTGTTCATGTTGACGGACATTTTTAAAGCGATTGATGCGGCATATCCTGAGATGGTTGAACGACGTCGGTATTTACACCAGCATCCTGAGCTATCATTTCAAGAAACAAAAACAGCTGCTTATATCGCCCAATTTTATGAAGATCTAGGCCTGCCCTATGAAAAGAACGTCGGCGGCAATGGGGTTATTGCAACTTTAAAAGGCGGAAAGCCAGGTAAAACCGTTGCACTCAGAGCGGACTTTGATGCCTTACCCATACAGGATGAAAAGGACGTCCCCTATCGATCGACCGTAGATGGTGTTATGCACGCCTGTGGCCATGATGGGCATACCTCAACACTCTTAACGCTTGCCAAGGTCATGACCGCCTATAAAGACAACGTGCCAGGTACGATCGTCTTTTTGCACCAGCATGCAGAAGAATACGCCCCTGGAGGTGCAAAGCCCATCATTGAATCTGGGGCACTTGATCACGTTGACGCTGTATTCGGAACACATTTATGGGCGACAACACCACTAGGCGTCTTAGAAACGTCCAAAGATGTCCTCATGGCTGGGGCAGATCGCTTTGAAATCAATGTTCAAGGTCAAGGTGGACACGGTGCTTATCCACATGAAACAAAAGATGCGATTATCATTGCGACACAATTAATTACCCAGCTCCAGCATATCGTCAGCCGTCGCCTTGATCCACTTGAAACGGCGGTTGTGACGGTTGGACAATTTGAAGCTGGTAATGCATTTAATATTATTGCCGACACAGCTCATATTAAAGGCACTGTGAGATATCTTAAGCCTGAAATTCAAGCACTCGTCATGTCAGAAATGGAAAAAATCGTAAAAGGAGTTAGCACCTCTCACGACGTTGAGTGCACGTTGAATTATTTTAAAGGCTATCCCCCCCTTGTCAATAATGCCAATGAAGCCGGGCTCGTCCTTGAAGCAAGCAAAGAGATTGATGCGATTCATACCCGGAATGAAATCATACCGGTAATGGGCGGTGAGGACTTTGCCTATTACGTAATGGATAAACCTGGTGCATACTTCTTTACTGGGGCACAGCTAGAAGGCCATGAATACCCGCACCATCACCCAATGTTTGACTTTGATGAACAAGCTATGCCGATCGCAGCTAAAACACTCATCAGCGCTTACTTTGCTTATCAAACATAAATGCCAAGCAAATAATGAGGTTGGGACATAACTTAAAGTTTAACTCAATAACGAACAATGCTCACCATTAGCTCCGGAAATATACGCAGACTGCTGCGGGAGGAAGGCATAGGTTAGACCCCATAGTGCGTAGGGATCGAAGGCTAAAACCGCGACGACAATCGCCACGCCTTCATGACCAACTTCCTGTTGGCCCGAGGCTAACCAGCCGCCCGCGGTCTCCTAGTTTCGGCGCGTCCTGCGCCAACGTCGACACTAAAACATCGTGTTTGTCGGTCGCGAAGTATATTTCCGGAGCGGTCGTATTGTTCGGCTCTTCATTGATTAAACCTCTTTTGTCCCAGCCTCATTCCTACGATTAGTCAAGTATAAAATTGTAATAATGATTTGTTCTACTCGAGCAATTTTTTTACATAGGAAATAAGCCTCAGCTATTTACTTTTTTTAACTGAGGTTTTTATGGTATAATGCTACTTATTATTGGTCCTTAGAGATCGCGTACGTATAATCGTACTTTGTATTATTCTTGACCATGGAATAGATACATTTCAGTAGCTTATTCATGCAGGCTACAGTGGCAACCTTATCCTTTTTGGAGACAGGTTGCTTCTTTAATTTGTAATAATAATCCACAATGTGATTTGGAGCCGCTTTTTGTTGACGAATCATATTTCTAACAATGAAATATAAAATTTTTCTGCCTTTAGGATTTCCACGTTTATTGATGTGATCTTGTCCAATGTGTTTACCTGATTGATATCTTAAGATATCAATTCCAATAAAGGCGTTTACTTTTTTAGGATTTGAAAAGCGAGATAGGTATCCTAGCTCTCCAATGAAAAGTGCAGCGCTAATGTCACCAATTCCTGGAAAGCTTATTAGTACTTCGAACTCAGGAAGCATTTTGGCACTATCTATTAATTGATCAGAAATTTGCTCTTTCTCTACCAACAGATGAAGTAGTTGTTGTGCGTAATACTGAACTTTACGTGTTTGAACACTGGTTGAACAAACTGCTGGAAAAGAGTTCTTGGCGTAATCCATTATCTGACTTGCCTTTTCTTTTGCACGTCTTTCTGAAATTTTTTTCGTAGTACTTTTTATCAAACGGTTTTTAATTTTTGTTTGACTTGATTTTAAAACAAAATCAGGATGAGGATATAAGCCTATTAAGGTTAAGGCATACGGCGTAATTCTACTCGAGAAAAATTGTTCAAGCTCTGGAAAGCTTAATTGAAGCGCATTGTGTAAGTACATACGAGTCCGTTTTATTTCTTCTTCAACTTCTTGATAGAAACGCGATAGATCACGAAGTTCATAATAAATATCTGGTTGTTGTGATGTTTCTATTCGGTGATTATATGGATGAACTTGTGCCAGTTTATGAGCATCTTGCTTGTCTGTTTTCCAGCTTCTCAAAGTACCACTTTCTAATTGTTTTTTCGCCTCAAGAGGGTTCAACAAACAATAACGTAGTTTATTCTTTTGACAAAAAGTTTCCACAGGTTTCGAATAAATCCCTGTGGATTCAAAAACAAGAATGGGTTCTTCAGGAAGAAGTTGAATTTCATTAAGCAATGCTTGGAACCCTTCCTTATTGTGGATAATTTCTTCTTCTGACAGACAAGTCTGACCCTCATATACGACTTTAAAACTTTTCCCCATAGAAACATCTAAAGCAATAACTAATTCCAATGTCTATCCTCTCTCTTCTTTATAGCATTTGAAAGATCTTCACTTATTCATTTCGATTCCAATTTCCTATACACGAGCTCAATGGCCCCAACATACTTAAATCTGATTCAAAAATGAAAGTGAAGAAGCTCAGTTTTTTTTACGGATTCGAAATCCCTGAGGCTTTGGTCGAGCTTTCTTTCACTTCTCACTATAACTTTAAAAAAGAAAAATAGTGGGTAAAGTCATCCGTCGATGACCTTACCCACTAATCTTAGTATGTTTTTAATATGCCTTATCGGTTCAATTTAGACTTAACATAGCCATCAACAAATATAACGGTAAATAAAACACCGACAATGAGAACGATGAGAGACGTATGCCACGGCCCACTCGCTAAAGCTACAGCAGCAAACAGCACCGATTGTAAAAGCGTGAGCTGTCTGAGCAATTTTAACAGTGCTTTTTTGCGACTGCTTTGGTTAATGGGATACAAATCAAGCCATATGATTGTCCGATGATGGTGATACAATGTCATCATTTGAAAGGTGCTCATATAGATAAACAAAAGTGCGAAGACAATTTTCATCCACATATTTTGAAAGGCGTAAACCGCTATCCCGCCCATCACAACAAGCCTGACGTACATACCGAGATAGTCACTACGAATAAAGGTTAACCGATACAAATACTCATACGTATGTGCCTGTCCCCACGGAACTCGCTTCGCTGATCGTGCGAGCCAATGGCGTTTTTTAATCGGTGTATCAAAATGCGGCACATCGGTAAACATGTTTGCCAGCCGATAAAATGCCTGCATTCTACTCTGATCTTTTTCCAATAAGATGTCCCATGCAAGACCCGTTTGCTGTCGACCTATATACCAGTCATATAAAAAGATCCCGATAAACAATACTGTTACGACAGCTGCAAACACCATTTGTCCGTCTATCATAAAATAAAATACCGCAATGGACAGCAAGAGCCGAACGATCGCGTCAATTCTCCGCTGAGAAGTCTGACGTACTTTAAGCATCCACCAATGAGCGATGTAATTCCACATTTTAAATACGAGTAACACAACAATCATCAACACATAAACACGCGTTGGCCGATCAGGGTATGTATGTGAGTACAAAGGTCCAAGTGCCGCCGCGCTCAGCAGAACGAGGTAAAGCTGAACCAAGTAACTATAAATTAAGCCATTACGAAAATAAACGCCCATTCTATGCTCCACCGGGATTAAAAATACAAGATCTGGCTTTTTTAGCAATGTTTGAAGTGGTGTATAAGCCCCAATGAGTCCGAAAGCAATCCCAATCACTAAGGCAGTCGGAAAATTATCAGGGAGACTTTGGAGCCATTGCTGATAAAAATAAGCCGATGCCGCCACAAAAAACAGCATTGCAAACGCTATGTGACCATTAAAAATATAGCGTAAATACCGATTTAATTCTTTAACATGGCTGGAAAACCGTTTTTTAAAAAATAAATGCGCATCAAACATGATGATCTTCCTTCGTTAATTGCACATACAGGTCATCAAGCGTTGCACCCGGCATCTTAAATTCTTGACGCAAAGCATCTATCGTTCCCACCGCACGAATTGTTCCTTCATGTATAATGACGAACCGATCACAATAACGCTCTGCTGTTGCCAAAATATGAGTCGACATCAATACGCCAGCACCTTGTTTTTTCATACGATCCATTGTTTCTAAATAAGATTGAATACCGAGCGGATCAAGTCCAACGAAAGGCTCGTCCACAACATATAAATCCGGTTCAATTAAAAATGCGCACATAATCATAACTTTTTGTCGCATGCCTTTTGAAAAATGCACTGGAAACCATTTCAAACGTTTTTCCATATGAAACATCTTTAAGAGTGGAGGCAGCCTTTTTTCAAAAACGTCTTCAGAAATATTATAAGCCATTGCCGTCAATCGTAAATGCTCATAAAGCGTCATCTCATCATATAAAATCGGTAGCTCCGGGATATATGCCATATGCTGCCTATACGAATTCGGATGTGTCTTAAACGACTCCCCCTTCACTTTAATTGTGCCCTGTTTCGGTTCCATGAGACCAATGACATGCTTGATTGTCGTACTTTTGCCTGCACCATTCAAACCAATTAAACCAATAATTTCACCAGGGTATATATTGAAAGAAATACCATGTAATACATCTTTATGCGTATATCCACCACGCAATTGTTCAATTGACAATAACGGCTCCACAATTCGTTCCCCCCGTCTATACTTAGATCAAATTTTATCACGTTGTTTCGCTTATGCCAAAAATATTCCATACGAAATCATTTTTATGCACCATGAATGATGGTACAGTTTTTATGAATGACTCCCCATTCTTCCCCTTCTTTTATTATGCCATTTCTCTTTATTTTATCAATGCTTGTATGCCTATATCACTGCTCTCCCAAAAAACTTTAAAAAAATCTTGTATTAAAGGTATAAAACAAAGAGATCCGTCCACAATAGGTATTGAAGACGGAGGATGAGTTGCATCACAGCAGCAAAAACTTGTGTTAAACCACAAAATGAGGTGTTTGTGATCGACATCTAATGAAATAACCGTTTTGTTAGCACATATCTCCCGAAAGAGATTGCTGACAAAAGGTTTAACGTAGGCAAGTCCGTTAAAAAGCACAAGGCGAAAGCCAAGCACGCGATTTAACAATTTGTTTACCGGTCCCCAACATTGGATTGACGTAGACAACATTCATCCTCTTTCTTCACACAGCAGGCTGATCCGCTTAATCACGGGTCAGTCTGTTTTTATTTGATAAACACTAATGGATACAGTCTGCTTTACAGGCAGCCATACCGACGTCTACAATAGACATAAATACGCTTAAAGGAGATGGTGTGAATGGGCCATGATGACTGCATTTTTTGCAAAATCATTAATAAGGAAATCCCTTCTGCAAAAGTATATGAGGATGAGCATGTATATGCCTTTCTCGACATTAGTCAAGTGACGAAAGGACACACACTCGTTATTCCGAAAGTACATACGAAGGACATATACAACACCCCAGACGATGTTGCAGGGGAATTGTTTGCCCGCGTTCCTAAAATTGCTCGCGCTATAAAAAAAGCATATGAGCCTTCTGGTATCAATTTATTAAACAATAATGAAAAACCAGCTGGACAGGCTGTTTTCCACTATCACATTCATATTCTGCCACGTTATGGAAAAGAAGACGGTTTTGATCCAGGCTGGACAACACACGATGATGCTTATACCGCCGAAGAACTCCAGCGTATTGCTGAAAATATTCATGCGCACGTAAAATAACGTAAAATGTGCAGGATAAATCTGAATGGAACTGCCTTTTAAGCTTTTTTTTGTGTGAAAAGTCTGCTATAATGAAGGCACGTTTTCGCAGCTGACGATGAGCGTACAGTTGGAGAACGAATAAAACAGTCGAGCTTTAGCTTGAGTTGAGGAGAGGTAAAAATGAATACGAGGATCTTGGTTATGCTGTCATTGCTGGTCAGCATGGGAGCGGTGATGCACGCAATTGCACCACCAATTTTATTCGGAATGAGACCGGATATGCTGTTATCGATGATGTTTTTAGGGATCATGTTATTTCCAACGCCGAAATACGTGGTGCTTCTATCTATCGTAACCGGTATTATGTCTGCACTTACGACAACTGTACCAGGTGGTGAAATCGCCAACTTAATTGACAAACCGATTACTGCGCTTGTGTTTTTCGGACTGTATCTCCTCACACAAAATCGTGTGAATGGACATATAGCTGCGCCGATATTAACAGCGCTTGGAACTATTGTAAGCGGCTCTATCTTTTTGGCCGCAGCACTATTTATTGTCAGTTTGTTAGATGGCGCTTTTATTCCTATGTTTATCACTGTTGTACTGCCAGCAGCCGTCGTTAACACGATTGTTATGACCGTCATCTACCCGATTGTACAGGGTATTATGAAGCGACAAACCATTACAGCATCCTAACATTTCGTTCCAAAGCCAGTAATTGTCCCTGAATGTACTAGAGACGGATACTGAGCATTTCAACGCCATTGTTCACATAACATGTTTGAACTGGTGCCAATAACCTATTAAACAGATCCTCTGGCACGACTTTGTCAGAGGATTTTTTAAGAAATGATACCGACTGGTGCTCAAAGCTCCTTGAGTTGCCATGAAGAGCATATACGTCGGCCTATGTATCATGCAAGCTGCACAGGTCTTCATTATATAACCAAAGCAAAGGAGTGTGTAGGATTATGGCAAAAGGTAAATCGATGTTAATTGGTTTTTTAATTGGGGGAACAGTAAGCGCTGCCGCCACATTGGTTGTTGCCCCATCTTCAGGGAAAGAACTGCGTATACGTGCTAAAGAGCAAGGTATTGAATTAAAAGACATGATGTCTAAATTAAAATTCGATACAACGCGGTTAAAACAACAAATCTCAGATACGTCAAAAGAAGGCGTCGCACTCATTAAAAGTTTAACCCATGAAATTAAAGAATCTGTTGAAGAGTGGAAAACAGCCGTTGAACCACATCAAGAAAATATACAAGAATACTTATTGCAAATTGAATCAAGCTTAAAAGAACTTGAAGAAAAAGTTCAACAAAAAAAAGAAGCGTAAAAATCCGGGCGATCGCGTCGCCCGGATTTTTTATTGTCTATTTATTTTTATTCGTTAGGCTGTAAATCTTCAATGGACTCGATGTCCATATAAGATGGCACAACTAAACCAATTTTCGCACCAGATAGGTTCGCACCTAGGTTATCCATGTCTGCTTCATGCTTTTCATAGAAATCCTTATGTGTGACAGGTAACCAAGCTGCAAGTGTTGCATCGCCATTACCTTCTGCGATTGACTGGAATACGATTGGTGGCTCAACTGGTGTAACAGATACTTCAAAGCCTTTTTCTTCCATTGCGATCTTTAAGACACTTGATGAAGCGCGTTCTGAATCCCATGGAGTAGAAATAAGCTCAACCTCAACACCATCTACATCGTCTACACCTTCTGACCATTCTGCAACTCTGTCAGCATTATCTTCTACCCAGCGTGCAGCAACTTCACTAATATCTTCACCTGATTCTTTGGCATCGTACATAATACCTTCCATATCTTCTACTTCCCAATTAAACTGATCAATCATTTTATATGCGTTAGGCTTATCATCCTTGAGGCCTTTTCGGGCGAGTGTTGTAATATCTTCAGAGCCACCATATAGACCTTTTGGATCTTCGAGGTACTTCATGTCGGGGTATTTAGCAAAGGTCCAATGTGGATTCCATCCCGTAATGATGATTGGTTCTTCTTTGTCCATTGCTTTATCTAGTTCAGTAGCCATTGCAGCTGTTGAGGATAACTCGACGCTCCAACCTTGGAGACTGTCATATTGTTCAATTGCTTTTTCAGTTGTCACAGAAATACCTGCACCAGGTTCAATACCGATAATTGTGTGCTCAATAGCTTCTGAATAATTCGTATCGGCATCATTATTATTATTGGTATCGTTTCCACTTGACGCGTCATCTCCACCACACGCTGATAAAACAAGGACACCTGATAATGCTACTGCGACAGCTCCGTTTTTGAAAAATCGTTTGTTAAACATATTTTCAGCAAAACCTCCATAAAGTGAATTATCGGATAAAAGAGTTCATAATAAAGGACTGACGTTTCTAACGTTCAGTCCTTTATTTTATTGTTATTCCTTTGGCTCTAAATCTTCGATGGAATCAATGTCCATATAATCTGGCACAACGAGGCCAATTTTTGCACCGCTCAAGCTTGGTCCAAGCTCAACGAGATCATCTTTATATTCTTCATATAAGTCACCGTGAGTTAATGGAAGCCATGCAGCTAAGAACGCATCCGCTTCACCATTTGCTACAGAAGACCACATGAACGCATTGTCAACTGGTGTGATTTTTGGTGAGAATCCAAGCTCTTCTAAGACATTTGCAACAACATTTGTAGATGCAACAGTGGAATCCCATTCAACGTAAACGAGCTCAATTTCTCCACCATCAACTTCTTCTACGCCTTCTTTCCATTCAGCAACTTTTTCTTCATTATCGGCAATCCAATTAGCTGCTGCTTCCTTAGCGTCAACGCCGTCAGCAATTTCAAGCATTACAGTTTCCATATCTGCTGTTGTCCAATTAAATTGATCTAACAGCTTGTAAGCATTTGGCATATCTTCTTCAAGACCTTGGCGAACCATTGTCTCAATTGTCTCTTCGCTACCAAAGATTTCTTTTGGATCTTCTAGATAATGTAAGTCATATTTAGAGAACTTCCAGTGAGGTGTCCAACCAGTTACAATGATAGGCTCTTCATTTTTAATTGCTTCGCCTAATTCTGTAGCCATGGCACCACTTGATGATGCTTGGACTTCCCAACCTTGAAGGCTGTCGTATTCTTCAATTGCACGTTCAGTCGCTTTAAAAACACCAGCGCCTGCTTCAATACCTGTAATGGAATAGTCTAGCTCTTCACTTACGCTTTTAGAATCAGCGTCATTTGAATTATCTCCGCCACCGCAACCAGCAGCTACTAATGTCAGGGAAAGACCTGCAGCGATCCCTATTTTCTTCCAATTACGTTTAATCATAAACTTTAATCGCCCCTTTTAAATATTTTTATATATGGAAATTTTCCAGATTAGAGGAAAATTAATCCTTTTTACTATTGACACTTTGCGTAAAGCGGTCAATGATGATTGCCAAGATAACAATGGCAACACCAGCGACAAACCCTGTACCGACCTCAGCACGTTGCAAGGCAGACAGCACTTCACGTCCAAGACCTGGTGCACCGATCATCGATGCAATAACGACCATGGATAAAGACAGCATAACAGTCTGGTTAATACCAGCCATAATCGTCGCTCTAGCCATTGGTAATTCGACTTTAAATAGTCTCTGTGATCCTGTGCTACCGAAAGCTTCTGATGCTTCCACAAGCTCCTCAGACACTTGACGGATACCGAGATTCGTAAAGCGGACCGTTGGTGGTGTCGCAAAAATAAGTGATGCAAATACACCTGGTACCATACCGATGCCAAAGAACGCAACGGCTGGAATTAAATATACGAACGCTGGCATCGTCTGCATAAAATCCAGTATCGGTGTAATAATGGCTTGTGCCCATTTGCTTTTTGACATCAAAATACCAACAGGAACACCGATGATGATCGAGAATACACTGGCTAATAACACCAACGTAAACGTACTAATCAACTCAGGCCATAGTCCTTGATTATAAACGAACCATAGACCGATAAGTGTAAATGCGGCAAGTCCAAGCCGTTTACCACTTAAGAAAAACGCCAATACGGCAGTCAATAAAATTATAATAACAGCTGGTATAGGTAGTAATACATCTTCCGATATGAACTCCATGAATGTTCCTAAAGATGTTTTCACAGGATCAAATAAGAATGAAAATGTATCTGTTAACCAATCTGTTGCATCGCTAACCCATTTATCAACAGGTATCGTAGGTATAAAGTCTAATATTTTATCAAGCATTGTCCACATTCACCTCACCATTTCCGGAAAGTGCGGCAATTACGGCACCGCGTACAATAATCCCTAATAGTTTGCCTTCATCAACCACAGCTACAGGCATGGGTGAATCATGGATAATATCAAATATATCGTTTAACGATGTGTCTCTATCAACGCGTGGGATGTTGTTCGTAACAATGTCACGCAAATTCCGGTTATCTTTTTTGATTGCTTCAGATGCATGTTCAGCCGTCACGTATCCTTTTAGAACACGGTTGTTATCAACAACATAGATGCCGGATAGACCTTCCTCACGCATCCGTTCTAACGCAACACGAGGTCCATGCTTATCAATATTAACAGTTTCTGGTCGCATCATGATGTGACTTGCTGTTAAGACTTTTGAACGGTCCACATCTTCAACGAATCTCTCAACATAATCATTAGCCGGTGATACGAGGATTTCCTCAGGTGTTCCGATCTGAACAATCGAACCATCCTTCATAAGTGCGATTCGGTCACCTAGGCGTAGTGCTTCATCAAGATCATGCGTAATAAAAATAATCGTTTTCTTCATGGACGCCTGCAAGTCCATCAACTCATCCTGCATTTCTTTACGAATTAGTGGATCAAGAGCTGAGAATGCTTCGTCCATCAATAGAACTTCTGGATCGTTTGCAAGTGCACGTGCTAAACCAACGCGCTGCTGCATACCACCAGATAATTGACTTGGCTTCTGCTGCATGTAATCGCCCAAGCCGACAAGCCGGAGCGCTTCTGCAGCTTTCTCTTGGCGTTCTTCTTTCGGTACACCTTGTATTTCCAAGCCGAATTCAGCATTGTCTAAAATGGTCCGGTGAGGAAATAAGGCAAACTTTTGGAACACCATACTCATCTTTTGTCTTCTTACATTACGCAGCGCTTGTTTATCCATAGCAGCCAAGTCATCATTGTCAACGAGTATTTGTCCTTCTGTCGGCTCAATTAATCGGTTGAGCAGTCGAACCAATGTCGACTTCCCACTTCCAGACAACCCCATTATTACAAAAATCTCACCTGGTTCTACTGAAAATGACGCCCGATTTACACCAACCGTACAACCAGTTTCTTTTAATATGTCTTCTTTGGACATGCCTTGGTCCAAAAGCTTCAAAGCATTTTGGGCACCCTTGCCAAAAACCTTTGATAAATTTTCCACTTCAATTATTGGCACATTTTACACCTCTTTATTAGTTTCTCCATTTTCATGGGGATGATATGAGTCACGTTGCTTAGATATCTTTAGTCAATACTAATATACGAGATTCATAGATTATGATTTGGCATCATATCCGCTTTCTAACATCCACTCTAATACTATATACCCTTTCTATGAAGAATCTCAAACGGTAAATACCATTAATTTTGTACATTTTATTCGTACAGTTTATACTGAACGAACTTATATAGGTTTATTCTTTAATTTCCTCTATATTACTCCCATATCCTAGTGTATTACCTATTTTTAAAATGGTTATTTTTGGTGTAATCTTTATATAGCAAGGCTTTTAGGGGGAGAATATGATTCAAAACACTAATGAACAAATCGCTGATCACATCGTTATGGAATTTGCCAAAACGGCAGAGCTATTTGGGTTAACAACCCTCGAAGCCCGTTTATTCGCATATATGTATTTAGAAGATAAACCATTAACATTAGATGAAATGAGCGAAGCCATGGGCAAAAGTAAGACATCAATGAGCAATGGCGTTAGAGGTCTTCTTGACTTAAAGCTTGTTAATCGTGTGTGGATTAAAGGGGTCAGAAAAGATTTGTATCATGCAAATGCACCATTATTTAAGATATTTATGGATGCCTATTTACAAAAATGGGATGATGCGACGAAGCATCAAAGAGAAGCTTTAATGTCAATCAAAGAAACCATTGAACATGACCCTGAGCTTTCAGCTAACACAAAAGGTGGGCATATGGAACAGCTTGAACAGATGATTCAATTTCACAATGCCATTAAAAGCAGCTTTAACCAATTAAAAAACGATCCACATATGACGTGAACAAAACGGTCTATGTAATATGAAGCAAACACACATGGAATATCCTCTTTATTCAACAAGATTACTTCAATGATCTCTCCCTCTACATACTGCGAGCGATTGGCTATTTGTAGCTGGGAGAGACCGCATATTTACAACTCTTCTTCTCTAATTTTTTAAGACACCCAAAACTTATTGATCTATGTCTTTAAACATCAACATATAATATAGAAGAAACCCATTTATTTTACGGTTTTTTTGATGTCTTCACCTCTATATCAAGACTGCTGTAACAATATGTCCAAACGTACGAAAAAAAAGATAAAAAAATAGGCAAAAACCTATTGCTTTTTTTCTTAAAACGTACTATGATTCACTAAGATTTCAATCGCAAAATAAGCAGTAACAGAGGTGATCAAAATGAATTGCTGGAAGTCGATTAATATTGAAAAAGATTACGGGAGCAACCGATTGTATTTAATGGCGTTTTTAATCGGGATAGGCTCTTTTATTGTTTTATTTGTTCCAGTATCTATGATTCACGGAACAGAATCTGTTGTCGACAAAGGAATTGTCCCATTCATTTTGGCACTTATTTCTCTACCGACACTACATTCATTGACACACATGATTCCCGTTCTTATGGTGGGAAAACCGATTAAAATTAAATTCAAAACGAGCATTAAATGCTTACCGACGTTTCACTGTTATTCAGGAAGCTATTTGTCAAAGACGCTCGCACTCAGTTCAATGGTACTACCGACAATCTTTATTACAATTCCAGGTCTTATCGTTAGCTTGCTGATGCCGCACATTTTTGTGTATGTGCTCGCTTTTACCGCGATTCATATTGGCATTTCTTTACGGGACTTTCTTTATATCATTCATATTTTAAAAGCACCTAAAATGGCCGTCGTGGAAAATGGAACTGCAGATTTGGATATACTCATCGAACGCACAAAATCTTAACAAGGCATATTAATGTGTTTTCAATTTTTAACCGAATACGCGTCACGAACTTCTAAAATCCGAACTGATTCTTATGTGCGCAACATAAGGAATCATTGTTCGGGTTTTTATTTTCCGACTGCTTTATCCGATCCCCTCCTTTTTAGCGTCATGAAGAGTAATTATTTATTTAATCCACTATATCATATAGATTATTCAATATTTATTGTGCCATTATTGATTCTCCCCTATGCAGCACGTTGTTATTTTGATAAAGTAGAGATTACAATATTGCAATAATCCCCTACACGTATGTCTAGTTTTTTTGATGGAGGTTTTAGCATGGAATTTATATTCCTTTTATATGCTCTGATCGTCTTTTCCATTTTTAACGTATTGACTCATAACTTTTGTATTAAAATGGAGATGAAGCCAGCAAAGCAAGAGACTGTTTTTCGCTTTATGAATATTATGATTTTAATTTTGCTGCTCTCTTCTTACGTTAAAGTCATGAATGTGACCGTTTAATATTAAAAGTGTGGAAATGATAGGTCAGGCTATATTTTTTCAATGCAAATGTGATATAGTAACAATTGGCTACAAAATAAGATACGATATTGGGAGTGTTCATAGATGAAGAAGCTAGTAGTCGCAGCAGTCGTAACAACATCTCTGTTTGCACTTGGTGCATGCAGCAACGAAGACCCAGAAGTGGTTGTAGAAACAGATGCAGGTAACATTACGAAGGATGAGTTCTATCAGGAATTAAAAGATCGCTACGGTGATACAGTCCTTCAAGAAATGGTTGAAGTTAAGGTTCTCAGCGACAAGTATGAGGATGTATCTAAAAAAGACGCTGATGCAGAAGTGGACAAAATGAAAGAGCAGTACGGTGATCAATTTGATATGTTACTGCAGCAGCAAGGTTTCGGTAATGAAGATAATTTCCGTCGATTGATGTATACAAGCATGTTGCGTGAAGCGGCAGCTGCTGAGGACATTGAAATTTCCGATGAAGAAATTCAAGAACAATATGATCTCATGAAGAAAGAAATTAAAGCACAGCATATTCTTGTTGAAGATGAAGAAACAGCTCAAGAGGTAAAAGAAAAGCTTGATAACGGTGAAGATTTTGCTGAGCTTGCAAAAGAGTACTCAAAAGACACTGGTTCCGCTGAAGAAGGTGGCGACCTCGGTTACTTCTCAGTTGGTGTGATGGCGCCTCAAGGTCAACGAATGGTTGCTGAATTTGAAGATGCTGTCTTGAATCTAGATAAAGGTGTAGTTAGTGACCCTGTTGAAACGGCTCACGGCTTTCACATTATTAAAGTCAATGACAAGCGCGAAAAAGAAGACGACCTCGGTTCTTTAGAGGATAATAAAGAAGATATTAAGCGCGCTCTTCTAAATGAAAAAGTCGACATGCAAAAAGCACAAGCAAAACTTGAAAAAATCATGAAAGACGCTAGCATCGACGTTAAGATAGACGGTTTAGAAGATCTATTTAAATTTGAAGACAAAGAAGAAGCATCAGAAGAAGAATAATGAAATATACAACGAGGCCCATCTCCAAAAGGAGGGGCCTCGTGTTTTTGTTGCCATATTAGAGCGACATTTGACGCTCTCTTTGCGCTTCCTTCTCTGATTGAGCCTCCATATCCATCTCTGCTTTTGTTTCTTGAGGAAGCGGTGCCTGAATCTCTTCTGCTTCTTTTTCAGAAACATTGGTATTGCGCTCTTCCTGTCTCAATTGACGTTCATGCGCCAACCTTTCCATGAACACACTGCCTTCGCGTTCAATATGCTGCTGTTCAAGCTGCTTTTCTGCTCGAATCGCGCGATATGCCATATACCCACTAAAAAATATAAAGACAATCAACATATATACCCACCATGCTACGCCGAAAATCATGTCATTTCCTCCCTCGTCCAAGCTTGTATTCATATTTATATGAACGAACGAAAAAAAAATGACCAAGTATGTCCTATAAAAAGGACATCTTGATCATTTTTTTTCAAATAATGGTTTATAAAATGCTCGATTATCGAGAGGGAAGAGCCGTTCGGTAAATTCTCCAGGATTAACTTTGTCTAAAGCGCGATTTAACGTATTCATTTTGGCATCAATTAAATCAATAAGGTGTAAGAGTTCACCTTCTCTTACAAGCGGTGGTCTAGGACTGCCCCATTCAGCTTTTCCATGATGTGAGAGCACGAGATGCTGTAAGATAAGTACTTCCTCTTCTTCCTCCACCTGAAGCTCTCGGGCCATGTGACCAATTTCCTCTACCATCATCGGTATATGCCCAATTAACTTCCCTTCAAGCGTGTATGTTGTTGTAACAGGACCTGATAGTTCTCTTAGTTTACCGAGATCATGTAAAATGATGCCAGCATACAATAAGTCCTTATTCACCTGAGGATACAATCTATGCAATTCTTTTGCTATTCCTAGCATACTCACAATGTGGTGTGCAAGGCCTGATACATACTCATGATGGTTTTTAGATGCTGCTGGATATGTCAGTAAGTCTTCTTGGTGCTTTTTAATAAAACCACGTACGATACGTTGTAGGACAGGATTTTCCATTTCAAAGATTGCTTCCGTTAACTTTTCTGCGAGCACATCCTTTTCGACAGGTGCTTTTTCAATGAAATCCGCAATTTGCACACCATCCATCGGTTGCGCAGGTCGAATGGACATAATTTTCAATTGAGCACGGCCACGAAACTGATTCACTTCGCCAGACACACGAACGATTGTCTCGGCGCCATATGCTGTTTCATCTTCTTGTTTCGCATCCCATAATTTTGCTTCAATTTCCCCGGTTGCATCACATAGTATGAGTGTCATAAACGCCTTTCCATTGCTTGCGACACCTTTTGAAGCCTCCTTAATAAGTAAAAAGCTATCAAATGCATCACCAATTTGATGATGGCCTATGCCTGTTTTCATATGAGTTCCTCCCCCTAAACATCCCTCTATTACTTCTTCGGGATGTAGTCAAATATTTTCCCTGTCTCAATAACACGTATGAAATCCATTAACCAGTCGTAATAATTTCGTGCATATTTCAGTCGTTCAATATCACCAGCAATTTTCTCTTTCAATAACTCATCTGTCGTTCTCTCATAGATTTGTTCCAGATCGGCAATTGTTTCATCGGCTTCTTCAATATTGGACTCTGTATATTGGCGCCAACGATTGCCAAAAAGAGATGTAAACGATTTGTACCAATCTTCCTCTGATTGATATAAGTCTTTACGTATGCCACGGCGAAAGGTTGATTCAACCATTTTCATATCAGACAACGCTCTGACACCTGTTGACATGCTCGTTTTACTCATCTGCAGTGCTTCACGCATATCATCCAGTGTCATCGGTTCACCTGAAAAATATAAGACCCCGTACAACCGGCCTACAGAAGATGTAATTCCGTACAGGTTCATATTTTTTGCAATCACTTGAATAAATTGCTCAATCTTTTCTTCATACAATTCCCAGTCTTTAGGTTGGTTACCTGACAATTGCAACCCCTCCATCACACTTCTTCATTACATTTATGTTGCATGAACGGACAGCCCCCTACGTTAAACAAATCATTAGGGTTAGCTGCCCGATTCTATTCAATATAACGTTTTTAAGATTATCATAAAAAAACGCTTGACCTTTTATGTTCTGTAAGCTATTTTATCACTAATGACGCATTTATGCGAACAGATTCACCTAAAAATACTGTTTTATCTTTTTCAACAGTTTGTACAATATTTTTTTTGCATGTCAGCACGATCATTTGTTGATCTGTTGATTGAGTTTCAAGTATTGACAGCATCCGTTTTGTTCGGTCATCATCAAAGTGAACAAATGCATCATCGATCATGTAAGGGACGCGGTGTGCTTCACTCATAATGCGCCCAATTCCAAGTCTTAACGCGATATATAATTGATCGACTGTGCCTTGAGATAGTTCATTAACAGAAAATCGAACACCATCTTCCCTTTCAACACGGAAACCACTTTGTTCATGTGGGGGATGAATTTGACTGTAACGCTCGTCTGTTAATAGCGCAAAATATTGTGCCGCCTGCTCCATCACCTTATCCATATACTTTTCCCTAAAGGTCCGCTTTGCTTCCTCTAAGACACTTTTTGCCGTTTTTAGTACCGCCCATTTTTTCGCTTCTTTATGAAGGGCATCAACCTCCATATTAAACCGATGCTGTAGCATAGAGAAATCTGTATCAGACTCCATTCGATCAAGCTCGGCAACATGGCGAGCGTACTCTGATCGTTTTGCTTCAAGGGACGTTTCCAATTCTTCTCGTGCGATATCTAATTGCTCGAGCTTTTGTTTCAGCACCCCACCATCTCGATTGGCCTCTTTTACCATGTACGTATAATCCTGTTCTGAAAATCGGCTGATTAATTGCTCTTCAATTTTTGAGGATTGCTCCTTCAGTTGATTAACAGCTTCATAAACATCCGCACGTTGCCAAAACTCATTTTCATCTTTTGCGTGTGCCTGGTCAAACAGGTGCATCATCTCATTTTCATATGTTTGGATTTGTCGTTGTACCGTCAACTGTGCTTGATGATTGTCATCGAGTGATTGCTGATATGTCATAAGCTGACTTTGGATATTACGTTGTTCTTCTAGAAGGCGTGTTAACGATTCTAGCACTTCTGTTTCAGGATATTCCATGCCTTGTTGATGATAAAAATCCCTAACCTGCTCAACAACTACATCTCGCTCTGACTGAAGATGACGACGTTCATTAATAAAATGACTGATCTCTTCTTGGCGTCTCACTAAATGACGCAGCGATTGGAAAAGATCTGGCCAATATATGACGTCTACATCAGCTAAATAAGGATGCGTCTTAATGTGGTCCTCTATGTCTTTAGCGAGCTGATCTTTTTTGACTTCTAATCCATGAAAATCATCTTCACATCTCATGAGACGCAGGTTAACGGTCCGTGTTTGTTTGTCGATCGCTTGCAAATCTTGTGTTGCCTGATCATGAATCGCTAGCTGTGCTGAAAGCTTATCTCTTTCTGTTTCATTGAGCTTTATTACATCCGTATGATCATCTTGAGTCGCAAACATAGATACCATATCTTTGATTGAGCGTTTTCCAATAATAAACTGACTGATGCCAAACATAATACTAACAGCCGCTACGATGAGAAGCGCTTCATTAGAAAGGATGAATCCAGCGACACCACTAAGAATAGCAAGTGCGATCGCCACAGTCATCGTAACTGTTAAACGTTTTTCACGTTGCTTTTTCAGTCGTTGCCATGTTGTATGCTGCTTGTCTCTTTGCTCTGCAAGCTTTTGTCGTGTATGTTCTTCATCATCCTCATAAAGCTTGCGCCGGACATCATTCGCCGTTTGTTCATCAAGTAATTGGCTGTTCAATCTCCGTGCTTCAATTAATAATTCATCTCTTTCTCGTGTTAAGGTCGCATACTGATCTTTTAATCGCATCATGTCCAAATCAAGCTGTTCCTGTGTATGCTTGAGATGCTGCCACGCTTTTTCAATGCTAAAAGGCAAGAATATCGTTGCAAGGGCATCTTGCTGCAAGCCAATGTTTAACGCATTGAGCGCTGATTGTTGCTCTCGATTTAGTTTATCTAGCGTATTATCAAGCGTCTGTATCTGATATGACCGCTCCCGATTCTTTTGCAATTGCTCGATTAAATCATTCACTTGATTGAATACATCCTCTGTATGTTGACGCTGTTTTAGCTCAGTGATCGTCTGTTTTATAGTTGCTTCCGTATCTTGTAATACGGCCCACTCTCCTTTTAAAGGTAGGCGTTGATCCTGAAGCTTCTCAAAGCGGACGATACCATTTTCAGGAAAGCTCACATCTTCCGGATAGCGTGCCAATTCCCGCTGGCAGTGATCATAGTCATGAAGCAGTGAAAGCGCGTTAAACTGCTTTTCTTTAAAACGACGTGTGGCTTCCTTTGTTTTTAATTCGGTCTGAATGTTTGATATGTCTTCGTTTAATTGATTTAAGTGCTGTATTTTATCTCGATACGTTTCTTCAAATTGGCGATGCTCACTCATTTTTTGGGCATGCTCCTCCAGCGCTTGGAGTTGTTGATTAATATGAGGCTTTTTACCAGTTGGCTTAAATAAATCACCCATCTGATTTTCTAGCTTCTTCTCAATGTCATAAATACTTGATGCGCCTGTTAATCCAATGCCGAGCAGCACGTCGCCAAGGTCTGCTTCCTTCATCGACTTAATCTGTGTTAAGTCGAGTGCTGAAAAAGAAAAAATGGCTTCATAGGTCGAAAGCGTCATGCCATTCATGCGTTGCTTTAGCCAAGCTTCATCATGCGTGTCACCATTTGCCAATTCACAAGTCGCAGCACCATTACGGACTTGGTCCATCCGCTCGATCGTAAATTCACCATATTTTTCATCAATAACGGTTAACCGACCACCCATGCGACTGCTCGACTTCGGGTAATAAAACGCACGCTTTTTTGGAGGAAAACCAAACAACATAAATAATATAAATTGTCGCAGCGTTGATTTACCAGATTCATTCTCACCGTAAATGCACAAAAATGGACCCGCTGGAAAATCAATTGTCGTATCAACCCAATGCCCAAATCCAAAAATATGAGCCCGTAAAATATTCATCCTATGTCCTCCCCCCTAACAATTCATGCATGAGCCACTGCTTAGCTTTTTCCTTAATGTCTGATTCAGCATCGGAATCAAGAGGCTCAAGAAACCGTCGCGCACGCCGGTGATGATATAAATCTGTTAATTGAGGTGGAATAGATAATGTGTCTAATTGCCGTAACACTTCACCAGAAAAATGAGCCCCTTCATAAAGCTCGTCATAAGATGGTAAACTGCTGATCTCATAGTCATATATATATTGCCATGGTGTTGCGAACCCACCAGCTTCATTCATTAAGTCAATGAGTTCCTCTATACGTCCTTCCTGGTCCCATTGCTCTAGGTTGGTCGTATCACTTGTAAGCTGTATATGAAATAACGCATTGGTCTGACTTTGAGCTGTTTTCAACGTCTGTTGGAGGTGTTGTTCTAATGCAAAAACATCTTCACAGGTACTCGCATCCACGGCTACCTTCTTGAAAGTAACGGCTTGGAGTGGCAAAAACGAAAGTTCAACACCAGCTGCTGACATTTTGACGTGATAACAGCCTTTGTCACCCGTTTCTTTGCGACTGCGCCCCTGTGTATTTCCGGAATAAACGATTGCTGGAGCTGATTTAAGCACATCTCTTTGATGGATGTGTCCAAGTGCCCAATAATCCATACCCGTTTCTAACAGTTCACTAATTTGAAAAGGTGCATAGACATCATGCGTCGTATTTGATGCTAGACTTCCGTGCAGCATTCCAATATGAAAGGGAATGTCAGACTCTCTCCTTTTGTAATTGGATGTCTTATTGTCAAGAACAGACCGATCTTCGTAGCTAAATCCATAAATGGCAGCAAGGGGCTTCCCATCTTTGTAATGTACGAAATTACGAACGATCTCATCAGGAAAAATATGTACATTGACAGGGTATGTGACAGGGTGCTTATTACCATTAATATGGTCATGATTGCCATAGAGCATATATACAGAAATGTTCTGTTTGGCAAGTGCTGTAAAAGCGTTCCGCAATCTTATTTGCGCCTTAAGTGTTTGGTGCTCATTGTCAAATAAATCTCCTGCGATGAGCACAAAATCCACTTGTCGCTCGATGGCAACATGAACGAGGCGATCGAGTGCCGCAAACGTGCTTTCGCGGACGTCAGTAAGGACGTGCTCTGGAAGATTGGCCAAACCCTTAAATGGACTATCCAAATGTAAATCAGCTGCATGAATAAATGAAATCTCTTCAGCCACCTAAAACACCTCACTTTTTTATTAGAAAAGACTTAACCCTACGGCCAACTAACGTGTATTAATGATATTGTAGCAAACAGAATAAGCGAATGCACGTTCGAAATGCAACAGTTGAATAGATATGTTATCTTTAGAATGATAGATTCATCTCACATAGAATAAAACAAATGGAGGATGATCCGATGCGGACTTATGCACTAACTGTTTTCGACAAAACTGGTGACTTGCTTCTTGATGAGTCCTTCACTGCCGAAAGCGATGAGAAAGCCAAACAAGTCGGTCAATCACGACTTAATGAAGCAGGCTTATCAGAGCGGACTCATCGTTGTGTTTCACCAGAAGCAAAGCTCGTATTATTTCACCGTTAATAGGATGAACGCCGTACATACCGACATGTTTGACATTAGTGAACCGATCTTGCAACCGTCCTATTAACAGCCAAAGACCCCCTGACCAAATGTGATTTGGACACGGGGGTCTTTCATGACATATCGAATCATCTATTATTAATTGTTGTTAAACACTGGTGCGCGTTTTTCAAGAAACGCTTGGATGCCTTCTTGATGGTCCTCAGTGTGCCTGAGCTTCTTCTGGGCATGCCTTTCTTCATTTAAATAGTCTTTTAAGTCGACTACTTTTTTGTGATGATACATGAGCTTTGTCGAAATCATCGCTTCAAACGGCGCTGCAAGGCAATGCTTTGCTAATTGCTGGGCTCGTTCAATAGCAGGCATGTCAGAAACAACATCTGCTAGTCCCATTTTTTTCGCCTCATCACCTAAGACTTGGTCCATACTCCAAATGAATTTCTTAGCTGCGTCAACGCCAAGACGTTCACTCAGCCAAAAATGACCACCACCGTCTGGAACAAGTCCAACACCCATGAAAAGGACACCAAATCTAGATTCAGTATGTGATACAACATAATCCGCTGTAAGGGCTAGACTTAATCCCAGGCCAGCAACAGGACCTTGCACCGCACTAATAACGATCTTAGGCATCACATACAATTTCATCATGATCGCTTCAATAGTACTCATCACGTCGTCATAAAGTTCATCATTGGTGAAATCTTGCTGAAGCATTTTCACATCGCCACCGGCAGAAAAGGCTGGGCCGTTGCCAGATATAATAACGACACGGTCATCATTCGTTTCCACTTGTTTAACGATGTCCAGCAAATCCATGAGCATATGAGCATTTAAAGCATTATATCGGTCAGGACGATTTAACGTTATAAACGATATGCCCTCTTTTCTTTCCAATAAGACTGACTTCATCTCGCATCCCCCTCTAAAACGATTTGACGCAGATGCTAGAGTCAATGATGAATAAACGAAGCGCCATTTATATCATACCATGTCTTTATCAGTGAACCAATTAAGGTACCATGACTTTGCAGATGTCATTTGTGAAGGCAACTGGATCGTCCACCTGCAAGCCTTCAATTAATAATGCTTGATTGTACAAAAGATGTGTATATAGCTTCAATTGATCTTTATCGCCATCATAAGCCTTTTGCAAAGCTTGGAACACATCGTGATCCACATTAATTTCAAGGACTTTTTCCGCTTTGATTGATTGGTTATTTGGCATAGCATTCAGAACTTTTTCCATTTCAAGGGAAATATCACCATCAGTAGACAAGCAAACTGGATGTGACTTCAAACGCTTAGATGCACGCACATCCTTCACTTTGTCTGTCAAAAGTTCTTTCATCGCTGTAAACAATTCCTTGTTGTCGGCTTCTTTTTCTTTTGATTCAGCTTCGTCTGCATCATCTTCAAATCCAAGGTCACCACTTGACACTGATCGGAATTCCTTCTCCTTATAGCTCATTAGCATACGGATGGCGAATTCATCTACATCTTCTGTGAAGAACAAAATTTCATAGCCTTTATCTGCTACCATTTCTGTTTGTGGTAATTTTTCAATTCGGTCGTATGAGTCACCTGTTGCATAATAAATATATGGCTGATCTTCAGGCATGCGCTCAACATATTCAGCTAATGTAACGAGCTTTTTCTCTGTAGAAGAGTAGAACATGAGCAAGTCCTGTAATGTATCTTTGTTAGCACCGAAGTCACTGTAGACACCGAACTTCAATTGACGACCGAACGTTTCATAAAATGACTCATATTTTTCACGGTCATTTTTAACCATCGTTTCAAGTTCTTTTTTAATTTTACGCGTAATGTTCTTCTCGATGAGCTTAAGCTGACGATCGTGCTGGAGCATTTCACGAGAAATATTTAATGATAAATCATCTGAATCAACGATCCCTTTAACGAAGCTAAAGTAATCAGGTAAGAGATCAGCACATTTATCCATAATCAAGACACTGCTTGAATATAATTCTAGACCTTTCTCAAAGTCCTGAGAATAATAGTCATATGGCAGCGTTTCAGGAATGTATAAAATAGCATGATAGCGAATAGACCCGTCAACACTTGTATGAATATGTGTTAATGGCTTATCAAATCCGAAATGCTTGTCCTGATAGAAATTCTCGTAATCTTCCTGTGTGAGTTCACTTTTATTTTTACGCCAGAGCGGCACCATACTGTTAATTGTTTCTTCTTCTATATAATCAACGTATTCTTCCTCATTGTCTTCCTTTGGCTTACTTTTCGTTACGTCCATTTTAATCGGGTAACGAATAAAGTCTGAGTACTTCTTAATAATCGATTTCAATCGGTGTTCTTCAAGGAATTGATCGAAATCGTCTTCTTCACCATTTTCTTTAATCTGTAACGTAATATCAGTACCGACCTCTGCTTTTTCAACAGGCTCGATTGTATAGCCATCAGCACCTTCTGATTCCCATTTGAATGCTTGATCGCTTCCAAGCGCTTTACTGATTACAGTGACTTTATCAGCAACCATGAAGGCCGCATAAAAGCCAACACCAAACTGACCAATGATGTCATAGCCGTCTTTTAATTCATTTTCGTTTTTAAAGGCAAACGATCCACTTTGCGCAATCGTACCAAGGTTCTCTTCAAGTTCTTCAGCTGTCATTCCAATACCAGTATCAGATACATTTAACGTGCGGCTTTCTTTGTCAGCAGCTATTTTTATGTAGTAATCCGACTGGTTAAACGTCATGGAATCGTCTGTCAATGCTTTATAGTAGATTTTGTCAATAGCATCACTCGAATTGGATATAAGCTCACGTAAGAACACTTCTTTTTGTGAATAAATTGAGTTAATAACCAAATCAAGCAACCGTTTTGATTCAGCCTGGAAAGCTTTCTTTGTCATAATCTATCTCTCCTTTTGTAATCATTATACTGTCCTTATTATATAAGAACGAGTGCGCTGTTAAAAACATTTAGCACTCAACGTCGTCAAGTGCTAATTATTAAATACCATATGAACCCGTGAGTTGTCAACACGTCAGCAAAATGCTTCTCATTCATATGCCAATCTTTTCTAATCATTTTTTAATCTGTCTCACATGCCATTCTAATTGGTAAGGATTAGCATATAAGTAACTTAAAACAAAGGAGAGAAACACACATGAAAACACTCGTACTAACAACAGCAGGCACACTACTTCTATCAGGCGGAGGAATTGGTTACGCCGTCCATGCGAATGCGGATACAACACCCGTCCAGGATGACAGTGTTGAATCACACATTGAAAAAGTACACGTAAACAGCGAAGACATTGAGGATCTCCTTGAATACGATACACTTGATGATATCGTTGAAGCAGATGATTTTAACGCCCAGGTCGTAGAAAACAACGCTCATAAACGCGTCATCGTATTGACGGATGATAACGGACAGCCACAGTTCAAAAGCATTTTCGTCAAAGATACGAACCGCTTAAAGATCATCGACTTTAAAGCTGGTTTAGTATTTGATCAAATTCTTGGGGATGATGATGAAGCTGAAGCCGATGATGATACGGTTGAAAACGAAGACAGTGACAACGAAGCAGTGGAAGAGGGATCTGACATTGAAGACCTCGTGGAATATGACACACTTGATGATGTTGTCGATGTAGATGACTTTAACGCTCAAATTGTAGAAGACAGCGATTATAAACGCGTCATTGTTTTAACAGACGACAGCGGACAAGCACACATCAAAAGCATCTTTGTAAAAGATACAAACAGATTAAAAGTGATTGACTTCCAAACTGGACTTGTGTTCAATCAAGTCATCGGCGGCACCGACGACGAGCAAGCTGATGCTGATGATAACGCCGATGATCAAACGATTGAAGAAGGCGAAGACAATGAAGTTATGGATCAAGAAGCTGATATCGAAGGACTCACTGAATATGAAACACTTAATCGTTACGTTGATGTTGATGCGTTCAACTCATACGTCGTAGAAGACAATACTCATAAACGTATCATCGTCTTAAAAGATGATAACGGACAAGCTCACTTCAAAAGCATCTATGTTAAAGACTTGAACAGCTTAAAAATCATTAACACGCGTGGCGGTCTTGTTTATAACGGCCTCGTTCACTAAAACATATAAAATGCCCCTTGAAATGACGGTTTTACGTCTCTTTAAGGGGCTCTTTATGATACGATCAAAAAGCCGATCCAAGCAGCCAAACAGCACACGATCACAGAAAGAACAACATACGTCATAGCCGCACGTATTTTTTTGGCCTGCAGTAACGTAATCGTTTCATAGCCGAATGTTGAAAAAGTCGTAAATGCGCCACAAAAACCAACTCCGAGAAGCAGCCAAAGCGTGTCACTCATCAAGGCATCCATATGAAGTTGAAACAACACACCGAGTATAAAAGATCCTAGCATATTAACGAGCCACGTTCCGATCGGTACAAACGTCCGATGCTTCATACGTGCATTCATCCAGCCTGCCACTTGATAGCGTACTGCCGCACCTAAAGCGCCACCAATTCCAACTACAATCATTTCGACTCACCACCGTTTCGAAGTGCGACATTGACACCCGTATAAGCAAGCAACAACCCGATAAAAATTGAGACACTGACATAAATGACAGCTAAGCCAATATGTCCCATATCAATCATTCGTACCGTTTCTAATGAAAACGTCGAAAATGTCGTAAATGAGCCGAGCAAGCCTGTTCCGAGCAACAAGCTCACATTCGGATGAATGGTTTTCTTAACAACAGCCGTGGTGAGAAGCCAGGCAAGCAAAAAACAACCAATGAGATTAACAGCTAACGTTGGCCACGGAAATCCTTCAGATATCACAATGACACTGGCATAATATCGAAGTATGGAACCTACAAAACCACCGATCATAACGCATACAAGTTTATTCATATCTCTTCATTCCTTTTTTATAACGGCCATGTTCATACATGCCATTAATTGTACACCTCCGATATGTTCTTGAAAAGGAGAAAAGGACGTCTCCATCACGGGTCGTCTAATTGTTTGCAAACAAAAAACCTTTGGAGTCAGCATCCAAAGGTCCATTGATAGACTAATGTGGAGAATAACGATTTACAGTAAATCTTTGATAATGTCTGTTATTGGGCGGGGGGTTAAATATGAGAGAGGAACGTCAAAGACTGTTTTAGAACCAACATCGTCTTGTTTATTTAGAACATAAGCAGCACGCGCATAAGCGACCATCACACTACTTGTAAATTCAGGATTACTATCAAGATGAGTAGAAAACTCAATCCGATGGTGGTGGGCAGGCTGCGTATAGCCAGAGCGAATGACAAACCCACCATGCTTCATTAAATGATGGTTGCTTTTTAGTTCTTGCTCATTAATAAAATGAACAACCGTTTCATAGTCGGCAAAATAATGGGGCATTGTTTTAATGTCTGCTTCAATTCTGCTATGGTCCTTTTCATTTGCCACAACATAACAAACACGTGTATGACGATCTGCGGCTGGAAGATGGCTCTCTTGCCCCGATCTCGCGGCATTTAGAGCTTCTTTTTTCGGAATGGTATACTGAACAGCATCAACAACGCCTTCTATACCTTTTATAGCGGCTGAATGTCCCTGACTCAAGCCTTCTCCCCAAAATGTGTCTGTTTGCCCTTTTGGTAGAACGACTTCCCCTAACAAACGATGCATGGAGAACAAGCCTGGGTCCCAGCCAACTCCTATAATAGCAGTATGTCCCCCTTCCCTCGCCGCCTCATCAACCCGCTCCACATGTTCGACAATCTCAGCGTGGACATCATAACTGTCAATCATATTAAACATCGAAGCGATCTCCGGACTCATCGCTGGCAAATCATCTTTTGATTGACCACATACAAGCATGACATCAATCTGATCATGGTATGAAGCCATCTCCTCATAAGATATCACCACCGTTGTGTCTTTCAGCGTTTTAATAATAGTTGGATCACGACGGGTAAAAACAGCAACAAGCGTCATATCAGGCTGTTGATCCAAAACAAGTTCCGCGCCTCGCCCAACATTTCCATAGCCAACAATTCCGACACGTATGTTTTTATGCATAACATCCCTGCCCCCCATATAATTTTGCATCACGAATATGCTTAGCACATATGGCCATGACTTTTTATTTATATGAAAACAGGGTTTGTACAATAACCGATTATGTTCATGATTAACCGCATTAAACGACATTCCCACCATTTATACGCCACCAATTGTTAGAAATCAGCCAATAACATTCATTTTTTTAGTGAACTATGATATCTTTAAAGCTGCTTTGCTTACAATACGTTTATCAAATACGTGAAACAAAACCTATCAAAACAACACATAATAAGACAATGTATTAATCATATTTTATTGAAGATGCAGACGTGCTTCATGACGCATTCATTCAAGATAGAAAGGTGAATCAAATGATACTCAAAGACTTATTCGCAAACTTGACGATTTTGATTGCGATGCTTTTTTTATATACTCAGTTCATTAACACAAAGCCACTTAGTAGAGAATCTTCTTATCCTGTTAAAATCATTGCTGGAATTCTTGGCGGTTTACTTAGCAATATTTTAATGCAATACAGTATGCAAATTGACACAACGATTATTGATTTACGGCATATTCCGGTCATCTTACTTTCATACTACGGTGGACCAATTCCAGCCCTTATCACGATGACCTTTGTAATCGCAGGGCGTCTATTTATTGGTATTAATATGTCATCTTTATTTGCGATTATATCGATCACATCCATAACAGCATTCTCAATCATAATGATGATGCAAAAACTTAGAAAAAAAATAAAAATCGTTGCCATTATGACATTTGCAAACATCATTATTACGATATTGTTTATCAATTTAAGTATGGATCCACAGCAACTCGTGATAATCCTTCCCGTTTATTGGTCTGTATCCTACGCTGCAGGATTTATTGCATTTTATGTTAGTGAGTTTTTGTTAAAATCACATAGACTTTTAAATAAATATAAGCAGGAAGCAGAAATTGATGGCTTAACTGGGTTAAACAACCACCGATCATTCGACCAAGCATTCAACCGTATCATTAAGAAAAGAGCTGAGAAAAAAGACATATCACTTTTATACATAGACATTGATTTTTTCAAACGTATTAATGATACGTATGGCCATAGCGAGGGAGATCTTATACTAAAGCAATTGAGTCAAATCCTTCAAAAAACCGTTCGTTCGAGCGACATTGTCAGCCGCAAAGGTGGGGAAGAGTTTACAATTATACTCAATGATTGTCCATTGCCAAATGCTGAATTTATAGGCGAGCTCATACGAAAAACGGTTGAACTAAACAACTTTGAGCTGGCATCAGGTACACAGATTAAACTGACGGTTTCTGTTGGGATCGCAACTTTCCCTGAGACAACAACCGATCCTATTAAGCTAATCGAGGATGCTGATCATGCTTTATATGAAGCAAAGCAAACTGGTCGAAACAAGGTGTGCATCTCAGGTCAATTTAAATTGTTGGAAACAATTTAGAAATCTTTTACTGTGAAAAACGAATGGCTGGTGTCACTAAGTCGGTTTGTTTGGTTGTTGATCGAGATGACCGATCAGCTGATTTTCTGCCAAATCAGACCCCGACAGCCAATCAGTCCAGGAAAATTTTAACGTCTTCCCATTAGGTAACGCGATCATGATCAAATCCGTTTTGTACATGTATGCAAATGTGTGAAGGGTTCCAAAAAAGTGGGCGTAATCCTTATAAAATAGCGGAGAATCAGGGTCTTTAAACTTTGAAAATGCTGCGTCTCCATCCATTTGATCATATATTTGCTCTGACATTTCCTCTATACGTTGATAACTATTTGTATAATCTATATGTCGATTTTGACTGATCATGTCTTGATGCTGAAAATGGTTTGTACACATGATTCGGGTCTGACCATCACGCACACGAACCGCATCGGGTGTCACTTCCACAACAGATTGACGTCCATCTTCATCAGCAAGAGAAAAATTATAACTCCATGCATGCGGCAACTGCTTTAATACGTGAATTGCTTCTGGTATATCCTTACACGTATCAAGTAGGATTCTGACGATAGCAGTAGCCGTTAAGCCATCGGATATTTCATTTTGATTAACAAAGTGAAGCGCTGTAAACAACCCTCTCTCATTAACGCCCTCATGTCTCCCAGTAATATGTAAGCTCGTGCCGACACTTGCATAACATTCACGCGGCTGAATGAGCATAAATCTTCCATCATACAAGTCTGGTGAAAAATCGTAATTACGAACGGCATAGGTTGAAGTGACAATTGATGAACATCCCATACCAGGAATATCTGGTATACCGTAACCTAAAAATAAAGCAGCGGTTTCATGGAATGGAATGCAAATTTCATCGGAAAGTCCTCTGATTTCCTCCAATCTATGTGGAGCAAATTCAGTATATACGTCAATCGCATTGTCAACATTGAAGTTACTACTCTTGAAAGCCGACAACTTATTGAACAGATCAGTCGTCAGTTGTCTCGCCTGCAATTGTCCGATCTGATACATCGATCCCCGGTATTGTTCTACCGTCGCCATCAACGTAGAAGTCATATGATTCATTCCTCCTTTTTTCTAATAACAACTCCCTAGTTAACGTAGCTCTTAATAAGTGAATTAATTGTATCCTTAATCATCCCTATTTTCAAACACCTTTCATTATCTCCCATTGGATTCCATGTGGGAATGTAATAAAGCATCGTCTACCACTTAGCAATGGTCTGTTTATGACTCGGATAAATTCATCTCCTTGAGCACATACTACGAGCGAATGTTTTCAAAACGAACCTCAAGGAGTGAAGACTAATTGAAGAAGCTTATTGCATTAGCCGTTGGGTTGGCCCTTATATTCGGCACCGATTCAGAAGCCCATGCTCAGTCGACGTACACCGTCCAGCCTGGGGACAGCTTATGGATCATTTCGGTAAAATATCAAATTGGACTATCCGAAATCATTGGCGCCAATCCACAGATTAGTAATCCTGATTTGATTTACCCAAACCAAAAAATCAACATTCCTAAAAGCCAAGCATCTTCGGCAGCAGGTGAAGTGATTAAACTAACGAATGCAGAACGTGCCAAGCATGGCCTTAGTCCATTAAAGGCGGATTGGCAGCTGTCCAGAGTCGCACGATATAAAGCGTGGGATATGCATGATAAAAACTATTTTTCCCACACATCGCCAACCTATGGCAGCCCTTTTGACATGATGAAGGCTTTTGGCATTAATTATCGTTCTGCTGGGGAAAATATCGCTCGCGGACAAAGAACGCCACGAGAGGTAGTTAACGCCTGGATGAACAGTAGTGGTCACAGAGCAAATATATTAAATGCGAATTACACACATATTGGCGTCGGTTACGCAGAGAGCGGCAATTACTGGGTACAAATGTTCATTAGAAAATAACTAAAGTGAGAGTTCCTGATGTAGCGTAGTATGCTTGTAGCGGGACTTGGTGGTGACGCCGATTTCTCGTGTGGGTTCGCCGATTCCCAGCGCCGACTCGCCGATTTCTATGCACGAATTCGTCGATTCTTGACGCGGATTCGCCGATTTCCAGTGCAATCTCGCCGATTCCTTGCCCTGATTCGCCGATTCCCAGCGCCGACTCGCCGATTTCTATGCACGACTTCGTCGATTCTTGACGCGGATTCGCCGATTTCCAGTGCAATCTCGCCGATTCCTTGCCCTGATTCGCCGATTCCCAGCGCCGACTCGCCGATTTCTACGCACGTCTCTAATATAGCTATGCATTATCCAATCAAAAAACATCCCATGCCCTTCAGTCTATAAAAAGGATCATGGGATGTTTTATAATTAATTTTAGCTTAGCTGCCGATCAATTCTTTTCCCTTAAGAAAATCAAGGACGTTTGCATCAATGTGCCCTTGAATTAGGTCACGACTCTCGAAATTTTCCTTATGAATAAAGGCGGTTAGTCCTTTTTCCAGAATCTGATCATCAACGTCCGTAGACTCGAGATATCCGAGGCGGGTAAGATGATGAACGACATCTTGGCGAACCTCACCTTCCATCACTAACACATCGCTTTGCTTTGTCACCCCGAAATAAAGCTGATGAAGCTGATAAATACGTTGTAATTCTTCTATCGGCTCCAGATGATCATCGACACGCAAATCAATATAATGATCATTTGCACCTAGGTAGCCACCATGCTCTTTGACGACATATAATGCTGCCGATTGCTTGCCGCGACTATCTCCACCAGCATGCTGACCAGCAGCGAGTGCAGCTAACAGTCGATCTGCGAGAGGAGAGCCCTCCGTTTTCTCGAAAATATTTGCCATGGCATCGACGGTTTGCGCACTAACGAGAATATTACCTTGTGCTGCGTAGTGCTTACCAACTCTTCCACCGGCCCACTCATAACAAAATTCACCCGTGAACGTCGCTGCATTTCCCTTCGCATCAACAATGCCGACCTGGCGATAAGATCTGCCACCATCTTTTTCTATGAGTAAATCAACAGTTTCTTGAGCTGTCTTTCCCTCAGCCATGAGTGCAAGACCATCAGGTCCATAGGCCGGATTGGCATAAGACTGTGTTGCAACAGCACCTACTCCTGCCTGAGCCCATGGTACAACCAATCCGACTGCGATAAATTTAGACTGCACCGCAATACCCAGTTCTCTTGTTTTTGGATCAAATCCCACAATTGAAAACGTCATGCCATTACCCACCTTGTCATTTTTTATCTATATCTAACATTTCGACAAGGTGTGCATAAACTCCTTCATTGTTATGAAATACTGTGTGGGAACTACATGCTGCACGATGAAAAGAGTCACTTACCCTTCAGCAACACATAAACGCTTTTTTAACACTAATTGAATGGTTTTCCAAAGTAAATAAACCATCAACAACAGTAAAACTGGGACCTCAATCCAAACGAGCCAGCCATAAAACTCAATTCCAGAGCGAGCAGCCATATGAATGGTCGCCATCGTCATCGCAACCGATGGGAATAAAAATGCCCACCACGACAGTGCGAAAGGATGGGATATGAAGCGTTTCAAATTAAATAAAAGCAGCAAGGCCATCAACACTGCTATGCCAAACAAAATTTGAGCGAAGGTATCTAGTCGATCTACTAACTGTACGTAAGAGACAAATCCTACAGCAGGTGGGGCCATAAAAATAAACATCGTTGGTGCAAGCTTTCCGGGAAGTGGTTCATGGAAAAACAAACGCATAAACAAAACTGCCATGAGGATAATGCTAAACAAAATCCCAACACTAAAAAACAACATATTAACATGCATCCCAACATGTCGAACACCAGCTAACGGAACAACGACATTACCAACAACCGGAATAAACCAAGCCGGGTTCGCTTGTGGCAATTGAAAGGATGTCCGCCAAATTAATTTCGACAGCATGTCCAACGTAAAAAACACCTGCAATGCTGCCCCAACAAGCCACATTGCAAAAGAAATCCCGTGGCTCACATCATCATATACAACGGCAAGCAATAAAAAACTAATCGACATACCACCGAAAAAATTCATTTTAACAGGATGTACAAAATCCTTTTTCACGTCTTCTGTAAATTGCACGAGGCGATATATGAGTGCGCCACCATTTATAAGTAACAGGAGTGTTGAAATGATGAGTAGTAATGTCGACACGATATGGTTCATTTCAAGCATTTTTTCCATATGACGCACGACGATCGTTACGCCGGAAATGCCCATGACGCTTGCCCAAAGTGCCATGGGGAAATATCTAATTCTTGGACTGTTTCCCATTTGCTCATTCATCCTTTTTTCTATTATATGATTGTATAATTGCAAAACGCGTACCGTCTAGATAAACGGCGTTAATCCTTACCAGCCTAGATCGTTCTGAGCTGGGCTTAAACGTTAGAAGATTGGACATACAAAAAAAGCTACCGGCATACGAAACGTTCACATGAATCATGCCAGCAGCTTAAATTGAAGTCAGCTTGTTCTTTTTATAGTACCCTTTATCTCATAAGCTCTGAGATTAAAATGTATACTAAAGCGCCGAACATAGCGACTTGACCGATACAAATATTGGAATACCATTTTTTCTTACGGCCTGATTCATCATCTGTATCGATCGAACATGAACGGCACGTAAATAGGCTGCTTCCTTTTACTTTTTTCAACTTAATTACCCTTTCAATGCTTCTTGCACAGCATCAGGATCAAAACCGATAATCCACTTACCATTAATTTCAGTTTGTGGTACGCCTTGTTGGCCTGTTGTTTGCACCAAGCGAACAGCAGCTTCTCGGTCAAGCTGAACGTTCACCGTCTCATGTGGAATATTGTTCTCCTTCATATAGTTCGTCATCATTGTGCAAAACGGGCAAGTTGAAGTGACATATACTGTTGCTACGTTATTTGACATACGTAAAAATCCCCTTTCAAATCGTTATTAATGATTTAATCTGACCTCATTATATACCCCCTTAGGTATATTGTCAACGGATGAAACTTTTCCTAAAAAATCTCTTAGAGACTCTGCACTATTAAGGCGTTCCCTACATGTAAAAGGAAGCCAACAGAGCGTATTGACTTCCTTTTATCCATACAATTAAATAATCGTCTTATTTGCTTTTGGCATTAAAGCGGGCGGCATTTCTTCGCGTAAACGCCAAATAAAGCTAATTGGTTTTTCACCTGAATGACTGACATAATCACATGTGCCTAAATAGGTGAATGGTGCTGCATGACCATGCACCTTTTTATGATCACGGACAAATAGCGCAATATGATGATGATGCTTTTGATGATGAATATATCGCTGCGCTGTTGGTGCGTGTTCAGACAGTCTACTCTGAGATTGCCAATGAAACAGGCGTTCATTAATCGCATAGTCTTCATATAGAGTTGACGGTGAAAAATCCTTCTCTGACTTATTTAACGTCGTTAAAAACATATCTAGCTTTTTATCCTTGAAGTATTTAACCCCTTCTCTAAAGCCAGGACTTTCGGTTTCATTATAATACCCTAAAGCTGCTAGTATTTGTTCTGTTGAATATGTTGAATGAACAGTCAGCGGTGTTATGAAATCAAAATCATTATCAAGTTCAAGTGTTCTTATCTGTTTAATGTTAAAGCGTAAAACTGCCAATACTTCTGCTCGCATTCGCTCATTACATAAAACGCGCTCTAGTGCATCATCGACAGTATGAAACCCCTCATCCTGTGATGGCTTTTGAAAAAATGAATAATATAGCATGTTGCGCATGAGCCGTTCTTCTTCCTGTTTAACTTTAACCTCTCCAATATGATCGATATATTGGAGCATAAACGTTAATAGTTTATGAGAATCGATATGAAATAACTTATGAAGCCTTTTCGTAATGAGTGCTTCATACTCAAAATCAAAGTCTTCTGCAACACCTGCTTCTACCTTCATCCGTTCAAATGATCGATTTCGACTTTTTCCATAAAAATCATACAGCGATAAATTGAAGTGGGTTAAAAAGTTTTCTAACGTTAACGCTAAATGCGTATCTTGTTCAAAGTATGTCATTTTATGAATGAGGTTTGCTTTCGTATTTGCAGCCAGCTTAATATTTCTTAACACATATTGTCTCGCTTGCTTCTCTAATTGAATAAAACTCCCTTTAGGCAAATTTGAAAAGCCTTCCTCCACATAATGTCGAATTGAATGCTTCGCTTTTCCGATCAATGCTCTAAATTTCGCTTCAAAATTATAATGTTTATGAGCTTGACCAACAAAATCTAAGACGGTTAAGCATTCCTTGCCTTCTGCTAATCGGAGACCTCTCCCTAGCTGCTGTAAAAACACGGTCAAGCTCTCTGTCGGTCTTAAAAACAAAATCGTATTAACTTGTGGAATGTCGACACCTTCATTATATAGATCAGCTACAAAAATAAACGAAATGTCACCTTGTTTCAGTTGCCTTTGTGCTTGTTCTCGTGTTTCTTTATCAGATTTTCCGTGTAACGCAATTGAAGGAATACCCCGTTGATTAAAATACGCTGCCATATATGTCGCATGCGCAACACTGACACAAAAGCCTAGTCCTTTCACCTCATCCATATCCGTCACGTATTTATATAAGCTATTTACAATTTGTTGACTGCGCCTCGTGTTGCCTGTATAAACCTGCTCAAGCTCTCTGACCTCATAACCGCCTTTACGCCATTTCAAGTTAGATAGATCCTCTGTGTCACTAACACCAAAGTAATGAAATGGGCTTAATAGTTTTCGATCGATGGCTTCGGTAAGACGCATTTCTGATGCAATTTGACCGTCAAAATAGTGTAGAATATCCTGGCCATCCATGCGTTCCGGTGTTGCTGTTAATCCAAGCATGACGTTCGGTCTAAAATGCGTTAGAAGTTTTTGATAAGACTCTGCTGCGGCATGATGAAACTCATCAACAATCATGAAATCATAATACGAAGCTGATATTTTTTCATTTAGCTTCATGCTGTTAAAGCTTTGAATGCTTACAAATAAGTGGTCCATTGAAGTAGGAAGATGTCCCCCAACCAACATATCACCAAAGTTAGCATCCTTTAGGATCGCCCGAAACGTGTGTAAGCTCTGTTTTAAAATTTCTTCACGGTGTGCAACAAATAATAGCTTCGGCATCTGTCGTTTTTCTAGGGCAAACCGCTTATAATCAAATGCAGAAATGACCGTTTTTCCAACACCCGTTGCGGCAACGAGCAAATTTTTGTAACGACCAAATACGTCACGCTCAACTTGTAGATTTTCCAATATCTCTTTTTGATAATAATAAGGTTGAATATCTAATGTAAAGTGGACGTCTGTTTCATTGGTTGATTTCTTTTTTAGGGCACGCTTTAACCGAACTTGATCTTGCTCGCTTTTTTCATCAAACGACTTAAATTCACCGTCATTCCAGTAGCTTTCAAAGGTGGCAGTAAATTTTTTTATAATATCAAACGAATCTTTTTCCGTCACCTTCATGTTCCATTCTAGACCTGATGTTAGGGCTGGGTTAGACAGGTTGGAGGAACCAATATAGGCCGTTGTGAATCCTGTGTGACGTTTAAATAAATATGCCTTGGCATGGAGTCTGGTCCGATCAACATCATATGATATTTTTATCTCAGTGTTTGGCAGCTGACTCAATTCCATAACCGCTTTAAAGTCCGTAGCTTCCATATAAGACGTTGTAATGATTCGCAGCTTTCCACCACGCTCAGTAAATAGGCGCAGTTCTTCAAAAATACATCGAAGCCCACTCCATTTTATAAATGAAACAAGAAAATCAACCTCATCAGAGGACATAATTTCTTTTTTAAGTTCATTCATCATACTCGGTTCAGATGATGAGCCTGTAAATAATGTGCTTTCTGCAATAGATGTCACAGGTCGAATGGACTGTTCCTTTTTGATGCTCCGAACAGAATTGAGCTTGTCATAAATCGCTTGTAGAATCTCGCCTTCTTCATCAATATGTAAATGCGCTAATTCTTCATCTCCTAATGTGTCGCTTAAAGTCGCTATGATGTGGTTACACGTCGCTATTTGTTGGAGAAGTGCCGCTTGATCATCTTTTTCTTTTTCACGGACAGACGTTAAAGCGCTTCTTGTAACATGAGATATGTATGACGCAAGCATTTTTCTAGCTTCCTCTACATCTAAAGCACCTTTTTGGACATCAAAGCGTGCTTCATCAGCTGCTTCTAATTGCTCCTTCATGTGTTGATTAATGAGTTCTTCATAAATGCCTATTTTTAACACAAGATCACCTCATCTCTTATGCTCAAAATCATCCATAATCCTTTTAACTGCAGGAATATCGGCCGGGGCCCAATTCAAATTCATCATCTCATGAGGATGTACCCATTTGAGTGTGTCGTGCTCCGTTCGTTTGGGCTCGTCTGCTCCTGCTAACTCACAATAAAACGTCGTCAAACGAACCGTCGCAAAGTCATATTGATGAATCGTGTGTGCAACCTGTTTCCCTACGTTAATATCACATTCTAATTCCTCTCGAATTTCCCGCTTCAAAGCTTGTTCAGCCATCTCGTCGGCCTCAATTTTCCCGCCTGGAAATTCCCATAAATGAGGCAATATTTGAGTTGAACCACGTTGGGCACACAAAATTTGATTGTCACGAACGATAACTGCTCCTACGACATCTATCTGCTTAACCGTCACCATCTCCTTTGATGTATGTCTGATTCTAGCTTTTATGGCCATTATACACATTTTTCCACCCGAAAACATGTGTACACCTTTATAGCTTGTCAAGGTATGATAGGATAAACATACGATAACGATTTCTTTTAAAAATGAAAGGGGGCTGATCATGCGACAAACCGTAAATGAAGCGTTCAACAAGGCCACACACTTCATGGCGACACAAGCAAGACCACTGGAGCAGGCGCGATTTAAACATGCCTTCTTTCAAGGTGATCGAGAGGATATCTTGAATGAGTTACAAGCATTTCAAAATGAAGACGGTGGCTTTGGTCATGGGCTTGAACCTGACTTTTGGCTGCCGGACTCTTCACCAATGGCCACATGGGCTGCAGCACGTATTTTATATGAGTTAGACGTCGATCACGATCATCCAATGGTTCAAAAAATGGTCGCCTATTTGGTTAAAACACGAGATGCGGATACGGGTATGTGGCCAGCAGTTCTTCCCGGTAACAATGACCATCCTCATGCACCGTGGTGGCATTGGCGAGAGAATGTACAGGATAATTGGATGTTCAATCCTGGTGCAGAACTAGCTGGCTACCTCGTCCACTGGTCAAATGAGAGAAGTCAGCATACGTATGTAGGCTGGGCATCTATCGAAAAAGCCGTTCGGTATATGATGGACAAGCAGGAGATGGACAGTCATGAGGTGTGCAATTTCCTTCATTTGTTAACCATTACGGCACGAGAGAAGGAGCAATTTCACGAACGGTTTGAGGTTGCCTATGAAGATGTATATGAAAAAGTCATGAAGCTAGCAGTCGATTGTGTCGATCAGAATACGAATACATGGGCGACGTCCTACACTGCGCTTCCACTTGATTTTATCGATGGACCTGAGCATCCATTATGTGAACGGTTCGGATCTCTTATTGAACACAACCTGGACATGTTTGTAAAGCAAATCAATAAAAATGGTGTATGGGATATTTCTTGGGAATGGGGAAGCTACCCAGAAACATTTGCAATCGCAAAAGTAGAGTGGCAAGGTATTTTAGCAATTGAGCGTTATCAGCGGCTAGAAGCATTTGGCTATCTGAAATGAGTTGACGCGTTGCAATGTCGATCAAAATTAAAGGGTGGAACGCTCATGGAGCTTCCACCCTGATTAGATTGAATAACGTACGCTTCATTGGATTCCTTGACTTCCCCATCTTCACTTAACTGAATCGCTTTTTCTAGAACTGATATCATCATCCTCCCTCGCTTTTACATACCATCAACCAGCAATCTCGAAAACCGCCTTCATGGTATTCGTGATTCGATAAGATGTTCACCTTTTGAAAACCACATTTCTCATAACATCTGATTGCCCTTTTGTTCGTTATCTGTGGATCGACAATGACTTGATCAGCCTGCTCCTCTGCTATCAAGTAATCGACCATACCTTGAACGAGTTTTGTTCCGATTCCTTTATTCCAAAAATCGCGTTCACCAATGAACAGATCCATTCCGAAATGACGTCCTGTGCCTAAATTGAGCTTACTTGTCTCTGATGTCACTAAATAATACTGAATATATCCGATAGGCGTATTTTGATATGTAACGATGCACCGCTGAACATTTTTTTCTGTTTGAAAAAAATGCTCATCAACCCGTTTCAAATCATAAGGATTATCTCTTCCCTCATAAAACGCCAATACAGATGGATCAGACAGCCATTTAACAAGTAAATGTTTATCATGCTGTGTGAGTGAACGGACAGATATTGTCCCTAAATCGAGGTTCACAGTCAATTCCCCCTTTTGTTTAGTGATGCGTTTTAAAATTAAAATGCAACATAAATCGGCTGTGACGACTCATCCAAGCACGCTTCAATTCTTTGACGAAAATTTTTCCAAGTAACGAGGTCCAATGCCTGTTGAATTGGGAAAAAGCCTACTTCTATACTTTCAGGCGGACAGGGTGTCGGCTCACCACCAATTGGACGTCCTAAAAAGAGTGTGTTGCATATGCATCTGTCGACATTTTGAAAGACGCCACAAAACCTTGTAACCTCTATATCTATGCCTGATTCTTCCTTCGTTTCTCTGATCGCTGCGTCCTTTAACGATTCGTGTTCCTCTACCTGTCCACCAGGCATTTCCCATCCTCGTCTTTCACCTTTAATTAATAGAATTTCATTTTTGTCATTTAACACAATTGCTGCAGCTGATACGATATGCTTCGGTGGTTGCAATAAGAGCATCCCCTTTCTTAGACCATATAAAATCTACGTCGTTTAATATTATCAGTAAATACACAAGAATGGTACCGTTCTGAAATAGACTTGTCGATTGATAGGTAGCTTAGGCGTTTCAGCTAGGACTAAACTTTTGGGAATGCCTTTAAAGTGAATGTGTATGAGTACGTGGCTCAGCGGCCGAGGATATATGCGGCACTTTTTCCATTTATGCGTGTCGAGAGGTGCTTATGCGGCTGTTTTGTGGATTATGCGTGTGGATTTTCGTATATGCGGCGCTTTCTTCATATATGCGGTTGTATGAGCGTATATGCGGCTGATTTTCGTTTTATGCGTTTCTCACGCTCTTGGGGAAGGCACATCGTAACAAGACAACACTCATTTAAGTGGTTATTGGCCAAGCATAGACTTGAAGCCTCAGAGTCTTTCATGGCATGTTGATATTAAAACATGCTACAATGACGATTGGATATTAAATGGTAAAGAGAGGTCTAATCTATGAATCCATCAAATACCAATGGTAAAAGCTATGCCGGTCTCGTTATTACATTGACGATTATCGTCAATGGGATTATTGCCATACTGTTTTTCTTGCCTAAGCAGGATCGTGACATTCCTTTTGATGTGACAATACTGCCACGGTTAAATGCGATTTTTAATTCCTTTACATTTATCTTTTTATTGGCAGCGCTTTTCTTCATTTTACGGAAAAACGTGAAGATGCATCGAAATTTTATTTTTGCTGCGTTTAGTACAACTCTCCTTTTTGTTGTTTCTTACTTAACGTATCATTATTTGGCACCAAGTACATCGTTCGGTGGCGAGGGGCTGATTAAATCAATCTATTATTTCGTTCTCATTTCACATATTGTGCTCGCTCCGATCGTTGTGGCGATTGCACTATTTTCGCTCGTTTGGGGCTTAACAAGACAAGTTGCCAAACATCGCCGGATCGCGCGGTGGACGATGCCGATTTGGCTGTATGTCAGCTTAAGCGGGGTCATTGTTTACATCATGATTTCACCTTATTATTAAAAAGCAAAAAGGCTGAGGCACAAACATTCACGTTTTGCCTCAGCCTTTTTATGACATATCTCCTCTACTCGTTCTTTATTCAATCACACAACCTTAGGACCGACAAGCTGTGTTGGGTTCACGCCTAATGCGAGGCGGCAGACCGTTGCATAGCCGAGTTTTTCAAAGTTTGCTAGCATTTGTATGAGCAGCGTTGCGCCTGCAGATTTTTTAAAATCATTAATTTCTCGTTTGTATACAGAAAGGACAAACGGATTTTGGTGATGAGGGGCATTTTGATCTGTCTCCTCATCCATGATGAGACAGCCGAGATACTGTAATTTATACTGCAGCTGTCGCGTTAACTGAATTAAATTAATAAACTGCTCATGAATTTCCGGGCGTACGTCAGCAATATGGTGGAGCGCTTGTTGTGCTTGCTGCAATTCATTGTAGCTCGTTGTCGTCAGCATATCTTCTCTCTCCTTTCAAAAATAAAGCCGCTGGGTATAACTTAAAGTTTTTATCAAAAGACGAACAATACTCCATATTTCGGAGCGGTCGTATTGTTAGGACTTTTCTTTGTTTAACCTCTTTTGTCCCAGCGCCGATTCACTTTTACTCTTTTCGTCCATATGCATTCAAACTAATACTTCTTGTGTAACCAAATAATGCAACGAAACGATGTCACTGTTTTTATTATAATACCGGCTTCTTAGTGAAGTACAATGCCGATTAAACATGTGTATCATAACAGTTCGTTATGAAAGCGTTTTATACCATAACAGAACCCGTTTTAAGCTATCACAAAAAAGAGAGATCACGCCCTAATGTCAGGACTATCTCTCTTCAGTTTCAGGTCTATTTTAAAAAAGTATATCTTTTGTATGTCTTATAAAGTCTTTAGCCGGTTGAGAAAGCTGGGCATCCTTTCGCCATATGAATGCAAGCCGCCATTCAATCGACGGTTCAACAATCGCCACTGTATCAACGTGTGGGCCTAAATGAGCCTCAGAGCTCTCCGGGAGAAGCGTGATACCAAGATTTGAAGCAACCATTTCTTCAATAAAATCAGGCTGGGACGATTCAGAGATGATCTTAGGCTTGTAACCGGCTTGACGACATGCTTCAATAATGATTTTTCGTAACGTAAAATCCTGAGTAAACAAGATAAACGTCTCATTTTTGAGCTCTTGTAATTGAACGTGTTCCTGACCAGCTAGCGGATGATAAACGGACACAACGAGCTTTAACCGCTCTGCTTCAAACGCATAGTAATCAAATAGGTCGCCACCCTCTGGAAAAACAACAACGCCAAAATCAAGCTGACCTGCAAGAATTTTTTCCTCTATCCCCTTGGATCCATCTTCCTCAAGCTGAAAAGTCACATCCGGATACACTTTATGAAAGCTTGCAATGAGTCCCGAAAATGCTAGGGCGTTAACGATTGACGGTAAGCCGATACGCAGATGACCTTTTTTAACGGCAAGTAAATCATCTAATTCTTTTTGTAATGACTGTACATTTTTTTCAATGACTTGAGCGTGTTTATAAACGATTTTGCCTGCATCCGTTAAAACGAGCTTTTTCCTTGAACGGACGAATAAGGGGGTTCCTAGGTCGTCCTCCAAAGATTTAATCATACGGCTAATTGCAGGCTGGGTAATGTATAGCTTTTCAGCAGCCTTTGTAAAGCTACCTGCGTGTGCGATTTCTACAAAATACTGTAAGTGCTTTATATCCACTGACGTCACTGCCTTTTCTTATCAATCAACAAGCTCAGCTTTCTTTAAAACGACGAGTTCATCCCCATCATCAAGGACCAGCTTCTTACGATGGGTCATAAATACAATCGTACCGCTTTTCTTTTTAATAAACAACGGTGTGGTCTCTTCGGACAGCTCATGCGCGTTCCATGCATCTTCGTCCTCGATCGTATAAGTGGTCAACGTATAGGTCGTGTTAATTTTTCGGTTAAGCTCTGTAAACACAGCTGTTTCACTGAATAATAAATGAGCTTTCACAGACAACGGGAGCTCAGATGGATCATCCTTTGCATGACGTGCAGAAGGTAGACTAAACGTATTGTTATACCCAAACTCCGGTGCAAATGACTGGGACACAAGAGCGTTGTAAGAGGCATCTCCCGTCATGGCAAGGATCGTATCATAAGGTGTGAGGTCCGTTTCGTACTGGGCATGCTCAGATAATATTTCACCTTTGTACGTATCAATGCCGTTTTGAACAGCTGGTCCTAATCGGCCCTCTGATGAATCAGCGATTAAAACAGGCGTCCCTAGCTTATGAAGCTCAGTCGCCATCGCAATTGAAAAGCTACTGGCTCCGACAATCAATACGCCCGGTGGTTCAGTGTTTGCCAATTTCAGCTTTTTAGCGAGAGGACCGAGCGTAAAGCCATGAGCACATACTGTGATAAATACAAGTGCAAATGTGAGTGCCATCAAGAGCGATGCATCCTCGTAGCCATCATTGATCAATATCGTAGCAAAATAACCTGCAACAGTGAGTGCAACAATTCCGCGCGGCGCAATCCAACCAATCAATGTTTTCTCTGCCCTCGTTAGTTCTGTTCCGATTGTTGGAAGCCATATTGATAGCGGTCGAACGATGAACAACATCGCCAGTACAAATCCAAGAATCGGCGCTGTAAACACTTCGGCAATCGTTTCACGAGAAAGCGATGCTGTTAATAAAATAAAGACGGTTGATGTCAGCACAACCGATATATTTTCTACAAAATGACTCACATTTCCGATTGATGACACATATCTTCTCATTCGTGCCATCGTCAATCCCATTACGGTAACCGCTAGCATACCTGTTTCATGCATAATGGTTTCCGCCCCCGCAAAACAAAGCAAAATAGCTGCTAAAATAATCGGTGACTTTAAATATTCAGGGAATAACCCTTTTTTAGCCATAATACTCATTAGCATACCAGTTAAATAGCCGAGAATGATCGCCAAAAATGCACCACCGAAAAAGTAGAATAAATACGTCACTTCTAGATCGGGGCTACTGAGTACCTTAATGACTTCATAGGCAAATAAGGCAAGCAAAGGACCTGCTGGATCGACAATAATCCCTTCCCATTTTAATACAGCTGCGGTTCTCGGCTTGAGCTTTGCATTTCGAAGCAACGGAATAATGACGGTTGGACCTGTTACGATAAACAGCCCGCCAATAATGAACGATATTTCCAAGCTTAACCCTGCGATAAAATGCGCTGCCAATGAACCAAGAATCCACGCTAAAAACGCACCAAACGTTATGATGCGAAAAATTGATTTAGATACACCTTTAATTTCACGAATATCAAGGCTTGAACTACCTTCAAACAAAATAACAGCGACCGCCAGAGAAATGAGTGGACTGTATAATTCGCCTAAAGCCATTTGAGGATTTATTAAACCGAGAATCGGCCCTATAAGCAAACCACCAATTGACATGATAACAATAGATGGCCATTGAATGCGCCATGCCAACCATTGTGAAAATGTTCCGAGCGCGAGAATAACAACAATGCTGATCAGTGCAGTTCCTTCCATACAGACACCTTCTCCTATAGCAATTAAAAATACTGTTCTTTAGATCTTTATAGTTTATCAAAAAACTCATCTAGATGATAGATAGGGGGATGATTCATGACAATTAAGAAGGTTTTTCACCGATTGATGTCGAATCTGTTGTATACATGATTATTTAAAATTACCTCTTTTAGAAAGGCGTTGGTGTCATGATCTTATATCGCTTACCTATTTTAATTGCACTTATGAGCATTGTTTATATTTATATTGTGCCATTTGAACCATTTGGTATTAAGCTTATATTTAAGTTGATTCCAATGCTTATGATTACGTATTATGCAGTGAGTCGACTACCAAAGAAAAAGTTGGCAATTCACTGGCTCATTTTAATTGGACTTGGGTTTTCAATGATTGGAGATGCGACGATTCATTGGTTTGTCATCGGGCTATCTGCCTTTCTTATTGGACATTTATTTTATATTTCTGGGTTTATAACACAACTCCGCTTCTCATGGCGTAACAGCTTAATCGTTATACCACTCGGGATCTACGGTTTCTGGTATACGAGTCAAATGATACCGACGTTAAAAGGAGACGGACACACGTCACTGGTTATACCTGTTATCGTGTACATCGTAGCGATCTCGCTAATGGCGCTGTCTGCATCATTAACCGGTAATAAGTGGGCATTAATGGGCAGTCTGTTATTCGTCATATCTGATTCAATCCTTGCATGGAACAAGTTTATTCAACCTGTCGACCATTCCCATGCTTTAATTATGCTAACGTATTACGGGGCTCAGTTTTGTATTGCGCATAGCCTCCAGTATTTAGATGGCAGCAGAACACGCCTATCGTGGTAATACAAAACAAGGCGTGGTACTGTATGACACCTCCCCCCAAAAAAAAGGACGATCGGCACGATTAAAGTGCGCGATCGTCCTTTGTATATCAGCCTTCTTCCTTCTTCGTATGCTCTGTTTCCTTCCACATACGCCCAGGCCAAAAGGCAAATCTTCCGAGTACCGTCGTGATTGCCGGGACAAGTAATGGCCTCACAACGAACGTATCAAGCATAATTCCAAGTGCTGTAATCGTTCCGATATGAACGAGTAATTGAAGCGGCAATACAGCGAGAACAGAGAATGTACCCGCAAGGATAAGTCCTGCTGAACTAATCACCGAGCCTGTTTCTCCAACACTTTCATTAATTGCTTGCTTTAGCGGTAGCGATTTAGCTTTTCGCCAAATGGTCGATATTAAGAAAATATTGTAGTCTACACCGAGTGCCACTAAAAACACAAACGAATAAAGTGGGATGAGCCCTTGGATCGCTGAAACACTGAATACGTAATGAAGGATAATCCAACCAAGTCCAAGTGCCGCTGCATAGGACAATACGACCGTCCCTAACAAATAAATCGTGGCAACAAACGATCTTAAATACGTAAACAAAAGCAAACCGATGATCAAAAGAACAACAGGTATAATGACATTTTGATCTCGACTCGTCGTCTCCTCTGTTTCATATAGTGTAGCCGTTTCGCCGCCAACCCAGACGGACTCAGCTGCATCGCTAATACCAGCTGATTCAAGTGAGTCTGAAACAGCATCACGCATCTCTGGAATTGCATTAACAGCCTCGTCAGAATATGGGTCGACGTTTAAAATCACCTGAGCCTGTGCGTAATTGGCATCCTTCGCACCGGTTCGAACCTCCCCAACGCGATCAACATAAGACAATTCTGTTAAAGCTTCCGTAAACGCAACATCTTTTCCTTCTGTATCAACGATTACATTAACAGGTGCGGCCTCTCCAGGCGGATAATGCTCTTGAATGATCGTGAAGCCTTCACGTGATGGCATATCCTCTGGAAACGAGTCAAGTAAGCCATACGTATATTGCATTTTCGGAATAAACGCCGCCAATACGCCAAAGACTACAACAATTGACACGATAATTGGCCACGGTTTTTCGGTCACCACATTGCCAATCCATTTACTAAATCGAGATCTTTGTTTCGGCTGACGCATTTTTTTACCTTTTTTCTGTTCGATATCTTGAATCATTTTTTCTGTTCGCGGTACGAACGGTATAAAAGCAAATCTTCCAAGTAAGGACAGAATTGCTGGCAGGAAGGTAACGGCAGCAATACCCATAATGAAAATCGCCATGCTGAATGGAACAGCGAAACGGTTATAAGACGCGTAGATCGCTAATCCAAGTGTAAGTAAACCAAGCATTGTCGTCAGTGAGCTCATCATAATAGCACCACTGGACGCTTTCAACGCTCTTTCCAACGCCTCATACTTACTCTCAACATGTCTGAGTTCGTCACGATAGCGCGAAACGAGGAATAAACAATAATCCGTTCCTGCCCCGAACAACAGAACAGTCATGATGGACGTTGTTTGTGCGTCGATGACGATCCAATCATTCTCAGCCAGAAACCCGAGCAACGGATTAATCAATCCATAGGCTACACCTACTGCAATAAGTGGCACAACAGCCAAGATTGGTGAGCGATATAAGATAATGAGTAAAATTAAGACGAGTAAAACTGTTGCAATCAAAAGCGTCACATCAGCATTAGCAAACAACTTCCCAGCGTCTGTCTGAATGCCGACAGGACCACTGAAACGAACGTGTAAGCCAGAATCACTTAAATTCGAAACAACACGATTTTCACCTGTTTCAGCAGTGATGTGCGTCTCAAGCTCATCTAACGCTTCATTCAAAGCTTCTTCTCCTGCTTCAGCCTTAAAAAAGACTGGCGTCGTCAAAGCTGATCCATCTTCAGAAGCAGAAGCCTTCAGCGCTTCAACGGGTGCCTTTCCGAATGGTGGCACAGACTTTTGCCCTGTTACTGGTGATGTGCTTAACGTATCATACAAACCTTGAATAACTTGATAATCTTCTGTCGTCAGCCCCGCTTCCCGATACCAGACGAGAAGCAATGGTGTTCCAGCATCCGTTGCAAATTGTTCGTCCATCAGTTCAGATGCCTCAACTGACATCGCATCTTCTGGAAGCAATTGATTCGAGTTCGTCGTTTCATCACTTACCTGTGGCCAGATAAAAGATAGTCCCACAACGAGTGCTATCCATATCCCTAAAGAAGCCCAGCGAGTTTTTTTACCGGTCACACCTTTCGACCAAATATTAAGCCATTTTTTCATATTGTTCCTCCCAATAATTAATGGAATGATGTCTTCATATCAATACCTTTCGTGATACCTCCACATATTCCCGTTTTTTATATATTATACACCTATATATTTTAATAATATCTAGTACACGATCCCTGTTCTTGTATGTGTCTCTGCTAGAAAATTCGGATCCGGATCAAAAAAGTCCTCTGTATAATGAGGATAGAAGCGTCCGTTTTCCACATAGCCCGCCCCCCAAGTCGGATCCATTTCAATCCATTCTCCATTGACATGAGCCTCTACCCATGCATGACGTTCACCAGCATCTCCTTCAACATAATGGGCATTAATACCAGCCGCTCGTAATAGAGCCGTCGCTAAATACGCATAATCCTGGCATACGCCCGTTCCGGTTTCAAGTGCAGAGAGCGCACTGTCAGCAATATTGAACGTATCTGCTTCTGCCTTGGCAACGTCGTATGCGATATGTCGCGCAACGAATGAATATATTGCTTTTGCTTGATTGCGTTCTCCTGGCTTACCAGCTGTCAGTTCCTGAGCAAGCTGTTTGATTTTAGGATGGTCTGATTGAATGCCCCACGACGGTAATAAATCACGCTCGTCAGAAATACCGACAACCTCATGGTTAATAACAGCAACAGGAGAATATTGGTATTTGGAAGGATCCGTGTTATCCACATTATTAGGAACGCTAATTAAAATTTCATATGGGCCGGGACCAAAACGAAAAAATGCTTCACCAGAAAACTCACCATCCAGAACCGGTATTAAATAGCTTGATTCAACCTGTTCATCAAGCTGTCGGACTGTTACAATCACATTATCAACGTGCTTTGCAAGAGGTGCCGACTGATCAATACGACCAGAAATCGGATACGCCATTTGATCGAGTTGTTCACGCATCCCCATATTAGGGCGATTTAAAATGATACCACTATCTATATATCTATCATTTGTTTCCAGCTTAGAAAACGTTGTGTCCATCTCATTTTGAACGTAAAAAGAGGCTGCTTCATAGTAGGTATCATCCTGAGGGTCATATGCATATAACCGAACATGATGTAAGCCTTCACCAAAAAAGAGTGGCAAATCAGTGGCAAACTGGCCTTTATGAATCGGGATTGACACTTGCTCGGTGTCACTTTCCTTCTTAATTTCAGCTAAAAGGACTTCCCCTCGCTTTGAATCTGGTAACACACCTTGTAATTGAATAGAACCATCATCTGATTCGTTCATGCCTTCTAAAGGGGACGATAGTTGAAACTGTTGGTCTAACCCATATATTGTATATTCAATGTCACGACTGATATGAGCATCTTTATTAGTGACCGTAAACCTTGTCACTTCATGATAGCTGTCATCATATTCAGGTATAGGGGCAAACAGTCTTACTTGATAATCCCCTGCACCATAATGAAGCTGGACACGTTGTGAGAATGTCCCATCTTCAACAGGTATGTAATAATTGAAATCGTCATGTTCAAATTCTTCTACAATTGCCTTGGGCGTTATGCTCACCAATACATATGACGTGTCGGCAACATACTCTAGCGTCCCAGAAAGTTCAAAATCTGTATACACTTCAAATGGTGCTTCCTCCGGGGTGTTGAGCTTAAATTCAACGTTCTTTGCAATACGTTTATATTCGATTGGTGATGATTCAGTACGGGTATCATTTTGTGAGCCATCTATCTCTGTCTGACCACGTGCATCAACCTTGTTTTCACGACCATTAATCGACTCATTTTGCTCTGATTCACAGCCGGTTATCAAAATGAATACACATAAGCAAAATACAATCAATCGATTCACTTAACAGAATTCCCCCTTTGCTTTGAACCCATATATATATTTATCATAATTTCATTCTTAATATGCAACACAACGGATTGGGGCTATATCTTCTGGTCAACCTATTAATCTCAATCATTCTTTTAAAATGCATAATGAACAACTTTCTACTGTCTAATAAATATGGTCAAAACTTTAGCACCTTCATTATCAACCGGAACGAATAAATGAGGGTTATGTCCTTTGAAATAAGCTGTATCGCCTTTTTCCATTATATACGTTTCATCATTGTAAAATAATTTAATCGATCCTTCGAGGATGTAGATGAATTCATCCTCCGTGTGTGTATATGGATCGTGTCTCACATTTTGATCCTTCGGGGTGACATGAACAATGGTCGGTTCGATAGATGAAAAGCGGGATTTCGCTAGTAATTCATAAGAATAACCCATATTCACATCACCGATCGTTTGCTGACGCTCAGCTTTATTAAGCATGACCAAGTCTGTTTCCGGTTGATCATCTAAAACCCATGACAAAGGAATATCGAGCGCTTCACATATTTTTGACAATGTAGCGACTGCGGAAGCGGTTTGACCATTTTCTATTTTAGATAATAGACTTTTAGATATGCTGCAGCGATCGGCCACTTGCTGCTGTGTTTGTTTAGTTTGTTGCCTGGCTTGTTTTATTTTTATGCCGATATGCTGTAGATTTATCGTCTTTCTCCCCTTTCCAATTAAAAAAATAAACATCGTCATCATAATTATAATTCATATCATAGAGGAGCTATACACCTCCGTCAACTAGAGTCGCATATGACCAATAAACTCTATACAGAAAAATAAAAGCCTTCTCCGTCTTACGACATACAACGTCGTATCGTAATTGGCTTTCTAAAGTAATGAGCTTTGTATAACTTTTAATAAATAAAAAGAGAACTATGCGTTTTTTTCCCAGCAAATCAATTGTCTATATCTTCCCCGTTTTAAATATATATAAGAGCACTGTACTGCTTTACGTTTATAAAAACTTAGACAAATATATAACTAGACTAATTGCTGATCTGCTACTTCATAGACGAGGGATTTACTGGGGAGTGTCTTTCCCAGCTTATTTTGCATAAAGAGTGCGGCATCATGCAAGATGCGTTCATCAATCCCTGTTTCTATTCCCATACCATGCATCAGATAAAGGATATCATTTGTTGCTACATTTCCCGCTGCTCCAGGTGCGTACGGACACCCTCCTAAGCCTCCGACAGAGCTATCGAAACGGGTAATACCATATGACATGGATGTCATGATGTTCGCGATGGCCATCCCCCTTGTATCATGATAATGCATAATAACTTTATCTTTAGGATAACGTGTGAGAACTACATCCAACAACGCTTCAACCTGTGAAGGTACAGCCGTTCCGATTGTATCACCAAGCGATAGATCATCCACACCAGCATCCAACAGTTCATCACAAACACGAATCACAGCTTCTGGCTTGATTTTGCCTTCATAGGGACAATCAAACACCGTTGAAACATAACCCGTTACATGCTTATTCACCTTTTTAGCTTCGGAAATAACCTCGCTTAAAACCGGATACGTGTCATCGATCGTTTTATTAATGTTCTTCTGATTGTGGCTTTCACTTGCAGACATGAATACAGATGCCCCGTCAATACCTGCTTCGAGCGCAAGCTCCAATCCTTTCATATTTGGAACGAGTGCTGAGTAGCGCACACCGGGCTGACGTTTAATTTGACGACCAACATCATGAGCATCAGACAGCTGTGGCACCCATTTCGGATGCACGAATGATGAATATTCGATTTCTTGTACGCCTGATTCAGACAGCATATCAATCCAAGCGACTTTATCGGCAGTGGTCACTTGCTTCTTTTCATTTTGCAATCCATCTCGCGGTCCAACTTCCTTGATTTGAACACAATCCGGCCAACGTCCCATCATACCCCTCCTCTGTTGATATTAAAAGGCTCTTGCCACACAGTGAATACGCTTTCAGTTTCTCCCACCCCTGGAAGCTTTCCTGTAATTTTTAATGTGTATTCACCTTAGTTTCCTTTTATTCAACATTGTTGAACCAACTATAACTGATTTTCAAGCTTCATGTCAAATCAGATATTTCCGGACTTTGCAAAAATAAAAACATAAGGACGCACTATAATATTCCTAAAAATCACCTCAACCAAAGCTGGCCTCTTCAGCAAATAAACGAAACCGATCTGCTAAAGAAACATTCATACCAACACCTCCTTCTATTATTTCACCTTATTCACAACTCAATTAACGGCTTTTTCGGACGGAACGCAACATACCAACTGACAATAGTGATCACCGACAAAACGCCCATATAACCATACACACCATATGGAAGCATAGAAACAAGCCAATGAAAGAGAGCAAAAGCACCCGTTATAAGCATCAGCAAGAAGAGCGTCACTGTGCTGCCTGCTTCCTTCGCAGATTCAAAAGGTCTTGAAAACGGAAGTTCATCATTGTTCGTTAATTTATATGATATTAGGGTTAACAGTACGATTGCCATAAAGACGACGATTAAATCAGGGATAATACGTGCGGAAAAAATAAAAACAAACACAGCACATAACACGGCATATAAAGGAACGAACAACTGAAACAAAAACGCCTTCAATGTGGCACTATAAATCCGTGATCGCTGCTGGAGAGGACTGACTAAAAACATCCAACTTCCTTTGTAGTTAGGCGAATATCGCAGCATAAGAACGACTGGGCCAATTGTAATAGCTGTAAAATATATGGTTAAGTGCATATTGCTATCACGCAAAGAAGCAAAGGATTCCATACTGATATAATTCAAGTGAAATATAAACGGAAAGACGAGCGCCAGTCCGAGCGACGGATACACACGCAATTTAAAATCACGCTCACGCTTCATCATAATAGAAGAAAAGCGAAAAAAGAGCTGTTCTTCTCGCGACCGACAAAATAGCTTTGCCCAAAAAGCAGTGAAATCCCAGCGACTTTTTTTATTTGGTCCGGTCTCCTCCATTAACTTCTGCAAATTACGTTCAAATGTAGGCATTAAGCGGTAATACAATGCAATTGCCAAAAGTGGAACAACAACAGCAAGAAGTGACATTGGCACCGCTACACCCGATTGATTATTTTGTAAAACCAAGTCAAACAGTCCGCCAAACCAGACTGGCGGTATAAATATATGCCACCACTCAAACGTGTAGATCACATCAAAATCGGTAAACTCAAATACTCTAATGACAATTTGATAACCAACAACAATTCCGATTGACATGAAAATTTGTACGTAATTAATAATATCACGCAGTTTCTCACTGCTAAAAAACTTTAAAATATAAATATAAATTAAAGCTGTTAACGCCACAATCAACAAAATGAGCAGTGTCATAACAAAGAACAAAACAATCATAAAGAAGATGCCTTTGCTAAAAATAGCTACTATAGATGGAATGAGTAAAAAAGCACCTGTTAATTGTGTAATATAAATAATGATATGAACAATCTTAGCGGCATTCACTGTACGCTCATTGACAGGCTTCGTGTTCAATAATGTTTTATCTCTGACATCCAATAAAACAGCTGAAAAATCAGAAACCAAAGTCGTCATTAAAATGAACATTGTAACACCAAAAAAAATGCTCATTTGAATAAAGTAATCTCCCATAAACAAGAAAGGGATGAGGATGAGCCCGTACAAAACATAGATGCCCAGCGATTTGAGGAATTGATAATCATCTTGTTTATCTTCCGTCATATTTGCTTGAAACATCGTCGGTACACGTCTTTGATCCATCGTTAATTTGACTTGGAGGATTTTTCGCATCGTTTCATAGTTAATGCCCATTCGTCCAATAAGACCCCTCACAAGATCTAATAGCTTTAATGATCTAAACTCTTTCATACGTCTCACCGTCCATGATGATATCTACGAAGCGGCGCGCTGTTTCTTGATGTTCGTTGAATCCAGTAATTTCATTAAATACAGCCTCAAGCGATCCGAGCTTACTTTCTTCTCTTAATTCCTCGAACGTCCCATCTGCCGCAATTTTGCCATCAACCAATAAGACAATACGATTACTAATCTTCTCTACAACATCCATGATGTGTGATGAATAAAATATCGTCTTACCTCGCTGTGCCAACTGTTCCAGTACATCTTTTATGATCATCACACTATTTGCATCCAAACCATTTAATGGCTCATCCAAAAAAATCACATCGGGATCATGTATTAAACTTGTAATAATGAGTACTTTTTGCCGCATGCCCTTGGAAAAGGAAGATAATCGAGCATCACTTACAGACAACATATCAAATTGATTTAATAGCTCACGTGCTTTTCTCTCAGCTACTTGAGGCGCTAAACCATACAATTCACCGGAGAAAACCATAAATTCGGTCGCAGTTAGATTATCGTATATATCGGCATTCTCTGGGACATAGCCTATTCGACGCTTATAATCATGTCCGCTTTTAGCGATGTCCTGCCCGAAAATTTCTACAGTGCCACGATATCCATCCAACAAACCAAGCATAATTTTTAATGTTGTACTTTTTCCAGCTCCATTCGGACCAATATATCCAATGATTTGGCCACTATAAACATCCAAATCAATCCCTTTTAAAACCTGTTTAACGCCAAAGTTCATCGTTAACGCTTTTAATGAAAGAACTTTTTGTGCTTCCATCATCGCTCCCCCCAAAATGTATGATGTATATGGATTACATTAACTCATTACGATACAAAACACAAAATAGTTCCTTTATTTTATAATTAACTAATTTGTTACCAGTGTCATTAAGACTTTTGAATTAAGTGGAGAACAGTTCAAAGCATCTTTTCAAAATGTGTTAAAGACAAACGATCATTTATTATTTCGTCTTTAACGACTTGAAATCCGTGTTTAATATAAAATTGAACAGCTGGTGTATTGTTAGAGGCCGTCGATACGATGATCTTTTTAACCCTATTTTCACTTTCAATTACATTTAATAACATCTTAGCAATTTCCTTTTTAAAATGATCTGGATGAACCATTAAACGATAAATATCAATGACACCACCTTCTGTTTTAAAGGCAATTGCGCCACATAATTTATTTTGAATCAAATAGCCGTAAAACGTTCCACATTGCTGTAACGCTTCGATCGTATCTTTTAGTGGCGGGAGATCGGAATAACCAATGAGCTCTGCTTCAATCATATAGGCAGATCTTTGAAGATTTAACACTTGTTCAGCTACACGCGGATTACGTATGTCCATTCTTTCTATCATCGCTTCATCTCTCATTTCTAATTGTGTATCCAATACCTAACTCGCTAACAAAACACGTCAATAACCAAAAGGGGTCAAGTAAAATACCCGCAGAATATAATCCCGCGGGTAGTGGTGTTTCAGCAATTTAATTATTGTTTTCTGCTTCTTGAGCACCGTACAATTCTTCAAGCGGTTTTGTAATAATACGGCTAATCTCAGTAACAGCTTGGTTCATGCTTTCTTCTTTTTCCATAAGTGTTGAAATACCTTCGTGCTGTTGCACGCGCTCGACAATCTGTTGAGCTTCCTGCACTTCTTCTTGAGTAATTTCCTCACCCATCATCTGTTTTTCTTGCAAAGTCATTTGCGTATTGCGGAAATCCTCAAACATCGTCCGTGCGATGTCATCCTGCATTACTGCTGCAAAAGCTGCCTCGAGTTCCTTGAATTCATTGCTTTCTCTAATTGCTTGCTCGAGATCATGTGCACGTTCTTGCATAGTTGTCATGTTACATCCTCCTCTGTGCCTATTTAATTAAACGGCCAAACGCCTGATTTATGTTCATGTGAAAGTTCCCGTCAATATGCTTTGAAGCACGTATAGTCATATGTATATCTTCAATGACGACCGAGATACGAACACTAAACATACTATAACAAAGCCAGAAAACAATGTATACCCTTTAGAATAATTCCTATTGCTCGAAATGATTGTTATAATAAACGTGTGCAGAATGAAGGTATATACATATAAACAAGGGTATGCGCTATTTTTAAACAAAGGATCGATGACGTTGACACATAAACTTAAACACCTATTTCCATCACTCATTTCATTGAATCACCACCCGAACGCTGTGTACGATGATTATACGTGGTTTATAACAACTGATGACGAAGTGGTCGGTATTTTAACAGAAGACCTATCACCTCGCGATTTAAGTCTGCTTGAGGCAATCCTAACTCCTCACAATCCGGCTCTTCCTACTATGACAAAAGAAGAGCACTATTGGGAACAACGCATTAAGACCGGTGAAACAGATGGCGCTCAAACGGAGTCATCAGAGTCTTATCGTTTTGTTTACTTTTCGGTCCAGCCTAATCAAATTAAGCCACAAGCATTTAAAGAAGCAATTAGTGAGCTCTTTAATAAAAACATTCCAATCTTATGGAATGATGACCATAGTGGTTTGATGATTGAATCCCCTGTTGAATCAGGAGATGAGGCCATTTCATATGAACAGATCATTGACATTTTAATGAGCGATTTATATGTAAACATTCATTTTTTTGTCGGTCCGATTATGAACGATCATGCTGACGCGAGAACCATTTACAAGCAACTAATTGACTATGCAGAAACAGCATTTCGCCATTCCGATCAATCCGTTCTGTCATATGTAGAAGCCATGCCAGCTATTCTCGTGAATGAAATGGAACCGCACAACCGCTCTGCAATGATTGAAGCTGTTCTGAACGAATTTGTACATGATACAGATATGCTTCATACAATCGAAACATTTGTTCAATGCCATTTAAACGTCTCAATTACGGCGAAGAAGCTGTACATGCATCGAAATAGCCTGCAATACCGACTTGACAAGTTCATTGAAAAAACAGGGATTGACATTAGACAATTTCCTTTAGCTGTTACAGTTTACCTCGCTCTTTTAGCGAATAAAATGGAATGATCTACAAAAAATGACTATATTCCACTTGTTCAACTAGAATACATGCACAAAAACGCTTTCATAGTTCGTGCACTTTGTCCATTTACCGGTATGAATGCCTAATGTACAATGAAATTAGACCAACATGGAGGGGATTTTAATGGCTGAACTGAGACTGAATAAAATTAAAAAAGTATTTGATAAAGATGTTGTCGCTGTGAATGATTTTGACCTGCATATTCAAGATAAAGAATTTATCGTATTCGTTGGACCTTCTGGTTGCGGTAAATCAACAACATTACGTATGGTTGCAGGACTTGAAGAAATTTCCGACGGCGAATTGTACATTGATGATAAAAAGATGAACGACGTTGCACCAAAAGACCGCGATATTGCCATGGTGTTTCAGAACTATGCCTTGTACCCACACATGAATGTGTACGATAATATGGCTTTCGGACTTAAACTACGTAAGTTTAAAAAAGAAGAAATTAAAGAACGTGTTGATAATGCTGCCAAAATTCTTGGCCTTGAAGGGTATTTAGACCGTAAGCCAAAAGCATTATCAGGTGGACAACGGCAGCGTGTAGCACTTGGACGTGCAATCGTTCGTGATGCAAAGGTCTTCCTAATGGACGAACCTTTATCAAACCTTGATGCCAAGCTACGTGTCCAAATGCGCGCCGAAATCCAAAAGCTTCACCGTCGTCTGCAAACAACAACAATCTATGTTACACACGACCAAACAGAAGCTATGACAATGGCAACGCGTCTTGTCGTTATGAAGGATGGTGTCATTCAGCAGGTTGGTGCACCTAAAGATGTGTATGACAGTCCGGAAAATGTATTCGTTGGTGGATTCATTGGCTCACCTTCAATGAACTTCTTAACTGGAAAGCTTACAGATGGTTACTTTGAAATGAACGACCTTAAAATTAAAGTACCAGAGGGCAAAATGAAAATGCTCCGTGATCAAGGCTATATAAACAAAGAAGTCATTCTTGGTATTCGTCCAGAAGATATTCATGATGAACTTGCATTTATTAATTCTTCACCTGAAACAAAAATTAGTGCGACTATTGAAGTAGCTGAATTAATGGGATCAGAATCCTTCCTATACTCAAAAGTAAATGAGCAGGATTTTGTAGCACGTATTGATTCACGTACAGATGTAGAAGGCGGCAGCACAATTGAACTCGCCTTTGATATGAACCGAGTACATTTCTTTGATCAGGAAACTGAGTTAAGAATTCGCTAAACTTATAAAAAAGCGTTGACCTAAACCGTCAACGCTTTTTTATTTGAACGCAAGTATGGAGGGGAGCCCATAGTGGGCACACCCTCCATCTTTAGATTAGGTTTAGACCTAATAGCCATCAATCTATTCAATTTCGTGTTTTAGTTACTGATACTGTCCACCCATTTGCTGCTGTGCAGTTTGAACGAGGCGTTTGGTGATTTCACCACCGACAGAGCCGTTGGCACGGGAAGTCGTGTCAGGGCCAAGATTCACACCAAATTCTTGAGCGATTTCTGTTTTCATCTGGTCAAGTGCTTGCTGAGCACCAGGTACAACCAACTGATTTGAACTGTTGTTTGCCATGTTGTTTCACCTCCTGTAAGCATATTGTTTGCAGTTTGCAGTAACTTATCACGTGAAATGGCTGGTAAATAGTGTGTCCTTTTACAAATTGCGTATTAAAAAACAGACATGCTCAATTAACATGTCTGTCAACGTCATATATTCATTATTTAGGATAAGTCATTTGCTTCGGATCAACATATGCGTCAAATTGCTCAGCGGTTAACAGACCTAACTCGACTGCTGTTTCTTTTAATGTCTTTTGCTCTTTATAAGCTGTTTTGGCGATCTTAGCAGCATTTTCATAGCCAATATGTGGATTCAATGCCGTTACAAGCATGAGTGACTCATTTAAGTTCTTCTCAATTTGTTCTTCGTTTGGTTCAAGTCCTTGGACACAGCGTTCATCAAATGAGAGCATACTATCAGCAACAATTTGGCATGATTGAAGGAAATTATAAGCGATGACGGGCTTAAATACGTTTAATTCAAAATTGCCTTGGCTTGCTGCAAAACCGATCGTCGCATCATTTCCCATCACTTGAGCGGCAACCATCGTAACAGCCTCACTCTGTGTTGGATTCACTTTTCCAGGCATGATTGAACTACCTGGCTCGTTGGCAGGTATGGTAATCTCACCAATGCCACAGCGCGGGCCACTCGCAAGCCAACGTACATCATTGGCGATTTTCATTAAATCAGCTGCCAATGCCTTTAAAGCACCATGAGCATGAACAGACTCATCGTGACTCGTCAATGCATGGAATTTGTTTGGTGCCGATATAAACGGTGTGCCTGTTAATGTTGAAATTGTGTCACAAACCCGTTCAGATAGCTCTGGATGCGCATTAAGACCGGTGCCGACTGCTGTTCCACCTATCGCAAGCTCGCGCAAATATTGGAGACTGTCTTGAAGCATGCTTTCTGATTTCTCGAGCATACGGTGCCATCCACTTATTTCCTGGCCGAGCGTTAGCGGTGTGGCATCCTGTAAATGGGTTCGACCAATTTTCACAATATCCTTAAACGCATTCATTTTATCGTCTAATGTTGCTTTAAGCTGAGCAACTGCAGGCAAAACGACTTGTTCGATTTTTAAAACAAAGGCAATATGCATAGCTGTTGGGTATGTATCATTTGAGCTCTGCGACTTATTCACATCATCATTAGGATGAAGGCGTACATCATAATCTTTTTTCTCTAGCCATTCATTCCCTACATACGCAATAACCTCATTAACGTTCATATTCGATTGTGTCCCACTACCCGTTTGCCAAACGACGAGTGGAAAATGATCATTTAATTCTCCTGCTACAATACGATCAGCAGCATGAGCAATTGCGTCTGCTTTTTCTTCTTCTAAAATGCCAAGTTCACAATTGACTTGAGCAACGCTCTTTTTTAAAATGGCAAATGCCTTCACAATTTCATGTGGCATTACTTCTGTACCGATAGGAAAATTTTGTTTACTACGCTCTGTTTGTGCCCCCCAATATTTATCGGCTGGCACCTTTACTTCCCCAAATGTATCGTGTTCAATCCGATAATTCATCTTGCTGTTCCTCCCTGTATAGTCTCTTTTTTTAACCCACTTTCATTGTATCAAACTTTTGCCAAAATCCTAAATGCAACGTGTTTTCCATCTAAAGTTAGTCCGAAAAGACCATTCCATATAAAAGCGTTCATTTTTGGGACGATATAGAGGAGCCCTTGTCTGACACAAATTCGTACGTTTTCACGGTAGTCAACACGGAAACGATCAATTATAATACAGACAGAAGTACACGATCACTTTCTGGCATTAACATTCAGTGTTCACCTGTTAGTATCGCAAACGGAAGTCTTCTGAAATCAAAGGCAGTAACGTACGAGAGGAGGTTTTCGTGATGCCCAATATTTGGACCCACACACTCTTTTGTGAGGATGTGGCCGATATGATTGATAATCCGAATCCGTTTATTCAGTATGACAGCTTTATGAAATTAGGTGCTCAAGGTCCTGACCCCTTTTTTTACTACAATTTCTGGCCTTGGATTAAGGATGAACCTATACATGAGATAGGAAACCAACTACATACCGAGCATTGTGGCGACGTTTTAATGCATCTCATTCATCATGCGAAACATATGAAGCCACATGTGCGTGCTTATGTGTTCGGCTTTGTCACGCATCATATTCTCGATCGAAACACCCATCCATATATCCACTATCGTGCAGGCTACAACGGCAATGATCACCAAAAGCTAGAAGTTATTATTGATACAATTATGATGGATCAATTTCATAAACTAAAAACATGGAAAGCACCTGTTTTTAAAGAAATTGATGTAGGTCGGTCGTTGCCAGATGATATTGCTGATTTACTACACAACACGATCAAGACATACTTTCCTAGTACACAACAAGATAACTCAGCTTATATACAAAAGGCCTATCGTGATATGAAGCGTGCGCTTAGACTATTAGCCGACCCTATTGGATGGAAAAATCTATTGTTTAAGCCGCTCGTTAGTGCCTTTTCCCATCGACCAATCAAAAACAACATTGACTATTTAAATATGGAACGCCGTGCATGGTACCATTCAGCAACAAATGAGCAGCGCACAGAAAGTTTTGTTGATTTATATCAAAAAAGCCGCGAAGAAGGAATTGCGATCCTGACTGAAATTCTTATGTATTGGCAAGCAAATGATGATGTATCAGATGAGCGATTGCGGAAGCTGATTGCAAATATATCCTATGATACCGGTAAACCACTCAACTTAAACCTTAAAAATCAATATAGCAGTCCCATTGTCTGAACAGATTTGAAAAAAAGCATCCGGCTCTCAAAATGAGGCCGGATGCTTTTTTCAATTGTATATGAGCCCCAACATCACTTATTGGGTCGTGACCTTCGTTGCAGATGCCGGGTCTGAGTGTGCTTGAGCCTCTGCCATGCCTTTTTCAATATTAACGAATTTCAATAGGATAATACCACCGATAAAGAAAAACACAAGTGAGAAGATACCGAGGCGGCTTGAACCGGTTAATTGACCGACCAATGCAAACACAAATGGTCCAACAATTGCTGCGAACTTTGATGATATTCCATAAAAACCAAAAAACTCAGCATGTTTGTTCTTTGGAACCATTCGGCCATAAATCGATCGACTTAACGACTGCGCACCACCTTGAACGAGTCCAACACAAATCGCTAGCAAGTAAAAATGCAGCGCCGATGACATGAAATAACCGAGCACAACAATGCCTAAATACACGTATAACGCAATTAACAATGCCCGTTTTGCTGTAATTTTTCTAGCAAGATAACCGAAGAAAAATGTACAAGGTATTCCGACAAATTGGGTAATTAAAAGTGCAATAATTAATGAATTCGTATCAATGCCGATATCTTTCCCATAAATCGTAGCCATCTTAATAATCGTTGAGATGCCGTCGTTGTACATCCAAAACGCTAATAAAAAAATGAGCAATTGCTTATACTGCTTGATGTCCTTAAATGTATGTCCAACTCGAGAAAAGCCGATCGCAATATATGAACGATCTCGTTTCACGGCTATTTTCTTTTCCTCACGGATATTTCTAAATAGGGGAATGGAAAAAATAAACCACCAAATACCGACGGTAACGAACGCTGCTTGACTCGCAGCTGTTGCATTCGGCAAGCCAAACCAATCGTGTTTTAAAATCATGAGGATGTTAATAGCAAGTAGCACACCACCGCCAATATACCCCCAAGCAAAGCCTGAAGTCGATACTTTATCGATATCCTGTTCATCAGCTATCTCTGGTAAAAAAGCATCGTAAAAGACGTTCCCTCCAGAAAAACCGATCGTTCCGATGATGAGTAGAACAGACGCAAAAAGATAATCGCCTTCACCTACAAACGCTAGTAAAATACTTGCAATGATTCCCATATAGGCAAAGAAACGAAGGAATTTTTTCTTTGCGGCAGAATAATCACTTATAGCGCCTAAAATCGGTGCCATAATTGCGACAATGAGAACTGCAATTGATTGTGAGTAACCCCAATAACTAGCCGCTACTGAATCCCCTAAGCCTTTAGCGGCGACATCATAATAAAATGTTGGAAGGACCGCTGCCATAATGGTCGTGGCAAAAGCTGAATTTCCAAAGTCATACAATACCCAGCTAAGCGTTTCTTTCTTCTTAGATTTCACATACACACCCCTTTTATAATTTATATAAGCATTGATTTTAAGCCTATTTGTTCAGAACCGTTAAGTGTTATAAACCCGTTACCTTTCACTGCAGGCGGACGCTTTCCGCGGGCACGGCTTGAGCCTCGGGCCAACAGGAGGTTGGTCATGAAGGCGTTGCAACAGGACGTTGCGACCTTAGCCTTCCTTCCTTTTAACCTCTGTGGGGTCTCAAGACTCGTGCTGTTCCCGCAGGAGTCGCCGCCTTCCATTCCAGGTAACTCAGTATGTGCGTCTATTTCATATATGAATGAACCTACATCATGAACGATCTGAAATACATCATCCACTTATGTATAAGAATAACAAAAATACAATTATTTCTGCTCTGAAAGACTCATTTTTAACCTTAATTTATCACTTATTTAACACTGCCATGATGTGTGCGATGTTAGTCCGTCATCTTGGGTTTATATGTATTTTAAAGTGGCTTGCATCACATTAAAAATTAAGGGACGGTACGAGACATAGGAAAAGCGCCTTGCCAGCTGTGACAAGACGTTAATCCATCGTTATTCATAACGATACGGTTTATATTGCTCACCGAGCTCCAAAAACATATTTCGATCTCCAGAATCTATTGCGTCATTGATCGCTGCTTCCAATTGGTTTTTATTCCACTTATAACATAATTCATCCATGATCAATCGGGCAGACACTTGTAGTTCATAAGGAATTTCGCGCTTTGCCCGAATAACTGGACCAGTGTAACGAACGTACGTGCAACTTGCAGTCTGTTTTGGCATGGCACACACTCCTTTGGTCCCTTTTTATTATTATGCTTAATCTTTTGAATAATTGCAAGCATAAATATTAAAAATGGACGTCTATCATATAAGAATGTGCGTTATGGATCAATATTTCTATATGCCAGCCAACCAGCTCCAAGGGCAAATATCGCTAATAGTCCGGCAATCCAGGCAATATCCTTTGTCATGAGAAATGCAATTGTTGGCGGACCAGCTGCCACCCCGATAAAGCGCATTGCACTATAAATGGATGTAACGATACCACGTACATCCTTATCAAGGCTTTTTGTAATTAAAGCATCGAGAGCGGGTAATGCCATGCCAATTCCTGTGCCACATAGAAAGAATATAGTCAGTAAATATACCGGATGTGCCTTAAACGGGATAGCAATAACACTGCTCCCAGCCAAAACAATTCCAATAAACGTTACCCATTTCATAACGACAAGGTTATCCTTAATTTGCTTCCCCGATATATAAGAAGCAATCGCAAGCGCTAATAATGGCACCGCAAGCATGAGCCCTTTCCAAATCCCTTCATAGCCAAATGTATCTTCTAGAATACTGGATAAATAAAATAAGAAGCCAAACAATATGAACATTAATATGGCACCGATTGCAAAAACAGCATATAACCATCTTGAGTGTTCTTTAAAGACAGATTTAATCAATTTTAAGTACGCCTTCAACGTGAATGGTTCATCTTCATTATTGCCTGCATCGTTATCCTTTGTTTGAATTAAAAAAGCAACGAGTAAAACTGATACGAGACTGAATACCGGGATTGATAAAAAGGGTAAATACCAGATGACGGTTGCAAGAGCTGATCCAAGAATAGGACTGAGTACTTTTCCTGCAGTATTAGACGTTTCAATTATCCCCATTGTTGAACTTGCATCCTCATCCCGTTGAAACATATCACCTACGAGTGGAAGCACTATTGGCGCTGCACCTGATGCCCCTATGCCTTGCAGAATTCTTCCTAATAATATGATTATAAAGGGGTCGTCCATTTTCCATGATGCAATACCACTAATTAGACCTCCTGCTCCCGTTAAAATTAAGGCAGGAATAATGACTTTTTTCCGTCCAAACCTGTCCGATAGAAAACCTGCCACTGGAATAAGAATAATTGCAACAATCGAGTAAACCGTAATGATGTAACTCGATTGCATGGCCGATATACCGAGCTCTTTTTCCATGAGAGGTAGTATTGGAATGAGCATTGAGTTGCCTAATGTCATAATAAGGGGAATTGATGCAAGTGAAACAATTGCCCACCGTCTTTTACTTTGATCGGCAACACCACTGTTGCTTGTTTCTGTCATGACATTACATCCTTTACGTAATCGATTCAGTCAAGCATAAGCTGACCTTTAAACTATCATTACTTTGTACATGAATGATGTTTTTATGCTTGAATGCTCTTTGGATATTTATCCAAAAAATTATGACATACACGTTCGTTTATTTTGGCGTCTTCCATAGACACATTCAGTCATCTAAACATAAAAGAAAAGATATCACTTAGATACCGATTATTTTGTATCACAACGCTAGGAATGTTTCCTTAAGCCAAGAAGTATACCTTTAGGCTTTAATGTTTGTCTAGACCCACCAGAATAGGGTTTGATACACTGAATATACTTTAGTTATGTTGCACTATAGAGATGGAGGTAAATCGATGGAGAGAGTAGATGATTTAAAAAGAGGGGAAAAAGGCGCATGGATTAGCATTTTTGCCTATCTGATCCTTGCTTCGACTAAATTAGTGTTCTCTCATATCGGCAACTCACACGCACTTCAAGCAGACGGCTTAAACAACGCCACGGATGTTGTTGCATCTGTTGCTGTTTTAATCGGCTTAAAAATCTCACGCAGACCTCCTGATGAAGATCATCACTATGGACATTATCGTGCCGAAACGATTGCTTCACTGATCGCTGCTTTCATTATGGTCACGGTTGGCATACAAGTCATCACAAATACCATACAAAAACTGATATCGCTTGAAACTACCCAGCCTGATATGTTAACAGCTTGGGTGGCACTAGGTGGTGCCATCGTCATGTATGCTGTATACCGCTTTAATCTTAAATTATCACGCACAGTAGACAGTAGCGCTCTATATGCAGCTGCTCAAGATAACCGCTCCGATGCGCTCGTTAGTATTGGTGCCTTTATCGGTATCGGTGGGGCGCAGCTTGGACTTTTTTGGCTTGACCCGTTAACTGGTTTTATTGTAGGGTTAATCATTTGTAAAACGGCGTGGGATATATTTAAAGATGCGACACATGCTTTAACGGATGGATTTGATGAAAAACGGATTATGGAAATTAAAGAAAGTGTGGCGCGCGTTGCAGATGTTAAAAAAGTTGCGGATGTAAAGGGGCGCATTCATGGTAATAAGGCGCTTATAGATATTACCATTCTCGTTGATCCAGAACATAATGTCGAGAAGAGCCATGATATAACTGTGAAGGTTGAACGTCTACTCGAGGAGAAACATCATATCACATATGCACACATTCATATCGAACCGTATTATGAATCGCATACTTAAAGCAAAAAAAACGAAGAAATGTCCTTGTAAAAGGTTTCTTCGCTTTTTTTGTATTCAACATTCACTTATACAGGTTGATTTAATAAGTCCAACAAATTGTCGATGGAAGTCCAACCATAAGCTGTTTCTTGGTATGTGCCTTCCCCAATTGTTGTGGCTTCTTCTCCAACTGGTTGTGCTTGATACCGTTCATAAAATCTGCTGGACGGATTCTGCTTTAAAATCCAAACGAGTAAGGAACCAAACTCTAATCGTTTCATCTCTTCTGCAAAGGCTTTTAATAAACGTGCCCCAAGCCCTTGTTTTTGAAAGGCATCCAATAAGTATATCGTGTATATTTCACAATCGTAATCAAAGCGCTTCGTTCGCTCTGGTCCGCCAGATATAAATCCAACCACTTGCGTACCATTTTCAATTACGAGTGTGCATTGATTTGCTTTTTGCACCTGAAGTATCGTTTCCCACAATATTTTGCGGTTTTCATACGTCATATTTGATAAGTCTTTTTCATCCAAAAGCTCTGCATATGTACTTTTCCAGCTTTGCACGTGAATATTAGCAATTTCTTCTGCATCCTCGTACACAGCCTTTCGTATCGTAAACATAAGATGTCCCCCTGACTAAAACCGCTTTTCTTACATAGATAATAGGAACACAGTGATGATGGCACCGAACACAACGAGAATGACATTTAGTCCAAGTAAAGCAAGTCCGATCGCAACAAGGCCCCCTAACAATCCAATTCGAGGGTCCTCTCCTTGAACAGTCATAATACCAGGAAAAATAAGCGCACCAAGAGCAGCGAATGGAATTCCATTCAACCAGCGGTTAACCCAATCACGAAATTCAAGTTTATCAACGATCAATGCAGGTATGGCACGTGGAATCATCGTTACAAGTACCATGCCCACGATTATCACAAATATCATCTCGTATCCTCCTTCAGTAAAAATACGCCGCTAAACCCGCCAATAACCGTTGCCAATACAATTGCCCAACCATCGGACATAAACATTCCAAATACATAATTTAGCAACATGGCAACAACAGCAATTAAACCGACTTTTAGCTCTTTTTTAACTGAAGGAATCAACAAACCAATAAACATGGCATACAGTGCAATCCCCATGCTTTCGCTCAGTCGTTCAGGGATAATATCACCTAAAAGACCGCCTAGTAATGATCCAAATACCCATGAAAAATAAGCCGTTAATATAAGTCCTGCATAGAAATATCGTCCATACTTCTTTTTACCTTCATCTTTATGTATGGCTGATACGGCAAATGTTTCATCCGTCAGTCCCAATGATAAGGGAACTTTCCAGCGAAGTCCAATATCACGCATGTGGTTAACAAACGATAAGCTCATGACAAAATGACGGAAATTCAAAACAAGTGTTGCGATGATGATTTCAGCTGCACCTGCACCAATTGCAATCATGTTCGCGCCCATAAATTGACTTGCCCCTGCAAATACAAGGACACTCATCGCGACAAGCTCGAGTAATGTTAAGCCCGCCTGTTTAGCCAGCACGCCATATGTCAAAGCAATCGGTAAGTAACCGAGCATGATCGGAAAACCGACTATAAAGCCTTTTTTCATCATATCCTTTGCAGTTGGTAACGAGGCTTCTTGTGCTTCCCTCTCCATCCTCATCCCTCACTCTTTTTTCAATTGATATACTATTATAACAAACAGAAAAAAAAGGTAAAGGAAACTGTATATTGACGTTACATTTTTATAGGTCGTCCTTTTAAAAAAGCCAAAGAAAAACCCGTCACAACATATGTGCGGGTCATACTGCTTTTCATTAATCTTGATCGGTAATGATAATTGGTTCTCCTTTTGTAACGATGAGGGTGTGTTCATACTGAGCAGAGCGGCCTTTGTCCACGGTTCTAGCGGTCCAATTGTTTGCATCCATTTTACTCTGCCATTCTCCTTCATTGATCATCGGTTCGATCGTAATGGCCATACCTTCTTTGAGTCGTAAGCCTTTATTAGGCAATCCGAAATGAGGGATATGTGGTTCCTCATGAATTGTTGGGCCAATGCCATGGCCAGTGAAGTCACGTACAACCGAAAATCCTTCACCTTCTGCATACGTTTGAATCGCATGCCCAATATCGCCAATGCGATTTCCTGCTTTTGCTTGTTCAATTCCTTTATATAGAGCCTTTTTTGTCACATCCATTAAGCGGCGCCCTTTTTCATCAACCTGACCTACAGCATATGTCCATGCAGAGTCTGCCAAACCACCATCTAGATTCACGACCATATCAATCGTGACGAGATCGCCATCTTTTAGAGCTTCTTCTCGTGGAAACCCGTGACATATTTCATCATTAATGGAAGCACAAGTTGCATAAGGATAATCACTGAACCCTTTTTGCTCAGGTGTGGCACCATGTTCTGCTAAAAATCCTTCCACAAATTGGTCGATTTCCATAGTCGTTACGCCTGGCTTAATCATCTTAGCTATTTCTTTATGACAGGCAACGAGCAAGTCGCCCGCCTTTTGCATTTTTTCAATTTCTCGCTTACTTTTCCTAGTAATCATTTATTTCTTCCTTTCCAGTAAAATCACTCATAGAAGCCTGCATGAATATCCTTCTTAAAGTGTACCACAAAACATTATATTCATCATCAAGCACAGCCACACCGGCATTCAGCATCTAATTTATTATATGTGCCCTTACACAATAAGGTAACATGCATATACTGTATTGCTAACGTAAACCTCCATTGTTGCAAAAAACCATCCCAACATTGTACCGATTAGACTTACTGACCTCTCTCACATTTATTTTTGCGTGAGGTTTACGATTAGTGAAGCGTTTATCCTACTCGATCACCATAAGAGGAGGTGCTATTTCATGGGTTATGATGGCGGCTATGGTAACGATTTTGTGTTAGTTGTCGTGTTATTTATTTTGCTGATCATTGTAGGTGCAAGCTTTTGGTATTAAGCTAGGATATTTTCCATCGCTATCAAAGGCTTACTACAAAGCACTAAAAAAATCTGCCCAAATCTTGGGCAGATTTCCTTTGTATATTTTTATATATAATCACGGACATTGTATATATGACCATTTTCAATACGTGCTGCATCACCTAAAATATCTACCAAAACGCTTGCTACTTCTTTTGGCGTGCGTAGCATTCCTTGCTCTTTATAGTCACGAAACGTATCGCGTTCTATAAAGGCTGCTTTTGACGTTTGACGAATATCCGTCTGCATATCCGTATCCATAATACCTGGACTAAAGGCAAATACGTTATGCTGTGTGCCGAGTGCTTCTTGTTCAAGCGCTACTGTTTTTGTGTACATATTCATACTTGCTTTTGTACTACAGTAGGCACTCCAGCCATATACAGGACGCTCTGCTGCGCCTGATGTAACCGTCACACCGTTAAACGCAACGTCATGATCTGTTGCATATTTTAAGCTCATATTCATTAAAGCCATCGGAGCGACTGTATTAATCATGACATGATTTTGAAGATCTGCGTTATCTATATGCATAGACTGATGAATCGGCTCGACAACACCTGCATTGTTTATCAGGTCAAATCGCTGGACATGATGTTCGGTTAAATAGCTGCTAATTTTTGTAAAGGTCTCTTCAATCGCGCTCACGTCAGCTAAATCACATTGAAAATGGGTGAAAGACACGTGATTGAGATGAGCTGTCTCCTTTAATTTAACATTCGTTTTACGAGATATGCCAATAACATGAGTGCCATTCTCCATTAATAATTGAGCTGTTGCTGCGCCTAGTCCTCTCGAAACACCTGTTACGATAGCAACATGCATTCAAACATCCCCCTCAGTTTATTTTTGACCAACTTTTGTCCAATAATGAGCAAGCGTCGTCATTCCTTGTGTAAAGCTGTCTAATGGAAAGCTTTCGTTCGGTGAATGTAGTCTGTCATCTGGTGTACCGAAGCCCATTAACACAATTGGAATATGATAAATGGCTTCAATCCATTCAACAACTGGAATAGAGCCTCCCATTCGAACGAAGACAGTCTCTTTTCCAAAAGCCTCTGTATAGCTTTCCGCTGCTTTTTGAATTAAAGGATGATCTGGCTCAACTTTATACGCCTTTGCCGATAAATTCTCTTTCTTCACGTGAACACGAACACCAGCTGGTGCAACAGCTTGGATATGATCCTCCAGCAACTGTTGAATGCGTTCAGGATCTTGACCCGGTACGAGACGGCACGTGATTTTAGCAGTGGCAGATGATGGAATAATTGTCTTTGTACCTTCCCCTTGATAGCCACCGTACATACCATTAATTTCTAATGTTGGACGTCCCATCGTATGCTCTTTCGCCGTATAGCCTTTTTCAGATACTGTTTCAGTTATACCTAACGCTGACTCGTAGTCTTCGCCAGGGACATTTTTAATAAGATCACGTTCCTGATCTGTCATCGGTTCAACACCGTCATAAAAACCGTCAACCGTCACAACCTCTTCCTCATTTTTCAATGATGCGAGAATATGACTTAAGGCCATCAGTGGATTGCGAACAGCTCCCCCGTAAAGCCCTGAATGAACATCATGATCCGGGCCGTCAACCGTCACTTCAAGTCCAGTAAATCCTTTAAGTCCATATAAAATTGTTGGTTGGTTGTGGTCGACCATCCCCGAATCAGAAATGACTGCAAAATCAGCCGCAAAATTTTCGCGCTTATTATGGAGCATTTTGTACAAATTTTCGCTGCCAATTTCTTCTTCACCTTCAATGCACACTTTAACATTCACTGGCAGTTTGCCTTCTGTCTTCATAAACGCTTCAAACACAGCTAAGTGCATAAACACTTGACCTTTATCATCGCTCGCACCTCTTGCATAAAGACGCCCGTCTCTGATTTCTGGTTTAAACGGCTCACTTTTCCACTCAGCAATTGGATCTACAGGCTGAACGTCATAATGCCCATAAACCAAAACAGTCGGTGCGTCAGCTCCAGCCTCATTGTACTCAGCATAAACGAGTGGGTGCCCACCTGTATCCATTTGTGACACATTGGTAAATCCGATGTCTTCTAAATAGGATTCTAGAAATTCAGCAGCTTTTATAATATCTTGATTATGTACACTGTCTGTACTGACACTCGGAATCGCTAAAAAGGCATTCAGCTTTTCCAACAATTTGTCATGATGATCTTCCAAGTATTTCACAGCATTCATACTCATCAGTCATTCCTCCCACGGTTTTTATACATTTTAGCATAGCCGTCAGAAAAAACACGACTGAAAGCCTCTAAATTTTAATTTGAGCATTAAAAAAGTCTCGCCCAATTGAGGACGAGACTTCATTGCTACCGATTTTGTGGGAATAATCGTTTAATCATATTACCCATTTGGTCAAAAAAGCCTTCGACTGGTTCACCATTATTCATATCATTCACATAGTTATTCGTTAAATCAACGAAATCGGGATTGGTTGAGACGTAGACATTGTCAATATCTTTATCCACATCTTTAACAATTTTAGAGATCTTATCCTTAACGTCATTGGTTAAGTCATTTCCACGTTTTCCGTTATTCTTTTGACCATCATTAAGCATTGCCGCGACATATGCATTGTTATTAGTTGTTAAAACATATGCAGAGTCGATACCTTTAACTTGATCAGTAATTCTTTTCGCTGCTTCATCGGAAACTTCATAACGGTTATCGTTGTTGTTGTTCCGATCACGACTTAATTGACGATTGTTGTCATTGTTTCTATTCTGCTGCCCGTCATATTGACGATTCCGATCCATCATATTGTTTTGATCATTGTTCTGATATCTGGTTCGTTCGACATTATTATTGTTATCTCGATCGTTCAGCATGCCTTGTTCCATATCATTATCATCAACATTTTGACACGCTGCAAAAAGAACGAGAACAACAGCAAGCATCATACTTTTTATCGTCCATTTCTTCATTGCTACATACCTCCTTTTCGTTTTGCGTTTAGTATGAAGCAGAATCAATGTTTTATGCTCGTGTCATGGTAAACCTTAAATTGGCATAGACACCAATTTTCCTTTTGCAAATATAATGATGTAAAGGGGAAGCTAAACAATATGTTGAACAGTATTGCTGCTTTCATCGTGATGTTACAATTCAGAATTAAATTTTGGATGTGCCATTCCGGTTGATCGTTTGTAAAAATTGCTCGACGACACGATGTCTTCAAGATAGTGTTTCTGTAAAATCCTTGAATTCAAGGAGGGCAAAGCATGGATATACCAGATTACGACAAAGCATTATATTACACGTTGTGGGGGCATTGGGATGAATTGCTTGTACTCATGGTGCGTACAGAGGATGACCTGTTATCAAAGAAAATACAGTACTTTTTAAATGCGTATCATTACTCACCAAATGAGCGTGCGATTTTATCCGCTCATGATGATCTTCTTTACTATATTGATCATGCTATGAAATACACGCCTACTGTTACCTTAGACGTTTAAAAAAGCACCGACCTCTAGTGTCGGTGCTTAAACATATTTACTTTACGTGCCGTTCATAATAATAATCAATTGGAATGACAAGGCCTACTTTACCATGGATGTCATGTTTTAGTGTCGCAAAAACGACGCCAATGACTTTTCCGTCTTTTGTAATGACTGGACTGCCACTATTTCCATGATAAATTGGTGCATCAACCATTAGGACAGGTTCATTCCAACTCGATAACTCAGTATAGCCAATAATATGGCCTTCATTTGCAATGCCTTGAAACCGTAATGGATTGCCAATGAAATAAATCGCCTGATCTTGCTTAAATGTTGTTTTATTCGCAAGCTGTAACGATGGCAGTCGTTCATCCGGCGCATCGACTTGTAAAACTGCGAGATCGACTTCCGGGTAAACAGCTTCAACATGAGCGTTAAACAATCCTTCTTCAGGAAAAGCAACGGTTACACGATTCTCGTCTTCAACAACATGGTGATTCGTTATAACCGTACCTGATTCAGAAATGGCAAACCCAGTTCCTCTTCCGTCTTCGGTTCCAACAACAACAACAGCCTGTTTATAGTCGTTAATATCGTCCTGTGTCGATAAAACAGCTGATGTTTTTAAAAAGTCAAACGCAGCTATTGAAAAGGTCTTCGGTAATAAAGCGACCAGATTTAACACCATCGCACATGCAATCAGCCAAAACGCCCATTTAGGAAACGGCCGTTTTGTCTTCGGTTCATTCTTTTCGTCGCGTGCTCTTTGGAGCGCTTTTTGTCGTTCGGCTTCAACGAGCTCATACAGTTCTTCATCATCGAATTCCTCATATAAATCTTCATCAATAATGTCATAATGATCTCGATCGTCACGCGACATCAAATCACCCAATTCACAAAAGATTAATTCACGCGCTTTAACTGCCCTTGCTGCATTTGGTACATATTATGATAAATCCCTGTTTGTTTAATGAGCGCGTCATGATTACCGCTTTCTACTATCTTACCATGATCAAGCACAAAAATCGCATCTGCTTGCTGAATTGTTGAAAGTCTGTGAGCAATAACGAGTGTCGTACGACCTTTTTTCAAGACGTCTAGAGCATGTTGGATGATTTGTTCTGTTTCAGTATCAATATTAGCTGTTGCTTCATCAAGTATTAAAATTGCTGGATCAAACGCAAGTGCTCTTGCAAATGAGATGAGTTGGCGCTCGCCTAATGAAAAGCTTTTTCCGCCCTCAGATACAGGTTCGTCATACCCTTTCGGCAGTTGTTCAATAAAGCGATCAGCTCCAACTGCTTTAAGCGCTTCTTTTGCCCGTTCCTCAGATACATTAGGATCTCCCAATGTCACATTGGACAAAATGGTACCGCTAAATAAGAATGGATCCTGTAAAACAATCCCCATATGGCTTCTCACTTGCTGTCGGGACAGTGACTGCGTGTTTTGACCGTCAATCGTAATTTGACCGTGCTGTGGATCATAAAAACGGAACAACAGATTCATGATCGAACTTTTGCCTGAGCCTGTATGCCCAACAAAAGCGGCTGTCTGTCCTGGTTTAATCTCAAAATTAATATTGTTTAATACATAGTCCTTACCATTGTACGCAAAGGATACATCATCAAAGCGAATACCTCCACGATATTTGGCGATTTTATCATTTTGCACAGGTTCGCCTTCATGATCTAATAGCTTAAATACGCGCCGACCTGCTACACGTGCTTGCTCGATGAGAGGCAGCTGATTGACGATATCTGTCACAGGCTCAAATAGTCGGTTAAGCAAATCAACAATTGCATATAACATCCCAATTGATAAAAGGGCGCCTGGCTCTAACGAGAACATTCCAAAATACCAGATAAAGCCAACAAACGCTAGATTTCTAAAGACTGTAACCAAATTAAACGAGGTTAAAGCACTGAGCTTCATAAGTTTCCGCTGGTACTTATAATGACGTTCATTTAGCGTTTCAAATTCTTCTTTCGTTTGCTTTTGCCTTAAAAACGCTTGAATAATTGGCATGCCTTGAATAGATTCGTTAATATGACCATTAATCGAACTAACCGTCGAGCGAATCACCGTATTGTACTTCGTTCCCAACGTCTTATAAGCCTTCATCCATACGATAATTAAAGGAATGAGTAGAAGTGCAAAGGCCGCAAGCTTAGGATCAAGAATAAATAACGCAACAAAAATCCCAGCCATATATATGACACTCGTCACAACAATCGAAAGAACCCGTTCATATAAGTCTCTAATCGCCTCCGTATCATTCGTCACCCGAGACACGATTGACCCAGCTGACGCATTCACGTAATAATCAATTGGAATACGCTGGGTATGCGCAAATATGTCGTTACGCATTTTTTGTACAATCCGATTAGATGCCTGCTGCAGCTTATACGTCTGAAAAAACTGAAACACCCCCGCTATGAGTAGCAGCACCATATACAAAACGAGTAAAAAAATGATCGGACGTTGCTCTGGTTTGAAAAATTGATACACATCCGTAAGTGATAGCTTTTCGCCTGTAAATGTGACTGTTTCATCAGCCGTCTGAATGACTATTGATCCCTTGTCAAGCTGGCGTTTGCCTTCCAGCGGAATCACTCCATCAACCAAATAATAATCTCGTTTAACCTGTAAAATAGTTGATGTTCCTGAGCTTTCCTCACCATCTATCCGATCTGAACGTTTATAAAATGTGTCTTCATAACTGACCGTATATCGGTCGTCATTTTCAGTAACGCGTTCCCATTGTCCTTCTACACCGAGAATGTGATCGTCAATAACCGTTTTAGCGATAAGCGGTCCCGCTAATTCCAACCCTGTCGCAATCATTAGACAGGCAATTCCGATCAAAATTCCTTTTTTAAATGTCCATGCATAACCTATTAATCGTCGTTCAGCAGATTGCTTTTTCATAATTAGTCCACCTCCTTTTGACTACTTTCAAGCTGTTGCTGTATATACTGACTGTAATACCATCCTTTTGAAGCCATGAGCACGTCATGTGTTCCTGCTTCCACTATTTTCCCGTCTTCTATGACGATGATGTGATCAGCATGTGCGACAGCTGACAGCCGATGTGCGGCTATAAATGTCGTCTTATGTTTCCGTTCCTCTCTTAAATGTGCGATAATATTTGCTTCTGTTTTTCCATCAACAGCTGATAACGCATCATCAAGAATGAGTATATCTGGATTTTTGATAAACGCACGGGCTAACGCGACCCGCTGCTTTTGACCACCAGAAAGGGTGACACCACTTTCACCAACCTCTGTATCAAGCCCTTCAGGTAACGCTTTTATATCTTCTAGAAAATGTGCCAGCTCCATGACACGGTTTATTTCTTCATCTGTTGCATCCGCCTTGCCAAACTGAATATTTTCTCTAATTGTTTTAGAGAACATCATCTGATCTTGTGGAACATAGCCAATCCAGTTGCGAAGCTGGTTCAAACGGATATTGGCATGATCAACGCCACATATTTTAATGGATCCTTCAAACCGGGTGTATTCTCTTAGAAGCAATTTAAATAGCGTCGTTTTTCCTGCACCGGTTTTGCCAACAACACCGATCGTTTCACCTTGACGCACGTGAAGTGATACATCTGATAATTGGTTTTTGCCGCTTCCTATGTAAGAAAACGTCAAATGATCAATGTCAATCGTATCAGGATGCTGCACATCTACCGGATTCTCAGCATCTGTTACATCTGCTTTATAGTTTAACGTTTCATTAACCCGGTCAAGTGACGCATTACCACGTTGTAATATATTAATTAATTCACCAACCGCAAACATTGGCCAGATCAACATCCCTAAATAGACGTTAAATGTGACAAGATCACCAAGTGATATCTTATTTTCAAACACTTGAATCGCACCGTAGCCTAAGCCAATCGTGTAAGAGAGACCGACAAGAATTTTCATCGTCGGCTCAAACAATGCATCAATCTTAGTCACTTCCATATTTTTCGCATAGACATGTTCAGTCATTGCTTGAAAGCGTTGCTCCTCCTGTTCTTCTTGAACAAACGCTCTTACAACACGCACCCCTTTAATTGATTCAAGAACACTATTATTCAAATCACTAAAGGCAGCCTGTGCAGCTGTAAAGCGGCTATGAATGGCTGTACCGTATTTGTTCATGATTACAGCCATAATTGGCAGTGGAATCAAAGCAGCAAATGTTAAAGGCCAGCTGATCGTAAAGCCCATTACGGCAATGATCATAAACATGAATGTCGTAGAGTCCACTAGTGTCAAAATACCAAATCCAGCTGTTAGCGAAATGACCTTCAAGTCATTCGTCGACCGCGCCATTAAATCACCCGTTCGATTTTTACCAAAAAACGTTGGTGACATGTTTAAGAAATGGTCCATTAATCGGCTTCGCATCCATCTCTCAAGAATGACGGCACCGCCAAATAACGTATAATCCCATAAAAACGAAATAGCATAATGTACAACGGTTAACGTGACGTATCCTAAAATGACCATTGTCAACAATTGCATCGTCAACGTGTCAAATTGAATATGATCAATAATATATCCTACCAATTTAGGTGGAATAAGTCCGATCGCACTCGCAATAATTAAAGCCGTAATGGCAAATACATACCGTTTCCAATACCGTTTAAAAAACCAATCGAGCTTCTTAAAAACCGCAAACAAATCGTTCACCTTCTCTCTCTTCCATTCGTACGAATCAATATGACTCATACACTAACTTTTCCCCGTCGGGTGTCCTGTAGCTTATAAGCGCACAAAAAAAGCACACGTCTGTGACGCATGCTCTTAGGCAAAGGAATACACGTATCCCTATACACTTATAGCGGGGCCACAAACATATGCGGCCCTCATTGTCATCTAAAAAGCTATCGTACAACCGGCGAGGCCACATGTGGATAAAATTCTGTTAAAGTTGAAATGCTCATGATTACGTTTTCCATTTTAGTGACCTCCTCTCATTTTTGAATATATTCAGTATAGCCGACACCATTTATAAAGTAAAGCATTTTTTGAAAAAATATGAGTTTTATCCAATTATTTCATAGCGGTAACCGAAAAGAATAATGGCGCGTTAAACCTCGTGAAACCGCCCGCAATACGTGATAGACACAAAACGAGAAGCCATGAAGATGACTTCTCGTTTTATATATTACGTTAATGGTACAGTGCCTTGGTATTCTTCACTTTCATCAACATCATCTGCGACAAGCCCTGCCATGACATGAACGCGGAGAATGATTCCTTCCACACGATTGTCTTCATTTGTAACAACTAGTGGAAAGGAAGATTCGAGTGCTTTAGGAATTAATTCACTCACATATTCCTCCCTATCAACCGTCGTAACATCTGTACGCAACACGTCCATCAGCTGCTTCTTTTGTTTCGTCCCTTCAATCGCGTCATCAATCGTTACGATCCCTTGAAGGTGACGCCCTCTGTCAACGACAAACACACTTGATATGCCGTTTTCTTCCATTTCTTTAATGGCAACCTTCAAGCCATCCTTTACTGATACAAGCGCATTCGGTTTCGTCATAACATGCTCTGCCTGGAACACCTTTGAACGATCAATATCTTTAATAAACTCTGATATATAATCATTAGCAGGTGCTTCAATAATTTCTTCAGGTGTACCGACTTGGACGACACGACCATCCTTCATAACAGCGACACGATCCCCTATTTTAAAGGCCTCATTCACATCATGTGTAATAAATATGATCGTTTTTTGAAGCCTATTTTGGATGTCTAATAGTTCGAGTTGCATTTCTCGTCTAATCAGTGGATCAAGCGCACTAAATGGCTCATCCATTAGTAGAATATCAGGGTCATTGGCCAATGCCCGCGCTAAGCCAACTCGTTGCTGCATACCACCTGAAAGCTCATCAGGGTATTTGTCCTCATAGCCTTTTAAGCCAACGATTTCAATGTTCTTCATAGCTATTTCCTGGCGCTCTTCTTTTGGCACTTGGCGAATTTCGAGTCCATACTCAACATTTCCTAGTATTGTGCGATGGTTAAACAAACCAAAATGCTGAAACACCATGGCAATTTTTTTCTGCCGGACCTCTTTTAACTGTGGATTTTTATACAACATAATATCGTCATCATCGATATAGATTGAACCTGTTGTCGGCTTATTTAATAAGTTAAAACAACGAATTAACGTCGACTTACCACTTCCAGACAATCCCATAATGACGAATACTTCACCACGTTCGATTTCAAGCGACGCATCATATACGCCGACTGTATGACCTGTATCAGCTAAAATATCCTCCTTTGACATACCTTGCTCAATCATTGGAATGACGGATTTTGGTTTGGGCCCAAATATTTTCGATACATGCTCAAGTCTAATATGGCTCATTTGCCAACCCTCCTATGCTTTTGGAACTTATCGGCCACACCATTTGTAATACGATCAATTATAATCGCAAGAAATACAATACTAATGCCTGCTTCAAAGCCAAGTGCAATATCAATACGGTTAATAGAGATGAGCACTTGCTCCCCTAGCCCTTTGGCGCCAACCATTGATGCAATAACGACCATCGCTAATGCCATCATCGTCGTTTGGTTCACCCCAGCCATAATGGTCGGTAAAGCTTGTGGAAGCTGCACCTTACGAAGTGTTTGCCACCTTGATGACCCGAATGACTGCGCAGATTCAACGACTTCTTTATCGACACCACGAATCGCCAGCTCCGTTAAACGAATAACAGGGGGTAGCGCATAAATTAATGTTGCAAAAATAGCTGATACGTTACCGAGGCCAAAGAAAAAGATCGCTGGTATCAAATAGACAAAGCTCGGCATCGTCTGCATCGCATCCAGCAATGGTCGAATTATAGTTGAAAATCGCTCACTGAATGCCATCCAGACCCCGATTGGAATACCGATAATTAAACATATAAGAACAGCCGACACAATAATCGCAATTGTCGTCATCATATCTTCCCACAGTCCAAACGTTCCAATTAAAAATACAAATATACCGTACAATATCCCCGCTAAAGCAGATTTAAAATACGCGCCTAATAAGATGATAATAATAATGAACAACCACCAAGGTAGGAATACGAGGAAATCATCGATACCGTTGATCGTACGAGAGGCCACAAAGAAAATAAATTCAAAAAACCCTTCAAATGTTCGGTCTAAAAACTTTACAAAGTTATTTACATATTCACCGATGTTCGTGCGTATTTCTGGAAAATCCCACATAGGCAGACTGCAGCACGTGCAGTCGACTCACCTCTCTTTATAGATAGTATTTATACCTTTTGATGCGATTTATGACAGCAAAGGCAACACATGTAGCTCTTGTCACGCCGCTTTTATCGTAAAACACGAAAGCAGCCAACCAGATCGGCCAGCTGCCCTCAAGTGTTACTTCAGAGCATTCTTGACTTTTTCTGCGATGTCATCAGAAACCCAGCTCGTCCAAACATCTTCATATTCCTGCATCCACCATTTTCCGGCTTCTTCTGCTGTCATATCATTTTCGTTCATGTATTTCAATGCTGTTTCTGTTAGCTCAGTACTTGTTTCATAGTTTTTGAGAAACTCAGTCACGTCAGGAGCTTGTTCAGGGAAATCTTTATGAACAGCTACCACGACATCGTTCGGTGGGAATGCAGTCCCTTTTGTTTCATCCCATGTATCTTGATCAAATTCAGGTTCTTCTAGAAGTGTTAAATCATATTTTGCCGTAACCCATGTTGGTGACCAATAGTAGCCAACCCATGGCTCACCTTTTTCGTAATGATTGACCAAATCTGCCACTAACGCTGAATCAGATCCTGGGATAAAGTTGTTCATCGTCTCATCTAAACCATACGTTTCAAATTTCTTTGATATGGCCTCTTCAACAGTCCAACCACTTGGTCCATTTAAAATACGGCCTTTATCAGGGTCTTCAGGGTCCTCAAAGACATCTGGATACTTTTTCAAATCCTCAACCGTTTTTAAATCAGGTGCCATCGGTTCAATGCCACGCTCTTCATCGCCCTCAATCACATATGTTGGGACGTAAAGTCCTTGAACATTATCAGCAAAGTTGGTTGATAGTTTTACGATCTCTTCATTTTCAATTGCTTCGTCATAAGCAGGGTTAATATTGTCTGTCCACACTTCTGTATAGACGTTAATATCTCCCTCAATCAGTCCTTGAAATGTCGCTTGGGTAGATCCTGTCGTTGTCTCAGTCTTAAAACCATATCCTTCTTCAATAATTGTCTGTGCAATATAATTGTGTACTTTGATACTGTCCCAGCCAGCATCAGCAAATGTAATTGTCTCTAGCTCATCACTGCCACCACATGCCGCAAGCATGGTAAGAAGTAATGCTGAGAAAATTGCCAAAATTGTTTTCTTCAAATTGTATACCCCCATAGTGTTGTTGTTTTTCTTCATGCAGAACCTATGTTTAGAATGTGATACGTTTTGTCGATTACGGACAAAGATTGATATGAAACAGACGTGGAAGGAGAAAATGAAGCACCCAAAAGTTGAAGTCTGAAGCGACTTACATATAAAATACTATCCAAAAAAACCAAAATACTCAAACCGCTTATGTGGGGAAAATTGGTAATTATCATCGATTATCAACGATTAACCTTGTATAACCGAGATAATATGGCTTAATCATGGTGAATACTTGTATTAGCGAGCTATATGTACAAATATATGACTATAACAGATGGAAATTGACTCATTTTCAGAGAAAAAAAGTAGACAAAATCGTCAATCGATGATTTTGCCTACTTTTTTTTATTTAATGCTTTATCGCGTGTTGAATAATATCGTGCACTTGATCACGCGCTTTCTTACTTTCAAATGCCTTCATATAGTCACGCATTACTGGGGCTGCTTTTGTTAATTCCATAATTTCATGAACAAGAGACGCTTCAGTAAGCTCCTCCTCTTCAAGTACACGGGCATACTTTTTGTCTAAGAAGGAACGGGCATTAATAATTTGATCGCCTCTGCTCGCTTGCCGTGATAAAGGAATTAACAACATCGGAATCCGTAAAGCTAAAAATTCAAAAATTGCATTCGCTCCCGCGCGTGATACGACAAAGTCAGAAGCCGCCAATATGTCTTTAAGTGTTTCATTCACATATTCAAATTGTACATAACCTGTTTGTTTTATCGATGGGTCCGTTTTACCATGACCACAAATATGAATGATTTGAACTGAGTCAAGTAATTGATCGAGCACATTTCTAATCGTATCATTTATTGCTTGTGCGCCACCACTACCACCCATGATGAGTAAGACCGGCTTTTCTTCAGTCAATCCGGTGAGCTCAAGACCTCTTTTTCGATCCCCTTGGAACAGATCATCCCGAATAACAGCACCGACATATTCCGCTTTCTTCTCTGGCAAAAAGGCCATCGTCTCTGGAAACGTTGCGAGGACTTTTTGAACAAATGGAATCGCAATTTTGTTGGCAAGCCCAGGCGTATAATCTGATTCATGGATAATCGTTGGAACGCCTCTTAGCTTAGCAGCAAGAACGACTGGGACCGATACGAAGCCACCTTTTGAGAAAATGACTGCCGGCTTTACACGGCCAATGATACGCCATGCTTGTAATGTTCCCTTTACAACTTTGAATGGGTCTTTTAAATTTTCCTTTGATATATATCGACGCAGTTTCCCTGTTGATATGCCGTGATACGTGACACCTTCAAGAGGTTCAATTAATGTCTTTTCAATCCCATCATGTGATCCAATATAATCAATTTGCCACCCAGCCTGTTGATAAACGGGTATTAAAGCGAGATTAACCATAACATGGCCGGCTGTACCGCCACCCGTAAATAAAATACGTTTGTTATTCATAACAGATTGGCCCCTCTTTCTTATTTCATTGGCTCGCAGTATAATAGCTATTGGAGCCATATTGTCAGACCAATTTCAATGATAATAGAAAATGCACAAAAAAGGAAGTCTTGATATGTATGAAACATCTTCTTTAAGAGAAAAGCTTAAACTATTTGGTATCATTCTCATTCCGATTTTAATCACGCAAGTTAGCATGTTTTTAATGAATTTCTTTGATACCGTTATGTCCGGGCGGGCTGGCGCTGAAGATCTCGCTGGTGTAGCAATTGGCTCAAGCCTCTGGGTACCAGTTTTCACTGGAATTAATGGGGTAATCCTTGCGATAACACCTATTATCGCTCAGCTTGCGGGTGCTAAGGCAACAAAGGACATTCCAAAAAAAGTACAGCAAGGAATTTATTTGGCCGTCGCATTGGCCATTTTTATTTTGATTGTAGGTGCATTTTCGCTTAATCCTGTGTTAGAACGGATGGATCTCGAGCACGACGTTCGTCACACAGCGAAATGGTATTTGATTACGATTAGTACAGGTATTGTCCCGCTGTTTATTTTCAACACGCTGCGCAGCTTTATCGATGCACTCGGGCAAACACGGACATCTATGATGATTATTCTCATCTCTCTTCCCTTAAATGTATGCTTCAATTACATTTTTATTTTTGGAAAGCTTGGTTTACCAGCTTTTGGGGGAATTGGGTCAGGGATTGCCACCGCACTCACTTATTGGCTCGTCTGTATCATCACCGTGTTCGTCGTTCATCGTCTGCGCCCATTTCGAAACTACGGCATATGTCGCAACTGGGACAAACCTGCTTTAAAAGCGTGGGGCGAGCAGCTTAAAATCGGTATTCCAATTGGTGTCGCGATCTTTTTTGAAACGAGTATATTTTCGGCCGTCACCTTGCTCATGAGTGTGTACAGCACATATACAATTGCAGCACATCAGGCGGCTATGAATTTTGCAACGATGCTTTATATGATTCCACTTAGTGTAGGAATGGCTTTAACGATTGCCATTGGTTATGAACTCGGTGCAAATCGTTCCTTCGACGCTAAGGTTTACAGCTATATCGGCTTGGCAAGTGGACTCGGCATCGCTGCATTTGCTGGGGCCGTTCTTTATGTGTTTGATGGACCAGCAGCGGCTTTGTACAATACGAATCCGGAAGTCATTGAGCTCACGAAACAATTTATATTCTATGCGATTTTCTTCCAGCTGGCAGATGCGTTCGGGGCTCCGATACAAGGGGCATTACGCGGATATAAGGATGTCAATGTGACGCTTGTTATTTCACTCATATCATATTGGGTCATTGGCTTACCAAGCGGATGGCTGCTTGCCAATTTCACACCTCTTGAACCGTTTGGCTATTGGGTTGGAATTATAATTGGTTTAAGCTGTGGGGCGGTTGCATTGTTATGGCGATTGTTACACGTACAACGTCATTATGCTCAAGCCAATGACGTGTAACACCAGTTCATTGAATCAAATCCTTATGGAATGCTCGAATGACCTCACCAGACTAGACAAAAGATGGCTGACGCCTGCAGGAACAGCAATGACCAAAGTCGTTCCTACAGAAAGCAACCACCTTTCGTATCAGTCAAATGAACAATCTAATACACATAAAACAAAGTCAGGTCGTCCATCGATTACAAGATGGCTTACCTGACTTTGTTACATTAACTTGGGATGTATCCCAACATCATATTATTATCTTAGATGGCTGGAAAGAATGCCATTTGTAGGGCAAAAATAATACCAAATACATATAAGATCCAATGCACGTCACGCCCTTTTCCAATAACAAGCTTAAGAAGCGGATACGTTATGAATCCGATCGCAATACCTGTTGCAATGCTTGATGTAAGTGGCATTGCAAGAATAATTGCAAAAGCAGGAAATGCATCATCAAACTTTTTCCAATCAATACGTGCTAATCCATCCATCATTAAACATCCGACAATAATTAAAACAGGGGCTGTAATCGCCGGCGAATTGGCAATCGCCTCGATCACTGGTTTAAAGAACATAGATACAGCAAACAATGCAGCAACGACGAGTGCTGTAAGTCCGGTTCTTCCGCCAGCAGCCACACCTGAAGTAGATTCGACATAAGCCGTAGATGGGCTTGTTCCAAACATCGCTCCAACTGACGTTGCTGTTGCATCAGCTAACAGAGCTGATTTTGCCCGTGGCATCTGACCATTTTTCAAGAAGCCCGCACGTTCAGCCACACCGATCAATGTCCCCGTTGTATCAAATATTGTAACAAGCAAAAATGCAAACACAACAGTATATAGACCATTAGCAAACACGCCTGTAACATCCATATCAAATATAACAGGCATAGGTGGCATTGCTGCTATACCTTGACTCTCAAGCTGACCAGTAAAAAAGCCAATGACGCCAGTGATGAGCATCCCGATAAACAAAGCACCGTTAACCTTTCGCACAATAAGAATGAGTGTGATCAGCAGTCCAACAAGGGTCAACAGTGTAACCGGATTGTGAAAATCACCAAGTCCTACCATATTAATTTGATCCTCAACGACAATACCCGATGATTTTAATCCGATAAATGCAATAAACAATCCGATTCCCGACGTAATACCGTACTTTAAAGCTGGTGGAATTGCGCCAATCAGCACTTCGCGGAAATTTGTCAAACTGAGCAAGACAAATAAGATACCAGCCATAAACACTGCACCCAGCACGACTTGATATGAAAATCCCTGTGCTGCTACAACACTCGCAAAATAAGCGTTAAGTCCCATGCCTGGCGCAATTGCAATTGGATAATTTGCGCATAACGCCATAATGACCGTTCCAACGACTGCTGCAATAATCGTTGCCATAAATACTTGATCAAACGGAATGCCAGCGGCTGACAAAATAGCCGGATTCACAACAATGATGTAAACCATCGTCAAAAAAGTTGTCACACCTGCAACTATTTCTGTTCGTAGATTGGTGTTGTTTTCTTTTAACTTAAAAAATGTATTCATATAATAGCACTCCAATTTCCGAATTTAAAAACCAACATAACCAATCATATTCGCTTTTTGACATTAGATCAAGAGTTTTTTTTATTTTTAAGGGTTTATATTGACTAAACCCGTATATAAAGGTCATAAAAACTACTCATTGTCCGGATTACGATAATCAAGAGCCAGTAATAGCATCGATTTTCCTCTTTCACAACAGGATGCATGTTATATATTTCACCCATACAAAAAACCCGTTCACGCGCTGTGTCGTAAACGGGTTTTGTACGATATATAAACGGATCATTAACCTTCTAATAACAAATCATACGGATCTTCTAGCAATTCCTTAATTCTAACAAGGAACTGAACAGCATCTTTACCATCAACAATCCGGTGGTCATAGGACAACGCAATATACATCATCGGACATACTTGGATCGAATCATCCGGCATGACCATTGCACGCTTTTGGATATTATGCATACCGAGAATGCCGACTTGTGGGGCATTCAATATTGGTGTTGACAGCATTGAACCAAAGATACCACCGTTTGTAATTGTGAATGTGCCACCTTGCAAGTCACTTAAGCCAAGCTTGTTGTCACGTGCTTTTTTACCGAGATTGCTAATTTCCTTTTCAATACCAGCAAAATCAAGACGGTCGGCATCACGCACAACAGGAACGACGAGCCCGTCATCAGTAGATACAGCAATACCGATGTCGTAAAATTTCTTTAGAACGAGTTCATTGCCTTGAATTTCTGCGTTAAGTAATGGGAAGTCTTTCAAAGCACCGACGACTGCTTTTGTAAAGAAAGACATAAAACCGAGCTTCACGTCGTGTTTTTCTAAAAACTTATCCTTTCGTTCAGAACGAAGCTTCATGACCTCCGTTAAATCGACTTCGTTAAATGTCGTCAGCATAGCGGCTTCATGCTGTGCCTCGACGAGACGGTTAGCAATCGTCTGACGGCGGCGCGTCATTTTCACACGTTCAACCGGCTTGGTAAATTCTGTTTTCTCAGTTGCTTTAGGGGCAGATTTTTTAGTGTCTGACTGTTTTTGATCCTGCTTCTTGCTTGCAGCAGCCTCTACATCCTCTGGTCGCACACGGCCGAGTGGATCACGTGGCTGAATAGAATTGAGATCAATATTGAGTTCCCGTGCTCGCTTTCTAGCTGCTGGTGAGGCGATGACATGGTTCTGTTCATCCGTTGGCTCACTTGACGGCTCTTCTTGTACGGGGTGTTGTGATGGTTGCTCAACTTCAACTTCCGAATGCTGTGCCACTGGTGTTTCAGCATTCGATTGTTCAACAGATGCACCAGCTTCTGCGGCCTCATCCACTTTAGCGATGACGTCACCAACTTCCACATCATCACCTTCTTGATGAAGAATTTCCACTAAAACGCCAGCATGATCGGCATTGACTTCTACATTCACCTTATCCGTCTCTAACTCAACAATCGGGTCGCCTTTTTCTACTTTATCGCCTTTTTTAACCAACCATTCAGAAATTGTCCCTTCTGTAATGGATTCAGCCAGTTCTGGAATTTTAATTTCTTTCACTGAAATCTCCCCCTTTGAACGGATTAATCGCTTGTTGAATGATGTGTTGTTGTTCAGCTTTATGAATGTTCGGTTCGCCAACAGCTGGTGATGATCGATCAGGTCGGCCAATATACTTCAGTGACTGCCCTTCCTTTAGTGCACCCCTTAAGTAATCATCAACAAAATCCCAGCTCCCCATGTTTTTCGGTTCTTCCTGTACCCACACAATTTCCTTTAAATTAGGCAATGCTTTAATTTCTTTTTGCAGCTCTTTTATCGGAAATGGGTATATTTGCTCGAGTCGAAGCGCACGCAGCCAGCTATATGTTTCATCGGACTGTTCAAGTGCTTCTTCAATATCCACCATGATTTTTCCTGTCCCAATTAAAAGGCGTGTCGCATTTTTCTTTGATACTTTCAAATTAGGCTGATCACGCAATGGTTGAAAACGCCCCTCAGAAAACGCCTGAGCTGGTGATGCCACACGTTGATTTCTTAACAAGCTTTTTGGTGACATCACAATAAGTGGTCTTGCTTCTTCACGACCGCGCATTGCAGCTTGCCGACGCATTAAATGGAAAAATTGCGCAGCTGAAGTGACGTTCGCAACAATCCAGTTATTTTCAGCAGCCATTTGTAAAAACCGTTCCAATCGTGCACTAGAATGCTCAGGCCCTTGCCCTTCATAGCCGTGTGGCAAAAGCATAACCATATTGGACACGTCGCCCCATTTTGCGCGTGCTGAAGAAATGAATTGGTCAAAGATCACTTGGCCGGCATTGGCAAAATCACCAAACTGGGCTTCCCAAATGACCAACGTTTTCGGAGACTGAACGCTATAGCCATACTCAAAGCCAAGTACGCCTGCTTCAGATAATGGGCTATTGCGAATATCAAACGACACTTCTACATCTGTCAGTCCGTGAAGTGGTGAATACGTATCTCCAGTTTTAATATCATGCAAAACCATATGGCGATGCGCAAATGTGCCGCGTTCAGAGTCCTGCCCTGTTAAACGAATTGGAATGCCATCACTTAAAATAGACGCATACGTTAATGCTTCGCCTGCTCCCCAATCTACTTTATTGCCATCCTCAAGCATCTGTTCACGGCGTTTCAAGATTTTTTCCAGCTTCTTAAATGGTGTAAAACCTTCAGGACGCTGCAACAATTCTTTATTTAATTGCTTTAGCTTTTCAAGTGGAAACGTCGTATCAAAGTGATCAATGCCATTTGTGAGTGCTTTTGGCATTGCAGGCGGTTCTAGTTTAGACGCGGCTTCCTCTTTCATGCCTACATAAATATTACGAAGTTCATCTTGAATCGTCTTTTTGACCGCTTCAAAATGAGCCTGATCAATCACACCAGTATTTTGTAATTTCTCTGCAAATACATGTGCTGCCGTTGGGTGGTTATCAATATCTTGATAAAGCTGCGGTTGTGTCGTTCTTGGTTCATCCATCTCATTATGACCATAACGGCGATAGCCAACAAGATCGATCAAAAAGTCTTTATGAAACGTTTGTCGGTATTCATATGCCATTTTAACAGCGTTGATACACGCAATCGGATCATCTGCATTCACATGGATAATTGGTATTTCGAAGCCTTTAGCCAAATCACTCGCATACCGTGTTGAACGCCCTTCATGGCGGTTTGTTGTATAGCCGACTAAATTATTCGCGATAAGGTGAACGGTTCCACCAGTATCATAGCCTGGTAAATTACTTAAATTTAGCGTTTCCGCAACGACACCTTCACCGATAAAAGCTGCATCACCATGAATGAGCACCGGAAAGGCTTTATTCATATCTTGTTTCGGGTAGCCCTTAGCAGATCGATCATCTTGGCCAGCGCGGGCAAATCCTTCAACCACAGGATTCACAAATTCTAAATGCGATGGATTATTTGCAAGGGTAACACGCGTCGTAAATTCATCACCATTTGGCACGTCCTTCACTGCGCCAAAATGATATTTCACATCACCAGTCCAGCCGTAATTGATCCCTCTTGAGCCTTCAGATGGGATTAATTCTTTGTTTGGCGAGTGGTGAAACTCAGAAAATATTTTGTCGAACGGCTTACCAAGCACATGTGCTAAAACACTTAGACGGCCACGGTGTGCCATTCCCATCATAATATGTTCAACTTTATCTTTCGTCGCATACTTCACAAGTCTATCTAACATTGGTACCATTGCTTCAAGTCCCTCAATCGAGAAACGCTTTTGACCGACAAATGTTTTTTGTAAAAACTGCTCAAACCCCTCTACCTGGGCCAGTCGTTCTAAAAGCTGAAGTTTCTCCTCTTTCGACGGATCAAAGCGATGTGAATCAGATTCGATTCTTTCGAGAAGCCATTGCCGCTCCTCATCATTGTTAACATGGTCAAATTCAAACGTAATCGGCCCTGAATAACACGATTTCAAATAACGAATGACGTCAAGTCCATTCTCAACCTCTGTCGGTGCTTGTTCCCATAGCCATTCAGCTGGGATGCTGCGCAAATCGTCATCCGTCAAGTCGTATGATGCTGCTTGTACAAGCTCTGATTGACGCTCTCTTGCACCTACTGGATAAATCTTTGCCCCTAGATGCCCAAAACGACGAATAGCCTCAACAAGCTTCATTGCTGAGGTAAGCTTTTTAACATGGTCAATTGACGAAAAAGCTGATGTCTCTTGGACCGTGTTCCCGGACAGCCAATCCGGTGCGCCGTATGTGTCAAACACATCTTTAATTGATGGTTCAACACTATTGGGATCTTTTTTATACAGATCAAACTGTTCTTCAATATACCCCCGATTTGGACCGTGAAAATCTCCCCAGAATCTCTCAAAAGATTCTTCATTCTGTGTCACGTCATATACCCCCATTAGATGTTAACATTGTGCAAATCCACCTATCATTATAGGCATGTTAAAACATTTCATCAACTATTATCTCTTAAAATATATTTGGAATGATTCATGCTATTCAAATAGGTGTTATGTCGTGAGTGAATCATTGCCATATCAAGTTTTTTCAACGACTTGACCTTTTTTAGTGCTTGGTCATTTTCACATTGATTGATTGAAATAACGGTTCGTAGTTCACATTAAACAATGAATCAGCTATAATGGACTCGAAATGATACGTTAAGCATTTCATTGATTTCACGTTTCATCAAGCTGGGATCTCTTTTCCTATTGACTGAAGGTGAACACCTTCCCGATTATACACGGCATTCATTATCACATCATCTTGATGCGGTCATGATGAAGTGGTACGAACCGTTTAACGGGAGCGACATGGAAGTTAATCATAAGGGGGGCCATGTTCATGAAGCTTGCACTTTTAGCTGGGGTTATTGTTGTGTTTATTACATCTTGTTTCACAGCAGGCTATGAAGCAAAACCTGGAGTACCAAAGAAAAGTCAATAACACATGTCAAAAAAACTGCCGTGCAACTCATATTGCCGGCAGTTTTTTCTGTTTAAACAGGTGCACAATTCCGCTCTCTTATCGTCAAATCATGATGCTATTTTCATACAAGGCCCGGAAAGCCTTGTTGACGTAATACTTCATAAATCAAAATTGCCGCCGTATTAGAGAGGTTTAGAGACCTAACCTTATCGTTCATATGGATCCGTAAACATTTATCCTCTTTTCCGTTTAATAAAGACACCGGGATTCCATCTGTTTCACGTCCAAATACAAAAAACAACTCTTGATCCGTATCACTAAAATCAAAGTCAGTGTAATGCTTTGTACCAAAATTCTCGATATAGTAAAAGTCACCATTTGGATATGTGCGATACAGCTCATCCATGGAATTGTATTCACGTATATCGACATGCTGCCAGTAATCCAGACCAGCTCGACGTACCATACGATCGTCTGTTGAAAATCCTAGAGGGTGTATAAGGTGAAGTGTTGTATCAGTAGCTAAGCATGTTCTAGATATATTACCCGTATTAGCCGGTATTTCTGGTTGATATAATACAATGTGTAAGCTCATTCCATATTCTCCTTAACATGTGCAAACGATTCATAATGGATTCGTCGCTTCTATTTAAAGTTTACAATCTAATCGAACAGAATAAATGCCTCTAATGAAACGTCAACCAATTCGAAAAAATTTATAGTTACACTCGGGCGTCCAAGCAAGGGAATCTTCATACGACCAGTACCGCATTCGACTATTATTCGTATGGGCATTAACGAGTGGCATGTTATCGATATCTTTTGCCACAACGATTGTATTATGGTCCCATCTTCCGTCGCCTTCAAAATCATAACAAATAACGTCACCAGGCATTAGCTCAGAAGGCTGCTCTACTTCTGCACCTTTCAGTCCTGTCGTTGAACCACTTAAGTACCAGCGTAGCGAATGAGCAACTGCCCAACTGAAGCTCCAGTTGTCATTTTGATACCACCAGCCTTTTGCTCTGTTAGGCGCGCCTCGCATTGGAGCACCTCCTGCATAAAGACATTGTGATACATAATTGGTACAATCAACGTCAAATGTACGATATTGAGGGTTATAGCTATTCCACCAGCGTTCAGCGTACTTCACAGCAGCCTGTCGATCATAGATAAAGCGGTGAGCACGATCCGTTGATATATCCCTTTCAAACACCTTGTTCATGAAATCACTTGTATAGGTCTGCTTCTTCTCGATTGCCCTATGGTTAACGATATCTCCATTATTCAATTCAAAAGAAAATGACTCCGATTCCTCTTCAATATAAATATGGTCACCTTTTTTCAAGACGATCATCATATGCAACATATATTCATACTGCGCACCAACAACAGAACGCACTGTCCGATACAGTTCTCCACTTCCACGAACTTGTATCACACTGTAGCCCCGTTGTTGATAAAGAGATCTTTTTTGATTCCACCAGGCGAGCTCTTGTGATCGTCCTTCACATATATCAAGCCAAAGATGATTTAATCGTTTCAATTCAATCCCCTCCAATCAATGTATGATTGAAAGGTGTCTCATATTATCGATTACGAAAGAAGGTTTGACGCTTTTTCTAATTATAACATGCCCAGGGAATGACGATTAAGTTAAATTGGTCTTCCTCGTGACCAACGCCATTTGTTCGCGCTCATGGGTGAGTAAATACTTCTTCTTATCAAGGCCACCATTATATCCGATTAAATCACCTTTTTTCCCGATAATACGATGGCAAGGTACGGCTATCGAGAAGGGATTTTTGTTAACGGCCCGTCCTACTGCCCGAACGGATTTCGGGTTGCGAATAATTTCAGCAATATCTTTATAAGTTCTTGTCGCGCCATAAGGGACTGTCATATACAAAGCTTGCCACACTTGCTTTTCAAAGTCAGTACCGTAATACTTGAAAGGAAACGAAAAATTAAATGACTTCCCCGCAAAATACCCGCTAAGTTCGCCTGAGGCATGGGCGATTTTTTCATTCGTCTGCTGAATAAACTCTGGCTTATCAAGATGTTTCGCCCCCCAAGCATTGAGCTTAGATTTCAACTCTTGATAAGTGCCGTAATCAATACGGACAATTTCTGAATGTGTACCGACAATTGTGAGAGGACCAATTGGTGTAATCATTTCTTTATAAAATAACGTCATGGTAAAAACCTCTTTTCTCATAAAATTTTATCTAAGACCTATAATTCCTCTCGTTTTGTTTCAAAGGCCAGGCCTTTTTCCATTTCAAATAAAACAGCATCATCTGCCTCAGTTTCCATTGCAGCTCTGATCGCTGCAAATGCTTCTTTCGTCCCAATTTTACCAAGAGACCAAGCAGCTGTCCCGCGAATTACAGGCCGTACATCTTCGTTCATTACTTTTATCATATCAGGGACCGCCGTTGTTTCTTTATAATGACCGAGGGCAAGAAGTGCATTACGCTGCAAAGGCTTTTTCCCTCGCCACGATCCCGAAACATGACCGAACGTTTCTTTAAATTCACGATTAGACATCGTCAACAGAGGAACAAGCTTCGGTTTAGCAACTTCTGGCTCTGGCTCAAATTCAGGGTGTAGATGGAAGTCCACCTGTTTATTGTAAGGGCAGACGACCTGACACGTATCATACCCATATAACGCATTGCCGAGCTTTGAACGATACGTATCGGGCAAAAAATCCTTCGTTTGCGTTAAAAAGGCGAGACATTTTTGAGCGTTAAGACGCCCCCCTTCTACGAGCGCTCCGGTCGGACAGGCATCAATGCATTTCGTGCAATCACCACACCCATCCTCGAGCGGGTGATCGGGTTCAAAGGGGATGTTCGTTAACAACTCACCTAAATAAACAAATGACCCATATTCAGGTGTAATAATTGCCGTGTTTTTACCGCTAAAGCCAATACCAGCACGTTCAGCAACAGCGCGATCGGATAATTCACCCGTATCAACCATTATTTTTGTGATGGCATCGGGTCTTTCACTTTGAATGAATGCTGCTAATTTTTCCAACCGCTCCCTTAGTCCAACATGATAGTCTCGGCCCCAAGACGCACGACAAAAGATACCGCGTCGATTCCCTTTTTCACCTTTAGGTGGACGTTGCATTCGGGAGGGATATGCAATGGCAATCGAAAGAATAGACTGGGCTTCTGGCATTAGTCGTCTTGGTTCAGTTCGTTCTTCAATAGAACCTTTCTCAAAGCCAGATTGATAACCAAGCGTTTCTTGTTCCTTGAGCCGATTTTTGAGCGTACTAAATACGTCAGCCGTCGTAAAGCCAATCTTATCAATGCCAATTGTTTTACTATATGCTATTATTTTTTGCTTCAAATTGTCATGGCTCATTTGGAACACCTCTTTCAACTATAATGTACATATACGTTACTTTAATTGCTTAACATGAGCTGTTCGCATCCGATTCAACACGGCCGCAATTTCATAACGACGTGGCCGCGCTAAGTCCCCAGGGTGAGCATCTCGATAAGTCGTAAACGAGGCTAGCCCCTTTTCGTCAATTTGTGTGTCAATTAAATCGAGTAGTTCAGTTAATGAACGATCTCCCAAGCCGTTCGTTCGATCCAAAAATTGAATGATTTCAGCAATCATTCGCGTTTGTGAAGGATCTACGAGTTGCTCAGTATGATCAAAGGATATGTTTGACTGTCCCATGACGATGGTGGTTAAGCCCTTTGCTTGTGTCTTTGAGCGTTTCCCTTTTTTCGTCTGTAAGCTTTTTTGTTCAAAGCTTCTAGCTGTAATCAAACCAAATGACTGCTCTAAAGCAGTTATTGAAGGAAGAGGCTCTTTTTCAATAATCGCTTTTGCTTGTTCTGTTACATCATAAAGGTGATATTCATCCATCATAATAACCGTATCAGCAACAGAAAAATAATCTCCTGAGCCACCCATTACGAGAACCGTTGAGAGATCAAGCGCGTTCTTTAACTGATTAATCTTTTGAATAAATGGGGTAATCGGTTCTTTTTCTTGTTGTACAAGTTGCTGCATCCGATGATCTCGAATCATAAAATTCGTGGCGCTCGTATCTTCATCAATTAAGAGAGTCGATGCTCCAACTTCTAATGCTTCTATGACATTTGCAGCTTGTGACGTGCTGCCACTTGCATTGTCTGTTGTAAAACATGTTGTCTGTTGCGCATGAGGTAAATTATTGATAAAAGGGGAGATGTCGACCGCTGTTATTTTCCGCCCATCCTCTGCCCTAATTTTAACTGCATCAGGATCCGTTAGAACATATTCACGACCATCACCAGCCGTGTGATGATAGACACCTCGCTCTATCGCCTGAAGTAACGTACTCTTACCATGATAACCACCACCGACAATTAATGTAATGCCTTTCCTAATTGCCATCCCTTTTAAAGGCGTTGGTCGATGTGGAATTTCAAGGGATACTTCTAGCTCAGTTGGACTTTGAAAAGGGACAGCTCGTTGCATCGGTTCATCACTAACCCCACTCTTGCGTGGCAAAATCGCCTCATTAGCGATAAATGCAATCCAATCATTTTGTCGCATAAGACGACGAATGGCCTGTTGTTGATCAGCGAGCTGTACAGCTTCTTCTATCGCGGTATCGGTAACGGAAAAAACAGAATTCGTTATAACCTCTGGAATGACATGCGTTAATAGTTTAATCGCTTCTCGACCGTTAATACGGCGGCCATTAGCAGGAAGGCCAACAGATAAGCAAACAGTCATTTGATTGTCATGAATTTGAACTGCTGTGCGTTCAAGCACTTCTTGTCCTGGTGCGTCAAATTGGATTCGTCCACTCTTTCCCGAGCCCTTAATAACTGTGTGCTGTTTAGAGACAGCTTGACTGACGGCACGGGCAAATACATCTTCTGCGGCAATTTTACGATATTGTTCACTTAACCACGCGCGTTGAATTGGTCGTTTAAGGCGCGGTATTACGACTCTTATTTTAGATGGCGCCGCAAACGGATCACCTTGAACATGATCGATATATAATCTAGTATGTGTGAAGTCATAGTTTCCCTTTAAATCTTGATATGCTTTGTAGCCTTTTCCATCGATTCGCTGCAACTGTTCTAATAGTTTTTGCATCGTAATCAAATCCCTCGCTTTATCGTTGTTCAATCATTGTACGTCAAACGTGCTATCCCCTAAACTTAGGATACACTTGAGGAGCGGTTGCTACAATTAAAAAACGCAACACCTCGTGTGACATTCACGAGATACTGCGTTGGTATGTATGGAGCGGGTGAAGGGAATCGAACCCTCGTCATCAGCTTGGAAGGCTGAGGTTTTACCATTAAACTACACCCGCATGCTGACATGTCTTATGTTTAACGTGTATTGTATTATAACAGTCTTTATTGAAGCAATCAATCTTTTTTTAAAGGAAAATATGATGAAAAATGGCACAGCTAAATTCATGACTTCATTTAAATACAAAAAGGAATAACGCCCACCTCTTCCATGAACGACTATCCCTTCTAAAAGCTGAATCCATATTAACGCTATAAAACGCAGTGCTCTGCGTGGCACCTGTGACATTGAAGGAGCTGTTCAAAATAAGCTTGATCCTTTATCATAAAATACTTAGAGGCATTATCAACCTTATCTTCTTTTCGCCACTTAGCAACGATACGACTCACCGTCTCACGAGATACACCGATATATTCACTGATATCACGCAGCTTGATCGGCTCTGTAATACGAATACCTTCAGGTGTCACAACGCCATACATGTTAGAATACCTTATAAATATAGAAGCAACCGCTCCTTCAGCACCAAACGCTATAAAATCTCGAATTTTTGAGTATCCAGCTTCTTCGGTTTCGGCCAACCACTTGGCAAACACGAGACTCAACTGACCGTTTTCTTTTAAAACTTCATCAAACTGCTCTTTTTTCAGAACAAGTAACGTACTGTTCTCTAAGGCACAGGCTGAATTATAATACATTTCGCCACTTAATAGGCCAAGTTCACCAAAAACGTCACGTGCACCTCTTGTACACATCGTAATCGTTCGATCTGGCGCGACTTGTTTATAAATGCGGATACGCCCGCTCTTAATTATATATAGGTTATGTACAGGATCTCCTTCTTGGTAAACACATTCTCCCCCTTTTACCGTTTTAGACGTACTTAAATTCAGTAATTGGGCATAATCAGATAACGACAATCGATCTAACAAGCGTTCCATCCTTTCCGCCTCCCTGTAGAATATGAGAGCATTATATCATAACTGTACTATAATAGTCTGTGAAGTTTATCACAAAGATAGTACAATTAAGCTATTATTCTTTACACATGATTAAAAATGTAATTTAATATAGTCTAATATGCTAAGGAGGCTGAACATGTCTATTTACCCAATTATTTTGTCGCAAACCACATTTACACATAAGGACAACCTCACGTACCCTTTTGAAGAACGTGGTTTGCAATTTGGTGATGGTATTTATGAAGTCGTTCGTATTTATAACGGACAATATGATTTATTTGAAGAGCATTTAAATAGACTCTTCCGATCAGCTGAAGCGATTCAGCTTGAGCTCCCATTTACGAAAGAGCAACTCGCACAATTACTTATGGAGCTCCTTAAGAAAAATGACATGACAGCCGATGGTATTATCTATTTGCAAGCTACACGTGGCTCTGCACCACGGAATCATGTATTTCCAAAGGAAGCCTCCACAAATGTATATGCTTATGTGCGTGATTTACCGCGCAATGAGACAAATCAAGCAAATGGCGTCTGCACAATAACTCAGCCGGATGAACGCTGGCGCAATTGCTATATTAAAAGTTTAAATTTGCTTCCTAACGTTCTCGCAAAACAAGCCGCCACAGAAAAAGGGTGCTACGAAGCGATTTTGCATCTTGATGGTGAGGTAACAGAATGTGCTTCATCTAATGTGTACATGATTAAATCCGGCAAAATATACACATACCCTGCGACAAATCGCATTTTAAAAGGGTGTGTTCGAATTCGTGTGCATAATTATGCGGATGAGATAGGTGTACCATTCATTGAAGAAAGCTTTTCAACCGAAGCAATTGCTTCAGCTGATGAGCTGTTCTTATCAAGTACAACATCGGAAATATTACCAATTACGAAAGTGGATGATACGGTCATTGCCAATGGTCGCCCTGGTCCAATTACGAGACAGCTCCAGAAGCGATTTGAACAACAAATTGAACAGTACAGATCGTGTACAACTGAATACACGAAATGACTTGAACACGTAGACACCCGGATGCATAGGATTGCATCCGGTTTTTTTACCATATCAATAAAATTTGTTAAATTTAAAAATGCTCAAATCAATCATTGATTCGTTACCCGAAATAGTTTAGAATAAAGAAAACTTCATCAAATCTGATTTAATATGGGAGGAATTTGAATGACCGTACAGAAACAGCGAGCAATTAAAGCCGATGACTTTAAAGAACTGGCGATATTTAGTGATCCACAAGTATCACCAGATGGTAATGGTTATACATTCATCTCCACGACTGCAACGGACAAGGACACATATGAATCACACATCTTTTACCAGGATCTACATAAAAACGAGCCTAAACAATGGACATTCACCAAGGGCAAACAAAGCCATCAACGATTTTCACCGGACGGAAACTACATCGTTTTCCAATCTACTCGAAGCGGTGTACCTCAGTTATGGCTATTACCGGTTGATGGTGGTGAAGCTAGACAGTTAACGACTTTCAAAAATGGAGCAACTGGCCCAGAATGGTCTAAAGACGGCCAATCAATTATCTTCACGGCCATGCTTGATGCGGACGACGATGTCCAAAATCAAAAGGAACTGTCAAAAGAAGAAAGACAACAGGAACAAGAAGAACTGAAGAAAAAGCCACTCATCGTCGACAGACTGAAATACAAGTCAGACGGAAGGGGATTTCATGATCGAAAACGCAGTCACATTATTTTATATGATGTAAAAAACGAATCCTTCACACAGCTCACGTCAGGTGATGCGGATCATTTTGTCCAAGACATATCTCCAGATGGCAAGACAATTGTATTTGCTGCGAACTTAAATGATGATGCCGATCGTGAACTGTTTCTCGATCTATATACTCTAGATATCGCATCGAAACATATTGAAAAATTGACAAACGGAAAAGGCAGTTTCGCTGGAGCTGTATTTTCACCTTGTGGCTCAAAATTGGCTTGTCTCGGTCATGAACAGCAATATAAAGGCGCAACTTTAAATGATCTTTATGTATTCGATTTAAAAAGTGGAGATCATACATGCCTCAGTTCAGATTGGGATTTTCAAATCGGTGATGCCATGATTGGGGATACACGTCTTGGCGAGTCAGATACAGGTCCTGTCTGGTCTCTTGACGGTGAACGACTTTACTTTATTGGTACGGATCAAGGTGCAACAGGACTTTATGAGGTGTCCATGGACGGTGCGTTGAAAACGATTTATACGCGGAACAACCACGTCTTTGGTTTTTCATATCATCCAGCAGCACATACATTTATCATTGGCATCAGTACGCCGACAGATCCAGGCAATTTTTATAAACTAGATGGAGACGGACATTTTGAACAAATAACGATGGCGAATGCAGAATTTCTAGCCGACGTACACCTTGCTGAACCAGAGGAACTGACGGTAACGGCTGAGGATGGCTGGACAATTCAAGGGTGGCTATTGAAGCCTTATGGATTTGAAGAAGGCAAAAAATATCCATTTGTCCTGGAAGTTCACGGCGGTCCACACGCGATGTACGGGCAAACATTTTTCCATGAAATGCAGCTTCTTGCAGCCAAGGGCTATGTCGTCTTGTATACAAACCCACGTGGTAGTCACGGATACGGACAAGCCTTTGTTGACGCGTGCCGCACCGACTATGGTGGAAAAGACTATACGGACCTCATGAGCGCAGTCGATTACGTCTTAGAGACATACAGCTTTATCGATGAAAATCGTCTCGGTGTCACTGGTGGCAGCTACGGTGGCTTTATGACGAATTGGATCGTCGGTCATACAAATCGCTTTAAAGCAGCCGTCACCCAGCGTTCAATCAGTAATTGGCTTAGCTTCTATGGCGTCAGTGATATCGGGTTCTTCTTCACAGAATGGGAGCATGGGCTCAATCTGCTTGACGATCCAGCCAAGCTATGGGATATTTCGCCATTAAAATATGCCGGCAACGTTGAGACACCTTTGTTAATTTTGCATGGCGAGCTTGATTTCCGTTGTCCGATTGAACAAGGTGAGCAATTGTTCATCACACTGAAGCATCTTGGAAAAGACGTCGAATTCGTACGCTTCCCTGGTGCCAACCATGAATTAAGCAGAAGTGGTGACCCAGACATGCGTATTGAGCGCTTGAACCACATTTGCCGCTGGTTCGACCACTATTTATAAGATCATGTATGAATTGATATGATCCAACAAGGAAAAGGAAGTAACCGCATTCTTTCGGTTACTTCCTTCTTACATTTAATCCATGACAGCAGCATAACCTATAACACATGCAGCGCCACAAACGCATATATCGTCAAATCGCCGTATATCACAAGGTTAAACCGCATAAACGCCACATACGCCGTATATATTTCGTCTTTGCCTCATATCACCAAAACACAACGCATATCACACGTTTCAGCCGTATATATCGTAAAACTAACGCATATCTAGAACGAACTGCCTCTTCGAAATGGTCACCAGTCATTTTAACGACACTTTCGGACATCGCATGCGCTGCATCACATCATCCCAAAACGCCTCATTGTACATATTGTGCCAAAAAACCATTCAATCGTTCAAGATACGCATCACGATCAATGATAAACGACTCTCCATGGTTTGCACCGTCCACTGTTAAAATGTCCGCTTCACTTTTCGTATGGTTATAGAGATTCTGAGCCATATCTGTTGGCACAAATGTATCTGCATTGCCAGCAATATACAAAATCGGAACGTCCGCTTTTTCAACTTGCTCCAGTGCTGATGCTTCTTTAAATGTATAGCCTGCCCGCGCCTTAGCAACAAAACTCGTACTATCTAAAATCGGAAAAGCTGGCAAATGGAACATGCGCTTCATTTGATAGGCAAATAAATCATACACACTTTCATACGGACTATCTGCAACAATCGCTTTGACCTGATCAGGAACATCCTCTCCACTCGCCATCAGAACGGTGGCAGCCCCCATTGACAGCCCATGCCATACGACTTCCGTATTGGGTCCTAGTCGTTCTACCAGCTGGTTCGTCCACGCAATTAAATCAAGTCGATCATGCCAGCCAAAGCCATAGTAATCGCCTTCGCTGTCACCATGACCTCGAGCATCAGCCATAAATATATGATAGCCAAGTGTTTCATAATAATATTTACCATATAGCCCCATCTGTTTGCCATGGCCTAAATAGCCATGGCTCAAAATGACGACTTTATCTGTCGGTTCATCTGCTCGTGAAAAATATCCCCGAAGATCAAGCCCGTCAAAGGATTCTAACGTCATCGTTTCAAAGGCTTGCTCGTTTACCCAATCCCGCCAGTCACCTCGTGTAAATTCAGCCATCGCTTCGGCGGATACTTCAAGATCCTTATTCCCTTGAAGAAAATCCTTCGTCTCTTCACGCTTAATTGCCAAGTTATAGAAAAACAAACTAGCACCAACATCTATTATAAGTAAGGTCATTACCGATAACGTCACAAGCTTTAACCACTTTTTCTTTTTCATCACGGCTCCCCCCACCTCAGTTACGTATGTCCATTATAATATGAAACTGGCATTCTATGGGGAGGTTTGAGCAATTTGGTCATGGTACATGTTGCTAACTTCATATCGTTATGCTAAGGAGCCCTTTCTGCACAGGAAAAGTCATGACCATCTATTAAATATGACGTTTTTCCATTAAATGAATACATTTTTTCGTAAGGTGCTATTGGAACGTATACGGCTGTTATTGTGTTTTTGCGGCTAAGCGTGGGGATATGCGGCTTAATAAAGATATATGCGGTGCAAATCCAGTATATGAGGCTAAATTCATATTTATGCGGAGATCCTCTAATATATACGGCTCTATTAGTTTATTTGCGTTTTCATGATATCAATACACTAGGAAACTTTTGTTTTCTTGAAAAAAACAGTCACAATCAGCTTTCCCCTCTACAACGCATTGTCAATATATTCCTATTATACTATACTTGATGCATACAGTAGAGCACAAAGACTAATCGTTAATCGAGACCATTACGAAAATATCATCACGTTTTAAAGGAGTGAGCCTAATGACTCATACATATTTTATAACTGGTTTTCCTGGTTTTTTAGCAAGAAGATTGTTAAATCAGTTGATTACAGATCACAAATCAATGATCGATCATATATATCTACTCGTTCTGCCTCATCTTGAAAAGAGCGCCACGCATGACATCCATCAATTTTGTAAGCAGAATCATTTAGACGAGAAAATGGTTACGGTTGTGCCCGGTGATATTACGAAACAAGGCCTTGGGATTGACACACAACTATCCGATCATCTGGCTCAATCCGTTACACATGTCTTTCATCTCGCTGCAATATACGATTTAGCTGTACCTGAGTCAGTCGCATGGGAAGTTAATGTTAAAGGTACGAGCCATATGAATGACTGGATTCAGCAGCTATCAAAGCTTAAACGATATATTTATTTCAGTACAGCGTATGTAGCTGGTAAGCGCGAAGGCCGCATTTATGAACATGAGCTTGACTGTGGTCAATCATTCAAAAACCATTATGAACAGACAAAATATGAAGCAGAAAAAATGGTCGATCTGCTTAAAGGTGTTGTCCCGACAACCATTATTCGCCCTGGCATTGTAAAGGGAGATGCGGAGACAGGTCAGACGATTAAATTTGACGGCCTATATTTCATGCTGAACTTTCTTGATAGCATGCGTCATCTACCGATCATTCCGTATCTTGGAGACGGTGAAGCAGAAGGCAATTTCGTTCCGGCTGACTATGTTATAAAAGCAACGAGCTATTTGGCTATTGCATCTGTTGGAGAGGGAAAAACCTATCACCTAACAGACCCGAACCCTTATCGCATGCATGACATTTATCGTATGCTCTGTGCGTTTTACCTTGGCAGAACGCCACGCGGAAAAATCCCACTTCCACTAGCCAAAGTGGGTTTGTCGGCTCGTTTCATTAGAAAATGGCTCAAGACAGAGCAGGAGGCCCTTGATTATTTCTCTTTTCAAGCATCATTTGACAGTTCCGAGGCTGTGAAGGATTTAGCGGATAGTGGTGTCTCATGTCCTGACTTAAAAGAGACACTTCAGCCAATGATCGACTTTTACAGATGTTATAAGGATGATTATACGAAGCATATCGATATGACTTAATGAACGTTCTTTGACACGATTTCAAGATTTAGGGCATCTTATTCGTTAACAACAACTTGACCGTTTACTCATCTCAAATGCCATTTCACTTAAAGATGTATCAATCATTTTCGCATCATAATAATTCAGATCAACGAGAGTACATCAAACCTGCTACAATCTAGAGTTTCTAAGAAAAAGCATCGCTCTTATTTTTATTTAGAGCGATGCTTTCATTTATATTATTACGCATAATCCTTACTTGCTCGTTCCCCATTGTGCAAATCCCTTTTTTTCTGTCTAATAAACGAACGCACCTGTTGCTTTGTCATGCCTTGTTCTGCCGCTTGCCAAATCAAATCTACCCATTCTAGATCCATTAATTTCTCTTGAGATTTGATAAGACATACCCCCTTGTTTCCATGACTTATTCTTTATACTTTTATAAAAAAAGTTTAACGCATAATGCATTACACCACCATTACATGTCAATAAAAACAACAAATCGAAGGACTTATCATGTATATAAAGGCCCTTCGAATATCAAATAATCAATAAGTGCTTAGTTAGATCGATCACCATTCGGTTTGTTTGATTCGAATTGCATCGCATCAGCGCAGTTGAAATGCTATTACATAAACCTAGCGTTTAGACAAGACTTCACGTCTACTTATGAGTTCTGTTTCATTATGATCGAACTTAAGTGCCATATCTAAATAATAAATTGCTCTTGACACATTGCCTTTTGCTTCGTAGTAATCAACAATATAAAGGGACATCGCTAGCCATTCGGATTCTAACGAGTGATACCGCTCAAGAAACCACTCTTCATATAGGACAGGAAATGTTTGTGATGATATTTGACCGAGCAAACGTTCATATTCTGCTATCTTTTCTTCTTGAACATTCAAACTTTGAGCATGATGGATCATATTTATATGATCTAATAAATCACATTGTACCTTTGCATTAATATAAATGTGTTCTCGATCTGTTCTGAGAAGGCTATCATGGTGTGAGGGGATTGTGAGCAGCTTTTTCAAATGATGTAAGGACACTCTTAGTTGGTTACGTGCTTGCGTCAAGTCACTTTCCGGCCAAAGTAAATCACATAGTTCATCTCTCGTCGCTGATTGTTTGAAAGCTAAATATACGACGATCTGTTTCGCTTTCCTTTGATTAAAACCAGCAACATTTTTTTTACCATTGATGGATACAGAAAAGCCATTCATGATCGAAATGCATACGTCATCAGTGTATAGTGCATCATCTTTAATTATCCGATCTTTAATCTCTTGGTACATTTCTTCTCTGAATTGTCTGCGGTAACTATTTGGGTATACTTCATCATGCTCTTCTTGAATAAATTCATGTATCCAATCACTCATGAGCTTTGGCTGATCAACTTGGACCATAAAAGATGCCTTAGGAACTGAGTAGTGCCTTGCATGCGTTGCGAAGTTCAAACTGGCATGACTCAATTCAGGGATGAACTTAGGATCTGCTGAGCCGGAGAGAATCAAAATTGGCTTTGAAATAGCTTGTAAATCATTGATCGTTAACTCAAGACTCTTCACAGAAAAAATATCAAAATAAACGGATGAATTCACTTTGCTATATGAATCTTTAATCTGTTGTCTTAAATCCTCAGTTGGTCTATAAAATGCTTGATCAACAACGTGATCACCAAGAGGAAGCATCGTTTCACTATCTCCTACTATTTGTTTTCGTGCCATCACAACTTGATTAGCGAGATTTTTAGGGAAATGAAGGGGAACGCTCATTAATGTAATTGTCTTCAAGCCTTCCTTATTTTGGGCACCTAAACGGACACCTGGAAAGCCGCCTAGCCCGTGGCCAATAATATGATAAGACGTAATTTCAAGCTCTGACAGCAACCATTCTAAATCATCACAGAGATCTTGAACTGTCGTTTTTCCACTGCCAGCAGAGCTTTGACCATGTCCCCGTAAATCATAGCGAAATATATGATAATGCGGGTGTAGATGTTCAATTGCTTCATCCCAATATTGCATGTCTAGTCCTAAAGCATGAATTAAAATAAGAGTTTCTTTAATGTCGGGTGACGTGGCTTGGAGATGTTCATAATGAATAAGCACATCATCCCGTTTTATCACAGCCATGTAGATACACCTCCCTATTTAATTTTCAAATATAGTGAATAGGTCACCTATTACATAATTCGATTTTAAAGGCCAAAAGTCCTGCCTCTGTCATTTAATAAATTGACATGTAAACTAAAATGCAGAAGGTTGACACACGGTATTTCCAGCCCCATAAGCAAATGATATCGTCTTCAAAATTTTATATGCTAAACTAGTCGATAGTAGTCATTTTTTAGGGGGGATTGACATGTCGAAAGCAAAGTGGGACGAACGGTTTTCAGAAGTGGATTATACGTATGGGGAGCATCCGAATGCATTTATAAAAGAGAAAGCAGATCTCCTATCAAGCGGTGCCACAATTGGTGCATTTGCTGAAGGTGAAGGTCGAAATGCTGTTTATTTAGCAACGCTAGGCCACACTGTTACTGCTTATGATCAATCTACAGTAGGACTCCAAAAAACAAAACAATTAGCCGAGCGACATCATGTTTCCGTTCACACAGAAGCCGCCGATCTTACAAAGAATACCATACCTGCCGATCTATATGATGCAGCAATTATGGTTTTTGGACATGTACCTAAGGAAGATCAACACTTTTTCATTCAAAACATCATTCAATCGGTTAAACGTGGCGGCCTCATTTTATTCGAGGTTTATTCAGAATCGCAACTCACGTATCAAACAGGGGGACCGCCTTCTATTGATCACTTATATGATCCTGCTGAAATTTTAGCATGGATCAAGCCATACACATGCCGTCACTTTTATTACGGTGAGGCAGAGCGACATGAGGGTGCTCGTCATACCGGGACTGGACATGTTATTCAAGTTGTCATACAAAAATAATACAACGAAAAAGAAGCCGGGCAGTTCATTCAAAACTGCACCGGCCTTTTTAGTTTAATCTCCCTATTTAACGCTTGTAATCCTCATAATTAGATTCATATTTTAATATGAACGGAAGCAACAACGATACGAAAAAACCGAGTCCAAAAATGACTGCCACCTTTAATCCAACAGACAAACCTGGAATTAAAAAGGCAACAGCAAAAATGGGTACGACTATTGCAATAGCCGCAAGCGTTCTTGAAGCATAAACAATTTTATGCTTCACACCACATGCTCGACATCGGATAGGGCGGTATAGTGCCCAAATATTAACGAAAATGTCCTCCCACTTAAACTTAACCCCACATGCGTCACACTTTGTCAAAAGACTTCCTCCCCTCTTTTAACGACCAATCATGCATGAGATTGCACATCATCTTTTTTATCCAACGTGACGTTTCTTTGCTCACTCGGCGTCGCACGTTTGATCTTTAAGGCAAGCAAAAATCCGATGAATGTTAAAACGGTCATCACGTGAAATGCTAAATTCACACCAGAAATTAAGTTGGTAGGCGCTGCGTCAGCTCCAGCATTGAGTGAACCCATCGTCATCACCGTAATCAATATCGCCGTACCAATTGACGCGGCAACTTGGCGCATCGTATTCGTCATCGCTGTCCCATGTGGAATTAACCGTTTAGGCAGTTCATTGAGCCCCGCCGTTGTCACTGGCATCATCACCATAGACAGACCAAACATCCGAATTGCAAACACAACCGTCAAATATGTAAACGATGTTTCTGATGATAGTCTTGTAAATAAAAAGGTTGTCACCGTCATGATCAGTAACCCCGTCATCACGAGCCGACGGGCACCATAACGGTCAAATATACGACCTGTAATTGGTGACATTAATCCCATTAAAAGAGCGCCTGGCATAAGCATTAACCCAGATTCAAAGGGCGTAAATCCGGCCATATTTTGCATGTATATCGGTAAAATCGTCTCAGATCCAATCAAACCAAGGAACGCAATCATTCCAATCACAACTGATATGGTAAATGTCTGATCGTTGAACACTCTAAATTCCAAAATCGGTTGCTTAAGCTTTAACTGTCGAAGAATAAACAACACTAACGCAACAACGCCAACCACAAGAGGTATTGTAACGAGCGGACTCATCCAGCCATGATTACCGACACCACTGAAGCCAAATAACAAACCTCCAAACCCGAGAACAGACATGACAATCGATAACAAATCTACTTTAGGAAATGTTCGTTCGGTCACATTTCTCATCAGATAGTAAGCAAATATAATGTCTAATAATGCTAGCGGTAGAATGATATAAAACATTACGCGCCAAGGATAATTGTCAATAACCCATCCTGATAAAACCGGTCCGATCGCCGGTGCAAATGAGATCGCAAGTCCGACGAATCCCATTGCAGAACCGCGTTTTTCAATAGGAAAAATAAGTAAGAGAACCGTCATCATAAGCGGCATCATAATACCAGCCCCTGCTGCCTGCACAACTCTTCCGACCATTAAAATGGTAAAGGTTGGTGAGAGCGCACAAATCAGCGTGCCAATCGCAAACGTCGCCATCGCTGTTAATAACAGTCCCCTTGTCGTAAATCTCTCAATTAAAAATGCTGTAATCGGTATCATAATGCCGTTCACAAGCATAAAAATCGTTGTCACCCATTGCGCTGTATTCTCGGTTAAATCGAATTCCGCCATAATTGGCGGTATGGCAGTTGCCAAGAGCGTTTGATTTAAGATCGCAAGAAATGCACCTGAGATCAACACAACGACAATCAAGATTTGATGTTTCTTTTGCAATGACACACCTTCTTTCGTTTCTACCAATGTACATGAATTATATGGAAAAACATATGATCATGTCAACGTGTCACGCTTAAGACACCTTAAACAAACGAAAAGACCGATCCTCCTCATCAGGAAGACCGGTCTTTAAATATGTAGTCACGAGCCACAAATGCCGTATGCATGATAGAAAGTTTTAAACCACCACATCAACCAGGTGGGTGTCTGCAGAAATCGTCTTGTCTTCCGCTTGCGAACGGCACGACAGTTAGATTCCGATGTTAAACTCCCTATTCTATAGGTAGAGGTTAAAACTTAGTTAGATACGAACATCGTAGCTTGTAACTATATGATACACGTTCACACACTTAAAATCAACGGTAAAACAAACCATTTTTTTATCCTTCTAGACTATTCCAGTATGCGCTTACAAACGTGCTATCTATACAAATACAACCCAAAGGATAAATGTAACAGTAATCGCAACGAGACCTTGAATGAGTGTACCCGCTGTCTGAGCTTTGTATGCCTGAGTCACACTCATATCACTAAACTCTTTAACGACCCAGAAGTAGCTGTCATTAACATGTGATACAACCATCGCCCCAGCTCCAATTGACATGACAACGAGTGCAAGTGGCAATGCACCAGAAATACCCAATTCTGTTAACAATGGGGCAACGAGAGTCGATGTAATAACGAGCGCTGCAGTTGATGAGCCTTGCGCCGTCTTTAAAGCTGCTGCTACTAGGAATGGAATGAGAATAAATAATGCGCCTGTAAAAAATGCGCCCTCTCCTAAGCCTTGAATAAAATCTGCCACAGGTGTCGCTTTAATGACGGAACCAAATGCCCCACCTGCACCTGTAATAAGCAATATCGGTGCAGATTCCTTAATGCCTGCCCCAACCCAATCAGTTAATGTCGCCTCCGAATATTCTGGCATCAGTAAGAAAGCAAACAAAACACCGATCAATAACGCGACAACTGGTGCGCCTAAAAATTGCAATACATCAAAAACCGTTCCTGTCCAACCTGCAAACGTAATGACTGAGCTAAACCCGATTAAAACAATTGGAACGACGATTGGTGCAAACGACTTAAAGGTGGATGGTAAATCACCGAATGCTTTTAAGATCTCCTCATAATCATAAGCTGGATCATGATCATTTTCACCTTCAACTTGGATATTCGGTCCTACCTTTATTGCCCATAAATACCCTGCAATAATTGCTGGTATTGCGACAACAAAGCCAATTAAAATAATCGTTCCTAAATAATTTTCTGCCCCGATATTACCGGCAGCCGCAATGGGGCCAGGAGTTGGCGGTACCAATGTATGTGTGGCAAATAGCCCTGTTGATAGTGCAATCGCCATTGATGCAACGGTCACTTTTGCACGTTTTGCCAACGCCTTTTTCAAAGAAGACAATATAACGTATCCAGAGTCACAAAATACTGGAATACTTACAATTGCCCCAATCAAGCTCATAGCCATCTGTGGTCGTTTTTCACCGACAACCCGAAGTACGACTTCAGCCATTCGAAGAGCTGCACCTGATTTTTCCAAAATAACCCCTATAATTGTGCCGAACACAATGACAAGGCCAATGCCGCCCATCAACCCGCCAAAACCGCCATTGACTGCAGCAACAACTTCTGGCAAAGGTAATCCAGCGAGGATCCCTATGATAAATGCAGCCATTAACAAAGATAAAAATGGGTGAAGCTTTAATTTGGCAGTTGCAAAGACAATAAATAAAACACCGGCAGCAATTAGTACTATTAATCCGAACCCTTCCATGTGTTCACCTCTTTATTAAATTTGATCTTCTTTAGATCTTTTTCCTAAAATTGACTAAATTAAGCAGTGGATATCCCACTCACAATCACTAAGCAGTTCGCCTGCTTACCTCTGCACATTGCGCCAAAAATGCATAATGTGCTGTGTTTGACGATACAGTAACGTCTCTGTTTGCTCTATGCTTTTGCCTAGAGTCATAGGCTTGTGAGCAATCGAAAAACAGCCGGCAAATTGTTTACGAAGCACGTCAGAATCATCACTTAACGCTCCTGAAATTAACACTGTTGGAACGTGATAACGTGCTGCGAGTTCAGCCACATACCCTGGAGCCTTTCCATACATCGTCTGTTGATCACTTTGTCCCTCTCCTGTCAACACGAGGTCAGCCTGTTTTATAACTGCTTCAAGACCAATGTGCTCAGCAACCAATTTTGCCCCTGAAACAAGCTCTGCGCCTAGAGAAAGCAATGCAAAACCGAGTCCTCCAGCAGCGCCCGCACCAGCTGCTTCCATATTGGTTTGGTGCAATGTAGATGTAGATTCAACGAGCTTGCCATACGCTTTCAATGCGTTATCATACTGAACAACTTGTTGTTTGTCAGCACCTTTTTGTGGGCCATACACAGCACTCGCGCCTTTGTCACCACATAACGGATTGTCTACATCGTTCGCGACTTGAATATGAACTTGGGCCAGTCTACTGTCCAACCTTGTCATATCAACGGAAGCAACCCGAAACAAATCCTTTCCAAACGGGCCACACAGCTGTCCGGCTGTATCATAAGCCTTCATACCTAACGCTTGAAGCATTCCAAGTCCACCATCATTCGTAGCGCTACCACCTAATCCCATCACCAAAGACGTACAACCCTTATCTAACGCATCAATTATTACCTCACCAATCCCATATGTCGTCGTATGATCTGGATTGCGCGACGATAGAGGCACTTGTGTAAGCCCTGCAATGTTCGCACATTCAATAATTGCTATATTATCAGCAACAATGGCATAAGACGTATGTATTGGATGACCAAGGGGGCCTGTACATGTAATGCGTTCCTCTCTTCCATCTAGCGCTGTTTTCATTGATTCAAGAGTACCTTCGCCCCCATCTGCCATTGGCCGTAAGTGAATGTAACAATCCTCTAAAATCGACTGAACAGCTTTCCCCATAATCTCTGATGCTTGTAAGGCTGTAATGCTGCCTTTGAACGAATCTGGTGCGATGACGATGTTCATGTTGGTCAGGACTCCTTTTCTTGCAAGCTATAAATCTATTAAATGATAAATTGACAGCGATTACAATTAGCTGTATTAATAAAATTTGCTGATGTTTAGGGCTTTATTTTTGGTCATATGCACAAATGTTTTGATGTGTGAGTACGACCTGTAATAGAAATGAGCCTTGAGCTGTCCGTGGATCTAACCCTGTTTTTTCCTTTATTTGGTCTAATCGGTATTGCAACGTATTTCTATGAATATGTAAGGCATCGGCTGTTGCCTTTAATGAAAAATTGTAAGCCATGTACGTCTCTATCGTTTCAAAGTATGCATCTCCTAATTCATATAATGTCTGATAGTATTTACTACAAATCGATGAGTAGATCGATTCGGGAACAGATGCAACAATTCTTTCAATAGGCCAATCGGCTACATTTGATATCATCTTCTCACCCTTCGCGAAATCAAGCGCTTGCTTTGCTTGGTGATAGGAATCTCTTAACCCTTTAATGCCTTCTTCAACATGACCGATCCCGAGATTCACCATTGTTTCTGATTGGTAATTAACTTGTTCAATAAGCCATTGAAAATCTTCAAACGACTGATCAGCAGCAATGACAATTTCGTCATTCATAAAAGGCAGAACAAATAAAAACGGTATGCCATCAGTTAAAAATGCAGCACGTAGACCTTCTACATTTTCTTGCATTTTAAAACCGGTCATCACAATCATGCGCCATTTCCCACTCGGATTAACCTCCAGTGTGTACGTTGCTTCCTTTAATAATTGTTCCTCATCATAGCCCAGTGGATGAAGCAATTGATGGATCCAGTTATTCCAACGCCGCTCAATAAAATACGTCTCTCGTTCGATATGAATCTGTTCAAGAACCAGCTCGGCAGTTGCCCGAACAATTCCAGCAATTTGTTTTATTTTGCCTGGCTGTCCACTCACCCCTACAACACCTTTAATCTGTCTTTGATACATTATCGGTAAATTTACCCCAGGCTTTGTCCCAGGATAAGCAGAAATATCTTTTTGATACAATACAATCTCCTGTTGATATTCGATGACTTTCACCGCACCTATATGAACGTGATCCAATCGGCTCGAATCCGTACTCGCCACGATGATGCCGTTCATGTCCATAATGTTCATATCAACATCGGTATATGCCGATAATCGCGCAATAATTTCTTGACCGATTTCCTTCGTCATTTGTAACAACATAAGTATGATCTCCTTTAAACTCATGGTGTGATAAGCGTTTAATATACACGCCAAAATGTTTCTCTACACTATATCATAATATAAATTTAGAAAAGTAGACTCACAATTTCAGACGAAAGTGAGGTCAAATGTGAATTTAAAATGTTCCTTTCCATGAAAAAATAGCCAGAAAGAGGAAATTGAGACCAATTATCCCCTTCTGGCATATTAAAATATCACGTCATATCAAAAATCTGTTTAGCGTTTTCGAGCGTCGTAACTTTAGCGCAATAAGTTTCAAGCACTTTCAAAGCTGCTCTATGCTTTTCTATAGTTGTTCCTCTTGTACAATCTTCCAAAAGACAGACCTTATAGTCAAGACCTCTTGCGTGGGCGACAGTTCCTAAAACACAACCATCTGTCAAAACGCCTGCTACAATGAGATTTTTAATATTTTTTTGACGAAGAATTAAATCGAGCTCTGTGCCGATAAATGCATCATATCTTCTTTTTAAAAGAACAATATCAGATTCTTGAGGTGTTAATTCGTCAATAATATTTTTTCCTAAACCATCTTCAAGACAGCTTGGTGGTTCGAAATAACGAGCAATTCCAAAGTCACTCAAATCATTTCGATGTATATGTTGCGTATAAATAATTGGCAAGGTATGCTGTCGAGCTAATTGTAATAAATGGTCAATTGGTTCGATAATCTCAAGTGCATCTTCAGCTGGTAGTATTCCATTTGGTTTAACGGCGTCATTTTGCATATCAATTAACAAGATAGCTGTCTTATCACGTGTATCAAATTCAAGCATTGTTCCTTACACCCTTTACTAATTTAACTACTTCAATAATCGAGGACACGCTAATAATAATCGTTCCAATCCAGCCCATGATTAAGAATATCCAAACATAAATTTGAAACGCTCCAAAACTCAACAAAAAGATCTCCTCCTCACAATATTGTTTTGTTAGTTAGGACGATAGTGTTTTAGTTGATCAAAATGATACGCTTCCTTTGAAAATAATGATCCAATTATAACTATAATAAATGGCAATACTAATGAAACAACATTCCCATAAAAATAATCAATATCAGGATCGTCTATCAAAAGAAATGTTAATACGCCCCCTGTAACACCGAGCACAATTGACCAAATTGCTATGGTTTGATTTGGTCGACGCCAAAATAAACCGAGAATAAACGCTCCTAGTGGTGCGGCAAAAAGTATGCCACTCAAAATGTCAATGTACAATAAGGACACACCTTCGAGTACAATCGCAAAGATCATAATAATTACGCCAAAAATTAATGTAACAATACGCGCGAACCTCACCTTTTGTGTATCTGATGCATGACTTCCCTTATAGATTTTTGGGTGAATATCTTCTATTAAAATACCTTGTAATCCAACAATCGAATTACCAGCAGTTGTAATGCCGGCCATGAACACCATTAAAGAGAATATCAGACTACCTGTTGAAGAAAAAAATTCAGAAAACACATAAGGTGCAACATCTGTTGTCACTCGTATATCTTCACCCGGGACAAGATCCATTGCCAATCCAGTCCCACCTAGCACGGTACCAAATAATATCGGAATCGGCGCCCAAGCTAAGATTGTCCCAACTAAAAAGGAATATATCAATGTCTTCCTACTAATTGCAGCAATCGCCTTTGAATAGTAACCTTGACCGAGTAATACAAATCCCATACTGACAACCATTGCTACCACTAAATATCTTAATGCTGCAGGAGCAAACAAATTCAAACTATCTGGATTATAGTTCGGATTATTTTTGTTGGTAGCCACATCAACAAGGCCATTGTATAACTGCTCAAATCCGTAATTTTTTAAAATGAGAGGTAGAAAAACGAAAGCAACCAAAGAAATTACAAAAAACTGAATGAGATCATTAAAGACAGATCCACGTAAACCAGCAATACTAATATATAACGTTATTATTACCGCAGAGATAATAACAACTGCTGTATAAGGTATATCAAAGGGTAATGATATAGCATAACCAATGCCAATTAATTGCTCGGTTGAGACATATAATGCGAGTAAGATTACAAAAAACAAAAATACAAGTTGTAATTTTTTCCCATAACGTCCACTTATAAAAGATGTAAATGTAACGCCATTCGGCATTAATTTTCTAATTCTAAGCACAATCGGTAAAAAGAAAAAAAATGGTACAAATGATCCTACTGCAAAAGCCATCCCACCACCTATTCCATACCACATCCCTGCTTCTGCTGATCCCAGAAGAGACGTTGTCCATATCCAAGACACCATGACACTAGCTGCAATTAAACCAAAGGGTAATTTTCGTCCAGCCACAATAAATTCATCTGCATCATTAATGTTAAATAGTTTGGTTGTTATGATAGCGAGCATAATGAAAAACAAACCAAATACACCTAGTAAAAGATAACCTTCCATATCCACCTTCCCTTTCTTTTTTATATAATTCTATGCTAGCAGACTCACCTATTCTTAAAAAACGACATAAAATAGCATATATCGCCATTTCAGTAGATAAAACGGATTAAACACTAAACAAAATCAATCTATTATACAAATCGTTAAAGTCGCTTTACTTTACTTATAAAATTCATTTTTAATAGAATAGTCACTCAAAAACATTTTATCAGGTTAATAGGCTCTTATTGCTATGCAGGATCCCCCACCCAATAGGTCAATTTTACCAAGTCTTAACAATCAAACCGTTAGTTGGTTGATATACTGCTCTTATAAGACAACTATGAATCAAGGGGGATCTTCTGTGTCTATGCACCAATCTAATTTTAATCAGCTTGAACAAACCGAACACTTAACAATTCAGAAAGACGCATTCCACCATAAAATCAATTTGCGATATCGGTTAATCATTTTATTTATTGTATTACTCAGCTTTACGATTACATTAGTTGGAACATTGTCATACATAAAAGCAAAGGATCTCACGACGAACGCTATTGAAGATCGTCTGATTAGAGAAACTGAGTTGATGGGATTTTTAGCGGAAAATTTGAAGTTTCTTTACGTCAGTGATGATGACTACTTTATGCAGCAGCTTGAATTGACGATTCGGTCGCAACAGAACAAGCTCGCTTCTGATGACATACCGTCTGATTATTTCTATATCCAAAATGATAAAGCAATACCGTTTAATGTCAGCAGTAAAGATTTTCCCAATATACCTGATACCGTTATTAATGAGATTCAAAACAAAGAAACCGGTATGATACATGAAACAATTGATGGGAAGCTTTATACGCTTTCGTTTCAGCATATGAAAGAAATTGCAGGAACATACGTATTACTCGTTCCAAAAAAGGCCTATTTAGCCCCGATAGAGAACATGGCGTATATGATTTTAGGTGTGAGCCTTGTAAGTATCTTAATAGCCGTCATTGTGATCATTATATTTGTTAAAAGTCTCACCCAGCCGCTCACTGATTTAAGAGAGATGATGCGATCGGTTCGTTCTGGCAATTTAAAGCGCGTTGAACCGCCTAGGACGACACTCCCAGAAATCAGATCATTACATAAAAGCTATGAAGCTATGATTGGCCATATGTCAACGATTCTCAATGAGCTCAAGACGACAACTCAGAATCTTGAACATACAGGACATCATCTTAAATCAGCATCCAACCAAACTCTAGAGTCAGGACAAGACTTAACTGATGCTGTGCACATTGTTAAACAAGGAGCAGACCACACGGCCTACCAATCTGAAGAAAGTGCCAACAACATTCACGCCATGATGGAAAAAGTCGAGACGATCATTCATAATATGGACGCCCTCTTCAAGCGTGCAGATGATATGAATGAATCCGCAAGAGATGGCGAAAACAATATGGACCAATTAATGAAGACAATACAGACATTCGAGAAAGATTTTTCCCATTTAACGACGACGATCCGTCATGTCGAAACGACTGCAGACGCTATTGCAGAGTTGATTGACTTGATTCACAACATAGCGGAACAAACAAAGCTTCTTGCTTTGAACGCGACCATTGAGGCAGCACGTGCAGGAGACGCAGGTAAAGGCTTCGCTGTCGTTGCCACGGAAGTCAGACAGCTCGCAGAACAATCATCAAACGCTGCAGAGCGGATTACACAATCGATAAAGCATATGGGACATATTTCGAAGGATGCTACAGCTGAGTTTGAACAAATTGAAGATCAAACTCGGTCTAACCTCGCAATGTCTCATCTTGCGAAATCAACGTTTGATACGTTCGTTAAAAACACACTAGACGTTGGGCAAAGGTTAGAAGATATGCAGCATATGTTAAAGGATTTAGCCAAAAACTTGCCACACTTGGAGGAGACATCAAGAAGCTTTGCATCTGTCGCACAAGAAACACTGGCAAGTTCAGAAGAAATGCTTGCCAGCAGTGAAACACAAATCACTCAGATTAACGGAATACATGACATTAGCACGAAGCTTTTAGATTTAGCCGACGCACTGAAATTTCATGTGAATCGCTTTGAAATCGAAAAGTAAGAGAGAGCGATAAACGGATAGCATTTCTAATAGAAAGAAAAAACTGTTCGAGACATGGCGGTGTAACCATGAACATCGAACAGTTTTTCTATATATAATAAGGGGGGGTAAACATCTTCATCTGGTCAGATAACCTTAGAAGAATTCTACATGTATAGTATACCAAAGGATTATTAAGCACACATAAACAGCATGTAATCATTTTGTAAATGACGTTGACATAGAAAATCAATATTTCAGATTGTAACCGATCTTGTCATGAAATATAAAGCTACCTTATTTTGACTGAGATGTTCCGAAACCTTTTCGATCAGCTTTTTCCCACTTTTTAGTATGCGTTAAAAATTGGATAGATCCCTGTAGCCGCCAAAAAGAATTAATCGGTCGAAACCAGAACGTTTCCGTGAGTGAATACAAGGTTATTTTCAATAAATCTCTTCTCTTTGGATAGCGATTTAATGTCCACGCCTCTAATAAAACAGAAGCCATAGAAAATATCGAATTGTAAAGTACAAACAACAAGCTGAGTAGGATCGCCAGTTCAAAATATACCTCTCCCATCAGAAAGGCAATAACAACAAAAATATAGCCGCCGAGTTCAATCATTGGTCCTAAAAATTCGATGAGCCAAAAATAAGGAAAAGACAATGTGCCGATCAAACCATACTTCGGATTAAACGTCATTTTCTTGTGCTTCCATAAGCTCTGAATGAGCCCAAGATGCCATCTTCTCCTCTGTCGCCCTAGTCCCTGCATCGTTTCTGGTACTTCCGTCCAACAAACAGGATCTGGTACAAATACAATTCGCCGATCCTCTCCACTCTCCTTAATTAACCGGTGAAGGTTTACGACCAATTCCATATCTTCACCAACAATATCTGTTCGATAGCCGCCTGCTTTCATGACCCATTCTTTGGAAAATACGCTAAATGCTCCGGAAAGGATTAAATTTAAATTGTATTGACTTAGAGCTGTTCGCCCCATTAAAAATGCCCGTACATACTCAATAAGCTGCATAATGGCAAACGGTTTTTGAGGTAGATTTACGGCAAGCACTTCGCCCATTTGAATGTCTGAGTTATTAGCAACGCGAATACTCCCACCCGAAGCAATCACCTGATCAGACGTTGCTAAAGGCTCCATAACACGCAGTAAACATGTTTTCTCCAGAACTGAATCTCCGTCTACTGAACAGAAAAACGGATAATTTGATACATTCAAGCCTGCATTTAAGGCGTCCGATTTGCCACCATTATCTTTATCCACCAACAACAAATTGGGGTATATATTCGATTGATATAAAGCTTTAATTGGTTTTTTTGTTGGAATACGTTGTCTAATTGGTAACGAGATTTCCGTCATTTGATAATGGTCAATTAACGTTTTTTGTGTATCATCATTGGACCCATCATTCGATATAATCACTTCGAATTCAGGATATTTCAAACCGAGGAGAGATTGAACGCTTACTAAAACCCCCTTCTCCTCATTGTAAACAGGAACAATAACAGAAACCGGCTTCAGATGCGGTGTATTTAAATAACGTGCATCGAGTGCCGTCTTGTCAAGATAGCGTTTTTTCAAGAGCAATCGAACAGCTGTGAAGAGCATTATGCTATAAGATAAAATGGCAATGACCATATAAACCAACAAAATAAAGGCGAAGATATCAATTGCAGTTGACATAAATTCCATCTCGACATTCTCCTCTCTTTATCTATGTTGGTTCCATGGTCAGAATAGGTTGTGTCATGTGCCAGTTTCTACTTGACGGGCTAAAATCGCTCTAGCTTGATCAATTGCATAAGGATCTGTATCTTGATTGATGACATCTTGTAGTAGACTCGTACCGCCGTGTTTTTGGCTGAGTGTTTCCGCTGCTCGTTTTCTCACCCACCATGAAGGATCTCGTAGCAAATCGAATAGTGCATCAATAACCCAATCATTAGGAATGTGTAAAAATATACGTGCCGCCATGAGCCTCTCCGGCCAACGATCAGATTGAGCAAAAGCAGCATATATGGAGGCCTCCTTCACAAAACCAATTTGATCAATTGCTTTTAAACTGCGAATCCGAATTTCTTCATCATCACTTTGTAAATTGGTTTCTAATACATCAATATAAGTGACTTGTTTTTTTAATCCTATCACATCAATGATTGCCAACTTAAGCTGAAGCGGAGACGTATTGAAGTGCGTAATCACCTTATTAAAAATCCGCGGGGCTGCTTCATTTAATATAGTTGTATAGTGAAAGACATTTAAGCTTACTTGGGGATTCTGTAAATAGGCATAGCTATCATACACATCAAATTTCGCCATAATCACATACATTTGAACGTATTCAGCCTCCGTATAGACTTTATCCTCACGTCTCAGCATAGACCGAACATCATCAACAAACATTTGCAGCTGAAGGTCTGTTATACGATGAAGGGCATTGAGGCGTTCATCCCATCTCGAACTCAACAATTTCTTTTTATAAAAGTCCACCATATAATTCTCCACGAACCAGCGCACTCTTTTTCTAGGCAGATGATCCGATATACTGAAGCAATAATGATAAAACACATCATCGATTGCTACATACGCTTCTCTTTTTTGTGGTAGCCCACCTTCTGGGGGATCAACGCCTTCTAGTAAATAAAGCAACCAATGCTCCACAAACTGAGCTTTATACTGTTTAACCCTCTTGTTGCGCCGGCTCTCAATGGTTCTCTGAATCAATAAATAGCCGAGCAAAATGAAGAGAACGATGATCAACAGTGCACTTATGCCGGCAACGGTCCATATGAGCCCCCTCATTAGCGTAGCCTCTTTAAAACACGCTTAATTTTTGCTTCTAGCAGTTTGATGTTAAACGGTTTAACAATGTATTCATCCGCATCTTTTTCATAGGCATAAAGCATATTGGATTCACTTTGTTTATCTGACATCATGAAAATAATATATTTGTCACTGTTCGGCATAAGCCGAAGTTCATTTAAAACCTCAACACCATTTTGCCTCGGTAAAATATCATTCATCATCACAAGATGTGTATGACCAGACGTATGCCAGCGCGATGTAAGGAAGTCATGACCATCATGATATGTTTCAATCATAAGGGTAAAGCGAGACAATGACATTCGCTCAAGTAAAATGCGAAGCGTCATTTTCGTCGTTTCATCAGGCTCAATAATACTAACTTTAATCGTTTCAATTTCTCGCTCTTTATGCCAATCCACCGCTTCAATTGCAAAAGGAGGCTGTGAATGGCATAAAGCAAGAGCTGTCATACCATTTTGCCACACGTCATCATATTGAGCATGGCTGTTGGCAATTTCAACAACCGCTGTATAAAAATGACGATACGGGTCAATTGTGGCATAGTTTTTTTTCATACGTTCGACCGCAAACGCCGCCTCCACTTCACCGGAAAATGGGAGTAAAAGGACGGCAACCTTTTCTGTTGGAAAAAGAAACAGCATATCAGAATCACGAATCTGTTCGATTAGAAAATCCGTAAACACCTCATAAGTAGATGGATCAGCTTTCCAGTCATCTGCAACGCCTATTTGTTGAGGCGACATAAACAGTAACGTAAATGTCATTTTTGATCGTGCCACCGAAGCTGTTTGCATACTAAAGATGACTGGCAGCAATTCGCCATCAAGTATATTGATTTTGCCTTGATTATCTTTCGTGATCTGTGCCATCTTGCTGCCTCCCCGCAGTCCCCGTTAAAACGGCCGCATTAATACCCATTAATAAATTCATTTATATATTCAACTAGTTCATCATCCGTCATCACATAATTTAAGCCATTTTCTTGCTCAATTTGATCAATGAGCTCGGATTCATACCCTTCACTCATATCAATCACATGGAGAGGAATATGTGCATGCTCTGCTTGCTCTTTAATTGCTTGAAGCTGTGATGTGTCCGTTACACTAGCTGAGTGCAAATAAATAATTTGTGCAAAGCCATGTTCCATTGCTAATGATTCGTACTCCGCTTTTGAAAGGACCGGTCCGACAATTAAATTACGTTCATGATTATAAACTGAACCGCGGGTTAATGCCAACCCATCAAAGGCTGGATTTTTCCCATCGTTTCCGTATAAAAGTCCGTATAGCATCTGTTTAATGCGCGGTATCGCCGACTGCACCTCGACGTAAATATAAGCTGTTTGTTTCTGTTGCTTCACATTTAGTAATGTCTGGTAAATCGTTTTTTTTGATGCATTGCGACCTATCATCCTAAACGTATTGACGCCTGCTTCCTTTAGACGCTTTTCAACTTGTTCCGATGGCTCTGATCCAATGAGGACTTTTGCACCGACATTTTCTAAAGGCTTGTCATTAATCGTTAAGTCTCGTGGATGCATAATTGCCTCTCCCCAGCTCAACAATGCTTCTAATGCTAAAATCTCGTCCTTACTAGCAAAACGGTGCAAGAAAATTTTATGATCCTGCTGTTTTACATAATTAACAATTTCTAAAAGGTCGCCCTTCGTGAAATCACTATTTAATGGCATATGAGTAAAAGTCATATTCATTTCCTGAGCAACTTGTTGCGCGCCATCAATCCATTTCGTTTTATCATTTGGAAGAAGCGTGATCACTTCTTCCACCTCTGCGCGTTTAATCCGAGTAAACCATTCTTCATCGGTCGGGTATGGTCCTAGCAATAATTGATCTTCTGGTAGATAGTAGGTATTGCCTCTTTCAAACGTTGTCGGCTGTAAAAACATAACATCATAATCTAAGCCACCTTCTTCATTAATGACTTGCTTAACGATATCAACCCGATGACGTCCCAAATAACAGTGCACATAATACTTCTTATCACTATTGGCAACAAGTTCTCTTATTTGTTCAATAGAATCCGTATTGTCGCCAACCCACGGGAGCATTGGGTAAGAAAACACGTCCATTCCTACAGCTTCAGCATTCTTTCGTTCTTTATCTAAAAGTGGTTTTTCAATTGGGAGTGTTGGACTTAGTAAAGTAATAATTCCATCGTAGCCTTGAGCCTTTATGCGTTCCATATCGCCCTTTTCTGGGTACGGTCCAAAGGTAAAACGCTCACCTTCAACGACTTCTCCTTGAGATTGCTGAACGAGTCCTGCACCTGTATTCAGGAAGAAGTGCAAACTAAAGCCACACAATGCAATTGAGCTAAGCATCAGAACAATTGCTGTTTTCCAGCGTTCTTTTCTAACAACAAATCGGTAATACACGAATGAGACGATAAAACCAAACACAACCCACCCAAGAACATAATACTTCATGACATTGTCAATTCGGTATTGTGACCAGCCACGATCGGTATAAGACTGTTCAATTGGTACGACACCAAACAGCAGGAATAAAATACCGCCACCGACTCCAAATGTGCTAAGCAATATGAACCAAAGGAGAAATTTATTCAACTTACGTAAGCGTGGACGATTTGTCATGATAACACGTCCTTTCTATCCGTTTCTTTCTTGAATGTCGGTTAATATGTGTTGCATTAATGGCACATATGAGCGCCAGTAAAAGGCACGCTCATCTTTTGCAAATACTTGAAACATGAACGTTGAACCAACCCAATTCATATGCGCTCTGTTTGGGTAATCAGCATAATCTCCCGCAAAATAAAAAATATCTTCTTTTTCATCATGCAGGACAGCAGGAAAGGTTTGTGAAAGACCAGATCGTTTAAGCTCTTTTACTGTCTGATCAGAAACATTTAAATGATAGTTTGCGAGAATGGCCTGATTACGAGCTGGTGTGACGACATCAAACCAATATCCGTATGAACTTGACCTCAGCTTCTCAAATCGTGCACTTCCTCGTTCAGTCGGCTTGAATTGAGGCATTATATCTGTTTCTACAATAATAATATGATCATCGTCATGAACGAAGGCAATTCCAGAGTCTGTAAACGGCCACGGTGTTTCATACTGTTCCTCATAATTGGCAACTAACCAAGCAGGGACTTCATCACTGGTAAAATCCTCAAAAAAGCGCCCGATCCAGCCTGTCCAAGTCACCCCTAAATTTTGTTGGATCACACGACTCATTTTCCGGTCTGTCGGGGAAGCAAACGTATTATATTCAGCAATTAATGTTGTGTCTGGCCCTTTACTAGCCATCACCGCATTCCATTCCTCTAAAGACATCCCACCATATATTAATTCGGAACGGTCCCCATCAGGTTTTTCCTCAATATCATCACTATACACACCATATGTATCTGATATATATATTAAATCAAGATTTTGATCTCCCACATTATAAGGTGGCAGTGGTGCTTGTTCATATGGATCATAACCGAAGTAATCATTACCTAAATCATAATTCTCACCATTTGGCTTCACCAACTTTTGCTGCCACAATATTTGAAACAAACCGAGATGCTCACGATAATCTGTTCGCGGAACCGTTTTATCAACAATTGCAATGTCCATTGTTGTTTTAGGAATAAATGCCCATATGAGAAAAGGAAGACTTAAAATGAATACAAATACAAGTGGTATAAGACGTTTTTTCATAGCTGCCCCCCTCTGAAGACGATTTTAGTATGTTGATTTGCGCCTTAAATGTACACTTTCATTATACCATATGACCTATACAGGGTAATGTATAAGCGAACTAAGTATAGGTCAATAGTCCTGAAAAAATTCAACTTCCCTGTTATTATTTCATTTTTCGGCAAACTATTGATTAGTGATTTATTCGGAACAAAACAGCTTGGGAAATGGCTGGAATCGTTGAACTAATTCTCTTTCACTCATTTATGATACAACACAAAGCTACAACTTAACGATGATGATTTTTGGAGCCTTATTTACTGTTGCACTTGGAATGTCTATTTGGATCAGATCTGATATTCGCAAGCTTCAAGCAGCACAAAAAGACGTTAAAATCAGAAAACCGACCGTCGTAGGTGAACTCACATCTTAAATGGTGTATACTGAGGGCGAATACCGTGACAAACAAATTGAAATTGTAACAGAAATAAGAAAACATCTATGAATCTTGTTTATTTGAATTAAATAAAGACTCATAGGTATACAGTTCGACTTCATTACATCATTTTAAGGGGGATCACAATGGGAGATACGAAGCATACTGGACCAATGAAAATGACAAAAAAGCCTGACCCGAGTCTTTGGGCAAGCAAAGTGCCATTCGGATTGGGTAAAATCAAACCACACCATATTCGCGACACGATGAAGGTCGTTTGGGAAAACAAGGATAACCTACCATATGCCACACGTATTTTAACCAAAGGGGTTTGTGACGGCTGTGCGTTAGGGGTATCTGGCTTGCAGGATCAAACATTAAAGGGACCGCATCTATGTACAACTCGACTCAATGTATTGCGCCTCAATACAATGAAAGCGATTAAACCTGATATCCTTCACAAGGACATTGATGAACTAAGAGAGATGGATAGCACTGAGCTTCGTCAACTCGGACGCATCCCTTATCCACTTATCAGAAAACCTGGTGATCGGACATTTAGTCGCCTGTCATGGGATGATGCCCTTGATATCGTTGCAAATAAAATGAAAGCGATTCATCCTAAGCAATCTGGTTTTTATTTAACGTCTCGCGGCATTACAAATGAATCGTATTATGTAGCTGCTAAAGTCGCACGATTTTTAGGAACGAACAATATTGATAATGCGTCACGCATCTGTCATTCTCCTTCTAAAACAGCACTCAGCCGTTCACTTGGTATTGGAGCATCCAGCTGTAACTATAAAGACTGGATTGGCTCAGACGTCCTCGTATTTTGGGGATCCGTCGCTGCAAACAATCAACCCGTTTCAACAAAATATATGTATGCTGCAAAACGAAAAGGAACAAAAATCATTATTATCAATCCGTATCATGAACCAGCAATGGATGAATATTGGATCCCTTCCATTGCTGAATCGGCACTGTTCGGAACAAAAATTGCCGATGATGTGTACCAGGTCAATATTGGCGGGGACATTGCCTTTATGCACGGCATTATGAAGCACTGGTTTGATATGGAGGAAGCAGAACATGGATCTGCCATTGACCATGATTTTGTAAAGGCACATGTGAACAATTATGATGCATTAAAGGAAACCGTCGCACAATATGATTGGGAACAGCTCGAACAATCGTCTGGATTATCAAAAGAACGCATGAAAGAATTGGCACTACTGCTTGCCAAATCAAAATCCGCTGTTTTCGTCTGGTCAATGGGACTCACTCAGCACCGTTTTGGAACCGACAACGTATCACAGGTTGCGAACTTAGCTCTCCTCCGTGGGTTCATCGGTCGTGAACATTGTGGTGTCATGCCAATTAGAGGTCATTCTGGTGTTCAAGGCTCTGGTGAAATGGGCGCAGATCCATTTGTGCTACCTGGCGGGGACATGAACGAGAAAAACCGCAAACGCATTGGTGATATTTGGGGCTTTGACATCCCTGAATGGCAAGGGGATATCGTCGGTGTATCACTTGAAAACGCCTTACTACCTGACGACCATGAACGTCAGCTAAAGCTTTATTATATGTCAGGCGGTAATTTCCTTGAGACGATGCCAGAACCAGAATTTGTCCAGAAATGTCTGGAGCAAATTGACGTCCGTGTCCACCAAGACATCATTTTAAATACATCAACACTCCTTGATGCCAAAGAAGCTGTTGTTGTTCTGCCGGCAATGACACGTTATGAACAGCCTGGTGGAGGAACATCGACATCAACTGAACGCATGGTCTATTTTTCACCTGAAATTAAAGGGCCGCGAATTGAAGAAGCACGCTCCGAATGGGAAATATACGTTGACCTTGCAAAACGGATCAAACCAGAACAAGCCGACTTAATTGATTTTAAACATGCGGATGATATTAGGGCGGAAATTGCCCAAGCAAATCCGAATTATAACGGCATTCAACATCTTAAAGAGCAGGGGGATGTCTTTCAATGGGGCGGTGCATGGCTCTGTGAAGGCGGCATTTGTCCAACTCCAGACGGTAAAGGCAATTTAATCTCCGTAGAAATACCTGAATTGCGTAAGCCTGAAGGCCATTTTTATGTTACAACAAGACGCGGCAAGCAATTTAATTCAATGATTTACAGTGACAAAGATCCCTTCAACGATGCTGACCGCTATGACATTCTAATGAATGCAGAAAACGGTCAAAAGCATAATATTCGTGAAGGTGATGCGATCGTTGCCTACAACACATTCGGAACATTTACAGGTCGGGCTAAATTTGTTGATGTGAAAACTGGAAATATAGAAGTGCACTGGCCAGAAGGAAACGTGTTAATTCCTAAAGGCGTCTATGAATCTTATGCAGGAATCCCAGAGTATAATACGGCCGTCGTCGTTGAGAAGGCTGAAACATATTACGCTCATAAAGATACAAAATATGTAGAAAAACGTGTAGAAGAGCTTGAAATGGAGATGAGCTAACATCATAAAACGAGGACCCATGGCCCAATTACTCAGCGCATGGGTCCTGTTTCATTGAATGTTTAAGGAAGGTGATCCGATGGATGAAACGGTAAAACAAGATTGGCATATTATTAGATTCCACAATGAATCCGATTGTACGAAAATAGATCAGGTCGCAACGGAGTATCCTTTAACGATCATGTTAAACGGTGAAGAATTTGCAACAATGGTATGCTCGCCAACTGACCTGGATGCACTCGTTGTCGGCTTTCTCGCCTCTGAAGGCGTCATTCGTACATATGCAGAAATTCGATCGCTGCACATTGATCGCTCTAGAGGGTTCGCACACGTTGAACTTCATAAGCACATTCAGCCACACGATATTGACCATTCAAAACGGGTCATCGGTTCTTGCTGTGGTAAAAGCCGACAATTCTATTTTAAAAGTGATGTCAAAACAGCTAAAACCGTCATGAGTCGGCTGTCTATTCATGCGTCACAATGCTATCGCTTAATGAGCGCGCTACAAGCGCAATCCGAGGATTTTCAAGAAACGGGCGGTGTTCATAATGCAGCACTCTGTACCGTGAATGAACTTTTAACTGTGCGTACCGACATTGGACGTCATAATGCACTTGATAAAATTTATGGCCAAATTCTCTATGAACGTATCCCTTTAAAGGATAAACTCATCGCATTTAGCGGCCGTGTATCCTCGGAGGTCCTTCTAAAAATATCGAAAATTGGTGTTGGAATAATCATATCCAAATCAGCACCGACAGATTTGGCTCTTAAGTTAGCAGAAGATCTCGGCATTACAGTCATTGGATTTGCCAGAGGCCGTGTCATGAATATTTATACACATCCGACGCGCATTATCGAGGCTCAACAAACAACAGTTGCACTAGAAAAGGACCATTCAACAAACGATCAACACGATTCCGAACACCAATAACTGGATGGCCGACATTCCAAAATTAGAACACCATTTTAAAAGGCTGAGACAAAATATGATGTCCCAGCCTTTTCCCTTTCACTCCTACCAATCTGCTGTCATTCCTTTATTGAAGCTACTGTATATAGCTTCCTTCAGCATATCTTTTGTAAAGTCGGGGAAATACACATCACTAAAGTAAAACATCGACATCGATGATTGCCACAATAAAAAATTGCTGACACGCTTTTCGCCACCAGTTCGAATAATTAAATCTGGATCTGGTAAGTCACCTGTATACAAGTAATCATGAAAGAGCTCTTCATTAATATCGTCTATGCTAAGGTTGTTGTTCTTCACTTCTCGCAGCACGCCGCATACAGCTTGAACAATATCCGCTCTACCACCATAATTAAATGCGAAATTGACGATAATACCGTCATTACTTTTCGTCTGATCAACAGCTTTTAATAGCGCGTCTTTCGTTGCAGCTGGTAAGGTCGCTATGTTCCCAGAAATACGTATTTGGCAATTTCTTCTTATAAATTCAGGAAGCTTTTGTTTAAAATACCTAACCGGTAAATGCATTAAATAATTGACTTCATCTTTTGGACGCGACCAATTTTCCGATGAAAATGCATACAAGGTTATCACCTTTATACCGAGTTCAATGCCCGCATCAATAACCTGTTCCATCGCTTGCACACCAGCATAGTGCCCTTCACTTCGCGTCAATCCTCTTTGCTTTCCCCATCTTCCGTTCCCATCCATAATAATCGCTACATGATCTGGTATTGAACCGTTCATGTGTATGCCCCCTCATCCTTCTAAAAATATCTTTAACGACGTCACAACGTTTTTCATTCTTTCAATTGAAGGTTATTCAAGCGCTCGACCGTCTTACTTTTTACAACATTGAATGATTGCCACCCCTGCTCAGCTATGACAGGTAGCTCTTCCATTTTAATTTGAAGCACTTCTTTTAGACCAGGATAATCCGGGTTTTGCTCATAAAGAGTCATTAAGCCATCAACCCCCGTCCATGACAGAGCCTCCATATATTCAATATCTATTTTATGAGTTTCTGCATAACGCTCTAAGTTACTTGTAACAACTATTTGTTCAAGATTAATCGCATGAATCCCAGTATAAAATACGAGGCCAACAATGAGATAGAAATGAAGTAGTGCCAACCGTTCAATCCAAATTCGAATGAACGTATAAGCAAAAATAACCATTAAAAAGATCATGAATATATGAGCCAACAACCGTTCAACTGTAAAACCATATGCTGCTTCATACATTAAAAGCCTTTGAAAAGCGGAAACGAGCATAATGACACTTGAAGTCACAAGCAAAACATACATCCCTCGTAAAGCGATCTTGAATGAAGAAGTTGATTGTTTAACTAGCTTCAGAAAAACAACTAACAAGGTTAAGTTCACAACCGTTACAGAAATAAGTTCAAAAAAGCCCCGTCTCGCATAAGACGCATACGTAAAACCTGGTTGTAATGATTGCCCAAAGAAATATTTAAACTGAACGATTACAAATAAAATATAGACAGCATTTAATATTAAAAGAATCGTCAGTGCTGTCACCTCGTTCAAGCTAAAATCAAAGGATTGGTTGTTACGTTTGAGCGAACGAGGTGTCTCAGGACGTTTAAGCACTTGGAAAAGCGCAAAAAACAATAAACCTAATCCAACCGCAAGACATGTTCTAACGATCACTTCTAATTGATTGAACCCGATAATATGAGTTGACAGACTCACAACAACGTTTTGGAACTGATCATCTGCAAGCATTAATAAACCTGTCATCCCTATAAATAAAGGTACACCTATTGCAACACCTAAAACGACATGCTTGATCGTTCGTGTCTGTTCTTTTCCTAAGCCTTTTAATAACCAACGACCACACGTCCATATCAAAGAAAAAGCGTAAATACATATCTCTTTAAGCTTTTTCAAAAGCAACGTTATAAAGCTCAGTTTACTCCATTGAATCTCATTTGGACTTGTAATCGTAACGACATGAACAAAGATGAGTGTTGGGATTAGGAGCATATTTAATTGACGAAACAACACCGTATCATAAACTGCAAAAGAGGCGGCCAATAACCAAATTGATCCCATTAGAAGAAGGCCTATGCGGCGATTCGTAAATGAGAGACGAACTTTAGCAAATAACACACTATAAAATCCTGTAATAAACACAAGAAACGAGATACCTACATATCCATGAAAAAAGCTTTGTTCTGCAAGTAGTCCTAACCCTAGACACATGATCATAAACACAATATTTCTATAGCGCATTCGCACATTCCTCACTCCCAACATTGTCGCCTATATACATAGAATTTCTATGTATATAAGCAGAAATCACCTTTCTTTCACAATAAATGACTTCTGTCTATGATACCGACGCTTTCTTGCCCCATTTATACCCTAATAAAGATACCGGATACAGACCAGCTGTCAATACGACACAAAGTAAAATAAAAGATACATTTAACAGTGGTTCAAACCAATTATGTGGAATCACCTTGAAAATAATCAAATACATAAATATAACATTTGGTACTATAGACAATAAAAACGTTCTCTTAAGAAGCTTGCGTCCACTATGGCCAAATTCTCGGCCAATCTCATAACCTAATAAGCCCCAAAACAATATATAAATCGTCATAACGATTGACGCCATATCTGTCAATATCGACCAAATGATCGATATCCATTGCCAATGAAACACATTATAGCTTAACGTTAACAATCCGCCACCTATAAAAAGGGCTACATTTAACAGAACAAACAACCATTGCATTTTTCTAGGTGTTAATTGAGCGTCTGCTTTCCAAGCGTCTGCTATTTCCTTTGGCGTCCCAAGCGTATCGACTAAAAACTGATAAGCATGGTGTTCGTCAAATCGTCCTTCATTAAGGGCCTCTTGGACATGTGTTTCATATTCTTTCATAATGGCGACTTTGTTCGGATGATGACGAATAGCCTTTTCCAATTCTCGAAGAAACGCGTCCTTCTCATTTGTCATGACTCACTTCTTCCAATCAAATTGTTCATCATCTTTACATAGCGATACCATTCATTCGTACGTTCTTCAAGAATGAGCTCACCTTCAGGCGTAATGCGATAATATTTTCGTGCCGGCCCCTTTGGCTGCTCCTTCCAATAGTGCTCAACGTATGCCTGCTTTTCCAGTTTGTGTAAGGCAGGATAGAGCGTACCTTCTTTCATTTGCAAGTGATGCTCACTACGCCGATCCATTTCCTTCACAAGCTCATAGCCGTACATATCACGTTCATTTAATAACTGAAGAACAAGCAGTGACGTGCTGCCTTTTACAAGTTCGCGATTAAACATATCATCACCTACCTAGATATTATAGGTATGTGTATTATATCCAATACAAAGATACTTGTAAACATCTTATATGAGATCGGTTATCTATAATTCCATATTATTTGCTGATCAATGCATGTTCTCTAAATACAAGTAGGTCTAAAGTCCCTTTTTGTGTTAAAATTAAGATAAGCAACACATGTTCATCTAAAAAGGGGGTTCAAAATTGGAAACAGCTAAAATTCACTCACGTGAAAATGTACTCATAGCAAAAATAAAGATGACCCTATTAAGCTGGAAGCAGCGTCACATCCTACCTGAGGGTGAACTCTATTCTTTTCTGCAATCAATTTATGAAGTAGCTGAAACAGAAGGACTCGAAGACTTTATGGAAATATCCGCTGCCAAACTCAAACAGCTTGATGAACATAGCAGTCGTATATGGAAATTTAATGAAGCATTTGAATTACTGACTGAACTATTGATGGATACTCCTTTTAATGACAGCATGAGCATGCCTTATTTACCTCATTCATCTATTGTGGCAGATCATTTAATTCTCATTATTGATGAAGATACTCATTTTACAAGCTATATGAAAGACCACCTTGAAAAGCACGGTTTTCATGTCCTCGTTGCCTTTACTTGGGCAAAAGGACTTGAGCAATTTTATACGATGCGACCTAATCTTGTTCTTATTGACATTAATTTTTCGAAAAAACACCATACGATCGTTCTTGAAAAGATGATTAGTGCAGCTAAAAAAACACTTATTCCGATCGCTGTTATGAGTGAAAACGATACAATTGAACAGAGACAGCTTACGTTTACAATGGGCGCTACTGATTTTATTGCAAAACCGGTCAAAATGGATTTAATTATACCGTATATTATTAATAGACTTGATTTGAGCAAACATATACAAAACTCCATTCACGTGGACGAACTGACGAATGCGTATACTCGAAAGCACATGAATCACATTCTTAAAAATACATTTAACACATATAAGCGTCACAAGCGCCCTTTTACAATTGCCATTATTGACATTGATCACTTCAAACGTGTCAACGATACATACGGGCACCTTGTAGGTGATGATGTTTTGAAACAACTTGCAAACATGATCCATCAAATGACAAGGGAAACAGGAGAACTTTTTCGTTATGGCGGTGAAGAATTTGTTATTTTGTTCCCTGATACAGATGCTAAACAAGCCAAAGCAGTTTTAGAGCGGATTCGGCGGGCATTTAGCTGGGAAACATTTGTATGTCTGGACGAAACATTTAATGTTACATTTTCAGGTGGTATATGTGAAGTTACTGAAGACCACACGGGGCCTGCACATTTATTAGAGAACGCTGATCACGCACTTTATTTTAGTAAATCATCGGGAAGAAACCAAGTCTCTACTTATAATTTTTTTAATAGCCAATCAATTGTTCAAACATTACGCTTTATCATTGTTGATTCGGATCCAATGATTAGAAGTTTATTTAGAAGTATAGTAAAGCAAATAGACCTTGGAACAGGAATCGTCATTAAAGTGGAATGCTATGAAGATGGACATCTGTTTCTTGATTCATCATGGTATACACAAGACGATAAATATATGATTCTTTTAGATGATAATCTTAACGAAGATTTTAAATTTGATATATTAAGCAAGGTAAGACAGGATTATCCTGACGACCGTATTGTTATAGCGATGATGTCCGAGCACCCTGCCGAATCAACGATCATTGATGCTTTAAAACTAGGAGCAGACGATTATTTTTTAAAGCCTTTTAGTCTATCAAACATCAAAACAAGAATAGAACGACTCATTCAAAATATTTTGTTCACTTAGCAAGAAAACGTTACCATTAATACTTTTTATACACATTAGACTATTCAATCTGATATAATAGTGTTAAAACTAAGATAAAAAGAGGGCTGAATTATGTGGTTAAAAAATGTATTTATGGGACTTTCTCAAAACCAAGCCTTAAATAAACTGGCTCAAAAATATGGTTTCAAGCTAGGGGCTCAATCGGTTGTTGCTGGAACAGACATTCCGGAAATGATTGAAAGCGTTAAATCACTTAATGCACAAGGCATATCGGCAACCGTTGATAATCTTGGTGAATTCGTATGTGAAGAATCAGAAGCCATTGCAGCAAAAAAGCAGATTTTGCTTGTGCTAGAAGCGATCCATGAGCATGATGTTGATGCACATATTTCGTTGAAACCAACACAGCTCGGACTAGATATTGATTATGAGTTTTGCTTAAATAACTTAAAGGAAATTGTTGCAAAAGCGCATGAGTATAATATATTTATTAATATGGATATGGAGGACTATGGTCACTTGCAGCCATCTTTTGATATATTTGATACACTGGCTGCACAATATGATAATATCGGTACTGTCATCCAAGCCTATTTCTTTGATTCTGTCGACTTGATTCAAACCTATAAGGACAAGCGGCTTCGAATCGTAAAAGGAGCCTATAAAGAATCCTCCGATGTTGCTTGGCAAAACAAAAAGCAAATTGATAAAAACTATCTTAAGTTAATCGAATATCATTTATTGAGTGGTCAATTCACCTCTATTGGAACACACGATCATCATATTATTAACCATGTGAAGCAATTTGTAGAAGAAAACAATATACCTAAGGATAAGTTTGAATTTCAAATGCTTTATGGCTTTCGTAAGGATATGCAGCTGCAACTCGCTAACGAAGGCTATCTTTTCTGTACATATGTGCCTTTTGGAAACGATTGGTACGGATATTTTATGCGCCGACTGGCTGAGCGCCCACAAAATTTAAATTTAATCACAAAGCAAGTATTTAATAAAAAAACGAACACAGCGTTGGCAATTGTTGCTGGTGCCTTAATGCTAGGTAAGCTCGTGAAACGTAAAAAAGCAAAATAATTATAGCGAAGAATCTGGGACAAAAAAATTTTACTGAATGGAAATACGAACAATACCACCGCTCCGGAAATATACTACGCTTTCCGCGGGCGGCTGGTGAGCCTCGGGCCAACAGGAAGTTGGTCATGAAGGCGTTGCGACAGGACGTCGCGATTTTAGCCTTCCTTCCCCACGCACTGCGGGGTCTCGCCTAGGCCTCTCCTCCCGCCGGAGTCTACGTATATTTCCGGAGCTAATGTTGAGCATTATCCGTCTTTTGCGTTAATAATTAATAAGTTATGTCCCAACCAATTCGTCTCGTAGCATATTTCACATCTTCGTACAAAAATGGATTAAGAATGGATAAATCATATCCCCCACAACATACTAACCATAATAGACTTAGAAGGAGGGTTATGATGAGCAAAGGTAAAAAGAAAAAAAATAAAAGTAAAGAAGAACTAAATGATATGAAGGACGATAAAAAATATCGCCAAAACCGCCCACCGCGATAATGAGTGAAGCTCTTGCTTTTGAATCATTCGAGCACTGGACTTCCAGTGTTCCTTTTTTATAATATTGGCTTATTAAACGATATGCACTCCTTTATATTACCATTCAACTATCACATTATTTTTATCGTCTAAAATTTTATAATGAAGAGATTGGGTCTGTTCATATAAGTGTTGGGGTAATTTTTCATAAACTATATTTGTTTTTGTTATTTTAACATTGGAATTATATATAACATTACCATCTTCATCTTTTAGAGAATAACTAACTGTTTTAGCGTTGGGATAATTAAAAACACCTCCCCATAATGCACCAAATGAGTTTCTTCCAACTGAAGTAACTTTAATAATTTCATATTTATTTGATAAATCTAAACTTTGAGCGTGTTCTCCAGTCCCTGAGTCATATTTATACCCTGATTTTTCCTTTAAAAAAGTATTTAAACTTAACATTGGGTTCCCTGCATAATCTTCACTTAAAAAGAGGACAACATTGTCGGTATCGTCTTGGAATAATATTTCAACATTCTCTCTACCATTCTTCTCTATCGCATCAAATAGTGTAGCTGATGAACATCCTCCTAAAGTCATTGCAAGTATAATAAATAGTAGAAAAAATAACCTCATAACCATCCCCCAATATAATAGCGTATTCAAGTATCCTGTTTCGTTAGTTGAACAAGCAGTATGTTTATATCGTGAATCTAGATAACCTAAGTGTATCATACATTTAGAAATTTTGTAAAATTACCTTTAATCACTTTAACAGCGCCATAATATTAAAAAGCACAAAAGAGTAGTTCGAGGATAAACTACTCTTTTTATAAATGTAGAATCTGAAGCGGGGCTGCATAAAACGCGGGCGTACTGCCGGTATCACACTTTTTGTGCGTGACAATCCGCTTTTAAGGCATGAGGGGATACAAGTGCCTAGATATGCAAAGCGATCGTACCGACAAACACATAATTGACTTTAAGGTAACAATCCATTTAATCTATTGTTTATCATGGTCGTGAACGTTTGGTGAGTCGGTACTGAGTCAAACAACTGTGTAACTTTTGAATTGGTTGAGGCAACCATATTAATGAGTTGGGCAATAAATTCCTCTTGTTGGTGGGATTTGATTTGCAGCTGAGTGAGGAATCTATCTTGATGTGTTATTTTGTTTTCTAGTTCATCGAGGCGATCTTGAAGCGTGTTCAGTTTAGTATTCATGGACCTCAATTGATGTTCGACATGAATATTTAAGATTTGCTCATCTAAAGTTTGCTTTATTAGTAATCGGGACATGTCACACCTCCTTTCTCTTGCCTTCATGTATATCATAAACAAGACTAAAGGCCTAACATCATTTTTCAAAAATTGAGCACCGGTTCGACACATATAGCCATAAAACAAAGCATATTTCGCATAAGTCCTTAAAAATGAGTGTGCTTTCACAAAAATAGTCGTTTTTGTGAAAAAAATCGCAAACCATGCGACATTTTTCGACTTGTGCCGATGACGTTAAATCCGATGAGCTCTAAGATAAAACGAAAAAACTAGGGCAAAAACGTAAAATGATTAACGTTAGACAAACAATATACTCCGTTAACCTCAACCGAGGATTGTTCATCTTTTAGGTATAGTCGCCTTTGCCCTAGCCTAGTCTACAGTACTGCTTGGATTTAACGATTCAGCTTATCTGGAATTGCATGAATTGATGCAATAAGAATGTTAAGCTTGCCTTCAATTCGGTGCAGGAGATAAAATGTCACTGCAATTGGAAAACCGACCTCAGTGACAAATGATACCCAATGCTCCATCATGTTCAGACCTCCCAGCATTTTAATTTGACGTATTCATTAAAACAACCATGATGTCAGGTCGCATATCACATGCAGTCCCTCCACCATGGTTGTTCTGAATAACATGTTCGACTAAATCATGTTAACATTATAGGCCGAGTTCAATATCCTCGACAATGCGCTCTACAAGGCGGGCGCTCTTTTTTTCAACAATATTACCACCTGTTGATGTGAATGCGTTCTGGACAATAATTTCATCCATAGCTTGATTAACCTCTGATGCATTGACAGGTTCAACTGGTTTATCAAGTGTATACGTTACGGTTTTTCCTTCTTCGTTCATAAATTTCAATTCTAATTTCTTCATACAATCACCCCCTCCTTGTCAGATTCTTAATGAATCCTTTTTAGTGGTCCTTTAAGCTTGACGGATGTTCGATGTGTCTCGACGTTCAATGTTCGTTAACGGTCTTTGCTGCAAGACAACCAGTGCGTTTGCAATAGCAAACAGCTGATCCGCAGTTGCACTCGTTTTAATGTTATTGAAGGTTTTCGTTTTATAAATCGGTTCTCCTGTCACTAAGTCATCACCATCATAAAGAACGAGCTGCAACGAAGAGTTGACTTTATCTGCGATTGCCATATATGTCACCTCCTTTCACCACTACATTCGAGTAGAAGATGAAAAAAGGGGCATCGGCTTTTAATAATAAAATACGATTGCGTAATTTTCCCCACAACAAATAAGCTGGGACAAAGATGTTTAACCAAATTGAAAATCCGAACAATACGACAACGATCGCTCCGGACATATACATTGCGTATTTTACGCCTACTGTACTGCGGTGTCTTGCCTATTTTCTACCGCAAACATCTTCTGTATATGTCCGGAACTAGATTGAGCATTGTTCGTGTATATGGTTAAACTTCCAGTTGTCCCAGCCTTGTAAGCTATCTCCTCTTATAGTATATTTAGGCATTAATTTTAATCTATTCTAAGTGATTTTTTAACATACATTCAACTATAACTCCGTTACCTTTCACTGCAGGCGGACGCTTTCCGCGGGCACGGCCTCAGCCTCCTCGAGGAAGACCACCTCTGCGGGGTCTTCGGACTCGTGCTGTTCCCGCTGGAGTCGCCACCTTCCGTTTCAGGTAACTAAGTGTGTGCATCTTCCGGGAGCAGCTAACTCCTAGTACTTAATATAAGACTCCTAAATCATTAAACTTAGTTGTCATACCCAAATTTATAAGAATGAAATACTCGCTTTTTTCGCAATAACTATTGACTATATAGTCAGCCTCTTCTTAAGATATAATGACGATCATGAGTTAATTCGATGAAATAATCTTCATAAACCGCGTTACTATATAAGCAGTTAATCCCCAAATCACGCGGTCTTCATACTGATAAAACAGTTCATCAAGATGACGCTTATGCCAGTTATAATTTTCTCCACCTTGGATTAAATCAAAGGGAAAATTTTTCTCAGGAATCGGCTCAAATGCGACTTGATATAGATCTGGTATTGTTTCTTGGAAAAACGTGAGTGGCACTGTAAAAACATGATCTACTTCCGCTTGATTTGGACGGATGACGGACAAATCTTGGACAAAACCAGTAAAAAGGTGAATCATGCGCCCTTCCGAAATAAAATACCCTAATGCCTGAACGTGTTTGATGTGAGAAGCTGATATGCCTAATTCTTCACACGTTTCTCTAACAGCACATGCTTGAGCATTTGCATCTATCTTTTCAAGTCTGCCCCCTGGAAAACACACATCCCCTGGCTGGCTCCGCATATTTAATGCACGTACTTCAAACAATAAATGAGCTTCCCCATCTACATTGGTGATTGGTATGAGGATGCCGTATTCACGATAATCTTCTTGTCCGAGTATTGTTGGTGTATGATATAGTAGCCTTTGAATGATATCTTCTGGACTCAACTTATTACCTCCATTAGCTTATGCTATCATACTAGTATACGATAAATAGCACTGCAAGTTAATGAGGTTATAGCTATTCTATTGAAAGATCAAACAATTAATGAATATGTTGCGCAACCGCCCTAGCGTTTTCAAGGTATCCTCGGGTTATCATGAACACAATATTAAGTTCTTGCACAATTGTTTACACTCTTTGTCATAGCAATTTTAGCCTTAGATTGCCATTTGACTGGTTAATCATTATGATATTAACATAGACTTACAGCTCTTAAAATGTACATTCGTGTAAGAAAGCAGGGATTTATGTGCTCACTATCGATCATTTATACCAATCATTTGGTGAGAAAGTATTGTTTAATAACATTTCATTTATTATTGGAGATAAAGAACGTATCGGATTAATCGGTGTGAACGGTACAGGAAAGTCCAGCTTACTGAAAGCAATTGCTGGCGTTGAAAAACCGGAAAAAGGGCACATTAAAACACCAGGTGATTACCATATTGAGTATTTGCCTCAAGAAGTAACACTTGATCCTTCATTAAGTGTCATTGAACAAATTTACTATGGTGATTCTGAAATAATGACATTAATGCGCCGATATGAGCATGCACTCATAGCGCTCCAAAATGATCCAAATAATGCTACAGCTCAAACAACATTGCTTAAGCGCCAGCAGGAAATGGATGAGATGGATGCCTGGGAAGCGAACACACAAGCTAAAACAATTTTAACAAAGCTTGGCATTACTGATTTCCACAAACCAATCACACAGCTTTCAGGTGGACAAAAGAAACGTATTGCCATTGCTAAGGCACTCATTCAGCCGGCTGACTTGCTCATACTTGATGAACCGACAAACCATCTTGATAACATGACGGTCCAGTGGCTAGAGCATTATTTACAACACTATTCTGGCTCACTTCTGCTTGTCACTCACGATCGATACTTTTTAAATCGAGTTACGAGCCGGATTTTTGAACTCGACAATGGTCAGCTTTATACGTACGAAGGCAACTACGAAATATTTCTTGAAAAAAAAGCGGAACGAGAAGCTTTAGAAATCCAAAATGAAACTAAGCATCAGAATACGTTAAGACGAGAATTGGAATGGCTCAAACGTGGCGCCAAAGCACGTTCAACAAAGCAAAAAGCCCGTAAAGATAGAATTGCTGACTTACAGAAAAAAACGTTCAATACGGATTCACAACAGGTCACATTTCAAACAGGCTCTAGTCGCCTTGGTAAAAAGGTAATTGAAATGACCGATATTTCAAAAGCCTATAACGACAATGTTTTGCTCAAAGACTTCAGCGAATTAATTATACCTTATGACCGTATCGGTATTATTGGACCAAACGGCTCTGGAAAAACGACATTATTAAATATGATGGCGCAGCGTGTGCAACCTGATTCAGGCAGTATTGACATCGGTTCAACTGTGAAAATCGGTTATTATACACAAGGCGAAGAAGAGTTAGATGGGGACCAACGCATTATCGACTATATTAAAGACGTAGCTGAAGTCATCCATACGAGTGAAGGCACCGTCATTACTGCTGAACAAATGCTAGAACGATTTTTGTTTTCGCGCGCTCAGCAATGGACATATATACGTAGATTATCAGGTGGCGAGCGAAGGCGCTTGTATTTACTAAAGATATTGATGCATGAGCCAAACGTGCTATTCTTAGATGAACCGACAAACGACTTAGACACACAAACACTCAGTGTCCTCGAGCATTATCTAGAACATTTTCCAGGTGTCGTCATAACCGTTTCACACGATCGTTATTTTCTCGATCGTGTCATTGATCGACTCATTATTTTTAAAGATAATGGCCAAATTACTCGTTTCATTGGAACGTATAGCGCGTATGTAGAAACACAGTCGAATGATGAAATAAAAACCAGTACGAAGATCGAGACGAGCTCGAATGATACAACGAAGGAACCAGTAAGGCGAAAGAAATCAAAAACAAAGTTGTCTTATCATGAGCAAAAAGAATGGGATGTTATTGAAGATGACATTACCGCATTAGAAGAAACAATCGATCAACTGCAGTCTGACATTAATGAGGCGGGTAGCGATGCAGAAAAAGCACAAGAGCTTTTCCAAATGCAGCAAGAAGCCGAACAACAGTTGGAAGATAAAATGACACGCTGGGAAGAACTATCCCTGCTTGTAGAAGCATTAAAACGTGAAGGTTAACGATTAAGGATTCGCATTTCATTCCATACAAAAACAGCGCGAACTGAAGTGTTTTTTGCTCAGTACGTGCTGTTTTTAAAAATTAAAGCGACCTATTAAAGGTGCCCCGATTAGCTTAACGCCACGCGCCCATGCCACCTTGAACGTTAAAGACATGCTGAAAACCGTTTTTCTTAAGTACTTTAGCGGCTTTCATGCTGCGCATACCACTTTGGCAAATTACAATGACGTCCTTTTCTTTATCAAGTTCATTTATTCTTTTTGATAGTTCAGCTAATGGGATGTTTTTAAATGGTTTATGATGATTAGAACGGTATTCACCAGGTGTTCGAACGTCGATAAATTGAACATTTTTGTTTTTCTGCTTCTTTTTTGCGTCCTGCCCGGTGATATGAGTAATCCCCTTCACTGGCATGAAGCGTGTTGCAATAAACACAATACCCAGGATGATAATCACCCATTGAATGATCTCCATATCTATCATCTCCTATTACATAAGATCAACGACTTCTATTCTATATATCCTGTCGAGTAACCAAATAGAAAGCCCCAACGATGGGGCTTTTATGTTAAGCTTTTTGAATCCAAAATTTGAATACGTCGCCTTCTTCGGCTTCTTTCAACATTGTGTGTCCACCTGATTTTACCCAAGCTGTCAGATCACTTTTTGAACCTTTATCAGTTGCATGAATTTCTAATACGTCACCTGAGTTCAATTCTTCCATTGCCTTTTTCGTTCTAACGATCGGCATTGGGCATGCCAATCCCTTTGCATCTAATACTTTTGTAGCTTCCATCATTATCTCTCCTTATATAGTTTAATTAATTTTTGATAATACTTTCAAACGTTCAAGTTTCTTTTTAAAATCCTTAGTTTGACGTTTTTGGTTCCGTCTCTTCTTCCCAATCAAGCATGCCACCTGCGATATTAACGACATCATAGCCTTGCTCGTTTAAAAAGAGACATACACGCCCACTACGGCCTCCTGATCGACATACGATATGATGTGTTGTTGCTTTATCAATTTCATTTAGACGTTGAGGAACGTCCCCCATAGGGATGTGTGTTGCACCAGGAATCATTCCTTCAGCAACCTCCTCGTCTTCTCTCACATCAATAATACTTAAGCTTGCATCAGACTGTCGCTTTTGTGCCAATTCTTTTGTTGTTATTTCTTTCATGAGTTGATCTCCTTTCAATTGTCTATTTATATTGTTTATTATTATGTTTTATCCACCCATCTAAATACCTATAAGGGTATATAGATGCGTAAAAAAAATCAAATAAATAAGCTTACATTTCCATCTTCGGCATCACCGATATAGGCTGCTACCCCACCATACTCAATGCCATCAAGTAATTCTTCTTTTTGAAGTCCAAGTAGATCCATTGTCATTGTACAAGCTGTTAATTTAACATCTAACTCTTGAGCCATTTCGACTAATTGTGGCAGTGGCATCGCATTATGCTTTTTAATCACGTCTTTGATCATCTTTGGGCCCATACCGAGATAATTCATGTTAGATAAGCCCATTTTATCGGCGCCTCTAGGCATCATTTTCCCAAAAAGCTTTTCCATAAAACCTTTTTTCACTGGTACGTGCTCAGCTTTTCTTAACGCGTTTAATCCCCAAAACGTATGAAAAATAGTGACTTCATGATCATATGCTGCTGCACCATTTGCAATAATGTACGCAGCCATGGCTTTATCATATTCACCACTAAATAATACAATTGTTGTTTTCTTTTTAGTGCTCAATTCAGTTCCCCTTCCCCGCCCCTATACGCATAGGGGTATTATATTGTGATAAAAAATAGAGCCAACTAGATGACTCAATCTTTTGTTATCATAAAGGCATTTTTTACAAATGTCAACACATTTATTTAAGACAATGGAATAGATGGACGAAGCATGATACTCCTATAGATCAACTATCTGCTTTTCACAAGGAGATTAACCGCTTCTTTAATCATCTCATCTGATGACTGACCACTTTGTTTTTCGTTTCGAATACATTGTTCAAGGTTTTTCGAAACAACCAATGCGGCAGTACGGTCAATTGCGCTCCGAACAGCAGACATTTGTGTGACTACATCACGACATTCCTTATCGTCTTCCATCATTTTTAAAAGCCCTCTAACCTGGCCCTCTATACGTTTTATTCGATTTCTTACGTCCTTATCGTATTTCATGTTTTCACCTCTCAAAAACAATATTCTAGCAATAATATACGCTAGATCATTGTATAGTTCAATACTAATGATTAGCTTCCATCATGTCAACGTCCATTTATTAATACATGTATATCCTGTATGTTATTCATTCTTCCATCATAATATACCACCAGGGGTATATTGTCAACATTTTAAAAAATGAACTGCCCTACACGGAAGTAGGAACAGCTCATTTTTTTACCTTATATTTTTACAAGTAGACACCGACCCCTGGTCCGAATGGAATACCAGCTAGGACAAAAATGAGCAACAGTATGATCCACGTTCCAAGGAAGATAAGACTGTATGGTAACATTAATGAGATTAGTGTCCCCATCCCTGCATTTTTATCATACTTGCGCATGTAAGCAAGAATGATAAGAATATAAGGGTTTAACGGTGTAATAATATTCGTCGATGAATCAGCAATCCGATAAGCTGCTTGTATAAAAGCAGGGTTGTAGCCGAGTAAATAAAACATCGGGATAAAAATTGGGGCTTCTAGCGCCCATTGAGCTGACCCACTAAAGATGATCAAATTCAAGAAGGCTGTTAACAAAACGAAGCCGATAATAACAGTGATGCCAGTTAAACCAATACCTTCTAAAAATTCGGCACTGTTGACGGCAACCCATGTTCCGAGATTGGTCCAATTAAAATAATTGATGAATTGGGCTGCGGCAAAAATCAGTACAATATAGCCTGAGAGATCCTTCATTGCTTCACCCATATATTTAGGCACATCATTGGAGTTCTGTATCTTTTTAACGGTAATACCATACGTCACACCGAGCGTAATGAAGAATAGTAACAAGATTGGCACAATACCGCTTAAAAACGGCGAAGGCACAATCGTTCCTTCATCACTACGAAGCGGTGAATCAGGCCAAAACAAGCCGATAGCCAAAATGGCCAAAAACACGAGACCTGCAATTACTGCATTTTTCAATCCCCGTAATTCTAGTGGGGTTACATCCTCAAAAGAGTCCTCAAGGTCACCTTTATATTTTCCTAAACGAGGTTCGATAATCTTTTCCGTGATGAGCGCACCTACAGTTGACAATACGATAACCGATACGATCATAAAGAAGTAGTTATCAACCGGCGTTACATTAATCGTTGCATCAATTGGTTTGATCGCTTCTGTTGTAATTCCAGCTAAAAGCGCATCTGTTCCAGCCGGAATCATGTTCGCTGTAAAGCCAGCACCTGTTCCAGCAAAACCAGCTGCCAAACCAGCTAGCGGATGGCGACCAACCGTATAAAAGACCATAGCTGCAAGTGGTGGAACAAGGACAAAAGCTGCATCAGAAGCAAGGTTTCCTAAGATCCCAATAAAGATAACAGCATATGTGACAAGTGGTTTTGGAGCATTTAAAATTGATTTTTTAATCGCTGTTTCCAAAAGTCCTACTTTATCAGCAATTCCAACCCCGAGCATCATCACTAATACGAGACCGAGTGGTTTAAAGCCAGTAAAGTTATCAAGCATTGATCCGAGTATGTAACGAAGGCCTTCTCCGGAAACAAGACTACGGATCGCTAATTCTTCCTTCGTACCTGGATGAACCACGGTCGCACCAAGGCTGCTAACGAGCCACGATATTAAAATGATAAACAATGCCAAGTAAACAAAAATAAAGAATGGATTCGGTAATTTGTTTCCTACGCGCTCAATAGCACCTAAAAAACCTTTGTTCTCTGTTTGATTCTGTTTTGCCATAGATTCAACTCCCTATATGATTTTTTCTATATGATGTTATACAAGAGGCTGAAGCGTTAATCAAAACAGCTCTCCTTGTATAATCGTGCTGTTAAAACACATCTAGCAACTGATACACACGTCTTGGCCTGCCACGTTGTCCTGATTCTTCACCGACAACTTTCGCAAGCTTTGCACGTTCAAGCTCCTGTAAAATACGTCTTGCGTTGCGTTCTGTACTCTGGAGCCAGTTTGCAAGCTCCTGTGCAGTTATTTCGTCTTTTTCGTGATGCTGTGCCAACGTATAGACTCTCTTTGCCTGAGCAGCACTTACTTTAAGGTCCTCAAACGTTTCACCCCATTTTTCATGAGAAAAACGCTGTTGGTACAAGATGTTCTCGCTTTGGTCTCTAAGCTCTATCACCTCCTTTTCTTCATTAACAACGATCAAGTTATGACGATCATCTTGACGCGCATAGTCAAAAGCAATATGAACATGCTCATCAGCTTCTAGAACCGTTTGGCCATATCCAATACCGATTCGAACACCTAAGTTGCTTTGCACTCGAATATGCTCAGCAAGATCTTCAATTGAATGTTCAGTTTGATAGAAATCAACATCTCCACGCGTTGTGTAAATGATATATTTGCCATTACCTATTTTTGCAAGTGACCCATGAACTTTTTCAGCCACCTGCAGTAAAACGTGGTGTAATTCAAGCTCAGAGTGTTGTATTTTATAAGGTATAAATCCGTCTTCAATTGTTGATGGATAAATGACTTCAAATCCAATCATGACGAGCTGTTTTTTTCGATAAGACAGTTTTTGGGCGCGTTGTCTTAAATAATCAATCGCTAGACGGACTGACAGCTCAGATGGAACAACTCTGAATACGGGGATGTTTTTTTCTTTAAGCTTGTGATAAACGCTGTTAATGCACGTAACAGCGATGTCTGTCTTTTGTTGTTTATAACATGTTTCATGGAACAGAACGAGGTGATCACTCGGTATATAGCCTGTTTTGTCATACTGATGGATCGTCATTTGGTCCAAACCTGGACACGTCTTAATGACATCAAGCTGTGTATCATCGATAGAATCGAGGCTTATCGAATGAATCATTTTTTGTTTACGCATCACGGCCTCGAGTAAGACACCGAGAAGACTTGAGCCATGAAGTGTGGCGTATATCCCTTCGTGTGGTTGTATTAATCCATTCTGAAGGGCGTAATCATATGGAACAGGACCTGAAAAAAACCACTGGTCCACCCGGTCGTGACATGTTTGAATAATGTCAGCCGTATCCTCTGTCGAATCATAAATAAAAGGCTTGATATCTAAATCATCATACGTGCGACCAAAAGCCATAACACGCTCTACTGAATCTCGCGGTCCAATAGCGCCGACGCGGATTTTCACTGAATGCCACCCGCCTCTGTCTTAAGGTAGGCACTTAAAATGGCGACACCTTTTTCTAAATCTGCTAATGACGCATGCTCGTCAGGGTGATGACTGAGACCATCTTTACACGGAATAAATATGAGCCCGGAAGGCCATTTGGCTGCCATGTTCATAACATCATGCCCAGCACCACTATTCATAAGATGAGGCTTTAATCCAATCGTTTCACCCATACCATATATTTTTTTCACAAGAGATTGATCGAGATGGACTGATGGGTTATTAACCAATTCTGTGACACCAATTTCAACATGATACGTGAGAGCGAGTTCATGACACTTGTTTCTAATCGCTTCTGCAACATTCTCCTTGAGAGCATCAGAGACACTGCGAATATCAACGCCTAGCTCAACGCGTGCTGGTATAACATTCATCGCATTCGGTTCTAAGTGCATCGTACTAACAGTTGCAACAATCGGTGTAGATTCGACGTTATTTAAGTTTTTCGTATATTCATGGACAAAATTGATGACAGGCGCAACAGCAACAAGGGCGTCTTTCCGTTTGTCCATTGGTGTTGTACCCGTGTGACTGGCTTGCCCGTTAACGACTATCGTCAAACGAATTGGTGTTGCAATCCCTTCAACAACGCCTATGTCCTTACCAGCCTCTTCAATTTGCATACCTTGTTCGATATGCAACTCGACAAAGCTTTTTAGTGATGCTTGAGGTCGCTCTGCTTTACTAAAGTCATTCCAATCGTAACCACAGGCTGAGACTGCTGCCTCGATAGAAATCCCATCTGAATCTAATGTGTTGCCAATAGTCGGATCAAACAACCCACTTATCGCCTTGCTACCAAGCGTGGAAATTCCAAAACGAGCAGATTCTTCAGAACGGAAAACGATAATTTCAATTGGATGTGTAGGCTGAAACCCTTCATCTTTAAGCACTCGAATGGCTCCAAGCGCACAAAGTACGCCCGCCAAGCCATCATAGCCACCACCATTAATTACCGTATCTAAATGTGACCCGGTTGCAACAGCAGGTTGATCTAGGTCAGTTCCTTCCCACCGTGCAATTACATTTCCAGCTACATCTTCTAAAACAGTGAGGCCTAAATCGTTTTCTGCGATGTTTTTAAACTGATCAATCGCAGCCGTCTCCTCTATCGTATAGCCAAGGCGCGTAAAGCCATTCGGTTGTTTCATAGTGTCAACTAGATTCAATTTCAGCATATGCTCCTCGAGCCACTGCTGGACCATGATATCAATCTCCTATTCTATTAAAACCCTCATTGTTGTTGATATACGCAATCACACGTGTGAATGTTGTAACAGCCGTCTTTAGAGCTTGTTCATCAAAGTTAAATGCTGGATGATGATGACCAGCAGGTAACGGACTCGGAAACAAAAGAAATGTCGCTGTGCCGCCATTTTCTTGAACACGTTCCATCATAACTGTAACATCTTCAGATGCACCGATTTCGGCTGATTTTAAAACGTTTGTAATTCTAGGTTCATCTTGAACTGCTAACGTGATAATGTCTTGCCATTCTTCATCACATCGCCCAGTAATTGCTTTTCCCATTAACTGAGTACGTGCTGCTACACCGTGAATATCACCTGATGACTGAATGATACGAATGGCTTCATTGTACATGTAGTCATCGAGCTCAGACGTTTCTCCACGTGTTTCCAGTGACATATGCGCCGTATCAGCAACCGCATTTCGTCCTGAACCAGCCATCAACGTGCCAACATTAATTCTCGTCGCACCATCCTTATGTCTTGGGATACCGTGTAAGTGCAAAGCGGCAGTCGCAGCTGCAAGCAAGGCATTCTGACCGGCATTCGGTTCTAATCCAGCATGAGCAGAATGTCCTTTGAATGTCACGTCCAACTTCGTACTCGCCAAAAATTTTGTCGTTGTAGCTACTACCGTACGCGCATCTGTATCAACAATCCCTATATGACCACTTAAAAATAGGTCAACGTCGTCGAGCCATCCTTTTGAAACCATCGCTTTAGCACCACGACCACCTTCTTCTGCCGGTTGAAATAACAATGTGTAGCGCCCTTTAAGTTGATCTTTATAGCGATCGATAAACTTGGCGACACCTAGGCCAATTGCGGCATGACCGTCATGGCCACAGGCGTGCATAACGCCTGGACGTTCAGAAGCAAAGCCAAGTTTCGTAGGATCATGATCTTGGGAGTTTGACTCATGTATTGGCAAGGCATCAATATCAAAACGCAATGCGACATGTGGACCTGGTTGACCTGTCTCTAGCTGGGCTACAAAACCGGTATGACCGCCAGCCATTTTGTTTAAAACGGCTTCGGGAACACCGATATTTTTTGCACTTTGTTCAGCTTCAGCTAGGATATGGTCCTCTGGAACACCATACCGATCCTTTGTTTCAAGCGCATCGGTCCCATAAGTCAACGTAAACGCGGTATCCTTTAAAGCGTCCATGAGGCGCCATGTTGTCACATATTCAGTAAAACCAACCTCTGGATATGCATGGAGCATCCGTCTCTTTTTGATTAAATAAGGTGTAATGTCTTCGGTAAAGGTCGTGTCATACTTCATACGGACGTGCCTTTTAAATCATTTAATATATCTAATGCAACTTGTTTCATCATCATGACACCGTTTTTCAAAGCTGCTTCATTCAATTTGAAAAAAGGATCGTGTAACGGTTTTTGTCCTTCACCAATTGAAGAACCAAGCCAGTAATACACACCTGGATATTTAAGAAGAAAACGCCCAAAATCCTCTCCTCCCAGGCTAGGAGTTACAACTGGAACACTGTCTTCCCCAAACATTTGCGCTGCTGTTTGCTTCACACGGTTTGCCCATTGTTCTGTGTTCACAGTAGCAGGGTAGCCATCATAATACGTAATCTCAACAGACGTATTCATCGATTGGGCAACGCCGTTAACGACTTCATGAAACCGTTGCTTAATTTTTTTCTTCATGTCGTTCGACTGTGTCCGAATCGTCCCCTCCATGTTGACTTCATCAGCAATAACATTGTAGCGGTAGCCACCCTCCATCTTTCCAACTGTAATAACAGCCGGATCGAATGGGTTCGCATTACGACTCACAATCGTCTGCAGTGCTGTGTAAATTTGGTTGGCAGCAGCAAGTGCATCAACTGTGTCATGTGGCATAGAGGCATGACCGCCAGAGCCTTGCACCTTAATTTGAAAACGATCTGAATTCCCCATAATCGGCCCAGCCAAAACACCAAATTGACCAACAGGCAAGTTCGGCCATACATGCTGAGCGACTAAAACGTCAGGTTCGTGTTCAGCAAATACGCCATCAGCCATCATTTGAGCTGATCCCCCTACAGGTGAATCCTCTTCTGCTGGCTGAAAAATGAGCAACACTTTCCCCTTAATATTTGCCTTATCTGCCATCAAAAGCCGACCTACCCCTAACAGCATTGCGGTATGTGCATCATGTCCGCAGGCGTGCATTTTACCGTCAATAGTTGATCGAAACGGTTCATCTGTTTTTTCAGTAATGGGTAGCGCGTCGATATCAGCTCTTAAGCCAACTGTCGCACCTGGTTGATCGCCTTCAATAATTGCTAAAACACCTGTTCCAGCAAAGCCTGTTTGATACGGAATACCGTATTCATCTAGTTTTTGTTGTATTTTTTTTGAAGTCTCATATTCTTCACCACTTAATTCCGGAAATCGATGTAAATCTCGGCGAAATGCAATTAAGTCACTTAATATGTTGTCAATGTTTTTCATACGACCGCTCCTTACGTTATTCCTGTTTATTCCCAAGACATCACATTAAGGAAAATGTCCATATATGTTCCGTTATTACATAATAGCGGTTTACAGTTATTTTGTCTAGATGTATTGGAGAATTTTTTGAAAACACCCATTAATCCCGCTCGTTTTTTTATGACATTAAAGGCTACTTTAAAGCACAAAAAACAGCTCAACTCACAACGTTTACCGTTCATGAATTGAGCATTTTAATCGTTATTTACCAAGTGCATTAAGACCCTTCTGCTAATCGAATTACAGAAGATTGGCCATTGCTCCACGTCGTTTGAAATGCAACATCATAATCCTTACACATCTGTTTAATATGTTCCATACCGACATGGCCAGAAACACTTAGCAAAAAGACGCATATGTCAGTTTGTCTCACGAGTGCTTTTAAACGTGTTAGATCGTCCTTTGTATCCCCCCATAAAAAGAGACCGCCTCTTTTTTCGATGGCATCTTTATAAAGGCTTTTCATCGGTTCATTTCCAATGACGAGCACAGTTTTATTGTCCAACGTCTGATCTAAATCAACATCAACCTTATCGTTATTCTTTAGAGATTTTTTATTTGTGACAGACACCTCAGGTATATGAAGTTCTTCTACCTTATGTACCCAAAGTACTTTCGCTTGATCAATATGAGGGGATTTGTATGCAATATCTATTAAATCGCCTTCTTCTATTTTAAAATTAAAGACATCATTTTCATCCAATAAAATCGGATAAATGCTGTCGTTAAAACGAATATACGCACCTGTCTCAGCGCTTTTTTCGACAACAAGTCGACCAGCTTCCTTAATTACAGGACAGTAATTATATTGAATGCGCTCAGGTAAATCCTTGCCATCTCCCTTCTCAGCAAGCTCATAACGAAAATGATTACTCGATGACTCAGGTCCTTCAATTGCTTTCGCATATACTTTATCTCCGTGTGACAGTCCGAGCTTTCGAATAATACCCTCCGGAACGAAACCGGCTATTTCTGGGACAAATCCCCCTCTAATTTTGCGTTCAAATGTAAACATACGATGACGAACGGATTCCTCGAGGTCACGATCACTAGCTTCTAATTGTTGATTCGTACAATCGTTTTCATCTGCTACATCTGATTGTTTATGACGATGAAGCTGGTCATGATCAATTTTAGAATCTTCTTCTTCATCGTCTAAAAAACGACATTGCTGCTTTGCCGTATATAAAAGATAAACCCGCTCAATGAGTTCTAATTGCTGTTTAAGTATAGGGAGCTTTTGGTCCATTTGTTCAAAATCAAGCGATTTTAACGTTCGTTCCATATCTACTTTAAGCATATCCAGCATGTCCATATCCATTCCGCGACCTCCTAGTTTAAAATTAATATTTTATTATTTCTGAATTATTAGGGTGAATCATTCTCTTAACGTTTGCGATCAAGCAATATGTAGAAAAAGATATTATGTCTGCTGTCTACTGTACTGTCGTTAGTTTTGAATTGGAGCTTTAAGGGTGTGATCTGGACCAGATAGGGTCAATAATAGAGGGGAAATTTGGAAAATGAATAAGGTTATGTACATACTAACAAACTCACATAAGATTAATCAAGCACGTATTATGAGTTTGTTCCATAAAATAAAGGATCGCAGCAGCATGAGTATGCGCATACGATCCCTGAAACGGAGGCTCATTAAAATCTTCGGAGAAATGCTTTTGTCCGTTCTTCAGTTGGATTGTCAAATAGTTGTTGGGCAGGGCCTTGCTCTACAATAACGCCTTGATCCATAAAGACGATGCGATCTGACACCTCTCGCGCAAACTCCATTTCATGGGTGACGATCAGCATTGTCAGACCCGTATGTGCGAGCGACTTCATAACATTGAGCACCTCACCGACCATTTCAGGGTCTAGTGCTGACGTTGGCTCGTCAAACAGCAATACATCAGGCTCCATTGCCAATGCACGTGCAATAGCAACCCTCTGCTTTTGACCACCCGATAAATGTTTCGGCTTTGCATGAATATATTGTTCCATACCAACGTCACGTAAATAGTTCATCGCGACATCCTCGGCTTCCTTTTTAGAGCGCTTTAATACTTTACGCTGTCCGATGACACAGTTACCGAGGGCATTATGATTGTTAAACAAATTAAATTGCTGAAAGACCATACCGAGATTTTTCCGATACGCATTCATATCATGCGTGTCATCTAGTATATTTTCACCTTGATATATGATTTGGCCGCCTGTTGGCTTTTCTAGTAAATTGATGCAGCGTAAAAGTGTAGACTTTCCTGATCCAGATGAGCCAATAATTGATACGACCTCACCTTTATTGACCGTAAAATCAATATCCTTTAAGACTTCATGACTGCCAAATGATTTTTTTAAATGTTGAATTTCTATTACTGGTTGCATCGTGTCTTGCTCCCATCTTGTTTAATCCTATGATTGTTCCTTAAATTGTGGTGTTGTGACCTGCATTTGATTACCTGCCATCATATAGTTGTCAGGACCATCCATTTTTCTTTCAATGAATCTCAAAATACGTGTCACTGTAAATGTCATAACGAAATAAATGATACAAGCAATTAAAAATGACTCGAAATACTTAAAATTATTTCCCGCAATTGTTTTCGTTTGAAAATAGAGTTCTGTAACTGAAATAACGTTTAAAACAGATGTATCTTTTATATTAATAACGAATTCGTTGCTCGTTGCTGGCAATATATTACGCATCACCTGTGGCAAAACAACGTGACGCATCGTTTGAATGTGATTCATCCCGATCGCTTGCGCTGCTTCAAATTGTCCTTTATCAATAGAAACTATGCCGCCACGCACAATTTCCGACATGTACGCACCGGTGTTGATTGATACGATAAAAATCGCAGCATACAATCGATCCATATCAATGCCAAATGCCATCGCTGATCCGTAATAAATAACCATCGCTTGAACGATCATCGGTGTGCCACGAAAGATTTCAATATAAGCTGAAAACAGCCCACCCAATACGCGATGAATGATCCGTTTAAACAAACGGTCTGGTCTAGGAATCGTCCGAAAAACACCAATCAACAAACCAATTAGTGCCCCAATAATCGTTCCTACCATAGAGATTAATAACGTTACACCTGCCCCCCGTAAAAACATGGGCCAATTTTCTGTAACGATTTTTATGACGGACTCAAAACTCATAATAATTGCTCCTTACTGCTTTTCAGCTTGCTCTTTTTAATCTGACTTTTTCTAGACTAACATGTTATCCGATGATGGACACATGCATGCTGTATAAAAGGCCAGACAAGCCTTGAGAATGATCTGTCTGGCCTTTTATGTTTACTGAGCGGAAGGCTGATTTTGAATGGCTGCATCCATAATGTCTGTTTGTTCTTCTATTGAGATGTTTGCCAAAATATCATTGATCTGCTCTGTTAGATCACTTTCTTTACGAAGTCCAACTGCAATTGCTGTATCTTCCTCTGACGTTGAAAAACCGTCTGTAAACTCGACCATAGCGTAGTTGTCATTAGCATTGGAAGCACTGATGGCCTCAGGACGTTCAGTGACGTACCCATCAATAACACCAGATTCTAATGCGACACGCATAGCTGGAAAATTGTCCATAGCTGTTTGCTTGTCCACCCCTTCAATTTGATCAATAACTGAATAATGGAATGTATTGAGCTGACCTGTTATTTTAGCACCAGAAAAGTCATGAATGGACTGAGCATCTTCGTACGCGCCGCCTTTTTTCACAACCATAACGAGATCTGATTGGTAATACACGTCAGAGAAATCAATGCTTTCTTTTCGCTTTGCTGTTGGCGACATCCCAGCAATAATCGCATCAATCTTTTCTGATGTAAGTGCTGGTACGAGACCATCCCATTCCGTTTTTACAATAACGAGCTCTTTGCCGAGCCCTTCCGCAATACGCTTTGCAATTTCCACGTCATATCCACCAGCATATTCCGAATTGCCATCAATCTTCACAGCACCATTCGCATCATCCATTTGCGTCCAGTTGAATGGTGGGTAGCCTGCTTCAAGACCGACGACAAATGTATCCTCATTCGTTTCCTCACCGGATGCCTCATCTGTTCCACATCCTGTGAGCATCGTTATCACTCCGAGACACATAACAACTAACAATAAAACCAATCTCTTTTTCATTGCTTTTTCTCCTCCCATTTCTTCTATACGTGTTTGATCAATAAGGGCGAACAAAACAAAAAATGCGACCCGAGATGAACTTGGGTCGCATTTTATAAATGCCCGTCATTCCTCTTCTTTTCTCATAATGAGATAGCTCAACTCGATAAATTGGAAATTTATCAAGACAGTCCTGCAGCTATTGACTACAGACCCAGCTGGATAATAGTGAGGCTATTATCCGCTTCGGCGACATTTCCTAGTCATGCAGCATCTTCGCTTCCTCAAGCTCTTCTGCTGACCGTTAAACGTCGCGCCTCTACCTCACCTGCTAAAAGTGAGGCCTTATTAAATTATGTCCCATATTATATCGAGGCACATTTGATTTGTCAAGGACACTTCGAAAATGAATTCAAAAAGAGCAGTCCAAAAGGATCAACCATTTGAAAAAAGCGTACGGAAGCACATAACCGTATAAACCCACGTATAGCCGCATATATCACATCTATGCAGTATATATCCGTTTGGACACGTATATATAACAAATGGCACGCATATTTTAAAAATGTGCCGCATAAGCGCCCATGGAGACGCATAAGCACTGAAAGCGCCGCATATTTCAGCGACGCTTCCGAACGATCGTGCAAGCTTAATAAACATACACATTTTTTTACATAAAAGACCTTAACACCTCATTGACCACTCCGGTCTAACGTGGTAAACTAAAACCATGTTGACCACTCCGGTCTAATCAAACAGGTGCAAAGGAGGCTTCAACGTGGAATCGTTTCTCAACATCGAACCTGACAAGCAACAACGGATACTAAACGCAGCACTCAATGAGTTTGCTGCTAAAGGATTTGATCAAGCTTCCACAAATGAAATTGTGAAAGCTGCTGGAATCGGAAAAGGTATGCTGTTTTATTACTTTAAAAGTAAAAAGGAGCTCTTTCATTATTTATTGCGGTACAGCTTTGACATCGTTGAAACATTATATATTGATCAAGTTGACATGACTGAGAAAAATTTTATTAAACGCGTTCAAAAAGCGGCGCGATACAAATTTGAGGTATATGCCAAGCACCCGAATGTTTTTGAATTTCTTAGCACTGCTCTTATCTCGGAACACGCAGAATTACCAAAGGATATACAAAAAAGATACGACACCTTATATACCGACGCCTATCAAAAAATGTATGACAACATTGACTACTCTCTATTTCGAAGCGATATGGACAAAGAGAAAGTCATGCAAGTGATCCAATGGACATTTGATGGCTTTGAAAAACAATTGATTGAAAAACTAAAGCATAAAAATGTTAAAACCATTGCTTTCGAACCTTATTGGGATTTATTTGACGATTACCTAGAAACATTGGAAAAAGCCTTTATAACGCATGGGAGGGATTAAGATGACGATTTTGAAGACGACGGGTTTAACAAAGAAATTTGGGACATTCACAGCACTTGATGGTGTGAACATTGAAGTTGATGAAGGGGAAATTTACGGATTTATTGGTCCAAACGGAGCTGGAAAATCAACAACGATCCGAATCTTACTCGGAATGCTAAAGGCAACATCAGGTAAAGCAACTATTTTTGGAAAAGATGTATGGACAGATGCCGTTGACCTTCATCAACGCATTGCCTATGTACCTGGAGACGTCAATCTGTGGCCGAATTTAACAGGTGGCGAGGTCATTGATTTATTTTTAAAGCTGCGCGGCCCAATCGATGTCGCTCGTCGTGATGAACTCATTGAAGATTTCCAGTTTGATCCAACGAAAAAGTGTGGCTCTTATTCGAAAGGAAACAGACAAAAAATCGCTTTAATTTCAGCACTTGCTGCAGATGTTGATCTTTATATTCTGGATGAACCAACTTCAGGGCTTGATCCTTTAATGGAGCGCGTATTTCAAGACTATGTCATTGATGCAAAAAACAATGGCAAGAGCATATTATTATCCAGCCATATATTGTCTGAAGTTGAGCGTTTATGTGATAAAGTCGGAATTATTCGCGAGGGTCAGCTCATAGAGTCTGGAACACTTGATGATATGCGCCATTTAACACGGACGAATTTACACATTGAAACGAAAGAGCCCCTCTCAGAATTAGCTCGTATGAAAGGGATACACAACCTTGTCGTCAAAAACACCATCTATGATTTTCAAATCGACACAGAACAGATGGATGCTATTATGAAATATGTAAGTCAGCACGGCATCGTTAATATGGTCAGCACCCCACCTACACTAGAGGATTTGTTTATGCGGCATTATGAAGGGGCTGAAAAAGGAGGCGCATCGTAATGCGATCGCTATTTTCTAATACGAACATGCTCATCAAGTTGAACATACGGCGTGATCGTATCCGTATTCCCGTATGGGTCATCTCACTAACGGTTATGATATTTATGGTGGCCGTTGCCTTTGAAGAATTGTACCCTACCCAACAAGAAAGAGACATTCTTGGTCAAACAATGGATAACCCTGCAATAACTGCAATGCTTGGGCCAATGTCACAAGGGCCTTACACAATTGGGGTCATGACAGCACATGAAATGCTCTTAATTACTGCTCTGATTGCTGGTGTGATGAGCATTCTCTTATTCAATCGACATAATCGACAAGATGAGGAAGATGGACGTCTCGAAATGATTCGGTCCTTCCCTGTCGGTCGCCTTTCGAGCTTAAGTGCTTCTTTTATCGTGGTGACATTGACAAATGTGTTGCTTGCTTTGGTAATCGGTGTAGGGCTTGCGTCGCTTGGCATTAAATCCATGTCATTGGAAGGCTCTCTATTGTATGGGGGAACAATTGGTGCTACTGGCATATTTTTCGCTGGCATAACAGCGTTGTTTAGCCAGCTGTTGCAAGGAAGTCGCAATGTCTTTGGTCTATCTATGGGATTTCTGCTTCTCGCATATCTCATTAGAGCAGCCGGTGATGTGGATGAGTCTTCATTATCAATGCTCTCACCACTCGGTTGGGTAACCGCAACAGATGCCTATTATTCTAACAATTGGTGGCCTGTCATCGTTTTAGGAATAGGCGGATGTGTTTTATTTGCTGGAGCTGCATTCTTATACAGCAAACGAGATTTAGAAGCAGGTCTTATCCCTTCTCGTCCTGGAAAACAGCACGCATCTTCACTTTTAAATGGACCATTAGGACTCGTACTTAAACTACAACGCACTGGGATGATCACATGGGGCGTTGCATTACTCATGCTTGGTCTTATGTATGGCTCAGTCTTAGGAGACTTAGAAACGTTCATTACAGGTAACGACATGCTCAACGAAATGATTGTTGCTCAAGGCGACAATTCGATAACAGAGCAATTTCTCCCTTTATTGTTAGCTGTTATCAGTTTGATTGCAACAGTACCACCAGTCATGGCAATGAATCGTCTCTATACAGAGGAAAAAAAGGGGCGAAATGAACATATACTATCACGCACAGTGTCCCGTTCACGCCAAATGGGCACATATATTGGTGTTGCGCTTTTCAACGGCTTTATAATGGTGTCGCTTAGTGCAATTGGTCTATGGACAGCAGCTCAAGTGACCATGGATGACCCATTATCATTCGGCTTAATTTTCGGTGGTAGTATGAGTTATTATATGGCAACGATCGTCATGATCGCCTTTAGTGCATGCATCATTGGCGTCATACCAAGATTATTATCACTTGTTTGGTTTTATGTGTTCTATTCTTTTCTAGCAATCTATTTAGGTGGCTTGCTCGATATTCCTGATTGGTTGCAAAATGTATCACCATACGGACATGTCCCACAAATACCGATCGAAGACATGACTGCCTTACCACTCATAGTGCTTGCACTTGTGGCGGTTGGATTATTTATAGTCGGTCTAACCGGTTATCAAAAGAGAGATATAGCAGGCTGATATGGGAATTTAAAATGGAGGTAGTTGCATCGATGCAACTACCTCCATTTTTATATGATTACCGTGCGAGCAAACCTGCTACAACATGTCGTTTCCAATTTCCCGTTTGTCCGATATCATGCCATTTAATCTTTCCTAGCTTAAGAGGCGTGATAAATTGGGCTCCTTCTTGAAACTGATCACTTACATCAATTGCAACCCAAGTTCCTGGTTCTACCTCATCAATGATTTCAACACTCGACCCCATTTGTATACCACGCTCGACCTTCTGCGACTCCACGGTCCCAGCAGATGTCATTTTCCAAATGCTCTGGTCAAAAAGCCATGACGCCTCGATCGTTGATGCACTGAGTGATTCTTTTAATGTAATGGTCGCATCAGCATGATACCCTGGTAGAATGGGAACATCGAGCTGCTCTAACGCCTCAGTTTCAACAAAGAATGAATAATGATTTGAATCCTCCAATTCAACTTGCTCCGGTTGATCATTCATAGCGGAAATGGTTCCATCTAACGTTACATTTTGTGCCGTTAACCTTAACTGGACAGGCATATCTAGATTCACAATCATACGGTCCTGTTCTGTTAAGATTCCCCTAGCTTGCAATTGAGGTTCTGCAATTGTCATCAGCGGGGGTTCAAGTGACTCCGAGATCTTGATAACTGTTCCATCATAAGGACTTGTAACAGTAATCGTTTCTTCCTCCCTATCTAACGATGCAGTATCAGCTTTTACAGCAGCCAATCGTGCTTGCAACCGCTCCAATTCTTTTTCCTGTTCAATTATAAATTGTGTCTTCAACATATTCGCTTCACTCGTGTCTTGAGGAATTTCCACTGTTTGCTCCTCATCTGGCAGCAGGACTGATATGGTGTCGTTTTCAACGGTCGTCATGTTTATTTTTGTAAGTGCAGCTTCTACCGTCACGATATCATCTTTTAATTGCTGTGCCTTTTCCTCTAATGACGCTTTCGCTTCTGCAATATCTCTTACGTCGTATGTATATAAAGCGTCTCCTACACTGACTTTACTTCCCTCTTCAACGAGAAATTGTTCGAAATCACCTGAGAGTTCATCAAAGTAAACATTGTGTTCATGTATATAATCAAATACACTGTCCTTTTCCAAGTACTCATATAAATCTTCCTCAAACACTTTATCCCACTTGTCTACAAAAACCAATCGGTCAATATGGTCATCATTATCAAACAGGATCAAACACGTGTTTAGACTAATGAACAGAATGATGCCGACGACAAGCCATTTTTTCCTCATCACCTAAACCACCTGCCTAGCATGTTATCGTCTACAGATGCCAGCGTTGCAGCAAGTGCCCATTGACAAAGATGAAGCAAAATAATGCTCGTCCAAATCCAATGCGCGTTAACCGTTGAGAGGCGTTTAATAAACGTCATTTGAAACCATATAACGCCGAATTGAATGAGTGAAATAGCCCCGAAGAAATAAATGACCCATGATACGTCCGTTAAATATGATGCGATAAGCCCTAAGGAAAGTGGAGACGCATACCAATCGAGTCCTGCATAAAGTGTGAGCGGTATCCAAATGATGCGTTCCAAAAGTAAAAGCAGCAAAACGACTAATTGCATATACAAAAGTTTTTGGTAAGGTATTTTCGTTATGTAATGTAAGATCAATGATGGTATAAATATGACACACACTGCAAAAATGAAACCAAATCCAGTTCGACCGATCACAAACCAAAACTTCACAGCCTCATATTCATGTGCAGACAACCAAACTGCGCCTTGAGACAAAATAGTCGTACCCATTCCTTTGGAAGCCATTATCGCATAAACACCGATACTAAGTGCGATCAGCCAAAGCATAGACAACCAAATATTGTGCATTTTTTCTGCCTGTTTTATCCGAAACAAATGATCATCCATCCTAAACAAAACTTTAAAGACATTTGCTCGATATGTCATATATACCTCCTCTAAAATCCTTTCTTTTCTGTGTATAAATGATAACTCATTTTAGGTAATATTCCAATAGATTTTTATTTATCAGTTAACTTTTTCTAGAAATATATAGAGCTTGAAGTCTTTAAAAGATCAAGTAAATAAAAAAAGGTGTACGAAGTTGAAATATTCGCGGACACCTTTTGACAGAAACGTTTAAGCCTCTTTACTATGTTTGGTTTTAAAGTGCTTCACGATAATAAATCCAACAAATACACCAACTACACCCATGACGCCTGGTAAGTTAGGCGGCGCTGGTATTGGCAGTCTTAATAGAGAAAAAATAACGCCAAGTAAGAAACCTGCCACGAGAGAACGTACAACTAACTTCATGATGATTTCCTCCTATAATACAAATGTCGAGATAAACGCATAACCGGAAAAGACACCAACAATGCCCATGACACCAGCTAGGTTTGGTGGTGCAGGAATTGGTAAATCGAACACGGAAAAAACGACTCCCAACAAAATACCGGCGATAAACGAAAATAAAATGGTCATATCTGCGCACACCTTTCATCAGTTACAAATACAAAATATGGTACTTCCTAATGATACGACATTAACCACCTTTTTCCTATTAATTAGGGTCACGTGAATGTCTAGGTGATGAGCAAGAGGCGCATAGGGACTATTTGCAGGATGCGGGGTGATGCGTTTGCGGAATTTGGAGCGTGCATTGCGGAATGATAGCACCGCATTGCGGAATAATACCGTCGTATTGCGGAATTTCGAGCACTCATTGCGGAATAACAACATCGTATTGCGGAATTTCAACCACTCATTGCGGAATAACACCGCCGTATTGCGGAATTACAAGTGCGTATTGCGGAATTACAGCACCGCATTGCGGAATTCCAAGCGCGCATTGCGGAATAACAACATCGTATTGCGGAATAATACCATCGTATTGCGGAATTTCAGGCACACATTGCGGTATAACACCCGCACATTGCGGAATTTCAACCACGCATTGCGGAATAACACCCGCACATCGCGGAATTTCAAGCACGTATTGCGGAATTACAGCACCGCATTGCGGAATTCCAAGCGCATATTGCGGAATAACACCCGCACATCCGAATTTCAAGCTCACATCGCGGAATAACGCAATAAATCCACCCAGTTCATAACTGGATGGATTTATCATTACCTTAATTAGCGAGAATACTGACGTAAGTTTTCACAGTAAATAATGACTTTACGTTTTTGCTGCTCTGCTGCCTTCTGTTGCACGTGATAATATTCTGCCCCTAATTTACCGTCGTTTTCCAGCATTTGCTGTTCTTTTTTGAACATGCCTTTTAGTTTCTTTCCCATTACATTCACTCCTTCTTTTAAAATGACTGGTCAGTTTATTTTATTCAATAGCCATTTCCTAAGTGAGTAATGCCAACATTGTTTTTTCCATTTTCTTGATCCGTTCTGCAAACTTTTCTTCAGCGTACCCGATAATATGGTGCAGCCACAGTCCATCATGTAGTTCCCAAAACATTTCTGCTGCGCGTTCAGGGTCGATATCTTGCTTGAACTCTCCCTCATTTTGACCGGCTATAATGATGTTTTTGATCTTTTCAAAATTACGATCAAAGCGATCTGTCAAAATATGCTGTACCTCGGGTGAATCGGTTGAGTATAGCCAAAACTCAATGTGGACGCGCATCAATTTCTTCTTGGTCGAGTCGTACGGTATGTCTGAATTGATCCAGTACTTCAACTGTTCAAGCGGGCTGGAGATTTCCTTAAGCCTGGCATCCATTAAAGCATGCATTTTTGCCGTTTCGTGCTGCAAGATACTCATAAAAATGTCTTCTTTACCACTGAAATAATTGTAAATCGAACCTTTACTCATTCCAGAGTATTTCACAATGTCATCGACTTTTGAAGCGTAATAACCTTTTGCCGAAAAACACTCCAATGCAGCTTGCAATATTTTAATACGTCTTTCTTCTTTTGCTTCGTCTGATATCCTTGGAGCCATCCTCCTGCACCTGCCTTGAATCTTAAACTGACCAATGAGTCTATATAAATTGTATACGTTTTTGATACAATTTACAACTATTAAGCTTCCAAAATTATGAAGTATTTTTGAACGTGCATTTCATATAGTGAAACACGAAAGATCCCCCTAATTCCCCAAGCACGTACTTGCCTATTAAACAGAGCGAATCATACGAAAATGATGGGGTAAAATGGAAATATCTGATGGCGTTGTTTGGTACAATTCGCCATCCATATCAACTTCTTTTTTGGGGGAGGTCGTTATCGTTAACGCCGTTGCATGATAATGCTCAACTTCCTCGAAAGTGTCATCATTTGTAGCAGGATTTTTCATAGCCATTAATTCACGAAAAGATGCGAGGTTAGATCGTTTAACAATGAGCACATTGAGTTTTCCATCACGGGCAGATAATGTAGACATTGGCAGCTCTCTTGTCCCGATAAACCGTCCGTTTAAAACAAACACCAAGACCGCTTCACCTTCATATGTCTTTCCTTCTATCGTCATCTTATATAAAAAAGGTTCAGCAGATCCAAGCGTTTTAAGTGTACTCATCATATAGCTGAGGACACCGAGGCTCTGTTTTTGCTCTGGATCTACATTTTGAGAGGTGTCTGTCACCAAACCAATCCCCCAAAAATTAAGAAAGTAATGTGAATCAGCCTTGCCTGCATCAACGGCGATCTCCTCCCCGTCTCGAATCGCTTCAGCGGCTGCTCTCAGTTGCTGCGGTATACCGAGGGTTCGGCTAAAATCATTTGACGTTCCCCCTGGTAATATCGCAAGGGTCGGACGTGTTTGCAAAGCCGCAAGTGCATTAACACACGCATGAACAGTTCCATCGCCACCTAGAATAATAAACAACTCGACCTTAGCTGCCCATTCAACACAAATCTCATTTAAGTCTTCAATCGTTTCTGTCTGTATAATCGTCAACGCTTTAATCGCGAGACTTAGTATTGGCAGTGTTTGTGCAAGCTTCTGCTCTGTATCAGCATGTCCTGCATTACCATTGTATATCAACAATGCCGTCTCATATTGGTACATCGCTTCACATTCCTTTCTGTCTCTTAGCAGTCTATACCCAATAATGAACTGTTTTAAAAGCATATTGCATCATTATTATTTTCAACTATCAGTATTTACTGTATACTCATAACACATATTTGTATAAGGAAGGAGAGATGTCTATGTCAACATATGACTATTTTAAACAGGCGCTCAAAGATGTTTCAAAGCCGTGTGCCTTTATTGAAATGACTCATTTCGACACGAACATTCAACGAATTGCCGCTCAATCGAATGGCAAAACCATCCGAATCGCAAGTAAATCCATCCGCTCTATCGACGTGTTGAATTATATATTTAATAGTTCGCCAATTTTTCAAGGTGTTATGTGCTATGCTGCCGACGAGGCCCTTTATTTAAACGATAACGGATTTGACGACTTACTTATTGCCTATCCAACAGTTAATCAAACCCATTTAAAAAAGATTGCTCAACGTACGAAAAACAACCAAACGATAACTGTTATGGTTGATAGTACCTTCCACATTGATCTATTGGAAACGATCGCTAAAGAAACCGACAGCCATTTTCTAACGTGTCTCGACATTGATTTATCAACCACTTACCCTAGGCTTCATTTCGGAGTTCACAGATCACCGGTTAAAACGACCGAGCATGCGATGGCACTCATAAATCGAATCCTTCACTCAAAGTACCTTACCCTCGACGGCATCATGGGCTATGAAGCACAAATCGCTGGTGTCACTGATAACAATCCTAAGCAAAAAACGAAAAACTCGGTCATCCGGATGCTCAAAAAACATGCATCAAAAGAAATCATAAAAAAACGGGCTGCGATCCGTGATGCCATTCAAGAAAAACGGATTCCACTGCGCTTTGTGAACGGTGGCGGAACGGGAAGCTTAAAGCAAACGGCTCAAGAAGATGCTGTTACCGAGATGACTGTCGGATCAGGTTTTTTTAATCCACACCTCTTTGATGATTATGTCGACCATCATAATGAACCTGCGATGGGATTTGCGATTGACATTACCCGTCGTCCATCAAGGCATATATATACGTGTGCAGGGGGCGGTTATATTGCTTCCGGTGCTGTCGGAGAAGACAGGTTACCTCGCGTCTATCTACCAAAAGGCGCAACACTCACAGCTAATGAAGGAGCTGGCGAGGTCCAAACACCAATTTATTACGAAGGTGATGTACATTTAGAGATTGGCGATCCTATTTTCATGCGCCATAGCAAGGCTGGAGAATTATGCGAGCATTTTCATGACATCCATTTAATTAAGGAAGGGCAAATCACCGGTACATATCGTACGTATAGGGGGGATCACAAATGTTTTCTTTAAGGCGTAACAAGGATTGGAAAAATTGGGCAGGGACGGTATACAACAGGCCGGAAGCATTACTTTATCCAAAATCACTCTCTGACGTTGTGAGCATTGTTAAGACATGCAAGGCGCAAAACAAAAAGCTCCGCGTTATTGGTGCTGGACATTCCTTTACACCACTGGCCGCTTCGAGCGAGGTACTCATATCACTTGATCATTTATCTGGCATTGTGGACGTTGATGATGCGCATCATCGTGTAACCGTATGGGGGGGAACACGGTTAAGCCGACTAGGGCAATTATTGTACGATAAAGGATATGCGATGGAGAACCTTGGTGATATTAATGTTCAGTCCATTGCCGGTGCTATTTCTACTGGAACACACGGTACAGGGGTGACATTTGGCAGCTTGTCCACGCAAGTAAGCAAGCTGACCATCGTGACACCAAATGGCGATGTAATCAACGTATCCGCAACTGAGAACAGCGGCGTTTTTCAAGCAGGACGCCTATCATTAGGCATGCTCGGCATCATCGTCAAAGTTGAGTTGGCCGTCGTGACATCATATATGCTTGACGCGGAAAGCTACCGACTTGAGCTATCTGATTGCTTGGACAATCTCGATGAACTGCGACACAGCAATCGTAACTTTGAATTTTTTTGGTTTCCACATACGCATACGGTACAGGTTAAAGTGATGAATGCACAAATGAGTAGCCTCTCTACTCCTTCAAAAACAACACCCAATCTATCTGGGTTACTAGTAGAAAATGGGGCATTTTGGGCACTCTCTGAATTATGCCGTGCCATGCCATCTTTTTCAAAGACTGTGAGTCATGTTTCTGCAAAGGCTGTTCCGACTGGTCAATCGAGCGGGATGAGTCATGACATGTACGCTACACCACGGCTCGTTAAATTTACCGAAATGGAATATAGCGTCCGAGCTGAACAAATGGCTGACGTCATTGAAGATATTCAGCGCGTTATTAATCAAAACAATTTTAATGTTCATTTTCCAATTGAATGTCGCTACGTCAAAAAAGATGATATTTGGCTCAGTCCCGCTTACGAGCGTGACGCTGCTTATATTGCTGTTCATATGTATAAAGGGATGGACTACCAGCCTTACTTTGATGCCATTGAAGAGGTCTTTCGCCATTATGATGGACGCCCCCATTGGGGAAAAATGCACACGATGTCTGCTCAGCAATTGTATGATACGTATCTTAAGCTAGAAGCGTTTATGGACGTCAGAAAGAAACTCGATCCGAATGGAATGCTGTTAAATGGGTATTTGCGAGAGATGTTTGGACTGTGAAGGTAAAGAGGAATGATGGGGTCTCAATTGGGAGATTAAGTGCTCCGGGCATAGTTGAGCGGGGCCGGGGGAGCAGATATGAGGCTGCGTGAGCGAATATGCGGCTGAACGAGCAGTTATGCGGTCGGGGGCGCGAATATGCGGCTGCAGGAGCAGTTATGCGGTCGGGGGAGCGGGATGCGGCTGGACGAGCAGTTATGCGGTCGGGGGAGCGGGTATGAGGCTGGACGAGCAGATATGAGGCTGCGTGAGCGAATATGCGGATGCAGGAGCAGTTATGCGGTCGGATGAGCGGATATACGGATGCAGGAGCAGATATGCGGTCTGGGGAGCAGATATGCGGCTGTAGGAGCAGTTATGCGGCTGAATTTCAATATATACGTGGCGTTTCGGTAATACGCGGCTCGATTCGATTTTATGCGGTTCGTTTTTAATATATACGGCTTATTTCTAATATATGCGTTTGCCCAAGCGAGCAGTTAGTTTTATTCTCACAGCTAGTGCCATAACACGCTCGCTGTTTTCTGATAAATTTTTATCATTAAAATAATCATTGTTTTTGTATGCGTTTTCATGATATGATGCCAGTAGATACAGAATAATCAAAAATAATTAGGAGGTATGTATCACTTGAAAACATTATTTAAAGTCGACCTTAACAAGACGATGGACAAGCAGGATGTTGTTGGGCACAACCGGTGGCACCCCGATATACCTGCAGCTTTTTCAGTTGATCCAGGTGAGTCGTTTAAAATGGAATGCTTGGAATGGACAGACGGTCAGATCAAAAATAATGATGATCCATCAGATATTCGCAAGGTGAATTTAGAGCGTGTTCATGTTCTGAGTGGCCCTGTGCATGTCAACGGGGTTGAACCAGGTGACCTTCTTGTTGTAGATATTCTAGATATTGGAACGTTTGATGAACAGCCATGGGGCTTTAATGGTATCTTTGCTAAAGAAAATGGGGGTAGCTTTCTCACCGACCATTTCCCTGAAGCTGCAAAGTCGATTTGGGATTTTAACGGTATTTTCACGTCTTCGCGTCACGTGCCCGACGTCGAATTTGCTGGACTCATTCACCCTGGTTTAATGGGCGTTGCACCTTCTCAGGAGCTTTTAGATGAGTGGAACAGACGTGAACGAGAGCTTATTGCGTCAGACCCTGAGCGTGTGCCACCATTGGCCAATCCACCAACGGAAGAAAGTGTCGTACTTGGGAATTTATCCGGAGCAGACTTTGATCGTGTTGCTAAAGAAGGTGCCAGAACGGTGCCACCGCGAGAAAACGGTGGGAACTGTGATATTAAAGATTTATCCAAAGGGTCACGTGTATACTTCCCTGTTTTTGTTGATGGGGCCAAGCTTTCAGTTGGAGACTTACATTTTTCACAGGGTGATGGTGAAATAACATTCTGTGGCGGAATTGAAATGTCTGGTTGGATTGAATTACGTGTCGATGTCATTAAAGGCGGTATGTCAAAATATCAAATTAAGACAAATCCTGTTTACCAGCCCGGTCCTGTTAATCCACATTATAATGAATACCTTGTATTCCAGGGGGTATCTGTTGAGGAATCCGGTAAACAAACATACATGGATGCGAATCTTGCCTATAAAAACGCCTGCCTTAATGCGATTGAGTATTTAAAAACACAAGGATATACGGGGGAACAAGCTTATATGCTGCTGAGCTGTGCACCTGTACAAGGTCATTTAGCAGGAGTTGTCGATATCCCGAATACGTGTGCAACGATCGGTATACCGAAAGAAATTTTCACCAAGAACATCATGCCGAAATAACGGAGGAGAAACATGGCTTATTTTACATTTTCATGCCCTCAATGTGGGGAGTTTACAGAATGGCATACATCGTTGAAGGGAAAAAAAGACGTCGCTCATTGCCCAGAATGCGAGACGTTGTCTAAGCGGGTATTCCGTCCCCCTTTAACGTATCGCATGGATTCACGGGTCAAACAGACAATCGAGCAAGGGATGGAACCAAAGCTCGTCAAAAAAGAAAACATGGTCGGAACGCCTATTCAACAAGCCGTTCAATCGAAACCACGTTTATCAAGGCCTTGGCAAGCTGGTCAATAATGAAGCAAGACGAAGGAGGTGTAGCCCTGCACCTCCTTCATCTTATAAACTAACGAGGATCATTTTTTAATAAAGAAATAATGTCTTCAAAGCTTTGTTGTTGAGATTCGATAACAGCTTCAATGTCCTGCAAAAGTTCATCAGGAATATGCCCTTCAGCAACCCCTTGCTTCTCCTGTGAACGGTCTTTACACAAAAGTAAATAAGTAAGAAGCATATTTATCGTATGATTGTCCAAAACTATAAAGCTATTGCCAGTTTCACCACTATTCTCCTTAGCAGTCTCCAACTGATCAGATATATACTCACGCACCAATTGATCAAGGAGGACGTTACGATCCTGAGTCATTATGCGCCCCCTTTCTTCGGTACTTTTTCACTAACATTAATTTGATTCACTGCTGGTATACCTTCTTTTATCTCATCCCCATACGTAATCCCCTTTATACTACCCGCATAAGATTGTTGCGACTGCCACTTTACTTGAAAATTAGAAAATGCAATTGTTTCATGCGGCTTCAATGTTTGCTGGTAAATTGGCCTTAGCCAATACGAATCATTATGATCGTGATCAGTAAATCGCTCCCATGCATCTGAAGGAATTCGATTTGTTTTTGAAACATCATTTATATATTTCCCTGAGAAGTTGAACGGGGTATCTTTTGACAGCTGAATGCATATATGTGGATGTGTTATTGGATGGTCACTTACGTTCGTAATATAGTAGGATGCCCAAATCAAATGATCTTTTGAACGCTCACGAGAAATGTGAATTGAATAGGTGAAATAACTCATTACGTTAGTTTGTTTTTTTGCATTACGCTCCGTGATCAATTGTTTGATATCATCCATGTATGCGTGTGATTGCTGTTGAAGGCGATTCATTTTTTCGTGTATGCTTTGGAAATCACTATTCTCCAACCATATCACTCCCTCTTATGTTTGTTTTATTTATGTGCAAGACCCTCCCGCAATAAAAATACTCTAAGGTTCTTCCACACATCGATAAAAATGAGAGAGAGGGAAAATACCTCTCTCCATTGTTATGCGATAATGCTAGCCATTATTCCCTGTGCTCGGAGTAGGAAACATCATAGCACTTTGTGGCGGCATTGCATTTGGACATGACGTTGGTAATGCTTCTCTCGGTTCACAATACTCAGCCTGGAATTCTACTGTAACTGGATACGTTGATTGAATGTTTTGGCATGCGGTGATTGAAAGGGTAATGCCGTTCAAAATAGGATCAGTCGCATCTGGCGTACCAGGTGTATTAACAAAGCTATCGATATTCGTAAATGATACTGCAACCTCTGTTCCTTCTGGTGCACTTAAAGCGACTTGTTCATAAGCGGTAAACGTTAGACCAGGAACTGTTGCTGTTATCCCACCTAGTAATGTTAACGTTAAAGAAAAGACAAAATCCTTTTGTAATGTTACTTGCTGTAAAGATACAAGTTCGCCCTCTACCATGACATCCATATCTTCACGATTCGTCACAGTCACAGTACTAGCATCCTCATCTACTTCAGCTGTTAAAGAAACGATATCTCCTATTGCAATTGGGGGTGTTAATCCTGGAAACGTAACACCAGGTAATGGCCCTACATTAAAACTATTTTGATTAAGCACCCAATCATATACCCTATCAACATTCATACATATCAATTCTTGCCCAACATTCAAATCATTTGCTTGCATCTCGCAAACACCTCCATATAATTTTATCTTGCTCTGCCAACATATGTGTTCCAAAAATAAAAGTATAGTAATAGAGCGGAATTGGAGCCGAATTCTCTTTAATTTGTATGTTTGTTCTATGATTGTATCGTTCTTCATCATAGTTTTTCATAATTTAATAGTTTATGATCTTGATCATCTTGCACAGTAACAGATAAAGCCGAGCGCTTTTCTTCAAAAGCAACGAACAATATTCTTCACATTATCCGCATACAAATAAGAGTGAGCATAAGATGGACGATTGCTCAAATCGAAGCAAACTTGGCACATTTCAAATTGCACATCAATAGTATATTAATGTGCTGTCAAAGGGTGATGATTGATGGAACGATATCAGTTATATAATAAACAGGACATCGATTTCTTAAATGAAGAACTAAAAATCTATAAACGTATAGTAGATTCCTTAACCAATTCGCATACAAATAATAACGATCTTCAGATAAAAACTGAACTTGACCGTTTAAAAGAGCGTATGACAATTTTTGAAGGAGAAATGAACACCATGAAAGACGTACAGGATGGAAACTTGGAGAATGACAAGAAGCATATCGTCGAACTCATTACTCAAATGGAGGACGTCCAAGAGGCTGTCAATCAATTAAAACGAGACAATGCGGTCATCTTAAATCAACTAAAACAAATCAATGATAAAATTACGGAGGAAGAAAAACAACAATTAAAAGAGGTTAAAGAGGGTACGTCGGACTTAAAGACTGATTTTGCGAGTGGGCAGTCGTCACAACAGCAAACACCTGTCCTTCCGCCTTCTAGCTTCAAACAGTTGCAAAATCTGCTTCAAACGACAAATCAACCAAAAAAAGTGGTTTATCCAAAAAACAAGCAACACGCACCATCTGAACAAAAAGGGAAAAAAGCATCTTCTTTTCCTAATAGATTGGCGTCTCGGCCCTTGCCTATGTCTCCCCCTACAAGTGCGAGGCCACCAAAGAAACCAAATGAGAGCAAGGTTTCAGAGGTGAATTCAAGCAACGCTTTAAGTCATGTAACGATAGACAGCGATGTAAAAACTCACAGTGCTTTATCAGAACGTGCTTCAGAAAAACAGCTCCAGCAGGCTCATTATGAAGAAAACCAAAGAAAAATAGAGACTAACGAAAAAGAGAACGCTCCTAAAAAAGAAAACACGTTTCTGTCTTTATTTCGACGGAAGGAATAGTATGTCAACACATCTCATCATTCCACATCCTATTTTCACAAGCATGATTGAGCATGGCGAAACACAGTTACCTTATGAATCATGTGGGCTACTAGCAGGAAGCGGCAATAAGGTTCTTTCGATATGGACACTGGAAAATGAGTTAAAGTCAAGCAGTCGTTTTTTCGTACACAAAAATGTTGTTGCAGACACATTACAGCAAATTCATAAGTGCAAAGAACATGTGCTTGCGATCTATCATTCACACCCGAGTACCGCACCTATTCCTTCAAGCTATGATGTCTATCATCATACTGACGAATCTGTGAAAATGGTAATTGTATCTCTTAAATCACAAGAACCACAGGTGAAATGTTTCGATATCAAACAGGATACGTATACAGAATGTACCATTTCAATAGATCCTATTTATTGATACAAAATGGCTTATAACGATATGCTTTCATTGATAATCAATTTTTCAATGTATAACAACACCGACTAAACACGAATCATTCGAATGACGCCTGTTTAGTCGGTGGTATGTCTACAAATAGTAATTTCACGCTTCTTTGGATTGGATGAGACTGAAACATATAACTTTATTATTTACAACCTATGAAACCACGTTCCTGCTTTCTCAACAATTGCCCCCTCATGCAAAGCATCATAAAGAATCAAAAAACATGTCGCCGGGCCTGCAGACTGTTGAAAATCGATTGAAGCAGATCGCGCTACATATGGTGCTATGACTGAATCGAGTTGATTCAACTCATGCTGAATCCCCTTGGATCCAACAGGGATGACAGCATGAATGCCTTCATTATGGCAGCACCAATTAAACAGCCAAAGTGGTGCGACCCCCTCATTTGTCAATACATCATTTCCGACTAACGGCTCTCCAATGAGAGCAACACACATATCTTTTTGCTGTATGTTATCCGAAACATGATTAATAGACCGTTTACCGAGAACAGCTAAACCAAGGGCAGATTGGTAAAGCTTAAAGTTCGACTCCGTACTTCCTGTCACTGGTAAATCAGGTATATTGAGCTCGCGACAGCCACGTTCAATCCCTTTCTTCAAGCTGTCCCAAGCATCGTCCCCATTAAAATTATGGAGAAGAACTGAAAACGGCGTTGCACCAGCAGCGGCACATTCCATATATGCCACTCGAAAAGCAAAGTACGCAACAACTTCATAATCAACCTCAACATCATCAAATGGCTTTCGCCCAATCGAACCGCTATTATCACAAGCGATAACGAGCTCTTCACCTTCTGATAACGCCGTCGTTAAAACGTCTCGATTCAAACGCATCCGCTAACCCCTTCTTTCTATATCACATGACCGCTTTTAACTTACGAATCTTTCTTACTGCTCCGAAACACGCGTGCACTTCGAACATATTCCACGTCCCTTACATCTAATCTAGCATTCACAACACGAGCGAGCGCAAAAAAATAGTCAGACAATCTATTTAAATATTTAAGTGTAACCGCTGATAGCGTTTCATCTTGTTTCGCTAACCGAACAACAAGTCGTTCAGCCCGTCGCGTAATCGTCCGAGCAATGTGCAAAGTAGCCGCCGGCTTTGAGCCACCCGGTAAAATGAAGCGTTCAATAGCTGGTGCTTCCTCTGATAATACATCAATGCGCTTCTCCAAATGATCAATAGCCGCTTCCTCAAGCTTCAGAGGACGCCGTTCGGATACGCTAGCGAGATCTCCACCACAATCAAATAATTCATGTTGAATCGTTTCCAGATCTTGAAAAACATCGCGAAAACGATCATCATCAGCTAGTTCTGCGATCGCCTGACCAACAAAGCTGTTTAATTCATCGACAGTGCCATACGCCTCAACGCGTACATCATCTTTGTCAACACGTCCCCCGATAATAGCTGTTTGACCTTTATCCCCTGTTTTTGTGTACAATTTCATTATGAACCCCTCCGTTTTTTTAAATATTTATAATCTCCTCATGCCGCTTTTTGAGGAGTAAGGGTGATACTCGTGTAAATATACGACGCATTCGTCAATACACTGATATCCTTTATAATTATTTCAACCGTTTGCTCACACCGTACCAAATAAGATCAAACCGCTCACTCGCTTCGACCAAATCTTGATAGAACCAGCCGGTTAAATCACGCCATTGTCGATCGGCTTTTTCCATAGGGACGATCCCTTTTGAAATATCTGCTCCAATAACGATAACCACTCTATTCGGCTCTGCTTTTTCCCAGTCAAGCCAACGTTGCAGCACGTCTTGGCCATATTGACGATCTGTCTCACCTCGCTGCACCCATTGCCACACCCATTGTTCTACATCTGAGAGAACGATCAAATCGATAAAGTCTGAAATATGTTGCTCTAATAGATATGAGCCACCATCATGTGCTGAAATCCACTGATGAACTCTTGATTCGAGCATATAATGATTTTTTATCCACGCTGTTTTTCCGTTGTAAGCACCGCCTGTAACGACATGCATCGCTGTCGCCTCCTTAAGCCTTCTCTTGTCCATTCCAGACGATAGCCGCCATTGTTCGGAATCGTCCAATCAAAAAATGGCCGCTTCTCTGGCGCGAAGGATGTTAATAGATACCGCAGCACACCACCATGTGTCACAATAGCTGCTTCATTGACGTTTCGCTCATTGATGCGTCCAACAATCACATCAACACCCCGTTGAACACGATCTGTAAATTCTGGAAAAGTTTCGCCACCATCAGGACGAGCAGTAAACGGGGCATCAAGCCATTTCTGATAAGAAGGCACATTTTTTAACGCATCATACCCGTGCCCTTCCCAATCGCCAAAGTTTATTTCTCTTAGCTCAGGTACGCTTTCGATGGGCATATCTGGGTACAAAAGACGTGCTGTATCGAGACAACGGCTTAAATCACTTGAGAATAGCAACTCTGGCTCCTCTAAAGAGTGGTGCATCCTTTGAATCGCTCGTTTTCCTTCTGGACTCAAAGGTACATCGCCCCAGCCGTTATAAAGCTGCCTTTCATTTGCCACTGTCAGCCCGTGACGCCAAAATGTAAGAGCCACACGGTCAGCCATAAGCATACCTCCGTTCCTTCTACTGCTGCCCCGACGACATCACCTGTTATGCCCCCAAACGCAACCGAAATTCTGTTCTTCAGCCACCAGAATAACAGCAAGGTGATACCCCCCATAATGAGGATCGAAAGCAAAGCGCTAATATCCCATAAACCAAGCACTAAAAGCAAAAGGCCGTACATAACGAGATAGCTCAACAACGTACTCGGTCGGGCTGCCTGCTGAAACAAATTGCCAAGTCCTTCTTCTTTTACAGCCGGAACACGAACGAGTATGAGCCCCATCATCATTCGTCCATAAAACGGAATCATAGCAACAAGCAGCCAAGTTATGTTTGTCGCCATAGAGATCGTTTCATAAATGAATACGAATTTAGCCGTCAATAGAACGTTCACACTTAAAACACCAAATGCACCAATTCGTGGATCCTTCATAATTTCCAAGCGCTTTGCTCGGTCTCGATATGAAAAGAACGCATCGCCAACATCCATCCAGCCATCAAGATGAATCCCACCTGTGATGACAATCATAAACAGCCAAATAAAAAATGTCACAGCAAGGGGCGAAAGAGGTGTCCAATCATGTAACAGAAAAGCCATGCTGCCATATAGCACACCAAATAAAAGGCCGAGTACCGGAAAAAGCCTTATAGCCCGTTCGATGTGCGTGGTTGTCATTGGTACATTGCGATTGATTGGAATGACGCTAAAAAATTGCAACGTCAATATCATCCCGTTTATATAGCTTTTCATCATGGACGCATCCCCTCGTATAATTTATTTTGGCGTTGATTTTACGTCAAATTAATCTGAAGCCTATTTTAAAAGACAATGCGTTTAACACCGTTGACTTTCACTACAGGCGGGCGCTTTCTGCGGTTCTCGTCGATTCTTTTGTGAGGTCTGCCGATTTGAGCGCAATTCTTGCCGATTCTTTCGTGAGAATCCCCGATTTGAGCGCGATTCTTGCCGATTCTTTCGTGAGGTCCACCGATTCAGAAATGGTTCTTGCCGATTCTTGTGTGAGAGTCGCCGATTTCTCCTTGAGATTCCCCGCCTTCCGTTTTAGGTAACTCTGTATGGACATAATTTAGATGTCAAAGATTTGTCAGCAATCCCTAGAAAATCACTATATCTTATTGTAGTGTGCCTATTTCTTTTAACATATCCCGCACCCCTTGTTTCTCATTGCTTCAGCTGCCATTTCCCAGTGTGCCCTTCATTAACAATGGCACGCCGGATTCAACGGCATACGCCTCAGTAGACACTTTGACCATGTGCTGGTGTAACTGACCAAGTATACGGGCATATATGTTGCTGATGTCATACGAGGAATGACCTCCATAAGAAACATCATTTGACACGATGACGAGGGTATGGACGTGAGTACGAATATCTTCAATTCCACTAGCAATCCGATTAAAGACTTGTGTTTGATACAATTTGTCCTGCCATTTATCATGTTCACGAAATAATTCATTTGTTAACAGGAGCGTGAGACAGTCCAACAGCACAACACTCCCGGCTTCTATATGACGGATACTTGAGCCGATATCTTCTGGACATTCAAGTGTTCGCCACCTCACACCACTTCTTTCTCTGTCATGGCGATGGCGATCGATCCGGGTAGACATTTCCCCGTCAACACGACGTGATGTTGCGAGATAGTAAAGTGGACGATCAGCCGCCCGACTCTGTTCCGCTGCACAGCGTTCCGCAAAGCTCGACTTCCCGCTTCTAGCACCACCTGAAATAAAGATTAAGTTGTTTTTTTCCATGCAATGAGCGCCTCCAATAGAAGTGCATTGTCCGCAGGCAATCGGACACTAAAGCGCAGCCAGCGGCCGTTTAATCCTGTATAGTTGAGCGTATGCCTTGGAACAATGCCTTTTTCCAGCAAATAACGAAGCAATGGCAGTTGGTCGTCTAACGCAGGATCACGAAGTACAAAAAAATTCACCTTACTGTTTGAGACGAGATACCCTTCTGCTTCAATATGGTCCAAAAGAACCGCCCGCTCACGTTGGACCAAGTCACGTGTTCTTGTCACATGGCGGTCTGCCTGTAAACACGCCTTTCCTGCCAATTGAGCAATGGCGTTGACACTCCAATGTGGCTGTTGGTTTTTCAACGTAGAAATAATCTCTGGAGCAGCTAACACATAGCCAAGACGTAAGCCGGCAATGGCATACATTTTTGTCAATGAACGGAGAATGATGAGATGTGGATGTGTGTAGAGCATTGAAGCAGCTGTCCAAGCATCATCCTGGAAATCGTAAAACGCTTCATCAATAATGAGCAAGCAATCGTGTTGTTCACATGCTTCCACCAATGGAATGAGCGTGCTTTCCTCATATGTAATGCCCGTCGGATTATTCGGATGGCATAAAAAGACGGCATCAACATTTGGGAGCTTGGCGATCATGTGCTCAACATTCAGTGACCACGTTCCTTCTTCAAGGATATAATGGTCAACCTCACAGCCATGTGCACGACACGCCTGTTCATATTCAGAAAACGTTGGTTGAATGAGCAACACCCGTTTCTCCCGCAATAGGCCTCCAATGAGCTGAATTAATTCAGCGCCACCATTTCCTAACAGAACTTGGTCATCAGTGACTGAATCCATACAAGCAATGCGTCGTGTCAGCTCGCGCGCTTGTGGATCAGGATAATCGGCAACAGCATCAAACCAATCTCCCCACTGTTCCTTAAGTACAGACGGTGGACCTAACGGATTGACATTAACACTAAAATCGATAACATGCTCTGGCATCGGTAATTGCAGCCATTCATAAACGTAGCGTGGATTAGAACCATGTGATGGTGAACTCAATGATGACACCTCCGATAACGAGACTCATAATAAATGCGAAAATGGTGCGCTGCATAATTGATACGGCATCAACAATATGATGACGCTCTAATGGAACGTTGGCGTTTCCAATTAACGGCGCCTCTGACGGTACGCCTTGATATGTATTCATGCCACCAAGCTGGACACCGAGAAGTGCGGCAACGGCTGATTCTCCCCAGCCACTATTCGGACTGTTATGTTTCAAGGCATCACGTCTGAACACGTTCCACGCTTCTTTTTTTGTATCGTGCTTTGGCTGATGAACGAGTAGCATGAGCATACCTGTTAAACGAGCCGGAATCCAGTTAAGGACGTCATCAAAACGGGCCGATGCCCAGCCGAACTCATAATACTGTTCATTTCGATAGCCGACCATTGAATCACACGTATTTACAGCACGGTATGCGAGCGCAAAGGGAGCACCGCCAATCAACGCCCAAAATAACGGGGCAGAGATGCCATCACTCGTATTTTCGGCAACGGTTTCTACCGCGCCTCGTACGACATTTCCCTCGTCAAGTTTGTCCGTATCCCGCCCCACAATCCAGGAAAGACGCTTTCGAGCAAGGGAAAGATCATTGTTTTGAAGTGGTTTATACACATCAAGTGCAGCTTCTCGCAAGCTTTTCTGAGCAATCGTTGGCACGATCAAGAAAGCTTCTAGTACAATCCCGAAAATGATATTCCAGTCATACGCTGTATAAATGATCAAGATACTTGGGACAAAGACCGCAGTCACAACGGTTACCACTAACAAGGCACCTTTTGCTTTGCGATAACGATCCTGATTCAAATGTTGATCAAGAAACGCAATAAGCGCGCCGATCCACTTTACTGGATGAGGCCAGTGCTTCGGGTCACCAATCAACAGATCCAGTACACAAGCGATTATAATCGCAGCCAGATGGTGCCAAATCATGAGTCATGTCTCCAGTTCCGATCGTTTTTTAGCGCTTGTATCGTGCATTCATAGACGCCTCTTGCGACAACCTGGCCAAGCGGGGCAATCGGACCAGCAAACTCAAGAACGGTCCCTTTTTGTGTAGCCGCAATTAAAATACTATCCGTCGACGTTCCTGTTGCGACATTTCCTGTCAACTGATCCATCACCGCCATCTCCCTAAGTGCCTTCGTTTTCGCTTCTGTTGCAGTCACAATTGCTTGAATAAAGGATTCGTCGCGCATATCTCCGTTGACCAGCACCCACGTATTAATCGTTCCAGGTGTGTACGCTTTTACGTGCTGCTCCCCTTGTGTTACATCAAGTGCATTGCCAACACCTGCCGTCACCATGACAAAGACTGAAAAGCCGTCACCTTCAAACAGCCCGCTGGCAGCCTGCTCCAGATGGACCGCTGTCATCATACCGGCTGTATCATTCGGATCAAGACCCTTTTCTATTAAGTACCGCTTCATTTCGGCGCGATGATCTGAACAATCATATCCCTTATCAACGTGACGATTGACAAAATGACGATACCACCCCAACCCAGCCCCGGTCACACTTGAAGACATAGTTTTCATTGGTGTAGGTGTTTGCAGCCAGATCATATCATCAATGTGTTTTAATAAATGCGGACCTATCTCTTCCGGCTCAATCGCGCGTGATAGTTGCTCTGGGACAAGCATAATTTGCGGCTTTGGCACTTTCGGGTGCGGGTTCTTTTCGATTTTTGTGCCATAGACACATTCAAGTCGCTCTTTTTTCAACACTTCATCTGGCTTATCACAAATGATGTTTTGTCCATTCTTAAGGAGCAGGAGCCGATCACAATAAAGCCCAGCTAAATTCAAATCATGAAAAATCGATATAACAGTGAGTTTATTTTCCAATGTCCAACGCTTCAACACATCAAGCAAATCCTTTTGATAAGCTAAATCCAAATGGTTCGTCGGTTCATCTAAAAGCAAAATAGCTGGCTTTTGCGCTAAAGCTTGAGCAAGATACACCCGCTGCCGCTCTCCACCTGATAGCTCGTCAAGCTTGGCATGCTGATAATCAACAACACCCGTTTGACGCATGACATCCTGAACGATCTCTTCATCTTCTTGTGTGAACGAGTTGAAGAATCCCTTTTGATGAGCATACCGACCAAGGGATACCGTTTCATAAACGGTGTAGCTAAACGTTTGTGAACTGTGCTGTGGTAAAACAGCCATCAGCCGCGCGAGCTCTTTAGGTGCATATTCCGAAAGCGGACGTCCAGCCAGCTGAATGGCACCTGTTTGCACAGGTAAGAGCGCACTCAGCAGCTTCGCCAGCGTCGTTTTACCACTGCCATTCGGACCAATAATGCCAAAAAACTCATACTTAAGGACGTTCAATGATACATCCTTAATAATTGGCTCATTCGAATAACCACCCGTTACCTGGTTAACATCTATCATACAATCAACTTCTTTCAAACCGTCTTCTCATTAAAATTAAGGCGAAAATTGGTGCCCCAATCAAGGCTGTAATGACACCAATCGGCAATACCGCTGGTGCAATAATGATGCGTGATACGAGATCCGCTAAAATCAAAAAGGCGGCACCGGCCAGAATGGATAGCGGCAATAAATGCTTATGATCTGGCCCCCAAAGGATCCGAATAAAGTGGGGAATAACGAGACCGACAAATCCGATCGTTCCAGATACTGCAACTGCCGCGCCTGTCAGAAGTGAGCCAGCGATCAGGACATTTAATTTTTTCCTTTCCACGTTGACACCTAAGTGCTTGGCTTGGTCCTCACCGAAGGACATTGCGTTGAGTTCTTTTGCATGCAACAACAAAATGACCGTACCAATTATAAAAAATGGCAGGATAATCCCAACATACTCCCATCCTCGCATCGCTACACTTCCAAGGAGCCAGCCGATAATTTGTCGTAATTCTTCACCAGTAAGAGCAATCATTAAAGAGATCATTGCACCAAGAAACGAACTGAAAATAACGCCCGTCAAAATAATCGTCTCAACCCTCATCGTACGGTCAACCTGTCTTGCAAAAAACAGCACTAAAAATATCGTTATAAATGACGCCATTATACTTACGACAGGTAACGTATACAAGCCGATGAACGGTAAGCTTAAATTAAAAAACAACGTTAACACCGCACCAACACTTGCACCAGAGGACACACCGATCGTATATGGATCTGCGAGCGGATTACGAAGAAGCCCTTGAAAGGCTGCACCAGCGATTGCAAGTGAAGCGCCGACTAGACCGGATAAAACGACACGCGGTAGCCTAATATTCATAACGATATTTTCATGCATATCAGCGACATGGGCTGCAAGTGGGGTTTGGAATATGTTCGACCAGATGATATTCACAACCGATAAAATTGGGATATGAACCGTTCCAATGGATATTCCCATTAGAACGGCCCAAACTAAAGCAATCACTAGTAGCGGATACGCAGCGATTCGTCTAGTCTTGGAAAACATCAGGATAGATCGCTTTGCCAAGTACTTTTGCCCCTTCGACTAAACGGGGGCCTGGTCGACTGACAAGATTTGTATCGACATCATAGATCGCATCATTTTGAATCGCTGTCACATCTGACCAACCGTCTCTGTCAGCAACCTCAGCATGTGGGTCTGCAACATAATTGCCATATGTTGTAATGATGACATCCGGGTTAAGCGCGATAATGGCCTCTTGATCGAGCATCGGCCAGCCTTCTTCGCCTCCAGCTGCATTTGTTGCGTTAATAACGTTTAGCAGCTGGTCAAAAAATGTCCCTTTTCCTGCTGTATAGATTTCCGGTGATGGGGAAATTTCTATAAAAACTTGTTTGCGATCTGCCTCAGGAATGTCTTTTGTTTTTTCTTGCAAAGCAGCTAAGTCGGCTTGCATGCTCGTGACAATTTCCTCAGCTTTTTCATATGTGCCTGTTGCTTTACCAAGCATTGTAATATTGTCATATACCCCTGCAAAATCCGTTGGCGTCGGCACGACAAGAACCGTCATACCTGAATCACGCAATTGCTTGATCGCCGCTTCAGGATTACCGGCTTCAGCTAAAACAAGATCCGGATCAAGGGCAATGATCGCCTCAATATTGAGCTCAAGCCCGCCTACTTTTTCTTTTTCAGTCGCAGCCTCTGGATAATCGTCGTGATCGGACACACCGACAATTTCCTCATCTAAACCAAGTGCAAAAGCGATCTCTGTATTACTTGGAATCACCGATACAATTCGCTCAGGTGCTTTTTCTATCGTAACATCCTCACCTGACGCATCATTAATTGTGTACGGAAAAGCTGATGCTTCGTCTTCTGATTCGGTCTCGTTGTTATTAGCACCATTGTCTTCTGCTTGTTCTGTACCATTATCATTTGTAGCGTTATTATTTTCGGATTGATCATCATCACTTCCACAGCCTGATAACAAACCTAATACAACTAATATTGAAACGAATAATAAATGAAGCTTTTTCACGTCATGTCATCCTCCTTAAATGGTCCTTAAACATAAAAAAACACCCTCTACAAGCTGATGTAGATGGATGCAGACTGCAAAATATAATATATTTTGCACATACTCGGCCTATGTTACGACATACCTTTAGACCGAACGCTACACCTCCCTATCCTCGTAGGTTACATTGGCGTATCAGACATAGGCAGGTCTCCTGGCTCTTGGCACATTAACAGCTGGCGTCTTCCCATGCAACCGAAGCACAGTGACATCGTTGCAGCTGTATGACCAATTACAGTGGCGGGACCGCGTAGGCATTTCACCTAACTTCCCTTTTAAGACTTATTTATCTTGATTTGATAAATAAGCACACCTTATCTGGTACTATGTAATTGTTCTCTTTGAGTATACTATAGTTTCATAAATTGAGAAAGAGAACGTGCATAAAGATCATCAAACTAAAATGCATAGACGACCGTACCTTTAAATTCCAAAGCATCACTGGAACAAATGGCATTGATTGTATACAGAAACAATGACTGTCATCCCTAAACAATGGTGTCTATTTGGAAATCATTTGGAATAAAAGGAAGGTTTAATCATTAGGAATACCGTACAGTTAGTATGACATCTATGTGTGTGGCAGGCGCGTATGCGGCTCGAGCGGGCGTTATGCGTCGGGAGAGGCGCGTATGCGGCTCGATCGAGATTTATGCGGGGGGAGAGGCGGATATGCGGCTCGTTTAGGTGTTATGCGTGGGGAGGGGCGGATATGCGGCTCGAGCGGGCGTTATGCGGGGGGAGAGGCAGATATGCGGCTCGAGCGGGCGGTATGCGTGTGGAGAGGCGGATATGCGGCTCGAGCGGGCGTTATGCGGGGGGAGAGGCAGATATGCGGCTCGAGCGGGCGTTATGCGTCGGGCGAGGCGCGTATGCGGCTCGATCGAGATTTATGCGGGGGGAGGGGCGGATATGCGGCTCGTTTGGGCGTTATGCGTGGGGAGGGGCGGATATGCGGCTCGTTCGGGGGTTATGCGTGGGGAGAGGCAGATATGCGGCTCGAGCGGGCGTTATGCGTGTGGAGAGGCGGATATGCGGCTCGAGCGGGCGTTATGCGTCGGGAGCGGCAGATATGCGGCTCGTTCGGGGGTTATGCGGGGGGAGAGGCAGATATGCGGCTCGAGCGGGCGTTAGGCGTGTGGAGAGGCGGATATGCGGCTCGAGCGGGCGTTATGCGTCGGGAGAGGCAGATATGCGGCTCGTTCGGGTGTTATGCGTGGGGATCTGTATATATACGGCTGAATCATTTTTTATCCGTTCCGCTCATTTTCAACATTGTACAAAATACCTAGATATGGTTATATTTTTCATCATATCTGTTAATGAATAGGTAGGGAATGAACGGTGTGCAACTAATTGGGATGCCATGTCGTCTAACGAGATAGACGCAATAGGAGGCTGGTGAAGTGTAATGAGAAATATAAAGCATATGAGTGCGGTGTTGCTCGTGAGCGGGGCCATACTTTGGAGTGGTTGTGGGTCAGGGGCAGATATGAATCAAGATGAGGACAACAAACCTGTCATTTCTAATGATGTCGTTTATGGAGCATCGGACTATACAAAAATCGTTACCGCTAACAATGATCTGGGCTTCAAGCTTCTATCTGAAGTCGAACCTAATGACGACGACAATACATTCATCTCTCCAACGAGTTTATTGATGGCACTATCGATGGTGTATAATGGCGCTGACGGCACAACAAAAGAAGAAATTGCACAGGTTCTACAATCAGACGGCATCGATCATCATGCGCTCAACGAAGCAAATGCATCACTGCTTGCAGCAATTCACAAAAGCGACGATAACATGTTGTTAAACGTCGCCAATTCTATTTGGCTCAATGATAAATATCGCTTTCAGACCGATTTTTCCCAAGCGAACAAAGACTACTTTAACGCGGAGATTAAAGCGATCGATATAACAGATCCCGATTCTCCAAAACAAATCAATGAATGGGTGAAGCAAGCTACAAATGGAAAGATAGAAGACATTGTAGAGGCGCCACTCAGTCCAGCATTGGTTACACTTTTAGTCAATGCCATTTATTTTAATGGAGAGTGGACGTATGAATTCGATCCAACATTAACAAAAAAAGACGCATTTCACACAAGTGATGAAAAGATACAGGATGTCCCGTTCATGACAATGCAAGAAAAAGTCCCTTATTTCGAAAATGAAGATTTTCAAGCTGTGTCCATACCTTATGGCGAAGGAGAAATGAGCATGAATGTATTTCTTCCTCGTAATGGTCGACAGTTGGATGAGATACAAAAAGAGATTTCAAATGAGGGTTGGAACGAATGGCGCAACAATTTTACTGACAAAGAAGGCATTTTAAAGCTACCTAAATTCAACATTTCTTATGAAACATCACTCCTTAAAGCACTAGGACAGCTAGGTATGCAAGTCCCATTCGATCCACAACAGGCTAACTTTTCGAAAATGGTTAAAGGAGATTCTCAGCTATTCATTAGTGACGTGATTCAAAAAACATATATTGATGTGAATGAAGAAGGAACAGAAGCCGCGGGCGTCACGTCAGTTGAAGTCAGGGAAACATCCGCATCAACCGAAGAACCATTTATAATGAACGTCAATAAACCGTTCTTAATAGCAATTACAGACAACGAAACCGGCATCATCCTATTTATGGGCCAAATTCGAAATCCACAAGCAGGCTCCTGAAAATCAATTGCTATACAACAATCCCGAACTCCGACGCAACATCATATAACCAAGCCTTCCATGGAGGCTAGGACATAATTAAAAGTTTAAATCAAGAGACGAAACAATGCTTAACATTAGCTCCGGAAATATACGTAGACTCCGGTGGGAGCAGAGGCCTAGGCGAGACCCCGCAGTGCGTGGGGAAGGAAGGCTAAAATCGCGACGACAATCGCCACGCCTTCATGACCAACTTCCTGTTGGCCCGAGGCTCACCAGCCGCCCACGGAAAGCGTAGTGTATTTCCGGAGCGGTTGTATTGTTCGTTTTTTCATTTAAACAAACCTCTTTTGCCCCAGTTTTGAGAGAGGTTGTTTTGCAATAGGCGGCTACACTTTCTCACCTTATCCACCAATTCCTCCCCACTCTATGAATCGCTTTGCAAGTCTGATGTTTAACCTTTAATATAGTAAATATATCCAAGTAAAATAATGTCATAGAAAGGAATTGGACCATGTATGAATTAATTGAACCCGATAGGCGAATTGCTGAGGATGCGGTCAAAGTGTGGCGCATCAGTAATACCATTACGCATTTAATCATTGCCCTCATCGGAATCGGCCTCATTACAGCTGGTTATTATTATGATTGGAAAAATTGGATCGTCATTATATTTTTTGTATTAGTCACATTAGATGTCCTTTTCGCCATCTGGGATATTTTCATAGAGCCAGTTCTTACACAACGCTATTGGCGCTACGATATCAACGCAGAATTCATCCAAATCAAGCATGGTATTTTCAAAATCCATCATACGATCGCGCCAATGACAAAAGTGCAATACGTAACCGCCCAGCAAGGTCCCTTACTCCGGCGGTATGGCCTACAAACACTTGAAGTTGGTACGATGAACACACCGATTAAGATACCAGCACTACCTAAAGAAGAAGCCATCGCACTGCGTGGACAAATTGCGGAATATGCCAAAATTAAGGAAGCTGAACACGTATGATTGAAATTACACGCATGCACCCGATGAAAATGATTGACGCATTAATAAAGCTCGTAAAGGACTCTATTTTTATCATCATCCTGTTATTTATTCTTAATATTGGTAGTGATGTATCAACCTTGATCAAAATTTTTCGAGTCGTTTTTTTCATTTATATCACAATCAAATTGTGTATGATCGTGATTGAATGGCAGAGAACAACGTATGAAATAAAAGATGAAACGATTCATATTAGAGGTGGCCTTTTCCAACGCACGCACAAAACGATTCCACTATATGAGATTCAAAACATCACATGGGATACACCTTTATATTATCGCATGTTTCAGCTGACATCTTTAAAGCTGGAAACAAGTGCAGCGTCAGACAGTGCAACCGTCAAGCTTGAAGCGATCAAAACCGATCGTGCTCAACAAATTGAGGAACTGGCCACACATTTTAAAGCACAGGACATTTCAACTGATACAGATATGCATGAAGAGGTTACAGAAGCCCCTTCACAAACCGTTAATAGCAATCCGGACGCGTATGCACAATTAGAGGGTACTGCTCCTATCCTATCAGAAAAGCAGCGGACCATACATTTTACACCAACAAAAAAAGATCTCATTAAAGCATCATTCCTATCTTTTAGCTTTTTAGCACTTATTCCACTGCTCGCTGTTGGCTATCAGAATTTGGAACAATTCATCGATGTCGACAAACAAGCTGAAGGCGTTTTAGCTTTTTTAACACAATCATGGATCATAACAACGATCGCCATCATTCTACTGATCGTCATTGCTTTGGTTTTTGGCATCGTTCATACATTTTTGAAATACGGAAAATATGAGATTGCTTCAGATGAGGCGCGGATTTTTATACATCGAGGCGTATTGTCGGAAAAAGCTTTCTCGATTCGAAAAGCAAACGTTCAAGCGATCCAAATCACACAAAATCCTTTAAAGAAGCTACTCGGACTAGCTGAAATAAAGCTTATTAGTGCTGGAAGTATGGATGATGAGTCTGATGATGTGCGTACACTTTATCCTTTTTTACCGATCAAGCATGCGAACAACTTGATGAGTGCCCTTTTACCTCATCTTCCTATGAAAGAAGCAACAGAAAAGCTACCGAAGAACGCATTTTATTTACGCATGATACGTGTTCCATGGCTTTTAATCATTGCGGCAGCATTAATAATCTGGTTCAAAAGTAATTGGTGGCCTGCAATAATCGCACTATTCATTGTGACCTATGCCAGTCGTTTATTTGCTTACCGAAACACATGTTATATATGGGACGAAACAGGCATTCATTTCAAAATGGGGGGCTTGTGGACACAGCATTTTATCACAAATCGGAAAAAGATTATTGAGATCGAAATTGAACAAAGCTGGTTTCAGAAAAAGTTAGGGCTTGCTAACATCACTACTGTCAATCGGGTTAAACCTGCCCATCAAGAAAGCTTAGAAGATATCCCCATTGAAGCTGCACACCACTTTAAACAGTGGTATGTTCAACGATACAATGATGTTGAAGTGAAGATAGAAGCTGATTGATTTGGTGGTGGAGGTAGAGATGCGGTGTTGGTGCATTGTAAATGATACTCGATGACATCTTAGGTTGGAAATTTGATGTTGGGTACAAGCTCTTTGAAGTCCCTGGACGTTAAATTTAGAAACAGGAGCGCTGATGTGGACGCACGAACGGTAATGCTTTGTGTAAATCCGCTGAAGCGCTTTTTCTGTAACGATTATGCTGAGTGGTCGATATTTGACGTTTTCTTGGAAACACTATTAAAAGGATGAGCGTTATCGAGAGACCAAACCTCTTCAGGTGAAAGGAGCGCAACAACTATGCAGATCAAACAAAACAAATGGAAGCTTGCAGCAACAATCGCAATTCCCGTCGTCGGTGGCACCATAATCGGCCAATTTGCAACTCAAACGGCTAAACATAAATACAAGAAACTCAAGCAGCCCGCTTTTGCCCCACCTGCATGGGTGTTTCCTGTCGCGTGGACAACGCTGTATACAACAATGGGGATTGCGAAATATACGTTTGATCAACGGTTGAAGCATCACGATTTGCAACGTAAAGGGAACATCGCCTACAACACCCAGCTTGGCCTGAACTTCTTATGGTCGTTTTTATATTTTCGCTGGAACCTTCGAGGAACAGCTTTTATCGAAGCGGCTATGATGTGGTCGGCTATCACCCTCACCACCTACTACTTTTATCAAGCACGCAAGACGTCAGGTCATTTAATGATCCCTTATATAAGCTGGGTCACATTCGCACTTGGTCTCAATTATGCGACTTGGCAGTTGAATAAGGAGGTGTGAAAAGCTGGCATCTGATCAGTGGCGTTTTTCGGGAGGCGTCGTTTAGTATAACAGAAGGAAAAAACGGCTTCATAACCGTCAAATGATACAAGTGATATAAGATGATAGCAGAAGTAGGAAATATACTCTATAAGGTGGCTCGGAAAACAAACGTTTATCCGGTCACGTTGATCATTTAAACTTCTCTTGTATTTCTTTAATTCGTCCACCATAGTCATTCGTCTCATATGAAAGTTTCTTAAGAACAAATTCATGAGTGTCTGTTTTGTCTTCAAGACGCTTAAAGTGACTTCTGCTTTCAGTGGAGAGGTTGTCCACTTTTTCCTCAAGGGTATCAAAACGTTGGTCCACTTTATCAAAGCGTTCATCAACTACGTTAAATCTTTCATTCATCTCTATTTTCATGTCATTCATATCAGACTTCAAAGTATTCATATCAGATTTCACGGTATCCATATCTATTTTCATGCTATCCATATCTGTTTTCATGGTAACCATATCTGTTTTCATGCTATCCATATCTGTTTTCATGCTATCCATATCTGTTTTCATGCTATCCATATCTGTTTTCATATCACTCATATCAGACTTCATATGACTAAATTCTGTCGTTAAGCCTTGAACCATTGCAAGTAACTGATCCATTTTTTGTTCCATCCTATCGTCCCTCCTCTCATAATTTTGAGTAGCATAACTTTTGGTCGCAACATATTCATCAACTATTATGCCTCTATTCTATTTTACAACACAGATATTAAAAGAACAAGCGTTCCTATACATTGTTTATGATGAGAATATGACTTCAAATGTTAACCTATTGTGAGCCGTAGCAGACTTGATTATGGTTGAATAACGTTCATTGATTATCGTGTCTAACTCTTATTCAATATGAAGCCATTTGTTTTCTGCGCCTTCTAGCCATTCCAACTCAAGCTCGAGCTTATGTTTTCCGTTTTGTTCCTCGACCTTCACTTCAAGTTCTACCTGAGATGATGGCGCGATATGGTGCGCTTTCCCGCCGTGCGTGAGTGTAAAGGATTTCTCGTCTTTCAGCTTCGTAACGATCGACTCAAGAAATTGAACTGCGTGATCAAGTGACATCTTTTCTTCATAATCAACATGAACGACTTTCGGTTTCCTTGTGGTCATGAGCCTCACTCCTCACTCTTTGTCACTTTAATTATAAGCGACGGCCACTAAATTGTCATGTTTTATTACAAAAATCTGTCTTTTATCGTTCACTTAATTGCTTTACATATTGTTGGGCTGCTTCATACGTAGAACGCGACGCAATCTGCTTTATATACTCAAGCATGTCGGTGTGGCTAGCAAAATCAATCCGTTTCTCCCTTTCAACAAGCCCTTGGGCATTGATCCACTTCTTGCTCATCCGCTCTTCCGTAATAGATATAGTACCAGCTGAAAATGTCTTGGCGATCAGAAGTGAGTTTGTAAACGGTGAGTCGGGGTGGGTATGTATCATCGTCTTTACACGATTAATATCATCGAATGCAACTGGAACGGGATGAAAGGCATACCGCAGCATCCAGCCATCAGCTGTTTTTTTCTCCGATACAATCGAACCGCGCTCTGTTTTTTCTGTTCTCAGTCGGAATACCCCTGAAGGTGCAGAAACTGATGGACCATCAAGCTTGAGTGGCTGCAAGGATAGATTGCTTCCTGAACCACTGTCCAGTAGATACATATCATTACCTTGAAAAAACAAGACAATTGTATGCGTGCGATCAATAATCCAGCCCGAATCAGACCATACCGTTGCAGCAGCAAGTGTTACGTCAAACCCAAGTGACTGCAAAACGAGAAAAAGTGTGCTATTGAGTTCATAACACAGACCGCCTCGCTTCTTCAGAAGAATATCGTTTTCTAAAGTGGCCTCAGTAAGGGGGGCGTCATGACCTAGCAACACATCAAGATTTTCAAATTTAAACGTGTTGGCAAATACCCGTTGTACACAGGCCAACCTTTCAAAATCTTCCTGTATTTGAAAATAGCCGAATTCAACTAATTCCTGTTTCAAAATGTCCTTCATCCATCGTCACCTTCCGTTTATCGTTAAACATAGTGTAGCAGGTTTTTCCATCGTTTGGTACAGCATTCATCTAAGACAAAACATAACCACCGAACAAACAGATTGCATCGTTCGGTGGTTGCTCACTTGATATGTGATGATGTCTAATCTTTTACAGGCAGCTGTCTTCGTTTTTAGTAAAACACTCTAAGTGATCGATTGCAAATTGTTTAAACGAGCGCGGTTGTCGTCCAGTCAGTTGATGAAAATCATCAGTCACATCCTTTGCTGTGCCTAGCCTCGTCATGACATACAACGCGACGGTTACATTTACGTAGTCCTTCGCCAGTCCGCGTTCTTTCATATAATGTTTTCTATATTTTAAAAGCCCAGGTTTAGCATAGCGAATCTCTCGTCCGGTGACCTCTGTCAATATCTCAGCAACCTGATCATAGTCCAAAGCTTCACGCCCCGTAATCGTATGGGCTGTATGGTGATACTGGTCAGGATCATGGAGGATCGTCGCTATGGCAAGCCCAATATCCTCTGCATCAATAAAGCTCGTCTTGCTCTTACCAGCAGGAACAAACACTTCATTGCGCTCCCGTATTTCAACTGAATGGATGCCCGATACATTTTGCATAAAAAAACCAGGCCGGATATGCGCATACGGAATACCTGATGCTTCAATATACTTTTCAATTTTATGATGCGGTGGAATTGTATTTTTTTCAACACCCATAAGTGATAAAAAGGAAACGAGCTTAATCTCTCTAGCTTTCATGGCGTCAATGAATGGATACAAGTCTTCAGGCTTACCGAGGTGAGGTGGCCGCATTAAATAAACACGATCTACTTCATCGAGCGCTTGTTCAAACGTTGCTTCATCGGTGAAATCTAAATAAACAACCTCTACCTTTCCATTAAACATGTCCGTTAAGCGATCTGGCGACTGTCCAGCCGCAACAACGTGTTCATCCTTTTTGAGCAATTCCTCTACGACATACCGCCCGACATTTCCAGACGCACCAGTTACAAGAACTTTCATACGTTAACCTTCTTTCGATTAGATTGTATATACATGATATTGGTAAAGATATGCCAGCCCACGTGAGTAGACCAGTCTATATAATTAATACTAAAAAAACATTACTTTAGCAGCACAGGCACCTGCTTGGCAACGAGTCGGAGCGGTTCTGAATGTCCCATCGTAAACGACGTTAGAAAAGCACCTTCGAGCATTGCATTGATGACAACACTCAACTCTTCAGCGCGCTTTTCTTCATAGTCTGCTTCGATTAATTTATTCGCAAACATACGTTGAAACAGCTGATACGACGCCTGACATTCCTGTCTTAACCGCTCACTAATTAGCGATGTTTCCAATGCAATTGAAGCGATTGGGACGCCAGCTTTAAACCGTTCTACTTCAAATAGATCAGCCATATTTAAAATGAAGCCTTGAAGCGCCTCGACTGGATCAGATGACACATTTAACCCTTCTGTAATTTTATCAGCAACAAACCGTGCTGTTGCCCGAACAGATTCCATCGCCAGTTCTTCCTTGCCACCTGGAAAGTGATAATACAACGAGCCCTTTGGCGCACCGCTTTCTTTCGTAATCTGATTAAGCCCTGTTGCATGATAGCCTTGCAGCTGAAACAGCTTCGAAGCGGTTAAAATTAATTTATCGCGGGAAGTTGATTTGGGATTCATGTGATCACCTCTTTTTGCTTTAAAATACGTTCAATATCTACAAATAACTTATGGATGAGTGCTGAAGAGGTAGAAAGTGCAAACGCAAAACAATATCTACACTCCTGTCAGCACTACCTTAATCAAATAATAGTTAATCTGCCTCACTTTTATTATTTATTATTTCATTTAACATGAATTCACATAGTTTAAAATCAAATTCGCTATCGATATCTAATGACCTTTCCTTAGGCATTAGATACCCTACTGTTTCAGATTGAATAAAAGATCTATGTTTCTTTAAACTATCAGGTGTTGATATATATATAGCGCCATTTAGATTATATAACTTTGGCCCATCCTGCCTTCTTACAGGCGTATCTTCAGAATTCAAAAAGGGGATTATTTCATCATTGTCTTGAATCCGATACATCCAATAAGGACAGTTTTCTGACTCTGTTACTGAAACTAAAGATGTCTTATTGTTTTTATGAATTTTTTCAATCGCTGTATCAATGTCATGAATGCTTCTTAAAGGTGATGTTGGTTGCAGCAACATTACATAATCATAGGTTGGAACTTGCTCTAACGCATGAAGGATAGGAGCAACTCCTGGAGTATCGTCCATAGCTAATTCTATTGGTCTCTGAAATGGTACCTCACAGCCAAATTCTTCTGCAACCTTAATAATTTCTTTATCTTCAGATGATAAAATCAGACGATCTATATATTTTGATTTCTTGGCTTCTTCTATGGTCCAAGCAATAAGTGGCCTTCCGGCAAGTGGTTTTATATTCTTTCTAGGGACTCCTTTTGATCCACCTCTAGCAGGTATTATGGCTAATACGGTCTTTCCATTTATCATTTAAACACCTCAGAAAATTCCCCATTCGCTTTTTCAAAATCATCTACTCTGCCAATATCCATCCAATATTCCCTTATCGGAAAGGCTGATACTCTTTCATTGTGTTTTATTAGTTTGTTAAAAAGATCTGGCATATCAAAAAAAGTATCTGTCGGAACGTGAGTAATAGTCATAGGGTCTAATACGTATATACCAGCATTGACAAAGCTCTGATGAATTGGCTTCTCTTTTATAGACATTAATCGATCATTATCCACTTCAATAACTCCATATGGAATTTGATAATTATGCTCTCTAACACAAATCGTTGCTAATGATTCCGAGCTATTATGAAACTCTAGTAACTGCTCATAATTAATATTCGTCAGCAAATCTCCATTAATGACAAAAAAAGGTTGTGACGGTCTGCTTTCTAGTAATGAGAGCGCACCTGCAGTCCCCAATCTTTTTTCTTCATCAATATATGTTATATTGACGCCTAAGAAACGACCGTCTTGAAAGTAATCCTTAATTTGCTCTTTTTTATAATTTACAGTCAATACAAAATTGGTGAACCCATAGCTTTTAAAGCTTGAAATAATAGTTTCTAAAATTGGTTTGTCACCAATTTTCAACATAGGCTTAGGTGTGTTATTTGTTAGTGGTTGTAATCTAGTTCCTAAACCTCCAGCCATAATAACGACCACATTTTCTTTTGAGGCTACTTTATCTAATTCATCTGAAAAAATGATCTTGTTTACTTGTCCTTTTTCATTAACAACAGGTAATTGCTTAAGATTGTTTTGCTCAAGTATCCTTTTATAAAATAGTAAGCTTTTCCCTTCTGTTTCATAAATAGGCTCCCTATTCATGATCTGTTGTGACGTTGCCTCTAATGCAAGGCCTTTTAGAATACCTCTTCGTATATCGCCGTCCGTAATTGTTCCAAGTAATTTATTCTCTTTATCAACGACTACCGCAAATTGTCGAGCAGTACGATCAATAATTTTCATCGTTTCTATAATACTAGTTGACGGCTTTACTAATAGTTGTGTCCACTTATTCATCGTTCCACTTCCTTAGCAGGGACTCCGTACGCTTTACTATTTGACTTAATATTTTTTAGCACAAGAGATCCAGCACCAATTAATGTAGAGTTTCCTACTTTTACATTTTGAATAATTGTAGATCCAGCTCCAACATGTGACGCATCACCAACAGATACTGATCCTGAAATTGTAACACCTGGAGCAATGTGACAATGGCTTCCAATTTGAGTATCATGGTCGATGCTTACTGACGTATTTATAATAGTATTATCGGCTACTTGAGCAAATGGTTGAATAATTGCACCAGCCATGATTTGAACTCCTTCACCTAATTTAACAGTACTAGAAATTGTTGAATTAGGATGAATGACCGATGAAAACACATAATTGTTCCGCCTAAAATATTCAAACAGTGCTTTACGTTGGATTACGCTAGAAGTAGAGCCAATCCCATTAACTAAGTGAACATCTCGATGATTATATTGGAAAACAGCATTATCTCCACCAAGATATTGTATATCATAATAATTAACTTCCTCAGTAGGAGCTGTAAAACCAATAATGTCTCTATTGTTAAATCTCAATATATCTGTTATTACTTTTGCATGTCCACCATTTCCAAGTATAATAACCGGCTTAAGATCCATGTCTAAATCATCTCATCTTTTTCATAGTTTCTGGTTGCAGTCTTTCCGATACAGTCCCAATAGTAATAAGGTGCCACTCCAGTCCCAGGACGTTTGACCGTTAAGTTATTTGAGGAGAAAGTTTCTCCACGTTTAATTCGACATGATGCCACTAAACTCTTTCTTGCTACTTCTCTATTCTTTAATTCTATTTCTATAGGCTTTTTCTCCCAATCACCTAATGCCTTTTCTGTTATTCTAATAGATTCCACCATTTCCTTTAATTCAAGAGGATCTAGTGAGGCTTTATGATCAGGTCCATCCATTTTTTTATCTAGAGTAAAATGTTTTTCTATTATACAAGCTCCTTTTGCAACTGCTGCTACGGGCGCTATAATACCTTGCGAATGATCTGACAGACCAGTTGGCAAATCAAATTTTTCTTTTATGTATTCTATTGTATTTAAATTTATTTCTTCATATGGTGTTGGATATTCTGATGTACAATGCAAAATACTTACTTTTCCTTTTAATACGTCCTTTGCTTCCTTAGTTTTATAATATTGTCTGGCATTTTTAAAAGTGATATTTTCTTTTTTTTGATAACCATAAGCTAAAAAAGCAAGCGCATTGTGTATTTCCTCAACTGTTGCCATGCCGGTAGATAGAATTACATCCACACCCAGGTTTGCAATTTGGTATAAATAAGGTGCATTAGTAATTTCTCCAGATGCTATTTTCATAAGTGATAAATTCAAGTCATGAACTAAAAAATCCACACTTTCTAAGTCAAATGGGGTTGACAAAAACATAATACCTTTTTTATCGCAGTACTGTTTGAGTTCTATAAATTCTCTATAGCTTAATTCCAGCTTTTTAAGCATGTCGTATTGAGAAGAGACCTTGCCAATATTCTTTTTTTGATAGTCTGCTTGCTCTGCTGACTTAGTTACTAAATTTTCAGTTTTAAACGTTTGAAACTTTATAGCATCAGCTTGAGCATTAACTGCAGCATCAACAAGTTTAAATGCCAAGTCTAATGAACCGTTGTGATTGACCCCAGCTTCAGCAATAATAAATGTTTTCGTCATACTATTCCTCCATCGTAAAATGCTTTAACCGTCGACTTTATATCAGCTTGTTTCAATACGTCCTTTATCCTTACGGAAGTCTCACCTTCACCAAAAATTCTATAACTTAAACCTTCATCATTAAACTTAAACGATAAAGCCTTACGAATCGCTAAAGTGATCTCGTTAGGATTTGCTGCACAGTCTATAACTGAATTTGGTCTCGCTCTTCCTTTTTGCCTATTGCCAATGTTAACCGTTGGGGTATTTACATAGGCTGCTTCCAATAAACCACTTGATGAATTCCCAACTACAGCATCAGCTATTTTAAGAACACTTGTATACAAACGTTGTCCTAATGAATCGAACAATCTACTGTTGTGTGGATTTTGAGCGACGAAATCGTTTATCATTTCATTAATTCGCCGTCCTTCACTATCTGCATTCGCTTTAGTAAATATAAACGTAGCATCTTTAAACTCGTTTAATGCTTCCAATAGTTCATTTGTACCTTCACATGGATTTGACGCTAAGGTGGTAGGGTGGTGTGTGATTAATAATAATGGGCTGTTAAGCTTCATCATTAATTTACCTTCTATATCTTGTTTAGTATATAAATTCATCTTTTTTATTGTTTCTACACCTAACGCACCCACATTATGTACTCTTTTATAATGTTCTCCGAGCCTTATCACTCTTTGTCGATGTTCCTCAGTGGTCACAAAGTGGAACGTACTCATCTTCGTTATTGCATGTCTTATTGAATCATCATATGCACCATGTGTAATTTCCCCACCATGTATATGAGCTATTGGTATTTTTAAAATCATAGCTGATTGTGCACCAGCCAAAGCTTCAAAACGATCTCCTAAGATCACTACAATATCAGGCTGCAATCTTGATAAAGAGTCTGCAAAGCCTACAACACCCATCCCTAATGACTTTACAGTTCCTACCGACGTATCACTGGAAAGAAGCATTTCAACCTTTTCATCTATTACAAAACCGTCTTTTTCAATTTCTTTATACGTTAATCCGAATTCAGGCGACAGATGCATTCCGGTAACAATAAGTTGTAATTCTAGATCTGGATCACTTTGAATTTGGCGCATTAGCCAATAAAGTAAGCCATATTCTGCACGGGTACCTGTTACGACGCAAATCTTACGCTTGTCCACTATTGTCGCCTCCTAAATAAGGGCTACTTGGTAGATTAATAATTTCCTTTTGTAATTGGATTGTTATTGACAAATCAGACTTTTGACAATCAGCAAATGGTTGTAACAAATGAAGTGGCTTCCAAATAGGCCGAGCCATAATTTTCTCTTCATGCAATTCTTTAAGAACCTTTGAAAAATCATACCTTTCTTGATCTAATAAAATCGCTTGCAACCAATAGTTACTGTGAGAATCATTATTTTCCTTAAAGAGCTTAATACCAGGATACTCACGAAAGATCTGTTCGTATTTTTTTGTTAGAATACGCTTTTGGTGCAAATATTCATCTATCTGTTCTAGCTGTGCACATCCTAAAGCTGCATTTATATTTGGCATACGGTAGTTGTAGCCTATATCATCATGAACATAATCCCACGCATGGGGTAATTTAGCAGTGGTTGTAATATGCTTAGCATAATCAGCTAAATCATAGTCATTTGTCAGAATAGCACCACCACCGCCTGTTGTAATGATTTTATTGCCATTAAAGCTTAAAGCAGCTACTTTACCGAAATTTCCTGTATGTTTTCCTTTGTAAAATGATCCTAAAGATTCTGCGGCATCCTCTACCACTGTAATATTATATCGACTACAAACGTCTATTAGCGGATCCATATCAACCGAGTGCCCAAAAGTGTGCATCGGAACAACAGCACGAATGATATTACCTGTAACTTTATTAACGCAGTTCTGCCCTTTCATAAAGGAGATTTCCTGTAAGTGTGCGTCCAGCTTATATGGATCCATCCCTAATGTCTCTCTTGATACATCAACAAAATGAGGCTCTGCACCACAATATGTTACAGCGTTGGCGGTAGCTACAAATGTCAAAGATGGTACGAGCACTTCATCAGCCGGCTTCACACCAACTAGTTTTAAAGCAACATGCAAAGCTGCGGTACCATTCATTACAGCAATTGCTCGCTCCACACCTGTATATTCTGCTAATTTTTCTTCAAATCTATCAACATACTTACCAACTGAAGAAACCCAACCAGCCTCAATACAATCCATTACATAAGCTTTTTCATTGCCTATAAAGCTTGGTTCATGTAAAGGGAGAATCTCTTTTTGTTGGTGTAATTTATGAATTTTTCGTGCGATATCTTTCCAAACATTATCCATTTTTAACATCTGCCTTATAAAATAATAATTACGATATTCTTTTAGATATTGTATATATCTGTTTTGTAGGCACCTATATGTTGACGGAAAAAATCTATCGTTTCGGCTAATCCTTCTTCAAGTGAGTAGTTTTGCTCCCATGCTGTTAACTCTTTTATCTTTTTATTTGAGCCAAGCAATCGATTCACTTCACTGTTTTCCGGTCTTAATCTTTGGTCATCACATATGATCTTTGCATTGGGATTGATCTGATGGATAAGCTCACTTGCTAAATCACCAATAGATACTTCCTGTTGGGTCGCGATATTAATTTCTTCACCGATTGTTTGTTCTGATTTGGCAATTTCAATAAATCCATTAACAGTATCTTTCACATAATTAAAATCTCTCGTTGGCGTTATTGACCCTAACTGTATTTCTTTTTTTCCTGCTAATAGTTGAGTTATAATCGTTGGAATAACTGCTCTTGCAGATTGCCTAGGACCATATGTATTAAATGGACGTACAATCGTTATTGGCATATCAAAACTTCTATAGAAGGATTCAGCTAAGCGATCAGCACCTATTTTTGTAGCTGAATAAGGTGATTGCCCCTGAAAAGGATGTTGTTCGTCAATAGGGACATATTGTGCTGTTCCATACACTTCTGATGTAGAAGTGATCAGAAGTCGAGATGTTTCCAATTCTCTTGCGGCTTGAAGAACATTTAAAGTACCTTTAATATTAGTATCTACATATGTATCTGGTGAGTGATAACTAAATGGTATAGCAATCAAAGCTGCTAAATGATAGACCTCATCCACATTTTTCATCGCTTGTTTTACACCATTTGGATCTCTAATATCACCAGTGAAAACATCAACCTGTTTCATGATCTCTGGAGGCAATGTGTCAAGCCATCCCCAGCTATTAAATGAATTATAATAAGCAAACGCCTTTACATTATAACCTCTTCTTACAAGGTCTTCTGTTAGGTGACTCCCTATAAAACCATCTGCACCTGTTACCAATATGTTTGACATACGACGACCTCTCTATCACTATTTTTATTTAATACCCATAACAGGTAATCCGCGATCATAACTTATTGAATAAATTCTGTTGTTATAATGAATCTCAATATTACTATCTCTAGAACAAGAATGATTGTGTAAGCTTTTTAAATATTGCTTGTTCATAATATCATCAAAAAGCTTGATAAAATCAGCCTTTAGACCATGGTTTGTCGAATAAAACATCTCATAGTCAATAGCTTCTTCATCAATAAGGTTGAATATACAATGATCTACACTGTTACAAAATCGTTCTTTTTCTTTATAGTTAACTAACGCATCTGCCACACCTTGATAAGCTATAATGAGCGTGTTATTCTCGAAGCCCTTATACAGCTTGGGGAGTGATAACAATTCTTTATCATAGTTTATTTGGCGTGCTAAATAATTAAACTCGGTTTGCAGCAATACGTTACCTTTTTGTTGGTTTACATATCGAGAAGCATAAAAATAACCGGGTTTTAACCACGCTGAGTTATCAATAATTAAAGAAAAATCATACGGTGCCATGCGATTACATAAGTAAGCAAGAAATGCTCCATGTGAGTGGCCATACGCAATAACGCGATCTTCATTATAGACAAACTCATTATCTCGTAATATGATTTTTACGGCATATAAAGCTGATAACAAATCTAGAGCTTGCATAAAACCCATGTCATTAAAAGAGGCTTCACTTTCATTTAACTGTTCCACAGCACCAACGATACATTCATAATCAGATAAACAAGCTAAGAGGTCCTGAGCACGATTCATATTGGGCCGCAAGCTCTCATAATCTTCTTTTGACATTATTTTTTCTAAAGCATCACTATTTTTCACTTGAATATTGTTCGCAGCTTGCATGTATTCACAGCCAAAATAGTCGCATTGAATTGTAACTAAATTGTGATGGTCAGCGAATTGCTCTCTCATTTTTCTGTAAACGTTTGATTGTGCTTTAGCTCCAAAACCAGAGATTAATAATAATAATCCAGTTTCATGATTGACACCCTGATTAGGAACAGAAAAATAAACATTTAAGTCCCTATTATATTGTTTACCTGTGTAAATATTAAAATGTGCTGGTATGGTTAATTCATGTGATTCAGCCAAAATAATCTCCTTTTGAATAAATCTATTGATTCAACTTAAAATTAACAGTTTTTATTATTTCCTCTAATTCTGCACTACCTTCTCTACACCTTTGAACAAACACCTCAACTGCCTTTACAACTTCCATTCCTTTTACAAATAAGTCTGGCTCACTGTTTAATCTCTTAATGTCATTTGATAAATATTCAACATGAACACGAATATAAAATGATAGGAAATTGCTATAATATAAGTTGCTGTTAAGATTATTGTATAACGTGTCAAATTGTGTAAGACCGTCAAGTACCTTTGATTTGTTTTTTACTTTTGTATGCGTATTAATTAATTTTAGCACGTTTTCAAAGCGAGTAAGTTGCTTGTGAAAGTTCTCTATATGTTTATGAATATCTTTAAACTTATCCTGTATATGACGATTGTCATAATTATTTTTAGAGTTTAACCACCAGGCTGTTTTTTCAATTGGTGTGTTGAGCGTATTCTTAATAACGTCTTCAATAGGTTGAAATGGCACGCCTTTTATCGCTGCGCCACCCTTTGTTGTGTTTATAAAGGTATTTCCTTTATAATGCTCAGCAAATTTTTCTATACTTAGACGCATACTTTCAAAAGAATGTGTTGTTTTAATATCATTACCATACACGTCTTTCGTAATTACTGCTTTATCAAGCTTAGTTTTATCCACAGTAGAATCTACATGATCATACTCAATACCTTTTGAATACAGACGGTCATAAAGATAACCCAAGTTTTGACCGGCAAATACGATTGGATTAGCACCTAGCTTATTTAAAATTTGGAACGCCATCACAGCGATAGAGGGTGAATCCAGGATGAGATCCTGTTCCAAATTCAATTGATCGCGTAAGAAATACAATGATGTCCGATCCTGTGATGTAATAAAATGTGCTTTAGGACCAGTGTATTTTTCAAGTGTTTCATAACCTACACTTGAGCCAAAGACCATGGGTATATCATCTATATTGTGAGCAATCATTTTCTCAAATACTTTCTGATTCAATGTTCCTGGGTCATATGTAAAAACAGCATCTGGTAATACGTCATATTCTATTAATGTATTTATAGCAGACCCAACTGAAAAAATGTATGCCAAGTTATTTTCTTTAATGTAACGAATATGTTCAATGTCTTCTGAAAGTGATGGACCTGCTGAAACGATGATTGCGGGCTTGTCTTTAAAGTCACTCTCTTCTGTGTCTTTTACAATATTAGGCGTTGCCAAGACTGTAGAGAAATTCATTAAACTGTTACTCACCCACGTTTTTTGGTAATTCATATTAGTATGTAAAGCTGTACGTCTGTTTAAAATCGCACGTCTGATATCGCTATGAAATTGGTCATACTTTTCTTTAGCAATGTTTTTATAGCTTGGCAAAGCGATAATCTGTATATTTCGATTACTTACATTAAACTCATTCAAATATGGTTTTGTAGTGGCACTATCTATATCCACATACAGATTTTTAATCTTCTTTGTTAATATCTGATCAAGTGGCCGATGACTGGTCATCTCGTAAAATATCTCTGGCAATGGTTCATAAAGTGAAAAGCTATGGTTTGGATATTGCTCAATAAATGCTTCAATATGATACCCCATGCCAATGCCATAAAAAAACACATGTGTATCGTCCGTAATCTTGTCCTGATGTGAGGCAATAACGCGTTCAGCCTCACGCACAGGGTCATACATACTATGAACCATAAGACTTTTCGACTCGTTTTCTTTAATACGTATCGTTTGCGAACCCGATCGTGATTCGATGACCTCAATATGCGTGTTTAAATCAGTTTCACGTTCTGCAAAATAGCGGCGAATATGAGGGTACCTCTCACGTAACAACATAATATTATCAATTAACATGTTTCATAGACTCCTTATTTTTAAGCGACTCTCCGATAACTCTTTCTAACCCTTCATAAGCAGGCGTAATTTCATATGCTAAAATATCGGTAATTAAAACAGTATCTCTTGTCTGAACCGCTTCAAGCAAGGGCACAAAACCACTTTCACAAGCTACAATGTGTTGATTAATTTCTTGCCAATGATCAGGCTGTTCTTCAGTAGCTTCCACATATGCTTTAAACTGTATAATCCACTGCATACCTTCCGCTAATTGATCAATACCTGTCCAAGTCTCATCATTAAAATGATCATAACTTTCATCCACGAGGTTTTTCAAAGCAGGAATGGCTCGCCCAAGATATCCATAAATTGAATCCATTGTTTCCCAGATCATTTCACTCGGGGTTTTTGTCACAATTTCGATAGCCATAATTTCATTGATACGTTCCTTGATGTAAGCTTCATGATTGTCGTATACCTCAACCTCATCAACAAGTAAATGACTAAACACAACATTCTCTTGCTCGATTAACTCACTGACTTTTATAAGTATTTGTTTGATCGCAGACGTATCATTTTCGAGTTCTGTGCGTTCTTGTTTATGTATTAATTGCATAGCAGCCTCCAATATGTCGGATTTTGTCGTTAGTATGTATATTAAATATTATCGGTTTAATAGATGCGAATTTCAATAGGGAGAATTTAATGTTCTTGTTTAATCACACGTCATGAGGGATATTTGTATGATCACATTCACTTAATCCCAGTAACATAATGTGATTATTTATATTATTCAGTGTCTTATGACCAAATAAAAGAAGCCCTCCATAATGGTGGGCTCCCTTCTTTTTAATTGAATTAACGTAAGAGTTGAAGTACTCCCTGAGGAGTTTGATTTGCTTGAGCCAACATAGCTTGTGATGCCTGAGTCAAGATGTTGTTCTTTGTGAACTCCATCATTTCCTTAGCCATATCCACGTCTCTAATACGTGATTCAGCTGCTGTTAAGTTTTCTTGTGATGCACCTAAGTTGTTAATTGTGTGCTCAAGACGATTTTGAACAGCACCTAATTCAGAACGCTGTTTAGAAACACTCGTAATAGCAGCATCTATACTACCCAAAGCTCCTGAAACAAGACCACTTAAAGCTGCTGGATCAGTTACACCAGAGAAAGCGGCCACATCTACAGCATCAACTCCAAGACCTGAAGCAGACATATCACTAATATTGACACCTAATGATTGACCAATATTGGCACCTATTTGAAAAATCAATTCATTGGTAGCACCACTGAATGAACCATCTAATAATGTTTTTCCGTTAAATTCAGTTCTTGCAGAAATACCATCAATTTCTTCAATTAGTGCATCCATTTCGTCTTGAATCGCCTGTAAATCATCACCTTCTTGTGTCCCTACGTTACCTGCTTGTACAGTCAATTCACGCATACGCTGAAGAATTGAATGTGTTTCTGTAAGTGCACCTTCAGCAGTTTGAATCAAGCTAATTCCGTCCTGGGAATTTTTAGATGCCATTTCTAACCCTTTAATCTGCCCGCGCATTTTTTCAGAAATAGCAAGACCTGCTGCGTCATCGCCAGCACGGTTAATACGTAAACCTGAAGACAATTTCTCCAATGAATTTTGTACAGCACTGTTGTTTGCACCCAACTGACGATGTGTGTTAAGCGCCGAAATATTGTGATTGATAATCATGATCAATCTACCTCCATGTTTTTATTTTTGGGTCACGTCCTTGTGTCCCATATTTATAACAACACCTATAAAAAGGCGTTATTAACTCATTTTTTGCATCCCTTTCGATGCTTGTCCTAACGTGACGTGCGGGTGTGCACACGCCCACAGCACGTACATGCTTGTCCAAAGCATGCTGTCACTTTTTTAGAACTCAACCTTTATATCGGCATGTTTTCTATATGTTTAACCTTTTTAATGAAAAAAGTTAATAAATCCCAGTCTATATCTTTACCTGATACGATTTAATGAAGAGTTGCGTATTACTTGTCGTTGTTTATTGTAGAGACACAGCACACTCAAATGCCCCATTTCTTCACCCGCTACAACTTAAACCTTCCCACCAATCCATTCAAATTCTCCGCGAGTTCCGCCAATTGTGATGAGCTTGCTGCAACTTCCTCCATAGAACTGCTGGCTTGTTCGGCTGAAGCAGCTGTTTCTTCTACACCTGCTGCGGCTTCTTCTGAAACAGAGGCAATTTCATCAATTGATCCACCCATCTCCTGACTGCCTGCCGTAATGTCAGCCAGCTGGTCGACAATTTGATTAATATTCGTCGCCATACCTGTTATCGCATCGCGAATTTGATTGAACGTATCGCTTGTCGTTAGAAGCTGCTGACTTCCGGCTTCAACTTGTTTATAACCTTCATCGAGTGAGTCAGCTACCGCATTTGATTCGGTCTGTATCGTCGTCACAATGCCCGTAATGTCGTTTACCGACAATGCGACTTGTTCGGCTAGTTTTCTCACCTCGTCTGCTACAACAGCAAACCCTTTTCCGCTTTCGCCCGCTCGAGCCGCTTCAATCGCCGCGTTTAATGCTAGCAAATTCGTCTGATCGGCGACATCACGAATGACATCGACTAGCTTAGAGATCTGTTGTGATTGCTGATCAAGCAATTGCATCTTTTGAACAGCATCTTTTACAATATGATCAATTGCTGCCATTTGTTCTGTTGATGTATGCATTAATTGCGTGCCTTGCGTAGTCAATTGAAGTACGTGCTGTGAATTTTCTTCTACCTGCTTGCCATGTTGACTGACACCCTCAACGCTGTTGGTAAATGTATTCATCACGCTCGCTAAATCCCCTGCACTGTTTGCTTGTCTTTCTGCCGCTTGTGCAAGCTCTTCCATTGTAACGGCGACTTGCTCTGTACCGGCTTTGACCTCACTTGCAGATTGTGTGAGCTCTTCGCTTTGACTGGAAACCGTCTCAGAAACGCTGCTAATATTCCTTAGCAAACGCTTGTTGTTATTGGACATCACATTTGTCATTTCCATGAGTTGAGCGACCTCGTCTTTTGCATGAATAACGAGTGGCTCATGGCTTAAATCACCATTTGAAACGGCCTCCATCCGATCTTTCAAGACGTTCAATGGTTTTGAAATGGACCGGGCTGTAATCAGGGCAATGATAATACCACCAGAAAAAGCCATGATGGAGGTTATGAGTGTGATCAAAATAGCCCGTTTCCCTTTCGAGATGACCGATTGACCATCTGTCAAAATCGCTTCTTCTCTTGTTGTCGCAATGGCACGATATCCATCTTGAATGTCGCTTGTAATGGTTTTTAACCCTGTTAACGTATTTAGGGCGCCCGTTTCGTCACCACGATCAAATTCACTGATCGCCTGATCGATCGTATCTTCCCAGTCTTGACGTTTTGTAATTAAATCCGTATTCTGTTCAGATTGATTAACCTTAGAAATATCTTGTTCTATGTCCTTAATCTCTTGAAGCGTAAGTTCATAATCCTCTTTTAATGAATCATCTTGATACAAAAAATACCCCCGTACGAGAGAGGCGCTTTCAAACATTTTGGTCGTCAGTTGTTCATACATAATCACTAATGGCACCTGTTCAGAAATCATTTGATCAACATCTTCGTTTATCGTTTCTGTCGAAAAGTAGTTATACGCCCCCATTACACCAGCAAAAAAAATGATGATGCTAAAACCAAATAAAATTTTCTTCGATATGCTTTTAAACTGTATAAGTGTTTTAATAAGACCATCTCCCTTATTTAACTGCTTGTTGGTACATGAAGTGATTATAGTTTATTTTTCGTCACATTTGGGACGCCTCCAAGTGCTAAAGATGATAAGATATACATTTTATCGACGAAATCCGACATTGTGTGAATATACTTTTTATATGTTATAATTTTCATTGTAATATAATGTACATGTTTGTTTTGGCATCATTCAAACCATTGCCAATTCAATGTTTTCTTTTACTGTGATCGTTATTAAACTAATATACCTTGATCCATTTTGGAGATACTTGAACAAAATCTCCCTCGATACCTCCAAACATCTCCCCCCAAAAAAAGACTCACAATTATTTTCAAAAAAGTGTTATACTTGGTACTTAAATAATAGGCTCTATGCATGTAAAGATAGATTTCATATATACAAGCTCGATATGCTCATGAGATGTTCCACGTACAAAACATGGCACCACTTACCTTTGCATCATGATTTTTTTACATTTTAATTATTAGAAAAGTCCTTATGATCAGTATAGGGTGTTTATATGTGAGTTGATTATGTTAATATTTTTGGGGGAGATAATAGTATGACAGAGAGAAAAGTGGATCGGCGGGTGCGTCGAACAAAACGATTATTTCAAGAAGCATTGCTCGATTTAATGGGTGAACAAGACTTTTCAAATATTACAGTGACTGATATTGTCGCACAGGCTGAATATAATCGGGCGACGTTTTACCGATATTACGACGATAAAGACCAGCTTGTAAAAGAAATTATTTTAGAGCAAATTGCTACTTTAATAGAGGCATTTAAATATCCTTATAAAAAAAGTCCGGTTATTGATATGCTCACGCTGTCACCAGATGATATCATCGTTTTTGAACACATTTATGCAAATAAAAGGTTTTATCGTTTATGGAAGAAATTCGTCGCCTTACCTCATTTTAAGGATACGTTTTTACAATCACTCACGCGTTTTTTCAAAGAGGATATTGAACGGATCGTATCTGGCGACAGGGAACTGGATCATACGTTATACACGTCCTTTTATGCGAATGGTATTTTAGGGATCATCATTGATTGGATTGAAAATGATTTGAAGCCCTCACCAGAACAAATGGCCAAACAGCTTGTCAAAATTTTAAATCATGACCTTGATAAAACATATATTACGGATTCTATGACTTCATCGAGAACGTCATAAGGACAGAAGACGGAAGTGGCCAAGCAGGCACTTCCGTCTTCTATTTGATCATGTGAGTAGGATTGGTATGCGGCTGTTTTGGAATTTATGCGTGTGGATTATCGGTTATGCGGCTTGATCTCTATATATGCGGCCGTTTAGGAGCATATGCGGCTCGTTCGAGATATTTGCGGGGCTTTCTTCTTATATGCGGGTGGAATTCATTTTATGCGTTTCTATTTCCATCTGCCGCGTTTCTGTGTCTGCATGCTGCGTCTGTCTCTGTTTCTGCTGCGCGCCTCCCTCATTTTTCCTTCTATTTCCACGGAGTTTCTGCCTTACTCCTAATCTATTTCACTTTCTGTTTCAAATTGCCTCAGCCTCTCAGGTCCATGCCATACATTCTAAAATCTATCATCCTACTTCCTTCCTCCTGAACGCTGCTGGGGTCATACTGTTGTACCGCTTGAACAAGCTTGTGTAATAGCTCTGATTACAAAATCCGAATAACAGCGCGATATCGAGTAGCGTGGAATCGGTATGTAAGAGAAAGTATTTCGAGTCATCCACTTTCTTCCGATTAATGTATGCTTTTAATCTAATGCCGACGACGGAATGGAATAAAGCAGATAAATAGTTTGGACTGACATTTGTCGCCTCTGCAATTTCCTCTAACGTTAGGGGCTGTAATATGTTGTCATGAATATATTGAATAGCGCGGTTTACAATTTGATTTTGAAAAGGCTTTTGCTGATAATCGCGTATCGCTTGAATAAAGTGGTGCAGCATATCGTATTCAAGGCTTTGTAATGCATGGAGTGAGTCCGTCGCTTCGATTTTGCGAATAAACACATCGCTCATATCATACGCATATTCCGGTGCTACGCTCGCTTGGATCGTTGCTCTTGTAAATAACGTGCATGAGCAAATCAGTGAGTTTTTTAAGGAACGAATCGGGTTATTAGATAGACGCGCTTTTTGTAAATTGTTAATCTGATCCAATACTCGAGCAGCGCGTTCTTCGTTCGTTAATTTCAACCAATATAACAATTCTTGTTCCAGCGTGTATGATGGATGTGCAAATAAACGTTCTTCATTTTCCTGACGTGCTTCCAAGAATTGACGAATGACTTCCTGATTAATCTTTGATTGTTGCAAGTCCATCTCTCCATTCACAATTAATGGTAAATTTACAACAAATATCATAAGTTTATGATATAACTATATCATGAAAGCACTTACACTGAAAGCAGATATTAAAAGGAGGTCTACCAATGACTATAAAAAATTGGAAAAAAGGGTTTTGGTTGTTGTCAATCATTTTTGTACTCGTTTTGGCGGCTTGTAGTGGCGATAATGGGAACGGTGATAACAACGCGAATGCTGGAAATGACGATGGTGATGGTAAAGAGACAGAACGTGTCACGATCAAATTTGGTGCTCAAAATGATAACACCCCCGCAACTGAGCAATTGATTGCAGCTTTTAATGACAGTCAAGATGATTACACAGTTGAATGGGATCCATTAACGAACGACTCGGCACAAATGCATGATCAGCTCTTAAATTCTTTAACGAGTGGTTCAAGTGAGTATGATGTGTTATCACTTGACGTCGTTTGGGCTGGTGAGTTCGCTGGGGCTGGCTTCCTCGAACCAATTGATGTGCTTATGAAAGATGCTGAGTATAGTAAGGATCAGTTTAATGCGGGTTCAATGGCATCAGGAAACTACAAGGGTAAGCAATACACTTTGCCATTCTTCCCTGATTTAGGTTTACTTTATTACCGTAGCGATATCGTGAGTGAAGAAGATGCTGCGATGCTTGACAGTGGTGACTATACGTACGAGGACCTATTCAATATGGCCGAAACGTATACAGGTGAAGCAGATACAAAATATGGTTTCCTTTATCAATCCAAACAATATGAAGGTTTAACAGTTAACGTCAACGAATTCACAAGTGCTTTCGCAAATATTGATACAGGCCTTGAAATGATGCACCAATTTACTGCGGCTGATTTTTCACCTGACGATCTATTAAACTACACTGAAGGTGAAACACATACGAACTTTGAACAAGGTAATGCTGTCTTTGCGCGAAATTGGCCATATCAATTCGGTCGTATCAACGGGCAAGAAGATGGTGTCACGATAACGACTGACCAAGTTGGTATTGCACCACTTCCAAATGGTGGCTCTGTCGGCGGCTGGCTCCTCGGCATTAATAAAAACTCCGAGCATATCGACGGCGCTTGGGCATTTATTGAGTTTGCCGCTGGTGAAGCAGGACAGAAGATCATGGCTACAGAAGGCGGATACCTCCCAGGCTTTAATACATTGCTTGATGATGCAGACGTCAAGGATGCCAACATCATGCTGTCATATGACGGATTCAAAAATGCCTTGTCTAATACGATCGCACGCCCTGTTTCACCTGACTATAATAAAGTATCAGATGAAATTATGATCAACGCCCATAAATATTTGAGCTCTGGCGAAGGATTGGAAGATGCTGTGTCTGGCATTGAGAGCATACTGCCAGAATAACAGGCGACAACGCGCAAACTTCCTGTGACATCGTTCATGGGAAGTTTCGCTTTTTATCGCAGATTAGCGGGCTTTAGAACGACCACGTAATGATGTTTCACTTTATACGCTATATGCTTTTCAACACCTTCGAAGACTCACACATCGTTTCTTGAAAAATAGATTCACAGAATAAGAGAGGTGATGGTCATGAAACAGAAGCCAGGATTTACCGGCTGGCTGTATATCGTACCGACGATTGCACTTATTGCCGTGTTTTCCTTATGGCCTGTCGTTCAGTCGATGACATATACACTGTTTGACTATAAACTGAATGACCCACAAAAATCAGGACTCTATTTAAATGAACGGTTCAATACAAATCTGTTTAATGAAACAGCACTTTATGTCTCACTTTTTCTCGAAGAAGATCTTGCCAACATAGATGAACCGAATGATCAAAAAGCTGTTGAAGACGCCATTACTAACATCGATGAGCTGGCCGCTGTATATGAGGATAAAACGGACGTCATCAAAATATCTTCAGAGGAAAGAGATCGGATTGAAGGTCTTCATGAACAAACCGCAGACCTTGTTGCGAATTTGAACAATACGTACGCGCTCACGCATGGAGAAAATCTCCCGCTCCTAGTCGATGACTTCAAAAATAGTATAATTCCATCGAACTTCACGGGGCTTAGTGCTTACAAAGATGCACTCGGTGATGCACGGATTCAAACAGCATTATGGAACACAATCATATTTACGACCGTTTCTGTTGGGATAGAATTTGTACTCGGACTCGGACTTGCACTCATTCTCAATAAAGCGATATTTGGTCAAGGCTTCGTTCGAACAACATCCCTCATTCCTTGGGCAATACCGACAGCGGTTGCTGCAATGATGTGGAGCTATTTATACGATGGCAGCAGTGGCATCGTCGCCCACTTTTTTGAAAATATCGGCTTTGTTGCTCAGTCACAGGATTTACTGTTGAGCGGGACCGGAGCGATGGTTTCGACAATTTTAGCCGATGTTTGGAAAACGACACCATACATGGCTTTGCTTCTGCTTGCAGGTTTACAAAACATCCCGAAAACATTGTATGAAGCTGCCTCAATTGATGGTGCTGGTAAAATTAAAAGCTTTTTCCGTGTCACACTACCATTGTTGAAAACGTCTATTCTCGTTGCACTGTTATTTAGAACACTTGATGCATTTCGCGTTTTCGATTTAATTTACGTCCTTACAGGCGGGGGCCCTGGTGGGGCAACCGAAACGATGTCTATTTACGCGTATAAGCTCATGTTCGGACAAACGAACTTTGGCTACGGGTCTGTCGTTGTTATGCTGATGTTTGGATGTGTCGCAATTATCGCGATTATTTTCGTCCGCTTACTCGGTACGAATCTGCTCGATCGAAATTAGAAAAGGAGTGAATGAACTATGACGACAGCCAAAAAGCGATTTCTATTTTCCTTTGGCCTTATTGTCATTGCCTATTTGTTTATTATGGTCTTCCCGTTTTTCTGGATTTTCATCACTTCTTTTAAATCGAGCGGTGAAATATTCGGATCGGGTGCCTTTAACGTTATTCCTGACAATCCAACGTTTGCGAACTATGTGACGGTGTTGTTTGAGAAAGGCATTATAAAAGCCATTTTCAACAGCTTGATTGTCGCATCCACTACGACGGTTTATGTCATCATCGTCGCAACCTTTTGTGCGTATGCCATTTCTAGGTTTACGTTCAAAGGAAAAAGCATCTTGCTCGGTCTTATCCTTGCGGTGTCTATGTTCCCACAAATGGTCATTACAGGGCCTGTTTACAACTTATTTTATGAACTCGGCTGGCTCAACAGCTATATGATTGTCCTGCCTTACTCAACGATTACGCTGCCAATGGCTGTGTGGATTCTTGTCACGCATTTTAATCAAATTCCACTCGCGTTAGAGGAATCAGCAACGATTGACGGGGCATCTCGTGTTCAAACATTAACACGAATCGTCTTTCCACTCGCTGCTCCTGGCGTGTTTACAACAGCAATTATTACGTTTATCGCTGCTTGGAATGAATTTCTATTAACGATCACGATGAACTCTGAATCGAGTTATCATACGGTTCCTGTTGCCATCTCCTTCCTCAGAACGCAATTTAGTATTTTATGGGGAGAGGTCGCTGCTGCTACGGCCGTCGTAACAATTCCAACACTGATTATCGTCCTCGTTTTTCAGAAGCAAATTGTATCTGGATTAACCTCAGGCGGTGTGAAGGAATAAGTACAATAGACTCTTTTGTTTTTAATATAGGCGTATGAGATGCTCCGCCAACCATACGCCTCCGTCATGGTTATACGAAAGAAGGATACAGGCAGTGCATACGCGACACACCATTGCCGACAACATTCAACAAAGGGTGAACGATATGTCATGGGTTATTAAATCGAAAGCAACGAACATAGATCGACTATTATTAGAAGAAAGCTTATTTTTCACAGGTAATGGCTACCTCGGGGTTCGCGGAAATTTAGAAGAATCTTCACCTTCCGACATGCCGTCAATTCGTGGCACATACATCAATGGCTTTTATGATGATGTGCCTATTTCTTACGGTGAAAAACTGCACGGATTTCCGGATACACAACAGAAGCAATTAAATATGATTGATGCCCAATCGATCGACATAATTGTCGGTGTGGGAGATCAACAGGAAACACTGTCCCTATGGAATGGAACCGTATTGGACTATGAACGCAGTCTCCACATGGATAAAGGCTTTACCGAGCGGCGTATACATTGGAAGTCATCTTATGGGCATGAGTTACGCGTCACATTTAAACGCCTAGCTTCACAAGCATACCAATCATTATTTCTGCAGCACATCGAGCTTGAGTCACTCAGTGGACCGATACCGGTAACGGTGCAGAGCCGCGTAAATGGTCATGTTGAAAATCATATCGATCAAAGCGATCCCCGTGTCGGTCACGGTCACGCAAAACGTGTACATATAAAAGACGTCACATTAACAGACGATTATAAATCTGTTGTTAAAGTAAAGACGTACGCATCAAATCTCACAGCGACGGCACGCTCTCATATTAACGTCGACGCTGTTGACCACCAAACAACCTATCACGTTGATGAACATCATGTTACAACGACAATCGCGTTCACACTCGATGGTCAATCAACTATTGAAAAACGAACCTACTTCTCAGATTCACGTCAAACCGCGTTATCAAAAAAAGAGCAACATGCATTGGATCAGCTTCCTGCCTCTTACTTTTTTCGGAAACAAGCAGAGGATATGGCGAACTTTTGGAGCCATGCAGACATCCAAATTGGTGGAGACACCAAATTACAGGAAGGGATCCGCTTTAATTTATATCACCTCTTTCAGTCAGCAGGCCGAGATGGTCAGTCGAATATCGCTGCGAAAGGGCTGTCTGGCGAAGGGTATGAGGGACACTATTTTTGGGATACAGAAATTTATATGCTGCCATTTTTTACTATGACACAGCCCGACATAGCCAAGCAGCTACTCCTGTATCGTTACAGCATTCTTGATGCAGCAAGAAATCGGGCTCGCGAAATGGGCCATTCGAAAGGAGCGCTTTTTCCGTGGCGTACCATTTCTGGCTCAGAATGCTCGTCTTTCTTTCCAGCAGGATCTGCTCAATATCATATTAGTGCTGACATCGCATACAGCTTTGTCCAATATTATTTGGCAACGAATGATACAGACTTTATGGTGCGATATGGCGGTGAGGTGCTCGTTGAAACAGCCCGACTATGGCTCGACACAGGTCATTTTGCCAGTGATGGCAGCTTCCGCATTGATGCGGTGACTGGACCTGATGAATACACGTGCATCGTCAACAACAATTATTATACAAATGCAATGGCAAAATTCAACCTCACTTGGGCCGTTAAAGCAATAAATTTGATGAAAAGAAAAGCCCCTGAGCACTGGCACAAACTGCAAGCCGAACAAGACGTCACCACTGCTGAAGTGGACGACTTTTTGTTGGCTGCTGAAAACATGTATCTACCAGTTGACGATACGTTAAAGATCAATCCTCAGGACGACACATTTTTAAACAAAGGTGTGTGGGATATTGCGGAAACGCCTAAGGAACAATTCCCGTTGCTCTTGCATTATCACCCACTGACGCTGTACCGCTATCAAGTGTGTAAGCAAGCCGATACCGTGCTCGCTCATTTTTTACTCGAGGATGAACAGTCAGAAGACGTGATGAAGCATTCATACCTTTATTATGAACAGGTTACGACGTTTGACTCTTCCCTTTCCTTTTGCGTGTTCAGCATGATGGCAGCGCGGCTCGGTGATTTAGATAAAGCCTACAATTATTTTATCGATACCGTTCGTATGGATCTTGACAATACACACGGCAACACGAAGGATGGACTGCACATGGCGAATATGGGTGGCACATGGCTTGCCATTGTTGCTGGCTTCGCCGGAATGAGAATAAAGGAATCAGGCTTACACTTTCGACCTCAGCTCCCCACTCAGTGGAACGGATACGCATTTCCATTACACTATCAAGGTCGACAGCTCCATATTGAACTAAATGGAACAGATTTTGTTGTGACGATGGCTGAGGGCGAACCGGTCAATATGAGTGTTTGGGATACGACATATAAGCTTTCACCCGGGCAGCCCGTCCAGGTTTGCTTGACGTAAGTGATGATTTGGCAACAGGAAAGGAGTGGCTATGTTGGTTGAAGCATTTATTTTTGATTTGGATGGTGTCATTACAGATACAGCAGAATATCATTTTAAAGCTTGGAAGTCGTTAGCAGAAGACATCAATATTTCATTCGATCGGCACTTTAACGAACAGTTAAAAGGTGTTAGTAGAATGGAATCTCTTGAGTTAATTCTCGCTAAAGCAGAACAACAAAATGATTACACTGAAAACGAAAAAGAAAAACTCGTGCAACGGAAAAATGAGCACTATCAGCAAATGATTGCTACTCTAAGCCCTGACGATATTTTGCCTGGCATATCTGATTTGCTAGGAGACATTCAGGAGGCCGGTTACCGACTTGGGTTGGCCTCCGCGAGCAAGAATGCACCGTTCATTTTACGTGCGCTCGAACTGGACAATTTATTTGATACGATTGCTGATGTCGAGAAAATTGATAACGGTAAGCCGGCTCCAGATATATTTTTATTAGCCGCTGCCGAACTAAATGCGTGCCCCGCAGCTTGCATCGGAATTGAAGATGCAGCGAGTGGGGTTACAGCAATCAGACGAGCTGGTATGTTTAGTGTGGGAGTCGGGGACAAAGACATTTTGCAAGACGCTGATCTTATTGTGTCATCAACAGCAGAACTGGATTTAAATAGGATACTATCGTCCTGGGAACGTCGGTAGTGCGTGTGTGGTGTGTGAGACCGCCCTCAGTGACGAGGGAGAAGGAAGTGTCCATGGTTGACGGCTTCCTTTTTGTTTTTGTTTTGAGTGTGCATGAGCGGCGCTGGATATGCGGCTGATTCTTGTTTTATGCGTGGGCGAGGCGGCTTATGCGGCGTTTTTTCGATATATGCGTCAGGACTCTGGTGTATATGCGCGCGCTTTTTGAGATATGCGTGGTGAGCGCCATATATGCGGCTGCATCCGGAGATATGCGTTTCCCGTTCGTGTGCCCGCCCTCATCGACGAGAGAAGGAAGTGTCCATGGTTGACGACTTCCTTTTTGTTTTTGTTTTGAGTGTGCATGAGCGGCGCTGGATATGCGGCTGATTCTAGTTTTATGCGTGGGCGGGGCGGCTTATGCGGCGCTTTTTCGATATATGCGTCAGGACTCTGGTGTATATGCGCGCGCTTTTTGAGATATGCGTGGTGAGCGCCATATATGCGGCTGCATCCGGAGATATGCGTTTCCCGTTCGTGCGACCGCCCTCATCGACGAGAGAAGGAAGTGTCCATGATTGACGACTTCCTTCTTGTTTTTGTTTTGAGTGTGTGCGGGGGCTGCCGCTGGATATGCGGCTGATTCATGTTTTATGCGTTGGCGGGGCGGCTTATGCGGCGTTTTTTCGATATATGCGTCAGGACTCTGGTGTATATGCGCGCGCTTTTTGAGATATGCGTGGTGAGCGCCATATATGCGGCTGCATCCGGAGATATGCGTTTCCCGTTCGTGTGACCGCCCTCATCGACGAGAGAAGGAAGTGTCCATGGTTGACGACTTCCTTCTTGTTTTTGTTTTGAGTGTGTGCGGGGGCTGCCGCTGGATATGCGGCTGATTCACGTCTTATACGTTGGCGGGGCGGCTTATGCGGCGCTTTTTCGATATATGCGTCGGGACTGGCGTATATGCGCGCGCTTTTTGAGATATGCGTGGTGAGCACCATATATGCGGCTTCATCCGGATATATGCGTTTCCCGTTCGTGCGACCGCCCTCAGTGACGAGGGAGAAGAACTTATATGATCAACCATATTACACAAATTTCCAAAANATGCGTCGGGACTGGCGTATATGCGCGCGCTTTTTGAGATATGCGTGGTGAGCACCATATATGCGGCTTCATCCGGATATATGCGTTTCCCGTTCGTGCGACCGCCCTCAGTGACGAGGGAGAAGAACTTATATGATCAACCATATTACACAAATTTCCAAAACGCCTATCTTCCTTTTAAAATGCCTTGTATGCGTATCATCATTTGAAAAAATCATGAACTCATTTGGCTCTTACTTTCATTCCCTTTCACTTCCGAGTAATATATAGATATTACGTGAAAGGGAGAGCAAGATGGACTACATTATTAATTTACTCAACGAACCTCTCATTTTAGTCTTTATTATTTTATTTATCGGTTCCTGGTTCGGATCACTCAAAATAAGTGGAATCAGTCTCGGAACCTCTGGTGTGCTTCTCATAGCGATGGTATTTGGACATTTTGGATTTCAAGTGTCACCTATCGTCCAAAGCTTGGGCTTGAGCCTATTTATTGTCGCAGTTGGCTTACAAGCAGGGCCGCGCTTTTTCCGTATGATGCGTTCCAATGGCCTTGTCTTCGGAATTATCGCTCTGCTCATCGTAACGGTATCAATTGGCACAACCGTTATCGTGTCTAAGCTACTTGATTTATCGCCGGGACTGAGTGTCGGTCTAATGACTGGTGCGCTCACATCGACGCCCGGACTTGCTGCAGCTTTGCAAGCGACAAATGATCCACTTGCTTCTGTCGGCTACGGGATTGCTTATCCATTTGGTGTGCTTGCACTCGTGCTTTTTGTTCAATTATTGCCCCGTATCGGGAAATATGATCTACAAAAAGACCTGGACGAAGCAAACAATCCAATCAAGACAGAGGAATCACCAGAGTTCATGACTGTTGAAGTCACGAATCCTGACTTTGATAAAAAGACATTAGAAGAGCTTGCGTTTAATAAAAAATCGATCGTGATCAGTCGGGTTATTCGCAACCAGCATACGATGATTGCGGTCAGCGACACTGTCATCTTGCTTGGAGATGAGCTTGTGGCTGTCGGTGTGAAGCCCGAACTCGATGCGTTTTGTGAATATGCCGGTAAACAGGTTGATACACATCTCGACAACCCTGACAACATTCAACTTCGAAAAGTCACAGTTGATTCAGATAATATTGCTGGTAAAAGCTTGAAAAAGCTTTGTCTCAGACATGACTATGGTACAACCGTTACACGTATTGAGCGTGAAGGTCTGGAGCTGAATCAAAATCCAAATATGCCCCTCATGCGCGGTGATGTGTTGACGATGGTCAGCAGTGAATCTCGACTTGATGAGGTTGAGCAGTTATTCTCTAAGAAAAAGCTTGCCGTTACGAATATCGATATCTTTTCCATTAGCATTACGCTTTTAATAGGCATTCTAGTTGGGATGATCCCTATTCCAATTCCAGGCCTTGGCGTCATTAGCTTAGGCACAGCAGGCGGACCACTATTTGTAGCGCTCATTATTGGGCACTTTGGAAAACTCGGTCCGATTCATGTGCGGTATTACGGTCGATCGAATCAAGTCGTTCAAGAACTCGGTCTCGTCCTGTTCTTAGCAGGTGCGGGCACAACTGCAGGTCAAGGACTTCTTGATGTTGTCCAAGCAGAAGGACTAAAGCTCGTATTAGGTGGAACGATCATCACTGTTATACCAATTCTCATTGGCTACCTAATCGCTAATAAGCTGTTTAAGCTGAGCATCGTCCATTCACTCGGAGCGTTATGTGGTGGGATGACAAGTACCCCTGCACTCGGGTCCTTGAATCAATTAATCGACTCTGAAGATCCAGCTGTTGCTTATGCAGCAGCATACCCATTCGCATTAATTTTCATTGCGATAGCTGCACAACTTGTTGTCTATATCATGTAAATAGAGCATATAAAAACATTCAACAGCTGAGCAGAATCTGTCTGTACGCTGACTTCAGTTAAGTATTTTTGAAGAACGTTGAACTTCAAGTGCGAGCACCGCTTTCTTTGCGGTGCTCGTCAATTCTTGCGCCGTTTTCGCCGATTCTCGCACCGTTTTCGCCGATTCCTATGCCATGTTCGCCGATTCTTACGCCATGTTCGCCGATTCTTACGCCGTTTTCGCCGATTCTTGCGCCGATTTCGCCAATTCTCACGCCATGTTCGTCATTTCCTACGTCGCGCTCGCCGTTTCCTACGCCGCGCTCTCCGATTTACACACGAACCTCCCCTCCTCCACTTAATAATTCCATATAATGCCACAACCATTTATACTAATGATAAAGTAACCAAATCCAATCCATTGGACATAACTTTTTAAAGGAGATCAATCATATGAGCAGACAATGGTGGAAGGAAAGTGTTGTTTATCAAATTTATCCGCGAAGCTTTAAGGATAGTAACGGCGATGGAATTGGCGATATTAATGGTATTACGGAAAAACTCGATTATTTAAAAGAGCTGGGAATTGATGTGATCTGGCTCTCCCCTGTTTATGATTCGCCGAATGATGACAATGGCTATGATATTCGCGATTACCAGGCTATTATGGCTGAGTTTGGCACAATGACTGACTGGGATACAATGCTTGACGAGATTCATAAGCGTGATATGAAATTAATAATGGACCTTGTTGTCAATCATACGTCTGATGAGCATCAATGGTTTGTGGAATCACGCCGTTCTAAGGATAACGCGTATCGCGACTACTATATTTGGCGACCGGGGAAAAATGGTCAAGAACCGACGAATTGGGAGGCAGCCTTTAGCGGTTCTGCATGGCACTATAACGAAGCTACTGACGACTATTATTTACATCTTTTTTCCAAAAAACAGCCGGATCTGAATTGGGAAAATCCCACCCTAAGAAAAGATGTTTACAAGATGATGACGTGGTGGCTTGACAAAGGAATTGACGGCTTTCGCATGGATGTCATCAATTTCATTTCTAAGGATCAACGCTTTCCTGACGGTGAGCCTGCTCCTGGGAAACGCTATGTATCAGGGCATCAACACTTTATGAATGGACCACGTATTCATGAATTTTTACAAGAAATGCACCGAGAAGTTCTATCCAACTACGATGTGATGACGGTCGGTGAAATGCCTGGTGCAACACCAGAAGAAGCCCAGCTTTATACAGGTGAGGAACGGAACGAATTAAATATGGTGTTTCATTTTGAACATATGGACATTGATTCAGGCCCTTCAGGTAAATGGGATGTGATCCCGTGGTTACTAAAAGAACTAAAAGATATTTTGTCAAAATGGCAGTTCGCTTTGCAAAACGATGGCTGGAACAGTTTGTATTGGAATAATCACGATCAACCGCGCGTTGTCTCACGATTCGGTGACGATGGCCAGTACCGTGAAAAATCCGCCAAAATGCTAGCTACGACACTGCATATGATGAAGGGCACACCCTTTATTTATCAAGGGGAAGAAATCGGCATGACGAATGTCGCTTTTGATCACATTGACGACTACCGTGACATTGAAACGCTGAATATGTATGAGGAACAACTCAATAAAGGACATACTGCTGAAGAACTTATGAAAGCAATCCATGTTAAATCACGGGACAATGCTCGTACACCAATGCAATGGAATGCTGATGAGCATGCTGGTTTTACAGATGGTTCACCGTGGATCAAGGTCAATCCAAACTATCAAACGATTAATGCTGCATTTGCATTGAACAACCCTGATTCTATTTTCCATTATTACAAGAAGTTAATTCAACTTAGAAAAACACATGACGTTATTTTATATGGTGATTATCACCTGTTAGAGGCCGATAGTGAAGCGCTTTTTGCTTACACACGCACACTAAACAGGACCGGACTTCTAGTCGTGAGTAACTTCACAAAAGAGGCGCAATCCTTCAGCATTCCTGATGATTGCAACATTCGTAATCTATTAATAACCAACGAACTAGAGCTAGATGAATCTAGCAATGATCAAATCACTCTAACACCGTTTGCAACACGTGTGTACACATACACACTATAAACCAGACATGACGATAAACGGGACAGTCCTTCCAATCTGTCCCGTTTTACTATGTATATGGAATAATAAATGCTCTGAGCAACTCATTCTTCGCCTAATAAATCCTTAACACATTCCATGCTCTACATGCGCCCCGACCTAATAATCGTGTAAATCATCAGGATAAACATCAACGTTGCAATGACTGAGCCAATTTCGATCACGGGTAAACGCCATAAAACTGTCGTTTGTCCCGATATTGCTGCACCAATAATCAAACCAACCATTAAAATGCTAAATGCAAGAAGTATGATGCTAAAAGACAGTCTGTTGCTGATTCGATCAAGTCGCTTCAAAACAGTTTGCAAATCCGTCACATGAATGTCCAAGCGCAACTTTCCTTTTTTAATCATCGTCGTAACGTCTTTAATATTATGAGGCAAATCAGAAAGCACCCGAATCATATCAACCAGTTCTTCTACTGACTGGCTGACGATATTTTTAGGATGATACCGATCTTTCATCAGCTTCTTAGCATATGGTTCGACAGCCTTCATAATACTAAAATCGGGATTTAAACGGCGAACAATTTCTTCAAGAGATAAAATCACTTTTCCAAGTATGGCGATATCTGATGGGATTTCAATTTCATGACGGTAAGCAATGACGAACACCTCCATCATGACTGCCGCCAAGCTCACATCAGCAAGTGGGACATCATAATATTTGTCTTGAAGCCGATCAAGATCTTTGCTAAGTGCCGTCTGATCTGTATCTGCCTCTAACAGTCCCATCCCTGAAAACGTCTGAATCATACCCTTCGTATTCCCATCATGTAAATGAATCAGTAATGACGCAAAATGATACCGTAACTCTTTACTAAGCCGTCCGACCATCCCGAAATCAAGATATGCAATTGTATGATCTGGCAAAATAAAAATATTCCCTGGATGTGGATCACCATGAAAATACCCATGCTCCAACACTTGGGACAGCATGGAATTAGCGAGACGCTCGGTTATGATATCGAGGTCATATCCCTCGTCAACAAGTGTCTCAACATGACTCACTTTAATGCCCTCGATGCGCGCCATCGTTAGTACTTTTTTCGTAGTAAACGACCAATAAACAGCTGGTACATAGATGTTCGCATCATGCGTAAACTGCTTACGAATGCGCTCACCGTTACGCCCCTCTGTATTGTAATCAAGTTCATCTCGTAGCGAGTAAGAAAATTCATCAATCATATCTTGAATTCGGTAAGCTTTAGCCCAATTCGTTCGCTCTTCTAATATCCGAACAATATGATGAACAATATCAAGATCTGTTTCAATCGTTGGTTGAATGTCTGGTCGCTGAACCTTTACTGCAACTTCTTCTCCTGTGAGTAAACGCGCCGCATGAACTTGGCCAATTGAGGCCGTGGCAAGCGGGGTTTCACTGAAGCTCTGAAACAGATTATCCAGCGTGTTACCAAGCTCGGATTCCACAATGCGACGAACATCTTCAAAGGCAATGGCCTGCACATCGTCCTGAAGCTTTTCCAGCTCTGCAATGATTTCTTGAGGAATCATATCTCGGCGTGAGCTCGCAATTTGCCCCAGCTTAATAAATGTCGGTCCTAATTCCTGTAAAGACGCCCGAAGCTTGATGCCGATATCACGAAAGTTCATATCAACATCTTCTTGAAGGCCTGCTGGAGGGCGCTTTGTTAATCCCACCCGAAAGAGAACATGACTGAAGCCGTTTTTAAAAAAGACATTTAAAATTTCCTGGAATCGTTTCGTATGCTTTATCCTTTTACCGATCATTATAGACACCGCCTTCCGACTCCTTATGCATCTAGCTTTAGTATATCATACACATTGTATTTATTAGGCCGTAAATCTCTCTACCACAAATAGTTCGGAACTCAAAACACCTAACATATCGCACTTTTTTTAAAAATAAGTATTGACATTTACTCTATTGTTCATTATTGTGTATGTAATAATTTAACAATTTAAAAACATCTAAACGCATTCATAATTCTAAAGACCCTTACCAATTTGTCGCCAGACATCATGCGTTTAAATTTCCCAACAAGACACCTTCAACATCGTGCAACATAGACCTTTCTATCACAGCCTTATCACAGACCACCTAATGTTTAAACACACTCACCTCTAAGATGAACTTTCATATCATCACAACCAGCTTAGAAAAACACATATGCTCTATTGTTATACATATCTTACGCATTTTAGTAATGATTCATGTTTGTCATTCATTATTCGCATTTTTTATTTTCATATTATTCCGAACGGAGTGTTGTCTATGGCAGAGCAGCCAGTCCTCGATATTGACAAATTAAAAACCTATTTTTATCTTGATGATGAAAAAGTGGCTAAAGCCGTTGATGATGTTTCATTTTCCGTTTATCCGGGTGAAACGGTCGCACTTGTTGGTGAATCAGGTAGTGGAAAAAGCGTCACAGCCCTTTCAATTATGCAATTAATTAATAAACCAGGGCGCATTGTTGAAGGTACCATCGTGATGAATGGCAAAGAACTACTACAAATGAAGCCCAAACAAATGACAAAAGTACGCGGTAACGACATTGCCATGGTCTTTCAGGAGCCGATGACAGCTCTTAATCCAGTGTTTACCATCGGAAATCAGATTACGGAAATGATTAGAAAGCATCAAAAATCAAGTAAGAATCAAGCACGAGAAAAGGCGATTGAATTATTGAAAACGGTTGGGATACCTCGTGCTGAAGACATTATGAATGAATATCCGCATCAGCTTTCAGGAGGAATGAGGCAACGTGTCATGATTGCCATTGCCATTTCTTGTGAACCAGCTTTACTTATTGCAGATGAGCCGACAACAGCGCTAGATGTTACCATTCAAGCCCAAATTCTCGATTTAATGGCGGACATGCGCGACAAGTATCATATGTCACTCTTATTAATTACACATGATCTCGGTGTTGTTTCAGAATATGCTGATCGCGTTATGGTCATGTACGGCGGACAGATTGTTGAAGAAGGTCCAACGAAAGAACTGTTGCGAACGACGAATCACCCGTATACAAAAGGCTTACTAAACAGCCTACCAAACATAGACAAACACGTTGATCGACTGGAAACGATCAAAGGGACAGTCCCAGCGGCATTTAATTTTCCCAAAGGGTGTCGTTTTTCAACACGGTGTCCTTATGTCATGGACAAATGTCTGGAATCAAATCCTGAAATAACAGAAGTTGGGCCGGAGCATTACGTCCGCTGCTATCTACATGAGAATGGAGGGATACCGAATGACGAATCAAGATAAACACGTTGCTGAGCTCACTCGAGATCATTCGGATCACCAGCAATTATTGGATCAGGACACACTTATTTCTGTGAAAAATGTTAAGAAATACTTCCCCGTTAAAGGCGGAATTTTAAAGCGAACTGTTGGGCATATCAAAGCCGTTGATGACGTATCCTTTGATATAAAAGAAGGTGAAACACTCGGTGTTGTCGGCGAATCAGGGTCTGGAAAGTCAACACTTGGACGTGTCATCCTACGCTTACTTGAGCCGACTGATGGGCGTATTTTATTCGAAGGTGCAGACATTGCACATATCGGAAATCGAAAAATGCGTGAGCACCGTAAAAACATGCAAATTGTTTTTCAAGACCCACTTGCATCCTTGAATCCGAAAATGAGTGTCGGGGAGCTTATCGAGGAGCCATTACTCGTACAAACATCAGCTACAAAAGCTGAACGAAAGCAAAAATCAATCGAGCTTTTAGAAAAAGTTGGGCTCCGAGCAAGTGACCGAACAAAATATCCTCACGAATTTTCCGGTGGGCAAAGACAGCGCATCAGTATCGCAAGAGCACTTGCACTCAATCCGAAATTTGTCATTTGTGATGAGCCTGTTTCAGCACTCGATGTGTCTATACAAGCCCAGGTTCTTAACCTCATGAAGGATTTGCAGGATGAATTTGGCTTAACTTACTTATTTATTGCCCACGACCTTGGCGTCGTCAAACATATTAGTGACCGTGTTGCCGTTATGTATTTAGGACGTATCGCAGAAATTGCACCAAAAGACGAGATTTATAAAAATCCAAAACACCCCTATACGCAGGCACTACTTACATCTATTCCAGTCGTTGACACTGGTGAAGACACTATACAGCGCGAGAAAGTCAAAATTTCTGGAGAGTTGCCGAGTCCAGCAGATCCACCATCAGGGTGCACATTCAGAACGAGGTGTCCGTTTGTTCATGACCGCTGTGCAGCAGAAAGACCCGAGCTAAAAGAAACTGAAAATGGGCATTATGTCGCGTGTCATTTATATACATGATTGTAGACGTATTATTTTCGGGAGGTGATAGCACCAAAAATCGTCTATGTTGATGTCGTTAAGAACAATGGTTACCACTAAAAAGGGGGAATTGCTTTGATTAAACGGTTTAGACTTGGATTATTGCTCTTCGTTCTACTCTTTTCATTCGCCTTCTTACTTACTGCATGTAGCGAAGACACAACAAGCAACGATAACGGAACTGATACTAATCAGAATGAAAATGAAGGTGAAAATGAAGGCAACAATGAGGAAGAGGAAGAAGAAGAACCAGCGGATGAAGGGCCACAAATGGGTGGTACAATAACTGGTGCTATGGATACAGCGCCATCTGGTGTCTTCAACCCAATTTTTTATGAAGAAGCATATGAAGCAAACATTCTTGACTTCACACACGAAGGCTTAGTCGGGCAAAACGATAAGCTTGAATTTGTTGAAGGTCTTGCAACAGATTGGGAAATTAACGATGATCAAACCGAAATCACTTTAACGTTGAAAGACGGTGTTAAGTGGCATGACGGTGAGCCATTCACAGCTGAGGACGTTGTCTTTACGTATCAGTCTATCGCCAGCCCTGGATATATCGAAGCTGGAGGCGTCCGTTCAACATATGCGAATAAATTAGTCGGTTATGAAGCTTTCGAAAGCGGCGAAACGGAGGAGTTTGAAGGTGTTGTCGCTGAAGATGAACTTACTGTTACGTTTAAGTTCAAAGAGCCTAACGTAACCATTTTGAAGGATGTCGGTTTCCCGATCATTCCAAAGCATGTTTTTGAAGGCATTCCGATCGAAGAAGTTCCTGAGCATGAGGCGACTCTTGATCCAGGAAAAGTCATCGGTACAGGACCATTTAAGTTCACAGAAATGCTTGAGCGTGAGCAGTACGTGCTCGAAAAGCATGCTGACTACTGGCAAGGTGAACCATACTTGGATAAAATCGTATGGCGCGTCGTTGAACAGTCTGTCATGCTTGGCCTCCTAGAAAAAGGAGAAATTGACTTTATCTCTGATCCAAACGGTGTTCCACCAGCAGACTATGAAGATGTCGCTGCAATGGATCACGTTGAAATTATCGAACAAACAGACTTTGGTTACCAGCTTATGGGCTTCAAAATGAATCACAGAACAGCTGCTGATGTCGAATCTGGCACATTGAATCCAGATAACTGGGTCGAGAATGAAGACATGGGCGAAAAGCTCGTTCGTCAAGCGATGGCTTATGCGGTTGACCGTAAAACAATTGTTGAAAAACTATTGCTCGGACACGGCGCAGTCATCAATGCACCAATTGCGCAACAGTTCTGGGCGTATGATGAAAGTGCTGTAACAGACTATTCATTTGATCCAGACAAATCTGCCGAATTATTGGATGAAGCGGGCTACGTTGATGAAGACGGAGATGGATTCAGAGAAACTCCAGATGGCGAAGAATGGGTTGTCAATCTGAACTATCCAACTGGAAACAAGTTACGTGAACGTGTCGCACCGATTTTAGCTGAATTCTTTGAAGACGTTGGCATTAAAATGGATTTGAGACAGCCAAAAGAAATGTCAGCTTACGTTAAAGAATTGACAGAAGATAGCACAGATTGGGATCTGTACTTGCTCGGCTGGAGCCTTGGTAGCGGTGACCCAGATCCATCAGGCTTATGGACAATAGAAGCAGGGTATAACTTCTCTCGCTGGAACAACCCAGATTCAGATCAGTTAATTGCAGATGCAATGAAAGCGCCAGAAGCATTTGATCAATCATACCGTGAGGAGAAATACTCTGAATGGCAATCGCTCTTCTCTGACGACCTGCCAGCACTATTGCTCTTTGCACAAAATAAGATTTATGCACACAACAAGAACCTCAATGGGATTGACCCATTGCCGTATTCTATGAATAACGATCCACATCTATGGTGGTTATCGCAAGAGTAATGTGTTTAAAACAGATCTTTAATAGAGAGCGTGCGGTGCTCGCCGCATGCTTTCTATTTTAAAACGGAAATTAATCACGCACCCGTTTAGACTAAAGGGGGTAGATTCATGTATCAATACATCATTCGTCGCACACTTGTTTTTATTCCAATGCTGTTCGCTCTAACAGTCATCGTATTCACACTGGCACTACTTGCTCCCGGTGATGCATTTACAGGAAAATCACTCGCTGATCCCAACGTAGATCCCGAGGTTTATGAAAGGCAACGTGAGGAAGCCGGTTTGAATGATGCGATACCAGTTCAATATGGACGGTGGATCAGCAATGTGGCGCAAGGTGATTTTGGAAAATCACTCGTATTCAACGGTCGCTCAGTCTCGGAATTAATCGAGGCGAGGTTGGCTAACACGCTTTACCTCGGTCTGTTCTCATTATTCATTACACTCGTTGTCTCAATACCGATCGGAATATACTCTGCCAAACATCCCTATTCACTTCTAGATTACGGTGCGACAGGGTTTGGGTTTTTAGGTCTTGCCATACCGAACTTTTTCTTCGGACTGATTGCCATTTATGTTTTGGCCATCCAGCTTGATTGGTTTCCCGCACAGGGAACACTTGATGAACCTGGTATGACAGGTATAGAAGCGTTAAAAAGTCGGCTTCATCATATGGTTTTGCCCGGCATTACACTCGGACTGGCCGGAACAGCCACCTATATGCGATATATGCGTTCGGAGGTACTTGACGTGCTAGGAAGTGATTACATTCGGACAGCTCGAGCTAAAGGGATGTCTGATCGTAATGTTCTTTATAAACACACACTGCGTAACGCACTCATTCCAATTATTACATTGATGGGCTTTGAAATTGGTATGTTGCTTAGTGGTGCTGTCATTACCGAACAGGTCTTTAATTATCCAGGACTCGGGACACTGTTTTTAAGCTCTGTCGTCAATCGGGATTTTCCTGTTGTAATGGCGATCGCCATGCTACTTGGAATCCTAATTCTTGTCGGCAATCTGTTGGCAGACATTTTTTACAGTATTATCGATCCGAGAATTCGCTACGATTGAGGTGAACGTTTATGCAATCAACTCCACAACATACGTTTTCAACGGACCCGGACAACCAGCCACAAGATGATCAGCTCAAAAGCCGAAGCCCGTTTCAATTAGCGATGCGCCGATTTTTAAGAAATAAATTGGCTGTCATCAGCGTCTTTGTCATATTGATCATCATTATACTTAGTGTTATGGCACCCGTGTTCACAGACCAGGACCCGGAACAAACAGACTTATTTAAAATTGAAGAACATCCAAGCAAAGAAAACATTCTCGGAACGAATGGTCAAGGCCAAGATAATTTTGCGCGTCTCCTCTATGGTGGACGTGTATCACTTATAGTTGGCTTTAGTGCAATGACCTTTACACTTTTGATTGGTGTTGTTCTCGGCTCTATTGCGGGTTATTACGGTGGGATTATCGATAACATTATCATGCGCGCAGCTGACATTATGCTTATGCTCCCATTCCTTGTACTTGCTTTGACCATAATGGCCATTGTCGATCGTGTCACAATCCCATTTTTCATCACGATCATCGCATTAACAACGTGGCCATCCTTAACACGGATTATAAGGGGCACATACTTGTCACTCCGCGAACAGGAATTTGTTCTCGGGGCACGCGCAATTGGTGCAAGTGACTTTCGGATTGTGTTTAAGCACTTCATTCCGAATGCAATCGGCCCCATTGTCGTAAATGCTACACTTATGATGGCAAGCTATATCATTATTGAATCCGCCTTAAGCTTTATCGGCTTCGGTATTCCACAGCCAACACCAACATGGGGGAATATGATTTCAGAAGCTCAAAATGTGCGTATTCTACGGGATCATCCAGAAGCTTGGATTCCACCTGGATTTGCCATTTTAATTACCGTGCTCGCCATCAACTTTATCGGTGATGGTTTAAGAGATGCATTTGATCCGAAAAGTTCCCAACGATGATGTCTATCATACAGAAAATAACGAGTATGACGCAATCAATGCGATTCATACTCGTTTTCTAATGACCATGTGCAATGCTTAATAAACGCAACGTCAATCTCCTACTTGTCTATAAACTATTTTCCATCGTTATTCCACGCTAAATTGTGCAGCTAATGTCGCACTTAATTCTAATCCAGTAGACTCAAATGCTTTGACGACACGATACGTTCCAGGCGTGAGTTGATTTAAGTCTATCGTTTGATCATACAACTCATTAGGATTTAATAAAATAGCGATATCATTAAATCCAGTTTCTAAAGGAACAACCTTCCATTCATCGTTTACTTTTTTCTCAATCGTATAATATGTCCCTAAAGATAAAAAGGTAGGACCGGCATTTTCAAGCTTAATGGTTGCCTTTTCATCAGACTTGTCATACACATCTTGATCTGTCGTTAACTGAGCATTTATTTCAGGTGTCGGAACATATATCATACCAACCATCGTATCTTCCACTTGACTGTGTCGATCCAATATTTCTACACTTAGCACATAGACCACATTTTCTTTGTCAGGAAGCTGATTCACGTAAATATCTTGTTCATTCGTAACCGCATCCACATGCACAATATCTTCCACAATCAATTCTGATCGCGCATATGTTTGATCACGTGCGGTTAATTGAATACGGACATTTTTATCGATGGTCACACTACCGTTATGATGCCCGAGGGTGACCACATAATCCTCCCCTGCTCTCATCGTCCCTGACGAAAGTCCATACCCTAGCTGTCCCTCTCCATTATGCATAAACCATTGACCAGTCGGCATATCATACTCTGTTTGGTCAACAAGCTCGCCAAAACTCGTCAAGTAAGAATTAGGCGGCACAAAAAAGTCACCCTTCGGAGAATCTGGATGACCGATCTGACTGGATAATACCCCGTGCCCCTTCTTCCAGTCAACTTCACGGTTTGCCTCTTTACCGCTTTCACCACACCCAGCAAGAAATAACAGTAAGCTAAAGAACAGCAAAGTAACGGTCTGCCTCTGTCTCTTATGTCTATGAGTCGCCATAATAACCTCCTTCTGTCTTTATAAGTAGACGGTAGGCGGTCACAAAAGTTGCACTGAATGAAAAAATAGAGCCGGAACTGAGATGTCCGCCTCTACCTTTCTCATAATCTTAATTGTCGAGTGTGCCAGAAACAATTTTCCCCGCTTTCATCACGGCTTTTCTTGCTGGTTTCCGAGCGACTAATTCAGCTGATGAACTGACATCTGCAAACACAAAATCTGCTGCATCGGATGTTTTTGGCCACTGCTGATTGCCATTTTCATCAAGCGGTGTGACGCCGCCTGTACACCATTTCAATGCTTTGCGCAAGCTAGCTTCATCCTTCATCCCTGACATTTCACAAAAGGTTGTCGCCTTTTCCAGTACATCTCCTGTACCAAACGGTCCCCAAGAATCGTAAAAGCCATCACAGCCAAAGTGGACGCCGACACCGTGAGCATCAAGGAGTTTTATAGGCGGTAATGTCTTCGTTAATGGAATCGTTGACATGACATCCATTCCTTGATACTTCATGCGTTCAGCAAGTTCTTGTTGCTTCATAATAGGCACTTCTCCGATTGCAAATGCATGACTTGCTGCCGTTCTGTTCTGCCAACCAGCTTCTTCAACAAAATCCAACCATTTTTCAATCGTGTACCATCCGACATGGCCATCATCATGAATATGAATGTCGACGTCCGCGTCAAACTCTGCTGCTAGATTCATCGTCATATCGAGAGACTTTTCAATTGAACCATCAATACCAGCCGGATCAAGACCACCGATCATCGTTGCACCATTACGCATCGCTTCTCGCATTAATTGTGGGACATCATTATTTAATAGTCCGTGCTGTGGAAAGGCAATCACGTCAGCGGTGACGGCATGTTTATACTTATCCAAAGCGGAGAGGACCCCTTCAAGATTTTTCAAGCCGATATACGGATCGATGTTTACGTGTGTCCGAATATGTGTTGAGCCGTGTGATAAAATGGTTTTAATCATTTCTTCAGCACGTGCTTCGGCCGTCTCAGCTAAGCTTTCCAGCTCACGTGCTTCATGAGCCAACCGCTCTTTTAAGCTATTAACAGGAATACATGAGCGCCACCCGAGTCCCATATATGTTTTATCAAGATGGTTATGCATTTCTCTGAACGCCGGTACAGCTAAATACCCATGTGCATCAATCGTATTGACAGTCGTTTCCGGAAGCTGTTCAGTCGCTAATATTTGGTCGACGATTTTTCCGTCTTGTAGCTTCAAATGAAACAAATCTGTCGTTGTATATGTGTAATTGTTGTCATCGGTATAAGATCCTGTTTCTAATTTAACGTTGAGTAACCATGTTGCATCCATAATTCGATCCCCTTTCTATTCCGATATTTTATTGCCGTTGGAAATCGTATGCACGATTGCTTTCCGACGCGCGACGACCTCTGCAGATGATACAGCATCAACTAAAACGATATTTGCCTGATCACCAACTGCCGGCCATACTTGTTCGCCCGCTTCATTTAAAGGCGTTAATCCACCGCTTGCATATTTCCATACTTGGCCTAAGCTTTTCTCGTCAATCATCTTAAAGCGTTCGGCTAACACGCTTAGCTTCTCAACCGTATTCCCTGTTCCAAACGGACTCCAGTGGTCTGTCAAACTATCATGACCGACAGACACTGTAATCCCATTCGCATCAAGGCGTGGAATAGGGATTGTTGGGCGGTCAATTGGAACAGTCGTCGTAACATCAATACCTGCATCTCGAAGGATCGTCATCATATGTTCTAACGGCTTTCCGTCAATGTCGCCAAGGGCTATACCATGACTGATTGTCACACGGCCTTCTAATCCATGCTGATGTGTAAGCTCTGCTAGCTTTTCAAAATTGTAAAAGCCGAGCGTATCTTTATCATGTAAATGAATGTCGACTCCGGCATTTGCTTCGCTAGCAATATCAAATGTGAGTGCCAAAGACGTATCCAAATCCATATCCACTGTTGCCGGGTCAACGCCACCAACAAGTGTAGCACCCATTTGCATCGCTTGACGCATCAATGGTTCGACCTTGGAACGGAGTAATCCGTGTTGCGGAAAAGCAACGATGTCATACGTAATTTGATCAGAGAACTTTTCAAGAACAGAAACAGTTGCCTCAAGATTTTTCAATCCTATAGATGGATCGATATTACAATGCGTTCGGATATGTGTATGTCCTTGATTAATCAAATGCTTTACAACGATTTCAGCCCGTTCTGTTATCGTTTCTAATTGAACAGGCAATAACTGCGTTTCTTCTTCAATTCTCGTAAAAATACCATTCGTAATGGGCTTGCATGCTTTCCACGGTCCTCCGAAATACGTTTTATCAATGTGGATATGCATTTCTCTAAAACTCGGCAGGCACAATGCACCAGCTGCATCTAATACCGCAAGACCATCAGCTGCTTCAATGTCATCAGCAATTTGCTCTATGACACCATCTTCTATCAAAATATCCTTTTGTTCTGTTTCTGTTTTTGTTGGTTGTCCACTTTCCTCAACTAAACCCGATTCAAGCAGGACATTTTTCAACAATAAATTCCCCATCTTAGAACCCTCCTATAAAAGAGGCTGGAACATGATTTAAAATTTAACGTAAAAGCCAAACAATGCTCAGCACTAGCTCCGGAAATACACGTAGACTCCTGTAGGAGGAAGGCATAGGTGAGACCCCACAGTGCGTGGGGAAGGAAGGCTAAAATCGCGACGTCATGTCGCAACGCCTTCATGACCAACGTCCTGTTGGCCCGAGGCTCACCAGCCGCCTACGGTCTCCTAAGTTCGGCGCGTCCTGTGCCAACGTCGACACTAAACCGTCCTGGTTGTCGGTCGCGAAGTGTATTTCCGGAGCGGCGGTATTATTCGGATTTTAATTTAGTTAAACCTCTTTTGTCCCAGCCACTAGTTTTGTATCTGCTTACTTCGTCAATGTTGCGCTGTTGATGTCCAAGTAACCAACTGGTGTAATGCTGAAGCCTTGGACAGCTTCGTTGGCAGCAGCTAACTGCTCATAGTTACGAATTGGAACGTAGACCGCTTCTTCAAGCTCAATTTGTTGTGTTTGAGCGTATATTTCCTTACGCTTTTCAGGATCGGATACAGCACGTCCTTCCTCAATCAACTGATCAACCTGTTCATTCGTATAGAAGAATGAATTTCCAGCTGATCCGTGTGAATCAGAGTGGAACAAATTGTACTGGTTATAATCACCATCACCAGTTGCGTTACCCCAACCACTAATGAACATATCATTGTCACCAGTATCAATTGATTCAATAAAAGCACCATATTCTAATACTTGAATGTTAACATTTAGACCAATCCCCTTCAACTGAGACTGGATGACCTCTGCCATATCAATCCGCTCTTTCCGGTCACTCGTAATAAGCTGGATTTCTTGCGACGTATCAACACCACTCTCTTTTACGAGTTCCTTCGCTTTATTAATATCGTATTCATACGGTGTTGCGTCTTTGCTATAGCCAAACACATTAGGACTCAATGCAGAATTGGCCAATGTACCGACATTGTTATAAATCCCTTCGATAATCGCTTCACGCTCAATCGCATGACTGACCGCTTGGCGAAGCTTTACATTTTCAAAGATTGGCGATTGTGTATTAAAGCCAAGGTACTCAACAGCTAACCCTTCAACACGCTCAATTCTTAAATTATCTGTGTTGTTAATGCGTTCAATGTCATTAACAGGAACTTCATCTGTAATATGGGCTTCGCCTGTTTCAAGCATTGCAAGTCTTGTAGAGCCTTCAGGAACAACCTCAAATACGACTTTATCAACACCGGCTTGCTCGCCCCAATAGTCTTCATTTTTAACGAGTGTTATATCTTGACCTGAATTCCATTTCTCAAATTTAAATGGACCTGTGCCGTTTGGCGTTTTTGAAAGTGATTCAGGATCATTTTTAACAATTTCTGGATTTAGTATGCTTGCTTCCTGACTTGATAGAATCGACATCAGTGGTGCATATGGCTCGGACAATATGAGCTGGACGGTTTGATCATTAACGACTTTTACTTCTTGGATCATGCTCACTTTATCACGCTGTGGAGAGCCTGTCTCTGGATCGAGTAATCGATCATATGTCACTTTAACTGCTTCAGCATTAAATGGTGTACCATCATGGAACGTCACACCTTCTTTAAGCTTAAATTCCCAAGTGGTTTCATCAATTGGCTCCCATGATTCTGCCAATTTAGGAACGATGTTCATATCCTGATCAAAAGCAACGAGCGTTTCATACACTTTGCCGTGCAGCACATTAGCTGTCGGAATATTTGTGATGAAATGAGGATCCATATTGGTTGCATCGGATTGAATGGCAATTTTTAGTGTGCCACCCTTTTCTCCTGCCCCACCAGCTTCATTACCTTCTCCGTTATCGTCTGTTCCACTACCACCTGTTGAACAGGCACCTAATATAAGAACAAACACCATCATAATAAGTACACCAACATAACCAAACTGTTTCTTCAATTGTCTTCACTCCTTTTTAGTTTCGCTTGAACCTTATCAAACAGTATAAAAGATTCCGACGTCATTTTTTTATAAAATATTTACCTTGTTTACAAAGATTTTTACAATTATAAAAAAAGAGATTGCATTTAAACATTCATTCTTCTATCTTTGGCTATATCATCATTCTACAAAATAAGGAGGCGTTCATACATGGACCAATCGCTTCAAGACATCAAACAATCTTTTAAACAAATAAGAAAGGAAAGGCGCAAAGAGAACTTCAAAGCATTCTTCGAGACGTTTTTAAAAAATAAAATTGCCGTGGCAGGTGGGGTTTTATTACTTTGTTATACATTTGTCGCTTTATTCGCTCCATGGATTGCCCCATATGACCCATTCGAAATGGATTTATTCAATAAGCTTCAGCCTCCTTCCTTAGATCATTGGATGGGAACCGATGATAAAGGACGCGATATTTTAAGCCGCATTATTTATGGTTCTAGGCTGTCAATGGGGGTTGGTTTTGCCGCTGTTTTATTCGGTGCTTCTTTCGGCATTATGATGGGGATGGTCGCTGGGTATTACGGTGGTTGGGTAGATGCCATCATTAGTCGTTCACTTGATGTCATGCTTGCCTTTCCTGGCATTCTTCTCGCACTTGCAATAATTAGTGCGCTCGGTCCAAGTCTGTTTAATGTAACCGTAGCGGTAGGCGTATTTTCGATTCCTCTTTTTGGTCGAATTGCGCGTGGTTCGACAATGGAAGTGAGGCATATGGAATATATTGAAGCTGTTCGCTCGCTCGGTGGCAATGATGGGATCATTATTTTTCGGCATATCTTTCCTAATATACTCTCACCATTAATTGTTCAAGGAACACTCCGATTAGCAACAGCTATTTTATCAGCTGCTGGACTATCCTTCTTAGGACTTGGCGCTGCTCCACCTTCACCTGAATGGGGCGCCATGCTATCAAGTGGTAGGGATTTCTTTTTCTCTGCACCATACATTGCTATTTTTCCAGGCATTACAATCGCCTTACTCGTCATGGGCTTCAATTTATTTGGTGACGGGTTAAGAGATGCACTCGATCCACGAATGAAATCTTAAGATACGTATTTAACGACAAAGGAGGCATTATCATGCTGTTATTTATTATTAAAAGGCTGTTACAAACGATTCCTGTTATTTTCGGTGTCACACTCGTCGTCTTTCTGATTATGCAAATGGTTCCTGGCGATACGGCACAGGTGCTCGCGGGTGAAGGTGCCTCACAAGAAACGATAGAGGATTTGCGAGAAGAATACGGACTTAACGATCCCCTACACGTTCAATATTTTGACTATATGAAAGGGCTTCTGCAAGGTGACATGGGGCAATCATTAAAAAATGAACGACCTGTCATCGATGAAATTATGGTGCGACTACCGATCTCGATTGAATTAGCCATATACGCCACAATTGTAACGATCATTTTTGGCATCACTGCAGGTATCATCTCTGCTGTCCGGCCTTATTCCGCATCAGATATGACTGTTATGGTCATTGCACTACTTGGCATATCATTCCCAAGCTTTTGGCTCGGTATGATCTTAATGTTTATTTTTTCTGTGGAGCTCCAATGGTTGCCAGTATCCGGATGGGACAGTGTTCAGCATATGGTTTTACCTGTACTCGCTCTCGGAACAGCTGGTGCAGCCATCGTTGCTCGTATGACACGCTCCAGCATGCTGGAAGTCGTCAGACAAGATTACATTCGAACTGCTAAAGCAAAAGGAATCAAAAATTATCTCATCATTTACAAGCATACATTAAGAAATGCTTTGATCCCTGTCATTACAGTTGTCGGCTTGCAGTTTGGCGCTTTACTCGGTGGGACCGTTCTAATTGAATCTGTTTTTGCCATTAACGGACTCGGCCGCCTCATTCTTGAATCAATCCGTATGCGTGATTTGCCAATGGTTCAAGGTGGCGTTCTCGTTGCGTCGATCATCTTCGTGCTCGTCAATTTATTCGTAGACATTTTATATAAATTCTTCAACCGTCGAATCGATATTAACTAGGGAGGGACGCATTATGAAGGAAACATTACTTGAAATTGAAGGGCTCAAAACCCACTTCATCACAAAAAAAGGAACTGGCCGTGTCGTCGATGGCATTGATCTAACAGTCTACAAAGGCGAAACGCTCGGCATTGTCGGGGAATCTGGATGTGGAAAAAGCATGACATCATTATCCATTCTCCAGCTCGTCCCTGAGCCTGGAAAAATTGTCGCCGGCTCAATCAAGTTAAACGGAGATGACCTCGTCACCAAGACTGAAAAACAAATGCAAGCGATTCGCGGCAATCACATTTCAATGATCTTCCAGGAACCGATGACATCCCTTAATCCAGTTATTACAGTTGGTGAACAAATTGCTGAAACGATCCGCGCACATCAGCCGATCAGTCGAAAAGAAGCCCGAATTAAAAGTATTGAGATGCTCCGCCTCGTTGGAATTCCGTCACCAGAAGAACGTGCCAAACAAGAACCATACCAATTAAGTGGCGGTATGAGACAGCGGGTCGTCATTGCGATGGCACTTGCATGTAACCCAGAGCTATTAATTGCTGATGAACCGACAACCGCTCTTGATGTGACCATTCAATCACAGATTATTAAACTCATGAAAGACTTACAGAAGGAACTGAACATGGCTGTCTTATTTATTACCCATGACCTTGGCGTTGTTGCTGAATCATGTGACCGTGTCGCCGTCATGTATGCTGGAGAAATTGTTGAAAAATCAACAACCGAAGAACTTTTCCGCAAGCCAAAACACCCTTATACGAAGGGGCTACTCGATTCAATTCCTAAAATTAATGAGGTGCAGGAAGAGCTAACACCGATGAAAGGCAGTATCCCAAGTCCATTTACTGAGCATAGCGGGTGCAAATTCGCAGACCGTTGTCCACTCGCTACGGATATTTGTTTCGAGCAACACCCATCATTGGTTGCTTATGAAAATGACAGCTATCAAGTTAGATGCTTCCATTACAATGAATCTACCTCTGGAAAGGATGTTGGCCATGCCAAGCAAAGCTAAGACACCTATTCTCGAAGTTACGCATTTAAAACAATACTTCCCTGTAAAAAAAGAAAGAATTCTGGAGGCAAAGAGGTACGTCCAAGCTGTTGATGATGTTTCTTTTTCTGTTGAACCCGGTACGACCGTCAGTATTGTTGGAGAATCAGGCTGTGGAAAATCAACGACAGGTCGAGCCATCCTTCGCCTAGACGATCCAACCTCAGGTACGATTGAATACAACGGACAAGACATTGCCAAGCTGTCCAAAAAAGAATTGAAAGCCTTTCGTGGCGATATTCAAGTTATTTTTCAGGATCCTTTTGCGTCACTTAATCCGAGACGGACGATTCGGCAAATGCTCAATGAAGCCATGTCCATTCAAAATGTTATGGATAAGACGAAGCGTGAGGACCGTATGTTAGAATTAATGGATCTCGTTGGACTGCCGTATGATTCATTAGAACGGCTGCCACACGAATTCAGTGGAGGACAGCGGCAACGGCTCGGTATCGCTCGGGCCTTAGCGGTCAATCCGAAGCTCATCGTCTGTGATGAAGCAGTGTCTGCCCTAGATGTCTCTGTTCAAGCACAAGTGCTTAATCTTATGAAAAAACTGCAAAAAGAGCTCAATCTAACTTATCTCTTTATCTCACATGATTTAAGCGTTGTAAAACATATATCGAATCGAATTATCGTTATGTATCTTGGGAAAATCGTAGAAATTGCAGACAACGAAGATTTATTCCAATCACCACGTCATCCTTATACACAAGCTTTATTATCAGCAATACCAATACCTGACGTGAATGTTAAACGGACGCAAATTGACATCACTGGAGATGTCCCGTCGCCAATTAATCCACCAAAAGGCTGTCGCTTTCATACGAGATGTCCTTTTGCGACCGAGCATTGTCGCACTGTTGAGCCTGAGTTACGTACAATTAACAACACTCACCAGGTGAGTTGTCATTACGCTGAGACCTTGTCATTTTAATTAAAGGGTGTTAAACTATTAAAAATCAAAAAACTCCGAAAGGACGGGTTGCCTATGATCACACTGGAAAACCTTTCCTTTTATATTATGATCTGTGTATTAGCTCCGCTTATCGGAGCTTTTACCATATTGTTTTTATTTATTTTTGAGAAGAAAATGGAGGCACTCGAGACAAAATCTCGCCAGCTTGTCTTACAGCAAGAGCTTCAGCGTAATAAGTTTGAGATTTTAAGTCAGAACATTCAACCTCACTTTTTCTTCAACACGCTCAATGCTATTATGGGGCTTGCACGACTCGATCGTAAACCAGAATTAATTCATGCTCTTGAAACGATGTCCAAGTTCTTAAAGCGTAAATATGTAATTAATGAATCACTGGCAACCATCGCCGATGAGCTCACGTATACATCCTATTATCTGGATATTCAAAAATTAAGATATGGTGATCGACTGAATATCTCAAAAAACATTGATCCTAGTGTGATGCAAATGCTCATACCAACCTATGTGATCCAAACATTAGTTGAAAATAGTTTTAAACATGGTTTTGAAAAGTATGCTGGGCCTGCCTCTCTCATCATGACGATTTCTGCTACAGAAAAAAGTGTCATGATGGATATTTGGAACAGTAAATCTGACAGCATCGATACATCTAACACTCACGATGATGAAAATCACCGAAAAGGCATCGGTCTACAAAATATTAAGGAGCGCCTGCAAATTCTATTTCCCTCGAGCGATTCCCATGTCGAACTCGTGACGGATCATGAGGGCACAACCGTCCACGTTAAATGGCCGATCTATTATGAAGATAATAAGGGGGATGTCAAACATGAATATACTTTTAGTAGATGATGAACAGTTGGAATTGGATCAGCTTCAATATATTTTACAGCCCTATTTCCACATGGAAAATTTCCATAAAGCACAGGATGCATCAGAAGCATTAACATATGCGAACGACAATCCAATTCATCTCGCTCTCATCGACATTCATCTCCCAGGCAAATCAGGACTTGAACTCGTCAAACGGTTAAAAAAGATTCAAACCAACACAAAAATAGTGATGGTAACGGCCTATCAATCATTTGAATATGCTCAGGAAGCCATACGGTTACACGTAGAAAACTATATTACAAAACCACTCGTTGAAGCTGAATTAATTTCAGCAATCAAGCCTTTTATTGTAAACAAGAGCTATTCAGATATGACACGACAAGTTTTAGATTATATTCACAATCATTATGATAGCCGTTTAACTCTATCAGAAATCGCCGAGGCCATTCACGTGAATCATGCATATTTAAGTAGAAAGTTTAACGAAGAGTTAAACATCGGTTTCCCTAACTACTTGAACCAATACAGGATTGAGATGGCTAAGCGTATGATGGATGATGCGCCTTTTACACCTATTGCTCAAATCGCTGAAAACTGTGGATTTAGCAGCCAACACTATTTTAGTCTATTATTCAAAAAAGAACTCGGGATTAGTCCGAGTTCCTACAGAAAGAAGCTTTAATGAATGGGACAATATGAAGCACGCTATTTAACTAAGCACGCATCTCTAGGAGCCTCTTTTGGGGTACTCACCTTGCTCGCCAGATGGATTGGACCGGATACGGTCTTTTTTTCATCTGATATGCTCATGCATTACGGATTAGTCGGTATGATCGTCTACATCATCCTACACGCCTGTACATTCATGATCTTCGGCTGGATTGCCAACATCGCTAGAAAGAAATGGCCAACGAAGCTCACAATTGGCGATATGATTGTTGCTCAAGCTGAATCGAAAGCACAACGCGTCCTATTACTAATCATTGTTGCAGCTAGTTTGTTAACCTTAATCATTCAGGGATTCATCATTCATCACATGTTCCAGGTGCTTTTCACCATTCCTGTTCCAGTCACATTGTTTTTATTCTTCTTCTTTTGCTTTCTATATGCAGGGATGTGGGGCATGAATAGCATCTTAAAGGCAGAGCCATTTAAGATTGCAATTATATTTGCTGCAATCATTTTTATACCTGTTTACGTCTTTGTCCAAAAAGGCATCGCCCCAATTTACAATGGCGTTCGATTGTACCATCCATATTTATTGTACTGGAAGGATTACAGCAGTTTATTTTTCTTGACGACGTCCATTTTAGTCGTTTTTGGCATGGTCATTATTGATCGTGTATCATGGCAGCGGTTGTTTATATTACAACCGAATAAAGTACGAACAACGTTCTCCCTAATGGGGCTCGTTTACAGCACGATACCGCTCGCTCTGCTGTCATTATTCATCATTTCTCTATCAAATAAGGGCTACGATCAAGCTGGAAACATTTTGTTTGAACTCATATACAAACTAGATTCACCAGGTATTGTTGCTCTGTTCGTCGTATTTTGTCTCGTTATTGCTACAAGTACAGTCGGAGCTGAATTAAATGCATTAACGGTGCTTTTGGTTAAACATTTTTCACCTAATGGCGAACACACCGACACACAACAATATAGACAAAGTCGTGCCATAGCAGGTGTCCTTACTTTATTGGTATTCATCTCAAGTGTCTATGCTACAAAAGCGATTATACCGCTCATGTTGCTGTACGGGATCATTGGAGCAGCGATGATTATTCCGATGATGATCATCATTTTCGGTAAGCAGCGTTTGCCTGCAGTGAGCATGTATGGTATTCTCTTCAGTCTATCGGCTGGTTTCATTGTTTTCGCAGCAGGTTATATGCTTGGTGCAATTTGGACGAGTTTTATCCTATCCGCCTTTTTCTGTTTCGTCGCATACCAGATAGCGAGCAGGGACGCATGATTGTATTCAAATGAGCTATTTAATGATTGATACAAAAACATCGACTTACAGGTATAGAAATAACCAATAAGTCGATGTTTTATTATGAAAAACACTTTATATCACTCGCGATATTTATTCTTTATCCTCAATTGTCACATCACGTAAAAATGGAAAACTGCTCGGATATTGAAAGAAACCATCTACAGAGTCTTGCAGTCCTGCGAGTAAAACAGAATGATAAAGTGGAACGATCGTTGCCTCATCGACGATAATTTGCTGTGCTTCCGCATAAAACGCCATACGCTCACTTTCATCTGTCGATTGTCGCGCATTTTCCAATAACGTATCTACGCGCTCATTTTTGAAAAAGGAACGGTTTCCTGAGTTGCCCGCATTTTCCGAATGAAACATTGGGTACAATCCATAATCTGCATCTAGCGTAACCGTTCCCCAGCTGCCAACAAACATATCAAAGCTGCCATTCCCTGTTAATTCAAGGTACGCTCCGACTTCTGCTGTCTCAATCGTAATATCAATTCCGATTGTTCCTAATTGAGACTGGAGGTTTTCAGCTACATCTGACGTTGTTCGATCATAGGTTAAAATGGTCGCTTTAAAACCGTCCTCATAACCCGCCTCTTTTAAAAGTTGCTGTGCTGCTTCTGGATCGAATTCAATTGGATCGACATCATCACTGTATCCATTCACAGTCGGTGCAAGCGGTCCTTTTGCTTGGAGCGGTACACCATCCAACACGCCATTTATTAATTCGTCCTTATCAATAGCCATCGAAATGGCACGTCTTACATCCACATCATTAAACGGCTCTTTTTCATTATTTAAACCGACATATGACATGCTCGCACTTTCAGATTGCTTCACATACGTGCCATCATTCTGATCAATTTGAGTCACGTCATTCGCATTAACAGGATAGATGATATCGGCAGCACCTGTATTTAATTCAGCATTGCGAGCCATATCTTCTGGTACCGTTTTAAACGTGACCGTGTCAACCTTTGCCTGTTCCCCCCAATAATCATCATATTTTCTAAGTGTAATATATTCGCCGTTCACACGGTCATCATATTTGAAATAGCCTGTTCCAACTGGATTTTTATTAACAACTGTAAAAGGATCGTCCCCGTTTTCTAAGGCTTCATAGCTTTTTTCAATTAAGTCCATACTAATCATATGGCCACCAGGGTGTGCCAAGTGTGACGGTAAGGCTGAGAACGGAAATGCCGTCTTTATATGAACGGTATAGTCATCCTTAACCTCTACGGACTCAATCATATTAAATAAAAACGACAGTGGTGATGCAATGTCTGGATCTAGTACTCGATCCAAATTTGCTTTAACAACCTCTGCGTCAAGCGTGCTGCCATCATGAAATTTTACACCTTCCCTAATTTTTGCCTCCCACACTGTATCATCAATTTGCTCAAAACTTTCTGCAAGTCCTGGTTCTATTTCTAAATCCGTATTCATTTGGACAAGTGTATCGTACATCGCATTCATAACATACAAAGAATTACCGTCATTCGCTGCATGTGGATCAAGCGATACTGGATCAGACGCTAAATCTACGACCAGCTCTTTGGCTGGTCCATCAGATGCTTCTTCATTTGTTCCACTCCCATCACCTGCACACGCTGCTAAGAAAAACAGCATAACGAACACCGCGATCAATGTTACTTTATATTTCATGTTGCTCCCCCTTTGTTGAAGATAATATTTTTTATTTTGCCACAAATCAAACCCATCTGCAACGTATATACTTATAATTTGTTCGACAAAAATCGACAAAAAAGCAAGGGTGCCATTGCCCTTGCTTGTATGTTTGCAACACTATTTCTGGAAGATTGAAATGAGAACATAAAAACAGCACACGATTACCGTATGCTGAGAACGAAAAAAAAGAGTTTAATAGTATGGGGAAATAAGTATATAGACAATGACACCAGTCAAGCTGACATATAACCAAATGGGCATCGTCCAACGCGCAATCTTTTTATGCTTGGCAACGTCCATTTTAACCCCATGTCCAAGTGTAATAAGTGCTAACGGAACAACAGCTGCAGCCAAAAAGATATGCGATATTAAAATCGTATAATAGATATATGTTATGACCCCTTCACCGCCAAAGCTGGTCGAGCCTGCCATCATATGATACGTCAAGTACGATACGAAAAAAACGAGCGTCACACCAAATGCTGCATAAATTAACCGCTGATGCGCTTTTATGTTTTTCTTTTTAATCATCATAAGCGCTCCTAGCAGCAACAAAAACGTCACGCCATTTAACACAGCATTTAAAAGAGGTAAGAATGTTAAACTCACACCCGCGATCGTACCATCCATATCTCTTGGTATATAGTTTGTCGCTAAAATAATGGCAACAATCAAAATAGACAAGCCCCATATGAGTGGGGTATAATTCCGTTGTTTTGTATGATTAACCTTCATATATACAGCCTCTTTCATGAAATGATGATTCCTACTTATTAGGATAGTGAAAGACAACCAAAAGGGCAATGTAAAACATATAATTCTAACGTTCACTTTACAAAAACGCGTCACAAACTAGACACATTTAACGTTTACCACTATGATAATGCAATAATACTAGAATGACAAACGTTTCACTAGCATAGTAAACGTATATCACTCAATTCAGCCGCATATATTAAAGATCTCACCTATATATCAAAACTAACACGCAAATCTCCCAAAACACACGCATATCCTACAAAAGCACCGCATACCCTCAATCTCAGCCGCATAAATGGTGAATGTGACGCATAAAGACGCAACTGACCGCACGACACGACGTCTGCATATGTCACTTTAACGCTTTGGACACGAAAATTGCATTGAGCAAGCAATCAAAAAAGCTGCCATTCCGAATCGGAACAACAGCCATGATTTACATATGTTTGAACAAGCACCTATTTAGTATGCGCTCCAGCCACCGTCTGCAGCTAAAGCAACACCGTTCACATAAGAAGATTCATCTGATCCGAGGAACAGTGTAATATTAGCAATATCTTCTACTGTGCCAGCTCTAGGGATCAAGTTTGTAGCACGAATGGAAGCCTTCATACCAAATTCATCAATATTCGTCATTGAAGCAGCAAATTCCGTTTGAATATGTCCTGGAGCAATTGCATTACAACGAATATTGTGTGGACCGTATTGTGAAGCAACGTTTTTCGTCATACCAACAACAGCGTGTTTAACTGCTGTGTAGCCTAGACCACCACGTCCACCTGTTAGACCTGTAATGGATGCCATGTTAACGATCGTTCCGCCACCATTTTCCATGAAATGTGGAATGATTTTGCGAAGACCATACATTACACCGTTTAGGTTAATGCTCAAAATACGATTCCAAGTATCATCTTGAACATTGGCAGCTGCCTGCATGTTGTCACCAACACCAGCATTGTTGACTAAAATATCAACTTTACCAAATGCTTTAATGGACTCATCAACCATACGTTCTACATCTTCATTGACCGAAACGTCAACTTTTACACCTAACGCTTCATGACCTGATGCTTTCAATTCTGCAACTGTTTCATTTAATGTTGTTTCATTAAAGTCAGCAATAACAACCTTTGCGCCTTCGCGTGCATATGCAATCGCAACTTCTTTACCAATTCCAGCGCCACTTCCAGTAATAATTGCCACTTTATCTTGTAAACGTCCCATGATATCAACCTTCCTTTATTTCATGATAATCGTCTGACCTCTCTATTATAGCGTGTCCTGATTCAACAAAAAAGTCATCAGGCCATTTCTTCTGTTAAATTTTATCAATTGGACACAAATTGTTCATCATTTCACAAACTTAACTTGATATGTATAATCCTACTCAATAGCTTTAATCGACCACATAGAGAGATCTATATGTTCTTTAACGATACCAGACTTAGGAAAAACAAGCGTTACTGGCTTGCTTGTATTCGCCTTTATGTTGAAATCAGAAAGTTCGAACGTACCACGTGCTACGATATCACCAGTTGCATCATGCACAACAAGCGGAACTTGTGTGATTTGTAAATCTTGCATCGTTCCATTTCGTATTAAAATCGTCGATGTCAATCCCCCCGATTCATTACGTTTAATACCTAATCCCATAAAAGATAATTCATTTCGATCAAGAAGTGGGGCTTGTTCAACGATTTTTCGAAGCTTGGCCCTTGATACTTCAGATATGCCTGCCCGCTCCATATCTTCCATATCAAGCTTATGTTCAGTATCTTTCTCAAAGGCAAGTGACCAATTTTGTAAATCAGGTGTTCCCGGAACCAGTATAGATGCTTTCGGAAACTCAAACTGCCACGGGCGTGATGTATTCGGTCGCAGGACACCTAATTCAGTAAAATCAACAACCGTTCTAGCAATTGCCCGCCCCTCTGCTCCCAACAAAACAATGGGTGATGACTTTAGCCGTACTGGTTTATGAATTGTGCTGCGAATAAGTGCTGACGCAATAAAGCTACTATCGGATTGTTTCGAAAGCTCAATGCCATATATAGATAATTGGTCCTTTTTCATACTTGGACTTTTGGCATTATGCAACGCATAGTAGGCGTATGCATCTCTTCCAATCGGATCATGATCTGGAATATAGAGTTCTGTAGTCGCTTCATCTTCTCTTTTATGGTGATCATTGTGGTTATCGGACATTTAATGACACGCCCCTCTGAAATAATTTAAAAGACAAAAGCCGCTAGAATGTGGTTGTACAATAAATGACGTTGGTGGGGAAAA
>NZ_JABJXD010000010.1 GCF_019093865.1 Lentibacillus saliphilus
CACTTCGATGTTGTAGTTTTCCTTAAAGTGATATCGGGAATCCGGTAAATCTGGATCTCCGAATGACCCGAATTCCCATTTCTTTATAGTGTCTTGTGGGTCAGGGAAATCTTCTGCTACAAGTGAATACAAATATCGATACTAGTCGTCTAACTGTTCATCTGTTGCATCTTTGGGTAAAGGACTCAATTTATTAATATCACTTTTTACTTGATCAACTATGTTATCCTTATATACATTAACGCCCGAATAGGAACCCGCAACTTGCTGAATAAAACCCGCTGTGTCTTCTGGCACCTCTGGAATTGTATTATCAATTGGTGATTGATATACTTCTTTCTCATCTTCCTGATCTTCGTATTTTTCAGGCTCTTCATTTTCAGTTTCATCTTGTCTTTCTGCTTGGTCTTCATCCGGTTGTTGCGACGTATCTTTAGGTTGGTCTTCATTTGAACAACCGATAAGGAAGAGTATCAAAACAAAGTAGATAATTGTAAATTTTACTTTCATAGACAAGCTCCTATGCTATATAGTTTAATTCGAGATAGATATAGAGGTGATAGCCCCTCATTCACCACCACCTTCACCACTACCTATTTTATCAATAAGCTCATTGAATTTATCACCAATTTTTTTACCTAACTCCTCATCAAACGCATTAGATACAATCCCCACAATAATCACAATAACAGCGGCAATTCCTAACCATTCCAGCGTCTGTGAACCTCTTTCTTCTTGCTTCCACGCAGACACCTTATTCATCATTTTTGCATATAAACCTGTCATCATTTTCATTATTATTCCTCCTATTTTTTAAAACATATTGAAAATACTATTGTCGCCCATTAGCATATTCATGATCATTAGTCCAGCGATCATCAATATGGACACAGGCGCGATTAAAAACGTTGTAACAAGTGTGACTTTTGGCGATGCTTTTGCCGCTAGTTCCTTGACCTGTTCCTCTTGAATCTGCCTCATATCCTCTGCTTGAATCTTAAATGTCGTTGCAATTGGGACACCGAGACTCATTCCTTGAATAAGGGCTTTGATTAACGTTTGGAATTCCTGATTATCATTTCGCCGCAATAATTCCCGATAAGCTCTTTCCCTCGGAACACCCAATTCTATCTCATGGTTGAATCGGGAAAATTCTTCACGAATCGGGCCTTCAAAGTGACGAATCACCTCCTTTAAGGCATGATCAAGACTTACGCCTGCCTGAACACTCGTGCTAACTGTGTCTAAGAAGTCGGGTAAATCACTACGCAGTTTGTCCTGGCGCTTTTTCGCTTCGCTACGAACTATGATGATTGGTAGGAAGTATCCCAATAATGGGCCAAAGGTAAGTATATATTGTCCAAACGGGAACCCGATGACCAGAGCGAGCGCTCCAATAAAAGCACCGACAAGGAACAAAAAGATTTTCAAACCTTGGAATCGTTCAACCGTTAGCTTAAGTGGGTTACCCGATTTTCTAAGCCATTCTTCGACGTCATGATTTTCACTGAAAAAGTTGATGCGTTGACCGAGATCTGCGAAGTCATCTGCATAAGTTGTGATCTTTTGAAAAGCCTCTGCACGTCTATCGCGTTTTTTAAGCTTCTTTTCAAATGGGTCAATCTCTGTCACGTCAGACACGTGCTCTAAAACAGCTCTCTTTTCCTGAAGAAAAGACCAATAATGCTTTAAAAATAAAATGATACAAAACCAAAAAGCGATAATTGAAAGAATAATGAGCGCATCCATAGCTCTACACCTTTATATCTGTTATTTTTCTAATGAGTAAGAATGATAACGTAATGACACCAAGAAACAAGATTAAGATCACAATTCCAAAGCCTGACCATAGTGGATCAATAAAGCCATCAATAACATTGTTCATGATGAGCAATAAAAAGATTGGCAGGGCTGGGACAATGAATGATACAAAGCGTTGTTCTGATGTCATCGTTTTAATTGTTTGCCTAATGACTTTACGGTCTTCAAATGTTTGTGCCATTGTATCGAGGGTTGTCGCCAAGTTACCGCCTGTTTTTTTCTGGATGAGTAATGTTGCGATAAATAAATTGAACTCACGCGATTTATTTCGTTTCTGAATAGACCTTAAGGCCGCTTCTAGTGACACACCTAGCTTTAATTCATTTGATATGCGATTGAATTCTGTACCTGCGGGGGCAGATACTTCTCGAGCGATCATATCGATCCCCTGATTGATCGTCAGACCTGATCGAGCTGAGTTAGCGAGCAGCCGGCAAATTTCTGCCAATTGTTCATTGAATCTTTTTTCATAGTTGTTTTTCCGGAAGTAGAATAATAGATAGTGTGAGACGATGACCATCCCGAGCGGGAGCAATACGCTCAAGTTCGTAGACATGTTGAAGATCGTGGAGAAGGCTACGAACATGATGAGATAGCCAAGTAGGAGAACCCCGACATACTCTGAAGGTAGTAGTCCCAAATTCGCGGCTTGAAGCTTGTTGCGTAATTTTTGGGTGCTCTCCCGTTCATCAAATCGGTCCCCCCACTTACTAATAATGCTTTTCCTTTTTTCTTCGGGATACCATTTTCTAACTTGCTGTGTCCATTCCTTGCGATGGTTACGGTAACCGAGATAAAAATAAAGACAGAACAAAAGGGATAAGACAGCAAGACTATAAAGTATAGACACGGCGAGATTCATCAGAAATATCCCCCTTTGGTTCGAAATATTTTTTTGGAAATGATATTCCGAATACGTTAAGGTGTGACAAGCATGTTGGAACTAAACCAGTTGGTGTATAATAACCGCGTATGGTCCCGTCCTCATCCATCGCAGTCCGCTTAAAGTAGAAAATATCTCTCACTTCAATCTTGCCTGCTTCGTTAATCGCGACCTCGGATATGTTCGTTACTTTTCTAGTACCATCGGTTAATCGTTGAACTTGAACGATATAATCAAGTGCACCTACAATGTATTCTCGAATAATATGTGTTGGTAAATCCATGCCTGCCATGACAACCATACCCTCTACCCTGTTAATCGCATCTCTCGGTGTATTCGCATGGACAGTAGTCAATGAGCCTTCATGGCCAGTATTCATTGCTTGAAGCATATCGAACGCTTCTGCGCCCCTTACCTCACCAACAATTATTCTATCTGGTCGCATTCTTAACGCGTTCTTGACAAGCTGTCTGATTGTAACCTCACCTTCACCTTCCACGTTTGGTGGACGTGCTTCAAGGCCTACAACATTCGAACGGTCGAATTTCAATTCAGCAGAGTCCTCAATGGTCACAAGTCTTTCGGAATGTGGAATGGCTTTAGCAAGTGCGTTAAGCAGTGTTGTTTTTCCACTACCGGTCCCTCCTGAAATTAATACATTCAGCTTCGTTTCAACCAATGCTTGCATAAACGTTGACATTTCTTCTGTAAACGTACCGAAGCCCTTTAAATCCATCATTTCATAAGGGGTTTTTCGGAATTTCCGGATTGAGATGATCGTTCCGCCGAGGCTGATCGGTGAAATCACTGCGTTTACCCTACTGCCATCTGGGAGACGTGCATCAACCATGGGTGAGCTTTCGTCAATACGACGCCCTAAAGGAGCAACAACTCTATCAACAATATGTCTGACATGAGCCTCGTCTTTAAACGCGACATCAGAACGCTCTAACCTACCACGTTTCTCTATATAAATTTCACGTGGACCGTTCACAAGTATTTCTGTAATGTCATCATCCTTGAGTAGTGGTTCAAGCGGTCCGAAGCCAACACTTTCATCAATGAGCATAGAGAGTAACGCATCTTTATCATGCTTAGGAATAACGACCTTTTCTTCAGCCATAAACTGGTTAATAAACCGTTCAATGGTGAGCTTTTTATCTGCTTCAGGCAAACTCGTAATTTGTTCAAGGTTGACCTCAGTTAATAGTCGCGACTTATAGTGCTCTACGAGGTTATCAATATATGTATTGTTGATCTGAAAGTCGGACTGTTGTCTTTCCTGATTGCCAGCCCTGCGTTGAAAAAGTGCCAAATCTCCTCACCTGCCTTTATCTATCTCTTTGTAAAAGTGATTATTTCAGCATAGAACGTACCCACTTTTGAATATCTTTTGCAACGGGGGTGAGCTTCTTTTCCTGTGGCTCTTTTCTAAGTGGCTCCCCTTTATTCATATGTGCCTGCACACCTTTTAAATCCCTTCTTATTTCATAAGCAATGGGATAGGTAACGAAACGCTCGATGTCTTTTTTTGATAATTCATTGTCCTTACCTTTAAGGTTAACAATCAGTTCAAGCTGCTCTTCTGGATGAATGCCGAGCTGTTTCAATAACGTCTCAACCCCTTTGAGTACTCGAATTGAAATCGTTTCAAGAATCATTAAGTAATAAATACGATCTGATTCTTCTAGTGCTGTGAATGTTTTAACGTCAAGGTTTGAAGGGGCATCAATAATGATAAAATCATAGCTTCGCTTACTCGCTCTAATGAGCCGCATGATAAATGTGTCATCAATCTTTTCTGCCATCTCAGCATCACGTGGACTCACAAGCACGTCGAGACCAGATGGTTCCATTGTCTCAGACACATTACGAATATGATGTTCATTTAATTCTTCTATGACTGGTATCAAATCAATCATGGAACGTTCACTGTCGATACCGAGAAACGTCTCAGCACCGCCATATTGCATGTTTAAATCAATAAATAATACCTTTGCGGTTGATTCTACTTTTAGTGTCTGAGCAAATGTTGAGCTAATAAGCGACTTGCCAGTGCCACCTTTACCACTGTAGAACGTAAAGACTTTTCCACCACCACGTTTAAAACCTTCCGTCGTTGCTGCCTTTTCTTTGGTGATCAGCTTTGTTTCCACAAGTGCTTTAATACGCTCGGAAAATAACCACTCTTCATCAGGTAGGACAAAGAAATCTGTCACACCTACTCGCGTTAAGTCACGCAGCAACTCAAAATTTGGGCTGTCGTTAATAAATACAACAGACGCATTCGGGTGCTCAGACAGGATATATTGTGCCAAGTCAAGCGGAGATTCACGCTCCGTTTTGAGAATAAATATCAGGTGAACTGTTTCTTTTTTCAGATCTCCTGGCACAACATGCTTAAGCTGAAAATCATCGCCGATGGCCGTTTTGACGACTGAAAATAAAGCTTTGTTATTTCCTAATACGTGTATATCAGTCATTTTTTTCATTGGCTTCCTCCAACAAAATCTTGTAGGTTACAGTTAAATATTATTCGTTTTGATCTTCTTGATTTTCGTCCGAGTCCGAGTCCGCATCCTCTATCTCGTCACTTTCCTCAGACGTCTCTTCTTCGACTTGCTCAGATGATTTTTTTTCGCGGGAGCCATTCGTCTCATCCTTATCTTCTGCGTCATCCGTCGCTTCTGCCTCAGTTGATTGCTCGTTTTCTATATTTGTTGGACGATTGTCCTGGCCAACATTTGCTTTAACGACTCGAAAACGCTCAGCATAATGGTGCATATGAATGAGCTCTGGTGCCTCTTCAAAGGTGACCTCAAGTTGTACGCCTGAGAAATCGCCATCATTTTTAGCAATTCGCGCTACCTTGACATCTTCCATAAATACCTCAGTTACAATTTCCCCATCAACGTTACGCGACACGATCAAATCAACCCGATCTAGAGCTGTCAACGGTTCATCGAAAAAAACCCGATCCGATCTTAAAATGGAAATCAAACGATTGTTCGCTTCTGTAACAGAAGAGGCTTCTTTTAATATGTTTTTAGTCATGATGTCTCCCTCTGATAGAGGAACAACAGAGACCTTATTCATGAAAAATTCTGGGTCTGTTATGTATTCGTCTCTGACATATTTCTTTGGTATCTCTTCAATCATAACGTCATCAGGTGTTATAATGGCTCTTGACGACACATCTTTACTCGCCACATAAATGTTGACCATTGTACCTAAATCCGCATTTAAGGTTTTAACCTTATTCAAGACTAAATAGCCTGATATCGCTGCTAGAATTATTGCTATAACAAAAAAGATGATAGCTCTTCGTTTTGATTCAAGCATCTCAGTAGCCCTCTCTTCAGTTTCTTTCTTTTTAAAAAAATACGTACTTACACGTACCCTATTTTTACATATATTAACTTTCTGTCAAATCACGTTCGTAAAATTAATAGTAAAAAATTACCAATTTATGTTTTTGCAATAATACTTCCCGGGGTAAAAATGTGACGGAAATGTGACGGAAATCACCTCATTTAGTCCTATAGACAAGATAAATCCCAATATAAACTTAGGTCTTATTAATCATTTTTAAATATATTTATATTGTGAATGTTATAATGGCGATATTTGAATGTTATCAGAATAATCGGAAGGAGTTTTCCATAGATGATTAACCATAAAATTTATTCAAGAGATGCAACTTATTTGTCAAAAGCAATTAAACAAGGGGACTATACAAGTACATACCTTGTAACCCAATTTATTGAGCATATTAAGCACGTGAATCCAGCAGTCAATGCTGTCGTTGAGGACCGTTTCCATAATGCATTACGCGAGGCAGAACGAGCGGATCAGCAAATCGCCGAAAATAAGGAAATTGGTCCACTACATGGCGTTCCAATCAGTGTTAAGGAATCTTACGATGTTCAAGGAATGAAAACAACGGGAGGCTTGCTTCACCGCCAGGATCTAATGGTCAAAAAGGACGCTGACGTCATTACACGCCTTAAAGAAGCAGGGGCAATCATACTCGGTAAAACAAATACACCTACACTATGCTTTTGTCAGGAAACAGATAATAAATTATATGGGAAAACAAATAATCCGTGGGACCTTGCTTGTACAGCTGGTGGATCAAGTGGAGGTGAAGGTGCGCTGTTAAGTGTCGGTGGGGCAGCTGTAGGTGTTGGCTCTGATATTGGGGGTTCTATCCGTTTCCCAGCACATTTTAATGGGGTTATCGGCTTTAAACCTGGGCGCAATCAGGTCAGCGATGCAGGTCATTTCCCAACTGTCACAAATTCACTTCAGCATAGAATGCTTGGCATAGGACCAATGGGGAAATCTGTTCGAGACATGCGTTTGTTGTATAGCATCATGTCAGGGTCTAAGCAAAGTGAACAGAATATCGAACCGTTCAACATTGATGTCATCACACCAGATGGAGATAATCCGCTGGATGCGTCTGGTCAACAGCTCATGAAACAAATTCAACACCATCTTGGTGAGAGCTTTTTAACGACCTTTGCGACACCGCCCTTTTGGGACAGCAGTGCGCAGTTATGGCAGGAAATTATGTCTATTGACGGTGCAGCTTCAATTAAGAAAGAAGCCTTCCCAAGTGATCGATTGTCACCATGGAAAGCATACATACAAGAAAGCATCACACACAAAACGAACCATCACACCTATTTATCATGGGCGTTAATTGGTGCGCAACTGTTTAAGCCGTCTATGAAAAGACAAATGGATATTGCACATATCTTACGTGAGGGAGACCAACAGCTGGACAGCTATTTTAACAATCGTATTCTGATATCACCAGTTTATCACCGTGGGGCACCAGAGCATGGCACGGTCTATAAGGAGATATTTTCAATTAAGAAATCATTTCGGAAATATATGCCGTTTACAGCATATGCCAACGTATGGGGTCTACCTGCTTTAGTCGTTCCTGTTGGGCAGGATGAAGCTGGCATGCCTATTGCCATTCAGCTTATGAGCAAAAATGGCAATGAAGATGCATTGTTTAAGCTTGGTGAAATTATAGAAAAGGCATGGGGTGGTTATGAAAGATGTAACCATTATGATAAGGAGATCGTGATCAAATAACGTATTAAAAATAGGATAAAATCATCCTTGTCTGTTGAGACTAGACAGAAAAGGATGATTTAACATGAATAAACGCTCTCATGATCGGTATTCCGATTTTGCCAATGTTAAAAAGACGCGCGATGCACTCATTCCTGAAGAGTTTCCAGAAGGGGCTTTCGGATCACCTATTGAACAGGATGAACCTGTCAAAAGTAAGTCAACACCATGGGAGGATGGCCAATATCGGCAAAGCGCATTCACTTATGCTGACAAGGAACAGCACGATGATTTACCACGACAAGCACCTGGCGCTCACCCCCTTCATGATGAAACAGATGAGCAGATATGAATAAAGCAGTAGCGATTTTTTTCGCTACTGCTTTTACTTATCGATTTTTTTCAAAACGAAGTGTGCACATCCAAAATTACAGTATTCGTATATGTAGTCTTCAAGTGCACTAATTTTTGATTCGTAATTGGCTTTTTGATTGCGGTCATGGTAAAAGCCCTTTAAGCGTAGCTGTTCATATCCCCAATCGCCGACAATATAATCGTATTTAGCTAAAATATCGCTATACTTTTCCTTAAATGCGTCTTCGTCAAAACCGTCCCGGACATCTTTAATCACTTCGTAGGTTTTACCATTCATTTCAATCATGATCGTCACCCCACTTTATTCTAGTCTTAGTCTATCACGTTTTCCAAAAGACTGCATTAAATTTTCGTGTATGAAAACAGCTTGATCATCCACACTAACTGTAACGCATATTGAATGAGGTGTTTGTTTATACATCTCAAGAATTTAAAGACTCATGACACAAACGTACGGAGTGAAGAGCATTGTTCAGTAAAAAACACAGCATCCAGCTTGTCTTTAGTATCATAATCGTACTGTCATTATCTATTACAGTATATGCAGAAGAAGACGATAGCACGAGTATTTGGGATAAACGGTTGGCCCTTTATAAAAAAACCGAAGCTTTGACGCTTGTACCATGGTATTATTTAGCTGCTGTCGATCAGTTTGAACGTAATATAAAAAAAGATGTCCCTGATGATACGATCGTTTCCATCGATATTGATCCACACATTTGGTATGGGGCTGGCAATGTTACTCAGTCAAAACATACCGCCTCTATCGCACTATTTGATGGGAAAGGAAGGGATGGGAATGGTGATGGGTTGGCAGACCCAAACAACCCAGAAGACGCACTATACACAATGGCAACATTCCTTATGGAACAAGGCCCAAGAGAAGAGGATATTAACATAGCATTGTGGCATTACTATCAACGTGATTTAACCGTACAAACGATCAAAAATACCGCAAACGTGTTTAAGTCTTTTAAAACGATTGAATTAACCGATCGTGATTTCCCAGTTGCAACGAATTATAATTACAGCTATCGAAGCACATGGGGAGACAGACGCGGCTTTGGTGGCCTCCGTATCCATGAAGGGACAGATATATTTGCTGATTACGGTGTGCCTGTAAAGTCAACAACATATGGTGTTGTCGAAATGAAAGGCTGGAATTTATATGGTGGCTGGCGGATCGGCATTCGCGACATTCATAACATCTATCATTACTACGCTCATATGAGTGGCTATGAGGATGGTATTGAAGTAGGTACAATTGTGAAGCCAGGTGACCGCATTGGTAGTGTTGGCTCAACAGGTTATGGACCACCGGGCACATCTGGTAAGTTTCCACCGCATCTGCATTATGGTATGTACAAGGACAATGGCTATAGTGAATGGTCATTTGATCCATATCCTTACTTAAGAAAATGGGAACGGATGTCCAAAAAGTAATCAATGAAACAGGGCCTGATTGCTGTTCAATCAAGCCCTGTTTTTTAATAGATATATCTGATTTACTGTTTACTTTTCTTGACCGCGTATAAAATACTAGTCGCGAAGCCGCCCCAAATGATGACCACTCCTAGTACCGCAACTACAATCCAGCTTTCCATTTATTTGGCCTCCTTCGTCTCAGACTCATATGATGTTTCTTGGGCATGAGGTCCTTTCCAACGAGGCAGTGTCAATAAAATACCAAAGACGAGAGCCCCAATCGCAACGCCCCACCCTCCGAAATAAATGAACATATCTGGATAGCCTTCATAGTTACCAATGACTTCACCGTCTGAATTCGTATGCTGTTTCAAGATGTTTGTTTTCAAAAGCATAAACATCATATATCCGAGAACGACCGGGGTAATGACACCAAGGCTGATCGTCCACCATGACCCAAGACGAATATCAGACACGTCATCCGCGTGTGTACGCAAGCCTTTAAGCTTACGAAACACCCATACGAGTAAGACAACTTCAACAAGTCCTAGTAGAGCCACACCAAATTGGTTAATAAAGTAATCAGCTGAATCCAGGAAGAAGAGCCCACCTTGTGTTGCGAATAAGAGTGAGATCACTGCTGCTGTTCCCCCACCGAACAAGACTGCTTTTCCACGTGAAATATTAAACTTCTCGGAAAGGCCAGCGATGTACGTTTCGATAATTGACATAAGTGAGGTCAGCCCTGCTAACACGAGACACGCAAAGAATAAAAAGCCAAATAACTCGTTAAACGCCGGGAAATTGTTAATAATTTCTGGAAACGCAATGAATGCCAGACCAACGCCACCTTGAACGACACTATCTATTGTTTGACCTGTCGTTGAAGCCATATACCCTAAAATACCGAATACACCGATACCAGCTAGGAGTTCAAAACTTGAATTTCCAAAGCCTGTAATAAACGCATTATTTGTGATATCCGATTTCTTCGGTAAGTAACTTGAGTACGTAATCATAATTGCAAATGCAATTGACAAACTGAAGAATATTTGACCATATGCCGCCACCCAAACCTGTGGGTTCAATATTTGCGAGAAATCGGGCTTGAAGAACGCCTCAAGACCTTCCATCGCACCTGGTAATGTGACTGCCCGAATAACGATAATTAAAAAGATGACTGCAAGTGCAGGAATAAATATTCGGTTCGCCACTTCAATCCCTTTTTTAACACCACGGAACAAAATACCAAGAACGAGAACCCAGACAATTATTAATGGGATTAATACGCCTGGCACAAAGCTCCCTGTTTGCCCTGGATCAACAGTCCTCTGTAAATAATCTCCGATGAGAAAACTACCCGTGTCATCTCCCCAAGATAAGTTAATCGAAAAGACTGAATATGATATTGCCCAGGCAATAATAACTGAGTAATAGGTGGAAATAACAAACGCAACCATGACGGCCCACCAACCGACAACTTCAGATTTCTTGTTTACTTTCCTGAATGTTAAAGGTGCAGAACCTCGATACTTATGCCCCATCGTGAATTCCATAATTAAGATAGGGATACCCGCTGTTAGAAGTGCAATTAAGTATGGGATAAAAAATGCGCCCCCACCATTTTCATAAGCAGTTGCTGGAAATCGCCAAATATTCCCTAGACCAATGGCCGATCCCATTGCTGCTAAAATAAAGCCTGCTCGCGTTCCCCATTGCGAACGTGTCTCCATGAAAATTCCTCCTCCTTTTTGGCCGCACCACCAATGACAGTGTATTGACCTTACTTTTAATCTTTGTTGTTTTCAGATATTAAACTAGATTATAACGTGACTTTAGGCGGATGTCAAAGTAATTTTAATATTATTTTGTATAGGTAATATTTTCCATAAGTTTAGAATTCGCTTTCAATAGTGAACGATTAATCGCCAGTAATGGACTCTTTAGGAACAGATATTGATGGATCATTACCATTGCCATAAAAATCTGGTATATCGCCCATAATTACACCTGAATCAATATCAATACGTGTTTCTACTCTTGCAACCTCCGTCGTAAAAGGAATGACAACCTGGACGTCCGCCTCAACAATTAAATAAATTGAATAAAATGTACCATTGATACCAAATGGCTGACTATCTCGGACAACATCTGTGTGAACACTGCCGACAAAATCTAGATTAACCGGAATTTTGGGCCCAAGATTGGCAAGGATCGTATTCCCAGTCGCCTGACCAAGTGGAATTTCTACAACTGTCATATCTTTTTCGGCTAGATCTTCTGCTCCATCACCAAAATCTGGTGGGTCCTCCAAGGATTCTTCATAAGATGGCACTTTACCGCGATTCATACTACGGAAAAACTCTTCGACACGATCAGTAGCGACACGATTAATTTCACTTATAACAGCTGAGTTCCAGTTAAACGTTGCGACATTGCCTTCATTATCGTAGCTCACCGTTGATACGTCCTCAAATTCATAGTCTTCAGCGAATCGAACAGCTGTATTAATTGCACGAGTCGCAAATTCTTCTGTTTTGACCGTTGCAATATCCATTAAGGTCGGTTCAATTCCTTTATCAATCAGTTCAATACTGCCATAAACCATTAGCGTAAATATGATACATGTAATTAGTATAATTTGTTTCACCGGAGGCGGTGTGCGTCTTGGTTTTATAGGCTTTCTATATTGAAATCGCATAACAAAAAACCCCCTCAAAACAGCCTATGCTTGTTTTAAGCGGGTTAGAATTGCTTTTAATTGAATTGAATATCAATCACCTGTCATTAAGCGATTTTTAAAAGTGCTTCCTTTACCGGCATCCCTAGCTCCCATCCATACGCCTTTGACGCATCTGTAATACTTTCGAGTGGTGCTTCCAATAAGTCATCAATGGTCCTTACACCAAGTGCGCGTGCAGCAATCACTTTCCGATCTGCAAGCAAATGATTAAAGACCCCTACATCTAAAGCGCCACACATCACGTAACCGACCTCATTCGTAATGATGAGTAAATTTGTCTTTGGCAGCTCAACTCGAATCGCAGTGAAAACCAAGCCATCAATTTCAAGAGGATTAACTGTGATCATTTCATTGCACGCCTCCTTTTTCATGTACATAGCAGTGTATGCAAAGGCATTGCCAGATGTCACAGCTCGAAAATAAACACCCTATAATGATACCTCTTATTGATCATCTTGAATTGACTTAACGAGCAAATCTCGCAAGAACTCCGGTAAGAAAAAAGCTTTATACTCGGATTTGGCAATTTCGGGTAGAAGTCTTCCAAAAGTAAATGTGTCAGCCGTTGCCAAACGATAAACCGTATCACGTTCAAGCGGATGACCGTTCATCGTTACGCCTTGAACAACTTCTTCCCCATCATCACGTACGTCTGTAACAACGTCAATGCCAGAAAAAATCATTCTGCCGATCACCTCTCCCCGAAAGCCGAACCCTTTCAGTTTTATTTCCATAAATTCTTTTGTTAATGATACCCGAACAACTTCCAATAGCTCAGCTCCAGTTAATTCAACAACACATGGATTAATCGGATGGGGACAGACTCGATGGATATCACCATATGTAATGGCTCCCCCCGGTAGATCATCAACAATTAAACCGGCATTCAACATGGCACAGTCGGCCTTTGTCCACAATAACATCGTATCTGTTAGCTTTTGCATCAAATCTGTATGTCGAAACCAGCGCGCAGTTAAAGGCGTTGATACATACCCTACAGTGACAGATAGCTTTCTATGTGCATCATCCTCCAATAAGTGAAGCGTATTGGCCGTTTGCATATCCTTTGCCATATGGGTGATGTCTGTCGTATAGGCTTCTTTGTTAACCAATTGTTTCGTCTCATGATCCCACGTTAAAATAACCTCACCGACAAAACGGCAATGCTTTCCTGCTGCTGTCAATATCGTCTCGTTTATCGTCTCACCCGTCCGTAACAAATGATGTGTATGCCCGCCAATAATCACATCGATATCAGGATAGCGTCTGGCGATTTCTTGATCATCATTAATTCCGAGATGAGACAGAAGCACGATGATGTCACACGATTGCTTCAGCTGATGGATCTGTGTATCGAGCGTTTCATATGGAGGGGCGACATACCAATCCAATAGCTCATAATAATCATTAAATGGAGCGGTTAATCCAATAAACCCAACTTTAACGCCATGAATCGATTGTTTTTGAACCGTTGTTTGTAGCCATGAAGGAGATAATTGCCTTGTGCTCGATAAATTGGCACATACAACGCTGAAGTTCGCATCGGCATATAAATCATGCAGATCGTCATGCGAGACCGTAATGCCTTCGTTATTACCTAGCGTTACGACATCATAACCCGCTTCATTTAAAAGCTGAACATTCGCTTTCCCCATGAATGCCTCAGCTACAGGATGCACGCGATCAACATGATCACCAATGTCCACGCGCCAGGACGTCTTTCCTGCTATATTGTTTTCAGCTTGTTTTTCCTTTAAAAATCCAACAACCTGCGGCCAATAACCAAAATGGCTATGCAGGTCATTAGTATAATAAATATGAATTGTTTCCTCCATGTAAATGGCTCCTTTAATCAAGCTTGTTCAAAAATGCCTACATGACTTATTATGTTTCACAACTTTAAAAAAGGCTAGAGAAAATAAGTCGAATACCGATTAATACAAGTACGATACGCAAAATCAATTCCAGTGTATTTCCTTTAAGCATTTGATTCACTTTAGCACCGAGCGTTCCACCGATATAAGCGCCTGGAATAAAGAAAAACACGTACTCCCAAGCAATGTGCCCTAAAGCAATATGAGTGCTTGAGCTAATAATACTTGAAAAGAAAATCATAAACATCGATGTCGGTGCAGCAATATGAGCAGGTATACCGAACAATAGAATCATTGCTGGTACCATAATTGATCCGCCACCAATACCGAACAAACCAGACATCATTCCAACACCTAAGGCGAGAAAAAATGCCAGCCAAACAGAAACGCGATAGCGATACACTTGACCGTTTACATGAAACGTCCTAACGTGTTGATCCGTCTCTGATAAGCTGTCATCTGGCTCTTTCCGTTTAATAAGAAATAGCATCGACAACCCAATCATTAACAAGCCGAAGTATAATGAAAAGCTATCAGCGTCGATAAATTGATTGAGCCATGACCCAATAATCCCGCCTGGAATGCTACCGAATAAAAACAACGTACCCGTTTTTGTGTCGACACGGCCTTTTTTATAGTAAGCTAACGTTGAAGATAGACCCGTAAAGACCATTGTAACGAGCGAAATCCCGACAATCGTCTGTGGGGTTGCCCAGCCAAAAGCTTCTGAATACTGATACAAAATAAGCATCGTTGGAACGAGTACAACACCGCCGCCAAGTCCGATCAGACTACCAACAAAAGCTGTTGCGATGCCAATTAAAATACAAATGATGTAAACCAATATAATCCCTTCAATCTCTCATGTTGTAACCAGCGCATCAACGCCATGTATTTATTACTATACACCATTTAATACTCGTCTTGCACTCCAAGTGGGGTTACATGACATAAATTTAAGAGCGTATCTTTTTATCAGATACACTCCAAATAAGCTAAACTCATCCATACTCATTTCAGCCTCAATCTGTTCATCAAGTTAGAACACTTTCAACCGGATGTTAAATTCGTAATAAAAATCCTTAACCATTACGTCAATTATATATTTTCCAGTAGAAAAGTAGTTCCTTTAGATTTTACAATTCCCCCCGATTAAGCCGTCTTTGCAGTTCTTTAATGACCAATGAAGGTTTGCTTATAAAGCCATCCACCGGTGTACCGAAACGTCTTTGTAACGCTTCAACCATAAGTGATCTTGGCTCGCTAATATAACCGTCTACTGGTGTACCAAGCCATTCTTGCATCGCTTTTATGACCAGTGAAGGCTTGGAAAAATAACCATCGACTGGTGTACCAAAGTAGCGCTGTAACGCTTTGATCGTATTTGGCCCGAGATAACCGTCAACCTTGAGATTCGCTTTAGGTTTCCCTGTACTAAATGGATTGAGCACCAACTGATCACCAGGGTAAATAAGATGATCATTTAAATTATTTAGTGCTTTCAATTCATCGACGGTCATGTCATTGTCCTCCGCAATGCTCCAAAGGGTATCACCCGACTTAACGATATAAACATCATTATCAAACTCTGTATCCCAATCATCATAATACCGCTTTACATCATTGATAAACTGTTCCCAGCTTACACCATTCGGCTCTAACCAGCTTTCTGGGTCGCTTCTTCTACTTGGATCCAAAGTAGAGTGGGCAACGATGTGCCGCATAGGATTTAATCTGAACGTTTTACATAAATACGCATGATACCAAATATATCTGTCATAAGCCTGATTAAAGCTTCCTGTACGACACAATTCTGTTCCTATTGCCACATCATTGGCATCATCGCCATACAATCGATTATCGATAGGCGTATCATAACGAACATGCCATGCTTTTTCATCGAGTGGGATGATTTCGAGTATGGTCGTGTCATCTATAAATGTATGCGCTGATGCACTGAATGTAATCGTATTAAAATAGTTATAATGCGCATTTGCATCAGCCTGATTGTTGGCAGTTTCGTGGGCAACGATGAATTCAACCCCTAAATTTTTAACCTGAGGACGTGCAATCGCATTCGTAATATACCGACGTTCAATAGAGTACTTGTTTTTCACCTTTGACATCATTTGATCTCTCCTTTCAAACTACTTTATGCAAAAGTGAGAGCCATGAATGAGCCACTTCATCAACTTCTTCGTTTTTGGTCAATGATCATTGGAATGGTCACGATGGCCGGAAAGAAATTTCCAAATAAATCTATTTAGGTCTCGTTTATTAATCCTCAGACGGGTACATGTGACATTTCCCTATGAAAATCCCCTTGTCACAATATCTGCTGTGACAAGGGGGCTCATGTTAAATTCAATCAATACAATCAATTTCTATTCAAGGACTCGGCATTTGACCAGCCAATGGAATCATTTAGTTTAAAATCTTTAACTAAGCTTTGATAATAAAAATCAACAGTTATGCTGGACATAAGTTGTTTTTTAATCATTTTTTCGTTCTCAGAGGTTAACACCACATATCCTTCGATTACTCCATTTTCATCAATATGTTTTTGAGTATTTATCGGTAAATTCATATGTCCACTGTAATTAAAAGGTGATACTGTTACGTCGCTCCCTACGTTTTTTCCATTCTCTTTTATAAAATAAGACTCTAACTTCCACCCTGTATTCCACTGCATATTAACGTGATGTTGTTTTGAGAAAATCGGCTGTTGATCTAAGTCAATCGTAAAGGAAATTTTCATAGCAGCATCACCAGCTTCATTAACCCCGGTGTTTATGACAAAGGTATTAAGCTTCGAGTCGTCTGCAGAAGGAGAATTTGCACGTGATATTCCATAACCTAACCCCACCATTAACAAAAGTACAATAAACACTTTCATTATTTTTTTCATAACTATCCCTCCTCAGCACCAAAATTTCAAGCTGCCTTGCTCATTAGGTTGATCACACACAATTAAATTTTATCACGCTTTATTGTTTTTGTAAAAATCTATATAATAATTATAATCAGACTTATAGGTATAGAATTAAGGTCATTATCTTATTCTTGTGTATTAAGGTGCTGGGGAAAAGAATATCCTTAAACTATGTTAGGAGTTGGCTTATCGTAAATGTTAAAAATGCTCTCATTGATCATCATAGAAAAAAATCCAAGCATCCTACACAATGAGAAAGCATAGAAATAAATGGTTTTGGGCGGTTTTGATAAATGACATCATCGTCGTCATGTTCTTAGACGATATGTTTAAACAATTTTAATATAGGAGGGTAAATGATGAAAATCACAGCTATGCTTGGCGGTCTTTTAGGTGTGTTTTTTTCTTTAGTTGCGATGCTATTTGCAGTCGTGGATGATTCTTATACGTTTGGTAACTTTGGTTTATTAGGGATTTTAGGAGGCATTATTGCAATTATTGCTTCCTTCCAGTTAGCAAAGAATCGAATTGCACCCTTTCTACTCTTAGTTGCAATTCTTTTAGGGGTTTATGGACTATCATATCTCTATATATTAGCAGCTCTTTTAATGGCGATACCGCTCGTATATTACACATTTAAATATCAAACAGGAAAAGTCTAATGACTATAGATGAATAAACAGAAACACCCTTGTCACAAACGTTGCTGTGACAAGGGTGTTTTGTTTTTAACCAATAGAACCTTCCATCTCATGCTTAATCAAACGGTTCATTTCTACGGCATATTCCATTGGGAGTTCTTTCGTAAATGGTTCGATGAAGCCCATGACGATCATGTCTGTTGCTTCTTGTTCGCCGATGCCTCTGCTCATGAGATAGAACAGCTGCTCTTCGGATACTTTGGACACTTTCGCTTCATGCTCAAGTGAAATGTTATCATTGTAAATCTCGTTGTACGGAATGGTGTCTGACGTTGATTCATTATCCATAATCAGCGTATCACACTCAATATTAGAACGGGCGTTGTCCGCTTTACGTCCAAAATGCACGATACCGCGATAAGATACTTTACCACCCTGCTTGGAGATGGATTTTGACACGATCGACGATGACGTATTTGGTGCCAAGTGGTGCATTTTCGCTCCGGCATCCTGGTGCTGACCTTTACCGGCAAGTGCGATCGAAATCGTCGTGCCGCGAGAACCCTCGCCACGAAGGAGCACAGCTGGATATTTCATCGTGAGCTTAGAGCCCATGTTTCCGTCAATCCACTCCATCGTTGCATTGGCATCACATGTTGCACGCTTCGTTACCAAATTATACACGTTGTTCGCCCAGTTCTGAATCGTCGTGTAACGGCAGTACGCATCTTTTTTAACAAAGATTTCAACGACAGCACTGTGAAGTGAGTTGGTCGTGTAAACTGGTGCAGTACAACCTTCAACATAATGAACAGAAGCACCTTCATCAACGATAATCAGTGTACGTTCAAACTGTCCCATGTTTTCCGAGTTAATACGGAAATAAGCTTGTAAAGGGGCAGTCGTCTGTACGCCTTTTGGTACATAAATGAACGAGCCACCTGACCAAACAGCTGTATTCAATGCTGAGAATTTGTTATCGGCAGCAGGAATAACTTTACCGAAATACTCTTTGAACAGCTCTTCATGTTCTCTTAAAGCTGTGTCTGTATCCTTGAAAATGATCCCCATTTCCTCGAGGTCTTTTTCAAGACTTTGGTAAACAACCTCTGATTCATACTGAGCACTCACACCGGCAAGGTATTTTTGCTCGGCTTCTGGAATGCCAAGTGCGTCAAATGTGTTTTTAATTTCTTCAGGCACTTCATCCCATGATCGCCCTTGTGCTTCAGATGGTTTGACATAATAGATGATCTCATCGAAATTGAGCTCTGCGAGATCGCCACCCCATTGTGGCATTGGTTTGCTATAAAAAATGTCTAATGCTTTCAGACGTTGCTCCAGCATCCATTCTGGCTCTTCCTTTTGACGAGAAATTTCTTCAACGACTGTGCGCGTTAAGCCTCTTTCTGTACGGAAGACTGAAACATCCTTGTCATGAAAGCCATACTTATACTCTTCCATTTCTGGCATTTCTTTTGCCATGAATAAAAACCTCCTTATTAAAAATGATCCGTACCGATCTGCTACTTGGCAGCAGAATCATCATGAACACCTTTTTCCATCGCTTTCCAACCTAGTGTCGCACATTTAATGCGGGCAGGAAATTTGGATACACCTTGTAAGGCTTCAATGTCTTCTAGTGACATGGCATCCATGTCTATCTCTTTACCGAGCATCATATCCGAAAACAACTCTGACATTCTCAAAGCCTGTTCTACAGTTTTCCCCTTGATTGCCTGTGTCATCATTGATGCAGAAGAAATACTTATGGAGCATCCTTCGCCATTGAACTTGGCATCTTGGATCAATCCGTCTTCAACTTGGAGCTGCAGTTGAATGCGATCACCACACGTCGGATTGTTCATGTCGACAGTTAAGGCATCTCCTTCAACTTGGCCCCGGTTACGTGGGTTTTTATAATGATCAAGTATCACTTGTCTGTATAGTGTATCAAGGTTATTAAAAGACATCACCGAAATACTCCTTTGTCTTAGAGAGTCCATCAATCAAACGATCAACATCATCTTCAGTGTTGTATAGGTAAAAGCTTGCGCGGGCGGTTGCTGTTACATTAAGCCATTTCATGAGCGGCTGGGCACAATGATGACCGGCTCGAACAGCAATTCCCTCTGCATCAAGGACCGTAGCTAAATCGTGTGGATGGACGCCTTTTAAATTAAAAGTGACGAGGGCAGCTCTTTCCTCCGGTCCATAAATGTCCATTCCGTCAAATGCTGTCATGCGTTCCATTGCATAATCTGCCAGCTTTTTTTCATGATCGAGAATCGCATCCATACCGACGTCTTCAAGAAAGTCTATTGCCGCTGCAAGTCCGATAGCACCACCGATAATTGGTGTACCGCCTTCGAACTTCCAAGGGAGCTCCTTCCATGTGGAGTCATACAGATCAACGAAATCAATCATTTCACCACCGTATTCAACCGGCTCCATATTATCCAAAAGCTCGCGTTTGCCATAAAGGACACCGATACCTGTTGGTGCACACATTTTATGACCTGAAAATGCATAGAAGTCAACATCAAGCTTTTGAACATCAACACGCATATGTGGCGCACCTTGAGCCCCGTCAACTAACATGATAGCGCCATGCTCATGGGCGACTTTTGCAATCTCTTGAACAGGATTAACCGTTCCAAGAACATTCGATACATGTGTGACAGCGACAATTTTAGTATGATCTGTAATCGTCTCGCGCACACTTTCCATTGACAATGTTCCGTCTTCCTGCAATGGAATGTATTTTAATGTGGCACCCGTCGCCTTTGCAGCCTGCTGCCACGGAATAATGTTGCTATGGTGTTCCATTTCATTTATAACAATTTCATCGCCAGGTTCAAGCTTCGTTCGTGCATAGCTCGTTGCTACTAAATTAATAGCTGTCGTCGTGCCTCTTGTGAAAATAACCTCGGCCGCACTCGGTGCGTTAATGAAGCGGCGTACTTTTTCACGAGCACCTTCATACTGTTCTGTGGCACGGGATCCAAGCGTATGGACCCCTCTATGAACATTGGCATTGTCTTCGCGGTAATAGGCATTGACCGCTTCAATCACCTGAATTGGTTTCTGTGACGTGGCCGATGAATCAAGATATACGAGCGGCTGCCCATTCACGTTCTGTTGAAGAATTGGAAACTGCTGGCGTATTTCGTGCACATTCATGTTAAGAGAGCTTCCTTTCAATCACTTGCGTAAGCTGCTTTTTAACAGATTCAATAGGCAACAGATTTACGACTGGTGCAAGGAATCCAAAGATAATGAGACTTTCTGCTTCTTCCTTTGAAACACCGCGACTCATCAAGTAGTAAAGCTGCATTGGATCTACACGGCCAACAGATGCTGCGTGACCAGCAGTGACATCATTCTCATCGATTAATAAAATTGGGTTTGCATCGCCACGTGCTTTTTCACTTAACATTAAAACGCGAGATTCCTGTTCAGCATTTGAACGGGAGGCACCGTTATAAATCTTACCGATGGCATTAAAGATGGATGTTGCTTTATCTTTCATCACACCATGCTGCAATATGTGCGCATCTGTATCTAATCCACTGTGAACCGTCTTCGTTGTAAAGTTCACAACTTGGTTACCACTTCCAACAGTGACTGTTTTAGGATGTGTTGCTGAGTTATCTCCAACCAAATGGGTCACATTTTCAAATACGGTATGTCCATCGTTCATTTGTCCGAGTGCCCAGTCGATCGTTGCATCACGATAAGCGACACCGCGACGGTTCATATAGGTCGTTGTACCAGCTGCAAAGTGATCAACCGCACCGAAAGAGATCTTCGCATTATTTTGAGCGATGACTTCTGTAACAACATTAGCAACTGTTTGTTGTTCATCGTTATTGGATACGTAGTTTTCGACATACGTCAATGAGCTACTTTCATCCGCAACGACAAGAACATGGTTGAATAATGCTGCTTCAGGATCTTCTTGCCAAAAAATCGTTTGTAACGGTGTTTCGATTTGTACATTTCTTGGAACATAAACAAATATGCCGCCATTCATTAAGGCAGCGTGTAATGCCGTTAAACGGTGTTCATCAATCGAAACCGCATCTTTCATATAATAACGTTTAACGAGCTCTTCATGATCCCGCAATGCAGTAAAGATATCGGTAAAAATAACGCCTTTATCTTTTAATTCTTGACTTATGCTCGCATAAGCCACAGATTGGTTGCGCTGAATCAACAGATTTTCTGTCACATCTTCCTGATCAATAAAATCTTGAAGTGCTTCAGGTAGATCGTTAAGCGATGTGATTGGCTCTGGCTTTGCTTCCGCTGTATGCTTGAATTGTGTGAAATTCCATCTCGTTATATTCGTCTTATCTGGCTTAGGCAATTCTAGCGCATCAGCTTGTTCCAGGGCACGAAGACGTAACGCTGTCATCCATTCAGGCTCTTGTTTATCTTGAGAATATTGTTCTACATATGTTTTATCGTATAAACGTTTTGTATCAACCGTCATATTACCCCTCCTTTTCTTTACGCTTTTTGCCCAACAGTTTCATCTTCAATACCGAGTTCTTCTTTAATCCACTCGTAGCCTTCAGCTTCCAAACGCTGAGCGAGCTCAGGTCCACCTGATTTAACGACACGGCCTTGCATCATAACATGAACGAAGTCCGGTGTAATGTAGTTCAAGAGACGCTGGTAGTGTGTGATAATTAAGCAACCGAAATTGTCGTCACGCATTTTATTAATCCCTTTAGATACAACCTTTAAAGCATCGATGTCAAGTCCCGAATCAATTTCATCGAGAATTGCAATTTCAGGCTTTAACAGCATCAATTGTAAAATTTCATTGCGCTTTTTCTCACCACCAGAAAAACCTTCATTCAAATAACGCTGTGCCATATTTTTATCAATTTCAAGGTAATCTAGCACCTCATCCATTTCTTTAATAAACTTCATGAGGGAGATTTCATCGCCTTCTTCACGACGGGCATTAATTGCAGAGCGCAAGAAATCAGACGTTGTAACGCCGCTTATTTCACTTGGATATTGCATCCCTAAAAACAGACCTGCACGCGCGCGCTCATCTACTTCCATCTCAAGCACATCTTCACCATCTAAATGGACGCTACCTTCAGTGATTTCATATTTAGGGTGTCCCATTATCGCGGAGGCAAGCGTTGACTTACCTGTTCCGTTCGGTCCCATGACCGCATGAAACTCTCCACCCTTTATCGTAAGGTCTACACCTTTCAATATTTCATTACCTTCAATAGACACATGAAGATTCTTAATTTCAAGTACTGATCCTGCCATGTCGATACCTCCAAATACTTATATTTATTTTATTGAAAACGAACATCTCCGTCCATTCTCAATTTATTCTCATTACAATTTTAAAGCATATAAAATGTAAATACAACCATTTCACGTTAAGCCTTTACGACTCTGACTTCTATTGTAGTATACTTGTGACTGACTTTCTACTATGTTGATGTGTTTAATGAGAAAATCACTCAAATACGACGCCTATGATCTGGAAAAATACTATGTATTTAAAATGGTGCCCCTCATGATCAGGGGCACCAATATTGATGAATTCGCATATATTATTTGTATACTTGATGTTCCATTTCCGCCACTAAAAACTTACTCTTCATATAATCCTGTTGGCGTCTTTTTTCAACTGTTAAGCGGTTTTCCAGCTTCCGACTGTATTCCGCGTAGCCCATTTTATGCGATTGCTGCATCGCTTTTTCCATTTCGGGCGTATAATCGATTTTAAGGTCACTATGAATAGTGAATCATCCTTTCATGTTATGTCAATAAACACTTTAACATATGACCAAGATGAGACACAACATGGATATTATCGCATTAAAGTCGATAACAAGGACTGAGTTCGTTTATCAGAAACATAACGACGATATGTCAAAATATAACCTCAATAACGCTCAGTTTCTTTGCATTACGCGTGATTTGTAAAAAAGTTTATTCAGCGTCATCAACTGGAACAATTGCACCTTCATACTTTTCATTAATAAACGTCTGTATTTCATCAGAATGGAGGACGTCTACTAACGTATGGAGTGCCTCATTGTCCATATCGTCTGAACGAACTGCAATGACATTCACATAGCGTGATTCATCGCCTTCCACAAACAATGCATCCTCGAGCGGATCTAATTCAGCTTGAATCGCATAGTTTGTATTAATGACTGTTAGGACATCATCTTCTGTCCGATATAATTCAGGTAAAAAAGCAGGTTCAAAATTAGGATCAAATGCCAGGTTCTTCGGATTGTCAACAATATCATCAAAGGTCAATTCGCCTTGTGCAACTGAATCATCAAGCTTGATTAAACCAGCATCCTCAAAAAGCTCAAGCACACGAGGATGATCGGAAACAGAGTTACTTAGAATAACCTCGGTTCCCTCGGGAATGTCATCAAGACTTGCGAAATCCTTTGAATAAATACCCATAGGTTCAATATGAATGCCTGAAATATAATCTAAATCATAGCCCGTGTCAGCAACTGTCTGTTCAAGGTATGGAATGTGTTGAAAATAGTTCGCATCCAGTTCACCGTCTGCGAGCGCATCGTTTGGCATAACGAAATCCTGATATTCCTCAATAATGAGTTCTATCCCTTTTTCTTCAAGTAACGGCTTTGCTTCTTCAAGAATTTCAGCGTGGGGCACACTTGAAGCCCCGACTTTAATCGAAACCAATTCATTGTCGTCCCCTGATCCTGTATTTGTCTCGTCTGCTTCATTATTGTTGTTTCCACCACAGGCTGTCAACGCGAATACAATAATGATACTTAATAAGGCTAAAAGCTTTTTCATTTTGTTTTCTCTCCTTTTGATAGTTTGTATAGGACAAGCGATTAACGCTTGTCTAATTTATTGGATATAAAGTCACCGATAAATTGAAAAATAAAGACGATGACAACGATCGCAATAGAACATATTAATACGACATCAAAATCTCGGCGCTGAAAACCGAAATAGTAAGCATAGTTACCGAGTCCACCAGCCCCGATCACACCTGCCATGGCGGTATAGCCGATCAAAGCGATGGCGGTTACTGTTAAACCTGACACGAGCGCCGGCATTGCTTCAGGTAACAGGACTCGTAAAATAATCGTCCTTGTTTTTGCGCCCATTGCTTGAGCAGCTTCAACAACGCCCTTATCGACTTCTTTTAGAGCAATCTCAACAAGGCGTCCATAAAATGGTGCTGCACCGATGATCAGTGCTGGCAATGCTGCGCTTGGTCCACGAATTGTACCCATTAAAAAATTGGTAAAAGGAAAAAGTAATAAAATTAATATGATAAAAGGGATTGCACGAAACACATTCACAAACACCGCAGTTACGGAGTAGATCACCTTGTTTTGCCATATGCCACCCTTCATCGTAAGATAAAGCAGGAGTCCGAGCAATGTTCCGAGAATAAATGTTCCGACAAGCGCAAGACTCGTCATATAAAAAGTCTCTTCTGTCGCTTCCCAAAAATCTTCAAGTTTTATATTTGGCAACCATTCAGTGAGCATCGTCAATCACCTCCATATCAACAGACGTTTCTTCAGATATATAATGAACAACGCGCTGCAAATCATCGTCTGCTCCTAGCAATTGGACAATTAATGTGCCATATGCCCCGTGCTTTGTTTGTGTAATCTTCCCTTGTAAAATATTTATATCAATCGGGAATGTCTTGGCCAACTGACTAATTAACGCTTGATTAGTCGTTTCACCGACGAATTGGAGACGCATTAACGTCCCTTCCTTGTAAGCACCTACCAGTTGTTCATATGAATCTGTTTCATCCTCACCCATTACTTGCGCGACAAACCGTTTCGTAACGGCCTGCTTAGGATGGAGAAAGACATCAAGCACATCCCCCTGTTCAACAACCTTTCCAGCCTCCATAACAGCAACTTGATTACATATTTTACGGATGACATGCATCTCATGGGTAATGAGAATAATCGTTAAACCGAGCTTTTGATTAATATCGACCAATAAATCGAGAATGGCATCTGTCGTTTCTGGGTCAAGTGCGGAAGTCGCCTCATCACAGAGAAGCACTTTCGGTTCATTTGCCAAGGCTCTTGCAATTCCGACACGCTGCTTTTGTCCACCGCTTAACTGTGATGGGTAAGCATCCTCACGGCCAGTTAATCCAACGAGCCGAATCAATTCCTGAACACGTTGCTCGCGTTTCGCTTTAGGGTAGCCAGCAATTTCGAGTGGAAAAGCAATATTTTCAGCTACTGTTCTTGACCATAACAAATTAAAATGCTGAAAAACCATCCCGATATCTTGTCTTGCGACGCGAAGCGCTTTGGCATTCATCGCCGTTATATCTTCTTGATCGATAATAATTTGACCACCGGTTGGTTCCTCTAAGCGATTTAACAAACGGACGAAAGTACTTTTTCCTGCACCACTATAGCCGATCACACCGAAAATCTCGCCTTCTTTAATATCTAGCGTTAAATTATCTACAGCTTTTAGCGCACCTTCACGTGTTGTAAAGTGCTTACTTAAGCCTTTTATTGAAATCACGTGTACACACCTCCATAAAGTAAAGCAATTATCCTTGCTGGGCGTCATGCCCTATTAGTATTTTTGTTTTCTTGAAATTTATTGGCTATGAATCCAAAAGAAAAACGCCCTTCTGCAAGAGAACAGAAAGACGTCGGTATATGCCTTCACGTTCCCTCATCTTTCAAAGCAGCTGCTTTGCTGGAATTAGCACCTTTACCAGACGAAACGAATATCGTCTGATGGTTGCCGCGGTTTCATAGGGCCAGTCCCTCCACCGCTCTAGATAAGAGTTCGAACTTAATTTAATTGTCATTGAATGCTTTAAATCATAGCATGATCATGCTCAACTGTCAACATAATCAAAGGGAAAAGCAGGTCATTTGGAACCGATTATCGTATTTAACCAACAAATAGTTCTGGTTTATAAGTGAGGAGATAATTGTATATGTTAGCGGTTGATTGGAAAGCGTATACTTTTTCCTTAATGTGCCCATCTTGTTTGATCATTAGGCAAGGAACACTTTCGACTTGAGCCGCTTGCATGAAGTCAGGAAATAGTGAGGCATTCATCTCGAAAAATATGTGCTCCCCATGCACCGCTTCGATTTTATCAAGTATCGTTCGTGCCAAATGACACGTCCCACAAAATGGCGTATGAATGTACAATAAATAATTATCTTCTTGCAACTGTGCTTCAGTCATCTTCTGCAAAACGATCATCCTGTCCCTTAATTGATGTATAATAAGCTGTTTTTGTTTAGAGGGTTGCCCTCGGGCATTCAATCTAGATCATTTAGCCTTATAAAAAGTCAGGATTGACGTGGAGGTGTTTACCTACTAAAGCTGTCGCTAAGACATCATATGGTGTGGTGGCAACTTCACGAAATTCACTGGCTACATGAATGTGGATCGCGTGAGGCAGCTCGTGCCTGAGCTGGCGCCTAAGCTTGAAACCTGGTTCATCCTCATCGACGAGTATGTACACATCTTTATTGTCTAAGTCATAGCGCTCAAGTAGGTCATCAAATCGCTCTACACCAAGAGTGCCGTTGGTACAAATGACTTCGATGTCATCTGTTAACACTTTTTCGACCTGTCTTTTATCTGTCAACCCTTCAACAATCATCACTTTATCCGGTACGTTTGTCATCATGACATAGCACTCCTTGCGCATTCAAGAAAAATGCTTATAATCTAATAGAAGAAAACTGGCTCGAACCAATCGGTGCAAGCCAGCCTTTTTCCATGTATATGATTAATCGTCTTCGTTGATGACATCCCGATAAGCGTCAGCAGATAATAGATCATCAAATTCAGCTTCATCCGAAGGTTCAACAACGACCATCCAAGCTTTTTCGTAAGGTGATTCATTGACGAGCTCTGGGCTGTCCTCAAGCTCCTCATTCACCTCAACGACTTTACCACTTAAAGGCGCATACAGCTCAGAAACAGTTTTAACAGATTCAACACTGCCAAATGGTTCATCAGCTTCTAGCGTGTCACCAACTTCAGGTAATTCTACAAAAACGATATCTCCAAGCTCGTCTTGAGCAAAGTCCGTAATCCCAATACGTACCTTGCCATCTTCCTTTTTAATCCATTCGTGTTCCTCTGAGTACAATAAGTCCTTTGGTAAACTCATCAATATCCCTCCATTAAATCCTCACACATTTTCGATAATAGTATAACACGTTCATGATCATTATTTCATGTTATTGCTCTAACCATGTATTTGCAAACTCATTTTCTTTAAAACCAACCGTGACTCGTGTGCCGTCTGTAACGATCGGCCGTTTAATAAGCATTCCGTCAGATGCTAAATAATTAGCCATTTCTTCGACGGTTGCATCTGTTAGCTTGTCCTTCATACCGAGTTCACGATATTTTTTACCACTTGTGTTAAAAAACTTCTTCGCTGGGAGACCACTGTTTTCAATTAATGTGAGCAATTGGTCCTTTGTCGGTGTTTCATCGACAATATGTACAGCTTCATATGCAATGTCATGGTCATCAAACCACTTTTTTGCCTTTTTACACGTACTGCAATTTGGATACCAATAAAAGGTTAACGCCATCCACACCCCTCCATTCCTTATGCTGATGACATTATAGCAAATCCAAATTGTAATTTCGACGAAAAGCGTTTAATCATGTTATAAATCATCATAAAGATGAATGGCCCCTGAATCTTTCATGATCCAATGGCCATTCTTATATAAAACGCTACTCAATTGTCTTATATTTAAACGATATATTTTTCTGCTTCGATAATTTGTGCTGCGATGGCTCGTTTTTTTGCAATGACATTAATTGGTGTGTGACGTGTAAGTTTTCTTAATGATGACAGCATCATGCGCAGGTTATCGCCTTCTTCAACTGCAATCAAAATCTCTTTGGCATCTGCTTCCATTCGATTAAAGGCTTCCTGAACATACACTTGAGTATAAAGAAGCTTTAACTCATTTTTATCCTCACCTGTTCTGTTAAGTGCTTTTTCAGTTCTTAAAATAGCCGCTTCCATATTAAAGACCTCAGCAGTCATATTAGCCAGGTTTGCTAAAATTTCTTGCTCTCTATCAAGCTTTTGCATATATTTCTGCGCTGCAAGACCTGCACCAAGTAAAACGAGCTTTTTAGCATTTTTCAGCAAGTACTTTTCTTGTTCCAACGGCTCTGATCCTGGTTCTTCAGGCATCATCATCATGAGCTCCTCCTGCAGGCTTTGGGCTTTTTGCAGAAGTGGTAGCTCACCCTTCATTGCTTTTTTCAGGAGCGTCCCTGGAACGAGGAGACGGTTGATTTCATTTGTCCCTTCGAAAATACGGTTAATGCGAGAATCACGATACATGCGCTCTACCTCATACTCCTGCATGAACCCATACCCGCCATGGAGTTGAACGGCTTCATCAGCGACATAATCTAGCAATTCCGTACACATATATTTGTTCATCGAGCATTCAATCTGATATTCTGCAATCGCCTTGGCAACTTCGCGTCCGTCTTTAAGCTGCTCATCTGACAAAGCACCCATCCGCTGCTCGAACAAGCCGACAGTCCGATAAACGGCACTTTCATTCGCGTACGTATTGGCTGCCATCGTACCGAGCTTTTCTTGTGTTAATGAAAAGCTTGAAATCGGTGTACCGAACTGTTTTCGCTCGTTGACATATTTGGTCGCCAGTTCAATGCCACGTTTTGCACCGCCAACACCACCAATCGCAAGCTTATAGCGTCCAACATTTAAAATGTTAAAGGCGATAATATGGCCGCGTCCTTTTTCTCCAAGCAGGTTTTCAACAGGAACTTCAGCATCTTCAAGGACGAGCGTCCGTGTCGAGGAGCTTTTGATCCCCATTTTCTTTTCCTCTGGTCCTGTTGAGACGCCAGGATAGTCGCGTTCTACGATAAAGGCCGAGAAGTGCTCGCCATCAATTTTGGCATAAACGATAAACACATCCGCAAACGCAGAGTTCGTAATCCATTGCTTCTCTCCGTTTAAAATATAATGCGTGCCTGCTTCATTAAGTTTTGCCGTTGCTTTGGCACCAAGTGCATCTGAACCTGAGCTTGGTTCTGTTAAGGCATAGGCAGCAAGCAGTTCACCAGATGCAAGCTTTGGCAAGTATGTTTCTTTTTGTGCATCGTTACCGAAAAACACAATCGGCAATGAACCGATACCGACATGCGCACCGTGTGTGACGGAGAATCCACCAGCCAGCGAGAATTTTTCAGTAATGAGTGATGAACTGATTTTATCCAATCCGAGACCGCCATATTCTTCAGGAACGTCAACGCCGAGTAGGCCTAGCTCTCCAGCTTTTTTCAATAGATCAACCGAATGCTCGAATTCATGGTTCTCGAGATTGTCAATTTTAGGAACAACCTCACCAACTACAAATTCTTCCGTCGTTTTGGCAATCATTTTATGCTCTTCTGTAAAATCTTCAGGTGTAATGACATCCTCACCAGTTAAATCCTCAACTAAAAACGCGCCACCTTTGAATAACTTTTCTGTCGTTTCGCTCATCGATCATACGCCCTTTCTTTTATAGGTTATATAGGGGACAATCCAATAGACGGTCCCAGCTTACAACAATTCAAATACGCCAGCTGCACCCATGCCGCCACCGATGCACATCGTGACAACCCCGAATTGAACATGTCGCCGTTTCATTTCATGAATGAGGGATAATGTCAGCTTCGTTCCCGTACAACCAAGCGGATGTCCGAGTGCAATCGCACCACCATTTACATTGACAATTGCAGGATCAAGACCTAGTTGATTAATGACATGAACAGATTGAGAGGCAAATGCCTCATTTAATTCAAACAGTCCAATATCAGATTGGTTCAGACCAGCTATTTTTAACGCTTTAGGAATCGCTTCAACTGGACCGACACCCATAATTTCCGGTTCAACGCCAGCAACTGCAAATGAACGAAATTTAACGAGCGGTGTAAGCCCTTCTGATTCCGCTTTTTCACGTTCCATAACGAGAACTGAAGCAGCGCCATCACTCATTTGTGATGAATTACCGGCTGTGACGGATCCTTTTATATGGAATGCTGGACGTAATTTAGCCAGCGCGTCCATGGATGTATCGGGTCTAACACCTTCATCCATTTTGAAAGTCGTTGTGTGTTCTGTTACTTTATTGTTCTTATCAAGTCTACGCTCTGTTACCTCTACAGGGACGATTTCATCAGCGAATTTCCCTTCTGCAATCGCTTGAGCCGCTCGCTGATGGCTTTGGACAGCGAACGCATCCTGATCTGCCCGTGATATGTTAAAGCGATTCGCCACTTCTTCTGCCGTGTGTCCCATCCCCATATAATATCCTGGTGCCTGTTCAACGAGTGTCGGGTTCGGTTTAACGATATAGCCAGGCATTGGTACGAGACTCATTGACTCAGTACCCCCTGCGATAATGGCGTCACTGGCACCAAGCATAATACGCTCTGAGGCATATGCAATGCTTTGTAGCCCAGATGAGCAATAGCGGTTTATCGTAATCCCAGGAACATCATGCTTCAATCCTGCAAGTCCAGCAATATTACGCGCCATGTTCATCCCTTGTTCAGCTTCAGGCATCGCACAGCCAATAATGACATCATCTATTGGACCTTCATAATCTCCAGCACGTTTCATAGTTTCCTTGATTGTGAGGGCCGCCATATCATCTGGTCGTGTATGGGCAAGCGAGCCTTTATTAGCCTTTCCGACAGGTGTTCTCGCACCTGCAACAATCACTGCTTCTTTCACGTTTTTTCCCCCTCTTCTTTAGTTTCTAAGTGGCTTTCCTTTAAGGAGCATATGCTGCATCCGTTGCTGTGTTTTTGGCTCACCGATTAAGCTAAGAAATGCTTCTCGTTCCAGATCAAGCATTGCCTGTTCTGTAATGACGGAACCTTGCTTAATGCGTCCGCCAGATAAAACGTAGGCGAGTTTTTCTGCAATTTTAACGTCGTGATCTGACGCATAGCCACCAAATTGTAGTGTCTTGGCACCTAAGAGCATCGCCGCATAACCTGGGTCCCCAACGACTGGTACAGTTTCTTGTTTTGGCGGTGTATACCCAGCCTTAGCGAGTGCCAACACTTTTTGTTTCGCATCATGAAGCAAGTGATCCGGATTCACACTAATCGCATCATGTGCATCTAAGAAGCCATTTTCACGTGCTTCTGCAGCTGACGTTGACACTTGGGCCATGGCGACTTTTTGGAATACATCATTCGCAACTTTTGTAAGGTCCACATCGATGCCGTTAGGGATGTTGCGTAGCTCCTTCAAATACAATTCTTTTGTGCCACCGCCACCTGGAATGAGACCGACACCAAATTCAACAAGCCCCATATACGTTTCTGCTGACGCTTGAATGGCTGCCGCTGGTAAGGAGACTTCAGCACCGCCACCGAGTGTCATATTAAATGGTGCTGTAACAACAGGTTTTTCAGCGTATTTAATGTTTAACGTCATGTTTTGAAATTGACGAACGACCATATCAAGCTCAAAGAAGTCTTGATCTTGTGCAGCCATCAGCATCATACCGATATTGGCGCCAACACAGAAGTTTTTACCTTGGTTTCCAATAACAAGGCCTTCATAATTTTGATTGACTTCTTTAATAGCCGCGTTAATCATTTGGATGATGTCAAGACCGATCGCATTGCTCTGAGAATGAAATTCGAGACCAGCCACACCATCGCCTAAATCTATCAAACTCGCACCTGAATTTTTCTTAATAACACCATTGACATCTTTAAGGCGTTTTAAATTAATCTCTTTTGGATTAAAGGACTGTTGTTCGTATGTCCCATTGGCAAAATAATACCGTTTGCCATGCTCTGATTTATAAAACGATTCGTGTCCTGAATCGAGCATATCTAAAACCCATTGAGGAACTGTATCTCCTTCTTTTTGCATACGTTCAACCGATTTGGCAACACCGATGGCATCCCACGTTTCAAATGGGCCCATTTCCCAGCCGAAGCCCCATTTCATCGCATCATCAATCGCAACAATATCATCAGCAATGTGACCAAGTAAGTCCGCTGAATAAATGAGGACAGGCTTCAGCACATTCCATACGAGCTGCCCAGCTTGATCATCCTTCGCTTTGATAAGCGCTTTCAATTTACGGCGTGACCCTTTTTCTTGTTTGGCCATTTCCATGGCTGGAGTTTTTAGTTTTTTACGTTCGCCATATTGTAGCGTGTCGGGATCAAGTTCAAGAATGGTGCTTCCGTCTTTTCCTTTTTTCTTTTGATAAAAGCCTTGCCCGCTCTTTTCACCGATCCAGCCTTTATCAGATAATGCTTGTAAAAAAGATGGTATTTCAAAAACAGCCTTTTCGTCGCCTTCTACTTGATCACGCACATTTTGGGCCACATGAATAAACGTATCAAGGCCGACAACGTCTAATGTACGAAAGGTTGCACTTTTCGGTCTGCCAATTAGCGGGCCTGTTACAGAATCCACTTCACCGACAGAAAAGCCTCCCTTTAGCATTTCCTGAACCGTGACGAGCAATCCGTACGTTCCGATGCGGTTCGCGATAAAGTTTGGCGTGTCTTTCGCTTCTACAACACCTTTACCAAGAACATCTTCACCGAACGTTTTCATAAAGGATAATACGTCTGGGTCGGTATGCTCTGTTGGAATGACTTCAAGTAGCTTTAAATATCTCGGTGGGTTAAAAAAATGTGTCCCGAGAAAATGGGCTTTAAAGTCTTCCGAGCAGTCCGCTGACATTGCTTCGATTGAAATGCCTGACGTATTTGATGAAATGATCGAACCCGGCTTACGGTATTGATCAACCTTCGCCAACACCTTCTTCTTTATGTCGAGATTTTCCACAACGACTTCAATAATCCAATCGACTTCATTGAGTTTGTCCATATCATCTTCCATATTGCCAACTTGAATCAAATCAAGACTTGCTTTAGATGTAATTGGTGACGGTTTTTGTTTAGTTAACGCTTGTTTTCCTTGTGCAGCCATACGATTACGGACAGCTTTGTCTTCAAGGGTTAACCCTTTTTTCTCTTCCCCTGCCGTTACTTCTCGAGGCACGATGTCCAACAACAATGTGGATATGCCTACATTGGCTAAGTGTGCTGCAATGCCTGAACCCATGACACCTGATCCAAGAACAGCAGCCCGTTTGATCGTTCGCTTCATAATTTCATCCCCCAATCCCCATACTTTGAATGAATACTCATTCATTTTTTGTTGAAAAAATAAAGATAGATCGCTATCCACTTATTTTTCATTATAGAGGACTCTTTTGTTTTTCGCAATACAAATAGATCAGATTCGTCGGAAAATACTTTTTTTAACGTCAACAATTCATGACACCGATATTTGCCAACCAATGATGTTGTATGAATTTCCGTGCAAAAGGCATGTTATACGTAGGAGGGATGAACATGGACCCACAATTTTTATCTGTTGATGCCTTCAATGAGCTCATTAATCAGTGGAGTGGCGAACAGATCGTCATTAAAAAAATTGAAATGGACGATGTGGATGTCATTCGCCTTGAATTGGATCGCATTTCTTACGCGAAAGAGACAGGTGGATGGGATCATTATATTCCGAAATATGCCCTTCATTTAAATGGATATGGTGAAACATTCACAACAGATGATTTTCAAGCTTTACCAAATATGACGTATGAAATTCCGCTTGAAGACACGTCTTTATATGAGTTTGACGGTAACACGTTTTTAATTAGTACTGACCGAGGCGTATACCAAATCAGCCTTGCACGATGAAACGTGCTGGCGTATAGCATACCCATCACCCGTTTATATATACGACTACGACCTCTGAGGAGGACGATGCATGAATGATCAACAGGCACATGACATTATTAATTCTCCGGCCATGATCCAAGTCACTTACCGGGGCATTCCGATATATTTAAAACACATTAATGATGACGGCACTGCAACAGTGTTTCCTCTCGACGAGATTAATAATGAGCAACGCGTCGAGCTTAATGGATTATCTGAAAAAGGACCTTTTAATTCAATTCATTGAAGGAGGTGTTTAGATGGATTTACAACGGGCGAAGGAAATTGTTGAGTCAGGTAAACTCATCAGAGTTACATTTGAGGGAAAGGAGATTTATATCCAACACGTTGATGAAGATAAAAAAACAGCGCGTGTCTATCCTCTTGATGATCCGGCAAGCGAATTTGACGTTACGCTTGACCAGCTTGTAGAGCAATAAGCAGGCAGGGGCTACCTATTGGTACGTCCCTTTTTTAATGCCATATACATATCGTTAAAAAATTGCAAAACAACAGTATTATTGTTATGTTATGAATTAAATTCGTGTTACGTTAAGGGGTTAATATAATGAAGACTGCGTTACAGGTTATCACAACAATGATTTACGTTACATTATTAATTTTACTTAATGTATGGCTTAAAACATCTGGTATACTTGCTAATGGTGATCGGACGGTTTATTTAGTGATTGGTTTAATTGTCTTAACGATCACTTGGTTGTACATTACTAGCTTTTTGCAGTTAAAAAAACAGCCGCATTTGTTGAATCATTCTTTATGGAAGTCCTTACCTATTTTAATAGGGGGATTCAGTTTTATTTCAGTTATCGGACTAGCTTTCATTGTCTCGAGTGATTTGATTTCGAGATGGATGGGATTCTTTTATGTCACCATTGTTTACTTTCTACTTTCTAATTCTTTATTTCCTCTTTATTATGTCTCTTGTTTATCACGTCAGCTCAAAAAAAGGAAGCATCATTCATTATACATACGGTTGGGCAGTCGGAATTGTCCTTGGCGTTTTTTTCCTTATATAAAACGTAAAACATCCAAATCAAAAAGGTTTCAGTCATCAAAAGTCGATGATTGAAACCTTTTTAAGTTTTTTAGCTTGTTTTGTCCTAATCCCTTTTACCAGGTTAAAGCTATGCTACGACATCATAGCCTTGGTCTTCAATGGCTGATTGCATGTCTTTTAGGGATACTGAATCGTCATGCTTAACTGTAACCTCACCAGAGGCGAGATCAACCTTCACGTCTGTTACGCCGTTTAATGCTTTAAGCGTACCTTCAACAGCTTGCTTGCAATGTCCACATGTCATACCTTCTACTTTTAATGTCGTTTCCATTTTACATTCTCCTTTTTAGTTAAAGTTTTACCCGTTTTAAACGAAGGGCATTCGTTACAACACTAACTGAACTGAGCGCCATAGCAGCTCCTGCTACCCATGGTGCGAGCAATCCAAATGCGGCAATCGGGATCCCGGCACTATTATAACCGAAAGCCCAAAATAAATTTTGTCTAATGTTTCGAATCGTTGCATGGCTAAGCTTGATCGCCTTTGGAATTAAGAGCAGCTCACCGCCGAGAATGGTAATATCAGCCGCTTCAATTGCAATTTCTGTTCCTGTTCCAATCGCAATTCCGATATCCGCAGTAGCCAATGCCGGCGCATCGTTAATGCCATCTCCAACCATAGCGACTTTCTTACCTTGACGTTGAATATCTGCTACCTTACTGGCCTTTTCCTCAGGAAGGACTTGTGCAATGACGTGATCAATGCCAACCTGCTTAGCAATTGCCTGTGCAGTGCGTTCATTATCACCTGTCAGCATAATGACATCGAGTCCTTCATCGTGCAACTGCTTAATTGCCTCAATTGCCGTATCCTTTGGCGTGTCAGCAGCGGCTACAATCCCGCGAAGCGCGCCATCGATGGCAATGAGCATGGCTGTCTGCCCTTTCATTTCGTAATCGATCAAGTCTTGTTCAACAGATGTTGTCCCGATTTGATGATCATGCATCAATTTGCGTGTTCCGACCAAGACATTTTGATCACTGATTGTAGCTTGAATACCGTGTCCTGGTATCGCCTCAAAGCTATCAGCCTCAAGAATGGATATGTCATTTTCCTTTCCATAAGAGACGATGGCATCGGCCAATGGATGCTCTGAGCCTTTTTCTGCGCTAACGAGCATTTGTAGCGCCTCTTCATCCCCTGAAAAATACGTCACTTCAGGTTTACCCTTTGTAATTGTCCCAGTTTTATCCAAGACGATCGTATCAAGTTGATGTGTACGCTCTAAATGTTCGCCACCTTTAAACAGGATGCCTGTTTCCGCGCCTTTACCTGTTCCAACCATAATCGAAGTAGGTGTTGCAAGACCTAGCGCACACGGACAAGCAATGACGAGCACTGCAATCGCAGCAGTAAGAGCCGCTTCAATGTCTCCCGGTACGGCGAAAAAGTACCAGATTGCAAATGTAACAGCTGCAATAACCACAACAATTGGGACAAAATATCCCGAAATTACATCTGCTAATCGTTGAATAGGTGCTTTGGTTCCTTGGGCATCCTCTACAGCTTTCACAATTGAAGCTAATGCGGTATCCTTTCCAATTCGCGTTGCGGACATCTCAATGGTACCATTTTTATTTAAAGTCGCACCAATAACTTGACTGCCGCTTTCCTTCTCAACTGGAATGGATTCACCAGTTATCATCGATTCATCGATCGATGTGTGGCCCGATTCAATCACGCCATCTACTGGGATTTTTTCTCCTGGCTTAACAACAATTCTATCTCCAACCTGCACCTCTTCTACAGGTATCATAACTTCTTCACCGTCACGCATAACACGTGCCTGCTTTGCCTGAAGACTTAACAACTTTGAGATAGCTTGCGTTGTCCGTCCTTTTGCATTGGCCTCCAAATATTTCCCAAATAAAATTAACGTAATGAGAATCGCACTCGTTTCAAAATAAAGATGTGGTTGATAATCTGGCTGGCCAATTGTTTGAATACTTTCATATAAGCTGTAAAAATAGGCGGCACTCGTACCAAGGGCAACAAGCACATCCATATTAGCGCTTTTGTTGCGCAAATTCTTATATGCACCAACATAAAATTGCCAGCCAATGATAAATTGCACAGGTGTTGCTAAGGCAAACTGAAACCATGGATTACCGAACACTGCTGGCAATGACATGCCAAACAAATGATCAAGCATGGTGACGAGTAATGGCAGTGACAGAAGTATGGCAGCAGCCAATTTCATCTGCATCCGTTTAATTTCTGTTTCTTTATGGCTCTGTTTATCCTTGCTCGATGATTTTTCTTTTGCATCATAACCGAGTTTCTGAATCCGTTCAATTAAATCCGTTTCATCAATGAGACCAGGTGTATATTCAATCGCCGCTGATTCATTCGCAAGATTGACCGCAGCCTGCTTGACACCGGCTTGTTTATTTAACACTTCTTCAATTCTTGTCGAGCAGGCTGCACACGTCATACCGAATACGTCGAGCTCTATTTTATCCGTTAACACACCATATCCGAGTTTTTCAATGCGATGTGATATCTCTACAACAGACGTTTGGTTTGGATCGTAGTCGACCGTTGCCTTTTCAGTCGTCAAATTGACTTTGGCGTCGACCCCGTCCATTTTATTCAACACTTTTTCAACCCGAGTGGAGCATGCAGCACATGTCATCCCTGTTACACCAAGGTTTACGTGCTTTGTTGATTCCATATTATTAACCCCCTCATTTAGAGAACTGCTTCATAACATCTATAAGTTCATCAATGGCAACATCTCCATCACCAGACTGCACAGCGTTGGCGACACAATGCTTCGTATGTCGCTCCATTAATGAAAAACCAACCTTCTTTAAAGCTGCATTAATCGCACTTATTTGGACAAGCACGTCCACACAGTAGCGATCTTCTTCAATCATTTTTTGAATGCCTCTTACTTGCCCTTCTATACGCTTTAATCGGTTGATAACCGCCGTCTTTTCAGAATCCGTTCTTGGAACAAGTGGGTGTTCTGGCATAACGATTCACATCCTTTCCTTTAAAAGACATCGACTTCATTTAGTATGAATCTCCTTATATATACTATACCCCCCTATTGTATATGAGTCAATAATTGTATATTATTTTTGTTTGTGGACATTGTAGCGATATTAATAAAAAAAACAAATCGTAATGATTACTATTTACAAATCGAAATGATTCCGATATAATAAATTGCATCATGAATAAAAAGGGGTTAAATTGGAATGAGACATTATGTCACATTATTTATGTTACTTTTTGGAGCCATTTTTCTTTCAGCTTGTACATCTGACGCTGGCAAAGCAAATGAAGCAGAGCTGACTGTTTATACATCGATCTACCCGATACAATATGCTGTCGAACGCATTGGCGGCGATACTATTTTGGCAAAAACCGTCTACCCACCTGGTGTAGATGCACATACGTACGAGCCTTCTTCAAGGGACATGACAGATATTGCCGACAGTGATGCCTTTATTTACCTCGGCATGGGTATGGAAAGCTTTGCTGAAAGTGCAGCAAAAGCACTTGACTCTGAAGAAAATGGACCACTTCTTCTTGAAATTGGTGAAAACGAATCTTTATTTGAAGCAATGAGCCATGATGAAGATCACGAGGAAGACGCACATGCTCATGGGGATGAAGATGAAGACGATCAGCATGGTCATGATCATGATCACGGAGATTATGATCCTCATATTTGGATAGATCCAGTTCGAATGGTTGACGTGTCTTCTATGATCAAAGATGCTTTAATCAAACTAAATCCAGATCAAAAAACGTTATACGAGGACAATTTTCAAGCTTTAAAGAATGACTTAATAGCACTTGATGAAACGTTTCAAGAAAAGCTTCATAAGAAAGACCGAAATGAAATCATAGTTGCTCATGCGGCATACGGCTATTGGGAATCCCGATACCACTTAAAACAAATTCCTATTAGTGGACTTTCGCCTAGCCAGGAGCCTTCTCAAAAACAGCTCATCTCCGTTATTGAACAGGCAAAAGAACACGATATTAATTATATTATTTTTGAACAAAACGCTACAAACAGAGTATCAGAAATTATTCAAGAAGATATCGGTGCTGAAGCATTAGTCATTCATAACTTAAGTGTTTTAACCGAAGAGGATATTGAGCATGACCGAGACTACTTGACAATTATGAAAGACAATTTAAATGTACTTCATACCGCACTGTCTGACTAAAGGTACAGAAAACAGGTGATAACGATGAAACAACCCGCTGTGACGATGCACAACGTAGAATACACATATGATCGATCAAGCGTCCTGCGACAAATCGATTTTGAATTACCACGCGGCTCTTTTATGGGACTAACGGGTCCAAATGGTGGTGGAAAGACGACACTCATTAAGCTCATCCTTGGATTACTTAAGCCTGATAAAGGTCAAATTCATTTGTTTGGACAGCCCATTCAGACATTTAAGGATTGGACGAAAATAGGCTTCGTCTCACAAAAATCCAATGCCTTTAATAAAGGATTTCCTGCAACTGTCTATGAGGTTGTGTCGATGGGACTAACTGGAAAACTCGGCTACTTTAAATTTTTTAACAAGACGCACAAAGAAAAAATCCATACCGCGATTAAAAGCGTCGGTATGGAAGCATACACGAACCAAAATATTGGCGACCTATCAGGCGGACAGCAGCAGCGTGTGTTTATCGCGCGCGCACTCGTTAGCGACCCTGAATTGCTCATATTAGATGAACCAACCGTCGGTGTTGACGCTGAAAATGTCGATCGTTTTTATGATTTGTTAAAAAAGCTCAATCAAGAACAAGGGATTACGATGCTGCTCGTCACGCATGATACTGGCACAATGACAAAGCATGCCACCGATATTGTTTGTTTAAATAAAACGCTCCATTTTCACGGTGAACCTGATGACTATACGTCACTAACGGCGACAGATCTGTCCAAGTTTTACGGTTATCCGGTCAATCTCGTCGAGCATGATCCAGACGAAAAGGAGGAATTGTCGTGATTGCAGATTTTTTGCATTATGATTTTTTGCGGCATACGTTGTATACGGGTCTCCTGATCGGTATTATCGCACCATTACTCGGCTCATTTATTGTTGTCAGACGGCTTTCTCTGCTCGCTGATGCACTATCCCATGTGACGCTTGCAGGAATTGCTTTTGCCTTATATATTGATAAGAGATGGGGAATTGTTGCGATTTCACCACTTTATGGCGGCATGATTTTTTCAGTGATTGGGTCAGTTCTAATTGAGAAATTACGTAGCGTGTATAGGGCGTTTCAAGAGTTAGCCATCCCGATCATTTTATCTGGTGGTGTCGGCCTTAGTGTCATTTTCATATCATTGGCCAATGGCTTTAACACAGATCTATTCAACTATTTATTCGGGTCCGTATCAGCTGTGAGCCAAACTGATTTTCTATCGATTCTAGGTATATCCATTTTTATTATCATTGTTATACTCCTATTTTATAAAGAATTAATTACGCTGTCCTTTGACGAAGAACATGCGACTGTATCAGGGATACATGCAAAGTGGATTCATTTGCTATTTATCGTGTTAACCGCGCTCGTTATAGCGGCTTCGATTCGAATCGTAGGTGTATTGTTAGTATCCGCTTTAATGACATTACCTGTCGCAGCAGCCATAAGAGTATCGAAGGGATTTAAACAAATGGTCATCATGTCAATTATATTCGGAGAGTTTGCGGTCATAATTGGACTCGTAACCGGATATTATCTTGGCATACCACCAGGCGGTACGATTGTTCTAACCGCTATCTTTATCTTAATAGCTACGTTAATTTATAAACGGATCCGAACAGCTTATAAAGGAGGCAGCAGCGATGAATCAACAAGAAGCCGTCAATATGCTTAAAGCACACAACTTTAAAATCACTGACAAACGTTTGGACATCATTCGCTTTTTTGAAGAGGCCGATGGCTATCGCACAGCGAAAGACCTAAATACCTATATGGAAAGCACGCATCCGAATATTAGCTTCGATACTGTTTATCGTAATCTCCACCTGTATCATGAAATGGGTCTATTAGAATCAACAACATTACAAGGGGAGAAGCATTTTAGGCTCCGCTGTTCTCATCATCATCACCATCATTTTATTTGTAGCCATTGTGGCGGCACTAAAGAAATAGATATGTGTCCCATGGAACAATTAAAAAAAGCATTGGCAGGCTATCAAATAAATGATCATAAGTTTGAAATTTATGGGCTATGCCCGTCTTGTCAATCTGTGTAACTGTCGAATATATAAAAACATGACGTATTTATTATAAAAACCTGAACCGATTCAGATGCTTCATCATGAATCAATGTTCAGGTTTTTTAATGAGTTGTATGATGCTGTATCCAAAAGACAGGAACTATTTCTTTAATAAAGTCAAAAGATCATCTAACTTTTTATCAAACCGTGCAATAGCACTTTCAGAAACGTCTTCCTCACCATATCGCACATGCTGATACACAGCCAAGTCATCATGAAAGCCAATTCTAGTAAGCCATTCTTCAATGGTTTCAAAGCGATATCGTTTGTATTCTGTTCTAACTGCCTGCTTTTCTAAATTGTGCACCTTTTTTCGAACAGGATGTCGTCGCTTAAGATATTTGTTCCTTATTGAATCAGACCAGCTTGAACGATTTTTTCCTTTGTCATTAAAATCAATGTCTTCATATGTAACGCCGTCAGAAAAAGATTGCTGTTTTTGACTCCAATGTTGGCGAGAATACCGCACAATGAATAAGATTATAAGGGCAATACCAATTCCTATAAAGATGATGTGAATGATTGGCAAGGCTTCTTCAATCGATGAATCTTGTCTGGATTCAAATCGATCCTCACGATTCGGTATTAAACTCTTTTCCTCCGAGTCGACATTTTCTTGAATGTGCTCTTGGAGCTGATCAAGCGGTTTTTCAACTGGATTTAAAATGAATTTCCCTATCGCAATGACCGTTGATGTCAATAATCGCCATGCATTAACGACACCATATTGAACGACATCAAATAAAAATAAATACCCTACCCCACCTGCTAGTAATGTCCCTAAATAAAGCGATAATGTTCCTAGAACGCTCTTTTTCTGCCTGGCATCCATGTTATTCATATGACTGAGCATGAAGCCAGCTATTAAAATCAAAAGGGTTAAAACGGCATACAGAATGATTTCCCAGTCTTTTAACACTATGAAAATGATAATTGGCAATACGCACACGATACGAAGATATGTATCATTTCTTTTTAAAAGCGTGTCCTGTCGAATGATTAAGTAACGCCATGTCATTAATAAAGGAAGTGCAACGCTGGGCACGACTGTAAAACCTAACAAATAAAAAACAGGAATAAATGAGAGTCCCATTACAATAAACAGTGGCTGAATCATATTGTACTTCGTTAACATGGAAAAGCCGATACACATCACCATTGTCACACCTAAAAAGGACATATATGGCACGTCTCGAGTAAATAGCTGCAAAACTGGAGATAACAGCATAAATAAAAGAAGTGCTTCACATAAAAAAGAATACGCATAGGTGAATAATAGCTGATTATCTCGCATTTGTTATCACGTCACTTATCCAAGGTTTTAGACTTGCGTCTCCATGTTTCGAAAATACAACGTTAAGAACATTCGGATGTTCATACATCAAATCATTCATGACAGAGTGCCCTTCAGGGGGTACATCACCAATCACAACGATCGTCTTTGGACGTGATAAATTTTGTGCGACATGATGGAGTAACGATATAAATGGATAGACAATAGGTTCTTTAGGAACACGTGCGAGCATTTCCATTGCTCTAATTAAGTGTTGCTTGCCTTCACCTTCCCTCACATGTATAAACGGTGGGCGGCCAGGTTTTAAAGTATTAATCATCATCTCAAACGGGATATGATGTTCTACAGCAAACTGACACAAAAATGTTGCCGCAGACAAACGACCCTCAAGGTCATCGACTTGAATATGCTCTTGGGAACTGGGGTCTGATGACATAGACGCATTCACAATAAATACGTAAGCATCATCCATAACGGTTTCATAAATATTCGTTTGTAATTCCTGCGATTTAGCAGATGCCTTCCAATTAATACGTTGGAATGGATCTCGAGATGTATAATTACGCGTTCCAACTGTATGCATAAGGTCTTCATAGATAGAATTGCGAACCGGTTGATGTCCCGGTTCGAATTGTTTCAAAATATCAATACCAGAAACAGGTGTGCTTTGAGGAAATACGACAATTTCGGGCTTGAAAAAATGTTGATAACTGAGACGAACGTCAGAAAAACTAAATAAATGCGGAAATCGATAAGATATGTTATTAAAGCGGGCCGCTCCGCGCTGCTCTGCGGTAAACTTGAATGTGATAATCGTCTTTTTCTTTCCTATCAAAGATAGTGGTATTTCAATATCGTTTATTTGCCGGCCTTGGTACTTTAAATGTGAAGCAGGTTTAATCGTTTGATTGACTTGCATATGTAAATGACCGTTTATAAGGGGGAATTTCCCTATATTCGAGAATACAAACTGAAGCTCACCCTCATCTTTCGGAAATAAATACAGCGTTGTGTGCGGATTAGCTAACTCAATATTTTTTGGATAAGACCGATCAAATAATACATTTAGCACCAAATAAATGATTAAGACACCTGCCACTACGAACAGGCCTCTAATAGCCATAAAGAGCCCCAATAGACTCAAAAGAAGAATTGAAGCGCCAATAAATTCATACAGTTTATGTTCTGTTACACGGCGTTCCTTTTGCCACATCATCATTACAACATCCTTTTAGACTGATATAAACGACACTTTTATACTATCACAAAAATCGGAAAAATTATAACGGGCGGATCAACTCGGGATAAATTAAAACCTAAATCACATGAATGGTCATGAGATTTAGGTTATTATAAAGTCACGATATTCGATAGAATATTTTAGCCGCTTTTTAACGCTGTATGATTTTAACTTTTTTCACCTGGTAGCCATCAATTTCTTCTACGATAAATTGAACCCCGTCATGTTCAACAACTGTCCCATAGCCCGCGTCCATATGATGGGTAATAATCCAACCTCCAATCGTATCGACTTCTTCATCCTTTAGATGTGTTCCGAGTAATGCATTCACGTCCTCAAGTAACAATTTACCATCCACAATGTATGTACCGTCAGACAATTTCTCACTCATTGGTTTTTCATTTGTATCAAATTCATCACGAATGTCACCGACAATTTCCTCAAGAATGTCCTCTACAGTTACAAGTCCCGCTGTGCCTCCATATTCATCAATGACAATCGCCATATGAATTCGTTCTTTTTGCATGAGAAGGAGCACTTGTTTGATTGGGGTAGCTTCCGACACGTGCAAAATGGGTCTAATTAAATCATTAATGCTGTCTCGTTCTGTCGTCAAACGGTCTGTGAACACTTCCTTAATATTAATGAGACCAACGATATGATCTTTGTCTTCTTCAGCAACCGGATATCTTGTGAACTGTCCTTCTTTAATGACGTTCAAATTCTCTTCATAACTGTCTTCCTTATAGAAGCAGAGCATTTCAGTACGTGGAACCATAATTTCCTTCGCCGTTCGCTCATCAAAATCAAATATGTTTGTCACATATGTCATCTCGGTTTGATTGATTTCTCCACTTTCATAGCTTTCCGAAAGAATGAGGCGTAACTCTTCTTCAGAATGAGCCACTTCATTTTCGTTCACAGCCTTGAACCCGAACAAGTGAATGATTAAACGGGCCGAGCCATTTAACAACCAAATAAATGGGTACATAATCTTGTAAAATAATATGAGTGGGCGCGCACAGACGAGCGCAACCGCTTCAGCCTTTTGAATCGCTATTGTTTTCGGTGCCAGTTCACCAACTACAACGTGTAAAAATGTGATAAAGAAAAAGGCAATACCGAATGATATGATCGCCGATAATGCTGGTGTCAATTCAATGCTTCGAAATACAGGGTCTAGCAACACTTGAATCGTCGGCTCACCTAACCACCCGAGTCCAAGAGCTGTAACCGTAATCCCTAACTGACAAGCTGATAAGTACGCATCAAGGTTGTCGATCAGCTTTTTAACATGTATGGCAGCTTTATTGCCTTGAGCGATTAACTGATCGATCCGTGTTGCCCTTACTTTGACAATCGCAAATTCAGTTGCTACGAAAAAAGCTGTCAATATAATTAGTAGAGCGACTGTTAGAAGCTTAACAATGATCATGGCGTTGCTCTGTCACTGCTCGTACAGAGCACTCACCTCCTTTTTAACCCCAAGATGACACCCGTCTTCACAAAAATCATCGTTACGATTTCGATGAAAACATCGTCTTTATAATACGTAAAAATGCAACAACCATTGTTAACAATATGACGGTAAATGGCAAGGCAGATATGAGCGAAGCGGTTTGTAACGCATTTAAACCACCTGATCCAGCTAATAAAAGAACGACAGCAATGGCCGTAATGAGAACGCCCCATATCATTTTAACGCGTAGGGCTGGATTTAAACTGCCCTTCGATGTCATGCTACCAAGTATATATGTTGCTGAATCGGCAGATGTCACTAAAAATGTGAATATAAGCATGATCGAAAGAATAGATAGGACAATCGAAAATGGCATATCACCATATGTTTCAAACAATGCGACAGCGATATCATTGTTCACGGCTTCAGCAATATGGGTACCATTGTTCAAGTCACTGAATATCGTCGTTCCCCCAAACACAGCAATCCACATACACGCAATTACCGGAGGCACAACGAGGACACCAAAAACAAATTCTCGAATCGTTCTTCCTCTAGAAACACGGGCAACAAATGCGCCAACGAAAGGTGACCAGGCAATCGCCCAAGCCCAATAAAAGATTGTCCAGTCTTGGACCCAGCTCCCATCTTGATAAGGCGTTAAACGAAGTGAGTATTGAACAAAATTCGTTAAATAATCACCAAGGCCGAGTACGAATGTATTTAAAATAAAGACACCAGGACCTGCAATAAAGACAAATACCAAAAGGACCAAGCACAAGCCTAAATTTAAATTACTAAGCCATTTGATGCCTTTGTTCAGACCTGTACTTGAGGACAACAAATACATCACGAGCATCACAGCTGCAATGGCAATTTGAATCCAAATGGATGTTGGAAGACCAAATACGTTTTTTAATCCGCCATTCATTTGCAGGATTCCAAGTCCCAGAGAGGTCGCTACACCCATAACAGTTGCAATAACTGCAAGAGAATCAACTGTATTTCCGAGCAGCTTATTTTTGCCGACGACAGGTTCTATCGCTTTGGAGATCAATCCTTTCTTTTCTTGCTTGAATTGGAGAAACGCAATTACGAGCCCTACAATCGCAAAAACAGACCATTGACTGACACCCCAATGGAAAAATGAATACCCCATTGCAACGCGAGCTGCTTCTTCTGTTTGAGCTTCTAGCCCTGGAAAAGGCGTCGTGAAAAAGTGGCTCATCGGTTCAGCCACACCCCAAAATACAAGACCGGCACCAAATCCCGCTGAAAACAACATACCGATCCATGTAAAAAACGGATATTCAGGACGTGAATGAGCGGCACCTAATCTCACTTTTCCATATTTACTAATCGATAAACCAACCAAAAATAATACAAAGATAAAAACAGCTAACAAATAAAACCAGCCAAAATAAGTCGTCGTAAATTGAAACAGCTTTTCAGCCACTTCACGAAACTTGACTGGAAAAAATGCACCAATTATAACGAGTAAAGAAACAACACCGGCAGATATGTAGAAAACAGGGTTTCGATGTGACATAACAAAACCTTCCCTATTAAGTTTTTTCCACCGTAAATCAAACGGTGGATGAAAGAGCTCATAGGTATATATCCACAAATCTTGCTCGGTAAACCTTATTTTAAGAAATAGATACAAAATTATACATTGGAGTTGGGTTCGAGGGCATCGTTTAAGGGCTCTATTCTATAATAGTGTGTGGGATTGTACGTGTGGTTCTATTATGACGGGGGTAAAACGAATGGTGAAAGGAGTTCCAATTATGTGGACTTGGATAAATGATTTTTGATGTGGTTAGGAATGACAGCTGTGGTGGGCAAGCCTGCTGGACAAGATATGCGGCTGCTTTGACGGATATGCGGCAGATTTTTGATATATGCGGCTGCTTTGGTGGATATGCGGTAGAGTTCTGATTTATGCGGCTGCTTTGGTGGATATGCGGTAGAGTTCTGATTTATGCGGCTGTAATAGCGTTTATACGGATTTATTAGCCTTTATACGGCAATATTAGGTTTTATAAGGCTGAATTGATGTGTATGCGAATTTAGATAGATATAGGGTGTTTAGCAATGTAGCATTGAAACGTTTTTCACTCATTGAATGTATAAATGAATGTTTTCCAAATAAAAAACCCTCCATAATGGAGGGCTGTATTGTTGTATATTAATGTATTCTTCTTACATGACCTTTAAAATGATTATACCAATAGCCACTTGTCATACTTGCAATTTCTACTCCATTGCTTGATTGAGCACCAATGAATTTGCCATTGCCTAAATAAATCCCTACATGACTGTCCGCTCTTCCTGGAACTGTATTGCTAAAGAAGACAAGGTCACCTGGTTTTGCCTCTGAATAAGGAATAGCTTTTCCTGTATATCTCAGAGATCTCGTACTAGATGGAATTGATACCCCACCTTGCTTATAGGCCCAAGAAACAAATCCAGAGCAATCAAACCCGGTTGAAGGGCTCTTTCCGCCCCAACGATAAGGTAATCCTAAATATGGCATCCCCGCATTTAATATCGTACTCATATTTCCTGATCCTGATGGAATTCCTGATGGCTTTGACGAATTCGATGGCTTTGATGAACTAGAATGACCTAGACTCGTTAAGTTACCGCCATTACTTGGAGTTGCAGCAGCGATGCTCTGGCTAATATTTGATTCAAGTGAGGCCAAACGTGAATCCTCTACTTTAAGCTTAGCTGCCAATTTGCGTAAGTTGTTTTCCTTTTTATTTAAATCTTGCTTGCGTTCAGCATTCGCCTCTCGCTGTGCTACAATAATGCTGTCCATTTCATCTAAATCAAGCTTCATATCTTCAAGTTCTTGAAGTCTCGTCTCAACTTTATCTTGTTTAACAACGAGTGTTGCTTTATCAGCTTCTTGTTCTTCAACAATATCAGCATCGGATTCCGTAATCCGATTCACAATTGCTAAGCGGCTAATAAATTCACCGAAGCTCTTTGCTCCAAAAATAACTTCCATATAGCTTAAATTACCGCCACTTTCCTGAAATGACAATGCACGGTTGTGAAGGATATCCATACGCTTTTCGATGTTTGTTTCGAGAACACCGATTTCGTCTTCAAGAGCCGCCACTTCATCGTTGGCCTTTGTAATATCTTTTTCAGTTTGTTTCATCATGCTGCGATTTTCTTTTAAAGCTTCTTCCGTTCGTTGAATCGCTTCATTTAATTTTTCTATATCGAACAACACATCAGCTATATCCGCTTCTGCATCAGATAATTCACTTTTGATAGAATCACGTTCACTTTGAATGGTTGATTTCTGTTGTTTAAGTGATTGAAGACTGTCTGCATGAATTGTGTGACTTGAAAAGATACCACCAAAACCAAGTGTGGCTACAGCAGTAATTGTCAAAATTGACTTTTTCAATCTTCATTCCCCGCTTTCCCAACCAAAATGCAATAACTCTGCTTGTCCAACTCTATGTATTGACGTTGCATTTATGGTATATTTTTATATGTAAACTAGTAAAACTCTATAACTCAACGAGTAGTATAACACGGTGAGATGACATGAATATGATAATCATATTACAATTGTGTTTCAGAGTTATATTAAATTTTACAAAGTACATTGGAAAGGAGGTTTAATGAATGATTCGGAAATGGCCTTTTATAGGCAGTCGTGTTGTCAAGACAGGTGTTGCTGTCTTTTTAACTGCATGGATATGCAATCTTTTTGACTGGCCACCAGTATTCGCCGTCATCACGGCTATAGTAACATTAGAACCGACTGTATCAGATTCAATCAAAAAAGGGTTAATTCGTTTTCCTGCGTCAGCCATTGGTTCATTCTATGCTGTTCTCTTTATATCACTGTTTGGGAATTCACCGATCACATATACATTTGCCGCGGTTTTTACCATTGCAACCTGTTTCAAATTAAAATTACACGCCGGACTCCTCGTTGCAACATTAACAGCTGTTGCGATGATTGAAGTGATTCACAGCCATTATCTTATTGCATTTTTTATTAGACTAGGAACGACGACGATCGGATTAGTTGTGTCAACGGTTGTAAATATGTTTGTTCTTCCACCCGATTACACGAAAGAAATTGCTGAAAAAAGTGACAAAGCGCGCAAGCAAACAGGTGAAATTGTTGAAAAGGTATTTAAGGATATTCTCGATCACAAACACGAGGAAAATGCGGTAGACATTCAAATGCTACAGCGTCTTGATCAAAAGTTGATTAATATTGAGACATTAATTCGATTCCAAAGAGAAGAAAGTAAATTCCACCCATTAGTTGGAAGTGAAAAAGAACAATTTCAATATGCATGTACGCACTTACAACAATTGCGCCTCATTCATTATCATTTGGATAATTTAATTTATACACCACTCCAGAAGCCAACATGGTCAAATGAAGAAAATGATATTATTTTAGAGGCTGTCGCTGCTTTAGGTCAAAGTATGAAAAACCGCTCCAAATATAATCAGGATGAACATATTGATCGCTTTAATCAATTGATGGCTTTATTTTGGGAAGACAATGAAGAAATCACGAAAAAAAGCGACAAGCATCCAACACGCTTCCCACCTGAATTAATTATCCTATATGAATTGATTTCTATATACAAATTGGTTACGCGATACTACGCAAATTGAAAAAGCAGTACAGGATAGGATCGCGCATCGAAGCGCGAACTCCCATCCCCCCTGCTAACCATTGTTTTACCGAGATTTTTCGTATACAACTCTTGTATTGCCAACCATATCATGAACGCCTTCCTTTTGGGGTGTAAAGGCAACAACTATATAAACGATATGAAACAACACCTCATTTATAAAACGCCCAACTACCTCACGGAAAAATAGATCTCCCCATGTTAATTGCTCTCCATTGATATGAACGACACGTAATCCGAATATCATCTTTCCTAAAGTTTGACCAAACAAGCGTGTCATTAAAAGGAAGTACCCATAAAAGATAACGACTCCAAGAATGCCCCCGACTGTCCAAAAACCAATAGAAATCTGATTGAGTTCAAATAACAAATTAACTGGTCCAAGTAGCAGAGTACTGATTGCAAATATGACGAGTAAATCAGCTAAATAAGCCCAAAACCGCACCCAAAATCCAACATAACGCATTTCTTCGGCAACTGTTTGGTCTTCCGCCATAGCTATGTCAAATGTATCACCGTTCATCATCGCACCTCCCTTATTTTGAATACAGGTACATTGCTCTTGGTCCAGATGAATCACGAATCAATTCAAGAAGACCTGAGAGCTCAGCTTCCTTACCAAGCAATTTCCCAGCTGTCATACTAAATAACTGAGGAAATCCAACACCAGAACGATATTCAACAATAGAGGCACCCGCTAAATTGTGATCTTCCATGAGCATGTCAATCGTATCATCCAACGTTCCCAACTCATCAACAAGTCCGATATCCTTTGCTTGAGCGCCTGTATATACACGACCGTCACCTAATTTTCTAACCGTTTGCTCATCCATATCGCGCCCATCAACAATCACTTGGACAAAGTCGCCATATAATTCATCAACCATCGTCTGTAAAATGTCATGCTCTTCGTCTGTCATTTCTTTCGTTGGTGACATAATGTCTTTAAATTCACCGCTTTTAATTGTTTTAACATCAACACCAAGATCTTCAGCAAGCTTGGCAACATTAATACTCTGCATGATCACACCGATTGAGCCCGTTAAAGTGGCTGGATGTGCAATAATTTTATCGGCTGGCGCTGAAATATAATAGCCACCTGAAGCCGCCGAATTACCCATCGAAATATAAACAGGCTTTTCATATGTATCTTGAATCTCAACAACCTTATCATGAATTTCTGCGCTTTCGACAACACCGCCACCTGGAGTGTTAACCCTAATAATAACAGCATCAACGTGTTGATCCTCGCCTGCAGATTCTAACATCTTAAGAAATTGTTTATGATTGTAACCGGCCCCACTTAATACCGAACCGCTACCTGTATCTTGAATAACACCGTTCAGCTCAACAATTGCGATTTTATCCGTTGATGAGCCTGTTTCGATCATTACCTCTTCAAATGGCTGCTCTGTCATATCCAGCAAGGCTTCCCAGTCCGTCATAACAACACTTGATAAAAATTGAAAACCAATTGAAACGACGAATAAACCTGCTGCAATCCCCAGTGCTAACCACCTTTTCCCTGACATCATGTTTGTCATCTCCTCACATTATATTTTTTGCCGACTATCGGCTCTCCCCAAAACGGTATACGTCAATAACACCCATTTTGATTCAAAAATTGTTTAAATAGAATAGAACGTATTTCAGAAATGTAATTCAGACCTTATTGATCCCTTTCTTGATGACGTTCTGCCATGTCATCTACAAGCTTTTCAGCTGCCCGGCGATAAAAATTACTCATATTAACGAGCGCACATGCGAGCAATAATTGCTCTAAGTAGTCGCGATTGTCATCGTCCTCATATTGACCAACTTCATTCTCAACTTCTTCAGCACATGCAAGGACATTGTCTTTAAAACGCTCGGCATTCGTTTCTGTTAATTTAAGATAGCTCTCATATAAATCCTCTAAATGAAAATCATCGTCTGTAATTTGGTCATTCAATTCACCGAGGAGCTGCTTAATATCCTTGATTGACAACGCACCCTTTAATTGATAAATCATGCTAATTAGCATGAGATGATCTCTCGTATAACGCTTGTTTTTTATGGGGATAAATAAATCCCCTTTCGCGTAATTATTGATCATCGTTTTCGTTAAGACTTTTTCATTTTCATGACGTTTTGATCCTGAAAATTTCCTTTCAAACAATTGAATAACCTGGTCCATATATAAGTCCAAATCCGGTATATCCTCTATCGTTAACCTATTTTCTACTTGTAAATCATTAATCAATGTTTCCCATCTTTTCATGATGAGCCTCCAATGTCATATTTTCTCATATTATACTGAAAAAAAACATCGGAGTAAACCTTGACTACATGAAGATATACTAGTATGATTATATGTAGTTTCAATAACTACATGTTAAAAGGAGTTGATTACATGGGTGCATGTATACGTGAACCAATCAACGGTTTGACCCATTTATTCGGTGCTGTTTTATCAATTTTTGGTCTTTTGGCGCTCATTCTGAAAGCGAGCGCAACAACAGACTCTATTCTGGCCATTTCGGCAGTCATTATTTTCGGCGTGAGCATGATTTTGTTATATTCTGCGTCTGCCACATATCACATGGTCATTGCCCGTGATCGGGTTATTGCTTTTCTTAGAAGAATGGATCATTCCATGATATTCGTTCTGATTGCTGGGACGTATACACCGTTTTGTCTCATTAGTTTAAATGGGACGAAAACAGGCTGGATTCTCTTTGCAGTGATCAACGGTCTAGCCATCTTAGGCGTCATCTTCAAGCTTGTCTGGTTTCACGCACCTAGATGGTTATCAACTTCTTTATATATTGTTATGGGGTGGATTGTCGTCTTTTTTAGTCCGTCTCTTGCACCAGTTATCGGGACAGCTGGTCTTGTTTATTTGGTACTCGGTGGCGTTTCCTATACGATCGGTGGCTTTATTTACTGGTTGAAGCCGAAGTTCTTGGAGTTTAAACATATGGGGTTCCATGAGATATTTCATATTTTCATCTTATTTGGCAGCCTATTTCATTTTATTTGTATCTATTGGTATGTGTTGTAAGGCAAAATAAAATTCAAAAAGCGTTTGGCTCTGATTTATGCCAAACGCTTTTTTAGTCTATCTAACTCTCAATGTTACACCATTTCTGACTGGATATAGTGATATAAGAGATGCTCGGTATTTGTGAGTGAAGCTTCATGTGTACGTTCAAATGCATGCGATGAATCAATCCCTGGGCCTACTAAGCCGTGAACGATATCATGCCCAGCTCTTATCGCTGCTGAGGCATCCGAGCCGTAGTATGGATAAATATCAAGCTGATAACCGATATTGTTTTTACGGGCTAGCTCAACTAAGTGATTGCGTAAGCCTAAGTGATACGGACCACTGGCATCCTTCACACAGATTGATACAGTATACTCATCCGTTGCTTGACCATCGCCCATTGCACCCATATCAACAGCAAGATATTCTACTGTTTCAGGTGTAATGTTTGAATTACCACCATAGCCGATTTCTTCGTTGTTAGAGATTAGGAAGTGTGTCGTATATGGCAATGTGATGTTTTCCTCCTGCACCCGTTTGATGAGCTGGAGAAGAATGGCAACACTGGCCTTATCGTCAAGATGGCGTGATTTAATAAAGCCGCTGTCAGTCGTTTCAACACGTGGATCAAATGACACAAAATCCCCTACTTCAATGCCCAACGCTCTGACATCGTCTGCATTTTCTACCCTTGCGTCAACACGGATTTCCATATTATCTTCATTACGTTCTGCTGTACCGGCATCTTTATAAACGTGAACAGATGTCTGATGCATCAATATCGTACCTGTAATGTCATGCCCGCCAGCGGTATGTATACGGCAATATTCACCTTCTATTGAGTTAAACTTAAACCCACCAATTAAAGCGATTTTAAGCCGTCCATTACCTTTAACCTCTTTAACCATGGCACCGAGGGTATCAACATGTGCTGTTAGCATCCGGTGCCGTGTCGTATCCTGCCCAGGTAATGTCGCAATTAAACCACCTTTACGGTTCCGATACGTGTCAACATCTCGTTTTGTTAAATAGTCTTCGACAAATTGAATAACGTTGTCAGTATAACCAGACGGGCTCGGTATCGAAACGAGCTCTTGAATAAGCTGAATCGTTTCTTCTGTATTTGGATATGTCGTCATATAAAGGGCCTCCCTAATTCTTATATCTATAGTTTAATCGTTCGGCGGTGGATTTGGCAATGGACATTCCACGCTTTATGCAACAATCATACAACGTGATGTACGTTGACCCTATATCGCAAAATGGCTTGGCCTTTCAACTATCATCCTATCAAGGTGCAACAAGCTCCACCTTGATTCTGTCTGGATCTTCAAAATAAACAGCGTAATAGTCATCTCCGCCAGCAAAAGGATGTTGCTCTGTATAAAGTAAGTTAACGCCTTTATGATTTAGTTTTTCAGTCATGTCGTCCACGTGCTCCCGTGACTCGGCATAAAATGCTAAATGATTTAACCCTACTCGACATCTATGATAGGGGATGTCTAGAAATCGCTCTTCTACTTGAACAAAAACGATGTATGTATCCCCCATTTTCCAACTTTGTCCACCTTCCCATTTCTGAAAAGAACTGTATCCTAATTCCTCTAAAAACCAACCCCAAAAATCAAGCGACCTTTTTAGATTAGAAACATAAAGCTCAATATGATGTATAACGCCCTTTGCCAATAGCAAGCCCCCCTTATTTTACCTTTTAACAGAAAAAGACAGCGTATATAATAAACGCTAAAATGAGGACAAGAATAAGGATCCCAGTCCCTTTCCAGCCTAATGCCCCGACTAAGTCAACTAGATTACCACTATTTGCTCTATTGATTGAATCATTTAAATGACCACCAGAATTGCGTTTCCGCTCCTCTTGGCTCATTCTTTCTCTTCTTTCTTGAGGAGATTCTTTATCATGACTCAATGAGATCACCACCTTTAGCTTAAAGGTATACAAATAATCATATAGTTGAAATTAGGTTAATGATAGCATATAAAAAGCCGTCTCCTAAAATAGAAGACGACTACAGCTGTTTATATAAGTTTGTTACTACGGTCTTATCATTCCACAAAAAAACCACCAACATATGTATTGGTGGAGACGGCGGGATACTCTGAATTAAATCACCCTTAGTTTTAAAAATACAACAAAAGGCTTGATACAACAGGCTTTTTAGCAACTTATGAAAAAGTCACTAAAACAATAATTTTAGCGTTATAGTATCATTTTTGTATCACGACAGTCCCTAAAAATAACCCTTCTTGTTTTCTTGGAGGGTTATTTTTTCAAGTAGTTACAAAAGAGGATTTTATATATTCCTGGAGAATTAATCATCAAAGGGGGAGTTGTGATGGAAACGTTGCATGACTACGTCAAATGGATCGCTAACAGTATGGGAGTAAGATTGACTGAAGAACACATAAATGATATTACTCTTAGGCTTGTGGAGAGCAAAAAGTACAGGGAATCTGTATCAGAACTATCAAGGATGATACTGGATACACAGTAATTAAAAAAGGGCCGCATTGGCCCTTTTTATCCTTTATCATTGCTTTCTTTTTTTCTCGGCTATCATTGTTTCAATGATATCATTGCCGTAACCTCTACCCTTTAATTCATTTCTTAACTCCTTAAGGTCCTCATACAACTCGACATTAATTTCTTTTTGTTCAGGTTCATCTACTGCACCTAAGCTTTCTTTATCATCATCTCTAGTTTTTAAATATGTATGAATGCCTTTTAATATATCTGTCTGCTCTTCAGCAACATGTTTTTTCTCATCAAGCAAATTAACGATTTCAGCAAAACCAAACATAATAATACCACTGATAAATCCCGCTGCAATCCATGTTAATAATACCGCGTAATTCTCTTCACTCGAATACATACCGTCCATTGGTATTTTGTATAAATTTAGACCAACAATAAATCCACCAACTATACTTAGTGCCCCAACAGTATTCAATGCAATTGCCACTTTGTTCATAAGAATCTCCCCCCTCTACATTACCATTCGACACATATCCCTATTTTCCTCCTAACAAAAGAGCAGTTTATGTTTTCTTGGCGAATTATATATTAGTAATAGTTTTAGGCGGGGGTTCATCAGATAATTCATAGTAGTAATCATTAAAAAAGACCCAAATTGGGCCTTAATGAACTCTGTGGTTGGGGTCAATTCTACAAATTACAAAATACCCCTCTTTTAAATACCCATGGATTCTAAACTTACCTGAAACTTCATAATGGTATATATTATATCCGTCTATTGAATCACTTTTATCAGGGGATCTTCCGAATCGTTGATTAACCTCTAGTACCGTTAAATTTTTTCCAACTGTCTTATCTATAAAGCTGTTAAAAGCTTTTACTTCTCGTTTTTGTAAATCTTTAAAACAAAACCCATTCTCCAACGATCTCTCCAAAGACATTTTGAATTTCGCTTTGCTTTTATTAGTTAATACTTGTCCTTTTTTAGGTATCCCTATATTTTTGGTTGTTAATTGCAATTATTACCCACCCAAATATATTGATCTATAATAATTCCTCATATCTTCGGTTGAAATAACTACGTTGGAGTTCTCATTTGGTTCTAATCCTGCACGAGCGTTTATCCAAGGTGCTTCACTATGGGTTAGTGCTTCCAATGAATTACCGTCTTGATCACCATATGTTTCCCAAACAGATTCTAAGATAGACAACGACTCTTCACAAAAATTGACAGTTGCCTCTTCTGTTTTCGGTATAGGATTCCATCCATATGTTTTATATTTTTGGTATAAACTGGGTGCGACAGGACCGTGAACCCATGCCTGAAAGCTTTCATCTTCAATTAATGGTCTTTGAAGCAAAGCTTGATGCCACGCCTCTGCATAATAAGCAAGTTTTTGAAGTTTTTTTGGAGTCATGCTATTTTTACTTAGAAAATAATTAGCTACATCCAATACGCTAATTCGATTCATTCTTCTCCCTCCACACAAAAGAATAAATTTACTATTCATATTCAATATCCACCTTTTTATCATAGTCATTACCTTCATTTAATGAACTTATGCTACTTAGGGTGAAATATTGAATAAAATTAATGTCCTTATGCAATATTTTCCTGTTAATTCTATGATAACACCATTTCGGACATATTGAAACAAAATAACACAATTTGAAATGGTTTATAACAGAAATGCTCCCTTGCCGTAACTTTTTTCGAATGTGTTTATAGGGAGGGGGATTTTTTTTGGAAAAAATAATGCCAGGACATTTAGTTGGGTTTGGTTCAGTTAGGGAAATGTATGATTTAGAGAATTATTATGACGATGGCTTTACGGATGCAGGAGTGACAGAATTACACTTTAAAGACATATTGACTGATGCAGAGTGTGAAAAGTTGTGTGCGGAATTGTCTGGAGAAGTTTTAACTTGGAATAAGGTGTGAAAGGGTCGAATATAGGCCCTTATTATGCTTCAAATCAAGGGAATTACTTCCAAAAACCTGTTGACTCACACCTTATAAGGTGTTATAATATAATTAACAAGTCAAAGGGAGGTGTATAAATGGAAAGTCTTACAAAAATAATAGAAGCGATAGCCGCCATAATCACAGCCATCGCTTCACTAATAACAGCCCTTGTCGCCTACAAGGTATCTAAAAAAGATAAAAAATAGGCAACAACGCAGTAAGGAGTTGCCGCTCCTTACTGCTAATATAACAGTTTAGAAAGGAGAATACAATATGACGTTCTGGATAGCTTTAGCATCTTTTATTATATCGTTGTCAGTTTTGATTATTGTTTTACAACAAAAAAGGAAGGATCATAACAAATGAATATTAATGACTATATGACTCCTAATGAAGCCTCTTTTCGGTGGGGTATAAGCCATGAAGCTTTAAAAGAAAAATTAAAGCCTAGTAGAAACAAGGAACAGATTGAAGATCTTAAAAATAAGGGATTGATCAAGTCTTTTAAAAAACCAGATGCAGTACGTAATGAATGGATAATTTCAAAAGAGGTTATGGAACTTTGGTATGGAGAAGAGCCTATTGTTGACAAAATTGAGGAATAATAACAGATTAATGGTGAATAATAAAACAGGGATTAGCTTGTACAAGCCAACCCCCTACTTCCAGTACCCCTCAATTTGGAGAGGGGTATATTTTATATTACTCTGACATACTTGTTACTAGCAGTAACATAATACGTATCGCCTTTACTGTTTTTAACCTTGTACTGGTAGCCAGAACCAACTTTCACCTTAGATACGATTGTTGGAAATCCATACCCTCTTTTCAAGTGTCCAGCTACATGGCTATCGGACCATGACGCTTTTGAATAAAAGCGCAGAGTACCGTTATGCTTGGATTCCACGCGTTTTCCAACGTAAGATGGTTTAGAATTCGACTTGTCACTCACCACCAATTCATCACCCGGATGGATAAGATCTGTCTTGAGCCCATTAAGCTTTTTAAGCGTATCAACAGAAATATTGTGCGCTTGTGCAATGCCCCACAAGGTGTCACCAGGCTTAACCGTGTAAGTACCTTCGATAGGTTTAATATCAGACTTAATACGATCACGCACTTCATTCATATCAATGCCAGGGCATGCTGTGTTTGAGTTAGGCATTTCTTTATGACCTTTGACTTCATCGACATCAATATTTAACCTGGCCATATTGTATGCAACACGCTCGTCCCACGCTTTTTCTTGTGCTTCTGTAAATGAGCCATTTCCAACTACGCAAATGTGGTAACAAGGGGTGTTGTAGTTTTTTATTCCGTTTGTAATTTCGTTCGGATCATAGCAAAGTTGGACTGTTCCATCACGTAAAATAATCTCGTGATAACCGCCTGTACCCCATCCATTAGTACCATTCCAATGCCGCCAAAATGTATCAAAATCGCCAGTATCTGTCGCCGAATGGTGTCTCACGATGTGTTTGATCTGCGACAGACTACGAGTGTCATTTGTGCGCTGTGTGCGTTTTCTAATGTCTTGGATTTTAGCCATTACTTATCCCTCCGTGGTTTTTTATAGTTTAAAGCTTGCTTGCTATCACTTAGACCAGCTGTCGTCGGATCTGCAACAACACCGCCAGCTATTAATACCAATAACCCTGCATCAACATATGTTTGATAATGTCCTGCATCCATCAAACCTAGATCAGACACGATTAACCCCAATAATGCTGCCAATGCTACCCAAAACTTCTTGCTACGTAAACGTACTTTCCAGTTAATTTTCATATATAACCCTCCTTGGTTTTTCCAATAAAAAAAGCCCTATTTATCAGGACTGTCTATACTATCTATTCTCTTGTGAGCTTGCTTGCTAGATTCTTCAACCCTGGTAACACGTTCCGACAAGTGAGCAATGTTCTTTTCATTCGCCTTCAGGTCAATTCTTATATCATCAACCCCCTTTCTGATATAGCCAAGTTCTGCTCGTACTTCTGTAGCATCCTGACTGTCTGATTTAATTTCTTTATGTTTGTGCATCTGATGTCGTTGCTGATTAAGTTGGTAGCCGAGTATACCTACAAACAATGATAGTGCAGCTACCAGTACACCTATTTCAATTGACATGATCCACCTCCTGATCCTGATGATCTTTTTCATTAAAAAATACGCTCATTAATTGAGCGTACCTCTTAATATAGTTGTCTATAAATGTTTGATTTCGCCTAATTTCTTATGAATTCTCTTAACTTGTTCATCATCCTCTTGCTTTAGTCGCTCACACATTTCATTAAAGTCCGGTACTTCCGACACAAACAAATGCTTTAGATGAGCGGCCGTTTTTTCTAAAGACACAAGTACTACCTTTACAAACTCATAATGATCTGCTTCAATATATAAATTGATAGCCTGTATATACAAACTGAAAGCAAGGTTATATTGTCCGTTTTTAAAACAATTTTTAGCTTCTAATTCTTTAAGTTCCCCTTCAAGGACTATAAATGAATTTTGCATTTCATTAAATTTGTTTTTTAATTCATTAATATTCGCACGTAATTCTCCTATATCGTTCTGTTGCAGACTTATTAATTCAGTTCTTAATTCGCCTTTGATCTTTGCTAAATCCTCTGACTTTAGATCTGTTATTAATTCTTGTTTTATCTTTTCTATTTCCTCTTTCCTTAGCTTACGCATTGTAAAGAAATTTGCAGTTAAAAAAATCACCAGTATTGTAATAATACTCCCTACCGCCCATTGCAACATTGCCTTATAGTGCTCATTTTGTTCTACTATGATTCGAATTAAATCATTTACTTCCAATTCGTCCCCTCCTCACCAACACACTTCGACAAGGAAGGACAAAAACCCTTCATATTTATACAGAAGTTTCCATTACCTTAGCTGAAACTTCCTGCCGCACAATCCCCTCTAGCGCGGTAAGCGATTCATTACCGCTGTATTCCGCAGCTGTCAACGGTACATAACCATTGATGTTAATCATTCGTTGATCATCGTGAGCAGAGAAATGAATCTGAACACTATCTGGTGCACCTTCAGCATACCTAACATTAACGCTTGTGATATTAATTTTCATCTTTATCATCCTCCTGATCTACATTAAATTGATCACACAGATAGTCGTAAATCTCGCTATCCTTCCCCTCATATTCAACGTCTTCAAACTTCTTCAACGCCTGACGTATGGTCTTAATCATTTCACGGTTATCCCCTCCTTCAATGGCCATTTTTTCAGCGTACAACTCTTTCAGATCATCAGAAAAAGCGACCATGTCCTTGACGTCATATTGACCGTCATTAATGATCGCTTCACCATGTTCATCTTTATTTGAATGTTCCTTGAGCAGTTCCTTTCGATCTTCCTCAACAAGCTGCAGTCGTTCTTGAAGCAAGCCAATAAATCGTCTACGCATTCGTGAATGTTTCCTTGCTAGTTTCAGCTCGTACAAGAAATTAATAATTTCTGCTATTTTTCCGTTACTGATCTCAACCTTCATGCTATCATCCCCTCTAATTGCTTAACCTTTTGCTTTAAATACTGGTTTTCCATTTTGAGAATATTAATGTCGTCTTCAGCTGCAGCTACTTTAATGTCCAATTCCTGTATCGCTTTCCATGACCAACTATTCATTTGATACTGCATAACGCTGTCATTATTTATAACCCCACTCGGAGCATTATAACCTTCTCCAATTACAAGACCTTGTCGTGGTCTTACAATACCATCAGCTACTTCAGATATAAGACGATAGTCATAAATTGTTGCACTGTTAATTAAATCAAGTGCAGATTCACCCCATGGCTTTATATCTTGCTTGTATTCAGCAAGTGAGCCGCTATTAAAGTCGGATGCTCTTAATGGTACAAGCGTCCCAGACATGTATTTTGTTGCACTGACATCTCCATCAGCTTGAACGTACATTCTTCCACCATTTGTTGTAGTTGTTATTATTCTACCCGTAGCTGAACCATTAGTTGATACAAAGGCTTTTGCGTTCATAGAGCCAGATGCAGTATAATCACCATTTGATAAATTGAACGTATGTCTTAAATTTGCTCCATCATACATTCGCACATATCCATAATGGTCTACGCGTAAATATTGGTTGCCTGACTTAATACGAGCCAGTCCACTAGCCATATCTATTTGTGCGCCAGATGAAAACTCTAATACATCTGTTCCAATTAATAAATTATCTGATGTTACAATTTGGTTAGCCAGTATTCTATTAGTTGAAATAAACGTTGGTGAAATTTGTGTTCTTTCCCCATATTCTTCAACAGTAATTACATTATCAGAAATTCGTGTTTGACTAGAAGTCCCTGAAACGGATAGCTCATTAAACCCTAGCTTTGTTACAAAACTTCCTGCATCTTTCACAGTTTGAATCGTACTGCCACTAATTTCGAGCGTGCCCAAACTGCTAACAGTTTTGAAAGTTGATCCTTCTATCAATGCACCCCTGATCGTCCCTTCAAAAGTAGCATTCGTTCCAAACACATGGCCATCAAAGTTAATCTTTGCTGCACTAATATCAATCGTTGTAGCGCTCTGATTAATCATTGACGTGATTATATTACCATTGTAATCAGTCTGGGATACCTTTTGAGTTATTTCACCATTTAGAGCACTTATGTTTTGTTCTGCAGTCGTGACGCGGAGACCAATGTCATCAACAATAGACACTTCGGCTTTGGTGTTGATTTCTCCGGCCATTGTTGTGATCTGACCTTCTGCGATTGCAAGTCTACCATCAATCACATTTAAATCAGTTTTGGTTGCTTTTAAACTAATCTCGTCCGACAGTGTTGTAATAGATGCTTTATTTTCAGTAATTTGTGATTGCGTGCTTAGTAAAGCATCGGTACCCCCTCTTACCTTTTCATGCTTAATTTCTACTGTATAAACGTTTGTATGATTATACAATCTAATTGAAGGCTTCCCTTCACTGTTTATGAAGAACTCTGGATGATTAGAAGTTGATCCATACTCTTTTATTTTTGTTACTCTCCATAAATCACCACCCCCGGTATGAAATACAGCTATTGCAGTTGTATTTGTACCCGTTGCAAGGACTTTTGCTGTAACTCGATAAGTAAAGTTTGTATCAAATTCTGTCCCATCACTATGAATTAAAATCTTAGGTGTAGATGTATTTACATTATAGTTAGCTACCCAGATTCCTATATCACTTAAAGTGGCTTGTGTTTCTGAAACACTAATCTGCACCTGATCTGCCTGAACCTCGACGTTACCAATGCGAGTGGATAATGTGTTATTAATCGTGTCAACTTTACTGTCATCAGCTTTTAAGCCTATTGCTGTTTCGTTCTGTCCTATGCGTGTACTTTGTGTATCCAACTGCGTGACAATGCCATCCATGTCGGTTGTGTACTCTGTGACATCCACCTTGTTTAATAGACGGTTGTCTACCTCCATGATCGTGTACGTATCAGCTTTTTCTGCTTTACTTACAAGCTGACCATCAACGTACTCAATCCCTGCCTTATCACTTAATTCACCAGCTATTTGAAACATCTTATTATCGTAAACAGTCTGAGCAACCGCATATGCTTTCGCGTCAAATAGAGCCTGTCCTGCGGCGTTATCTGCGTGAGTCTTAGCATTCGTCTCAGCTGTGGTTGCAACGCTGTCTGCATGAAGCTTTGCTTTATTTTCAGCATCATCTGCTTTGGCTTGAGCTCCAGTAGGTGTTTCTGCTCCAATCTCTGCCGCTTCAGTAGGGCTCAACTTAATCCAGGAGAGACCATCATGGCGTTTTATGACATTAGGTGTCTTAGTCGTATCTACCCATAATACAGAAATGTCAGCTGGTGCTGTAGGTGATTCAATGCGTTTCTTTTCTGCATAATTCACTGTGTGCAACCTTGCCGCGTTTTCTGCAGCATTTGCTTTTGCTAATGCATCGGCTTTTGCTTCTTCCAGCTTTGCTTTAGCGTCAGCAATAGCACGCGCTTCTTCTTCCGATACTTTTCCATCTGCATATGCTTTTGCTTGTACCTCTGCCAAATTGGCTTCTGCTACCGCGACCGCTTCAGCTGCAGCTTGTGCTTCATTTGCTCGTATTTGGGCAAACGTCTTACCTTCTTCAAAAGTTGTATAGTCTTTGTCATCTATCGTTAACTTGTCATAAGTGTATTCTCTCAGCTTTTTAGCGTCTATTTTGTTCTTAATTTGCTTTTTAAGTTGTTCCCAAATTGCATTGACTTGATCTTCACTGTACTCTATGAAGTCACCAAACTTAACAGCTTTTTTAGCATTATTTTTAATAGAACGATTCTGTTCAAAAACTCTGGCCTCCAGGTACAACGCTGGGTTAAATGACGTATCTTTTATTTTAATGGTGTCGCCAAAACGTATTATTTTGTTCTGCATTCCAGGTACATTTTCAAGATCAACGATAGATGCTTCATATGTTACTTGGGTGTTGATTCTCTTATTTAATGCTGTACGTGTATACTGACGCGCTTCAGATTCAGTCATGTCCATTTGTATTGACTGGATCTCATAAGGCTCAATTAAATGATTTAAATTGCCGTTATCATCTAACCAGCCCCACCTCTGAAGAGCATCTTCATCTGTAACTAAAACTTCTAACCTGGTACCATCTTCACGCTCTGGCCCTAAACCCAAAAGAGCAGTGACAATATCTTGTTTCTCAATACGTCTAATGCCATCAAGGTCTTTTCCAAACTCAACTTCACGACCTCGCCACTGTCCCACTCGTACAAGAAGATCAACGTAACGGCCATTGATTTGATTACCATCATGTTCAACACGAAACCTTAGCTCAAGTCCAAACTCTTTTGCTATTCTTTTTAAATAGGCATAGGGGTTAGTGTGGTTTTCAATGTTGATTGTAATGTTTCCCTTGCCTTCTACAATTCCTATCTTCCAACTGGTACCATTCAATGCGCGACCGCCATGTTGACTAGCTGATCCAGTGAATTCGCTTGGATATACAACCGCTGCTTTTTTTAATTCAAGATATGAAGCATGTGTATGGACTTGTGCTTTATAACCCTCTCTATCCTTGTACTTATGTGCTTCAAAAATAACAAACTCTACAAGGCTACCATCTTCATCTGGAATGATTATTCTATTGCGTTTTTCAAGATATGGACTGAATCGCTTATCTGCAAACGTTGTAAACACATAAGTCTCAAGTGTATCTTCTAACGACTTTTTATGATCGTCATCGATGATGTTTTTAGCAGTGATATAGTCTAATATGGTATTTTCTTGTCCGTCTATAATGTGTATTTGTGACATGAGTTACCTCCTTTCCTGTAGAGATATCTCCCAATTTATAAATACCTATTTCTATACTTAACTTCCGTATTAAAACTAGCAGAAGGTAAAACAGCTAAAGTATTTTCGCCTTTTTTGAGTTTAAAAAAAGAACCTCCGAAATTCTTTAAATCGTTTCGCGGTTCTCCATTTACAAGTATGTCATCATTTTTATGATCAAAGCTGACCTTGTCTCCAACATCTAAAATATATGGTGTTTGATCAACGGTTGCTTGGGACAGTTCATAAGCTGATACGCTGAAAAATTTAGACGAATAGGGTTCTGGTCCATTTTTTCCAATATGGATTTGAACGTATTTTAATCTTCCTGAATAATCTCCAGCATTATCCGTGTATGTTTTTCTTAAGTTCAAGACATGCCTGGTATCAGTTGCAATACGCGTGATATAAAACTCTATTTTATTGCCAACACGCTTAATACGTAACATGCCGAAAAAGTAATCCCAGTTATATTGATAGTTGGCTGAACTGATTAGATAATTTTGACCAACACCAACAAATGGTCCAACACGTCCTTCACCATTCTTCTTGTTTACAGCCGTCATATTATCAACGACAGCCATTTTACCAATCACATTCATAAATTCATTATACAAATACAATTCAATTCGTGTAGCCTGGTTCGGGTTTGGTGTGCGCATTTGCAGATGTGCTTTCACTTCAAAGTCTTGAACTGGTGTGACTTCTTTAATGAGTGCTGGTCCATGCCAACTAGGACCTGTGCCATAATCGGGGACTGTAATGCCGGCGCCGTCAGTTCCGAATGATCCTGTTATCGTTCCACCATCTACCTTTGTGCCTGCTGTGGTCCACGTATTAATCGTTGAGCCATCTTCTTCAAATAATAGCGACCGTGTATCAACAGTCTGTTCATTAACAGTTGCAGGCTTTCCAATCAAATTGTATTCATCACCGTTACTGATCATTGCAAAAGTAGTTTTTTTCTTTGCTGTCAACTCAAAGACCGGATCCGCTTCAGCTGTACCAGCGTTTGTAAGTGTAATTGCATCAGATGTGAAATTGCGTGTGAGTTCTGGACCATAACTGTATGGATCTAATAATAGGAACTGAATTGTTCCTTGTCGTAGGTCAGCAAAGCGTTCCAAATCACTAATGCTATTTTGAATTAAGGCATAATAAATGCGTCCTGGTTCATCATCAAATTCTAAGGACGCTGGTTTATCTGTGATCAGCCATTCCGCTAATTCATCTTTGATTTGCAAAGCATGTTCGTCATCGCGTACTTTAAATGCTATTGGTTGACCAAATGCAATAGGTTCTATTTGTGATGATTGTAGATATGCGCCAGCCATGCCAGGGATCGTCAACATGTTACGTTTTACCGGCACAAATAAAGGCTTATCTCTACCAAGCGTCATATGCAGCCATGACTTACGTATTCCGTTAAATGTAAAAGACGGATTAGGCAAATTGATCCCTCACTCTCTTTTTGCGTTGCTGTATCTCGCTTATTATAGGCTCTAAATCTCCACCCAACGATCTGCCGTCTATATATGTGTTGTTATCCTTAGCAAGGATTAATCTCAAGAGTTCATTTTGCTCTAGGGTAGCCTCAAGTAATTCTTTAGAGCGATCATTATTGTTCCTATTTGAAGATTGCGTAGGAATTTCAACCATAGTCTCGTTGTTTTTAGCATTTATGGCTAGTAGTGTCATAAATTCATTGTTTTTAAATCGTCTATGATCCACTAAGTTTTTCCAGTCCTTTGTACCTCTAGCGTACTTTGGAGCTGACTTTAACATACGTACCGTCTCACGATGTGGGATAACATGAGAGCCCTTTGGTAAGTCAGGTATCAAAGTATCGGTTGATGGTGAGAGAAACGTGACTCCCCTTGGTGTCTGTATTAACTCTCTTCCCCCACCATCACCAACTATAGCTGGACCACCTGGATGGCCACTTTGTGGTGTACCTTTTGCATATAGTGGAGCAACCGCTGGACCAGATGCATGGAGATTTACACGTTTACCAATCGACCTCCCAACCATACTTTCAAATTTATCTAAAGTCGGTCTAGCTTCCAAATATATTTCTTTTCCATAAACTGTTTTTCCGGCTAACTCGTTAATGCTATTTACTTTTTCTTTAGCATCTTCAAGTCGCTGTAATTGTGTATTTAAATCATCGTTTTGCTCACGATATGCTTCACTATTTTTTTGTTGGCCAGCAAACTTATCATCAAGCTTTTTCTTTAAATCTTCCACTCTTTTAATTTCTTCATTAATAGCCTGGATACCGCGACCTTTTTCTGCGGTTATATTCACCTCTGCCAAGAACTGATCGGCTAACTTTTGAGCAATTAACTCTGTCTGCTCTAATTGCTCTTTCTTTCCGTTTATAAGTTCGCGTTGCTCGTCAACTGTTTTAATTTGATGTGCAAGCGACTCACGCAAAGTGCCTTCTCCCTCTTCAAGCATAGAAATAATTACTCGTGTTAATTCAAGTTCTTCATTAGCCTTGTTTAATGCGTCACCTTGTAAACCGTCATTAATAATTGCGCTGTTAAGACGTTCTTCTTCTAGCTTTAACTGTTCTATTTTTGAGTCAATAGTCTGGTTAGCTAGATCACGAACAACCTCGCGCATCTTTTCTTCGTTTGTTACCAGCCTGTTAAGTTCTACTTGCTCATCTTTTATTTGTTTGCGTAATAGCTGCTCGTTACTTAATGAATTCTGCAGCTTTTCTTCCAGTTCACGAATGGCCAAACCTCTGAGTTCATCATTATAATCTCGTAATTTATTAGTTGTATCAGCTACACGATTGCCCTGTTCAGTTATTTCTTTTGTGGACTCGGGTATAGTCTGTGTGACTTCGTTATTTAAATCAACCATTTGTTGCAACTCATCGTTAGAAAGACCTGACTTTTCCTGTAATATGTTCATTTCATCTTTTATCAACGCTATAGCATCAGCATTTGATTCATTTTCAAGACGGGTTTGCAAATCTAGGTATTTAACGAATTCATCATTTGTTAGTTTCGATTTATTCCTTAAACCATCAAGGCTATCAATCAATTCAATATTTGACTCATGCTGTTTAATCATCTTTTCTGCAACATCCGTAGAGACATCTTTTAACGAATTTGACTCACGATATGCATCATATAATTTATAAGTTAGAACACCGGCAGCCCCTGCAGCAATTCCTATCGGACCAGCCATTGTGACCAACCTACCAGCAAGCCCCGTGCCACCAGATAGATAAACCAATCTTCTTTGACAATGACCCCATTCCCGTTATGAGGTCACCAGTACCACTAGTAAGTTTCCCTAATATAGTTAGGGTTGGTCCTGCCGCGGCAGTTAGTCCAGCAAATCTTATAATGTTCTTTTTTCCTTGTTCATCTAAATTCGAAAACCATTCAGTTACATCTTCTATACCATCTTTTACATCAGGTAGTATTTCTTTAGTGAAATCTAGCACCGTTTCACCAAGTGGAAGAACTGCCTCTTTTGCTTCACGCCACGTAGATTTCCATTGCTTCGATATCGATCGCTCGGTATTCTTGGTCATATCGTCCATGGTGCCATCGACATCTTCTATTCCTTCGCCGATTTCACCCATTGAATACATAGCTTCAGCCTCAAGATCTTCGAATTTTGTACCAAATAGTTCAACACCTATCTGGTTCGCTGCGACTTGATCATCCATGTCTTCTAGCTCTTTTAAAACAACATTCGATACGTCTTTAACGGTTTTATCGCCTTTCAAAAATTCCTTCCATACCTTACGCGTGTCTTTAGACAACTCTCCCATAGCATCACTAGTTGATTTTGAACCATCTTTAACACGAATTTGGAATTCTTTCATTACGTCATTAATATAATCTAGATTATAAACACCAGCTTCAGTGCCTTTTTGTAATAGCTCAAAGTATTCTTCTGCAGAAAAACCCATATTCGCAAACAGACTAGAGTATTCACTAAGGTTGTCAAACATCTCATTAGAAAAATTAAGCCCGTTTTGTGCTCCTTTAGCCATCAAATCAAAAGCTTCATCCGCTTCAATACCAAAACCCTTTATGATGTTGTTCCCTGCTCTTGTGACCTCATTTACGTCTGATTCAAATGTTTCTGCTAGAAGGAAAGCTTTTTCTGTGATGCGCTCTAAGTCTTCATTGTTCAAGTCTCTAATGTTCTGCTTAACTTGTAATACAGCCTGGTCAATTTGATCGGCACTTTCACCAAAACCATTGTTATAAATATTACGTGATATATCTGTTAATTCCTTAGCTTCTTCTGCAGTTAGACCTAAAGAATTTTGCATTTTTACCGCAGAGTCTTCATAACTAGAAGCAACCAGACCCATCGCTGTTCCCATTCCAATTACAGCTGGTGTAACGGTCGCGGACATGGCGTTTCCAACACCTGTTACTTTGCTACCAAAAGCTTTCATTTTGTTACCAGCGTCATCTAATTTGTTACCCATCTTTGTCCAGTTGGAATTAGCAATCCGTTGCTCTTTCTTTAATTTTTCCAGATCATCTTTTACGCCATTGATATAGCGTTCTAGGTTGTTAAGCGCGGCGGATTGATTGTTATACTCTCGTGCAGCTTTTTCTGCTTCTTCTGAGCCCTCGCCATGTTCTTTTACCATCTTCTCGTAGCTTTTTAAGGCTTTTTCTGTTACTGCTTTTTGTACTTCTAACTTCTTATTTAAACCAGTCAGCCTTGTTTCATATTTACCGATAGATTTATCACTACGATCGAAAGCAGACATGTTGGCCTTCATTTCACTGTTAACGAGCTTTAGCTTTGAGTTCAAGTTTTTTAGACCTGAATCTACTTTCATCGTTTCCAAGTCAAGGCCTATGGACAAGCCTTCAATACGTTCTGACACATTTTTGCCTCCCTTCTATCCGCCAAATGCAGCAATAAGAGACTTTTCCTGTTTTGGCTTGTTTTTATCTCGCATAATCTGTCCAATAAAATGTATAGGCATATCTAGTATTTCGTTGATATCTTTGCCATTTCGCATGAGGTCAGCGATGAGTTTATCCATATATTCAGCTTGCTTTGCGAAAGAAAAGTCCTCATCGTCTAACCTTTCTTCGCTAAAAAGTTTTTTGTATCATCTGATTGCTGTCCTTGAGCAACAAATATAACTTGATCATATAGAACTTGCTTTCCATCTGGAGCATGAAGACGTTCAAAAATATCGTCTTTCGTAATTTTCCCTGCAAAAATTTCATTTGCTACAAAGTCTGCGAGTTTATCAAATTTATCTGATTCGGACATCTCCCCATCCGTTTCTAAATCGTCAAAAAGCTGTACAGCATCTCTGCATACTCGAAACGGGATAAAAGCAGGTGTCCAATGCTTTTCTAACTCCACTTCACCGCCATTATTTACTTCTTCGATGTTTTTTACGAGCTCTAGCATATTACGCTTTAAATTTGCCATTCTTATCCCTCCCAATAATAAAAATAGCAGGACTTATTCCTGCTCTTCAATTTCTTTAATTAGTGGTTTTCCTTGCTTGTTTTTATCTGACAACAACTCATTAATTCTTTTCTTTGTTACTTTTTTTCCCGAGCGCGGGAAAGTATCTCCAGGATTATATGGTTTATTATCATCCTGCAGATCTTCAAAATAATGTAACACCTCGTATTTCAAAGAATACACCTCCCTAATTGCTTTCAAATATTCATATGACGTTTTACCCTCATCAACATTTATAACGTCAAAAAATGGCTCGTGTGTGACGTATTTGCCTTTAAAAAACAGATTCTGATTATCGTCTACCACACCAGCGTTATGGAGTATTTTCGTTTCTTGGTATCGACTTCTAGGATCCGTTGGCCAACAAAAGTCTAGTTCGTGTGGAGTTTCAACTTTTATATCATATTGATAAACATTCCAAAGTTGGGCCCACATTTCTGCAGTCCATTTCTGAATATCCTTATCCTTTAAGAAACGATACAGTTTTATCGAATCCTCATACACCTTCTGCCAGTATTGTAAAGAAGGGTTTTTAATAACCCATTGAGCGCCACCTGTTGGTTTAGCTTTACGGATTAGTTCTGGATCAATGTCAATAGCATTGCACATCGGCTCTAACAATTCACCTACATAATCTATTCCTAAATACCCTTCACAATCAGAAGCATACCAAGTTGATTCAGTTGGTTTAACATTCAATACTTCTCGCAGAATTACATCGCTATCCATATAACAATAGATCCCGTTCTCTCTGTCAGGATCTTCTTTCAAGTATTGTGTCCACAGGTAAGGTTTAACCGATGGAATATAACTCTTGTCAGTTCTCCTGTCATCATAAACATGTACATCAACATCATACTTTTCTATAAAAAAACTCGGCACAGAATCATCATGTCGTGTAAACAACAAGACGATATCCTGAATGCCGAGTTTCTTTAATCTTGTCAAGCAAACTTCCAATTCCCATTCAAACCGCTTAATGGCTGGTTGGCATAGGATATATTTCATTTATTATGCGCCTGCGCCGGATGTTGTTGTGGTTGTCGTTGGGGTAGATGGATACGGACGACCGAACACAGCTTGAAAAATAGCATCCCTTGCAGTTGTTGAACCTTTGGCGTCACGACCGAATATAACCGTTTTTTCCTCATCAAATCCAGCAACCTTACGATCCATAAATTCCGCTGAGGTTTCTTCGTTTGAAAATTCTACACCACCACCTTCTTTTGTCTTAGCTTCTTGATTCGGACGCATAAACATGCCTTTAGGTAAACCAACATATTCTTTTGAACCGTCCTCAAACGTTTTAGCAAACACTACTCCTACATATGGTGGGGAATCATTTGAACCATAAGCGTACAAACCTGTTTCTGTCTTTTCCAAACCAAACAGTCGTTGCTTGTCTTGTTCAGGAATACGGTGAAATGCTGCAGTCACTGATACGTCACCAGAAGAAACAGCGATTTCTGCCGTTTTGTTACTGCCATAAGCACGTGTTGAATCCTGAGGCATTTCGATATTAATTGTTTGTGCAAAATCAACAAGTTCTGGATCGTTTAACGTGATGCCAGCTCCTGTTTCGTCGAGTTCTGAGTAATAAAACTCATCAACGCCTGTTGCTGATTTATAATATTTTTGTTCTGACAAAATAATCACTCCTTATAAAATATATGTGTGTAACGCCTTGCGTCACGAAAAACTCCTTTATCATAATCAGATGGACCAATCGCCGACTGTGTGACATTTTTATTGCGTAATGTGTCTCTGATCGCATTCGCTAGATTGCGCGTAAGTTTGCGGTCTGTTGACCACACATCAATTTGAGTTATTTGCTCGTAAGCAATTTCTTTGTTACTGCCATATTCAATTGCTATAGGTGGACTAATTTCATCAATTACGATGTATGGCCCAGTAACATCACCAGTTGCCGGATATTCAAAGAATTTAATTCTACCCATTGCCTGTTCGCGTATGAAATCATCAGCAACTAAAGCATTATAAATGTCATCTAAAACATCCATTACAGACCACCTTTTAATGCTTTTCTAACTGCATCACGATACGCCTTTTCACTATTTTTCATAGCACGAGCAATTACGCCTTTTCTTGGTGGATTAGGGTTATTAATTCCTCCCCACTCATTCAAGTGAATAATTCGATAGCGCTCATGTGGACCAACCCAATGAACTTTCATAGTTCTAACGCCTCTAGTATCCCAAAATGGTCCAGTAACCGTTATCTCGTCAACGGTATGTCCTTCTGCATAACCTTTATCTCCTGCAGCTTCAAAACCAATTTTTAACACTTTAACAAACTCATTCGCTGCATCTATTAAAGCTATATCACTTATCCGCTGCATTGCCTGTTTTCCTAGTTTGGTTTCCAGTTCCGATAATAGTTTGTTTAAACCTGTTATCTTTACACTCATGTAACCAGCCCTGCAACAACTTTGATAAAATCTTTATTCTGCATATCTGGTTGAACGTGCTTAACGTTGTAACGATTGTCACGATAATACGGATCGTCAATAGATATATAGTGTTTGTTGGTTGGTCTATAATCAGGTTGCGGATCCCGAATAGTAATTGTCAGATCGGAGGCAGTACCATTTTGTTTGGCCAATTCTAGATCCTTCATCCATACTTCATCCACTTTAGCCCACGCATTAAATAATATTTTTTGCTCACCTTCACCAGGTAATGGACCTTCGTTTGGCGCGTATTGATAAAAGTTAATTGGTGTCCTTAACTCTCCGGAATGGACGCGCGGTGGTTTATACTCAAATTGTCTCATTAGCCATCCGCTCCATTTCAATGTCTAATCCCAATCCTGTAATATCGCTTAAGAAGTTATTCTCAAAGAATTCGAGAGCATCATTGTATACATACCGCGTACGCTCAAAGACCAACTCTTTGGCGCGATTGTCAATATCTGTGGTTCCGTTAATGTCAAAAGGTCCGCAATCCCCTTTTAAAGCTGAAACAGAAAAGGACAACAACCTTTTTAAGTTGTCATCCTCACCGCTGTGCGTGATTCGCATCCTACTTTTAAATTCATCTAAAATTGCTGGTGTGATAGTCAATCACATCGACTCCTTACGCTCCGGCACCGCTAGTTGTTGTGGTTGTTGTAGTAGGACTTAGGTTTAAATCATAAACTTGCGATGCATATTTATCCTTTGGCTTACCAGTAGCGTGTTGCTTTTGAATGAACAATGTAGCATCTTCAAGTGCCATTGTTTGATCGAACTTTTTAATAGGTTCACTTCCACCAAGCGCAGCAATATATTCCCCTTTAACAAAGAAAAGCAATTTCCCTTGTGGTACAAAGACGGATTCAGATGTAATTGGATTAAACGGTAAATTAGTTACATAAGCACCAGATGCATTTTGAACAGTAGCATTTGCTTTGATATCAAACGTGTCAAATGGGTTGGAAACCATAACTACTTTTCCTTCAATTTTCTTTGGTTCATCAGCATCTGTTTTCCCATCGCCTTTTAATTTCTTAGCAAGAAGCTTCATAACATCTTTTAACTCATTAATTGTTGTGCGACCTGGTTCAAATGTTAATGGGCCAACTGATTTTTTATCAGGATATACTCCATCAACTACACTACCGTTTGGATCCTTTAACAGACCAATAGGTTCATTCTTACCAGTACCTGCAACGAATCCACGCTCGAGACCGACCGCCATCGCTTCTTTAATAATTGTACGAACATAGCGCTCCACCCAAGCAGGACCTAATTTTAACATGTCATTCGCTAATGGGATAAACGCTGTTAATTTCAAATGAGAAATACTTTCTTTACGGAATGCTGCGTTTAGTTGACCTTTAATTCCATCAAACAATGGTCCCCATACAGCTGCTCCAGATGGATCAGAGAAAATAAACTCTGTAACTGCACCCAAATTTTCTAGTCCAAGATGCTCTAAAAGTGGATGTTCCTTCTTTATTTCCTCAAAAATACGCTCTTGAGTTGTCTTTGGTAGAGTTTCGGTTTCCTTGAAACCACCTTCTTCTACAACAGCGTTAAAGAATTTATACTCATGACTGGTTAACACGTTTTGACCACGTGACTGCAAAACTGCATTGTCCGCCATTTGTGTATTTACCTGATTCAAGATATCCCCTTGCACGTCATTTGCAAGTGCTTCAAGCATATCATTGAGAGCTTTTGACTGTTCCTCCTCTGTACCTTCTTGTGTCGCCTTCGCAAAGGCAAGCTTCTTCTCTTCAAAGTTATTAAATGTAATCGGCATGTTCATTCCCCTTTATTTTAAATTCAAAAAGAGCTTACTCATATTCTGCTTCGGTTCAGCAGGAGTAGGCTCTTTTGGTTTTGGATTATTTAATTGTGCTGCATATTTAGCAACTATATCATCCTTAGCATTTTCTATTTCCTCTTGCTCTTCATCTTCTTGTGTATCATCAATTTCAATTTCTTCAGCCACTTCATCTGCAAATCCTAACGAAACAGCTTCATCTGCTGTTAACCATGTTTCATCTTTTAACAATTGCTTAAGTTCTTCATCTGTACCAACAAAGCGACCTTTATATGAAGCTGATAAAGCTGCATCAATTTTCCGTAAATCGCGGGCAGTCTTCTCAAACACATCTGCATTTCCATACTCAATTGTGCTTGCTTGATGAATCATCATCATAGTATTGCTCGGCATGATAATCCTGTCACCAGCCATGGCTATTACCGATGCAGCACTAGCAGCCCAACCATCTATGTGGACTATGATTTCTGCTTTATGCTGTTTCAACATATTACAGATTGCTACACCGTCAAAAGCAGAACCTCCTCCAGAGTTTATATGAACATGGATTTTTTTTGCATCTACTCCTGCTAGTTCTTCTCTTATTGAATTAGCGCTATTTCTGCTAAAAACAAAACCACCAATGCCACCATATATCGTTAATTTGTATTCGTTATCGCCTTTTGCTTCAAAACGAATGTCACGCTTTAAATTCAATAATTTCTTCATATCTGGCTTATTCACTCATTCTCACCCCCTTCAACTGATTCAGAATAATTCTTGGTGATCACGTATTTATCGTGCAACGGATCATTCGATCTTTCCAATCCTAACGCCTCCCTTAATTCGTGACCGTTTGCCACACCAGAAGACCTTAACTTGTCCACTGCGGTAGCCACATCAAACATATTGCTATATGTTACCCTGCGAATATCCACACGATCACCTTTGAGATAATCACTTTTTTCAATGAACTTACCCGCACACTCTGTTTTTACTTTATTTAGTATTGGATCTATACAAAATGTCATGTAGTTTCGAGTGTGTTTTTCAACGTCAGCCATATCACCGTGTATTAATGCGGGCGGTATACCTAACGCTTTTGCAATATGATCAAGAAAGCCATTTGTTAATTTATTAATTTCCTCAACACTTGCCCCGGTTACATTACTAGAATGCTCTTTGTAAACAAAACCTTTTTGCTGCGGAACAATCGAAAATGCTCTCTCTTTAATAGACTTGTACATACGGTCAATAAAGGTTTGTAATTTCTTTTGCGTTTCTGGATCCTTTGGATTTACGTTTTCCATGTCCACGGTGGAGCGTATCTGGTTTTTAAGCTTTTGAAACTCAATCATTCGTCCAAATAATTCCCCGTAATCACTAAAAAGCCCGTCAATCAATCTTGACAGGTTTTCATTGTTGTACTGCAGATATAGAACATCAGAAGTTTTAAATGTGCGATTGTAGGTATAATTTTTAATTGTCACCGCTTTAAATGTATCCTCTACAAGACCGTATTCTGTTTTCGAAAAGTCATCGGCAATTAAGAGATCATCAGAATCAGATTTAATGATTAAACATTCATTGTCATATATTAGCTTGAAAATGACTGTTTCCCAAAACTGCGCAGATGACTGATTCTGATTCGGTTTAACGTTCATTCGATAATAAAATTCATCGTACTGAACTAAACCTTTTTTCTTGATACGGAATTCAGATTGACTGATGGTCCTGGCAATCATATTTACACAAGTCTCTATGGCCAGCTTCTTTAATTGAATCCGCTCTGATGTACTCTCAATCAAATCAAAGTCATGCATAATTTCCATTTCGCTGTTTCTCTTAAATAGGTCTAGGAAACCCAAGTTTTAATCACCTCCTAAAAGTTTATAACATCTAGCACAAATTCCTCATCATCTTCTAGTGTGTTATCAGCCTGCCACAAAGCATGTATGAACGCCTGAAAACCATCTGTCTTTCTTCTGACTTCATCTTTTTTCAAGTATTCTTTATTCCCGTCTTTTTTGATTTTGACGTAAACATTATTGGTGAACCACCGCATTAATGGGTTGTCTCCAAATATGACATTATGTTGTGCAAATAGAGTTTCAACACGCGGCGCTAGTAATGAGTGAATAGCTTTGGGATTACGTATATAGATCAACTCAAAGCCTTCTGCTTCAAGAGCAGCCTTTACGAGATCCAACCTAAATGTATCTGCCACTATCCTATTTACGCCATATGATTCGCGCATTTCCACGAACCAGTTGACGATGTGTTTAATATCAATAACCGGACCGTCCAAAATGGTGAGCAGCCCTTGTTCTTCCCAATCTTCAATGGGCGGCTCAAGTTTCACATTTTTTAAAAATCCTCGTCTCACGAATGAATGTGTTTTCCACACATAATCATCCCCAACCTTAAATAGCAATCCGACTGCAGCAAAATCCCTTATGCTGGCGAAATCCAACCCCCCAACTGCAACACGGTGTTTCAAATCCGGAAATGGCCTATTGGTTTTAAGAATTTCCTCCCAACTTGCGACCGATGTAGTTAAATCTGTTCCAGGGAAGTTCATACGTTTGGTCATAAATTTAATTCGTGCTGAAGGCTTGGAACTTCCAAGTGTAATATATTGTCGTTTAACTACCCGGAATAACTCTTTGGCATAATCGCTCATTGGTTCATGAAACATAGGATTTGCTTTTTGCCAGTTTGAGTAATCATCCATTTCTTTTTCATCATCCAATGTGGCCATGAAAACAAATAGATGATCTTCAGGTGCTTCACCATTTAACACTTTCATAGCGCGGTCTTTCAAATCGTCTAAATAACCGCCGCGCACAAAACCATCTGTTGTGATGAAAAACTCTCGTGAGTGCCGGACTTTACCAAGACCAGAACTGAATACGTCAACAATAGTCGAGTCAGCATATTCATGTACCTCGTCATAAATAACGCAACCATCACGCAAGCTGTCTTTTGTTTTAGCGTTGGATGTATGGTATTTTATTTTACCTTTTCCGGTCTTGCTGATGATTTCTGTTTTTGTGTGTTTAAAAAGAGATTGCAACACACTTTCTTTGCCAGCCATATCAATGGTATTGTATATTTCTTCAGGACTTGTTTTTGCCTGTTCTTCACTGTTGGCTACTACAGAAACATTATAATTATCTATGCCATGCAGATCACTGATAAAGAAGTTAGCAAGCGTTGATATTAAACCGTTCTTTCCAGCCCCCCTGGCTTCATAAAAAAAGAATTGATCAAAAAAAGGATGGTCGCCGTCTTTATAATATAAAAATACAAAAGCTGTTTTGAATTTCTGGAACGGGGCCAATTTAAAATAATGCTTCTCGGTAAACTTGATATACCGTTCATGCGTTACTTCGTCAAAGTAAATATCATCGCGATTGAGTACATGTTTTTTTAGATATGAAAACAAAAGGACCACATACTTACTGACTTTGATCTTGCCAGTTTCGTATTGATCCATATAGTACTTAACGTGCTTATTCAGTTTCATTTATATCAGATCATTCGCTGTGTATTTTGGCTTGCCTTCTTCATCAACGATCTCAATTGATCGTTCAATATTAATGATCGCTGAATTTACTTTGTTCATTTCGCCAAGTAAGGGATGGGATTTAATATACTCCTGGCTGCCATTTATTACAGTCGTGGAAACACCTTCTTTTTTGACTGTTCGCTCCATGCGTCTATACATCTCAATATGCTTTAAGTACCTGCCGACTTTTTCAACCTCAACCGGGTTGGTTGTGTCTATCTTCGACATCAAGAATTGCTTTATTTTATCTATGCCCACGTCTGTTCTGAAAGTTGCTACCAACATAACCCACCCCCCTTACGCGAATTTTGATTCATATAGTTGGAAAGTCGAGCCCCCTGCCCGGTCCCCTGGGCTTGGAAAAACACCAAATTATTTAGGTGGGGGGTCTACCATCTTTCATCATCCCATTTTGGTTTCTTGCGTTTGAATATACGTCCCTCTTTTACGTTATGGTGATATACGCACAATGTCTCTAGGTTGTCCAAAACCAAAGCAAGTCTTGGATAGTTTTCGATTGGATACTTATGGTCCACGTTGAGAACGATCTCTTTACGCTTGCCTGGCTGCTTAACTGAATCAACAGTAACCCCTCCTTCCTTCTTGCACCACTGACACTCATAGTTATCTCTTTCCAACGCATCTTCTCTCAACTGGATCCATGCTTTAGATCGATAGAACTTTTTCTTTTGTGCTTCTGTTTTGTATTCGGCCAAAAGGATCCACCACCAAATAAAAAGACACCTACATTTAAGTAAGTGTCTACTAATTTCTATTTAATCTTTAATCCCTACTTGGATTTTCTTTAATGTAAAAGCTATCTTATCAACAGCTATAAATAACGCACCTACAGCTACATTAAATAATAACGCAGCACCTGCTGAAGTCACAGTACTAAATAACTCCGCTATATCAAGACACCCATAAATCAGGTCTTTATTCTTCAACTTGTAAATATTATACCAATCAAAATAATAACAAATAATGTCGAAAGAAATGCCGCAATAAGTAACGCTAACCAAATATCCATTAATAGTACCACTAAATTAGTCATATCTGATATCAGAAACATGTTAAAAAGACTTAGAAATGCAAGTAAAAACACATACACTATCGATGTCATTAGCCAAGCTATTATTTTTTTATTAGTCCCTAGTTGGACTAATTTTTTATAAAACCGGCTAATAGACGATGTCTGAAGTATAGACACTCCAGCAATAAAAAAACCAAGAGAGGACGAACTTATTGCGATTGAGGCTGTTAAAATATCTTCTAAATTGGTTATTTTTTCATAATCTATATCCGAAAAATATAAAATTATAAAAGGTACAAAAAAGAGGGCAATTTTATATAATAATTTTCTCACAAAATGTCACCGCCTCTTTATATTGTTATTCATCCTCATCATTAATATACATTGTTTGTATTAATTTTTTTTGTTTGATAAAAATTTCATTTATTGTATCCATAATAAGCGTAGGTGTTTCCTTTTTCCCTTTTTTAAGATCGATATCTTTGTAATCGGAAAATTTATTTGTCAATAAGTCAAGTGGCTCCTCAATATCATCATGTTCTGTAACCGCTCGAAGGGAGCTTAAATGATCATTACCCATTTCAAGAATTTGCTTCACTTTTCTTTTTGTTTGATCAGCATTCATTTCCGATGCAGTAATAGTTACATTCATTCGTTCGCCACCCAATTTTTTAGCAAGTCTAAAATCGCCCCAAATAGATCTTTTTTCAGATTGATTGGCAGATAGATCTTTCGGAAGTAGAAAACTATATTTTAGTTCTTTTATATGTTTAGAATTATATAAACGATCTAATTTATTTAAATCAGGTAATACATCCATAATATATTTGGAAGAACCTTTTTCAACTATTTTGGTTTGCCTTAGTAATTTTCGAATAAATACGCCAAAATTTTTATCATTTACTCCACCAACTTTTTTATGAAGAGCAATAGTTTTAGTTAATGGATAATATATAAACCCAGTATTTACTATAGGTCCCTCGTTCTCACCTTGTGCATATATAGTTCTGTTTCCATCTAGATCAGCGATTTCTCCTTGTTCAGTTATATCTAACTTCTCAACAATACCAGTCCACCAATGATTAGTACTATCTTCTATCTTATTTAAATAAGTAATCCTCAAAATTACTCCAGCGACTTTTACATTTTCAACCATTTTTTTGTTTAATATATTTTTTTGTTGCTTTAATAATTCGTCCACCTTTCCACTTTGATTGTTCGGTTCTGTAATATTAAAAAAGGAACACTGTATTCTTTTTTTAACCAAGTTCTTCTCCCCCTTGCCTTCGACTTTATAATTACTTTTTCGACAAACAAGAGGTTTTTCCCTTCTTTATACCTATATTTTTCCAATAAATTCATAAATAAAAGGCACTCCTCAAATAGAGCGCCTTTTTTATTCAATAATTACATTTATCTTACACTATCATAATAACACACAAAATGTCGCAAGTGCGTCTCAATTTTGTCGCAACTATTCAAACTTAATGGCTTCTATACCAAAGAAAATCACTGGAAGCTGTTCCACTGCTTTTTCTAAATATCTATACACTGTAGCTCGATCAATTCTTTCTTTGTCTGCAATCTCCTGAATGGTATATTTCTTAGATGTTAAATATTTCATCTCTAAAACACGGAAATACCCTAGTTCATCAATGCTACAAGACCGCTTATAAGCTTCCATCTTTCCTCTAACAAAATACACCATGGCTAGTGATTTTGTTTTGCTTTTTTTAATAGACTCGATACTCTCAAAGTTAATCTCAACAATATCCAAATCCTGAATCGATGTATCTTCAAATTTTAATAAGTCATCTTCTAACTTTTCACAATGTAACACAAGTGCCCTGTAATGTTTCAACAACAGCTTAATGTTTCGTAAACGCATATCATGCTTTATTTTATTACGTTTATTCTCGTCATCTTTGTATGCTCTAATGGCTTCCCGGGAAGCAGTCTCAGTAATTATTTTTATTTGCTTTTCTGTCAGATGCATACGTCTAAGCCTCCTTTCCAAACAACACTTTCAACCTCTCCTGCAGCTGTTCATCCGTATAATTTTTGAAAACAGACTCCTTAACACCTTCAGCTAATGCCAGCTGAGCAATAATAGATTGTCTTTCTTCTTGTCTCAATGCTATTACCTCGCTTTCTCATAAATATCATTAAGCCAATCAAGCAACATGATCATTTGTTTCTTCACCAGATCATTATTCCCGTACTTATCACTCAGTTCTCCCGTTGATCTCATTGCCCATGTCCAAAACTCATCACTTTCCATGCCATGTTTAACAGCCATAGAATTGCAATCAGATATCCATGATACTACTTCAGCATAGAACATTTGATAATCCATCAGATCGCCTCGATTCGTATATAAATTCCTGGAAGATCGGCCCAAAACTTTTCAGCTACCAAACTTACAATCAATGAATCATCCTTCCAAAAGCCTAGGTCTGTCATACAATCGAACAAAAGCTTCTGGCTGTTATCAATATCCGGCTTTGTGTGCTTATATTTACCGTTCGTATGCTTTCCAGTAATCGGGAAGCACCATTTCACGTATAAGCGAATCGGATTGCTATATTTCCTTTCAGGAACGTGTTGCCCAAGGTGAGCCAATAACTTACTACGAGCAGTCTTCAATTGTTCTGGTTCATAAAATACCGGCTTACCGTTTACAACCGTTACTTGTTTTTGTTGGTGTGTTGTCGTTGGTACTTTTTTCATTGGCATGAAGAATTCTGTTGTCATTTCAAATCAGCTTCTTTCACAAACACTCCGTTAACCATTTTGCCTTTACGGTATTTTAGTGCAATGGTTTTGAATTCTTTCATGATCTATTCACCTCTTCGTTTTTTGAAAAACTTGCTTTGTCATAGAAAGAGAAAATGGTGTGGCGGGCTGCGCTTGAGCCCACCACTTTTTTCTCTATGACCGACGGAGGAGTGAAACGGAAATTTATATATTATATATATAGCTTTTCATTTCACTCTGAAATTCTCGATAATCTCCGAAGATTTCACTTTTTGAAATGAAGTGAAAACAACCGACATTTTCACAAAATGAAACGTACTTTTGAAATGAAAACTATCGTGTTTTTTCAAATATTGAAAGGTTAAAATGAAATGTTTCACTTCGATGATTTCACTATCTTTTTTTAGACTTTCTCTCCACTTCTCCGTTAATAATTTGAAAACCACCATGATTTTTTATTCGATTTCTAACAGTTCGATCCGTAACCCCTAGATATTCAGCCATAGATTCTAAGGTGATTTTTTCTTCAATTGAACAAGCTTCAAAAGCACTTTCTAAAGCTTCATTTTGTTCTTTTTTTATTTCCGAAGGACCTTTTTTCTTTTTCTTCTGGAAGTTCTTCTTCCAGGATGGTTGTTCACTTTCAGGCTGAATATCTTTCAATATTCCTGTATGATCCACTCTATGAATCGGATACTGAAACCACATATTGATTGGATCAAATTTCGGGTATTCCCTTAATGTACCTTCAACTCTCCAAGCAGAGCGGATTCGCACCTGCTTCACGGCTTTGTTAATAGCTGATTCAGCTTCTTCTAACGTTTTAGCAGGTAATACCTTCTTAGCGTGTGTATTCATTTGTGATACGCTTTGCTGATCGTCTATGCCTACGTTCTCGTCAAAGTAATCAAAGTTAGCATTTCTGATAAAATTGGAATAGATTTCAGTAGCCGCAGCATTCTCCTGCTGTTTTAATAAGTCATCCGTCAATTCCAGTTCAATCAAGTCAATTAACGCATCAGGATCCCTAGCGAATACACCAGATCCACTTGACCGGTCCATTGATTTCTTACCACCTTGTGTTCCTTTTGAATGATGGTGACAGTAAATAACACTGGAACCCAATTCCGTACATACCTTGTCAAACTGATTGGTGAAATGAGCCATCTGATCTGCGCTGTTTTCGTCACCTGTCAGTACCTTATAAATTGGATCAATGATGACAGCTATATAATTCTTTTTAGCTGCTCTTCTAATCAACTTAGGAGCTAGCTTATCCATCGGGACGGACTTGCCCCGTAAATTCCAAATATCTATGTTTGATAGATTGCTAGGTTGCCACCCTAATGCATTGTAGACGTCTTTGAAACGATGTAACGCACTAGGTCTGTCTAGCTCTAAATTGACGTATAGAACCTTTCCTTTTGTACAATTCCAGCCAAGCCACTGTCTGCCTTCTGCAATTGCTATGGAAAGTTCAATCAGCGCAAAGGACTTACCTGCTTTTGACGGCCCAGCCATCAGCATCTTGTGTCCCTGTCTTAGTACACCTTCTATTAATGGTGGGGCGAGTTTAGGCATGTCGTCCCAAAAATCTGTTAAGCTTTCCGGATCTGGTAAATCATCATTGATATCCTCAATCCAATCATGCCATTCTTCCCATGTTTTCTTACCAATGTTGGTATCGATAATAAATTGCTTTTTACCATTGCGTTCAATACCTGGCATACGTGAAAGACGAGATGGATTTCTGTTTTGGTTATCGATATCGAGTCCATTTTTCTTACATACGTCATATAAATAGTCCACACGGTTTCGATATTCATCATAATTGGCAGCATCTATTTTCACGATTGCGTGTAAGCTTTTTTTACCACTAAACACTAGTGTTGCAATCGGTAATTCTAGTTCTCTGAGGATGGCGTTTTGCTTTTCTAAATCCATAGAATCTGACTCGACTAATGCGTATTTATATTCTGTTACGTTTGCGTTTTTAACACCATTGCCATCAAGTGGGTTGAAACGGATCCATGCACCGGCTTCAGGATTATAATCACCGAGAACAGCTCCTATATCTCCATCTGATTGATTTAAAGCCTGAATCAATTCACCCGCTGTCCTGTCCCAGTTTCCTTTCGTTGGTAAATACTTCCCTTCATCGTTCTGCCATGTTGATACCACATAACCAACATTCTCTGATGCCTCGAATAGAGTCTCTAAATATGTGGTGAGTTCCCGGACTGGATTCCATACACTAGGTTCGCTGACCTCTTTCCCTTCTATCCAATTCTTGTCGATGACAACATAATCGTCATCCCCGCTTATTTCATCATCCCAACCTAATTCATGATCTTCTTTTTTTGATCTTGACTCCCAACCATTTTCTTTGGCCATCTGTGTAATTGTGGCGCCAGTAATTCCACTTCCTTCAAACGTAGTCCACTTTTTGAAGCATTCCCCGGGATGGTACCTTTGTCCATCCCGTTTGCTCCAATCCTCCCAATCGCTTGCTGTATAACCTTCATATCTTAATGCCATTCCGACATTAAGCCATTCTTGGTAATCAAGGTATGCAGGATCCACGTATTCTAAAAGAGCCAATAAATCTATTTTGTTTTCCATGATAGTAGAATCACCTTCTTTCTTTTGATATGATTAGAATAAAAAGTAAGGAGAATTGACATGTATGAAATCATTACTAGCGGATTAATGACTTTTGGCGCTGGCTTTGCTACTTCTTCAATTACAAAAGCTCAAGGACCTGGACGCGCTTTAGACGACATTATGGCTTTAGTAGGTTTTGAAAAATTACATGAAGTAGCAGAAAAAAAACGAGAAAAAAGAGAACAAAATGTAAAAAATTACAAGGAATCGATCGCACAGAAGATCGCCTCAATACCAGAAGAAAAGCTTCAGGAACCTCCCCTTTCCCTTGTAGGACCTGCATTAGAAGCATCCAAGTATTATATTGAAGAGGAAACATTAAGAGAAATGTTTTCAAATTTAATTGCCTCTTCGATGAATTCATCACAAAGTAATTTGGTTCACACTTCTTATGTCGATATCATAAGACAATTAAGTCCTCATGACGCTCATATATTAAAAGAGTTTAAAAAAATGAGTCTTTCAGTTAACGCTCCGCATCCAATTATGAGTATGGTCATACATTCAGAAGGAGAGGGCACTAAAACTATATTTCCAATGATCGCTTTATTTGAAGAAAATATAGATTTTTTTAATAATGCTCCTTCAATTAATAACTTAGAAAGATTAGGTATTATAAAAACTTCTTTTACAACTTATCTCCATGATGATAACGAATATAACTTTATACGTGATCACCATGCTGTAAAATCAGTTCTTGAAAAAAATAAACACATGACATTAAAAAAAGGATCCTTTGTTTTAACCAACTTTGGCGAGAATTTCATCAGTATTTGTGTAGAGAATTCTTTCTGATAAAATCTTCTTCTTTCTCAAAAAATCTATCCATCCACTTTTCTATCATCTTCATCTGTAACTTCATCATTAAGATAGAGGTGATTAGAGAAGTGGCTACAGATACGGTAATAACAGATAATATATTCATTTTTTGGTTACTCCTCCACTTTATATTCTTTAGGATTAATACCAACTGGCGTTACCCAACCATTAGCAGCAATTCTATCAATTAATTTCTTTGCATTTTCAAATGGCCACTTCCCTACATGTTCAAAACCACGCTGCTCTAAAAATCGTATTTGTTTCGGTGTTGTGAGCCCTTGTTCTTTTCGCATATCTAACCGTTCAAGCATTTTAGAAGCTTTTCCAGCATTGTCGACTTGATCAGGAAAGATCCCTTGCTTTTCTAACGCTTTGATTTGCTTTTCGCTAGGCGGTCCCATTTCCCACCCAAACGACGGTACATAATTTGCTAAGTCTTCCGCCTGGATACTCATTTCAAACTGAAGTGGGTCAACTAGCTTACGTTTACGCTTTTTCATTTCTGCGAGTTGCTTGGCAAGAGCTTCCTCACGCTGAGCAACCACATCTTCCTCTGCTTGTTGTTCCACCAACTCTAAATCTAGAGGAACACCAGCTTCTTCGATTTGTTTCGTCATGGCCTTGCCCACTTCTTCATTTTCAGCAATCAAGTGTGCAGGATGACATAAATCATGTCGATCAGTATGCCACAAGAAATCTAGCAGTAATAATTCAGTTTTACCTTCAAACAATCGGGTACCACGTCCAACCATTTGACTATATAAGGAACGCACCTTTGTAGGCCTTAATACAACAACACAGTCAACGCTAGGGCAGTCCCACCCCTCAGTAAGAAGCATAGAATTACATAAAACGTTATATCTATCATTATCAAAGTCTTTCAAAACCTGGTCCCTGTCTTTAGATTCACCGTTTACTTCTGCAGCACGGAAACCTTTCGAGTTTAGTATTTCAGTGAATCGCTGACTCGTCTTTACTAATGGAAGAAAAACGACAACCTTCCTATTACTTGCATTTTTCACCATTTCATCTGCAATTGATTCAAGATACGGATCCAATGCGCTCCCTAGATCACTTGTTTTAAAATCGCCAGCTTGTTGACTAACGTTCGATAAATCTAATTTAAGTGGAATCGTTAGAGCTTTAATGGGAGACAAGTATCCTTCTTTAATGGCTTTAGGTAGTGTGTATTCAAATGCTAGGCTTTCGAAATAAGATCCTAGATTACGCATATCTCCTCGATCTGGCGTCGCGGTGACACCCAATACCTTCGCATCAAAGTAATTTAATACGCGCTGATAACTGTCTGATATGCAATGATGCGCCTCGTCAATGATAATTACATCAAAAAAATCCTTATCGAATCGTTCCAGTCTTTTTTCTCGCATCATGGTTTGAACGCTACCAACAACAACTCGGTACCAGCTGCCTAAAGATGTTTGTTCTGCTTTTTCTGTCGCACATTTTAATCCAGTTGCCTTTTCCAATTTATCTGCAGCTTGATCTAATAATTCGCCCCGATGGGCAAGGACGAGAACGCGCTCGCCCTTTTTAACTCGATCCTCAATCACTTTGGAAAATACAATGGTTTTCCCTGTACCAGTTGGTAATACAAGTAACGTCTTTTTTATACCTCTATCCCATTCAGCCTGAATAGATTCTCTGGCATCCTGTTGATAATCCCTGAGTTCCATTTGTTACCTCCTAAAATTGCCCTGGTATGAATCCGCCTTGTTGTTGTGTATTTGTTGGGAATGGCGCTTGTTGCTGTTGCACCTGTTGTTGATACCCTTGACTTTGTCCTTGCGGAAAGGCTTCTTCATACGGATAGAATTTTTTCACTTGGTTGTTCGTCCGCTCTTCCCCGTCTCTACCAACAAATTTATTAATTTCAAGCTGAAGTTTCCCTTTCGAGCCAATAACTGTATTCCAATTCATTCTTAGCTTTTCACCTTTTTTCTTTTGGCCAATGCCGGTGAAAAAGTTTGATAATAAACCTTCAGTTTTCGTGTGAAGCAATAAGTTGTGAAAGATAACGACATCACCGTGCTCCTGAGAATGTACTGTGAGTTCCAATTTTGCTTGATTACAAGCTGGCATTTTAGCGCTACCTTGGAAGCGCCCACGTTCAAACTTTGTAACCGTGAAATTATAATCTCCAGCTGGTAGCAATATATAATCGCCACCATCCTTTTCTATCTCGTCATCCCATTGCAATTCTCTTTCTTGTTCCATCATTCATTCCTCCTAATTAATTAAATGGCAAGCTTTCTCTAAACTCCTGAACCATTCCAAATACTTGTTGCCATGCTCCTACTAGCACACCCTCAATAAAGCTTGGATCATAGTTTGTAATAGGTGTATCTTGTGGATAATATCCCTTTTGACTCACGACAACTTGAATCTCTTCTTCAGAAACTCCGTGCTGTGTCATTAAATCTTTCAAAGCTTTCGGAATTGCTGGATCAAGGCTAGGCATTGTACCTTGATGGGTTGGTGGTGCTGTTGCATTCACTTGAGATGGTGCTTGGTCAGTATGCAGTTCCGGTTGTTGTGCTTGAGTATCGTCTTCTTGTTGTCCTTGACTTCCATGCTCTGGTTGTAATGTTGCTTGTTGTTCAGTCGGACTTGGTACGTATTGTTGTGGTTGTGGATTTGGCTCCACTTGTGGAACTGAACCGTGACTACTACGTTGGAAAACATGAGCAATGCTCGAATAATCTAACGGTAATTCTTCGGAAAGCCCTTGGCGGTTTTTGGCATCCCAAGCTGGGTGGTGCGTTGTATACATAACTCGCTTTCCGCCTTGTGCTTTGTGTTTCCGCCCTTGGTCATCTGCAGCCACGCTGTATGTCTTATAGTTGATAAACAAAACCATATCTGCCCACTCTTTGACTAATGGTGCTGTCTGTGAACTGGTCTTTTTACCAAGCTTCAGCTGGTAACGATCATAAGCACCCATTTCATCCGGCTGTTCAAATTTTACAATTTGGCTATGCGCCGTTAGAACAACGTTTATACCCGTTTCAATAACATCACTCAATTTGTTTAGAAACTTTCCAAATTCCTCTTTCACATAAACGTACCCTTGGCCATAACCAAAGTCTTCGACGCCTTTTTTGTTATGTTGGGCACATACATTTCTAGTGCATTCCATTTCTGCCCAATCGATTGAATCAATGACAAGTGTTTCAAATCTTCCTGATTGTTGCTTAACCCAATCAACCTGCTGATTAATCATTGTCCAGCTCGTTGGGCTGGGAAGACGATCCACTGATAATTCTGTAGTAGACCCTTCAGTATCGATAAATATAGGTTTAGGAAATTGGGACGCTAGAGAGGATTTTCCAATCCCCTCAGGTCCATACAGAACGACCTTCTTCGCCTTTTCTATTATTCCACTTATTACTTCCATGGATTAAAATTCCCCCGCTTTCCATTGTTTTTGCTGTTGGTTTTTCTTCTCCTCAATGATCTGCTGTCCGGCAATATATCCATCTTCAATAATGATTGAGCATTCTTCACCAGTGCTTACCCTAGTGGCGATGGCCTGAAGTTGCTCTCGTTCTAACCAATCGCTGAACTCATTGAGCGTATCTAAGTCCATTTGCTCTAACTTGTCCATCAAGATGAAGCCGCAATTTGGCTTTAATTTACGAACAATAGCTGCAGATACTTTAAGTTGATCCGCTCCAGACATGTTGTCCCACTTTTGTCCTTCATAAATAAGGTCACCATCTTCTACCGAAAGACCAGATAATGGTAGATTTGCATTTCCTAATAGATCTGATTTTTGTTGACGAACATTCTCGATGTTCTTAGATAATTCGTCATATTGCCTTCTATAGTGGTTGGCATCCTCTTCTGCTTTATCCTTATCTAGATTTGCTCGAACTTTTCTATTAATCTCGTCTATCTGTTGAATGTTAGCTTCTAGCTGTTCAGTTGATTCATCAATTAAATCTAGCGCATCCTTTTGAGCTATCTCCAAATCCCTTCCAAGGTCCTCATAGACTGCTTCTGCTTCTTGAAGTTGCTGCTTGATCCGTTCTATTTCCTGACCTTTACTAGCATGCGCTTGTTTAATTTGATCAAGTTGCTGACGTTTCCGCTGATTTTCGCCATTACGCGCAAGTATTTCCTGTTGCTGTTGAATCAAATCAGATGCAGAGATAGGCTCCTTAGGCGCGTCGGGATAATATGTCTGTTCTTCAGCAAATTTCTTTTTCTGTGAGGCGATTTGTCCAATGGAACGGCGTTGGTTATATAGATCTTGCTCTTCCGCTTCCAGCTTATGAAGTTGCTCACCAACTCCAATGATCTGCAGTAATGTATTTGCCTTTTCTCTGCTCGTAGAATTCATAAATTTTGGTAGATCAATGGCCAACTCTTCAACAAAACTATTAAGAAGTTGTTGGCCAGCTTTTTGCCCATTCGGATCAGTGACCTTCAAATCACTGTTCTTACCTTTTCTTTCAACTACCAATCCGTTTGACATTGTCACTTTTAGAGCTGGAGGTACTACACTACCTTCTCTTGTTGCTTGGCTAGGCTTGTACTTATTCCCCCCTAGAACCCATGCAATGGAATCCAATACAGACGTTTTCCCTTGTCCATTTTTTCCACCTAACAAAGTCAGTCCATTTGCTGTTGGCTCTACCTTCACGGCTTTAACGCGCTTTACATTTTCAATTTCAAACTTGTTTATCTTTATCATGGTTAGTCATTCTTCCTTTCTACCTTTTTCTATTAAGCAATAATGGTAATTCTTTTTTCACTGATTTCAGCTTCTAGTTCTTTTGCCAAGTAATCTCTTACATTTGCGATTGCTATGTTTCTCCATGCTCCGCCATCAGCTTCAAATATGGCACCTCGTGGACCATCTTTCATACGGAATACAAAGTCACTCTCTGGCTGATCAACTTCCAAGAACGTTCTGTATGGTGCCAATGTTACAGGGTTAGGAACCAGCACATCATCAGCTGAAGCTACACCTGTTTGAATGGTTACAGCCTGAGAAACACCGTCATCACCGGTATGTCGAACGTTATCTTCCTTTAGGCTCCCAATCACTTTCAATAACAGATTACGATCCTCTGTTTTAGTGAATTTTGATTGGAAAGCAATGTTCATTGACTCCACATCGTGGAAGTAATCAAAATCAAATTCAGGGACGATTGCATTCGCAACTGCCAAGTCCTCACGACCGCCATCAAATTCGAGTAATCCTTTTAAAACAACCTTTTTTTCATTCTTAACGTGTAAGAACAATGGGCTTTCACTACGCTCTAACTTTGATTTAATGTACGTGACCAAACCAGTTAGCGTGTTTAATTCCAACGCTTGATTTGCTCTGTTATTTGTTGGTTTGACTTCTTTTCCGACTCCGCTGTCATCAACAAAAAAGATGCGGTCTTTGTTATCCTGATCGGAAAACTCCACTATGCGGTCATGTGGCTCAATGCCTGATTCAAATAGAAATTTAATAGCCTCTTTTAACATAATTAGTTACCTCGCTTTTGTAGATTTATAATATTTTTTCGCTGTTGTTCTCGCTCGATCACGTCAATAGGATCTCCGACATCAGATCTTATTTCTGCGTCGTCATCAAAATATATTTGCCCAGGTGCCTTAGATTTAAGTTCTCTGGCTTCGACCCTACCACTACTTAGATCTTTTCCGGTTAATACTGTAGTAGACACTCCCTCGGCATTGGCCAACTTAGAGGTAAAGTCACTTGTCAAAGTAACAGTTTGCCTGTTTTCATCAGGTTTAAATTCGAGTTTAATGGTGACTGTCCGTTTGTCTGTTGCTTTAGTGTTCAGATCGTGAATGTTAGCGAAAATCTTATTCAACTCGTAATCTAGCTTTTCCTGAATGGCACCATTAGCCAAATCAGACAGAGATAGATCAATTTGCTTTTTGCTCACCCTACATACCTCATTTCCGTGTTATAATGTGATTATGGTTAGTTATTCTTTATGCTCGTATAGGGTTGCAGCCCTTTACGAGTTTTTTCTTTCTTTCAAATAATTAATAGAATGATAGTGACGATCAGAATTGCTCCCACACCAGCAAAAGTGAAATCTTTCTTGCCGTAGTCCTTAATTTCCATCACCACCTTTCAAGCTGTACACATCGCCCACATAAGTAAAATCAGCGAAGCAATAAACAGGCTCACGTGCCAAATATGATAAAAACGGTCACTCATTTTGATAACCTCTGCAGCAATTCTCGTCGTTCTTGCTCTCCTTCAATTTGCTTTAGAACCAAATAAGCCTGATCTTGCATTTGTTTTGCTTTCTTCAACTCTTGCAGCTGTTCAAAAGTATGAGCTACATTTCGGTAGTCAGCAGCCGCTTTACTAAACTCACCTTCAATTGCATACTCTTCTGCAGTAGACTTGTGGTAATCGTGCATATTCAATAAACTAATGACCAGATCTTGATCAGCTTTGCGGAACATTGAAAGGTCTATCATGATTCAACCTCCTCAAAATTTCGTGCCTTATCTACTGCTCTATACAGAGGCATAACGTCAATATTCTTTCGTTCAAATTCTTCATTACGTAGCGTCGGAATTTCGTAAACTTGTCCCATATCATTCATTAGAGTTGTTAGGTCCTTGGAGCGCATTGGCTCTGGTCTTTTCAAAACTTCAGTGAAACGATCTTGGAATGCAATCAGATTAAAATCTAATTTCATATGGCTTTATCCTCCCCAAATAATTGATCTAACGAGGTATTAAAAATTCTTGCTAATCTCTTTCCTTCACTAATAGTAAATTCACGCTTACCACTTTCTTTTAAATGATAGGACTGCGGATGCATTCGTAATTTTTCAGCCACTTCCCTCTGTTTCATTCGGTGTTCACGACGAGTAATGTATAATTGACTGTTCACCAACTATCACCACCTTAGATACATAAAATCTTCTTGATGTGATTAACATGTTCTTGAGCTTTCGGACCATCTTTTCTTCCGTTGATGATGTCCGATAGATATGCATTCGAAATTCCAAGCATTTCAGCTAATTCTTTCTGCTTCATTTTGCGTTTGAATAATTCTGATCTAACCAATGCTCCTATATCATTCGGCATAAATTAAACCTCCTTCTCCCTCTCCCCCACACCCCCTGATCAAAGTCTGATGTCGTGGCGTTGGCTATTGCTGCTGCTCGGGATTTAAACGGTCCGTCATGGCATGCTCCGCTCGATCAGAGTCTGATCAGAAGGTGTGGGTTTTAATTTATAAGCTACTCAATTAGCTAAAACTGTTGACCTTTTTAGGCGTATAGTTTAATATATACCCATAGCTAAATAAGACTTTAAAAAAGCCTGTAATTATGCGTTTTATCAGCTCCCCAGCGTCAAAAAAATGCATTCAAATAGGTCGTATTTTTTATTGTCTTTTTCGCTAACTAAATAGCTTATGTCAGTCATATTAAACTATAAGCATAAAATAGTCAATGATTTTTATGCAAAAAGTTTAATGTACTTTGACTAGCTTTTAAGGATGGTTGATATGACAACGTTTGATACAGTTAAAAAATTATGTAGCGAAAGGAAAATTTCAATTAACGATTTAGAAGAAGCGTTAGGTTATTCCAAAAATACTTTATATCGATTGAAAACACAGACACCTGGTGCTGATAAACTTCGAGCAATTGCCGATTACTTCGATGTGTCCACAGACTACCTCCTCGGCCGTACCGAGAAAAAGTATTTAGACGACACAGATACTATAGCAGCTCACCATGAAGGTGAAGAGTGGACTGAAGAAGAATTGGAGGAAATTAAACGATTCAAAGAGTTTATCAAGCTAAAAAGAACACAGCAGGGGGATTAGTTATGCATTTTGAAAGGCTTCTGAAGGAGGCTAATTCTTTAGGGATTGATGTTGATGAGAGACCCCTAAAAGGTCACATTAAAGGTCTGTATTGTGATAATGTCATATGGATTAATAAGGATCTCCCAACACTAAATGAAAAATATTGCGTACTTGCTGAAGAACTTGGCCATTATCACACATCTGTGGGAGACATACTTGATCAATCAAAATTAAGCAATCGCAAACAGGAGCAACGTGCCCGCTCTTGGGCTTATGAACGTATTGTTCCATTATCAAAAATTGTACAAGCTCATAAGGAACATATTAGAAATCGGTTTGAGCTTGCAGAATTCTTAGGTGTAACTGAAACTTTTCTTGAATTTGCTCTAGATAGATATAAAGAGAAATATGGTATTGCAATCAACTTTAATGGGTACACTATTTGTTTTGAACCGCTTGGTGTTATTGAGTGGTTCGATAAAAAATTTTAACTCAAGAATAGAACATACATTCTCATAAAGGAGGAACAAGCATGGCAATTTACAAGGATAAAAAACGCGGCACCTATTATTATAGCGTGTATGTAGACTTGCCTAATGGAGAAAGAAAGCGATACATGAAAAGAGGTTTTAAATCAAGCAAAGAGGCTAGAAATGCAGAAATAGATTTTCTATATAATTTTGATGTGGAAGATGAAGAAAATATTACTTTCGGAGAAATAGCTGATATGTATTTAAATTGGTATAAGAAGAGAAGGAAAGAGTCTTCTTACGCCAAGATAGAAAGTGTAGTGCGCATACATTTAAAACCACGATTCCAACATAAAAAAATCAAAGACATTTTAAAAAGGGACATCGTTCGTTTTCACGACGATCTGTTAGATAATTTATCTGCAGCTAGTGCAAAAAAAGTACACACCGTATTATCTGCTATTTTAAATTATGCCATTAGCCTCGAATATTTAAGAGTTAATGTTGCGAGAGATGTTGGGAATATAGATGTGAAAGAAAAGAAGAGGATGGATTTCTGGACAATCGATGAGTTTAAACAATTTATCCAGGTAGTTGATGATTTAATGTACCAGTCATTTTTTATGGTCTTGTTTTATGGAGGATTGAGAAAAGGAGAAGCATTAGCTTTAACCTGGAATGACATTGACTTTAACAACAACATTATTAATATCGATAAAACCGTTTATCATAGGAGAGTTACATCACCTAAGAATGAATCATCTATACGAAAAATAAAAATGCCCCAACACACCATGAATTTGTTAGGTGAGCTGAAGCTACAGTCAAAAAATAAAAAAGACTATGTGGTGTTTGGTGAGTTTTATGATCACGTACCTGAAACCACCATAGATCGTTTCTATAATTATTATGTTAAACAGACAAAAATAAAACGCATCAGAATACACGATTTTAGGCACTCTCACGCATCTTATTTAATAAGTCTAGGCAATGACATTCAGATCGTTAGTAAACGTCTAGGTCATGCAAATACGTCAACCACTCATGATATTTATAGTCATCTATATCCAAATGCTGAAGAAGATGCTATAGCAAAAATGGAAGATGACTTTAAGCCTGCTGATGTGGTCAAAATTAGTGATTATAAATGATTTACAGTATCACAAATCGTATCACGAATTTTCAAAGTCAGTCGTATCAAGGCTTTAAGGCAAATAAGTGGAGACGGCGGGA
>NZ_JABJXD010000011.1 GCF_019093865.1 Lentibacillus saliphilus
TTGTTTTGTTCAGTTTTCAAGGAACAAATTGTTTGTCGTGTTTTAACGACGAAATCTAATTTATCATGGCTGCGCTCGTTTGTCAACATCTTTTTAAAAACATTTTTTGCGTCGTTTGTAAAAAGCGTTTCTTAACTGGCAACAGAAAATATAATACCATATAAATTTCACAAGATCAATAGAAACCGCGAAAAAATTTAGCGATATATGTCGTTAATTATTATAAAATCATCCTCTGCCCTTATAAAGGCTTACTGTGCATACTCTTTACATGACACAGCGAGATCATGCTCATGATTGTAATTCCACTATTATTTAGGTATGTATTTGAGACAGTCCTGTTCATTGGCCACACGTCTAAAAAGTTGGAACAAAATACGGTACCGGTCTCTCATTGCCTGTTTTACGATTGAATCTATTCTCTGATCACCTAAGTCAAATAACAATTCATCAAGCTCACGTTGTATCACATACGTTAATTCTTTTTGTTCCATATCATTAATAAGAAGCCCGAGCATTCTTGTATCACCTCATATGTCCAATTTCCTCCTAAAGTAATATGCTTAGCGTCTCTATCTAGAGAAATTGGACTTAATAACAATCTATATTAATGTCCCACTACCTATTGTCTTCTATACGACATGTACGCATGATTTTTCCCGTATCATTCATATTGTCTCGTCTCGTTCATACACATTTAATAAGGACAAGCCAAGGAGGCAGGTGTATGGACCATTTTTATATTATTCAATTGAATAGATGGAAGCGACTCTCGGTCATAGTTGTTTTTGCATTATTTGCTGCGTTATTCTTGTGGCTGGAACGAAATGGGACACTTTCAATCATATCTAATGAAACTGCACATGTGGCTCTATCAAAGGGAAATCCTGATCAAGAAGCCATTGCCTTAACCTTCAATATAAGCTGGGGCGAGGCACGCGTTCATGACATTCTTGACCAGCTTGAAGCACATGATGTTCAAGCGACGTTCTTTGTGAGTGGCGAATGGGCTGAAAGGCATCCTGATATTGTAGAAAAAATATCAGATGGCACACATGAGTTAGGCATGCTTGGATATCGGTATAAGAGTTACTTGGATATGGAAAAAGAACAAATCCAAAAAGATTTGCGCTACGCTCGGGAAATATTTCGTAAGCTCGGTCATGAAGAGATGACGTTGCTGCGACCGCCTAACGGTGAATTTGACGAGGATATTTTAAAATTGACGAAGCAAATGAATTATGAGGTCATTCATTGGAACGTTAATCCAAATGATTGGAAGAACCCAGGTACAGATGCGATCGTTGATAAGGTGATGACTGAAACGGATAATGGAGACATTATTCTATTGCATGCATCTGATTCCGTTAAACAAACAGCAAAAGCATTGGAAACCATCTTGCCAGATCTTAAAAACAAAGGGTTTACATTTGTACCGATATCGGAAATGCTTAATCAAGCACATGCCGAATCAGAAATAGTGGAATAAAGAAGCCGCTCCATATTAACAACATCTCATAATCCAAGAGACGCGTTAATGATTTGGAGCGGCTTTTTTCGTGCTTAATCGCATTGCCGTGATCTGTTCGCCTTTTTACGACAATAACGGATGACTTCACATAGCTTGTTTTTTATTTGTAGTGGGTTGATTTTGCGTTTTCGTTAATTTATGCAGTACGAGCAATTGATAGGTGTTACATGCTAATAATGGGATGATCATTAACCAAGCATAATCAGTGCCTTCTGCTCTAAGTGCAGGCACCCATTCCACTGACGTCATAACGACCATTAAAAACAGAGCCGGTATAAACGCGCGTGCATGCGTCTGGGACGCTTTTATTTTTGCGATGATCAAACCGTAGCCAACAATTGCTGCGCTCATTAAAATGAACCAATAAAGCGCGACTTCTCCATCTGCTGCTTTATATGGGAAGTAAATAAGATCAAAGGCAACAAATGCGATGAGCAAAACCTGCACGGCTGGCCATAGCCCCTTGAAAAAACCTAAACCAAAGCGATGAATAAATAAATACGCAAAAAATCCCGTCTGACTGACAACACTAGATAAAAAACCAAAACCTGTATAAAAAATGATTAAGCCAAGCAGTTCCTTCACATTAAATGGCTCTAAATATGTGGTATAAATACCGTCCGTATTGACAAAAAAACTCGTTATGAGTCCTGTAATGCCTCCGATCAGCAACGTCCTAAAAAATAAACCTACCACCTTGCGACTATTCAATCCCTGTTCCCCCTAATGACTTATGTCTGTCAAGTTCGCACGTTTAAACATGTCCATTCTATCATGAACAGTCCGTTTTTTCCTGTGATACGTGCATAAGATTTTATTTAGATACCCATATTAAGCATTACAATGACACAACACACACGATGAAAATACTCAAGATACATTGATACAAATGAAGATCTGATCCGTTAATCAAAGGAGGTCTATCGATGTTGCGCATGCACCCTGCCATCCTACTCGTTTGCCTGTTTGTATTCCTTGCTGCCTGCTCGAATGAAGGCGCTGGAGGAAAGGATGCCGATTATGAAACAACAAAAAAAATGGTTGTTGACATATTACAAACCGAAGATGGAAAAAAAGCACTAAGCGATATATTATCTGATGAAAAAATGAAGGAACAGCTCGTTATTAATTCAGACATCGTAAAGAAATCGATTAATGAAACACTTGCCTCAGATAAAGGCACCGACATGTGGAAGAAGTTGTTCGAGGACCCTAAGTTCGTCAAAAAATTTTCTGAATCAATGTCCGAAGAACAAAAACAGCTCATGAAGGATCTTATGAAAGATGCTGAATTCCAAAAGCAAATGCTCGATATTTTAAAAGACCCGAAGATGACCGAACAATTCATCATCGTATTAAAAAGTCAGGAATTTCGCGCCCACCTTGAAGAAACCATTCAGCAAACGCTGGAGACACCAACCTTTCAAGCTAAAATTCAAGACATCTTGCTAAAGGCTGCCGAAAAACAAACGAGCGGAAAGAGTGATGGAAAAGAAAGTGGTGGCGGTTCTGGTGAAGATACCGGTGGAGGTGAAGGGGGTGGAGGCTAAACGATGCCTCTACAACTATATACCAAATGTCGATGGACATGCTAAAGGAAGGGCGCAATCTGCACCCTTCCTTAATTAATCCTCTTCTACTTTAGCAACGACCTTGGCTGCAATTTTATGATATTCTTGTCCGATTGGATGATCCTGCTGATAAACCGATGGTGCAAATTCATCTTCATCTTCATACGGCTGCATGAGTGGCAGCTGTCCAAGAACCTTTGTATCTAAAACTTCTGCCAGCTTCGGTCCGCCACCCTTACCAAAGACGTATTCCTTTTCACCCGTTTGTCTACTTTCGTAATATGCCATATTTTCCACGACACCGAGTATTTCATGTTTTGTTTTCAATGCCATTTGTCCCGCACGCGCCGCTACAAAGGCTGCTGATGGGTGTGGTGTTGTCACAATGACTTCTTTACATGAAGGTAATAAATCATGGACGTCCATTGCAATATCACCTGTTCCTGGTGGTAAATCAAGCAGCAAATAGTCTAAATTGCCCCACTCTACTTCTGAAAAGAAGCTGTTAATCATTTTACCGAGCATTGGACCACGCCATATAATCGGAGAATTGTCTTCTACAAAGAAGCCCATCGAAATCACCTTGACTCCGAAGCGTTCCACTGGAATGATCTTCTCCCCACGTAAAGCAGGACGGTGTTCAATCCCCATCATATCAGGAATGCTGAAACCATAAATATCTGCATCAATAATGCCAACCCGCTTACCAAGCCGCATCAAGGCCATTGCCAAGTTCACAGTGACGGTTGATTTCCCGACGCCACCTTTTCCACTTGCAACAGCGATGAAGTGGGGTTGAGTACTACCACCTAAAATGGTATTCGCCTGATCACCCTCTGCTGTAGGTTGGTACTTCTTAATGACCTCATCAGAAAGCTGTTCAAAACGCAGGCCAACTGTTGTCGCACCGTTCTTCTTTAAAATCTGCACGATTTCCTGCTGCATCTGCATCTGTTCACCTGTATTTAGCTTCGAGATACCAACCTTGACACTGACATGCTTCTTATCTTCCTTAACCTTGACGCTGATGACCCCATCTGTTTCTTCGAGGGTTTTATGTAAAAATGGGTCCTTGACAGGTTTAAGTAAATCTATCACGTCTTCTTTAGTTAACAATCTAGTTCACCATCCCTTTATATCATCTGTTGTAATTTATATAAACATACTTAGCTTTCTTAATGTCAGTATAACATAAACAGTGCATTTTCTAAGTGATATGAATCCTAGGACGCATCTTACCTTCAAAAAATTATTAGAGTTATATTTTACTACCATCGCGAGCTATATAACGTATAATGGTATTTGAAATAATTTACATAAATGTATTTTTTTATCAATAATGCGAAGGGTGACCGTTCCATGCCCACACAAAAAACAATGTCTAAGAAAAAAATTTGTCTTATCATAATCGGATTCTTTATGCTGCTTAGTAGTTTTCGAGTCGGGTGGATCATGTATCATAAAACACCCGACGAACCACAAGCGGTAAACGGTGTTATTGATTTAAGTGATAACGTATTAATTGACGACCAAACATATACGCTCAATGGTGAGTGGACGTTTTATCCAAACTTATTTTTGACACCTGGTACAGACAATAGCTTGTCCAAGTCATCCATTCAGGTCCCAAATAATTGGGTAGAGAATCTAGGACAACAAAACGAGCCTCCTGCATACGGGTATGGGACCTATCGCGTTCGCATTAAGTTACCTCGTAACGAAGAAGACTATTACGGTCTACAAATCATGAATGTTACGTCAAGTGCAGAGGTCTATATTAATGATAAACGGGTTGCTGGTATTAACGAGCCAACAACATCTGATACATCAAAGGCGACTAAACGGGGGCCCTTTATTGGTACATTTCACACGGATGCAGATCAAGTAGAGCTGATGATCCATGTTTCCAATTATGACATGGCGCTAACAGGCGGTATTACAGATTCTGTAATACTCGGCACAGCCACAGGGATCAAGCAGGATGTGCAAAATTCACTTACCCTTCAGTTCGTTGTGAGTGTCATTTACATATTGCACAGCTTCTATGCCTTTATGATTTATGCGCTTGGTAAAGGGCGCTTTCAGAAGCAATTATTGTTTTACGGGATTATGCTTGTAATAGCTGGATTTGCGATCTTAATTGATGATGCAATCGTTTTGCAATTACCTATAGACTATATATCCTCTCATCATTTATTGTTCTTTTTATTTAATAGCACGTTACTCAGTATGCTCTTATTCATCAAGCATTTATTTAACATTCAATCACGGTTTTATCCATATATCTATAGTGTATTAATCGTGATGACGCTCGTCCAAATAACCATTCCGTATGAACACTATAATTACTTCCTAACATTAATGGTTATTTACTATTTTTCAGCCATCCCTTTCTTATTTATTCAAACGATACGGACCATACAGAAAGGATTTCCTGGCGCAATATATGTGTTGCTTTTTATTACGAGTTATACATCTAACACGATTTGGGGTGCTACGATTAAATTCACATCGTTTAATATCCCATATTACCCATTTGACTTTATCGTGTCCGTTGCGGTTATTGCGCTGCTATTATTCAAAAATCATATCGATGTGTTGAAATTAAATCAAACCCATACAGAAAAATTGGAGGAAGCTGATCAGAAAAAGGATGAATTTCTTGCAAATACATCCCATGAATTGCGAAATCCATTGCACGGTATGCTAAATACCGCACAAACAATATTACATGATCAAGCACATACATTAACCGATGCGACAAAACAACATTTGCAGCTCATCGTGCAAATAGGAGAGCGGATGACACATACATTAAACGATTTAATTGATATGACACGTCTTAAAGATCAACAGATCAAGTTAAATATTAGGCATATGCATATCCATGCTATTTTACCCGGCGTTCTCGGAATGCTGACGGCGGTGTCACAGAAGAAAGGTGTGCACATTCACACACACATTCCTGCATCATTTCCAAAGGTTCAAGCCGACGAGCACCGTTTGATTCAAATTTTATTTAACCTGCTACACAATGCCACTAAATTCACAAATGAAGGTACCATTACAATTGAAGGCGAAGTTGATGAGGACAGCGCTCTAGCAAAGATACACGTGAAAGACACGGGAATCGGGATGCGGGATGATGTTTTAGAATCGATTTTTCAACCTTATGAGCAAGCTGACGGTGCAACAAGCTATGGTGGTATCGGACTTGGCTTAAGCATCTGTAAACAGCTCGTAGAATTACACGGTGGAACACTATCGGCAACATCCACGTACGGCAAAGGCTCGACATTTACGTTTACGCTTCCTTTGGCTGAAGGGCTTGAAGACGACAAGGTGCTAAGTGAAGTCGCTGCTGCAGTTGAAACAAACAAGGATGATAAAGCATTTGAAATTGATCCTTCCGTTCTGCCAGATCATCAGAAGGCAAAGAAAGGAACAAAAGCAAAGATACTCCTTGTTGATGATGATTCAATCAATCTCAAAATCCTTAGTCATATGCTTGAACAAGACTACGAGGTTACAGCCGTTGAAAGTGGCGATCAAGCACTCTCACTCATTCATGTTAATGATTGGGATCTCGTCATTGCAGATGTGATGATGCCTAAAATGTCTGGTTACGAGTTAACTGAGAAAATACGCGAGACGTATACGTTATCAGAGCTGCCGGTTATCCTCCTAACCGCTCGATATCAAAAGGAAGATATTTATACAGGTTTTATCGCTGGGGCAAATGATTATGTTACAAAACCAACAGATACACTGGAACTAAAAGCACGTGTTGAGGCGTTAACTGCGATGAAGCATTCAGTTAAAGAACAATTGAGAACAGAGGCAGCGTGGCTTCAGGCCCAAATACAACCTCATTTTCTCTTTAATACACTGAATACAATTGCTGCTTTAAGCGAAATCGACACGAGCAGAATGGTTAGGCTGCTCGATGAGTTTGGTAACTATTTGCGAAAAAGCTTTGCCATGTATAATACGGAGAAGCTCGTATCACTTGATACAGAAATCGAGCTCGCTCAATCTTATTTATACATTGAAAAAGAACGGTTTGGTGAGCGTTTGCAAGTGGAATGGGACGTTGACAGTCATACGAACGTCAATATACCGCCGCTTACGATACAGCCGCTCCTCGAAAATGCCGTCAGACACGGTGTCCTTAAAAGACAAAGGGGTGGTCTTATTACAATTCGTATCGTCAACCATTATGACTATTTCACTGTTGAAATTGAAGATAACGGTGTTGGTATGACGCAAAAAGTAATCAATCAAGCTTTAAATAACGATGACACTCTCAAAAGTTCGATCGGTGTTGCCAATACACACAAACGTCTAAAGCAACAATTTGGAAGAGGGCTGACAATAAAGAGCAAGCCTGGTGTTGGCACAACTGTTCAATTCGTCATTTTAAGGCAGTAGGCAGTGCATACAGACAATTTTCTTGCCTAACATACAAGACAATCTCTTGCCAATAATCATTGAAAAAAGAGGCTGGGACAAAAGAGGTTTACTCAAATGAAGAGCTGAACAACACGACCGCTCCGGAAATATACTTCGCTTTCCGCGGGCGGCTGGTTAGCCTCCTCGTGCTAACGCACTGTGAGGTCTAACCTATGCCTTCATCCCGCAGGAGTCTGCGTATATTTCCGGAGCTAATGGTAAGCATTGTTCGTCTTTTGAGTAAAACTTTAAGTTATGTCCCAACCTCTTTTTATTTGGGAGTTTATCGTACGCTTTTTTTCCTAACAAAGACATTCATGCCAATCCCACCTGCAAGTAGAACCATACCTGCCAATAAGAGGTTAAATAGGTTTGTCGCAGTACTTGGCAACGTGTTACCATCATCTTTATCCGGATCTTCTGTACCTGGTCCTTGTGGATCTTCAGGTGCCTTTTCATTCAATGCCGTCACGTTAACGCGATCGATTTGACTTTTTTCAATTGTAAACGTAATTGGTGTCTTGTTTAATTCATAACCAGTTGGTGCTTTAACTTCCACAAACTGATAATCTCCTGGCATCAAATCTTTGACGATAATTTTCCCTTCAGAATCTGTTGTTAAATCTGCTTGTAATAGGTTACCTTCACCATCTTGTAGGTCAAATACAGCACCTTCAAGTGTAAGGGTACCGTCGTCTTGATCGACTTTAAGCAGTTCTACAGATCCTGTTAGTAAAGCATTTTGTGCCTGAACAGTCATTGTAATCTCCTGCGCTTTTTCAATCGTAAACACAATCGGCGTGTCATCTAATTGGTAATGCTCAGGAGCAGTCGTCTCAACGAACTGATACGTGCCTGGCTTAAGATCTTCAACGATGAGCTTACCACTTGCATCCGTTGTTAAGCCTTCTTGAAGCATGTTGCCTTCTGAATCCTGCAGCTCGAATACAGCACCTTCTAAAGTCACCTCATGATTGTCTTGATCGACTTTAATGAGTTGTACAGACCCTGTTGTCAAACCATTATCCATCACTTTTACGACGGTTTCAAGCTGACCTTTTTCAATCGTAAATACGACTGGCGTCGGATCCAAGTCATAGCCATATGGGGCCTTCGTCTCAACGAACTGATACAGACCAGGCTTAAGATCTTCAACGACGAGCTTACCTGTTTCATCTGTTGTTAAGCCTTCTTGAAGCATGTTGCCTTCTGAATCCTGCAACTCGAATTCGGCGCCTTCAAGCTTGATTTCAGCATCATCTTCGTCTATTTTGATAAGCTCTACAGAACCTGTTGACAGTTCATTCGTTTTTGTAACTGATGCTTGTTCTACCTGACCCTTTTCAATCTCAAATACGACTGGTGTTGGGTCTAAATCATAACCAAACGGTGCTTCTGTTTCAACGAACTGGTACGTGCCTGGCTTGAGATCTTCAACGACGAGCTTGCCTAATTCATCCGTTGTCAAACCTTCTTGAAGCATATTGCCGTCGGAATCCTGTAGTTCAAAGATAGCACCTTCAAGTGTCAAGTCTGCATCATCTTCGTCTACTNGCCTAATTCATCCGTTGTCAAACCTTCTTGAAGCATATTGCCGTCGGAATCCTGTAGTTCAAAGATAGCACCTTCAAGTGTCAAGTCTGCATCATCTTCGTCTACTTTGATGAGCTCTACAGAACCTGTTGACAGTTCATTTGTTTTTGTAACTGATGCTTGTTCTACCTGACCCTTTTCAATCTCAAATAAGACTGGTGTCGGATCCAAGTCATAACCAAACGGCGCCTTTGTTTCAACAAACTGATACAGGCCAGGCTTGAGGTCCTCAACGACGAGCATGCCTGATTCGTCAGTTACTAAGCCTTCCTGCAGTACATTGCCCTCTGAATCCTGTAGCTCAAACTCTACCCCTTGGAGTGTGTTCTCCGTATTGTCCTGATCCACTTTTAGAAGTTCTACCGAGCCTGTTGACAGTTCATTCGTTTTTGACACTGTTGCTTGTTCTGTCTGACCTATTTCAATCGTAAACTCGACTGGCGTTGGATCTAAGTCATAGCCAAACGGCGCCGCTGTTTCAACAAACTGATACGTGCCTGGCTTGAGATCTTCAACGACGAGCTTACCACTTTCATCCGTTGTTAAGCCTTCTTGAAGCATATTGCCTTCTGAATCTTGTAATTCAAATACGGCACCTTCAAGCATAAGATCCCTATTATCTACATCTACTTTAGTTAGTTCTACCGAGCCTGTTGAAAGCTCGTTTGCTTTCGTCACTGTTGCCTGATGAACCTGACCTCTTTCAATCTCAAACACGACTGGTGTTGGGTCTAAGTCATAACCAAATGGTGCTTCTGTTTCAACAAACTGATACGTGCCTGGCTTAAGATCTTCAACGACGAGCTTGCCGGATTCGTCCGTTACTAAGCCTTCTCGAAGCATGTTGCCGTCTGAATCCTGTAGTTCAAATACGGCACCTGCTAGTGGCGCATCGTTATTGTCGCTATCTGTTTTTGTCAGTTCAACCGCTCCTGTAGATAACACATTCTCAGCTATTACTTGAACGGTTTGAACATCTGCCTCTGTTTTCGCTTTTTCAATCGTAAAGTCGATTGGCGTCGGGTTGAGATCATAACCGAATGGCGCCTCTGTTTCGATGAACTGATAATCACCTGGTTTTAAATCTTCAACGACGATCTTGCCATCGGCATTTGTTGTTAAATCTTCTTGAAGCACTTGACCGTCTGCATCAAGCAACTTGAATACAGCACCTGGTAACGGCGCATCATTATGATCAACATCAACCTTCGTGAGCTCGACAGGACCACGGATTAATTCGTTTTCAACTAGTACTGTCAATGTGTCTGTCTGACTCTTAACAATTTCAAACTCAATCGGCTGATCCAATAATTGATAATAGTCAGGTGCTTGCGTTTCTACGAATTGATAATGTCCAGGTCGTAAATTTCCAACGCTTATTTTACCGTCTGCACCCGTTGTTAAACCTTCTTGAAGGATATTGCCTGCTGCGTCCTGTAGCTCGAACACCGCGCCTTCAAGGACATGCTCCTGATTGTCTGCGTCAACCTTAATGAGTTCAACCGCTCCTGGTATAAGCTCATTTTCAGCTTGAACGTTAACAGTGATCACGTCAGCTTCTGTCTTACTTCTTTCGATGGTAAAATCATAGCTTTTGTTACCTAATTGATAATGTTCAGGTGCAGCTGTTTCGATGAACGTATAGTTACCAGGCTTTAATTGATCAACGAAAATTTGTCCCTGTTCATCTGTTGTTAAGCCTTCTGCAATCGTTTGTCCTTGTTCATCTACGAGTTTGAATGTTGCACCAGGTAAGACAATGCTATTGTCCTGCTGATCAACCTTCGTCAGTAAAACCTCACCTGTGATGAGTGTATTCGGTGCATCCACTTGTATCGTTGCCGTTTCACCAGCGACCACTTCAAACTCAATTGGTGTCGGATCTAATTGGAAATAATCCGGTGCTTTCGTTTCAATAAAGTGGTACGTACCTTCCTCCAAGTTATTTACAAAAATCTTCCCACCTAGATCAGTGTTTAAATTAGAGTGAATTATCGTACCATCTGCTTGTATAAGTTTAAACTCTGCTCCTTCTAATGTTTCTGTTTGATCATCCTCATTAAATTTAACCAATTCAACCGAGCCTAATTTTAAGTTCTCAGCGGTCACATATATCGGCTCAGTTTGTTTCTCTGTAATGTTAAAGGTGATCGATTCTGTTAATATTTTGTAACCATCCGGAGCGGCAACCTCAGTAAATTGATACTGTCCTGGGGCTAAATCGCCTTTATAAATTAACCCGTTTTCATCTGTCGTAAATTCACCTATTAATTGCTCGTCAAGTGTTTGAAGTTTGAACGTCGCCCCTGGTAACGTTTCGCCAGTTTCAGCATCAACCTTCGTTAACTGTACGTCTCGAATGATTTTCTTGTTCTGTATCGTCACTTTGGATACATCCGCATCAACAGTTACAGGCTTTTGACCATTAATACCGACAACGTACCCTTCTGGTGCATTCGTTTCTTTAAGAATATAGTCACCATACAAGAGCTTATTAAAGGTCACTTTTCCATCAGAACCTGTTGTCTCGCTGCGAATAAAATTGCTGTCCTTATCGTAAAGTTCAAATGTTGCACCTGAAAGTACAGTGCCATCAGCTGCATCTGTTTTGGTTACTTCTAGACTACCGACTTCTCCGTCTATTCCACCACCGATGTTAGATAGATCGATCTTTTGTGTGATCGAGTTATCTGTCGGAATCTCAGCAGTTTCATCACCTTGGAACGATACGTCGTTGCTAATATTGCCGTCCCCTTTAAACATGATTCTCGTATCATATTCAAGGACATATGCACGTTCAATCGTTTCTTTCACAAAATGGATGGTAAATGTTTCTGTGCCATCAGCGTTTTCAACGATCTCTAATGTATAGTCTGTGCCTTCTTCTAACAAACTGCCTTTTTTAATGCTGTTTGAATCTACGGTTGTATCATACAGCTTAATTGAATCTCTTAACAACAGCTGATTGGCACTTGGCGTGTCAGACAAGGATACGTTAGATACCTTTGATTGAGCATAGTTAATGTTCACGCGCCAATTAACGATCCGCGGATTATCTGCATTTTGTTCAGCTGTTTTTTTCGTATATTCTCCACCGTGTGTCGGTGATACAGCAGCATCTAGAGAAAAGTCAGCTTGATTATCACTTTTAATAGTGGCTGTATTATCATATGTCTTTTCCACGAGCTGATCATTCAAGTCTGTCTCATATTCAATCAAGTACGGAGTTGTAATATCACCGAGTAGCACTTGGAAGCCCGGTTCGCCGTTAGGACCTTCCACCGTTGCAACGGTGTAATCAGCTGCATTTACAGGCTCACCTTTTCGGTACCCATTAACGCCACCCGTTAATTCCATATGGTAGACTTTTACGGAATTGATATCAAAGTTCTGGTTGCCTAATATGAAATCCTCAACGACCGCATTGTTGAGTGTTGCTTTGTTGTAGTTGACACCAATTTCCCAGCTGATGACTTTCGTCTCTAAGTTGTATGATCCACCTTTAAACCCGTTTGCTTTCGTATGTTCGTCAGGTGTAAAGGTCGATTCATTATCTTTATTATTATGAGGGTCATTATCCTCTACCGCATCATATTTGAGTGTTACGTTATTTGTGTAGCTCTCTGCTCCTGGTTCTGTCTCATCAAAATCAATATCAGCGGTAATATAAATATATACCTTCTCATTCAACGTCGGAAATTCGAACGTTAACGTTTGTTGACCATCATAAGTGTGTGTATATTCACTTGCTGGAACGGGGTCGCCACTATTTGCATAGACAACTTCGACATTGTTTTTAGTGAACCCTTTCGGCAACGTATCCGTTACGATCACGTTCTTCATCTCATAACGGTCACCATTAACTGTTACCCGCCACTGAGTTGTTTTATTATCATAATCTGTTTCAGAGCCTGTCATAGATTTCCTGAGCAGCTGCTGTCTAACGTACCTTTCAGATTCTGCTGTATTGCCAAAGGTATCTTCTACTGTATTCTTCACTGTTATTGAATTACGGACACGCTCAGTTGGAGAGGTCGTGTACATAATCTTGTATGCATCTGATATGGCGTTATTAAACTGCAAATCAAACGAATGACCGTTTTTGGTAACGGTGTATTCTGTTGCAGACACCTCTTCCGTACCTTCTTCTTTCCCTGTATCAGGATTTATGGCTACTTTGTATACTTTAACGCTGGCTTCATCCAGTGTCCAATTCGTATTTCCCGACGTGTCGGTTAATATCGCTTGCTCTTGAGATATTGTTTTTTCGTCATAATTATATTTTACTTCCCATGACAAGGTTTGATCATATGAGCTCTTGTTCGTATTAGACTTTTCTAACGGTTGGCCACGCTTGACCGCTACAGTTGCTGCAGCTTTTAATGGGTCTATCTGATCACCATTCAATGTAGCCGTATTTTTATATGACTCTCCTTTATCATCCGTCGGAATTTCGGTGTCATAAACAACACGATAAGCAGAATCAATTGTGCCCATTTCGAGTGGGAAGGCATCACCAAATCCATGCCCCGTTAATTCTTCCGTCCTGCTTTCGTCAATGGTGCCGTCTGCATTCATATGTAGCTTGTACACCTTTAATGAACCTGCTTTAAATGCATGATTGCCTTCAGTAGTATCATCGAGTACGGCATTATCGATCGTTTCGAGTTTTTTATTAAAATCTACCGTCCATGTGATAACTTCAGTGTTATAAGCTTTATTAGGGACCCCTTTTTTGTCAATGGCGCCGCCTTTAGGGATAAACTTCACAGGAAACGTGATAGATTCACCATCCACAACCGGAAAAACAACTTCTTCCCCTTCCGCTGAGCCGGCATAATGAGCATCAAATTCCGACTCTGCTTCAATATAGCCAGATATGGCAGAGTTGTTTTCAATGTTTTCATTAAATGTGATTTCTATTTCACCGTCTTTGGTAACGATAAAATGACCGAAAACAGTACCATCTGATGTAGTAAGTTCTTTCGGCTCTGGGTTTGGTTGGATTGTAAACATGTCGGGAATTTGAATCATATATGTCGATCCAGCCCCGTAGCTGTGTCCGTCTGGTAACGCGAAATCATACCTGATCTTAACTTTAAATTCATCATACGGATCTTCCACGATAATTTCTTCTCCAGGTGGCAATTCCAATTCGGAGCCGTCAGCCAATTTATGGATTAGCTTGACGTCTGTAATAAGATTTTCGGTAATTTCTTGTGCTGTCCGTTCAATTTGAACGTCTGAATTGCGTGATGCTATGTCATCTTGCTCTTGCTGCTGTTCAAGGGATTGTTCGTGTGATTCGTTATCCGATTGGACGACATCTTTCCCGTCCATTTGTGCGAAAACGAAGCTGCTAGATAACGTTTGAAATAGTAATAGTACGATAAATAATACACTTAGCCGCTTCACTGCAAGTGCCTCCTTCTTTGTTAAGTCATCCTATATAAGAATTTAATAGAAACAACTCGACAAAACCTCAACAACAACCGAAAATATGACAAATTACAACATACACACTGGGTATAATGTACTATTCGCGTGAAAGGTGGGGTGTTTTTTTAAAATCATTTCTTTTTTTGAGTCATATAAAAACACTAAAGAAGGATTGAATGCAAAAAAAATACACTAGATTCTTCCACAGGACTTTACCTACTGGAAGGAATCAGTGCTTTTTATAAATGAATCTCTATTGTCTATTTTTCCAACGGCTATACCAGTTCGCAATCTCTGAATTCATACTAATCCCTATGTCTTCGAGGGCACGCTTCAAGTCATTATAATGATGATAGACTAACATTGGATAACCGTGATTCGCATATACTCTCATAAGGGTGAATGCAGCGCGCTCTTCTTCAGGACGCACGTTGCATATTTTAATATACCAAGTTTGTGCTTCTTCCATACAATCATGTTTATAATAGCAGTCTGCAATTTTATAAGCATAACTCAACCAAAGCTGTTCAAGGCGATAACGTTCCGATTCTGCCCATACATAGCCATACTTATCAAGATAAGGGGCTGTATATAATGCCATGATCGATTCATATGTAAATACCGTATCTAAGTTCAACTCTTGCGTAGATGTTATACGTTGCGCCCATTCTGTAATATCAAGCGTGACATTATGAGTTTGAAGGACGTAACCTTCACCTTTATTTTCGACCTTTAAATGATCTTTATATACCAATAGCGTTTTTCGAACATGATATATAGCAGTATAAAGCTGCGAGAATGCTTTCGCAGGCTCATCTGTTGGCCAAAGCAGTTCAATTAATTCTGACTTACGAACCGGCTGACCAACGTGATGTAGAAGATATAGAAATAATTCCTCTGCTTTAGACGTTCGCCATTGAAGTGTCTCCGGTGTACGATTAGCCGTCGTGATGGTAAGCTCACCAAACACATTGACCTGCAATTGATCATGATTCGAAGGTGGATTATTACCATCCGCTTTATGATTTGCTTCAAGGCGCTTGACTGTTTGAGTCAAGCGGTCTAATTGAACAGGCTTCATAAGATAATCCAATGCGTTTAATTCAAACGCTTGAACCGCATATTCATTGTACGCTGTCACAAAAACAATCATGATGTTCGGGTTCTTATTTAAAATTTGCTCTGCCAGCTCAAGTCCATTGACTTCAGGCATGTCAATATCGAGAAAAACTGTGTCAATCTCCATTAATAAATGTGTCTGCGCTTCGACGTCAAAATACGTAAACGTGCCTTCAACCGTCATGTCACTTATTTTGTTTATCTGACGCTCCAGGAACTCAAGCGCAAGATGTTCATCATCTACGAGTATGGCTTTCATCATTCCATTCTCCTCTTCTGCACATTAATAACATTTTAAATGGTATCACACACAAATCGAAAAGGAAAAAAATAACAACTACATCTAGGAAAAGAGGGATAGAATTAGAGCGCCTTTATAGAAATGCAATTGAATCGTATCAGTCCTGTTCCTCCGGATCCTCAGTCACATAACGTAAAATCCCCTGATAAATACTTCCCGCCATTTGCTGTTGATACCCCTCTTGATTGAGCTGGTCGCGCTCTTGAGCATTTGACAAAAAGCCAATTTCAACGAGGGTAGACGGCACTTCGGCATGCTTAAGTAAATAAAGCGTATTAACTGCTAATGGCGTTCGCGTTGTATTTTCTAGGTTACGGGTTATTTCTGACTGAATCATCGTAGCCAAATGCTTACTTTCATCAAACTTTGGATGGTAGAACGTCTGCGCGCCGCTCCATTGTGGTGATGGAATGGCATTTAAATGAATGGTCACAAAAAAGTCCGCCTCTTTTTCCTTGATGAAAGCCATACGATTTCTAATATCCTCAGCTTTACGTCTTGATAAGCCTTGCGTCCCTTTATCCGCTAGATCTGTATCTGTTTCTCGTGTCATATAGACGAGCGCACCTGCTTGCTGTAAGTAATCTTTTAGCTTCTTGGCAACATTTAAGGCAATGTCTTTTTCTAAGATATCGCCTGCCCCAACCGCACCGCCATCTGCGCCGCCATGACCAGGATCAATAACGATCGTCTTCCCCGTTAATGGTAATGACCATGTTTTCCATACATCATCAGCTTGTGGAATGGGTGCCATAATTAAAAATACGAGCACGCCCACGCCTGCTAGCCACGCTATTACATGATTGATTCGCCTCATGTGCCTCGCCCCTTATACAATCTGCTTGTATATCGTATGGGACAAGGCACAGGATTATGACTGATCGCATTCAAAAGAGCGATCATTCCCCCAGCCGCATAACGTCATATTGGGCCGCATATATTCCAATCCCCACGTATAAATTATATTTGAGACGTATATATTGAAAACAAAGCGTATATATCAATAACGCGCCGCATAACCGTCCAGCCAGCCGCATAAATTGCAAAACGGCCGCATACGCCGTTCCTGATCTGCAGCACTGAACACTATTAAACAATCTAACTCATCCATAATTCCTAATTCTAGAAAAAATCAGCGGTATAAACACGGTGCTGAGGAATCATCTGTTCAAGCGCTTCAACATCAGCTCTACGTGCGTTTAAAAGCCCAGCTTCTTTTAAAGCGGTTGGACGCTTATAACCAAGGAGCATCATCGTTAACAGTTGAACCGAGCACTTAACACCTTGGTCATTTACATGATTTTGAATGGCTGTCACACGTGTAGCTCCATCAGTTTGTGTGACATGATATGTCCCACTGTTTTCCGGCATAAATTCGTCTTCTACAGAAAGCTTTACACTGTGATTCACAGCTTCAAATGGGTATGCCTGCAAAAAACCAGGTACATCCACGATACGTGCCATGAAATACGGTGACAGCTTTTGTTCATAACGCGGATCGTCTACGTGCAAGACAAGTGGATCGTCCTCTGGTAAAACAATTTTAACCTTTTCAGCCATTGAATCATGCTGACCGATAAATTGGTACAGCAGCCAGCGTGCGTTTAAATCGGCAAACGCGATATCTGTGACCGTTAATACGTCTTTTTTCACGTGATAAATGACGTAGCCAACCGGCTTATCATCCTGATTATAGGCGACAGCGATATGGTGTTTATCCTTTAACACGCGATCACGCCACCAGCCTTCATCACGCTTGAGCGTTCCTGTAAATTGCGTAGCATACGCAGTATAAATGGAATCAAGCACGTTCAAATCGCCTTCAACCCGACGTACGTAGCCTTCAGGGTTCCAGCGCTTTTTAAAAGCTGACATCGGGATGTCACATCGCACTTCATTAAAGGCAAGCTCCCAACCATATTTCCGATAAAACGTAAAAGAAAAAGGATAAAGAAATGACAGCATTTGACCTTCTGCGCGCATATGCTTTAAAGCATGTGTTAATAAATCCTTCACAAGGCCTTGGCGACGATACTCTGGCCATGTCGCAACAGAGCTAATCCCGCCCATTTTGAACACTTTTCCTTTAATATAGACCGATAAAGGAATGAGGTGCGTTTTAGCAGCGAGATTCCCATCAACAAACATTCCCCAAATCACATGGCGTTCAGCTTCCTTCACCTTTTTATCCATCTCTTCTGGAGATAGCTCATACTGAAAGGCGAACTGTGACAACGCAAATATGTCATCCTGATGTAACTTTGCATCCAAAGTTTTTAACGTTTTATTCATCGGGCATTCCTCCTCTTTTTGACTATACCATAGCTCTAGCGCTTTGCTAAATGGATTGTGTCCTAAAGAGGCTTTCCAAATATTAAAATGACGTGCCTCACCTTTTCTTGAACACTCTGCACGTCGTTACGTTAGTCGGGCTCTTATTTTACCTGAAATGATATCAATCACAGTAACCATGACGATGATACCGAGTAAAATAATGCCGACACGTTCCCAATCTCTGACACTCAAGGCGAAAATGAGTGGTGTGCCAATACCCCCCGCTCCAATAACACCAAGTACCGTCGCTGCACGGACGTTCACTTCAAGACGATACATGATAAACGAAAAGAAATTAGGCAACACCTCTGGCACAATGGCAAACATAAACGTTTTGATCGGATTACCACCTGTCGCAATCAGGGCTTCTCGTGCACTTAAATCCACCCCTTCTATGCTTTCCGAAATGAGCTTTCCGAGCATGCCTACCGCTCCAATACCAAGTGCTAGCACACCAGCAAAGGCACCCGGACCAACCGCTTTAATAAACAGCAGCGCAAGAACGATATCAGGAAACACACGGATAAAGCTAAGGATAAATTTATTCGTCCCGACGATGGCCCGTGTTTTGACAATATTAGAGGAAGCCATAAATGAAAAAGGAATACAGAGAAATCCAGCAATGACCGTCCCTAAAAAAGCGATCGCAAGTGTATCGAGCAGGCCACGCAGTAAATCCTCTCCCGCTGGATCATAAATATAATCTAAATCAGGTTGTAACAGCCCTGAAAAAATCGATCCCATTACTTCCATTGATGTTTCCTTAATTTCTATAACAGGCAACCCTAATATTGCCCATACATAGATCAATACAACCGCCGCAATGATTAATAAACGTCTGCTATATACATACAGCCTCTGCTTCGTCATACTAATCTCTCCCTTACTTTCGTGCTGATGTAATCAATTAGTAGAACGACGAGCAGCGTATAAATAATAATCGAGGATGTTTTTTGATAATCGAGAAATCCGAGTGTCTGCTCATAATACAATCCAATTCCACCCGCCCCAACTAAGCCTAAAACCGCTGCAGCACGAATGTTAATCTCAAACGCATATAAAAAGAAGGACATGAACGCCGACATCACTTGGGGAATGACGCCAAACATGATCCATTTGATTTTATTCGCACCGACCGCCGTCATCGCCTCCATCGGTCCAGGGTCGATCGCTTCTACAGATTCATAAAATAACTTGGCAATAATACCGAGCGAAAACAGCATTAAAGCAAATATACCAGGAATCGGGCCGATACCAAATATAGCTACGAATAAAGCCGCCAATAACAGTTCAGGCAACGTTCGAATTAAATTTAAGATGAATCGGGCTGGCGTTGTAACCCAAGCTGTATGAAAAATATTACGAGCAGCCAATACAGACAGAGGAAATGCCAATAAACCGCCCAGTGTTGTGCCGATAACAGCCATACGAATGGTCTCTAAAATAGGTGCTGTAATGACCGAAAAATAACTCATATTAGGTGGAACCATACGCACGATCAAATCCCACATATTCGGAAGGCCATTCAATAACTGCAGCATTGACAGCTCAATTTGCCAGCTAAACACAACAATTAACACAACAACAATAAAAAGCGTCAACAACTGCTTCGTATGTCGTTTTCCAGGTTGAATAGGTGTTTCTTTCATGTCGCTGATTGCACCCTCTCCTCCGTCATTTGACGGCGTTGATAAATGTGTGCAAACACATCATCTGTGGCATCTTGAGGTGAACCATCAAAAACGACTTCACCAGCATCTAAGCCGATAATCCTTGTCGCATATGTACGCGCCAGTTCAATAGAATGAAGATTAACAACCATCGTAATACCGAGGTCTTGATTAATACGCTTTAAATCGTCCATAACATGTGTCGTCGTTACTGGATCAAGCGATGCAACCGGCTCATCCGCAAGTATTATCTCTGCTTCTTGCGCTAACGCCCGTGCGATTGACACCCTCTGCTGTTGCCCTCCAGACAATTGATCTGCACGGTTATAGGCTTTATCTTCAATATGAACACGCTTCAATGCCTCAAGCGCCAACTGCTTATCCGCTTTAGGAAACAAACCGAAAATCATACGCAGCGTTGAATGATAGCCTACTCGGCCAGATAACACATTTCTCAAAACCGATGACCGCCGAACAAGGTTGAAATTTTGAAAAATCATACCGATATTACGTCGTATGTCATATAAGGACTGACCTTTCGCCTTCGTAATAGAGGCCCCATTAACGAGAATGTCACCTTCAGTAATATCAATTAATCGGTTCATTGACCGTAACAAAGTCGATTTACCTGCACCCGATAAGCCAACGATTACGACGAATTCACCGCTATCAATGGTCAAATTAATGTTGTTCAAACCGACTGTTCCATCGGGATATGTTTTAGATACACCCTGCAATTCTATCAAGACAATTTACCTACCTTTTCTTATGAGTGAAAGGAGGCTGACAGCACAACCGCTTTGTCAGCCCTCCTTGTTTATATATGGATTGTTAAATGTCCCACAACGTCTTACTCTACTTCATTACTAACGGTTTCCTCGTACTCCCTTACAATGTCAAAATTGCTATCTTCAGAAGAAATATAGCCTTCATGCGAGTAGACATCCCGAATAATCTCACGGCCCTCTTCGTCTTTACCAATCGCAACAAATGCATCCGTTAATGCCTGTTTCAATTCGTCACTAATATCAGGGCGAACAGCGATCGTATCGTTCGGAATCCCCTTCGTAAACTCTAAAATTCTCGTTTCCTCAAACACATTTTCATAATCACCTTTAACGATATTACGTGCATCCTGGAATGTAACTGCTACGTCAACGTCTTTATTTAACAGTGAGATAATAGCTTGGTCATGACCTTTTAATGTGACAGGTGACATATCATTCAATGGATGGATACCGGCTTCCAATAGAGTAGCGGCTGGCCAAACAAATCCAGCTGAAGAGGTTACATTTTGATAACCAATTTTTTTGCCTTTTAAATCTTCAATTGATTGAATATCAGAATCAGCTCGGACAATAAAAATAGACTTATAAAAATCAACGAGTTCATCAGTCGGTGAACCATCGTCATTCACACCATATCGCTGTGATTGTAAAATGACTTCTGCAGCACCTTTTTCTTCAGCGAGCACATAAGCAGTCGGTGGTAAGAATCCAACATCAACTTGGTCAGAGTCCATCGCTTCAATAATGGTATTGTAGTCTGTTGACACACTCACTTTAACAGGCATATCGAGCTCTTCACTTAGTAACTTTTCTAGCGGTTTTGCCTTTGCTTCAAGCGTATCAGCATTTTGCGACGGTACAAATTGCACCGAAATCTCCTCCGGGTCCTTCGACGACGCTTCACCCGAGCATGCCGCGAGTACAACTGCTGCTAACATCATCATAAAACTTACTTTAAACAACTTTCTCATTTGATCCCCTCCAATTAGATGTAAAACTTTAAGATGCTCATTTGCACCCTGTCTACCATGTATGGTGTTTGTTTATGTATACACCGCCATACAGTGACCACACCCCCATAACGTTTATCATGTGTGTGCTACAGAAACAGTCTAACAAACAGATGTTGAGCTTCGATTAACGTCATGTAAAGAAAATGTATATTTTTCAGAAGAACATAAATTAGTTGTAAATATGAGAGGGAAAAGAATATTAGCGATAGAACATACGCTATATATCATTGATCAGACTATGAGGTCTGATTGCTAAGATGTGAGTCATTCGTCAGCAATGTGATCTTCTTCTTCAAAAAATGACAGATAACGTTATTTCCGGGGAAATATTTTTCATTTCGACAGCATTAGATTGAGAGGTATAACTGAATTCATATTAATTAAGTACGTGTCCATAAAAGTCACTATGTTTATTTTGAATGCAAAATGAGGTATAATATATATAGGAAATCATACAGTAATAAAAGACCGCTCATGCTGGTACATGGAACGGTCTCGTGTGTAAAAGCCCTTCAAGGGGGCAGCTCACATATTTAGGTCAGAAAAGTAACCAACCAAAATGCGGCTAGGCATTCATCGGGTGGTTACTTTTTTTGTTCTGACAGTATAGCTACAACTAAGGTTGCGAACGTCATCATATCACCCCCCTCTCAAAAAAAGAGGTGAATGACCACCCGTGAAAGCCCCTATGTCCATTGTTTGTAGTTTTCTGTTCTCATTTTTCCTTTCAACCAATTATTAATATCAAGTCATTCACATTCAAGCAAGAGACTCTCAATAACCTCTACTCCAAAATAATCTATAATGCTTTGCGAGTTGTTTCTCAAACCATAGGCCAAACGATTGCAGACACACATTCGCGACTCTTATGGACAATGCAGGTACAAATAGGCTAACCAGTAGACGAATTATGGAGCGTGCTTCTAAGAACGCCACAGATAAAGTATACACACACTAAGATATCGAACAGCTACTTATAGCTATTGAGATGCTTGAATAAACCGCTTTCTTCAGCAAAGCATTAAATAAAAATAATTTTGAATAATAAAATGTTATACTTGTTGTAATAAATTGGTACAGATACTCGGCGAACGGCCCAAGTTACGGGACATCAAATTTATAATTTTAGGTTGTCTGGGGGGTATTCATTATGGAAAGCAACACTATACGAGGCGTTCTTAAGGAGGAAAAAGAGCCTGTAATCATCATTGATAAGCTGCATTCTTATATCGATGAGGAAATTAATATAAAAGTAATAAACTGTGAACCAAATGAGATGGTTACACTTAAAGCAACAATGCGAGATGATATGGGTAAGAACTTTGAATCGGAGGCAACTTTTCAAGCAAGGAAAGATGGGACTGTTTCACTTTCCCACGAAAAACCTGTAGAGGGATCGTATCATGAAATAGACAGCTTTGGATTATTTTGGTCCATGGAAGACCAACACTCGACACATGGTGATTTTTTTTATAAACAAAATTCTGATGCAGTTTCAGTAAACCTTTCATTGGAAATATCCGGTCAAATTCTTGATACGATTAACATGACCCGTCACTTTTATAAAGAAGATATTAGAAGAGAAGTTATAAAATCAAATACATTCACAGGTGTTTTGTATCATCCTGTGAAGGAAGGGAAATACCCAGGTGTGTTACTTCTAGGTGGGTCAGATGGCGGTTATTTGGAACCAGCTGCAGCTCTGTTAGCTTCCTATGGATATACGGTGCTGTCATTAGCTTATTTTGGTCTCGAGAGCGTTCCAGATAACTTAGAAAGAATTCCTTTAGAGTATTTCGAAAAAGCTACCTATTGGTTAAAAAAGCATCCATTTGTTAATCAACAAGTATCATTAATTGGATTCTCAAGAGGAGGGGAACTAGCTCTCCAGTTAAGTTCCACTTATGATGAATATAAAGCCGTAATTGCAGTTTCACCAAGTAGTTATGTCACATCGGGCATGAAAAATGGCGTGTTTGCTCCAATACCTTCTTGGACTTTCAATGGAAAAGATTTGCCTTATATGAAATTCTCTTATCCACCTTCTATGATTTTCTCCATGTTTCTCAATTGGATATTCAAGCGTCCATCTTCTTTTTTATCTATTTGGAGACGTTCGATGAGAAATGCCAAAAAACTAGAAGAGGCACGAATTCGTGTAGAAAATATCAATGCTCCTGTGCTATCGATTTCTGGAAGTGATGACCACTTATGGCCATCTGATACATTTGTAAAAAGAATGGAAAATTATTTATCAAATCATCACGATCAACACAAACACCTTCTCTACCAAAAAGCCGGTCATTTCTTGGCTTTTCCGTACAGTTTCCCTTCGCTTCCAAGTAACATCATTATGCAGTTGGGAAAAGGCATGGCAATAAAATTTGGTGGGACAAAATCAGCGAATGCAAGAGCAACAATAGATGCATGGAGAGAAATAAAGGAATTTCTTAAAACAACCAATGCATGAATAGCGTTGTTCCGGAAACGGGCACGATGATATCAGAACATGAAAAAGCCCTCTCTGCTCGATAAGAGCAAAGAGGGCAAAACCTTGATATATAAGGTTGGTTACCGTTTTGAGAAATATACTAATTCGCCTAAGGTATATTGAATCCATGTAAATCCATTTACATCAATGTTTTGCGGATTTCAATTTGGATAAAAGTGTATAAATGGGTATTGAAAATGATATTACTTGAACCTATTTGAACCAAATGACAGTTGTTAGTTGAATACTCTTTACGAAAAAAGTTTACTACTCTATTTCCAACAGAAAGGACTTTTTATCGAGGAAAGCCTTACAATAATTTTGTGTAACATAAGGTATTCTCCGCTGTATCCATTCGTGAGATTCTTGATTATTTACCATAAAACCAAAAGCTCCAAAAATAGCTAATATAAATCCCGCACTTATTAGCAATTCGTCTTCTTCATTAAGGACTCTTAATGTTTTGTATCCTTCTAACACCATTTTTCTATGATTAATATTGAAAGTTGTAAGTGTAATGCCAATATCGAATAAATAATAACCATAGCCAGAGAAGCCAAAATCAATAGGGATAACAGTATCATTATTTACAATAATGTTTCCCCCTTGTAGGTCAGCGTGAATAATTCCCCAACTATTATTCACTTTTGGTGTTCTATCAAAAATAATTTCTATATATTTCATAGTGTCTAAGATCACATTATACTGTCTAGACGTAAATAATTTTATCTCATGACCATACTGTAATCTTTCAGTTAAATTCCTATACTTTTCAATATCGTAATTTGGTCGTATAAATGGTTGTGGGACAACCCAGTTATTGGAGAAATTATGTAATTGCGCTAATACAACTCCCACTTCATAAGCAAGTTTTTCTGAATTTAGTTCCTTTCCTGTAAAATCAACACCATCTTTCCAAGAAAGGAGTGTTGCCAATGGAAAAAAATTACTTTCCACATCAACAATTGTAGAAACTAAGTTTCCTTTTTTGTTTTTAACTGGTTTCTGTAGAGGTAAAGAAGTTTGTTTGTTTAAACTATTTAACAATTCCATCTCTGCATTTATGCCTTCAAAGGTATGCTGTACCCCTTGTAGTCCAGAAGTAATAGGGGAGTGAATCCGCAAAACATAAGAATTATTATCCTCATTATTATTTATTTTTAATGTAATGTTGTCGTTATGTCGTATAAAACTTGAGGAAAAGTCAGTAATCCCATAGTGTTCTAGAGCTACTTTAATAAGTTTGTCGTAGTTAATAGTTTTTTTCATTTAAGATTTCTCCTCGTTATAGAAAATAATTTATCAATTTATAACTAACTTACCGATAATCCCAAGATCTTTATAGGCTATTTAACAATATTACCATAATTTTCCAAAGTAGTTGCTAAAAAAAATAAAGTCCATCGATTTGATGATCCTTATTTTTTTGCACCCGTTTGTTGAATAAGAACTAAAGATGGTTAGTATAATTATAATTTATTAATTTCTCCAAAGGTAATTTTCATGCTAGGGGCGTATATTAAAGAGGAATCCATCTCAAATACTTGTGAAAACAGTAATTCAGCCTCAAATTGTTCCTGTGCTTCCTTAACTATGACCCCTCGTTTTTCCATACTTTTAATAAACTGATCTTTTATTAACTGGTTCTCCACATACTCCGTCTTCTTTGAGCGAATTAAACAATTTTTGTTTTTCTTATTGATTCATATCAGGATGGAGGAAATTAACCTTATCACTGACCCGGCACGCAATATTTTCCACACGCTTTACCCTTCGCGCTCTTTGAAGTGGGGGTCTTCTCGCTTAGAATGATAAACTTTCAAACGACGTAAAATCATATCCCGAAATTAATGCCTGAAAAGAAGCATGAACAAGAAGATGCTTTATAACTGTTAGACTCTATATAGAGAACACAAAAAGCACCGACATTTCTGTCAGTGCTTTAAATGTAATTTTATCGTTGTATTCAAATATGGATCAACTTGCATCGAAATGTGCATGCAAACCCTTGATACGAGAGCATTCGCTCTAGCGTTTTGAGAAATATACAGATAAATTTCAAGTATATTTAATACATCATAATCCATTTATATCAATGTTTCTTGAAATTAAAAATGTATAATAACGTATGAAAAAGTATTGAAAATGATATTGCTTGAACCAATTTGAACCAAAGTGATTGATGTTAGTTGAATACAATGTTAACTTGCTTTCAAGAACCCTGGGCGTGGTTTGTCCCACAATAGCGCCCGTTAGAGTAACAGCAAACAAATACTTCTCTTACAAGTCAAAGAAGTTGCCTATTACCTTAGAAGACATACGCCCCCTATGAATTTTATTCATTATGATTAATAAAATAGGTATCGTATGTCTCCTTAAATACGTAGCCTAGTTTTTTAGCTAATTCAACGGATTCAATATTTGCTCCATCCCAACTAGGATATTTCCCATTATCAAGGCAATCTAGGATCAGTGAAGAGGCCACTATAGTCGCCAAACCTTTTCTTCTGTATTCGGGATGTGTAGCAATTTCGATCTCAATACCACCATCATATACACTAAAAGACGTCGCTGCAGTAACGACCTTTCCCTCATGGATTATGGAATACCCTACACCTCTTTTAATAAAATCATCTATGGATTCAAATTGACTTACAAAGTCCTCTGATAACTCCTGGAAAGACGGGGCATTTGCTATATTACTATCAATTTTTTTAATTTCATATCCATCCGGTAATGAAGACAACAAGTTCAGTATATGTGCCTTATTTAAATGCTCTGGTTTCTTTTCAAATCTGTATCGTTGAAACTTTTCAATTTTACCATTATGAACAGACTCTATACGATTTTTCCATTCATCAGAATCAACAATTGCAAGTGTGAATTCAGGGAGATTGTAGAGCAATTCCACAGCTTCTTTAGTAGTGGAATCGCCAGCATAAAACACAAAAATCCCTACCGTAATCTGGGCAACCGTTGGAGTCTCAAGGTTGTCTACCCAAGCATCTCCCATATGTCCTTGAAGATATGAAAGAACAATAGTACTATCAATACTTTCAAACATAGGTTCCAATTTTTTCTTCACTTCTGCATTTGCTTTATAAATCATTTAATTCCTCTTTTCTTAAAGTATTATTTAATTACGTTTGTCCACATATGTTTTGCTTAATGGCTCTTTTAATGCCAAATACGAGTGCTATGATAACCTCTTTAACGTCCATCGGCTAATAATACCTAAAATAGTTATTCCATTCGATCACCTCTCAAGAGAAGTAACCAAGGGTATCAAACAGTCGTTTAGCAATGTCTAAAAATACAAAAAGCCACAAAGCTATATAAAATAACCCTGTGGCTCAAATGCTAATTCAGAATATAAATGCCTTTAACAAGTCGCACATCATAACATGATGGTCAAGCAAATTTTAAAAGACCCGAATGAGTGAGACAAGAAAATTCAATTCCCAAGGTAAACTTCATTAAGTTTATGAATTGCATAGTCTCACCTCAATTTAATAACGTTATGAAAATATTACCACATCAATAATAATAAATCAATATTTAAATAGAATGCACGTTTTCCGGTTTACCACAAAATGGCCCTATCGTGGAACAAAGATCAATCTGGACTACTTCACTAAACTACCCGCTAGATTCTTATTATATATTAATTCTAATAATTGTACTGCCAAAACTTACGGAAAATACAAAAAAATCTTGGAGAAAAAAAGGGAGATATTTCCCCCTTTTAAATATAGCCTCTTTCTTTCAGGCTAGTAAAACTGGTCTCGCTATTTACTACTAAGTGATCGAGTACTTCGATGCCTAGTAACTTTCCAGCCTCGACTAATCTCTTTGTAACGTTAATGTCTTCCATCGATGGTGTTATATCACCACTTGGATGCTGATGTGCAACTATGACACTTGCTGCGTTATTAAGTATTATTGCTTTAAACACCTCACGTGGATGAACGAGTGAGGCATTCAACGAACCAACATGACAACGATGAACTGTGACAACATTATTCTTCGTATTTAAACACATAACAAAAAACACTTCACGATCATCACGACCAATAAAGCGAGATGCGATCTTTGCTCCGTCTTCTGGACTACGAATGATATAATCAACACCCTCTTCTGCCTCTCTGATAACTTGTTCAATACGAACTACTTCCAAAATGGTTTCCATGTAGATCAACCTTTCTATGATTTTTGACCTTTTTGGTCACCATTTAGAGAATCTTCGCATCAATTAATGCCAAGTGGCGTAAGTAGCAAAGCTATCGATTGATTCGTATATGTTTTGGGGAAGTCCAATGAATTAGGGTGCGTTAAAAGCGTTATATGCTTTCTTACGCACCCTTATCCTACTTGGCTGACTCGTAACATCCGAAGAACGAAGACCCTTTATATAATCGATAATGCGTTCTTGCTTTATGGACGCATTAGGAGATTAAAATTAGGGGAGCTGAAAAGGAAGAAACAAACTCATAATACAACGCCGAACAGGCATTACAAGAATTAAACAAATAAATAAAATAAGCAGGAGATGATGCACACTCCCGAAAAACAACACATGAAGTGCTTCTTAAAATTAAAACGTCTTTACGTGACGCATACGCTCGTGGTTATATTACGAACGACTTTGCTCGTTTAGTAAAGACACGCGGAGAAAATCCACCTAAGCGAAATAAGGCTTTATCTATTACAGATTTTAAGAAGTTGCGTAATTACGTTGTACAGCATCCAGAAGATGAATTTAACGTACTGGTATTACTTGCATTAGAAACAGGCATGCGACGGGGAGAGCTACTAGCAATACGACCTGAGAGCCTGTATGAGTACGGTATAAAAGTTAGACATTCCATTAGTCCAACTTCTGATGATACTTCATTAAAGACACAAAATGCAAAACGTGATGTTTCTATCAACAAAGGAGTGTATGAGCTTCTTCGCAAAATTCCAGTGAAAGAGAATGGTTATATTTTTAGTTTTGGTGGTTTTAAGCAATCCGAACAATTAGCCGAGTTATTGACTGAATTAGACATTAAAAAAACAACTTTTCACGGATTGAGAGATACACACGCATCATTTTTATTTGCTCAAGACATTGATATTGCATATGTATCAAAGCGATTAGGTCACATTAATATCCAAACCACACAAAATTATTATCTGGAATTAATGCCAGAAAAAAAGCACCAGCAGGATGCCGATGCTTTAAATCTGTTAAGTGCTCTATAAAATTAACGTTAATTTGCACCAACTTGCACCAAAAAACCTTTGCAAACGTTGGTATATCAACAATCCTATTAACGTTTTGAGAACTGTGGTGCACGACGTGCTTTTTTAAGACCGTATTTCTTACGTTCAACCATACGTGGGTCACGTGTAAGGAATCCTTCACGCTTCAACGCTGTACGGTATTCAGGATCTGCTTCTAGAAGTGCGCGGGCAATGCCGTGACGGATTGCGCCAGCCTGTCCAGTAAAGCCACCTCCGTGAACGTTTACCAATACATCATATGTGCCTTCTGTTTCAGTAGCCGCAAGAGGCTGATTTAGAATAAGCAATTGTGTTTCGTATGGGAAATAGTCTTTTGCATCGCGTTTGTTAATAACGATACGTCCTGTTCCTGGAACGAGACGTACACGTGCTGTTGATCTTTTACGACGACCTGTGCCATAGTATTGAACTTGTGCCATTGGTTTACCTCCTTTTAATTACCCACGAAGCTCGTAAACTTCTGGTTGTTGTGCTTGATGATTATGTTCTGAACCTTTATAGACATGCAGTTTTTTAAACATTTTACGGCCGAGTGGACCTTTTGGCATCATACCTCTGATTGAAAGCTCAAGCATTCTTTCAGGGTACTTAGCTTGCATTTCTGCTGCGTTACGCTCTTTTAGTCCGCCAGGATGATTTGTGTGGCGGTAGTACATCTTATCGTTCATTTTGTTACCTGTTAGTTCAATCTTCTCTGCATTAATGATGATCACGTGATCACCTGTGTCAACGTGTGGTGTGTAAGTTGGCTTGTTCTTTCCACGAAGGATAGCAGCAACTTCACTGGATAGACGACCAAGACGCTTGCCTTCAGCATCTATCACATACCATTTGCGTTCAACGTTAGCTTCATTTGCCATGAAAGTCGTGCGCATAGTGAGTTTCCCTCCATTATTTCCGTCATTCATTTATTTTTTATCTCAACACAATTAGATTCCGGGGCTAATCGTGGTTTGGAAATAAAATACCATAGATCATAATATACCAAATCAGCGGTAAATGTCAAGTGATTTTAGCTTTATAACTTATTTTTCAAGAGATTTGTTACTCTGTTTTTTTAATCCTTTGTATCTCAACACCATTGTCCTGCAATGTGCGTTGAATTGCGCCGCGATGTGAGGAAATATCTCTGTTGTAATCAAAGGTCAAGACAGAGCCATCTCCATAGACGAGCTCAAGGGAATCGACACGCATTGTCCCTTTGTCATTATACATGTAATAGACAGCTTCATCGACTGTGTCCCACGTATATTCTGTTTCATCTAATGAGAAAAATTCGTTCTTATAAATCCCTTGATCATTAAAGTAAACATATTGATGAATGACTAAATAACCACCAATCCAAAACGGTAATAACGCTACAATGATTGCGGCTGTTTTTTGGAGCTTTTTACCACCGATGTGAAATTGCACATAAGCCATCACACCTGCAATAAGCGCAGCATATAGAAACAAACCACCTGTGATAAAATAACTGGACACAGGCGCCATAAAAAACCAGAACGGAATGGAATGAAATACCGTGTCCTGGATGAGTGGCAGTACGATAAACGGCATGAATAAACTAGACAGTGCCAGAATAATGGTGACTGCGATAAAATGTGGGACATATTCTGTTGGATCTTTCTTGTACATGACAATCCCCCTTGTAAGCGCTCTATTCTTGCTATACTCATACGATTGTAACACAAATATGTTTCATTTATGTGATTATTTATTATTTATCAATAATCAACACGCCATAAGTATAGACCTTGCGCCGGTGCCGTAGCGCCAGCCAAACGTCGGTCTCTTTTCTCGAGCAATTTAGGGATGTCATCAGGATCGAGCTTACCTGTTCCAACATCGCGTAATGCACCGACCATAATTCGAACCATGTTATATAAAAAACCGTCACCGTAGAACACACATGTAATATCGGAACCATTCTGCTCACAACTCACCTTATAAAGCGTACGCACCTTACTTCCCCTCGTCGTTGCTTTGGCTGATGAAAACGTTGTAAAGTCATGCGTCCCTTCTAAATGACGGCAAGCAGCCTGCATACGCTCGATATTAATGTCCCATGGGTAATGATAGACGTAGTTGCGTTTAAAAACGTCAGGCTCTTGCTCACAATGAATCACATAACGGTATTCCTTTGAAATAGCATCATATCGGGCATGAAAAGCATCAGATACACGCTCAACCTGGTGGACGTAAATATCTTCTGGGAGCATCGTATTCATGGCCTTCTTCCACTTCACCTCAGCCATCTCTAATGGTGACGTGAAGTGGATCACCTGTCCTTTAGCATGGACACCCGTATCAGTACGTCCTGATGCCGACACACGAATATGTTGTTGTTTATGAATTTTGTACAGAACGTCTTCTAGCTCTCCATGAACAGTCCGTTGACCAGGCTGGATCTGAAAGCCGTTGAAATTGGTTCCATCATAGCTGATTGTGCATTTAACCTTCACCATCGTTCAAATAAACCTCCTGTTAAGAATAATGGCGTGTTGCAAATAATCCAGCGAGAACAACAGCAAACAAGAAGAGCGCCACCCAATCTCGGCCTGATATACGAAGGATTCTTAGTTTCGTCCGCCCTTCGCCACCTTGATAGCCTCTTGCTTCCATGGCCATTGCTAAATCCTCGGCACGCTTAAATGCGCTGACGAACAACGGGACGAGTAACGGAACGATCGCTTTCGCTCTTTCCTTGATCGGCCCTGTACGAAAGTCAACACCTCTTGAAGCCTGGGCTTTAGAAATCTTATCCATTTCCTGCATCAATGTCGGGATAAACCGAAGTGAGATTGACATCATTAATGCCAGCTCATGCACAGGAAATTTCACTTTTTTAAGCGGATTAAGCAACGTCTCAATGGCATCTGTAATTTCTATCGGTGTTGTCGTCAATGTTAACAATGACGTCACAAGGATCAGTAAAAAGAACCGCAACGAAATCGCAAAACCTTGAATAAGCCCGCCGCTATAAATTTTTAATACAACTAAATCAACGAGGACAGCGCCCTCTCTCGTAATGATAATGTGCAGCAAGAACGTGAATCCGATTAAAAACCAAATCGGTGTCAATCCCTTTAAAATAAAACGGAAAGGGATTCTACTCAGCACGATACTACCGAACGCGAAGAACGCAAGAATGCTATAGCTTGGCACTGAGTTGGCAAAGAAAACAATGAACACAAAGAAAAATATCATGATTATTTTCGTGCGTGGATCTAAGCGGTGGACGATTGACTGACCAGGTACATACTGGCCAATAATTAAAGAATTACTCATCGTTGCCCACCTCTTTTATATGTTCTTTGATCGCTTGTGCAATATCTGTAATTGACTGGCGATTGTATGGGATGCTGTGACCAAACTTTTGTTCATACTTCCATAAAAATTGAATCACTTCGGGAACATCGAGCTGCACTTGCTGCAATGTATCCTCATCCGAAAAGATCGTCTCTGGTTTACCTTCTAAGTACTTTTTACCTTGATTGAGAATGATAATATGGTCGGCATATTTAACAGCATCTTCCATATTATGAGTGACGAGAACCGTCGTCATCTTCTCTTTTTTATGCAAACTGTAAAACATGTCCATCACGTCTCGTTGACCACGTGGATCAAGTCCAGCGGTAGGCTCGTCAAGGACGAGGACTTCAGGTTTAATGGCAAGTACACCTGCAATGGCTACTCTCCGCATTTGACCGCCACTGAGCTCAAAAGGCGAGCGCTCCAGCATGTCATGATGTATACCAACAGTCGGCAAAATATCATCAATACGCTGCTTGATGACGTCATCAGACACGCCAAAGTTTTTCGGGCCAAAGGCGATATCCTTAGCAATCGTCTCCTCAAACAACTGATGCTCAGGATATTGAAACACCACACCGACACGACTACGTAATGCTTTCATATCCTTTGGCTTGTCCGTGCGCGACATAACAAAATCGCCAATCGTCACCGTGCCAGTCGTCGGGCGTAATAAGCCATTAAGGTGTTGAATCAAAGTCGATTTACCAGAGCCTGTGTGCCCAATCACCGCGACATAAGTACCTGACGGAATCGAAAATGACACATCATCAAGAGCTTGATGAGCAAAAGGTGAATTCGGTTGATATGTATAGCTTACGTTTTTGAATGAAATGTCCATAGCGCTTCAAGTAGCTCCTCATGATTTAGCGGCTCCTCGGTAATAGATACGTCCGCTCGTCTTAATGCTTCTGTCAGCTTACCAACAAAAGGGATATCGAGTCCAATTTTATGAAATGCATCCTTACGTGTAAATATATCTCTCGGCGTGCCTTCAGCCCAAATCTCGCCTTGATTCATCACGATCACCCACTCTGCCATCATAACTTCTTCAAGGTCATGTGTAATAGACACGAGGGACATAACGTCCTGTTCATGTAGATGAGAAACGGTTTTCATGATGCTTTGACGCCCTTTCGGATCAAGCATTGCTGTTGCCTCATCTAGGATAAGGAGCTTCGGCGATATCGCCAAAACACTTGCAATGGCGACACGTTGTTTTTGTCCGCCAGAAAGCCGATGTGGTTCGCTGAGACGTTTGTGCTGCATGCCGACAGCTGTAAGTGTATCCTCGATGCGTTTCATCATTTCCTCACGAGCAATGCCGCGATTTTCCATACCAAAAGCAACATCGTCCTGAACAGTTGTGCCGACAAACTGATTATCAGGGTTTTGAAAAACCATTCCAACGTCTTTTCGTATGTCCCAAATCGTTTGCGCGTTCACTTCTTTTCCATCTATTAGGATCTGGCCCTTCTGGGGAAACAGGAGGCCGTTCATCAGCTTAGCGATTGTTGATTTTCCTGAACCGTTATGGCCGATAATAGCTACAGATTGATTTTCATATATTGTAAACGAGCAATCATTTAGAATCCAGGGGCCGTCATCGTCATACCTGAATGATACATTTCTAAACTCGACTAACTTCTGTCTCATACAATTCACTCCCTTTTGCCACAGCTCGATGCTCCTATTATGTAAAGTGCTGTTTTAGCACAAAATAAAATACAAAAAAAGGGCGTGGATTCACCTCGAGAAGAGATTCAGTCCTGCCCTTATCATGTGCGATTCGTTAAACCAATTCAATGACTGCCATTTTGGCACCATCACCACGGCGTGGTCCCAGTTTAAGAACGCGTGTGTATCCACCTTGTCTATCTTCATAACGTGCAGCAATATCATTGAAAAGTTTCTGAATGACATCATCGTCTTCATTCGCTTCCTTGTTGTATAAAAATGCTGCAGCTTGGCGACGTGCATGAAGATCTCCGCGCTTACCAAGCGTAATCATTTTTTCTACAGCTGTTTTCAATTCCTTTGCTTTTGCTTCTGTTGTTTCAAGCCGTTCATGAATGATTAAATCAGAAGCAAGATTACGTAGAAGTGCCATACGTGCATCGGTCGTACGACCTAATTTTCTGGCCATGGACAATCCCTCCCTTTCCTGTATGTCTAGATGTCCGTATCAATCAGTCGTCGTTACGTAAGCCCAAACCAAGATCTTCGAGTTTATGTTTCACTTCGTCGAGTGATTTGCGACCTAGGTTACGTACTTTCATCATGTCCTCTTCTGACTTATTAGTCAGTTCCTGGACAGTGTTAATGCCAGCACGCTTTAAGCAGTTATATGATCTGACTGATAAATCTAGCTCTTCAATAGTCATTTCCATAACTTTTTCTTTCTGGTCTTCTTCCTTTTCGACCATGATTTCCACGTTTTTAACTTCATCTGTAAGCCCGACAAAGATGTTTAGATGTTCGGTGAGCACTTTAGAACCAAGAGAAACAGCTTCCTCGGGACGAATGCTTCCGTCAGTCCATACGTCTAAGGTGAGCTTGTCATAGTTCGTAATTTGCCCAACACGAGTATTCTCCACATGGTAGGCCACGCGAGAAATCGGTGTGAAAATGGAATCAACCGGAATGACGCCAATTGCTTGATCATCTCGTTTGTTCGCTTCGGCAGGACGATATCCTCTACCACGCTCTGCAGTAATTTTCATATATAAACTGCCGCTAGAGTTTAATGTTGCAATATGAAGCTCAGGATTCAATACTTCTACATCACTATCATACATAAGGTCTGCAGCTGTAACTTTACCTTCTCCTTGCACATCTAACTCAAGTGTTTTTTCTTCATCCGAATAGATTTTAAGAGCAAGCTTTTTCAAGTTTAAAATAATGGTTGTGACATCTTCCACAACCCCTTCAACCGTTGAAAATTCATGCATCGCTCCGTCAATCTGAACAGAAGTAACAGCAGCACCTGGAAGTGAGGATAATAGTATGCGACGCAAGGAGTTTCCAAGAGTAGCACCATATCCACGTTCAAGCGGTTCAACAACGAACTTCCCAAAGGTTGCATCATCGTTGATCTCTACTGTTTCGATCTTTGGCTTTTCAATTTCGATCATTCCACAAAACCCTCCTTCAAAACGTCGAAACCCCGGTTAGACGAGCTGTCTAACCGAAATTCCCAAAATAGGCAGACTTCTTATCTACACTATTATCCATCATTGGCATTCTGGTCGTATCCGTCTGTTTATAAACATAAACATGCGTTATATTGATAAACAGACACTTTTAGTTATCATAACCCATTATAGACAGGGTGACAAATTCTAAACGGTCAGATTATACACGACGACGTTTTGGTGGACGGCAACCGTTATGGGGAACAGGTGTTACGTCACGGATAGCAGTAACCTCAAGACCAGCAGCCTGTAGTGAACGAATTGCTGCTTCACGACCTGCGCCAGGACCTTTAACCGTGACTTCTAGTGTCTTCATACCAACATCTAATGCAGATTTAGCAACAGTTTCAGCGGCCATTTGTGCTGCGAAAGGTGTGGATTTACGTGATCCTTTAAAGCCGAGTGCGCCAGCTGAGCTCCAGCCAACAACATTTCCTTGAGTATCAGTAACCGTAACAATTGTATTGTTGAAAGTTGAACGGATATGTGCAATACCCGAGTCAATCTGCTTTTTCACACGACGTTTACGTGTAGTTGTTTTCTTGCGTACCATAGACTAACATGCCTCCTTTTTCGTTATTTTTTCTTGCCAGCAATCGCGTGACGTGGGCCTTTACGTGTACGGGCGTTGTTCTTTGTTTTCTGTCCCCGAACAGGTAGACCGCGGCGATGGCGCATGCCTCTGTATGAACCGATCTCGATCAAACGTTTAACATTTAAGGAAACTTCACGACGAAGGTCACCTTCAATTGTATACGTATTAACTTCTTGACGAATCTTTCCGAGTTCGTCTTCTGTTAAATCACGTACACGTGTGTCTTCAGAAACGCCTGCTTTTTTCAAGATGTCCTGTGCAGCTGTTTTTCCAATACCATAGATATAGGTTAAGGAAATCACAATACGTTTATCACGTGGAATATCTATACCTGCAATACGTGCCATAAGTTATCGCACCTCCTGAATGATAGTGGCTACTGAACTGTCGTTTCTCGAACGTGGCCGAGACACGTTCTCGTTAGCCCTGTTTTTGCTTGTGCTTTGGATTTTCACAAATCACCATAACTTTGCCTTTTCGCTTGATGACTTTACATTTTTCACAAATAGGCTTTACGGATGCTCTTACTTTCATTGTCTTGACCTCCTTTAGGATCGGAGCTTGTGTCTATTTATAACGGTAAGTGATCCGTCCTCTTGTTAAATCATAAGGGGAAAGCTCTACCGTTACTTTGTCACCCGGTAAAATACGAATGAAATGCATCCGGATTTTGCCGGAAACATGTGCCAGTACCGTGTGGCCATTTTCAAGCTCCACGTTGAACTGTGCGTTTGGTAAGGTTTCAGTCACGGTACCTTCCACTTCAATTACATCGTCTTTTGCCATTGAGTCGATCTCCCTTCTTTAAATCAGTCACAACCATGCTTGCGAATTTGGTTATAGCAAATCGCAATTTGCCATTTGTGACACGACCAGTTTCCAGAAGGCTGTTTTGGACTTCAGGTGATATATAATCTACCACCTCTACATGGTGCAGATTTTTCTTCTTTGGTCGATCATATTTACGCTTCTCACCATCGGCCAATAATACGAATTGTTCATCGATTATGGCGATGACGACAGCGTATTGGCCAGCCTCACGACCTCGTTTTATTCGGACAATCTGCCCTATCTCCGGAACCGAATCGGCTTCCTCCACAACGATCACCTTCACTTAGGCTGATTTTTTAAAATCGGTATACCAAGCATTATTCATTAAACCGTTGCAACCTTGCTTATTAAGCGCACATCTATAAACCCATACGCTCGTCATAGACGGCTTTTCACCTCGTTTATACGAATGCGACCGTCAGACGTTTTATAAGTGTTTTTTAATATCGGAAAACACTTGATCAATTGCTCGATCTCCATTAATTGTTACAAGATCACCCTTAGCCTTGTAAAAATCCAATAATGGCTGTGTTTGTTCAACATTAACAGATAAACGGTTTGCAACTGTTTCAGGCTTATCATCATCGCGTTGTACTAATTCAGTTCCATCAGAATCACAGATGCCTTCTTTAACCGGCGGATTATAAAGAACATGGTATGCTCTGCCGCAAGTCGGGCAAACGCGACGACCACTCAGACGTTCAACGAGCTTTTCTTCTGGAACACTTATGTGGATGACGTGGTCAATTTGATTGTCCATTTCGTCCAATAATACATTTAACGCTTCTGCTTGAGCAATTGTCCGTGGAAATCCATCGAGCAAAAACCCATTTTGACAGTCGTCTTTTTTGAGACGATCTTTGACAATCCCTATCGTCACTTCATCTGGAACAAGTGCACCTTGGTCCATGAATGATTTAGCCTTTTTACCTAGTTCAGTTCCTTCTTTAATTGCCAGACGGAACATATCTCCGGTCGAAATATGAGGGATGCCATATGTTTCACTAATTTGTTCTGCTTGGGTTCCTTTACCTGCGCCAGGTAAACCCATTAAAATCAAGTTCAAGTTTTTCCCCTCGCTCTCATTGGCGGCAACCTTACTTGATAAATCCTTTGTAGTGCCTTTTTACGAGCTGACTTTCTAATTGCTTCATTGTTTGTAGAGCAACCCCTACAACAATCAATAGACTTGTGCCACCGACTTGTACTGCACTTGGTAAATCAGCAAGTTTACCTAGAACAATTGGCAGTACTGAAACAGCTGCCAAGAAAATTGAGCCTACAAATGTCAGTCTATACATGACACGGGTCAAATAAGTTTCCGTGTTTTTTCCTGGACGAATTCCAGGTATATATCCACCTTGCTTTTGCAGGTTTTCTGCCATTTGTTCAGGGTTGACCTGGACAAATGTATAGAAGTATGTGAATGCAATAATGAGCACAACATATACAACCATACCTGCTGGCTCTGTATAATCAAATACCCGCTCTATCCAAGCAGCAAAACTGTTGCCTTCAAAAAATCCAGCAATGGTTCTTGGTGCCATGATAAACGCAACCGCAAAGATAACAGGAATAACACCTGCTGCATTCACCTTGAGTGGTAGATGAGTTGAGTGTCCTCCAACTGGTGAACGATTGACAAGTTTCTTAGCGTACTGAATTGGTATTTTACGCAATGCCTGCTGAATGTAAATTACACCAACTGTCACTGCAATAATGACAAGTACAATGAGCAAAACAGTGATGATATTGATAAACAATTCATCACCCGCATCTACAAAGTACTCGGCAACCAACTGCTGTGCACCATTTGGAATGGCTGCAACAATTCCGGCAAAGATGAGGATGGATATACCATTTCCAACACCATGTGCTGTGATTTGTTCACCAAGCCACATAAGAAATGTCGTTCCACTAGCGAGTACAACTGCAATAATTAAGAATGTGAGGAAGCTAGGATTTTGGATTAGCTGACCATTAGCCATCGCATTAAAGCCAATAGACATGGCAATACCTTGTACGAGCGCAAGGCCTACTGTACTGTAACGTGTGACTTGAGCCAGTTTTTTCCGTCCCATTTCTCCTTGTTTCTTCCACTCAGCAAACTTGGGTACAACATCCATCTGCAAAAGCTGCATAATAATGGATGCTGTAATATATGGCATAATACCCATTGCAAAAATAGAGAAGTTTTGCAGCGCTCCGCCCCCAAAAGTGTTTAGAAAACCAAACACATTTTGCTGGTTCATGAAGTCAATTGCTGCTTTATCAGTATATGGCACAGGTATAAATGTACCAAGACGGAAAACGATCAACATTAAAAGAGTAAAGACTATCTTTTTTCTTATGTCGCCTACACGCATCATGTTGGATAACGTTCGGAACATTAGATCACCTCTGTTTTTCCGCCCGCTGCTTCAATCGCCTGTTTTGCCGAAGCAGAGAACTTGTGAGCTTTTACTGTAACTTTTTTCTCGACAGTACCATTACCTAGTACTTTAATTCCAGATTTAAGCTTGCTCACGACACCTTCTTCAAGCAATAACTCAGGTGTAATTTCTGTGCCGTCTTCAAATCGGTTAAGTGCATCCAGATTGACAATTGCAAATTCTTTACGATGGATGTTCGTAAATCCACGCTTAGGGAGACGCTGGAACAATGGTAATTGTCCACCTTCAAATCCCGGACGTGTGCCACCGCCTGAGCGTGCTTTCTGACCTTTATGTCCTCTACCGGAAGTTTTACCATTTCCTGATGACATACCACGTCCTACACGATTGCGGGTTTTGCGTGAGCCTTCTGCTGCCTTTAATTCATGAAGTTTCATGCTAGCACCTCCTCTTTTGGCTTGATTATAATTAAACTTCTTTGACCGTTACTAAGTGGGATACTTTGTTGATCATGCCGCGCACGGAGTCAGTATCTTCACGGACAACCGACTGGCGGATCTTTTTAAGACCTAATGCCTCGACGGTTTTACGTTGTCCGTCTTTTGAACCGATAACACTGCGCGTGAGGGTGATTTCCAATTTTTTAGTCATTGTGTTTCCCTCCTTAACCCAAAAGTTCTTCTACAGACTTTCCACGCAGTTTTGCAACTTCTTCTGCACGCTTCAAGTTTGTTAAACCATTTAGTGTTGCACGAATCATGTTGATTGGTGTGTTTGATCCGAGTGACTTCGTTAAAATATCACCGACTCCGGCAAGCTCTAGGACTGCACGTACTGGACCACCCGAAATTACTCCTGTACCTTCTGCAGCCGGCTTCATCAATACGTTACCGGAACCAAATCTTCCATGAATTTCATGTGGAATGGTCGTGCCAACGATTGGTACTTCAATTAAGTTTTTCTTAGCATCGTCAACTGCTTTTTTAATTGCTTCAGGGACTTCCTGAGCCTTACCGGTACCAAAACCGACATGGCCATTTTTATCGCCTACAACAACAAGTGCAGCAAAACGGAAACGACGTCCGCCTTTTACAACTTTCGCAACACGGTTAATTGTAACGACACGTTCTTCCAGATCCATCTTGTTAGGATCGATTTTGTTATTCATGCAAGTACCCTCCTTTAACTGTTAAAATTCAAGACCTGCTTCACGAGCAGCTTCTGCCAATGCTTGGATACGGCCATGGTAAAGGTAACCTCCGCGATCAAAAACGACTGATTTATAACCTTTTTCCTGGGCACGTTCTGCAACGGCTTTACCAACCTGTTTGGCGGCTTCTACATTACTGCCTTGCTCAATTGCAAGTTCTTTATCGACAGTAGATGCACTGACTAGCGTGATGCCTTTATCGTCATCGATCAGCTGTGCATATACATGTTTGTTTGAACGAAACACGTTTAGGCGTGGACGTTGTGCAGTTCCGACGATCGTGCGACGAACGCGTGCATGCCTTCTTTGGCGTGTTTCATTTTTACTTGGCTTTGTAATCATGCGCACTTACTCCTTTCTGAATCGCTAACGACCTTATTTAGCAGTTTTACCTTCTTTTTGGCGTACATATTCGCCTACATAACGAATACCTTTACCTTTATATGGTTCAGGTGGTCTGATTGCTCTAATGTTAGCAGCTACAGCACCAACACGTTCTTTATCGATACCTTTAACAATGATTTGAGTGTTTTTAGGTACGTCGATTTCAATACCTTCTTCAGCATCTATTTCAACCGGGTGTGAATAACCGGCATTAACAACGAGTTTATTGCCTTGCTTTTGGGCACGGTATCCAACACCGTTAATTTCTAGACCTTTTTCAAAGCCTTTGTGGACACCTTCAACCATATTAGCAATTAAACTGCGGGTTGTACCGTGCAATGAACGATGCTCTTTTCCTTCAGTTGGACGGACGACCGTTAGCACATTGCCTTCGATTTCAATCTTCATGTCTTTATGGATATCTCTTGATAATTCGCCTTTAGGACCTTTTACAGTCACATGAGTGCCATTTACCTTTACTTCTACACCTTCAGGAATCTCAATAGGTTTCAATCCGATACGGCTCATTCAATACACCTCCTCTTAAAAAATCGAGCATTACCAAACGTAAGCTAGAACTTCGCCACCGACAGCTTGTGAACGTGCTTCTTTATCAGAAAGCACACCTTTTGATGTGGATACGATTGCGATACCGAGTCCATTAAGTACGCGTGGTACTTCATCGGCTTTTGCGTAAACACGTAGCCCAGGCTTACTAATACGCTTCAGACCTGTAATAACGCGCTCTTCATTCGCTCCATATTTAAGGAAAATGCGCAATACGCCTTGTTTGTCGTCCTCTACGTATTCGTAGTCACGTACAAAACCTTCGCGCTTGAGTATGTCAGCAATTTCTTTCTTGATTGACGAAGCCGGAAGCTCCAGTTTTTCATGGCGCACCATGTTGGCATTGCGTATGCGAGTCAACATATCTGCAATTGGATCAGTCATAACCATTACTCATTACCTCCTTCCCAAATCGGGGTTTACCAGCTTGCTTTTTTAACGCCGGGAATTTGACCTTTATAGGCTAATTCACGGAAACAAATACGGCATAGTTTAAACTTACGAATAACGGAATGTGGACGTCCGCAACGTTCACAACGTGTATATTCACGTACTTTATACTTTTGTGGTCTTTTTTGTTTCGCGATCATCGACTTTTTAGCCACTATTTTCCCTCCTTCTTGTGCGGGATTATTTTTGGAAAGGCATACCTAGTTGAGCCAGCAATTCACGCGCTTCTTCGTCAGTCTTGGCTGTTGTGACAATTACAATGTCCATGCCTCTTACTTTGCTTACTTTATCATAATCGACTTCAGGGAAAATAAGCTGTTCTTTAACGCCCAGCGTATAGTTTCCGCGACCATCGAAAGCTTTTTTAGAAATTCCACGGAAGTCACGTACACGTGGAAGTGACACTGCGATTAGCTTTTGCAAGAAATCGTACATACGCTCACCACGAAGTGTAACTTTAGCACCGATTGGCATACCTTCACGAAGACGGAAACCTGCAATCGACTTTTTCGCACGTGTGATGACTGGCTTTTGACCAGAGATTAATGAGAGTTCTTCAACTGCACTATCAAGTGCTTTTGAATTTTGAACAGCGTCACCGACACCCATGTTGATGACGATTTTCTCAACTCCTGGTACTTCCATGACAGAGCTGTAATTAAATTTATTCATAAGGGATGGTGAGATCTCATCCCGATATTGTTGTTTAAGTTGATTCATCGTGTGGCCCTCCTTTCAACTATGGTCTATTTATCCAATACCGCGCCTGATTTTTTGGAAATACGGACTTTTTTACCGTCACGTTCTTCATACCCAACACGAGTTGGTTCACCGGATTTTGGATCAATTGGCATAACGTTGGACACATGAATCGGTGCCTCTTGATTGAGGATACCGCCTTGTGGGTTTTCTTGAGAAGGTTTGGCGTGCTTCTTAACCATATTGATGCCTTCTACGAGAACACGATCCTTCTTAGGAAACGCTTGGAGAATCGTGCCTTGTTTGCCACGGTCTTTTCCAGAAATTACTTTAACTTTATCACCTTTTTTAACATGCATGCTTGACGCACCTCCCTATAGGGGTTTTCTGTACGGTCTACAAAACTTCCGGAGCTAGAGAAACGATTTTCATGAATTGTGCATCCCGCAATTCGCGCGCAACTGGCCCAAAAATACGTGTGCCTCTTGGGCTTTTGTCGTCACGAATGATGACAGCAGCATTTTCATCAAATCGAATATATGATCCATCCTTACGGCGTACACCGGATTTTGAACGAACGATGACCGCTTTTACAACTTCACCCTTCTTGACAACGCCTCCTGGTGTAGCTTGTTTGACAGAACATACAATAACGTCGCCAATATTGGCAGTTTTGCGACCAGATCCACCCAGTACTTTAATGGTTAACACTTCACGTGCACCTGAGTTATCTGCAACTTTTAAACGTGTCTCTTGTTGAATCATATCACTGTGACCTCCCTTCGGATACCTTCCGAGCGAACTTGGTTAAATAATGACCGCTTCTTCCACGATCTCGACCAGACGAAAGCGTTTTGTGGCTGAAAGTGGACGAGTCTCAGCGATACGAACCACGTCACCTGTTTTTGCCTGGTTGTTTTCATCATGTGCTTTGAACTTCTTCGAGTATTTTACACGTTTACCATATAAGGTATGAAACTTATACGTTTCGACCAAAACAGTGATTGTTTTATCCATTTTGTCGGATACAACACGGCCAGTGTATACTTTACGATTATTACGTTCAGTCATAGTGAGGGAACCTCCTCTCATAATCAGTTGTTAACGCTTAGTTCACGTTGACGTACGACAGTTTTCATGCGAGCAATTGCTTTTTTCACTTCACGGATACGTGCAGTGTTTTCCAATTGTCCAGTTGCCAGTTGAAAGCGAAGATTAAACAGTTCCTCTTTCAATGACCTTACTTTTTGTTCAATTTCGGCAGTGGTCAGTTCTCTGATTTCATTAGCCTTCATTGGATTCACCACCAATTTCTTCACGTTTTACAAACTTAGTTCTGATCGGTAGCTTATGGGAAGCAAGACGCAATGCTTCGCGTGCAACTTCTTCCGATACGCCAGCAATTTCAAACATGATCTTTCCTGGTTTTACAACGGCTACCCAGCCTTCTGGTGCACCTTTACCGGAACCCATACGAACCTCTAGGGGTTTTGCTGTATAAGGCTTATCCGGGAAAATTTTGATCCATACTTTACCGCCACGCTTCATGTAACGGGTCATAGCAATACGTGCTGCTTCAATTTGACGACTTGTAATCCATGTTGATTCAAGTGCTTGCAGGCCGTATTCACCAAATGCAACTGTTGTTCCACCTTTAGCCATACCTTTCATGCGGCCACGGTGCTGTCTGCGATATTTGACACGTTTAGGCATTAACATAATGCATATCCCCCTTCCTTAATTTTTTGGTTTTTCCGGAAGGACTTCTCCACGATAAATCCACACTTTGACACCTAACTTACCATAAGTTGTATCTGCTTCTGCATGACCGTAATCAATGTCGGCACGCAATGTGTGTAGTGGTACAGTTCCTTCACTGTAGTGTTCGGCACGGGCAATGTCAGCTCCACCAAGACGTCCTGAAACTTGTGTCTTGATTCCTTTTGCTCCGGCACGCATTGTACGCTGGATAGTCTGCTTTTGAGCACGACGGAAGGAAATACGGTTTTCCAATTGACGTGCGATATTTTCAGCAACGAGCTTCGCGTTTAAGTCTACTTTTTTGATTTCAACGATGTTAATGTGTACACGCTTGCCTGTAAGGCTATTTAGTGCTTTACGGAGTGATTCAACCTCAGAACCACCTTTACCAATAACCATACCTGGCTTGCCTGTATGAATTGTAATGTTGATCCGGTTGGCTGCACGTTCAATTTCAATAGAGGAGACCGAAGCAGTCTGTAACCGGTTTTCAAGGTATTCTCTGATCTTAATATCTTCATGCAACAGGTCTGCATATGACTTGTCTGCATACCATTTAGATTCCCAGTCTTTAATGACACCGATACGCAGACCAGTAGGATTAATTTTTTGACCCACTAACTATCCCTCCTTCTTTTCTGATACAACCACCGTAATGTGGCTTGTGCGTTTATTAATTCTGCTTGCCCGACCTTGGGCGCGAGGGCGGAAACGTTTGAGTGTTACGCCTTCATTGACATATGCTTCAGATACAAACAAGTTGTCTGTGTCCATTTCGTAGTTGTGTTCAGCATTCGCAATAGCAGAGTTTAGTACTTTTTCAATGACGGGAGAAACGCCACGCTGTGTATGACGCAGGATAGCGATTGCTTCTCCAACATCTTTTCCTCGAATCAGATCAACGACTAGACGTGCTTTACGAGGAGCAATACGAACAGTTTTCGCAACGGCTTTAGCTTGCATGTTTTAATGCCTCCTCTCTTTAGCGTTTAGTTTTCTTGTCATCGCCAGCGTGCCCTTTAAACGTACGTGTAGGGGCAAACTCACCCAACTTATGACCGACCATATCTTCTGTAATATAGACAGGCACATGCTTGCGTCCATCATATACAGCGATCGTGTGGCCTATGAATGTTGGGAAAATCGTCGAACGGCGAGACCATGTTTTGATTACTTTTTTATTATCAGACTCATTGAGCTCATCTACTTTTTTCAAGAGATGATCATCAGCGAAAGGTCCTTTTTTCAAACTACGACCCATAGGAAAAGCCTCCTTCCAGAGTTGAGCGATGCTTGGGGGCATCTTCTCGTTATCCCATTATTTTTTGCGTTTACGTACAATATACTTATCACTTGCTTTGTTACGTTTACGTGTTTTGTAACCAAGGGTTGGTTTGCCCCATGGTGATACTGGTGACGGTCTACCAATAGGTGCGCGTCCTTCACCACCACCGTGTGGGTGATCGTTAGGGTTCATAACAGATCCGCGAACTGTTGGGCGCTTGCCAAGCCAGCGGGAACGTCCTGCTTTACCAACACGGATAAGCTCATGCTCAATGTTACCAACTTGACCGACTGTTGCACGGCATGTTGTTAAGATTAAACGAACTTCTCCAGATGCAAGGCGTACAAGTGTGTATTTACCTTCACGACCTAGTAGCTGTGCTTCTGCACCAGCAGAGCGTGCAAGCTGTCCGCCGCGTCCTGGTTTCAATTCAACGTTGTGAATGATTGTACCGACCGGAATGTTGCCGAGTGGCAATGCGTTACCGACTTTGATATCAGCATTTTCACCTGACTCGATTTCCTGACCGACTTTAAGTCCTTTTGGTGCTAGGATGTAACGTTTTTCACCATCTGCGTAATGGATCAAAGCGATGTTCGCTGTACGGTTTGGATCATATTCGACCGTAGCAACGCGTCCTGGTATGCCGTCTTTGTCACGCTTGAAGTCGATAATACGGTATTGACGCTTGTGACCGCCACCTTGATGACGAACAGTCAGCTTACCTTGGTTATTACGTCCGCCGCGTTTTGACAAAGGACTAAGCAATGATTTTTCTGGTGTGTCTGTTGTGATTTCAGCGAAATCTGAAACAGACATATTACGTCTACCATTTGAGGTAGGTTTGAACTTCTTAATAGCCATCGTGTTTTCCCTCCTTGCTTATTCTGATTTTAGCCTTCGAAAAAGTCGAGGTCTTTTGAGTCCTCTGAAAGCTGCACGATCGCTTTTTTACGATCTGAACGGTAGCCGCCATAACGACCCATCCGCTTGAATTTACCTTTTAGGTTCAATGTATTGACCTTAACCACTTTAACATTGAAAACCTGCTCTACAGCAAGTTTAATCTCTGTTTTATTTGCTTTAGGATCAACTTCGAACGTGTATTTTTTGTCTGCCATCAAATCAGCAGAGTGTTCTGTAATGACTGGGCGCTTTATAATATCGCGTGGATCTTTCATTATCCAAGCACCTCCCCTGCTTTTTCAGCTGCTTCCTTGGTTAGAATCAGCTTGTCATGCATCAGCAAGTCAAGAACATTCATTTGATCAACGCTAACAACTTTCACATGTTGAAGGTTGCTTGCAGAGCGTGCGACAAATTCTTCTTCCACAGCAGTAACGATGAGTGTTTTAGCTTCAACGTTCAATGCGTTTAACATGCTAACCATGTCTTTTGTCTTCGGTGCTTCAAATAGAATGCTATCGAGTACAACAAGATTGTCTTCTTTTACTTTTGATGACAATGCTGATTTTAATGCGAGTCGACGTACTTTCTTTGGTAACTTGTAGCTGTAGCTACGTGGAGTTGGTCCGAATACAACGCCACCGCCAACCCATTGTGGTGAACGAATGGAACCTTGACGCGCACGTCCGGTACCTTTTTGACGCCATGGTTTGCGTCCGCCGCCGCTTACTGCTGAACGGTTTTTGACAGCGTGTGTGCCTTGGCGCATTGATGCGCGTTGCATCACAACAGCTTCATGAAGTACGTGAGTGTTCGGCTCAATGCCGAAAACAGATTCATTTAATTCTAGTTCGCCGGCTTGAGAACCGTCTTGTTTGAACAATGCTACTTTAGGCATGACATATCCTCCCTTCGTGTCAATTATTATTTATCGCCTTTAATTGAACTTGTTATTTTGACATATGATTTTTTAGCGCCAGGTACGTTACCTTTAATAAGAAGTAGGTTGCGTTCTGTGTCGACTTTCACGATTTCAAGGTTTTGAATCGTAATTTGGTCGCCACCCATTTGACCTGGTAAAGGGCGTCCTTTAAATACGCGCATTGGATCAACAGCACCAAGTGAACCTGGGCTTCTATGATAATGAGACCCGTGTGACATTGGGCCACGTGCTTGATTATGACGTTTGATTGAGCCTTGGAAACCTTTCCCTTTGGATGTTCCTGTTACATCAACTTTTTCGCCAACCTCAAATACATCTACGCTGACTTCTTGACCGACTTCATATGCGTCAAGATCCGCATGACGGATTTCACGAACGCAGCGCTTAGGGGTCGTGTTTGCTTTTTCAGCATGACCTTTTTCTGCTTTGTTCATCTGTACTGGCTTTTTGTCAGCAAAACCGAGTTGCAAAGCTTCATAGCCGTCGTTTTCAAGTGTCCGCTTCTGTAGAACTACGTTTGCTTCAGCTTGCACAACTGTTACTGGAACTAATTCTCCGTCTTCGGAAAAAAGCTGTGTCATGCCAATTTTTCTACCTAAGATTCCTTTCGTCATCCGTTACACCTCCTATGAATAAACCATGATTGATTATAATTTGATTTCGATGTCAACACCTGATGGCAAGTCTAGTCGCATAAGCGAATCTACCGTCTTCGGTGTTGGGTTAACAATATCGATTAAGCGCTTATGTGTGCGCATTTCGAATTGCTCGCGTGAATCCTTGTACTTGTGCACCGCACGTAAAACAGTGTATACAGACTTTTCCGTAGGCAATGGAATCGGTCCAGACACGCTCGCTCCAGAACGTTTTGCTGTTTCTACGATTTTCTCTGCAGACTGATCAAGGATACGGTGGTCGTACGCTTTAAGACGAATTCTGATCTTCTCTTTTGCCATTACTTTCCCTCCTTTACGCCCATTTTATAATAGACTTACTCCGTGAAAATTTCTTGGTCGCCCGCCATGGCAAAGGGGCCGGGTGTTCCAACAACCTTTCACATCATCGCATCTCGTTAGCGTCCGCGCCGGATGTCGGCTGACTACACCCGTTCCAAACGGACTTTTATGACCAACATTCATATTATATAGAATAAACGTGGTCAATGCAACCTTTTTTGAAGAAAATCCTTCTGATCGCACATTTTTATATTATACGGGTTATACCCTTCATTTGCAAGTGTACCAAGGCTTTTTTATAAAAAAATAGCTCTCTAATGTTAAATTGACATGATTTACGTTCTTTCATGTTATGAGCCTTTTCTTAATCTGCATCTAGCAGACACAAATACATCATTGCACATCATAATCAGGACAGCGAGAAAGGTGTGCGCTTCGTCGAAAAGCGTGATCAAGGCTAAGATATATATGACGGAATGTATCACTTAGAACGCATATATTCTATTCAAGCCGCATAAAGATCACTTCAATCTTATAAAATCTAAAACTCACCTATATCTAGAAAAAGCGCCGCATATATTCAAAATTAGCCGCATACCAAGGTGAGCAGCCGCATAAATCGTATAATAGAAGTATAGCCTTAAATGTCTTAGATAACTGCTAACAGTAGGAAGAAAAAAACAGGCAACCTGTGCACAGGCTGCCTGTTTAGCTTTTATAAAATTTGATCAGTTATTACTTCTGGATTGAAGAAACAACGCCTGATCCAACTGTACGTCCACCTTCACGGATAGAGAAGCGTGTACCGTCTTCGATAGCGATTGGTGAAATGAGCTCAACGTCCATTTCAATGTTATCGCCAGGCATTACCATTTCAACGCCTTCTGGCAATTGGATAACACCAGTTACGTCCGTTGTACGGAAGTAGAACTGTGGGCGATAGTTAGCGAAGAATGGCGTATGACGTCCACCTTCTTCTTTTGAAAGAACATAAACTTCAGCTTTGAAGTTTGTGTGTGGTGTGATTGAACCTGGCTTAGCCAATACTTGTCCACGGTTGATGTCTTCACGGTTTACACCACGAAGCAACGCACCAATGTTGTCGCCTGCTTCTGCATAGTCAAGAAGCTTACGGAACATTTCAACACCTGTAACAGTTGTTTTTCCTGGTTCTTCAGAAAGACCGATGATTTCAACTTCGTCACCGACTTTAACTTGACCACGTTCAACACGGCCAGTTGCAACTGTACCACGACCAGTGATTGAGAATACGTCCTCAACTGGCATCATGAATGGCTTGTCTGTGTCACGTTCTGGAGTTGGAATGTAAGCATCTACTTCATTCATCAATTCAACGATTCTTTCTTCGTATTCTGCGTCACCTTCAAGTGCTTTAAGAGCAGAACCTTTGATAACAGGTACATCGTCACCAGGGAAGTCGTATTCAGTTAATAGATCACGTACTTCCATTTCAACGAGTTCAAGTAGTTCTTCATCGTCTACCATATCTGTTTTGTTAAGGAATACTACGATTGAAGGTACACCAACGTTACGTGAAAGTAGGATGTGTTCACGTGTTTGTGGCATTGGGCCATCTGCTGAAGATACAACAAGGATAGCTCCGTCCATCTGAGCAGCACCAGTGATCATGTTTTTAACATAGTCAGCGTGGCCTGGGCAGTCAACGTGTGCATAGTGACGTGTTTCTGTTTCATACTCAACGTGTGAAGTTGCGATTGTAATACCGCGTTCTTTTTCTTCTGGAGCACCGTCAATCTGGTCATATGCCATAGCGGAACCAGAACCGTTTCTTTTGTGCATAACTGTTGTAATAGCAGCAGTTAAAGTTGTTTTACCGTGGTCAACGTGTCCAATTGTACCAATGTTCACGTGGGATTTCGAGCGATCAAATTTTTCTTTAGCCATTTAGAGTTCCTCCTTTAGATAAATAAAATAATATTATATTGGTTCAGCTAAAAATAATTAGAATAGATTATTTGTAGCCTTTACTCAATGTTATACTTCAGACAGCCGAAAAAATCAATTATTCACCGGCGTTTTTCTTAATGATTTCTTCTGAGATGCTCTTTGGTACTTCTTCATAGTGGTCAAAATGCATTGAATACTGTCCACGACCTTGTGTGTTTGAACGTAATGCAGTTGCATAACCAAACATTTCTGCCAATGGAACATACGCATTAATAACCTGAGCTGTACCGCGTGCTTCCATACCTTCCATACGGCCGCGACGTGATGTTACGTCACCGATGATGTCACCCATGTACTCTTCAGGAACAACGACTTCAACTTTCATCATTGGTTCGAGAAGAACTGGATTACATTTCGTTTTAGCTGCACGGAGTGCCATGGAGCCTGCAATTTTAAAGGCCATTTCGTTTGAGTCAACATCGTGATAGCTTCCATCGTATAAGGTTGCTTTAATGTCGATCAGTGGATAGCCTGCAAGAACACCACTTTCAGTTGCTTCTCTAATACCTGCTTCAACTGAAGGAATGTATTCGCGTGGAACAACACCACCAACGATTTTGTTTTCAAATTCAAAGCCAGCACCTTCTTCATTTGGTTCAAATTTGACCCAAACGTGTCCGTACTGTCCGCGTCCACCAGACTGACGGATGAATTTACCTTCAACCTCAGCACCGCTGCGGAATGTTTCGCGGTATGCAACCTGTGGTGCACCTACGTTAGCTTCTACTTTGAATTCGCGCTTCAAACGGTCAACGATAACGTCAAGGTGAAGTTCACCCATTCCGGAAATAATCGTTTGGCCTGTTTCAGTGTTTGTTTCAGTTTTGAAGGTTGGATCCTCTTCAGCAAGTTTACCGAGTGCAATACCCATTTTATCTTGGTCTGCTTTTGTTTTTGGTTCAATCGCAACCGAGATAACTGGATCTGGGAATTCCATTGACTCAAGGATAACTTGGTTCTTTTCATCACAAAGTGTATCCCCTGTAGCTGTATCTTTCAAGCCAACAGCTGCAGCGATTTCACCTGCATGAATTTCAGAGATTTCCTCACGAGAGTTAGCATGCATTTGGAGAATACGACCAACACGCTCGCGCTTATCCTTCGCTGTGTTTTGTACGTAAGAACCGGATTTAAGAACACCGGAATATACGCGGAAGAATGTAAGTTTACCGACATATGGATCTGTCATTACTTTAAATGCCAATGCAGCAAATGGTGCATCATCAGAAGATGGTCGGGTTACTTTTTCTTCACTATTTGGTAAAATACCTTCGATGTCGGCAACGTCAGTTGGTGCTGGTAAGTACTCAATAACACCATCCAACAGAAGCTGAACACCTTTGTTTTTGAATGCAGAACCACAAAATACTGGGTAGAATTCAACATTCAATGTCGCTTGACGAATCGCTCTCGTAAGTTCTTCGTTCGTGATTTCTTCACCTTCGAGGAACTTCATCATTAACTCTTCATCTAGCTCAGATACTGCTTCAATGAGTTCAGCACGTAGTTGCTCTGCTTCATCCCTGTACTCTTCAGGAATTTCACGAGATTCATCTTTTGTGCCTAGATCATCAAGGTAGAAGTGTGCTTCCATGTTGATCAGATCAATAATACCATTGAACTGATCCTCTGCACCGATTGGCATTTGAACTGGATGCGCATTTGCTCCAAGTCTATCTTTCAAAGTGCCAGTTGCGTACAAGAAGTCTGCTCCGATTTTATCCATCTTGTTGATGAATACAACTCTTGGAACACCATATGTCGTTGCTTGACGCCATACTGTTTCCGTTTGTGGTTCAACACCGGACTGAGCATCAAGTACTGTAACAGCACCGTCAAGAACTCGTAGTGAACGTTCTACTTCAACAGTGAAGTCCACGTGACCTGGTGTATCAATAATGTTAATGCGGTGGTTTTTCCACTGGGCAGTTGTAGCAGCAGATGTGATTGTAATACCACGCTCTTGCTCCTGCTCCATCCAGTCCATCTGTGACGCACCTTCATGCGTTTCACCTATTTTATGAATACGTCCTGTATAGAAAAGAATACGCTCTGTCGTTGTCGTTTTTCCGGCATCGATATGAGCCATAATTCCGATATTGCGTGTCTTTTCCAAGGAGAACTCTCTAGCCATGTATTCTTCTCCTTTCTATCATAAAGTTTTTGGGTTTTACCAGCGGTAATGAGCAAACGCTTTGTTGGCCTCAGCCATTTTATGCAATTCTTCGCGTTTCTTAACAGATGCTCCTGTGTTGTTAGACGCATCAAGAATTTCATTTGCTAAGCGTTCTTCCATTGTTTTTTCTCCGCGTAGACGTGAGTAGTTCACGATGTAGCGTAGTCCAAGTGCTTGACGACGTTCTGGGCGTACTTCCATTGGTACTTGGTAGTTCGAACCACCAACACGACGTGCACGGACTTCAAGTACTGGCATAACGTTCTTCATAGCTTGTTCGAAGACTTCCATCGGATTTTGACCGCTTCTTTCTCCAACAAGTTCAAACGCTTTATATAAAATCTTTTGTGCTTTTCCTCGCTGTCCATCAATCATAATTTGGTTAATAAGACGTGTAACTAATTTTGATTGATATAGGGGATCTGGCAAAACGTCTCTCTTTGGTACTGGTCCTTTACGTGGCATATGTCCCCCTCCTTTCCCGAATCTTATGATGACAACACCCGTTTTGGTGTTACATTATTTTTTCTTAGCTCTTTTTGTTCCGTATTTTGAACGTCCTTGTGCACGACCGTCAACACCTGCTGTATCGAGCGCTCCACGAACAATGTGATAACGCACACCAGGTAAGTCTTTTACACGACCACCACGGATTAATACAACACTGTGTTCTTGGAGATTGTGACCAATTCCAGGAATGTATGCTGTAACTTCCATGTTATTTGAAAGACGAACACGCGCATATTTACGTAACGCTGAGTTCGGCTTCTTAGGAGTCAAAGTACCAACACGTGTACAAACACCGCGTTTTTGCGGAGAGTTTTGATCAGTAAACTTTTTCTTGAAGCTGTTATAGCCTTTGTTCAAAGCTGGTGAGTCATACTTCTTTGGTTTGTTCACACGACCTTTACGGACGAGCTGATTAATTGTAGGCATTATGATTTTCCTCCTTTCCCATGTTTGAAAATAATTCTTGAATCCACCGTTTTCGAGGGTGTTTGTAATACCACACGTCCAGGTGGTTCATTTTTTGGCAAAAAACAACGCCTCTATACAAGGCTCCACAAACGACTACCGTTTGATTCCCACGGTAGATGCGCCAACCTCTATACCGCACGCAACGCCAAGCTCCTTCATTGAAGCGACGCGAATACATGGTATATCAAGCTCTTTGGCCACAGTGGCAATTTTCATAGTGATGTGCGGTTCAGCATCATCAGCAATGTACACCTCGGTAATATCGCCTTTTTTCATAGCCTTAAGCGTTTGCTTAACTCCGATAATGACTCGAGACTGCATTTGAGTCACTTTATCATAAGACATATGCATATCCTCCAAAGCAACATTTATCGGAAGTACCTTGAATATAGTATCATTATCATTTTTCAATGTCAACTGGAATTTATCCGTTTTATCTGTCTAAAAAGACCTTTCGTTCAAAACAGTAGCTGAGGACACCTGAAAAAGGCATCCTCCTACTGTCAAAAAATTTAAAACGGCATCCAACATCCCCAAAGATAACAATCCATCTATTCGTGGCCTACTGAATTGTTTCAGTCTGGATTTCTTCCGTTTCATCCTCTACTTCTGGTACCAATGGTTCATCAGCATCTGGTTGTATCTTTCTATAACGGTGCATACCTGTTCCTGCTGGGACAAGCTTACCGATGATGACATTTTCTTTTAAGCCGAGAAGGTCATCACGCTTACCTTTGATCGCTGCATCAGTCAGGACACGAGTCGTCTCCTGGAATGAAGCCGCAGATAAGAAGGAATCTGTCTCGAGGGATGCCTTCGTTATACCGAGTAAGACTGGCTCGCCAACTGCTGGTTGACCACCTTCATTAAGGACGGATGTGTTTGCTTCCTTAAATTGGTGAATTTCCTGCAATGAACCTGGCAAGACGTTCGTATCGCCTGCATCAATCACACGCATCTTGCGCATCATTTGACGAACCATCACTTCAACGTGCTTATCGCCAATTTCAACACCTTGCATGCGGTATACCCGTTGTACTTCACGGAGGAGATATGCCTGAACACCTTCTACACCTTGTACGCGGAGTAGATCTTTCGGGTTAACAGAACCCTCTGTGAGTTCGTGACCAGCAATAACTTGATCACCAATTGATACACGTAGGCGAGCGTTATAAGGAACAGCATAGGAACGTTCTTCCACATCGCCTTTAATCACAATTTCTTGCTTATCTTTTACTTCTTTAATGTCTTCAACGACACCAAAGATTTCACTAATAACGGCTTCACCTTTAGGATTACGCGCCTCGAAGAGCTCCTGAATACGCGGTAAACCTTGCGTGATATCGTCTCCTGCAACGCCACCTGTGTGGAATGTTCTCATTGTAAGCTGTGTACCTGGTTCACCAATTGACTGAGCAGCGATGATACCAACCGCTTCACCGACTTCCACTTCGGCTCCTGTTGCTAGGTTACGGCCATAACATTTCTGACATACGCCATGCTTTGTATTACATGTAAAGGCTGTTCGAATTGTTACCTTTTCGATTCCAGCTTCAACAATCACTTTCGCTTGATCTTCAGTGATGATCTCATCAAATCCGACAATGACCTCATTTGTATTCGGATGAACGATTGTTTCAAATGCTGTTCGACCAATTAAACGGTCAATAAGTGGTTCGATCAACTCAGAGCCATCGGTTAGCGCTGTAATATCAAGCCCGCGATCAGTACCACAGTCACCTTCTCTGACAATAACATCCTGAGCAACGTCAACGAGACGACGTGTCAGATAACCAGAGTCAGCTGTCTTAAGTGCCGTATCTGCAAGTCCTTTACGTGCACCGTGTGTGGAAATAAAGTATTCCAATACGGTGAGACCTTCTCTAAAGCTTGATTTGATCGGCAATTCAATGATACGACCAGCCGGGTTGGCCATCAGACCACGCATACCAGCAAGCTGGGTGAAGTTAGATGCGTTACCACGCGCACCAGAATCCTGCATCATCAAGATTGGGTTACGCTTGTCGAGTGATTGCATCAGTTTATCCTGAATGACGTCTTTCGCATCAGACCAGATCGAAATAACACGGTCATAACGCTCTTCATCGGTAATTAAACCACGTCTAAACTGTTTCAACACTTTATCGACTTTTTCTTGTGCTTCATCAAGGATGGTTCCTTTTTCAGCAAGAACAACGATATCAGATACACCAACAGTCATACCTGCTTTAGTGGAATATCTAAACCCAAGATCCTTCATGCGGTCAAGCATTTTAGATGTTTCGCTAATTTTAAATCGCTTGAACACTTCAGCAATAATATCGCCGAGAATGCCTTTTTTAAATGGTGCAACGAGCTCACGCTCTTGAATTTCTTTCCTAATATCTACAGTTGAATCAACAAAGTATTTATCTGGTGTCTCAAACTCGAGATTAAACTTTGTTGGTTCGTTAATATAAGGGAATGTTTCAGGTAAAATTTCATTGAAAATCAGTTTACCAACTGTCGTAAGCAGCAGCTGTTGATTTTGCTTTTCGTTGAACGTCTTATTATTCAAGCTAGATGCTTGAACAGCGATACGTGTATGCAAATGAACATAGCCGTTCTGATATGAAATCAGCGCTTCATTCGTATCTTTAAACACACGACCTTCTCCAACTGCACCTTCACGTTCCATGGTTAAATAATAATTCCCTAGAACCATATCCTGTGATGGTGTAACAACCGGTTTACCATCTTTCGGATTTAAAATGTTCTGTGCAGCGAGCATTAAGATGCGTGCTTCTGCTTGAGCTTCAGCTGAGAGTGGTACGTGGACAGCCATTTGGTCACCATCAAAGTCAGCGTTATATGCTGTACAAACGAGCGGGTGTAATCGGATGGCACGCCCTTCTACGAGTGTCGGCTCGAATGCCTGAATGCCGAGACGGTGCAATGTAGGTGCACGGTTTAAAAGAACCGGATGTTCTTTAATGACCTCTTCCAATACATCCCATACTTCTGGATGGACGCGCTCAATCTTACGCTTAGCAGACTTTATATTATGGGCAATGCCCTTTTTCACTAACTCTTTCATAATAAATGGCTTAAAGAGCTCAAGTGCCATTTCCTTAGGCAAACCACATTGATACATCTTCAAGCTCGGACCAACGACAATAACTGAACGACCTGAATAGTCAACGCGTTTACCGAGTAAGTTTTGACGGAAACGTCCCTGCTTACCTTTTAACATGTGAGAAAGTGACTTTAATGGTCTATTCCCTGGTCCCGTAACTGGACGACCGCGGCGACCGTTGTCAATCAAAGCATCTACAGCTTCCTGTAGCATACGCTTTTCGTTTTGAACAATGATGCTCGGTGCACCGAGATCAAGCAAACGCTTGAGACGGTTGTTACGGTTAATTACACGACGATACAAATCATTCAAGTCAGACGTCGCAAAACGTCCACCATCAAGCTGTACCATTGGTCTAATTTCAGGTGGAATAACTGGGAGAACATCGAGAATCATCCAAGATGTCTCATTGCCAGAGTTACGGAAAGCTTCGATCACTTCTAGGCGTCTGATTGCTCGAGTTCTTCTTTGCCCCTGAGCTGTTTTCAACTCTTCTCTCAGTGTTGCAACTTCCTTTTCGAGATCAATGTCTTCTAACAGCTTACGAATCGCTTCTGCGCCCATTTCTGCTTTGAAGGATTTACCGTACTTATCATAATATGCGCGATATTCTTTTTCAGCTAAAAGCTGCTTTTTCTCGAGTGGGGTGTCACCCGGTTCTGTCACAATATAGGCTGCGAAGTAAATGACTTCTTCAAGCGCCCTTGGTGACATATCGAGAACAAGGCCCATTCGACTTGGAATACCTTTAAAATACCAAATATGTGATACTGGTGCGGCAAGCTCAATATGCCCCATACGTTCACGACGCACTTTGGCTTTCGTTACTTCAACACCACAGCGGTCACAAACGACGCCTTTGTAACGGACACGCTTGTATTTTCCACAGTGACATTCCCAATCTTTTGTAGGGCCGAAAATACGCTCACAGAATAAACCGTCTTTCTCTGGCTTCAATGTGCGGTAGTTAATTGTTTCCGGCTTTTTGACCTCGCCGTGAGACCACGAACGAATTTTTTCTGACGAGGCTAAACCAATTTTCATATACTCAAAGTTATTTACATCCAGCAAGGAGCCAACCTCCCTTTATTTGAGTCCAAATTTGCCATAGAACTGAATCTGTTTACGGAATGAATCTGCTGATAGGGCTTTACCGCTTAATGTGATAAAGCCCACTCAGCTCGATTAACGGTCTTCCATTTCCAGATTAAACTTGCTCGCTGCCTGCGTTTCTTCTTCTTCAAGTTCTTTTATATCTATTTCCGATTCATCACTAGAAAGCATCTTGACATCCATTCCCAAGCTTTGGAGCTCTTTAATTAACACCTTAAAGGACTCCGGTATACCTGGTTCAGGAACGTTTTCGCCTTTAACAATGGCTTCGTATGCTTTAACACGACCGACAACATCATCAGACTTCACAGTCAAAATTTCTTGCAGTGTATAAGCAGCACCATATGCTTCTAGTGCCCACACTTCCATCTCACCGAAACGCTGTCCACCAAATTGGGCTTTACCGCCTAATGGCTGCTGTGTAACGAGAGAGTATGGACCGGTTGAACGGGCGTGGAGTTTGTCATCAACCATGTGTGACAGCTTGATCATGTACATAATCCCAACTGATACACGATTGTCAAATGGGTCTCCAGTACGTCCGTCATAGAGTATTGTTTTGGCATCCCGAGCCATGCCCGCTTCTTCTAGCGTTTCCCATACATCTTCCTCATTCGCACCATCGAAAACTGGAGAAGCAACGTGAATACCAAGTAATCGTGCTGCCATCCCTAGGTGTAATTCAAACACCTGTCCAATATTCATACGTGAAGGAACACCTAATGGGTTAAGCATAATATCTATCGGTGTGCCGTCTGGCAGATATGGCATATCTTCTTCAGGGAGTATTTTTGATATAACCCCTTTATTTCCGTGACGTCCTGCCATTTTGTCGCCTTCGGAAATTTTTCTCTTTTGTACAATATAAACACGAACGAGCTGATTGACGCCAGGTGGCAACTCATCGCCATCTTCGCGATTAAAGATCTTAACATCAAGAACGATACCACCTGCTCCATGCGGAACACGGAGTGACGTGTCACGTACTTCACGAGCCTTTTCGCCAAAAATAGCATGTAGCAATCTTTCTTCAGCAGATAGCTCTGTTACACCTTTTGGCGTGACCTTACCAACAAGAATATCTCCATCCTTGACTTCAGCGCCAACTCGGATAATGCCTTGTTCATTAAGGTTTTTGAGCGCTTCCTCACCGACGTTTGGAATGTCGCGCGTAATTTCTTCTGGTCCCAGCTTCGTATCACGGGATTCAGATTCATATTCTTCAATATGAATAGAGGTATAAACGTCATCCTTTACAAGCCGTTCGCTCATAATGATGGCATCCTCATAGTTGTAACCTTCCCATGTCATAAATCCGACCATAACATTTCGTCCAAGTGCGAGTTCCCCATCTTCCATAGATGGACCGTCAGCCAGGATTTCACCTTTAACGACGTGATCACCTTGTTGAATAATTGGTCGCTGATTATAGCATGTTCCTTGGTTAGAACGGATAAACTTCTGTAGACGATAACGATCGAGATCACCTTGAACCTCTTTACCATCAACACGCGACACGCGACGAACTTCAATGCGATTCGCTTCGACCCGTTCAACAATGCCTTCATGACGACAGATAATGGCTGCACCAGAATCTTTTCCAGATACATATTCCATACCAGTACCAACAATTGGTGCTTCAGGCTGTAGCAATGGCACAGCCTGACGTTGCATGTTCGCACCCATTAATGCTCTGTTAGAGTCATCATTTTCAAGGAATGGAATACACGCAGTCGCCGCTGACACAACCTGCTTCGGCGAAACGTCCATGTAATCTAGTTGTTCACGAGGTACAATTGTGTTTTCGCCACGGAAACGTGCAATAACTTCATCATCGATGAAATGACCGTCCTCAGAAAGTCTTGCATTCGCCTGGGCAACAACATAATTATCCTCTTCGTCAGCTGTAAGATAGTCAATTTCAGCAGAAACGGCACCTGTTTCTGGATCAACGCGACGGTACGGCGTCTCAATAAAGCCAAACTTATTAACCTTTGCAAAAGAAGACAAAGAGTTAATCAAGCCGATGTTCGGTCCCTCTGGTGTTTCAATCGGGCACATACGGCCGTAGTGAGAATAATGTACGTCACGCACCTCAAACCCTGCACGTTCTCTCGTCAAACCACCTGGTCCAAGTGCAGATAAACGACGCTTATGTGTCAGCTCTGCTAACGGGTTTGTTTGATCCATGAATTGTGACAGCTGTGAGCTTCCGAAAAACTCTTTGATGGAAGCGATAACCGGACGAATATTAATCAGATGCTGTGGTGTAATGCTTGATGTATCCTGAATGGACATACGCTCGCGAACGACACGCTCCATCCGTGATAATCCGATACGGAACTGATTTTGTAAAAGCTCTCCAACTGAACGGAGACGTCGGTTACCTAAGTGGTCAATGTCATCCGTTTGCCCAACCTGATATAGCAGGTTAAAGAAATAACTGATTGACGCGACAATGTCTGCAGGTGTGACATTTTTGATAGATGCATCAACTGCTGCATTACCTATTACCGTCAGTTCCCGTTCACCGCTAGGATCCGTTGGGTCGATGATTTTGACTGATTGCAAGTATACCTCTTCGTCTAAAACACCTTCATGAGGCTCTACAATTTTTTCGCCGAGCTTATGATCATCAGCTTCAAGCAAAGGAATAATCTTGTTGAGTAGCTTTCGCTCGAGCTTATCGCCTTTTTGCGCAATAACCTCACCAGTTTCTGGATCAACGACTGATTCAGCCAGCACTTGATTAAACAAGCGATTTTTTATATCGAGCTTTTTATTAATCTTATAACGTCCAACATGAGCCAAATCATATCGTCTTGGATCAAAGAATCTTGAAACGAGCAAACTTTTAGCGTTTTCAACGGTTGGTGGCTCGCCCGGACGAAGTCTTTCATAGATTTCTAAAAGGGCCTTCTCTGGATTTTCGGTATTATCTTTATCCAGCGTATTTTTAAGGTGTTCATTATCACCTATTAAATCGATGATCTCCTCATCTGTACCAAATCCAAGCGCGCGTAACAGCACTGTGATTGGTAGTTTACGGGTACGATCGATGCGAACGTAAGCCACACCTTTTGCATCTGTTTCGAACTCAAGCCAGGCACCACGATTTGGTATAACAGTTGCTGTAATACCACGTTTGCCGTTCTTGTCAATTTTTTCACTATAATAGACGCTTGGTGAACGAACAAGCTGTGATACGATAACACGTTCCGCACCGTTAATAACGAACGTTCCTGTATCTGTCATAAGTGGGAAATCACCCATGAAAACTTCTTGTTCTTTTACTTCACCAGTTTCGTTATTAATTAGGCGAACCTTCACACGTAGTGGTGCATTATATGTGACGTCGCGATCCTTCGCTTCATCGACTGGGTATTTAGGTTCACCCAAACTATAGTCGACAAACTCCAGGGATAAATTTCCTGTGAAATCCTCGATCGGTGAAATGTCTTGGAACATCTCTCGCAATCCTTCATCAAGAAACCATTGATACGATGCGGTTTGAATTTCGATCAAATTCGGTAGATCCAGCACTTCGCTAATTCGTGAATAGCTTCTGCGCTGACGGTGTCTTCCATATTGAACTAGTTGACCTGCCAACTGCTTCACCCCTTAAATCATGCATTTATCCAACGCTTGAATTGATGAAAAATGACTTCTATAATGAAAACCTTCTATTCACCAAGTGGCGAATATCGGTTTAAGACACATTGTTAAATTCGTTTGGAGGCTTTCCCTCATTTTAAACGCCATAAGTCACAATAACTCAGTTTCACAATCGGGACTTGTTCTATTAAAACAAATCGTATATAATTTTTTTAGAACCTTTTTAGGCGTCTCATTAAAAAAACAGAAAAAGTAAAATGACACGTACATAATCCAATTTTGGTGTTTTCGTGTCACGACCTCCCTGTTTCCTGCAGCTATACCTATTCGTTGAAATAAAGCAGGAATATTATGTAACGCAATCCCCACACATTGTAATGACCCATTTGCCCCATTTTACCATTATTTCCGGTCGGCAATAAAATATACATTCCAACAAAAGTTCTGCTTGACAGGAAAATTCCATATTAGCATTAAACTATATTACCACATGTTTATTTCATGGTCAAACATTCACTGCTTTTAAAATATAGTATCCTTTATCTCGCGCAACAACGTCTACGTTACCAAAAATATCCAATAGTTTATCCTTGGCCGAGGGTGCGCCTTGCTTTTTTTGAATAACAACCCACAACTCTCCAGCAGCAACCAACATGTCTTTGCTTTCCTCAAACATGGTGTGAACAACCTTCTTCCCTGCCCGAATCGGCGGATTCGTCACAACAGCAGCAAAAGAACGGCCCGTTAGTCCTGAAAACCGATCACTTTGAACTGTTGACACATTATGGACATTGTTCAATTGTGCATTTTGAGCTGCAAGATTCAAAGCCCTCTCATTAACATCGGCCATAACAATATGGCGATCCTCATAGACGTGTGCTAACGTAATACCTATTGGCCCATAGCCACAGCCAAGATCGAGAATATCACCTAAAGGTTTTGGTTCCCTAAATTGTTCAATCAGCATACGCGATCCAAAATCGACTTCTCGCTTGGAAAACACGCCGTAGTCACTTGTAAATCGATATGTTTTTCCTCTTAATGAGTGGTGCCACATCTTTGGTGAGCTTTTTGATTGGGGTTTTTGGGAAAAGTAATGTTCGGTCATATAAGCACCCGCTTTTACGGTTTTAATGTATGTCACTTTTGTATGCCGCGGTGGAAAAACATGCGTTTCTAATAGCTACAACCATGCTGCGAACACAGGATTGTCTGAGCCATTTAAACACTACCACGTTCGGTGAAGTTCGTACGTATACCAACATTCCATTGCCCGGAGAAAGATATAGAAAGCCCGTCGGAATGGATCGACGAGCTTTCTTTTTAACAACTTACTTTACTTCTACAGATGCGCCAGCTTCTTCTAGCTTACCTTTAACTTCTTCAGCGTCTTCTTTTGATACGCCTTCTTTAACAGCTTTAGGTGCATTATCTACAAGATCCTTAGCGTCTTTTAGGCCAAGACCTGTGATTTCGCGAACAGCTTTAACAACTTTGATTTTTGATGCGCCAGCATCTGTAAGAACAACATCAAATTCAGTTTGTTCTTCAGCAGCGTCGCCACCAGCAGCTCCACCAGCAACAGCAACAGGTGCTGCAGCAGTTACACCAAATTCTTCTTCAATTGCTTTAACAAGATCGTTTAGATCAAGAACTGACATTTCTTTTATTGCATCAATAATTTGTTCTTTAGTCATGATATATTTCCTCCTCATTAGGCTTTTAATTAATATTTAAAATAGGTTTACGCACCTTGTTCTTCTTTTTGCTCAGCAATTGCTTTAGCAGCATATGCGAAGTTACGTACAGGTGCTTGAAGTACGCTAAGAAGCATAGAGACCATACCTTCGTAGTTCGGTAGGTCAGCAAGCTCTTTAATTTGATCAAGCGTTGCAATCTTACCTTGAATGACACCAGCTTTAATTTCGAGGTTCTCGTGTTCTTTTGCAAAACCGTTCAAAATTTTTGCTGGCGCAATGATATCGTCATTACTGAATGCGACCGCTGTTGGTCCAACTAAAGCTTCTGTAAGCTCGGACATTTCAGCGTTCTCAGCTGCGCGCTTTGTCATAGAATTTTTGTAAACCTTGAATTCTACGCCTGCATCTCTTAGCTGTTTACGTAATTCAGTTACTTCAGCTACATCAAGACCACGGTAATCTACCAAAATCGTTGATTGGCTAGCACGGAATTTATCAGTAATGTCTTGTACCAATTGCTTTTTCTCTTCAATAATACTGGACATTGTTCCACCTCCAATTCGTTGTCGCTATACCGGTGTATTGGAAACGTGGCATCGTTTCTCGTATCAATGCGCTTGGCGCAAATCACGCTCGTTTCTTGCCATATAAAAAACCTCCACATAGACATGGAGGTTTCCCAACAAAGCATTTAACGGATGCTTTCGCTGTTAAAACACCTCGGCAGGATTATTTTTTAAGCGACGAAGCGCTCCTACTGTCTACGGTATAACTATTATATTTGATCAACGCACTCAAGTATACAAAAATATACCGAGTATGTCAACTGTTTTTAGCGTGTGAAATTGGATACATCTACTTTAATGCCAGGGCCCATTGTTGACGCAATAACAGCGTTTTTCATGTAAGTGCCTTTTGCAGCTTGAGGCTTAGCCTTAACGATTGTATCCGTGATTGCTGTAAAGTTCTCAATCAATTTATCGTCATCAAATGACACTTTACCGATCGGAACGTGAATGTTAGCTGATTTATCTACGCGATATTCAACTTTACCAGCTTTAATATCTTTAACAGCTTTTTCCACTTCGAATGTGACTGTGCCTGTTTTAGGGTTTGGCATAAGACCTTTTGGTCCAAGTACACGACCTAATTTACCGACTTCAGCCATCATGTCTGGTGTTGCAACGATCACGTCAAAATCGAACCAGCCTTGGTTGATTTTGTTGATCATATCTTGATCTCCAACAAAGTCCGCACCTGCAGCTTCAGCTTCTTTAAGCTTTTCACCTTTTGCAAATACGAGTACACGTTGTGTTTTACCTGTACCATGTGGCAATACCATTGCCCCACGAATCTGTTGGTCAGCTTTTTTCGGGTCAACCCCGAGACGAAAAGCGACTTCGACAGTTTCATCAAAATTAGCTTTAGCTGTTTGCTTAATAAGCTCAACAGCTTCTTTTATCTCATAGGCTTTTGTACGATCAACAAGCTTTATAGCTTCTTGATACTTTTTGCTTTTGTTCGCCATTCTGTTGTTTCCTCCTCTATTGTGGTTATAACGGTAATACCTCCCACTTATAAAAGCGCGTTGCTTTTATAAAGCTTGACAACGGTTGAAAGGAGACAGTGATTTTTATGATCGCCCACAAAAATCACTGACGGCATCCAACTCCGACATTAGTCTTCGATTGTAATACCCATGCTGCGTGCTGTTCCTTCAACCATACGCATAGCTGCTTCTACATCAGCAGCGTTTAAGTCCTGCATTTTCGTTTCTGCGATTTCTTTTACTTGATCGCGTTTAACGGCAGCAACTTTATTTTTGTTAGGCTCACCTGAACCAGATTCAACACCTGCTGCTTTTTTCAACAATACTGCTGCAGGTGGCGTTTTCGTAATAAACGTAAACGAACGGTCTTCAAATACCGTAATCTCGACTGGAATGATCATACCAGCCTGTTCCTGTGTACGTGCGTTGAATTCCTTACAGAATCCCATGATGTTGATACCCGCCTGACCGAGTGCCGGTCCTACTGGTGGCGCAGGGTTTGCTTTACCTGCAGGGATTTGCAATTTAACGAGCTTAATTACTTTTTTAGCCACGAGACACACCTCCTTAACGTCCGTGATGTGGTAATAGGGTCTTTTCAACCCTCCCACTCATCTATAGCCATTGTCTCAAGTCATGGCCGTGAATAACAAAAGAATTTTAGCATGAAAACGAGAAAAATGCAAGGTTTTTTCCTTTAAGTGTCGGATTGGAACATTTACCAACCTTCTCTTCGACTCAGTTTCTTAAAGGGCGTCACCCGTTACAACTTTTCGATTTGAGAAAAATCGAGCTCCACTGGTGTTTCTCTTCCAAACATGTTGACGTGGACCTTAACCTTTTGCTTGTCGATATCAATATGCTCTATCGTTCCTGTGAAATCGCTGAACGGTCCATCTGTCACTTTAACATTTTCTTTAATTTCAAAGTCAATTTGAACAACGCTTTCTTTCAAGCCCATCCGTTTCAAAACGGCGTCAACTTCATCCGGCCATAGCGGAGTTGGTTTTGACCCACCACCACTTGAACCGACAAACCCTGTAACGCCTGGTGTATTTCTGACTACATACCAAGAATCGTCTGTCATAATCATTTCCGTGAGCACATAACCTGGGAAAGTTTTTTTCTTGGAAACTTTCTTTTTACCATCCTTGATCTCGGTTTCTTCATCTTCAGGCACGATCACTCTGAAAATATGATCTTCCATCCCCATCGTCTCAACGCGCTTCTCTAAGTTCGTCTTCACTTTGTTCTCATAACCAGAATACGTGTGAACCACATACCAATTTTTTTCCATTTAAACAGGACACGTAACTGCCCTTCCCTCCCTTTAATTAAATTGGGACTTCATTACTTTTTACTGCACTCGCCCTAAGTGCATCGTTTGTATCGTTTATGAGCTGACTTTACATCAGTTATTACGTCACTTATCTTCGATGGCGATATGTAAGCACACGAAAATCAAGACTAAAAGCAAAACAGACGCTCACTCAACACATCAACCTATCATTACAAGCGACACTAGTCCTTGTAAATCTAACAACCTAAAAAGACAATATTAAAAAACCCGTGACATCCGGGTTTTTTAATCAAGTCGTATATAATAGTATTATAGCATATTTAGACTGGTTCTATTCAAAAAATGCATTCAAAAACTGCGAAATGCCTAAATCAACTACACCGAAAAACACAGCCACAAAAACAACTGTCGTAATAACGGTCACCGTATAACTAAACAATTCTTTCCCTTTAGGCCAGCTGACCTTTTTCATTTCACGTGATACATTTTTGAAAAATTGGACGAGTTTCATGCTTGTCCCCCCAAACGTCGCCGTAAAGACTATTCTTATTTTGTTTCTCGATGTATCGTATGAATGCCACATGTTTTGCAAAATTTGCGGACTTCCATTCGCTTTGATGTGGCAGCATCACTTTTTTGAGTCGTGTAATTTCTATTTAAACAAACTGAGCATGTTAAAACAATTTTTTTCGTCATTGTATCATCCTGACATTGACATTATACGTCTTTAAATGTAGCACGCTGTTTTCATTATGTCAATTAATGACACAGAAAAATACAACAGATCATCAATCATTAATAAACGCTAGCTGAAGCAGCTTCCAAAATATGCTCGAGCTTGCGTTTAACACGCTGTAGTGCATTGTCAATCGATTTAACATGTCGTTGGAGCTTGACGGAAATCTCTTGATACGTATAGCCATCCAAGTACAGCTGTAGGACATTTCGCTCGAAACCACTTAATAACTCAGATAATTTACGATCCATGTCCGTATATTTCTCTCGATGAATGAGCAACTCTTGCGGATCAACAGCCGTCGATCCCGCTATGACATCAAGAAGTGTCCGCTCTGACTCTTCCTCGAAAATTGGTTTATCAAGCGATACGTATGAGTTCAAAGGAATATGCTTTTGACGAGTTGCTGTCTTAATCGCTGTAATCATTTGTCGCGTGATACAGAGCTCTGCAAACGCTTTAAATGACGCAAGCTTGTCCCCATCAAAGTTGCGAATTGCCTTGTAAAGTCCAATCATACCTTCTTGAATAATATCTTCTCGATCCGCCCCAATTAAATAGTACGTCCTCGCCTTTGCTCTGACATACCCTTTATACTTCTGAATCAAATGTTCCAACGCCTGTCGATGTCCACGATGAACAAGGTGTAAAATTTCCTCGTCATCTAGTGATTCAAGATTCGGATTGTCTTGCTTCAAAAGTTGACTCACCCAAAATGCCTCCTTGGCAGACCCTAGATAATAGCCATATTATACAGTAAGCGTTTTACAAGCGTCAACACAAAAACGCGTAATGGCGCTGTTTCGACAAAGTTCGCCCCTGTTTTTCTGAACATTCGACCGTTTTCTAGCCATTTCCTCTGCGCCATTTTTCAAAAATCGTCAGCATCTCATCACTCAATGGAATTTTTGTTTGCGGACGTGCTTTATTTTGGTGCTCTATATTTTTGGCGATCCCTTTATTAATATTGCCGAGTTCAATGTAGAGCTCCCGAGCAGATTTCCTTAAAGCACCTTGAGCAAATATCGTCCGTTGCTCTGTGTAATCTGATGTCGCAACATAGACTTGCGTTTGAACGTTCTTTAATTGCTTAACATATTTCTCAATACGCTCATCAGCTGTCTCGTTCTCTTTTGTGAAAATGACTTCTACGCCATATGATTGGAGCTTGCTACCCGTTCCAGCAGCGCCATATGCATCAAATACAACAATAACCCGATGGCCAGAATATGCCTGATATTCGGCCATCATTTCAATCAGTCTGTTTCGCGCTTGATCAATATCCTTGTCCTTTAACGCTTTAAGTTCTTCCCATGCACCTATGATATTGTAGCCATCAACGACTAATATGATCATGTCGATCACTCTACTGGTGTCCGCTTACGACGTACTTCATAAAGCAATAGCGCACAAGCGACAGACGCATTAAGCGATGAAACATGACCTTGCATCGGTAAACTGACCGTCCAATCACACTTTTTCTTCACAAGTCGACTAATGCCTTTGCCTTCATTGCCAACGACCAATGCTATTGGTATTGCACCATCTAGCTTTCGATAATCTTCATCAGCATCAGCTGCTGTCCCGACCACCCAAACGTTTCGAGCCTTCAATTCATCCACCGTAGCTGCAATATTTGTGACACGAACAACAGGGACATGCTCAATTGCACCAGCCGCTGTTTTGGCTACTGTTGCTGTTAAACCAACCGATCGCCGTTTCGGAATTATAATGCCATGTGCACCCGTTGCATCTGCCGTTCTCATAATTGAACCTAAATTATGCGGATCTTCAAGCTCGTCCAATATAATAAAAAAAGGTAGTTCACCCTTTTCTTCTGCGCGATCAAACAAATCATCCAAGTCACTGTATGGATAAGGTGCAACATATGCCGCAACGCCTTGATGATTGCCGTCCGTTATTTGATCAAGACGCTTTCGGGGCACTGTTTGAACGACTGCTCCAGCCGCTTTTCCAAGGCTGATGATTTTCTTTTGTACATTTATGTTTAACTGCTCAGATAGTAACACCTTGTTGACGGTGCGTTCTGCTTCTAAAGCAGCAATGACAGGGTTTTTCCCAATAATCATTTCATCATCTTGTCTTTGACTCATTGGTTTCACTTCTTTCTTGCAAAAAATGAATTGCATCTGTTACGAGCTCCATTAAACGGTCGCTATTTTCCAGTAAGTAATGATATCCAATTAGCGCTTCAAACGCCGTGCCGTATCGATACGTCTGTACACTCGTGTTCTTAGGCGCCGAGCCTGACTTGGCGTTGCGCCCACGTGACACAACTTTTTCTTCTTCCTCTGTCAGCGTCTCTGTCTCAAGCCAATGCAGAATAACCGCCGCTTGTGCTTTTGCTGATACGTATGTTACCGCGCTTTCATGAAGCTGTTTTGGCTTAACCTGACCCGTGCTAAGGAGATGCTTTCGCACATAGAGCTCATACACAGCATCTCCCATATAAGCCAGCGCTAAGCTTTTCATCTGCTTAACGTCCTCACTCATTGTTGCCCTCTTTTCCATCTGACACCTTGTGGCGTATCCTCAAGAATGATATTTTGTTCCTTTAGTTGATCTCTTATTGCATCAGCTCGATCAAAGTTACGGTTTTTTCTCGCTTCATTTCGTTCTGCTATTAACGCTTCAACATCTGCATCTAATAAATGCTCTGTATTTGATTGGGCACTTCCGACACCTAGCACATCCATGCTCGTTGCAAACAGATCTAAAAATGAATCAATAACAGCCGTGCACGTCTGCTTGGATTGTAAGTATACGTTCGCTTCTTTAGCGGCATCAAACAAGACGGATATCGCATTAGCTGTGTTAAAGTCATCGGACATTGCCGCGTCAAAACGTTGCTTCAATGTAGCGACCTTCTCCACCCACGCATCTACATCACCGGCGAGATCCATACTTGCCTCTCTCCGATGCTGCAAATTAAATACAGCTGTATCTAAGCGATCTAAACTGTTTTTAGCACCTTCTAGTAGCGCCTCGGAAAAATTAATTGGATTGCGGTAATGAACACTTAACATAAAGAAACGAATGACACGCGGATCATGCTCTGCCAGTAAATCCCTCGTTAAAATAAAGTTACCGAGAGACTTTGACATTTTTTCATCGTTTACATTAATATACCCATTATGCATCCAATAATTAGCAAATCGTTCGCCATTGTGTGCTTCTGATTGGGCAATTTCATTCTCGTGGTGTGGGAACGTTAAATCTTGACCACCAGCATGAATATCAATTGTTGGCCCCAAGTACTTCTTCGCCATCGCCGAGCATTCAATATGCCATCCTGGACGTCCTTTTCCCCATGGGGAATCCCACGATATTTCACCATCTTTCGCCTCTTTCCAAAGCGCAAAGTCCAGTGGGTCTTCTTTCTTTTCACCAATTTGAATTCTTGCACCGGACCGCAGCTCATCAATTGATTGGTGGGATAATTTCCCGTAGCCATCAAAGGCACGTGGCTTAAAGTACACATCGCCATCCGCTTCATATGCGAATCCTTTGTTAATTAAGCCTTCAACAAATGCAATAATGTCATCCATCGTCTCGGTTACGCGCGGGTTGAAGGTCGCCTGCTTCACACCAAGCGCTTTGACATCTTCAAGATATGCTTCAATAAAACGATCGGTCACCTCAGAAACAGCCTCTCCGAGTTCATTAGCAGTCTTTATAATTTTGTCATCAACATCTGTAAAGTTAAGCACATAATCAACGGTGTATCCTTTATATTCTAAAAAACGTCGAACCGTATCAAACACCACTGCCGGACGAGCATTTCCGATGTGAATATAATTATAAACGGTCGGACCACAAACATACATTTTTACCTTTCCAGCTTCAATTGGTTGAAATACCTCTTTTTCATGTGTCAATGTACTATAAATGGTAATGGACATCTGATCATTCACCTTCCTTTATTTGTTCGAGTTGTGCCTTTAACATGTTGAGCTCTCTTTGCAGGCGATCACACCGATCATCTACTGGATCGGGCATATTTTGATGATCCAACGGCTGTGTTATCTTTTTCCCGTCCTGTTTAACGACTTTCCCAGGAATTCCAACCACAGTTGCGCCATCAGGTACATCCTTTAATACGACTGAGCCTGCTCCAACCTTAGCCCGCTCACCGACCGTAATTGACCCTAAAACCTTGGCACCTGCTGCAATTAGCACGTGATCGTTGATCGTTGGATGCCGCTTTCCTTGTTCCTTTCCTGTTCCACCGAGGGTCACACCTTGATACACAGTAACATTATCGCCAATTTCACACGTTTCACCAATTACAATTCCCATTCCATGATCGATAAAAAACTTGCGACCAATTGTTGCACCTGGGTGAATTTCTATTCCCGTAAAAAATCGGTTAATTTGCGAAATTGCCCGGGCAATAAAGAACAGTTTCCATTTGTAAAATGCATGAGCAATTCGGTGAGACCATACAGCGTGAAGACCGGCATATGTTAAAACAACTTCAATAACTGAACGCGCTGACGGGTCTTGCTCAAAAATAACATCAATATCTTCCTTCATTCTTTTAAAAAACCTCACCTGTAAACCCTCCTTATATCAAGCATAATCAAGTGATGTTTTGGCTTTAGCAGGCTATATAGTCTTATTACACGAAAAAACGCCCCTGTGCACGATAGACACAGAGACGTTTTTAATACGCGGTTCCACTCTGTTTGGAGATTGAATCTCCCAACTTTGACTCTTATAACGACAGAGATGCCGCCGTCATATACTAAAGGTTCCATGACGGACTCAAAGGGGCATTTCGAAAATGGTGCTTAATGTCACTCACAGCCTCAGGTGACACTCTCTGCATAAGCAAGTCATTTTCTACTTTTCCTTATCGACGTTCTTTATTGTATGATTACTATATGATATGTTTGTAGTTTTGTGAAGCGCGAACACTTGAGATATTAATTATTTGTTTTCAAGCTGCTTTAAAATTGCGTCGAGACGTGCTAAAACAACGTCTTTTCCGAGTAGCTCAATTGCTAAAGGCAGCTCTGGCCCATGAACGTCACCAGTAACAGCGACCCTGATTGGCATAAATAATTTTTTACCGCGATGTTTCGTTTCTTTTTGTGTTGCTTTAATTTCACCTTTAATTGTATCTTTATCAAACTGATCAAGATGAATTAACTTATCCGCAAAGACTTGTAGTACTTCAACAACTTGTTCTCCGCTAAGGACCTCCATCGCAGCCTCATCATATGTCACAGCTTCTTTGAAAAACAGCTCTGTTAGTTCAACAATTTCCGCACCATAGCTCAATTGCTCCTGATACAATCCGATTAAGCGCTCAGCCCAAGCCCTAGTGGCAGCATCCATGTCTTGAGGCAATTTGCCAGCTTCTTGCAAGTACGGCAAGGCCAATTCAATAACTTTATTCGCATCAGCCGCTTTAATGTACTGGTTATTCATCCACTTTAGTTTCTTCGCATCAAAAACAGCTGCTGACGTCGATAAGCGTTCTGGATCAAAAATATCAACCAACGTGTCTTGCGCAAATATCTCTTCTTCACCTACAGGGGACCAGCCAAGTAATGTGATGAAGTTAAACAATGCTTCTGGTAAATAGCCTAGATTTTTATACTGTTCGATAAACTGGAGAATGTGCTCATCACGCTTACTTAGCTTTTTACGATCTTCGTTTAAAATTAATGTCATATGACCAAATGTAGGTGCGGTCCAATCAAATGCATCATACACCATCATTTGCTTCGGCGTATTAGAAATATGCTCCTCTCCACGAAGCACATGGCTAATTCCCATCAAATGATCATCAATCGCTACAGCAAAGTTATAAGTCGGTGCACCATTTTTCTTAACGATGACCCAATCACCAAAATCGCTTGATTCGAAGGTGATTTGACCTCTAACGATATCATTAAACGTGTATGTGACACCTTCTGGCACACGGAGTCGGATACTTGGTTGACGCCCTTCTGCCTCAAACTTTGCAATATCTTCTGCACAAAGGTTACGATGTGCGCCAGAATATTTCGGTACTTGTCCAGCCGCACGCTGTGCTTCACGCTCCTGCTCCAGCTCATCTTCAGTCATATAACACTTGTAAGCTAGGCCACGCTCAAGTAAGTCATCAACATACTTTTGGTAGATATCAAGGCGTTCCATTTGACGGTATGGACCATAGTCTCCGCCGATATCGGCACCCTCATCCCATTCAATTCCGAGCCATTTAAGAAATTTAAGTTGGCTTTCTTCCCCACCAACGACGTTTCTCTTTTCATCTGTATCCTCGATACGAATAACCATTTTCCCATTAAAGTGCTTTGCATATAAATAATTAAATAGTGCTGTACGCGCGTTACCAATATGTAAATGACCCGTAGGACTTGGCGCATACCTTACGCGAACTTCGTTTGTCATAGTTGTTCCCCTTTCAAAAATGAATCATCTCTCTGAAGAGAATTGATTGAATCTCTCTTACAGAATCAAGTTGTTTACGAACGGTAGCCGTTACTACTTATATTAGAGTGGCTTACCACTTGTGATGATTAAAATAAATTTATGATACCACACTTAAGGCATACACATTTTAATAAAATAAAAGCGACTGACCTGTGCCTTCTCACGTACAAAAAGTGATAACCAATTGTTATCACTTTTTATACATGATACATGTCTGTTATACCTTTTTTAAAGTGCCTTTTCAAGTAATTTAGGCTTTGCAAAAATCATTCGTCCAGCAGATGTCTGCAATACACTCGTAATGAGTACCTCAATCTTCTTACCTATATACTCACGGCCTTCTTCTACAACAATCATTGTACCATCATCAAGGTAAGCAACGCCCTGATTATGCTCCTTACCGTCCTTAATCACTTGTACAGCGAGCTCCTCACCTGGAAGAACGACCGGTTTAACGGCATTTGCCAAATCATTAATATTAAGAACCGGAACACCTTGTAGGTCTGAAACCTTATTTAAATTAAAATCATTTGTAACAACGACGCCATTAATGACCTTTGCGAGTTTAATGAGTTTGCTATCCACTTCACTAATTTCTTCAAAATCACCTTCATAAATTTCCACTTTTACCGGAAGTTCTTTTTGAATGCGATTAAGGACGTCAAGCCCACGCCGGCCTCGATTCCGTTTTAACACATCCGACGAATCAGCAATGTGCTGCAATTCACCAAGTACGAACTGAGGAATGACGAGCGTTCCTTCGAGAAAGTTTGTTTGGCATATGTCGGCGATACGTCCATCAATAATGACACTTGTGTCAAGAATTTTTGGCATTGGTATTGTGTTCTCATTACCTTCTTCTGGAATGCTCTTCTTCTTGTCACGTTCTTTACGCCCCAAGTTCAACAAACTCACAAACTCTTCTCTTCGGCGAAATCCAACTTGAAAGCCTAAATAGCCGAGTACGATCGTTAAGAACAGCGGTAAGACCTTTGATACGAACGGAATTTGAATATCAACCAGTGGAATTGTGACCAAAAAGGCGACCACAAGTCCAACAATCAATCCTAAACTCCCAAAAAACAAGTCGCCAGCAGGCAGTTTGATCAGTCCATCCTCAATCCATCGGAGAAAGCCAACAACATAATCTGCCAACCAATAAGAAATTAAAAACAAAATAATGGCGCCCAAGACAGAACTTAAATAAGGGGATGAAACCCACTTGGCATCAGTGAAATCTAAAAAGCCGATAATTTTAGGCATATACAAGTAACCAAGCGTTCCTCCCGTAATGACAAAAAATAAATGTACAATTTTTTTCAGCACCATTGTCACCTCCTATCAATTATTATTGCCTAATTAAAATAAAAATAACCTATTATACTGTATAATTTCGCTCAACATTAAACAAAGCATAGCACAACTCAAATTATCCGTCAATCGAGTAACCGTTGATCATATCATATTGTTTCAACTAATGTCAATACAAATTGTGTCATTTATCGACAATTATCGTGCAAGACCCGTTTCCATCGCCTCCTGAACGGTATTAACCCCAATAACAGTTATGTTTTTTGGCGGTGTCCAGCCATCCAAGTTACGCTTCGAGCAAATAATTCGTTTGAAACCGAGTTTAGTTGCTTCTTGGACACGCTGTTCAATGCGAGAGACGCGCCTGATTTCTCCTGTTAAGCCAACTTCACCGATAAAGATATCTTCGGGATTTGTAGGCTGATCTCTAAAGCTAGATGCAATGCTAATCGCAACAGCTAAATCTATAGCCGGCTCATCGAGCTTTACGCCACCAGCGACTTTAATATACGCATCTTGATTTTGTAGCATAAGTCCGACACGTTTTTCTAAAACAGCCATTAAAAGGGGGACACGATTATGATCAATGCCTGTTGCCATTCGACGCGGGTTACCAAAGCTCGACGGTGATACGAGCGCTTGAATCTCCACGAGCACTGGTCGAGTTCCCTCCATCGAAGCAACAACGGTTGACCCTGCTGCACCTTGTGAGCGTTCCTCTAAAAAGATTTCTGATGGGTTTAACACTTCACGCAAACCCATTTCTTTCATTTCAAAAATACCCATTTCATGTGTACTACCAAAACGGTTTTTAACACTACGCAGGATTCGATATGTGTGGTGACGTTCTCCTTCGAAATAAAGCACCGCATCAACCATATGCTCCAGCATGCGCGGACCTGCAATTGCACCTTCTTTTGTCACATGACCAACAATAAAAATTGGGATGCCATTTGTTTTGGCTATTTTCATTAATTCCCCTGTTGACTCGCGCACCTGGGACACACTTCCTGGTGCACTTGTTACTTCTTCACGATATATCGTTTGAATCGAATCAATGACAACCAACGCTGGCTTAACCGCTTCGATGTGCTTAGCGATGTTGAACAAGTTTGTTTCTGCCAAAACATAAAGTGCATCTGATTTAATTCCAAGACGGTCAGCCCTTAGCTTTGTTTGGCGCGTTGATTCTTCACCAGATATATACAATACAGACAATTGCTTGTCGGCAAGCTGTGATGAGATTTGCAAAAGTAGTGTTGATTTACCAATACCTGGATCTCCACCAATTAGGACGAGCGAGCCAGGAACAATTCCTCCACCGAGTACACGATTGAATTCCTTCATATGTGTCGTTATACGCGGTTCTTTTTGCGATTCAATCTGGGTAATTTTCTCGGGCTGACTAACGACCTGATTGGAAACACCGAGGTTATGGCGGCTTTTTAAACCCGTCGCTTCCATTTCTTCTACGAGTGTATTCCAGTTATGGCAACCCGGGCATTTCCCCATCCATTTGGCTGACTCATATCCGCAATCTTGACAAACGTATTTTGTTTTTCTTTTAGCCAATGAATTCCCCACCTTTATTATACCTTGAATTATTTACGAATGACATAACACAAAGGTTACATTAACTTATCATTTAATTGTATTTTATACATTTATGCCACACATTTATTGAACAGGCAGGCAATTAGCATGGATGTTTCATGATATGAAATGAGATAGAGGCGTTTAAATGATGGAATGATGAAAACCTCCCCCCTCTAAAGGAGAAGGTTTTCACTTAATGTCATCTTAATGCATTTAATTCGTCTTTGTCAGGCGCACGCCTTACTTAGGTAAGACAATGAACGCCCCTTTATTGTTCAGACCTATTTTAACGACCTGGCCTTTTTGGATGCTGCCCTTTAGCAGCTCTTCTGACAGTAAATCTTCTACGTTTTTCTGAATGGAGCGACGTAGTGGACGTGCACCATACTCAGGCTCAAAGCCTTGTTCAGCTATTTTTTCAAGCGCTTTATCAGTTAGAGTGAATTCAATATCCTGGCCTTTTAGACGCTTTTGTAACTGCTGAACCATAAGTGATACAATCTTTGTCATATGCTTTTTCTCTAATGAGTGGAACACGATTGTTTCATCAATTCGGTTTAGAAATTCCGGACGAAATGCTTTCTTTAATTCATTCGTTACTTTATCCTTCATATCTTTATATTCTTGACCGTCTTCTTCGAGATTGAAGCCAACATATTTATTCCGCTTCAATTCATCAGCACCCACATTGGAGGTCATTATTAAAACGGTATTTCGAAAATCAACAACGCGTCCTTTTGAATCTGTTAGACGCCCATCTTCAAGCACTTGTAACAAAATATTAAACACTTCTGGGTGTGCTTTTTCAATTTCATCAAGCAAGACGACTGAATATGGATTTGTACGTACTTTCTCGGTCAGCTGTCCACCTTCTTCATATCCAACGTATCCTGGTGGTGAACCGACGAGGCGTGATGTCGCATGTTTTTCCATGTACTCTGACATATCAATCCGAATCATCGCATCCTCATCCTCGAACATCGCCTCAGCTAGTGCACGTGCCAATTCAGTCTTACCGACACCAGTTGGTCCGAGGAAAATAAATGATCCGATTGGGCGTTTTGGATCCTTTAACCCTGCTCGCGCTCGTCGTATCGCCTTCGATACCGCGTTCACGGCTTCTTCTTGGCCGATCACTCGATCATGTAAAATATTCTCCATGTTCAAGAGACGGTCACTTTCGTCCTTTGTCAATTTAACAACTGGGACACCCGTCCAAGTAGAAACGACCTTTGCAATGTCTTCTAAAGTAACTTTTGTATCCGTCTTGCCCCGTGTTTCTTTCCATTCATTTTTCGTCTTATCTAATTCTTCACGGATGCGTTGTTCAGAATCTCGCAACGATGCGGCTGTTTCAAATTCTTGACTCTGAACAGCTGCGTCTTTTTCCTTCCGTACGTCTTCTAGCTTCTGTTCAAGCTCTTTTAAGTTAGGTGGTACGGTGTACGAGCGTAATCTTACTTTTGAGCCGGCTTCGTCGATTAAATCGATCGCTTTGTCTGGAAGAAAACGATCATTAATATACCGATCGGATAATTGAGCTGCGCCTTCAATCGCTTCATCCGTTATCGTCACTCTATGATGCGCTTCATAACGATCACGCAGTCCTTTTAAAATTTGAATCGTCTCTTCAAGGGTTGGCTCATTCACTTGAACAGGCTGGAAGCGACGTTCGAGAGCAGCATCCTTTTCGATATATTTTCTATATTCATCTAAGGTCGTTGCACCGATGCATTGTAATTCGCCCCGCGCCAATGATGGCTTAAGGATGTTGGACGCATCGATCGCACCCTCTGCTCCACCTGCTCCAATCAATGTATGCAGCTCATCAATGAACAAAATAATGTTCCCTGCCTGGCGAATTTCTTCCATTACTTTTTTAAGGCGATCTTCAAACTCACCGCGATATTTCGTACCAGCAACAACCGTTCCCATATCAAGGGTCATGACACGTTTATTTCGAAGTGTTTCAGGGATCTCATTATTGACAATTTGCTGGGCAAGACCTTCTGCGACAGCAGTTTTACCAACACCTGGTTCCCCAATAAGAACCGGATTGTTCTTCGTACGGCGGCTGAGAACTTCAATGACACGTTCAATTTCTTTGCTCCGTCCGATAACTGGATCAACATCGCCTTCTTTAGCACTTTCCGTCAAATCACGAGCTAACGAATCAAGGGTCGGTGTGCTAGCATTACTCGTGCCTTGCCCACGTCCTTGTCGCCCCGCTGTTGATTCATTGCTACCTAATAATTGAAGAACTTGCTGTCTTGCTTTGTTCAGACTGACACCAAGATTGTTCAACACTCTTGCAGCAACACCTTCACCTTCTCGAATGAGACCAAGTAAAATATGCTCAGTTCCTACGTATGAATGCCCAAGCTTACGTGCTTCATCTTGAGACAGCTCTACAACCTTCTTCGCTCTTGGTGTGTAATGAATCGTTTGCATCGGCTGTTTACCTTTACCAATAAGCTTTTCGACTTCTTCCTGGATTTTCTCAACCTCAAGCCCAATAGATTGCAATGCTTTTGCGGCAATGCCATCTCCTTCACGCACAAGGCCAAGTAAAATATGTTCTGTCCCAATATTGCTATGTCCTAATCGGACTGCTTCTTCTTGAGATAAAGCAAGCACCTTTTGCGCACGCTCTGTAAAACGGCCAAACATCATATCTCTATTCCTCCTATCTACTTATCTAATTGAATACGCTCGCGAATTAAAGTTGCGCGAAAGACGTCGCGCTCATTTGCCGTTAAAGATTTCTTTGCATATTGTTGCAAAAATCCTGGCTGTATTAAAATCATAAGTTCGTTTAGAATATGCTGCTGAACATGTTTGATGATGTCCAAGTCTATGCCGAGTCGAACGTCAGAGATACAACGAGCGGCTTCTTTGGATTCGATAATTCGACTATGCTCAAGAACGCCATATGCACGGTATATTCGATCCTCTAACCGTGTTCCCGATTGTTCAAGCAATCGTTCTCGTGCGCGGCGTTCATGTTCAATCAGCTGGTGAACCACGCTTTCCAGATCTGCTACAATATCTTCTTCCGTCTTTCCGAGTGTAATTTGATTGGATATTTGAAAGACATTACCAAGTGCCTCACTACCTTCACCATAAATACCTCTTACGACAAGTCCGAGCTGGTTAATGGCTGGAATCATCCGGTTAATTTGTTGTGTGAGTACGAGTGCTGGCAAATGCATCATCACCGACGCCCGCATGCCTGTTCCTACATTTGTCGGACAGCTCGTTAAATATCCCCGGGTAGCATCGAACGCATAATCTACATTTTCTTCAAGCCAATCGTCAAGCTCAAATGCCTTTTCTAAGGCCTGATTAAGCTGAAACCCTGGAAAATAAAGCTGAATGCGAATATGATCTTCTTCATTAATCATAATTGATACTTGCTCATTTTTAGAAATAAGCACGGCAGAAGCTTGATCTTTTTCGATTAAATGTGGGCTGACTAAGTGCTTTTCGACGAGAACCCGTTTCTCAACTCCTGACAACTCTCCGATTGATAAGAAATTAAAATCCTCATAATCCTGAAACGATACATGTTCATACCGTTCACGCATAAAGTCATAAATACGTAACTCGTCTTCTTCGTTCGCTACGATCGGAAATGGAACCTGAACAAAATTTCGCGCCAATCGAATACGACTACTTAATACAATATCGCTATCAGGGCCTTCTTTTCTCATCCACGGGCTAATCGCTTCATTCATAAATTGCTGTAATGTCACGCATCATCACCTGCTTCCTGATCACGTATCCCTTGTTCAACTTGTTTGATCTTATCCCTAAGGACGGCGGCTTCTTCAAATGCCTCTTGTTCAATAAGCGCTTTAAGCTCAGCTTTATATGAAGCCAACTGTTTCTTCATATGTAAGTGACCACCACGTCGCTTAGGTATTTTCCCATGATGCTTCGTATTTCCGCTATGTACCCGACGTAATATAGGGTCTAAACGGCTTGAAAATGTCTCATAGCATTGGGCACAACCAAATTTACCAGATCGCTTGAACTGTGAAAATGTCAAACCACACTTATCACATTGGAGATCTCGACTTGACTGAAGATGATTCGACCCTTGTCCTTGTGACTCGATTGGCACAGAATCAAAATTGAACAAGCCCGTTAATAAATGATGCAGTGAATACCCTTCATCTGGGGAGCTTACATAACCTTTTTCTTTTGCACATACCTCACATACATGATGTTCCCGTTTTTGACCGTTTATAACGTGCTTTAAATGTAGCGTTGCTGGTCGTTTTTGACATTCTTGACACTTCATATTTGCCCTCCTTACCTATTTGCGTATTTTAAAGCGGTAAGCATTGCGGTTAAGATACGTGCTCTCATTTCATCACGAGCAGGCAATTGAAAAGCGAGGGTGTTTCGATCGATCACACTAGCTGCCATTTTTGCTTCACGTTCGGTGAGAATCTCTTCTTCAAGAAGTCGTTCTAAAACATCAATGGCTGCTTGCTGAGTAATTGCAGGATTAATCATGTCAATGATTTCATCAATCAACTCTACTTTATCTTGATATGTGATACGGATGATCCGAATGTATCCTCCACCACCACGCTTACTCTCCACTATATAACCCTTTTCCACAGTAAAGCGTGTATTAATCACATAATTGATTTGTGATGGCACACATTGAAATTGATCAGCGATTTCACTGCGTTTAATTTCAATAACGCCTTTTTCTTTTGTTTCAAGTACTTTTTTTAAGTACCGCTCGATCACATCAGTTATATTACTCATCAAGCTTCCCCCTTCAAATCCTTTGAGCGAAACATTGTTATAGGTTGTTTTGACTTTGACTAACTTTGACTATGATAATATTATACGACAAAATGAGGCTGATGCAAACTGATTACATCCCCATTTTAGACATCCATTCAAAAAACAAACCTCATTATCGAATAATTTCTATCAGGACTTGAAAAAACCGATATATATTAAATATGAATGGTTAGCCTCTTTCAGTCACTGTATGAATGTGCGGAATCTCTGATATATCATGTAACAACCCGACTATATCTAATTGGGCATCACGCTCGTATTTTATAAAAATTTGTCTCATGTTATTCGACTCATTTATAATCTCAAGCTGTTTAATGGATAAATCGTGGCTTTCAACAACTGTAATAAGTTGATGGACTTGTAAATCGATAGCCGCATGAATCTCTATTCGCTTCGATCTTTTTCCTTTAATAAACAGTTTTTCAAAGTTGTTTAAAAAAGCAAGGCTTAATAAAATGAGAAACGTCGTAAAAATTGCTGTGCTATACATACCGATGCCTACAACTAACCCAAGGCCTGCCACCGCCCATATTGAGGCTGCAGTCGTTAACCCGCGAATCGTTCCCCCATATACAATAATTGTTCCAGCCCCTAAAAAACCGATGCCACTTATGACATAAGACGGAATCCTAGCCGGATCAAATCTAACATTATCATACCTATCAATGAGCGCTTCAAAACCATAAAGTGATAATAACATCATTAAACAAGATCCAATTCCAACTAATATGTGTGTACGAAAGCCTGCTGAATGATTTTTTAATTCCCGTTCAAAACCAATTAATCCTGATAAAATTAGAGCAACAAATATTCGTAATGCAATAACAGAAAAATGGTCGTCAAGCAATTGTTCAAGCACTTCACTTCCCCCCTAGCGCCCATTTGATGCTACGTTATCAAAGCAGCAGCATTAGTAGTATATGTATGAATCAATGAGTATATTTCTTGTTCCATTTAAATAAAGGTTTAAAAGGATGAACACATTTCCATACGCTCTTACAAATTGTAACGCTAACAAAATATAATAACAAATCTTTCAATACGTTAATGTTCATCCACTTTATAAATACAACTTGGTGAATCATCTTTATAAATTGGCGTTGCTTTTAAATAGGTTAATATATAACCACTTTAAATAGGGCCATAAAAAAACATCTAGAACACAATTATATCGTGTTCTAGATGTTTAATTGCCTGGCGGCGTCCTACTCTTGCAGGGG
>NZ_JABJXD010000012.1 GCF_019093865.1 Lentibacillus saliphilus
TGCGCTTCTTGTAAAAGCGACCTCTTAAATATACCATGTGACAACAATACTGTCAACAACTTTTTTAAGAGTTTATTTTAAGCTACGCGTTCTTTAGCGCAACTTTTACATCTTAACATTTCACATCACATCTGTCAACACCGTATATTTCCTTTCGATGGTGTAACAAAAAGCTGGAAAACTATTTGTTTTAATCAGCGTTGACTATTGTATAACGGCACCTCTCAAAAAGCAATACATTTTTCACGACTTTTATATGGTAATAAAATGAAATCAATTTCAAAAGGCACATTATAATTGATTCGATAGCGACGTATAACCTAAAACACATTAATACATCCTATTATTAGACTGGAAGGAGGCGGTTTGTTTGCTTAAGTTGTTTTGCGTTACGGTATCAACTATATTATTATTCCTTAGTCCTCTGATTACACTTTCCGCATCAACTGAAACGACGGAAGTTAAACTTGATACAGAAAAAGTAGATCTCACAGGAAATAATGAAGATGAACATCTCACCTTGAAAGGAATGCCACTTTCGGACGATTCGCGATACTACCAAGACTTATGGGTCGACATTATCAACAATGAAGAGCAGTGGTCCATTCGATATGGAGGTGGTTACGAACCTACAATTAAAATTGTGCACTTGAAAGGGACAATGGCGCCACACATATATTTTAAGGCTCAATTAACTGAAGACGACCATTACCAGATGACCCATCATCTTCATCGTTTTAAAGACGGAAAAATGTCGCGCATATCTCTTCCTCAACTTGACTATTTAAACGCTTCTATCACCAAACAATACGAAGCGCTGATTCAAACTTCACCAACAGAAAACGCAATTAAAGTAGACCTGTCTAATTATAAAGAACAACTTAACACGATTTTATTTGATATAAAGAACGAGGAAAAGGATAAGGTACCACTATGGGTTGACGACAACATAGCATACAATATCATCGTCCTTGGAAACCAGGATGACCATGTCTTAGAAAGCATCATACCGATCAAAACAACGAAAACTGGAACAGTGCTCGGGAATATTCGTACCTTATGGGAACGTAAGGAGAATCAGTGGATTAACGTTCATACACAATGGGAAAAGAGCTAAGGGTGGAAAGCATAACACATACTAAGAGGGCAAACACGCATTTAACCGTGTTTGCCCTCTTCTCTTTACACTTCTTAATTAGCAACAATATTAACAAGCTTACCAGGTACTGCAATCACTTTACGAACCGTTTTATCAGTCAACCATTCTTGAATTGTTTCATTAGCGAATGCCATTTTTTCAAGCTCTTCTTTTGAACTGTCTGCTGGTACATTCATTTTTGCGCGAACTTTACCCATAACTTGGATAACTATTTCAACTTCATCTTCTACGAGTTTTGCTTCATCATATGCTGGCCAAGCTTCATAGCTAATCGTTCCTTCATGGCCAAGACGCGTCCAGAGCTCTTCCGCAAGATGTGGTGCAATTGGAGACAGCATTTTCACAAAGCCTTCAACATGGGATTTATCCAGTTGTTCAGCTTTATAACCTTCATTAACAAATACCATTAACTGAGAGATCCCCGTATTGAAATGGAGATTTTCAAAATCTGTCGTCACTTTCTTGACGGTTTCATGGTAGACCTTTTCCATTGGTGATGCTTCAATGGTGTCAACAATTTTGTCTGAGAGTGATCCATCTTCATTAATGAATAGGCGCCATATCCGATCCAAGAAACGTCTTGATCCGTCTAAACCATTCGTTGACCACGATACGTCAGCATCAAGTGGTCCCATAAACATTTCATACAACCGCAACGTATCAGCACCATGAGAATCAATAATGTCATCTGGGTTCACGACATTTCCTTTTGATTTACTCATTTTTTCGTTGTTCTCTCCAAGAATCATCCCTTGGTTAAAGAGCTTCATAAATGGTTCTTTCGTAGGGACAACACCGATATCATAGAGGAATTTATGCCAGAATCTTGCATAAAGCAAGTGAAGAACGGCATGTTCGGCACCACCAATGTAAATATCAGTCGGCAGCCACTTTTTCAAAAGCTCAGGATCAGCGAGCATATCAGGATTACGTGCATCAATAAACCGCAAGTAATACCAGCAGCTACCTGCCCATTGTGGCATTGTGTTTGTTTCGCGTCGCCCTTTCATACCTGTCTCAGGATCTGTAACATAAATCCAATCACTATTAGCAAGTGGTGATTCACCTGTACCAGATGGTTTGATTTCAGTCATTACTGGCAACGTCAACGGCAATTCTTCCTCTGGTACAGTTGTCATCGTACCATCTTCCCAGTGGATAATTGGGATTGGCTCTCCCCAGTATCGTTGTCTAGAGAACAACCAATCACGCAAACGATAGGACACCTTTTTCGTTCCTTTATCATTTGCCTCGAGCCATTCGATCATTTTTTCTATGGCTTGCTCTTTATTCAAACCATTTAAGAACTCAGAATTAACGAGCATGCCATCTTCCGTATATGCGGCTTCTGTCACATTACCGCCAGAAACGACTTCTTTTATTGGTAGGTCAAACGCCTTGGCAAATTCATGGTCGCGTTCATCATGAGCTGGTACAGCCATGATGGCACCACTACCATAAGACATGAGTACATAATCGGCAATCCATATTGGCATTTTTTCATTGTTTGCCGGGTTAATGGCGTAAGCACCTGTAAAGACACCTGTTTTTTCTTTCGATAACTCAGTCCGTTCAAGATCTGACTTCGTTTGAACGGCTTTCAAATACGTTTGAACAGCATCAGTCTGTTCAGCCGTCGTTATATGATTAACTAATGGATGCTCTGGTGCAAGGACTGCATACGTAGCGCCAAACAATGTGTCAGGTCTCGTTGTAAACACCGTAAATGTCTTTTCATGACCGTCGATTGTGAATGTGACTTCTGCACCTTCTGAACGACCTATCCAATTACGTTGCATATCTTTAATGCTTTCTGGCCAATCAACTTCTTCCAAATCGTCCAGCAATCTGTCCGCATACGCCGTAATTTTAAGCATCCACTGCTTCATTGGCTTCCGAATAACAGGATGGCCCCCCCGTTCACTTTTACCATCAATTACTTCTTCATTTGCAAGCACTGTGCCAAGTGCTGGGCACCAGTTTACCGCCACCTCATCCATATAAGCGAGACCTTTTTCATATAGCTTTGTAAAAATCCACTGCGTCCATTTGTAGTATTCTGGATGTGTCGTACTAATTTCTCGGTCCCAATCATAGGAAAAACCGAGCTCCTGAATTTGCCTTTTAAATGTAGCGATATTTTTATTCGTAAACTCAGCTGGGCTATTTCCGGTATCAATGGCATACTGTTCTGCAGGCAGACCAAACGCATCCCATCCCATCGGGTGTAGCACCTCATAGCCTTGCATCCGTTTTACTCTGGATAAAATATCTGTTGCAGTATACCCTTCTGGATGTCCGACGTGTAAGCCTGACCCTGATGGATAAGGAAACATATCCAAGGCGTAAAACGGCTCCTTGTCAGAATGTACATTTGTTTTAAATGTCTTATTATCTTGCCAATACGTTTGCCATTTCTTTTCGATTTCTCGATGATTAAATGCCATTATATCCAACCTCCTCTATAAAATTAAAAAAAGCCCCTCATCCCTAAAAAAGGGACGAGAAGCTGTAATTCCCGCGGTACCACCCACATTAGCGCCTTAATGACGCTCGCTCAGATCCTTAACGCGGATAACGGTAGATACTACTTCAGTTCATATCTACAACTTCAAGGCGAGTTCATAACACTTTAGGGACAGTTTTCACCAACCACTGCCTCTCTTGACCTAAAGCCATTATTACTAGTCCTTTGCAACGTTTTTACATATGTATCGCTTACTATAATAGAAAGACATGGTGTTGTCAAGGTGCAGCTACCTAGAGTGAATATCTTCCCTCATGACATTTGGCATGCTACTATAATGATAGATCATAATTTAAATGAAAGAAAGTGTGCTTAACATGATTAAAGGAATTTTACAATATGCTCATACACTCTTAGCAGATAGCCTTCAAGATGGTGACACAGCAATTGATGCAACGTGTGGCAACGGGCATGATACTGCATTTTTATGTAAGACTGTCGGTACTTCTGGCCATGTATATGGATTCGACATCCAAGACCAAGCGATTGAAAACACAAGAAAAAGATTAGCCGACGATAAATTAACGAATGCCACCATTATTAAAGACAGCCATGCCAATTTTATTCATCACATCCCCGTTGATCAACTCAACCACATTGGAGGTGCTATTTTTAACCTCGGCTATTTACCTGGAAGTGATAAGTCCATTATTACACAAGGTGAGTCGACCATTCTAGCACTGGAAGGTATGCTCGAGCATTTAAAAACAGATGGGGTTATCATTCTCGTCGTTTATCATGGGCATGAAGGCGGAGATACAGAAAGAGACCACATTATGAAATATGTCCGGTCCATCGATCAAAAAATGTGTAACGTCCTGTACTATGGTTTCGTTAACCAGAAAAACAATCCACCATTCATTCTTGCACTACACAAAAAAGCCCATCATAACGACTAATATGCACCAAACACATTCATCCTAATTAGTACAAAACACACCTTAGATAAGGCGCAAGGAAAAGCGCTTCGCTTCGTAGGTGTGTTTTGTACATTTATGTATTAGGAAAATTTGCGTTTGCTCCACCAATAAATGAGTTGAGCATTCCAATGGAAGAATCGTGCTCGAGGACCACTTTTTCGTAATAACAATTTCGTCATGTCGACGCCATTTGGTAGAGTTTTCACTTTTTCATCAGCAAAATACAATCCGACAAGCCCTTGCGAGACCATCTCATGAAATAGACGCTCAGGCATCGCTTGTACAGCTGCAATAGACTGCTCTGCGAAAAAACCAAGCCGTTCTTGTAAATGAGCTTGATCTTTGTAATGGCTGCAAAAGTTCAAATCCCCCTCTTCCACATCCTCTGTTTGATCTATATAATAATCCAACAAAATATGTAACCCTTGCACATACGGAAAATAGGAATTCGTAATGACGTCGCTCTGTTCAGACGTTATCGTACCACGTAAGGCATAAGATACTAAGCAAAAAATCCCCAATGTAGAACCGGCTGAAGCTGAAAATTCATACCATTCTAAGCCTTTAGCGATATCTTCATGGTGATGATGCCAGTCTGTTAATCTCGGCACACGCTCTGGAACAGCAACATGCTTATGAACTTGCAAATCTTCATAGAGCCCTTCCAAAAATTGAAGCTTTGGCTGAATGACAGAATACCGCTCTAGCTGACGCAACGTTGCTTGGCACGTCCGAACGAGATCAGCTAAATATTCACCATCATGCTGATCTAAACGCAAAGCATAATAATGATGTGGTGACGCATCTGGATCTAGTGCATCCTGCATCGATCTATGTAATAAACGGAAATCATCTGGATCAAGTGACGTGCTACGGTCACATAAGTTATCAAGGTAATCACTAATCGTTTGGTAGGCGACGATAAATCGCACTGCTTCCCGCCACCTATGTCCAGATAACAATGCAAAAACGGCGCCTCCTTGACAATGGAACCGCTTCGTTTCAATACTCGATACTGCTTGTATGCGTAATTCCTCATTCGGAATGGCCTTTGCTTTCCTAGACCAGAAAGCAAGCTCCTTAGTTACTTCCGGTAAAATTCTTCTATATACAGCTGACATGAGTGTCAATGCCGTCTTTGGTACACGATGTGACACCGCTGATCCTCCGTTCTTCATCTACACGTCTATATGGTTCATATTTAGTATACTAGGCTAGCTTAAAAACACAAAACCATCTAGCCTATGTAACATGCTATCTGATGTGATAACCCCATCATCCATTTAAGGAATTTTATACATCAAATCTATTCCCCACCTTCTGCCAAGGTTTCCACAATACTTTTTGTTATACTACATGTATCACCATTAATATCAGGAGGCTACATATGATACACTCATTTGAAAATAGCTCACCTCATATCCATGACACGGCGTTTATTGCTAAAAATGCTACCGTCATTGGAGATGTTCATATTGACGAACAGTCCAGTGTTTGGTTTCAAACCGTCATTCGTGGAGACGTTGCGCCTACGCGTATCGGGAAGCGGGTCAACATACAAGATTTAAGCATGATTCATCAAAGTCCTAACCTTCCAGTAACAATAGAGGATGATGTCACAGTTGGGCATCAAGTCACCATTCATGCTGCCACAATCCGACATCATGCATTAATTGGTATGGGCGCGATTATACTTGATGGTGCTGAAATTGGAGAGCATGCATTTATCGGGGCTGGGAGTCTCGTTCCCCCAGGGAAAAAAATCCCCCCACGCACTTTAGCATTAGGACGCCCCGCTAAAGTCGTGAGAGAGCTTACGGATAAGGATTATGCAGAAATGGAGCGCATTCGCCAAACATATGTGACACGGGCAACGTATTACCGAACAGAAACAGATTTGTAGATCCCTTAATTTAAATGTCATTAAAAAACGACCAGACTTGCTACCGAGCAATTCTGGTCGTTCATTTTACCTTTTATTTAGCAATCAATGCTTGTAAAGCCTTTACCTTATCGGTTTTTTCCCACGTAAATTCAACATCTGTTCGACCAAAATGTCCGTATGCGGCTGTCTGTCTAAAAATCGGCTTTTCTAAATCAAGCATGCGAATAATGCCAGCTGGTCTTAAATCAAATAATTCACGAATTGCTTTAACGAGCGTTGCTTCATCTACAACACCGGTATCCATCGTATTAACTGAAATTGATACAGGCTCAGCGACGCCAATTGCATAAGCGAGCTGAACTTCACAACGCTTAGCGAGTCCGGCAGCGACAATATTTTTTGCAACATGCCGTGCAGCATAAGCAGCAGAACGGTCAACCTTCGTAGCGTCCTTTCCACTAAATGCCCCACCACCATGACGGGCATAGCCACCGTATGTATCAACAATAATTTTTCGACCTGTTAAGCCAGCATCACCTTGTGGTCCACCAATCACAAATCGGCCGGTCGGATTGATAAAGTATTTTGTCGATTCACTCAAGAGATGTTCAGGTACGACTGGCTTGATAACGTGTTCAAGCAAATCTGCATGAATCTGCTCTAAAGTTGCCTCTTCATGATGCTGTGTTGAAATGACGATCGTATCAACATGAACCGGTTGATCGTTTTCATCATACTCTACCGTTACCTGTGTTTTACCATCTGGACGTAAGTAGTCAAGCGTACCATCCTTTCGAACATCTGCCAGACGCTTGGCCAATTGATGAGAAAGCGCAATTGGCATCGGCATCAATTCATCCGTCTCATCACAGGCATAACCAAACATTAACCCTTGATCCCCTGCACCAATCGAGGCAATTTCTTCTTCGCTCAACTGTCCTTGGCGTACCTCTAATGCTTGATCAACGCCACCAGCAATATCCGGTGATTGTTCATCAATTGCGGTTAGAACGGCACATGTGTCAGCATCAAAGCCATATTTAGCTCTTGTATATCCAATTTCCTTAACTGTTTGTCTAACAAGGGCTGGAATATCAACATATGTTTGTGTCGTAATTTCACCAGATACGAGCACAAGTCCTGTCGTTACTACGGTTTCACAGGCGACACGTGCTTTCGGGTCATTTTTTAAAATTTCATCAAGAATCGCATCGGATATCTGATCACACATTTTATCTGGATGACCTTCTGTTACGGATTCCGATGTAAATAAACGGCGATTTTTAGCCATATGGCTAAACACTCCTTCTATATAAATTACGGAACGCCTCCATCAGTCTGTATAAAACAAAAAACCTTTCCACAATCATGAGGAAAGGGTCACTTTGCCTTTCACTCTTATTGTTCAAGGAATCATCCTTGCACCAGTTAGCACCTTTTCACAAACGTGACGGTTGCCGGGCTTCATAGGGGCAGTCCCTCCACCAACTCTGAATAAGAGGTATCCGTTCGTTCTATATGCTATCGAATGCGGGTCAGGCTGTCAACTCTTTTAAATAGCACGTCATAGAAAATTAAGGGCACACATATAATTTTTTTGTATAAACTGGATCATTAGTATGGACTAATAAAATTAATGTGTTATACTAATAGCAGAATTTACAAATACACATCTAATGAACGACAACAGCTTAACTTTATCATTATCAAAAAGGTAGGTTATCATTCATGAAAACAATAGAGTCATTTAAGCTTGAACAGTTGCTGACTCATCACAATCTCTATGAAAATGCGTCGGTTCCTTATCTTGTTGAAAAGATCCTTGAGCGTCGTGAAGGTATATTAACTGCAACTGGGGCCGTTCGTGCAACAACTGGAAAATATACAGGTCGATCACCTAAAGACAAATTTATCGTTAAAGACGACTTAAGTGCCGATCTTGTGAATTGGGGGCCTGTCAATCAACCAATCGATGAGGTCGCATTCGACCAGCTCTACAACAAAGTGATCGATCATCTTCAAAAGCAAGATGAACTCTTTTCCTTCAAGGGCTTTGCCGGTGCGGACAGTAAACATCGCCTACCGATAACAGTTATTAATGAATATGCATGGCATAATTTATTTGCCCGACAATTATTTATTGTACCATCTGAACAAGAATTTGCCGAGCATCAATCGGAATTCACCGTTATTTCAGCACCAACGTTTCAGGCCGATCCAGTTGTAGACGGGACACACTCTGAAACATTTATTATGATATCGTTTAAACGAAAGATTGTATTAATTGGTGGAACTGAATATGCTGGCGAAATTAAAAAATCCATTTTTTCCGTCATGAATTATTTGCTTCCACAAAAAGATGTCATGCCAATGCATTGCTCAGCCAATGTTGGGCAAGAAGGTGATGTTGCTTTGTTTTTCGGACTATCAGGTACGGGGAAAACAACTTTATCTGCTGATCCACATCGCCGTTTAATTGGTGATGATGAACACGGTTGGAGCTCAAATGGCGTCTTTAACATCGAGGGTGGCTGTTATGCAAAGTGCATTAATTTATCACCGGAAAAAGAACCACAAATTCATCAAGCTATTCGATTCGGAACAGTTTTAGAAAACGTTGTGCTTGATGATGCAACTCGACTGCCGAATTATGATGATACATCTTTAACCGAAAATACAAGAGCGGCTTATCCACTAGAAAATATCGATAACCTTGTATCACCTAGTGTTGCAGGCCACCCAAACACGATTATTTTTCTAACAGCTGATGCATCTGGTACATTACCACCTATTAGTAAATTAACAAAAGACCAAGCGATGTACCATTTCCTTAGCGGCTACACAAGCAAATTAGCTGGAACGGAACGTGGTGTTACAGAGCCTGAGGCAACTTTTTCTACATGCTTCGGTTCGCCATTTTTGCCACTTGCACCATCAACTTATGCAAAAATGCTCGGGGAAAAAATTGACCACTATAATGCAAATGTTTTCTTAATCAATACCGGGTGGACTGGCGGACCATATGGTGTTGGTAAACGAATGAAGCTCACATACACACGCGCAATGGTACACGCTGCACTTGAAGGTGAGTTGAATACTGTTGAAGTCGTAAAGGATGATATTTTTGGTCTAGACATCCCAATGCATGTCCCTGGCGTGCCTGATGAGGTGTTGATTCCGAAAGATACGTGGACAGACCAGGATGCCTACACCACTCAAGCAAAAGAGCTTGCTCAGAAATTCCATGAGAATTTCGAGCAATTCACACACGCTGATGCGCATATTGCTCAAGCAGGGCCCCTTTACAGGCCTTAATCATTTTGTACCTCATCCCAAGAGGGTTTTATATATGTTTAGTACCATTAATCAAGCTGTCTTAGGGCAGCTTGATTTTTTTGTAGCAATCGTCTCTCAAACACTCTTCTTCCAATTCATCTATAGGCATTCACACATTTTTCCTGGCAAACATAAGCTATCCCGACAAACAAATTGAGATTGAAAGGATAGGATGACCTCATGAAATCTATAAAATATGCTGTTTTCCTAAGCATCGCTCTTCTCTTATTAGCAGCTTGCCAATCTAACGAAACATCATCCGTTAAAGTTGCCGAAGTGACACGATCTGTTTTTTATGCACCACAATATGTCGCCTTGGAAAAAGGTTTTTTTGAAGAGGAAGGACTGGATGTTGAACTTCAAACGACTTGGGGCGGTGACAAAACGATGACCACCTTGCTCTCAGACGGAGCTGATGTCGCCCTTGTCGGCTCGGAAACGTCAATGTATGTGTATGCCCAAAATCCAAAAGACCATGCTGTTAACTTTGCACAGCTCACGCAAACTGATGGAACATTTCTCGTCAGCAAAGAGCCGCAGCCTGACTTTTCCTGGACTGACTTAAAAGACACCATATTTCTTGGTCAACGAAAGGGCGGAATGCCACAAATGGTCGGTGAGTATGTCTTGAAGCAGCATCAAATCGATCCACATCAAGACCTTGATTTAAGACAAAACATTGAATTTGCAAACATACCAGGTGCCTTCGTATCAAGTGACGCACAATACGTTCAACTGTTCGAACCAACGGCGAGTGTTTTCGAAAAAGAAGGAAAAGGTCACGTCATTGCATCATTTGGAGAGGAGTCTGGAAAGGTGCCCTACACCGTGTTTATGGCAAAAGCGAGCTTTCTTGATAAAAATAGCGACACTGCCAAAGCATTTACACGGGCCATTTACAAAGCGCAGCAATGGGTGAATGACAACAGTCCAGATGATATCGCTAAACTGATTCAGCCATATTTTGAAGATACCGACTTAGATATGATTGCTTCTTCAGTAGAGCGCTATAAAAACCAAGGTTCATTTGCAACAGATCCGATTCTTGATGAAGAAGAATGGAACAATCTTATGGATATTATGAATGAAGCGGGTGAACTACCGGAAGACACACCATATGAGACCCTCGTCAACACAGACATTGCCAAAGACATCATGAACGAATAAGGAGGGAATTCGGTGGCTTTTTTAACCCTTGATCATGTCTCACATCACTATTTCTCGGAAAAGTCCTACACTAAAGCACTTGAGGACATTACATTTTCAGTTGATGAAGGGGAATTCGTTGCATTGCTTGGTCCAAGCGGCTGTGGCAAATCAACCATCCTATCCATTATTTCAGGTATTATTTCTCAAACAGAAGGTTCTGTTCTCCTCAACAAAACACCCATTTTAAAATCAACCATGGCAATTGGATACATGCTACAGCAAGATTACCTCTTTCCTTGGAAAACGATTATGGATAACGTCTGTATGGGGCCGAAAATAATGGGGACCAAAACGGTAAGCACCACACAAAAAGCAGAAGATTTACTTGAAGAGGTTGGATTAACAAATATCTCATCTACGTATCCCGATGCTTTATCAGGTGGCATGCGGCAAAGAGTCGCTCTCGTCAGAACACTGATGACAGACCCGAAAGTGCTCTTGCTTGATGAACCATTTTCAGCATTAGACTATTTAACAAAATTAAAGCTCGAAAATCTCGTGTCAAAGCTATTGAAGGAATACAATAAAACAGCCTTACTCGTTACGCACGACATTGGTGAAGCCATTTCGATGAGTGATCGCATCATCGTTATGGACGCCAACCCCGGAAAAATTGCCAAATGTTTTGAAGTCCCGATTGAATTACGTAACGAGGAGCCTTTTTGGGTGAGAAGACACCCAAAATACCATGTCTTGTTTGAAAAAGTATGGAATGAACTCAACAAGGATGATACCATTTCCTCCACTCAAAAGGAGGTTGAGAGCCACAATGAAACAAAGGACTGATGACGCTTTATTTGAACAATATCAAATACGCGTTAACCGCGATAAAAAAATCGTATTAACGTGGCAAGTTATTATTTTAATCGGCTTTTTTGCAGTGTGGGAAATAAGCAGCCGGCTTTACTGGATTGACCCACTTATATTTAGCTCACCTACAAAGGTGTTTAATTTGATTACACGTAAGGTCATCGACGGATCGATTTTAACCCATTTACAGATTACAATTTTTGAGACGGTTCTTGGTTTTATTATTGGGACAATACTTGGTATTGCTTTCGCAAGTATTCTCTGGGCATCTCCACGGTTATCACGCATATTTGACCCTTATCTTGTCATCTTAAATGCGATGCCTAAAGTTGCTCTTGGACCGATCATAATCGTTGCACTTGGTCCCGGCTATGCTTCAATCATTGCAATGGGGATCATTATTTCGGTTGTCATTACAACCATCGTCATATACTCGGCTTTCAAGGAAGTGAATCCCAATTATATTAAGGTTCTGCAAGGCTTTGGCGCGACAAGGCGGCAGTATTTTAGAGAAGCTGTTTTCCCGGCGACACTGCCAGCTATGATTTCAACACTCAAAGTCAATGTAGGTCTTGCTTGGGTCGGGGTTATCGTTGGAGAATTCCTCGTTTCAAAAGAAGGACTTGGATACCTCATTGTTTATGGATTCCAAGTGTTTGATTTTACACTCGTTATGTCGAGTTTGATTTTAATTGCCATTGTAGCAGCCTTAATGTATAAAGTCGTTGAAAAAATTGAGCGGTGGCTCATCAAACATACAGGTTAAAAAAAGGTCTGGTCACACATTGTGCCAGACCTATTTCATATGATGCGTAATTTCTTCAATACACAGCGGGACAATTTCATCCTTCATTATAAAGCTGAAGCGTTTGTCATGCTTTAAATGAGCTGGTAACTGTTCTTGAAGTACAGGGCCTTCTGTTTCAAAATACGTCGGCTGTTGCTCTAAGCGACTGATGGTCGCATAATAAACGTTTTTATAGACAGTTTCATATTTCCCTTGTACAACATACTGTGCAACATATCGAAGCGTATCAACAATGCCCCCTGTTTCCTCAAAGACTTCACGAATTGCAGCTTGTTCCGCAGTTTCCCCAGGCTCAACCTTTCCACCCGGGAACTCAAGGCCTCGTTCAGTATGTTGGGTTAAAAGCCATTGTTGATGATAGTTACATATAACAAGAACATGCTTCGGCTTTTTTGTAAATGGATGATTCGAAAAAGATAGCGTGACGACATTGTTATAAAAGTCCGTAAATGTATGCATGGTTTCAACTGCCTTTAAGTTTTGTTAGTCTTTTTCAATGGGTTGTATTCATAATTATATATCTTTCGTGTTTCTATCACGTGAAATCATTTTTGGTACAGCGAGACGATGTACAGTTATTCACTCACTATGCTTGTTATTTTCCACGTTTCATCATACGTAAATTCTATCTCTATCGAGTATGACCCGTAAAAAACAGAATCATTATGTTGAATGACTTTAACGGTAGTATGGCTGATCGTTTCTTTGTGATAGGTGTTCTCCGGATCAAACCAAGGTGCCGTTTCTGTTGGAACAATATATAACCCATCAGGATGTTCTTTAAAGTAAAAATCAACATAGCGTTTTGCGATATCTCGATCAGCAATTTTTTCATACGCATCAAGAAGCTCAGATTTTGACGCATAATGAATGACTTTATTGGTGTCGGTTGTCTCTTGAACAAGCGTGTCCATAAAAGCCGCAGTCAAGCGCTCGATCTCATTGTCACTAATATGTGGCAGTGTCTGCGCTTTTAGACGCGGCTGTTTCTGAGCTGTTAATTGATGACTGACATTCGTTGCTTCATTCATTTCGGGAACGATTAGTAAAGTCATTAAAATACCAACACTTAATAAACATACTACCATGATTACACGTTTGACAAAAGCCATCCCTTTCCCCCCTCTTGTTAAAAAGCGTATCGACCTGTTATCTAATATATTCCTTTAACTAGAAAAGTATAAACTACAAATCTTTTAATATAGAAGCAAACTTAATAGAAAATAGGAATGATACCCTTTTAATTAAGTTAATGCTCAGGTTATAACAGATGCAGAGGTGGATTGTATATTAATATTACTATTGAAAGTAATAATTTTAATAAATATTAACTAAAAGTAACTGCAACAACAAAGTCCCATCTTGATGACATACTTTAAGAATCAACCATTCAAAACAAAAAACGCAGAAGTCTTAAAACCTCTGCGCCGAATTATAAAAACAAGGCCCCCAAACTATAACCGCATATCTCCTAAAACACCCATCTCTTCAATATGTTTTTTTGTTTGATCGCTGCCGAGTTGGTAAATGAGTGTAAACGCTTTTGTTAGACCGTCATCATGCTCATGATTAAAGCGGTCATTGTGATAAGACATGATCGGTACATAAGAACGAAAAAACGAGCCCATATCCGCTTGGTGCATGTGATCCATCAGACTTCGAAGTGTCACGATTTCTGATTGTGTTGCATAAACAACAAAATCAGTATTGTTACCATATGGCACCTGGGAAATTTCAGTCGTTCCAATATTAATATAGTATTTCTTTCGATTCATCTGACAGCACCTCCACTATCAGTGTTTACTAAAAGCATCAAACAATGTAACAACTTGATTATGACTTATGATTGGTTAGAATATGTGTCCAGTATTGTAACAAGCTTGTAGCGCATGACCTTATTCGTTGCATTACGTGGCAACGCATCAACGAAATAAATCTCTTTTGGCACCTTATACCCCGCTAATTGCCTGCTAACATGATCTAAAATGTCGTTTTGTTCTAAGTTAGAATCAGACCTTACAACGAAGGCAACAGGAACTTGTCCCCACTCTGGATCTTCTTTTCCGACGACAGCGGCCTCATTTATACCTGTCACACCATATAAAACACTCTCTATTTCAGATGGATAGATATTTTCACCACCAGAAATGATTAAATCATGACGACGATCCACAATATAAAGAAAACCATCCTGATCTAACCTACCAAGATCGCCCGTTCTCAGCCACCCATTCTCAAACGATTCTTTTGTCGCTTGCTCACGTTTATAATAACCGCTCGTGACCATTGGACCTTTTACATAAATGTCTCCTACGTCACCCTGATTTGCATCAATGTAAAGCTGTGCCGGGATGAGTGGCTTGCCGGCTGAGCCTGTTTTTTCTAGTGCATCAGCAGCACTGAGGGTTACAATTTGAGATGAGGTTTCGGTCATGCCGTACGTTTGAAAAACAGGGATGTTCAACGTCTTGGCAGCCTTCAATAGCGGCAATGGAACGGGTCCGCCTCCGAGCAACATACAGCGAAACGAATGAGGATATGGCGTGTCTCCTTGATCAGCAATCAGTCTTTGCAACATGACTGTCACAACAGAGGCAATCGTAACCCCCTTTTCAAGAATCGCTTTGTTAACGACACTTGCCTCAAATTTTTCAAGCAAATAAACTGGCATGCCATAAATGACACTACGCAATAAAATTGATAACCCACCAACATGAAACAAAGGGAGTGCACAAAGCCATTTATCCTGCTTATCTAATCCAAGATTTAAGGCAGAAGCAATAGCGCTCCACCAATGGTTGCCATATGTATGAACAACACCTTTTGGAAAACCAGTCGTCCCTGACGTGTAAATGATAGTAAAAGGGTTATTCAAGACAAGTTCGGATTTCAAGTGAACGATGCTTTCTTCCAACTGTTCAATGTCAGAAAAGGCTTGTATTTTATCGGCAAAGGTCATTTCAGAAGCTGCATGACGTAAATCATCATGCACTAAAACTTTTTCAACATCCGCGTCCTCAATCTGAAAGCTTAATTCCGCATTCGTCAACCTAATATTTAACATGACAGCCACTGCCCCAAGATAGCTTAACGCATGTATTGCAACGGCCATGGAAAGATGGTTAGGGGACAGTAGGCCAACATGCATCCCTTCCTTCACACCGGCTTGACTGAGCTTCCGAGCAAAGGATTGGCTCTTTTGTTGTAACTCGAAAAAACTAACCTTCTCTCCAGTAGCCAATTCAAACGCTGTAGCATCTGGTACAAGCTCTGCCTGTTTTGTCAGCCAATGAGGAATTGTTTCATGACTCATGATAGATCTCTCCTTCAAAAAACATCATATCTATATTTTATTCTTTCATATCACTCAAAAAAAAAACCTTTATAAGGAAATGGTACACTTAAAGTGACCCATTTCCATTATAAAGGAGAGATTAGTATAGACAAGTATTCATTATAAGCTGTAACCAACCGTAATAATTTCGTGACCACTTACAGGAACATTTATTTTACCGTTAACGTCGAGAGAGAGGGTTTCTTCCTGTTCTTCAATGACATTACTTTTGTAGGCAGATGTGCTATAGGGTAATTTAATCTGCAATGTGTCCTTTTTATCATAAAGATGGAACCAACGCAGCATAATGTCACCAGTAGCCTCAGATACCCGTGCTGATGAAAATGCAAGCTTGTCTCCTTGCCATTCAACAAACGACCCCTCTGGCGCTAACGCACCGTCCTGAATCGGTGCCTGGCTCGTAGTCCATGGCACCTGATACTGATAGGCCTGTCGGTAACTGTCAGTTGCATCACCACGATGCGGATAGATGGCAAATGATACTGTGTATTCACCTAGACATTGCGCTTCAGGGGTCGGGAAATAGCCCCAGTCACCCATCTCACCAACTGAACGGAGTAAAGTCACTGCAATCGTGTTTTGGCCATCCCTTAATACTTCATACTCGTTTAGACCATAATTGGCGATGGTTAAGCCTTCTTCTTCGTTGCCAATAGAGACGAAATCCTGTTGGTGCTGAGAGTTATCAGGATTTATCCACTCAGCAGATGGCTCGTTTGGTCGCTTAACCACTTCGAATATCGAATCGGCATAGTGTTCGTTCGTGTCAATCATTGTTGGGAATAAAACACGCAATCGATGATCTTTTGCCTGGTTATTGAATGTAGTCTTTACTTGAACACCTTTACCATTTTTTTCAAGTGATACGTAAGTTTTGATGATAAATGGCACGGTTTCTTCTTTTCGAGCTGCTCTTCGCATATTAAATTGAACAAGCTCTTTTTGTTCACGGTCAAGAAGATCAGTCGCGCTTTTTGGTATCGCCCATTCATGTATGATTTCATAAGTTGCACGGAAAGAGGTATCCTCAATCACTTGAATATGTGCAGGAATTTGTTCCGTTGTTAAAGGTGTCTCATTTTCCGGTTGTTTAAACATATATTCATTACCAATATCACCGGTGTCTTCGTAGATTCCTAAACCACGATATGTTCGGCCCGTTGATTTGTCTGTAATCGATAATGAGCCATTAGATGCAATCTTCACCTCTAGATGATCGTTAGCCATCGTGTTCGTTCCAATAATCAGTGTAGAGGTTGGTTCACATTTCTTCTTTTCTTCTACAGGTATGAGGGCAAATGTTTTATAACCCAATGCTGGAATGTTTTGAGCTTCAAATGTTATTTTTGCCTGACGTGCCATAAATGGTTGCCTGAACTTATCATTTGGTAGATCATAGCCAAACATTATACCTAAGTCTTCCATTTCAAAATCATATTCATATCCATCGCTATCTACGAGTTTTTTATTACTTATTTCAAATGTTTTTAAGTTGTCTTGATTAACACCCTCAGAAAAATATTCCCGTTTTACATTAAGAGTGACACTGAGTGTGCCAGTACGCTCATATCCCGTCGTATTAAAAACGACAAACGGTAGCACTTCGCCCTCTCCGAATTGCGTCGTATTAATCTGCTCTGTAATGGCCGCTGACGATTCTTCAATCAAGGCTTCTGCCACATGCAAGCTGTCCGCAAATCGTGTCACCATATTTCGATGCACTTCATCGACACTGCAGCCGCAAATGCTATCATGAGGATGGTTTTGCATGAGCTTCTTCCAGGCATATTCAAACTTATGATGGTTATATGACTTACCGAGCATATAAGCGAACGATGCAAGTGGCTCAGCAACTTTTGCCAGCATCGTTTCGCCTGTTCGGTTCATTTGTTTTAAATACACACGTGATGACGCTGTATTAACAAGGGTTCCCCAACCATCCGTTTGTTGACTTCGCAATTCCCCATCAACCGTTTTTAAATTTTGTGGTAAAGCACCAACAAGACTTTCAATATAATCATTGAAATTTGAATGCTTAAATGTTACGTCAGGGTATAGCATTTGGGCAGTCTTAATCGCTTCAGGTAAATCTTTTTGAATCGGCTGATGATCACATCCGTTCATGACTAACATGTGCGGACTAGACGCAAACTTCTCCAGTCCTTCCATCCTACTCGACCAATAGGCTTTTGCCTCTTGTTTATCAACGGGAACCTCATTCCCGTTGCAATACCAGTTGGCAAATAAAACACCATACACTTTGGATCCGTCCGGTGAACGCCAGTACATTTCTGAATAAGGCGATTCAAAGTTGTCTGATTCAATTACGGTATTATTGAACCCTGTTGGTTTCACACCTCGCCCAAAAATGGCATTATTGATGCCAGCCTGACGAAGCAGCTGGGGGGCTTGGCCTATATTACCGAATGAATCCGGAAAATAGCCGACTTTAGAAACATTTCCCCATTGCTTAGCATCCTTCATTCCGTATTGAAGGTTCCGTACATTCGATTCGCTGCTCGTTAAAAATTCATCCTGTAAGATATACCATGGCCCGATATGTATCATACCTTCTTGAATGAACTGTTTAAGATCTTCTCTTTTATCGGGACGCACCTGCAAATAATCCTCGAGAATAATTGTCTGACCATCTAGATGAAAGCTTTTAAAACCTGGATGTGTTTTCAATGTTTCCAAAAGGTCATCCATCAAATCAACGAGGCGCATATGATGATTTTCATAAGGCATGTACCATTCTCGATCCCAATGGGTATGAGATATAATATGAATCTGTTTATTGTGTGTCATAATAACCTCCATTGACCACCTATATTTTTAAAGACATGTTGATTGTGTAACATGCTGACGTGCTGCAGCCAACACCTATTGAATCGTGCATTAAAATCGTCCTTTTGTGGCTATAATCATATCGTTAACCTTTAGATGCTCCACCAAGACTGAAGCCTTGAGACATATATTTCTGTCCCATAAAATACAAAATTATGACTGGAATTGTGTATACAAAGGAAAATGCTGCGAGTTGTCCGTAAAACACCATTCCATGCTGACCAAAGAACTGAAAAATGGTTACGGAAGCCGGTAATTTTTCCACTGATTGAATTAATATAAACGGCACAAAAAAGTTGCCCCAGCTATTTGTAAACGTAAAGATCAATACTGTAAAAATCCCCGGCTTCATGAGTGGCGCAATAACTTTTCTCAGCCCTACCAATACTGAAGCACCATCAATCCACGCAGACTCTTCAAGTGTAACTGGAACTGAATCAATGAAATTTTTCATCAGCCAAATACCATATGGCAATCCAGAAGCCGATAGAAATAGCATTGTAGCAATGAGTGAATCATTTAAATTAAAGAATACAAACAACTGATAAACAGGAACCATGATGGCAGTCATAGGCAACCCTGACATAAACAAGATTGTTAGTATAATAGAATTTTTATGCTTCAAGTGGTATCTCGATAATGGATACGCCGCAAGTGCAGATACAAATACGAGTAATAAAGAAGATCCCAGAGACAGGAATACCCCAATAGCAAAAGCTCGTAATATGTCCGGATCAGTCAACAATTGTGTCCAATTATCAAGTGTGAATTCTTCCGGCCACTCAATGGACAATGTCGCATGTGCATCAAAGGAAGCAAATAACATCCAAAGAAGTGGTATGAAAAACATGATCCCTATAATTGTAAGTATGATGTAGGGTAATGCGGTTTGTAGTCGTTTTTTACTGAACATATGAATCCCTCTTTTAATCGTCAGTTTTCAAAAATCGAATATACAGTAAGCTAAGCGCAATTCCAATTAACAAAAGTACGAGTGAAATAGCTGTCCCGTATCCTAATTGATAATTAACAAATGCCTGATCATACATAAATAATGGCAATGTAGTTGATTTTTCTCCTGGACCGCCACCAGTAAGAGCGAATATTAATGTAAAAACACCTAGCGTTTGTAATGTAACTAATACCATATTTGTTACAGCTGCACCTTTTATAATTGGCAAGGTTACTCTCCAAAGTCGCTGCCATGCATTAGCACCATCAATTTTAGCTGCTTCTTCAACTTCTTGCGGTACATCATCAAGAGCTGCCTGATACATCAACATGGAAAATGCAGCACCATGCCAAATGTTTACAAAGATCACGCTAATCAAAGGGAATTTCAACAACCATGCGATAGGTTCAATGCCTGCGAAGCCTAAAATAGTATTCAATGTACCTTGATCACTTAAAAATGCAAACCATACGAAAGCCACCACAATTTCAGGTGTAATCCAGCCAGCTAAAACAAGTAATCCAATCGTACTTCTGAATGGTTTTGCTTTTTTCTTCATTAAAAATGCAACTAGAAAGCCTACAAGCTGTTGGCCTATCACAGCGGAACAGATCAGAAAAATGAGGGTATTTATAATGCTCGTTTTAAAGCTTGGATCATTAAACATACGGGTAAAGTTATCAAAACCAATAAATTGTGTGTTGTTGGCAGCCTCTCCTGTTAAAGCCATATTCGTGAATGAAAAATAAATGGTCATGATAATCGGACCCATGACAAACAAGAGTAGCAAAACGATGGCAGGTGATCCAAATATAAGTGCCCTAAGATAAGGGTTTCCGTTAATTGATTTATGTTTTGCCAAGATCAAACACCTCTTTAATGAATGGGGCCATCATATGACGGCCCCAAAAATTCAATGTTATTCTGTCTTAGTATTCTCTTCTCCTACGTCACGTTTGACGTCTTTTGCAAATTGTTTCATCGCTTCTTCGGGTGTTAAATTGTCTGTTGTTACAGCTTCAACCGCACTCTGAATATTGGAAGAAACTGCAGGATAGTTATCATAAGATGGTCGATAACTCGTAAATTCAAGGAAGCTTGTCATTTTATCCTGGTATGTCAATTGATTGTATTCATCCATTTCCGCAATATCTTTACGTGGCGTTAATTGAGAACCATACCTTAGATTTTCTTTACTTGTCGCCATTTTTATAAATTCCATGGCAAGGTCTTTGTTGTCCGATTTGGCTGGGATTGAAAGGGTCCAACCACCAGACACAGTCGTATGACCTGGATCTTGTCCATCGGCTGTTGGCATTGGAGCAAGGTCAATAGATTCACTCCATTCAGGCCATGGCGCATTACCGTTTTCTTGCCAGTTTCCTGGTACCCAGTTACCATCAAGCGCAATACCTACTTCGCCAGCAGGCATTAATTCTGTTGAAACTTTGGCACCTCCCTGACCTGTAATGCCCCAACTTAAACTTGCACCAAGATCATTCGAATATATTTGATCAATAAACTCAAGCGACTTTAAAAATCCATCACTTTTTACAATCCATTTTTCCTTTTCTTCATCGTATAATTTACTGTCAGTCCCATTTAAGAGAACTAGGAATGTTTGCATCGTAGTACCTTCACCCATTGCTTTTCCGGAATTCAGCCAAAAAGGCACTTCGACCTGATTTTTTATTTTTTCAGCAGCATCAAGAACCTCTTCCCATGTTGCAGGCTGCCATGGTACGTCAATTCCAGCTTCTTCGAATACTTTTTTGTTGTACCAAAGTCCTCTAACATCGGTCGAAATTGGTACACCATAAATTTCTCCGCCTTTTCCTGTAACACCGTCTTTTACAGGCTCAAAAAATTGATCCCAATCAGACCACGCATTTACTTTATCTGTGATTGGCTCCAAATATCCTGCTGCAGAATCTGGCTTGATTTGGTAGGAATCCTCCATTACAATATCAGGTGCTGTTTTTTCTGATTTCATCATCAGAATTTTCTTGTTTGGATAGTCCCCTTCATTACTCTGAATTTCAGTAATATCTACGGTGACATCTTCATGCTCACTTTCAAATTGTTTCTTAACGTCTTTCATCCAAGAAGCAAAAGAATCATCAGGTGCTTTATATACGAGTTCTAACGTCTTTCCGTCTCCTTTTGCATCGTTATCATCCCCACCACACCCAGTAAATGCTACAGCCACTACAGCTAAAACTAATAAAGTAAGTATGCGTTTGCTCCAATAACTCATATTTATCTTCCCCTTTCAAATGTGTATCAAGATCGTTAACACGAGTCGCGTAATTGCGTATTGAAGCAACCACCCCCTTATTGTAGTTAGTGGACACTTGTTGATAGGACAACCCTATCGACCTTTAAAAAAAATGCGCCCTCTGGATAATCAAACAATCTTTGTTGTATGACAGCTGCCGCTCCAACTAAATTAGATTGCTTATGAAATTTCGATTGCGCAAATGTGATTCTCTCTGAAAAAGGTGAAAATGTACGTTGCTTAGCTACGTGTTCTGCAATTTTGATCATTTCTGGATATAGCACGGTTACTGATCCACCAAATATAACTTGATCAGGCGCAAATAAATTAATCGCATTGGCCACACCCAATCCGAGATATCTACCTGCCTCATCTAATATATGTTTAGCCAGCTGATCACCTTGTTTAGCGTGATTAATAATAAGATCTATTGTTAACGCTTTCTCGTTACGTACAAAAGCTTCTTCAAGTGTCGTTGGGTACCCGCGGCGTATTTCTTCTTTTACACGTCTCTGGATCGCAATACCGGAACTGAGCGCTTCCAAGCAACCAAAATTACCACAATTACAACGTGGGCCATCAATGTCTATTGCCATATGCCCAATTTCACCTGCACCATTTCCAAACCCTCGGTGTACACGGGCATTTATAATGAGTCCCCCACCAAGACCAACGTCGTTAAAAATATAAAGGATATCCTCATCCGTAGTGACATGTCCAAACCATTGTTCTGCCAAAGCAGAGGCATTGGCATCTTTCTCGAGGACGGTTGTTAATCCATATCTATCTTCTAGCAGATATTTAATATCAATGTTGCTAACACCTTCCATGTTTGGCGGTGTCAACATCCGCCCATCTCGAGCATCAATCGGCCCTGGGGCAGAGACGCCTATACCTGCTATCTTCACGGAATCATTCGTTCTTCGCTCTAGCAGTTGGTCAATTACCGTGTAAACTCTTTCAATTAAAGGAGCACCTTGAGTATCAACTGTTGTCTCCTCAATTACCCGAGCTTTTAAATCAATTTCTGCTGCCGAAATGTGTTCAACGCCGATATCTACCGCAATAACGTGGATGCTATTCCAGTTCATATCATATAACACAGGGGGTCTGCCACCTTCTGATTCACCATACCCCACTTCTTTAATTACGTTTAATTTGACCAGATCAGCTACAATGTTACTAACAGCAGCAAATGTGAGCGACAAATAATTTGCAAGCGCAATTTTAGTAATTGGACCTTGTTCACGAATCTGTTTTAAAATATAAGAACGATTAAGTTGTCGGACACCTTCCCCTTGAAGGTTTTTAACTTTCGACATTGACTTACCTCCACTCATTTTTAAATTAATTATAATAAACCATTGAATAAACCGTTTACACAAAGGGATAATACATGTATTAAGTGTTAATAACCGCTATTTATGATGTTCTTATTAAACTATTTTTAATAAGTGTTTAAAAAAAGTATAACATGCTCTATTATATTCGTAAACATTTTCAACCAAGTTTATAAACTTTAATCCATATATTTAGATATTGAAGTTAAACATATTATTTTAGATGAAATAATCCCAAGCAGAAAAACCTTTACTCAAATATGGCAAAGGTTTTTCGCTTTCAACAAAGTGCTTAACGCTTATGGGAAGCGTGGGAACTGTTTGAAATCAGGTGTTCTTTTTTCTTTAAAGGCATCGCGTCCTTCTTTTGCCTCATCTGTCGTATAGTAAAGCAATGTTGCATCGCCCCCCATTTGCTGGAGACCTGCTAAACCGTCCGTTGCTGCATTGAATGAAGCCTTCATGAAGCGTAGCGCTGTTGGTGATTTTTGTAGAATTTCCTCACACCATTGTAGCGTCTCAGCTTCAAGCTGATCGAGTGGAACCACTTTATTTACCATGCCCATCTCATATGCTTCGTCAGCATTGTACTGGCGGCATAAGTACCAGATTTCGCGAGCACGCTTCTGCCCGACCATTTCAGCTAAAAGACCAGCGCCGTAGCCTGCATCAAAGCTACCAACTTTAGGGCCTGTCTGTCCGAAAATTGCATTGTCAGCTGCGATCGTTAAGTCACATACGATATGTAGGACGTGCCCACCACCAATTGCATAACCAGATACTTCGGCAATGACTGGCTTTGGTATCGTTCGAATGAGTCGCTGTAAGTCAAGCACATTTAATCTTGGCACTTGATCTTCACCGACATAACCACCATGACCTCTAACAGACTGGTCGCCACCTGAACAAAATGCCTTGTCGCCAGCACCAGCTAATACAATGACACCAATTGATGAGTCGTCTCGTGCATCCGCAAATGCATCAATCATTTCATTAACAGTTAGTGGTGTAAACGCGTTTCGCTTTTCAGGACGATTAATCGTCACTTTTGCCACACCGTTATATTTTTGATAAATAATTTCCTTATAGTCGCGCACTTTTTCCCAGTTTACAGTCATAATTTACCTCCTAGTATAAAAACAGTTTATATATTGTTTTGCTTGATGAAATTATATACCATTTTACCAAAGATATGGGGAACTTCCACATGAATTGCATGTCCGACATCGTCAATCATCTCGAAATGGGAATTTGGCAAGTGCTCCACCATTGTTTGATTGATTTGAATAAACTTGTGATCGAGGGAACCGACCAAAAGTAAAACAGGACAAGTGACAGTAGATAGTTCTTGCCACAATGACGTCTGCGCACCTGTTCCCATCCCACGTAGAGAATGAGCAAGACCTATCTCCGTTTGCGATAACCGTTCCTCTCGAAGCGCAGTTTGAACCGATGAGATCAGTCTTTTTTGTGAAGCGAATAACGGAATGCCTTCCCAAAAGTCGACAAATGACTCAATACCTTCCGTTTCAATTCGTGTGGCCAGCTGTTCATCACGTTCTATACGATCCAACCTTTCGGCCTGATGCTCAAGACCTGGTGATGCACTTTCCAATATAAGTGTTTCAATCATATCCGGATAAGCAACCGCATAAGACAGCGCTGTTCGCCCCCCCATTGAATAGCCGACAAGGTGAATCCTATCGAGCTGCAAATGTCGAAATAAACGATTTAAGTCCGTACAACATGCCGCCATCGTTTTCGGACCAGTGTTTGTCTTTCCATGACCCGGTAAATCGATCAAAACAACGTTATAACCGGATTGAACATAAGGTAGAATATGAGTCCATGTTTTTGTAGTGCCAGTAAATCCATGCAACATGACGATTGTAGGTCCTTTATCACCATGTATGTCATACCAATATGCATCCTGTCCAATTTTAAAATACATGTCTACTCACCACGATCATGTCTTGATGTCATCTGCAATATCCTGCCAAAGCTGTTTGTGCATCTGTGCATTATCTGCTCGATTTGTCTGTACTTCGACGATTGTTACACCCTTTTGCTCATAACTATTTTTCAAGCTTTTGAGCAGATCAGCTTGATTGTCAACAAGGTCATAATTCAACTCATACAATGCTGCCGTATGTTTAAAATCTATATGAAGAGGTGTACCAAACAACGCCTCAAAATGTTTCGGTTCATTCGCTTGTGGCAAAAATGAAAATATACCACCACCGTTGTTGTTGATGACGAGTACCGTCATATTTAGCGGATAATGTTTCGCTGCAAGCAATCCATTCATATCATGGTAAAATGACAAATCTCCTAAAAGCAACGTAACATGCTGACCTGATGCAGCCGCCCCAAGTCCGCTTGAGAGCATGCCGTCAATGCCGTTTGCTCCTCTGTTTGCAAGAATATTGAGTTGTTTTGTATTGTTAATTAAAAATGTATCTAAATCCCTTACAGCCATACTGTTACCAACATAGACGGTTTCGTTTTCTGGCACCGCTTCAACCAACACGTTAACAGCATCACCTTCTGTTAACGTCTCTGAAGCCTTGCCAATATGCGTAGAAGCCGTTTGTTGCATGTCCTGCCATTGTTGCAGCCAATCTGGTTCAGCGTTTTGACCGCTCGCTTTTTGTTTAAGTGTTTCACAGAGTAACACTGGATCCGCATAAATAAATTGACTTGGTAGTCCAACGGGCTCTCTGTGGCCTTGGGCTTTTTCAACAACAAAATGAGCCGCTTCCGTTAATTCCTGAATGTAAAATAAATACGACTTTGAAACTGGCATTGCTCCAAATCGGACAATTACGTCTGCTTGAAGTCTCTCACGAATCTCTCGGTCTTTTAGAAAAGCATCGTACGTATCAATTATTACCGGACTTTGTTCACCAGTTGTACGCAGCTGTGATAAAGGGTCAGCAAGGATTGGCCAACCCCATTCAGATGCCAATCCAATGATGGCATTTGCCAGCTTTTGATCTGGCTGTGGCCCACAAACGAACAGCCCTTTCTTACCAGATGCCCATAAATTGATGAGCGCATGAATATCAGCTTCCGATAAAACATTTTGTCCATCAAAAGCAAAACGTTGATTATCATGCTTTGGAGCAGAAGTCCATTTATCTTGTAAGGCAACATCAGGCATAAGCGGTTCTCTGAACGGAAAATTCAAATGAACGATACCAGCGGTTCCTTCTTGGGACATGTGCACCGCTCTTACAGCTTTATTCCTGACATAGTTGAGCATGCTCGGGGTTGCTTCTGGTAATGCCATGTCATGGAACCATTTGGCATAGTCACCATACATTTTTATTTGTTCAATTGCTTGAGGCGCGCCGACATCACGTAGCTCATGGGGCCGATCAGCTGTAAGGACAATGAGCGGCACTCTACTATAATGTGCTTCAACAATTGCTGGATAATAATTAGCAGCCGCAGTTCCTGATGTACAAATAAGCGCAACAGGACGCTTTGTCTGTTTAGCTAAACCTAGCGCAAAAAACGCTGCCGAACGTTCATCAACAATCACCCATTCTTTAATCGTAGGATGCTCAGCAAACAATACAGCAAGTGGTGTAGACCTTGATCCAGGCGATATAACAGCATCTGTTACACCACTTTGTGCCAGCCCTTCTATGAAATGTCCGACATATTTTGTTAAGTGTTCTGTATGTGTCATCGGTTTTAGCCTCCAAGTACATGTAGCATAGGCTTTAATTTAATGTTTGTTTCCTCATATTCTATTTCTGGATCAGAATCTGCCACAATACCACAGCCAGCAAACAAGGACGCCTCATCTCCTTGAATCAATCCTGAACGGATCGCAACAGCAAATTCACCATTACCATAGCAATCTAACCATCCAACCGGCGCCCCGTACCAGCCGCGATCAAGCTGTTCATAGTCTCGAATAAAAGCTAAGGATACATCACGTGGCACCCCACCAAGCGCTGGTGTAGGATGCAACGCTTCTACTAATTCGAATAAGTCATGCCCCGAAGCGATAGTTGCAGACACAGGTGTATACAGATGCTGTAGGTTTTTAAGCTGATGCACGTGTGGCACATCTGGTATGTCAACCTGCTCACAATACTGCTCCAAAGATTCACGAATCATTTGCACAACAAAATCATGCTCCGCTCTGTTCTTCTCGTCGTTTAACAGACGATCAGCTAACACCATATCTTCTTTATCTGTTTCTCCTCGCGGGGCAGTTCCAGCAAGGCACATCGAAAACACTTGCCCAGCATTTACTTTAACCAATTGTTCCGGCGTAGCACCTATAAAACAATCGTCGCCATAATGAAAGGCAAAGATATAACTGCTCGGCTGTGTCTCTATAAGCTGTTCGAGCACAGCAGCGTGATCGACATCATTCGCAAATTTTAAACGAACTTCACGTGCCAGAACGATCTTTTCAGTATATCCACTCTTAATATTCTCTGTTGCTTGTCGAACTGTATTCTTCCAAGCTTCAGGTGCGATTTCTCTATAGTCCGTCATTTCCACAAGGTCATCTTGCGGAAAAGGATCATTAAGTAATGCCACTTGCATGCTTTCAATATCGGCTACCATCTGTTGAATGTTATCATCTTCGCCAACAGCGAGCGTCGTTGTTAAATAAACCGTATCATTATGGTTAACGAGTACAAAGGTAGGGACAATAAATTTTTTGGTGTCAAATTCAGACCAAAGATCACTTGACGGCTTTTGTGCATCAAATGTCATCCCTCCTAGAACCATGAGTCCAGTTCCCTCGATGGCGTCATATGGATTATGAACGATGGCATGCTGTTGTAGGCTTTGCCACTCATGCTGCACGCTACTAGATTTATTCGAATCTTCTACTAAAACATGAGCTTCTCCAGCACCTACAATTGTTGAATGGCGATCTGGTGTCATCCAGAACGCGCGCGACAACGCATGACGCCCAGCATTTCGGAATACATATAATGGCACAGCTGCACTCAACTGCTCTGTCATACTAACCAAATGCTTTTGTTTCGTCACCTTTGCTTGGTCAAAGCCTTTATTTAGTAAATATTGAAGATCAATTTTTTTCGTATCTATCATGAATGTTTCCTCCATTATGAGTCAATCATGCCCATACCCTATTCTATGCTTTCTTGATTGGTTTCTCAAGGATTGAACGTTTTAATGTTACAACCTATGCAAAATGTGTTTTACCATTGACACCCTATGAACTATTCCATAAACTTGATATGATATGAACGACAGGGGGAACTAAAATCAATGAGTAATACAGATATACGCGAAGCTTTAAATGAAAAAAGCGGCTTTCAAGTTTGGTGGCGGTTATTACGGCCACATACATTAACAGCCTCTTTTGTGCCCGTGTTTATTGGCACCATGATGGCTTATTATGTAACAGGCTCTATTAATACGCTTTTATTTATGGCAATGCTGCTTGCATCTATGCTAATCCAATCAGCAACGAACATGTTTAATGAGTATTATGATTATGTTAGAGGACTGGACACAGACCAATCTGTTGGTATTGGTGGCACAATTGTCCGTGATGGCATAGCGCCTAAAACCGTACTCCATCTCGCACTCACTTTTTTTGGCATTGCTATATTACTTGGTCTTTATATTTGTATTCAAACGAGCTGGTGGATCGCACTTATAGGAGCCGTTAGTATGCTTATAGGCTACTTATACACGGGTGGACCTATCCCCATTGCATATACACCATTCGGAGAAGTGTTCGCCGGTTTTCTAATGGGAACGGTCATTATTGGCATTAGCTATTTTATACAAACCGCTACAGTTACATCTGATGTTATATGGATTTCTGTTCCAATAGCGATTTTCATTGGCGCAATTCTACTTGCTAATAACATTAGAGACTTAGACGGCGACCAAGAAAATGGGCGTAAGACCGTTGCTATTCTTGTCGGCCGCAAAAAAGCGATTCAATTACTTGCATTTATGTTTATGACCGCTTATGGTCTAACTATTTTATACGTCATTCTCAATATGCTTCCAATCCTATCACTAATTGTCTTATTATCGGTAAAAAAAGCATTTAACGTCATTAAAAAGTTTCAAGGAAAAACGAACCCATTGGAAATGATGCCCGCAATGGTTGCAACAGGGCAAACAAACTCCTTATTTGGTCTATTGCTCGGACTAAGTCTTCTCATTAATGCAGTTATAAATTAAGGAAGGGATGTTGATTGGATGAGTCTTGACAATACGTTGATGAAGTCATTAGGGATTGAGGTCGTTTCATTAGATCGTAATTTAGTTGAATTGACGATGCCAGTTGATGATCGTACAAAACAACCAGCAGGGTATCTTCATGGCGGTGCAAGTGTAGCACTCGCAGAAACCGCTGCGAGTGTAGGAGCATCCTTGCACGTAGATCTTGCGGACTATCTCGTATTCGGCATAGAAATTAATGCCAATCATATCAAAAGCAAACGAGAAGGAATCGTTACAGCTAAAGCCGTGCCCGTCCACACTGGAAAGACGACTCAAGTGTGGGAGATTAAAATTACTGATGAAGACGAACAACTCATCTGTATATCCCGCTGTACCATAGGCGTCGTCCCCAAGAAAAACAAATCATAGTAGGAAAATATTCACATTATAACGTCCCGGCGTGAGCACAGTTAATGAAAATGGACTCCCAATTATAAAAGGAGTCCATTTTTATATTAACAAAGATTTATGCTGCAAAATTAGAACGTTCTTGTTCAATCCATTTATGCATTTTATTAAATAACGGTATAAATAACACACCGACAATAATGCCTTTAATAACGTTGAACGGCAACACACCGATAACGACGATTTGTCTAACGACTTCCACCGATTTATATTCTTCAATTCCCATAATAATGGCATAGAGCGGTAATAAAACGAAGTAATTAATAACACTCATACCAATTGCCATAACGATTGTACCGACCACTAAGCCCGATACAATACTTTTCACATTTTTGTATTTGTGATACAACAGCGATACTGGAAGGACAAACATAATACCTGCTACGAAATTCGCAGCAACCCCTACCGGCTCACCAAATCCAAATAACAAATATAGCGCGTTTTTAATTGCTATTACAATAACACCAGCGATCGGTGAAAAAATAAAAGATGCAATTAAAGCTGGAACCTCACTAAAATCAACCTTTAAAAACGGCGGCAAAAATGGTAACGGGAAATTCAAAAACAATAATGCTAGAGAAATTGTCCCCATTAGTGCCAAAATAATCATTTTCAACAACTTCGATGACTGCATATGACGCATCATCAATCTCCTCCTCCATCTGGTTATCGATTCTTATCTTGATGAAGGATCAGTCCTCGTCCTGCGCATATTTTCCCCATAATAAAACCCTAAAGCTTAAAAGGGCTTTAGGGTATAGGTATACACAGGAACACAGAGGTCCAAAAAATGGCACCACTGTTAAACTTGGTATCTTCTCCCATCCAGACTTTAACTGTCGGTTCCGGACTTGCACCGGATCAACCACTAGGCGTATGCCAAGCGGGTCACGGACTCGAGCTGTTTAAACAGCCCTTACCGTCGGTCGGGAATTGCACCCTGCCCCGAAGATAGAATCGATATTTGATTTTTCATGTCTTATTATACATGGCAACACTTATTTTGAAAAGAGGTTTGCTTATATTTTAGTATGAGGTTAGACTTTATTTTTTCTTATCCTTACAAAAAAATCCCGCACCTCTTTTGAACGGTACGGGATCTATTTCATATTCAATTTAGTCATCTAGTGGATTAAGGCTTTCTTCTCCTGTCAAATGACTAATCATCTCAACGAGCAACATAATTTCTTCTTCAATATCTTTTAAGCTTGCCGTTTCCACAGGTGAATGCATGTAACGCAGTGGCAAGGACACTAGTGATACTGGCACACCTTGACCAGTCAAACGCATTCGGTCTGCATCTGTACCCGTCATGCTCGGAGTAAGCTCATACTGCAGCTTCATATTGAGCTTTCTTGCTGTCCGTTCTAATAATTGATTGATTTTCCGATTAATTGGTGCTCCCTTTGCTAATACTGGACCACCATCTAACTTAACATCACCATACTTGTTTTTATTAACACCTGGATAATCTGTCGCAAAGGTCACGTCACACGCAATGGCCATTGTTGGATTAATGCCAGCTGCCGCGAAATAGGCACCGCCCATATTTGTTTCTTCGTTAACAGTACTTGCCGCATACACCCCTACATTTAAGTCTTTTTCCGAGAGACGGCGAAGAACTTCTGCAACAATAAAGGCGCCTGTTCGATTGTCCAATCCCCTGCCAGAAACGTAGTGATCCTGCAATAATTCTGGCTCTGTTTTATAAACAGCCATATCACCAATTTGGATGTGCTTCTCTGCTTCGTCTTTTGATTTATATCCACAATCAATAAATAAATCGTCTAAACCGAAATCATTTTTTAAACCGCCATGATGTTGCGCATTAACACCTATTACACCAGTTACTGCGCCTGCAATGCTCAGTACCGTTACTTTCATACCGACAGCCGCTTTCGGGTTAATGCCGCCAACCTTATCAAAATGCAAAAATCCATCCTCATCAATTCGGTTAATGACCAAAGCAATTTCATCACAATGGCCGGCTAATAATACTTTAAACGGTGCATCAGGGTTGAGGATTCCAATCGCATTACCTGCATGATCTGTCCGAATGTCATCTGCAAAGTTTTTGACATGCGCAATCCATTTTTTTTGAATCGCCATCTCTTGTCCCGATGGTGATGGCGTATTCAGCATATCTAACAAAAAAGCATGTTCTTCTTTTTCAAAACCCATTAAACCATCTCCCATTTCATCATCTACGAAAATACTATACTATATTCATCATAAAAAGTCTTTACAGAGCACTTTTATTTACGAAAGGACCAATAACCCTTACACTCTGTATAAAACGTATTTATGCTTTTAAAGACTTGCGGTGCTTCGTCAAAGGAAATCCACACGTATGGTGTTGTCAAGATTAAATTTAACATAAGAAAATGATATCACTAAAAACCTAACGCACTTATCTAGGAATATCTCAGAGTGCCAAAGTGATTGACAAATGATGCTGCAAGGTCATCCATTTATAAAAAAGACGCACATTTTGAGTTACCTGTAACGGAAGGCGGCGACTCCTGCGGGAACAGCACGCGTCCGAAGACCCCGCAGAGGTTAAAAGGATGGAAGGTTAAAATCGCGACGACAATCGCCACACCTTCATGACCAACTTCCTGTTGGCCTGAGGCTGAGGCCGTGCCCGCGGAAAGCGTCCGCCTGCAGTGAAAGGTAACGGCGTTATAACTTGTTGCATACTTATTTAGGTTCAGAATGAATAGGCTTAAAATCAATGCCTATATATACTATACGAGGAGGAATGAATATGAATTTAAATCACTGGTTTGCAAATGGGATCNTTCCTGTTGGCCTGAGGCTGAGGCCGTGCCCGCGGAAAGCGTCCGCCTGCAGTGAAAGGTAACGGCGTTATAACTTGTTGCATACTTATTTAGGTTCAGAATGAATAGGCTTAAAATCAATGCCTATATATACTATACGAGGAGGAATGAATATGAATTTAAATCACTGGTTTGCAAATGGGATCACACCTGAAGCGTATATCGCATCGATGAAAGAGAACAAAGACGAGACTTTACACATATACAACCAATTCACATGTCCTTCTGAAGCGGACACCATTCAGAAACTCCAATCTGCAAAACTACGGGTGATCATTTTAACAGAAGATTGGTGTGGAGATGCGATGCTGAATGTGCCCGTATTACTCCGTTTAGCAGAGCTTACCGATATGCCTGTTAGCATCTTACACCGAGACGAAAATTTAGAGTTAATGGATCAGTATTTAACGAATGGCACAGCTCGGTCTATTCCAATCTTTATTTTCATCGATGAAGATGGAAATGAAGTCGCCAAATGGGGACCAAGAGCACAAGAAGTACAGCGCTTTGCTGATGCATCAGTAGCAGAGCTCCCACCTCAAGAAGCAGATGATTTTCAAGAAAAAAGACTAGAAATGTTCCAAAATCTCATGGCTACTTATCGTAATAATGAGCAATTCCGCATACACGTCTACAATAGCATTCTAGAATGTTTAAAAAATCGTATATAACATATTCTTTTCACCGGTCTTGAACGTACATTTAAGACCGGTGATTTTTCATCGTATATTCCGCAGGGTCCTTTGCCGATACTAATAAAAAATACACACTAAAGGTGACACGATGACGATTTCTTCCCTGAAGCAGGTTTACTTTAAAATCCCAAAAATCATTCGGCTATTATGCGCCGTGCTTGTCCTACTGACGATATTCGGTGCGTGTATCCACTACATAGAACCAAATCAATTCAAAACAATTTTTGATGGCGTATGGTGGGCGTTTGTAACAGGAGCTACTGTCGGTTATGGTGATTTTGTCCCTTTGAGTACGACTGGTCGCTTACTTGGCATTGCCATTATTCTTAGTGGAGGCGGATTACTTGCTTATTATGTTTCCACATTATCTGCAACAGCAATTGACAGACAAACGAATAAAACCCATGGTCACATATCCTTCAGAGGGACAGGACACATTGTATTTATCGGTTGGAATGAACGAACTAGGCAATTAATTGATATGATTACGGTCAAAAATCCCCCTTTTAAAATCGTACTGATTGATCAAACTCTAATGGAACGGCCCAAAAATTACCCGCACATCCATTTTATTCAAGGTAATCCTACGATGGATACGACTTTAGAAAAAGCACACATATCTGCTGCGAGACGCGTCCTCGTTACAGCCAACACGTCCGAAAGCGAATCACACGCTGACAATATGACGATTTTAACAACATTAGCAGTCCGAGGGAATCATAGAGACGTTCCAATTGTTGTCGAAATTTTAACGGATAATCATATTGAAAATGCGACACGTGCAGGTGCCAATACGATTATTAGACCAAACGACTTTTTAAGTACTTTGCTATACCATGAGCTCATCCATACGCCGAAAACGACACCTTTCGAAAACATTTTACAGCTTTTGAATCACCAACATTTTGAGCAGATCTCCCTATCCGATCCAGAACAGTATTCCGACTTTCGTGAAGCCGCTAAAGCTTACCTAAATCAAGATCGTATTTTATTCGGTGTCATTAGGGACAATCAGTGGATCATCCACCCAAAGCATTCTTTTGCATTTAAACAGCATGATATCTTGCTTCTATTGACACATTGGCCAAAACCAAATCAACCGATTTATTAGTTTAATTCCGCTTGTTATTTTTTGTATATCACCCGATTTGTTGTGTATTTTGCACCTTTATGGTACAATGTGTAATTGTGCAAAAGGAATCGAACTTATATGGGAGTTGTTACAGCATGTCAGAACAATTTGAAGTAGGTCAAATCATGACTGGTAAGGTTGCCGGCATCCAAGCATACGGTGCTTTCGTAGCGTTAAATGAAGATATTCAAGGTCTTGTTCATATATCCGAAATTACGCACGGCTTTGTCAAAGATATTAATGAACATTTATCAATCGGTGACGAGGTTCAAGTCAAAATCTTAAGCGTTGATGAAGCGAATAAAAAAGTATCATTATCTATACGGGCAACAGAAGAACCACCAAAGAAACAAAAGGCACAACCAAAAAAGGTCCAACATGTCGAGCCTGAAGTTAGCACATCTGGTTTCAACACTTTAAAAGACAAACTTGAAGAGTGGATTGAACAATCTTCAGACCGCAAAAGTACATTTAGTAAATAAAACGATTATTAGCTGTCTACAATTAGTCACATTGTAGACAGCTTTTTTTATTGTACAAATTGCCTTCCTTGCTTTCACCATCTACTTCCGCTAAAGTAAAATTGTGTCTTATGATATCGATTTATATTTCCTTTAGGAGGTTGACTATGACTCACATTACATTTACACATAGCACGGCACAACCTTTTTTTAGCGAAGACGAACTCAAAAACATGGCCCCCTTCGTTAACACAGCTCATAACATGATTCATCAAAAGACAGGGCAAGGTCAAGACTTTCTTGGCTGGGTCGAGCTTCCTGCAAAATACGACCGTAAAGAATTTGCGCGCATTGAAGCGTGTGCCGAAAAAATAAGAACTGACTCTGATGTTCTGCTTGTTATCGGCATTGGTGGATCATACTTAGGTGCCCGCGCCGCAATTGATATGCTTGGCCACTCGTTCCACAATCTTTTAGCAGCTGAGCAACGCCAAGCACCACAAATTATCTTCGTCGGCCATCATATGAGCGCGACCTACATGAAAGACGTTTTTGATATCATTAAAGATAAAGATGTTTCAATTAACGTCATCTCTAAAAGTGGAACAACAACTGAACCAGCGATTGCTTTCCGGATTTTCAAAAAATATCTTGAAGATAAATATGGTAAAGAAGAAGCAGCTAAACGCATTTACGCCACAACTGACAAAGAAAAAGGAGCACTAAAGTCTGTTGCTGATGCTGAGAACTATGAAACATTTATCATCCCTGACGACGTTGGCGGTCGATACTCAGTGTTAACGCCTGTAGGTCTACTTCCAATTGCAGCAGCAGGTATTTCTATTAAAGAGATGATGAATGGTGCAAAAGAGGCTATGAATGACCTCGATGAACCAGCATTAGAATTAAACCCAGCTTATCAATATGCCGCTATGAGACAAATATTGTACAGCAAAGGAAAAACGATAGAAATGCTCGTCAACTATGAGCCGCATCTACAGTATTTTGCCGAATGGTGGAAACAATTATTCGGAGAGAGTGAAGGCAAGGATCATAAGGGTATTTTCCCAGCATCCGCTAATCTCTCGACTGACCTCCATTCAATGGGACAATATATACAAGAAGGACGTCGTGACTTATTTGAAACAGTTCTTCGGGTGAAAACGTCACGTCATGATTTAACACTTGAAGCAACTGACACGGATACAGATGGACTAAATTATCTCGCTGGAAGTCTCATTCACGATATTAATGACAAAGCATTTCAAGGAACACTGCTCGCCCATACAGACGGTGGCGTTCCAAACTTAACTGTAGATATTCCCGCACTTGATGCTTATTCATTTGGTTATCTCGTCTACTTTTTCGAAAAAGCGTGTGCAATGAGTGGCTATCTCCTTGGTGTTAACCCATTTGATCAGCCAGGGGTTGAAGCATACAAGCGTAACATGTTTGCCTTGCTTGGAAAGCCAGGCTATGAAGACGAAAAAGCAGCCTTGGAAAAAAGATTATAATAATCGACTTTTTCCATGTTTATATTTACAAAGCAGGGGTAATACTACTAACGTAAGACTTTCTCGTATTCCCCCTGTAGACAAAGCGTTTAAACGCTTTGTCTTTTTTTGTCTAATTACCCCGATGCGTATGGCGAATTGAAGCACAGTTCGTTATAATATACATAATTTGAAATGGGGGTTTGCATATGGGAAAGTTTGAACAACATTATGATCGAAAACAAACACGCTCGGTCAAATGGGACACGCTAGAAACGATATTTCAATCAGAAGATGTCCTTCCAATGTGGGTTGCAGATATGGATTTCAGAGCACCCCAAGCCGTTAATGATGCACTAAAAGAACGTGTTGAACACGGAATATATGGTTATACGTGCATTGATGACGATGTAAGAGGTGCGATCGTTAATTGGATTAAAACGAGGCATAATTGGGCGATTCACCCTGACACATTAACATTCAGTCCTGGTGTTGTTACAAGTCTGCATCTTGCTGTTCAGACTTTTACAGAGCCCGGCGATGGCATATTAATTCAAACACCTGTTTATCCACCCTTTTATAACGTCATTCAACAACATGACAGACAAGTGGTCAAAAACCCTCTCATAAAAGAGGATGGCTACTACACAATTGATTTTGACGACTTTGAAGCCAAGTTAAAGCAAGGTATCAAGGCTTTTATTTTATGCTCACCGCATAATCCTGTCGGACGTGTATGGCGAAAAGACGAACTATTAAAAATGGCACAGCTCTGTCTTGAACATGATGTATTAATGATTGCTGATGAAATTCATTGTGACCTTGTCTATCCTGGTTTTAAACACATTCCATTAGCGTCATTGTCACATGACATTTCACAGCAAACCATCACATGTATGTCACCGTCAAAAACCTTTAATTTAGCTGGCTTACAAGCGTCATATATGATCACAGAGAATGAGGACAAACGACAGAAGCTTGATGAAGCTTTTCAAAGGCAAGGGCTTAAAATGCTCAATACAATGGGGAACATCGCCATTGAAGCAGCTTATAAGTATGGGGAAAGCTGGTTAGAGGATCTCATGCAATTACTGCAAGATCATAAATCTTATACGATCAAGCGACTAGAAGAAGAAACAAACAACAGATTAACGGTCCTTGATCCAGAAGGTACATACTTATTATGGATTGATTTCAGCGCACTCAACATGTCGGGTGACGCCTTGAATGACTTTTTGGTTAAGGAAGCTAAGGTTGGCTTAAACCAAGGCTCCGCGTATGGCGAAGAAGGCGAACAATTCATGAGAATTAATATTGCCTGTCCACATCAACTTTTAGAAGAAGGCGTTAATCGAATTATCAAAGCTGTTAATAGCCTGTAATTGAATCAAACAAAAGGTGGCGCTATGTATGTGCCACCTCTTGTTATGGTTTTAGCCTTCTTCCTGTTTTTCGTTAAACTCAGTCGGATCTGTCGGTGACTCTTTATCAGTTGCATCTTCATCGGCTTTTATTGTGCCACAGGCTATTCTAGGGCCGCCATCTCCACCTGGTTGACTCATACCATCATCAGCACGCTCTTGAATAACTAGGGACGTCCCTTCTCCTCGTAATATTGATTTTTTACCATCTAATAGTGTTGCACCTGCCAGTAATAAATCTGCATCGACAAGACCGCCTCCGTCTGCTTCGATATTAGGTAAATCTCCTAGATGAGGGCCATCTGGATGCATAAGACCATGTTCTTTTCCTTCCGGATCGAAGTGATTCCCAGCACTCGTAAAGTCGGGCGCTTCACATTTAGGATATTCATGTACGTGGATGCCATGAAATCCGGGCGTTAAGCCTTCTAACTTAAGCTTTACATTAACACCTTCAGGGGCCTCTGATAATTTTGCCGTCCCAATCATATCACCAGATGCATTGTACATATCGATCGTTCGGGTCGTTTTTTCTTGTTGCTGGCAGGCAGCTAATACAAGTATCAAGAGCAAAAAGCATACACGCATATCGCATACTTCCTTTCGTTGATATGTTTAACACCTTAACCATTTAATATACACAAATAAAAAAACGAAACTAACCTAGAACGGTCAGCTTCGATGCGATTTTCCATGTAATGTTGTATCGTCTTCTGGGCTATGATCATGATGCTGTTTTAACTGCTGTTCATACTGATCATTAAATGCTTGTTCATCTTTTCTTGATTTTTTATAAAAAAAGTACATTGCTGCGACGGCACCAAGCATGAAGATTGTAAGCGAAATAAATGCCGAAATATATTCGGACTTGTCTTCAGGAAAATATAAAAACTCCATCATAAATCATCACGTCCTTCCACAACCCAGTATAGCAAACTGCAGTTAATTAGCCAAACAAGCAGGTTTCTGGCACAATATGAACAAGGAGGGGTATTCATGACACATACATTTCAAACTGGAGATACGGTACGCGCACATTATAGATCAGGCACATACATAGGCAAAATTGTTGAGGATCGTGGTGAACAGTATTTAATTGAAGTCCTCGCAGTTATAAAGCATCCATTGCAAGGTGATATTCATAATTACGGGAAATTAGATGGTGTATTTTTCCATGAACGCAAAGCATTGGCACATTATGAAAAAATGAATGTCAAAAAAGCGGCTGTCCATCCATTTCACGATGAAATTCCCGCTTATGGCGCATCGTTAAAGGAATCTGTCACAAAGCTAAGAGAGAAGCTTACGGACAAGGATACGCCATTCAACCGAAAAGCATTGGAGACACTCGCCAATCTCGAAACACATAGCTATCAAAAAATTTACAACCAATAACACGTGCCATATTCATATGACATTATACATCTATATCTTGTGCAGAAGGAACTTTAATGCGCTTTTTCTTCTGCACAGGCTTGCCGTATAGTTTTGTCGTAATTGCCGGTGCCATATTAAACAATATCATTCCGATAAAAGCTGCTAGCACAACATATATACCAGAAAAAACTTTTATCGCACCTGTCGCAATACTCGCTATAACGACAGAGAATTCTCCTCTGGCACATAAAGACAGGCCTGCTCGAAATGCGACACGGGGAGACAAGCCGTACCATCTTCCTCCGATCGTACCGACAAGAATTTTAGCAATTACAGACCAAATAATAACAACCACGAGTAAAAGAGGTAATGGGATGCCCGCCCCTAAATTAATGGTCGTTCCGAAGTAAACAAAAAACGTGGGAAGCAAAAGGTCTCTAACAGGACTTACGACACCCTCGATTAATTCAATCTTGCGGATTTCCGCCAGCATGACGCCTGCTAAAAATGCACCTAGCACTTCGGATAATCCTAAAAACACTGCTAACCCGCCATACGAAATAGCAATTCCGACCAGCAAGGCAATTTTTAAGTCATCTTCTTCTAGCTTATCTAGAAAGTCTTCAAAATGTCGAAACACTGTTTTCCCAAGAACAATTGCAACTAAGGCAAGTGCAGCAATTTTCCCGAGTAAAACAACTAAATCCAATGTAGAAAATGCATCTCCTGTATTTAAAGCAATCATAATTGCAACCGCTATTGGTGCGACTAAGTCTTCAAAAATCAGTAATCCAAGCATGAATTCTGTTTCAGTATTCGCCATACGTCCTTTATCATCTAACAATTTAGCCGTAATGGACGAGCTCGTTGCATAAGCAATACCACCGATTAAAAAAGCAGTCATAAAATCCATTCCAAAGGCAAACGCAATAAGCATCGTAACCCCGAAACTCAATGCAACGTCGAGCAAGCCGGAGGGCCAAATCTTTTTCGCAATATCACCGAGTCGTTTTGTACTGAATTCTAGCCCTAATAAAAAGAACAAGAGGACAATTGCTACTTCACTTGAAAAATGAAGGAGTTGATTATGGTCCAGTAGTCCAATTAAAGAAATACCAAATAATATATATAAAATGACACTCGGTATTTTAACTTTCAAAGCGATAAACCCAAGTATAAATATCCCGATTAAAATGAGTCCAGCATCAAGTAACGTTGGCAAATTATCGAGCAATACGCATCATCCTTCACCCTTACATAATTTGGATAGAGCCGATATTTGCTCATCTTTTCCAACAGCCATTACAACATCACCTGGCTTTAATGTCGTATCGACTTCTGGAATCGCAATAACATCATCACCGTCAACGATACCGATAATCGTTGCACCTGTATGGTTTCGTATATCTGATTCCTCAATCGTTTTATAAACAAGTGGAGACGTTTCTTTTATTTTCATATAGTCTACGATAATTTGCTTTTTGAACATGCGAATCTTATCAATGTCCGCTGGCTGATACGTGGCTCCTAGTAGTTGGGCCGCCAGCTCTCGTGTTTCATCCGGATTAAGGTCCATAACAAAATCAGCTTCATCCTGATCAGCACTTTCAAAAAAATAAAGCTCTCTTTTACCCGTGTGATGAACAACAATTACCAGCATACTGCCCTCAGCTGCTTTAAACGTAATCTTTTGTCCAATACCAGGTAGTTTAGAAACAGAAATCTTCATACCTTCACCTCGTCAGTCATCATTCAAAAATTAAAAAACAAAAGCCAGAGCTTGGATCCTCCGGCTTTTAATAGGTTATTCTCCTAAATGTTCCTTAATGATTTCAGCAACACCTTGCATGGCATCTTCTTCATCATTGCCGTCAACCGTAACCTTCACTTCAGCCCCTTTAGGGATACCGAGTGACATCACACCCATGATTGACTTTAAGTTAACTGTTCTTCCATTGTATGCGATCTCAACCTCTGATTGGTACTGCCCTGCTTTATTGACTAACAATGTCGCTGGACGAGCATGCACACCTGTTTCTGCAGTAATTGTGAATGTTTGTTCTTTCATGTTTATCCTTCATCCTTCCTCTAGTAGTATGTAATCGTTTTTCTTATTGATCTAAAGCGGTTTTTTACTATAATAACGTCCATCTATATTATAATACAAATATAGTCCCGATGAAACAAATAAGCGATGAAACATGGCGTTAAATTTTCGTAGGGCAGATTATACCCACAAACTTTATGGCTGTCTGTTATTTGTTTTTCTTGTTGGGATATGATAACGTTTATTTGATAACATTATATACCTTGAAGGGAGCATAAAAATGAGTGTACATATTGGTGCAAAACAAGGTGAAATTGCAGATAAAATCCTTTTGCCGGGGGACCCTTTACGGGCAAAATTTATCGCAGATCAATTTTTAGATAACGTTGTTCAATACAATGATGTTCGAGGTATGTATGGATTTACTGGAACGTATAAAGGTGAGCGTGTTTCTGTACAAGGAACAGGTATGGGTGTTCCTTCTATCTCAATTTACGTTAATGAACTCATTCAAAGTTACGACGTTAAAAAATTAATCCGTGTTGGTAGCTGTGGTGCCATTCAAAAAGATATTAAAGTACGTGACGTCATTCTCGCCCAAGGCTCAACAACAGATTCACAAGTGAACAGAATGACATTTGGCGGCATTGATTATGCACCACTCGCTGACTTTGATCTACTCAAAAAGGCTTACGACGTCAGCAATGAAAAAGGCTTAAACGCACAAGTCGGTAATGTGTTTACAAGTGACACATTCTATCGGGATAATGCTAAAGAAGTCAATGAACTTCTCGCTGCCTATAAAGTACTTGCTGTTGAAATGGAAACAACGGCCTTGTATACACTGGCTGCCAAGTTTAACCGCCAAGCATTATCAATTCTCACTGTTTCTGACCATATTTTAACAGGTGAAGAAACGACTGCAGAAGAAAGACAAACAACCTTCAACGACATGATGGAAATCGCGCTAGATACGATTATTAAATAAACCACCATGTATAAAAAAATGAGGCTGTTCCAATCAACAATTGGGATAGCCTATTTTTTATGTTTTTTTTCATCTAAACCACACGATTGTTAACCATTTATTTTTGGTGGTTGACAATGTCCTCTGAATCATTTTAAATATAGAGATAGAAAGGGGAATTAAAATGAAATTTAAAGCAATTGATCTCACGTTTGGAGCTGTATTCGTCTGCTTAATGGCTATTGGCGCAAATATTACAGCTTGGTTTCCAATACTCGCCATTCCGATAGGTGGAGCGAGTGTGCCTTTATCTCTACAAACATTCTTCGCAATACTGACTGGACTCATGCTAGGTAGACGACGCGCATTTATGGCTATGATGGCCTACGTCCTAATTGGGGTTGCTGGAGTACCTGTATTTGCAGGCTTACAAGCTGGGCCAATGCAGCTCCTCACACCAACTGGCGGATTTATTTTGTCATTTATCTTAGTTGCAACGGCCGTTGGGTGGATCGCAGAAAAAAGTAAAACATCGTCTTTAGGCATTTATATATTCGCAGCGATCATCGGACTTATTATTAATTATGGCATTGGCGTTAATTTTATGTATCTGGCAATGAACAATTGGCTTGAAATCAATATTTCTTACGGATTGGCATGGGGAAGCATGATCCCATTCATCATTAAGGATGGTGCCATGGCACTTTTGGCTGCTGTGTTTATGGTGCAAATCACAGCTAGAATGCCAGCCCATTGGATGCAAATTCACACACATTAATGCTTGTGTCTTTTCATATGCTGACAGTGAATACGTGTATTATTCAATTAGGAAAGTGACAACACTAACAACTGCTATTATGCTTTATTACTTAATTGTGCTAAACTGATCCTATCAAAAGTCGTAAATAAAGCATCATAGAAAGGACGTTGCCAAACGAATGAATGTGTTATTCAACTTTCCATTAATCGCAGCCTTGGCCGCGATTATCTTTGCTCAAGTGGTAAAAATACCGATTCGCTTTGCTGTCACACGTGAGTTCAAACCGAATCTTGCTTTTAGTACTGGTGGAATGCCGAGTAGTCATTCTGCAGCTGTATCGGCACTGACAACAGGCATCGGCTTAATCGATGGGGTAACGAGCACGATATTTGCTGTGTCTTGTGTATTTAGTATTATCATTATGTTTGACGCATCTGGAGTCAGACGGCAAGCCGGAGAGCATGCAATATTGCTAAACCAGCTCATTAAAGACTTTCAATACTTTGTTGGTGAAGCTAAAGATTGGCAAAGAAAGGCCGATTATGAAAAGCGCAAAGAGTTAAAAGAGCTCCTTGGCCATCAACCCATTGAAGTATTCTTTGGCAGTGTAACTGGTATTGTAATTGCCCTTGTACTTTACAACTTTTATTAAAAAACGAGCGTTTCCGATATGGTGAGCCCATATGGAATCGCTCGTTTTTTTATGGTTAATAATGTTCCTCTCTAAAGACCTGCAATGCTTCTTTTTCATTCAGCTGAATCAGGTCTTCTTCCGTTAGTTGTCCATCACCCATTTTAATAACATAGACGTCAACTTCTTTTTTACCCCATTCGGAATAAACGTCTTCTACAGTAGGGTAATAGAGGTCGATTTTATTGCCCGTGATCGCACCGCCTTTATCTGCAACAACGCCATAGCCGTATTCAGGAATGAATAAAATCGTTCCTAAAGGATAGATGTTTAAATCAGCCGCAATTGTAGAATAGAGATCGCGCTTCACCTTTATTCCCGAATAGGTAATCCCATATTGTGGATGATCAGGTGTCTTTCCTGTGGATTCAACACCTGCCGTATAGCCCGTTGCGACGACTTTTCTACTCGGATATTTAGATAAATCAAGTGTATCCTCTAATGAGAGTGGTTCGTCTGCTCCATCTTCTCGTTCCAAATTGGGCATATCTTTTAAAGCTAATGCTATTTTTCTATCTTTATATGATTGAACAGTTGACACAGCAATAGGCTCACGTGAATGAATCAACGTCCGGACGTCTGATGCTGTCATATTCGTCACAAAAGTAAAGGTTGAATATAACGCAGCAAAGAATAACATCGTTATCGCACAATGTTTGAACACATGTATTAATTTCAATGATAACACCTCTCTGGATGTCATCATCTCCATAAAGATACATTTTTATTCATTTAAAACATTTGATAACCGCTTTTTCTGAGACGTTTAATGACTATACCTGATACAATCGTACCGATAAGACCTGATAAAAACACAATATAGTCAAAAGTTCCAATACCGCTTAGCCTCTCCCATGCTGCACTAAACGCGGATTTAGGACTTGTAACGTATGTAAATGTTGAAATTCCATCAATCATCATAATAATGATGAAGATGTACAAAAACGACATCAACCACGTACGTCTTAGGAGCATATTAAAAATAAATGCCAGCCCAAAGAACATAATAAAAAACAATAAAACCTCTACAAATGCCTGTATCATCAATATTCCCCCTCCCGCTTATCCACCCTATATTTTATATCACGAACCGAAAAAAGCAAAGGCAAGTAACTTATGCCTTTGCTTTTCTATTCATACGACTTAATAAAAAATGTTAAACTTACCTTTTTTCAACAATAAACCAATTCCACCTAGTTTAAAGAGGTAACGATTATCAATCACTTTTTTCATGACCGTCGCTTTCCATCCAAAAATCTTTGTATTGTCAAATATAACACCGATCGCATCGTTGTGACCAAGAGATGCAACTGTTCCCTTTAAATCTGGCTCAAACGGTTCCATCTCTTCTCCGCGAACCATTGCTTTAATATTTTTTGCAATAAGCTCTGCTTCTTGAATGGCAATTTGAGCTGTTGGCGGATATGGTCTACCCGTTGATTCATCCATAATTAATGCACAATCGCCAACAACAAATACATCGTCATAATCTGGTGCACGCATATCGTCGCGTACTTCAACCTTACCTCTGTTTGTTGTAAAGCCAGAGTTTTCAACAATGCTGTTAGCCTTAACGCCAGCTGCCCATACAGTTGTTAACGTTGGTACTTCTTCTTGAACACCGTCTTTTTCATAGACAATCTTATCTGCTTCACACTTTTTAAGCATCGCACCAGTTATGAATTCAACACCACGAGCTTCTAATGAATTCATCGCGTATTCAGCTAATTGTGGATCAAAACCTGGCATAATAGATGGTGCACCTTCAACGTTTATAATACGAACTTGAGCTGGGTCAATGTCATACTCACGGCATAATTTAGGAACGCGGTTTGCTAGTTCACCAACAAATTCAATACCCGTAAAACCACCGCCACCTACAACGATGTTTAAACGGCCTTCGTGATGGTCTGCTTCATTATGATACTTCGCAAACGTATATTCTAAGTGATCACGCAATAAACGTGCACTGTTAATATTATTAATCATAAATGCATGCTCTTCTAAACCAGGTATGCCAAAGGTCGCTGCCTCAAAACCTAGTCCAACAACGAGAATGTCGTAATCCAATTCTCCATAAGCGAGCTGTACTTTCTTTTTGTCAGGATTAATCGAAACAACCGAGTCCTGCACGAATTTTACTTTGCTGAAATTGACGACATCCCGAATTGGGATACGTGTATCGTCATGATGACGTGTGCCAGCAGCATTCTCATGTAGCCAAGTCGCTTGGTAGTGATAGTCATTTTTGTTGACCAATGTAATTGTGGCTTCATTAACACCTAGCGCCTTTTGCAGCTTGACAGTCGTCATGATTCCCCCATAGCCTGCACCCAAAATTACGATGTTTGGATTCTTCACTGTCTCATCACCTATCTGTCTTTTTTTATATGTGTTCGGCTCTATCCATGTGAGATCGTTCACGTAATAAAACGTATTGATCTATGAGCGACCCGTTTTGGTACAAAGTGCAAATGAACGAACATGGCTACATGTCGAAAAATGTTCACTTGATTGTAATAGAACCGTAATACATTTTCCATTGATAATATTAGCTTGTCCTGGGCAAGGTTGCAACCCTTTATTAAGTTTTTGTAAAAATTAGTTACATATTTAAGCTATCTATGATGTTTAAACCGAATGCTGTGCAAGTTTCAACATCAATATGGTAATATTAACATGGTATGCTCATTTCAAAAAAAGGGGGGTCATTCGTGACTGATAAATTAGTTGATATTACAATTCTCGGAGCAGGTCCTGCCGGGTTATTTACTGCCTTTTATGGCGGTATGCGTGATGCAAGTGTTAAAATTATTGAAAGCTTACCTCATACAGGGGGACAATTAACTGCCTTGTATCCTGAGAAATATATATATGATGTTGCTGGATTTCCAAAAATTAGAGCCCAACAGCTCGTGGACAATTTAGAAGAACAGCTTAGTCTTTTCAACCCAGACATTGTATTAGGACAAGCAATCGATCATGTTGAAAAACGTGATGATGGCACATTCGTGCTGACATCAAATACAGGAGAAAAGCATTATACAAGAACGATTATTATTACAGCTGGTAACGGGGCCTTTCAACCAAGACGGCTTAAAATTGATGGCTGTGATCGATTTGAAGACACCAATCTTCACTATCATGTTAAAGATATGAATTATTATAAAGATCAGCATGTTGCCCTGCTTGGTGGGGGCGATTCAGCAGTCGACTGGGCTTTGATGCTAGAGCCAATTGCTAAAACCGTCACACTCATCCACCGCCGTGATGAGTTCAGAGCACACGAAAGCAGTGTCGCTCAACTTAAAGCGTCCACAGTGAACATTCTAACGCCATATGTCCCAATTGCGATCAATGGGGATGATCAAATTGAACAAATCACTCTTGAACAAGTAAAAGGTGATGATACCATTACATTAGATGTTGATTCTGTTCTTTGCAATTATGGTTTTATCTCATCACTTGGACCAATCAAAGACTGGGGACTAGACATCGAAAAAAACAGCATCGTCGTTAATACAAAGATGGAAACGAATATACCTGGTATATATGCCGCCGGTGATATTACGACATATCCTGGAAAAATAAAGCTCATTGCAACTGGATTTGGCGAAGGCCCAACAGCTGTTAATAATGCCAAACAGTACATTGATCCGAAAGCACGGGTTCAGCCGAAGCATTCAACGAGCATGTTTTAATACGTACATGCATATTAAATTTCTGCATCACCTTGATTAAGGGGGATGCAGATTTTTTTATTCCATAAACACCTCTTAAGGCATCGAGGCAGCTTCTTTCAAGGCAGGCAAATTTTTGATTTCAATGTCTCGTTGTCCGTTTTGTAAAATCCAGCCATTTGTCTGAAATTGCGCCAGCCGTCGACTAATCGTCTCTTGCGTTGTTCCTAAATGTGACGCAAGCTCTTTCTTGCTCATTGGTAATCTGAGTGCCATTCTATTTTGCAGCATCGCCTGTTCAACTAAATAATGTGCTGTTCGCGCTTCAGCGTCTTTAACACTTAACTGTCCAACAAGCTTCTCAGTTTGATCTAAGCGGTCACTGAACTGTTCAAGAATCTTCATAGCAATAGACGGATGATCCTGCATCAAATTTTGAATATCATGGCGATGAATGGTGCAAATGTCCGTCGTCGTCATTGCTTCCGCATAGCTGTCAACAACTTTTTGAGTAAACAATGCTAATTCTCCCATAAACTCGCCTGGTTCAAGAATACGGATCAATTGTTCTTTACCTGATTCATATAAATAATAGATCTTTACACGCCCTTTATGAACAATATGCAAGTAATCGAGCGTGTCACCAGCCTGGTGAATGATGTCCCCCTTGCTATAATGCTTGTGTCTACTCAATTTCACGATTTTGAGCATGTCGTCTGTCTCCAAATGGTTAAAAAAAGGAACTTTTGTCACACAGAGCTGACTCACACATGCTGGCTGAACATCTTTACCATTTTTCTTCAACTTTTTTCACCTCTTCCATATAACAAAACCGGTACACGTCATATGTACCGGTTGTTATGCAAACTGAAAGGCTTTTAGCACTTTTCGGGCGTACCCTCATATTCCTTTGCTTTAAAGGATGACCCACAGCCACATGATACAATGGCGTTCGGATTATCAATTGCAAATCCGCCACCCATCATGTTTTGTTTAAAATCTATCGTTGTACCTTCTATAATCGGTATATCCTGTTTAAAGATCACGACAGGAATTCCGTTGATGTCGTCAATCATATCCAACTCTTCGTTCACATCGTAATCAAAGCCGAGGGTATACGACAATCCGCTACAACCTCCACCTTGAATGCCGAACCTTAAGCGCACGCCAGCCTCTTCTTCCTTCATCATTTCTAGAACTTGATCTCGCGCCCGATCTGTTAATGTGATCGTCATATGCACCAACCTCCTCTTATTCGCTTATCATTTAAGTATACAATGAGCCCTATAACCATTCAATCATTTAAACTTACCAGCTTATTAATTGTAAAGCTATTTCTGAACAACCCCAAGCTCATCCAACGCTTTATAAACCGTTTTCAACCTTGGTATCCCCTCTCCAACCATATCCTCGTTCACACATACAATTGGATAAAATAAATCCTCTTCAATAATACGGTCAACAAATTGTTGGTGTTCCTCATTAGCTTGTGGCTCATCAATATCGACATACTCATAAGCAATGTTACGATCTTCATACTTTCGACCAATGGCAGCCTGAAGCCACTCATATGTGTCCTTTGACCCAGGTGCGCCGACACAGCTTGCACATATTTGATCTCTTCCATATACAGTAATCAATACATTGTTCACGATTATATATCCCCTTTATATTTAATTCCGTTTACCGGATCGTCCTCCCACTTCATCAAAAAATTCAATAGTTAGTTTCATTTTACAAAAGAATCATTTAAAGTTAAAATAAAAGCAACCAATTGATTAGTGTTCTCAATTAGACATAGATTTTTCAGGCGATACAGCTTATAATATAGATAGTGGAAAGGAGAGATCAGTGATGAAAGAACAAGTACAAGAAGTGTTGAATAAATTACGTCCATTTTTACTTCGTGATGGTGGCGATGTTGAGCTTGTTGACGTTGATGAAGACGGTATCGTACTTCTCCGGTTGATGGGCGCATGTGGCAATTGCCCAAGTTCTACAATTACATTAAAAGCAGGAATTGAACGCGCACTAATGGCAGAGGTTCCTGGCGTAACTGAAATTGAACAAGTATTCTAATCAGACATTAAAATAACCAGACGTTCTTTGCGAGCGTCTGGTTTTTGATGTGTCTTTACTTTACTTGTGTCAATGGACCTTCCCCCTGGAAAACGCCCTTAACATTATCAAAGCATAGGTTAAGCATTTCCCAACGCGTCTCATGGCTAGCTGAACCGATATGTGGTATACACACAACATTATCGAGACTGAGTAATGGATGGTCAGATCGTATTGGCTCACTTTCAAACACGTCCAAACCAGCTGCATGAATTGTTTTATTTTTCAACGCTTCATATAGAGCTGCTTCATCAACGGTTCGTCCACGAGATGCATTAATGAATATAGCCGATGACTTCATCTTGGCAAAAGCAGCCTCATCAAAGAGCTGTTCTGATTGTTTATTAAGTGGTAAAAGTGCAACGACATAATCAGATGTTTCCAGTAACTCTGAAAAGGAAACATACGCAGCACCGAGCTCTTGCTCTGCCACTTCTTTACGCGTGCGGTTATGATATTGAATGGTCATCCCGAAGCCTTTTGCACGTCTTGCTACAGCCTCACCAATCCGTCCCATACCGACAATTCCAATCGTTTTATGATGGATGTCCTGACCAGCTAATAAAAATGGTCCCCAATTACGCCACTGATCAGCTTTTATAAATTCACTAGCCTCAACAATCCGACGTGCCGTTGCCATTAATAAAGCAAACGTTAAATCAGCTGTCGTTTCTGTCAACACATCTGGTGTATTTGTTACGATGATGTCTTTTTCTGCAGCTGATTGCAAATCAATATTGTCATAGCCTACTGCATTATTTGCAATCACACGTAATTTTGGACTTTGCTCAATCAATTCCGCATCGATACGATCTGACAGCATACAAATTAATGCATCTGCATGTTTACAATTGTCTAGTAGAATGTCTCGCGAAACAGGTACATTCGCTTCACGCCACATGCTGATGTTAAAATGCGCTTTGTATGGCTCCATAATTTCTTCTGGTATACGTCGTGTAATGTAAATGTTTGGTTTTGTCATAGCTGTGCCTCCAATATACCTTTTATAACCAGTTTACCACAGGCAAATCAAATGAACGACCAGCACACCCAAATTCCGAAAAAAAGCGACCAAGTTTTTCTTCGTATGCCGTCTGATTTTCTAGAAGAGATGTCAACTGGTCGGAAATGTCAGTTCGGTCCTCCACTTTAAATCCTTCACCTATCACATCTAATATATGCATTGGCATTAACAGTCTCGCATATAAGCTGCGCCATGCCAATATAGATAATGGGCGAATGGATTGATAGTCTGTTAAAAACTGACGAGCGCGATGTTCACCCTGATGATCAAATAACAAGTACTGTCTCACAATCTCAGCCAAATCTCTCGTTCCGTGATCATATACAAGTTCATAAGGCCAAATAATGCCTGCATCAATTTGACCTGTATAACGTTGAAAGGCAATTGTTCCACGATCAAAGTCATTCATTCGTAATTCGTCCTCACTTTCCTGAATATATTGAATCGCATTTTCGCTCATTCCAACAATGTATGGCAGATGGTCAAGCAGGACATTCATATAAGTAGACCCATCTTCTGCTGCAACCTGATCCATGATTTGCTCATACAAATCAAGCTTATTCATCCATAATTGTTTCCAAACGCCATAGCTTGAGATGTGATTTGGTTCATAGTCGTAAGTCGCTCCTATTTGATGGAATTGAGCAAGCGCGTAACCTGGCGAACGGTAATTTCTTGGTGATGATTGAACGGCATAAATGACGACATATCGTCTATCTTTGTATAACGTGAACCACTCACCATGGATGTTTTGCATGAAACGGGCAATAGATGACCATCCTTGATCAAATAAAAAATGTGAAAGTACCGCCTGTTCCAGATAGATTGCTTCCTTGTTGTCGGATGGAATGATAAGATAGATATATTCACCGTCCGTTAACACATCACGACCGGATATTCTAACGGTATGTGTAACAGATACACCATAGTAATTCATAAGCAAATCTTGCACCAAGATCCCTCCTCAAGATTTTAGTAATATATATGACTAAACGAATCAAGAAAGAAGAGGTGCTGAAACATGAATGAAAACACACAGCAAAGTAACCTAGAGGCAAAAGCGCGACAATGGTTAGAAGAAAGAGGTGTCAGCCTTAATGACATCGCTGAACTTGTATATTATTTACAAGCTAATTATCATGAAGATTTAAAAATGGAGGAATGTCTGTACAACGTTGATCGGGTTTTAACTAAACGTGAAGTGCAAAATGCGATTTTGACAGGGATTCAACTCGACAGGTTGGCCGAAGAAGGCAAGCTGGATAGCCCGCTTCAAGAAACCATCGGCGTCGATGAAAGTTTATACGGCATTGATGAAGTGATCGCCTTTTCAATTGTTAACGTCTATGGCTCAATTGGCTTTACAAATTATGGATATATCGATAAACAGAAGCCAGGTATTTTAAAGCGACTGAATGATAAATCAACCGGAGAATGTCATACGTTCCTAGATGACATCGTCGGCGCTATAGCTGCAGCGGCATCAAGTCGTTTGGCCCACGCAACAGCAGACGATGCACTTATTGATGACTAAGCCCATTAGAAAAACCGGGGCAGGACCATTCGAGGTCAGCTCCGGTTTTTATAGTTTTTTAATAAAGCAGCACAGCTCCGTTTTCACGTTTTCGTAAATGCGTTAGCCACACCTAGCTCATTATTCAAATACGTCTTAATATATGTACTAAACGTTCCTAACCTCTGTCTATATTTCGCCAAAACTTGAAAAATGAGTTCATGATCAATCGTTACATAATCTTGAACGACCATTTTACGTAGATCAATTACAGCGATATAGCCGTCTTTGTCTGCCTCTGGTAAGACACCTTCATCAACCATAATATGAATGATGTCATGATAACTACCAGGATCACGCATTATAAAGCCATCAATCATCATATTACCAACATCGAGCATAGACTCAATGAGCATTTGTGTCAGCCGCTCCAAAGCTAGCTGATCAATTTCCGTTTCAAATGCCTTGCCTCTGTCGAATAATACGAGCAATGAATCAATGTATTCCAGCAGGTCGTCAATTTTTTTTCGTTCTACAAAATACATGATGTCCCCTCCATTATTGTTGCATCATACACATACTATATTTTAACATAAACAGTATGATTATTAGAGCAAATAGTGGTATAGTGAACAAAACGGATCATAAAAAAGGGGGCACTTTTAACATGGACCAATCCTTCGATCTCATCCAAGATAAAACCATTTCCAAAGACGTTCGTTATGTCAGTGTCATGGGAAACTACAAACGATATGACTTTGCTTTTATGCCGTATGCTGAAGATATGGCAAAGAGTATCGTCATTGATTTATCAAAAAATCGGTACGCCATCCTCGATCAAAGTGACGTGGAACAAAGAGATATTGCACATCTATTTCAAGTGTCGGGAATGGAAGCCGATGAACTGTGTGCGTTTTTAAAAGACGTTCTATAGACACCATTAAAGGCCTTCAGAGGTGCCGAATAACGCGCGGGACACTGGAGGCCTTTTTATTTATCTAAGCCTAGACAAATTATATTTTTAAGTTTCCTCTACTTCATAGTGCCTGACGACTCGATAATCAAGCAGCCGATCGATTAATGTTTGCTTGTCCTTGGTAAAAAGTGCGAACGCTTGTCCAATCCCTAGACATAAAAGTGAAAGGATATTCAAGAAAAACTTTCCACTCGCTTTGCTAAAGGCAATTCTTTCTTCAAATTCGCCAACAACCTTTAGTTTAACGAGATTCTTGCCTATCGTTGCTTGCAGAAGACTACTTTCTAGCACAGAGTAGTACAACCAAAAAATGATGATGATGATAGATGTTTGAATAACCCAATAGTTTATGGCATACGCCTCAGCAGGTCGATCTGAAAATAATAACGTTGTGATAGCAACTGCGCCATAGGGCACTATTTTAACAAAATAAAGACAAAAAGAGACGATACTCGCATCAATAACCCACGCCGCCAACCTTAACCAGAATCCAGCCGGGACCGTTTCCTCTTCCTGCTTAAACGCTCTATAAACTGTAATCGCCAACACTTCCCTCCCTGTTTAAAGCTGTTAGCCGGTCCGTTACGCCTTTACGGATTGGATACAGTCAATAACCTTATCCCTTTTCGCGACAACAAACTTGTGAGCAATACCCTCTGCTGTTGTGACAGTCATGGCGTTGGATATGAAACCCATTGACTTTGACTTTTCGATCATACGAATCTGATCGAGGAGAATGTCTAAATCATCTTTCTGAATATTAATCGAATGTGGTTTGAAATATAGACGTTCGTTTGTTACATACAGTCTACCACCTACCATTTCAAGCCCTCGCTTTAAGTTTGCTCCTGTCTTAAGATGCTCTTGCTCCCCTTTGTTCCACTCCATAATATTTCACTCCTTTATTTTTACGGCAGATCCTTACCAAAAACAGGTGTACGTTTATTCTAAGTTGATGATAAATTGCTTAATGTCTTCAGGTTTTGCTATGTTCTTAACCTCTTTTTCACCTATCGAGAGAAAGTGTGTAGCATAGTCCATATTTTGATGAGATGGCTCTATATCATTACCTTCTTCTTCTTTAAGCTGTTCATCATAGTAGTTCACTTCAAAACTTGTCACATGAATATTCTCGTCTTGAAAATAGGTCATCATATCAAACAATTTATCTAGTTCTTGATCCTCAACGAAATCTTGAAACACAAAAATCTCTACCCAATAATAATAGACGGTTGGATGATTCAAGCGCGCTTCTGAAAAAGTTGGAACGGTTACATTTTCATCTATAACCTCTTCTTTCCTACCAGCTCTAACGGAAACCTCTACATCGTAGATCCAAATGTCCTTAAACAGATTTTCGATCAATGGTGTCAATTCCTCATGGGCATCTCGAGACCAGTGTTCATCGATGTAGTAATCCTTAAAGTTATCATTCAAATCCTGATGTACACCAAAAACAACCTCTGGATCTGAAACTGGCGATGCTTCAATGAGATAATGGCCATAATTGGCGCTATAGCTTTCTTCTCCTAAATTAAATGTTTCGTTATACGTTTCCTCTAAATAAGACTTATATAACTGTTTTTCTTCTTCTAGTTGCTCTACTGATCCACCTTCATCGTGTGATCCTGTCGCTAAAATGAAATGGGTAATATTAGGGAGTATAGTCGGGAGTATTGCTATAGGAAGAATAATAAGCATTGATATCCCAACAACAACCATAGCCCGTCTGCCACTGTATACTGGATGAACATACTTTTCTTTGTGAACACGATAAGCAATAAATGATGCATCTATAACACTATAAAGCCAGATCAACCGGAAAATAATTACTAGCCACACATACGAAGGCGCCATATAATGTATTCCCATCTCAACGACAACAAAGGTGATACCCTTTGCCCATTGCCGATTATATATCTGTCCTATACCAGGGAATATAAGTGAACATATTCCCGCCAATATGACACGTACCATCTATGCCACTCCTTCAAAATCAATCTCTAAAATAGAGTTAAAAGACAGCTACCTCTGATGAATAATTGTATGAAGAGATTAAGTTAACACACAATCATAATGTCGAAAAAATTACCCATACCATGATTCGGAACGCCATCGACTATATCCTTAATCATTCTAGTTACTTTACCGAATAATGTATCACGCTTATGAGCTTCTTCACTGTAATCATCATGTACCGATGACAGTCCGTCACCTGAATACACATACGTTTTTCCTGCGTGAATATGATATGTACCGATTTCATCATTCTCCATAACATGATTTTCAATAAGGTTATTCAAAAATCCATTTTGATTCAAATGCATCGTCAACGGCTCCATTGCGTTATTGCTCATCCAAATAGACAACGGATGCTCCCAAAAACCATAATCTCGCGTCTTTATACCAGGGCTATTAAACGTAACAGCCGGTATCTGTGTGTTAATAGACGTATACTGTGCCAGAGCACCACCAAGTGAATGTCCGGTAACGACAATTTTATGATCAGGATAGCGTTTCATCATATCATCTACATAATCTATGGCTTCATCATATTGCTCCATATTATACCCAAAAGCAATAGCCGCATCTGAAGCATAGTCTTTTAGCTCCATTTCTGTTCCCCCAAAAGCAACAACAATCGTATGATCTTCTTTATTTTCGTACGTTCTAGCATGAAATCCAGATCCGTCAAAAATATTATGTTTCTCTTTCCAGCCATGCTCATCCAACATTCGGTCAGTATCTTTTTTAGAGCCACCTAAATGGTTATCGCTATACGCGGAAAAGGCAATATTTGCTATAATATTATCAGCTATATTTATCTCTCCAACTGTTCCATGTGGTCTATCTGTTAACGTTTTATATTGTTGTTTTAAACGTTCAATCTGCTCTTTTCGTTGCTCACGAAAAAAAGGAGAATCAGGTAAAAGCATATACGGATGTTCCTTCAAATAGAGATCAATCGCTTCGTCTACTTTTTCATCAGTTACTTTATGAAGGGCATCATTTTCATCACAATCATCGTTAGTTGGATCTGGAAGACATAGCTCTTCTATATCATTGTTCAGTTTTCTGTCTTCAACCTCACTTACCTCTGCTCCTTGTGTGTGTGTTCCCTCATGTTGACTGTCACTTCCTTCCCAAGGAACACCCTCCCAAATAAAATCACTTGCGTCCCATGGGGTGCCTTCCCATGATTCCCCTTTCCATGAGTTACCCTTCCATGGTTCAACTGCCTCGACACTGGGCGTCCACGCAATCTGAAACATTATACCAAGTGTAAACAAAATCAAAACAGATTTTTGTATATAACGATACACCAAGTTAATCACCCTCATATTTTTACATTTAATGTATCATGAAAATTCCGTCTTAATTACCTCTAAAAAAGTGCACCCTTCGCGATTGGTGCACTTTTTTAGAGGTCAATTAACCTTCTTCTTTAGTCAATTCAACACCATGCTCCTCAGCCAATTCGACCATCCGTTCGTCTGCTTCCTGCGCCTTTTTGATCGCTTCGGTCATTTTTTCATCCGAATCGGCAACAAGCTGGTTGATTTCATCTTCCGAAGCACCCTCGACTGTTTTTTGCAAAGCCTCATGATGTAATTCTAAAGCTTCTGACCATGCGGCTAATTGTGTAAGACGCATGTTATGTAATTCCTTAACGATATCGGTTTGCGGATCCTGGGCTTCAATATAGTCAGTTATTTCTTTCACAAGCGGCATAACGTATTCTCTTTGAAGCTCCACTGTTTCTTCTGGCGTTTCGACATTATAAGAATTCCCCAGTTCAACATCTACTTGATTTGCAAGATTATTAACAGTTTCTACATAGCTGTTATGATAATCAGCTAACTCCTTAGCTTGCTCAGACGCACCGCAAGCTGAAAGTAAACCTACCATTAATGTGGAACCTATGATTGCTAGTATTTTTTTCAAAATTATATCTCTCCCTTTTTATTATCCAATTTCCTGTTGAAATCTACTTATAAACACTATAAGTCGTAGCTTGAATGACCCGTCCACAGATCTTCAATGAGATTAACCCTTGGCCCTGCTGAACCTCTATATAGCTTTTGTTTAATTCCTTCAAAAAAGCCATCATAGGAGGTTGATTGAAATTCATTAGCAGCATTTACTTTAAAGCGATTCTCATCTATTTTCAAAACGGCTCCATCAAGCTCACCACCATTCGCTACAACAGCCGTTCTAGCTGCTTCTACAACATTTTGATGCGAAATATTACTCTTTAAATGCTCTTCTACTATTTCACCTAACAAAGGGGTGTGTAATGCAGCCGTTATCACACGTTCTAATATTTCAATCTCCCATTCATTCGGACTTAGGCTACCAATTGGGGTGCTTTCTCTTGCCTTCTGTAATTCCTCGTCAAAATTCCATGTTTCTTCACTTGATTCCCCTTCACCGGAATCCTCTTCATCTACACTATCATTTTCATCTGATTCCCCGTACTTAATTTCTTCACCAGAAAGCGCATGTCTTAATTCATCATAGAACGCACTTGTCGCTGCCAAGCTCGCCTGCCTTGCTGTTGAAGCCGATTGTTCCTTTGTTACAAAAGCCGCTCCCATATTGAATACGAATACGAACAGAATCATTAACAGCCCCAAGGCCCCCATTACAAACAACATCGTATTGCCGTCTTCTTTGACAAGTCTTTTTTTAAGATCCTGAATCATTCGATCACCCTCCCGGAAGTCGAGGTTGTATAGGATATGTTCGGTATAATATGATTCTCTCGTAATTTTTCAGGGAAAAATATTAAACTAATATTTACATTTATATCCGCAGTGAAATTTTTCCCTCCAGTATTAGATACAGATAGATTCCCTGACACATAGCTAGCTGTGTCGAGGATTTTTTGAGCTGTTGCGTCTGCATCAGCCGTATCCCCTGTTACGGCATAGACACTGGCATATTCATTAACCGCTGACTGAGCAACAATCACACCGTGAATGCCAACAACAAATTGAACGACAACCATGAGAATTATAAGAACGATTGGTACAATGCCAAGAAATTCAATGGTCGCACTACCATCTTCATTTTCCTTAAAATCATTTATCACCTTCATCCGCCTCCCTTCTTCTCAAAATCATTATTGACGCATGTCATGATTTTTAAGAGATTAACTACCAACCCACACATCATATTTTTTGGCTTATTCAACCCTTTTGTTTATTGATGGTATGCTGCAAATACCAAATATGAAATAAAAACGTTAGTATAATGGATAGACGTTTGACTACCAAATGTTCTTTAAAAATGGTTCTAACCTGAAAAGCGAGATAACATGTTATAGCTGTCCCTAAGTAGCTAAACACGATCATTATGTATTGATAGAAACCCCATGTATAACCTTCTAAAAAAAACCGAGCTGGAATAAAGGTCATACTGGTGAACGTATATATCGACAGTAAACAAAACGGAGCAATAAATGACAGTCTTTCGTCAATACTTCCGACATTAATCCGATTCCGATTAACTAAAAACCAATATGATACATATATTCCACCGGTCATAATTGTTAAAATAATCATGACAAGCACAGATCTTTTTTTAATATTCAACAATGATTCTTCCAATGTTTCCATTTCTAATCTCCTCTTTAACTATCTAGCTTCCAGTAAAAATGCGTCCCTTTTACTGCGGCTATCTTCTTGCCAATCAAAATAATTCATTGTAACAACAAAAACAAAAAACGGTACAATCATACTGTTAATTAGAAGTCTAAAGAGTAATATGCTATTTAATTTCATATTGGGATCAATCCAATACAACCCTTTAGAGAACAAGCTCCAAACGAGTAAGTTAAAACAAACAAGCATAAAAATAAGAATTAATATATCAATGACCCCTGAACGACCAATTTGATACGTTTGCTTAAACCATGCCATCCCATCTTTTTGTTCAATAACTTTTGTATAAGGAACAATACAGAAAAGAATGAGCATGAATATACCAGGTAATATAAGTAATGGCAGTCCTGCTAATATACAAAGCAAATAATACACATTCATAATAAAAACGGGTACTAAATTCATGACAAAGGTGCTGTACACTTTTAATAGATTGACCTTTTCTTCTTTATATGCCTGAGCAGCGATGTAAATAAAAGGAATCTGCATCATATTTAATAAGAATAATTGAATGATTATATTTATAATGATTGAACCTGTGTTCAAGCCTAATAAAGCTAGAATAATGGACGTAAACGTATATGTGGCCAGTTGTAAAGGGAAAACAATAGTCATGCTAACCAACACAACGACTAAAATATTATTTAAATAAAGTGAAAGAGCTTTTTTTATATGCATGACTGATTCACTCCCTCTTATAAAAATACCTCCATGGTCTATCTGCCATACATGCTCCTAGTAAACTCGTTAATACGCCTATAAGTATTCCAAAATGTAAAATAAGCGGAAAACCTAAAATACCAGGCTGCATATAAATTGATACCAATTGATTCAAACCACTAAGTATAATGCCAGCAATAGCTGATAAAGTGTACGGGTGATTAGGATTCAACTTTGCGACAAGGAATCCAGCAGGTATATAACAAACGATATAAATTAAAATTGTCACCATAAATCCGTATGTCAAACCCAGCCAACCGAGTAATGTTCCAAGTACAATTGATAAGAAGATACCAAGACCAATACCATGCCATATAGAATTTTGTTTAACCATTATCAATCACCTTTAGTGAAAATGTTATTTATAGTTATCAACTATCTTGTTTAAAATCGAACTCTGGGTTTTCTACTCTAACCCACATGGAATGAAATCCAATAATCAACCAAATGCCAAAAGGCACCAACATAGAACAGATGATAAGAAGTGCTGTATTTTGTCCATATGTTAGTTGTAAAAAGCGTGCAAGGCCATATGTGCCCCCTCCAGCCAAACCTACAATAACAACCCCTAATATATAGTATAATTTTCCAAACAGCGTTTTTCGTGGATTAAAAATACTAATCGCAATTGTTTTTCGATAATGATGTGAGAGGCTCAAACATATAATGAAAATACTTAATAATGCTATGAGAAGCCATATAGGGTGACCTAGTACCCTCCATATAAGTAGCATGCAAAATAAGCCACTGATATCACTAGTAATAACGACTGTTAAAGCATGCCACTTTTGATCCATATGTTTCTCTTGAAAGTAACCTATTAAAACTCGAATCAATAAAATTAGCATGACTATACCACAGATTATGGAAAAAAAATTGGACCACTCCGGTACATTTATAAATGTTATTCCTGCAATAAAAGGAAATACAGGAGTAAAATAAATATTTCTAGCTATTTGGTGTTCTAAAGTTTCTTCTGATTTTCTAACCAATTTTACTCACCCCTATATACTCAAGGTATTCGTACCCCTATCTCTTAATGAATTCATTCCCCTTTATTAAAATCGAATTCAGGATTCTCCACTCTTACCCATTGAGAGTGGAAACCAACAATAATCCATATGCCAGCTGTAAATAGTAGTGAAGAAAATGTCAACATTGTGGAATGGTATCCATGTGCATTCTGCATTAAACGTGTAAAGATATAACTTCCTCCACCAGACAATGCAACAAAAAGAAAACCAGACATAAAATATATTTTACCGAATTTTGTCCTACGACCAGAATAAACTCCTATAGCAATTGGTGGCAGCTAATATTAAAACAAATAGTACTGGAAAAAAGGGGGTATAATAGATGTTTCTCTGAGCCAGTTCAACAATTGATTCTTTATTTTTGTTATCATAGCCATTATCCTTTTATAAATGTATTAAAAGCAGCTTTACCACCATAGTACATCCCTTTCCAGACAGTCTTTGCTTTATCCATATACCAGTCAAGCCCTGATTTAACTTTATCTATTGTCCAGTTCCTAAGTTTTTGTCCTTGTTTTGTTAATAGTAAAGCACTTAATAGCAAACCTACACCAGCTCCAATTATCGTACCAATACCAGGGGAAATTAAAGTACCTACAGCAACGGAGGTGAATAATGTTGCAATCACAGAACTAACAACAGTTATTCCAGCTGCTAAACCACTATCAACTATTAAAGTTGCTCCAAAATCTGTACTCAATACGCCTGGTCCACCATTTTTTTTAGCTTTCTCTCCCCAGCCAAAAGATAAAAAATTAGATCCCAGCGTGACAACATGCCCAGCTATACCCCCTCCTCTTAAATTATTAGTAGAGTTAAGGGTTCCTTTTCCAAAGGTATCGGACAATCCGCTTTGCATAGCCGACTTAACACTAACATTTTTTCGTATACTAGAGTTAGTCGTATGTATGTCATATACCCTTTGATTATTATTGATACCAATTTCTTCTTGATAAAAAATATTAAAAGAATCATCAATGAACTGATTAGCGTGGTTAAACCCGACATTATTAAGCTGACGACCTATAAAACTGTTAGACCAATTTCCTTTTATATTTGTTGGACCCTTTACAACAATATTATTGCCTTCAATCCCCATACTATGCCCATACCACCAACTCATTGCGCCTGGTAAAGCATTGGAACTAAAGTTATAATACATGTCAAGGTCATTTACGAATTCAATCTGCTCTTCTATCTTCTGACCATCACCAAATTCGGTTTCCGTATTTAGATCTGATGCTCCATCCTTGATACTCTCGGTAAAATCTCCTTTCCAGCCGCGCATATACCATGGTTGACTATCCCATTCATAGCCGTTCCAACCTTTTTCATTCTGTGTTCCTGATCCCTCTGTTCCTTCTCCATTCCAGCTATCCTCTGACCAAGTCTCACCGTTCCAAGTATTACCTTCCCATTTTAGGTCACTTCCATCCCAAGACTCACCGTTCCAAGACTCGCCTGTCCATGAATCCCCAGTCCATGATTCAATGGCATAAGCAACAGGAACAATAATGGGTTGAAACAAAACAATCAAAACAGCTATTAACATCAACATATGTTTGACAATAGATTTAATCTTGATCACTCCTCAAAATGTTTTTAAGGTATTGATGATCACCTTTCATCCGGATGTCTTTCATGTTGAATCTGTTTTACTCATAACTTACATACTTCATTCTCCCTACATTTCAAGGACTTCCTGTGATTCACGCCATTTAATCATGAGAGATGTAATATACACTATGACGAATGGAAAGATTAATAGATTTAAAGTCATTTGTGTCAAGATTTGGGCTGCAAAAGAGTTTGTTATGTTAAATATTTGTGCGGCGACGACTATACCTAGAATCGCTTCAATTATTCCTGTTATTAAAATAATTATAAAGAGTTTCCAAAAATGTCTTTTTCCTAAACGCATGCCTTCTCTGAAAGATTTCCAAACCGATTTTTCATCTAACATGCTAATATAAGGAACTGGAAATATGAATGCGAGTATGATTAAACCAGGCACTACTAGCAGCATAAATCCAACTGTCGTAACAACCGCTCCGAGTAAGGCAAATACAAATATTGTAAAACCATTCACTAGAAACAGATAAAATGTATTTCGCAGGCTATGGTCAAAGCCCTTATACTCATTAAAAACAAATCTAATATATGGGGTTTGAGCGTACATAAATAATAAAATTGTAATGAGTGCGTAATAAACATCTGCAAAAGAATAGATCGGGTCATATGCTGGTGTAATGGTATAAATATAGTTGGTCGAAAAAGAATGAACGAATAATAATGGCAGAGTTGTTGTGAGCATCAATACAAACAATTTCTCAAATTTACTTGTGTATAGGTTCCATGTATATTTAAGCGGATTTTTCATCTTTTTCTCCTCTTTATGGATAACGTAGAATCCCTTTCATTTTAAAAACTTCCTCTTCTAGGTCACGTTTATATCCTTTAATCCACATCTGATATATCTCTTCATCAGTCATTTGTTTTACCGATTGACCTTTCTCCAAACGGCTCAATGAATTTTCCAAATCAGCCTGGGCTTTTTCGGACGTCAATTCAACCAACAAGCGAAGGTCTATTGTGTCATGTGATGGCTTAATGTGTTCAGTATGGGCATACACTTTGTCAAAAGCATCAAGCTGATCATAGTGCATAGATATCTGCCGATATTGAATAAGATCTGTCCTAATTACATAATGAATCATCTGTTCAATCGTATCATCTGTAAAATAGCCCGTATTTTCCACCTGATCATCCAAAGCTTTAACATCATGATATAACTGTACGACGTCATGTTGGAGCAGAATTATCTGTTTCATTACTTCATATGCCTGCTTATAGGATACGTTATACTGATTAATAGGACCTGTTTCAATCATTTGCTTCAAGTAAAGTTCAATTTCTTTCAATACATCGATATCCAGTGACGCTCTTTTGGCACTCTTTAAAGCCCCATTGCTGCTTATTGAAAAATACATCAATGGTGCAAGTGCAAGCTCTAATTCCTGTTTGTTGTCAGTATCTGGAGATATGATCGCGCAGCCCTTTAAAGCATTTCTAAATTTACTTTTATAAAACGCGATATAATAAGCGTGGTTGTTCGGTTTGTAGGATACCGCGTTAATTGACGTAAATTCTAGTCGTTTTTGATGTTTTTTCCCTAAGTTTAATAACTGTTTTTGATCTTTGGTGTGCATATCATGTCCTCCTAAAATCGTTTTGTCGATTACGGGTATTGTATTAGGGGGTCATGAATAAAGCAACAACGCTTTATTCATGACGTATCCATTTATTAAGTATGACTAGTTAATTCAAGAAAACCAGCCCTTTACTTTTTTAAAGCCTTTACTTAGGGTATTCTTTACCGTGTCTGTTGCTTTTTTAGCTGCAGAAGCAATTTTATCTGAATTTTTGGCGACGAGTTCAACACCTTTTGACACAACATATATACCTGCTCCTGCAGCTACTAGACCAGCACCGACAGCTTGACCTCCCGGAACAACAGAAGCTACAGCCCCCGCACTCATCAATGTGTCTCCTAAATTGGTACCGACAGTAGCGACTGCGGCCGTTTTATCTGATGCAGATGCATCACTATTAAACGTTTGAACTGCATCAGTTATGCTCGCCCCTGTCTTATATGCAGAAATACCTGCATTAACGCCTGATGTAACAAAATTGAACTTAGACAAGGCGCCCATATTGTTCCAAGTGCTAGCCACCTTCGCAACATCCATGTTTTGAGCAAGCTGCCCAGCAGAGTCTTTTATAATTGAGCCATACTGATGAAATTTACTCGCATTAGAAATTTGGTTCGTTCGAAATGCACTACTCGTTGTTATTTCTCTAGCGACATCTGCTCTGCGCATATTTTCTATCGCCTTGGATTTATCATAAATTGTTTTCCCTTTTGACGTTAAATCATGAACATCATAAAAGACATGATCCCCTGTGTGCAACTTAGCTCCGCTAACAAGCAAATCTCCTAAATGCCAACCTGTTTTACCAAATGAAAAACCTTCATTTAAACCATCAGTCACGAAATTGGCAGTCCCGACAGCTAATTTGTCAAAAACAAATTTCGTTTCTTTAAATTCGCCTGAATCGTAAAATCGTTCAGGTGGTGTGTACCCATTAAGCTCCGTAAAGGCACCTGCTCCCCCACTAGAACTCCATGGGTTACCAGAACTTCCTTCACCAGAAAACCCTCGATCTAACCAAGGATTACCTGTATAACTATTTCCATTAAACCCCGATTGACTCCATGGATTCCCCTGATAACCTTGACCGTTAAATCCTGACTCTGTCCAAGCATCACCCTTGTAAGCGGCACTGGTCCAACCTGGAAAGCGCCAGTCATTTCCTACGTGACCATTTCCATTCCAACCGTCTAATTGCCATGACTCTCCATTAAATCCAGAGCCGCCATTCCAGCCACGCATATACCAGGGCTGGCTTTCCCAATCATAACCATTCCAGCCTTCACCTATTGTCGTACCTGATCCGTCAGTTCCTTCACCTTCCCAGGCATCTCCAGTCCAGCCATCCTCAGACCACGATTCACCCTGCCATTTCAAGTCACTGCCATCCCAAGATTCACCTTCCCAGGATTCGCCTTTCCAAGAATCCCCTGTCCATGATTCGACAGCATAAGCAACTGGTATCATGACAGGCTGAAACACGATAAATAAAGCAACCAAAGAAACCAAGATACTTTTAATGATAGATTTAATCGTTTTCCCCCCCTTTATTATTAGGTCTACTACCAAGATTTAAATCGATTTGAATAATCAAAAAATGTAAGACGTACACATCCTTATAGATACCCTTATTAATCTAAGTTGATGTTGTTATAGAGCATTAACCTCAAGCGTTTCAAGATTTTCTCTCCATTTTAGAATGTAGGATGTTATAAGGATGATCATAAACGGAAAAACAATCATATTAAGCGTCATTTGTGTAATGAGCTGCGCCGCGAAAGACGATGTAATATTAAATAACTGGTATGACACGAATATGCCAAATAAAAGTTCAGCTGATCCTGCAAGAAATATAATGAGAATAATTTTACCGACATTCTTTTTCCCAATGCGCAGCCCTTCCTTATAGCTTTGCCACACAGGCTTGCTATCAAAAATACTAATATAAGGTATAGGAAATACCAATGCGAGCAAGATTAATCCAGGAAGCACAAACATCATGAATCCTATAGTACTAAGGACGGACACAATACATGCAAAAACAAATACCGTGAAACCATTTTCTATAAAGCTATACACTGTATTACGCAAGTTATTCTCTGTACCCTTATACTCGTTGTAAACAAAACGAATGTAAGGAATCTGTGCATAAAGAAAAAATAATAGAGTGATAAGTCCATAATAAATATCAGCAAACGAATAAATTATTGAATAACTAGGTGTGATCGCATATATGTAATTGGTTATAGCTGAATGTAAGAATAATAAAGGTAATGTGGTCAACAGTATAAGAACGAATATTATTTCAAACTGACTTGTATACAGTTCCCATGTGTATTTAAAAGGTTTTTGCATGGTATGTGGGTTTTCACCTCCTATTTATCCAATATTTTAAGGGTATCTCAATTCTTTCTTAGTCAAAGCAAGGCCTTGGGCTAAATTCTTATAAAAATCGCTTTTGGCCCCTTCAATGTGTTGTTCCTTTGTTAGCGTGTCCATATAGGGTTGAAATTCTATACTTTTCAAGGTGTGTAGCTGTTCTTTTTCACCCTTAGAAAATTCTAAAATATATTTTTTAACAGATGCTGTTTTCAATCTATCCACATCTTTATTTTTTAAATCCCTAATGTGCTTAAATTTTGGGATATACTCATATATGGCCATGAGTTGTTTGTATTGAATGTAATCGATTTCTCCAAGATCATTAACTGCTTCTTCCATATCTTCCTTGGTAAAATTGGATAATTCCCCTTTAAAGTATTGATCTGCATTTTCGTTATTTTTTTGACAAATATCTATCAATCTATCCTGCAATTTTAGAATTAAATCAACTCTCTCCAAACAAAACTCAAAAGCATGTTTTGTCTCAAGAGTCAGTTTATCTCCAACGTCATTTAAAACATTAGATAAAAAATATTGCATCGTTATAAAAGCATCCATATTTGCATTTGCTCTTTCACCACCACGACTCAGTATTGAACCCATTGAAACAACATATTCTAATAATGCTTTCAATGCCTCTAAGTATTCTCCTTTTCCAGCTTTTGAATTTGGCGATATCACTGCACAACCTTTTATATTTTTTCCCCGCAAATAATTAACCATAAAATATTCATTATTATTAATGATGTATGAACCTGGATTAACATCGAATGTCTCAAAAAACTTTTTATATTTCTTTGCTTCTTCTTGAACTTGCGGATCATTATATTTAATGTTAATCCCCCTCTTTCACAATTGATATATTATGCGTTAACAGAAATGAGCGAGAACTCATTTCTGTTAACCATTAAATAGATTGATAACTGCCTTTAATCCTTTCTTGGCTTTATGTTTTGCTCCACTCCAAAGATACTTGCTTCCTACTTTAATCTTATCCCAATTCCTAGCGTAAAATTTGGCAGCTTTAGATGCTCCAAACAGGATTGCTCCTCCAATAATCATTACACCCGCAGCCACTCTTGCACCTGGTAATGGAACTGCTGCTACAACTGCACCAGCACTCATTAATGTACTCCCTGTTCCTTCAGTTACTTCAGCTACGGCCAAAGTTTTACTTGCACCACTCGCATCACTATCTAATACGTCAGACATATCGTTCCACATGTTATAAGTTTGATATCCAGAATAGGCTGCACCTATCCCAGCGGTAACTATATTAAACTTGGATAACGCCTTCTCGAGTGCAGGAACCTTAGTTAAGGGGGACCCTGATTTCTTAGCCATTTTGGAAACATCTCGGTACTCTCTCTTTGTTTGAGTAAATTGCCGTAAATCTTTTGAATAACTCCTAACGTTTGCTGCATTCTTAATCGTATTATATCCTTGGACTCCATCATAAGCTGTAATACCAGTTTCAAATGGATCTACATAGGTTTCATCTAAACCTGATAACTTTATACCATTTACAAGCATGTTACCGAATGCACTAGTTGCCTTTTTGCCAAGACCAGAGTCAGTTCTTCCTGCATCCAAATATCTTTGGTGTTTTAAACCGTCTGATATAAAGGAAGCATAACCTCCCATCACATCAACCGTAAGATAACTCATTGCATTAGCCATGTTCTGATTAAAATCAGTAGAACTTCCTATATCTGTGGCAATTCCAGGGGTTATCTGACGCCCAATAAATCCACTATAAGACCATGGATTTCCTAGAGATGGTCTTCCATTATAACCATTCTGCAAATCTGAGTATCCTGCTATTTCGTCCCCATAGAATGAAGGCAATGACCAATTTTCACCATAAAAACCATCGTCGGACCATCTATCTATATACCAACTTTCTAAATACCACGGAATGTTGGACCAATCTGGATTAATATCTTCATCAATATTAATTGATGAATGTTCAATTTCCGCACCTTCCCACTTATTTCCCTCCCAGGGTGTCCCTTCCCATTTAAGATCGGATCCATCCCAGGAGTTTCCTTCCCAAGGTGTCCCTTTCCATGTATCTCCTGTCCATGAGCTAACTGCATAGACTGTTGGAGTCAAAAGTGGAAAGAACGTTATGATCAATATGACACCTAATATTAAGTACCTTTTTAAACCAATCCTCAATCTTCACCACCCCTTTTAGCGGTTACGTAATGAGTTCTAGGTTTGTAGTTTCTTGATAGTTTGTTTTTGATCATCAGTAATTGTTTATTAAGATAATTGACCACTATAACATTTCGCGATTTTAGGTCATGTATTTATTTTTTCCTCTTTTTCACGTATCGTCTGAATATGATTTTTTCGCATTAAAGGTAAAGCACTCCCGATTATAATTGCTGTAAACGGTATGCCACCTTCACTCCATATCCATTCAAATACTGTTATAGGTACATAAACAGCATAAATGAAAATCATTAAGAGGAGATAAATTGTACGCCACTTCTTCTCTGTTTTGGACATGATATGCCCTCCTTAATCAATGTGATTCTTTCATACATTGACAGACTATCCTTCAAAAAGTTGTTATCATATACCTTAATTACTCGCTCGTTTGCTTCTTATATTTTTCCTGTATAGATTTTTTCATCTTTTTAAGCTTTTTTGCATTAATATCCTTTAAATCACTCTCTATTTCTTTCTTAGTATTTTTGATAAGTCTTTCTATCTCATTAGATCTTGATAATAATTCGCTTAGTTGTTTTGAGGTAATAATCCCTTCTTTTTCTAACCTCTTTGGAACACGTCTCAAATTATTTAACATCCTTGTTGTTTTTCTATTCCATTCGTTTGAAAAACTCAAAATGTCAAATTGACTATGGATTTCCAAACTATTGACATCTTTAAGTGCATCATTTTTCCAATCTTCCCATGCTTCAAGAACTTTTTC
>NZ_JABJXD010000013.1 GCF_019093865.1 Lentibacillus saliphilus
GCCAAGCTAGCTGAACAGTTAAATGAATTGGTTGGTCAGTTTAAGCTTTAATTGGTCATAAATTGAAGAGATCACCTACCGTATAAGGCGGGGGATCTCTTTCTGTATCACCCTTTATTAGGTTACAAAGAAGTCTGTTGTTCATTTCTCACATGCTATCGCTTAAATGTTCTTTTATTTAGAACAACATCACATGGCACGACAGCCTGTTATAAGTTACTTGAATTGAAGGAAGGAAGCATACATGAAATATAAACGCATAAATGACGTGTTACCTTTTAACAAAATAGGGGAATCGCTCAGCTTTGGAGACGCCATGCTTCTTAAACAAAATATACCTTTCACTCACAGGACGACTAATAAAAATGGCATTAACAAACAAATCGGACATGCAAGGCATTTAACGAAAGTCCATCACGACATAGAATCGTTTTTTTCAATTTTAAGTACCATCGGCCATAAAGAGCGTTATGGAAATATATTGCAAGATGATAAGCGGGTTGAACAATTAATAAACATTTACACAACGATCCACCAAAAATATGCTTTTACTGATACGTTATATGCACTTCGATCTTGGGACCATTATGCCTACTCGCATTCTTTTGATGTGTTTATACTCGGCACATGTTTAGCACAAGCCCTTTCTTTAAAAAATTTAGAGGTAATTGCTCTCGGATATCTTTTTCACGATATTGGAAAGATTAAAACGCCTCAACATATTTTACACAAACCAGACAAGCTCTCCCCTGCTGAATTTGACACAATTAAAGCCCATACATTTGACGGGGAGGCCATTTTATATGCATTGAAGCAAAGCCATATTGCCAAGTACGCTCGATCACATCATGAACGACTAGACGGTTCCGGATATCCTGATGGGTTGTTTGCAGAACAGTTATCTCCAGAAATGCGTATTTTACAATTAGTTGACGTTTATTCTGCACTTACCCTTGATCGGCCATACCGACAAGCGATGTCAGCACAGGACGCGCTTGCGATTTTAATAAATGATAAGGATCGATTCGATCAAACGATGTTACAGCAATTCATTAAAATTATTAACATCAATCCGTTTACAAACTAACCAACACTTCTGTATCTTGATTGCTGTAGCCGTAAAAGTAGAAGCAGAAAAACATATAGAGTGATACTCAACTAGTGTGAGTTTTACAGCTCGTTAATTTGCGATGATAAATTTAAAATAAACATACTAAGATTAGTGGGTAAGGTCATCGACGGATGACTTTACCTTACTATTTTTAGTATGTTTATTCTTGAAAGCTGAATGAATTAATTTTGATATAACCTATGCTAGTTTCTCCACATTAAGTTCTCAAAAGCTAAACCCACTACAACAATACATTACATGAATCTCATACCTATTCTAATCTTCAGGGACAATTAAACCCACTGCTCTAGCAAAGCCAACTGCTTGATTTGGGGTTACAATACATCCAGTAATTTTTTCAACCGATATCGTTAACTGATCAAAATGAGAGCTTCTCAAATCAATACCGGATAAATGTGTTCCACCAAAATTTGCTTGATTCATACGGCAATTATCCATTTCTGTATGTTTTAATTCACTCTCACAAAAATCTACTTGATTCATAGACGTGTCCGAATAACGAACATACTTTTGATTCGTAAAGCCGAACATAGCCATATCAGCTAAGCACGAATCAAATACGATATTTCTCATGAACGATCCCGAAAAATTAGCCCCTATCAGTTTCGACTGCTTCATTTCAACCCTATGAAAAATACCATCACTAAATTCAACATTAGACAAATCACATTTTTCGAAGACGATGTCTGTCATTTCAACATTTGGAAACGCAACATTCACAAATGACGTCTGTTTAAAAATGAGTTTATCGAGCGACAGCTTTTCAATTGTCACGTTGGCAATTTCACAATCCTCTATAATACCTACACGAAGATGTGCTTCATCCTCCAACATCGTTATAATATCTATTTCAGGAAAAGTATCGTCTGTTCTAGGTGCAGCAATCTTAACGGGTGAATTCATCACTTTAACCTCCAGCAAAACCCATGAGTTATCATTGGCTGACTCATGGGATTTTCCTTATAATGTATGGCTTATTAACTTCTTCATATAGGATTCCTGTTTACGCTTCATTGCTTGATATTTAACCGATGCTTAGCTTAGAATACCAATAGCATAGGCGTCCTCTACGATAGATTACTTATACGGCGTTAGAATTATAATCCCGCCACAATGTGATACTTGATGATAATGACACTGACAAATATGTTCCAATGCTTTGGTTAATTCCTCAAAAACAAAGTAGAATTCATCATCATCCCAGATTTTGAGATTCGCATGACGACATGCCTCTAATTGAGCGCGTGTCTTGAATGCGACGTCACCAATCATAATTTGTCCATCTTGTTTAAGTAATGGTATGAGTTCTTTAATGAATTCCACCTTGTCTGCTTCTGTTAAATGGTGTAGTGCATACGTACTAATAATTGAATCATATGAGTGTTGCTACACGAAATCAGGTAGTCCATTTGAAAAATCCCAGGCAAGCAAATTGGCGTTCGGCATTTTTGCTTGAGCAATACCGTGCATTTTTTCCGAAAAATCAATGCCGGAGATGGTGTGTCCATGCTCATATAATTTTGCCGCTAAGACGCCTGTTCCAAAACCCATGTCTAAAACGTGAGCGTGATCTTCCTTCATGACTTCATTAAAAATCACATTCAAAATCTCTTTATACCCTGCAAAAGGATAATCGTTACGTTCTTCGTGTAATTGAACAGTTTGATCATAATTGTCTGCCCATAAATCAAATCCATGTTTATTTAACATACATGCCCTCCTAGCTAAAACGGACACTATGTACCCATAGGTTTATCCGTTCGTTCGTGCTCCTTTTGTGTATGAGTAGCGTTCGTTCATTGAGTTCATCTCCATCACACCTTTCTACGAGTTGGGGTAAGTATAACATAGTTTAATAGTTTATTTTAAAGTAACTTTCACAACTTAGAGATGTGCTCTAATAATATTGTGTAATCGCGGTCTCAATCGAATAATTGGCGGTTTTCTTCCAAAATGAACACGATTTGTTAATAAAATAACACTTAAATTGACTTCAGGGTCAAACCAAATACTTGTACCTGTAAAGCCCGTATGTCCATAAGAACGATTTGAAAATAAATCGCCACAGGAGGAATGACTAGGGCTTTTCAAAATCCAGCCTAGTCCCCTATATTCAGTATCAAATGGCGTATGATTTTGCCGCGATAAATTTATAACGCTTTCTGATAATATCTGTTTACCATTGTATGTACCACTATTTTCAACCATTGAAGCAAACTTAGATAAATCGTCAATGGTAGAAAATAAGCCCGCATGTCCGCTGATGCCTCCCATAAATTCTGTATTATCGTCATGGACAACGCCATGCTTATAGTCTTGAAGTCGTTCACTATATTCCGTTGCAGCATAGCGTGCTTTAGGGAAACCCGGTTCAAAGGACGTTTCCTGCATATTCATCGGCTTAAAAAAGTGTTGGTCAACAAACGACGTAAAGTCTTCATTTGTTATAGTCTCTATTATTTTATATAATGTTATAAATCCTAAATCACTATATATAACTTTATTGCCTGCTGGCGCTACGAGCGTCTCTTCAAAAATACAATTCATGATCTTGTCGGTAGATAATTGTTCACGAAAAAACGGTTTATGAGCTGGTAACCCCGATGTATGTGTGAGTAAGTGTCTCACACTAATGTCTGATTTATTATTGTGTTTAAACTGTGGCAAAAAAAATCCAACAGGGTCATCTAGCCGAAATTCACCTTCATCTAATAGCTTTAACACAGAGGGCAGTGTGGCAACAATCTTAGTCAATGAGGCAATATCAAATACTGTGTTATGTTGCATCGGTTTCTTCTCAGGATAAACCGCTCTATAACCAATTACTTCATTTAAAATATCCTCACCATTGTAAACGACGCGAATGACAGCTCCGGGGATATGTAGGTTATCAATTTCCCTTTGCAAAAATTGCTTCACCTTGTTTTCCATGTCAGTACCCCCTTATGAGATCGTCTTTTTATATGATTGATATGTTTTCCACACATCAAATCCAAGCTTTCCATAGAAATCAACAAGACCAGTCCAATCAATCACGATCCGTTGAATATGTCTTTTTCGCAACTCAGCAATTCCCGCTTTAACAATTTCCAAACCAAACCCCCGCTTTCTTTCTGTAGCATCTATTCCTAGCGGACCTACTCCACCAAGTTTTTCATCAAACAACGGTGCCCAATATACATTTTGAGAAATAATGGGTGTTAGATCATCATTGATCCGGCAGAAGCCAATTATACGGTTATCCTTCTTCAGGACAACAAATTCCCGCCCCGTACCGCCTTTTTGAAAATATTTTATTGTTTCATATTCCCATCTGCCTGGAAAACACCGATGCATAAATTTTAATAGATCCTCTTTTTCTGCAATATTTAATACCGAAAATTCTATGCCAAAGTGTTCCTGAACTGTAATCCGATCAGATATGTCATAAGTGCAAAGCATATCATAGTCAAAGCCTTGTTGAAGATAGCCTTTCATTTTAAACCATTTTGCGACTTGCTCATATTCTTTCGGTATTCCAGGAAAATAATGCCACGGGTCACGACCTAACCAAATCTCTTTAATGCCCATAAGACTTAGAGCGTGTTCAGCGTTATTTAATAGAGCTTTACCAATTCCTTGATGCCTGTAAGACGCATCAACAAGTATAGCTTGTATCCATCCTTTTTCAGGATCCATCCCAACATCAATCTGCTCTTGCCATCTTTTAACGACAACAAAACCGATTAACTTTCCATTATGATCAACAGCGATACGAGAGCTTGCGTGACAGACATTTTCATCCGCGAAACTATTTTGCTCGAAAAGCGCTCGACGCATTGGAAATAATTGTCCTAATTCTTGATTCCATAAAGAGACAAGTTCTTGACTTCTTCTCATATCCAACTCTATTAATTTCATTATCTATTCACCTCGACTTATATGATTGAACATATACATCAGAAAATTGATGATTAATAGCGATATTTGCTTCTATGAAGGCAGCAACAGCTGCGCCACCAACTGGATCTAGTTTAGGCTTCACAAGTGTATAAGGAATATTCATTTGGTTTAAGTATGCTTTTATACTCTCCTTAAAGAGATCTAGTCTATTAAAGATGCCTCCAGCTAATACAACCGGTACATCAGACACGAGCTGATGATTAAAGAGGTGTTTGATAAGCGCTGCAATGGACGCCCCAATATCGGTGCCACTTTCATATAGCATATTAATGGCCGTTTTATCTCCATTATCAGCTGCCTGGAATAAAAGTTTACTGACAGAAGCGACCACCTCTTTTGGATTTTTTGCTTGATAAATAATCGGAATAATATCAGGCAAAGTTCTAACCTGAAAATGATGAAGGATAATTTCAGATAAGTCATTTGGAGGCGCAATGTTGTCGTAGGCAAGAAAAGCAGCTTGTAAAGCCTTGCTTCCTAGAGCATATCCACTGCCACTCTCTCCGATCAAATGCCCCCACCCTCCAACGCGGGCGAAAGAAGATCGCTCATTAATCCCATATGTGATTGATCCCGTTCCACATATTTGAACAATTCCTGGGGCACCTAACGTACCCGAATACAAAGCTATAACAGCATCATGATCAACCGATATGATCATTTGATTAGGCAATAATTCCGTTAATAATTCTTTTAACTTTTGTTGCTCTGCACTGTTCCCAGCTCCCGATATTCCTGCAAAAGCATATGTAATCTCTGACCAAATGTCATTGGCCTGATGCTGGAGATTCAAGAGGAGATTTAATAGTGATTTTCTTATGTCACAATAAGCAATGGTATTAGGATTACATGCACCGACTGTTGAGCGAGCGATAATTTTGCCACTTTCATGTACTACGGTACCTGTTGTTTTTGTTCCGCCTCCGTCAATTCCAAGTACATATGTCATCGTATTTCATCCCCTTGACGATTTTATAAAATGAGCCGACTCACCTTTGGAGAGTCAGCTTCTAGTTGTCACGGCTATCAAAAACTTACTTTTTCCCATTGTGTTTTAAAAAGTCGACTGCGGCTCTTGTTGCATCAAGATGCTTCACTGTCTCCTCATACTGCTTTGAGGCTACGCACATAAATAAAATATCAATGACTTGAAGTTGTGCAATTCGCGAAGAGGTGGCACCACTTCGGAATGTTGGCTCTCTAGTAGCCGATGTATATAGTTTAAAATCGGCTTGTTCCATTACAGGAGATGACCCATATTTTGTAAGACTAATTGTTTTCGCATTGTTTTCTTTGGCAAGTTGAAGTATCCTAGCCACTTCAGGTGTCGCACCCGAAAAGGAGATACCGACAACCGCATCATCTTCCTTTGCATTAGCAACGTACGTAGCAGCCATGTGCATATCCTCAAATGCATATGCCGTTTTATCGATTCTCAAAAACTTCTGTTGAGCATCCTGTGCAATAATACTTGAAGCACCTACACCAATAAAATGAATACGCCTTGCATCTCTTAAAGCACTGACGGCTTCCTCCAATTCATCTGTATTAAGCAAATCAGCGGTTTCTTGTATGGTTTGGATGCTGTTGTTCGTCATTTTTTCTATGATAGACAACGTTGATTCATTAGGCTCAATATCCCGAAATCCGTGGCTAGGTGTTTTTTGAAGGTCACCTGCAATTCTCAATTTCAAGTCTTGGAAACCTTTCAAATTAAGTGACTTACATAATCTAATCACCGCAGCTCCACTTGTTGAGCTTTTTTTACCTAATTCATTAGCGGTTAATGATATGACCTCATGCGGTTGATTAATAATATATGTGGCGATTTTTTTTTCTGAAGGTGGAAGTAAAGGCAACATTTCTTGTAACATAACAAGTCCACCAGTCATAAAAGCCATGATGTTCAGCTCTCTTCCTTTAAAATTTCAAATATCTTTTCTCATCACATGAAAACGTCTAGTCGTTTTAAAGCCTGTTTTTTTATATAAATAGCCTGCAGAGCTTGCCTCGCCCGTCCATAAAAACCATGCACCATGTAAGCCTTCTGCTTTCATTTGATACAAGCACTCATGCAAGATGATTTTCCCAAGTCCTTTTCCTTGTTGATCGGGATCGACACCAAAAGGTCCAAAGCGATCAGGGACACCCTCATAACCGCCATACATACAAAATCCAACAATTTTCTCGTTCTTTCTGACAACGAGAATACGATGTAACGGTAAACCTTGAAGAATACCTTCTCGAATAGCTCGACCCCAATCAGGATTAAATGTCAAATTGGCAAATTGAATGACTTCATATAAATCCTTATCATGACATTGGGTGAATGTATAGCCCTCTAACATTCTTTTCTCTTTTAAATGTAAAATGGATTCAGGTCGTACATAAGAGACAAGATTGTAATCCATTGCCACTGGTGAATATAATTTTTCAAATTGATGTGCAAGTAAAAATTGATACCCTTCTGAATAGGTTTCTTCATCAATGCCCGGCAATATATAATTCGGTGCATAAGATGCAAAAAAAACATGCTTTATGCCATGTGAGTGCAAAAACGCTGTGGCATTCTGTAAAAGCTCCCTACCAATTCCACACCGTTTATACTGTTGGTCAACAAAAAAGAATGTCATCCAGCCATTTTCAGGCTCAAGATCATTTCCTGTCATCGGTGTTAACCTTCTAATTGCAAAAACACAACCGACAAGACGCTCTCCATCGAAGGCAAGACACATGCCTTTTGGATCAAAATTCCCATCTAACAGTACTACATTTCTAAATCGGTTTGGCATGATAGGATCTTTTGGCAAGCTTGCATTCCACAGCTGTACAATCCTTTTTTCATCTCCTGTTTGGTACGTTCTGTAGGTGATCATTACCGTCTGCTGCCTTTCTCAGCCAATTCTATAGCCTGACGAACGAACCCTTTTGCTTCATCTATCACTGCAACAGCCTGTTTATAGGGTACACCAGTTTTAATCATAACAATAGCTGGCTTCACTTCATAATTTGATCGTTCAAGTATATGTTCCGCCTCAAAATATGAAATATGTGTTATTGTCGCAACAATATTTTTAGCGCGTTCCTTTAGTTTTTGATTGCTTACCTTTAAGTCTACCATTAAATTCTCATATACTTTACCTATTTTAATCATAGATGCGGTCGTCACCATATTTAATATCATTTTATGAGCGGTCGCAGCCTTCATACGTGTAGATCCCGTTAACACTTCTGGACCAGTCATCACTTCAATACTTATATCTGCACATTTGGAAATCTCAGAACCCGTATTGCTTGAAAGGCTTACTGTTTTAGCACCGAGCTGTCGAGCATAATTTAATGAACCGATTACGTATGGCGTTCTGCCACTTGCAGCAATGCCTATAACGACATCCAACTCAGTTAAACCGCGCTCTTCTAAATCCTTTGCTCCCAAGCCTTCGTCATCTTCTGCACCTTCAACCGCTTCTATAAAAGCTTGTGTGCCACCTGCCATAACAGCTTGAACAACATCAGGCGTTGTGCTAAAGGTCGGTGGACACTCCACAGCATCTAGTATACCTATGCGACCGCTCGTGCCAGCGCCTACATAAAATAGTCTACCACCTTGTTTTAAAGACTCATAAACTGCTTCAACGACATCACCAATTTGCGGAAGAACAGCCTGCACACTTTGAGCAACTGTCATATCTTCAGCATTAATCACTTTCAATATTTCCATTGTAGACTTGGTGTCTATATTACTGGAATTGCTATTACGCATTTCCGTTGTCAATGTCGATAGTTTGTTCATATTTTCCCCATCCTATTTATATAAAAGATATGGTTCTCTGTTTTCTTGAAACCCTTTCAGTTGTTCATTACATTCACTGAAAAACGCGGTTGAACGACCATTCACAATATCGTCCTTTAGTTTTTTTGTTCCAGCCAAAAGATCAAAGAAATACTTACCATTTGTATGTTGCGTAAACTCGAATTGATTTGGATACAATTGTGCAACGATCTCCAATAACAAAACACCTGTCTTAAACGCATTGACCTCATATCTATTGGCTATATGAAGCTGAATGCCATTACAAACGTCATCTTTATATTTTTGATATGTCGGTATAAATGACGTGGGACGTGCCAATATTCCAGGTACGTTCTTTTCATTAAAGGCTCTTGCTAACTTATAACCATCCATAAAAGGTGCGCCTACAACTTCAAATGGTCTCGTTGTGCCCCTTCCTTCTGATAGATTCGTCCCTTCAAATAAACATGTACCAGGATATAAGGTTGTCATATCAATGTTCGTTGTATTTGGTGAAGGAGATACCCAAAAAAGCCCTGTATCGTCAAAATACATATGTCTTCTCCATCCCTCCATCTGAATAACAGTTAAATCACACGAATATCCGAATTCATACTTGAAAAGTAATGACAATTCTCCGACTGTCATTCCGTGACGATTAGGAATAGGTAAAAGACCAACAAATGATCGAACATTTTCTTCTACTAAATTACCTTCCAGGGCTTCACCCGATATTGGATTTGGTCTGTCAAGAACAACGAACTGTTTTCCGTGGTCCTGACAGGCTTCCATTAAATACGCCATCGTATAAATAAACGTATAATATCGGGCGCCAATATCTTGTAAATCGAACACAAGGACATCAACCATATCAAGCATATTTTCGGTAGGTTTCTTTGTCTCTCCATACAGACTGAAGACGGGAAGGTTTGTATAAGGATCTGTTGTCGACTTGACTGTTTCGCCTTCCTTTGCATCTCCTCTTATACCATGCTCTGGTGCATATAACGCAGTTAGGAACACACCCGAATGTTCATAAAAAAGATCAATAGAAGGCACAAGCACTTGGTTAACGCCGGTCATATTCGTCACTAAACCAATACGCTTACCTTCAAAGCTTTTATACGCGCGTTCTAAAAAGATGTCGAGACCAAGTTTCATCATGGTACTCCCTTCTTATTGCATCATTTTTATTCCTTGACACCGCCAAGGGTCAGCCCTTTGACGAAATGACGCTGGAATATGAGGAATACGATAATCATAGGAATTGCCGCTATTGCAGCACCACTCATCAGTAATTTAAAGCTGGCAAGATTTGCATCCTGCAATGTTTTCAAGCCAACTGGTAATGTATATAAATCAGAGTTGTTCAATACGATAATTGGCCATAAAAAGGAATTCCAAACGTTCATAAATGTAAAAATACCTAGTGCTGCCAATCCTGGCTTTGCTAATGGCATAACGATTTTCCAATATGTCTTCCATTCGCTCGCACCATCTATTTTAGCAGCATCTAATAATTCATTCGGAATAGAGTACATGAATTGTCTCATGAGAAACACACCGAACACCATTGATAAATCAGGGAAAATTAAGGCCCAATGCGTATCCATCAAATTTAACTCCCGAATCATTATAAACATTGGGACAAGCGTAACCTGACCTGGGATCATCATCGTTGAAATGATCAGCCAAAATATGAGATTCCGTCCCGGAAAGCGTTTTTTAGCTAGGACGTAGCCAGCCATGGAATCAAACAGTAGAATACCTACTGTTACAACAACTCCGATATAAAAACTATTAAAAAACCATCGGCCCATATTATTTTTTTCAAATAATGTTTTAAAGCCTGAAAATGTATTATCAACAATATGACTCATTGTTTCACGGTGGTAAGCAGCCTGTTCCATATCGTTCTGTTCTTCAGCATCACGTGCCTTCTTCCAATGCTCAAAATACTCCGGTATCCCCATTGGATACATTTTCGGTGGATTGGAGTTTACATATGAGACTGGCCTGTCAAGTTCCTCATCCTGATAGTTGCTGAGCTGTAATGATGTGCTGAATACCCAATAAAGTGGCAAAAGGGAAACGACCGAGAATACGATGAGTAGTGTATAGACAATCGGTTTTTTCATTTTAAAACTTGTAGTTTTCACGTATTTCCCTCCTATTCATCATGCTGTAAGACTTTAAATTGGAAAATAGATACAATGAGAATAATCCCAAACAATATGACGGATTGAGCTGCTGCTAGTCCGAACTCAAAGTCTCGGAAGCCTGTTTTATAGATTAAGTGGACGATTGTCTCAGTTGCAAATCCTGGTCCTCCACCTGTCATTAATATAATTTGAGTAAATACTTGGAAGGAACCGATCGTACTTAACAGCACTAAATACAATGTAGATGGTTTAAGCATAGGGATTGTAATCCGTGCCCATTTTTGAAAAGAACTCGCACCATCAATGGTTGCTGCTTCATATAATGATTCCGATATTGAACCCATTGAAGCTAAATATAAAATAATGCCAACCCCAAACGGAATCATGCATTGCATAATAATAATTGCCCAAAGTGCGGAGTCTGTTTGTCCCAGCCAGTTAATCGGATCGGCACCAAACCACCCTATAATATAATTGAATAATCCAAATTCATAATTATACATCCATCTCCATACCATCGCGATAATCACCATCGATGCGACTGTAGGCAAATAAAAGGCGGCTCGAAAGAAATTCTGGGCCGTACGCGAAACAGAGTGAATTAATGAAGCAATAACCAGCGCGCTCACCACATTAAATGGTACTGTAACTACTGTATAGATCGCTGTATTGTAGAGTGCTTTTCTAAAAGCTTCGCTTTCAAAGACAGCCTTATAGTTATCTAGCCCTGCCCATACACTTCCAAAAACTTTATATTCTTGAAATGATAGAATAAATGCCCAAACAACGGGAATTGCTATAAATGTAATGAATAGAATTAATTTGGGAAGCAAAAAGAGGTAGGCAGAGTAGTTCTTTTTAATTAAAAAGAGCGTCCCGTGTTTCTTCACTCCAGTAGACGTTTTCACAGTAATACCTCCCGATCGTTAAAAATCTATTAATATTGTGTTGTTTCCAATACTCTTGATTCAATTTTAAAGAAATAGTAAAGCTGACCAAGCGGATCCTGACAGTTTACTTTGAGCAAACAGCCACCGATTTTTCGTATGTGCTTTATCAGGATCCATCAGCCAGCATAATTATCATTTATTTTCTACTCAAGTAAATCTTGAACGCCTGCTTTAGCAGCATCCATAGCATCTTTGGCGGTTTTTTCTCCGTTAAAGACAAGTTGAAGCTCTCTTTGAATCACTTCATCAATTTTTTTCCATTCTGGATGACGTGGTAGCATGACCACTTGTGAAGACATTTCTTGTGCCCGAGCCATTTCCGGATTATCAGCAAATGGGTCTTTGTCCGCAGCGCTTTTGAGTGCTGGGAAAATACCATATTCTTTAGACATAACATACTGTTCTTCTGCTGAAGAAATGTGCTTCATAAACTCTGCAACGACCTCTTTTTTAGCATCATTATCCTGATGGAACATTGTCCATCCTCCTACACCACCAATCGTGACTGGCTCACCACTCTCGCCGGTTGGATAGTTGGCAACCATAAAGTTGGTTGGATAAGCGGTCTGTGCGGACGTAATAGCCCAAGTTGCCCAAGGCTCCATCGCTACTGTTCTTTGTTCTTCACTAGCCCATGCTTGGAACGTACCACCAACATCGGCTCCCCCCATCGAAACAGGTGCTGCTTCTTTCTCTAGCTTAATATCAGCCAATTGCTGAATGGCCTCTACCGCAGCAGGATCATCAAAGGTAAATTCAGACAAATCATCACTCAATGGCTGTCCGCCATTAATGTAGAAGAATGGCCAAGCTTCATAATAGCCTGGAAGAATATAAGTTGAGAAGCCATAAACGTCTATTTCGCCATCACCATCTCGGTCAAACGTTAATTTTTCGGCTGCATCAGCGAATTCATTCCAAGTCCATTCACCGTTTTCCGGTGGTTCAACGCCTGCTTCTTCAAATAAATCTAAGTTTAATAGCATACTATGCACTGTAATTGAGTTAGGAATCCCATACAGCTCACCATCGAACGTATATGCTTCTCGAGCATTTTCATAAAAGTCATTCATTTCATCGTCTGTAAAAAATTCATCTACGGATTCGATCACACCTTGTTCAATATGTTCGATGCTAACAGCACTTCCACTAATGTCTACTGGCGCAATATCAGGCCATGATTTACCAGCGATCGATACACCTAACTTATCAGGCATTTCTGCCCAAGGTACTTGAACAAGTTCAATTTCAACACCTTCATGACTTTCTTCAAATTCTTTTATTTTTTCTTCAAGCCAGAAGTATTTATTACCTTCGCCATCTTCACCCGAATCATCACCTTCTTCAGCCCAACGTGGTCCATCCCATATGGTGATTTTCCCCGTCCATTCCTCACCTGAATTACTGCTACCAGCATCGTCGCTACATGCACTCAAAATCCCGGCAAACATAACCAACATCAATACGTAAACTAATTTAAATTGACCTTTCACTTTCTTACCCCCTAAAATGTAATAAATGGTAAACAATGATGGACGTGGTTGATGCGTCACCTCCTTCAGAAAACTACCAAGCTATTTTGCCCATAACAACATGCTTTTGTGCACCTGTTGCTGCAGGCAAATTGTTTGGACGTTTATTCAAACACTGATAGCCAAGGAGTGCGAAAATCATCGCTTCCTTTGCGTCAGCAGACATACCATATTTGTCAATTCCATCAACTATGACATCAGCTGGCAATCTAGATTTTATACGGGCCATTAATGTTGGATTGTATCTCCCACCTCCACTAATTAGCACTTCCTCTATATTTGCCTTTTTGATTAAGCGTTCTATTTCTGCAGCTAAGGTAACCGCCGTTAATTCCGTTAAAGTGGCCAATCGATCATAATGATCGATTGACATAGTATTTGCTTCGTTCCAAAGATGTTTAGCAAAATCAACGCCAAACATTTCTCTACCTGTACTCTTAGGTGGCCGTTTTATAAAGTATGGATGCTCGAGTAGGCTTTTCAACCACTGATCGTGGACTTTACCCTGCTTCGCCAATAACCCATTTTTATCATAGGCTTGTTTTCCTTTAGTCACGCGTTCAGTAAAATAATCTATTATCATGTTTCCTGGGCCGGTATCGTACGCAAGAACTTCTGTTTCCGTACAATTTTTAGGTAAGACAGTTATATTGGAAATACCTCCGATGTTCGCAAGTACCCGGCCATAAGTCTCTTTTTTAAATAATAGATAGTCCGCATACGGAACCAAAGGCGCTCCTTGCCCTCCAACAGCCATATCCCTAGTTCTAAAATCACCAATCGTCGTAATTCCAGTTAAGCCTGCAATAACACTAATATCTCCAACCTGTAGTGTCGATGACACTTCAACATTTCCTAAAGGAACTGGTACTGGTTGATGATGAAGGGTCTGACCATGAGAGCTGATAAATTCTATATCGTCTTGCTTTAAGCCTGCATGATCAATCGCTCTTAAAGCTGTCTCAGCAAACACATATCCCAAGTGCATGTTTAATGATGACAGTTGATCGACACTCGACGTCTCCGGGTTACACTGTTCGAGAATAATTTTTTTTAATGTTGTATCATATGGAACCGTCTCAAAATGGATGAGCTGCATGTCAAAAGTATCAGTTTCAGTTATTTTTACTATCGCTGCATCAACACCATCCAAGGACGTTCCTGACATAAGTCCGACCGCATATACGGATTGATGATCCAAATCCATCTTACCCCTCCTCTCGTCGTGGGAGTGTCACCGGTAAATGACCTTTAACATGTGTTATTCCGAAAATAGCCTGTGTCGCAACCTCCAGTGCTGGTTTGGTAAATTCATAGGTTGCTATATAGGCTTGAACATCTGGAAGATATGCCAAATCATAAGGACTTCGCGTCGCAACAACGATAACAGTTTTGTGATGTTGTGTAACCGTATGTACGAGTTCTGCTTGCGCATCCCCTGGCTGAACAGATAGTGTACCGATGATGACAGCTTTATAACCTTTACATGCAACACCAACTTGGTCAATTTCCTCTTTAGTCGGCGGATTCGATAATTGTAAAATATCTGTCGACGAATGATAGCGCTTTATAGACTCACCTAGTGAAAATGTCGCATACCTGCTATCCTCAACCTGCATGGCATACTTGTTTTCAGGATAAAGCACTAGCACCTTATCCTCTGGCTGTATATTAAGAGGCAAGAGCTTATGTTCATTTTTCACAACAGTTATGCCTTGTTTATAAATTTCTGTTGCCTCAGCTTCATGATGCTTGCTCTTTAAATTTGTGGATTTACTTAAATGGCTTTCAAACGAAATATCTTCCCATGATAAATACTTTTTCTTAAGTTGCATCACACGATTAAAGGCTTCATTTAAAGTGTTTTCTTTAATTTCACCTGAAATGACAGCCCTTTCAATTTGATCCATCGTTTCATACTGCCTTGATTGAAGATGAGATACCATAATCAAATCAACACCTGCTTTCAGAGCAGCAACGCCTCCTCCTGCTGTACCGATCGTCTCAGATATTGCATTCATTTCCATACAATCTGTCGTTACAACACCTTTGTAGCCTAACTGTTCCCGTAATAGTCCCGTTATGACTTTATTGGAGAGCGTAGCTGGTACATTTGCTTCTCCTTCAATAGCTGGAAAATAAACGTGGGCCGACATAATTGTATCCGCGCCTTCATTAATGCATTTAATAAAAGGCTTTAATTCAATATTTTTTAGACGATTCATGTCGTGAGAAATAACAGGAAGATCCAAATGTGAGTCGACACTTGTATCACCATGCCCCGGGAAGTGTTTTAAGGTGGTAATCACTCCCGCGGCTTGCATACCTTTCATTGATTCCAAGCCAAATTTTGAAACCTTATCGGGATCTTCTCCAAAAGAACGTACACCTATAACCGGATTATCAGGGTTATTATTAACATCAAGCACCGGTGCGAGATTCCAATTGATACCGAGCGCTTTTAATTCTCTGCCTGTCGCTAAACCAGCAATATATGCATTTTCATACCGCCCTGTAGCACCGATTAACATTGACCCAGGAAAAATCGTTGTTCCCTCTCCCAGACGTCGGACGACACCATTTTCTTGGTCAATACAAATCAGTAATGGCTGCTCATGACCAGCCACCTTTGCCTCTCGCTGTAAATCTGTCGTTAACTGGTACACCTCCTGGGGTGTACCTATATTTCTCGCAAAAAGGATAATTCCGCCTACATGGTGCTCTCGTATTAGTTTTTTGATTTCAGGTGTAATTGTCTTTCCTTTAAAACCACAAACCATTAGCTGCCCAATCTGCTTTTTTACATCAGTTATTTGCATCTTATCCCTCCCTTTTATATTAAACTCATATATTCTAAATCTATAATTCAAACCCAGGTATAGCTGTTTCTTTACGCACATTCATGCCTGTGGCAAATTTCAAGGTTTGTGCATATGTATGCTTTGAGACGCAACCTCTCATGGTTCCAAGTGCTTGATAATAATCGTAATAGCGAAAATCTGACGAGTTCTTAATAAACCAGTACTTTGACAACGCTTTTAAATAGGTGTCAAACTCCTCTGATACATCTACAAAAACATCTGGTTCATAACCCTCCATGTCTTCCCAATTTTCACTGTGAAACATTCTATTTAATGAATGTGGTGGTAATCCTTCAAGATCAAAACCTGGTAATGCTGCTTTTAACCATGCACCCTCTACAATTTTCGGACATAGCGCATGATCTGGATGCATGCTATTTATCCAATGTGTAATAACAACATTTGGCTTTAGCTTACGAAACAAAGTAGCAACAGTAGATATCGTTTCATCATCTGCTTTTAACTCTGCATCCTTATATTTCAACGTAATACTTCTACCTCCCAAAATCTTTGCTGCTTGTTCAGCCTCATCCACTTTTTGCTTTCTATATTCTTCTACAGACATTTGTGGAGGTGTTCCTTTTTCCCCAGCCGTTAAATGTAAGAATGTCACTTCATGCCCTGCTTTTGCGTATTTGTGAGCTATTGCGCCTGCTTGAATTTCACCATCACCACAATGCGCACCTACAATCATCACATGGACTTTATTTGCCATTATGCTCACCTCTCATCTTTTAGAAGCCGCTCACATTATCAATTCTTATTAACCAAGAAAATGTAACCGCTTTTATGTGAACATCTTCATTATACAACAAAAACAATAAAATGAAATATAAAATCATAAATTTATACAAAAAAATGTTTTTTAATTTCATTATTGCTTTCTGAAACTAAATTTCAATAATTTTTTATATAATTAAAAGGTTTTTTTACCCCTTTGTCGAATCTATTGATGTAGCATTTATTATATTCGGAGGTGGTATCGTTGTTTAAGAAAGCATTATCAATAGGTTTGATCCTGCTCTTGACGATGGCTTTTACAAGCATTAAACCAAGTTATGCCGATACACAGGGAGAGCAAATGATCAGAATTGGTGTTGTTCCTTCTGCAGAAACGATTATGATTGGTAGCGATTCAGCATTTAAACTTCATGATAAGGAAAGTGGAGACGTTTTATTCACCGGATTCAATGACAGCATTGAAGTCACGTTAGAATCAACAGCTGAAATTCAAACCAATTATAGACTCCAGGTTGCCTATACAACGAGTAATGCTTACATCGAGGATTGGCTTAATCGTGCTCAGATCGGTGGATACACGACTTATGTTAAGCCTTTTAATGATGGTTATCGATTGTTTTTAGGTGAATTCCCTGAAGATGCGTCTTGGTCAGAGCGAAACGCATTTAGAAATGAAGTAATTGCCAATGGCCTTGCGGAAAATGATTCCTTTTGGAAGCTCGTTACTGTTGCTTCTGGTGAATCACAAATAAAAGTGCTAACCCCTCATGGAGATATCATTACGTCCAGTCCTGTATTAATAACTTCAGATGATGGATTGGTGAAGTTAAACGGCAAGACATACCGAGGTTCAGGAGAAATTGCTTTTAACAGTAGCGGAACATTAGTCGGTATTAATGAACTGTCGTTAGAAAGCTACTTATATGGTGTTGTTCCTTTAGAGCTCCCCCCTGTTCCCTATGGTGAATTAGAAGCTCAAAAGGCCCAAGCTGTTGCGGCAAGAACTTATGCATATGCAAACCTTGGAAAGAGAAATGCTGACGGGTACGATCTTTTGCCAACGACATCTGATCAGGTTTATGGCGGATTCGAGAGAGAACACCCTGTTTCTACGCAGGCTGTTGAAGATACATTTGGTGTCGTCGCAACTTATAATGGTGACTTAATTACAGCTGTCTATCATTCTACTAGTGGCGGATACACAGCGAATAATGAAGATGTATGGAACGCTCCTCCCGTCCCTTATCTGAGAGGGGTCCCTGACTCGCAAAATGGCAAAGCGTTTGATTATGTTCCAAATCTTAACGTCTTTAAAAACCATGCAAACCCGAAATCATTACGTGCAATAAAAAAAGGGGATTTTGAAGCTGACTGGTCTAAATATCACCGATGGACATTTGAATGGTCAATGGATGAGATCAGTAACGTTGTTGGAACATACTTTAATAAAGATATAGAAACGGTTTATGATATTAATGTTACGAGGAGATCTGATTCTGGAAGAGCTTTAGAGATTGAATTTATCACTGATAAAGGAACATTTTATGAGTATAAAGACAGAATACGTTGGGCCTTAAAATATATCAATGCATCTGGATCACAAAGTGTTCTATTGAGTACACTATTCTATATTGAACCGATAGAAAACAAGAAAACGAAGGAATTGGAAGGCTATAAAGTTTACGGTGGTGGATGGGGACATGGTGTTGGCATGTCTCAAACAGGAGCGATGGGTATGGCTGTAAAGGGATATTCGTATGACAACATTTTAAAGCATTATTATCAAGGAATTCAGTTAGAAACAAGGTGATCATAAGAAATAATTTGTAAAAAGGTGCTGATATGCACCTTTTTACTTTAAGTACAATAAATGATTGGTACAAAACATCTTCTTCATTCGATACAGAACTTCCGTCAATCTAAGAAGCAGACGATATTTAGTATAAATCGGTCGATAAGCTATCTTTTTAGCTTTTATTACCTCACAAAAGTAAATAAATGTAAAAATTTTAATAAAAATTCACTCAGAATACTTTTTTCTTGTTAACATAGACATAGAATAATAAGAAAAGGGGAAATGCATGTGGAAATTATGGTTTTTTTGACAATTCTTATTCCAGTATTAATTGTCGCAGCTATTCTTGGGTTAGTTTGGTGGGTATGGATGAAGTTCCGATACCGCACAGCTAAGTCGAATGAAGCACTCATCATTGCTGGTCCTAAGCTCGGTAATCCGGAAAAAGAAACAAACATATTTACCGATGAAGAAGGCCGTTCAATGAAAATTATTCGTGGCGGTGGACATTTGCTGCGCATGCACCAGACAGCTACACCGGTCGACCTTAATGCGTTCCAATTAAAATTAACCACACCTCGTGTTTATACGAATGGTGGTGTACCAATTGTTGCGGATGCGGTTGCGATGGTGAAAGTGGCTGATACATTAAAAGGTATTGCGCTTTACGCCGAACAATTCCTTGGTAAAAAACAATCAGAACAAGAAGAAGAAATTTCCGAGGTTTTAAATGCTAATCTCCGTGCGATTTTATCAAAAATGACTGTGGAACAAATTAATGAGGACCGCGAAGAGTTTAATCGTCAGGTAACCTCAGTCGCACAACAACAGTTGGATGAAATGGGTTTTAAAATCACTTCTTTGGGACTCCAAGACCTTAGGGACGCCGATGAAGAAAATGGCTACTTAGACAACTTAGGCCGCCCGCGTATTGCTGAAGCGAGACAACGCGCGGAACTCGCTGAGTCTGATGCTGACAAAGAAACCCGTATCCATAAAGCAAATAACGATAAGGAAGCAATGGAACAAGAGTTTATCCGCCAGAGTGAAATTGCAGAATCAAGAAAAAATAAAGATTTAAAAGATGCAGCGATTAAAGAAGAAACTGAAAGAGCTCGAGCTAAGTCCGAACAGTCGTATAATCTTGAAAAAGCGTCTTTGGAAAAAGAAGTCCAGGAACGCGAACTCGAGCTGATCGCCCAACAAAAAGAAGAAGAACTTCGCTTGAAGCACCTTGAGCGAGAACGCTTGGTTCAACTAGAGCAAGAAGAGGCTAAGGTTCGAAAAGAAAAGGCCGATGCTGATTACTACGAAACAACGAAGCGTGCTGAGGCTGATTCGCGTAAGTCCCAAATCGAGGGTGAGGCAAAAGCAAAAGTTCAACGTGAACAAGGTCTTGCGGAAGCTGACGTTATTCGCCGTAAAGGTGAAGCTGAAGCAGAAGCGAAGAAGAAGTTAGCCGAAGCGATTGCTGAACATGGAGAAGTCGTCATTATTGAAAAGCTGATTGATATGCTTCCAGAATATGCTAAGCAGATCTCTGCACCACTCGCAAACATTGATTCGGTTAAAGTAATTGATACCGGCAATGGAAAAGGATTGGGTTCGTACAACGGAACATCTGTTAATACAATGGCTCAGGTTCAAGAAACACTCAAAGAAACAACTGGCATCGATGTATCCAAGTTATTGACAGACCTGGTTAACAGGGGCAATACACATACAGTTATTCAGGAGCAAGTCAAGACTGAGGAACAAATGATTGCTGATGAAGAAACTGCTGCAACTCCCGAAGCGTCAGACCAGCAAGAGGATGCGCTGGAAAACGAATCTAAATAAAAAAATAGAATATCTCAAGCTCCTTTTCTTTTGAGAAGAGGAGCTTTTAAATTAATAGACGTCCACAAAAATTCGAATGCAAAGTATCGTTTCTACATAAAGCACAAGAAAAAGAGTGTCAGTCAATTTAATTGAGCGTTAGGCTACAACGGACGAATTAGTGGGAATACCTTTATAAAAAGCATTCATTTTCCTATATGCTTTTTATTCAAGCATTTGACATAGTTCCGCGGCGAAAGTTCTACACCGTTCGACATCCTCGTCGTCAGGTGTCAAATCTACCTTTAGCCGCTGGGGGACGAGGGTAGCACCAAGTTCTTCAAGATGCAGCCATATCGTATCAACGGCACCTCCGTAGGTTTCGTAAAACGAGTCGGCAGATCCGAAAACTCCATAAACAGGTCCTGAAATATCGGCATCATCTAGTTCTTCATCAAAATCCTCTACTTCATAAGGCAGACTGCCATTATCCCATGTATGTGTCCCAATTAATACCGCGTCGTACTGCGAAAGGTCCTCAACATCAACTGGATCAAAGTCAAATGTACGAATTTCAACTGTATGATAATGAGCCTCCAAATAGTCGGCTATTATTTGCGTCATCATTTCTGTATTACCAGTCGTACTGGCATAAATCATTAATATATCGGCCATATCTATCCCACGCTTCTCGTATAGTTTTCTTATATATCATAGTCAAATTGCTTGTGATGATCAATAAAATGATGGATTAATAGGGTGTAATGTGTCTAAAATATGACGGGCATGTCGTTTCATAGACTGTTTTAACGGTAAACTATACATGCTTATGCCTATGAAAATTCCCCCTTAAAGTAATTGCTAATTTTCAAGCAGACTCCCTTCGTTTATATTATAATGAAACGGAGATCTTTAATGAAGAGGAGTCCTTTATATGATTAAGGTGAAAATGAACGTGCAAACCGCTTATCATGGCGATTTATTACGTGCTGGTAAAGTATATGAAATTGATGAAGCAACCGCTAAGAAATGGATTACATCGAAACTCGCTGAAGAAGTAAATGAAGAAGCAGCGGAATAAATAGCTACAGACATTATTATAATGCTTTTTCTAAGGAAAACTAAAAACGTCCTCTCACTTATGTGTATAAGAGAGGACGTTTTGATCATGTTATCGATTCGCAAAAAATTCTTCCGCTTTTTCAAGAAATACTTCCTGATCTGGTGTCAGGTCATATTCTTCTTCAATTGCATCAACTGGGCATACCGCCTTACATGCTGCACAGTCAATACAAATATCTGGATCTATATAAAATTGATCTGGACCTTCCTCTATGCAATCAACCGGGCAAACAGTCACACATTCACCTGATTTTTCACTCCTGCACGGATCTAAGATTACAAATGCCATATATATGAAACCTCCTTATACATGTAAATGAAATAATACATTCATATAAATGATACATGATATAGGCAATACAAGTAAACCGTTTGCAATTGTGATTCGTTTCAACTAAAGCTAACCTCTGTCTTTCAACTTCCTCTTCTGCTCTAACAATTTTTGAAACGCCTCTTCTAATTCTGGTGTTGGCTCAAGACTAAGCTTGCCAAGCACCTCTGTTATTTTATTTTCGATGATCATTCTTTGTTCCGTCGTCGAATCTTGTTCTTTATCAGGATTTTTGGTTTGATAATCTTTATATGAACCATTAAATAGCACCAGCCTCTGTTGATCAATGACAATCAGTTGTTTGGCAACCTTGTCTAAGAGCCGCCGATCGTGACTCGCAAATAACACCGTTCCGGGAAATGCTTTTAACAATGATTCCAAAGCCTCAACACCTTGAATGTCAAGAAAATTAGTCGGTTCATCAAGGATCAGCGTATTTATATTGCTCAAAAAAATCTTTGCGAAGGCGACTTTAACCTGTTCACCGCCACTCAACACTGAAACGGACTTAAAGACATCATCACGAAAAAAATGCAGTCTAGCCAATACAGTGCGAATAAGTGCCTCAGCATGAGGTGAGGTCACTTTAACATTTTCGAGAATTGATTGGTGTGGATCTAATATGTCTAGGTTTTGGCTAAAGTAACCGATTTTAACAGCAGGGGAAATTTGAATACCTGATACGTCATCGAGTAAATACTTTAGAAATGTCGTTTTTCCCGAGCCATTATGACCAATGATGCCTATTTTATCACCAGCATTAATGTGCAGAGTCGCTTTTGACCAGAGCTTTCGTTTTTCAACCATACCCGGCACATCTGTTATGCGTATGATGATGCGTTTTTGTAATGTGTCAGCACCTGGCAAGCTCATCTTTAAAGGTGGTTCTTCTTTAACTTTTTCTACTTTATCCAATTTATCAATGCGTGATTCCATAGCCTTCACAGTCGCTTCGAGCTTTTTTCCCCTTTTGGCGAAATAGTCCTCACCTATTTTGTATTCCGAATCACCCTTTTCAAGTGGTTTTTTAGTCGCACGGGCAGCCTTCCTTTTTTTGAGTTCTAGCGCTTGCTCCAGTTGTTTTTTCTTCTTTACGTAGTCTTGATAAGCATGTTCCTGTGTCGCAATGGCAAGATCTCGTTGGGATTCATATGCTGAATAATTGCCTTTATACACGATGACCTCGGTATCTTTCACTTCCCAAATTTTATGACATACCGTGTCGAGGAACGCTCGGTCATGTGAGACAATTACGAGAGAACCTGGCCAGCGTGAAAATTGTTGTTCTAATGTTTCAATATGATCGGTGTCCAGATTTGCTGTCGGTTCATCAGCGAAAAGAATGTCTGGTTTTTCCGCTAACGCTTCGTCTATATAACGTTGTGTGACTTCACCCCCACTTTTAAAAGGATGGTCTTTTTTTATTTGTGGCAGCAATTTACGACTTCCGAATGATTTAATGACGCCTGATTGTAGCTTAAGGTCCCCGGATAACAAGCGAATAAGAGTTGTTTTGCCACTCCCATTTTTACCGACCACACCTATTCGATCACCCTTATTAATTTGGAGATGATCGATGCTGAGCACACTTTTCTCAGCAATATCGTAAGTAACATTGTCAATATACATGATAGACATCATAAGCCCCCGTTCCTTTAATCGTTAAGTTGGGGCAATAAAAAAAACTCCCCATTCAAAGAATAGGAAGTGGATCGCTTGTCGTACAGAGAATGAGAAAAAACAAACTAAACTGAACCATGGCCTATAGATAGCGTTTAGGGTTCCGTCTGTTTTTAATGATCTCATTATGACAAACAAGGCAGAGCAAATCCTATTCTTTGTGTCCGATAACATCATGCATCTCTAATAAAACAGGCCTATGCCCGTTGATGCACTTTTATCAATACACGTTTAAAACAGGATTAGTTGTCCATCCGCCCAGTGTCACCCTCTCATTAAATCTTAATTACAGTATAAGGAAATTCATGCATAGTTTCAATGGGTAACCGGTAACTATACACGCTTAAAATAAATCCCATGCCTATCTCAGCATGGGATTTATTGTTTACCCTATTTTTTCAATTTCGCCAGTTGTTCAGCTAGGGCATTATTTTTAAAGCCATCGTCTTGTTTCTTTAAATATTTATTAACGTCTTTTTTCGATACTTTATGCTTCTTCTCCCGGTCTTTACGGGCGTTAAAGGTCGACAGTTTTTCACGGTGACCACATGAGCACGTGAAAATTTGTCCCTCGCCTTCCCCACGCAAATCCATTCGCTTATGGCAGTTCGGACAGCGGGCGTTTGTTTGTTTAGCAATGTTTTTTCTGTGACCACATGAGCGGTCCTTGCAGACGAGCATGCGGCCTTTTTTATTTTTAACTTCCAGCATCAGTTCACCGCATTCAGGACATTTCGTTCCGGTTAAATTATTATGCTTGAAGGTTGCATCACTGCCTTTAACAGTTTGGACGATTTCCTTGGCATAGTCTTTCATATCCTTGATAAAGTGATCTTTTTTCAACTGTCCATTCGCGATTGCACTCAGTTTTTGCTCCCATTCGGCTGTCAATGCTGGTGAGCGCAATGCTTCTGGTGCCAATTCAAGAAGCTGTTTGCCTTTTGAAGTCAGGTGAATGTACTTGCCGCGCATTTCGATGTACATCGTGTTAAACAATTTTTCAATAATGTCGGCACGGGTCGCAACGGTACCGAGTCCGCCAACCTCAGATAACGTTCCGGCTAGATGACGCTCATCGGACGCCATGTAGCGGACAGGGTTTTCCATCGCTTGGAGCAACGTCCCTTCTGTAAACCTTGCAGGTGGCTGCGTTTCTCCTTGCGTCATTTCGATTTGAACACCTTTAAGCACATCGCCTTCTTTCATAACCGGGAGCTGGTCGCCCTTATCGTCGTCATCGTTAAAGTTCGTATGACGATATATATCCTTCCAGCCTTGCTTTAGAACAACCTTGCCCTTGGTCGTAAATGTTTCACCAGCGACTGTAACCGTAACACTCGTTTCTTCGTACTCTTGAGGATCGGATAACACTGCTAGGAAGCGGCTCACGACGAGATCATAAATTTTGCGTTCGTTGCTGCCAAGTTCCGCAAGTCGCACAGGCTCTTCTGTCGGAATGATAGCGTGGTGATCAGACACCTTCGCATTATCAACGACAGCCTTGCCCAGCTTTAAATCCCTATTTAAAATAGGCGTGGCGTATTTAGCATATTGATCAATGCCACATGCTTTTACACGCGTTTTTAAAGTTGGGACGATATCTGATGTTAAAACTCGTGAATCTGTCCGCGGGTATGTAAGAACCTTATGCTGTTCATACAATTTTTGCATTAAGGACAATGTTTGTTTTCCAGAAAAACCAAAAATACGGTTCGCATCTCGCTGCAGCTCTGTTAAGTCATAAAGCTGAGGGGCAAATGCTTTTTTATGTTTTTTATGAACGGCGGCAACTTTTGCAGGCTTATTTTGTACTGCAGCCATTTTTTCGTCTGCTTGTTCTTTTGAAAAAAGTCTGCTGTTGTTTTTGCTGTCCTGCCATGTAAATGTTAGGCCTTTTTGTGCTTTTAATTTCAAGCCGTAAAACGTCTTCGGTTTGAACGTCTTAATGTCTTCTTCACGGGTAGCAATCATTGCTAGAGTTGGCGTTTGCACCCGGCCTGCCGAAAGCTGTGCATTGTATTTGGTCGTAAGGGCGCGAGTTGCATTTAAGCCAACGTACCAATCCGCTTCAGATCTAGCAACAGCGGATGCATACAAGTTTTCATAAGCTTTACCAGGCTTCAGCTTTTTAAAGCCATCTCGTATAGCCTGATCTGTTACGGACGATATCCATAACCGTTTAACAGGCTTTTGAATACGTGCTTTTTCTAAAATCCAACGGGCAACGAGCTCGCCTTCTCGACCAGCATCAGTCGCAATGACGATATCCTTAACGTCCTTCCGATTCAACTGTGCTTTTACGGTGTTAAATTGTTTGCCTGTCTGTTTAATGACGACAAGCTTTAAATGGTTCGGCAGCATCGGTAAATCATTCAGCTTCCATGTTTTATATTTATCATCATACATATCTGGGTCTGCAAGGGTGACGAGATGTCCAAGCGCCCACGTCACAATATATTGTTGGCCTTCCATGTAGCCATTTCCTTTTTTCGTGCATTTCAAGACACGTGCCAGGTCACGACCAACAGAAGGTTTTTCGGCTAATACGACTGTTTTACTCATTTATGACATTCCTTTCAAAAGTTCCTCTCTCCACTTTAACATAAGATGGACCATCGGAGAATAAACAGTCATTCCACAGTTTGACTTTATTCGACGTCCACAAGCTTTTTTCTCACACATAGTCTGCTTAACCATACAATAATTGAGAATACATGCAAAGGGATGATCCGCAATGCTCTCTTTCACTGGTCTACTATTTTTAGTCATCGCTGTTAGCATTGATGGCTTTGGGGTTGGTATCACTTATGGCATGCAAAAAATTCGCCTGCCTTTTCTTGGAACAGTGATTATTATGCTATGCTCAGGACTGACCGTTCTTTTATCCATGACCATTGGTGATGTGCTTGCTTCTTTTATTCCTCCAAGCTATACAAAAGTATTGGGCGGATTTATCCTCATTACCCTTGGTTCTTTTTCCTTATTTAACATTTTGCGATGCAAACCAAAATCCGAACGGACTGAATCGAAAAAAAAACCGCATATGATTCGGTCCATTTTAGAGGAACCGAGTCATGCGGATCTTGATCAATCAGGCTCTATATCACCCAATGAAGCGCTTTTGTTAGGTGCTGCACTTGCGCTTGATGCGTTCGGGGCAGGACTTGGTGCAGCCATTATCGGCTATTCCCCTTGGTTGACAGCTACACTGATCGGTGTGATGAGTGGCCTTTTTGTTTACGCAGGCATCACGGTTGGCATCATCTTATCGCAGAAAAGGGTGTTAAAGCATTTAACTTACGTGCCCCCAGTGTTATTAGTGATGCTAGGTGTGATCAATGTTTTTAAATAGTTATTTTGAATTTGGCTTTATCCAAGGGCAACATCTAAAATCATCATCACGGTAAATCCAATCATTAAGGCGATGGAGGCTAGGTCTTTATGGCCTTCCTCCTGTGAGCCTGGCACAACTTCCTCAACAACGACGAATATCATCGCGCCCGCTGCAAAGCTAAGGGCATATGGCAAAATAGGTTCCACATAAGTCACCGCTAACACGCCTGCAATCGCCGCAAATGGCTCTACCATTCCTGAGAATTGCCCGTACATGAAGCTTTTACGACGTGACATGCCTTCTCGTCTTAATGGGAGTGACACAGCCACGCCCTCAGGCAAGTTTTGTAAACCAATTCCGATTGCTAATGCGACCGCACTAGCAAGTGACGCCGTTTCAGATCCAGCCGCAACGGCTCCAAATGCGACGCCGACAGCAAGTCCCTCAGGAATGTTGTGGAGCGTAATGGCCAAAACAAGCAAGGTGCTACGTTTTTTTTGATTCGGTTTAATCCCTTCAGCCTCATCAATTGATAAACCAGGGTGCAGATGCGGTAATATTTTATCAACAGCAGCTAGGAAAAAGCCACCGAGTAAAAAGCCGACCGCTGCCGGTATCCATGATGGCACAGGGCCTTTTTCTGCCATTTCGATCGCTGGTGCTAACAGTGACCAAAAACTCGCAGCTATCATAACACCACCAGCAAAGCCAAGCATGCTGTCTAAAAACTTTTGGCTCATCTGTTTTTTAGCAAACACAACTGCCGCACCAAGTGCTGTCATGCCATACGTAAAAAGTGTCGCGATCAGTGCCAGTATAATAGGATCATATTTCAATAATGCATCAAACATATGTTGCTCACTCCTAAGCTCGTCTCATTATGATGCTCGAAAATACTCAATGCATGTAAAACATGTGATGAAAAAATAATCAAATATGGAAAAATTATAAAATGAAGGGAATCACATGTCAACGAGGAGAACTCATGGTGTTTCAAGACAGCGATAGGAGGAGGGTGGGGGAGCGGGTTTCGATTGGTTTACTATTTATTGTTTGTGGTGTATTTCACACGTATGTCAGGCTTGTTTACATTATAGCAATAGAATAAGCCTTCCATCTAAGAAAGGGGAGTTGTTCACCACTCAACCTCTCTTCGATTTTGCGGCTCTCGACTTCGATATGCGGCTGTTTTTTGTGATATGCGTCTCGATTTCGATATATGCGGCGGAACCCTGATATATGCGGTGGTTCTGCGATATTTGCGTGTAATTAAGGGGATATGCGTGGTGTTTTAGTTTTATGCGTTTGTTGGGTTTGACGGATCGTTTTAAAAATTACTATAACGGCCACATCAGGTATATAAGCAGGAATTTTTAGTGTATTTGTCGAATAATGTAATGTACTTCTTAACCATTACACAGTGAATCATTTTGTTTAACGTACGTAAGTGTGATTTCTGTATTCGAGGGGGTTACTGAATGTCTCCAAATCTGTCGCCAACTTGGAAGGATCCGTCAGTTCTTCTTGTATCTGTTGGCATTGCTGGCGTTGGTGATTTTATTTATTTGGTTACGATCAACATACTTGTCTTCCAAATGACGGGATCAGCTGCGGCTGTGGCGGCTTTATGGGTGATTGGTCCACTTGTTAATGTGTTGACCAAATTTTGGACAGGTAGTTTTATTGATTACCGCAGTAAACGAAACATCATGATGACGACATATCTTGCTCGTGGTACCCTCATTTTTGTAATACCGTTTTTGCCTCATATTACGTTTGTTTATGGCATTTTAATTTTGTTAAGTACAGCGAAAGCATTTTTCATCCCTTCCTCCATGACATATATGACACAATTAGTGCCACGCCACATTCGAAAACGTTACAATTCAATTCAATCATTAACGACGTCTGGTGCCTTTATCATCGGTCCTTCAATTGCTGGAACACTCATTATGCTAACGGATTTAACGATGACACTTATCATCACAGCATTCGCATTTTTTATTGCGGCTTTATTGCTTTATTTTTTGCCTAAAAAGGAAGTATTGGATAAACAGGCGATTCCGACTTTATCCATTAAACAAATCAAACAAGACTGGTCAATTGTATTGACGTTATTGCATGACTTGAAATATGTAACCCTTGTTTATGTTGCCTATTTAGGCACGACCATCTTTTCCTTTACGATGGATGCACAGGAAGTTGTCTTTACTCAGCGTGTCATCGGATTATCAGAAATAGATTACAGCTTGCTCATTAGTATTACAGGGATTGGCTCTATTGTGGGGGCGTTTTTATTAGCCGTCTTTTTTCAAAAAACATCGTTACGGAGCTTAATTGCTGTTGGGATTTTGATGCAGACGACAGGATACCTCATTTACGCATTTTCTTGGTCCTTTTGGTCAATTGCAGTAGGGTTTACGATTCTCGGATTTTTCAACGCTTTTTTGAATGCAGGAATTACAACCTTTTATCAAAATAATATCCCTGTTAAACTCATGGGACGGGTGACGAGCATTTTGCAACTACTACAAAGTCTGTTGCAAATCATATTTGTCTTAGCTGTCGGAGCGCTAGCAGATATCATACCGCTTCGTAGTACGATCATTGGTTTGGCAAGTAGTATGTTAATCGTCGCATTGTTGATCGTATTCAATGTGTTCCGGCCGACAAAGAAGGGGTATTTCTTGGAAAGTGAGTGACGAATGAAGATGGGTGGGATAGGAGGGCAAGCTGCTGTCTTATTTATGCGGCTCGGTGGGCGGATATGCGGCTGAATTATGATGTATACGGCTCGGCGGGCGGATATGCGGCTGGATTATGATGTATGCGGCTCGGTGAGCGGGTATGCGGCTGGATTCTGACTTATGCGTGCCGTTGGGCGGATATGCGGCTAGATTATGACTTATGCGGCTCGGCGGGCGGATATGCGGCTCGTTCTCAATTTATGCGGGCCCTCTGCGATATATGCGTGCATCACAATCTCATGCTTCAGAAACGTATGTCTCTGAAGCATGAGATAAAACTTATCGATACCGTTCATGAATGGTATTTTTTTTATACGTCCCAACGCTAAATTCATACCGTTCCATCGATAGGGCGAGAGGACGTGCGTTAAATACAGGTTCGAAATGCTGCTCGATCTCCTTAAATAGGTTGTCACATACCGCTTTTTTAACGTGATCGGGCCTTCCTGCGCCCATTTTAATGGTCACATGTACGAATGCATCATCCTGTCCTTGCCCATCTGCAATCTCATAATCTCTCAGTTCAATGGCCCGCGATCGAATGCCACCAGTCGGAAATACATTGCCTTCATGAATTAAAGCTGCATTTATTTTTTTCAGCAGCTCAGGGATGTGTCCGTCTGCTTTTAGATTATCTGTATATTCAACAATGATATGAGGCATTTAAGTCCATCCTCCCCTCTCGCCAAATCAATTTTTTACGATGAATTAAATCCTGGCAAAAGCGTCATCACCAACAATCGTGCTCTTCAGTGCACCAATACCTTCTATCTCTGTCACAACTTCATCTCCCTCGTAAACATGAACGGTTCCTTTCGGCGTCCCGGTTAAAATGACGTCACCAGGGCTCAACGTCATAAAGCTACTTAAGTATTCTATGAGATAAGGAATATCAAATACCATGTCTTTTGTAGAGCCGTCCTGTGTCAACTCTCCGTTTACATAGGTTCTTAGTGTAAGATTCATTGGATCTGAGATGTCGGCCGCATCAACAAACCAAGGTCCGATCGGCGTCAGTGTGTCCCGATTTTTCACACGTAAATTGGGGCGATAATAATTTTCTAAATAGTCTCGGATCGTGTAGTCATTCGCAATCGTGTATCCAGCAATGTATTCATAAGCATCGCTGCGGCTCACGTTGCGCGCTGTACGGCCAATAACGACGGCGAGTTCACACTCATAATGCATATGGGTAGCGTCTTTCGGTCTACGGGTATAGGCATTATGACCAACGACAGCATTCGGTCCTTTTAAAAAGACGAGCGGTTCTTCGGGCGCATTAAAACTAATTTCACTGGCATGATCGGCATAGTTGAGGCCGAGGACAAACATGGTGCGTACGTGAATCGGTGGCAGCCAAACGACATCATCATAGTTGACGAGACGTCCATCAGCCAGCTTCAACTGACCTTTCTGTTCAATTGCATCATGAACGGCACCATAGCAAGCAACACGTGCGTGCTTCATTTGCGACCACCTCCCGTTGATATAGTTGCGGTCTCGATAATTGTGTTTTCGAGTCGTCCTACACCAGGAATGTCAATGACCACATGATTATCAGCTTTAGCAAGGGGGGCTTGAAGTGGGCGCCCTACTATGATGACGTCACCGGGATATAAGGTCATAAATTCTGTAATATCAGCGAGCAGTTTCTCAATAGGCCTATCAAGGTTAGACATATTGTTTGTATATACCTGCTCTTCATTGACATACACGTACATATCTAGTTGATTAGGATTTTCGATAGCAGATCTATCCATCACCCAAGGGCCTACTGGACAAAAGCCATCACGGACTTTATTTTTTATATCAGGTCTGTAAAAGCTATCGTGTGGAACCGTTACATCATTGACAATCGTGTAACCTGACACGTAATCGAGTGCCACAGCATCCGATACACATGACATCGTCTGGCCGATCACAACCCCAAGGCCTGCACCAACTTCAACCGTATCAACGTCCTTTGGCAGTGAAATCGGCTGCATATGCCCGTTCAATGTATTTTGAGGCTTAATGAACATGACGACATGCTCAGGCGGCTTCGTGTAAGGCGGCTGTTCCCAACGCGCATCCATCCTGTCACCATGAAAATTAAACAATGTCCCGTATACCGTTCCATCTATAGGGGATGTCCAGTTAAATGCCTTTTGATTATAGTGTGTTCCATTCCATTCAATAGAGTTTTTAGCATCAATGTAAATTTCTTCATTATGCTGGCTACCATTGAATCGTGCCATAGCCCGGTACATGTTTAGCAACACTCCTTATTACGTTTTATGACTTAATCGTCCACTTCGGACTGCGGCCACGCGTGAAAAAGTTATTTCTGGCCTGCTGCTCTTTTATGCGCTGTTGACAATTCATATCTGCTGCCTCATTCGTCGTAATCCCTTTGCGCCGCGCTGTATCATAAATGGCGAGAACTGCATCATAGATTGATTCTGTTTTTGCCATGACACGCTCGGGGTTCGGACCGTACAATTCATCCGCAACCTGAATCAAACCGCCAGCATTTACAATATAGTCAGGTGCGTATAATATACCTTTTTTGTCCAACTGATCGGCTTGTGCTTTCGCTTGTAACTGATTATTAGCTGATCCGACGACCGCTTTTACATTTAACCGATTAATTGTCTCATCATTCAAAACGCCACCCATTGCACAGGGAACGAACACATCAGCTGCCACGTCATATATGGCATCTTTCTCTACTGCATACACAACCCCTGGCAAATCCTTCGTCTGTTCTTGAAGCCGAGCTACCGTTTCCTCATAAATATCCGTAACGTATATATTTGCCCCAGTCTTAAGCAGATGCTTTGCGACTTTAAAACCGACTTTACCGAGTCCTTGAATCGCATAGGTACGTCCCACAAAATCCTTCGTGCCATACAAGAACATATTGGTCGCCTCTAATCCATAAATGACGCCTTTTGCTGTCGGAATAGATGAATCACCGCCACCGCCATAGACTTCAGGCAATCCGTTAATAAATGGCGTTTCTTTAGCAGCATGAACAAAATCATCCATCGTTGTGCCCATATCTGTCCCTGTATAAAAACGGCCATTTAAAGAATCAACAAACTGACCATAGGCACGAAACATAGCTGGGGTTTTATCCTGATTAGGATCACCAATAATGACACCTTTTCCGCCACCAAAATCGATATCTGTGGCTGCACATTTATACGTCATCCCTTCTGAAAGTCGTAAAACATCGACCAAAGCATCATCAACAGTCTTATAAGGATACATCCGTGTTCCACCTAGTGCCGGACCAAGTGTCGTATCGTGAATGGCAATAATCGCTTGAAGCCCACTGGCAGGATCGTTGCAAAAGACGATCTGCTCATGGGAAGCAATCATTTTAAAAATATCACGCGTACTTTCTTGTGGTCGTAACGTCTCAAGCTGCATGTATCTCCCCCCTTTGATTACACATCAGATGACTTCGCTTGAACGGATTCTGTCACCTGATGATACTGTCCGCCATAAAACACTAAAGGATCACCGTCATTGAGGCAGATATCCTTCACCTGTCCGATATATAACAGATGATCTCCCGCAGTCTTCATGTCATATACATCACATGCTAGTTTAACGATTGCCCCTTCAATCGTTGGCATTCCTGCAAACCATTGGAAATCAATTGAACGGATATTGTCACTCTGTCCAGCAAAATAAGCAGACATATCTCGCTGATGATCGTTTAAAATATTGACAGCAAATTGTCCAGAGCCTTGAATATATTGATTTAACGTTGCCTTTTCATCAACAGAAATGAGGACGAGCTTCGGATTCATCGATACCGACATAAATGCATTAGCCGTCATTCCGCGCACTTCTTCACCGACCTGAGCCGTTATAATTGTTACCCCAGTCGTAAATTGTCCCATCGCCTTTCTAAATAATCGGTCATCCACCAGTCAACCGCTCCTTTCTTACGTGCTTAAGTTAGACATCTTTTATATGACAAATGTCGGCTTGTGTTGCTTCAATTTACCTGGACTCTGCTCTACTGGCTCTTCTGTCTCAATATTTAAGACATGCGCTGCTTCTTCAAACCAGCTGTCTGGTGCCGCATGCCCCCAAAACGTTTGTCGCATCGGATCATTAATATCCCAACGTATCGGTTTAAAGTCAGGATCACTCGTCAAATAATCTCCGTTATAAAGCTCAATCCGATGGCCGTCAGGATCACGTAAATAAAGGAAAAACGCATTTGAAAGACCGTGTCGTCCCGGGCCACGTTCAATGTGCGCCCCATAGCCCATTGAGGCAAGAACATCACATGCATGTATGATGGCAAGCGGGTCAGGGAGCCAAAAGCCAACATGGTGAAGACGAGGACCGAGCCCATTCATAAACGCCACATCATGTACGGTTTGCTTACGATGAAGCCAAGCAGCCCAAATATCTCCTTCAGGTGTATCGGTATATTCCGAGCAGGCAAAGCCGAGAACATCTTGATAAAAGTCATACGCCGCTTCCACATCAGGAACCATGCAATTAAAGTGATCAATCCGTTGCACACGTGCCCCTTTGTACATGTCGTACCGTTGTAGCATGCGCTCGACGCTTTCCATCTCCGAAAAAAACTCCAGAGGCATGCCGCTTATATCCATCACACGAAGCGTCCGTCCTAACGCGTGTTGACGCCCTTTTTCAAGCCATTTAACAGCGTAGCCTTTTTCAGAAAATATCGCGGCTAGCCGATCAAGGTCAGCATCAGATGACACTTTATATCCAAGTGTCTCAACAGCTGGCTGAGCGCTTTTCTTCAACACCAAACTATGATGTGTATGTTCTTCAAGGCCTCTCAAAAATAGGTGTGTGTCATCTGAATCGGTTTCAATAAATCCGAGGGCATCAACATAAAATCGGCGTGACGCCTCAAGATCCGTCACATACAACACCGCCCGGGCACAGCGGATAATATTTACGTCCATCTATAACATCCCCCTGTTTTAAAGGAGAGTGGCAAGCCAGCATTCTCCACTCTCCTGTTTTCTTCTTTATACAAACAATTCATCATACTTTAACCCGTGTTTGTTGCAAAAAGTCCTGAATATACGCCTTAAACGGTTCTTTATCATAGCTGTCAAAATAAGCCATTCCCATTTTAATCGGATCACCGAAAAAGTAATATTCATAGTGTGTTTGGCGAGATCCAAAAGCACTTAACGTCATATCCCAAGCAAGGCGGAACAATTGGACACGTTCATAGCCCTCAAGATGCTTCCCCTGTAAACCACGGTGGATGATCGGACCAATCTGTTCATGTTGAAAATCTGCTTCTGTCGGGATCCCCATTAATCCGGATGCCCCGAGAATTCGGATAATCTCTGCAAGTCGGGGGTAAACGCGTGGATACCAGTTGCGAGCAGCATTCAAGGCCGTAAAGTCAGGTGTCATCGTGCCAGACGCGTCTATACTGGCGTTATGCTCAGCGCGATATAAATGAGAGCGCATCGTTTCAAGCGTCAGCATAATTTCTGTGCCTTTATCCTTCACATGCTGGAACTGATCAATGCCGATTGCATCCATCATGCTTAAGGCGACACCAAGGACAAATTCTGTTTTGACAATATTTTTAGCAACAACCTGATGGGCCATATGAACGACAGCGTTTGTTTCGGTAAATGTACGGTTACAAACAGATGAATTACCACATACAAATACGCGCTCCCATGGAACGAAGACGTGATCGAATGACACAATTGTGTCGCCTTCTTCAAAACGCGCACCGAGCGGATGGTCCCAAGGTTTTTTTCCATAGTCAAAAGACTCCCGGCTAATAAATTTAAGTCCTGGGGCGTTGTTTGGAATGGCAAATGCTAATGAATATGGGTCATCTTGTTCTCCTGATTTTTTAACAGTTGATGGAAATACGAGCAGTTCATCGGTGATGGCACCTTGTGTGGCAAGCAGCCGGATGCCATCGACGATAATGCCGTCCTCGCGTTCTTCAACAAGGTGGAGTGCGACGTTTGCATCCTTCTGTTCATGCTGCATTTTGGCCCGGTTAACTTGAGGGTGGATGAGTGTGTGGGTTAAGCTGATATCATTTTCCCGGGCGTATTCATAATAATTTCGGGCATTTTCAGCGAAATAAGGACTTGCTTCAGCAAAAATTCGGTTGTTCGTCCCCATGGCCATGACGTCAGCATTTAAATAATCGGGCGAACGCCCCATCATACCGCCACTCGTTTTAGCCCATTCAGTCATCGCTTCTCTGCGTCTAATGAGGTCATCAATCGTTTTAGGCTGCATAAACGTGATGCCGACTTTTTCACCACTCGTCGGTGAGGTGTAAAGCATCTTGTCCCTCTTTTCATGCTGCAAATCGTAAAGCACAGCCATAGACTGCACAACATTTTTGAAGGCTGGATGTGTTGTAACGTCTGTGACCTTTTCACCATGAATGTACACATTATTCTGTGCCTCTTTTAACCGTTGAATATACTCCGCTCCTGTTTTAGCCGGCATAAATGGTCCCTCCTTGAAAATATATGAGTGTGTTCAATCGTTTAATCATGTTTACCAAATTGAGGAATTGGATGATCACCAAGTGCAACATGAATCGCTTTCGGCTCGGTATAAAACTCAAGTATCGCGTGATGGCCACCTTCACGACCTATGCCACTTGACTTCATGCCTCCGAACGGAATGCGTAAATCACGGACATTTTGTGCATTTATCCAAAGCATACCTGCATCGACAGCCTGCGCCACCCGATGTCCTCGTTTTATATCATTCGTCCAAACATACCCTGCTAAGCCATATTCAACCGCGTTAGCCATATCAATAACGTCTTGTTCAGTGGAAAATTCAATAACAGACATTACAGGGCCAAAGATCTCCTCTTGTGATACGCGCATATCGTTCGTTGCGTTTAATAATAGAGTTGGTGGCACAAAATACCCGTCGGACGTTCCAGACGGCTGTTGCCCCTGATACACGTCACACCCTTCTTTCTCAGCCATTTCAATATAACGAGATACCTTTTCAAAATGAGCTTGATCAATCAGTGGCCCCAGCTCCGTTTGGTTATCCATTGGATCGCCCATCTTTATTTGATCAACACGTTTTTTGAGGGCTTCAGTAAATGTTTGCTTAATGGACGTGTGCACGAACAGACGAGAATTAGCGGTACACCGTTCTCCGTTAAATGAAAATATTCCCCAAACCGCTGCATCAAGCGCCCGCTCAAAATCCGCATCGTCGAACACGATGATCGGTGATTTGCCCCCGAGCTCCATAGATGTTTTCTTTAATGAATCTGCAGCGTTTTTGATAATCGTCTTACCCGTAACAGTTTCACCTGTAAATGAAATCGCTTTCACTTTATCGTTTTGAACGAGTGCTGCCCCAGCTGTTTCACCATACCCATGAACAACGTTGAACACGCCTTTAGGTACGCCAGCCGCATCAATAATTTGTGCCAGTTTATTTGCGGATAAAGGAGACAATTCTGCTGGTTTTAATACAACTGTATTGCCTGATGCGAGCGCAGGAGCAACCTTCCATGTCGTTAACATAAACGGTGCATTCCACGGTGTGATCAGCCCAACAGCGCCTAGCGGTTGATAAACCGTATAGTTAATGAAAGCATCGTCAACTTGATACGCATCCCCATGCAAATGGGTTTGCACCATTCTGGAATAAAAGCGAAAATTCTCAGCCGCACGTGCGACCATCTTTTTGGTTTGAGAGATTGGTAGTCCCGTATCAAGTGATTCCATTACGGCAATGTCTGCAACAGATTCATCAATTAAATCGGCGATTCGTTCAATGTAAGTCATGCGTTCTTTAAGCGGCATGTGGCCCCATGGTCCAGTCTTAAATGCCGAATCAGCTGCTTCACATGCCTGTTCTACATCAGCTTGATCACCAGCAGCCACTTGATTGGTGACTTCTTTCGTAAAAGGATTGACATTGTCAAACGTGCGGCCATCGACAGCCGGTACAAATGAACCATTCACATACAGCTGGATATTTTCCATTTCGATAGACGTCAAATGATCACCTGCTTTTTTGAAAAATTTACGCTACCTTTTTGCTAAATCAAGTAAATGATAGGATTGAAGGACGGTGCGAATTTCATCTTGTATCGCTTCTGAAGGCACATCGAGCGGCTTACGTAAGACTGGTTGTATTTTGCCCATCATGCCAAGAGCCGCTTTCGCGGGAGCCGGATTTGTATCACGGAATAAAACATCATTGAGTGGCATCATATGATAATGCAAATCCTGCGCCCCTTCTACATCACCAGCCTCCCATTTATTAAATAGATCAGCTACTTCGGCCGGTGCGACATTCGCTGTTGCACTCACATGACCCGCGCCTCCAATGGCAAGCATCGGGTAGCACAACACTTCAATACCCGAATACAAGTTAAAATCACGTCCTGCTTTAAGGAGCACCTTGTTCACATGTTCAAAGTCCTTGTTTGATTCCTTGACGCCAATAATATTCGGACAATCCTTTGCGAGTGCCGCAATTGTATCCGCTTCCAAATTAATCGCTGTACGACCGGGTATGTTGTATAAAATGAGCGGTATATCAACAGCTTCAGCAATCGTTTTAAAATGTTTGTACAATGCATGCTGATTCGGTTTGTTATAGTACGGCACGATAACAAGTGCACCGTCTGCCCCCATTTCTTGAGCTGCTTTTGTCAGTCTTAACGCCTCATTATGATTCACTGAACCAGTTCCCGGCACAAATGGAACTCGCTTATTGACTGTTTTACAAGCAACCTCCATCACCTGTTCTCGCTCCTCAACAGTCATCGAACTTGGCTCACCAGATGTCCCTGTAACAGATATGCCATGACTCCCTTGATCGATCTGCCAATTGATCAACTCCGTAAACTTTTCAAAATCAATCTGTTCTTCCTCATGAAAAGGCGTTATGACAGGCGCAATGGACCCTCTTAGCCGCTGTTTTGCATCAGACATATTCATCCTGACTGCCTCCTTTCAAACATTTTTAACCTTTATGGCTATATTAATATTCTGATAATACAAACTTAGGTAGATCATATATGATTTCAGATATGATGTCAACCTCGTGATGTATATTTTTTATACTAAGCTTTGACCCTAATAGAGCTGTAGATTGCTATCATCTTCAGTCATCATACCCGCTAAAAGTCCAAACAAAAATAGCTGATCCACTCATGCTTTCCATAGTGAATCAGCTATCAAAAACGTGTTTGTTCTCTTGATGCTTCATTCGACGTTCTTCAAAATCTTCTGCTGTACGAAGCTTATGTGCCCGCGCCAAATTTTCTAGCGTTCCAGGAGATGCTCCTGTTTCCAACAAAGTGATAAGCTGATCATGCTCGGCAATTGACGCCTTTACGCGGCCTGAATACATCATTGAGCCTGGACCACGAATCGAATCAAGGCGCTGCCATGTTTCTCTGATCATTTTTATTAAGTGTGCATTACCACATGCATCGGATATAAGTCGGTGAAATTCGGCATTCAGCTTCGCATACGCCAATATATCAAAGTTTTCCAAAGCCTCCTTCATGAGTGATTGCTTCTCTTTTAATGAGTCTATCCGTTCCCGCGGAAAGTCAGATGAAGCACATGCAGTTGCATAGCCTTCTAATACAGCTAATGTCTTCAACGTATCTGTGTAGTCCGTTTCATGGACGGTTGCAACGACTGGACCAATATTCCGTTGATAAACAACGAGTTCTTCAGCTTCAAGCTGTCTAACTGCTTCGCGAATAGGAATTGAACTCGTCTGCAATTCTTTTGCCAGCTGATCAATGACGAGCCGCTGCCCAGGTGCATATACACGTTCAATAATTCTTGATTTAATAATGCGATAAGCCATTTGCGTTTTATTCTCTTTCATCATACGTTGATCATATATAAAATAATATATGAAGTCAACGGCGATCCTATTAAAAAGCAAAAGGTACCCACTCTACTCATGAGCGTGTGCCTTTTGCGATATATATAGCGTTCCATTTTGTTGAATTTCAGCATAGAGGACATCAGTAATATGTTCTATGCCTTGTTTATGTAGCTCGCGAACAAGCCAGCCTTCAGTCATATTTAAAGCGGTCAAATTGTCTTTGATGACTTCACCGTCTGAAATAACCTCAGTCGCAATGGGAACTTTATGCTGCTTTCCAAGTTCAATATTCATATCAAGCTTTGTCACCGGCTGCTTCACATGTTTCTTCATTACAGACAGCTTGCCGTTCGTTTCAAAAATCGCATAATCTACGTCCGCCATAGAAAAAACCTGCTTTTCTCTAAGCATTGTTTTTAATGATTCTATATCAAGGCGACTTCTCTTTAATGCAGGTTCAATAATTTGACCACCCTTGATGACGATTAATGGATCTCCTTTAATGACTTGACTTCCTCGCCGCGATTTAATGTCAATAAAGCCCATTATTAATGTAAATGCACTCCAACCAACGAGCGCAATGACGCCATTTCTGATCGACAAATTGTCACTGACGACCAAGTTCGCCCCTAACGAGCCAAGTGCAATCGCCGACACAAAATTAAAAAAGGTCATTTGGCTAATTTCTTTTCGTCCCATAATACGTGTTAAAAGAAGCATTATAAAAAAACTGAGCGTTAATCGAACAAGCAGCTCTTGTATATCCATACGCCACACCCTTGCTTTCGGTTTATATTAATTTTGCGCAGCATTTAGGATAACTATACAAGATCTCGCTCTCCTTTTCTCTATATCAAGCTATAAACTGTAATAAGACCGTCACAGACACAACACTAAACAGTGTCGTTGCTAAAGTAATGCTCGATACAAGGTCAGGCTCTGTATCAAACTCGATCGCCAGCATTGTCGTTGTTGCTGCACTTGGCATCGCAGCATTAATTAACAAAACTGAACCAATGATCGGTGAAACATCTAGAACTGAAATAAATAAAAAAGCGAGCAATGGTGAAATGATCATTCTAATACTAACCGCGGATGAGATCACTTGCCAATTTAATTTCAGTGATGTGATTGATGCCAGCTGCATCCCGAGCAAAACCATCATGATTGGAATTGCAGCATCGCTTAGCATTGTGAGCATACCGTAGACGGACTCTGGAATCGTCCAAGGAATTTGCTGCATCACGAAAGCCGCAATGGTCGCATACGTCGTCGGCATCTTCAATACCTTTTTGAGCGCATACAGCGCACCGTTCACACCTCTGGATGCATAATAAACACCAAAGAAGTTCATCAGTAACGTAATCACAACCATATAAAAGATGGCATAAGGCATTGCCTCAGAACCGACAGCAAACAAAATGACCGGCACACCGTAATTGCCACCATTCATAAAGGCTGTCGTTAATATCGATGCACTTTCAACAGAAGGGGACCAGTGAAACAGCTTAGCTAATACTTTATTAATTAAAATGATGGCAAACAAAATAAAGAAACCGAAAACAAGAATGATATAATAGCCTTGGTTGAATGTTGATTCATACAAAGATGTAAACACGAGTGCTGGTAAAAAAATATAAATCGACAATGGCGCGATTGACTTTACATCTAGCATGCGAATACGCTGCAATACATAGCCTGCTCCAAAGACCGAAACGATTGGTAAAATAACAGAAAAAAACAACCCCATAATAACAGCTCCTATGAAGATTCAATAAAACGTGATGATGCTTAAATGGAGATGCATTGTCGCATAATAGTTATATAATAGCCCGTGTGCCAGCAAGGCACCGGGCTATCTTATTCACAGAAATGATTGAACGTTAACCTCTATTAAAAAACGCATCTTTTAACATGTACATTGAATATGCATCATGATACGTTCCATTCACGTAGAAATGCTCCTTCAACTCCCCTTCAACTTGAAAACCTGCTTTCTCATAAATATGAACAGCTTTTTCATTTGCTTTATCAACGATTAAATAGACTTTGTGAAGGTTTAGTCTGCTAAATGCGTAATCAAGCGCTAGGCGGGTCGCTGATTTTGCATACCCTTTTCCTTGTTGTGCCGGATCTATCATAATTGCAAACTCAGCATTGCGGTCACGTTGATTCATACTAAACAGCCCAACAAAACCTATTTTTTCTCCGTTTTCTGTTAGGATAAACTGTCTATGTCTATCATTTTCTAGGTTTTTTTCATAGAAATCCTTCAATTTTTCTAAGGACATATATGGCTCCTCAAACCAAAAATCCATAACGTTTGGATCATTGTTCAATTGATGAAGAAACTCCAAATCATCTTTTTCCATTACACGTAAATGTAGCTCTTGTCTCATATTTTAAACTCCTTCGATTTATATTCCATAAAAACAAGAATAGCAGAAATTGTATATAGATGTCACTGTCGACACCTCGGTTTGCTTAAACCTATCCCTTTTAATCGAAAAACAAATATAAAAGACGAGCTTTTTCTTGACGCTTATGTATATATTGTATATATTGTATATACACAAATACAAGAAACGAGGTAAATAATGGATATTATACTTTCTAACACAAGTAAAGAGCCGTTATTTAGTCAAATCAAAACACAAATTAAATCACACATATTTTCCGGCGCATTAATGGAAGGTGATGCTCTTCCTTCTATGAGAGCTTTGGCAAAAGAGTTACAGGTGAGTGTCATTACAACGAAACGAGCATACGAAGATCTAGAACAGGAAGGGTATCTCGTATCTGCTATTGGCAGAGGAACGTTTGTTGCAGGGCAGCAGCCCCATGTTTTAAAAGAATGGCAGATACGCGAATTTGAAAACCAGCTTGAAGCCGTCATTGCAAAAGGAAAACAGATCGGTTTAACAAAAGCTGATATGATCGAACGTCTAACATTTTTTTATGAAGGAGACGAATAACATGAATGCAATCGAGCTTCAGCACGTATCTAAAAAACGCAAGGACTTTTCTATCGAAAATATGAGTTTCACAGTGCCGACCGGTTATATTACCGGACTGATCGGACCGAATGGAAGTGGCAAGACGACGACACTACATATGTTAATGGATATTATTAAAGCAGATTCAGGATGTATTCGTTTATTCGGTAATCCAAACGAGGATGCGACTCAAAAGCAACGAATTGGCTTTGTCCATGACGATTTATATATGTATGAGCACTTTAACATTAAAAAGATGAAAGCCTTTATCGCCCCACTGTATAACACTTGGAACGAAGATGTGTTTCAAACGTATTTACAGGCTTTTGATCTTCCGTTAAAGAAAAAGCTCAAAACATTTTCTAAAGGCATGAAGATGAAATGTAGCCTCCTCTTCGCCCTGTCACATGACCCAGAGCTTATTATTATGGATGAACCGACAGCAGGTCTTGATCCGGTATTCCGACGTGAGCTATTTGGCATGCTGCAGCAATTAATGACCGAAACAAACCGAACGATTTTAGTTTCGAGCCACATCACATCTGATCTCGACCGAATTGCAGATTATGTTATTTTTATGAATGACGGTGATCTTATACTTAACAAAAGCATGGATGAGATTAGCGAATCGTTTCACATTATTAAAGGTAGACGTCAAATGATTGATGCTGATACGAAAGGGTTATTTAGTGGCATAGAGATAACTGATGTTGGCTTTAAGGCGTTGTATGAAGGAGATTCTAACCTATTTACTGATTTTGGGGACGATATTGTTGTTGAGAAAGCAACTCTTGAAGACATCATGTTCTACTTATCGAAAAAACGAGCATTAGGAGGCATGCATCATGATGCAGCTTATCAAGCGTGATTTGAGATTAAATTGGCAGCCACAGTTGTTTTTAATTGTGATTGGGGTTCCTTTTCTTTTCTTCATCACATTCCCGCCAATATATACATTGTGGGCTATTATCTATCTGCCATTAGCATTTAATTTATTTTATAATGATCATAAGGCGCAAATCTATCAGTTTCTGCACGGTCTTCCCATTTCTCCAAAGCACGTCATTAGAAGCCGTTTCATATATTTGTTCTTCATAAGTGCTGTAGCCATGTTATACCAATGGGGGGTCTCAATATTAATCATTCAATTTGCTGAATATCCTTCTACCTATTTCGTTTATACATGGAAGGATATGATTGTTGTTTTGAGTGGTGTGGCGATTGTTACAGCGGTAATCATTCCATTTTTCCACTTTATTCGCTCTTTCAACTTATCGACTATCATTATATTTGTATTGTTTTTTAGCTTCGTTTTCGTTAGCTCTATCGCGCTCTTTTCAGTTATGCCAGATGGGGGCTTTACATTTAACGAAATTGACCAGGGCTACGTCAAGCTTGTTGAAGCATATATTCCCTTCTCTCCGTTTATAACGCTCTCTGTCATATCATTTACCTTGTTTTTCCTGTCTATGAAGCTGACTGAGTGGCGGTTTGTTCGTCAGGATCATTAGATTGTTATCTCCCTCCGAGTCCTCTAAAGACTCGGAGGTTTTTATGGTCAGTCTTTCAACCGACTCGTGTTGATCCTTTTCTTGGTAATCTCGCTATGCACATGGCATAATGAATAGTTAGATTGAGTTTACGCATCTAGGAGTGGTTTTTATATGAACAACACGATGAAGGGGATTATGCTTTTATTAATCTCTGCTTTTGGATTTTCTGTGATGGCGGCCTTTGTTAAGCTAGCAGGCGATTTGCCTTCAATTCAAAAAACATTTTTCCGTAATTTAATTTCAGCTATTATTGCATTTGGCTTCGTTATGTACAACCGTGAAAGTCTATTCGGTAAAAAGGAAAATCAACCGATTCTATTGCTTAGAGCTTTCTTCGGAACGCTCGGCATCATTTTCTTCTTTTATGCGATTGATCATCTCGTCTTGTCTGATGCAGATATGCTGAATAAAATGAGTCCATTTTTGCTCATTATTTTTTCGGCCGTATTTTTAAAGGAAAAGGTTATGCCATTTCAAGTTGTAACAGTTGTCATTGCTTTTATTGGTATGTTATTTATTATTAAACCTGCGTTTTCCGTTGATATTATCCCTTATTTAATGGGCTTTTCATCTGCTGTTTTTGCGGCAGCAGCTTACACGTTCCTCCGTGTTCTAGGAAATCGCGAAAAATATTATACGGTTGTATTTTATTTTTCATTCTTTTCAACAGTTGTGTTGCTACCATTTCTCATTGTCTTTTTTGAACCAATGACAGGAAAGCAATTAACATTTCTTCTTTTAGCAGGTGTGTTTGCAACGTTGGGCCAGTTCGGGATTACACTCGCATACAAATTCGCCCCAGCAAAAGATATTTCAATCTTTTTCTATTCGACTGTGTTGTATTCAACGATCATCAGTATCGTCTTTTTTGAACAGGTACCAGACATATACAGCTTCATCGGCTATGTGGTCATTTTAAGTGCCATGGTTTATATGTTCTTCAGAGGGAAAAAGCGGTCTCCTGAGCGGTCATAATACACGTATTTCAGTATAAATTTGACAATTACTTGTATGTGTGAGATGATAAAGAGCGTTGCAGCATAAAGTAACATTTAAGATGCTGGCATTCTGCAAAGTTTTTGACGATGCTTATTCACACTGGCGCGATTACAGAGTCGCAAGGACGCAAGAGCAGGTAGGGCTTGCGTTGTTTAGGTTAGAGGGCTTACAGTGGAGTGAGTGCAGCGGCAAGAGGAAATGAGTGTGCTCGATATCTTGAGCACTAACAAACAGACAACGTAAGGGCATCGGTGATCTGCCCTAATAACTTTAAAATTTCCCATCCTATATTATAGGAAAAAAGATAAAACTTATATGTTACTTTACCAATCAAAGGGGTACGCTCATTAATGGGGTACCTCTTTTCCAATACATAAGCGTTTTTGAAAGGACGCTCATAAATTTTAAAATGAAAGAAGGCATAATATGACTCAAACACTTGCTGGATTTATTCAAACTATGACAGTTAAACGTGTAATTGATACCGGATACGTGCTCTATCATGAGGACACTGAAGCCCTGCTTCATCTTGCTGAATCCGATCAAGAACTCTCCGAAAATGATGCAGTCGACGTCTTTCTTTATATTGATAAAAAAGGACAATTGACGGCAACTACGACACTGCCTAAAATTACTCGAGATGCGTATGGCTGGTGTAACGTCGTTGAAGTTATTCCAAATCTCGGTGCTTTCGTTAATATTGGAACGACAAAGGATATGCTCGTATCCAAAGACGATTTGCCGTTATTTGAACGTGCTTGGCCAAAAACAGACGATAAATTATATGTTACGCTCGGTCTTGATCGTAAAGGACGGCTATTGGCTTTGCCAGCGACTGAAGGTGTTATCCAGAACATGATGGCATACGCACCTGAAGACCTTCTCAACGAAACAGTTTCCGGATACGTTTACCATACGAGTCGAGAAGGTACAGCCCTTATTACGGGTGATCACTATCGCGGTTTCATTCATCATACAGAGCGAAAAGACGAGCCGCGTTTAGGCGAATTTGTAACTGGACGCGTGATTGAAGTCAAAGAAGATGGCACGATTAATGTCTCACTTCGTCCTTTAAAACAGCATAGTATGAGTGACGATGCTGAACAGATTCTTGCTTATCTTAAAGACAATGGCGGGCAAATGCCGTTCGGTGACAAAAGTGACCCCGATGATATTCGTGGCACATTTTCCATTAGTAAAGCGGCTTTTAAAAGAGCACTCGGTAAGTTGCTGAAGGATGGATACATCGAACAGCGTGATGGCTGGACGTTTTTGAAATAGCGTTGCAAACATCGTTTTATTAGGCAATGTCGCGTTTTTCGGTGGAGCTGAGCGACGCGTGAGAGGTATTATTATGCCGTACAGGTGTAATTCGCTCTTTCGGGATTTTAAGACGGATGGGAGAGGCATTTTATGCGGCTGATTTTGGCTTTATGCGGTCGGATAAACGGGTATGCGGCTAGAATTGAATATATGCGGCGTTTTTTCAATTTATGCGGCTCATTCGGAATATATGCGGGAGTTTCCTGATATATGCGGGAGAATTGCATTTTATACGTTTCAAGCGCCTTAAGCACCTTGAAACAACAATTGCCCCAAACAAAAAAGAGCGGTGTGCCGCTCTTTTTTTCATTACCCTTTTGCATCGGGCTCGACTTGCATAATTGATAACACGATCATTGTGATGGCTGATGCAAATAGAGCTGCGATGCCCCATCCACCATAGCCGGCTCCCATGCCCATGATGTCAACCTTTGTCAACGTTGCCATCAACAGAAAAATTAATCCAGTGGCAAACAGTACAAAAGAAGGATAATACGCTACGTAGCTCGTTTTTGACGTAGCTTTATTCATAATAAATGCAAGTACAAGTAAAATAGCTAGCATCACAGCGCCTACCATAAGCGTCGTTTCTACCATAAGTATCACCTCTATGCTATTAATCTTACGTACAGTTTATTATTGAATGCTGGCAAAGTCAACGAAAGCGCTATTTTTGCAATACAGTGAAAAGCAAAAAAATAACTCTTGAGTTTTTATGCCGTTTCTAATAGGATAGTCATATATGTAAAAATGTTTGCTTGCGTTGAAAGCGGTCGCGCTTATTCGTGCCTACTTGATACGAATGCCAATAAAAAAGGAGGACCGTACAGTATCTTTTAACGCGAAGGAGGATATTATGAAAAAGAGTTTAGTCTGGCAAATTATCGGTGCTTTTATTCTTGCAATTATCGCTGGTATCATCTTTGGTGAAAAAATCGAAGTCGTTGCACCACTTGGAGATTTATTTTTACGGTTGATCAAGTTTATTATCGTGCCGTTAATTTTAGCAACACTTGTCGTCGGTGTCACAAGTACGAGTGATGTCAAAAAACTTGGAAGGCTCGGCGGTAAGACGATCACGTATTATTTGGCAACGAGTCTCATTGCCATTTCACTTGGCTTAGCGGCCGGTTATGTATTTTCACCCGGAACAGGAACAGGACTGACACTCGATGGTGCAAATGACGTCACACCTACTGAAACAGAAGGTGTTGTCCAAACACTCTTGAACATCATTCCGACAAACCCACTCGAGGCACTCGCAACTGGTAACATCCTGCAAATTATCTTTTTCGCTATTTTTATCGGGATTGCGATTACCCTCGTTGGCGAACGTGCTAAACCTGTACAACAATTTTTTGATGGATTTGCGGAAGTGATGTACAAAGTAACGACTATGATTATGACAATTGTACCGATTGGGATTTTTGGATTGCTTGCACCGGTCGTTGGTAAATATGGTGCCTCAGTGCTCCTCCCTTTAATCAAGCTCATTATTGCCATGCTTATTGCTTGTTTAATTCATGTTATTATCGTTTATTCCATTACCGTCAAGACACTCGGCAAGATGAGCCCCATTACATTCCTAAAAGGGATATTCCCAGCGGCGGCTGTCGCCTTTAGTACGAGTAGCAGTTCAGGCACATTACCGGTCACGATGAAATGCGCTCAGGAAAATTTGAAGGTGTCTCAAGAAACGAGTAGCTTTGTCCTACCGCTTGGCGCAACGATTAACATGGATGGCACAGCAATTTATCAAGGCATTACGGTTGTGTTTATTGCCCAATATTTTGGTATGGAATTAACATTTGCCCACCTCGCTACCGTTGTTTTGATTGGGACACTTGCATCGATTGGTACAGCAGGTGTACCAGGTGCTGGTTTGATTATGCTGACAATGGTTATAACTGCAATCGACCTACCGATTGCTGGACTTGCACTCGTCGCTGGTATTGACAGAATACTAGATATGATGCGAACTTCTGTTAACGTCATTGGTGACGCGTCTGCAAGTGTTGTGATCGATTCATCAGAGGAAAAACGCGAAGCCAAAACCGCATAAATGCATTTTTGTATGTATGTAAAAACGGTTGTACAATAAATGACGTTGGTGGGGAAAA
>NZ_JABJXD010000014.1 GCF_019093865.1 Lentibacillus saliphilus
GTCGCGGGTTCGAATCCCGTCTTCCGCTCCATTAATTTTATGGCTGGCGGCATAGCCAAGTGGTAAGGCAGAGGACTGCAAATCCTTTACCACCGGTTCGAATCCGGTTGCCGCCTCCATTTACTTGACTGAATGCCTTTTAAAATTTTACATTTTTTATATGCCTGAGTGGTGGAACTGGCATACACGCAGCACTCAAAATGCTGTGCCGCGAGGCTTGTGGGTTCGAATCCCACCTCAGGTATCACTATAAGTTAAAAAAAGACTTCACAACCCATGAACGTTGTTCTAACAGCGTTTGTGGGTTTTTTATATTTATTGGAGCATTGTTTTACACACAAAATAAAAATGATAATGAGTGTCGATCTTAAATATTAGGACGTATATAATGAATAGCTATTTCAATGATTAGTTATAATAATACAAGACATCATCAAACATTTTAATGTTTTTGTTATGGCAATTCGACATTTTTTGATGTATATTATGGGTGAAATGGATTTTGCAGTAACTTATTTATATTACGGTAACAATTAATTAGGGGGTTATACAATGTGTGTGAGAAAGTATCAACCTAAGAAGCGCGAAATTGAAGCAATGGAATGGACAGGAAAAAATTTCGACGAGCTAAAAGAGTTTCTCCCTAGTAAAGATCTTGATTATAATTTTTTAGGAAGGCCAGTGATTAAAACACTTGAGGGAAACATGCCTGTTAATGAAGGTGACTTTATCATAAAAGGTATAAGGGGCGATTATTTCCCATGTAAACCTGAGGTGTTTCATCAAAATTATGAACAAGCACATTAATTAAAGTGTATCTATTGCCGATACGTTTAGTGATATAAATTAATATAATCCAAAAAAGTAGGACGCTCATTAAAGAGTGTTCTACTTTTTCATGTCCGGATTTGAGAATGATGTTTGAAAGTCTTTCTCATATGTTGGAAGAGAATAAATATATAACGTTCCTCACATCATATCTGTAAAGATTATTGCACTCATGGATCTATTTGAACGATAATTGGTGAAATGTGTTATGTTTAGCTTTAATTGAAAGAGAATCCCCATTGTAGTATGCTCTGTTCTGTAGTAAAATAAAGGGATTGCAGTAATCATTATTGAGGGTGATGACGTGGAAAAACCATCTATTTATGGATTAACATATGATGCTTTAACGAATTGGCTCGTTGAAAAAGGCCAAAAACGTTTTAGGGCCAGTCAGGTTTGGAATTGGTTGTACCAAAAGCGTGTTGCGCATTTTTCTGACATGAAAAATGTTAATAAGGATACGATTGCTTTACTTGAGGATCATTTTGTTCTTCATACATTAAAAGAGGAAATAAAGCAGGAATCATCGGATGGTACGGTAAAATACTTATTCCGCCTGTCAGATGGGAATGTAATCGAAACGGTGCTTATGCGTTTTAACTATGGTTTAAGTGTTTGTGTGACAACACAAGTGGGCTGTAATATTGGCTGCTCATTCTGTGCAAGTGGATTGTTAAAGAAGAGCCGAGATCTATCTGCAGGCGAAATTGTTGAGCAAATTATGAACGTCCAAAAGAGTCTCGATGAAAAAGGTAAAGGCGAGCGTGTGAGTCATCTCGTTGTTATGGGGATAGGTGAACCATTTGACAACTATGATAACCTACTGGATTTCATTCATGTTGTGAATGATCATAACGGTTTGGATATAGGTGCACGTCATATGACGGTATCGACAAGTGGCCTAGCTCATAAAATCTACAAGTGGGCTGATGAGGACCTCCAAGTTAATTTGGCGATCTCACTTCATGCACCAAACGATGAGCTTCGAACACAGATTATGAAAATTAATAAGGCGTTTCCAATTGAAAAACTCATGAAAGCTGTAGACTATTATTTGAAAAAGACAAACAGACGTATTACGTATGAGTATATTATGCTAAAGGACGTCAACGATCATGTTGAAGAGGCGGAACAGCTTGCTCGGTTGCTTGCTGATAAACGTCATTTAAGCTATGTCAATTTGATTCCGTACAATTCAGTTGATGAGCATAACCAATACCAGAGAAGTGAAACAGAGACGATTCAAAGGTTCTCTGAAGTCTTGAAAAAGCGCGGCATTAATTGTGGCGTCCGTTGGGAAAATGGTGCTGATATTGATGCAGCATGTGGTCAATTGAGAAGTAAGCATATTAAGAAAAGCAAGTGGGATACGGTTAAGTCATAAAAAGAGTTCAAAGATATTAAAAGCGTCGTATTGCCGACGCTTTTTTTATGTTCTATTTTAAATGGTTGATGTGAACCGTGATATAATAGATTCAGAAATATCATCTAGAGTTTTGCATCTGAAAGTAGGGAGTTAAACTGGTACTTGGTATACGTGTGTTGTTTTATATTTGCGGTTTACTTATTTTTAGCATGGGAGAAGCGACGACAATTAATGTGCAGCACCTTGGTGTTCATCCGTGGGATGTATTACATGTTGGAATGTATGAAAAGTTTGGCCTAACGCTTGGAACGTGGACAGTGATTGTTGGACTTGTTCTGATCGGTGTCTCTCTTATTCTTGATCGGCGCTATGTGCAGCTAGGGACGTTTTTAAATTTATTCCTTGTCGGTATGTTCGTTGATTTCTTTTTATGGTTAGACCTTTTACCAACCGCCCAGCATAATGGGTTGGATATCTTAACGATTGTATTCGGTATCGTGCTCATGGGTTTCGGTGGCGGCATGTACAATGCAGCAGGTGTAGGGTCAGGGCCACGTGATGGGTTTATGCTGTCGATTTCTGATAAAACGGGCATGTCAATTGGAAAAGTACGTATTATTATTGAAACGCTTATTTTGCTTATTGGACTCTTGCTAGGAGGTCCTATATTTATTTTTACATTTATCTTTACATTTATTCAAAGTCCGCTCTTTCAGGTTTCCTACCTCAATCTTTTAAAGGTTGTGGAACGTGTTCGAGACTATCAAATGAACCACCGAATTGATCATACAAAACAATCGTTATGAAAGAATGAGCGGAGGTGCCCGTCAATGGACACGTCCGCTTATTTTATCGCAAGTTCATTTTTACAGTAATGTTTTGCTTCATAATCATAAAGGTTTTCTAAGGCATATTCGACCATGTTAGCAACAGCTTCATCGGTATAGAAACCGTAGTGCGGTGTGACGAATACATTTTGCATGGAAATTAATTCAGCGAGCTTGCCATCTGGCAAAATATCGTTTTCCAGGTTATTATGGAATACGCCAACTTCATGCTCATACGTATCTAAACCAAGTCCGCCTATTCTTCCAGATTTAATCCCATCAATAGCATGATCGGTGTTTATTAAGCCTCCACGTGCAGTGTTAATAATCACAACGCCGTCTTTCATCGTGCTAATCGTTTCTTCATTTATAAGATGATAATTATCCTCCGTTAATGGACAGTGTAAGGAAATAATATTGGAATCACGTAAAACACTTTTAAGTGATCTATATTCGATATATGCTTTTGCTTCATTGTTTACGACGACATCATAGCCGATCAGCCTAGCCCCGAACCCAGAGAAGGCTTTAATGGTTGATAATCCGATCCGGCCTGTTCCGACAAAGCCAATTGTTTGGTTACGAAGCTCAGTGCCTAATAACCCGCCTAATCCGAAATGGTGCCGATCAACGCGATGAAGAGCCTTTTTGATGTTGCGGATAATACATAGCGTCACCCCAACCGTGAATTCCGCGACGGAGTTTGGTGAGTATGCCGGAACGTTAGACACTCGAATTCTCCATTTTTTAGCTGCTTCAAGATCAATATTGTTAAAGCCAGCAGAACGGGTAGCCAAATACTTCACACCTAGATTGGCGATTTTTTCAAGAGCTTCGGCATTTGCTTTACAATTACCTAAGATGCAAACGGCTTCATATCCTTCGGCAAGGTGAGCGTTATGTGGTCCAAATAAATTGCTTTGGATGTCTACATCATGGTTAAATTGTTTCGAATACGTTTCAAAGCTTTCTATTTCATCAGGACGAACGTTAAAAGCTATAATTTTCATTTCAACAGCACCTCCCTCGGCACATTCATTTATTCAAAGGTTAATTTGTAATCATCGGGCGATACGATTTGGAACAGTTTGGTGAATACGTAATTAAAAATGATACCCAAGATGATAGGTAAAATCAGAAACATGACAGTCACCAATAAGAGATTTCCAGCTGACCAGCCTCCGTCCATTAAATTAATGGCATTAATCGGACCGATCAATCCAGAAAAGCCAAAGCCAGCACTCATTGGTGTTCCTTGTATGTTAAATACGCCAGCGAGTCCACCTAAAACAGCGGCATTACAAACGATCGGAAGCATCATGATTGGCTTTTGAACAAAATTAGCGACCTGCATTTTTGGAGATCCTAAAAAGTGTGCAATCGATGTTCCGAACGAGTTTGCCGCCCAACCTGAGACCGCAAGTCCAAAGCCGGCTGCAACAATGCCGAGGTTGGCAGCACCAGAACCGATTCCAGCTAATGCGATGGCTGTGGCAACCCCTACTGTTGAAATCGGCGAAACAATTAGCAGGGCAAATGAGATGGCAACGAGGCTTCCCATTATAACTGGTTGTAAATTGGTAAATGTGTTAATCACTTGTCCAATGCCACTCGTAATTAATTGAACATATGGGAGGATGAATAGTCCTATTAAGCCTGCGACAGTAATAACAATTGTAGGAACGAGTAGGATTGTATATGCTTTTAAGCGAGATCCTAAAAATAGAACAATGCCAACTGCAATTGTCGCTGTTAAGGCGGCATTGATAACATCACCTGTCCCCATAAGTACAAATGCGCCTTTTTCGGCAGCGTTAGCCACACCTGATCCAACGACTGTTGCAATACCAATACTTGATGCTTGTATCGGTGTCATTTTAAATTGCATGGCGACGGTGAAGCCAATGACAATTGGTAGCATGCGCATGGCGAGGTTGGTTGCATCGATAATATACTGGGCGGCTGGTACAACATTTAAAAGTGCTTTTGAAAGCTCACCTAATAACGCACCAGGAACGAGCGCAACGACAATGCCAATGCTTAACCCGGCAAGAACTTTGTTTATGAAATCTTTCGTTGTCCGTGTTTTTTCTTCAGCCATGTGAACCCTCCTAAATCAGTTGTTATCATTTCTGACGCGCATATAACATGCATCATTAGTTAAATTGACCGAAGACTAATTGTTCTATTCCGTCCATGTTTTGGTAATTAGTAGGGGAGGGTAACACATAAAAAAAGCGCCCAATTAAATGGACGCTTTCTCTTTAACATAAACATACTCATCCAGAGTCTTTTATTTTCGTGATCTTAACGCATCTTAAAATGTTAATCCTTCTTAGACAGTGCCAAAGCTTTTTTAATGTCCTTTAATGAGCCTGACTTGCCATACATGAGAACACCGCCTCTGTAAATTCGGGCCCCAATTGTAGCTAGAATGAGGATCGTTACAATTAAGATTCCTAGTGATAAGGCAATTTCCCAAGTAGGGATATCAAGCATCCCAATGCGCATGAACATGATCATCGGTGTAAAAAATGGGATGAATGAGCTTATCGTAACAAATGTTGATTGCGGTGAGTCTAATCCAAACATTGCTATGAAAAAGGCAATCATTACGAGAAATACCATTGGTGTCATAAACTGTTGGACTTCTTCCACACGGCTAACGAGCGAGCCAAGCATGGCTGCCATTGTAGCATAGAGCAAATAGCCGAGTATGAAAAAGACGACAGCATATATATAGACAGATGGTGACGTGTCCTGCAGTCCGAAAAACTCGAATATGCCACCTGTGAGCTCATCCTTCTTCGATGATATGAGTGCATAGCCTACGCCAACAAAGATACTCACTTGGGCGAGACCGAGGAGCGCGATGCCGATAATTTTAGCGAACATATGTGTAACAGGTGATGCACTTGAAATGAGGAGCTCCATGACACGGGATGACTTTTCATTGGCCACATCCTGTGCAATCATCATACCGTATGTGATGACAGAGATGTACAAGAGAAAGAGCATGATGTAAACAATTCCTCGAGCCTGGTTGAGCTCTTCATCTGTTTTTGCGGTCTCATCAAGTGCGACCTTTTCAAATGAAACAGGTGATTGAATATCAACAAGGGCTGCTTGGTCGATACCAGCCTCTTGTGTTGCGATGGTAACTTTTATTTGCTGTAGCTGCTGTTGAATGACGCTTTGGTGACCGGATTGAGTAATCGTATTGGCATAATAAACAGCTTGTGGGATGCCGTCGTTATTATACGATAGCGTGACAAGCCCAGCGTATTCGCCATCCTTTACTTTGTCTTTAGCGGCTTCTTCAGTACCCGTTACTTGAACAAGTTCCATCATGTCGTTCATTTGCTCGGTACCTTGCTTTAAAGGTGTAAATAGCGTATTGGTTTCATCAATGACTGCAATCTTATCCGCTTCATCTTCACCAGAAAATGTGTCATTGATCGTTTGAATGTTGGCAAGTCCAACGATCAACGCTAATGTGAGAAGTGTGCTGATTAAGAATGATTTCGTTTTAAAGCGTGACATGAATGTATGAGATAAAATGATCCAGAACTTATTCATAGGACGCACCTACCTTCTCGATGAAAATATCATTCAAGGACGGTTCCTCAAGGTCAAATTTCCGTATGAAGCCTTTGTTATGTAAGTCGGCAAAAATAGATTGAGATACCGATTCATTCTCTATTTGTAGCTCACAGCCTTCAGCAACGGACTTGTAATGAACGACTCCAGGATAGTTTTGAAGAAATTCTAATGAGTCTTCGGCATGAATGACGAGATTCTTTTTACCAAAAGCACGCTTAATGTCTCGCAAGTCTCCTTGAACGACTTGGCGCCCTTTGTGAAGAATGCATAGGTGGCGGCATAGCTCTTCAACGTGCTCCATCCGATGTGAAGAGAAGACGATTGAAGTGCCGTTTTCTTTGAGATCAATGACGGCGTCCTTAAGCATTTCGACGTTGATTGGATCAAGTCCGGAAAATGGCTCATCAAGGATAAGAAGCTTTGGTTTATGGATAACAGCTGAAATGAATTGAATCTTTTGCTGATTACCTTTAGATAGCTCCTCGACTTTTTGATCAAGATATTCAGGGACTTTGAAGCGGTCGAGCCAGTGTTTAAGCTCAGTTAATGCGTCCTGCTTTGTCATACCACGTAGCTTTCCGAGATAGATGAGCTGATCGCGTACTTTTAATTTAGGATAAAGTCCGCGTTCTTCAGGTAAATAGCCAATCAGATGACTTTTATTGTAGCCGATTGTGTCACCATTCCAAGTGATGCTGCCTTCTGTTTGATCAAGCAAACCGAGAATCATTCGGAAGGTTGTCGTTTTTCCGGCACCATTGCCTCCAAGAAAGCCGTACATTTCTTTTTCAGGAATTTCCAATGACAGATTATCAACGGCTGTATGAGTGCCAAACTTTTTTGTAACGTTGTTTAGGACTAATGTCAAAGTAGATCCACTCCTTTTCTAAATAGTTTTACGTGCGAAGATGCACAAAGGTTCCAGGGTGAGCTTTTTATTTGGTGGTTTTATGCAGATTTAGGTTGAAAAAGGGCGATAAATAGGCCAGCAACTGCAAAAGGGATTCCTAGCAGCACATACCACCATACTTGTGTCGCGACTGTGATGAGCGTAAAGGCTGTAAGAGGTAGACAGATTAATAGAATCCCACCTGCAATATACTGAGACTTTACGGGCGCTTCCCTTGTGAAATTGATAGATAATATGACAGCCGTTATGCCCCAGCTCCCCAAATGACCGAGTAACAGGAGTGATAAGACCACGCTCATGCTCATGTCAATCCCAATCATAGTGAGCGTTAGAAAAAAGTAAATTAACGCTGTCGTCACAAACCAAGCTAAGGATCGTGATTTTTCCCGGATGTGTGTTTGCATCTCATCAAGTCCGCGTTCTTTTTTTAGTTTCTTACGACCAAACGCCCAGGCTAAGGCGCCTATGGCCAATCCACCGTAAACCCCAATTAGGCCTCCAATTGATACATCCATGTGTTTCATCTCCCACCATAATGAGTAATTCCAATGCTAACGTTCCTCAGAAAAAATAAAGACGTCTTCGATGGTGCATCCAAACTGCTGTGAAATTTTAAATGCAAGCTCAAGCGATGGGTTGTATTTTCCCGACTCAATCGCAACAATCGATTGTCTTGATACACCTACTTGTTTAGAAAGCGCTTCTTGAGTCATGTTGTGTTCTTTACGTAATGTCTTAATTCGATTTTGCATCTTCATCGCCGCCAATCATTTTTTGACAAGTTAACTTGACATTTTCATCGTACAGAACGGATTATAAAATGTCAAGCTACATTGACATTTTATAAAAATAAAAGACGGACATGTTTTTAAAAATGCCACCATAGAATGCTAAAAAAGGGGGATAGAAGGATTTTATTGTAAACGCTATCATTTGTTTAAACTGACCCAAGCGGAGGGACGATTGAATTTAATTAAAGGAGGCTTACAACATATGAACCGTGTCATTTTAATAGAATTCATTATTTATTTTGCTGTCATTATTGGGATTGGTTATGCGACGAGCCGAACGAAGATGAGTCATTCGGTTTTTCTACTCGGTGGGAAAAAACTTCCTGGCTGGGCGCTTGCTTTTTCCGAAAGAGCAACAGGAGAATCAGCATGGTTGTTGCTCGGGTTTACAGGATTCGTTTTTACGACAGGGCTTGCTGGAATATGGGTAGCAATTGGGATTGGACTAGGGATCATTTTTGCCTGGCTTTTTTTAGCCCGGCGGTTTATGAAGGAAACGGATAAGCATGATGTTTTAACATTGCCAGACTTTCTTGCTGTTAGTTTCGGTGAGAAGGAGAATTTAATTAGGTGGGTTGCAAGTATATTGATTGCCAGCTTCTTTATGTTTTATGTCGGTGCGCAGTTAGCTGGTGCAGGAAAATTATTTTTTACGACCTTTGATATGGATCCGAAAGTGGGAATTATATTAGCGACGGTAGTTGTTCTCGGTATTGCATTTTTTGGAGGATTTGTCTCGGTCGTTTGGACAGATATGATTCAGAGCGTGATGATGCTTGCAACATTGGTCATTCTACCGATTGTAGCGCTCATTTACATTAATACGCACGATTTATCGATTGCTACATCACTTGTTGAAGCGGGGGAATCATTTGATTCTTGGTTTGGAGGTGCGACGGGTTTTGCACTTGGTGTTTTGTTCTTTAATAACTTTTCTTGGTTCTTCGGCTATTTAGGTGGTCAGCCACAGCTCAGTGCTCGCTTTATGGCGTTGAAAAATGATAAAGAGGCGAAGCAAGGGATTATTGTTTCGATTACGTGGACGATACTGGCTTATACAGGCGCGTTTTTAATAGGTCTTGCTGCCATCGCGATGTATAAGCAGGGGACCTTTGCTGATACGGAAACCATTTTGCCGAATATGATCTTAGATTTAATGCCGACGTGGATTGGCGGATTGCTTTTGGCTGGCATTTTGGCAGCTATTATTACGACAGCGAATTCACAGCTTCTTGTGATCACAAGTTCAGTGAGTGAAGACATTATCCACAAAGCACTCGGTATGCGCTTAAATGATCGACAGCTCGTATGGTTGTCACGAATTGTCATCCTTGTGTCTGGTGTGATTGGCATGGTTATTGCCTTATCCTCGCAATCACTCGTTTACCTTGTCGTTAGCTGGGCATGGGCAGGTGTAGGTTGTACGCTAGGACCGGCGATATTATTGACCTTTTTCTGGAAACGCTACTCTAGCACAGGTGTCGTCGCCACGATTTTGTCAGGCTTTATATTTACGGTCGTCTGGATTAGTACAGACATGGATGAGCAGCTCACAGCTCGATTCGCAACGTTTTTTGTAGCAGCGATTGTTGGCATTGTGTTTAGTATCGTGTTCCCTGATAAAGGAGAGGAAACGAAAGAAACAGTAAATATTTAACTGTAGATAGGTGTAGTTCATATTAAACGACGTTCGTGCGCATGTCATGGACGTCGTTTAGTTTGAGAATGATACACATATTTATAAAACATTTAAAAAATTACTCTAATGACATATACTGGTATAAGGAAATAATAGGGGGGAAGTAACAGATGAGATCGTCACCCATTTCACAAAGAGACCGGATTTATGAGCTTGATATGATTCGAGGGTTTGCGCTGTTTGGGATATTTCTTGTTAATATGCCGTCGTTTCATTCACCAGATTTCATGAAAACGATTTATGGCTTTGAAACTTCTTATACAGGACTGGATGATTGGTTGGATGTATTTTTTGCGTTGTTTATTGAGATGAAGTTTTTCACAATCTTTTCGTTTCTGTTCGGACTTGGGTTTTACATTTTCATGAGTCGAGCAGATATGAAAGGGTTGCGAACGACACGTTTATTCATGAGGCGAATGCTCGCGCTTTTCCTGTTTGGTATCATTCATCTCGTTGCCTTATGGTATGGAGATATTTTGCATACATATGCTATTGCCGGTGTGTTTTTAGTGTTCTTTTACAAGCGGAAAATTAAAACGATGCTCATTTGGGCAGCTAGTTTATTAGTTGTATTTAATGCGTTTATGAGTCTCGTATTATTGGTGCCAAGCAGCTTCTTGGAACAAATGGAGCCGTCATCAGGAGAGATGGCAGGCTTGCTCAAGGAATATATAAATGTCTATGAACATGCTGGTTACCTAGAATGGGTCACCTTCCGTCTTGGTGCAGAGCTGCCTATTATACTTCTAAACCTCATCCCAGCAGTGGTATCTGTATTTGCGATGTTCTTAATCGGATTATCTGTAGGAAAAGCAGGGATTTTCAAGGATGTATCCAAGCATTTACCGTTCATAAAGAAGGTGTGTCTTGTAACAGGCTTGATCAGTTTACCGCTCATTGTGGTATCTGCATTGTTCCATTTTGGCGTTTTTGACTGGGGCGTTAAACAAGTTTACGTGATTCAGCTGTTAACGAGCGTTGGTAGTACGTTCTTAAGTTTGTTTTATGTGAGTGTCTTGACGTTGCTTCTGAGAAAAGAGACATGGCAAAAGCGCTTGCGACCGCTCGGTTTTACAGGACAAATGGCTTTAACCAATTATTTAATGCAAACGATTATTTCCATTGCTGTTTTTGTTGGACTCGGCTGGTATGGGGATGTCAGCTTAGTAACCGGAACGCTCATCTGCTTAGTCATCTTCACCGTTCAGATGGTTTGGAGCACACTTTGGTTAAAAGCATTTAGATTCGGTCCGTTTGAATGGTTGTGGCGGTCGTTTACGTATCTGGAATTGCAGCCGATGAGAAGGGAAAGAGAGAGTGTGGAGAAAAGAGACAGTGGGAATGGTTCGTGAATATGTGCAAATTAGGTTGATATGAACGGGATGGTACAAATAACCCTTGAGCCAATTTGAGGCCCAAGGGTTATTTGACTATTCCAGCTCGACCTCATTTATGATTCTTATGAAGTCAAGATCGATGTGAGCATGAGTATATGAATTACCTCCGTTTACAGAATGCTCAGGAAAGGTCAATTGATTATGACGGTTCAACGGCATCCATGAGATAAATATGTGTGGATTTGGAAAAAAATGATTAAACACTGGATCTTGGCTCTCGGAGGCTTTTTGTGTTAAAAGATCATTCCAGCTCTCAGAAAGTGTCTTGACACCATATGTTTCATCTTCAAGATTTACAGTTTCCTTCATTTGAATATGAGGAATATAGGTGTGTTCTTCACCAGAAACATTGTATCCGCGTTCCTGTATTAAATAAAAATCTGCTTTTTTTAACGCGTCATCAGGATGTAGATTCCATACAATATGAAAATTTTTGGGGGCGGTTTTCCAAATCATCGGTTCTCCCTTTGTATCAATATGTGCCGGCTTCCATTGAAGGTGTTCCCATATCCAATAACCTGCACCGTACTGCCCGTTGCTAGATTTAAAAGGGACAAATACATGTTCTTCGTCTAAATGAATCGCATCCTGAATAGTAGCTACAACATTTCCACCAGGGAATATGTCGTTCATTTTCTCTTTAAGTGCTTCATCTTCTGGAAACGCGCTTGGTTTAGAGAAAAACAACCAATAGGCTAGAAATACGACTAGTAAAAGAACTATGACACCTGCTGGAAGGACCATTCTCTTTTTCATCATGTATGCGCATCCTCCTTAAACAGGGGTTCATCTGAGCGGAAGTAGTATTGGTGCTTAGGTGTTGTAATCAGTAATCCCTTACCATCAGCTTCTACAAAAATAATCGCGTGCTTCCCACTCCCCCACTTGGGTTGAACACCTGTAAGCTGATAAGGGAATCGTTCGGTAGTTCTTCCTCTTTGGCTTTCCATTACGGCATCATCATACCATTTGACACTATGAATAGGGTGTTGTTCCATTTGCCTCATATAGATTGTTAATTTCGTATGATCCAGTACACGCTCTTCTGCAGAAGGATGTGTTTGCAAGATAGAAACATGATCGGTGTCTGCTATATATGTCGAGATTTCATCTGCTGGATAAATGACGTGTTGTACGGGAATGGTGAGCAGCGTTGTAAAAGCGAAGATAAACGCAGAAAAGAAACCTACCCATGCAAATCGATGGTAATTTTGCCATAAAGATCTTCTAGTTCTATACCAAAGCATGAGAAACCAAACACCCAATGGTAAAACAGGAATTGAAATAACTGTACTTTTGAAATTAAAATTGTAAGAGAAAGAAAATATGCCAATCATGAAAATTATAAAGACTTTCCAAAATGCCAGCTTTTCTTGGTGTGTTTTATAAGTGAAGTAAAAAACAACGAAGATACTTACCCAAGCTAAAATACTCGCTGAAATTGTAACTACGTCGGTCGTCCCCATAAACCAGCCTCCTTGTCTATAATACAGCCTCGAAGCATTGCAGCATACTCAATTGTACCTGTTCATGTTCATTCTAACATAATGCTCTGATTATTTTGTAGAAGGTGTTCCCGTGATTTTAGAGGAAGATGTACAAGGAAGCTATGATGTTTGAAAATACATTGTGGCTTAAATGTGTATAACTTTAAGTAGAAAATGTATAGAGTAGTTATTGCTATGCGCTCGTCCAATGTCTACAGCTAAATGTGACTAGCCTAATAAGGTGCATTCCTTACTGTTGACCGATCGTTTTTTTAATTCTATAAATCTCTGTCTCGTGATCAAAGTTCTTTTGAGCAAGAAGGTCTATACTTGTTTGAACTTTATCTATCCGGTTATATTAAGCTCAACTCCCCGACATCTACATTCCCTCCGGATAGAACGCAGATGACATTTTTATTGTTGATACCTAATTTATTTTCCATGGCGGCTGCGACTGTTACAGCACTGGAAGGTTCGATGAGTTGTTTCATGCGTTCTAATACAAACTTCTGTGCCATGCGGATTTCTTCGTCAGACACGAGAACAAGATCATCTAGGTATTTCTGAACAACGGGAAATGTCATATTTCCGGGCTGGGTCGTTCTGAGACCATCGGCAATGGTCGTTGATGCAGGTATTGACATAATCTTGTTATGCTGTAACGAAAGTAATGTATCGTTGGCAGTATCCGGCTCAACTCCGATTACTTTAACGGTGGGCTTAGTTTCCTTGATGGCTGTTAAAATGCCTGAAATTAATCCGCCGCCACCAATTGGAACAATGACTGCGTCGACGTCTTCCAATTGATCGAGGATCTCTAAACCAATTGTACCTTGTCCTGCCATAATTAATGGATCATCGTACGGTGGGATAAATTCACCATGATGTTCTTTCGCCAATTCCATTGCTCTTGGTAGCCTTTCAGCTGATGTTGTTCCACACTTCTCAATTTGGCCTCCGTAGGCTTCTATTGCTTCTTGTTTGCTTATTTTTGCATCAATCGGAACGACGATTGTAGCTGGTACACCCAATCGATTCGCAATGTAGGCAACAGCTTGGCCGTGATTACCACTGGAAGCAGCCGTTATGAATGTGGCACCTTCTTTGACGGCCTGCTTGACCTTGTTAGTCGCCCCGCGGATTTTAAAGGCGCCTGTCTTTTGCAAATGCTCTGCTTTAAAATACATGTTATTTCCACAAATGTCACTGAGTTGAGAGGAATGTAAAATAGGTGTTTTGTGGATTACATCGGTAATCGTTTCCTGTGCATTTAAAATATCGTTAACCGTAATCAGTGGTAGTCACCTTCTTATTTAGGATCGATTAATTTGCCTGTGAACAACGAGGGGAAAGATGAGCCCACATTATTCACAGTGCGTATTAAGTGTCTCAACTTAAGAAAACAGCCCTTGCTATTCAAACAAAGGGCTGATCCTGATATATAAAGTTATGCAATGCTCTTATAATCCATTACGTTACCAATCGCCCGTTCTAAATCGTACTTATCAATAATGCCTTCCATAATGAAATAGACAAGGACCAAGGCCAAAACTGTGACAAGCAATATAATAAGAATAATTGATTTCCCCTTCACGTGATTTCCCCCCTGAGATCTATATGTCAAACATAGCAAATTGTCTTCACACTGTAAATGAATGTGCCACTTTCATATTTTCATACTGGACGTATACGACAGATGGTGGCTTCCATCATCTGAGAACGGTGCTTACAACATATTTTTCAGGTTCAATGTCTAGTGCATGTCCGAGGGCCCACTTGGCTAGCTGCTGACCGACAAAAGGGCCGATTGTAATGCCGGATGAACCAAGTCCATTGGCAAGAAGGAGTCCTTTATAGCCGGGAAGTGTTCCGATTACTGGCATGGAGTCGACGGTTATTGGACGAAAGCCGACGCGTGTTTCTAGAATACGTGCATCTTTAAAAGCTGGGATAACATTTAATGCCTGTGTTAGGATTTCATGTGCGCCCTCAACCGTTACATCACTGTTGAATCCTTTCCAGTCATCCCGTGTTGCCCCAATGACGAGGTGATCATCAAATCCGAGTACATAATGCCGACCGGGTGGATTAATGACAGGCCAATCGCTAGGGGCCGTACCATCTAATTGAATGTGCATGATTTCACCTTTCTGAGGCCAGCCTCTGAATGTTACGCCAAGAGGTGCGAGCAAATCACGCATCCAAGCCCCGTTCGCTGCAATGACATGGTCAGCAGCCATATACTCTGATCCTACCTTGACACCCTTTACTTGACCCGCTTCTACGTCGAGATCTGCGTTGGCGTTAATGATTTTTGCCCCGTATGCTTGAGCGGCGTTTAAGAGAGCTGTCTTGAGTGCATGGCCGTCAACACGAGCGGCACCACTTAAATATAAAGCTTCATAGCCGTCAGCGAGGAGGGGGAAGAACGCTTTTGTCTCTTCAGCATTTAACCGTTTAATATCACCAATTTCCGGCCCTTCAGCTTGCTTGAGGCGAGCCCGTTCAAACATGTCATCTAACACATCTGGATCTGTATGTATGTTTAAGCCGCCAACTTTTTTATAGCCTGTTTCGGATTGACCCATTGCTTCGAGCTCACTTACAAGCTCTGGATACAGCCGTGCCCCTCTTATAGCCAGATGATACCATGCTTTGTTACGTCTTTTAGAGAGCCATGGACTAACAATGCCGGCTGCCGCATCAGTTGCCGCACCAGGTTCATTACGATCGATGACGGTTACATCGGCACCACTTTTTGCAAGATAATAGGTACAGGAAGCACCAAGTATGCCCGCGCCGATAACGATATATTTTTTCATAAAATAATTCCTTTCAATTCATGCAGTGTATTAACCTTCTTTAACTATAAAAATAAATGAACGCATTGTAAAATAAAAGCTTTGGGGAAAGAGGGAGGTTAAGGCTTTAAAGAGTGCTTATATTAGGAGAAAAACTAGACAGATGCGCACAAACGTTCCCTTTTGTGTTATGATGAAAGTAGTGCAGTAGGGCGTTCATAGGTGGTGACTCACCCCTTTTATAGAAAGGGGGTGATGCGTAATGACGGTATTCGAGACGTTGTTTCTAATGATCTCGTTTGCAACATTAATTGTTGTACTTCTGTCAGAGCAAAAAAAATAACCCCCTATGAGCCTGACCGCCATTAGGGAGGTTATTTATAACCCTGATGTGTGAGTCGCCCCTTTGAAGGGCTGATGCACACGACCGGATGGTGTTCGCTGCACCATTCGGTTCGTTTATTTTATGAAGCTTCTAATTTGAGTATACCTTATTTTAGAAAAATGTAAACTCATCTATTTATGTGCATAAAAGCGTAATCTCTTTTGCCACGAGATTAGCTTTTATGATAATCTAGTGAGTGGATATAGATGATATATATTGCTTGAGACAAGGAGAATGACAATGGAAAAAACTTTAATTTTTGGACACAAAAACCCAGATACAGATACGATTTGCTCAGCGCTCGCATATGCACATTTGAAAAATGCAACTGGTACAGAAGCAGAAGCGGTTCGTTTGGGTGAACCAAATAAAGAAACCGAGTATGCCTTGAATTATTTTGGCGTTAAAGCACCGCGCATGATCGATAAGGTCGATGAAGGTGTAGCGGACGTAATCCTCGTTGACCATAATGAGTTTCAGCAGAGCGTTGATAACATCCAAGACGTGCGCATCGTTGAAGTGATTGACCATCACCGCGTAGCGAACTTTGAGACGAAAGAACCGCTATACTTCCGTGTTGAACCGGTTGGCTGTACGGCAACAATTTTGAAAAAAATTTATGAGGAGAAAGGTGTGGCAATTGACAAGCCAATTGCTGGTTTGCTCTTGTCTGCGATCATTTCTGACTCCTTGTTGTTCAAATCACCAACATGCACCCAGGAAGATGTTGATGCAGCACACGAGCTTGCAAAGATTGCTGACGTTGATCTCGATGCATACGGCCTTGACATGCTCAAAGCAGGAACAGACCTTGGCGATAAGTCGATCCGTGACTTGTTAACAATGGATTCGAAGCCTTTTAACATGGGTGGACAAAATGTCGTCATTGCCCAGGTCAATACAATTGATTTGGATCAGGTTTACGAACGTCAAGCCGAGCTTGAACAAGAAATGGATGCAATGATTGCTGAGCAGGATCTCAGTTTATACTTATTCGTCGCGACAGATATCTTAAACAGCAACTCTGAAGTGCTCGCACGTGGCACAGCGAAAAATAACGTTGAAAAAGCATTCAATGTTTCTCTCGCCAACGATCGTGCATTGCTTGAAGGCGTCGTATCTCGTAAAAAGCAAATTGTAACGAATTTGACAGACGCATTTAAATAGGGATTAAGGTAGAGAAAGCGGGGGCGTGCTCGATTTATGCGAGCGCGGCCCTGTTGTTTGTATTGGGCGGAACGATTAAGAGATTGACTGTCGAATGGCCTGCTGGACGCATAAATGGGCATTCAGCCGCATAAAAATGGAAAGTGCCGCATATATTGTAAAAGCGACGTATATATAGAAATCGGCGCGCATAAATCCAAAATGAGCCGCATAACCGCAGCACGAGCCGCATATATCGCAAAACAGCCGCATAACCCGCCCGCCCGCGCCACAGTCAAGCTCTCATAACTCCAAACGGAAGGTCCACATTTCGTTCATTTCCTTCTTGCTTTTTCATAGCTCAAATACGAAGTCCGAGATACGCATAAAACGAGCAAGCACCGCATATCCATCGATTCAGCCGCATAACATGAGAAAGCGACGTATATATAGAAATCGGCGCGCATAAATCCAAAATGAGCCGCATAACCGCAGCACGAGCCGCATAACCCGCCCGCGCGCTACAGTCAAGAAAGCACTATTAATGTCGGAAATATTGTAACATTAATTTCACACATGATAAGGGACTTGACTAGCAGCACAGCCCCGCCCACGTTCCCACCGCCATCCCCCCACCAGCACAACTCGACAACACACAAAAAAAGGCGTACCGCCAAAAAGACGATACGCCTGCTAATGTTATTCTGGCTCAGTTAATGCGCCACTTGGTTGGAAAACTTGGCATGTGTCGAAGCCTTTTCTGCCGCATTGTGTGCATGTACCTGTCTCAATCAGCTCAAGTGCATAGTCGACAGCTTCAGATGAATGGTCGAAAAAGTGTTCAGGACCAATGTCATCATATAAGTGACTGGCCTTTAACATGCTACGGACTTGGCCATTTACTTCTGCAATCAAAATTTGTCCGCCCATATTTTTAAAGTCATTCACGAGAGCGGCAAGGTTGTTGATGCCTGTCGCGTCAATGATTGATGCGTGCTTCATTTTTAAGATCAGCACTTGTGGGCGTTTGTTAATTGAGCGTGTGATCATTGATTCGAATTTATCAGCGGCTCCGAAAAACAGCGGTCCAGCAATTGTATAAAAAGCGAGCTTTGGACAATTTGCGCCATATTCCTCGGATTCATTAGCGTTCTGTTTGCGTTTGACTAATGATGGCATGACTTTCTCCACTTCAAAGACTTCGCTCATGCGCTTAATAAATGATACGGCTGCAAGTAACAAGCCGACCTGGACGGCAACTGTTAAGTTGACAAATACGGTTAATAAAAAGGTAACTGTGAGTACAATTGAATCACTCGATTTCAATTTCACAATATGAATGAACGAGCGGTATTCACTCATATTGTAGGCGACGACCATTAAAATCGGTGCCATGCTGGCGAGTGGAATACTTGATGCATATGGTGCTAAAAGCAAAAGTGTCGATAAGACGAATGCGCCTTGAACCATACCGGAAAATGGACTTACAGCACCCGATTTAATGTTCGTCGCTGTTCGCGCAATGGCTCCGGTAGCGGGAATCCCTCCAAATAGTGGTGTCACAACGTTTGCAATCCCTTGTCCGATTAACTCGCGATTAGAGTTGTGCCGCTTGCCAGTCATACCGTCAGCGACGACTGCTGACAATAGAGACTCAATACCGCCTAGCATTGCGATAACGAATGCTGGCTGCCAGAGCATCATAATTTTGTCCCAAGTGATTTCGGGAAAGTGAAAGCTCGGCAATGACTGACTAATCCCGCCAAATGCACTTCCGATCGTTGCGGTTTGGCCTGGATAAAAGATAATCGTCACAATCGTTGGCACAATTAATGCTGCCAATAGGACGGGTACTTTAGGAAACAGCTTTGGAACGACAATAATAATGAATAAGCCAATTATAGCTGTCAAAACGCTGTAGCCATTTATTGTTGAAAGATGTCGAAACAACTCTAGCATATTTTCGTGGAAGTACTCCTTTTTCTCTAAACCTTGTAAACCAAGAAAATCGGCAATTTGTCCACTAAATATAATGACTGCAATCCCTGATGTAAAGCCGACCGTGACAGAGCGGGGGATGAATTTGATTAAGCCTCCTAATTTAAATATCCCCATGATGATGAGCATAATGCCTGCTAAAAGGCCCGCAATAAGTAAATTCTCATAACCATATTGTAGAACAATGGCTAAAAGGATTGGGATAAACGCACCTGTTGGTCCTGCGACTTGGAACCGAGACCCTCCGAATAATGCGACGAGAATCCCAGCAATAATGGTCGTATACAGACCATATTCCGGCTTAACGCCTGAAGCAATCGCAAAAGCCATCCCGAGCGGAATGGCCACAATACCGACGGTGATGCCTGCAATTGCATCCCGCCTTAAATCATTCAATGTTAATCCTGTAAAACGCTCATCCCTGAACAATCTACCTCTTCCTCCTGTACGTAAAGTTAAATAAAAAAATGAGGCGTTAACCTCATTAAATATAAATGCATCTACTAGTATACCATATATAGTTGTCTGTGGCGTATTTTTTGATTTTTAATACGATATATCGTGTCATTTTGTGTGCGTGTCCATATATAGTATGTATAAAAGTTGACTACCGTATTTAAGCTTTATGATCCATGCTAAATGATTTTATTTCTGTCGTATATGTGTTTAACGCTGTTTCATCTATTGAAACCCCTATGCCGGGTCCATCAGGCACTGTGACATAGCCGTCTTGCACGACAATTTCAGGATTGATGATATCCTTTTCCCAATATCGAGCTGAGCCTGATATGTCGCCAGGTAATGTAAATTGCGGCAGTGATGCAAGGGCAATGTTATGTGCCCGCCCAATCCCTGATTCGAGCATACCGCCACACCAAACAGGAATATGGTGTTTCTGGCAATAATCATGAATGCGTTTGGATTCACTCAAGCCTCCGACACGCCCGCTTTTAACATTTATAATGCGACAGCTCCCGAGCTGATGGGCTTTTTCAACGTCTGTGAGTGACTGAATGCTTTCATCAAGACAAATCGGCGTTGTTATAGCGGTCTGTAGTGTCGCATGATCAATGATGTCATCATGCGCGAGAGGCTGTTCAATCATGAGCAAATCAAGCTCATCAAGCTGCTGTAAATGATGTGTGTCCTCTAAAGTGTAAGCAGAATTGGCATCGGCCATCAGCATAATATTAGGAAAAGCGTTCCGTACAGTCGTTAGTATCTCGATATCCTGACCGGGCTTGATTTTTAATTTAATCCGCTTATAGCCTGCTTGCACATATTGGTCAATTTTGGCCAATAACGCATTAGTTGACGGCTGGATGCCTATGCTGACACCGACCGCAACGTGGGATCTCGTTCCACCTAAAGCGGCTGCTAGACTAATGCCTTTTTGTTTCGCATATAAATCCCATACAGCACCTTCCAGAGCGGCCTTGGCCATGTTGTTACGTCGTATCGGTGCGAAAAGGCGGGAGATATCATCGGGATGCTCGAGCGTATTTGTTTTTAAAAGTGGAATGAGAAAGTCCTGCATCATATGTAAATTCGTTTCGACTGTTTCTTCGGTATACCACGGGGAGGAAAAAGCGACAGACTCACCGTAGCCAGTTCGTCCGGCTGAATCAATGGCCTCGATAATGAAAAAATCTTTATCTTGAATGGTGCCGAAGCTCGTTGCAAACGGGTGCTTTAAGCGCATGCTCATCCGTCGTAATTGGATGTGGGCGATATCAATTGACATGAGGGCTGGCTCCTTTGATTTTAATAGCGTGTTGCTATATTAACGTTAGCACAGAATTGGGAAGGGGACAAATTCGGTAACGGGTGTTCAAACACGCGAAAAAATACCTACAAGAGGTAGGTATTCTGCTTCTGCAACATCCGCGCCCGATTGCAGTAACTTAATTACTACTTTTTTTAATAAATATCTTAGGCGAAAAATAAGCAATTGTTGCTGCAAGCATTGCTAAAAGGATAGGGGAAAAAGTAGAACTTCCTTTAATAACAACATTGCTAGATAAACTTCCACTTTGACTCCAAGCATCTGTCATATCTGGAGTATAAAAAAGTGTTATAAAATAACCAGATATTACTTGAAATGCTACAAATAAAACTAAAAAACTAATAGAAAACACAATAAATTTTTTCAATGATATCCCTCCGTCTATTTACTTAACCTTAACATATTACTTTCCACAAACTGGCCCGTTTGTCGAAGAATACTAGATAAACACTAAAGCTGCATCCCCTGATCACGTTCTTTTTTAAGCTGCTTTAGACACGTCAACATTCAATCAAATAATATCGATCGAATCCGATTTGTTGCACTTTTAGTTAATTTATAGGCGGTTGCAGTATCTTCTAGTTTCATGATGGTTGCGACTGAATCATCTTCGGAAATCCAAAGGTGAAAGCCTTTTGATGTATCATCAGCGAAGTTCACAAGCACATTATAGTCACCAGCAGGCATATCGACATCGCCGTCTATCGGTTTAGCCGTATTGATGGCAGCAACAAGACCTTTTATATCTTCCTCTTTGTGGAAGCTCCTAAGATCATCACCATTTATACTGCCAAAGTCTGTGAAATATGAAATTTTAACCTCATTGACCTCAGTTTCATTAATATCAAATGTCTTTGCAGAGCACGCACTCAGTAAGAGGGTTGTTAATGACACGATCATGACGATTCTTCTATATGTCATAAGTTCAGCCTCCTAGACACGGCTCCAAGGTGCGTGTGAATTATTATAATTATACATCAATTAATCGACAACAGCAACAGGATTCAAGGCTTCCAACCGGCGATTCATTTCGACATATATCGGGAATTGACAGGCACGCCCAAAAACAAGCGCCACTCTAAAGCTTGAAAATTTATAGGATGTGCTTCATAATACAGTTGTATGATAATTTAATACATTTTGTTGTTGTGGGGGTACCAGTGTTGCTGGTTGAGATGTATCCGATAGATACGGACCCTTGGAACCTGATCTGGCTGAGACCAGCGTAGGGAACACGGCTTAAATTGGACTTTTTAGCGTGCTCCGGGTTTCTAATCCGGGGCATTTTTTAATAGGATATTGTGACGCGTGACTAACAGAGAGTCCTACTTGTTACAAAATGACGTGTGTCCATATGCAATTAATGATTCAGTCTAGACGATGTTCCCAACAGGGTGTAACACACTTACATAGGGGGAATGACTCATGAAAACACGATTTTTAGTTTTATTAGCTGTTGTCTTGCTGATGCTAACAGCGTGTGGGCAAGACGCAAATAATGAGAAAAACGACGATCAGACAGGTAACGATGATAACGCCACGAAAGCAGAGACAACAGACATCTCAGTTGTGCTCGACTGGACGCCAAACACGAACCATACCGGGTTGTATGTTGCTAAGGAAAAAGGCTATTTTGCTGATGAAGGTCTGAACGTTGATATTATATTGCCAGGTGAGGCAGGAGCTGACCAGCTCGTCGCATCGGGAAAAGCTGAATTCGGTGTCAGCTATCAGGAAAGCATCACGGAAGCACGCATACAGGACATTCCGATTGTTTCCATTGCAGCCGTGATCCAGCATAACACGTCTGGATTTGCTTCACCGAAGGAAAAAGGCATTACATCACCAGCTGATTTTGCAGGCCATACATATGGCGGCTGGGGTGCGCCAGTGGAAAAAGCGGTATTGGATTCATTGATGCAGCAGGAGGATGCTGACGTTGAAAAGGTCGATATTGTGAACATGGGTGATACAGATTTCTTTACAGCGGTTCAACGTGATATCGATTTTGCCTGGGTGTTCTACGGTTGGACCGGTGTTGAAGCTGAGCTCCGTGGTGAGGCGCTTAACATGGTCTACCTCACTGATTACTCGGAGAAGCTAGACTATTATACACCTGTGTTAACGACGAATGAGAAGATGATTGCAGACAATCCAGACGTTATTAAAGCCTTTTTAGCAGCCGCTTCCAAAGGATATCAGTTTGCGATTGATCATCCTGAACAGGCAGCAGACATTTTGATTGCAGAGGTACCTGACCTTGATGCAGACCTTGTAAAAGCAAGTCAGAAATGGCTCGCACCGAAATATACCGACGATGCACCGCGCTGGGGCGAGCAGAAGCTGTCTACGTGGGAAAATTATGCAAGCTGGATGTTTGAGCATGATTTACTAGAAAAAGAGCTGGACGCAGATGCAGCTTTTACAAATGAATTTTTACCAGAGTAAGGAGGAGATGATCACATGAACGATGCACTCGTTAGCATTCAAATCATTCCGAAGACAAAGGATCAAGACGTCATTCCATATGTTGATGCCGCAATAGAAGTGATCGCACAGTCAGGTGTTGCTTATGAGGTCCATCCGCTGGAGACGACAATGGAAGGCGATTTATCAACATTGCTCCAAGTGATTGAACGCATGCACGCGAAGATGAATGAACTGGGCGTAGACAGTATTATATCGCAGGTGAAAATTTATCAAAATGCCAATGGCGTATCGATGAATAAGTTGACGGAGAAATATCGGTGATGCTGGGAAGCTGGCAAAAGGCGGTGAAACCCGGTATCGTCCTCATCGTGCTGCTTTTACTATGGGAGTTAGCGAGCCGGGCTTTCGCCATACCGGCTTGGCTATTGCCTGCACCGCTACAAATCATTGAAACCGGACTGACAGGGTGGGCTGATTATGGGCACCACGTCTCGTCAACCGTACAATTAACGATTACGGGCTTCTTGATTGGAACAACAATTGGATTAGGTGTGGCCACAGGGCTGCACCTAATCCCGTCATTACGAGAAGCTGTTTATCCGCTTCTCATTTTATCGCAAAATATTCCAATCATTGTGCTCGCGCCTTTACTGGTGATTTGGTTCGGCTTTGGCATGCTCCCGAAATTAATCGTCATCGCCCTCGTTTGCTTCTTTCCGATAACCGTATCGGCATTAGAAGGCTTTCGCGAAACGGATCGGGATTTAAAGCATTATATGGCAATGGCTGGTGCGACGAAGCGGCAAATGTTTTTCAAGCTGGAATGGCCTAATGCGTGGCCGTATATTTTTTCCGGTTTAAAAATATCGGCGACATACAGTGTGATGGGAGCTGTGATTTCAGAATGGCTCGGTGCTCAGAAGGGAATCGGTGTTTATATGACGCTCGCCTCATCCTCGTTTCGTACGGATCGCGTATTTGTCGCCATCGCCCTTGTTATGATGTTAAGTCTATTATTCTTTGGTTTAATTGTTTTGATCGAAAAACATGTCGTCAAATGGAAACGAGAGGAAAGAGATTAGTATGGGAAAACTCGTCGTAGATGCTGTTACCAAAGCATTTGGCAAGCAATCAGTATTAAAAAATGTATCCCTTACTGTTGATGAAGGTGAATTTGTCAGTGTACTCGGCCCATCAGGCAGTGGGAAAAGCACCTTGTTTCACGTAATAGGCGGCTTAATTGAACCAGATGACGGGCATATTTATTTGGATGGCCTTCAGGTCACCGGGCAAAAAGGTGTGATCAGCTATATGCCACAATCCCATGCGTTATTTCCGTGGCGGACCGTTTGGCATAATGTGCTGCTCGGTGCTGAAATTCATGGAACACCAGATGAAACCGCAGCACGTGCAATGATTGCCAAGGCAGGACTTTCAGAATATGAGCAGGCGTATCCTCATGAGCTATCCGGTGGTATGAAGCAGCGTGTTGCATTTATTCGCAGCCTGCTTAGCCCCCAGTCACTCATATGTCTTGATGAACCTTTTTCAGCCCTGGACGAATTGACGCGACTTGATATGCAGCTGTGGCTGTTATCCATTTGGCAAACTGACCGACGTTCAATTTTGTTCGTAACGCATAACATTGAAGAAGCGATATTATTATCTGATCGAGTGGTCGTGTTATCGGACAAGCCTGCAGCGGTTAAAGCTGAATTCACCATTCCCTTCGAGCGCCCGCGTCGCCGAGAGATGCTTTTAACTGATACATGCTTAGCCTTAAAAAAACAAATATATAAAGAGCTGGGTGATGCAGATGACCAAACGACTCATTGATGCGCATATTCATCTCGATATGTATGAGAATGAGGAAAGACAAGCGATATTAAACGATTTAGAGAAAGCGCAGGTCGATGCATTAATCGCCGTGTCAAATCACCTCGCATCATCAAGACAGATACTCAAGCTGGCCCAGTCGGATAACCGTATCAAACCAGCAATCGGCTATCATCCAGAGCAGGCACTACCAAATGAACTCGAATTAAATGCACTTATGGAACTGATTGATTCACGCTTACGTGACATCGTTGCAATTGGCGAGGTCGGTTTGCCGTATTATTTACGTCAGGATAATCCGGATCTTGATTTACAAGGATATATTGATGTGTTAGAACGATTTGTCCAGAAGGCTGCGGCATGCGATAAACCGGTCGTTCTACATGCAATTTATGAGGATGCGGACGTCACCTGTGATCTAATGGAGAACTATGGCATCACGAAAGCGCATTTTCATTGGTTTAAAGGGGAAGACCATATTGTGCAGCGGCTAATTAAAAATGGGTATGTCATTTCTGTTACACCGGATGTGGTTTATGAAAATGAGATTCAGCATATCGTAAAGGAAATGCCTCTAAAGCAGATTTTAGTGGAAACCGATGGACCTTGGCCTTTTACCGGTCCGTTTGAAGAAAGTATGACCCACCCCGACATGATGCACCAATCCATTAAGGCAATCGCAGCATTAAAACATATTGATGTGATCGATGCCTATGAACAAATCTATGAAAATACGTGTCAGTTTTACCATCTATAACAATTTCTCTGATTGTAAAGTGGACCATGTCATTGTATGATAACATCAACACGTCTAATGCGAGATTGATTGTAGAGAACGAGCAGGCGTAAATTCATACAATCGGGGGCGTGCCAGGCACCTCCATCCTGAAAAGTGAGTGATCAATTATGAAGCGTACAGCTTTATCCTTTAGCGGCGGTAAAGACAGCTCTTTTGCCCTATACAAATTGAAGCAGCAAGGTATCGAAGTCGCTTGTCTCGTAACAACTGTATTTAAACAAGACGACAAAACCGTTGCACATGGCGATGCACCTGAACACGTTATTCAGCAGGCCGAACGCCTCGGTATTCCAGTGACATTCGTTTATACAGATTTCGAGTCCTATAACGACGACTATTTGCAGCATTTGTTACAGTTGAAACAGAGGTACAAGCTCGATGCCATTGCGTTTGGAGATATTTATTTAGACGGTCACCGTGAATGGGGAGAAAAGCTCGCTGAAAAAGCGGGTCTTGAAGCACGATACCCACTGTGGACGACAGAAGATCAAGCCCTGCCATTGTTGCATGAATTTATTTCACAAGGTTTTAAGGCGCGCGTTATTAAAGTTGATCAAAGAAAGCTACCGTCTCATTGGGTTGGGCGCTTGGTGGACACATCGTTTGCGAATGACATTGCAGAGCTGGACGTTTGTCCCATGGGAGAAGCAGGTGAATACCATACTGTCGTTGAAGACGGTCCTTGTTTTAATCGCAATAAGTGAGAGTGGCTCAGTGTTATCAAGACTGCGGTAATATTATCAAAAGAAAAACCTACTAAGTTTCATAAAAAAGGAGTTCGCAAAAGGCTCTTGACTATTCATCTACACCAATATATAATTATACATGTCGTCAAAATAGATGAACACGGGGCATTAGCTCAGCTGGGAGAGCGCTTGCCTGGCAGGCAAGAGGTCAGCGGTTCGAGCCCGCTATGCTCCATATATTAAAAACGCTTGTATCTTTACGGATACAGGCGTTTTTTGTTTATTCATGCAACGTGATCGTCTTATATCTCTAAAACCCTTTTTTTATATCCTCACGATAAGTTGAAACCCTCCTCTTCATAAAGCAATCTATACTAAATTATAAAGAAACGATTCATTGACGAAATAATTATGTTTATATTGAGAATTTTACGTTGTTTGTGATATGGTAAATATTGTATATATGTGCGTTGGAATGCTTACAACACTAAATAAAGACCAAGGGGGAGGGATTAACGTGAAGTTCATGAATACAATATTGCTCCTTTTGCTCGTTGGTGTCGGTGTTTTTTTTCTATACCAGCAGCGAGATGTGCCGTTTGAAAAGGTGTGGGATGAAGAAACCCCGAATGAAGAAGTACGTATTGCTACGCTCGACCATTATAAGGTAGAGAATAAATTCGAGCTGATGACTGTAACGATCAAGGAACAACAGGTAATTGCTGACATTATTAATGCGGCATCAGAAATGATATTAAAAAAGAAACCGATAAAAGGCTTCGATATCGATCCGGATGCTTATTATTACTTGAATATAGAATTTGGTTATACCCCGTATGTCATCAAGTTTGATGAAAAGAAGATGCTGATTGAGGGCACGCCATATGAAATTCAAGGAGATAATGAACTATTGGAAACGATTAAAGCAATGGATTTAGACTGGAAATCAGAATGAACCACTCAGCTTAATAGAACAACGCCTTTGATTGATTGAGGGAAAATTGATTAGCAAGATTAAAAGATTGGTATAGAAGTGACTGATTTAATAGTGATGAAAAACGCTTTCGCTAGGTGCAAAGCGTTTTTCATTATCAACCGCTTATCAACCGCTAATATGACACACCCCTCCGCCTTAGGACCGATAAATTTTACTTCCCCGGCATGTCGCAGAGGATTCAGTTTACAGTTAAGATGAACTTAGATGTTCTACAAAATGGAAGGAGATGGCAAGTTGGACGCAATTATTGAAGTTAATCAGTTGCATAAGCAATACAAAAAGAGGCGGTCAAAGGAATACGTCAAGGCGGTACAGGATGTGTCGTTCAAAGTGAATCGTGGTGAAATCCTTGGACTGCTTGGACCAAACGGAGCGGGCAAGACAACGACAATTAAAATGATTTGTGGCTTGTTAGTGCCGGATTCAGGGACGATTCGAATTAATGATATCGATAATCAAAAACATCGTCTTAATGCGTTAAGACAAATTAGTGCTGTCTTGGAAGGTAACCGCAATTTATATTGGAGATTAACGGTAAGGGAAAACTTGGATTATTTTGCAGGAAATAGAGGCTTTTCTCGCCGAGAGGTTCATGCGCGAGTAGAAGAGCTTCTTGGGCAATTTAATTTAAAAGAAAAAGAGAATGAACTCGTTAATAGGCTATCTCGCGGCATGCAGCAAAAGCTTGCCATAGCAGTGGCGATGCTCGCTGACAGTGAAGTCATTTTACTCGATGAGCCGACACTTGGATTAGATGTTGAAACCGGCTACGAGGTACGTGAGCTGCTACGCGATATTGTCGCGAACCATAACCGAACGATTATCATTAGTACACATGATATGGCGGTTGTTCAGGACTTATGTGAACGGACAGTCATCATTAACAACGGCCAAATCGTTACCGATGATCGCGTTGAGAATTTACTTAAATTATTTGCTGCGCGCTCCTACACGATCACCATCAATGGGCAGTTAACAGACCAACAGAGGAAGCTGTTACAAGACGTATTTCCCGATTCAACGTATCAGCCTGAGACGATTCAATCTACGATACAGGTCGATTTTTCAAACGGCGCAAAAATGTATGATCTGTTCGATATTTTGAAACTAAACGAAGCTCAGATTGAAGGGATCGATCGCGAGACGGTTGATTTTGAACAAATCTTTATGAAGATCGTGAAAGGAGAGTCGGCCCATGCAACTGCTTAATTTGCTTCGTGCGAATACACGAAAAGAATATCTCGAATTGAAACGGTATTTGCCAAACACACTCGCTATGATGTTTACATTTTATATTTTGTTTGTCGGTATGTTTATGGGCATTCAATTTATTGGTGATCCAAGTGCGCAGGATGTGAACACACAATTTGTCATCGTGAATTACATTTTTTGGTTTTTGGCAATGATGGTTGTCAATGATATCGGTTTTGTTGTCATGAATGAAGCGATGCGGGGGACACTTGAACAGCTATGCATGTCACCGATGGGATTATGGCGTATTATGGTTTCGCGGCTTTTAGCGACAACGACATTGAACTTTTTTATCATCATCGTGCTGCTTTATTTGTCAATGCTGACAGCGGATCAATGGTTAAATGTCGACCTCGTTGCGATTATGCCAATATTAATTTTAACTTTAATTAGTATGTTTGGACTCGGATTTATGGTAGCCGGTATTTCAATTATTGTTAAACAAATTCAAGCGTTTTTACAAATATTACAATTTATATTAGCGGGCTTGACGTTTGTGCCGTTATCAGTAGCGCCAGCACTCGCTTATTTCCCATTTGTTAAAGGCGTTGATTTGATTCGCGACGTGATGATTAATGGCACAACACTGAGTCAGATTGGTTGGGGAGATTTTGGAATTCTCGCTGTAAATGCCGTTGTTTATTTCACATTAGGGCTCGCCTTTTTCTTATACTGTGAGCGTATTGCCATGAAAAAAGGTTTATTGTCCCATTATTAAAACGAGCATTTAGTTAAATGTCATCATCTTTTTCTTTAAACCGGTACATTTGCCATATACAAGTTATGGTTATCTGCCATAGGTTATTAGTGTACCGATAAAAGAAAGGGGACGATGATTATGGGAATGAGACCACGAATGGGCAATAGACCGCGCCGCGTCGTTTATCCTACGCAACACAATTGTGTACAATGCTGTAGTGAAAGTGAAGTAGAGCATATTCATCCATCGCATACGACAATTATGAACCATCACCTTGTTAAAAATAAACATGTCTTTCCACACTCAACCTCAGTTCAAAATACATGGAACGAGGTGGATGTATACGGTGGTTCGTTTGAAGTGCCTAATACTGGACCCGCAGCAATGGGGCCAGGTTCCATGATGGGACCTGGAAATCAAGTGGCCGGCGCAATGGCACCAGGTCAGAATCCTGGAGGAATGCCAGGAAGACGCCCTTGGACACAACAAAATAAATGGTGCTAATGATAGGAGCTGGTAATTCAATTGCCAGCTCTATTTGTTTTCAATATAATATCAAGCCGCAATGTTTAGTTGTAATAAAACAGAATAGTTTTATTTTGGTGACATATTCCTATTGAATATTCCTATACATATATATAGGTTAAACGGTTTCATGAGCGGATTAAGGAGGCACTCATGAAAGCGTTTTTCTAATTTTTTTATTAAAACTGTATTGACAGTCTATTTCCACAGTCATATAATTTGTCTAATTCAGAGAAATATATAGTAAATATTCTCAATTTTTGAAAGAGAGGAAGCCATCATGAAAATCACACGCATCAAGATTGACACCTTAAAAATGGAATTGTATAAACCATTCACCGTCGCACTTGGAACAATTGAGCATGTCGAAACGTTACTCGTAAAAGTTGAAACAGACGAAGGCGTTTTTGGTATAGGTGAAGGCGCGCCCTTTGAATTCGTAACAGGTGAAACGATGCAGACGGCGCAAATGGTAGCACGTGTGTTAGGCGATCGTCTCATTGGCATGAACCCACTTGATATCGAGTCTATTCATGCAGTTATGGATCAAACGATTGTCGGAAATACAGGCGCGAAGGCAGCAATTGACATTGCACTCCATGACTTGAAGGGTAAGTATTTTGGCGTTCCGTTGTATCAATTGCTTGGCGGATGGAGTCAGTCTTTTGAAACAGATATTACCATTGGCATCGATACACCTGAACAAATGGCAGCAGAAGCAAAGGAAAAAATTGCACAAGGGTTTTCAATTCTAAAAATAAAAGCAGGACTCAATGCGACTGAAGACATTGAGGTAATTCGCTTAATAAGACAGGCTGTTGGCGAAGAAGTCCGTTTACGTATGGATGCGAACCAAGGCTGGACAGCTGCAGAGGCAGTCAGAGTCATGCAAGCTGTTGAAGCATACGGTGTTGAAGCTGTTGAACAGCCCCTTCCAGATTGGGACATTGAAGGCATGGCTTATGTGAGAAACAAAGTTACCATACCGGTAATGGCTGACGAAAGCGTCCATTCCCCAGTCGATGCTTTAAAAGTCGTTAAAAAGCATGCAGCTGATGTCATTAATATTAAGTTGATGAAATCTGGCGGACTATTTCGTGCCGAACAGATCAATGCCATAGCAGAAGCAGCAGGCTTGCATTGTATGGTTGGTTGCATGCTTGAGAGTAAAATCGGCATCACAGCTGGCGCAAGTCTCGTTGCAGCGAAACGAAATATTACTGAAGCCGATATGGACAGCTTTATGTATGTGAAAGATCCTGGAGTCAAGGGTGGGTTAGAGCTGGACAATGGCATAATCACGTTACCGAACAATCCTGGGCTTGGGATTGAGCTTGATTTTTAATTATGATTCTTAGATGAAGCGTTATTCATATAAGAAAAAGCGTCACCCAAATTTGAAAGGGCATCTGATGATAGAGCTATCTAAATTTGCGGAGCTAGTCACTTAATAGAGAGAGCTTTCTATTTTAAGCAAACGGCCAATCTATTTAAAGTCAATCATGTTATCCTTAAAGCTTTTTTGAAGGAAGAGATGTTTGTATACATGACCATTATTTTTTAAGGTCCATACATTTTTTAACATTAAAATTTCTTAATATTCACCATAAAGATTCAATACACATCAAGGGAGGCATTTTACATGGATGCATTATTCACGAGTACCGAAAGCCTTTTGGCTATTATGTCTTTAACGGTCGCATTAGGATTTTATTTACAACGCTTCAAAGGATTCAAAACACTTGGCCCAGCACTTATCGTTATTTTAATTAGTATTGTATTGGCCAATTTGAAAATCGTTCCTTTTGGAGCAGAGGTATATGGTGTTGTGGCAAACTACGCCATCCCATTATCTATTTCTATGATGCTCTTAAGTGTTGATTTAAAGCTTATGCTACAGCTTTCGAAAAAACCAATTATTGCCGTTGTATTGGCTGCACTGAGTGTCAGTGTTGTAACGCTTGCAGCGGGTGTCCTGTTTGCCCCTCATATTGAAGAAGGCTGGAAAATTGCAGGTATGTTTATTGGGACATATACGGGTGGTAGTTCAAATCTAACCGCGATCGGTTATGGACTAGATGCTTTACCAACAACGTTTGCCGCTGCGAATGCTGCAGACTATGTAATCGGTATTCCGACGCTGATTCTGATGTTCGCCTTCCCAACAATTGCAGCACGATCAGCATGGTTTAAAAGAATTTGGCCATATTCATTATCAGCTGTTGAGCTTGAAGGTGGAAAAGAAAACGATGATGATGCATTTTTAGAAAGTAAAACATGGAGCATTAAGGATATTGCGTGGAACTTCGGCATTGGCTTTGGTATTACAGCAATTGCAACATTTTTGGCAGGGTATTTCCCAGATTCCTTCCAAAGTGCGGCACGTATTTTGTTAATTACGACGCTGGCAATTGTCGTAGCACAGCTTGGCCCAGTTAAAAAACTGAAAGGCAGTATGGATCTCGGTTTATTCGTCGCCCTGTTTTTCCTAACGATTATTGGCTACATGGTTAATATTAAAGATTTTGTTGGATCTACTTTGGCAATTGCCCTATTTTGTCTCGTTATCATCGTTTTATCTTTATTATTGCACGCTGTGTTGTGTCGTTTGTTCAAGATTGAATATCAATATGTGATTATTTCCATCGTGGCATCAATCGCGGATGGTTCAACGTCCGCACTCGTCGCAGCGTCATCAAAATGGAAAGCACTTGTTAGTCTTGCAGTTGTACTCGGTGTCCTCGGCATGGTTCTGGGGAATTATCTTGGTATCGGTGTTGCTTATTTAATTAAGTTTTTGATCGGCGCATAGGTGATGGTGAAATGTCTAGGAGGTGAAGATGTGCCACAGTATTTGTTATATCGTTCGGGTATTCTCGATGTTAGAATGACCTTTGACGATGATGGCGTTTATTACGAAAAGCGTAACTTGGTTAATCATGCGTGGGAGGAACGTAAGCATCTTACATCTGAGGAAGCAGCAAAAATGGCAGCCTATTATCATATGAATCCATTAGAAATTTGTGATCGTATCGATGAATGGATGAATCAGCTTGTTGGTCGTGAGACCGTTTCGACGTCCTGGGGCGCAGTTTATGAAAAGGCTGAGGCGGATGATCATTTATGGGTGGAACGGCAACGGAAATTTCCACTTGATGTTGTCGTTGTGTCAGGAGATCCCGTTGCCTTTATTAGTCCATCTCGAGAAAATTGTTCGGTATTAGTAAAAGCAGGCTTTGAACATTATACACCTGTTAAACAGTGGCAGAGCGAGACGGTATCACCAGCATCATATACAGTGAAGCATGCAGGCACGTTTTTGATTCCGATGCATGATGGCGTTAAGCTTGCAACAGAGGTATGGTTGCCAGGAAATGTTGACACGCCAGTACCAGCGATTCTCGTTCGTACCCCATATGGCCGGATGCGTTATGAAGACGCATATGTGAATTTTGTTCATCGGGGCTATGCGGTGGTCATTCAAGATGTACGTGGGCGTGAGGATTCTGAAGGTGAGTGGGTGCCCATGCACACTGAGGTTGAAGATGGTGATGATACGTTGAATTGGCTCGCTAAACAGGCGTGGTGCAACGGACGTGTAGGAATGATTGGCGCGTCATATGGTGGCTATGTACAATGGGCAGCAGCGGCAAGTGGCAATCCCCATTTACAAGCACTCGTTAGTATCGTAACGGCTGGCAGTCCATTTGTTGATATTCCGCGCAAGGGTGGCGCGTTCGTATCCGGTACGCTCGCTTGGACATTTGCCATGGTCGAACAGCATTTCAAGCCTGAAAATATGGAACGGGATGATTGGGATGATGTGTTAAAAATTCGTCCATTACAAGACATTCCAAAACGTGCCCTCGGCCTGGATGTGCCTTTTTGGAATAAATGGATGGCTCATCAAACAGATGATGCATTCTGGCAAGCGTCTGATTGGTCACGTCATAAGCAAGCGATGAGTGTCCCAGCTATGATCGTATCAGGCTGGTATGATGACAACGGCATGGGAACGACAGAAGCTTTGGAAGTGGTAGCGGATTTTGAGTCCTCCAATAAAAAAATCATTCTTGGTCCGTGGATGCACAATGCTAATACAACCCGCGATATTCAAGGGGTGTCCTTTGGGAACAATGCGCTCCGTTATGATATGGACGTTTATTACCAAGCTTGGTTTGATCGCAAGCTAAAAGGGATTGACAACGGAATTGATAGAGGAGCGGCTGCGGAATATTATGATGTTGGTGTGAACGCATGGTGCGAAGCCGAGACATGGCCACCGTCTGCCGCCAACCCTGTCGAATTTTACTTAGGAAGCGGAAGTGGTGAAGGTATTTTAGATCGGGACGCAGGGCGAGAAGATCATGGAACAGCAGAGATTTTTTCCGAATATGTCTACGATCCGAAGCAGCCCGCACCACACCTCATTGACTTATCGGAAAATGAAATCGGTGTTCCAGCTGACTATCAGGATGTTGAAAAACGTGATGACGTCCTTGTTTTTACGACGCCTATACTTGAAGATCCAATTGAAGTGGCAGGTGATGTGTCTGTGATGTTGTATGCATCAAGCTCTGCCAAGGATACAGATTGGATCGTTCGAATCAGTGACGTATACCCTGATGGACGCTCTATAAAACTAGCTGATGGTGTGCTGCGCGCTCGTTTCCGGCAAGGGTTCAATAAGGAAGTGCTGCTTGAGCCTGGTCAAGTTGAAGCATATGAGATTCGGACGGCGAAATTTGCCAATACGTTTAAACGTGGGCATCGTATACGGCTATCTATCACGTCGAGTGCGAATGATTTTATTTTCCCGAATACGAATACAGGAAAGGACCCAGCAACAGATTGCGATAGTGTCGAAGCAACACAGCGCATTTATCATTCGGATAAATACCCGTCCGCTATCAAATTATCGGTCCTTTCATAACGATGTAACATCCGGTTTGGTACAAATGCCATCCGGATGTTTTTTTTGTGCTCGGTCTGCACGAACGGTTGTTTTTTGTTATGATGCATGTAAGATAAAAAAATGTAGTTTTTTTCGTTGCTGAATCTATTAATCTTAAAGGGAACGGTATGTGGTAGGATGAAAATAGGGAGGGAACGACATGAAAACGATCGGGTTAATTGGTGGTATGAGCTGGGAATCGACAGAAATCTATTATCGAATGATTAATGAAGAGATGAATCAGCGCCTCGGCGGGCTGCATTCAGCTAGGTGTATCATGTACAGTGTTGATTTCGCTGTGATAGAAGCTTATCAGGCAAAAGGTGAATGGAATAAAGCCGGCGACGTTTTAGCTGATGCTGCGCAGAAATTAGAAAGAGCGGGTGCAGATTTCATCATTCTCTGTACGAATACGATGCATAAGGTCATTGATATAATAGAAAAACAGCTTCAGATTCCAGTGCTTCATATTGGCGATGTGACCGCCCAGGCGATTAACCGACAAGGTGTGTCTACGGTAGGTTTGCTCGGAACAGCTTATACAATGACAGGTCGCTTCTATATCGATCGTTTAAAGGCAAACGGCATTGACGTGATCGTTCCTGATGCAGTCGAACGAGAAACAATTAATAAAATTATTTTTGATGAACTTTGTCACGGGAAAATTCGTGATACGTCACGAACGTATTATCTTGCTGTCATGAATCGGCTCGTATCTGAAGGAGCAGCTGGCATCATTCTTGGCTGCACAGAAATTGGCATGCTTATTAAAACAGGTGACACAGACGTGCCATTGTTTGATACGACGATGATCCATGCCAAAGAAGCTGTGACGTATGCGCTTTTATAAGATTAAACAATGATGCTGTCTGTACCGTCGTTGTATGTTAGGCGCTCCGTTTTCCTTCTTTAATGATCACACCCGATACGAATAGACTAATTAAAATAGAAAGCGACGAAAAAACAATAATGAAAATTGAATTAGCGATATTAAAGGCATAATTGAAAATGATAATTAAGAACAGCAAACAATTAAACAACCAAAATATGTTATCGCGCTTTTGATCTTTTACCTTTATCATATAAATAATAAAGGCGATAGTGAATAACATGTAGCTCATAATAGGTAAGTAAATCCAACCGAAATCAAGCACTTTATTAACCTCATTTCCTTTGGGAGTTTAGGTTGCTTTAATGGCCAGAAATTTAGCACCACCATTTTATTTAACGACAGCGTAACATGACTGATATAGATTTGTTGTCAAAATCTGTCGATTGGATCAAATTATTGATGACTATATTTTTGAATCCTTTGAAGTCATGTGCTTAAACGAGTGTTTGAAAATCGGTGTGTATTCGATTGAATAAAAATGAACAGCTGAAAGGATTGATTTTTTGGAACGTGGCATGATTGTATTAGGGTTATTTCTCGTTCTCGTCATATTTTTTATTGTCGACAAGGGCGTACGGAAATGGCTTAACATTGAAAAAAGTGAAGGCACCTCTCGATATGTTAATAGATTCCATATATTAGGCACGATTGCATTACTCGCTCTGTTTTTTATGGTGCTAAGCGAAAATAATGGCGGCAGTCATCAGGATATGTTTGCAAGTGGACAGGCGTATACGGTTATTGCATTATTAATTATATCTCAGCTCTTTGATGGCTACATGCATTGGAGATACCATAAAAATCCACGAGAATACGTGATTACATTGATCTTTCTAGCCATTATGATTGTTGTCGTAGCGGTTGCTTTTATAATGAATCTATTGTTGGGGTAAGGGGATAGAAGTGGTTTGCGCATTAGATATGTGGTCGAAAGCGAGTCGATAGAACACACAGCCTGGAGAAGAGATCGCCATACACTACATGCAATCCCTTCTCCAACACAAAATCTAGAAGGAAGTGATCCCATGTGTTCACTTCCTTCTAGTTTTTAAACGCAGCTTTACCATATGCTGCACCCTCAACACCTATAAAACGCATAAAACCTTATTGAGCCGGATATATCGAAAAAGTGCCGCATATATCCCAATCGGCACGCATAACTCGGAAAAGCGCCGCATATATCCCAATCGGCACGCATAACCCGGAAAAGCGCCGCATATATCAAAATCGTCACGCATAAATCAAAAATCAACCGCATATCGCGCTCCAGAGCCGCATAACGCACCGCCCCCTGCTGCATATCTTGATTCTGCAAGTCACTCTCCTTCTGCTTTCCCTACAAATCCCACCTATCACCAGACACCCCAGCTCCCAGGCTCCATCCAACTGACTAACGCCTAATTATTTTTTGCATATGATATTGAAAGTCATATGCATAGGAGTGGCGTTATGTATTATATGGATGAGTCAAAAAATAAAAGTGGACACCTAAATCAAGGTGATATGACTGTAACAGGTGACGGTATTGTGCGAACGACGCCAGATGCGGCGACCGTTCAGATGGATGTCATCACAGAAGCCGCTGAGCCACAGGAAGCCCAGCAAGAAAATACGATGATTATGACACGTGTCATTCAAGCACTGCTTCAGATGGGAATTCCCCGAAATGACATTCAAACAATCACCTATCAAATTAACCCACAATATGATTACGTTGATGGGGAGCAGGTCTTTCGCGGCTATGAAGTGGTACATTCACTCAGTGTGACAATTAGTCCGATTAATCAAGTTGGCTATATCATTGACACAGCTGTTGACCAAGGTGTTAATCGTGTATCAAATATTCAATTCACGACGACACGCCCAACACGATACGAACAAGAAGCTTTGAAAAAAGCACTGAAAAATGCTGAATCTAAAGCACGCTCAATGGCACGTGCAATCAATGTTACATTAGACTTTCCGCCAACACGCGTTAAAGAAGATTCAATCACGTCGCCTATCCCATATCAAAAAGTGAGCTTATCAGAAGCAAGCACCCCTGTTCCGATAGAGCCCGGGCAAATTGAATTCACAGCTCGCGTAACCGTTCAGTACACATACCATTAACCTTTACACAAAAAGTCGGCAGCTTAGATGTGTCGACTTTTATTTCTTTATTTAATTGACTTCATTCGGGAGTTTTGCCAAAATTCATATATAAGGAAAAGGATAAAGTTAAAAGACTGAGGATACGAAAACGCTTTAAACGCTCTAGAGGAGGGACAGCTTGTGTTGCACCATATGAGGCTTTACGATCAACCATTTACATCAATGGCATTAGGGAAGAAAACCGTCGAGGTGCGTTTGTATGATGACAAAAGAAGACGCATCAAGGAAGGTGACTCAATTGAGTTTACGAAGCTCTCTCAGCCGAGTGATCAATTGCTTGTCGAAGTCACAGAACTGAATGTGTTTCCAACATTTAAAGCGATGTATGAATCACTACCAGCAGCCTGCTTTGATGCAGAACACAAAACGATTGAAGAAATGGTGGCGAGTACTTATACGATTTATACGCCTCAACAAGAACAGAAATGGGGGACAGTTGCTATAACTGTGAAGGTTATACAACACGAATAAGTCGGCGTCCCCATTTGGAAACAGAGTCTCACCATATAGATAGGGAGGTACATATGAATAAGAAATATGCCACATTCATTGGAAGAAAACTGCTAACCACATTTATAACGGTTGTGATGGTGACGGTTTTAATCACATTGTTTCTCTTTCCTGAGGAGACGGATGTGTTAAGGCTAGAGAAAGTGAGTGACAGCTATTTTTTCATTTCTTTGATCGTAGCGATTTATGCTGGGACGTTATTAATCTTCTTTGGACTCCTATTTTCTGTTGTAATTGAGCTTTTAACAATGAGGTGGTTTCCAAAAAACTGGATGTACGTTTTGTTACATGCCATATTTGGTTTTGTATTTGCTGTGCTGAGTAACGGCTTCTCCCTATTCGTGATTTCTATGACAGTTGCTACTGCATTAATATATGTCGGTATCGACAGAGTCATCTATAAATGGGCGAATAATACAGTGAATTGGTTAATCATGAGCTTTTTTCCGATTGCACTCTACTTTTTTGGCTTAGGTATTTATATTTTGGAGGCTTGAGTGTTGGTGAAGACATGAATGTGAATCGTGTTGTTTAGGACATTAATAAATAGGAGGATTTTATGCTGACTACAGATCAAACAGTATTTGTATTAATTGATGTTCAAGGAAAGTTAGCGCGCATCGTACATGAAAGTGAAGCCGTCATTGATAGCTTGAAAAAATTAATAAAAGGGTTACGCATACTCGATGTACCGATCATTTGGCTAGAGCAATATCCCCAAGGACTTGGTGCAACAGTAGAGGAAATAGCTGATGAGCTTGATGGCATTTCCCCAATTGAAAAAACAACATTCAGTGCATGTAAAAACGAAGCATTTATGCGTGAACTCAAAGCAACCGATCGTAAGCACGTCCTTATCGCTGGAATTGAAGCACATGTATGTGTCTATCAAACTGCCAAGGACTTAAATCGATTGGAATATGATGTCCATCTCGTTAAGGATGCAGTGTCATCACGCACACCATTCAACAAACAAATTGGTATTGAAGCGATGGAAGAGGCAGGAATTACCGGGACAAGTGTAGAAATGGCATTGTATGAGCTAATGGGGGAAGCGGGAACAGATACGTTTAAACGCATTTTGCAGATTATTAAATAATACTTGGCAGGAGAGAGCTGTCAACGAGGTACACGACTTGAACGGTTTGGTAGAGCGTTACTGCGTCGACGTGCCTCTTGCGATATGCCGCTCGTTCGGTTTTTATGCGGCGTGATCTATTGATATGCGGCAGATCTCCGTTTTATAAGTCTAAATCATGCGTTATGAGGCCGTTTTTAATTATATGCGGTTATGCGGCACTTTCTAGCTTTATGCGGTTGTGCAGCGGTTGGTCGTTACTGTCACGTCGTTTAAAGCGGCTTCCCAAATGAAAAAAAGCGTACTTCTGTTAGAAAGCACGCTTTAAAGCAATATGAGAAGGGCAGAATGGCGTGGTCAGCTATGTTTCCACTTCCCAGCCAACCATTTTACGAAATGTATCGTCACGTAGTTTCTTGCGGACTTGCTTGCCCCAGCTTTTCACAGCATCAACTGTCGTATGTTCTGCTTCTGCGATATCTTTGAGCGGCCAGTCCTCAACAATGTAATAATAAACCCATTTCCATTGGTTTTTCGTCAGGTGTTTTTCTAATGCGAGCCATAATTCATCGTTTGTTAAGGGGATATGTTTCTGATTGTTCATAAGTGGATAGGAAATGGTGCTACGACTGATGTGGTTACCATCTTCCAGTTCATTTTTCCGTTCAGCGACGATAAGCTCGTCTACTTCAGAGGCACGGCTTTCTTTACGGATACGATCAATGAGTCGATTCTTTATTGTAAAATTAAAATACGTTGCCATCGGTCCTTTGTCAGGTTCATATTTTTCATAGGCGTTCCAAAGTGCACATAAGCCTTCCTGAAAATACTCGTCATGAGGATCGCGTATGTTGAGACGGTGAATATGGTAATGAATTCGACGCTCATTCTGTTTAAAAATCTCCTCAAATGTAAAATTTTGTTGTGACACAAGCACCCTCCTATAATTAGTATCTTTTATCATAATAATCGTTTTTTCTGTTCATTAAGGGGCATCTTTATTGAAAAAATTTTTCCACGGCTAATTTTAAGTGCTGTAGCATCATTATATACGAACTAGTGTTCTTGCAAAAGCTAGAATACATAACTTATATTAGACATACAAATTTTTGTCTATCTAGAATTGCTTACCCAAAAATTTTAAAGACCTGCGGTAATATGTCAAAAGAAAAATAAACACGTATGAAGTTATCAATGTTCAACTTATTGAAAAATGGCATCACTAGACAAACTCAATAAATATTACTGAAAATACTGGTAAGTAACTCAAGAATTAGAAGCTATTTATGCTCCATGTATTTACGCTCCTTTCGGCGGTTTCCCAAATGATCCTAAGACCATTATCTAGGAATATCTCAGAGCGTCCAAGTGATTAACATATGATGTAGGTTCATTCATCTATGAAATAGACGCACATACTGAGTTACCTGAAACGGAAGGCGGCGACTCCAGAACAGCACGCGTCCGAAGACCCCGCAGAGGTGAGAGGAAGGTTAAAGACGCGACGTCCTGTCGCAACACCTTCATGACCAACATCCTGTTGGCCCGAGGCTGAGGCCGTGCCCGCGGAAAGCGTCCGCCTGCAGTGAAAGGTAACGGAGTTATAGCTGAATGTATGTTAGAAAATCACTTAGATTTAATAGGCTTAAAATCAATACCTAAATATACTATACGAGGAGGATTCAGCATGTACGAATTAAAGACGAAGGAAAATGATCATAGCGTCATCGAATTTATTGAAAGTGTCGAGCATCCTGGTAAACGGGAGGATGCGTACCGGATGCTTGATATTTTTACAGAAGAAACAGGGTATGATGCAAAAATGTGGGGGCCGAGTATTATCGGTTTTGGCTCGTATCATTATAAATATCCAACAGGGCATGAAGGAGATGCACCGCTCGTTGGCTTCTCACCGCGGAAAGCGAGACACAGTCTATATTTTGCTACTGGAGATACGGCACGTGAGGAGCTTCTCAAAAAATTCGGCAAGCATAAAGCAGGAAAAGCGTGTGTGTATGTGAACAAGCTTGCTGATATTGATGAAGAAGTGCTCCGGGCGTTAATTCGCCAGTCCGTCGCTTTTTTGCAAGAGATGTATCCCGAGTAATAATAGTAGTTTAACTTTAATATAAAAATAAAACAAAAAATATAATTTTTCTGTTTAATTAATTATTTATGTTATTTTAATGTTGACCCTTGCTTGATAGTAATGGAGGAGATAGCTTGCAAAATGTAATAAGAAGGTTATTAATTTGTTTAATGATTTTCGGGATGTTGTTCGTTTTTCCGGGAAACATTAATGCACATCACGGTGGCAGTAATTGGGAAACACATTACACTTACTACAAATGTGTACATGCTTCTGGATATCATAAATTTGAAAAACAACATAGACATTTAAGTGATGGTAGTCAAGAATTTCGTACAATCAGCACCCTAGTCAGTCCATTTTGCCCATTATAAGCTAAAAAAATTCAAGCCCGGGCATTGATTATGTTAAATGTCAGGGGGATAGCGATGTTTTTGTATTTAAAAGCAACGTTACGTGAAAGATGGGTGACGTTTATAATTATAATCGTTACGTTAACCTGTCTGGGTGCTGGTTTTATGGCAACACAATCTGTCACTGATAAAATATCCATTGAAGCGGATGAACAATTGCAAGATAATTGGCGTTATCAGTATGACCTCCTTGTTCAACCAAGTGATCACGATGGTGAGCAGTCCATTGAAGGTGGATGGGTATCTCCTCAAAGCAGTATGGAGCACTATGGTGGTATTTCTATTGAGGATTGGGAAACGATTAAAACGATAGATGGCGTGGAGGTCGCTGCTCCAATTGCTTTGTTAGGGTATTTTAATCATGTTGGCATATCAGCAACAGCTTCGAATGCGCAAGCTGGTAATTGGTATCGCACGACACGGCGTGTTGAAGCGTACGATGGTTTCAAAAACCATTTGTTATCTGAACAGGATGCGATTAGTGAATACTATGACCCATCTATGGAAGGCACGCCCCTATTTGAAAAGTGGCTTGAAGAGAGAGGCTATCCCACGAATTTACCACCTGGGACTTCAATTAGGTACCCGAACGAAATGCTGATTGTAGCCATTGATCCTCAATCAGAAAATCAATTGTATCGTATAAAGGATAGTATGGTTGAAGGGACGTATCTTGATCGTGTATCCATCGATAAAAATTCAGGCGTTGATACGTTACCCGTCGTACCGGTTATCGGTTTAGAAGAGCCGGACTATGAGATGAAGGAAACGGTACAAGTGTTTGAAATCGATGTCCCTGACAATGTCACAATGGAAGATTTTGAAGATGATCCCCAGCAGTATTTACGAGCATTGCCTCAATCGCAAATTGCTCAGTTACAAGTATCTAGCTTGACGTCAGATTTGAGATTTAAACTAGCAGAACTTGAATTTGATCGTGACACATATACCCTTCAAGAACGTGAACGCGTGTACGTATCTACAGAAATATTGCGTTATTCACCTCTAGAATTTGAATTATTATCAGATGAAGAGGGACAAATACCTCAATTAAAAGCGAAATCAAAACCGAACAATAGCCCTTTTTACGGAGAGGCAAATATTAAGTTTTACCGAGAGCTGATAGGTGAACAAGAAGTCTATGATTTTACGGTCGATGTTATTGGCTTATATGACGCCACAAACATGACACCTCGTTATGCTGGGTCGTGGCAAACAGGTGACCCTGTAGACATATATACACCTCATCACAGCATGATTATTAAAAATGGTCTCGGTGAAGACGTTGATCCTAGTCCTCTCTTACCACTCCCGGTAAAGGCATCCTATTATCCAGGCGCACCTGATATGCTCACAACGCTAGAGGTGTTGGACTATGTCTATGATGATCAGCCACCTTTATCTTCTATTCGTATTGTCGTTGAAGGGGTTGAGCAACGAACGAATGAAAGTCAACAAAAGATTGAACGGGTTGCAAATGAAATCAGAGACAAAACGGGGCATCACGTTGATGTCATGCTGGGATCGTCTGCAAGTAAAGTACACGTTCATCTGGCTGGAGATAAGGAGGGGGAGGTAGGTGTTGTAGAAGAAAGCTGGCAGAAGAAGGGGATGAGTTGGTCAATTGAGACTCAGATTAATCGGACGAATCTGTTGTTATTTGTTTATCTACTCATCATTAGCATCGTATTTTGTTACACAATAACAACTCATAGTTTAATTCATCGTTCTATAGATTTTGCGATGTTACGATCGATTGGATGGACGAAAAAGAAAATATCTCAAATCCTCATGTTTGAGGTGATCGTCCTGAGCATGCTCGCAATATTCGCAGTATCACTCGTCAACCTATGGGGGCAAGCTCTCTATCTTATGGACTATTTCTTATTTTGGATTGCCGCACTAATCATTATTGCACTCGGTTATGTAACTGGTAGTCGAAAAGCGCTTAATGTATCACCATCAAAAGGACTTGAGGGAGAAGGAACGGAATGGCGCTTGCTCCGTTTTGTGAAAATTTACAGCATCATGTCCTATGTGATGCATCAATTACTACGCCGCCCGCTTCGGTTTGTCCTACTTGTAGCTGTGGTCGGTTTAACAACGTTTATGATTGTGCTATCAGTTTCTGTTCAGCAAAGCTTGTCAGATTACTTGTATCTTAGCTTTCTAGGTGAAGCCATTGATTTAGAGTTAGCCGGATATCAAGAGGTCTTACTTACAATAAGCATTACATTGGCTACAATCGTTACATTGCTGCTCATATTTTTAAATTTACGCGAACGCAAGAAAGAATTTTTTATTTTTCACGCCATAGGTTGGTCACGCCGTCGAACAGTGCTTTATACAAACTTAGAAGCCCTCATCGTCTCATTGATTGGTTCAGTGTTAGGGGTAAGCTGTGCAGCTATAGGTCTTAAAACGTTGGCTGATTTTACTGTATCAACTTGGTTAATGACACTTGCCATATGCGTACCGATCGGATTGATCGTATTATTTTCAAATATTGTGATCAGTGGACTTAAATTAAAAAACAACTTCTCGAAATAAAAGACAGTGGGCATAACGACTGAACAGAAGGATGTGGAGAAATGATCATACTGGAGCATGTTGAAAAGAGCTATTCAATAGGAACAGAAAAAGTGCATGTCTTAAATGATGTGTCATTAGAGATTGCAGATAACAGCTATGTATCTATTGTAGGTCCTTCAGGATCAGGAAAGTCGACGTTATTGCATACGATTGGTGGCTTGGAGCCGATTGATAAGGGGAAAATATATGTAGATGGTGCTGAGGTTCATACGATGAAGGATGCCGATTCAGCTCAATTACGGTTGAATCACATCGGGTATGTCTTTCAACAGTTTCAATTACTTTCAACTGCGACAGCTCTTGAAAATGTGATGATGCCTTTGTTGACGATATTTCGTTCAAAGGAAGTGAGAGACAGAGCAGAACATGCTTTAGAGCGTGTTGGACTGTCCCACCGGATGACACATCTCCCCTCGCGTCTTTCTGGAGGCGAACAGCAGCGGGTTGCGATAGCGAGAGCACTTGTTACCAATCCGTCTATCATACTTGCTGATGAGCCAACCGGAAATTTAGATTCGAAAACGGGTGAGAACATTATTCAGCTTTTAGAAGATATTCATGACACACACAATGTTACGATTGTACTCATCACGCATGATGATGAGATAGCCGCCAGAACGACACGACGTATCCGGTTGTTGGATGGCAAAATTCATGAAGATGATACTGAAGAGAATCGTTTTGATAAAACGTTTAAATAAAAATGATCATCATTACCTTCCATTTACGAAAAGGCACCATCACTCTGCGGGTGGGCCCCTCTTTGTTAACGTGATCTGTGCTTGAATTGGTACTGTATGCCTTGTTATATGATAAACTCTATATAACATTAAAGTGATGGAGTGGAGATTATGACAAAAGTTGGCTTTGTTCGACATGGCATAACGGCATGGAATAAGGAGGGAAGGGCGCAAGGAAGCTCGGATATTCCGCTTGATGAAGAAGGTCGTCAGGAAGCTGAAAAAGTAGCAGGTCGTTTATGCGGGGAAGCGTGGGACGTTATTTATGCCAGCGACTTATTACGAGCAAAAGAAACTGCTGAATCGATCGCACGCGAAATAGGACATGTTGAGCTTCATTTTGACACACGACTTCGCGAACGAAACGGTGGTCAGATTGAAGGGACGACCGAAGAAGAACGCGTCTTAAAATGGGGTACGGATTGGCCTATGTTAGATCTAGGGCTGGAAACGAATGAAAGTATTGTTGAACGTGGCATGGCATGTCTTAATGAGATTGTTGAAAAGCACGAGGGCGAGAATATTTTGATCGTCAGTCATGGGGCATTCATTAAGCGATTGTTAACTCATGTTATTTCAGATATTGATCATAACTCATCCCTTGCTAATACATCGGTGACATGTATCGTTGCCCGAGACAACGGTTGGGAGCTCGACCTTTTTAATTGTACGAAGCATTTATAATTTTTTGGAGCGGATCGTTTTTACAGCGGTTCGCTCTTTTTGATCGAGTTGCATCCGCGAACGCCGCATAAGCGCTGATCCTGCCACAAACTAAATCAAGACGGAAGTGATCCATCGTGTCCACTTCCTTCTATTCTAATGTGAACAGGCACGCCAAACGCATAAATTAAAATTGCGCCGTATATATCCTGATCCCCACGCATATATCAAAAAACTGACGCATATCTCTAATTTCCACCGCTTATATCATAAAAGTGGCGCATATACCAAAAGCCAACCGCATAAGCGCTCATCCAGCCGCATACCGATCCAACCACTAACTAAATCAAGAAGGAAGTGATCCATCGTGTCCACTTCCGTCTCATCTTATGTGAACAGGCA
>NZ_JABJXD010000015.1 GCF_019093865.1 Lentibacillus saliphilus
AAATTCAATACCAACGTCATTTGACTTAGAACCGTAAAAACCCGTCATCTCCCAAAAGAGATAACGGGTTTTCTTTAGTGTCTTTTCCCATCACACTATCATTAAGCTGGTTGCTCATCGAGTTCCGGCATCCCCCAGAACTTTTGCAAAATATATGCAAGAACGACGAGTGTAACAACACCGACCACAATTCCAGCGATGCTCGACCCTGTTACCCCTGCAGCTAGAAATGCTAACACCCCACTGACACCTGCCGTTAGGGCAAACGGAATTTGTGTATTCACATGATCGATGTGGTCACTTGCAGAACCAGCTGATGATAATATCGTCGTATCTGAAATAGGAGAACAATGATCTCCAAAAATCCCTCCGCTTAATACAGCTGCGATTGCCAAATACATCGATACATCCATTGAAGCTGCAATTGGCATAGCAATTGGAATTAAAATCGCAAACGTTCCATATGATGTGCCTGTTGTAAAGGCAATGACGGCTCCGAACAAGAACAATAAAACAGGAATGATCGCTGGAGAAGTTGTTCGTCCAACAAATTCTACGATATAAGCTGCGGTTCCTAACTCTTGAGTGACTGTTCCGATAGACCAAGCCAATACGAGAATAATGTAAACGATCATCATGCTTCGAAAACCACTGACATAGAGGCTCATCGCTTCTTTAAAAGAAAACAGCTTTTGTCCGATTCCCATAGCAAGCCCGACAACGCCTGCTGCAAACGCGGCTATCAAAATGGAAATCGCCCCTTCTGATTCACCAACAGCCGTCACGATATCATTTTCAGGAAACCCACCTGTCCAAAGAAATAATGGCGGAATTAATCCGAGCAATACAACAATCGGCACAATCATATTCCGTTTCTTCGGAGTATGACCTTCTACCATTTGAACATCAGACATTTGATCATCAGTTGGTGGTTCAGCGCCGTCTCGAATCAGTTTGCCTGTTGTTCGTGCACGGTGCTCTGCTTTAGCCATTGGCCCGAAATCCCATTTTTTCCAAATAACAAGTCCAACCATTAACAATGCCAATATGGAATAGAAATTAAAAGGAATTGTTGCGAGATACGTTAAGTACTCTGAAGCCTCGATATTCAATGCAACGAACTGTGCGCCAATAAGACCCATTACAAATACGACCCATGTTGAAACTGGAGCGAGTAAACACATTGGTGCAGATGTGGAATCAACGATATAGGCAAGCTTTTCCCGTGATACCCGCATTTTGTCCGTCACCGACCGCATAACACTACCTACTGTTAGTGCATTAAAATAATCCTCGAAAAAAATGATAATACCGAACAACATCGTAGAGCCTTGAGCTGCTCTTGGAGTGCGCACTTTTTTCGAAATGGCTTCAGCGATTGCAGTTGCGCCTCCTGTCTTTTGTAAAACCACAATTAACACACCAAAAAATCCACAATAAGCAAGCACTGTTGCATTCCATACATCGCCTAAATTCGGTAAAATAATCTCACTAAAACTTGCATAAAGACCGACGAGCGGATTACCACCATGCATCATTGTTGCTCCGATCCAGATCCCAGCAAAAAGAGCTGGAATAACGTTACGCGTTATCAAAGCAAGAACAATTGCAATGAGCGGTGGCAATAAAGACCAAATCCCAAATTCCATATACATCTCCCCTTTTTTTGTAATATGAACAGAAACAATATAGAGAATATTCATTATACTATATTCCTACATTCAATGCAAAATGTCCTGTGTTCTATTAAAATATAAAGAATGGCATTGCGTATTTCAGGAACATCTGACTTATTCGTACAATTATGATAAACTCAAGGCATAATACGAGTAAGGGAGATTCCTATGACCTATAACGTTTTATTTTTAGACATAGACGGAACCATTTTGACATCAAATCATACATATACAGAAGAAACCAAACAAGCCATCGATCACGTCAAAGCGAAAGGGCTTCACGTTTTTTTAGCAACCGGGCGGCCAATTCATGAAATTTCCGATTTAGCTCATGAGCTTGGCATAAACGCTTTTATTGGATATAACGGTGCGTTTGCTTCTTATAAAAATGAAACAATCGTTGATGAACCAATTCCCCGAAAAACGCTGGAGACCATTCTTTATACCGCAAAACAACATGGCGATGATCTCATTATGTATACAAATGGAGAAAATTATTATACAAACATCGATCATCCAGAATCACAAAATTTTATTCAGACGTTTCAACTGAAACACAACGCACAATGGGATGCTTCAAAAATAAATGACGTACTAGGTACCACTTTAATTCATACGCAAAATCCATTACCGTATGAAAATGATCCTTCCCTTCGCCTTGCGCCTGTTAATGTCAATGGCATTCACAACTGCTACGATGTCCTAAGGAAGGATGTTCATAAAGGAGAAGCGATAAAAAAAGTGCTTAACGTGTTGAATATCCCAGCTGAACAAGCGATCGCATTTGGGGATGGGATGAACGATAAAGAAATGCTCCAATCCGTAGGCGCAGGATTTGCCATGGGTAATGCCCATCCAGACTTGTTTCAATATGCACCATATCGCACGGCAACCGTTGATGAATCCGGTATAAAAAAGGGGTTACAACAAATCGGCGTCATCGACTGAAAAACGTCTACACACATAAAACTGGGGGAAAACTTAAAATTTTAGTCAGACAAACGAATGTTACTTATCAAAACATATGCGGACAGACAATAAGGATAATACATGTTTTAGTATTGTCCTACAGCTTAAACTTTGATACATCATTATGGAGCTCACCTTACGCCATGAAGCCTATCAAGAAAAACAGCTATATATTAAGCAATTAATCTATTAAATCCAATAAATAGACTCTATCTCTGACGTTTATGATCATGCTATACTAGAATGAGAATATTAATCTAGTAGAGGAATGGTCACTTATGATGTGTAAGCATTGCGGAAAGCAGCTTCAGCGGCGTGCCCATTCTTGTGGACAATGCGGAGCGAAATTAAAACAACACAACGGCTTCATCATTGTCGGTTCCGTTCTTGTATCTACCGCTTTATTATGCCTGATTGGTTTCGGCATTATGTTCATGACAGATTTGAGCATATCACATACGGGACATGCGATAACAAACGCCTCTCCAACAGAAAATGAACAAAACGAATCTGTAGATGAGGATAAATCCGCCAATAATACCCCCAAGAATATGGAAATAGATGATATTGTCTCCTCTGCCGAACAAACTGTTTATACAATTTATACAGAAGCAAATCAGGGGTCAGGGTTTCTATACAATTTACAAGGCGATATTGTTACAAATGCCCACGTTGTCGAAGGTGCATTAACATGTTTTATAAAGACAGTCGATGGAACTGAGCATACTGGTCATGTTATCGGTTATTCATCTGAAACAGACGTCGCCATTATTCGCGTACCTGACCTGGCCGGAACCCAGCCGTTCCCGATCAATAAAACGAAACATTTTTCAGTTGGGGAAAACGTCTTAGCCTTGGGAAGTCCAAATGATCATAAGTCTGAATCCACAGGTGCCATCGTTGATGAATTTATCAATTTTTCGATCGATAACTATGACTATGATAATCTGTATAAAATGACTGCTGACATTGCTGAGGGTAGTAGTGGCGGACCTTTGATATCAGGAAAAACCGGAGAAGTTTTTGCGATCAATTCTGCCGAAAGCATTGATGATCCTTCAATTGGATACAGTATACCACTTTATGAAGTTGCTTCCTTATTAGACAAATGGAGCAAGGATCCACTTGAAGACGATGACATTTTACAACGTTATTATGAAACAAACGCTAGCTTAGAAGAAACGGATAACTGGACAGAGGATATCCCTTCTAAACATAATATAGATGATGACGAGGAATGGAATTTTGATGAAGATGAAGCATTGTCAGATAATAAGCCACATAAAGATCATCAATATAATGATGACAACTGGTATTATGATATAGAAACAGATCAATTGTATTACTATGATGAGTCAGAGAAAGTATGGTACTACTTTGATGAAACGAATGACGTGTTAATGGAAATACAAGGAGATCCGACGAGATAATTTTGTATTGGTTTTTAAACGTAACCGAAGGATTCAATATTCAGAAGCCCCCTTACATCAATTATGTCGCTTTGATGTAAAGGGGTTTTATCATTGTTTTGCATGTGTAGCATTATATATGATTAAGCTTAAAAGCAGGTGTCACTTCACCAATCTTTTCTTCACGCATATTCTTGACTGGCACATGGTGATAATCTTCTAATTGTGCCCAAATTGATTCATTCCCAATACCGAGCTGCTGCAACACTTCCATCGAAGCGACTGTTGTGGCACGTGGGTTTCCGTCAGCAACTTTCAATGCGACACCAATTCCTGTCTCCTTGTCACCAAAACAATGGACAGCTTCGGCACCGCCTTTTGCGACAATACGACCGCCAAAGGCCTGCATCAAATCCGTATCAAACTGTTCTGTGCCAGCGACCATTTCTGGGTAGGCTGTCATCGCATCTCGCACGCGTGCAAGAGCAGCCTTTTTATCATGAGAGCCGTCACCCCACTGCTCTGGTGCAGCCAAGCGCGCAAACATTAATGCTGTTCGATACAATGGCATCCGATGAACTGGTAATCCACAACCATCAACAGATGTCATAATCTTCTCTCGTTCATAGCAGCTTATATAAGCAATATCATCAATAATTTGCTGTTGATATGGATGATCTAATTCACGGTACGTAACGACGTCCATGCCCTGCTGAACAACGCCAGCAAGCATACCAGCATGTTTACCAGAACAATTACTATAAACCGGTGTTAACGCGCCACCTGCTTTGATAAGAGCTTCATAGCTCTCCTTATGACGTGGAATGTGCGTGCCACATTGGAGCTTGTCCTCTGGTAAGTTAATTTTTTTCAGGACATCCATGACGGATGCTCTATGAATAGGTTCTCCGATATGACTGGCACAAAATAAAGAGAGTTCCTGTTCTGTTAGATTATAGGCTTCCATTGCACCAGATTCGACAACTGGTAACGCTTGGAACGGTTTCATCGATGAGCGTGCGAACGTTTGGCGGACGGGGTCACCATAATATGCGATCAACTCGCCCTTTGCAGAGACAACTGCAATGTGGACATCATGTGTGCTTTCAATATACTTGCCTCTATACACGTGTATAGGCTGTGTTGATTGAATCAAAGTCATCGATCCTTTCTGTCTTTTCTCAAATCGTATTCGCTTACATACACATCTTTTATAGTAACATGTTCTATGTCCACAGTGATAGTTGAAAAATGAAATCACAAAAAAAAAGCGAGAATATCACCCGTTATGATCCCCTCGCTCTATTAAAATTCCGCTTCAAACTAATCTGTTAAGCCATATGTTCGTCAAATGTGTGACACATCATTTATCTGGTGTTGCTTTTTATTTTCTTCATGCCAAATCTGGCCTGCTAGAGCATATAAAACGGCATATGTGACAAAATGTGAAGAATTGTCATTGGCGTCCTGTTGTGGGTAAACCTCGACATAATCCATTCCACAAATGCCCAGCTTCGAAAACTCATGAACGAGCTCTAATAGCTCATAAGACGTTAAGCCATTACCATCAACCGGGCCACCTGGATTAAACGCAAAATCTAGAACATCACTACAAATGCTTAAATAAACCGCGTCTGTTCCTTCACTGGCGATGTTATAGGCCTGCTGGGCAACATCAGCCAAATTACGAGCACGGCGGACATCACGAATTGAAATCGTAGTTGCACCGACAGATTGCGCATATTGACCTGTTTCTGGTTTATTACGTGGGCCGTGAATTCCTAGATGGACGATGCTTTCATTACGAATCCCTTCACTTTCATACATCCGATGAAATGGTGTACTTCTTGCGTATAAATCTCCCTCATAATCAGGATGGTTGTCATAGTGCGCGTCCATGTGAATAATACCCACTTTCCCATCCACATGCTTACTCAACGCTTCCATTATTGGGTACGTAATGCCATGATCGCCGCCAAAGACGACTGGAAATTTACCTGTTTTCCATACAGCACCTGCAAACTGTTCTATTCGCTCCATCGTTTCAAGTGTATTCGCAGGAACAACGTCCACATCACCGAGATCTCCAATTTGCAAATACTCACGTACATCGATATGATCTAGTTCGGGTAAATAGCCGGAATATCGTGCTGAGTTAAGCCTAATCACCTTTGGACCGAGCTCACATCCAGTGTAATCCCCCCACGTGACAGCGCCTTCCCAAGGTACCCCATACACGAGGACATCACATTCTCTTGCACTCCCATCGTGTAAAGATACTTTTTTCCCTCCAAGAAAACATGGTGTATTACCGTATAGTTTAGTCATCTTTAAAGTGTCACCCCTGATATTATAATAAATGTGTTATTTTTGAGCAGCTACTTCATCGTATTCATCAAGCATGTCTTGTGATGGCCCTCTTCCGAGCAAGCTGACTACGACGATCGCGATACTGGACAACACAAAACCAGGCACCATCTCATAGAGTGCAGATCCTGTTAAAGGCCATAAAAAGATCGTTAGTCCGCCAACAATTAACCCGACAAGTGCACCATTCCGCGTAGTACGTCGCCAAAACAAAGAGAATAATAGAGCCGGTCCGAAAGTTGCTCCAAACCCTGCCCATGCATACGATACAAGATCAAGCACTGAATTCGATTCATTCCACGCTAAAGCGAGCGCAATAAGGGAAATGAATAATACGGAAAATCTTCCAACCCAAACAAGCTCTTTCTCACTCGCGTGTTTTCGAAAATATCTGCGGTAAAAGTCCTCTGACAGAGCACTTGACGAGACGAGTAATTGTGAATCGACCGTGCTCATAATTGCTGCTAAAACAGCGGCCAATAAGATACCGGCAATCCACGGATGATAGACAACTTGAACGAGCTGAATAAAGACCTGCTCCGAATCAGCCAGCGGTTCATTAAATGTAACAATCCCAAGCATCCCGACAATTAACGCACCGTATAGCGGAACAACGAGGCCGAATGCAACACTAATTAACCGCGCCTTACGCACTTCTTTATGGGAACGAATTGCCATAAACCGTGCTAAAATATGCGGTTGTCCAAAATAACCAAGCCCCCAAGCCAGTGCAGAAATAATACCAATCAATCCAATCGAGCCAGCTGATTCCCACAGAATACCTTTCGGCTGATCATAGGATGTTGCAGCTGACGCATCGATGAGACTTGGACTAATGGAGCCAAGTGCATTAAACAATTCTCCAAAACCGCCAATTTCTATCAAGCCATATATCGCCGTAAATATAAGTGCTGCTGCCATTAAAACACCTTGAATCAAATCTGTAATACTAACAGCGAGAAAACCACCGAGAAACGTATACGTGACGATAATAATTGCACCTATAATGAGAGCCGTATGATACCCTGCATCGAATGTCCCTTGGAAGAGTTTTGCCCCCGCAACGAGACCGGACGCTGTGTAAAAGAGAAAGAACGCTAATATAAATGCTGCGGATACAACTCTGAGTAGATGAGACTGATCCCGATAACGGTTTTCAAGAAACTGTGGTAATGTAATAGAATCACCAGCAAACTCCGTATATAACCGCAACCGCTTTGCAACGTACTGCCAATTAATGACCGCCCCAATTGCCAAGCCGAGCGCAATCCACAGGCTCCATTGTCCCATCCCTGCTGCGTACGCTGCACCAGGTAAGCCGATTAAAAGCCAGCCGCTGAAATCACTTGCTGAAGCAGAAAATGCTGTTACCCAGCTGTTGAGTCTCCTACCACCTAGAACATAATCAGACAACGTATTTGTCATCCGAAAGGTCGTTAAGCCAATTGCAATCATAATAAACAAATAAAATATAAAGGTGATATGAACAGGTTCAAAACTCACGATTCATCACCCCGATCTGTATAAAAGGTTATAATCGCCCAGATGAGCAATACAGGCATCGGTATAAAAAACCAAAAAAATGTCCAACCATCTAGCGCATAATCCAACATACACCCCTCCCAAATCGTTTTTTTAAACCCCTCATCAAACCGTGTACCACAAAATACATTCTTCCAAACTAGGACGCGCCTATATTGTCAATTTATTCTGTCACAGATAAAATATGTCTGTTCTAATGATAAAGTCCTACTAAAAGACAAATAGTTCGTCGTTCATCAAATGGCTTACTAAATACGATTCCATCCGTTATAATGAGAGGAATAACATATATATTAGAATATTGAGTTTTTAACCTCTAGAAGGAACCGCAAACACATTCTGAACAAGGAGGGTTTCATATGAGATTTGAATTTCGTAAAAAACGGGAGACGAGTCAGTTTTTGTTAGGAGATGGACAACTAGTAAAGCGAGATACGGAGGTGCGCTTTGACCCACTAACAGGAGAATCATCACGCGTTGTGTTCGATCCTGGTTTAACATTTTCAATTCCAGCTTATAGAGACGTCGCTCGGCAAACGTCGGGAAAGAATTGTCCGTTCTGTCCGGAAAATGTGTGGCAACAGACACCACTGTTCCCAAACGATTTAGTTGAAGGCGGACGCATCACACATGGCGAGGCCATCGTGGCACCAAATTTATTTCCATATAGCAAACATAATGGCGTTGTAATTATGTCCAAAGCTCATTTTGTTCGGTTAGAGGATTTTACAACTGATCTGATTAAACATGCGTTGATCGCTGCCCAGAAGTATGCCATGAATGTGTTAAAGCATGAAACGGATGCATCATTCGTTTCTATTAATTGGAATTACCTACCCCCGTCGGGTGGCAGTATGTTACACTCACACCTACACGTCGTCATTTCTGAATCACCAACAAACGAGCAACGAATGATGACACAGCATCATCAATTGTTTAAGGAGCGCTATGATCAACATTATTTTGATTGGTTATATGACTATGAAAAACGGGAAAACGAGCGCTGGATTGGAGAAAGTGGCGATATCGCTTGGATGCACGCTTTTGCCCCAAAAAGTCATAACGATTTTTTAGCTGTGTTTCGAAATCGACGAACAATCGATGATGTGACTGAAACAGACTGGAGACATTTTGCAGAAGGACTCATAAACATTTTCTCTACTTTAACCGAGCAAAACTTAGCGAGTTTTAACTTAGCACTCTCATTCACGCATGATGGATCTCCAGCTTATGCACGACTTGTACCACGCCTCACATTGGGGCAGTTAGGGACAAGTGACATGAACTTTTTCCATACGTTGCATGACGAACCACTTTCATATAAAAAGCCAGAAGCCATTGCAGCCCTAGCTCGAGGATACTTTAATGCTTCTTAATACACAAAAGGGGCGTCACTTTGTCGCCCCTTTTGTATGTAGCTATTTCATTTTACGCCTGGTAAGTGATTCATAAAATTACGGAAGGCAAATCCCTCAACCTGTGCTTCTGTATAATGCTTCTGCAACCCGTTAATAAGGTTATTGTACTTCCCAGCATGTTCAAGATCGGTGACAAATGAACTGATGCCATCAAAATCTGAGCCAAATCCGATATGTGTTTCCCCACCGAGCGCACAAAAGTGATCAATATGCTTAATTAAATCTGAGATCGTTGCTTCAAACTGGCCTTCATTAATAAAAGGTGGATTAAATACAACCTGAATTAAGCCGCCTTTTTCAAACATTGCTTTTGCCTGATCATCATACAAATTACGGCGATGTTCACAAACTGCTCGGGCGTTGGAATGACTCGCAAACGGATAATCAGCATGCTCGAGAATATCCCAAAACCCTTGCACCGTACTGTGAGATACATCCGTAAAAACGCGATGAGCGTTATTTAACTGCACGACTTCTTTCCCTAGTACCGTTAATCCGCCGCCACGTGGTTCGCCCGCTCCGTCTGCGCATAGATTCGCATTGTTCCAGGTCATTCCAATTGAAAGAACACCTAGTCGATACAAGTGTCTCAGCTTGACGAGATCATTCCCGAATGCGTCAGCACCTTCCAAGGCAAGAACAGCACCGATTTCTCCCGTTTTCAACTGTGATAAATCCTCCCAGCGACGAATATGCTTCACCTCTGGATTCTTATCAACGATTTCTGTATAAAATAGATCAATTTGTTCTAAGGCGTGCTGCCATTTTTCATCAGCTGGCACGTCTGGCTCTACGAAAATCGCAAAAAATTGCACATTTACGCCGCCGTTTTTTAGACGTTCTAAATTTGTAGCCAATTCGTCACTCTTGCGAAAATCAAGTGGTTCTGTCCCATATAATGTACCACGCTTTGCCAGCTGTAGTCTTAATAGTGCATCACAATGTGTATCGATAATAGTCATTAGTAGATCTCCTTTTTCAAATAGTCATTACAACACTACATTCTTTTGCGCCGATTCCTCGAGCATTTCTGCCGGATAATCCAGCGCTCTCGCCGATTCTCCGTGCATTCCCGCCGATTCCTCAGACATTCTCATCGATTCTTATTCTGAGCAGGCATTAATAAACCCTCGGTAGATTCTTTCTGACGGTTCATCTCCATTTGCAAGCATATTTTCTGGGTGCCATTGTACTCCGAGCACAAACCGATGTGTTTCTGATTCAACAGCCTCAATGATTAAATCACTGGCAGTGCCGCTCGTTTTAAGAGGTTGCTTGACTGACCGATTTGCTTGATGGTGACGACTATTAACTCGGACCCTATCCCTTCCGGTTAATTGATGGAGTAAGCTGCCCGGGGATACGTCAACAAAATGCGAACCATGACCTAACGGCGCATTTTGACTATGCTGAAGTAAGTCACGGTCAACCTGTGTGTATATATCCTGATACATATCGCCCCCCATAGCGATATTTAATATTTGTATGCCACGGCATACCGCTAAAATTGGTTTATCCACCTCAAGCATTTTATTCACGAACGCCTGTTCAAATAAATCACGTGACGGAATAATCGTCCCGAGATTTGGGTGTGGTTCTTCATTAAACAATGTCGGATCAATGTCGTAACCACCTGTTAAATATAAGCCATCAAGCTGAGTTACTAGCTGGTCCATGTCTGCTTCATCTAAGTTATACGGCACTATAACTGGCAAGCCACCCGACTTCAATATCGCATCCGCATTCGCATTCGCGACCTTATAATACAATTCATCAACTTCCATTGATGGTGTGATTCCAATAATTGGCTTCATTGGTCTCCTCCTGTTGCCGGCATGGCAAACGTTTATGGTATGATGCTTCATCCTATGTATATGACGGTGAGAACATGATGACTCTAGTTGCAAAATCGAATATTTGTATTTATTTTATCATATAGAAAAAAGATTGCGTGATATACATTCCGTTTTTAAAACCTCTTCGTTTCAAAAAAGGAGCTCCAAAACGGAGCCCCTCATCTGTTTATTGTCTGTTATTCATGCTTTCCTCAGCGATTTTGATCATGCGTTTGACCATCTCGCCACCCACTGATCCGTTCTCTCGAGCAGTCGTATCAGCACCAAGCTCAACGTTGAATTCATTCGCAATTTCTGCTTTCATTCTGTTTAACGCTTGATCTGCACCTGGCACCAACAAATCATTGTTGTTTCTGTTGTTGCCCATCACGATCACTCCCTGGGTTATTGGAAACGTGAACAGATAGTTATCTGTTCATATGTAGTTTGTACGAGAACCCTCACCGTTACACCTTCCAAAATATCGGAAGTCGTCACGATTCTTATGGTGTCTTGCTTTGATCTGAACCGTCGCCCGGTTTTGTTGGTTTATCTGGATCACTCGGTTCTTCGGGATCGGTTGGTTCAGGCGGCTCTGGATTAGGTTCTTTATCCTCGTCTTCACCTCCCTCTCCATTATCTCCAGATTCCCCTTCTCCATTTTCACCACCGTTTTGATCACCATCTGATCCACCGTTGTCGCCTTCTCCACCTCCAGGTTTTTCTCCGGGTTGCCCCGTGTCATCGTCTTTATTGCCATTGCCATTACCGTTGCCTTCTGACCCAGAACCCGAACCTTCTCCAGCATTCCCTGAGCCACCTGCTTCATCATCTTTATTCGATCCAGAATCTTTATCTGAGTCATCTTTAGAAGGTGGTTTTGTCGAACTGCCATCAGTCTGATCGGTCGGTTTTTCAGTGGATTCTGTTACATTTGAATCAAATGTTGAATCGTCATTCTCTAGCATATCTTCTTGTTCGAACGCTTCTTCCTCATCCTCCGTCAATTCAAGTTCTTCTTTTTCAATCTCAATCCCTATATCAGATTTTGAACTTACAAACGACTGACTTGTCAAATGACTTTGAGTAAGATATGTATCATGATGTGCTGATCTTACAGAGGAAGCTGGTGAACTGGATATGCTCTTTATAATCCAAAATCCACCAACCCCCAATGGTATCAGCAGTAAAATAGTCGCTACGATCCCAATTGCTTCTTTTCTAACATCCACAGTTGCATCCCCCTTTCCCGACACTCTCACATGTTCACATTTTACCATTTTATGACACGAAAAGCGCAGAAAACATGAAGAATCTTGTCGATTTATTTAGATATAGGTGCTTTTTCATTATTTTTGTGTATTTTTTCACATAAATAATCCGCATAGAACAAAAGATCATTTTGGCATATTTAAAATCAAATCGTATATATTTGATGACAGGAGGAGATTACTGAATGGCAAAAGGCGTTTATACCGAAATTTTACACGTACCAATTCGAGATGTATGGGCATTTGTCAGTGATTTAAATCAATGGGCACCGTTAATGCCAGGTTATGTAGATCATCACATTTTAAATGATCAGGAGTCCATATGGGATTTTATTGCTGATGTTGGATTTAAAAAAAAGCGGCTCCAAGTAAAAGTCGTTATTACCGAATGGCAGGAGCCGTCACGCATTCGTTTTCAATTGTCTGGATGGAATGAAGCCTTTATCGGTGAAGGCATGTTTACAGCTGAAGACGTAACGGCACACTCTACAAAAATGATTGGACATCTTGAAATGAAGACAAAAGGCGTGAAGGCACCTGTCATTAATGGCATATTAAAGTCTATCGTTCCTCAACAAACGAAAAAACTCACCAAAACAATGGCGTCACAAATTGTAAAGCGTAACTATGTAGCGACGACCACCTCTTAAACAGATTCCGCAAAAATAGGCCAGCCATGTTCTTGAGCGACGTGCCTCATGTCATCATTTGGATTCACGACGATCGGATGGTGTGCAAATTGGAGTAAAGGCACATCGCTCATGCTATCCGCATAAGCCCATATTTCCGGTTCTTCTCGGTCACTTATTCCCTGATCACTATCACTTTCAACATTACTGAGCCAGGCCTTCACTTTATCTACTTTAACCGTTCCGTTAACAATTTGGTCAAGCTCACCTGTACATACACCTGTTTCATCATATTTTAAATCTGTTCCAACTGCTGTAACTTGCTTCAAACCCAGTGAGGCAATAAAGGCATCTAAGAACGGACGTAATGCGCCTGATAAGATGATAATTGTATCGCCCTTTTTCTGGTGCTCGTGAATGGTTTCAACGAGTTCATGATGTACATTATCTTTCCCCATCTGGACAAGCTGATGAAAGAATATCGTCAATTCTTCCTTCGTTTTCCCTTTAAAAGAACGGGCGAATGCTTTAAAAAAACCATGTTTAAATGCTTGTTTCCCTTTCAACATACCTTGAACAGTAGCTTTCAATAACCCCTTAGCTACAATCCCCCATTCCTTAATGGTAAAGTCCTTTTTCGCAGCTTGAAACATGATTTTAAACGAATTCCCTTGAAATAATGTTCCATCAAAATCAACTGTTACAACAGCCATGAGCAACCGCCTTTCTGATTAATCACAAATTTATTCCATCATTAATTGACGGATTATTTGAACATTATCTCATTTATTACGCTGTTAAGCAACTCATCTAAAAGGATAAGATAAATCCGCAACGGTGTCATAATAGGTTCTATCTTTGTTTGGGCCATGTGGATCATTCAAGAGGCATACAAAAAATGACAAATTACCAAACAAGAGACCCATATCATGAGGCTTTTTCTCCAGTATGATAGCGTTTACACTATAAAGGACATTAAAATGTAACATTTTGGAATGAAGCACCGTTCTACTTATGATATCCTTAAGTTAGAAGTTTGTTAATGGGTTCACAAATTAGGATCAGGAGGTTTTTCTGATGAACTATGAAGCTTGGTATGGATTTAAAGGTGGCCAATGGGAATCTGAAGTAAACGTCCGTGATTTTATCATTAAAAATTTTAAGTCTTACACTGGTGATGAACAATTTCTTTCTGAACCAACACAGGATACAACAGATTTATGGGAAGACGTTATGGCACTTTCCAAGAAAGAGCGTGAGCAAGGTGGCGTTCTGGATATGGATACATCAATCGTATCTACCATTACATCCCATGGACCTGGTTACATTGACAAAGACAAAGAACGCATCGTCGGCTTTCAAACTGATCAACCACTTAAACGGTCTCTACAACCTTTTGGTGGGATACGTATGGCGGTTCAAGCATGTAAATCGTATGGATATGAAGTAGATGCAGATGTTGAGCATACGTTTACACATTATCGAAAAACACACAACCAAGGGGTATTTGATGCATACACCCCTGAAATGAAGCGCGCTCGAAAGGCTGGAATTATAACTGGCTTACCAGACGCATACGGTCGCGGTCGCATTATCGGGGATTATCGCCGAGTTGCACTGTACGGGATTGATCGATTAATTCAAGCAAAGCAAGACGATCTCGCTCTGATTGGCGCAAGTGGTGTCATGTCTGATGAAGTTATACGAGATCGTGAAGAAACGATGGAGCAAATTCGTGCGTTACAGGAATTGAAAGAAATGGCCGCAGCACATGGATTTGACATCTCTCATCCTGCAACAAATGCACATGAAGCGTTCCAGTGGCTTTACTTCGCTTATTTAGCAGCTATAAAAGAGCAAAATGGCGCGGCAATGAGTCTTGGACGTGTGTCTACATTTTTAGATATTTACATTGAACGTGATTTATATAATGGTCATTTAACTGAAGAAGCAGCTCAAGAGCTTGTCGATCACTTTATTATGAAGCTGAGACTCGTTAAATTTGCCCGAACACCTGACTATAACGATTTATTTAGTGGAGATCCAACTTGGGTAACTGAATCAATTGGTGGCATCGCGCTTGACGGTACACCGCTCGTTACGAAAAGTTCATTCCGTTTCCTCCATACACTGAAAAATCTTGGTCCTGCACCAGAACCAAACTTAACAGTATTATGGTCAGAAAAGCTACCTGAACGTTTCAAGCGGTATTGCGCAAAAATGTCAATCGAAACGAGTGCCATTCAATACGAAAATGATGATCTCATGCGAGATATTTACGGAGATGACTACGGTATAGCCTGCTGTGTATCCGCTATGGCAATCGGTAAACAAATGCAGTTTTTCGGCGCACGTGCAAACTTAGCTAAAGCTTTATTATATGCCATTAATGGCGGTAAAGATGAAAAAACATACGTTCAAGTTGCCCCACCGTACGCACCGATAACAGCTGACGTCCTGGACTATGAGGAAGTTATGGCAAAATATGACGTGATCCTTGATTGGCTTGCCGGACTTTACGTTAATACACTTAATATCATTCACTTTATGCATGATAAGTACAGCTATGAACGTATTGAAATGGCCTTACATGATCGTGACGTTCTACGTACAATGGCATGTGGCGTTGCTGGTCTATCTGTTGTTGCAGATTCACTCAGTGCCATTAAATATGCGAACGTGAAAGTCGTTCGTAATGAGGAAGGGATTGCAACAGACTTTGAAATTGAAGGCGACTTCCCGACTTACGGTAACAACGACGATCGAGTTGATAGTATTGCTGCTGACTTAGTGACACGGTTCATGAATAAAATTAAACAGCATCAAACATATCGAAATGCTGTTCCAACGCAATCGATTTTAACAATTACATCAAACGTCGTCTATGGCAAGAAAACAGGAAACACACCTGATGGAAGACGTGCTGGTGAACCGTTCGCACCTGGGGCTAACCCAATGCATGGGCGCGACGAAAAAGGAGCACTTGCATCACTGTTATCAGTGGCCAAATTACCATACAAAGATGCACTTGATGGCATAAGTAATACGTTTTCAATCGTTCCTAAAGCACTTGGTAGAGATGGCGATACGAGAAAAGACAACTTAGCTGCTATGCTTGACGGTTATATGAGCAAGAAAGGGCATCACCTGAACATTAACGTCTTTGACCGTGAGACATTACTTGATGCGATGGAACATCCAGAGCAATATCCACAGCTTACAATAAGAGTGAGTGGGTACGCTGTTAACTTTATTAAATTAACCCGTGAACAACAAATCGATGTCATTAATCGGACATTCCATGAAAGTCGATGAACGATGATATTTGAAGGGGGTTTTACTCATGCAGGCTCGCATACACTCCGTTGAAACGTGCGGAACATTAGACGGTCCAGGTCTCCGTTACATTATTTTCATGCAGGGTTGCTTACTTAGGTGTCAATTTTGCCATAACCCTGATACGTGGAAAATGAGTGACGGCCGTCTCGTTGAATTGGATGAACTCATCACTGACATCGAAAGCTACATGCCTTTTTATAAAGCATCAAACGGTGGCGTGACAGTCAGTGGTGGCGAGCCTCTCCTTCAAATTAAAAGTCTTATTTACTTGTTTAAGGCTCTTAAAAAGAAAGGTATTCATACTGCAATCGATACATCTGGTGGTTGCTTTCCGAGTTCACCTGCCTTTATCGAGCAATTAGATGAACTTATGACAGTAACGGATTTAGTTTTACTTGATCTCAAACAAATCAAGACGGATAAACATAAAAACCTTACAGGTATGACGAACACACATATTTTAGAATTTGCGACTTACCTCGCTCGCAAAAAGGTTCCCGTTTGGATTAGACACGTACTCGTTCCCGGGATATCTGATATAGACGAGGATTTACATGAATTAGGTCAATTTATCGAGACACTTGATAATGTCGAAAAAATAGATGTACTTCCATACCACAAGCTTGGCGTTTATAAATGGGAAGCACTTGGGTATGAATATCCGCTTGAAGGTGTTGAGCCCCCTGAAGAAGATAGGGTTCAAAATGCACAAGAAATCTTAACATCTTATATCAAATAATGCACATACTCATACAGAGTAATCGTTACACATGTTCCACTCATTTGCTCCATTAGAGCTATGGGTGTTCATGATATATAGATACTTTATTTTGATTAAGGAGAGATGCAATATGAAAGCAGTACGTTGGCATGGACAAAGAGATTTACGTGTAGAAGACATTCAAGAGCCTTCTGCAGAACCCGGAAAAGTCAAAATCAAAGTCGCTTGGACAGGAATTTGTGGAAGTGACCTTCACGAATACGCTGCTGGCCCTATTTTCATCCCAGAAGGCCAACAACATCCTTTAACAAAAGATCAAGCACCAATTGTTATGGGGCATGAATTTGCTGGAGAGGTTGTTGAAGTTGGTGAAGGTGTAGATCGCATTAAATTAGGCGACCGCGTTACTGTAGAACCGATCTATCGTTGCGGCGAATGTGCAGCTTGCCGTTCTGGTAAGTACAACCTATGTGACTCCTTAGGGTTCCACGGATTATCTGGAGGCGGTGGTGGATTTTCACAATTTACAACTGTCCCTGAAAATATGGTACACACAATGCCTGATACAATGAGCTATGAACAAGGTGCATTGGTTGAACCAGCTGCTGTTGCACTTCATTCAATCCGAATGAGCCGCTTTAAAGCTGGTGATACAGCTGCGGTATTCGGTGCAGGTCCAATTGGTTTGTTAACGATTCAAGCTTTGTTCTTATCCGGTGCAAGTCAAGTATATGCTGTTGAAATCTCCGAAGAACGCAAGCAATTTGCTGAAGAAATTGGTGCCATTGTGATCGACCCTACAGAGGTTGATGCTGTAGCTGAAATTCAAAAGCTTACAGACGGCGGCGTCGATGTGAGCTATGAAGTAACAGGAGTTGCCCAGCCACTTCAACAATGCATCGATTGCATTAAACCAGGCGGCGAAGCAATGGTTGTCAGCATTTGGGAAAGCAACCCTGAAATTAATGCAAACAACATTGTACTTAAAGAAAAGTATGTGACAGGCGCGATTGCCTATAGAGACATTTTCCCTGCGGTTATCAACTTAATCGCTAGTGGTAAATTCGAAGCCGAAAAGTTGATTACAAAACGTATCGAACTTGATCAAATTGTTGACGAAGGCTTTGAATCATTGATGAACGAAAGATCTCAAGTGAAAATTCTTGTAAGATCAAACCCAGATATGGAATAAAGCATCATTACGAGATTGAGTTAGTTTGAACGCTAATCTTAAACAATATTTTGTCCTGAATACATTCGTTAACAACGTCCGCAGTATGTGCGGACGTTGTTTTGTTATGAGCAATGGTGGGGACGGCTCTGGTTATGCGGCGTGTGGTGGTGCGGTTATGCGTGCTGCGGTGCGGTTACGCGACGTGGGGCGGTGTTATGCGTGTGGCGGTGCGATTATGCGGCGCGATTTGGTTTTATGCGTGCGACGAAGCGGTTATGCGGCGTGAGGCGGTGTTATGCGTGTGGCGGTGCGATTATGCGGCGCGATTTGGTTTTATGCGTGCGACGAAGCGGTTATGCGGCGTGAGGCGGTGTTAGGCGTGTGGCGGTGCGATTATGCGGCGCGATTCGGGTTTATGCGTGTGGCGGCGCGGTTATGCGGCGTGGGGCGGTGTTATGCGTGGGGCGGTGCGGTTATGCGGCGTGATTTGGTGTTATGCGTGCGACGAAGCGGTTATGCGGCGTGAGGCGGTGTTATGCGTGTGGCGGTGCGATTATGCGGCGCGATTCGGTTTTATGCGTGTGGCGGCGCGGTTATGCGGCGTGGGGCGGTGTTATGCGTGTGGCGGTGCGGTTATGCGGCGTGATTTGGTGTTATGCGTGCGACGAAGCGGTTATGCGGCGTGAGGCGGTGTTAGGCGTGTGGCGGTGCGATTATGCGGCGCGATTCGGTTTTATGCGTGTGGCGGTGCGGTTATGCGGCTTACGGATTTATGCGTTGGAAAATGAATTTGTAGCGCGGCGTGATTCGGTTTTATGCGTGCGGCAGCGTGGTTTGACGATATACAAGCGTTGCGCCATTTATATTTTTTCGATCAGGTGTAACCTTCTACAAAACATATTTTTTCGACATTTCCCGGGAAATAACTATTGCATTCGCCATATTTTTAATAAATGACTAAAATTCACCTTTGCAATTGCTTTAATAAAGTTTGTGTTTTTTCCTTCTCCTCTTTTTGTTTTTGATGGTCAATCATAAGAACGGTTTTTCTATTAGCATACATCGTTACACTAAACCACGTATCAATAGCGCTTTCCTGCGGTAATAGACGTTTAGGGACCATCCATTCCTCGTTAAGATCTTCTAGTAGCAATACAGCTAATCCATTTGATTCCACTCTGTCTAGTACCGCATAAGTGTTTATCAACGTTTTTAAAGTAGGTCTTCTCGTAATAGAATTCATCTTGAAGGAGTTTTTGAGTACCTCATCAGGTCTAATCAATGGCGGGTGTTGATATCTTGAAGAAAAACGATTCATTGTAATGATGTTTGCTTGAGGTATTAATCGCATCGTACTAAAAGGCTCACCTTCGATTAAATGTACAGTGAGAGGCTGACGCACTAATGTAAACGTGGAAGTGTTATGCGCTATTTGCATTGGCTTATTTGTGCCACTTATATCTGCTTGAATTAACCTCGTATATACTGTTTCTAAACATATCACAAGTATACTAACCATACCTACCGTTATCAGCAATCGTTTAAACAAATTTGATTTCATCTCTGCAGCACCTCCAGATCTATTATGCCTATGCTATTTGTAGAACGCACCTCGTAATAAATCATTTTCCCACCTACTTTAACTTAGGAAAAATGCATATTATCTTAGGGGAACAGAGCATTTTGACCCGAGAGCCACATCTAAAATACCATTTTGGATGTTTTTGCAAACCCAGACTCACAATGGCTAAGATGCTCTGTTTGGCAGTAGCGTTTCATACATAAGTCTGCTATTCTTACAGAAGAGAAAAAGAGGATGAAATGGGGTTTACGTATCATGTTTAAGCAGATGTTTTTACCGTTTTTTATGGCTTTAACGTTGGTGTTAAGTGGGTGTGGAAGTGATGTTAATGACTTAAACGGCGACGCGGGAAATACGAACGACAATCAGACAGCAGCAGATGTGCAAGCATCCGCAGAGGAAAATGAATCAGATCAAACAGATACAAATGATGCGCCAGCAGATGACAAGGCAGCTGAATCTGAGTCAATAGATGAATCGTCAAAAGACGAAAAACCAAGCAAAACTGCTTTAAGTGAGCTAATCGTTCATTATATAAATGTTGGGCAAGCTGATGCAACACTGTTTCAATACACTGACAAAGACAGCAATTATACCATTTTATTTGATACGGGTGATTGGCGTCGGAATGATACCGTCCAGTACTTAGCCAGTCAAAACATATCGACCATTGACCTTATCGTTGTCAGTCACCCTGATGCGGATCATATCGGCCAGCTTGCAGAAATTGTCCATACATATGATGTTGGTGAAGTATGGATGTCTGGTAATGAAGCATCTTCAAAAACATTCCAACAAGCGCTTCAGGCAGTTATCGACAGCGGTGCAGATTTTTATGAACCGAGAACTGGAGATGAATTTTCAATCGGACCATTAGACATCACTGTCCTTTATCCAAACACTATTTCTGGAAAAGCAAATGAAGAATCTGTCTCGCTTAAAATGACGTATGGTGATGTTGATTTTGTTTTTACAGGAGATGCTGATCAAGCTGCAGAGAAACGGATGATTCAGTCTGGTATTAATCTGAAAGCGGATATTTTGCAGCTTGGACATCATGGATCACGAACTTCTAGTGCACCACAATTTATTAATGCCGTTGATCCAGACGTTGCAATTTACAGCGCGGGGGCTGACAGTCAATACGGTCATCCTCATTCTGAAGTCGTCTCCCTCATTCAAAATGCAGGCATTGATCTGTATGGCACAGACGTTCATGGAACGATTATTGTCAAAACAAACGGCAAAACGTATGATATTTTAACCAAAAAGGATGGCACGATTAGTCCTACAAGTACTGGAGCGGCTCAATCCAAATCAGATAATGAGCAGCAATCACAGCTTAAAGATGAAACGACATCTCAGCAAGATACGACTACACAACAATCTGATCACTCTAGCTGTATTGATATTAACACCGCATCTCTGGAAGCATTACAGGACATTATTCATATTGGTTCTGAACGTGCTGAGGATTTGATCAACATTAGACCGTTTAACTCTATTGATGGTCTTACCCGAATAAAAGGAATCGGTCCGTCACGGATTGCTGATATCAAGGCACAAGGCACTGCTTGTGTTAACTAAGCTTGAAAGGAGTTTTTTCACAATGAAAGGTGTACTTGATCGTTTTGAGGGCGACAAAGCTGTTATTTTAATAGAAACTCACAAGCAAGAACTCATCGTTGAAACACATACACTTCCGGCAGGGAGTCAAGTGAATACGTGGTTTCATATTGAGAAAAACGGTAAGCACTACGATTTAAAAATTGATGACACGAAGACAGCGAAAGAAACCGAGACGTCCTCAGATTTAATGGCAAAGTTGAGAGCCAGAGGGCATAGCAAATTCAAAAAAAATTAGCTTTTGAGCAAAAAAAGTACTATCAAAGTGTATATTTTTTTCAAATGGGTAAATGATTAAGAGTAGCCCCTTAATAAAAGGTGCAAGATACTTAATTTACATGGAGGAACGTTAGCATGACGAATGGTACAGTAAAATGGTTTAACGCAGAAAAAGGTTATGGTTTTATCGAAGTCGAAAATGGTGAGGACGTCTTTGTCCATTTCTCAGCAATCCAGGGAGAAGGTTACAAATCACTGGAAGAAGGACAAGCCGTTACATTCGATATCGAACAAGGTGATCGCGGCCCACAAGCAGTCAATGTACAAAAACAATAAAATGACGCTACTTTCAGTGAGAGTTTCACTTTTCACTGCATTTTAGACGCATAAAATCGTGTTTTTCCTGTATACGGACACACATATTTTATTTATGTAGGACTGCCCATTAATAAACAACCTGTTAAAAAGGCGCTTTTTTCATAAGCGTCTTTTTTACGTTTAAAATAATAAACCCCTTTACATGGCAATCATTAGAGGCTACTATTTTATAAAGAATACAACATAAGGAGTGTAATAATATGACTGTACATCTTGATGATATGCTTGAATTTAATCGGCAATTTGTTAATCAAAAGGATTATGTTCCATTTGAAACAGACAGTGTGCCTAATAAAAAAATGATCGTTTTTACGTGTATGGAATCCCGCCTAATTGAACTGCTTCTTAAAGCACTCAATTTAAAGAATGGCGATGTTAAAATGATTAAAAATGCTGGCGCAATCATTCGAAAGCCGTTCGACAGCATTATGAAAAGTATACTCGTTGCTGTTTATGAACTAGAAGCTGAAGATGTGACTGTCATTGGCCATTATGATTGTGGTATGTCTCGAATTAATACGGATGACCTCCCTCAGAAAATGGTGGAAAAAGGGATTGCAAAAGAAACAATTGATGCTTTAACTCATGCTGGAATTGACCTTGACGAAGAATTTCATGGTTTTGATACCGTTGAAGAATCTGTCATGCAAAGCGTGAATATTATTCGAAATCATCCTTTATTACCGTCTTACGTAAAAGTCCATGGCTTGGTCATCGATCCAGGAACGGGTAAGGTGGATGTTGTTACACGTGGTGAATAATATCATATTGTAGTACTTAGAGAGCTTGACGGCGCGCGGCTCATGTAAATCCCGCGCGCCGTATTATTTGATGCTAACGGATTCTAATCCGTTGGCCAATTTGCAAATGTTGAAGATCTACCGTCGGGTTCATCTGTTTGAGCTTGTCTATTGATGAGTCATACGTTTTCGCGAGTGCCCATAGCGTGTCACCACGCTGGATCATATGGTGACGATCATCTACCTGTTCTGAAGATTGAAGGTTAATACGTTGGCCAATTTGTAGATGATATGGATCGATGTCTTGGTTGAGCTTTAACAGACTTGCGAGCGGTATGTTGTAGCGACGTGCAATGCTCCAGAGTGTATCCCCTTTTTTAATTCGATAAGTTCTATTTGGCGTTAGGTTATTCTTTGTTTCCAGTTGTGCTATCATATTCGCAATACCATCGGCATGACCGGTTGCAAGTCTCCGGATAAAGGCTGCATGCTTTAACTTTGACACATCATTAAGATGGTCAATAAAGCCACTTTCTGTTAAGACGGCTGACATAGTCGCTTCCCTTAGCATATGAAAATTTGCTTGCTTTTTTCCACGGTCTCTCAAACCGCTTTTTTTGAGAACGGCCTGATGAAGCGTATTTTGAAGATCATGTGTCCGTTTCTTTTTTGGATGACTCCCATTAAAAATAAAGGACTCAAACCCGCTCCCACCTCCTGCATTGACATGAATGGAAAGAAGTAGGTCAGCTCCCCAGCTGTTTGCCATATGCGTCCGATCATTCAATGAAACCGTTCTATCTGTGTTGCGTGACAGCTTAACACGACAAGGGACCCTTCTAAAAAGTTGTCGATACAACTCCAATGCAATCTTCAATGTGATATCCTTCTCCCTTAATCCAAAACCGATCGCACCTGGATCTGTCCCACCGTGTCCAGGATCAATAAATACCTTATACATACATATCCCCCCTTTTTTGATAGAAGCCTTTTGCTATGACTTCCTCTCACGTCTAAATTCGAACGTGACGTTCAAAAGGGGGCATTACCTTAATCATTTGTAATGAAAACACATGAAAAGACGCCCTAAAGTAAAATGTAACTTTTAAGGACGTCTTTGATATCATATTTAATATGTGAGCGCGAAACGCTAAACAGAGCACACACTATTACAGAAAGCCAGGTTGTGAAAACTAAAGCGTTATACTTCCAACGCCTCCTCTACTTGTTTCCGTAAGGCACGCTTTAAAAATTTTCCAACTGACGTTTTAGGGATTTCTTCCAGGAATAAGATATCATCCGGAAGCCAAAACTTAGCGAATTGTGGCTCGAGAAATTGAATCAGATCTTCCTTTGTAGCGGCCGCACCTTCCTTCAGGACCACACAGGCAATCGGTCGTTCTTGCCATTTCGGATCTGGAACTGCAACAACAGCGGCTTCATATACTGCATCATGCGCCATTAAAGCGTTTTCAAGATCGACTGAAGAAATCCACTCGCCACCACTTTTTATGAGATCTTTCGTACGGTCAACGATTTTAATATTGCCTTCTCCATCGACTGTGACAACATCTCCTGTGTAAAACCATCCATCTCTAAATGCATCTTGTGTCCGATCATCCTTATAATACTCATCGGCAATCCACGGTCCTCTGACAAGTAATTCACCCATGTCCTCTCCATCTGGCTGAACTTCTCCACGATCGTTCACAACCTTAACTTCAAGTCCGGGTACGACCATCCCTTGCTTTGCACGGATATCGAGCTGTTCTTCATTTGATAAATTTTGTTGATAACTTTTTAACCGTGAAATTGTCACAAGTGGCGTTGTTTCCGTTAAACCGTATGCATGCATAAACGGAATTCCATGCTTTTGTTCAAAGGCTTGAATTAATCCTTTAGGTGCAGCTGCACCACCACATAGCACCGCTTCAAGGCTCGACATATCATAATCATTTTGTTCAATCTCATTTAAAAGCCCGAGCCAAATCGTCGGTACGCCGGCTGTTTTTGTCACTTTATACGATTCAATTAACTCAGCGAGCACTTTCGGGACAGACATTGGCCCTGGAAGGACTTGAGTCGAGCCGAGCCAAGTGGCAGCAAATGGCATGCCCCACGCATTAACATGAAACATTGGTACGACGGGCATAATGACGTCACTCTCTGATAATGCTGCTGTATCGGCCATACTAAGCGCCATCGCATGCAAAACGATGCCGCGATGGGTATAGACAACGCCCTTTGGTTTTCCGGTTGTCGCTGACGTATAGCACATCCCGGCAGGATCATTTTCAGCAATGTCTGCAGTAAATGTATATTGCTCATCACCATCTTCAAGCAAGCGTTCATAAGAATATAACGGATCAAGTGTTGATTCAGGGAGTACAGCTTTATCTGTCATGACGATAAAAGCTTCTACGGTCGTTAGCTGATCACGTATTTTTTCAACTAATGGAAGTACATCTTCATCAATTAATAACACTTTGTCCTCTGCATGATTAATAATATAAGCTAAATGATCCAACGACAAACGAATATTAATCGTATGGAGAACGGCACCGAGGGATGGTATCGCAAAGTAAGCTTCAAGATGTCTATGATGATTCCAAGCAAGCGTACCAACTTTATCACCTTTTTTGACATTGAGCTTTTCAAGTACACTACCTAACGCACGAATGCGCGCCCCTGTTTCCTTATAGGTGAATCTTCTAATCGCATCATGCGTCCTTGAAATAACCGACTTTTTTGGAAAAAATTTTTCAGCTCGTTCAAACATTGATACGAGCGTCAATGGCGTTTGCATCATAACGATTTCCCCCTTTATAATTTAAGAATTTTACAAAAATAATAACTATGACTCTCTATTAACTATATTAGACACACACCTTCTTTAGTCCTGCTTAGAGTACAAAATATTTAAATTATTATTATAGAGTTTGAAAAAAAGCCACCGTAAAAGTGGCTTCAAATTATTAAAATCTAGAAATTCATTTATAACACACGACTCAAAAATTCTTGTGTCCGTTCTTCAGCAGCTTGTTCAAAAATGACGTCTGGGGCCCCTTCTTCTATAATAACACCTTGGTCCATGTAGACGACACGATCAGCAACTTCTCGGGCAAATCCCATCTCATGTGTTACAACGACCATCGTCATGCCTTCTTTGGCGAGGTTTTTCATAACTTCAAGTACTTCTCCTACAAGCTCAGGATCAAGTCCTGACGTCGGTTCATCAAACAACATCATATCCGGCTCCATCGCGAGTGCGCGCGCAATGGCTACACGTTGTTTTTGTCCACCAGATAATGTCCGTGGATACACTTTAGCCTTTTCAGCTAAGCCAACTTTTTCCAAATATTCCATGCCAATTGTAACAGCTTCTTCTTTGTTCATTTTTTTAACGTGAATGAGTGCTTCTATGACGTTGCCAATGACTGTTTTATGTGGAAATAGGTTAAAATGCTGAAACACCATGCCAATCCGCTGTCTGACCGTATTCAAATTATCTTTTTTCGGATCAATATTTTCTCCTTCAATGATAATTTCCCCGCCATTTTTCATTTCAAGGAAATTAAGACAGCGCAATAACGTACTTTTCCCTGAACCACTAGCCCCGATTAAAACGACAACTTCATTTTCGTTTATCGTCATATCAATATCTTTTAAAACATGGAGCTTTCCAAAGTATTTATTTAATGATTTAACTTCAATAGCTGGCTGTTGTTTACTCATGGTCTACCCCTCTTTCGCTTTTAGACAAGGCACGTTCAATTCGATTCACAATAAATGTTAATATCAAGACGAGTATTAAATAATAAATACCGACAATAATGTAAGATTCCATCGCCATTCCTGTTGATGATTGAATGCGTTGGGCGCGGTTAAATAAATCTTGAAATCCGATAAATGCAACAAGCGAAGAATCCTTTAAAGCAATGATAAATTGGTTTCCAAGTGGTGGTATGGCGCGTCTTAATGCTTGAGGTAAAACGATACGACGCATAGACATGGTGGATGTCATACCGAGGCTTCGAGCTGCTTCAGTTTGTCCACGGTCAATTGACTGGATGGACCCACGGAAAATTTCCGCAATATAAGCACCGTTATGAATTCCGAGGGCAATACCGCCAGATAACAGTCTTCCAAGGTCAACAAACTGAACGAGACCAAAGTATAAAATAAATATTTGTACGATAAGCGGCGTACCTCGTACAAGATAAATATACATATCTGCAATGATGTTTAATACCTTTAGCTTTGACACTTTTAGAAATGCAAAAAACAGTCCGATACCTAAACCAATTAATAAGCCGAGCAATGTAATATTGATCGTATTAATGATGGCATCTTTATAGCCGGGAATCGTTTCAATAAATAGCTCCCAAAAACCCATTTGGTTGTCCTCCTTGATTGTCTCGTCTCTTATGTCTTCATTGATGAAGCAGACATGATGCTTCACATTGGTTTATCGTTTAAAATGGTTCACGTGCAGGACTGAGGCCCCGCACGTGACTGAGCATGTTTTTACTCAAGAATGCTTTCATCAAACCACTTTTTACTGATTTCTTCATATGTGCCATTATCAATCAGGGCTTGAAGGGCACGGTTAATTTCATCAAGTAGCTCTGTGTTCCCTTTTTTGACACCTGCACCGATCTCTTCATCGAAAACACGCTCTCCTACCGGACGAATATCAAGATCATTTTCCTCGATCTGCATCATGCCAACAAATCGGTCGGTTACAACCGCATCCAATCTATCTGTACCCGCAGACAAGTCTTGAAGCGCAACATTATCACTTTGATATGTTTTTAAGTTATCTTCAGAGATATATTCCATAACCATTTCTTCATACGTACTAGAGGCAACGACTCCTACATTATGTCCCTCAAGATCTTCAGGTGATTCGATATCGCTCGTGTCGTTATGAACGTAGATCACACCACCTGATCGGTAATATGGATCAGAAAAATCGATTGACTTTGCACGATCCTCTGTGATCGTCATACTTCCCATGATGGCATCTAACCTGTCACTTTTTACTTCTTCAATCAATGCGCCAAAATCTTGAGTTGCAACAGGCTTCGGCTTTAAGCCCATTTCTTCAGCAAGTGCTTCTCCTAGTTCGACCTCAAATCCAGTTAAATTACCGTCAAGATCTTCATAGTTAAACGGCTTGTACAAACCGCTTGATCCAAATGTAAAGTAACCATCTTCAATCGTATCAACAGTCGCATCACCGGTTGGACCGTTATTGTCGTCTTCATCACCACATGCTGTAAGCAATCCTACGAAAAGCATGCCTATAACAATCATCATGAATTTCTTTTTCATGTTTATATCCCCCTCCAACGTTTGTATGTTAGTCATGATTAAATCACTTTATATAACGAATATTCCGAATTAAAATCAAGCAATCATGTATATACGTGACACCTCCATGTCGCGCAGAACGCTTTAGTATCGTCATTAACCTGAAAAGTATTGAGAGATGCTTGAAGAGGAGCCCACTGATGTTCAAACGCTCGTCTCGTGGTCAACATTTTCCGGAAGGATCGACAGCATTGATAAACACCAGTAAAATTAAGCATAGTTATATTTTTACATTTTTTATGTTATTTTCAAAATCGCATTAACAGGCTATAGTCGGGATATACCGTCATATGTTTTTATATAAACGGTCTAGCAATGAAAATTTAGAAAAATGCTCCCATATACAAGTTATTACACGCAATTATGAGACATTCAATATTCAGAAAGTGCTTATAGGAGGCGTGCCTCGTTTTCGCATAATGTGAACAGAATGCTTGCTAGAATGTTTATGTGGTTGGGTGGGTGGGTGGGGCTATGGCTTGGGTGGGTCGGTAGTCGTTATACGGCGGTTTCGGGACTTTATGCGTTGGAAAATGAATATATGAGCGTGGTTACGGATTTATGCGTTGGAAAATGAATTTATGAGCGTGGCTTCGGATTTATGCGTTGAAAAATGAATATATGAGCGTCGTTTCGGATTTATGCGTTGGAAAATGAATATATGAGCGTGGTTACGGATTTATGCGTTGGAAAATGAATATATGAGCGTCGTTTCGGATTTATACGGTTGGTGATACAATTGTGCGGCGCGTCTTTTCAAGCTGCGCGCCGCACTGTTATATTAATTCAGTTGAAGTGTTTTTTCAGTCGTCATGATAGCGTCGACGACATAATCTGCTGTGATGATATCAGCCCCGTCAACAATATCAGTTTCTTTAATGTCATTATGCTGCATGCATGCCAAGCAGACGGACAGTTTCCCACCTTTCTCTAAATAGCCTGGTAGTAATTCGGCAATTGGCTTGAATGGTGGTCCTATGTTTATGTGATCTGCATAACCTTTTTCTGCAATGTGTACGCCATCAGAAAGCAGGATTATTTCTGGTTGATGTCCCTTCTCAAGTGCTTTCAATCCCATTGTAAAAGCAATTGTAACATTGTTCACATCCCGTTTATGAGCCGTTAATGTAATAAGCATGTCACGGTGTCCCATAAAAAAACCCTCCTTCTCATTTTGAATCACGTTCTTAGTGTTCAATATAAGCAAGGGGGATTAATTTTGCAAATATTTTTATTTATATTTACTACGGGTTTAGTTAAACATCACTTTTTTTAAGAAACGCATTATATAATTCAAGAACAGCTAAATTTTTTTGTTTTGCTTCAACCATAACGTCGACGTCTTTTTCCTGTAAATACTCAAGAAGTCTGGCAAAATCTTTTGGAAAAATATAATCATGATGGCGGCGGTCCGTCTCTGAAGTCTTCCCAGAACTAATATGGACTTTTGGTATCCCTACATCAGACCAAGTTGCCCAAACCCCTTCAAGTAATTCTTCTAGCGGTCGTTCAGCACGGTTACAAAAATGATGATGGATATCAAAGCAAGCTGGAACCCCTAATTGTTGCGCAACATAAAGCGCATCCTCTAAATTAAAAATTTTATCATCGTTTTCAAATCTCAGCTTGTTTAATACATAGTCCGGTAATGCCTTCGCATGCTTGATCAGCCGTTTGATTGCAGTCTTTTTATCTCCATACATACCACCAACATGGAGAATCATATCTGTACCGCCTACAAGCTCTAACAAATCAGCATGGTAAACCAAATCTTCAACCGTGCGTTCAACAACATCAGGTCTTGGTGAATTTAAGACACTATACTGTCCAGGATGTACGGACAACCGTAAATCGAATTGTTCTTTTAACGCTTTAATATCAGAACAAATCGCACGGACATCGGGATCATTTTTCCAATCCCACGTATTGACAGGGTGGGTCGCAAGTACAACAATTCCACTCGTTATACGATAAAAGAGAATGTCATGCTTAATATTCCATTCAATAATCTCTTTTGTGAGCTTTAAATTTTCAATGGTTAATGCTTTGATCTTATCTATGCCTTCTTTTTCAACAGTGGACACGCGACATGTACGAAACTTCTTGTCCAAGCTGAGATTTATGCATGCATACCCTATTTTCATTCAATCCATCCTTTCTTTACTCTCATAATCATGTCTAATATTGATTGAGCTGACAGTTGATATGCCAGTTGTCTGCTTACGTGTTAAATCGTATATTACTGTACCAAACGGAAATACTAAGCTCAAGTCTGACGATAAGGAGGGATATTATGAATGGCATTCAACGTTTAGCACTGGCGCTCGTAATTATCGGAGCCATTAACTGGGGACTTGTTGGATTTTTTCAGTTTGATCTTGTCGCAGCCATTTTCGGTGGTGAACAGACTGCCGTATTTGCGCGCTTAATCTATGCGCTTGTCGGTATCAGTGGTCTCGTCTGTCTTTCACTTCTATTTAAACCAGATGAATCATTTGCCAATCAAAGAGAACCACGACCAATTCGTGAATAAAACTGTATACGATGCATGGCTTTTTTAGCTGAATACGTTTGAAAGCGTACAGTTATTAATTTGATTAAAAGGAATCAACCCCCGAACGCCAGAAGTGATCGTTCGGGGGTATTTTGATTACATAATTATTTTCCATTGTAAGCTCATTCATCAGCGTATATTTTATTTTGCCGGTACGACATTGTCAATTTCTGTCCAATCAAAGCTGCCTTCTCGAATTTGTTGGCGCCGCTCTTTATCAATGATATCTGTCGGACGGCCACCATTCGGCCAATCCGTGTCATGTCCAGACCATTCAGGACGTTCATGTGACAAAAGAAACGCTGCTAAGTCTGCCGCTTCTTGATCTGACAATTCCCCAGCTTGTCCAATTGGCATATTGTTTTTAATATACCCAGACATTTTACTCATTCGGCTCATACCAGCGCCATCATTAAAGGAATTGTCTCCCCAAAGCGCTGGTCCACTATTGGCACCTGTTCCAGAACCATCTGTCGCATGACAGGTCATACAATTTTTCTTTGTATACAGTTCTTCTCCACGTTCAACACTTGGCTCAGGAATCTCCTTCATCGTGTTTTTCATGCGCCAAGGTATCTCTTCACCAACTTCAATACCCTCGGATATCTTTGTTAAATAGGCAACCATCGCCCGCATTTCCTTACTATCTTCAGCCATCTTCTTGCCGTTCATGCTTCGAACCATACACCCGTTAATGCGATCTTCTATCGTAAAGGCTACCCCTTCACGCGGACGGTATTGGGGAAACTGTGTCACCACACCGACCATTGAAGACGATTGTGAAAGACCACCGTCAGCATGACAGCTTTGGCAGGAGAGCTCATTACCGACATAATCTGGCATGACTGTATTCGTTTCATTAAAGACCTTCTCACCATATTGAATATACTCGGTCATCGGATCATCCGGATCTAGTTCATCTAATGACGGTGGATTATAGGCAAGACCATTGCCTGCATCATTGTCATCAGTACCATTATTGTCTGCATTTTGCCCTTGTGTATCAGCTGAACAAGCAGACACAACGAACACAAGTAGCAGAAGCCCAATTCCCCATAACATATTTTTTCGTTCCATACCGAAGTCCCCCTTATCAAACACAAAAGTGATTCTTTCCTACTCCTATCATAAAATAAAACATGACAAAATATAACATGGGTAACCAAGGGTTAACGTCCATGTCATATTTTGTCAACAATCCTGTGAAAACATATATTTTCGGTTGATTCAACTACAAAAGTATGCCTCATATTTACCATAAAAACAGGACGACGTGCTTTTTTAACCAAAACGACCAGAAATATAATCTTCTGTACGCTGGTCAGCCGGTTTCGAGAATATCGTGGCCGTTTTATCATATTCAACAACTTCTCCGTTTAAGAAAAACGCGGTCCGATCAGATATACGTGCGGCTTGCTGCATATTGTGTGTCACAATAACGATGGCATAGTCTTGTTTGAGCTTTTGAATGAGCTCCTCTACTTTTGCTGTTGATTTTGGATCAAGTGCCGATGTTGGTTCATCCATTAAGATAACATCAGGCTCAATTGCTAAACAACGTGCAATACAAAGACGTTGCTGTTGACCGCCAGATAAGCTATAAGCATTGTCTTTTAAGCGATCCTTCACTTCGTCCCAAATATAGGCGCCTCGCAAGCTTTGCTCAACAATTTCATCTAGAACTTTTTTATCACGGATGCCGTGGATTTTAGGACCGTATGCAATGTTTTCATAAATAGATTTAGGAAATGGATTAGGCTTCTGAAACACCATTCCGACACGTGTACGCAAATCTTCTACTCGAAATACTTTATCAAAAATATTACGTCCATTATAAGTGATGGATCCTGTTTTACGTACAATTGGGACAAGCTCAACCATCCGATTTAACGTTTTTAAATACGTTGATTTACCACAGCCTGACGGACCGATAATGGCTGTCACTTCTTTTTCGTGTATCGCTAAGTTAATGTTCTTTAGCGCATGAACATCTCCATACCATAGATTCAATTCTTTTGTATCATAAACAACATCTCTAACAGCAACGTCAACAGCAGCATCCTTTACAATCGTTGGACGTGTTGCACGTGCATGATCATTAATCGACACGATACTCATTTAAAACCACTCTCCCTTAATTATCGTATTGTTTTTGGAATTTGCTTCGAATTAAAATCGCCGTCGCATTCATGATGAGCAACATGACTAATAGCGTAACAATCGTGGCTGCTGCAAGGTTGGCATATTCATCAACGAGCGACGAATCCAGTGTCCAATAATAGATTTGCATCGGTAAAACCGTAAACTTATCAAAAATGCCACCTGGAAACGGAATGAGCAAGGCAGGAATCCCAATCACAACGAGTGGTGCTGTCTCACCAATTGCCCGTGATAATGATAATATTGCCCCGGTCATAATACCTGGCAACGCTGTTGGGAGCACAATTCGTCTTACAGTTTGCCATTTTGTTGCGCCCATGCCATAGGACGCTTCACTTAAATGCTTTGGTACCGCTCGGATCGCTTCTTGACTGGAAACAATAACGATTGGCAAAATCAAAAGTGACATCGTAAAACCACCAGCAAGAACAATATTGCCAAAATCAAGTGCTCTCACAAAAATGGTCATCCCTAAAATGCCATATACAATTGATGGTACCCCAGCTAGGTTCGCAATGTTCGTTTCTAGCCAACCATTAAAGCGATTTTTCTTTGCGTATAATTCAAGATAAATCGCTGTGCCTACTCCGAAAAACATGGTCACTGGGGCAACGACCGCCATCAGCCATAACGTACCGAGGATTGCACCCATAATGCCTGCACGTTCAGGCTGTGTTGACAATTTTCCTGTTATAAAGTCCATATTAATCCACTCAAACCCTTGGGAAAATACACGGTATAATAAAATGCCTAAAACGACTAAGCCAAGCATTGTTGAAAGGAAAAATATAATACTTGATATGCGATTGACAATAATTCGGAAGGACATACGCTTATTCACTTTTTGATGATCAACTAACTGCATTTAATATTCCTCCCTGAAGCGACGTGATACATATCGAGCAAGCACGTTCATCAATAATGTAAATACAAATAGAGTCATGGCAACGGCATAAAGACTGTAATATATCGTAGAGCCAGCTGCCGCATCGCCTCCAGTAACCTCGACAATATAAGCCGTCATTGTCTGCATCGATTGTGTCAGATCAAATGTGAAATTTTTAGAGCTACCACTCGCAATGGTCACAATCATCGTCTCTCCAATGGCACGTGAAATACCTAGTACAAATGATGCAACAATACCTGAAAAAGCAGCTGGAATGACGACACGACCTGTTACTTCAAGCTTTGTTGAACCGAGTGCCAATGCTCCTGCTCTCATTGAATTTGGAACAGACCGCATCGCATCCTCTGATAAAGAGGCAATCATTGGGATAATCATAATCCCCATTACAATCCCTGGACTAAGAATATTCGTTGCTTCTAATCCCGGAATAATTTCTCTTAATAACGGCGTGACAAAGGTGAATGCAAAGAAACCATATACGATTGTTGGAATACCAGCTAACACTTCAAGCATCGGTTTAAATATTTTACGTGCACGTTCAGACGCATACTCACTTAAATAAATGGCTGTCATCAATCCAACCGGTGCCGCAACAGCCATCGCAACTGCTGACGAAAGAACTGTTCCTGTAATAAGTGGCAATACACCGAATTCAGGTGTTTGACTTAATGGTTTTAGTACTGTTCCAGTAAAAAAGTCCATAATTGGTACACGGCGGAAGAACTCGATCATTTCCGTAAACAACGTCAATACAATGCCGACCGTAGTTAAAATGGATACCAAGGCAATTAACAATAAAATGACGGGAATCCCTTTCTCAAGCTTGGCCCCGAGCTGTCTACTTGATTTTTTTGCCTCGATCATATCGCGAATACTGACTGAGGATTTATGAGAAGTGGAAAGTTTAGGATGTGGCATCTGGCACATCTCCTCCAATATTTAAAATTCACACTGGCATGGTTGATTCATTGTTCCACCATGCCAGTGCTTTATATCATTTAATCTGAATGCTTATTTAAGACCTTCAAGAAACGTGACGTTCTCATCAATTTCAGCTTGAGGAATTGGTGCAAAGCCTGTTTCTCCGGCAAATTCATTCATATTGTTCATAACATAAAGTGCATAGTCTAATACTTGTGGCTTTTCTTTAGCGTTATCCACATTCAAGTATGTGAACACTGGACGTGTAAAGCCTGCATAGTCACCATCTTCAGCAATTGTGTCAAGTGACGGTTCTATAGGACCATCGCCAAAGTCAACATGAACAGCTTGTAATTTATCAGTGTTGCTGACGTAATAACCGAATCCGAAGAATGCAATTCCATTTTTGTCTTCAGATACGAGCTTAACTAATGTTGAATATTCTTGTTGTAAATTCACATCACTAACGAGATCTTGTTCATCTAATACTTCTTTATAGAAAAACTCATACGTTCCGTGGTTTTCGTTTGGTCCATACGTGTTAATTTTTTCATTCGGCCAGTCTGGGTTAATGTCACTCCAGTTTGTAATGTCGCCATCAGCAAGGAAAATGTTAATCAATTCTTCTTCTGTCATTTCCGTTGCCCAGTCGTTTTCAGGGTTTATAACGAACGTCAAACCGTCAAGTGCGACTTTCAATTCCTTAACGTCGATGCCAAGTTCTTCAGCTTGTGCTGCTTCCTCATCCTTTATTTGACGGGACGCATCATTGAAATCTGTACCGTCTTCAACTAGGAATTTTTTGAATCCAGCACTTGTTCCTGCACGACTCACTTCAACAGAAACATTTTCTTGTGCAGTCAACATATACTCCTCAGCAAGACGAGCCATTAACGGGTAAACCGTTCCAGAACCGTCAATGACGACACTGCCTTCAAGCTCTGCTGCTTCGTCCGCGTTTCCTTCGTTGCTATCATTGGCATTGTTGTCCGATTGTTCCTCAGAATTAGCGGAATTATTGTCTCCATCTTTTTCTTCCGCACCTGCATCATCACTACAAGCCACCATCATAATTGCCAATCCAGCAATCATTAGAAGCATGAAAACCTTTTTCATCGACATCATTAATTGTCCTCCCCAAATTGAATGTTTTTGAAAGATCTCCTCTTTCACTGCCAAGTATAACAAGTGGATGTAAAGGAACGATTGATTCAGTGTAAAGGTTTTGTAAAATTAATAGAAGCGTTGTGATATACTCTTTCTAGTGCATTTTTTATAGAGTGAACAGGGGTATGACACATGAATAGATGGTTTATGATTAACGGAATAGCAATACTCGTTAGTGTATGGGCACTGTTTACAGTCAACGATTTGGGCCTGCGCCATGCCGTTGGTGGCTTAGGCGTCGCACTCATTCTATTTAACTGGACAAGGCATGCGGTGTTCACGACAATACGGGAGAACAAAAGTCGAGAAGTCAAAATTCGTTTTGCTCAATTATCGAAAAAAGTCCTGCCGTTTCACCGCTGGATTGGCACGTCAGCAGTGGTCGTCGTTTGGCTTCACGCATGGCTTGTCATTGATCGGTATGGCTTTTACTGGGCGCATCCTAAGTTTTTAGTAGGGTTTATAACGGGGAGTCTTCTGCTTGGTGTAGCGACGTTTGGCTGGCTGCGGCTTTACTGGCCATCCGGTAAAAAACGCATGCTTCACCTTTACCTTGCCATGACGATGTTTTGTTTAATGATCGTGCACCTGATCTTATAAAGTGAAACCCAATCAGTGGGAGTTTTACAGACCAGTTTAATCTGTGATAAAAAAAACGGATGGAGGTGTCTTGTCCTCCATCCGATTCTCTTCGGGCCATATCATTATAATTTCGTATTCTTCTTTTTCGCACGCTGCTCAAGCTGTGACTTCGGCTGATGATCCTTCTCATCCTCACTCAAACCTTGTGGATTCACACTGGTTTGAGCCCGCTTCTTTTGCCAAATATCTTGTTTATCACTCATGATCACACCTCCATTGTTAGTGTCTGCACTCATTTTTATTGTATACATAGTGGCTGGTGGAGGGCTTGGCGGCTTGGTGTGGTGTGGCGTGGGGGCGTGGTGTGGTGTGGCGTGGAGGATATGCGGCTGGGCGTGCGCTTATGCGGCCGGTTTTTGATATATGCGCCACTTTTATGATATAAGCGGTGGAAATTGGAGATATGCGTCAGTTTTTTGATATATGCGTGGGGATCAGGATATATACGGCGCAATTTTAATTTATGCGTTTGGCGTGCCTGTTCACATAAGATGAGAAGGAAGTGGACACGATGGATCACTTCCTTCTTGATTGAGTTTGTGGTTGGATCAGCGCTTATGCGGTTGGCTTTTGGTCTATGCGCCACTTTTATGATATATGCGGCGGAAATTAGAGATATGCGTCAGTTTTTTGATATATGCGTAGGGATCAGGATATATACGACGCAATTTTAATTTATGCGTTTGGCGTGCCTGTTCACATAAGATGAGAAGGAAGTGGACACGATGGATCACTTCCTTCTTGATTTAGTTTGTGGTTGGATCAGCGCTTATGCGGTTGGCTTTTGGTATATGCGCCACTTTTATGATATATGCGGTGGAAATTAGAGATATGCGTCAGTTTTTTGATATATGCGTGGGGATTAGGATATATGCGCGCAATTTTTATTTATGCGTTTGGCGTGCCTGTTCACATAAAATGAGACGGAAGTGAACACGATGGATCACTTCCGTCTTGATTTAGTTTG
>NZ_JABJXD010000016.1 GCF_019093865.1 Lentibacillus saliphilus
TTCCGCAATCCAAGGCTGGAATTCCGCAATGCAAGGCTGGAATTCCGCAATGCAAGGCTGAAATTCCGCAATCCATGCCTGGAATTCCGCAATACGGGGCTCAAATTCCGCAATGCACGCCTGAAATTCCGCAAAGCCGCGCCATTTCCATCAACACATCACCCATTCAATCACAACATATTTTCGTCTGAGTGTGACAGACTAAGGTAAAAACAATACGAAGGAAGATTGAATGAAACGACTTGCTATGATTGTCATATGTATGCTTTCTATGATGGCTTGGCCGATTCAAGCGGCTGCTAGTGCCTCGATGTTAGAGGTGCATTTTATTGATGTCGGTCAGGGGGACAGCATATTAATTAAAACACCATCTGACAAAGTTATTCTCGTTGATGGTGGGCCACCGGATGCAGGGAAAACAGTTGTCGACTATTTAAATAAACAACAGATTGAGACGATTGACTTGCTTGTCGCGACCCATCCAGATATTGATCACATTGGCGGTTTAATTGACGTCATGAAGCATTTTACCATTGGTAACATTCTCGATAATGGAAAGTTCCATGTCACAAAAACATACCTCATGTACGTACATCAAATTCGTAAACAAATGATTCCGGTTTATGAGGCAGATAAAAATGAACATATACAGTTTGATCCTTATATAGATTTACACATTTTAAATGCAGATGATGATTCCCTCACGAATAATCAGTCCTCCATCGTTTTAAAAATTGAATATTTGCAGCAGACGATTTTATTACCAGGGGACATTGATAAAGAGATGGAGCATGAACTGATGATATCTCATGAAATGGAGGCGAATGTATTAAAAATTCCTCACCATGGATCTGATACAAGCTCAACAATGGCATTTATCGAGCATGTAAATCCGAAGGCCACGATATTGTCCTATGGTCAGGAGAACAAATTCGGTCATCCTGTTGAACGCGTCATTGGCAATTTACAACGGCTGCAGACAGCGCTCTATTCAACAGCCATTCATGGCGATATCGTTTGGATGACAAACGGTAAGCAATCTGTTATCCAAACGGAAAAAGACCCGCTCGAGTTTTTAGATGAATGAGATCGGGATGTGGTTATTATCGTTAATGAACTAACATAACATAAGGTTTAATCATTATGTCGTATATCCTATTTAATGACTGATTAAATTTCGACAACATCTATAACTGTTTGTCGAAACTTTCTTTTTATTTTTTTGGTGGAATTTAATTAAATTATGTTATTATTATTAAGATAATAAATAAAAGTAGGAATACAATTGAAAAGAGTATGATTCTTTACTACAGTTTTTTGTATTACTGTATTTATGTCAATGGGAGTTTTTATGACCCCTGTATCTGCTGCATCCGTAAGTAATAGTGCAGTATAGTAGATAATGAGAATGTCGCCCCAAATGATGTAAGCAAACAAGTAACTGTGACAAAACAGTATTATGGAATTGTAACACCACCCAGTACTATAAGATATAATAAGCATAATTATACGGGTACTGTTTCGTGTAGTGGTATTTGCCCAATTATGAATGCTGAAATAGAATAGCCGATATTAACTCGTTTTCTATTTATCCAATTTAAAAACCTATGAATGATTATTGTACAGCTCAGTAATCTCATAGGTTTTTAATGTATAGAATATGACATTAGGAGGGATGTAATGACGAATGAGATTCGTTGTTTAGACGTGTCAAAACGGTACATGGGTGACGGTGTTGACACCGAAGCATTACAAAACGTGAACGTAATGTTTACAAAAGGAGAATTAACGGCAATTATCGGTCCTTCTGGCTCAGGGAAATCAACATTGCTCAGCCTTATAGGCACACTGGATCAACCGACAGCTGGTCATATCCTGTATGACAATGAAGATATTATGAAGGCATCAAAGAAAAAAATGGCCGATTTTCGCTTTAATGAAATTGGTTTTGTTTTTCAGCAATTTCACCTACTACCCACTTTAACCGCTGTAGAAAATGTGATGGTACCATTATTTGGTCGAAACGTCTCCTATTCAAAACAAAAACGTGCTAAAGAAGCACTGGAACAAGTTGGTTTATTGAACAAAATGAATGCACTCCCCTCACAGTTGTCAGGTGGCCAGCAACAGCGTGTTGCGATTGCTAGAGCGATTGTCCATAAACCAAGTTGGCTGCTTGCCGATGAACCGACAGGCAATTTAGACACGGAAACGGGAGAACGTATATTTGATTTACTAACCCGATTGCATGAAGAAGACAATTGCACAGTATTGTATGTAACGCACGATGTTACGTTAGCATCTAAAGCAGATCGAATCATAACGATGCAAGATGGACAGGTCCTTCAAGAGAAGCAAGGTGTCATAAAATGATGCGCTATATTTTTAAAAACTGGTGGCGACGAAAAGACCAATTCATGTTATTAATGATCGGTGTCATCATCGTTGGGGTTGGTTTAACGTATTTGGCGGGGCTGTCGGAAGTCAACAAAAGTACGATTGTTGATGAGTTACAAGAACGATGGAAATCATCTTATGATATCGTTGTTCGACCTAATGGTACGCGGAGTGTGACCGAGGAAGATGATTTGCTTGATCCTAATTTCTTAAGTGGGATAGAGGGCGGCATTAGTATTGAAGACTATAACAAAATAAAGAACATCGATCATGTTGAAGTTGCAGCCCCGATTGCGATGATGGGCTACATCAATTATCCTTTACCCCTGGATACGTTGGACATGGAGAAAGACGGAATCTATCGGTTGACCAAGGTAGAAGTTACAGATGATGGCATATCTAAGAAAGAGGATTCTATTAGTTCATATTTTCCAGCGGGTGAATGGTTTAACTATGTAGAGGACCAATTAAGAGAAAAAGGACCGGATTATTTTATTATTCCATACCCTGGTTTAACAGTATTTCGTTCGATGCTCATTGCGGGAATTGATCCTGAACAGGAGGCCAAGCTCGTTGGCCTAGACAAGTCTATATTACCATTTGAATCAAGTCGATATTTATCTGAAGAAGATGAAACGAATCAACGTCCCGTTTATGAAGCAGATGATATTGATGATGCAGCCATGCCAAAAAATACGAGCTTTCCCGCGATCATTAATAGTCAATCGTACGCAGATAAACGTGTAAATTATAAAATAGAACGATTAGACATCCCTTTTGAACATGACAAAGCGAAGGAAACGCTAGACATGATGGCAGAAAAAGGCGGCAGTGCATATTTAGATACCGTTCAAGGAGAAACTATAGAGAGCTTTAATTTTGAAGAACAAGACATTTATGCCCAATTGATAAATGGAATTTCTGGGGTTAACCACGAAACAGGTGAACCAATATCACAAAGCAATACACATATTGAAAATCCTTTAAATACAAGTTATTATGCACTGATTAATAGGCCGAGTTCTTTAGAATATGAATCTATTGATAGCCCATTTTCAGAGAGATGGCCATTTAGCTATCAGCTCAAAACGTTTACAAAAACAATTCAAGGATCAGAGGAGCAAGCGTCAGAGCCTGAGACAATTGAGGTGTACAGGAACCCGAATGAATACGCTCATATTAATGCTGGGGATTTTCCTCTTATTGAACCGAAATGGGTTGGGTCGTATGATCCGGGGAAATTAAATATATCGAAGGATCCGACAAATGAATTGCCAATGGAAACATATCGTCCAACGACGGCAGAGCTTGTTTTGGATGATGATGATCGCCCGATTAACCCGACAGAAACTTTAAAACCAACCTATGATCCTTATAATTTTTTATCTAATCCGCCGACAATGCTGACGACTTTGGAGGCAGCTGAAGTCATAACTGGTGATGCTCCGATTTCGGCAATTCGCATTAAAGTATCAGGTGTAACGGACCTCTCCGAAGAAAGTCAGGCGATCGTTGAACAAGTCGTAAGCGATATTGAACGTGAAACAGGTCTCATCACAGATGTCACGTTGGGGTCTTCACCGCAACCGACATTAGTGAATGTACCCTCAGTAAATGATGGACAAGAACTTGGATGGTTTTATCAGCCATGGATCAAGATGGGGAGCTCTATCACCATTTTCCGAGAAGCTAGAGTAGGCTTTTCTGGTTTAGTCATCAGTATTATGGCTGTAGCAATCATATATGTTTGGGCCACGAGTCTCGTTTCATTACTTGCAAGACGAAAAGAATTTGCAGTTCTTTTGGCTGTGGGCTGGCGACCTAGCCGGTTAAGCCGATTGTTATTCCTAGAATCTGCTATGCTCGGTGTTTGTGTTGCAGCACTTTCATGGGGGATATTGGCGTTTCTTCATATGAGTGGACAAACAACAGTTGATCTGATGCGCTTTCTTCTGACAGGATCACTCGGCTTTGTTATATATTTGCTGGGGGCCATTATTCCAGCTATTATCGCACAAAGAATATCACCTTATGAAACGATGCAAACGGGTGAAATAGCGAAGTCAAGCGCACGTTTGATACGAACCAAGGGTCTGATGTCCATGGCCTTCAATCATTTTATTGGTAAGTGGAAACGTAGCGTGCTGTCAATTGTGGCCATCGCATTCCCGTCAAGTCTTCTTGCTGTCTTTTTGCTTATTACATTTCACTTGAGGGGCATCATGTATACGACATTACTCGGGCAGTATGTCGCATTAGAAGTGGAATCCATTCACTATGCAGCGATTGGAGCAGCACTCCTGCTAGCGATTTTGACGACCGTCGAAATTATGTGGCAAAATATCGCAGAGCGGCAGGAGGAAATTGCCCTCCTCAAGGCGGTTGGTTGGAAAAACAACAGTGTACGCTTCCTAATTTGGCTAGAGGGGTTACTCGTCGGGGTGTGCGCAGCAATTTTAGGGTTGGCAGGTGCGACCTTACTGACGTTGCCGCTTGAGCTAAACATGTCAACGGATGCTATTATGTTGATCTTATCAACTGCTCTCGTTCCGATTGTTGTTGGTGTGTTGGCAACAATTCTTCCAGCGGAACGCGCAGCTAGAATATTACCTCAACAAGGGATAAGTGGAAGGTATACGCATCGTAAGGCTTCAGTGAATTTGCTAGTTTGGTCTATATTCCTTGGAGTGATTTTATTAATCGCGTTTATGTATACAATGGTCCAGGCGGTACAAGTTTAGTAAACTTATTTTGATAGATTAAAAAAGGTGGAGGAATACATCCTCCACCTACACTATTATCCAATCCGCAGCGTTTTAATTTTTCGAACGGCTAGTCCATAAAATATGACACTGAGTAAGAATAAGATCGGCAGGCCCTGATACCACGCGGTACCATTTTGAAATAAGAGAGGCTCTCTTGGAATAATATATTGAAAAGGGTTCAGCCAAGCGAAAAAACGCCAGGAAATAAAAGTAGTAGCGACATAACCAAGGAGTAATGTTCCTAATAAAGCAAACAGTGTTGATACGGTTTGCTTTAAATAAAGACTGTAAAATAAATAAAGTGAAATCACAGTAATCATCAAGGCTGATACGCCAATTGCACCGAACGTAATATATTCGATGATCGTCATAAATGCCAATTCTCCATTTTTTTCGATCAGAATTGGATATTGAAATGTCCCCTCGTTGCCAAATATGCTTCCGATAATTGTAATGGTAAGAAAAAGGACGACAAGAACCGTTATGTATGCTGAAATGGCAGTCCAAAATTTACTCGTTATGATGTGTCTCCGCTTTAAAGGCTGAGTCAACAAAAATTTAGCTGAATGATCTTCAAGCTCTGCTGTCATAAGGTCACCGATTAGAATGACCATCATTATGATAGCTCCCAAATGAAATAGAAAATCAAGCACTTGCTTCATGAAATTTGGGAATGCCATACTATATGTACTGCTCTCCGGCTTAATGTGTTCATCTAATAATTTTTCATTTAAGGCATACTGACGCACGATTTCGGAGGTGTCTAACGGAAATTCTCCGCCTGCTTCATTATATGTGGCAATGCCTTTTAATAGGGCATTTTCCTGAATTAATCTCTCTTGCCACTGATCTGTGGATACAGCGTTTTTAATGTTGTTTAATAGATTGATATTTGCCAGTAGCATATCTTTTAATTCTTTCTCTACTTCATTCTCTGGGTCTTCCTCCAATTTATACTGATGAACCCTTAAAAGCATATCACTTGTTTGTAACTGATCGTCAATGTCTTTAAGTGCATTCTCGGTAATGACAGGTTGAAAGGCAACGTTACGTATAAAAAGTGCGATAACACAGGCTACTATAATCAGTAGTAAAACAGAAAATTTCCTGCTCAACACCATCTTTTTAAATTCAAAGGGAAACAGTTTCATGATGGTCAACCCCTTTAAACAATTGCTGGTATCGTTTTTCTGCACCGATCATTTGATTGTCGACTTTTTCTAGTGTGATGTTATGCGCATTCATATGGTTAATAAAAGATTGTAGGGATAAATTAATATCTTCAAATACGATTTCCCCAGTTTCAGTAACGTCGTATGACACAGACGCTTCATCTAATACAAATTGTGCCTTCTCCAAATCTGAGACGGACACATAATATTGATTAGATGCGACATCTTTTAAGGATTCTTTGAGTAGAACACCATCTTTAACAAAATAAACCGTATGTGTCAGTCGATCGATTTCATCCAAGTTATGTGAGGAAAGAATGATGGTCGTACCTTCTTTGTATAGCTCTAACAAAATTTTCCGCACGGACACAGCACTTGTCGGATCGAGCCCATTTAATGGCTCATCCAGTAGTAATAATTTTGGTTCATTAATAATCACCATTGCAAGGAGTAGATGTTGCTTCATCCCTAAAGAATAATTGCGCACCCTTTTTTTTACGTAGCTCGACATACCAATTCGATCTGTCACGTCTTTAATACGTGAAAGCGGGATATGTTGCACGTTGCATATAAACTTCAAATGGTCAAATCCGGTTAGATGATCGTATAAAATTCGATTATCTTGTAAATAAGATACGTCGTAGAAAATGGATGAATCGGTATGTTTCTTTCCTAACAGCTTTACATCACCTTCATCAAAAGCTAGCAGATTGGTCATACAATTTAACAGTGTTGTTTTACCCGAGCCATTCGGCCCAACTAATGCAACGATTTGTGGCTCTGTAATTGCTACGTCTACCCCATTTAACACCCACTGCTGCTTATATTTCTTCTTTAAATTTTGAACATCAACAATCATGTTATGACCCCCTTTATTTTTATGAGTCGTACTTATGTTGAAAATGAGTGATGGCATATGCACAGAGAAGTGTTATAGCGCTTGCAGTAGATAAAGCAATTAATCCATTGGTCAAGGTGACGTTAAAATTTTGTAAGGTTGCAGCCATTTCCTGTGTAACGACATCAACGACTGAAAAGTATTGGAATGGGTTGTATTTGGCTAGGTCAAGGGCAATCAGCTGTTCGCTCAGTTCAGTTCCAATAAAAATTGTAGCCAACGTTAAGCCGATAGCGAGAGCGACTCTCTTGGTCACAATTGAATATAGCATTAATAATGCATAGCAAAACAGTAAAATCATAACAAACAAAAGTGTTGCTTGGATGATCATGGTGCTCAAATTCATAAATGAAAATGTATGGTCTTCACCGTAAATTAATATCGGATAATTGTAATGACCAAATCGATCAAATACTGCGCCTAAAAGAAGGGAGATGAATGCTGCGCCTAACAAAATAGCAACACTTAACGTTAAGACAACGATTAATTTACTTGCTAATATTTTGTTGAAATTTAATGGCTGTGTTTTTAAAAAATGAATCGGGCCATGGCGTCCGAGCCCCTCTTTTGTGAATAGATCTCCGAATAGAAATATAAAAAAAACTGCACCGAGTAAACTATATGATAAAGAAAATAAATGATTAAGGAAGTTTAAGCTGGCAGAAGAGTATTTATTGCTTATGTGTAAGATGGTTTCCTCTAATTGTGGGGGATCATATGAAATATCATAAGCGGTTCGTTGTGATGCAAAGTTGATAGGCAGAATAGGTGTCATGTCACCCTCACGCATAAGCTTATACTTTTCTAAAAAACTAACTTCTGTAAAAAAAGATGGCCACTGCGAAGGCATCATAGATTCATACAATCGATTGCTAAGACCGAGTTCAGTTTCCTCAATTTCTAAGTTCAACAGCGCATTCCAATCATGCTCTTTTAATGCATGACGATACTGCTTCCTCTTTTGTAATAGTTCCTGTAAAACGGCTTCTTCAGAAGGTGATATAGACTGGTCTTTTTGAGACAATGTTTCTTCCATTCGTGAGATTTCATCTGTTTCTTGATTCATTAATCTTTCGACTCGAACTGTATTCATATAAACGAATATGTAATAGATAACGATGAATAAAATGAGTATGAAAAGCATGCTTCGAAAAAAAAGTGACTTATATATCTTTTTAAACTCGAACATCATTAAATGAAACAAAATAAGCCCCCCATTCAACGTTATTATATTTTTAAGTGTTATTATAACATATTATTATTATTATTATTATTATAAATAATATAAAAAAAACAGTATATTTAAGAGGTTTTTAAATCGTTATGTAGAATATATATGGTATTAAGAGAGAAAAATATCGGGGAGGCATATTAATATGAAACGACTTCGTGGAGGCTTGAAAAGGCGTGCATTTGACGTGAACTCCTTTATACGTATATCCATAATCGTTTTGTTCATTGTTCTTTTAGCTGGATGCTCGGATAAGGGCGTAAACGATGAGGCTGCACTGAATGATTTAATGAATGACGAAACGCACTCTAACAATAACAATGCTTCAAACAATACCTCCAACGCTTCGCAAAACAATAACGTTGAAAATAAGCCGTCATCATCTAATAAAAAAGACTCTGAAACAAGAAAAACATTCCCGGCAGGCTTTGAATTTAAAGTTGTTGATGATAGCGCTGGTTATGTTGCTGGATTTGTTTCAACGTGTGTGGATGAGGGAAAGCGGTGCAATACTGAAATTGAGGATCGCGACAATTTGCTCAAGCGATTTGTCCAGGGCGATGATTTTCAACCAATTCCGAGGTTGAAGGCAAAAGCTGGACAATACATAAATTTTGTCACGTCTAGCACAGGAAGCTCTGGAGCCCCCCTTCCGATGCCTGATCAAATCGAGTTAATTCAACTCGAAAAAGAGGGGAAAGATATTAAAACAGAAATAGAAGGATCTCAGTTTAAAGTATCTGGAGAGGCAGGCAGATATAATTATGTCGTCAAAGTACGCTGGAATCAAGAAGGTGTGTTTAAGGGAGAAGGGATGTATGCTTTTTCATTGCTTGTAACTGAATGAGTCTATTGATCGAAAAGAGGCATCCTTGAGGATGTCTTTTTTTGATGTTTTTATAAAATTATTGACAATATCATCCATTAGTTATATGGTTAGTTACATAAGTAATGAACCATATAAGTTAATTGAAAAGGTGATCGTCATGAAACGTGCGCTCGATGATACGAAGCCAATATATATCCAAATTAAAGAGCACATTGAGGATGCCATTATTAATGGTACGCTCAATCCTGATGAACGTGCTCCATCAACGAATGAATTTGCTGCATTTTATAAGATTAATCCAGCAACTGCTGCAAAAGGCATAAATGAGCTTGTTGCAGAGCATATTCTCGTTAAGCGAAGGGGGATTGGAATGTTTGTTACGACAGACGCCAAAAAGATTTTAATTGCAAAACGTAAGCAGACATTTTATAAGCATTTTGTTTTGCCACTTAAACAAGAAGCGGAGAAACTACAAATCAGTGAAACAGAACTCATTGAATGGGTAAAAGGGGTGCATGTACAAGATGAAAATTGAGGTTGATCAGTTAACGAAGGTATATCGTGATAAGCGCGCACTTGATAATGTGTCTTTGACTTTAAGTGAACCGAAAATTTACGGATTTCTCGGTAGAAATGGTGCTGGTAAGACGACGTTTATGGAAATCTTAACAGGGCAAATTTTAGCGACGAGTGGAACGTTACGAGTGAATGGCGAAGCGCCTTTTGATAATCAGAAGCTCACTGAATCGATTTGTTTAATAAAAGAGGGCGGTAATTTCAAGAAAGAATTAACGATCAAAAATGTTCTCAAGCTGTATCGTGTCTTTTATCCGAATTGGGATCAAGCATTAGCGAATGAGCTCATAGAGGCATATGGTTTAAATGTAAATGCCCGAATTAAATCGCTGTCGAAAGGGATGGCGTCAGCACTCGGCATCATTGTGGGACTTGCGAGCATGGCACCTATTACCATGTTTGATGAACCTTACATCGGTCTTGATGCATCAGCGCGAAAAATGTTTTATGACAAAATGGTTGCCGTCTATGAAAAGCAAAAACGAATCATTATATTTTCAACACATTTAATTGACGAGGTGAGCACGTTATTTGAAGAAGTTATCATCATCCAAAACGGTTCGATCGTCTTACAGGAGGAAGCAGATGTATTGAGAGAAAAAGCGTGCGCAGTCTCAGGTCCAAAAGCGGATGTGACAGCTTATATGACGGATAAAAATGTGATGCAAACGAAGGAAATCGCTGGAATGATGACTGCTTATGTGTACGGAGATGCCGTAATGGAAGCGGCACATGCGGCAGGGTTAGCTGTCGAAGGTATACCAATCCAAGAATTAATGGTGTATTTAACCGAGGAGAAACGGGGGGCATAAAATGAGGCAAATTAAAGGGATTATGTACTTTTTTATAACGGGTGCGCGGTATAATTTCACAATATTCTGGGCAATTTTGCTGAGTACGATGTTCGTTTCATTGTTGATCGCTTATTTTGTTGGGGAAATGTCCCACGATATGACGATGGTGTTTGCTGTCTCGGCAGCTGTTTATATTTATTGTTCTATCATGGGATATAGCACCGTGAAAGAAGCGATCCCCCATTTATTGAAGCTAGGAGCGACGCGGAAGAATTTGTTTATCGGGTTAGGGGCAAGCTTTCTATGTCTTGCGTTTCTAAAAGCTGTTTTGACGAGTGGTGTCCATGTTGTCGTCACTTGGCTGACAGATATGTTCCAAATTGATGGGTATCAATTGATTCATCCAGCTGAATTAATTGGAAACACCTTGATCAATCGGATCGTCATTGATACGGCGGTTATGTTCTTTATTTTGGCGAGTATGTTTGTGTTAGGGTTGTTATTTTATAAATTTGGATTACTCGGCGGCGGTATTGTGATCAGTGCATTGGTTATAACGTTTCTCGTCGGACTTGCCGCAGGAACGATTCCTGATATCGCTATAAAGTTATATGAGACGAGAGCGCTCATGCAATTCGTTTGGTTATTTCTCATCGGTTTCGGTTTGTACGCAGTAAGCTGGTCCATGCTGAGGCATATTACAATTGTAAAAACACGTTGAGGGGGATCGAACTCCCTCAACGTGTGCATTGAACCTACTATGCGGCCATTTCTTTTTTACGGAAAATATAGATGGCGCTTATGATCAATCCGATAGATAAAGCGACTGTGATGACGGCAGCACCCCAAAGCGCGCTCCCGATTTGATCTGTTTGAAGCATCTCGATAATATGACTAGATAGTTTGTTCGGACTCCAGGAGAGAACATGACTAAAAATTTGTGTCACTATGCTCATCGTAACAATAGTAGCGATCGTGGCAAATAAAATGAGACCTGGCGACTTCAGCAGTGCATTGTAGAAAATCGATAGACTTAAAACGAACGTTAGCCAGAGTCCATAGAAAAAAATAATTTGCAAGAGCGCAAGAAAAGACAGCTCGCCGAACAAAATATTAACGTAATACCAGCTGGCGAAAAGGCCTAAACATGCGGCAAACCATACGAGCACATTTAACGATGCCCATTTGGACAAGATATAATTTTTGTAAGATACAGGCTTTACGAGAATAAGCTCGGATACGCCGCTTTTACGTTCACCAGCAATCGTTCCCATAGAAATTAAAGCAATAACGATGACACCGATTATGCTATATTGTCCTAAGCTCATCATGATCACATCAGTGGGTGTGAATTCAGGGAGTTCAAAGACGGTTCCCTCAGGCATTCCACCTACCGCGTCAATGATGAGTGGCATGTAGTATGTCGTGAGCGGGTCCATAATGGCAATTAAAATCATCACAAGTGGGAACCAGATCCATTTTTTATTCCGCCAGTTTTCCAACAGCTCTTTTTTAAACAACGTTGTCCATTGCATTAGCTGTTCACCACCTTCATAAACATGTCTTCGAGTGATGCCCTGTTCACAGAAAAATGAGTGAGCGACCAATTTTTACTTGCGACCATTTGAATGATTTGCGAACGTGCCGTGTCTATATCATGCGCTAGCACGTGAAGCATGTCTTTTTCAATATAGCATTCCTCAATACAGTCCAGTTGAGAAACCGCTGCTTGAAAGGTAGACAGGTCTCCTTCTATGCTCAGTTCAAGCTTGGCCGTTTGATAGTTATTGCGCAGCTCCGCAAGTGATCCAGACTCAACAATTTCCCCTTTGTTTAAGAGGAGCAATTCATCACTAATTTCATCAGCATCACTTAAGATATGGGTGGAAAACAAAATCGTCATGTCCTTTTTAAGCTCATCCATCAGTGTAAGCACTTCTCTACGTCCGATCGGATCAAGAGATGATACAGGCTCATCAAGAATTAATAGCTTCGGCTGATGAATGATCGCTTGGGCTATACCGAGTCGCTGCTTCATGCCACCGGAATATTTACCAATGCGTCGATCCTTTGCATCCAGAATGCCAACCTTTTTCAAAAGCTCGAGCGCCCGCTTTGTTGCCTCGTCTTTTGTTAAATGTGCAAGTTGACCACTGTACACTAAAAACTCCAACCCACTCATCCATTCATAAAATGCCGGATACTGTGGCAAATAACCGATGTATGGGCGGATATCCTCTCCAGCATTCATACCTGAAAATTTCACAGAACCGCTCGTCGGGTTCAAAAGCCCAGCCATTGTACGGAGTGTGGTCGTTTTTCCCGCTCCGTTCGGTCCAATTAAAGCAATCGTTTTGCCTTCATTTAACTCAAAGCTCACTTGATGAACGACAGGCTTGCCGTCGAAGTGGCGTGATAAGTCAGATACGGTTACCAAAGCCATCACTTTTGTCTCCTTCCAAAGATAAAGTAAATGACTGGGCCAATAATATTCAGTAATAGGATGATTACGAGCCATACCCATTTCGGTCCATTCGTTTCTTCGGCTTTAACCCAGTCAACCAAAGCGACGATCATAAGAATTAATTGAATGACCATAATAGGGAGGAGAATGAGTAGTAAATCTGAACTAATTATATCTGGCATATTGTTTCACTCCAATCTTTTAACTTTAATACGATCATTGGGCATGAAAGGTTCAATATAGTAGAAGTTTATCCCGAAAGATTGATCAAGATAATGAATATACGATTAGAGAAGCGACTGGAACAAAAGAGGTTTAACCACATAAAAATGCGAACAATACGACCGCTCCGGAAATCCACTTCGCTTTCCGCGGGCGGCTGGTTAGCCTCCTCGTGCTAACGCACTGTGGGGTCTAACCTATGCCTTCCTCCCGCAGGAGTCTGCGTGGATTTCCGGAGCTAGTCTTGAGCATTGTTCGCCTTTTACGTTTTGTTTTTAGTGTTGTCCATGATGCCTTTTAGTTATTTCTTCTTTAGTTCTGCGACGTCTTCTTCATTCGCTAAGGCTTTGAATAGTGCAATGATCATTAAGATCATGACGAACGAGAAGGGGAGTGCAGCGGCGATGATCGTATTTTGAATCGCTGTTAACCCACCTATATAAAGCAGAATGAGTGCCACAGCGGATTGCGCAATACCCCATATGATTTTCACTTGTGCCGGTGGAATGAGTGAGCCTTTTGTTGTTTGCATTCCAAGCACAAACGTTGCTGAGTCAGCTGATGTGATAAAAAATGAGCCAATTAATAAAATCGCAATAATTGATAGTACAGTAGATAATGGCATTTGATCAAACATGTTAAACAACACAAGCTCTGTTGCATACTGGCTCAAATCAACACCACTATCCTGAATGTGACCAGCAGTTGTGCCAAATACAGCAAACCAAATTGAAACGAATAATGTTGGAATGACGAGTACACCTGTGATGAATGATCGTATTGTTCGTCCACGAGATACGCGAGCTATGAACATGCCAACAAATGGCGCCCATGAGATCCACCAGGCCCAATAAAAGATCGTCCATCCATCTAACCATCCCCGATTGTCCCCTTCAAGTGGCGCGGTTCGGAAGCTCATCTTTAAAAAGTCCTGCATATAAAGACCGAACGTTTCGGTAAACATATTTAATATTAATAAAGTTGGCCCTACAACTAATACAACGATTAATAGTAGTACGGCAAGCACCATATTCGTATTTGATAAATATTTAATGCCTTTACCAATACCAGACCAGGCCGATATTAAAAATAAAATCGTAACGACTGCAATAATAATAAATTGTGATTTAAAACCAACCTCAATGCCAAATAGATGAGATAATCCACCATTGATTTGCGTGGCGCCGAAGCCAAGAGTTGTCGCAACCCCGAATACAGTTGCAAATACAGCAAGAACATCGATTAATACACCGAGCGGACCATTCATTTTATCGCCGAAAAGAGGCTTAAGTGTTGCAGATATTAAACCAGGTTCTTGTTTGCGAAATTGAAAATAGGCTAGCGATAGAGCAACCATCGCATACATGGCCCAGACGTGTAGACCCCAGTGGAAATAAGAGGCGGACAAGCCTTCTTTAAATGCTTCCGGAGAGCCTTCTTTTGAAAAAGGTGCATTTGTTACATAATGTGATATTGGTTCAGCAGCACCATAGAAAACGAGACCAATTCCCATACCCGCGGAAAACAGCATTGCAATCCACGTAGGTGTGGAAAAGTCAGGACGTTCATCATCGCGCCCTAGCCGGACTTTCCCATATGGGCTAACGGCTAAAATGATCGATAACAATACCATGACGGACATGAGCAGCATATAGTACCACCCGAAGCTCGTTGCCACAAATTCTTTAATATTTCCTGTGATCAGCTTAACGGCATTTGGAAAGACGGCTCCGAGAATGACACTAATTGCGACAAGCGCCAAAGTAATATAGAAAACCTTTGATACTTTCTTCATAAAATCTCCCTTGTGTTAATTTGGTATTCTATTACGATATATAAAAAGCATAAGCCGTGCAAGGAAACAAGCGTACAACGGTATATTTCCATAAATTCTGTTTTTTTATTAGGGTAGATTTTGGTAAAGGGTTTACACTAAAAATTAGGCGCACGCTTGGGAAGCATGTAGCGTACTCATGAAGAAAAAAACGTCGGAGAGCCCTTTGAGGCGTATCCGACGTTTTCATTAATTGTGGTAATCGTTAAGTTCATCAATAACGGTGTCAATAATTTTAAACACTGATTGTTGCTTTTTAAATGGTATGTCTTTAATTTTGTGTAAGTGTGCCATGACATCTGGGTGGACCTTCAGATACTCCGCAAGTCTAATGGCATCTTCTTCATATGATTTATGTGTTGAGCTGTACTTCTGTTTAAAATCTTTCATGACATCATCACGTAACGGAACATGTCCTACAAGCTGATCAACTGACATGTTAAAGAGATCGCTCATCCGTACGAGAGATTCAATATCGGGCTTGGCAACATTATTTTCCCATTTGGCAATGACCGAACGAGACGTCATCAGCTGTTCAGACAATTGCAGTTGTGTCCAACCATTTTGTTCCCGAAAATATTTAATATTGTATGCCATTCGCTCTAAATCCATAACGATCACACTCTATCTTGTGACATTGGATAGTTCAATTACATGAAGTATCTAATGAATGTCTATCATCGTATGTTTAATCCTATCATGATTGAGATTATCTGCGGTGGCATCATTTGTTCTTATATAGAACATATAGTAGAATGATCTATAACAGAACACTATTATGGATGTTGGGAGGTGACACAATGTTAGGGTGCTTGGCACTGCATCATCCTACAATTACATCACTTACAAAATGCAGGATGCTGCGGTCACTATTTCATGCAGAGGATTTTGAAATCGAAGTAATCAGTAGGGGCGTCGTCATGATATACATTTGGAACGCTCGAAAGATCGACATTTGGCAAGCGGCTGTATTGTTTGAATCAGCAGCAGTAAGGACTGGGTACGCATTTGGTATAAACAACAAAGAAGCAATTAAACAACGCGTGTTAGATCATCTTGATGTCGTTGAGTCGAATGATGTTTTAAGGGAGCAATTGTTTCGCTATGATGTCCGTAAGATGAACGATGTTAATGGTTTCGAAGATCATACAAAAGAACCATTGGAAAAATACTACGCGGCTCATGCGTAACAACAAATGTTCATAATCCACAGCTTTGTCCACACAACATATACCATTAAATAAACCTACATCAAGATTATCCACATTCATCCACAAGTGAGATTGAACTTATCAACATAATTAATGGTTATTCACATGGGTTTTTATGTAATGGAAATAAATAAACATATTGTACCCATAATAGAACACAATCGTGATGCAAAATAGATACGAATTAGACCGGTATGCAGCATCAATGCGCCACTAATATTGATCCACGCTTTATAGGCAAAAAAAGAAGCCTTAGATCCGGCTTCTTTTTTGCTCCTTAAAAGCATCTTCATAGGCTTTGTTCGCGCGTTTGAATTCCTTTTGGTACAACACTTCTTGAGTTTTTGATAAGAACTTTTCCTTTTCATGAGGCTGTTTAGGCATACACATATCCCTTCCATAGCGTGGTAGATGCGGAATGAATTGACCTTCCGCAAAAGTTTATGGATAGTATTGCCAGACAACATATATTTATGCATCCCTCATTAAGATACTTCTTCACCCTCGTGTTCAGGCAGTAGCTCTCTGAAGTTCAGATAAGCGAGATAAGCGTCTTTGCTAATCGCAAATAAATCGTATACATTCTCAATGCGATTAATCGCTTCATAAACATCTGCATATAAATTGTTCACCAATGTGGCGTAAGGGAGCTTGATCATTGCTTTAAGAGACCTTACATTTGTCCGGCGAATTTTAATGAACACCATTTCAATGTCTAGCTCGGTAAACAGTTCAGTAAGAAACATTTCTTTTGCGATTTGATTATACCCTTTCCCGAAAAAAGGCGCGCCAATCCAAGTCGCTAAAAAGCCTGATTTATGCTGAATATCAAATAAGTTAATCGTCCCTATAGGCTGCTGACATTCATCTAGGATGGTTCTAGATATTAACGTACCATCTTCTTCAGCTTCAATGGTTTGTTTTGTAATAAAGTAAAATTCATCACAAGAATATGCTTTGTGTCTAACGTAAGGAAAGACATCGGGATGCGCCATTAATTCATATAACATAGGAACCTCATGTAATTCACGTTTTTTAAGCATAAAAAAGTACCCTCCTATTTGCAGGTGGGTACTTTAAAAAAAGACGGCAATCTAGTGTACCCACCTCGAATTTAAGTTAGCGTTCAACTAAAATTCGGGGTGGGAATCGAACCCACTAGAACCAGTCAGCTGACTGGTGGCGCACCATTTGCCTTCCCTAAAAACCATGTTTGGCATAATATATTTTACAGCGATTTGTGAGAAAAGGGAACACTTTTTTTATGAAAATGATGTTATTTTTTTATGGTAGTGTTTAGTAAGTCTTCCAGTGCATGTTTAACATCTGTATAAGCAAAAGAATAACCGCTATATTGTGCTTTTTGCGGCAATACATATTGTCCTTTCGTCATCAGCTGACTCATTTGCCCTAGTGCTGTCGCCATCATAAATGTAGGTGTGGGCAACCAGAAGGGACGGTTAAGAACGTCTGCAAGTGTCTTCATAAATGACGCATTTTGCTGTGGATTAGGAGACGTCACATTAATTGGCCCGCTAATATCCGGATTGTGTAAACAAAATGCAATGAGCTGTACAACATCCTCAATATGAACCCAGGACATCCATTGCGTGCCGCTCCCTATTTTCCCGCCAGCAAAAGCTTTAACGGGGAGGGACATCATTGGTAGTGCACCACCATCCCCGAGAATGACACCAAACCGTGTGTAGACTGTGCGAATACCCATTTGTTCTGCCTGTGCCGCTGTGCTTTCCCATTCCAATACAACTTGGGCAAGAAAATCATCCGCTGGCTTTGTCGTTTCTTCTGTGAAAATCACTTCATCAGACATTCCATAAAAGCCGACAGCAGAGCCATTAATCCACACGGAAGGCTTGTGTTCAAGTGTTGCAACAAGATCAATTAAGCCTTGTGTCGATCGGACGCGGCTCAGTCTAATCGCTTCTTTTTTCTTCTTGGTCCAATATCCGAATATCGATTCACCAGCTAAGTTAATGACTGCATCGATCACCGGTAACGCGTCAACTTTTACGTCATATGATACATATGTCGTATGATTGTCTGGTTCATGCTGTTCTGGTGAGCGGGTTATGATGATGAGTTTGTGTCCTTTTGATTTAAGGTGTGCTACAAGGTGGTGACCGACGAATCCAGTTCCACCTGTTATTAGGATGTTCATATTTGATTGCCCTCCTTTTGGGTAAATGGCTCACGGATAATTGACCTCATCTGTTATGATGGAACGTAAAGGGGTGATGTCATGGGCGAAATAACCCGGATTACGACTCAAAAAAAACAGAAGCAGCGGTATAACATTTATCTTGATGCTGGTTCAGGCGAGACATTTGGTTTTGGTGTGGACGAAGCCGTGCTGATCAAGTATCGCTTACATAAAGGTATGGACATTGATGCTGAACTAATGGACGAGCTGATCAACGAAGATACACAATATAAAGCTTATTCCCTTGCTATCAACTTTTTAAGCTATCGAATGCGTACAAAAAAAGAAATGCATGATTATTTATTGAAAAAGGAAATTCATCCGGAACACATTGCCTCTGTAATGGAACGGTTAGTATCCGAAAAGCTCGTTGATGACAAGGTGTTCGCTCGTAGTTTTGTCGAAAGTAGGATACGAACGAGCGCTAAAGGTCCCCAGCTTGTAAAAAGGGAATTGCTTGAAAAAGGCGTTGCCGCCATTTATGCAGATGAGGCTGTCAATGCTTATACGTTTGAGGTCCAGTATGAAAAAGCGCTGACCTGGATGAAAAAACGGCTTAATCAGTCTGGGCGCTATTCATTCAAGGAGCAGCTGCAAAAGCTGCACGGCTTCTTGCTTCAAAAGGGATTTACCCAGGATGTGATTCAAACCGTCCTTGATGAAGCAAATGCCGCGCAAAACGATACACTTGAATGGGACGCGCTTTGTCGCCAAGGAGAAAAGCTCCTTCGAAAGCATCGCCAGAAACACATGGGGTTTGAGCTGAAAACAAAGGTGAAACAAGGCTTGTACCGTAAAGGGTTTCCAATGGCGCTCATTAATAGGTTTGTTGATGAACAAATAGACGATGAGGTTTAGTGAGGCAGGGAACGAAACGACCAGTTAAGATGACAGACGTGATTATGCGCCATCATAATGGTGCGTTTGTTCCCTGTTTCCTATTTAACGATCGATGATGATTTCCGCCCGTCCATCGTCTTCTTGAAAAATGGTTTCCGCGACCTTTTGTGGTCCTTTTAAACGGCTTGGATCTTTAACGTGATCGGATTGGTCCCAAAACGGTGTATTCATACCACCCATATAAACCGCAGTGATCGTGTAATCCTTGTCTTTCCATTCCTGCTGGAGGCTTTCTGTAAACCCTCTTACGGCAAACTTGCTGGCACAATAAATGGATTCATTTACTTTACCACGGAGACCAGCTGTTGAGATAATCATTAAAATTCTGCCCTTGCTGGCTTTAATGAGCGGCAATGCGGCTTGAACAGTGAGAATAGAACCTTTTACGTTCGTATCGAGCGTCTCATCGATATCGCGGTTCGAATAATCTTCAAATGGACCAAAATGTCCAATGCCAGCATTACTAATTAGGACATCTAATTCACCAATTTGCTGAAACGCAATCCGGACTGATGACGCTTCTTTAATGTCACATAACACGACTTCAGCCTGCCCGCCTTGACGCAAAATTTCTTCTTGGACCATATGTAACTTTTTCACAGTTCTTCCCATTAAAAAGACTCGATATCCGTGTTGAGCATATTTGAGTGCAAGGGCGCGGCCGAGTCCACTTCCCCCGCCTGTAATTGCAACATTTGGCATATATAAGACTCCTCTCGTATGTGTAAACGCTATTTGTTTCTATTGTCTTAAACGAATTGTTAAAATAAACTATGAAGGAGATGAGATACGATGAATTATTGCTATAGTGATTTTTCGATTGAACAATTACGTGATGAAGCTGCACAGCTAAAGGAAAAAGCGTTAAAAGCTGAACGACTAGGTAACATAAGTGAAGCTGAAGTATATGAAAGAAAACAACTTGTGGCAATGGCATATATGTTAAACCCAGAAGACTTTAAGCCTGGAGTGATATACGACCTAAAGGGCGACCCTGGCCATCGATTTAAAATAAACTACATCAATGGTGTATTTGCTTGGGGGCACAGGGTCAATCTTCTGGATGACTTGTATGAAAAGGAAGAGGCCGTGCCAATTTCTATCTTAATGATGCGATAGATTCATAGCTTTTTACGCGTTTTGGGTGAAAGGGGCGGACTGTTTGGTCGCCCCTTTTCACTTTTAAACAGGATAATCGCTGATATAGAGCTTATTTCTAAGCTTATGCTCAGAGTAAATCCAGCCTGTATATGAGCTTTTAATGTTGTGATCCATATCAATTTGGACAACAGCAACGAATGGATAACGTCCACGCGCTCTATAGCGGAGATCTATAAAACGGACCTCAGTAAAATCATCATATTCATTAATAACCCAGCGATATACTGGAGAAAAGGATAAGAATGCAGCAATGTTTTTGTCATTTTGTGCCAGCTTCATAATAGGCGTATCAGGAAGTGGCTGACGGTCAAAGGTATCAACGATCTCAATATGGCCATCTTCTACCGATCCGACGTGAAATTGTTCTTGCGTTGTAATTGCCACACGCCATTTATTTTGTTTAACTGTTGGTGATGTTGCAATTTTTTCAACATCTCGATAATGATCGTGAATTTTCGTGACGATTTCTCGTTTTTCCAAATATCGTTTAATATAATAAAGAACGATGACTGCATAGATGATGAGCCAAGTAGGGCCAGGATTAAGCCCAAGCACCCAGCCAATAATGCCGGCAATATGCAAGCCAAATATATAAGGATCAAAGGTGTTTATAAAGCCATAAGCGATCCATTTATTTGTAAATGGTCGGAAGGCTTGTGTGCCATAAGCGTTAAAAATATCAGTTAACACATGGACCGCTACGGCGAGAAATGTCCATGCCCACAGATGGATGAAATCAACTGACGGGACAAAGGCGTGAATTATGCCTGAAATGACGACGCCCCACATGAGTATGGCAGGGATAGAGTGTGTTGCGCCACGGTGATGGCGTAAATACGTGGCGTTATTTCTAAGCTTTAATACGGTATCAAGATCTGGGGCGTGTGATCCAGCAATGGTGCCAACTAGTACAGCGTTAAACAGCGCAGGATCAGATTGCACAGCCGGATCAAGTGTTGCCAAGCCACCTATGGCAACACCCATAACAATATGGGTTCCTGTATCCATCTATTTACAATCCTCCTTGGTTATTGACGAGTGTTTTTATTTCCATGATAAGATAGGTTTGTCATCATTAATTATATCATGAAGGGTGATAATTATTCGTGTTACGTACATTACAATATATTGACATTATAACATTTCAGCGTGACCTGCTCGAATGGTACGATCAGAACAAACGTGATTTACCATGGCGAGACAATCAAGATCCGTATCGAATCTGGGTGTCCGAAATTATGCTACAGCAAACACAGGTTGATACGGTTATTCCGTATTATGGACGGTTTATGGCTCAGTTCCCAACCGTATTTGACCTTGCGGCTGCTGAAGAACAGACCGTCCTTAAAGCTTGGGAAGGTCTCGGCTACTATTCGCGGGCACGTAATTTACAAGCAGCAGCAAAAGAGGTTGTAGCATCTTATGCAGGTGTTATACCTGCAGATCCGAAAGCGCTCGGCTCGTTAAAAGGCATCGGACCTTATACAAAAGGGGCAATTTTATCAATTGCATTTAATATGCCGGAGCCAGCAGTGGATGGGAATGTGATGCGTGTCACCTCACGTATTTTAAAGATTGATGACGACATTGGAGTTCCTGCGGTGAGAAAGAAATTTGAAGCAGTCGTTAGGGAACTCATTCCTGAATCGGATCCGTCTTCCTTTAATCAAGCTTTAATGGAACTAGGTGCACTCGTGTGTACACCGAAAAATCCGCTCTGCACGTTGTGCCCAGTTCAAGCGCATTGTCGTGCTTATGAAGCAAATGTCGTTTCTACGCTTCCGGTTAAGTCTAAGAAAAAGCCGAAAAAAAAGATACCATACGCGGTGGTGTTGATTCAAACAGCTTCAGGAAACCATGTAATCGAGCAGCGACCTGATGCGGGCTTACTCGCTAATTTATGGCAATTCCCAATGGTCCCAGTAGGTGAAGTAGGTAATGATCATATTGCAAGCTGGCTATATCAAGAGTATGGGCTGGCGCTGGAACATTTAAAGCATGTAGGTGCGTTGAAACATGTATTTACACATATGATTTGGGAGCTAACTGTTTATACGGCTGATTTAACCGATGAAACAATTTATGACAAACGCTTGAAGGCAGTCACTTCTGAAGCTTTACAAACGTATCCATTTCCGGTCTCACATCAAAAGATGATGCATTATATTATTGAATAAGATTAACTTTTGACCGGGCGCGTCCCGGTTTTTTTATTGTTAAATATGTGTGGTGCAGAATGTGATCGTCGTAGCAAGGCTCTCAAGCCACAGGGTATAGGTTGGTTTATTTAAGAACAAGAGGATTTTTTTAACAATAATTTTATTGGATAATGGAATCCGTTCCGGGACAAATTAATGGATGCGGAGGTGATAAGAGTGGCTAAGAAACCAAATCAAACTCAATCCGGAACGAACGTACAGCATGTAAAACAGCAAAATCAACAGGCTCAGCAAGGCCAGGGTCAATATGGCACAGAGTTTGCATCCGAAACTGATGTGCAGGAAGTAAAAAAACGCAATCAAAAATCACAACAGAACAAACAGTAGTCTAATCTAATTAGAAAAAAGGGTGCCCTGTGTGGCGCCCTTTTCTTATAGATTGCATTTGTATGAAAGATGCATCTGCTGATAATGGGTGCGTTCTCGCCGATATGGAGTGTGGATCTGCCGATAAGGAGCGTGTTCTCGCCGATATCCAGCGCATATCTGCCAATAAAGACAACGGCTCGCCCGTTTAACTCTCCCACCAGCCTGCCAATAAGTCCCTCCCTAAAATGTATCTTCATTTGTTTGTTCAGTATTATGCATAATGCTTTAAGTTTCAGGCACTTAGCCTTATAATGAAGTAATATTGTCATAAGGAAAGGAAGATTGCATGGCTGGGCCAGCTTCAGGCACTCACATACAGATTGAAAGCTATAAACATAACGGCACTCTACATCGTGTTTGGCGGGAAAGCTTAGTATTGAGTGGTACGGAAAATGAGTGCATCGTTGCTAATGACCGGGCCCTTGTGACCGAAAGTGATGGGCGTACATGGGTCACACGCGAACCTGCAATTTGTTATTTTAATGCTCAATACTGGTTTAATGTAATCGGTATGCTACGTCAAGATGGGATTTATTATTATTGTAATATCGGTTCCCCGTTTATATATGATAACGATATGAACGTGCTTAAATACATTGATTATGACCTTGATGTTAAAGTGTTTCCTGATATGACCTATGTGTTGTTAGATGAAGACGAATACGAAGAGCACCGCCGTGAAATGAATTATCCTGACAAGCTTGATCACATACTTTATGAGCATATTGACTACTTGTTAAGCTGGGTGCGACAGCGGAAAGGTCCGTTTGCACATGAATACATTGATCGGTGGTATGAACGTTTTTTAACCTATCGCTAAAATAGAAAATCGTTGACGTTTTGACTTGAGGACAACAACATGGGTCCGGTTATCGTCAGCGTTTTTTAACGTATGTTGCTTTTTTTGCACCATGGCACCATGTATACACACACTACTTTTACAAAAGAGGTATGCAAATGAATTCGATTAAACAGTATTTGAAATTTGTAAAACCGTATAAATGGAAAATCATTTGGACGATTTTAATTGGTGTCATTAAATTTGGCATACCATTATTAATCCCACTTATTTTAAAATATGTGATCGACGGTATTATCGGAGCCGAAGAAATGACACAGGCAGAGCAAACGTCTCAACTGTTATGGATCATGGGTAGTGCATTCGTTATTTTTCTTTTAGTCCGTCCACCAGTGGAATACATTCGGCAATACTTAGCTCAGTGGGTCGCAAATAACATTTTGTATGATATACGTGATAAATTATTTGACCACATTCAAAAATTGAGCCTCAAATTTTATTCGCGGACGAAAACTGGTGAAATTATTTCTCGTGTAATCCATGATGTTGAGCAGACAAAAACGTTTGTTGTGACAGGGCTAATGAATATTTGGCTCGATTTAACGACGATCTTAATTGCGATCGCAATAATGCTCACGTTGGATGTGCCTTTGACGATTGTGGCGATCGTCCTCTTTCCATTATATGGTTTATCGGTTAAATATTTTTATGCGAAGCTTCGCCAGTTGACGCGAGACCGGTCCCAGGCACTTGCCGAAGTACAAGGACATTTGCATGAACGGGTACAAGGCATTCCTGTTACGAGGAGCTTTGCACTTGAAGACTATGAGCAGAAACAATTTGATGATCGTAATGGAAATTTTTTAACGAAAGCTTTGACACATACAGACTGGAATGCTAAAACATTTGCTGTGATGAACACCATTACGGATCTTGCACCACTCCTTGTGATCGGCTTCGGTGGCTATCAGGTGATCAATGGTCCTTTATCAATTGGTACGATGGTGGCGTTCGTCGCTTATATGGAACGGGTATACAGTCCGTTAAGAAGGCTCATTAACTCGTCTACAGTTTTAACACAGTCGGTTGCTTCCATAGACCGTGTATTTGAACTTATGAATGAAACGTACGATGTTGCAGATAAAGCAGATGCTAAAGCACTTGATCGCGTTAATGGAACGATTCAAATTAATAACGTGTCATTCCGCTATGAAGATGAAGAAGCTGAAGTGCTAAAAAATGTTAGCCTTGATGTCAGAAAAGGCGAGACGATTGCTCTCGTCGGTATGAGTGGGGGTGGTAAGTCCACTTTAATTAGCTTGATTCCACGTTTTTACGATGTGACGAGCGGCTCTATTAAAGTCGATGGTCATGATATTCGCGACGTTAAAGCTCGGTCTTTGCGTAATAATATCGGAATGGTGCTTCAGGATAACTTATTGTTCAGCGAATCGATTGCAATGAACATTCGAATGGGGAATCCTGATGCGACCGATGAAGAAGTGATCGCGGCAGCGAAGTCAGCGAATGCGCATGAATTTATTACCGAGCTTGCTCATGGCTATGACACACTCGTCGGTGAGCGTGGCGTAAAGCTGTCGGGTGGTCAAAAGCAACGGATTGCCATCGCACGTGTGTTTTTAAAAAATCCACCGATTCTTATTTTTGATGAAGCGACATCTGCGCTTGATCTTGAAAGCGAGCATACCATTCAAGAAGCGATGGAAAAGCTTGCTTCTAATCGAACGACCTTTATTGTGGCACACCGACTATCAACGATTACACATGCGGATAGGATTGTCGTTATAGAAAATGGTCAAATTCAAGAGATCGGTACTCACGAACAATTAATGAATCAACGCGGAAGCTATTACAACCTTTATGAAATCCAAAACCTCGGTCAACCTGAGCATATCGGTTAAAGAGTTCCTGTGTAAAAAAGAGCACCACACAAGTTAGACGACACCAACGTCACTTGTGTGGTGCTCTTTTTGGTGTTGTTCATTAAAACAAAACATTGTTGACAAGCTTTTGGAAAAAGGTGCATACACTAGTAACAATGCAGTATTGGAGGAGATCACTATATGGCGTGGGTATTTATAGTTGGCTTTGGCGTCATTGTTGCTGTTAGTGTGTTTGGATTTATGTTCTTAAAACAAAAGGATGCATACCCATTTGCAAGCAGTCGATTTTCAGTTGAATTGTTTGTTACGCTCGTTATCATTTATATTATTGTCATTTTAGGGTTTGGAGCGATCTATTTTACACTGTCTTTACAAGGGATCGTCCTTGTCGAGCATAATGAACTTAAGCAAATGAGTGTCATGGGATCCTTGGCACACTCGATTTATTTTAGTGGTGTCACAATGCTGACGATTGGTTATGGTGATATTGCGCCAGTCGGAATTGGACGATTGATTGCGATCATTGAGGCACTTATTGGCTATATTTTGCCAGCGGCTTTCGTATTGAAGGTCGTCCAATTCACGCAACGGGATAGAGAGTATTAAGCGCTTAGATGTAAATGCATGCTTGAACTTCTGCAGTATGCTATAGTAAAAAGTAAAATTGTGGAGTGGAGGGATAAGCATGTCGGTAGAAGTTGGTCAAGAAGCACCTGATTTTTCACTACCAAATCAGCACGGAGACACCATTCAGTTATCCGATTTTAAAGGGAAATCCGTTGTGCTTTATTTTTATCCGAAAGATATGACGCCAGGCTGCACAACACAGGCGTGTGATTTTCGTGATGCCCACAGCGATTTTTCGGACCTCAACGCGATCATTATTGGTGTGAGCGCAGATCCTGTAAAGCGCCATCAGACATTTACTGAAAAACACGAGCTACCATTTATGTTATTAGCCGATGAGGATCATTCGGTGGCAGAGACGTATGGCGTCTGGAAGTTGAAAAAGAATTTCGGCAAAGAGTATTACGGAATTGAAAGATCTACCTTTATCATTAACCCTGACGGCATTGTTCAAAAGCTATATCGAAAAGTACGCGTTAAAGACCATGTCGCGGATGCACTTGAATTTGTTCGCCAAAATGTTTAGGAAAACTTAGCAGTCTCCATTTAAAGACAGGAGGCTGCTATTTTTTATGTGTTAGAGAAAATAGCTGTACGTATTCTTTGAGCGAGAAAGTTAAATAGATGGAATAGCCGATCTTGTTGTCCTATAATTGTAACGACATATAATATGAAGGAAACGGGAAAAATATGGGGGGGCAAAGACATATATGAATATTGTATTTACAGCTCGAATTTCTAAAAAGCACCGCGATCATCTTGAAGCGAACAACCAAGGTGTAACGTTTTTCTTTTGCAACGGTATATCAGAAGCAGAACGCTATTTGCCAACAGCAGATGTGTTGGTCACATATGGGGAGGATTTGACGGAATCAGATATAGACAAAGCTGTGAAGTTGCGCTGGATTATGGTTATTTCAGCAGGTCTAGAGCGTATGCCATTACACGCTATTCAAAAACGCGATATTTTAGTGACAAATGCGCGTGGCATTCATAAAGTACCGATGGCTGAATATGTCATTTCTATGCTGCTTCAAGTGTATCGTCAAGAGAAGCAACTGATTCATAATGAACGAAATCATATATGGGATAAAAGTTTGCGCATGCAAGAAATCTCTGGTCGTACGATGTTAATTGTAGGAACAGGTGCGATTGGTCAAGAGGTTGCTCGATTAGCAAAAGCGTTCCATATGACAACGATAGGCGTGTCAAAGAGTGGACGTCCTGTCGCGTCCTTTGATGAAACGCATAAGACAATTGATTTAAAGGACCAGCTCCCTAAAGCTGACTTTGTCGTCTCAGTTTTACCGAGTACACCAGATACACGTCAGCTATTTTCGATCGATCATTTTAACGCTATGCCTAATCATGCGATTTTTATAAATATCGGACGTGGAGATGTTGTTGCAGAAGACATCATTGTAGAAGCAATTCGTTCTCAGAAGATTGCTCATGTGGTTTTAGATGTATTTGAAGAAGAGCCTCTGCCAGCAAATCATATGTTTTGGAAAGAAGAGAACATTACAGTAACGCCACATATTTCAGGTGTGTCAGCACAATATGTGACACGCGCCCTGGCAATATTTGAAGAGAACTTACATGTGTTTAAGCATAATGGGACAAGCTTTATGAATAAAATAGATGTACAGAGGGGGTATTAAGCCGTGCGGATTTATACGAGATCAGGTGATAAAGGATTAACGTCTCTCATATATGGCAAACGTGTACCGAAAAATGACTTACGTGTTGAGGCATATGGTACATGTGACGAAGCAAATTCGATGATTGGACTCGCCTTAAGCTTCCTTGATGGTGAAGACTGGCATGGTAAGGACGCGTTTCTCGACCATATGAGACGGGTTCAAACAATATTGTTCCATGTCGGTGCGGAGCTTGCGACCCCGAAGGATAAAGATGTGATGTGGGAGTTAAGGCAGTCACATATTGAAGAACTAGAGAAACAAATAGATGAATGGGATCAGGAATTGCCTCCACTAAAAAACTTCATATTGCCGTCAGGACATAAGACATCAAGCGCATTACACACTGCTCGGACAATTGCGAGACGAGCAGAGCGGAATGCAGTTGGCCTAGGCGATGCGTTGGCAAATCCACTTGTTGTACAATATTTAAATCGATTAAGTGATTATTTGTTCGTAGCTGCTCGATACGTTAATAAACAACTACAAGGAAAAGAGGCCCATCTCCATCCAGATGTGTAAGCAGTGCTTTAGCAATGCGCTGTGCGTGCACATATATTGACGAACAGGGCAAATAGGGGTAAACTAATTATAAACATTATAATATGATAATATATTCCATTTGTAAAAATTTAGGAAAGAGAGGTGCATGACGATGGAAAATGGTAAATTACATCATGCGATTGATACGCTTAAAGGCTCGGGTGTGCGCATTACACCACAACGTCATGCGGTCCTAGAGTTTTTGATGAATTCAGAGACACATCCAACTGCAGATGATATTTACAAGGCTTTGGAAGGGAAATTCCCTAACATGAGTGTGGCAACCGTCTATAATAACTTACGCGTGTTGCGTGAAATTGGCCTTGTAAGAGAGCTGACATATGGTGATGCGTCAAGCCGTTTTGATGCAAACACGACAGAGCACTACCATATTATTTGCAATTCATGTGGGAAGATTGTTGATTTCCATTATCCAGTTCTTGATGAAATAGAATCATTAGCTGAGCAAGTTACAGGCTTTAATGTTACTCATCATCGTATGGAGATTTACGGGACCTGTCAAAATTGTCGCGAACAAAAGATGGTTAAACAGTAAATAAAGCTAAACGAAAAAATCCAAACGCAGTGTCTGCATTTGGATTTTTAGTTTCCTATTTAAAAATGATTTAATTTTTGTCGTTTAAATTTTTTGCGGACGCTTTTATGTAGCTGCGTTTATTATACTTCTCATCAAATTCCTTTCCTTCAAGCTCTTTGTCGAGCGTTAAAGGCTGCTTGCAATGCATACATGCATCAACACGTCCCAGCATCTTTGTAGGTTTCTCGCAGCTAGGGCAAATAATCGGTACGGCTCTTGTTGATAATGTCCCGATCCATAAATAGACCAAACAGCTAAACGCAATAAATAGTAAGCCAACCGCGTATAAAATCCACATTAACCACTCAATCTGCTTCGTAAGAATCCCACCATACATAAAGCCAAATCCAACAAATATTAATATTAGTGCAAAAGATCTTATCTTATTAATTTTACTTGAATAGACAAGCTGTGCCATGTATATCCCCCTTATTTACCATTTAATTATACCATATATTAAATACAATTCTATTATAGTGCATGTTCAACCATGCTGAAAAGAAAATACATATGTTGTAGGAAAGGAACACTTATGCCATCATAATAGCGTGATTATTATATGTCACCTCTCAAAAAAATGTATAAGATATTATAATAAGAAGTAATCTATGCAATGTAGCTTATTATAATAAACCGATATAAAGTAGTACTTGATAAGATGAACTGATTTAAATGGGATGGCTTTAATGAAACGGTTGCTTTTAAAAAGGGCATATGTTTTTTACTTTATAGCAGATAACAGCCCGTAAAGGTTCGATTGGTTCAACGGTCATTCAGTGGAGGATAAAGAAAAACCACACTGATTGAGTTGCATCTTATAAAATAATGAATCACAAATCTAATTTTGTGGGTGAACAGATTTTTAAAGGTATCAAATAAAGTATGAAATAAGTGTTGACTTATAAATTGAATCATGGTAAATTATTATTTGTCGCCAAAATGGTGCGGCAAACACACAACAACATTTCGTTTTAAAAGAATGAAAAAGTTGTTGACGAACATGAATGAATGTGTTATATTAATAAAGTCGCTTTTACAAGAAGCGCACAACAATTTGTT
>NZ_JABJXD010000017.1 GCF_019093865.1 Lentibacillus saliphilus
TGGAAGTGTCCCCATTTTGACGACTTCCACCTTACTGGTATAGAGGATAATTGGATATACGGCCGTTCCTGACTTTATGCGGCTGGGAAATTGGATATGCGTTACTATTTTGGTATATGCGTTGGAAAAATCATATATGCGTGCGTTTAGCGATATATGCGTTCGAGACAGCAAATATGCGGCCTGAATTGAATATATGCGTTTACGCGCACGCATAGGCGCGCCACCGTTGCTGTTTTTACGATGAACGGGAGTGGGATAATCTAAATCAACTCTTTTTAAGTTTACTTATTTTTGATGTTTTCTATTACTCCCCAACCAAAAAGAATAAGTCCAATACCTAATGTAGTTAGAGTGACAAACATCAAGCTATCTGGAATGTCCGATAAATAACTAACAAATTCATCTTCACTCCATACTTTTGAGGTTGTTAATCCGATAGAAGCAGAGATAAATCTAGTTGCATAGAGAATAGTAGCCATTAAGAAAAAATAAACGCTTAATTTTGTTTTATCCATAATTTCCCCTTCTATTGTATATATTAATTTCCAAAAAGATATTACTTGATATTGACGCTCATAAAAAGAACAAAAAAATATAATTGTATTTTCCAATACGTCACCATTCATTTGAAAAATATATTTATTTAAGATTAAAATAAATTAATAAACAAGTCAACTTGGGTTTGATCTATATTTTAGTTTTATGAGGCTGGAGTGGTGCATATGCGATTGCTTTATGATATATCCGTTTGCGCGTGTGGGGAAGTGGAAGTAAGGTGTCTTTAGAGAAAAGCTAAGGTGGAAGTGTCCCCATTTTGACGACTTCCACCTTGATTTTTATATAGGATAATTGGATATGCGGCCGTTCCTGACTCTATGCGGCTGGAAAACAGGATATGCGTTACTATTTTGATATATGCGTCGAAAAAATCATATATGCGTGCGTTTAGCGATATATGCGTTCGAGATAGCAAATATGCGGCCTGAATTGAATATATGCGTTTACGCGCACGCATAGGCGCGCCACCGTTGCTGTTTTTACGATGAACGGGAGTGGGATAATCTAAATCAACTCTTTTTAAGTTTACTTATTTTTGATGTTTTCTATTACTCCCCAACCAAAAAGAATAAGTCCAATACCTAATGTAGTTAGAGTGACAAACATCAAGCTATCTGGAATGTCCGATAAATAACTAACAAATTCATCTTCACTCCATACTTTTGAGGTTGTTAATCCGATAGAAGCAGAGATAAATCTAGTTGCATAGAGAATAGTAGCCATTAAGAAAAAATAAACGCTTAATTTTGTTTTATCCATAATTTCCCCTTCTATTGTATATATTAATTTCCAAAAAGATATTACTTGATATTGACGCTCATAAAAAGAACAAAAAAATATAATTGTATTTTCCAATACGTCACCATTCATTTGAAAAATATATTTATTTAAGATTAAAATAAATTAATAAACAAGTCAACTTGGGTTTGATCTATATTTTAGTTTTATGAGGCTGGAGTGGTGCATATGCGATTGCTTTATGATATATCCGTTTGCGCGTGTGGGGAAGTGGAAGTAAGGTGTCTTTAGAGAAAAGCTAAGGTGGAAGTGTCCCCATTTTGACGACTTCCACCTTGATTTTTATATAGGATAATTGGATATGCGGCCGTTCCTGACTCTATGCGGCTGGAAAACAGGATATGCGTTACTATTTTGATATATGCGTCGAAAAAATCATATATGCGTGCGTTTAGCGATATATGCGTTCGAGATAGCAAATATGCGGCCTGAATTGAATATATGCGTTTGCGCGTGTGGGGAAGTGGAAGTAAGGTGTTTTTAGAGAAAAGCTAGGGTGGAAGTGTCCCCATTTTGACGACTTCCACCTTGATTTTTAAAGAGGATAGATGGATATGCGGCTGTTCCTGACTTTATGCGGCTGGGAAATTGGATATGCGTCACTATATTGATATATGCGTCGTAACAATCATATATGCGTGCGTTTAGCGAGATATGCGTTCGAGACAGCAAATATGCGGCTTGAATTGAATATATGCGTTTACCCGCACGCATAGGCGCGCCACCACTACTTTTTTTTTCGAGGTTTATCGGCCAACTCGAGAAAGCATCGCTTGTGCTTTATACCCGATGATGTTTAGTGGATCCTTTGGTGCTGAAAAGGGTGGGGCATAGCCGAGCTCAAGTTCAGTAAGATCTGTGACGGTCATGTTTCCTTTAATGGCAGTGGCGAGAACTGCGAGCCTTTTGTCGACACCGTCTCGGCCAACGACCTGTCCGCCGTACAATGTTCCGTCGGATGCATCAAAAATGATCTTAATGGATAAAGGCTCAGCACCTGGATAGTAGCCAGCATGAGAACGTGCATCTAATGTCGCTGTTACATAGGGTTTATTTAGTGTATCAAGCGCTGCGCTATTGAGTCCGGCTGCACCTGCATCAATGTCGAATATTTTCAAAATGGCAGTCCCGATTGTACCGTTATATTGAACGGGTTGCTCAGCAATGTGACATGCAACGATATATGCCTGACGGTGTGCGAGTGCGGCAAGGGCGACGTGTCGTGGCGTGCCCGTCTTAGCGTCAGTCGTTTCTACGGCATCGCCAATCGCATAAATATTACGGTCATTTGTCTGCATGAAAGCATTTGTTTGGATCGCACCTGTCGTGCCGATGGTAAGTCCCGCCTGTTGAGCGAGCTTCGTATTTGGTTTAATTCCGACTGCTAGAATGGTCATATCTGTTTTAATGTGGTGACCACTGTTCAAGTGAATTGTTTGCCCTTTATCGGAAAAGGACGCAACGCCATCCTCAAGAATGACATGAATCCCCTTTTCCTCGAGATGTGCTTGAATAAGATTGCCCATATCAGGATCGACCAGTTTCAAAACAGAAGCGGACCGATCGATAAGCGTGCAATTGATTCCAGCTGCAACGAGGTTTTCGGCCGTCTCAAGACCAACAAATCCAGCACCGACAATCACAGCGTGTTCTGGGTTTTCTTTATGAATATACTGTTTAATGCGGTCCATATCGTGTAAATCATGAAGGGTAAAGGTCCGGGCTTCGTTCAACCCTGGTAATTCAGGTACTACCGCAGAAGCTCCTGGTGACAGAACGAGCTTATCATACGATAACGTCTCAGTGCCATCAGATGATTGATATGTAATCGTGCGATCTTCTGATTGGATATCAATCACTTCTGTGTTTGTCCAAACATCTACATCATAGGTCTTAGAAAATTGCTCGGCATCCATATAAAGCTCATCTCGATCTCCAATGACGTTGCCAACGTAATAAGGCAAGCCACATGTTGATACGGCGACCGCATCATTTTGATCGATCATGATAATCCTGTATGAGTCATTCATGCGCCGTAGCTGTGCAGCAGTTGTTGCACCACCTGCAATCGCGCCAACGATGACAATTGTATGTGCCATTCTTACGCCCCCTCCAAGTTAAAGTCTACTCATACTGTTCCCTTTTTTGATCACGGGAAAACAACCGCGATTACCACAATTAAAGCTCTGTCCGAATCGTCCACAGCTCTGGGAAAAAGGAATGCTCTAGTACTTTCTTTAAATAACCGACCCCTGGTGAGCCACCTGTGCCTTTTTTATGCCCAATAATGCGCTCAACGGTTTTCATGTGCCTGAACCGCCACTGCTGGAACGAATCCTCAATGTCGACGAGCTTTTCAGCAAGCTCATATAAATCCCAGTACACCTCAACGTCACTGTACACCGCTTTCCACGCAGCTAAAACGGTATCATCCGCAATGTACGTTTCGGACATATCACGCTCAAGCACGTCTTTGTTAATGTGAAAGCCTGCTTCGTGTAGAGCGGTGATGGATGCATCATACAAGCCTGGTGCATGGTAGGCGTCTTGTAGGGTAGCATGCACATTCGAATCATTTTCATAGATTTTAAGAATAAATGGGGTTTTATAGCCGAGTACGAACTCGACTAGTCGATATTGATATGATTGAAAACCAGATGCTTGTCCAAGGTCATCTCGAAATTCCATATATTCACTCGGAGTGAGCGTTGATAATACATCCCAAGCTTGAATCATTTGTGCTTGTATTTTAGAGACGCGGGCAAGCATTTTAAAGGAGGCTTTAAGTTCGCCTTTCTGAATCGCTTCGATCGCACCTTGAATTTCATGAATGATGAGCTTGAGCCAAAGCTCACTCACTTGATGAATTACGATAAAGAGCATTTCATCATGGTGTCCCGATAATGGCTTTTGACTCGATAATAGGCGCTCAAGTCCAAGATAGTCTCCATACGTCATTTTGTCTTTGAAATCGGTATGGATATCGGTTTCTGATTGAAAAGTGTTTTCTTTAACCATTGACATCACCTTCATTTCCTAGTGGTTTAATGACCGCTCGAACTGGGCTTCCGTCAGCGCCAACGATAGAGAGCGGGAGTGCGATCAGTTCATAATTGCCAGGATGGACATGATCCAGCATAAGATTTTCCAAGATGACAATATCATGGTCATATAAGGCATGATGCATATCAAGTGTCTTGCTATCGACAGGATCGACTGAAGGCATATCAATACCGAATAATCGAATGCCTTGATCCTTTAAAAACGATGCGAGTGCAGGATCAAACGTTGGCATGTGCTCTGGAAAACGGTGTGGATTATTAGGCAGCGCAGTACGAAAAAGCACCCGTTCAACACAAGAAAGGTCAACCTCTGTAAGCGCATCTGGTGTAATCGGATCATATTGGCTCACATCGATAACCTTCGCACGACCGATGTACAGGTTAATATCTAGTTGATCGATTGTCGCGCCGTCATTATCAAAGTGGAACGGTGCATCGACGTGAGTACCACAGTGTAAGCTTGTCGTTATTTGGCCGATGTTGACCGAACCTGTATGAGATTTTGAATAGGTCGTTTCATAATGGAATGGTGTGTCTCCAGGCCAATGTGCAATGTCATTTGAAAGAGGCTGTGAAATATCAATCCACTGTGTCATCAGGCGATCACTCCTCGTTTGTTTTCAAATTGTAAGTAACGCTGTTCGCGCATAATACGTTTTAAAATAGTGACTGTTGTCCAAACGTCGTCAAACGTATTATAAAGTGCAACAGGAGCCAGACGAATACCATTGGGCTCTCGGTAATCTGGAATAACACCGTCTTGCTTTAGCGCTTTACATATACGGGCGGCTTCCGGATGCTCAAGAAAGATATGCGCCCCGCGTTCATGATCCGCTTTAGGGTTGGCGATCGTAAAACCGTCGTCACGAAGCTCTTGATCGATCAGGTTCATAAGATAGTCTGTGAGATGAAGTGACTTTTCCCGTATGGCTTCAATCCCCGCTTCAGAAAACATCTCCAGTGCTCCGAGTAAAGGTGCGGCACTCAAAATGTGCGGTGTTCCAATTTGAAATGCGCCGGCATGAGCTGCTGGAGTAAATGTATGGGCCATGTCGAACTGCTTTTCTTTGTCAGAGCCGAACCAGCCGGATAACCCCGGTCGCTTGTTAAAGTGCTTCTCATTCACATACAGCCCGCCGACACTACCTGGTCCACCATTCAAATGTTTATACGTGCACCAAAACGCGAAATCAACGTCCCAATTGGAGAGGTGATGGGGAATGGCTCCAATTGAATGGCATAGGTCAAAGCCGATTAAGATGCCACGTTCATGAGCGGCTGCTGTTAATGTCTTCATATCGAGAATTTGGCCGCTTCTATACAACACAGAAGGCAAAACGATTAGAGCAATGTCGTCGGTCATCTGTTCGATGATATCGCCTGTTTGTAACGTATGTTGGTCAGCACTCGGCACTTGGACGAGATGGGTGTCAGGGTCGAGCCCTTTAAGCTGTAATTGACTTTGTAAGGCGTATATGTCGGACGGGAAATTTAATTCATCAGCCAGAATTTTATTGCGCTTCTTTTCAGGTTTAAAAAATGTTGCGACGAGCTGATGAAGATTGGTCGTTGTGGAGCCTGTTGCGATGACCTCTGCCGCGTGTGCGCCAATAAGAGGGGCACTTAGAGCACCGAGTTTTTCAGATAAATAAAACCACGGATCTTCGCCAGAACCCCAGCCGTCAATGGCATACGTTTTCCAAGTGTTCACCATATGTTCAACAGATTGCTCAGCTCGTTTTGATAATAGTCCGAGAGAATTGCCATCCAAGTAAATGGCATCATTAGGTAAATAAAACTCTTGGCGAAAATGTTTGAGCATATCCTTGTCATCCATTTGCTTAGCATACGTTCGGTCTATATTCATAAAAACACGTCCTTTCGCTAAAGTCACATCATTTACATTCTAACAATAATTCGCTGTTTTGTGATGAAAGTGGTTACAAAAACATAAAGTCATTGTGTAGGACATTTGTCTGATTCGTTCACAGATATGTTGCTAAATAAAAAATAATCACTTATACTTGAGTTGTTTGAATGAAATGACATTTCTAATAATGAAACGGGAGGGTGTACATGTCGCTTGTTTCGCGCAGGATCAGCCAGCTGCCGCCATATTTATTTTCGAAGCTTCAAAAACGAAAGGAAGCTTTAAAGGCAAGTGGGGTGGATGTCATTGATCTCGGTATTGGTTCACCTGATTTGCCGACGCCGGCGTTTATTGTTGAACACTTGATAAAAGAAGCGCGTGATGAATGTAATCACGGTTATTCAACATATCAAGGTGACCGCGTTTTTCGGGAGGCTGTTGCTCAATATTATGAGCGTCAATACAATGTTCAACTTGATCCTGAGACAGAAATACTGACATTGATTGGATCAAAGGAAGGGATTGCGCATTTGCTTCAGGCCGTTATAGATCCGGGTGATTGTGTATTAGTACCAGATCCAGGTTATCCGGTGTACAGGACGGGGGTTCATCTTGCTGGTGGAACAGTTGTGGATTTACCACTTGATGTAACAGGCAACTATGTACCGATGTATGATCAAGTTGATCAAGCCGCTATTAATCAAGCGAAGTTAATGCTCTTAAATTATCCCAGCAATCCAACAGCTGCTACCGTTAATTTGTCGACTTTTGTGGAAGCGATTACATTTGCGGAACAGAATCATTTAATGATTGCCCATGATGCTGCTTATGATTTAGTCACCTTTGCAGGTTACAAGGCACCGAGCATGATGCAAGTGCCTCGGGCTAAAGACTATGCAGTAGAATTTGGATCATTGTCAAAGGGCTTCAGTATGACGGGGTGGCGAATCGGTTATGTTGTCGGCAATCGAACATTAATCAAGGCGTTGTCAACGTTAAAGAGCAATATTGATACGAGTCAGTTTTTACCGATCCAACGAGCCGCTGCCAAAGCATTAACGAGCGATTTGAATGATGTTCAGACGCATAATGCGATTTATGAGAAGCGCATGGAAATGATGCATCAAGCATTGCACAATGTCGGTTTAAAAGCAGCAAAGCCAAGGGGAACCATTTTTATTTGGAGTCAAATTCCAGAAGGCTTTACATCTGCTCAGTTTGCGGACTATTTACTTGAACATGCTGGTGTGATTGTGACACCCGGTGTGGCCTTTGGACCTTCAGGAGAAGGTTTTGTAAGAGTGGCGCTTACGGTAGGGGAAGAGCGGTTGCAAGAAGTTGCCAACCGTCTCCACGAACTTGACTTTGAAAGGGGTGGCATAAGCTGAATACGAAAGTGAAAACAGTTACGGCAGCCCAAGCGATCGTTTCTGGTATTGAAGCTGAGGGCATTGATCACGTGTTTTGTGTGCCTGGTGAAAGCTATTTACCCGTGCTGGATGCTTTGTATGATGCTGCTTCAATCAATGTCATATCAGCTCGACACGAGGGCGGAGCAGCATTTATGGCTGAAGGCTATGCCAAGGCAAGCGGGAAACCAGGCGTTGTTTTAGCAACAAGAGGTGTAGGAGCGGCGAATTTATCAATTGGGGTTCATACGGCTTATCAGGATTCCACTCCGATGGTCGTTTTGTTAGGGCAGGTTCACAGCGGATTTCGTGGCAGAGAAGGCTTTCAAGAGGTTGATTTAGAGCAATTTTTTCAACCGATCAGTAAATGGGCAGTCGAAGTGACACGGGCTGAACGCATGCCAGAAATTATTCAAAGGGCTTTCTGGATTGCGCAAACAGGTCGGCCGGGACCGGTTGTTGTATCTTTACCAGAGGATGTTCTCCCTATTGAAATACCAGCTCCTCTGTTTCAACCGGTTGTGAAACCAGCACCAGCGCCAGGACAATCGGAAATTAAGCGGGTAGAAGCACTGCTTCAGAAGTCAAAACGCCCTGTTATCATTGCAGGAGGTGGCGTGAAAAGCGCTCAGGCAGAAAAGGCGCTCAAGGCGTTTGTTGATGAGACCCGTATCCCTGTTTTGGTAGCATTCCGGCGTCATGACGTTTATCCAAACGATCAACCTTATTACGTCGGACATCTTGGCTTAGGCACTCATCAAGCGATAAAAGATACGGTACGTCAGGCGGATACCGTTTTGGCAATCGGTACTCGGTTATCAGAAGTAACGACACAGGATTATAATTTATTAACCGCTGACCAGCAATTGATCCACATCGACATTGACGACGATGTACTCGGGAAATGCTTCCATCCTCACATTGGGATTGTGGCTTCTGCCGATGAAGCCTTAAAGGCACTGCAGCATATCGACTGTCCTACACATGCGTGGGAGAAATGGGCGGCATACCGGCGCACGATGTATGAACAAACGTTGACCCTTAATGATGACGATCGAAGCACAGATATGATGTCAGCAGTGATTGATGCACTTCAGCGTCAATTGCCGACAGATGCTGTGTTAACAAATGATGCGGGAAATTTTGCGGGATGGTTGCATGCCTTCTATCAATTTACAGAGCCCCATACGTACGTCGGACCAACATCCGGTGCAATGGGCTACGGACTGCCAGCAGCAATCGGTGTAAAGTTCGCACATCCTAACAAGACAGTTGTATCGCTTTCTGGTGATGGCGGCTTTATGATGACAGCGAATGAGCTTGAAACAGCGGTCCGCTATGGTGTTCCAGTCATTAGCATTGTCGTTAATAACCGGTCTTATGGAACCATTCGCATGCATCAGGAAATGCATTATCCAGCACGTGTCATAGCAACTGATTTAGGACACATATCATTTGCCGACTTAGCAAAAAGTGTTGGTGCGCAAGGGACGACAGTCGATTCAGCCGATGCCTTTTCGGACGCATTGGCCTGGGCGCTTCGGGAATCAGGACCTGTCGTCATCGAAGTGATAACCGATGTTGAACAGATTTCACTCCGTTCGACAATTTCGCAAATACGTTCACAGTCATTAAGTGACAAACTTTAAAATAAAAATTTTCTCAGGAGGGGTATGTTATGACACAAACATTATTACACGTGAAGCAATTGGAGAATTTTATCGATGGAAAATGGCGGGCAGCCGACGAAACAACGTCTGTTATTAATCCGGCAACAGGCGAAGAGGTCGTTCATGTTCCGCTATCGACAGCAGATGACGTTAATGAAGCGGTGGGCATTGCTAAGCGTGCTCAAAAGCAATGGGCACGTGTTCCAGCACCACAGCGTGCAGAGGTTCTGTATCGTGTCGGGCAGATTATGAAGGATCGTAAAGAGCGTTTGTCACAGCTGTTAACGATGGAAAATGGAAAAGTGCTAGAAGAAGCGAGAGGCGAAGTACAGGAAGGCATTGATATGGCATATTATATGGCCGGAGAAGGTCGACGTCTGTTTGGACATACGACACCAGCAGAACTGGATAATAAATTTGCTATGAGTGTCCGTTCGCCAGTCGGTGTTGTCGGCATCATTACACCGTGGAATTTCCCAATTGCTATCGCCACGTGGAAGTCATTCCCGGCAATTGTCGCGGGTAATGCCGTCGTTTGGAAGCCGGCGACAGAAACGCCGATTATGGCTTATGAATTGGCAAAGATTTTTGAAGAAGCTGGTTTACCAGCAGGCGTTGTCAATGTCGTCTTTGGATCTGGTTCAACCGTTGGTGAGGCGATGGTGAATCACGAGGACATTCGGGTGATTTCCTTTACTGGTTCTAATGATACCGGACGCGGCATTGCGGCAAAATGTGGACAACAATTGAAAAAGGTATCTTTAGAAATGGGCGGTAAAAACGCAGTGATCGTCATGGATGATGCGGATCTTGACTTGGCAGCAGACGGTATTGTTTGGAGTGCATTCGGCACGAGTGGCCAACGCTGCACAGCTGCGAGTCGTGTGATCGTTCATCAATCTGTAAAAGCCGAGCTCGAAGAAAAACTTCTTAACAAAATGAAAGAGCTATCAATTGGGAACGGACTTGATGAAACGAATAAAGTTGGTCCGATTATTAATAAAGCGGGTCTTGATAAAATTAAAAGCTATATTGAGATTGGGAAGAATGAAGGGGCAAAGCTGCTCGCTGGTGGTTATGAATTGACCGATGATGAGCTGCAAGACGGTTATTATTTTGCACCAACATTGTTTACCGATGCAACGCCAACGATGCGTATTTCTCAGGAAGAAATCTTCGGACCAGTTGTCTCACTTATTCCTGTCGACACCTTTGAAGAAGCAATTGAAGTGAATAACGGCGTTACGTATGGCTTATCAAGCTCTATCTTTACAGCTGATGTAAATCGTGTGTTTAGAGCACAGCGTGACCTTGATACAGGCATTGTATATGTAAATGCTGGCACGACAGGTGCAGAAATTCATTTGCCATTTGGCGGAACGAAGGGTACAGGAAATGGGCACCGTGATTCAGGCGTCCAGGCGTTGGATGTGTTTACCGAGTGGAAAGCCGTCTATGTTGACTATAGTGGTAAACTACAACGCGCCCAAATTGATGTTGAGTAATTAGTAAGGGAGGGGGGGAACGATTGATGTCACCGTTCCCCTTATATACCTCACTTTGAATGATAAATCGTTCAATACATGTAGAAGGAGTGGTCGAATGAAAATAGGTGTACTTGGATCAGGACTCATGGGAAAAGAAGCCGCGCGTGATCTTGTTGCAAGCTCAGACGTCACAATGGTTGGTTTGGCAGATATTGATTTACATCGGGCCGAATACGTCTGTCAACAACTCGCATCACCTAAGCTACAAGCCTATCAAGTAAATGCTGGAGATGAAGTTGAACTGGCTAACTATATGCGCCAATTCGATGTCATTATTAACGCTTTATTTTATTCATTTAATGAGATTGTTGCCCGAACAGCGGTACAGGTCGGGGTGCATTCAGTCGATCTTGGGGGCCACATCGGTCATATTACAGATCAAGTACTTGCGATGAAAGAGGATGCTGAAGCAACGGGTGTGACCATCATTCCCGATCTCGGGGTTGCGCCTGGCATGATTAATATCTTATCGGGATATGGTGTGTCGAAGCTTGATGAGACACAATCCATCCGTCTCTTCGTTGGCGGTATACCTATAAAGCCAGAGCCGCCACTGGAATATAATCATGTTTTTTCGATGGAGGGACTACTTGATCACTATACAGATCCTTGTCTCATTATTAGAAATGGGAAAAAGCAAGACGTTCCGGCACTTTCTGAAGTCGAGCGCTTGCACTTTGAGCGATTCGGACCATTGGAAGCCTTTCACACGTCAGGTGGCACATCGACCTTGCCACACTCCTATCCAGAGCTTGAAACTTTAGAGTATAAGACCATTCGGTATCCAGGTCACGCAGAAAAGTTTAAGTTGCTTGTTGATTTGAACTTGACTCGAACCGATTTTGAGGTTGAGGTCAATGGCCACATGATAAATCCGAGACAGGTTTTATTAAAGACGTTAGATCCGATTGTTGATCTTAAAGATAAAGATGATGCTGTCCTTTTAAGGGTCGAAGTGTCTGGTAAGAAAAACGGACAGCCGACAACATACACATATGAAATGACGACGACGAAGGACCGGGCGACGAATGTCACTGCCATGGCACGTGCAACTGCGAATACGATATCGGTCGTTGCTCAGATGATTGGGCGTGGCAACATAGTGTCACGAGGTGTTCACCCACCAGAGAAAGTTGTACCTGGAGATATTTACATCGAAGAAATGAAGAAACGTGGCGTCGTCATTAAAGAATTTGAACAGCAAAATAAAGAAACGTTGAACGTATAGCACGCCATCTATTTGGGCTGTTCTGCAAACATAGATGTTTGTAGAGCAGCCGTTAAATTTACAGAATGCCATTCGAGGGGACGAGTCGTATGAATCAAAGTGTACATAAAGCATTAAAGCTGCTAGAACTGTTTGATGAAGAAACGAAAGAGTTAACCTTAAAGGAAATAGCTGAACGCGCAAACATGCCGAAGCCGACGGCATACCGCTTATTAACGACACTCGAGGCACATAACGTTGTCTTTAAAACAAAACGAAATGATCATGATAGCCGGTATCGTCTTGGCCTAAAGCTGTTGGAGCTCGGTTCCCTCGTTTCTACTCATATGAGATTGCGAGAGACGGCATTACCTTTTATGGAGCAGCTTGCTCAAGACATTAATGAAGTTGTGCACCTCGTCATTGTGAATCAACATGAAGCGACTTATATTGAAAAAGTGGACAGTACCCGTGCTCTAAGACTTTATACGCGTATCGGAAAAAGCTTACCACTGCATGTCGGCTCCGGTCCCAAAATGCTTCTCGCATTTTTACCTGAGGCGGAACAAAAAGCCGTTCTTGATCAATCTAATTTGACAACAATCCATTCAAAGCAACCGATTGATAGAGCGGTACTTAAGCAAGAATTAAAACACATTCAAAACCAAGGCTATGCACTCAGCGTTAACGAACAGGATGCTGATACGACTGGGGTGTCCTACCCAATTCGAGATCATAATGGAACCGTCATCGCAGCCCTCGCAGTTAGTGGTCTGACACATCATTTTAAAGGAGAACGTCTCGTCACAATTAAGGCTAAAACAGAACAGACAGCTCAACACATTTCTAGGAAGCTCGGATTCAATCACTCGTAAAAAGAAAAGAGGAGATCCATATGAACACAATTTTTATTGCTGGGCATGCACGCTTACCATCAGGCATGGCGGCTAAAAGTATGTATGACATGCTGACGATTACCGCTGAAATTGATAAAAGGTACGGTGTCATCGTAGCGGCAAATTGTACGTTAGCAACCGAGCACGGCCGCGCATATATCCAGCAGCTCTTGCGCGGATATAGCCTCGAGGATGGAATAGAGCATCCTGTCAATGAGGTGAAACAGCATTATCTAGGTAAAGCCGGTGGTGCCTTGGCGTCAGCGTTAAATGATTTATATAAACAGTATGAGAGCTATAAACAAGAGATTCGTAAGAGGTAAGCAGCAATCTCTTTTTTTGTTGAAGCCTTGTAAACCCTTCTTAAAGCACCATCACCCGTACTTGATCCGCGATTTTCATTCTAAATTCTGTACTGTTAAATAAGTTCTCCTCTAAAAGATAGTTCGTGCTCTTACGTCCTGTCTTTTTTGTCGTCCCAAATAAAGTCCTATATGCCTTCTGATAAGAATAGGGGGATTCCCCTATTCAAAATTAAAGCGCTTACTAATATTATTAACATAACAATAGTGTTAAAGATGTTTGAGATAAAAAGATAGACACATAAGGGGAGGAGAGGCATCATGGGAAAATCTCATTATAAAGTTGTCATTGTTGGTGGTGGGACAGCAGGAATCTCAGTCACTTCTAGGTTGTTGAGGGGTTCAGCATCATTGCGACAGGAGATCGCCATCATAGATCCGGCAGAGCATCACGATTACCAACCGTTATGGACATTGGTAGGTGGAGGTGCAGCCAAGGTTGAGACGACTAGACGTCCTATGAAATCTGTTATTCCTGATGGAGCAGATTGGGTACAGGATTACGTGACTCGTTTTTCACCAGATGACAATCGCGTTCATCTGGCCAATAACGAGGATCTTACGTACGATTATCTCGTCGTTGCAGCAGGCATTGAAATTAATTGGGATGGCATAAAAGGCCTAAAAGACAATATTGGTAAAAATGGTGTGACAAGTAATTATGCATATGAATATGCCAGCTATACGTGGGAGCTTATTCGTTCCTTTAAAGGGGGTACAGCGTTATTTACCCATCCGAACAGTCCAGTTAAATGTGGGGGCGCACCACAAAAAATAATGTATTTGGCAGAGGATTACTTTTCACGGACTGGTGTTAGAGATGCATCACAAATTATTTTTGGTTCAGCGAATCCGGCGATTTTTGATGTTGATAAATACCGGACAGCGCTTGAAAAAGTCGTTGAACGAAAAGAAATTGATACCCGTTTTCGAACAAACTTAATTGAAATACGTGGAGAAAACAAACAAGCTGTCTTCGAGCATTTAGATACGAAGGAACAAAAGGTCATCGATTATGACATGCTTCATGTCACGCCGCCAATGCAGGCACCAGCCTTTATTAAGGAAAGTGCTCTAGCAGATGAGAATGGCTGGGTGGATGTCCATAAGCATACGTTACAGCATGTACGCTATGAAAATATATTTGGTTTAGGGGATAACAGCAACCTTCCGACATCGAAAACGGGTGCTGCGATTCGAAAGCAAGCGCCGTTAGTCGCCCAAAACATATTAGCTCTGATGAAGATGCAACCTTTAGGGGCGTCCTACAACGGCTACACATCCTGTCCAGTCGTGACAGGCTATAACAAGCTGATTTTAGCAGAATTTGATTATGATAAACGGCCACAGGAGTCAATGCCATTTGATCAAGGTAAAGAACGTAAGAGCATGTATGTGCTTAAAAAAGATCTTTTGCCAGTTATGTATTGGAATGGCATGCTCAAGGGGACGATGTAATATGAATTCAGATGGTAAGGGGTGTGTGGTCAATGGAATCTGCAGCAACTAACACGACACATGCAAAAGACTTAGATCATCCTGATATACAACAATCGATAGAACAATTGATTCATAATTTACCAGCGGTTGAGCAGGCGTTAACAGCTGTCAAAGATGCCGTTGATTTTGGAGAAGCAGTTCTACAAGATAAGCGTGTCCATGAAGCATATGAATCTAACCTTGAATTAACAAATATAAATGAAGATACATTACATGCGTTGGTTACATTACTAGAAAAACTACCACTTTTAGCTGATGTTGTAACGAGACTAGAAGAAATGCTTGAATTTGGTGCAACTGTTCTGAGTGATGAACAAACCGTGCAAAACGTAATGGAAACATTAAATGAGTATGTCGCACCTTATAAAGAAAGTTTGACGCGCATTCAAGCATTAAAGGACGATATTAAGGAACAAGCAGAGCAACAGACATCTACGATAACGGTTTTTACAATTATGAAATGGCTCAAGGATGAAAACATCCAAAAAGGCTTACGTTATGTTCAGGCCACCATTGATGTGCTGTCTGAAAAACATAAATTATAAAGAGTGAGAGGGGACATGAAACATGTTATTACGTTATTACTATGATGAGAAATTAGCACACGCATCTTATTTGGTCGGATGTCAGGCAAAGGGAGAGGCTGTTGTTGTTGATCCAATGCGCAATATTGCACCGTACATCGAAACCGCTGAAGAAGAAGGGCTCAAGATTGTAGGGGCGTTAGAGACGCATATCCATGCCGATTTTGTATCAGGTTCAAGAGAGCTTGCTGACCGTTTTGATACGAAGCTGTACATTTCAGATGAAGGTGATGCTGATTGGAAGTATCAAAATATTGACCATCTCAACTACCAGTTGTTAAAAGATGGCGATTCCTTTATGATTGGTAATCTTGTATTTGATGTTTTGCATACGCCAGGCCATACGCCGGAAAGCATTTCATTCTTGCTGACTGATAAAGGTGGCGTAGCGGATGAACCGATGGGCATCTTCACTGGCGACTTCGTATTTGTAGGCGACATTGGCCGTCCTGATCTTTTAGAAAAAGCAGCTGGAATAGAAGGGACGTCTGAAACGGGTGCTAAGGTCATGTACCATTCGGTGGAACGCTTCAAGCAACTCCCTGACCATTTACAAGTATGGCCAGCTCATGGCGCAGGCAGTGCATGTGGTAAAGCACTAGGTGCCGTTCCATCCTCCACTGTTGGTTATGAGAAGCGTTTTAACTGGGCTATGCAATTTAATGATCAAGCATCATTTGTTGATGCGTTGCTAGAAGGCCAGCCAGAGCCACCTAAATATTTCGCTGTTATGAAGCATGTTAATAAGGTTGGCATTCAATTAATCAAAGATATCCCTGCGCTCTCTGTCATGACCGATGTCAAGGACGTTGAAGCATTGATTGCTGAAGGCACACTTGTTATTGATGCCAGAGATGTTGAAGAGTTTGCAAAAGGTCACTTAAAAGGAACAATTAATGTACCGTTTAATAAATCATTTACAAACTGGATGGGCTGGATTGTCGATTATAAACAGCCATTCTACATGCTCATTGATGAAACAGATTTAGATGAGATCCTCGTTGCGTTACGTTCGATTGGCATTGATAACCTTGCTGGCTATGGACAAGTGGCAACGATTTTAAATCAAAGCGATGCGTTGGAAGCATACGAAACGGTTACTGTTAACGAGCTACACGCTATGATTGAAGAGGATAAGGTGCAAGTCATTGATGTTCGTAATTTAACTGAATACAATGATGGACATATCGCTGGTGCAAAGCACATTATGCTCGGCACACTTCAGGATCGTTTGAATGAGGTTTCAAGCGATAAGCAAGTCGTCGTCCAATGTGAAACAGGCTTCCGTTCAGCAATTGGAACGAGCATACTCCAAGCGAACGGTATCGAACAGCCATTAAGCCTGGAAGGTGGCTATGTCGCCTGGGCAAATCACGCACCTGCATCTGTTTAAGGATTATGCAATGAGTTGGCAAACGTCATGAAGAGGTACTTCTGCGTTATGTGGGAAGTCTTTTGAGAAGAAGCTAGTTTGATAAAAGTCATATTTAATTGCAAAAGAGAGGCTGGGACAAAAGAGGTTTACTCAAATGAAGAGCTGAACAATACGACCGCTCCGGAAATATACTTCGCTTTCCGCGGGCGGCTGGTTAGCCTCCTCTTGCTAACGCACTGTGGGGTCTAACCTATGCCTTCCTCCCGCAGGAGTCTGCGTATATTTCCGGAGCTAATGGTGAGCATTGTTCGTCTTTTGAGTAAAACTTTAAGTTATGTCCCAACCTCTTTGTTGTTAGCGGATTTTCTTATATACTAGAGTCAGAGACGCTTTGGCTAAGCCGAGAATTGACAAGTCCTTTGTATAAAGGAGAGACAAATGTAATGGGTAAAGAATATTTTTTACATGATCAGTATTTAAAGAAAATCTTTTCAAACATACAAGATGGCATCATTATTATGAATCAATCTCGGGAATTATTGCTGATGAATCCAGCCGCAGAACGGATGACGGGCTGGCAGCTTGGTGGACATGTTCCGTATTGCTCGTATTGCCAGAACCGTTCACTCAAACCGAATGAAAATCAATGCTACTTGATGCAAAATAATGAAGAGCCTTATTTCCTTTCTGAAATGCCAACATATCATGGCAAAACCCTTGATGTGGAAATGAGTACTGCACTCATGTATCACGATCAAGAAACGGGAGAAAAGGAATATTTGCTCGTCCTTCGTGATCAAAGTATTCGCAAACAAAAAGAAGAAGCGCGTATATCGAAGCACATGATCAAAAAGCTCATTGAAGCGAAAGAGGACGAGCATAAACGATTAGCCCAAGAACTCCACGATGGTGTGGGGCAATCGTTATTCTCAATATCTGTTGCATTACAAGCCATTGAATCGTATGTTTGTGATTCGCGCCTAGATGCTTATTTAACGGAAGTACGTTCGGAGCTAGAAAAAGTTATGTCTGATGTGAAGGCTTATTCTTATCAGCTGAGACCATTAAGCTTAGATCGCTTAGGACTCGTAGCAACGATTCAGTCCTTGGTTAATACAATAAAAAGCGATCACCAGATGAATGTTGATTTTAACACAAATGTGATAGACCGTTGTTACCCACTTGTTGAAATTAATTTGTATCGTGTCGTTCAGGAAGCATTGCACAATATTATTAAGTATGCAAACGCAACGAATGTAAAAATAAAAGTCTTTAAGGATGATATGGGCTTGACGCTCTCCATTGAGGATAATGGTATAGGCTTTAACTTAAACGAGGTCGCAGGAGAAGGCTTAGGTTTAAAGCATATGGAAGAGCGCGTTGATCAGTTGGGCGGTACATTTAAAATTGAATCAACGCAATCGAAGGGAACGGTTATTTTTGTAGAGGTTCCTAAATGGAAGGAAGAGTCCGATGATTAATGTCATGGTTGTTGATGATCATGTGTTGATTCGAAAAGGCATCGTTCTGTTATTAGAAAGCTTTACGGATATTCAAATTGTAGGCGAAGCAAGCAGTGGTGAAGAGGCTGTGATGCTGGCAATAAAAGAACAGCCAGATGTTATTTTAATGGATATTTCGATGCCTGGTGGCTTGGATGGGTTTACAGCAGCACAGAAAATCTTTCAAGACGTTGAAGATTGTAAAATCATTTTGCTCACCATGCATGAAGAAGACGTCTACATTCAAAAAGCCATTGAAGTGCAAGTGAACGGCTATATTTTAAAAAATAGCCAAGGCCCGGAGCTGTATGATGCGATCACACGTGTTCATTCGGGAGAACGCTATTACCGTGTTGATGTGCCTGAGGCGCAATTAACAAAGTGGTTTGCAGAAAAAGGCGACAAAAGCCAGTCTGTGTTAACGTTAAGAGAACAAGAAATTGTGAGGCTCACCATTCTTGGCTATACAAATAAACAGATCTCAGAAAAGCTGTTCATTAGTCCCAAGACCGTTGAAAACCACAAAGCAAACATCATGCAAAAGCTAAACTTAGAAAAAAAATCAGAGCTCATTCAATATGGCATAAAGAATCATTTGTATGTGTGAATTTGAGTGAATGAGGGAGAGGAAGGAAGTGTCCATGGATGACGACTTCCTTCTTGCTTTTGAACGGAGTGTGTATGTGGACGAGGGTGCGGATATGCGGCTGTTTCGTGTTTTATGCGTGGGGCATGTGGCATATGCGGCACTTTTGCGATATATGCGTCAGGATTGGCTTTTATGCGCGCGCATTGTGAGATATGCGTGGGGATTGCGATATATGCGGCTAGGTCCGGTTATATGCGTTTCTAGTGTGTGGGATCGCCTCTCGTAGACGGTTGAGAAGGAAGTGTCCATGGTTGACGACTTCCTTCTTGCTTTTGAACGGAGTGTGTACGTAGACGAGGGCGTGGATATGCGGCTGGTTCGCGTTTTATGCGTGGGGGATGTGCCATATGCGGCACTTTTGCGGTATATGCGTCAGGATTGGCTTTTATGCGCGCGCTTTGTGAGATATGTGTGGGGATTATGATATATGCGGCTAGATCCGGATATATGCGTTTCTCGTGTGCGTGACCGCCTCTCGTAGACGGTTGAGAAGGAAGTGTC
>NZ_JABJXD010000018.1 GCF_019093865.1 Lentibacillus saliphilus
GATATATGCGGCTAGATCCGGATATATGCGTTTTCCGTGCGCGTGATCGCCCCTCATAAATGGGGAGAAGGAAGTGGCCATGGTTGATGACTTCCTTCTGGATTTTGAATGGCGTGTGCATGTAGGTGCTGATGGATATGCGGCTGGGGCGCGTTTTATGCGTGGGAAATGTGGCGTATGCGGCGTTTTGGGGATATATGCGGCATGGCTGGCGTAGATGCGTCTGCTTTGTGAGATATGCGTGGAGATTACGATATATGCGGCTAGATCCGAATATATGCGTTTTCGGGTGCGTTCAGCCGCATGTGTCAAAAAGAAGTTTATCAAACATTACACAGGCCAATACGAAAAGAGACGATTGTCTAAAATCGTCCCTTTCCGCTTCGTCGTATCTGTCTTATTTAAGCTGAAACGAAAATGATAGATGTTCTTCAATCGGAATCCAAGCGCCGATGCCTTGTTTTGTAACATTTTTAATAACGAGTGATTTTTTTGTGCCTTTCAATTCGAAATACACTTCGCCAAATGTGACTTGTCCCTTTTCGCTAACAGCGGGGGCATGTGCTCTGAGATAGCCGTATTTTTTCACTGGAACGTTATAGGCATTTCCTTTTTTAGTGTTTTTTCCAATGATGGTGTTGTAGGCCAGTGGTAATTTTGTTTTTTCCGCTGCTTTTAGTAGCATCATTTTCTTCACATCTTCTGGAGCAGATATTTTACTCGTTAATGCGCCCTTAATTTCTTTTTGCTCTTCTTGGTTGTAATTCATCTCTTGGGGTCTATCTCCACCAAGGTTATTCAGCTCATTTGTGTTGATGTGCTGGAATTCCCAATTAATCGTCGTATCATCGGATTCGTAGTTTAACGGCCAGCGACCGATATACACCATGCCGCGATAGCCGAAGCCGATTGGTGATGGGTTGATGTTCGATTCATTGAGAACCTTAATGAGCTCAGGATTATCAATTGGAATATCAACATCTTCAAAAAGTGCTTTAGTAAAATCACTTGGTTCAACTACTTCTTGATCTTCCCCAGCATTTGGGTACGTATTTTCCTTGCCAATATTTAAAACGTGATTAGGAACGGAATAGTCATCCTGATCTTCTTCTTTTTCTTCCTTCTGTTCATCTTCTTTAGCTAAACCCGTTAAAGGTAAGGTAAATAGTAGACCAAAAACGACGAAAAGAACACCAATATGCTTTCGTTTGATCATGTGCCACAACCCTTTCGTTTTTCTATAGCTTTTTCCGACACATGATTTTTATACAATAAGATTAGCTCAGCTCGATAATGTCAAGGCGCTCTTCAATTTTAATACTATCTTCAACCGACCGTACCATGGAGCAATTTTTTCGAGCAAGCTCAAGATTTTTATATAGTTTCGCTGGATCTAAGCGATATCCCTTTACTATAAATTCAAGACTAATCTTTTCAATCCGATTTGCTTCTTCTGGATTACGTTCCACTTCTGCGGTAATGGTCATATCTGCAATTTCAGTTCGTTGTTTTTCAAGAATTTTACGGAACACAGATCCGCTACATGCCGCAATAGCAGACACAAGTAATTGAAACGGGCGATAACCATACGTTTCATCTCCTGATATATCTAGCACACCATAATCCAATGTTGTTCGCACACCTTGATCCTTCATCATTAACGTTATTTTATTATCAGCCATGATCACACACTCCTCAAATCTTTTCTCTTATCATACTATGTCATATTCGCATTTGCATCATTTAGGCTTATCCATAAAACCACTTTACATACGCTGATAAAAAGTGACCGTTTTATCATTTTTTCTTCTTTGCTTTCTAAACTATTGACTTTAATTTTTAACGTGTTAAAATGAATCATATATTAGTTTATAATAATTATAAAAAGAGATTAAACACTGTAATAATAGGGTTTTAATGCTAATCGAAAGTGATTTGCATTCTCAATTACACTGATTATTATTCTCAATTAGAGGAGGCAATTGAAAATGGAAATAGGAGCTAACGAACAGACATCACTGGACACCCCTCCTGAATCGACACAAAAAGGAAAGAAGTTGTTTCATAACATATACGTTCATCGCGAGTTAATCGCGGCGCTATTGAGTGGTGTCATTATTCTCGCCACTTGGTCATTAGAAAGCTATCTATCAGAATCTTTATGGGTGGTTCTACATCTTGCTGCCTTTATCATCGGGGGCTATGCGAAAGCAAAGGAAGGCATCACCGAAACCATCAAAGAAAAAGATTTAAATGTTGAGCTTCTTATGTTTTTAGCTGCGATCGGCTCAGCCATCATCGGATATTGGACAGAAGGCGCCATCTTGATTTTTATTTTCTCACTATCTGGTGCACTTGAAACATATACGATGAATAAAAGTAATAAAGAAATTTCAGCGTTAATTAATTTACAGCCTGAAGAAGCACTTTTACTACTTCCAAATGGGGAAAAAACAGTACCTGTCTCTGAACTCGCAATTGGTGACCTTATTTTTGTCAAAGCAAGTGAACGTATTCCAGCGGATGGACAAATCATTAAAGGTGCAACAGCGATTGATGAAAGTGCAATTACAGGGGAATCATTGCCTGTCCGAAGAGAAATGCATGAAGACGTTTTAGCCGGTACCGTCGCACTAGATGGTTCAATTACGGTTAAAGTAACAAAAACATCTGACGAAACACTTTTCCAAAAAATTATTCAGCTCGTTCAATCTGCTCAAGATGAAAAGTCACCTTCTCAGCTTTTTATTGAACGCTTTGAAGGTCTTTATGTAAAAATTGTTCTCGCCGTCGTCGCAATTATGATGTTTTTACCTTATTTTGCTTTTGGCTGGAGTCTATCTGACAGCATTTATCGCGCAATGATTTTACTCGTTGTCGCCTCACCGTGTGCATTGGTCGCATCGATCATGCCGGCAACTTTGTCTGCAATATCTAATAGTGCAAGACAAGGGGTTCTTTTTAAAGGTGGCGTTCATTTAGAAAATCTAAGTCATGTCAAAGCCATTGCGTTTGATAAAACAGGAACATTAACGAATGGTAAGCCAGTCGTCACCGATGCATCGCTAGGTTCTAATGTTAACCGTTCAGAAATACTTAACATTATAGGTGCCATTGAAAAAGAATCGACACATCCATTAGCTCAAGCTATTACATCTTACGCCACGGATGAAGCGGATCAGGACTTAACGGATGTAACTGTTGAAGACATGACGACACATAGTGGTAGTGGTGTGTCAGCTAAAGTCCATGGGGATATTTGGCAGATTGGGAACACATCTCTTGTCGGAAAAGCTGAAGCGGACGCGTTCAATGCAGGTGAAGCAGAAAAGTTGGCAGCCCAAGGGAAAACACTCGTTTTTGCTAAAAGAAATGACACACTCGTCGCTTTGTTCGCCTTAAAAGATACGGTCCGGGAAGATACGAAGCGGGCCATTGCAAAATTAAAGCAAAAAGGCGTACACACCATTATGCTGACAGGCGACAATTCCAAAACGGCAGAAGTAATTGCACAAGAAACAGGCATCGACACGTACATCGCCGAATGCCTGCCTGAAGATAAAGTTACCCATGTGAAAAATCTGCGAGAAACGTATAACAATGTCGCAATGGTCGGAGACGGCATCAATGACGCACCAGCGCTGGCAACAGCGAATGTCGGCATATCAATGGGAGAAGGAACCGATGTCGCACTCGAAACAGCCGATGTCGTCCTCATGAAAAATGACTTATCAAAAATCACCAATGCCATTGGCTTGTCCGCACGTATGAACAAAGTCGTAAAACAAAACGTCTATTTCTCTCTAGCCGTTATACTCATGCTCATCGCAACAAACTTTATGCAAATCATTGACCTACCACTCGGTGTAATAGGACACGAAGGCAGCACAATCCTAGTCATCTTAAACGGACTAAGACTGTTAAAAGGTTGATCGTATAAATAAAAAAAGATGCCGACATATCTCTAGATCTAATCGGCATCTTTTTATTTCCCAAATGTATACCCCATCTAAGTGATCACCTTTTCCAGCTTCATTTTGCGAATAACGGCGTTAATAATCCCACCAATCATAATGATAAAGCCAGAGATATAAAACCAAATCATTAGAGCAATCACTGTTCCGAGACTACCGTACGTGGCAGAGTAATTGCTAATCGAGCTGACATAATGCGAGAACATGAGTGACACTGCCTGCCAGCTAATCGTCGCAAACAAAGCACCCCAAATAACGTTTTTTGTATAGATTTTTTTATTAGGGGCCAGTCGGTATAACGCCAAAAACACAACGAAAAACACAATCGACGACATCACCCACCTTAACGTACCCCAAGTCGTAATAAACCGATCAGACATCCCGAAAAACGCAAAGATATACTCACCAATCATTTTCCCGAAAACAGGTAGTAAAAGCGCGATAATGATGACAACGATCATGGCCAACGTCAGAACAATCGCAATAAAACGGGACACAATAAATGATCTATTTTCCTCTACCTCATACGCACGGTTAAACACTCGGATAATCGCATTAATACCATTTGAAGCCGCCCATAACGTAGCGATAATACTCAAAGATAATAATCCACCGTTTTGGTTATTTACAATATGATCAATATTAGAGTTTATAAGTTCATTAATACTCGACGGTGCATAGGTCTCAATATAGTCCATTATGTTACCGACCTCAATTGGCAAATAACCGACAAAGGTCAATGTAAACAATAAGAATGGAAAAAGGGATAAAAGGAAGAAGTAAGCCAGCTGGGCAGATAGTCCAAATATATCTTCTTCAAATGCCCTGACATACAATGCCTTGAAAAAATACTTGATTGCGTCCATAACCAGTTATCCCTCCGTACCCATTATTCCGTCACTTCAATAAAGTTGTCTCTTTTTGATTGAAATTTATCAATCGTATCCTCAACCTGTTCAAGTGCATTAATTGCCTGATCGGCATTTGCCATGAAGGCATCGTTGTAGTGCCCAACAGTCATGCGCAGGCGGCGAACCGTATCAGACGGATGCGTAATACAATACGATGTGCCAGTTTTCAAATCTGACAGCTTGTTGGCAGCATAATGCCGTGTATCTCGATCAACCAAGGCGACAAGACCTCCAACAATTGCTCCGATCGCGACACTTGTCCAAAACTTATTTTTTCCCATAATCATGCTCCTTTACATTATAAGTCATGTTTATCTTTAATATGCCTAATGAGTCCAGTACAGCCTTCATGAATGAGTTCAAACGTTTCATTAAAATCACCGGTGAAGTATGGATCTGGTATGTCATGCTTTTTTGGCGTTTTTACGAAATCCATTAGTCTCGCTACGAAGACGTTTTGAAGTGCAGAACGTAATTGCTCCAAATCAGCTATATTCTTCGCATCCATTGCGATCACATAATCAAATTGTTCCCAATCTGATTCCGCAAATACACGAGCCTGCATACCTTCATAGCTCATATTATGCTGATCAAGAATGTGCCGAGTTCCTTTGTGTGGTGACTCTCCAATGTGCCAGTCACCCGTCCCAGCCGAGTCAACCACCACCTGTTCAGCAAGCCCTTCTTTAGCTAAAACATCTCGGCATACCGATTCCGCCATGGGCGACCGACAAATGTTACCTAAACAGACGAATAGAATACGAATCACCTTCGAACCACTCCTCTATGTACCGATCTTATATAAATTATAAGCGTGTTATCCAGTATTATCCAATCATAACGCATTACATGGACGATGTTTAATGAAAATGCTCGTTAACTAAGATGATCATAGCTTAAATCAAACAACACGTTTTAAAACCAGCGACAGCATACTTTTAAAACGCATAAAATTAATTTCAGCCGCATAAATCCTAAATAACACGCATATGCCGAGGTGCTGACGCATATATGACAATTGAGCCGCATATCCACGGTCCCGACGTACATTTCACAAACGACACGCACACCCTTGGTCCTTACGCATATATGTCAAATGAGACGCATAAACCTCGGTCCTGACGCATATATCACAAATGAGACGCATAAACCCCGCCCCTGACGCATATATCACAAACGACACGCATAAACCCCGCCCCTGACGCATATATCACAAACGAGACGCATAAACCTCGGCCCTGACGCATAAATCACAAACGACACGCATATACCACAAATGAGCCGCATACACGCTCAATCTGACGCATAAATCCCGAATAAGCCGCACATCCCTCGGCCCACATGGACCACCCCTTGTCTCCACCACTACGTCAGCGGTACGATACACTCAGGGTCATTATGCTTGGCTGAATTCACATACGTGCCGACATTATGAGCATGCAATTTCTCAACCTCAATCTCATTTAACCATGCATGTGCATGAGCAGGATCATAGACTGTTGGGGCAATCCATTCTTCTTCTTTATCTTTCGGTAAAATAATCGGCATTCTATGATGGATATCGCGCATAAACACATTGGCATCTCGTGTTAATATCGTACACGTGAACATCGTTTCATCATCTGTTTCCCACTTATCCCATAATCCAGCAAATGCAAATAACGGACGGTCCTCTAATTGAATCCGTTTTGGCTGCTTTCCAGTGTCCGTCTTTTGCCATTCATAAAAGCTATCGGCGATAATCAAACACCGCTTACGGGCCATTAACGTTTTAAAGCTCGGTTTTTCATGAGCAGTCTCACTTCTCGCATTGATCATCTTATATCCAATTTTCGGATCCTTTGCCCATGAAGGTACGAGGCCCCAGCACATATACCCTGCTCTTTTTTCTCTTCCATCATGAATTAGCGCAAGTACACCTTGACCTGGTGCGACATTATAGCTCGGTTCATAAAGTTCAATATCACCAGACAAACCGAATGCACGTACAATATCATCATGCTCAGCAAGCAATGTATAACGACCACACATCTAACCACCCTCCCTTTACGAACCTATTTCAAAGTATGCTGATCACGTTAAAATATACTCAGATCCCACTGACTCGCAACGTGGCGCAACAACCGAATGCCCGATACACTATTCCCGTTATCATCAAGTGCTGGCCCGTAAACGCCGATACCGCATCCCTCCATAAAAGGTAATACTTCCTCACGAACACGAGGAGGTACGGCACCAATAATACCACCGGACACACCACTTTTTGCCGGAATACCGACATAGGTTGCAAATTTCCCCGATGCATCATACATGCCACATGTCAGCATGAGTGCTTTCGCAATTCGAGCGATTGGTCTTGGGATAATTTCCTCAAACGTGTCAATATCCTCGCCATCATTTGCAAGGATCAAGCCAATACGTGCAAGATCGTCAACGGTAACCTTAATTGAGCATTGTTTAAAATAGGTTTCTAACGTTGTGTTCATGTCCGATTCGAGATACCCTGTTTCAAGCAAATAATAGCCAATCGCTCTGTTTCGCATTGACGAATCTCGTTCTGACTCATATACATCTATATCAAGTGATGGCCGATAGCCAATTATTTTTTCTAGCAAGGCAAAAATCGGCTCTATTTTTTCATCCGATGTTCGGCCATTCAAAGTGGATGTTACTGTAATGGCTCCAGCATTCACAAAAGGATTGAGTGGCTTTTTGACCTGCTTCATTTCCAAATGCATAATCGAGTTGAACGCCTCTCCAGTCGGTTCTACATCAACGCGATCCAGCATGTAGGCAACACCACGCTCCATGCAGGCAACAATAAAGCTAAGCACTTTCGATATACTTTGAATTGTAAATGGCTCATCAACTTCTCCTGAACGAACCGTCAGACCATTTTTACCGATAATCGTAATCCCGAGCGCATCAGGATTTGCCTTGGCAAGCTCTGGTATGTACGTTGCCACCTTACCATCGCCCGTATGCTTTCGGTAAAATGCAACCCAATCATCTACATAGCTTTGCAGCCACTCTCTACTTTGTTCTGTGCTCCAATTTGCAATCCCTTGGACCATCTCATCACCTCACTGTTGAATATATCATCCTTTGTCTTCATATTATGATGACTGGGCTCTTCTGTGTAGTTCACAAGAAACCCGCCATTGTAAACGGTTTACTTTATGAGCGTATCACATATCCCATGTGCGAACAAAGAGCTGCTCCCTTATTGCCTGAGAACAGCTCCTTTTTTAATGATTCACTTGGACTTCAGCGTCCGTTTCTTCTGTTTTTCCCTCATATTGCTTTAATGTCTGTTCAATGTTAGCTTGTATCATTTCTGCGAGTTGATTCGTCTTTAACTGGTGATAAGCTTCTGGCATAATCGCATCGTGTAAATGTATATGAACAGTGGACGGCTGTATATGTCCATTTTTCGCTTCGAGCATTTCATACGTCCCATCGATCGCAACCGGAACGATCGGCACATCAGCTTTAAGCGCGAGACGAAGACTGCCCGGTTTAAATTCATTTAATTCATTCGTCTTGCTTCTCGTACCTTCTGGAAAAATAACCATTGAATGACCATTTTTCAAGTGTTGAATTCCTTGTTGTATCGCTTTAACAGATTGTCGCCGATCCGTTCGATCCATAAACACACAATGAATCAATTCCATCCACTTACTAATAATCGGCAGCTTTTGTATTTCCTTTTTCGCAATAAAGCCGACTGGACGGCCGAGAAACCCTAAAAAGGTCACAATATCAAAGATGCCCTGATGATTGGCAACATACAATACCGGTCCTTCTGGCACACGCTCGGCACCATGCACATGTACAGGCGTACCGATTTTATGAATGACCTTTCTTGAAACAGTTTTTGGCGTTTGAAAAATAAACTCCGTATGATCTTCTGGCGCTTGTTTAAACAACGATTGCGCTTTTTTTAATTTGAACCAACTACCAGCAACGAGCGCTATTACATATAAGTAAATTCGAATACTAAAAAACATAAACTCTCCTCCTGAACACTGAACTAAACATTTGCACTTACACCGATATGAACATCATTGCATATGGTAATGTTTATCAACGAAAGAACAATATACCACTAAAATCGTGCAGACTGCTAAAAGACACGTTAATAATCCTAGTATATTACAGAAATCGACATTTTGTAATGAAAATGTTACTTGATTCCAACCAATAATATACGCTATTTTAGGGAAAAATAGTATATAATAGTCTAGAAGCGGAAGCATCATGTCGTTACGTTCTATAAGTCGGCATGATTATTTAGTGTTTAGAAGCGCAGGTCCTTTACGGTAAATTATTGCGCTCTTTGTAGTTAATAACGCACACAAATCTAGCCACATTATAAACAGACGACTTATCATACGTTTACAAATACACTTCTGCCAACCAGTTAAGACAAAATGTTTCAATGGAGGAATTTAATCATGTTTTCTAATGCAGAAATTGGCATCGACCTTGGGACTGCCAATATATTAATTTACACAAAAACGAAGGGCATCGTTTTAAACGAGCCATCAATTGTTGCTATAGATGTCAACTCCAAAAAAGTCATCGCTGTCGGTGATGAAGCTAAGCAAATGGTCGGTAAAACACCACAAAATATCGTAGCTATCAGACCTTTAAAGGATGGTGTCATCGCTGATTATGACGTCACCGCCCAAATGCTAAAAGTGTTCTTGAAAAAAGTAAGCAAAAAAGCAGGCTTATCGATGCGTAAACCAACCGTTGTCGTCTGTACGCCATCCGGCAGTACGACTGTAGAACGTCGGGCAATTCATAATGCTGTTACGAGCTATGGTGCCAAGCAAGTTCACTTAATTGAGGAGCCAATCGCCGCTGCGATCGGTGCTGACCTACCGGTTGAAGAGCCGATTGCCAATGTTATCGTCGACATCGGTGGAGGCACATCTGAAGTCGGCATCATTTCGTTCGGTGGTGTCGTATCATGTCAGGCTGTCCGAACAGGTGGAGACAAAATGGATGAAGAAATTATAAATCATATCCGTAAAACATATAACATATTAATTGGTGAAAGAACCGCTGAAAATATTAAGCTCGAAATCGGCTACGCACACCCTAACCATAAAGAATTAACGATGGAAGTCCGCGGACGCGATCTCGTAACTGGCTTACCAAAAACCATTACAGTAACTTCAGGTGAAATTCATACGGCACTCCGTGAATCATTGGATAAAATTTTAGAAACAATCCATTCGACTCTAGAAAACTGTCCACCTGAACTGAGCGGTGACATTGTTGACCGTGGTATTGTCCTTGCAGGCGGTGGCGCTTTATTGAACGGTATACAGGAATGGCTAATGCAAGAGCTACATGTTCCTGTTCATTTAGCACCAAACCCACTTGAAGCTGTTGCGATCGGTACAGGTCGTGCATTAAAAATGATTACTAAGCTTGAAAAAGCAGCGACATAATAAAGCACCAATAGGTAAGCATGTGACATAATTTTATATGAACCGGTTAAAAATGTGGGCTGACAGGGTCTGTTTGAGCATTCCCTGTCAAACACCCATATGATTGTCAAATTGTTTACAACACTTCAACTTTAAGTTATACTTTTATATGTAATCGTTTTCAATAAAATATTGCATTGTTTAACTGCCTATTTTGCTCACAGATCCATTCCAGATCTGCTCCAGCAAACCAAAGCCAGTTCAAAGTGACGCGTAGCACAGACTGCCGCCTCTTTGGAGTGGTTTTTTTGTGTTGAAACTTTTGATCAGAAGAGAGGTGTATACCGTGTCCGGTCCATTAGAAGGCATCAAGATATTAGATTTATCTCGTGTGCTAGCAGGGCCCTACTGTACGATGATACTAGGAGACCTAGGCGCAGACGTCATTAAAGTAGAAGCACCTGGTGGTAGTGATGATACACGCAAGTGGGGGCCTCCCTTTCAAAACGATGTCAGTGCCTATTATCTCTGTGCAAACCGGAACAAGCGCAGCATTACCGTCAATTTAAAAACACAAGACGGTATTGAGACGATCAAAGCACTTGCTGCTGAGAGTGACGTCATCATCAACAATTTTAAATCAGGCGCAATGACACGATTTGGATTAGGGTATGACCGTTTAAAAGAGATTAACCCCAAATTAATTGACTGTACGATTACCGGCTTCGGGGAAACAGGACCAAAAAAGGACTTACCTGGATATGATTATATCATTCAAGCCATGAGTGGATTCATGAGTATTACCGGGGATGAGCAATCAGGCCCACAAAAAATGGGGGTCGCCATTGCCGATATTTTAACCGGTTTGTATGCGTGTATCGGTATTCAAGCCGCATTAATCGAACGTACACAATCAGGCACAGGACAAAAGCTTGACCTATCACTCTATGATTCGGCCGTTAGCGCACTCGTCAACATTGGCAGCAACCATTTAATGTCAGGACGCATTCCAAAACCACTTGGAAATCAGCACGCCAACATCGTCCCATACCAAACATTTGACACCCAAGATGGAGAAATGGTCATTGCTGTTGGTAATGATGGGCAGTTTAAGGCGTTGTGTACCGTCATTGAGAGGCTGGATATGGCTGAAGATGAGCGCTATCGTACCAATCCGGCTCGAGTCAAGCATCGTACAGAGCTAACGTCTCAACTTCAAGACATATTCGCGACAAAACCGACCGCCTATTGGGAAAAACTTTGCCGGGATCAGAACATCCCATGCGGCCCGATTCAAAATTTAGCGGAGGTGACACAGGATCCGCAATTAAAAGCACGAGAGATGTTTATTGAACAGCATCATCCGGTAGCTGGTCGCATATCTATGATAGGCAGCCCTTTAAAGCTATCCCGCACTCCTGTTACGTACAGACATCATCCGCCAGAGCCAGGAGAGCATAATGACTTAATTTCAAAAAAAGAAAATCAATCAGAAACAGATTACTCATAGGGAGAGTTGATAGAGATGAATTTCGATTTTTCAGAGGAACAGAAGATGCTCAGACATACCGTCCGACAATTTGTTGATCAAGAAATTATGCCACATATTGCGAAGTGGGACCGCGAAGGACAATTTGATCCCACGGTCATTGAAAAACTAGCCAATCTTGGTTTAATGGGCGTTTGCATTCCAGAACGATACGGTGGCAGTGGCATGGACTACAATGCACTCGCTATTGTGTGTGAGGAGCTCGAACGTGGCGACACGGCATTTCGTACAGCCGTATCTGTTCATACAGGCTTAAATAGTATGACACTGCTGCAATGGGGAACAGAAGAGCAGAAGAAAAACTATCTCGTCCCTCAGGCAAAAGGCGACAAAATCGGTGCTTTCGGCTTAACCGAACCCGCTGCTGGATCTGACGTCGCTTCTATACAAACAACAGCGGTTAAAAAAGGTGACCATTATATTATAAATGGCCAGAAAAATTGGATCTCACTTTGTGATACAGCCGATCATTTTCTTGTGTTTGCCTATACAGACAAAGCAAAACGACATCACGGCATTTCAGCCTTTATTGTTGAACGAACGATGACAGGTTTTTCTTCCAAAGCGACCAAAGGAAAGCTTGGCATTCGAGCTGGCAACACAGGCGAGCTGTTTTTTGATGATGTAAAAGTTCCAGCCGAAAACCTCCTTGGAAAAGAAGGAGAAGGCTTTAAAATTGCGATGTCAGCACTCGATAACGGCCGGTTTACTGTTGCAGCAGGTGCTGTCGGGCAAATCATGGCCTGTCTTGAAGCAAGTGTCAATTACTGTCATGAGCGCGAAACGTTCGGAAAACCGATTGGCAAGCACCAGCTCGTCCAGCAAATGATCGCCAACATGGAAGCCGGCCTTCAAATGAGTCGCCTCCTCGTCTATCGCGCTGGAGAATTGAAAAATCAAGGCAAGCGCAATACACGCGAAACATCCTTAGCCAAGTGGCAAGCATGTGACTTTGCCAATAAAGCTGCAGATGATGCCGTCCAAATTCATGGAGCATACGGCTATTCCGATGAATACCCTGTTGAGCGTTACTTACGAAATTCAAAAGCGCCCGTCATTTATGAAGGCACGCGAGAAATCCATACGGTTATGCAAGCCGAATACACACTCGGATACCGTGAAGATAAAGTGTTAAATAAGATGCTACCAGCATGGGCGTAGGAATAACAGATTCTTCTCTTACCAATTTACTTTACAAAGGAGTGATTCCAATTGATCAACTCAATAACGAAGAGTATCTATATCAATGGTCAGTGGCTTGATGTTGATCCTGAAAAAAGCGATTTGATTTCCAATCCGGCGACACTCGAAGCACTTACGAGTGTTGCCCATGGTGGCGCAGAAGAAACGAAGCAAGCAATTAAAGCTGCGGATCAAGCCTTCCAAAGCTGGGGGAAATTATCAGGTCGTAAACGGTCAAAAATTTTATACAAGGCTCATGAGCTCATGCTTGCTGATGCTGAGCGACTCGGCACCATCTTGACGATGGAACAAGGAAAACCACTTAAAGAAGCGATTGGTGAAGTGAAAGGGGCAGCAGCCTTTCTCCTCTGGTATGCAGAGGAAGCGAGCCGAGCATATGGCGAATGGATTCCATCTTCCGTTCGTTCCAAGCGCATGCTCGTTATTCCGCAGCCGGTCGGTGTTGTCGGAGCGATCACACCGTGGAATTTCCCATCGTCAATGATTACACGCAAGCTCGGGCCAGCGCTCGCTGCAGGATGCACAGTCGTCCTAAAACCAGCGCCGGAGACACCCTTGTCCGCAGTTGAGATCGTTAAAATTTTTGAACAAGCTGGGATGCCGCCTGGCGTCGTTAATCTCGTAACCGGAGACGCCGAAGCCATTGGTAAGGAAATGCTCACGAATAAGACTGTGCGACACATCACATTTACAGGCTCGACGAACGTCGGAAAATACTTGATGCGCGAAAGTGCCGAGCATATTAAAAAGCTGTCTCTCGAGCTCGGCGGCCACGCACCAATCATTGTGTTTGACGATGCGGATATTGATAAAGCGGTTAGCTTGAGTCTAGCGAGCAAGTTCAGAAATAATGGGCAAACGTGCATTTGCGCCAATCGCGTCTTTGTCCACGAAGCCGTTGCTGAAGATTTCCAAGCAAAGCTTAAGGAAAAAGTGGAAGCCCTCAAAGTTGGCAATGGTCTTGATGAAGAAACAGATCTAGGACCACTGATTAACGCTCAAGCAGTAGAAAAAGTCCAGTCACACTTAGGTGATGCCATTGAAAAAGGGGCCACCGTCGTCTGTGGTGGTAGCCTCGATGAAAGCGAGCATGGTCATTTCATCTCGCCCACTGTTCTTGCGAATGTCTCAGACCACATGCGCATCATGATTGAAGAAACGTTCGGCCCCATTATGCCACTTCAGACATTTACTGACGAGGACGTGGTTATTGAGAAAGCAAATCAAACCGATTATGGCCTAGCTGCCTATATTTTCACTGAGAATACGAGCAGAACGATTCGTGTATCTGAAGCGTTGGAATATGGTATTGTCGGTGTCAACGATGTCTTCCCTGCTGTACCTGAAGCACCATTCGGTGGTATTAAGCAATCAGGTATCGGTAAGGAAGGCGGGCATCACGGTATGGATGACTTTTTAGAGAAAAAATTCGTATCACTCGGCATTGACGTCTAATAAACCTTTGATTCATATGGCAATCTATTTTTTTCACCTGTCGAATTCCACGTTAATTCGGCAGGTTTTTTGATGATTAATATCACAATTGATAATGAGAATCACATAAATGCTCATATTTTTATTTCGTTATCATAGAGCAGCTGTTTTAAATTGTTCACCTCTAAACAATAGGGGAAATCCCCTATATCTTTCCTCCTATTTAAATGTAATAATTAACTTGTAATAATCATTATAAAAAAGGAGCGATTTTTACATGGAACAATCACAGCCTATATCATTACCACGCATCGGAGACCCTGCACCAGCCTTTAAAATAGAAACAACGCATGGTGTCATCTCAAATGAAGACTATAAAGGAAAATGGTTTATTTTATTTTCACATCCATCAGATTTCACACCAGTATGTACAACAGAATTCATCGGATTTCAAAGAATTTATCCAGCCTTAAGAGAGCTTAACACAGAGCTTATTGGCTTGAGTATTGATAGCTTGCATTCTCATATTGCCTGGGTCAAGAATATTAAAGATAACTTTGACGTGACAATCGAATTTCCAATCATTGCGGATTTAAACAAAGAAGTGGCTATTAAGTACGGCATGCTCATGCCAGAAGGAAATTCCACTGAAGCATCAAGAGCTGTCTTCGTTGTAGATGACAAGCAAATTGTTCGTGCAATTATTTACTACCCATTAAGCACAGGACGTAACATGGATGAAATCCTTCGTCTCGTTAAAGGCCTTCAAGCAACAGACGAGCATGACATCGCAACCCCAGCTGACTGGGTACCTGGCGATAAAGTCATCGTGAAGCCACCTCGTACTCAGGAGGAAGCTAACGAACGACTCAACAACCCTGATTATGAATGTGCAGATTGGTACTTCTGTAAAAAACAGATTTAATTTAATTCCTATAAGAACAAAACCCTGGACCGCTTACGAGCCAGGGTTTTGGTATGTTATGTATAATTCTAGACTGGAACAAAGCTGACACCCGCCTTTCAAGAGGAGGAATCAGACGGACACGCGCCCGAAACGCATATAGAGGACGAGCAGATGCAGCGACGCATATATCCGGACCTAGCCGCATATATCATAATCCCCACGCATATCTCACAAAACGCACGCATAAAAGCCAATCCTGACGCATATATCCCAAAAGTGCCGCATATGCCACATGCCCCACGCATAAAGCGCGAACCAGCCGCATATCCGCGCCCTCGTCCACGTACACACTCCGTTCAAAAGCAAGAAGGAAGTCATCAACCATGGACACTTCCTTCTCAACCGTCTACGAGAGGCGGCCACACGCACGAGAAACGCATATAACCAGATCTAGCCGCATATATCATAATCCCCACGCATATCTCACAATGCGCGCGCATAAAAGCCAATCCTGACGCATATATCCCAAAAGTGCCGCATATGCCACATGCCCCACGCATAAAACGCGAACCAGCCGCATATCCGCGCCCTCGTCCACGTACACACTCCGTTCAAAAGCAAGAAGGAAGTCATCAACCATGGACACTTCCTTCTCAACCGTCTACGAGAGGCGGCCACACGCACGAGAAACGCATATAACCAGATCTAGCCGCATATATCATAATCCCCACGCATATCTCACAATGCGCGCGCATAAAAGCCAATCCTGACGCATATATCCCAAAAGTGCCGCATATGCCACATGCCCCACGCATAAAGCGCGAACCAGCCGCATATCCGCGCCCTCGTCCACGTACACACTCCGTTCAAAAGCAAGAAGGAAGTCATCAACCATGGACACTTCCTTCTCAACCGTCTACGAGAGGCGGCCACACGCACGAGAAACGCATATAACCAGATCTAGCCGCATATATCATAATCCCCACGCATATCTCACAATGCGCGCGCATAAAAGCCAATCCTGACGCATATATCCCAAAAGTGCCGCATATGCCACATGCCCCACGCATAAAACGCGAACCAGCCGCATATCCGCGCCCGCGTCCACGTACACACTCCATTCAAAAGCTAGAAGGAAGTCGTCAACCATGGACACTTCCTTCTCAACCGTCTACGAGAAGCGATCCCACACACGAGAAACGCATATAACCGGACCTAGCCGCATATATCGCAATCCCCACGCATATCTCACAATGCGCGCGCATAAAAGCCAATCCTGACGCATATATCCCAAAAGTGCCGCATATGCCACATGCCCCACGCATAAAACGCGAACCAGCCGCATATCCGCGCCCGCGTCCACGTACACACTCCATTCAAAAGCTAGAAGGAAGTCGTCAACCATGGACACTTCCTTCTCAACCGTCTACGAGAAGCGATCCCACACACGAGAAACGCATATAACCGGACCTAGCCGCA
>NZ_JABJXD010000019.1 GCF_019093865.1 Lentibacillus saliphilus
TTTCAGCCTCGCTTTGCGGAATAACAGCCTCGCAATGCGGAATTTCAGCCCCGCATTGCGGATTTTCAGGCCTGCATTGCGGAATTCCGTGCCTGCATTGCGGAATTCCAGGCCTGCATTGCCGAATTTCAGCCTCGCTTTGCGGAATTTCGAGCCTGCATTGCGGAATAACAACCTCGCTTTGCGGAATTCCAGGCCTGCATTGCGGAATTTCAGCCTCGTATTGCGGAATAACAGCCCCGTATCGCGGAATTCCAGGCCTGCATTGCGGAATAACAGCCCCGTATTGCGGAATTTCGAGCCTGCATTGCGGAATTCCAGCCTTGGATTGCGGAATTTCAGCCTCGCTTTGCGGAATTTCGAGCCTGCATTGCGGATTTTCAGCCTCGCTTTGCGGAATAACAGCCTCGCAATGCGGAATTTCAGCCCCGCATTGCGGATTTTCAGGCCTGCATTGCGGAATTCCGTGCCTGCATTGCGGAATTCCAGGCCTGCATTGCCGAATTTCAGCCTCGCTTTGCGGAATTTCGAGCCTGCATTGCGGAATAACAACCTCGCTTTGCGGAATTCCAGGCCTGCATTGCGGAATTTCAGCCTCGTATTGCGGAATAACAGCCCCGTATCGCGGAATCCCAGGCCTGCATTGCGGAATAACAGCCCCGTATTGCGGAATTTCGAGCCTGTATTGCGGAATTTCCGCCTCGCTTTGCGGAATTTCGAGCCTGCATTGCGGAATTCCAGGCCTGCTTTGCGGAATTTCAGCCCCGCATTGCGGAATTTTAGCCTCGCTTTGCGGAATTCCGAGCCTGCATTGCAGAATAACGCCATCCCTCTCCACAAAAAAAGACTACCGGAATGATTTCTTCCGATAGTCGGCTGCAAAGTGAGACTGCTTATGCTGTTGTAACAGTTATATCTTCATTGACGACATCGACCTTCACATGGTCGATGGATCCTTTTTCAAGGATGAGGTCTGTGAGCTGATCCTCGACTTTATCCTGGATGACGCGACGGAGTGGTCGTGCGCCAAAGCGTGGGTCATAGCCGAGACGGGCGAGTTCACGCTTCGCTTCATCGGTAACGTCAATCGTGATCTCATTTTCTTCAATAGTTGCCTCTAGGTCAGCGAGCATCAAGTCGACAATGCTGACGAGGTGGTCTTCTGTTAACTGACCGAATTCAATAATCGAATCGAAGCGATTTAGAAATTCAGGCTTGAAATAATCGCTTAAATGTTCGAGCGTTGATACTTGGTTATCGGCCGGGGCGTTAAAGCCGACGCTAACTTCTTTGACGCCTGTTCCAGCGTTGCTTGTCATGATGATCACTGTTTCTTTAAAGCTCACCGTTCGGCCGTGTGAATCGGTTAGATGCCCATCCTCCATAATTTGAAGGAACATATTTTGCACATCTGGGTGAGCCTTTTCAATCTCATCGAGCAAAATGATCGCATATGGATTTCGGCGTACTTTTTCGGTAAGCTGACCAGCTTCCTCATGACCAACATAGCCTGGAGGCGATCCGATAATTTTAGACACCGCGTGTTTCTCCATATATTCACTCATATCGAGACGAATCATCGCATCTCTTGAGCCGAATAATTCTTCTGCCAATGCTTTTGTCAGCTCTGTTTTACCGACACCGGTCGGACCAACAAATAGGAACGAACCAATTGGACGGTATTTTGATTTTAAGCCGGCACGACTGCGACGAACCGCTTTGGCAACCTGGGTGACCGCATAATCCTGACCAATAACCTTTTGACTGAGATGATCAGCAAGGTTTTTCATATGCTCCTGCTCATCTGCTTGAAGCTTTGTTACTGGAATACCGGTTTTTTCTTCAATTAACAGTTGAATGTCTGACAGTTCAACATCAATTGATTGCTCTTCACCTTTTGCTTTTTCCAGTTGCTTTTGTAGTTGTATTTCTTGATAGCGTAAATTCGCTGCCCGTTCATAATCTTCTTGCTCAGCGGCTGCTTCTTTTTCTTTTATAATGGCATTCATCTGTTTCTCGATTGTGCTCGAGTCTTTTGTCGCATTGTCGAGGTTGAGACGTGAGCCGACTTCATCCATTAAATCAATCGCTTTGTCAGGTAAAAAGCGGTCCTGAATATAACGCTGTGACAGATTGACGAATGCACGGATGACGTCATCTGAATAACGTACCTCGTGAAAGGCCTCATACTTATCTTTAATGCCTTGCAATATTTGCACCGCTTCTTCAGCTGATGGCTCTTTGACGATGATCGGTTGGAGACGACGCTCGAGTGCTGGATCCTTTTCAATTTGGCGATATTCCTTCAGTGTCGTTGCACCGATTAGCTGTAGTTCGCCACGGGCAAGCGCTGGCTTCAAGATGTTTCCGGCATCCATCTGTGAGCCTTCCGCTGTTCCGGCACCGACGAGTAAATGAATTTCGTCGACGAACAGAATGACATCCTTGCGCTCCTGCAGTTCCTTAATTAATTGCTTCATACGCTCTTCAAATTGACCACGGACACCTGTATTCGCGACAAGTGAGGCGACATCTAACAAATAAAGCTGTTTATTCATGAGCTTAGCAGGGACTTTTCCTTCTGCGATTTGCAAGGCTAGTCCTTCTGCAATAGCCGTCTTACCGACACCTGGCTCACCTATTAAGACAGGGTTGTTTTTGTTGCGACGGTTAAGAGTTTCAATGACCCGTTTGACCTCATTGTCTCTTCCGATGACGGGATCAATTAATCCAGCCTTAGCTGCATCCGTCACATTTTTACCGAGTTGATCAAGCAGTCCGTTGCCGTGTCCTGACTTTTGATGAGTACGTGTACCAGTATGAGGTTGACCTGAGCCATTCGCTTGAAAATGGTTGGCAAAGTCTGCCCCTTCCATGAATGGATTGCCACTCATGTTGCCAGCGTTCATCATTTCTTTTCTGACCTCTTGAAAACAAGAGTGACAGACGTTCAGCTGCATCTTTTGATCATTCATTTGCATCATCATGTTGATATTCGCTTCGTTGACACCACATTTTTGACATTTCATTAGTCATACCTCCTATATAGTTTTAACGCTTTATAAATAAGTGTGTTGTGAGCTTTAAAGTTAAATTTGACTTTGACTATATTTGACCTTTCACCAATGATTATACTCTGACCTTTTTTGACTTTCAAGTCCTTTGCTTTATTTTTTTAACCAATTGCCTAAAATTATATTTTTTATTGACTTATGATCATGTATCTTTATAATAGTAATTGGTAATGATAGTCATTATCAATTAATTTATTTTAGGGGTGTGGGTTACATATGAAAAAACAATACGTTTTATTCAGCATAATCGCCATGATGCTGCTTGTCTTAGCGGCTTGTGGTGGAAATAATAATGAGGAATCACAAAATAACACCGATGGCTCAAATACCACTGGTGATGATCAAGGTGAAATTAACTTGTATACAGGTCGTCATTATGAAACGGATCAAGCATTGTATGATCAGTTTACAGATGAGACTGGTATTAAAGTCAATGTCATCAAAGGTAAGGATGACGAATTAATTGCCCGACTCGAGCGGGAAGGTAAAGCATCTAAAGCTGACTTACTGATCACGGCTGATGCAGGACGACTGTATCGTGCTAAAACACAAGAATTACTTCAGCCTGTCGAAAGTGACACACTGACGAATAACATTCCTGAAAAATATCGGGATCCGGAAAACGAATGGTTTGGTTTAACAAAACGGGCGCGCATCATTGCCTATCATAAAGAACGTGTTAATCCAGACGACATTCAATCATATGAAGATTTGACCAAGGATGCCTTTCAAGATAAGGTGCTCATTCGCTCTTCTTCTAACATTTACAATCAATCGTTGCTCGCATCACTTATTGCGCTTAACGGTGAACCTGATGCAAAAACCTGGGCTGAAGGCGTTGTAGACAATATGGCACGTGACCCTAAAGGTGGTGACCGTGATCAAGCGATTGCGGTTGCAGCTGGTGAAGGCGATGTTGCAGTGATGAATACGTATTACCTGGGAAAAATGTTAAATGCCGAAGATGAAGAGCAAGTGAAGGCTGCAGAACAGCTTGGGGTTATTTTCCCTAACCAGGACAGCACTGGGACGCATGTCAACATTAGCGGTATCGGTTTAACAACGAGCAGTCCAAACAAAGACAATGCGATTTTGTTTATGGAATTTTTGACGAAAGAACAGGCACAAGAGCAATTCGCCAAAGCGAACTACGAATATCCAGTGAATCCTAATGTCGCTGTTGCTGATTTACTTGAATCATGGGGATCGTTCAAAGAGCAAGATCTTAATTTGTCTAAGCTTGGAGAATTTAATAATGAAGCGATTATGATTATGAATGAAATTGGTTGGAAATAGAAACGTTCACCACGATTCGTAAAACTTTAAAGACATGCTATGGCTAGATCAGGTCAAGCATGTCTTTCTGTATACAATCGCTTTGAGAACTGTTATCATTAGTGATGAAATATTTTAATGTTATAACATCACTGCAGGGCTCAAAGGACGTGTACGCAGTTGAAATTGAATAGACAATTTTCTCGCCTACTGAATGGATGGATGATTCTCAGTATAGGTATTGTCCTTCTCATTCTATTTCCTAATATATCCATATTAATAAACTTTTTCACACAGGAAACGAGCAATTGGGATCATATTAAAACGCATATTTTGCCGCTATTGATTCAAAATACGAGTATCATTATGATCTTTACGGGGTTCTTTACGATCATGATCGGAACAAGTCTTGCGTGGCTCGTGTCCGCATATGATTTTCCGTTTAAACGATTCTTTCAATGGGGACTCATCTTACCATTGGCGATTCCGCCCTATATTGCCGCATATACGTACAATGGCATGCTGAATTATACAGGCGTCATTCAAACGGGGCTGCGAAATCAGTTTAATATTCAGGTTGATCAGCGTTATTTTGACATTATGACGTTACCTGGATCGATATTTATATTTACGCTGTTTCTCTACCCTTATGTATATATGATTACCCGGGCCTTTTTAGCAAATCAATCGGCAGCTTTAATTGAAAATGCGAAAATGCTTGGCAGCAATTCATTTGAAATTTTTTTCCGTGTCGTCATGCCAATCTCTCGTGGTGCAATTGTTGGCGGGGTCAGTCTCGTCTTACTCGAGGTATTGAATGATTACGGTGTTGTACAATATTTTGGCATACCAACCTTTAGCACAGCGATTTTCCAAACATGGTTTGGTATGGGAGATTTGAATGCGGCCATTAAACTGTCGGCGACCCTTATGTTTATCGTCTTTTTCATTCTCATAGTGGAGAAATTTCTCCGTGGACGAAAACGGTACAGCTACACAGCGGCAAGGGTGCGGCCACTAACGCCGATACGTTTAACTGGCTGGCGTGCATGGAGTGTGTTCGCATATGCAGGCATCATTTTTGCACTGGCATTTTTAATCCCAGTCATACAGCTCGTTGATTGGATGGTATTGACCTATGACAAAATGATCGATCCGGTTTTCTTATCTCTCATCTTTAATTCTTTATTCGTCGCATTGGCCGGTGCAGCGATGATCGTCATTTTTGCCGTAATCGTAGCTAATTTTGCCCGAACGCAGCAAAATTGGTTGTCAAAAGCATCGACTCGAACGATTATTCTTGGGTATTCAATTCCTGGTGCTGTTATTGCAGTCGGTATTATTACGGTCTTTATTCAAATTGATGAGCTGCTTTTCGGTATATATGAAGCAATCGGATTGGACCCGACACTCATCTTAAGCACAAGCTTGTTCATGCTTATATCCGCATTTGTCATTCGCTTTCTCGCTGTAGGATTTAATGCAATTGAATCAGGCTTTGATAAAACCGGAATTAAATTCAGTGAAGCGTCACGAACACTCGGCATGAGCATGACAAAGACATTTTTCAAAGTAGATGTACACCTCATAAAAGGTGCTATTTTCAGCGGATTTATTTTATCGTTTATTGAGATTATGAAGGAATTGCCGCTCACACTTATTTTGCGGCCGTTTAATTTCGATACGTTGTCGACAAAAGCCTTTCAATATGCGAGTGACGAACAAATTCATGAAGCATCGTTACCTTCTATTATTATCATTGTGCTAAGCGGCATTGCGATCTATTTTTTCCATCATGTTGTCGAAAAGGAGCCTGATTGATCATGTATATTCAAATCAAAGAGCTGTCATTTTCCTATGGTCGATCTCAAAAACCGATCATCAACAATTTCAATCTTGAAATCGCAAAAGGGGATATCGTGTCCATTCTCGGTGAGAGTGGGAGTGGTAAAAGTACCATCCTGCGCTTAATTTGTGGCTTGGAAACACCAGTATGTGGATCCATTTCAATTAACAAGCAAATGATGAGTGATGGTCGTCATTGTATATTACCTGAAAAACGAAGCATCGGCATGATGTTTCAAGATTATGCCCTTTTTCCACATATGAGTGTCGCTGATAATGTCCAATTTGGTCTGAAGCATAAAAGCCGAAAAGACAAGAGAAAGCGGGTTGATCAAGTGCTTGAACTGGTCAATATGTCCGATTTCCGGAATAGGTACCCTCATGAATTGAGCGGTGGACAGCAGCAAAGAATTGCCCTTGCGCGTTCACTTGCGCCTGAGCCGTCTCTTTTGCTCATGGATGAACCATTCAGTAACCTCGATGCTGATTTACAAATTAAAATAAGAAATGAATTAAGAGACATCATTAAAGCGACTGGAACGACGTCCATTTTTGTCACACATGACCGGGAGGATGCACGCGCAATTGCTGATCGGATCATTACGATGCGCGAAGGGTCTGCCTATGAATGGGATTCGCTTTGCACAATTGATGATTTAACAGAACCAGCATTGGTTGATTAACGATAGAGTGAAGCACCGGCCTCAATGAAATGAGTGAACCGGTGCTTTTTCGCATACTCATACTTGTTCTTGTTCTTGTTTACGTAATTCGACACGACGAATTTTTCCCGATGTTGTCTTCGGTAGGTCCTGAATGAATTCAACCTCGCGTGGATACTTATAAGGTGCTGTGAGCTGCTTTACATGTGCTTGCAGCGCCTCTATGAGTTTAGAGTCCCCTGTTATATCTGGCTTTAAAACAACGAACGCTTTAACAATCGACCCACGTATCTCATCAGGTTTTCCAACGACTGCACATTCTTGAACTGCTGGATGTTTCACGAGTGCATCCTCGACCTCAAATGGGCCAATTGTATAGCCTGAGCTAATAATAATGTCATCACGGCGACCTTCAAACCAAAAATACCCATCATCGTCCATAGACGCTTGGTCCCCTGTCACATAATAATCACCGCGTCGAGACATCATCGTTCGCTCTGGGTCTTTATAGTATTCTTTAAACAATGAAGGACTGTCTAGCTTCAAAGCGATATCGCCAATTTCTCCAGGTGGAAGGGGTGCACCATGTTCATCGATGATGGCCACCTCGTTCCCCGGAGTTGGTTTCCCCATCGAGCCAGGCTTAACGTCCATATCCTTTGTAATACCGAGCAACAATGTGTTTTCCGTCTGTCCATACCCATCACGTACAGTCACAGAAAAATATTTGCGGAACGTATCAATGACTTCTACATTTAATGGCTCCCCAGCTGACACAGCACTATGCAAGCTTGGCAATTGATAGTGTTGGAGGTGATCAACCTTGGCCATCAGTCGGTATTCTGTTGGCGTACAACACAATACATTGATGTGCTCTTCTTGAAGGAGGCGCAAATAGGTGTTTGGATCAAATTTACCATTATAAACAAACCCAGTCGCACCGCTTCCTAGGACAGATAGAAACGGACTCCAAATCCATTTTTGCCAGCCAGGTCCAGCTGTTGCCCAAACGACATCTCCTTCTTGAATGCCTAGCCAATTAGGAGCTGCGGTTTTGAGGTGAGCATAGCCCCAGCCATGCGTATGTACGACCCCTTTTGGATTGCCAGTCGTTCCTGATGTATAAGGTAAGAAAGCGATATCATTTTTTGTCGTTGCTGCCATCTCTAATGAGTCAGACGCACTTTCTGCTAAATTTTCAAGATCATACCACCCTTCGACAGCGCCACCAATCGAGAACTTTAATAACGTATCATACGCTTCTACACCCTTAAATTCATCCGTATAAAGATGATAACTGATGACCGCTTTCACTTCTCCATGACTAATCCGATATTGAATGTCCTTTGTTTTGAGCATTTCTGACGCCGGCACAATCACGATCCCTGTTTTAAGCGCAGCTAAATACACCTCATAGGCTTGAATGAGACGTGGTACCATAATGAGTACTTTATCGCCTTGCTGAAGGCCTTGATTGAGCAACACATTGCCTATTCGATTCACATTTTGAATGAGATCTTGATACGTAATGGTTTCGCGCTTTCCGGTTTCACCCTGCCACATTAAAGCTGTTTTATGGGAATCGGAAGCATACCTTTCAACCTCCATCGCAATGTTATACCGATCCGGTGCAATTAAATCCTCTCTTTTCATTGATCACCCTCCTTTTTCTTATTACGATTATAGCAAACGTTTAGATAATTTTAAATAAAACATGAAATAAAATCAAGATCAGATGATTTTTCGACTTAATTCGACAAAATTATTGCATGGTTTAAGACCTGTATATTATAGTAAGTATATATTTGCTCACTTTTTTCAAAAATCAACCTTATTCAGTGTGAGGATGTGATTAAATGGTAAAACTAGCAAACACTAAAAAGAAGCTACGCAATTTATTGCTTGGCAAACAGCAAGCGCAATTCCGTAAGACTGTTTACCATGATGTAGAAGGTCACACAAATCAGATGTTGTTAGACTACTATGGGCATTTCATTCAAGAGCATCCTGATGTATTTATCGTTTTATCACCAGCTGGTAGGTTTGTAGCATTCAACCGTCAGAAAATCATGGCGTTTTTCGACCTGCCATCAAATAGTAAGCTAGATTTCTTAAGCGTTTTAGGAAAAGATAACCATTCTCGATTAAAGCGGGCATTTTTTGTTGCTGTCAATGGAAAAACAGTACATGAAGCTATCACCCTACCCACTTCAAAGAACTCAACCAAAACAGCATCCGTTTCGTTCATACCTATTAAAACACGACATGGGCTTTTAAAAGGCGTGATGGTGAGTGCGAGTGACCATAACAAGGTGTTTTGCTCGACTATACAGCGCATCAAAGAAGTAAACGAACACCAATTACAACATGCTCAAGAGATTGCGAACGTTGGAAGTTGGGAATATGACATTGACACGAGCCAATTGCATTTCTCTCATATGTTTAAAACCATTTTAGGAATACCTGAATTAGACGTTGCTAACGTTCCAGCACTCAAAGCATACATTCATCCCGATGATCTTCCAATGATTATGGATGATATTGACCGAGCTCTTACAACAGGAAAGACGTACACACATGAATTTCGCATCATTCACGGTAGGCAGGACAACATTCGATATATAAAATCGCAGGCAGAAGTTCTTTTACACAATAATAAGCCAGAAAAAGTGATCGGAGTTATTAAAGATATAACGGATACAAAAATTAAGGAAGATATCCAAGCACGAACAAGCGTTATTTTTGATCATCTGGAGGTAGGCATTTGGCGGAGGAGAGCGGATCGTAACCATTTTGAATACTTATCAAAAGGAATCGAACATATTTTAGGTATTCCACTTGAAGCAGTTGAACAGGAGCCTTATCTTTGGGAAAAAATCATCCACGCAGATGATTATGCCTCTTATAAAGAGCAATTATCGCATTTAGATAAAGGGCATATCATTTCTCAAACATACAGGATTATATGTCCGGATGATACGATTAAATGGGTACTGGATCAAACAATACCGACAATGACAAACTCTGGACATATCGGGGACATATATGGGATTTTAACGGATGTAACGACCGAAACAGAGGCAAAACAAAAACTAACGTACTATGCCACCCATGATATATTGACGGAACTTCCAAATGAACAGAGCCTAGATGGTTACTTAAAAGAATGTATCAATGATACTGCCATTTCATCCTTTGCCCTTTTATATATGAATTTAGATCATTTTTCACGCATCTATTACGATCTCGGACACGATCTAGGAAATCGGATTTTAAAAGTCATTGCGACTACCATAAGAAACATAATCCCTGAAAACGGATATTTGGCACGCATGAATAATAACGGCTTTGTTGCCGTGCTTCCATTATATTCCCAAAAAGAAGATGTTTATCAAATAGCCAAAACGATTATCCACCAGCTTGAAGATCATATTTCCGTTAACGACTATGATGTTTTTATAACAACAGAGATTGGCATCAGCTTTTATCCTGATCATGGTGATGATCGTTTGACACTTTTAAGAAGCGCACATTCAGCAGCATACCAAGGGAAAAAACAAGGGGAAAATAATGATCAAATTTATTCATATTCAAGCGATATCCCATCACATCGCAAATATTTACTCGAAAAAGATATGAAAACAGCAATTGCGAATCAAGAGTTTGAATTATATTACCAGCCTGTCATCAATCCTGAAACGCATACGATAACTTATGCAGAAGTACTGCTTCGATGGCAGCACCCTGAGTGGGGATTCGTCTACCCTAATGAGTTCATTCCATTAGCCGAAGAAACGCATTACATTGATAAAATTGGGGACTGGGTAATTGAAAAGGTATGTGCTCACTTACGTGAATGGAAACATGCAGGACTCACTTTACGACCTGTTTCTATTAATATTTCACCGATTCACATTTTGAAGACGGGACTCGCTGAAACGATCATTCAACAGTTAAACCGCTACGACATCGCAAGTAAATATCTGATTCTAGAAATTACGGAAAGTACGCCTTTGAAAAGTGACAAGCATGTTTTGAGCACCCTATCTCAATTAAAAGATCTCGGCATCAAAATTGCGATAGATGATTTTGGAACCGGTTATGCATCCATTAACTATTTGAGAGATTTCCAAGCGGATATTTTAAAAATTGATCAAGTGTTCATTCAAAACATTGATGAGGACAACCAAAAAAATCGAGCCATCGTCTCTTCAATGCTTCATCTAGCCAAAGGTCTTGAGATGTCTGTTGTCGCTGAAGGTGTTGAGGAAATGGAACAATTGATGTTTCTCACGCAAAACAAATGTGATATGGTTCAAGGCTACATTTACTCTAAGCCTGTACCTATTGACACATACACACGTATGCTTCAAACAGCTTATTTGCGGCCTAAAAAACACGCACTCAAAATCAAGCCAGAGCATGAGCGACGCGCCTATTTCCGCTTTGAGTTTTCGGAATGCATCTTAGCATCGGTTAGCCTAAAAGAATTCAACAAGGAAAAGGTCAATCTCGGATCAACAGATATTTTAATTGAAAATTTAAGTGCCGGTGGTATTAAATTCATTTCTGATTTAAGATTACCGATTCATACAGCAATTAAATATATGTTTCACTTCACAGTGTTAAATGAAGCGTTCAATTTAGAAGGCACACTCGTATGGACACTTCACGCAAAAGGTGATACCTACTTTTACGGGTGTCAATTTGACATAACAGAAACAGAACGTGATCGGATCGTCAACCTTGTTAATAAAATGACAGCGATGACCAATTTAAATGAAGCGTTATACGGCACACCATTTATTAATGAGAATCCTTATACGTATTTAAATAAGAGAAATATGAACAAGCTATAAGTAAGAGAAGCTCCGATGTCAACATTGGAGCTTCTTTTCTTGTTACCAGCCGAGGAAAACGGGTGGCAGCATATCTTTTAAAACGAGATCATCTAGGCTTTTAAACGTATAGCCTTCCGCTTTCAAGTCTTGAATAATTTGAGATAATGCCTCCGCATTGTCGGAAGAGACGGCATGTAGCAGCATAATGGCACCGGGATGAATTTGGTCGATGACTTGTTCATAGGCGTACTCCCAGCCCTTTTGCTTGTCTGTATTCCAATCAATAAATGCAAGTGACCAAAACACGTGCGTATAACCGAGTTCCGCTGCCCAGCTCAATGTTTTCTCACTGAACGTGCCGCGTGGCGGACGGAGGTATGTCATTGATTTTTGGTCCGACACGTTAGCCACTGCAGCTTCTAACGTTTCCAGTTCTTCTTTCATTGATTGTTTGGAGATCACTGTGAAGTCGGGGTGATGATAGGAATGATTTCCTACAATATGGCCTTCTTCAACCATTCTCTTAATCATGTCTGGCTCACTTTTAACGTAATGCCCTGTTACAAAAAAGGTCGCCGGTACGTTTTCCTCTTTAAGAACATTCAATACATCTTCTGTGTACCCTGCTTCATATCCATTATCAAACGTTAAATAGATGTGCTTATCTCCCGAATGATCTGCATAGTAAGCGCCGTATTGTTCTAACATCTGCTTATATTTACCAACGTCAGGAATCGTGTGATCTGTATTTTTTTTATACCCCCAGCCATAACTCGCACTCACTGAATGAGGCAACATCATAAAGATTAAGGCAGCACTTATGACCGTGGCGAACAGCTTCAATTGGCGCATAATCGACCTCCGCTTTTTCTCTTATATTTCCTTAGCGGTTGCAAATTATGCATCAGTTTCATCATGCAAAGCGATCGGAACCACTCCCTATTTTGGGTAAGGAAAGTGATTCTGATCGTTTCTTTACAAGACGACGGCTGCGATCACACCGAAGATAAACAATGGGATGTTATAGTGTAAAAATGTCGGTACACATGTGTCCCAAATGTGGTTATGCTTGCCGTCTGCGTTCAAACCGGATGTCGGTCCTAATGTGCTATCTGATGCTGGCGAGCCCGCATCGCCCAATGCGCCAGCTGTTCCAATTAAAGCGGCTGTAGCAAGTGGTGAAAAACCAGCTGCAACACATATTGGTACATATAAAGCTGCAATAATTGGGACTGTACCAAATGATGAACCGATTCCGATCGTTACGACGAGCCCAACTAAGAGTAAGATGATGGCAATAACAACTTTATTCTCACCAAGGATACCTGAAGAAACTTCAATAAGCGCGTTTACAGCACCGGTTTCTTTTAGGACATTACCAAAACCAGACGCAACCAGCATAACAAATGCGATCATGCCCATCATGCTAATCCCATCAGACATAATTTTTTCACCCTTTTGGAACGGCACGGCGACGAAGACAAACATCAGTATTAACCCTGTTAAAGCACCAACAATTAAATTTCCAGTCACGATTTGGACAATTAATGCTGCGACAATGGCAACAAGCGTCAAAGCGTGCTTTTTATTAAAAGAGACGTCTTGATCATCATCAATTGTAATTGTGCCTTCACTTCCACCAGCTCCCGGAATGGCATCACGTTGTTTGCGGTAAGTGAATAAAATGGCGATCATGAGTCCTACAATCATACCAGAACCCGGAATTAGCATTGAGAGCGCAGCTTCGTTCATCGTCAGCTGGACCCCATTTTGCTCCATGCCATTAACGATTGTTTCATGAAATAACAATCCAAAACCTGCAGGAATCATAATATAAGGCGCTTTTAAGCCGAATGTGAGCGCGGTTGCTACAGCTCGACGGTCAATTCGCATATCATCGAATAATTTCAAAAGCGGTGGAATTAATATAGGAATAAATGCAATATGCACCGGTACTAGATTTTGTGATAATGACGCGACACCAGCAATTACAAATAACAGCATTGTGCGTTTACCTGTTAAAACACGAATTAATTGGCGTACGAGTATTGACGTAATACCTGTATAACTAATAGCGACCGCAAAAGCACCGAGTAAAATATAACTAAGTGCAGTTGTCGCCTGCCCGCCCATACCAGCTACAAGCATTTCTACCGAATCAACAACAGACAAACCTGACAGCAACCCCGCTGATATTGCCGCTATTATAATGGCAATAACGACGTTTACTCTTAAAAGACTTAAAACCGTCATCATTAAGACTGAAATAATTACAACCCATTCCATTTTGTATACTCCCCCTAAGTTGTTTCGCTTTATTTCTTTACCATGATAAAGCATTAAAGTAAAATGGTCAATAGATTATTTTAAATTTTTTGGTGCTGTTTAGAGGGTTGGGGCTAAATTAAGGTGTCAGAAGAACCAATAAAGACAAAAGATGGCAAGACAACATGAAAGTTTGAGTTATGCTGCCTTGGGGGCCGGGGCGAGCGTGATGGGGTGGGATATGCGGCTGGGGGCGGTGAAGCTGCTGCTAGATATGTGGCTGGGGCGTGTTTTATGCGTGGGAAATGTGGCGTATGCGGCG
>NZ_JABJXD010000002.1 GCF_019093865.1 Lentibacillus saliphilus
TCAATACCAACGTCATTTGACTTAGAACCAAAATAGAACTTAAACAAACAGGCCGATCGCTCCTTCATAGAGTGATCGGCCTGTTTGATGCGTGAATGAACGGGCTGTAAAATGCCCTCTGATTGAATTTTACTTGGGTGAGAATTTACTGATATGCGGCTGATTAACCAAATATGAGCTGCGTTTTGGATATATGCGCTGAAAACTGGAAATATCCGTTACTTTCTCCATATATACGTGTGAAATACATGATATGCGTTTAAACGCTCTTATTCATATAAGTGTCAAAAGCGAAAGCGCGAATGAACCTGCAGATGGCAATTATGATGCGCTTATATCTAATTTTTCCTGGGTGCCAGCCCCAATCTTTTTCTTTAGGTGGTGGCTGATGATGATCCATGACAAAAATCCGACCATAGCATAAAAGCCAGCGAAAGACGTGAATAAGATGCTTAAGGTCATGAGTTTAAAAGGATACACAATGCTGTAGATGATGCCACTCATAATTGTTCCGATTGTAATCGCTAAACCGCTCCATAAAAGCACTTCTCTTAAATAAAGGCTGAGAATGTGGCGGGGTTGCCAACCGATTGATCGGAACTTGATGATCTCTTTTTCCCGTGCCTTTAATAAGGACAATAAACTTTCACTCAAGGTCAATGTTGCTAGGACATAAGCTGCTATGATTAATAGTAGGTGCCAGCGACTTGCTGCCATGTTTACATATTCACCAAGGAGGGTGACACTTGTTTCTGTAACGGTTTCAGTTAACGACACGTAAACAAATGATGCTAACAGACTAACGACAGTGAGCTGAATAAATGGTGAACGAATAAATGATTTAAAATACGTCATATTTTTGATGACGAGAAATCTATGACCACGGCGTCTTTTTTTAATGGTCGTTGCTTTAAAAGGTTTAGCTGCTATAAGTTGGCGTACCTTTCGGCGAATAATGCCGAACATAAATATTAGTCCGAGCAATAACGCGGCAAACTGCCAAAGAAACGGATGTCCAGAAAGACCAGAACCTTGATTGAGTCCAAACAGTAACGGAATCGATAAGACATATGCAACACCGATCACCATTAATAGATCACTCATATAAAACTTTAAAATATGGCGCTTCTGCCAGCCGAGCTGATGCATCATGCGTACATTTTCTGCTTGACTCACTTGCCAGAAGGATAAGCGGGTGAATACATACAACACTGCCACAATCATAAACAAAAAACCCAGAATAATATTAGTAACTTGCCATTCTTCTATTAGTGTTCCTGCTGCTCCGAGTGTTGTCCATGACTGCTCCACGAGTCCCACACCCTCAACGTCAATTTCAACCGTTTGTGGGGAGGCTCCAGCTACAACCGTTGCTTTCAATCCCATTGCTTCGATGTCGCGAGCGACTTTCTCAATGGTGTTTGCTGCTTCCTTTGTGTACCCGTTGATACCAGCCACTTTGACGCGAATCGCATCGATAGGCTTATCGCCTTTAATGATTGCAGCGCTTTCGATGTTCGTAACCCCTCGTGCCGGTGCAGGCACAAAGCTGCCTGGTGTAATTGTCGGAACGAGCTTCTGTTTTTGCTGAGCGTCATCACCAGTGTAAAGAACGGGTGCAAATTGATAAATGCCGAGAGGGCTTGATGAAAGTGTTTCCTCATGTTTGCCTGCATCAACCTCTCCGACTGGATCGATGATATAAGGAACAAGCTCATCCCGATTTTCCTTGGAGTGAGCATCCGTCATTTTTATACCTTTTTTCTCAATAGCTCTGTAGGTCGGAACGCCTTTATCGTCACCTGTAATAGGTATTTTTATAGTGTCGTCTGTGATGTGGTATTGCGGATAATCAGTAAAATAGTGGACATTTAAAAAATTAGAACCGATTAATTGATTATACCCAGCATTAAACATGTCACTCTGTTCGTCAAGCAAGGATTCTATTTGACCTTCTTTTGTAACGAAAGGAGCAGAATCAGTTTGATTAAAGCCTTTTAAGTAAGAGCCGAGATCTAGTTCGTATGCTTGTCTATTATCTTCTTTTAAAGCGATTAACTCATCGACGACTTCGTGATATTCTGGCTCAGACCATCTGAATGTATATCGATCAGGGACAGTCTGGGTAACCTTATCCAAGACGTCAAGCTGTAAATGATCTCTATAGTCTTGTATTTCACTCATACTAATGTTGAGGCGATCTACATGAAGTTTGCTCGTAAGTGGAACGTTACCACCCAAAATTTCAAGAATAGGGATGACGGCAGAATCTGGATAATGATCATTACGCCACACTTTTCCCCAGCCACTCTTGGAACCATTTGGATGAATGCCATCAAATTCAATCCCTGTCAATCGTGCCTCTTGCTCGGGATCAATTCCAGCCAGCAAATTATAGACCGGTGGCATTTTAAATTGAACAACATTATCTTTACATTCATCAAATAAATCCTCATGGTTATATAGTGCTTGGAAAGCCCCATCTTCAAACGGTGAATCAAGCTGTATACAGGCATATTGAGGACCGACATCATACGTATTTAACCCATCACTTGTCTGAAACTGCATAAGATACCTTGATGTCGTATCAGGCGGAAATACGCTCATCGTTGTGAACAGCCCAGTAAAATACCCTAAAGAGGAGACGGGTGCAGCTATGTCTATGTCTGTTCTCGATTTAATCGATTCCCACTGGTCAAGTGATATGCCACCTTTCCCGACACCGAGATAGTTTTCGGGTACAAGGCCAAGCTGTTTTTCCATTGGATGCTCATGGTCTGGTGCGCGAACGAGAATGTCATATGCCCCTCTAGCATAATGGCTTACATCAGATTCGACCTCCGTCTGAACCGTTTCTAAGGAGGCTCCGGCAAAAGGGATGATGACAAAAATAAGAATAAGCGCAAGCAGCATCATAGATCTCGTTAGTTTATCACGTTTCAATTGATTGATGAGAAGTCGTTTCATACACTAATAGCCCCTTGAAAGCTTCCGTCTCTAATGTACATATTGTGGTCTCCCCATTTAGCAACTTCCGGGTCGTGTGTAACTAATATGATTGTAATGCCTTCATTTTTTTGTAGGTCATAAAGGATGTGTAAAATGTTCTCTCTGTTTTCTTCATCAAGATTTCCTGTCGGCTCATCGCAAAGCAGTATGCTCGGTTTTCCTAACAACGCCCTAGCAATCGCAGTCCGTTGCCTTTCACCCCCTGATAATTGTTCAGGTAAGGCATGTTTTCGATGGCTCATGTCCAAGTGCTCCAATAGTTCTTCGGCTCGTTTTTCGAGTTTTTTATGGTGTTCATATGGCCATTGCGGAAGCATCACATTTTCCATAACGGTAAACTGATCGAATAAACGATAGTCTTGAAAAATGTATCCAGTGACTGTGCGTTTATAATGCTGCTTTTCGGTGGAAGTTTTTTTATTGATGTCTGTTCCGTCCACTGTGATCGTTCCACTATGAAGCTGTTCAAGACCAGCGATGACGTTAAGCAACGTCGTTTTTCCTGATCCGGACGGCCCTAAAATATTGACCCACTCTCCAGGCTCGACTTGTAAAGAAACGTCTTTTAATGCTTGAACAGGTTGAACACCCCCGAACATGACTGAAGCATTTTTGATATGTATGGTCATCTATGAAACCCTCCTTTATTGATCGTTGACTGAGGTCATCATGATGTCTTTAATATGTCGCCTTTGTTGATAGCGCTTAGATAAATACAGGTCAAGATCTTACTATGATCGTAACATCAACCGATTAAATTATCAATATATTTTGTTTTTTGTATGTTTTAGTTTTCGGGTGCGTTTTGTATACTTTTCACCAGTACGTACGAGACTTGGGTTGTTGTACAAATGATAACGGCTATTAAACCATAATTAGAGATTTTACTTAAATGGAAAGAGAACATCCCCATGTAAACCTGTTCCATTTACCCATTGTTTGCATAAACTATCGTAAACTGTAACGAGGAAGTTGATGTGAATGAAACCTTTCATGAACACAAATATGCATCCCGATATGTATGAGAACTCGGAGAAGATTACAGCTCCTAATCAAGATTATTATATGAGAAATGCGTTTGATATGTGGAAACGCGATCAACAACAGGCGCGAACACAGCTATTTCAAGCGGTTCATCATTTAAATCAGCAGTTTACAATATTATCTACTCAGCACAAAAAAGAGATAGATGACATTCGGTCACAGCTTGCGACGCTCGATATGGAGGCGGGTGTACAAGAGCAATTCAGGGAAGAGACAGAAAGGTGGTTAGCCATGCTCGATGAAAACCAAGGGAAGCTGGAACAATTGCTTGAGCATGATCGTGCCTTTAAACAGACGATTCAACAGGAGATGTCTGATTTGAATGCATCGCAGCAAACTGTCCTTGAGGAGTTAACCGGTGCACGTACACAGCTGCTGGCGCAAATGGATCGCGTTCTGGAATTGCATGAGCAGGTTACGGAAAGCTTAGCGGCTCATGAAGCAGAACAGACGCATTTGGTCAACCGTATGGCAGATCAAGAAGCGCTACTAGAAAAAGTGACACGCCAGATCAGCCATGTTCGCTCGATTTTGTTTGAGCGGTCTACCTACCTTGCTGACAAGATTGATGATAGCTGGCGGCAAACGTCAGATTATCTGTACCAATGGGTGAAAGGAAAAGATCAACCATTGACATTGCTTAATACGAAAAAGTCAGAACAGACGGAAAGAACGCGTGAAACACAGTGAGCTCACGTGTCATGAGCTCGTGTTGGACCATCGCTTAAATATGTGTGATGTTGAAAAACGAAAGGCACCCCGAACCGCCTAGAAAAATAGGCTGTCAGGGTGCCTTTTTCCGTGCGCGTTAACGATAAATAACCATTGCCTTTACTGCTTGCGTAGTGCCTAAATAACAGAAATGGCGATCGATCCTGACTAATGAGGATGTTTATAATGATATGCAAAATGTAAATGATTGTTTTATAATATACTTACAATTAAAAAAAGTTACGTGTCAAATGCAAAATGGTTTTTTTGATTAAATAAGGGTGTTGATCATGTGACGGGAGTGAGAGAAAGTGTTTAGGGCATAAAGATAATTTGAGGAGGGGTTTTGTGAGGAAGTCTTACGTTTGCTTATTCGTGATCATTGTTTTTCTTCTCATGACAACGACCAGTTGTTCAGAAAGTAAAAGCGAAAACACGTTACCAACGATTTCAATTGCTCAGGATTCCAATTATGAGAAGACGTTCGATGATTTGGGCTTAGGGATTTTATTTGATTTTAATTTTTATTTGCCCCAAGCAGATAAGAGGGTGGTTAAGCTATCGGTAGAAAAATACGAGAATGGAAGAAAAGCTTCAGAGCCAGTTGCTCAATTAGTCTACGGGAACAGTCTGAATGAGGTCGATGAAGGTCGCTTAGGATTTGGCATGCTTAACACGGATTCTGAAGACATGTTATCGGTGCTTTATTCACCTCATGTCTCACAAATAGATGCTATGAATGTTTCATCAGACAGGCCCCGGGCATCGGCCTGGTATTACGCTTTTGGAGAAGAAGAGGAAATCAAACTCACGTTGGGAGAGCCGCAACTGCTTGCAGCCTATCGGGAAACAGAAAAAAGTGTCATTAAAATAGTTGATTTACAAGATGAAGCATCAGTTCAGCAAATGATTAAAGATCATGACCTCGTCTTACTTTTAAAACTAACAGTAAAAGAAGGTGAGATAAGTGTGGATTAAAGGGGGGGTAGGCTATCCAGTTTTTCATTTAAATCTCAATCCTTAGAGGATGAATTATTTGATGACACAATCGCTCCTAGTACCGTCTAGGTGGTTTTAAAGGTGGAGTGGTGGGCAGGTTTCAATCAATCTACCGACCGGGAAAAAGCACCTGAACAACCGAAGATTTGGTTGCCAGATGTCTTTTGCCTAGTGCTTTAATCATGGATCCTGGTTTTCCCGCTCGCTCAGTGTTGGAACAGAGCTCGTGTCCTGATCAACGAATAGGCGTCTGCTTGGAATGGCGATTGAGACGTTTTCGTGTTCAAGAATCTCGAGGATACGAAGGTTCACATTTTCTCGTGTTTTTAAATACGCGCCCCAGTCGGTCGTTTTCGTGAAGAAATATAAAAATATGTCCAGGCCATTCTCTTTATATTGGTCAAAAGAAACGAAAATGGTTTCTTGATGAATGCCGTCATGGTGCTTCAGCATATCTTCAATTTGAGCGACAACGGCTTCTATTTTATGGCGTGGTGTGTCATATGTGAGACGTAAATTGAACGTGATCTGCCTTTTGCCCATTTTACTCCAATTCGTAATCGATTCGTTCGCTAAGGTCGCGTTCGGGACGGTTACGACCGCTTGAGCAAATGTACGGATTTTCGTGCTTCGGAATGTAATATCCTCTACCGTACCTTCCACACTCGGTGTTAAAATCCAGTCATTGATTGTAAATGGCTTTTCGGTAATAATGACGACACCACCGAACAGGTTCGCAAGTGCATCCTTGGCCGCTAGAGAAAAGGCAAGGCCACCAACACCAAGCCCTGCTATGAGACCACTAATTTGATACCCCAACACTTCAAGGATTATTGTTGTACTAATGGCGACGACTAAAAATTGCACGGCTCTTGATAGAAATGGAATTAAAATCTCATCTATTTTAATCGACGTTCTTTCATTAATACGTCTAAACAGCATGGACGATGATGACGCTAAATTGAACAAGCCCCAGCTTATTAAATATATGACGAACGCTCTGTATAGTTTCAGAAATAATTCATTTTGATGATCTAGATACGGATAACTTAATATCGCTGCATACACCCCAATGATAATAAAGAACCATTGAACCGGCTTTTCAAACGCGAGCAGCACGTTCGGAAGAAGCGGGTGCTTCGTTTTACGGCTTATTTTTAATAACAACGCAAAAATATATTTCGTAAATAGCTTACGGAAAAGTAAAAAGACAAGCAGAATCCCGACTGCAATGCCGAGGTGTTTTAAATGCTCTGCGGATATTAGAAATTGTATGGTCTCATTCGCTGTGATAAATCCCCAATTCATATGGCTACTCCAATCGTGTTAATACTTTTAAGAGTATCATATAGCAACACATCACACATGTAAAGGTGCTAAAAGTGCTAAATATGGTGCTGTTAGATACGATGCAAGCTCTATATTTTGTATAAAAGTCTTCATTTGCATCATCCTATTAATAGACGCCATAAAAGACCTGCGATAATATGTTAAAACAAAAATAAACACGCATGAAGCTATCAAGGTTCAACTTATCAGTAAATATCATGTGATTAACATATGATGTAGGTTCATTCATCTATGAAATAGTAGACGCTCATACTGAGTTACCTGAAACGGAAGGCGGCGACTCCAGCGGGAACAGCACGCGTCCGAAGACCCCGCAGAGGTGAGAGGAAGGAAGGTTAAAGACGCGACGTCCTGTCGCAACACCTTCATGACCAACATCCTGTTGGCCCGAGGCTGAGGCCGTGCCCGCGGAAAGCGTCCGCCTTCAGTGAAAGGTAACGGCGTTATAGCTGAATGTATGTTAGAAAATCACTTAGAATAAATAGGCTTAAAGCCAATGCCTAAATATATTATAAGAGGGAGGATATTCATGAATAAACAACAGAAATTTAATAAACAGTTCAAGGAACGAAAGCCGCATGGTGAGCATCGCAACGGGCGAAAAAGCCCATACAAAAACGCTAGTGTTCATGGTGACGGTGCACCTGATGAATATGTAGACAACACTAAACAGGACTAACATAAGGGCTAAGAAGATGGGCTGGAGGTGGTCACATTGACGCATGGTATGTTTCTTGATCGGGACGGGGTTATTAATGAGGTGTTGACAGACCGGGTGAAGTTTGTGAATAAGCCAGGAGATTTATTTTTTCTAGAAGGTGTTGGACCCGCAATTAAGCAGTTTAATGATCTCGGGTTTAAAGTGTTTGTCATTACCAATCAAGGCGGCATCGGTCTCGGTTATATGACATCAGCACAGCTTGAGCACATTCATAAAGCCATGGTTGATCGACTCGCTCAATTCGGCGCACATATTGATGACATCGCTCTTTGTCCCCACAAGCCTCATGCTGGCTGTGCCTGTCGAAAGCCTAAGCCAAAGATGATCGAGGATTTGGCAGAGCGTCATAACGTAGATTTATCAAAAAGCTGGATGGTTGGAGATCGTGATGTCGACATTCAAGCTGGAAAAAAAGCAGGAACAGGGACGATTCTCGTTGGCGATCGTAACGATTCAAAGGACAAAGTTGAAGCAGACTTATCGTTTCCCGACCTCGCTGCCGTTGCCGAATGGTTTGCCGCAGAGCAGCACTCATAGGCTGTAAAACGCCCACTGATTGAGCTTCATTATATTTGGATGAAAAAACGCGCATGAAAGGGGCGTTATGACCCGACACATGCACGTTTTTTCTGAAGCTCTAATGTCGTTTATGTAACCATAAGACCCCTGATTTCGCAACACGTGGCAGCCAGCCAGTAAAAGGCTGCTGAAACATATTGCCGAATCCGTCAGAGCTGCCGAGTGAGCCGAGCGTTCCCTTTAGTTTCGGCGGCTTCGGTACACGTGGCGCTTTGCCATGAAGTACGGCATGAAGAACGTCCGAAATGGCCTCACCCTGGGCACCGGCAAGCTGTCCACTTGGAGAAAACTCTGATGACGCACAGTCGCCAACGACATATACAGACGGATCAGCTGGTACTTGGTAAAATTCATTTAACTTAATTTTTTCCTGCTTGTCCTTGTCATAAGAAAGTGCTCGGACGAGGTGGTGTGGTTGTACGCCGGCTGTCCAAATGGTAACGTCATTGACGTAACAAACCCCGTTATTGCACACACCATCCTTTTCGACATACTCAACGTTGGCGTGGTGTAGGACGTCAACGTCATTTTTTAAAAACCAGTCAGCGACATGCGCTTGGATGCGTGGATCAAACGCTCGTAACACAGAGGCGCCTCTGTCTAGCAATCTAATGTTTAAATCAGAACGGCTTTCGCGAATTTCGGAAGCCACCTCTATACCACTCAGGCCAGCACCGACGACGGTGACTTTACCATAAGCTTTTAAGTTGCCTACAGACATCCCTGTATGACGCGCCTTTGAAAACGATTGAACACTTTCCACATATTCCGGTGCGCCTTCTACCCCATGATAATTGTCCTCACAGCCAAGCCCAATAATTAAATAGTCATAGCTGACGTTCTCGGTTCTATCACTAAACATCAGTTCTCGTGTTTCTGTATCAATTTTTTCGACAGTGGCAAATACGTATTGAACGCGGTCACTGTTAGGGAAATCCATCCGCACATCTCTTTCCGCGGCTGTTCCTGCTGCAATGGTGAAAAACTCAGTTTTGAGCGAGTGGTACGGATTTTTATCGACAACAATGAGCTGTACATCGTCAGGAAGTGTACGGGCAAGCAGTCCATTTAACACTTGTATACCACCATAGCCACCACCCAGTATCACAACATTTCTCATGCTCCCAACCCCTTAATGATAATGTTTACTGTATCAATGATAAAAACATATATTTCCACTTTAAACATTAACAAATCAAAGGCTGAAAAACTAGCAAAATCCATCTCGTCTGGTTATATGTATTATTTGAAATACTCTGTTGTTTGTGGGTGTTTGTGATATACTGTGCGCAAAGACATTGTATAAGGGGGCGGTTTTTGTGAAAGAGGTCAAACAGGCGATTCAAGATGATTATAGCGAAGATTTTGCATGGTGCTACGGGTGTGGTCGGATGAATGAAACGGGTTTACACTTACGCACAGGCTGGGAAGGTGAACAGACAGTAACGATCTATACACCTCGATCAGAGCATATGGCGCTACCGGGATTTGTTTATGGCGGCTTACTCGCATCACTTATCGACTGTCATGGGACAGGCTCCGCGGCATTAGCATTACATCGAAAAAATGGGCATGAGCCAGGTGATGAGGTGGAGCCACCACGATTCGTCACCGCGTCACTTCACGTGGATTATAAGAAGCCAACACCACTCGACGGTCCACTCAAAGCCATTGGCACCGTTGAAGAAATTCATCCGAAAAAATGGCGCGTGCAGACAAGCGTCTATGCCGGCGATGTCTGTTGTGCCACCGGAGAAGTCGTTGCGGTTGTGATGCCAGATACGTTTTTAAAAGCATAATGCTAAGGGGGTGAGTCACATCTGGTGCATTCACCCTTTTTTTATTGGTATGGAAATACGGACCAAGCTTAGCACTTAGCGGTAAATTAAAAATCGCTACATATATATGCTCTGAACGCTCACCGTATAGAGTAAACAGAATGAATACAAAAAGAAGGTGAGCGGATGAGTAAACGATTTAAAATACCTCTAATAAGCGTCATGATCGTATGTGTGATGCTCATGGCAAGCTGTGGAATGAATACAAATGCCATTCATCAAAGTGGAAATAGCGCTCATTCATTGGCAATAAAAGATCACGATCGTGACAAAGGTACACAAGATCAAAGGCTACTTGTAAAACAACTCGCAAACAAAAAAAGACAAGCAAAGATCGATGAACAGAAGGAGGCGCGTCAGGAAGAAAAGTCCCGCGATGTGCGTGGCATTTATTTAAGCCGGTCCTCATTAACGGAAGCAGCATTACAAGAAAAGATCGACCTCATTACATCCACAAAACTGAATGCTGTTGTCATCGATATAAAGGACGACTTCGGAAAGCTCACATATGATTCTCAGCTTCCTGATGTAGATCATATCGGTGCTGATAAAGGCGCAGCCATTCCTCATATGACTGAATGGCTAAAGAAGCTCAAGGCGCATGATATTTACGTCATTGCGCGAATGGTCGTCTTCAAGGATCCGTTCCTTGCAAAGCATAAGACCGACCTTGCCCTCAAAAAACGTGATGGAACCGTTTGGCAGGACGCAAGCGGCGTGCAGTGGCTCGATCCTTTTAAAGAAGAGGTCTGGTCATATGTGGCAGATGTCTCAGAAGAAATTGCTGAGCTCGGCGTTGATGAAATTCAATATGATTATGTCCGTTTCCCTGAAAATGCCAAAAAAGTCGACCAAGAAGTTCAGTACGACAAACAAGGCAAAACGACCAAAGCAGAAGCCATCATGACCTTTTTAAAAGAGATGAATGAGCGGCTTGACCGATATGCAGTTAACGTGTCAGCTGATGTGTTTGGGCTAGTAACTTCAGCCGAGGATGACATGGGGATTGGACAAGTATGGGAACAGGTTTCACCGTATGTCGATTATATTTCGCCAATGACCTATCCATCGCATTACGGACCAGGATCATATGGCGTCGATAACCCCGACACAGAGCCATACGACATTATCAAGCATGCAGTCAAGGATGCGTTAAAGCGCAATGCGACTTTAAAGGAAAACGGTGTGACACCCGCACGCATCCGACCATGGATTCAAGACTTTGACTTGAGAAGCAATTACGGGCCAATCGAAGTGCGTGAACAGATAAAAGCACTTGAAGAGTTAGGCATCCATCAATACCTTGCTTGGAACGCAGGCAGTATCTACAATAATGAAGCCTATCGATGAGCATTGCACACACCCTTATAAACGACGATAAGGGTGTTTTTTTCTACTATAATAAACCTTCATGATATGATACACACGTGAGTGTACTATGTTATGAAAAATAGAAGCTATGGCGTGCGGGTTATTCGGCGCATGGCACGCGGAAGTCAGTAAGAGCGCGCTTGGAATCGGCGAACCCGCGCGCGAAATCGGCGGGCCCGCGCGAATAATCGGCGAACCCGCCCGGAAAATCGTCACACTTGCACCGCACCACCTAAACAAACAGAATAAGATTAAGCCTCGAATCATCTACAGCTACAAAGGGGGACATACAGATGGAGCATCTGACAAACAGAGCATTGTTGAATGTTGTTGGGGAGTTGTTTTCAGATGAATTATCTATTGCGGTCGCGAACAAAGACACATATATCTATTACCGACCGAGTAAGCGGATTGATTTGAAAATAAAACCGGGTGATCCGGTTAAAGAGGGGACAATTGCTCATAAAGCCCTTAACACAGGCCAGCATGTGTCGGAGTTTATCGATCGCAATATTTTTGGCGTACCTTATCACGGTATGGCCGCGCCAATTGAAGGCAATGGCGAGGTGGAGGGGTGTGTGATGGCGATTTCACCAGCTCTAACTGAAGGGAAATCTGTTATTACGGTGAAAACAGCGGATGGCTGGAGACCGCTACCGTTTGATGATGTGAAATATTTAGAGGTCAAAGCACGCAAAACGTACGTGATCGCTGACGGATATACCGGCACACATAAATACCCACTGCAATCCTTTGAATATATGTTACCGCGTGAATTATTTGTCCGCTGTCACCGCTCGTTTATCGTGAATGTGCAACATATTAGAGAAATTTTTCCAGATACGCATTCGACATTCGTTTTGGAAATGGATGATGGTGCACATGTCCCAGTGAGCCAGACGTACGCCAGCTATTTTAGGAAACTACTCGGATTTTAAATGGCGGTATGAGTCGAACCGAACACCTTGAACATCTACAGAAACAACAGGAAAAAGCACCCTTTAAACAAAAAAATGCTGCTTTAAGAGTGTGATTGTGTCATTCATCCCTAAATTATTTGTTCCCGTTCCTTTTTCGCAATTGAAAGACATAATTAGTTAAAATGATTCTAAATAGGATAAAAATATATATAAAGATGAGGGATGGGAATGACACAGAAAGAGGGGCGAATTCAAATAGCTGAACTGCACGAACGTGTTGTTACAGCAGAAGAAGCAGCGTCCTGGATAAAGGATGGGATGACGCTCGGCCTGAGCGGATTCACCCGAGCTGGGGATGTGAAAGCTGTTCCGACTGCACTTGTGGAACGGGCTAAAATGGAGTCATTAAAAGTAAACGTATTCACAGGTGCATCGCTCGGGTCTGATGTTGATCAATTATTTGCTGAACATGGCATGCTGAATAAGCGGTTGCCATTTCAAGCAGATCCAACCATGCGCAAAAAAATAAACCAAGGTGAGCATCTGTTTGTCGATCAGCACCTGTCACATACGGCAGAGTTGATCAGAGCAGATGTGATGCCAACGATTGATTTCGCTATTTTGGAAGCGGTTTCTGTCACTGAGGATGGGTACCTCATACCAACGACTTCTATAGGGAATTCACTCGTATTTGCTGAGCATGCTGAGAATATCATTATTGAAATTAATTTGGCCCAGCCGGAAACGCTCGTTGGTGTTCATGATTTATATAGTCCAGCACAACAGGGGGAGCGTAAACCGATCCCACTTGAAAAGGCAGATGACCGTATTGGTACGACAGGCATTAAGATTAATCCTAACCGGGTTAAAGGCATCGTGTTTACGAATCAAATGGACTCACCATCGACCATTGTGCCGCCAGACGCGGAAACCAAACAGATGGCTGATCACCTTTTGACATTCCTTCGCAGTGAGATCAAGGCTGGCAGACTGACCGAAACGTTAGCACCTTTACAGTCTGGCATCGGCTCTGTTGCGAACGCAGTCCTCCATGGCATGTTGGACTCGGAATTTGAAAATTTGGAGGTCTACTCTGAAGTGCTGCAGGATGCGGTGTTTGATTTGATCGATGCTGGAAAGGTGTCATTCGCATCATGCTGTTCCATGACGATCTCCCAGGAGAAGATGGATCACGTCTTCCCGAACTTTGAAAACTATCGGGATAAAATAATGATGCGACCACAGGAAATTTCCAATCATCCGGAAATTATTCGCAGACTCGGTCTCATTTCAATAAATACTGCGCTTGAGTTCGACATTTACGGAAATGTGAACTCAACACACGTGACAGGCACAAAAATGATGAATGGCATCGGTGGCTCAGGAGACTTTGCCCGCAACGCACGTCTTGCTATTTTTGTAACGAAATCGATCGCTAAAGACGGAGACATATCGAGCATCGTTCCGTTTGCATCTCACATCGACCATACAGAGCATGATGTTGATGTCGTTGTGACAGAACAAGGATACGCTGATTTACGTGGTCTCGCACCACGCGAGCGTGTTCCGCTTATCATCGAAAATTGTGCCCACCCGATGTACCGCCAGCAGCTATGGGACTATTACGAAGAAGCCCTAGAGCGCGGCGGTCAAACACCACATGTCCTAGAAAAAGCGCTGTCCTGGCATACACAATTCAAAACGCACGGCACAATGCGAGAATTGGAAAAAGCACGCGTATAACTAAGTTTTAAGAAAGCCCCCCTGCTTGAGCTTGATATGAGCCGCGGGGCTTATTTTATTTTTGGGGCGAGTGCGTGTTGGTCTGGAATCGGCGAGAATGCGCTCAAAATCGGCGAACGCACGGTAAGAATCGGCGAGAATGTGCTCAAAATCGGCGAATGCACGGTAAGAATCGGCGAGAATGTGCTCAAAATCGGCGAATGCACGGTAAGAATCGGCGAGTATGTGTTCAAAATCGGCGAACGCACGCTATGAATCGGCAAGAATGCACTCAAAATCGGCGCTCGTCCGCAATAAAACGTCAAGCCCACGCACGAAATCCGCGCTCCTCTCAATCCTCAATAATGTCATCCAAAACTCACGTGATTAAAAGATGACAGACCGCTATGAAATCAGTAAAATAAGCGGGAGGGGGGAAGCGATTCAATGAAACAGATCAAAACAGCTTGTCGAACGATCTCACAGCATCCTATTTTTATGAATGTGATCATCGGTTTAATTCTCGTTAATGCAGTCCTCGTTGGCTTGGAAACGTATGAAGCCATCGCGAGTCGATATGCGACGTTGATATATATATTAGATCAGATTCTGCTGTGGGTATTTACGATCGAAATTATCATTAGACTGATCGGCAGTACGTCATTAAAAGCGTTTTTTACTGATCCGTGGAGTCTATTTGACTTTATAATTGTTGCGAGTGGTCATATTCTTGTCGGTGCCTACTATGTAACTGTTCTACGAATATTGCGCGTGCTTCGTGTGCTCCGGGCGATTTCGATTGTGCCGTCACTACGGCGCATGGTTAATGCGCTACTGTTAACAATCCCGTCGATGGGCACAATTTTGCTGTTGCTCAGTTTGTTTTTTTACATATACGGTGTGATTGGTACGACGTTATTTAAAGACGTGGCACCTGAGTATTTCGGCAGTTTACATGCGTCGTTGTTGACCTTATTTCAGGTTGTGACGTTAGAGTCGTGGGCGAGCGGGGTCATGCGTCCGATCTTGGCAGAGGACCCTTCATCATGGTGGTTTTTCGTCACCTTTATCCTCGTTGGGACGTTTGTCATTTTTAACTTGTTCGTCGGTGTTGTCGTCAACAATGTCGAAGAGGCAAACGCTGAGGAGCGTCCATCACCAACTGAGGTTAAGCTCGCCGAGGTCCAAAAAGAACTTGAGGATATTAAAGAACTTTTGAAAAAGAATTCAAGCAATGACGTGGGTAAATCATAGCGCACATGAACAAACCGGGAGAAAAGATTTCTCCCGGTTTTGTTTACCTTCACCCTACCTGCTTCATCGTCTCACGGTCGTGTTTTCGGTTTAATCTATAATGAATGACCACAAATGATAGGGTCAATACGATGAGGTAAAAGCCTAGAAAGGATGCGCCTAAACGGAGTAGCATCGTTTGATTGAGCGTATACAACACGCTAAACGTTAGGCCGCTCAAAATGGTTCCGAGGGCAATTGCGATGCCGCTCCAAACTGCGACTTCACCCATATATAACGTTTTTATATGGCGTTGCTTCCAGCCAATACGATTGAATAGCACAATTTCCTTTTGCCGCACGTGTAACAATGATGTGAGGCTCTCGATTAATGTAAACACTGTGAGTAAAAAGGCAGCCGCCATTAAGATGACGTGCCATTCACTCGTTTGCACGTTAATGTACTCACCGAGCAAGGTTAGATTTGTCTTTTCGACTGTTTCTGTAAGCGATAAATAGACGAAAGACGCCAACATACTGACCGATATGAACTGGAAAAACGGTGCTTTAATGAATGATGAAAAGTGTTTAATGTTTTTAACAATAAGCGATTGCCCTTTTATCCGCTCTTTTGATCTTTTGTCTGTTGATATGCTCGTTTGTTTCATGACAGTATGAATCTTTCGTGTCGTAAGCAAAAGCATGAATAGAATGATAAGAGATGCATCGACAGTCAACCACATATAGATGCTGTTCGGAAATAACAGCCATTGATTAAGAGCGTATAGGACGGGCAAAGAAAACACTGCTGAAAATCCAAGTAAATAGATCATTTCTTTCCTGAAGAACTGCAACACTTGGCCTGTTTGCCAACCGAGCTTGTTGAATAATAAGATATCCTGTTTTTTATTAATGTGCCAAAAAAACTGCCGGTTCGTCACGTACGTTACGGCGACGACAATAAAGAGGACGCCTAAAACGAGATTCGTCACGCTCCATTCACTAACAATGGTTCCTGCTGCACCCAAGGTCGTCCATGATTCTTCCACTAAGCCGACGTCCTCCACTTCAAACTGAATCTTCTGTGGAGAGGCACCTGCAATCATCGTCACCTCATATCCCATTGCTTCAATATCTTTAGCAATTTTTTCTATCTTGGTAACAGCTTCATCTGTATAACCCTCAATGCCAGCAACTTTAACCCGGATGGCGTCAATGGGGCGTTCACCTTTAACATGTGCTGCAGCTTCTATATTCGTTATCCCTTTTGCTGGAATGGGCAAAAAGCTTCCAGGTGTAGCAGTCGGTTGAAGCGGTGTTTTCTCCCCTGTTTCGTTATGAATGTGGTATGCGGGTTGGAATTGGTAAATGCCTAATGGGCTCGATGCCAGCTGCTCGTTTTGCTTTGGGATTTTTACCGTGCCGATTGGATCAGGAATAAAAGAAACATCCTTTTTCGTTTCATCATCTAATGATGCATCACCAATGCTATGGACGCCTTTTTGCTCCAACGTTCTGTAAACGGGAATATTGTTAAAGTCAGATACTTTATTGACCGTTATTGTATCACCGTTCATCTCATATGACGGATATCCAGCTAAATAATATTGCGCACTATGGTTAAGGTCAACAACGCCAAAAAATTCGCCGTCAGCAACTAAGTCTTCCATATGTCCACTTTCATTCATGAGTATGGGCTCTTGGAAAAAAACATTTAATCTTGATGCGATATCTGCTTGGAATTCATCTGTTGCTAAGGCGTCCATCGTTAAAAGGTCTTTCGTTAAAGCTTTGTATTTAGGTGTGTGGAATTGGGTTAAAAACAATGAGTCGGGCTCATTTTCTAAGTCTAACTGTTTGCTGTATGCTGCCATCTTTTCAGCGTCAACGTCTAAGCGGTCTAATTTAATTTGTGCTGCTAAATTAATCGCAGTATCATGCTCCAATTCTAATACGGGCATGATATGAGCGTCAGGTAAACCACTATCAATCGCTGCTGTTTTGCCCCAGCCCATCCGATTCATTTCGAAAGGGATGCCGGTTAACTTTTCTTCTTCCTCCGGGTCAATCCCTACGAGTAAATGGTATGACGCCGGTATGTAAAATGAAGCTGCTTGGTCACACATGTTTAATAAGTCAATATCAGAAATGATTGGTTGGAAATTAAAACGCTCTGAGGTAGAAGGCTCCAACAAAATACATTCCTGTTTATCTCCCATAGGATAGTCATTAATCCCGTCCGATGTTGAGAATTGCACCGAATATCGCGTTGATGAAGCTGGTGGTTTTAAGGTCATATTTGAACGAATACCTGTAAAATAACCAAGTGAAGATACAGGGGCGGCAATGTCGATATCGGGATTTTGTTTTAAAGTCTCCCAATCCTCTAGTGCGATGCCGCCATGACCAAATCCGATATAATTATCGGGAACAATGCCCAGCTCCTCTTCAAGTGGATGTTTGTTTTCGGGTGATCGGACTAAGAGATCATAGGTTCCGCGAGCGTAATACGATATGTCAGATTCGATTTTCTGATGTATATTGTTAAGCGAAACAATTGTTAATGGGAGAACGACTATGATTAATAGGAGTGCAAACATAAATGCTAAGTTGGCCACCATTTGCCGTTTCATATATTGCCAGATAAGTCCGCGCATACAGAACAATCCCCCCTTTAAATGTGTATGCTTTCCTCAATTTTTCCATCACGAATGTGGATATGGCGGTCGCCCCATTTAGCGATTTCTAAGTCATGGGTGACGAACAAAATGGTCATCCCTTTTTGATGAAGATCTTTCAATGTATGTAAAATCGTATCTCGATTGTTCACATCTAGATTGCCTGTCGGTTCATCACACAATAATGCATCAGGCTGGTTCAATAATGCTCGTGCGATTGCGACCCGCTGTTTTTCACCGCCAGATAATTTGCTGGGCAGTGCGTGAAGGCGATGATCCATATTTAATTCAGCTAGGCATTGTTGAGCGGTCTCTTTTAACGTTTTTTTGTTCATATAAGGCCATAACGGTACCATAACATTTTCTAAGGCGGTAAATTGTTCAAACAGCTGGTAATCCTGATAGATATATCCAACCTTATTTCTTCTATATAATTGCAACTCTTCCTTGGTGAAATCAGATAATCGTTGGTCATCTATAGACAAATCACCATTTGTTAGAGTCTGCAGACCTCCAATGACGTTGAGCAATGTCGTCTTTCCAGAGCCAGAGGGACCTACAATCGTTATCCACTCTCCTTGTTTAATGGTTAGTTGAATATCTTCAAGTGCTTTGACGATTGGGTCCCCTTGAAACTGAACAGATGCATGTGATAGTTCTATTTCCAATATTGCCACCCCTTTACATAATCGCTTTACAGATTAGTTATTATATAGCGCGTACATTAGTTATTTTTTATTTTAACACAAAAAACAAAAAAACAATAATAATCTAATAAATTCATTTAGTTTTGAAATCTTTCTGCTGCAACAAACGTATAAAGTATAAGACATTTTGTTATATGAGCTACGATCCCACAACCATCCGTTAGTCCTACAGGCGTTCCTTCACCAATGATTCCAAGATTATCAAGCGATCATAGGAGGTAAAAAAATGATTGTATCTGTTAAGGATGTTCACAAGTCATTTGGTAAACAGAAAGTGCTGGACAATGTCTCATTCAGTATTCCGGAGCCAGATATTGTTGCGCTCGTTGGTCCAAATGGCTCAGGAAAATCGACTTTGATGAACGTGATGACACATATTCTGAAAATGGACGAAGGGTCAGTTACAATTTTGGGCAAATCAAACACAGACCCTAATATTTTTCGTAATATGTCTTTTATGCAGGATCATTCTGTTCTGTACGATTATTTGACGGGCTATGACCATCTTCAGTTTATTGGCGATGTGCAGGGGCTTTCTCGACAACAGATTCTTAATACGGCCGAACGTGTTGGCATGACGGCATATTTAAATAAAAAAACAGCTGCATACTCACTCGGTATGAAGCAGCATTTGCTGTTAACGATGGCGCTTGTGAATGATCCGAAGTTGCTCATACTGGATGAGCCACTCAATGGGCTAGACCCGTCGAGTCAGATTCGGGTTCGTCAATTATTGAAGACGCTGTATCAAGAAGGTACAACCATATTATTATCCTCACACAACCTCGCTGAGATTGATCGATTAACGTCACACATTCTCTTTTTAAAGGATGGTCGCCTCATAAAAGAAGATATGTCTGAGCATGAGCAGGTTTTTTATGAGCTAACCGTTGATCGTCCTGAACAAGCGGTAGCGACGCTTCAAAAGACGACAGTGACAATTGAAAAAATAGCGGAGAATAGTTTGCGAGTATGTCTAGGTGACACACCTGTCCATCAGTTGTTTCAAAGTTTAAAAGACGGTCATGTCACGGTGCATGATATTAATAAAAAAGTCGCTGGATCTGAAGAACGGTATCGAACAATTTTCACTAAAGCGGGGCAGCGCGAATGAAGGCTCTTAAATTTGAATTGAAGAAAATATGGAGACAGAAGAAGCTGCTTTGGTTGTTGCTTATTATTGTGTTACCGACCGTATATTTGTATCAATACCATGTTCCACAGCCGGCTGAATATGCCCAAAGCCTCAAATCAAAGACGGAATCGTATCAATCGCAAGTGGCTCGGGTTGATCAAGAACTTGATATTAAAAAATTTAGCGATCAATTAGATGAACAGGGATTAAACCACTCAAAGCTCATTAAAGATGTAAGAGCTGCTCTAAGTGAATGGGTGTTAGAGATTAATCAAGAGAACTGGATGGCTGTACCCAAGAAAGAAGCAGCGTTTTTAGAAGCCTTAACGACGTTTAAAGAAGCGGGCGGCGTGCTTCCTGAGCTGGGGGGAAAGGAACTAGATGTTGAGCGCCAGAAGAATGCATGGATGCTCGTGCATGATTTGCCATATGAAGATGAACAGCATCCGATTTCACCACATTTGTTTATGAAAGAAGCAGGTAGTTGGTTATTTGGCTTAGCAGGTGTGGTTGTATTGCTTTTATTTTTTGGCCATACATTAGTAGTCGAAAAAGAACAGCATACGTGGTTGACGTTAAGGACGCAGCCCATTCAAGTGTCAAAACACATGATCGCTAAATTCACGAGTTTATTAATGGTACTTTCTGTGTATGTTGGATTAGTCATTGGCTTATCATTGCTCGTTTCAAAGCTGTTTGGTGCCGGCGCTTTATATACAGCGTATCCACATGTTCTCTCAAGTGGAACTGACATCTATATTATGACGAGTCTTGAGCACGTCGTTCGTACAATGGTATTGTTTGTCGGTGTAGGTATGTTTGTGTTTGCTTTAAATATACTTGCTGCAACTTGGATCAAGCATGTGTTCACCTCGTTTCTGATCGTCTTTTCAATTCTCGGAGTAGGTTTATTTGTAACGGATTTCTTTCCTGTGCTCCAATCTCCTGTCAACCCGTTTCAACATCTCCGTTTCACTGATGTTTTAGCGGGGATACCACAGGAGACGGATTGGCTTTATCCAGCTTTTGCGCTTGTATGGAGTGTTGTATTGGTTAGTCTTGCGATTGTGTTGCCAGAAAGTGAGCGTACTTTACTTGGTGGGCGTGTTTTTAAACCGCCATTTCGTTCTGGGCACACACGGCGATCAAATGGCTCAATGATCAGTAACGTATTCGTGTTTGAGTGGCGTAAGTTGCTGCGGTGCGGTCAATTTTTTCGTGTCTTAGCTGTCCTTTGCTTAGCAATCATCATGAGTTATGCTCTCATTTCTTATGAAGCAGAAACGAAAGCGCGCACGTATATGGCTAGTCTTGAAGCGTATCTCAACGCAATTGAATTAGAAATAAAAGATATTGAGGAATTGATCGGGTCTTCAGGAAAACAACCAGATGGAAAAAATGAACAAGTTGACCGAACACCTGAACAATGGATGACAGCCTTAAAGACAATTATGATGTTGGGCGAGAAGGCTTTGGATAGCTATAATTCTGGTAATACGAAGCCGTTAGCGGACTATCAATTGTTTCACAACAACATGCTTGATAACTCGAAGGGACCAATTTTGTTTGGTTTTGAATCGTATGGACGATTTGGGATTGAGGCAAGTATTGCAGAGAAAGAGTGGCTCGTTAAACACGACATCCAACCGTTACTTCCCGGTGACTTTATGACGAATATCCATGAGCAGTGGCAAGAAAACGATCCGCTTGAACAGGTTAAAAGGGAAAAATTTAAAGAAGAAAATACAAAAGTAAGCGACAGTGGCTTGTATAGCTTATACATGTTTTTTGAGAGATATGGTTATTTATTGCCGATCGTTTTACTCTTGTTTTTGTTGGGGGCAGGTTTTGCTGGTGAACAGGGTAAAAAACGACCACTTCATTATGTGCAAACACAGCCCGTAACAGATCATGCAATATTGTATGGGAAAATTATTCATGTGGTATTGATCATTACGTCGGTTATTGCTGGGCTCGGTCTATTGATCGTGCTCATTGGAACGCTATTTAATCGTTTCGGTGATTGGCTATATCCGATTTTACATTATGATACGCGCCAAGCGTCAACAGCACCTGGGTATGAAGGCACGTTAACTGAATTTGGAAACTACGGCTTTCATTTTATCTCGCTCGGTGATTTTATACTTCGTGAGCTCCTGCTGCTTTACCTATTGACTGTGCTCGTCGTGATCGTATCTATTGTTGTGTCCGTATTCTTTAAACGGATATTCAATGTTTTTCTGATGACAGTGCTTATCTTTGTTGGTGGATTTGTCTTGACACAAACACTGTTAGAGGGATTTACTTACTTATCGCCTTTTACGTATGTTGATATTAACCGCGTGGTGAACGGGGAGATTGCGACACAACTCGATCAACCTCTTGTTCATTGGATGGTAGGTAGTGCTGTACTCCTCATCGCCACCGTCTGTGTCATGATCATCGGTCACATCGGTTTAAAGTATAAAAAAAGAGGTTGACCAATGCGTCATTCAACGCCTACCTTCATGAATGGGTAGGCGATCTTTTTTTGTCTTTTAGCATACTTTGATCACCAAAATGACGTATATATATTGCATGATGACAAATATTGTTATATGATGATATCAGATGATAAGGAGGGAGCCGCTATGGGCTTGTTTAAAAAAAGGGCTGTACAGGATGAACGTGTCGTTAACATGAAGAATAAGATTTATGCTGAATTGTATATTTTAATCTTGGTGATTTGTGCCGCATCGGTCGTAATCAAGCGTTTTGTATATGAACCGGGTTTTGAGCATATATCCACTGAGCTGACCATTTTAATTGCGGGCGGTCTGTATTATACGTATCGCTCAGCTAAGCTCGGTGTGTTTTCTGCAGAGGTTGAATTGCATGACCGTCAAAGCAAATGGTCCATGCAGAAGAAAAACCTCGTAATGAGCATCGGTCTAGGTGTCGTCATTGCGCTTGCTTTCGGAATTAATAGTGCGGTTCAATATGCAGAAGGCTTTGCCCAAAGTGTTTATTACTTTCTGTTGACAGCTTTTGGATCTCTCATGATTTATTTACCCGTTTTCATCATGCTGCTTGTGGTCGGAAGTGAGCTTGCCAAACGAAAAAGTGAGCGAGAGATTGACAAGATGCTTGGTGATGACGATGAAAAATATTAAGTTGAAAATGGCGCGGGTTGAGCATGACTTATCACAGGCTGAGCTGGCTGAGCGTGTCGGTGTGTCACGTCAGACGATTGGCCTCATAGAGTTAGGAAACTATAACCCTACTTTAAAGCTATGTCTCGCAATCTGTCATACGTTAAACAAAACGCTCGACGACTTGTTTTGGCAGGATGCCGAGTGATGCTTGAGGAGGGTGTTATTTACAGAATGGTCATCGCTATGCCATAATATGAGTATTATAGATGTCAAAAATCTTGAACAAGTGAGGAATCAGCCGATGAAACGTGTATATACTGGAAAAACAAAGGATGTTTACGAACTTGATAATGGCCATTATTTACTGCAATTCAAAGATGATGTCACCGGTGAAAATGGGGTATTCGATCCAGGTGCTAACACAGTCGGCTTATCGATAGAAGGTGCAGGAAAGGCTGGATTACGGCTGACGACTTATTTTTTTGAGAAATGTCATGAACACGGTATCCCGACACACTTTGTGGATTCCGATATTGAAGCGCGAACGATGACGGTTGTGCCTGCTTCCGTATTTGGAGACGGTCTTGAAGTAATTTGTCGTTTTCGGGCTACAGGTAGTTTTATGAGGCGTTATGGCAAATATGCGCAGGAAGGTCAAACGCTGGATGCATTCGTGGAAGTGACGCTTAAAGACGATGATCGTCAAGATCCACCAATTAGTGCGGATGCGCTTGATATGTTAGGGATTTTAACGAAGGATGAGTACGCGGTATTAAAGCAGCGCACGCAGGAAATTGCTCAGGTCGTTAAAGCAGAACTTGATCAAAAAGGCATCGATTTATATGATATTAAACTGGAATTCGGTCGGGATCAGGATGGACAAATCATCTTGATTGATGAGATTTCCGGGGGGAATATGCGCGCGTATTACAATGGTGCGTATGTCGAGCCGTTGAAGCTTACAGACATGATTGTTGGGTTATAAAAAACGTGCAAGAGCTGCGGAACCGATTACCGCAGCTCTTTTTTGTTTTACGCCATCATGCTCGCGATGATGTCATAGGAACGAAGGCGATCTTTCTGGCTATATGTTTGCTCGGTAATGATCAGCTCATCGGCACCTGTTTTTTCAATAAGGTCGGTTAAGCCGCGCTTTACGGTATCAGGTCCACCGACGATGATTGGTTGAATGCCATGCTCCGGTATGACACTTCCGCCCACGCCTTCGTAGTCTGAAACGTCACCAATAGGAGGTTGTAAACGTGTTGGCATGCCCCGCCTTAAATTGTCACGCATCTGTTGTTGCGAGGACGCAATCCACTGAGCGTGTTCATCGGTATCCCCGGCAATGACACTTGCGCCGAGCATGACATAGGGCTTAGCGAGTGTATCGCTCGGTTGGAAATTTCTTCTGTATATGTTCAGTGCTGGCAATGTATTTTCACCGGCAAAATGACTGGCAAATGAAAAAGGGCGGCCGGTTTCCGCGGCAAGTCGGGCGCTGAAGTCGCTTGAACCGAGTAGCCAAATTGGGATTTGTTCACCTTCACCAGGGATGGCTCGCACGCGAGATTCACCGGCGAAGTAAGCTTCTAGCTCTTCAATCTGTAAGGGAAAATCCTCGACACGTTGATGAAGCGTTCGTCTCAAGGCGTGAGCGGTGATTTGGTCGGTACCAGGCGCACGACCGAGCCCGAGATCAATGCGGTTTGGATAAAGACTTGCCAATGTGCCGAACTGTTCTGCAATGACAAGGCTTGCGTGATTTGGTAGCATGACCCCACCTGAGCCGATTCTAATCTGTTCGGTTTGTCCGGCCAAGTGACCCATCACAACTGATGTTGCTGAGCTGGCAATACCGGGGTGATTATGATGTTCAGCGACCCAGTATCGGTTGAAGCCCCATTTATCGGCATGCCGCGCGAGATCAGCACTCGCTTCAAGAGATGCTTGAGCACTGCCGTCTTCTATGACAGGAACAAGGTCAAGTATTGATATGGCCGTGTCATTAAGCTTTTTTTGACCTGACGTTCTATATAATGGTAATGCATCCATCTGAATCAGTCCTCCTTAAAGGCAATATACCTTTACAGAAGAAAGAAGACCAATGATCGGCTCAATATCATTCGACACTACTCGGGGAATGACAGGCAGCGAAAAAACATAAAAAAACAGCTAGAGCACAACGCTCTAGCTGTTTTAATACCTAAAATTATAGTGCGGAGTAGCCACCATCGATTGGTAGTTCTGCACCTGTAATGTAAGCAGCTTCATCACTAGCAAGGAAGAGGATAGCGTTCGCAACTTCTTCTGGCTTACCTAGACGCTGTAGTGGAGTCATCGCATTGATGCGCTCGAGTGCTGCAGAGCTTGATTCTAGTGCTTCTGTCATTGGTGTTTGGATAACACCTGGGAATACGGCGTTAACACGTACACCAAAGCGGCCATATTCTGTTGCAGCTGCTTTTGACATAGCGCGAACAGAGCCTTTTGATGATGTATATGTGTTGAGACCCATACCGACCATTGCTGTAACAGATGATAGGTTAACGATGGATCCAGATTTAGCTTCAGCCATGTATGGAAGTGTATGCTTCATACCAATGAGTGTACCGAAGCCGTTAATTTTAAGCATTTTTTCCCATTCAGGATAGTCGATTTCACCAATTGTTTTTTCTGAGCTAATACCAGCATTGTTAATTAGAATGTCAATGCTACCAAACTCATCTTTAACATCCTTTAATAATGCTGTCCAATCTTCCTCAGAAGTAACGTCTAATTTCTTGCCGTGAATCCCATCGTTTTCGCTGATTTTGTCTAATGCTGCTTGGTTAATGTCTGCGGCAACAACTGTTGCACCTTCTGAACGGAATAATTTAACGATACGTTCACCGATCCCGGATGCGCCACCTGTTACGATTGCTACTTTGTCTTGAAGTCTTCCCATGTTTTGTTCCTCCTTGACATAAATTGGATAAGTGTTTTAACCAGTTTATTATATCATATACAGTGTAAAACGCACGTTATCTGCCTATTTGTCACTATTTGTTCGATAATTGTCTTCTTACCTCTTTTGAGCAGGAGATATCATATTATATTGACTTTTCCATACATACTATTTATAGTACATGTAACGAAAATTAAACGTACAATAAAATTTCATCATTGATTTTAATGGGGGGCAAATGATGACGCGCATATATTCGGTGCATGACTTAAAACGGGTGGCACGACAAGAGTTAGAGCCGCCTCCTTGTGATCAAACACTCCAAGTAAAGGTGCATGAAGCATCAGATGGCATTGCTCAAGGCGTATGGACGGTCGACCATCAATATATCAACGGGCTCGGTGTAGCGATGGGAGGCTTTCTAGCGTCTGCTGCCGATATTATGATGGCCTATGCGATCACTTCCCGTTTAAGTGATGACCAGGGATTCGCATCCATCGATTTACAGACGACCTTTCACCGCCCGACTGTTCAAGGTGAAGTGGAAATTGAAGCACGTGTAGAACGCCTCGGTCGAAAACTGGCTTATCTTGTGGCGGATTTACACCAACATGACAAGAAAGTAGCCTCTTGCGTATCATCTATGCTCATTACATCAAACGAATAAGCATTATTAGGAAGGGGGAGGAAAAATGATCTATACATATAACCATCACACACCCAAGATAGATGAAGCGGTTTATGTTGCGGATGGGGCAAAAGTGATTGGTGACGTTGAAATAGGCGCGTATTCGAGTGTCTGGTTCAATGTCGTCATTCGCGGCGATGAAGGCACAATTCGTATAGGAGAAAGGTGTAATATTCAAGAGAATTCAACGTGTCATTTATACGAACAATACCCGCTGACACTTGAAGACAATGTATCAATTGGACATAACGCCATCGTCCACGGCTGTACACTTCGGGAAGGTGTTCTCGTTGGGATGGGTGCAACGGTTCTTGATGGTGCAGACATTGGTGCTTATTCAATTATCGGTGCGAACACACTCGTACCTCCGGGTAAAACAATACCACCTCGTTCTCTCGTCCTCGGCTCACCTGGGAAGGTCGTACGGACGCTTACGGATGACGATATGGCAATGATTCAGGAAACGATCGATACCTACGTTACGAAAGGTCAACAATTTAAACAAGGCGCTATCTTCTCGGCAGTTAGCGACGAAACGTTATAACCCAATAAAAATCCGAACGATGATTCGTTATTTAACTTAATAACAATCATTGCTCGGATTTTTTCCTTTGTCCAAGCGGGTTTGTTCACTGTTTAATCGTATGTGGAATCTCCGCTTGATTAAACACCGTCTCAAAAAAACGTGTGGCATGCTCAGCGAGGAGTTGATAATAATCTGTAAATAGTGTTGCAGCCGAATCGCCGAGCCACTCATCTGGAAGTAATTCACGCGGCAAGCTCGGATCGACAAATAAAAACTTCCGGTATTGGTGAACGAGCAGGGCACATTTAACGAAGCATTGTTCGTCTGTGAGCGCGCCTCTTTTCATGCTGCTTTTGTCAATGACGTACTTTTGACTATACGTTTCTATAAACGTTGCATAGTGCTCGTTAATCTCATCTAAATTCCAGCATGTGTCAATCAGCTCTTGAGATGTCGCCATCCCTTCATAGGTTGCTTTAAAAAAAGATACATAAGAAGCGATATCATATTTTTTTATAAGTCCATTGACTTCTTGCTCTAATGGATTCGGTGTAATCCAGCAACTATTTGCCAGTAAACCAAAGCCACTCCAAACGAGCTCTTTTCTGAGTTCATCACGGAGGTGGCGTTTTTCCTCTGGGATGGTATAGACGAGCATGCGCCAGTGGCCGTCCCATTCAGGCGCCTCTGTTTTATAAATACGCTTTGATGCTTCCTCCATGCGAGCTTGGCCACGCTCAGTTAAGGCGTAATAGCTCTTATTGCCAACTTTCTTTGCTTGAATCCAGCCTTGCCGGTTCATTCGCGAAATAGCTGCGCGAACGGCCTGTTCATTATGACCAAAGGCTTGAAGTAATCGGATGAGGCTCCCAATCCAGACGACATTTCCGCAATGCCTGATGTAGTCGCCGTATAGGGTGAATATCATTGAGCGGGTATTAAATTGCTTTTCCATGTGGGGTGAATCCTTTCTTTTCTAAGTTGAGCAACGTCTATTGTACCATATTATGCTCCAGACATGATTATAAATTGACGTTCAAACAAAAAACGTCATATATTAATTTTTCTCCGAATATTTATATCATAAAAAGGCTTTATAAAAGGGATTTAGTATATTTTTAAACAATTTTAAACGTTTGTTGTTTTTAAAATACACGCTTGCCTAATGTATAACGTTTTGATATGATATCGTTAAATAAACGTCATGGAGGTTGGGTTATGTACAATTATGTGGAAGATGGTGATTCGCCAGCTCGTGCTCATGCAGAAGGGGACGAGGCAAAATATGACGCATTCATGACCCGAATTGAAGCAGGTGACAAGATTGAGCCAGATGATTGGATGCCAGATGACTACCGCCAGGCATTAATTAAATTGATTTCGATGCATGGCATGAGTGAAATTATGGGTGCATTACCTGAGAAGGAATGGGTTCCAAAAGCACCGACATTAAGGCGTAAGCTCGGTATTATGGCAAAAGTGCAGGATGAAATGGGCCATGGACAGCTGCTGCTTAGGGTAGCTGAAGATTTAATGGCGCCGTATGGCAAGACACGCGAGGATTTAATTGAAGATTTGCTCGCTGGTCGACTCAAGTTTCATAACGTGTTTCATATGCCAACGAAAACGTGGGCAGATGCCGGAATGGTCGGCTGGCTTGTCGATGGTGCAGCAATTATTTCGCAAACAAATATGCTTGATGCGTCATATGGCCCTTATCAACGCGCGCTGCAGCGCATTTGCCAAGAGGAAGTGTTTCATGCACAGCACGGAGAGTCCATTATTATGGCGTTGGCAGAAGGTACAGACGAACAGCGTGCCATTCTTCAGGATTCGCTTAATCGTTGGTGGGAAGCGTTACTCATGTTCTTTGGACCGGCATCTGCCGAAACAACCGGTTCGTCAAAACAGGACATTATGATTAAATATAAGATCCGTAAAAGCTCCAATGAAGAATTGCGCCAAGCATTTCTTGATAAATATTTACCACGTGTCTTTTCGTTAGGGCTGACTGTACCAGATGAGACGGTACATTATGATGATAAGCAGGAACGGTGGATTTACAAGCAGCCAGATTGGGCGCGGTTTAAAGACATTATTGCCAATAAAGGACCACGATCTCAGGAGCGGTTGACATTAAGAACGATCGCTTATGACCATAATCGGTGGGTGCGTCAGGCGTTAGCCCGATAGCTCGCGCGGAAGGATAGGAGGATGAGAAATGAGTGATGAAACACCCTTTTATCAGGAATACGAGGTGTTTAGTAAAAGAAGTCATAAAACACCACTCCAGTACCAATTTAGCCTCCTTGCGCCAAATGATGATATGGCATTGTTCATGGCTCAGGAGAATTTCATGAGGCGTCAGGATGTTGTCGATATTTGGGTCGTGCCGAGGCAGGCGGTCAGATCATTGACATCTGAAGAGCGCCAGAAATTAACGCAACGCCTCGATAACAAGGATTATCGGACGACGAAGGGATACGGCTATTTAAGGAAAAAATGGCGGGAAAAAGAACAAGGCATGCTCGATGAAAAAGAAATCATGTCGTGGAAAGAGGTGAAGAAAACGTGACACAACCTATTACCTCGGCAGATCAAGCGCAGGAGAATGTAGCTTATTTAAGAGCGCTAAAAGAACTCCTTTATCAGCTGGCAGATGATGATTTCATCATTGCCTTTCGTGGGTCAGAGTGGCTTGGTCTTGCACCACACATTGAAGCTGATGTCGCCTTTTCTTCTATCACTCAAAACACGATGGGGCATGCGGTTATGTTCTATGAATTACTTGAGGCGCTAGGAGAAGGGAAAGCTGACAAAATTGCCCATGAACGTCTTCCTCATGAACGTCGCAATGCCGTTTATTTTGAACGACAGAACGGAGATGGACAGTATTGGGAAGAGCCTTATTATGATTGGGCGCTAGCTGTTGTACGTCAGCTCCTTTATGACACGTTTAAAAAAGTTAAATTGGAAGCGATTACAAACTCGTCCTATAAACCACTTGCGGCTGCCGCTGAGAAGGTATTGCTGGAGCAAAGCTATCATCTTGCTTATTGGCGTATGTGGCTGGAGCAGCTCCAAAATGCCAATGCCGATGCACGAAGTCGAATTCAACAACGGATTGAGGAAGCGTGGAGCTGTATTGGGGATGTGCCTGTACTGGGCGAGGAAAAGGATGCGATGGAACATTATGCCCTCGTCTCAAGTGAATCCGATTTAAAGGCAGCTTGGCTCAGAGCTGTAACTGCCATCATCGACACACCTCCTAACAGGCCATTTGGACAAGAGCTCGGAAACGGAAGAATCGGTGAGCATACGGCAGATCTTCATCAAGCCATCGATACGTTTGCCGAAGTGTACAACAGTGACAGGAAAGCCGTTTGGTAAAAGGTGAAGGAGGGGGATGCGGATGACGGAAAAAACAAAACGAAACGCCGTGGAAGCCGTGTTGAAGACAGTGGATGACCCTGAATTGCCGTCTGTAAGCGTCTGGGATCTCGGGATGGTGCATAAGGTAGACATGATCGGTGAACAGGTACAGGTGACAATGATTCCAACGTTTTCGGGCTGTCCAGCTTTGCAATTTATTGAGCGGGATGTGCAAGCAGCGGTTGAACAACTGGCATGGGTCGAGCGTTGTGATGTTGCCTTTTCCATGGACATTCCTTGGACGACGGACACCATTACAGAAGAAGGAAAACAACAGCTCAAAAAACATGGCATATCACCACCACCCGAATATTACGAGCCCGGAGAGCCGTGGACGGTAGATTGTCCATATTGCGGCTCTGGATATACATCGATGGAAAATGTATTTGGGCCGACTGCCTGTAGAAGTATTTTATATTGTATGTCATGTCGCAATCCATTTGAGGCGATGAAGCCGGTCGTACGAACTCGAAAAACGCTGACACAACCATTTTAAATAAAAGGGGAGACTTAATGTGGTTAAATTAATCGCACTGTACAAACAACCTGAGGATCAAAAAGCATTTGATGACCATTATTTTAACGTTCATACACCACTTACGAAAAAAATACCAGGACTAAGGGATATGAAGGTGACGAAAATTGTCGGCTCACCAATGGGGAAGAGTGATTACTATTTGTTATGCGAGATGTATTATGACGATCACGAATCGCTCAAAGCAGCCATGAAAACAGATGAAGGTAAGGCATCCGGAAAAGATGTGATGCAATTCGCCGGCGATTTGGTCACGCTAATGATCGGCGAGGATATCGATGGCTGAGCATCGCCTTATTAAAGCCCTTGTAACAGAAGATATTGGTGTTATTGAGCTTCATCGACCTGACCGCCTTAATGCTCTCAACCGACAAATGGTTGCTGAGATTCGTGAGCAAGCAGAGGCATTTGATCAGGATGAAACGATTCGAATCATCGTTTTAAAAGGGGCGGGGCGGTCGTTCGCGGCTGGTGCTGATATCGGTGAAATGATGACAGAAACACCGCTGTCAATGGAAATAGCTGATCCGTTTGCGGATTGGGATCGCTTGCGTCAAATTAAAAAGCCACTGATCGCATCTGTTCACGGCTTTGTTTTAGGCGGCGGCTTTGAATTGGCACTTCACTGTGATCTCATCATTGCAGCGGAAACGACTGAATTTGGTTTTCCGGAGATAAAGCTCGGTGTCATGCCAGGTGCTGGGGGCACACAACTGCTCACACACGTTATGGGACGCCGTAAAGCATTAGAATGGCTGTTGCTTGGAACGTCAATGACGGCTCAGGAAGCCCATCATTTTGGCATTGTTAATCGCACCGTTGCTGATGAGATGCTAGAAGAGGAGACGATGCGTTTCGCGCAAGCCTTAGCGAAGCAGCCGCCTCTCTCAGTTCGCTTTATTAAAGAAGCGGTGCATAGAGTTGAAAACATTGAGGATGGCCTTTTACTAGAGCGAAAAAATTTTTATTTGTTATTTAATTCAGCAGATCAAACAGAGGGCATGCAGGCGTTTTTGGATAAACGTCCACCATCATTCAAAGGAGAGTGACCGATGCACCTTGAAGAAATGGAAACGATCCGGTATGAACGAGCTGACGGAATTGCGACGATCACGTTAAATCGTCCGCAAGCGTTCAACGCGTTTACACCAACAATGAATCAGGAGATCATCAAAGCGCTTAAGGACGCGACTAAAGATGCTGCTGTGCGAGCGATTGTAATCACTGGTCAAGGACGGGCGTTTTGTGCTGGTGAGGATTTAGGTGGTGTTGATGATGAAACCGATCATGCGGCATTTTTAAGGGAACGGTATCATCCGATGATGCGTCTCATCAAAGAAACACCAAAACCGATTATTGCCGCCATTAATGGAACGGCTGCTGGTGCGGGGATGAGTCTCGCGCTGGCCGCTGACTTTCGACTCGTCAAGGCAGATGCCAAGCTCATCAGTGCATTTATGAATATCGGGCTCATTCCTGATTCTGGTTTTTTATATGAACTGCCACGTCTTGTCGGCTATGCTAAAGCATTGGAAATAGCTGTCTTGGGAGAATCTTTATCTGGGCAAGACGCTTATGATATTGGCTTAGCAACAGAAGTGTTTTCAGCAGACGAGTGGGAAGAAAAGGTTCAGTCCTTCAGTCATGCATTGGCGCAAAAACCGACGAAGGCTTTTTCGCTTATCAAACGATATATGATGGATGGCATGCATGAAGCCTATGAGGTCATGCTGGAAAAAGAAGCACAAGCACAGCGTATCGCTGGAAAATCAGCGGATCATACAGAAGGATTGCAGGCATTTAAGGAAAAGCGCGAAGCACAATTTACAGGTCAATAGACGAATAGAGTGAGATTAAAAGCTTTAAAGGAGGAGAAACATATGGCAGAAACGACTACAAAGGATGTCGTCACTGAAGTTGGCACAATGAAACGGTCGCATTATGGAATGATTATTAACGGAGAACGAACAGAGAGTGTGTCGGAAAACAAATACGACACTCATAACCCAGCGACAGGTGAGGTGCTCGCCACTGTTGCAAAAGCGAACGAAGCGGATGCAGAAAAGGCTGTGCAGGCGGCCCGCAACGCATTTGATCACGGAAAATGGCGTAAGTATCCGGTTGGGAAACGATCACGCGTTTTAAATCAGATTGCTGCGATTATGCGTGAGCGCTTTAAAGACCTCGTCGAGATGGAGGTCTTGAACAGCGGTAAATCTGTTGGTGCTGCCACTGTTCAGATTAACCAAGCCATTGAAGATTTTGAGTTTTATGCTGGTGCGATCGTTGGTCACCGTGGCACCGTGAACAATATGCCGTACGGATTTTTTAATTATACACATAAGGAACCCGTTGGTGTCTGTGCACAAATTATTCCGTGGAATTATCCCATGATGATGGCAGCGTGGAAAATTGCCCCTGCCATTGCGGCAGGCTGCTCTGTCGTTGTGAAACCGGCAAGTCTTACCCCAATTACTGCTCTATTAATCAATGAAATTTGTCATGAGGCAGGTGTCCCCGAAGGTGTCGTGAATACAATTCCTGGTTCGGGGGCGGTTGTGGGTGATTATCTCGTTGACCATGAGGCTGTTGATAAAGTCGCATTCACAGGCTCAACACCGATCGGTAAAGACATTATGGCAAAAGCATCTCGTACATTAAAGCGTATCACGCTAGAGCTTGGTGGCAAGTCACCAAATATTGTGTTTGATGATGCAGATATGGAGGCGGCTGTTGCTGGTTCACTCTTTGGCATTTACTTTAATACAGGTCAATCATGTGAGGCGCGCTCCCGGATGTTTGTCCATGATTCGATCTATGATACGTTCATAGAGCAATTTGTTGCGAAAACGAAGAAGCTCGTTCTCGGTGATCCATTTGATAAAGGAACTCATATTGGCTCGATTATTAGTCAGGAGCAGCTTGATGTCATCGATGGCTATGTACAATCTGCTGTTCAAGAAGGTGCAACCATTTTGACTGGCGGAAAAGCAGCTGAAGTAGAAGGCTTTGAAGGTGGATACTGGTATGAGCCGACGGTTATCGTTGATGTGACGCCTGACATGAAGGCGGTCAAAGAAGAGATATTCGGTCCAGTCGTCGTTGTTGAGCGATTTTCTGATGAAAAAGAGGTTATTAAGCGAGCGAACGACACGAAATACGGGCTCGGTTCCGCCATCTGGACGACGAATCAGGCGCGGGCAACGCGTGTCGCTCATCAAATTCAGGCGGGAATCGTCATGGTTAACAGTCCATTTTCTGCTTTTCCTGGAACGCCTTTTGGTGGATATAAGGAATCCGGCTTCGGACGTGAGCTTGCTGTTGAATCACTAGATTTATATATGGAAGACAAGAGCGTGCTTTCCTATTATGGCTCAAAGCCTCTTAACCCGTTCGGTGTTTAATCGAAAGCCAGAGATGAAAGAAGGTGTGTCATGGACATTCAACACGTTACGGTCATCGGGGCTGGTGTGATGGGGCGGGGCATCGCCTACGTCTCCGCCCTTGCTGGCTTTACAACAACATTGGTTGATGTAGCGACTGATCAGCTTGATGATGCTCAACAGCATATCGAGGCGTTAACGAAAAAAGGTCTAGACAGAGGAAAGTTGACTGAAAAAGCGGCGGAACACCTATTGGGAAATCTGAAGACGTCAACGGACATGCCAGCTTCTGTTGCTAAAAGTCAGCTCATTATTGAAGCTGTCCCTGAACAAAAGCACATAAAACAGCAGGTTCTTGAGACGGTCGGATCGCATGCCTCACTGGATTGTGTCATTGCCTCCAATACATCAACGATGAGTCCAACTGAATTAGCGTCCTTTACAAATCGACCAGCACAATTTGCTGTGATGCACTTTTTTAATCCAGTTCACCGTATGAAGCTCGTTGAAATTGTAAAAGGGCTAGAAACAACAGATGAGACCGTTACCGCGATTCGAGCTGCGGCGGAACAGATGGGAAAAGAGACGGTTGAGGTCAATGAATTTCCTGGATTTGTGACGAGTCGCATTAGTGCTCTTGTTGGTAATGAGGCATTTTATATGCTCCAAGAAGGTATTGCGACCGCAGAAGATATTGATAAGGCGATTAAGCTTGGCCTTAACTATCCGATGGGACCTCTGGAATTGGGCGATTTGGTTGGGCTTGATGCAAGGCTGAACAATTTAAAATACCTCCATCAAACGCTTGGAGAAAAATTTCGTCCCGCACCTTTGTTAGAAACGTATGTTAAGGCCGGGCGCTTAGGTCGAAAAACCGGACGGGGCGTATACGATTATAGAGAGAAGAACAGGGGGTGATCGCTTGAAGGACGTTGTCATTGTTGATGCTGTACGAACACCGATTGGTAGATATAAAGGTGCTTTGCGAGACATTCGCCCTGACGACATGGGTGCTCTCGTTATCAAAGCACTCATAGAACGGAATCCAACCGTTCCGGCTCCGATGATTGAAGACGTCGTACTCGGTAATGCAAATCAAGCTGGAGAGGATAATCGAAATGTCGCTCGCATGTCAGCCCTTCTTGCTGGCCTGCCTGTTCAAACAGGGGGAACGACGATTAATCGGCTGTGTGGCTCCGGCCTTGATGCGGTGCTTTATGCAGCCCGCGCCATTGCCCTTGGTGAAGGGGATGTATATATAGCAGGTGGCACTGAAAGCATGACACGTGCGCCGTTGGTGATGGCCAAACCAGACAAAGCGTTTCCTCGGGGGAATATGGAATTTTATGATACGACAATCGGCTGGCGCTTTACGAATGACCGGCTCAAAACGATGTACGGTGCAGAATCCATGCCAGAAACTGCAGAAAATGTGGCCCGTACGTTTCATATTTCTCGTGCCGCACAGGATGATTTTGCTTATACGAGTCAGATTCGTACAAAGCAAGCATTGGAAAGTAGTCAATTTAACGATGAGATCATTCCGATTGAATATGAGAATCAACGGGGAGAAACCGTGCGGATTGATGCTGATGAACACCCTCGCCCAGGGACGACGTTAGAAAAGCTTGGTCAGCTTCGTCCATTATTTGATGCGGGTACGATTACAGCGGGGAATGCGTCAGGGGTCAATGACGGTGCGAGTGCCCTGTTGTTAATGAGTGCTGACAAAGCAGTTGAACTCGGTCTGAAGCCGCTGGCAACGTATCGAACGAGTGCGGTTTCTGGAGTGGAACCGTCGCTCATGGGCATCGGTCCGATTGAAGCGACAAACAAAGCACTTGAGCGGGCCCACTTGTCGGTAGCAGATTTGGATTTAATTGAATTGAATGAGGCGTTTGCCGCACAAGCACTTGCCTGCATCCATGAGCTTGGCCTCGATCACAACAAGGTGAATGTAAATGGGGGCGCGATTGCACTCGGCCATCCGCTCGGTGCGAGTGGAGCGAGAATTTTAACAACGCTGCTCCATGAAATGAAACGGCAAGACAGCCGCTATGGACTCGCCACGATGTGCATCGGTGTTGGCCAAGGCATTGCGCTCATTGTTGAAAACCACTAGTAAACGTTGGAGTTTGAGGGGGGATCAAAATGTCAGTTGTCCATGTTGAAAATGAAAATCATATTACCCGCGTAACGATTAACCGCCCAGCTCAGCTTAACGCCCTTAATTATGAAGTGCTTAAAATTTTGAATGATACGATTGAAAGATTACATATCGATCCAAATGTCCATGTCGTAATTTTTACGGGGGCAGGTGATCGAGCCTTCAGTGCAGGAGCAGATTTAAAAGAAAGAAAAGAACTGAATGAACAGCAGGTGCGGCGCAATGTGAAGCTGATCAGTCATGTGTGTGAAGGCATCGCCAACCTGCCACAGCCGACAATCGCTGCGATTAATGGACATGCGCTAGGTGGTGGCTTCGAGCTGATGCTAGCGTGTGACTTTGCGGTAACTGTATCGGCCGCGACATTCGGACTGACTGAAACGAAATGGGGCATTATTCCTGGTGCTGGTGGTACCCAGCGGCTTCCACGTCTCATTGGAGCGATGAAGGCAAAAGAAATGATCCTAACCGCTCAAACCATTACCGCGCAGGAGGCAGAAGCATTGGGGCTCGTTCTTCGTGTCGTTGAGCTCGATCAGCTAAGCTCTGCGTGTAACACGTTAGCCGATTCGATTCTGAACAATGCACCAATCGCTGTTCGCCAGGCAAAATACGCCATCCATCATGGCATGAAAACAGACTTCACATCTGGCCTTGCAATTGAAGGGAAGGCGTATGACATAACGATTCCGACCGAAGACAGACGCGAAGCTCTCGAAGCTTTTTCTGAGAAAAGAGCACCTGAATTTAAAGGGCGATGAGTCAAGAGATGTGCCCACCGATATGATTCGAGTTTTCGCTGATAACGAGCACATTCTTGCCGATAAGTGAGCGGAATCCGCCGATACCGATCGCGTTCTTGCCGATAAGCGAGCATAAACCGCCGATACCGATTGCGTTCTCGCCGATAAGCGAGCAAAATCCGCCGATACCGATCGCGAACTCACTGATAAAACCGCCATAGCTACCAATAAGTGGACGCTCGTTTAATGTCGGTTTGTCGATTAACAGCACCAAACTTTAAAGGACGCTCACTAACACGACCTTACAGATTTTGAATTGTAAATTGTCATCCGACGTAGCACGATACCCTTTCAAAACTCGAAAAGGAGGGCATTCAATGTCTTTTATCAACCACATGCTCAAAACGAAATGGCCGATTATTCAAGGTGGAATGGGTAATATCAGTAATGCGCAATTAACAGCGGCTGTATCTGAAGCGGGTGGTCTCGGTACGCTCGGATGCGGCACTTTGCCACCAGACACAGTTGAAGCGATGATGATGCAAACGAAAGAAATGACGGATAAATCGTTTGCCGTTAATATTCCAATCAATGTCACATCACATACAGACACACTTATTGACCTCGTTATTCAGCATCACATACCTGTTGTATCCCTGTCGGCAGGCAATCCTGCTTCGATCATCCCACGTCTTAAAAATGCAGGGATTAAAGTTCTCGTCGTCGTCTCGTCTGTAAAACATGCAGTAAAGGCAGAAGCAGCCGGAGCAGATGCGCTTGTAGCGGAAGGCTTTGAAGCAGCAGGAATCAATTCTCCGCTTGAACTGACGACATTTACCTTAATTCCGCAAGTCGTCAAGCATGTCCGAGTGCCGGTAGTGGCGGCCGGTGGAATTGGTGACGGTAAGGGACTCGCAGCCGCACTTGCTCTTGGGGCAAGTGGTGTGCAAATCGGAACACGGCTCATTGCGACCAAAGAAGCGCCTTTTCACGCCGATTATAAACAAAAGATCCTTGAAGCAGAGGGGACAGATGCGATTGTTGTTGGACGATCTTTAGGTAAACCGCGCCGTGTTCTAGATACGCCCTATACGCGTCAGCTTAATGCTTCGGAGAAAGAAAACCTTACACTTGAACACTATGAAAACATAACCTCAGAGGCCTTTCATCTGAAGGGCGCCCTAGAGGGAAACGGTGAACAAGGGTTTATGAATAGCGGTCAGGTTGCTGGTTTAATTGATGCGATCCCCTCTGTTCACGAGCTGTTCTATGAAATGATGCAAGCCGCAAAAAATCAGCTTTCATCATTGACAAGTCAGTTTGAAAACATCGCTCATAACAAGTCTGATGAAGCTTCATTATCTTAGTTAGCGTTATGCAGCCCCAAATATAAGCGCTTCACAACGAAAAATCTGTTTCTGGAAAAATGTGCTTGATCATATCCTTTTAAAGGAGGTTAAAACGTGAGTGTGATGAATAATCCCGTGCAGCTACACGACGTTTCCGTTCTACAGAAAATGTCCGACCATGAGCAGGTGTTATTTTGTAATGATAAACATACTGGACTCCAAGCGATTATTGCCATTCACGATACGACGCTTGGACCAGCGCTTGGTGGATGTCGCATGCATCCCTATCGTACGGTCGATGAGGCTTTAACGGATGCTCTCAGATTAGCGGAAGGAATGACGTATAAATGTGCAGCGGCTGATGTTGATTTTGGCGGTGGAAAGGCTGTCATTATTGGGGACCCGGCTCAAGATAAGTCTCCTGCATTATTTCGGGCATTTGGTCAGTTTGTAGAATCACTCGGTGGGCGCTTCATTACTGGAACAGATATGGGAACGACAATGGATGATTTTGTTCAAGCGATGAAGGAGACACATCACATCGTTGGTGTACCTGAAGCATACGGGGGTGGCGGCGATTCTTCCGTTCCAACAGCTCAAGGCATTCTTTACGGACTCATGGCGACAAACCATATGTTGTTTGGACAGGATGATCTAAATCAAGCCACTTATGCTGTTCAAGGACTGGGAAAGGTTGGATCAAAAGTCGTTAGAGGTCTTCTTGAATCGGGCGCACATGTTGTTGTATCTGACGTCGTAACGGACAGAGCAACCCGCTTGCAAACAGAAACCGCGCATCTGCCCGGCACGATAGATGTGGTTGCTGACAATGATATATATCGACTGCAAACAGATATATTTGTCCCATGTGCCCTTGGTGGTGTCATTAATGATCAAACGATAGATCAATTGAGAGTGAAGGCTGTTGCAGGCTCGGCAAACAATCAGCTGGCAACAGATGATCATGGGAAGCAGCTTGCTGAACGCGGTATTTTATATGCACCGGATTACATTATTAATTCAGGAGGACTCATACAAGTAGCAGATGAATTGTACGGTGCGAATAAAGATAGAGTCCTATTAAAAACAAAAAACATTTATAACATGATGCGTGATGTGTATGAGCAAGCAGAAAAAGATCACATATCAACCGTAGAGGCGGCCAATCGAATTTGTGAAGATGTGTTGGCTTCACGAGCAAAGCAGAACAGCTTTTATACGCGGTCTATTCGACCGAAATGGAATTTGACTCGAACACGATCATGAATGGAGGCGAATTGTGATATGAACAACCAATTTCCGATTACGAAAATAATTGACGATGATGGGACATTACTTGATACGTCATATGAGGAACAACTAACAGAAGCGCTTAGCTATCATTTATATCATCACATGTATCGCATACGGACGTTTGATCGAAAAGCCATTAGTCTCCAACGGCAGGGCCGAATTGGAACGTACCCACCATTTGAAGGACAAGAAGCAGCACAGGTTGGGAGTGCCTATGCACTTGGCGAAGATGATTGGGTGTTCCCGACGTATCGTGACCACGGTGCTACTCTAACGTTTGGCGCTGATATGACGCGTATGTTTATGTATTGGAATGGGCGTGTAGAAGGATGTGTGCCACCAGAAGGAAAACGCATCTTTCCAGCAGCGGTTCCGATTGCCACACAGATTCCCCATGCGGTCGGTGCAGCATGGGCAGAGAAAAAGAAAGGTACAGACAATATTGCACTCGTTTATTTTGGTGATGGTGCAACGTCTGAGGGCGATTTTCACGAGGGGCTGAATTTCGCAGGTGTCTTCCAAACCCCGACCGTTTTCTTTAATCAAAATAATGGCTATGCGATCTCTGTGCCGTTTGAAAAACAGACGAATAGCGCGACGATCGCTCAGAAAGCAATCGCCTATGATATACCGAGCGTTCGCATTGATGGCAACGATTGCTTTGCGGTGTATTTTACAACGAAGGAAGCGATTGATGCTGCCCGAAAAGGAAAGGGGCCGACCTTAATCGAAGCGGTCACATGGCGAACGGGCGCACATACGACAGCTGATGATCCAAGTAAATATCGACCAGAACATTTAGGGACAGATACGGTTGATCCTCTGGAACGTCTCGAACGGTTTATGAAGACATATGGGCATTGGAACGACGAAAAAATAGCAGAAATCGAACAAACATGTCAGGCAGAAGTCGAAACAGCTGTTGAACAAATGGAAAATGCCTCCCAACCAAATGTTGACGATATGTTTAATCATGTGTTTGCTGAGCTACCGGATCATTTGGCTAACCAAAAATTAGCATATGAAGCTTTTTTAAAGGAGGAGTCCTAAATGGTTCAAACACAAACAGCATCTGCGACAAAACAACTGACGATGGTTCAAGCAATTAATGACGCCCTGAAGCTGAAGCTTGAGCAAGATGAGACGACGCTGCTTCTCGGTGAGGATATTGGCAAAAATGGCGGTGTGTTCCGAGCGACGGGAGGTCTATATGACACATTCGGAGCTGACCGCGTCATCGACACCCCTTTATCGGAATCAGGGATTGTCGGTACAGCAGTCGGGCTTGCTGTCAATGGCTTCAAGCCAATCGTAGAAATGCAGTTTATGGGATTTATTTATCCGGCGTACGATCAAATTATGACACACGTATCACGGATGCGGATGAAATCGATGGGAAGGTTTACCGTTCCGATGGTGATCAGAGCTCCGTATGGTGCTGGTATTCGAGCACCTGAAGTGCATTCTGATAGTGCCGAAGCCTTGTTTACGCATATGCCGGGGATTAAAGTCGTCTGTCCAGCCTCACCGCGTCAGGCGAAGGGCTTGCTAATGGCTGCCATTGAAGATCCTGATCCTGTCTTATTTATGGAGCCGATGCGCAGCTACCGCGCCCAACGAGAGACCGTTCCGACAGATGCTTACACATGTGAAATCGGAAAAGGCCGGAGACTACATGAAGGCAGTGACATCTCACTGATTGCTTGGGGTGCGATGGTGGCAATTGCTGAAGCTGCTGCCCGAAAAGCCGAGGCAAAGGGAATAAGCTGTGACGTGATCGACGTTCAAACATTATATCCATTAGACCGCGATTTAATAGCTGAGTCTGTTCAAAAAACTGGGCGTGCTGTGATCGTCCATGAAGCCCAAGGAACAGGGGGGCTCGGCAATGATATCGTCTCCCTCATTAATGACGAGGCTTTTCTTTATTTGCGAGCCCCGATTGAACGGGTTACGGGCTTTGACGTACCAGTTCCTTTCTTCGCACTTGAAGATCAGTATATGCCGAATACAGCACGTGTCCTAAAACAAATTGAACGCGCAGTTAATTTCTAGGAGGTGACAATAATGCTTGAAGTGAAGCTACACGATATCGGTGAAGGTATGACAGAGGGTGAAATTGTCCATTATCTTGTTGAACCAGGTGATACGGTTCAATCAGATCAGCCACTTGTAGAGGTGCAAACGGATAAGATGGTTGCCGAGCTGCCGTCACCTGCAAAAGGAACCGTTAAAGAAATCATCGTCAAAACGGGAGAAACGGTCAAAGTGGGAACAACACTCATGCACATTGAGGTAGAAGGCATGCAGTCAAGAGAGAAGATGATCGCTCATTCAACTCAAGAACCAACAGAAGTTGCATTGAAGAACCCGTCACAATCACACAAACAGTCCAAACGGATCTTTAACCGTGTACGTGCCACGCCACACACACGGCGCATTGCCCGTGAGCATGGCATTGACATTGAACAGGTCACGCCGTCTGATCCATCTGGTCGTGTCAGTGAAGAAGACGTCCTCAATGTTGTGAACAAATCCGCTGAGCCAGAGCAGGCGTCTAAAGTAGAAGTACCTGCAGACGGACCTCAAACAGTAGAAGCGTCACAAAATGAGACGATTCCATTCCGAGGCATTCGTAGACAAATTGCCAAAAACATGACCCACTCTTTATTTACGATTCCACATGTCACACATTTCGACGACATTGATATGACGCAGCTGTTCGAGCTGAGAGAAACGCTCAAACAAGATGGGGTTGAGGCGTCAGTCCCGGCATTTCTTGTAAAAGCACTCGCTTTTGCACTAAAGGACTTTCCAATATTCAACGCTGAGCTGGATGAACAACAGGAACAGATTATTTTAAAGAAGTCCTATCACTTTGGAATCGCGACAGATACTGACCATGGCCTCGTCGTTCCAGTTATTAGAAATGTCAACAAAAAATCCATCACATCAATCCATCAAGAGATCAAATCGTTAACCGCCCGAGCGAAAACAAACACCCTTAAGCCTCATGATATGCACAACAGCACATTTACTGTCAGCAATGTTGGTCCACTTGGCAGTACAGGTGCCACACCTATCATCAATTATCCAGAAACAGCGCTTATAGCGTTTCATAAAACGAAAAAAATGCCCGTTGTCAATGATCATGATGACATCGTTGTGAGACAGATCATGACATTGTCCCTCTCGTTTGATCATAGGGTCGCTGATGGGGCAACAGCCGTTCATTTCACAAATCGTTTAGCTCATTTAATTGAAAATCCGTATAACTTAATGCTGGAGATGATATAAATGGTCGTCGGAGAACTCAGTCAAACGCGAGATCTGATCATTATTGGCGGTGGACCAGGGGGGTACAATGCGGCGATACGAGCGGCTCAGCTCGGTAAAGATGTGACCCTCATTGAACAAACAGCGTTAGGTGGCACGTGTTTAAACAAAGGCTGTATACCGTCAAAACTTTGGACTCATACCGCTCGTACATACCGAGACATACAACATGCTGAGGCGCTTGGCGTTGATATTGACAAAGCTACGTTGAATCTTAACAAGCTGTTGAAGCGGAAAGAATTGGTGACGAAGCAGCTGCGACGGGGTGTACAAAGCCTGTGTGAAAAAAACCAAATCGAAATCATCGAAGGCAAGGCCGTTTTTACAGGATTGAATAAAATCGGTGTTGAACACGGTCATCAGTATGATACGTATACGTTTAATCATGCTATTGTTGCGACGGGTAGCCAGAAAGAATTGCCGGAAGCGATATCGAAAACGTGTTCGCGTATTTTATTGTCAGATGACCTCTTCTCATGCTCAGAGATGCCAGATCATCTCGTCGTCTACGGGCATGATTACATTGCTTTAGAAGTAGCTTCAACCTATGCGGCCTTTGGGACAAAGGTTACGATGCTGCTTGAAGAAGCAGCTGACTTTGGATTCGATGAAACGATTAATCGTGAGCTGACGCGTCAATTTAAAAAACAAAAAATCAAATTGTATAAAAGCGCAGTCATAACCGATGTAACTGAATTTGAAGACGGTCTTCAAATTCAATTTAAAACTGAAAAAAGTGCCAATCAACCACTTGAGGCAACACATCTGTTTATAAGCGGATCGTCACAGCCCAACGTTTCAGAGCTCGGTTTAGACCGAATGGGAATAGAGCAGACGACTGACGGTTATATACAGGTCAATCATTTTCAGCAAACGTCCGCTTCTCATATATATGCTGTCGGAGATGTGACAGAAGGACCGACACTTGCAACGAAAGCGATTAAGGAAGGAAAAGCAGCAGCTGAAGCAATTGCTGGGCGACATCCTGACGTAAATCTCACCTTTGTACCAACGATTGCCCATACGTTGCCACCAATTGCATCTGTCGGGATGACCGAAAAGGAGGTGAACGCGCACGGTATAGCTGCTCGAAGCGGTGAGTTTTCTCTAGGCGGCAATGGCTATCGCGTATTGACTGGACAGCGTGACGGCATCGTCAAAATCATTTCGGATCAAGAGACGGAGCTGATACTTGGCATCCATATGATTGGTGAAGGTGCGATAGAACTGTCAGCTTCATTCGTTCAATTACTTGAAATGGCTGCAAAGGAGGAGGATGCGAAATATCCGCTAATGGCCCATCCAAGCGTTAATGAAGCATTCCAAGAAGCAGTAGAAGATCTGATTGGCCAAGCGATACACAACATTCCAACCGAAAAAGTATTAAATTAAGTCCAATCTATCTAATGAGAAAATTTCTAAAACACCTTGACTAATCATATGTATGTGATATACTCTTTGAAATTTTAAATAAAAATCAAGGGGGAATTGGTGATGAGAAAATGGTTAATTTCAGGAATTGCCATTGTAAGTTTATTGATAACAGCTGCTTGTGGATCTGATGCGACTTACACGGTCGGAGCAACTCAAATATTAGAGCATCCGTCACTTGACGCGGCATATGAAGGCTTTAAGGCAGCGCTTGAAGATGCGGAGTTAGACGTTGAATTCGATTATCAAAATGCCCAAAATGATCAAAACAACGTCAACACGATTAGTACAAACTTCGTCAATGACGACGTTGACTTGATTTTTGCCAACTCAACACCAAGCGCATTAGGTGCTCTTGCGGCTACAGAAAAAGCTGAAGCCGATATTCCAATTTTGTTTACATCGGTCACAGATGCGGTTGAAAGTGATCTTGTGACGGCCATGGATGAACCGGGAGATAACATCACAGGGGTCGTTGATCAGCATCCCGATGCCATTGCGAAAACAATTGAATTCATCGATACGTACTTCTCAGGTGCGACAGTCGGCTTGGTATATAACGCAGGAGAACAAAATTCAGTTTCGCAAATTAATGCGATCAAAGAAGCAGGAGACGGCACATCACTATCATTTGAAGAGCGAACAGTCGGAAATTCAAGTGAAGTTCAACAAGCTACTAATTCCCTCGTTAGCGATGTTGATGTATTTTATATCATTACAGACAATACTGTTGTCTCAGCGCTAGATAGCGTTGTCGGTGTTGCCAATGATCAAGACATCCCGCTAATTGTCGCAGAGCCAGATTCCTTGAAAAAAGGCGGATTCGCGACATTCGGCATTGACTATTACACGATCGGATACCGTACGGGTGAAATGGCAGTGGATATTTTGCAAGGAGACAAAACGACCAAAGACATTCCCGTTGAATACCCATCAGGTATGGAGTTATTTATTAATAAAGAGGCAGCTGAAGCACAAGGAATCGAATGGAATGCAGATTGGGATGACGCAAAAACCGTTGACAGCGAATGATAGACGTGACGTTGTTTGAGTGACAGAACGGGGGTATAATGCCTTCGTTCTGCTACTTGAACGATGACAGATTAAAGTCAATCAGGGGGGACAGCATGCTATTATCGTTATTCAATGCAGTAGAACTAGGAATTATATATGCTATTATGGCGCTCGGTGTTTATCTATCATTTCGCGTGCTCGATTTTCCTGATTTAACCGTGGATGGTAGTTTTGTAACTGGAGCCGGTGTTGCCGCTATATCCATCATGGCGGGCGTTCCACCTGTCTTAGCAAGTCTGTTTGCAGCAGCAGCCGGATTTATCGCCGGCTGTTTAACAGGTATTCTTCATACGAAGGGTAAAATTAACGCATTACTATCTGGAATTTTAATGATGATTGCCTTGTATTCGATTAACTTGCGGATTATGGGGAAGCCCACATTATCACTTTTAAATGAGTCGACGATATTTAAACAGCTCCGTGAGGTATGGGACAAGACTGGGATTGATACGTTCTTTAATGGGATCCTCGCAAATCTCGGTGCCGATCGCATGCCATCGACATGGAGCATCATTTTTATCATGCTCATTGTTACCCTTGTCATTAAACTGCTTACAGATTACTATTTGAAAACGGAAGTCGGTTTAGCGCTAAGGGCTACCGGTGACAATCAGAAAATGATACGTAGTTTGTCTGCGAATACAGATACGCTCATTATCGCTGGAATTGGTGTATCGAATGCGCTCGTTGCCTTTTCAGGCGGTTTAATTGCACAGCATGGTGATTTTGCTGACGTAAATATGGGTATCGGCATGATCATCATTGGTCTCGCTTCGGTTATTATCGGTGAAGCGCTATTTGGCAAGAAGACGATTGCCAGAGCGACACTTGCTGTTGTCGGTGGTGCCATCGTTTATCGCATTGTTGTGACGCTGGCATTGAGAGTTGATTTTCTTGATACCGGAGACATGAAGCTGATTACCGCGATTCTCGTTATTACTGCGCTTGTGACACCGAAAATGATGCAAGCAAGGCGAGAAAAGAAGCGGCGACTCGAAAAACGTGCAGCGTTAGAAGCTGTTAAAACGGAGGGCGCATAGTATGTTAAAACTACAGAACGTATCCATGACATTTAACGAAGCGACTCCTGATGAGAAAAAAGCGTTGCGAGATGTGAACCTTGAATTGAACCAAGGTGATTTTGTTACAGTAATTGGTAGTAACGGCGCGGGTAAATCGACAATGATGAATGTGATTTCTGGCGCGCTATTTCCAGACGTGGGTGATGTCATTGTAGATGGTAAGCAGGTTGTTCATTTACCAGAATATAAGAGATCACGGCTTATCGGACGTGTGTTTCAGGATCCAATGGCAGGCACATCCCCTTCAATGACGATTGAGGAAAATTTAGCAATGGCTTACGCACGGAACAAGAAACGGCAGTTTAAACTGGGGGTAACGAAAAAGCGGAGAGATATGTTTCGTGAGTATCTTGAGTCGATCCATCTCGGCCTGGAGACCCGGTTGAATGCTAAGGTTGGATTGTTGTCTGGTGGTGAGCGGCAGGCGCTATCTTTATTAATGGTCACATTCACTGAACCAAATATTTTACTGCTTGATGAACATACGGCAGCCCTTGATCCGTCTCGAGCTGAACTCATTACAAACCTCACTGAAGAGGTTGTTGGGAAATTTGGCCTCACGACGCTTATGGTAACGCATAATATGCAGCAGGCACTCGACCTTGGTAATCGTCTGATTATGATGGACAACGGACAAATTATATTTGAAGTGGCTGGCGCGGAAAAACAAGCCTTGACGATTGAAGATTTATTGCACAAATTTAAGGAAAAGCAAGGCACACACTTTGGCAATGATCGAGCCGTCCTCGGTTAATAAAATCCGAATGAAAATGATAAAAACGACCGTGATGTGGTAGGCATCCGACGGTCGTTTTTCATGTTAATCGTAATTATAGCGGCTTAATCATACGGTAATATGCAGTATGGTAGCCAAGTTTTTCATTTAACTTGACCATGTTGGTATTTTTGCTGCTGACAGTTGTATGGATCTTCTCAGCATGCATGTCCTCTTTTGCCCACGTCTCTAACGCGATCTTAAGCTGTTTTGCATGTCCTTGTCCTCTGTATGCTTCATCTGTCCATAAGGAGATGATATCGACTTGTTTGCTGTTCGACTCATTTAATTCGGCCCATATATATGAGATCACTTTGTTTTGATGCTCAATAATTGAGCAGTAGACATGTTGGTGTTGATGCTTGGCTACCAATTCTTTGGTCGTGTTTTGAATGGTCTCCTCTGACCCCTGATAGTCATCAATCCAACCCGCTGGCAGTTTCTCATGTAATTTCGCAATAAAATAAAGTTCTGCTTCATCGTGTGATGTTAATCGTCGCTGTTTATAATCTTCCATGTGCTCGTATTCCTTTCGCGCTCTTTTTGTTTAAACAAGCTCTAATTTATTTTTTCAATAAAAATCATCCCTCATGTACTTTAGTAGATAAGTGAGGAATGATTTCTAGAGCTGCCAACCCCCTCTTGATGGGGGAGTCTTTATTGTTGTCTGAACCTATTATGTTTATATGGTTGATTATAGCATGAAAACACGCATTTATTCTGATTGATCAAGATTTTTTAGCTGTGTAGTCATATGCCATCAAAAAATTGTCCTTATAGACGAAAATATGATGACCTTAATCATCAACATGCTCTGTCTTCAAGCTGTTTAACAATGTAATCGCTTGGCGTGTGGAATCAATTAAGGACGGGTCTTCCTTATCGAGCCGTAATTGAAGCGCTTCTGTAAAACATGCCTCTGCTTCTGTCAATTGGTTTAATTCCATCAGGCATTTGCCTTTATGCTGCAGAGCAAAATCGAGGTAGACGGGATGAATGCCGCTTTGACATAGAGCGATTGCCTGATCAAACAGGTGAAGCGCCTTGCTATGCTCATCACCGTATTTCATCGCCTCCCCAAGACGGATCATTGTAGCAATTTCTTTTGCTTGATTCCTTATCGTACGTGCGTCATCGAGACATTTTGTGAGATATGCTTTGGCGCGATCAGTCATCCCATGAATTCTATACAGATTTCCGAGAGTACCCCGTAAAAAAAAGCTGTCTGCGTTATTCGTACTTTGCTCTACTAATAGCGTCTCACCTAATTGAATAACGTGTTCAATTCGTTCTTGATCCGTGCACGTTTCTCTTAAATAGCGATTTTGATCAAAAAAAATGACGTTCATTAAATTAGTTAATTCTCTTTTGAATGTATCCATCGAATGCCCCCATCTTTGAAGCTGACGTTGTTTTTCTCTAGGACGTTTACTTACAATAGCGTGTCCAGTTCCGTTAGCACATCTTTAATCGTCCGTTCATGAATACAAACGTCGGCTAGATGGTCCATGACGGTCGGTTCTCGGTTGATAATGACGAGCTTGGCACCATTATCTTTGGCGGCAATCGGGAACATGTTTGCTGGGCTGACGGTGAGTGACGAGCCGAGGACGATGAATAGATCAGACTGCATTGTCGTTTGTTCTGCGTCCCAGAATGTATCCTGTGGCAACGTCTCTCCAAATAAAACGATACCTGGTCGTATCGTACCACCGCAATCACATCGGACATGGCCATCAAGATAGGCGTCACGCTCGTATTCTGTTTGACATATGTGACAATGAAAACGCCGGAATGTACCATGCAGCTCCATAACATCTTTGTTACCGGCGTCTGTATGAAAGCCATCGACATTTTGGGTAATGATGCTGTTGATCAAATCTTGCTGCTCCCACTTTGCTAGAATATGATGACCGTCATGTGGTTTGTATTTAGTGACTTCGCGCAGCCGATATCGGTAAAAGTCCACAAATTCGTCGGTGTTATTGAATAAAGCGTCGACGTTTGCGAGCTCATCAGGATTGAACTTTTCCCATAATCCACGGTTTTTAGATCTAAAGTCGGGCAAGCCACTTTCGGTTGACATCCCAGCTCCAGTAAACAATACGGTGTGTTGCGCTGCTTGGATCATTTTTGCAAGCTCATGCATCGTATCACGTCCATTTTTATTAGTCTTTCTGCATTGTCTCATGTTCAAGAGAAAAATTCACGGAAACGACCATATGACATCAGTTATAAGTTGTTAATATTAAAAAGTTCAGATAGTAGTTAAATGATGATCGATTTTTAGTAGGAATTTAGAAGATGTGGCGAAGCTTACCTGTGTTAGAAAATAGAATTTGATAACGCTGAGGAAGTTTCCGTGAAAAAGGGGCTGGAACATAAATTTAACTCAAAAGATGAACACTGCTCAACATTAGCTCCGGAAAGCGCAGTATATTTCCGGAGCGGTCGCTTTGATCGAATTTTTATTTGGTTAAAGCTCTTTTGTGCCATTCTGTTTTAAACATTATATTTTAAAGTCATTTTTCTACACAGTGAACACGTTGGTTAAATAACCCCTTGTTCCGTCATGGCATCGGCGACTTTGATGAAACCGGCGATATTTGCACCGACGACGAGGTTGCCTGGGGCGCTGTATGCTTTGGCTGCTTCTGAACAGTTATGGTAAATGTCTGTCATAATATCCTTTAATTTTTTATCGACCTCTTCAAATGTCCATGCAATACGCGAGCTGTTTTGCGCCATTTCAAGTGACGAAACGGCAACACCGCCTGCATTGGCCGCTTTTGCGGGTGCATAAAGAATGTCACTTGCTATAAATTGTTCAACTGCCGCAGTTGTAGACGGCATATTAGCACCTTCAGCGACAACCTTGACCCCATTTTTAATAAGTGTTTGTGCAGCTGAACCACTTATTTCATTTTGTGTCGCACACGGAAGGGCAATCTCGCACGGAATCGTCCAAATACCGCTACACCCTTCAACATATACGGATTGTGGGTGATAATCGACATAGTCTCGAATGCGCCGATTTTCGATTTCCTTGAGCTGTTTGACAGTTTCAAGATGGATGCCATTTTCATCATGTATATATCCATCTGAATCGCTACACGCAACGACGATCGCACCGAGTTCAATCGCCTTTTCCATTGCATGAATTGAAACATTACCGGATCCAGATACGACAACACGTTTTCCTTCTATGTTCAAGCCTTTATCCTTCATCATGTTTTCGACAAAGTAGATGGTGCCATAGCCAGTTGCTTCCTTACGCCCTAGGCTTCCGCCAAAATTTAAGCTTTTGCCTGTTAAAGCCCCTGCTTCGAAGCGGCCGCGTAGCTTTTTATATTGACCGAACAAATAGCCGAGTTCACGTGCGCCAACACCGATATCACCAGCTGGTACATCGGTATCTGGGCCAATATGCTGGCTCGATTCGGTCATAAAGCTTTGGCAGAAGCGCATAATTTCCCCGTCAGATTTACCTTTCGGATCAAAGTCTGCTCCGCCCTTTCCGCCGCCGATCGGCTGACCAGTTAATGCGTTTTTAAAGATTTGCTGAAAGCCGAGAAATTTGACGACACTGCTATTAACAGTCGGATGAAAACGTAAGCCACCCTTATATGGTCCGATGGCACTGTTGAATTGGACGCGGAAGCCACGATTCACTTGTACCGTTCCTTCGTCATCAACCCATGGGACACGAAAGGTGATTAAACGTTCGGGTTCGGTTAGACGCTCGAGAATTCGGTTGTCGATGTAGGCGGGATTTTTTACGAGTGCGGGTTTAATAGATTTGAAAATGACGTCAACGGCTTGGTGAAATTCCGTTTCGTGGGGGTCGCGTTGTTTAATCTGGGAAAAGACCTCATCAATATAGGCTTGTGCCCGTTGTTCAGTCTGATAATCTCTCTGCATTATGGTATGTGACATGCGCATCACTCCTTTCAATTCTGTTCGCTCATGAATTTTTACACTGTTCTTTAATTTTACATGGTATCATTAATCTAAACAATATGAAATATAGATACTATTAATGCCGGTTTGAGATTAGTTAAGGAGATGGTAAGAATGGAATTGCGGCAAATCAAATATTTTATTGAAGTCGCTAAGCGGGAGCATATGACGAAAGCAGCGCATGCACTGCACGTTGCTCAGTCAGCCGTTAGCCGTCAAATCTTCAATTTAGAAAAAGAACTCGGTGTTGCGTTATTTATTAGAGAGGGACGTACAGTAAGATTGACGCCTATTGGCCGTGTGTTCTTAGAGCATATGGAGCGGGCGGTTAATGTGTTTGATGATGCGAAACAAGTGATCGATGAATATACTGATCCAGAACGTGGAACGGTCCATATCGGTTTTCCGAGTAGTGTGGCCGCTTATATTTTGCCGACGGCGATTTCAAAATTCCGAGATGCGTACCCTAATGTAAAATTCAAGCTGAAGCAGGGCTCGTATTATGAACTCATTGAAGCAGTTGTCAAAGGTGAGATTAATATGGCGCTTGTTGGCCCAGTACCTGTGGAGCACGCGAAAGTAAAGGGTTCTGTTTTATTTACAGAAGCTATTACGGCGCTTTTACCGAGCAGTCATCCACTTGCCTCTAAGTCTGCCGTCACCCTTAATGAACTGCGACATGATGCGTTTGTGTTATTTCCGGAAGGGTATGTGTTAAGAGGTATAACGGTCGATGCTTGTCGTCAAAGCGGCTTTCAACCGATCGTGTCATTTGAAGGTGAGGATATGGATGCGATAAAAGGGTTGGTATCGGCTGGGCTCGGTGTATCACTCGTTCCCGAAATTACGTTAATTGATAGTTTACCGCGTGGAACGGTTAAAGTTCCGGTTAAAGAGCCTAATATGGTCCGGACGGTTGGTTTGGCCATCCCGGCTGAACGAGATTTATTACCGACAGAAGCGTTATTTCATTCGTTCGCGCATGAATTTTTTGCGATGCTAGAAAAATTTCAAAACTAAATTCGAGAAAAAAAGTTGTCCTTTATAAAATAGGGTCCGTACGTCGTTTTTCGCGTTTTTAAGTGAAATATCTACTTGAAATACTCTGTTGTGAGATCAAATGATGTATTGCGATCTATTGATTTATATGATAGGCTAATATACAAGATATTGATAGTGGATATAAAAGAAAATACTATATATGGTGTTTATTGTAGAGGTGACACACAAGTGTCTGAAAAGGGAATCCGGTGCAGATCCGGAGCTGTCCCCGCAACTGTTAGTGTAGACGAACGAAGCGACCACTGTATCACATGTTGTTATGGGAAGGGTTTCGAAAGGAAGATACACGAGCCAGGAGACCTGCCTCTGTAAATAAGTTTCATCACTTCGGGTTGAAAGAAGGTGGAACGATTGCATCCGCCTCTTGGGCGAATTGTGTCGTTTCATGCTGTCTGGCTATTTAAGTCAAGGCGGCATTTTTAAATCACGGACGATGTAGATTGATAGGAGGCATTATGTTGGGGAAAACAGTAATGAATGATGTTGTTGATCAGATGCTGCATTTGGTAGACGAGGCCACAGAAGGGTTAAAAGTTGATCAAGCGGCTTATAAAACAATGCTGTCAGAAAAGCTTGCTGGGGAGACGTCTAATGATCGAATTAGAGATATTGCTGTGAAATCTGCTTTAGAAAGAATGGATGAAGCAGAATCAGATTGGACGTTTGTTGCTGCGCGCGTTCATCTGTCAGGGCTTTATGAGCAGGCAGCGGCCAATCGCGGCTATTCAGCTGCTGAACGCTATGGCGATTTTCATGCGCTCATTTCTACGCTTACAGACAAGGGGATTTATACACCAGCTCTCTTGGAAAAATATACATCGGAAGACTTAGCGACTTTTGGTGCAGCGATCGTACCTGAACGTGACCAATTGTTTAACTATCTCGGTTTATATACGTTGTCAACGCGTTACTTGGCAACCGACCATGCGAAACATACATATGAATTACCACAGGAACGCTGGATGATCATTGCGATGCATTTAATGCAGGATGAGCCAGCAGAAAAACGAACAGAGCTTGTACTTGAAGCCTATTGGGCGCTCAGTAATTTGTACATGACCGTTGCTACTCCGACTATGAACAATGCAGGGAAAACGCACGGTCAGCTATCAAGCTGTTTTATTGATACGGTTGATGATAGTCTCCAATCAATCTATGACTCTAATACTGATATTGCACGACTGTCTAAAAACGGCGGTGGCATCGGTGTCTACATGGGCAAAATTCGTGCCCGTGGAAGTGCGATAAAAGGCTTTAAAGGGATGTCGAGCGGTGTTGTACCTTGGATTAAACAGCTCAATAATACAGCTGTAAGTGTTGACCAGCTTGGTACACGAAAAGGCGCGATCGCTGTGTACGTTGATATTTGGCACAAGGATATTGAAGCGTTTCTTGATTTGAAATTGAACAACGGTGATGACCGAATGCGTGCCCATGATATTTTTACAGGTGTCTGTTTACCGGATCTGTTTATGGAGCAGGTGGAAAACCGTGGCGAGTGGCATTTGTTTGACCCACATGAAGTACGTCAGGTTATGGGCTTTTCTCTGGAGGATTTTTATGATGAAGAGAAAGGCAATGGAGAATTCCGTCGTCGTTATGAAGCATGTGTTCAAAATGAATCGTTGTCTCGCAAGACCGTTTTAGCCATTGATCTCGTGAAGCGTATTTTAAAGTCACAGCTTGAATCAGGTACACCGTTTATGTTTTACCGTGATGAAGTGAATCGGAAAAACAACAACCCACATCAAGGTATGATTTATTGCTCGAATTTATGTACTGAAATTACTCAAAATCAATCGGCAACACAGCTTGTTGCTGAATATACAGATGAAGCAGGCATGATCGTTAAAAAGTACCAAACAGGCGATTATGTTGTGTGTAACTTGAGCTCGATTAACCTCGGACGTGCTGTTCCGGCAGATGTCTTAGAACGGTTGATCAAAATCCAAGTCCGTATGCTCGACAATGTGATTGATATTAATACACTGCCAATCAAGCAGGCGACGATGACGAATCAAAAATACCGGGCAATTGGTCTCGGCACATTCGGCTGGCACCATTTATTAGCGAAGAAAAATATTCAATGGGAGTCAGACGAAGCTGTTGCTTACGCGGATGATTTGTATGAAACGATTGCATATTTAACGATCAAAAATAGCATGGAGCTTGCCAAAGAAAAAGGCAGCTATCAAGTGTTTGCGGGAAGCCGCTGGGCTGATGGCACGTATTTTGACATTAGAGGCTATAGCGATGAAAAATGGCATGCATTAAAAGCAGATGTTCAGGCGAACGGTATGCGAAATGGTTATTTAATTGCTGTTGCCCCAAATTCAAGTACGTCGATGATTGCAGGATCAACCGCAAGTATTGATCCCGTGTTTAAGCCGTTTTATTACGAGGAGAAAAAGGATTTCAAAATCCCGTCTGCTGCACCTGAATTGGATCATCATACGTACAACGTGTACCGCAAGAGCGCATATATCGTTGACCAGCGCTGGTCTGTCAGTCAGAATGCGGCAAGACAAAAGCATGTCGACCAGTCGATTTCCTTTAACTTTTATGTGCCTTACAACATAAAGGCATCTGTTTTGCTTGATCTCCATATGCGTTCGTGGCGTGAAGGCTTGAAAACGACGTATTACGTGCGGTCAACTGCAAATGATATTGAAGAATGCGAATGGTGTGAGTCATAAGCCGTTACGGCACTAGAGAATCATTCACGATTGATAGGAAGCAAGGAGTGAGCCCGTGTGAAGGTGTTAATTGCTTATTTATCTTATAGCGGAAATACAGAAGAGGTCGCTGAGCTCATTGCCGACAATGTCCGTCAACATGGGATAAGGCCCGATATGCATGAGATCGGGCTCGACGCTCCGGTTGATGTGCGTCAGTATGATTATATGTTTTTTGGAACATTCACATGGGACAAAGGATCAACACCGGATGAATTCAAGGATTTCGTTCTTGAGATCGGATATAAACCAGACAATGTCGCCATTTTTGGAACAGGCGACACTCAATTTGGCGGTGATGCCTTGTTTTGTCGAGCAGTGGACAAGCTCGCCCACTTTTATAACAGCCGCTGGTCTGGATTGAAAATTGAGCAATCACCACGTGGCACACAAGAAGCAAGCGTTAAACAATGGACGGAAGGAGTGTTGGCGGATGCCATCATCTTTGCTTAGTAAAGCGAAAACGTTAGAGCCGCGTAACCCGAATAAATCAACTGGATTGTTTGGTGGTCAATCGAGCGGCATACTGAATTGGAATGATATTGCTTACCCACATTGGTATAAAATGTACAAACGCCTCGTCGGTAATTACTGGCAGGCTGATGAAGTGAATATGTCAGCGGATGTGAAGCAATTTGCGAATCTGACACAGGATGAACAGGACGCTTATTTGAAAATTATCGGCTTACTGTCCACATTAGACGGACCGCAGACGCGAACAGCTTTGTTGTTGTCGCTCTATGCGACAGACCCATCTGTTCAATCAATTATGGCTGTCATTGCCCAGCAAGAAGCGGTGCATAATGAAAGCTATTCATACGTGCTATCATCCGTCGTGTCTCTCGCTGAGCAAAACGAATCGTTCGAAATGGGCCGACGTGATCCCATTTTATTAAAGCGTAATGACGCCATTACCGATCATTACAACTTGTTCGTCGAGGAACCAACAGTAGAAAACATTTTGAAAACGATGGTGTATACAGCTCTCTTAGAAGGTATGTTCTTCTATTCTGGCTTTGCATTTTTCTACAACTTGGCGCGAGACAACAAGATGGTCGGGACATCGACAATGATTAGCTATATAAATAGAGATGAGCTCGAACATGGCCGGTTTATTTCTGAATTGTTCCGTGCGACGTTGGCAGAGAATCCAGACGAGAACACGGTTGAATTAACCGAATGGGTTTATGAACGATTCAAGCAGTCAGTTGAGCTGGAAATTGAATGGTCAACTTACGTCCTCGCTAAAGTAGAGGGGATTGATCTTGATGAAATGGCCGGCTATATTAAATACCGTGCGAATAAGATGCTTCGTATGATGGGCCTTGATGAGATTTATCCAGACTATGTGGACAATCCGATGAAGTGGATTAAAGCCTATGTTGATAATTTTGACGGAACGAAAACAGACTTCTTCGAGCAAAAGTCCCGTCAATATACGAAAACAAGTGATTTGAATGGCTTTGATGATTTGTAATCTATGTATGGGTGCCTGACTCTCGTGTTAGAGACAGGCGCTTTTCTTTTGCCAAACATGATTCCGCAATGCGCGCCTCAAATTGCGCAAAGCGATGCTATTATTCCGCAATGCGCGCCCGAAATTCCGCAATCCGACGGTATTATTCCGCAAAGTGGGCCCGAAATTCCGCAATCCGACGGTATTATTCCGCAATGTGGGCCTCAAATTCCGCAAACGTGCGATATTATTCCGCAATGCGCGCCCGAAATTCCGCAATCCGACGGTATTATTCCGCATAGTGGGCCCGAAATTCCGCAATCCGACGATATTATTCCGCAATGCGCGCCCGAAATTCCGCAATCCGACGATATTATTCCGCAATCCAACGAGATCGTTAATTTAAAACGCCCCTTACCGAACGCAATTTATAAAATCTGCGCGATCGGTAAGAGGTGTATTGTATATCTAACGTATGTGACTAAATTTATAGCGTATTGAGCTCAATACGCTCTCCAGTTGTGGCGTTGATGCCATACAAGCAGTCAAGCTTGCCGCATAGAACGTATTGCCCGAGTTCTTGATCATACACATAAGTAGGCATTACTTCAATGTCCTGCTGCAGCTCTGTAAAGGCGTTCTCGGCAGACAAGGTAGGCTTATCAGCAGGCGTGTAGTCTTTAAACATGTCGATCAGCATTTTATTATCAATGACATTAATCGCTTCGTATGTGGTGCGATAAAGCGCGATCTGCAGCTTGCGTTGGAAATGCTCTGATCCGGCATCCACGGGCTTGACATCGGCAAAAATATAGCCATTTTCTCGACGGAGTCCAACAAGTCGCCATAAGCCGCTGTCCTCTGGGAATACACGCTGTAAAAAGCGCTGGACTTCAGCTGTGCACGCTTCTGCAATGTCCGCTGTAATTGGAAGTGTGTCTGGGTGTGCGACATTGTTAAAGGCATCCTCGACAGTTGTCTCAAGAGCCAAATCAAGCTCCTGCCGTTCAAATGGTGTTTCATCACGGTCATTCCATGTGATGACGCTGTTCTTATCAATCGCTGTCCCAAGTTTTTCTAAGCTTTCGTAGCTAATTGTCGTCTTTCCATCATTTTTAACGAAGGTTTCTTCAATTGTATAGAGTGGCAACCATTTTCCTTCATCTTCAAGTGGAATGTCGATACGTCGGCATTGCTTTTGTGCGATGGTGGCAATCTTTTCAAAGGTTAATGAAAAAGGCTCCCACTTCACTTCAGATTCAGCTGGAAAATGACCATCCATCGTAAACATCGTCAGCATTCCGTCTTCAAACTCAACCTCTATCCAACCACTTGGACTGACAGGGATATGGTCAACAGCGGCAGCAAAAGCAAACTCTTCCTCGCCTGAATGTGCGACAGTAAATTGCTTGCCGTACGTAAGGCCTGTGACGTCCTCAATCCATTCAATCACGTCTGGCTCACTCGCTTCAGGGTATTTTGTTGTGTCGGCGAAAGACGTTTCGTGGACAAATACAAGTCGACGCACTGTTTTTGTATGTAAGTCAACGTCAACGATCGCTGTTCCTGGGGGATTATACGCTTCCTCGACTTGATCGGCTGTCGGCTGCCATTCCAGCGTAACGATATAGTGCGTGTCGTGTAATATATTTTTTTCGGGATACAGCTCATGGCGTACTAACTGATAGGCATCACAGAGCCCGAGCTGGTCCTGAATGTCGTCAGCGAGCTGCTTTAATCGTTCATCCATTACAGATAACCTCACTTTTTCAAAGATACGTTCAGTATAGCAGATCCCCCTATAGATTGAAAAAAGGTCGATGTAGGGTGTTAGGTGGTTGCTCAAAAGAATCGGTTTATAAATGCTATGCCTCAATGAAGCGCAACCATAAGGAGGAGAAATGCTTGTTTGATCCAACCATAATCTCACGCTTTGAGATATGATCAAACGACTTGAATCTTTCTAAGGCAATCTTGATTAAAATAAGCCGAAATTCACTCTGAAAATAATGGGAATAATGGTACAATGTATGATATAAGCCATTATGTAAAAAAACAGAATTTGGGGAGGATTATCTTTTATGAATCACAATGTGCAAAGTCCGAAAAGCTTTGGACAATTACTTGATCAAACATTTCGATTAAGTAAGCGTTATTTTAAAGCATTTTTTTTAGTCATCTTAATTATTACCGGACCCGTTTATTTATTCGATGCACTTGTTTTGCTCGCATCGGGAACGAGTTTTGTTACAGAGGTTAGTAGTGGTGATACATTTGTTGACCGGATTATGTCATCAGTTGAACAGAGTGAATCCATTAATATATTCAGTGACCTCATGATGCTCCTATCAGGTCTCATTTTGCTTGTTCTTGGACCTGTCGCAATGGTAGCGATCTTGCACGGTGTAAAAGACGTTTATAATGGGCGTGCGCCGGAAGCTAGCGATATTATGAAACGGGCATTCTCAAGGTTCGGTCCAATTGCAATAAGTAGTATCATCGTCGGACTTATTTTTATTGCGGCCATAGTAGTTCCATTTTTGTTTCTCGTTTTCTTTGTTATCGCTGGATCAATGATTGAACCATTTTTTGCGATTGGTTTTACTATTTTACTAGGGTTGGGCTTGTTTCTTGGTATTGTGTTACTCGCTGCACGCCTAGGCTTTTATCTCGGTCCGGTCGCATTTGAAGGGGATATGCCTGGCATATCACGCAGCTGGGAATTAACGAAAGGCCAGACGTGGAAGCTAGTAGGTCTTTTTCTTATTTTCATTTTAATTACGACCACGATCACATCTGTATTTGACGGAATACTGATGTTCATCCTCGGCTATAGTGTACTGCACACCATTCTCATTAGTCTCATTACGATCATCTTAAATACGATTATGTATGTTGGCTTTGCCGTCATCTATTTTGATTTAAAGGTCAGAAATGATGCAGACGATCTGAAGGATTTAATTGCAGATTATGAGGAAGGTGCAGCACCAACATCGACGACGGACGTCTAATGAACAAGATTGGTAGGTGAGATGATGGCGAATGTTGATGAGGCACGAGAGAAACTGGAAAAGATTCTAGCTGATAAAGAGTACCAAGTCTATTACGAGGATCATCGGAGTCTATTAGAAGTGATATGGGATGATGTAACTGCATGGTTTCTAGAGTTGCTGTCTAACGTATTTACCTTGAATCCATCAAACAACATGGGCGACGTCATCATCGTGCTCATCATTGCGGTTGTATTGGTGTTGCTTGCTATAACGATTGGCTTGGGCATTCGATCCGTACGCCGCAAATATAAATATCGATCTGTTTCACCAATCCAGTCCCCGGATGATCTCTCTTGGTCATACGAGGCGCATTTGGAAAAGGCAGAGGCCTATCGAAGTGAAGCACAGTATGCTCAGGCTGCAAGACACGTATTTTTAGCGCTCCTCATTTACTTCAATGATATTGGCTGGCTCGAAGCACAGAACTGGAAAACGAACTGGGAGTATGTCATTGAATTAAGACGGGTTAATCGTGATGGCGCGGATGCCTTCTTGAAGCTGGCTCATGTGTTCGATGAGGTGTTTTATGGTGAGCATCCGATGCAGCAAACAGAATATGAGCAGTATCGTCATGAAGCGGATCGATGGCTCAAACAAGATATAAAGCATGAGCGCAATGAGGGTTGAAGAGGAGGCTAACGTGTGAAATCGGCATTTTCAGGTAAGAAATCATGGTTATGGATTGTTGGCTTGTTAGTCTTATTGGGTGGTGTCAATTATTTAGCAATGTCTGATCAACCCGAAGCATACCCACCATACACGCCTGATTCTCCATCACCATCTGGTCTAAAGGCCTTTTATACATATATGGAGGAACTGAATGACAACGTTGAAACGTGGGATGATGCGCCTGGACAGCTTGTTGAGGAGTCTGATCAAGGTCGCCAACTGCTCATTATGATCGAACCGGACCATCTGGAAGATTCCGAGATTGCTGAGCATTATATGAATTACATAGAATCAGGTCAGACGATTCTTTTGGTTAAAAGAGATCTGAGTGGCTTGCTCAATGCGAACACAAATGTGCTCGAAACAAGCTTTATTGGTGATGTGAAAGATTCAGAAGGTGTTGATTATGAAGCTGATGTCATGTCATCCACTCGATTGCGGGTAGAAGCAGATGATGAGGTGTTGCTATCAGATGATGGGGGCGCGATTGCTTTAAAGCGATCTTATGGAGATGGCACGCTGATTGCTGTGAACACGCCGAGTTGGTTTACCAACGAAAACATACTGGAGAAGGATCATTTGCCACTGGTGCTAGGATTGCTTGAGGATGCTGGTGGTACGTGGGATCAGATTCTATTTGAGGCTGCTCATGGAAGCCAGGACACGGCTGCAGCATGGACAGATATTTATCCGTTTTGGATTATCGTATTGTCTTTATTCGTCGTTGTATGGACTGTGCTTTGGCTCTGGTTTAAAGGAAAGCGCTTTGGCCGAATTGTGACACCGCGTGAAGCGACGGTTCGCTTTAGTGATGAGCGTGTTAAAGCACTTGGTGCGTGGTATTTGCGGACGAAGAGCTATTCCGAAGCATTGGCCATTCAAGCCGATTATCTAAAAACACGTATGCAGGAGAACTGGGGTATTTCCTATCGACGGTCATGGCACGATAGGCATGATCACTTGGTGCGTAGGCTTGACGAGATGTCGGAAAAGGATGTACGTGCATTTGTAACGGGGCTAGAGCAAGTGTTGCAAAAAGATACAATAAACAAACAGGAATTTTTATTATGGTCGAAGCAAATAGATTCTGTGAGGAGAGAGGTTGAAAAATGATGAGAGATCAACTAACGGCATTGCTGAACAAATATGAAACACATATATTGGGGCAAGCCATCAATGTAAGGCTGTTGCTGTCGGCGATTTTATCAGGTGGACATGTGTTGCTTGAAGGTGTTCCGGGTACAGGAAAAACACAAATGGTCCGAACGCTTGCCAGCCTGCTCGGAGGCCAATTTAATCGGATTCAATTCACACCAGACCTCTTACCGAGCGATATTACGGGTAGTACGGTCTACAATATGAAGGATGGCGGCTTTGATACGTTAAAGGGGCCTATTTTTACAAACGTATTACTTGCTGATGAGATTAACCGGACGCCTGCGAAAACACAGGCAGCTCTTTTAGAGGCGATGGAAGAGAAACAGGTTACCATTCACGGTGAGACGTATAGCTTACCTGATGTGTTTTTTGTTGTCGCGACACAAAATCCGATAGAGTTTGAAGGAACATATCCACTACCAGAAGCACAGCAGGACCGTTTTCTTTTCAAGTTAAAAATTGATTTTCCGTCCTTTGATGAAGAAGTGGATGTGTTAAAACAGGTTATTGAAAACACCTTGGCCCCAAAAGAAGCAGACGTGATCCTAGATATTCCAACATTTTTGGCGATAAAACAGGAAATAGAAGCAGTTACGTTGCATGATGACGTGCTTGCCTACATGATGCAAATCGTCCGTCAGACGAGAGAAACTGAGGCGATCCGGTTCGGTGCGAGTACACGGGCGGCGATTTCAATGGGGCGCGCAGCCAAAGCATGGGCTTATTTGGAAGGTAGAGATTATGTCACGCCGGATGATGTAAAGATGGTTGCAATCCCAGCATTAAGACATCGGATTCAAATATCGCCACATATGGAATTGGAGGGCGTCACCGTTGATCAAATTGTTGAAGAGCTTGTGGGCGCGGTTACTGTTCCGCGATAGAGGCATTGTTCCGACGAGGCGATTTCTGATCGTCTTCGGATTGTTTGCGGTCGTGATGACGCTGTTCGCTGCAACAGACAGATTAAGCTTGGCGTGGATCGTTGGTATGATTGCGCTGTTTATCGTGTTTAGTTTATTTGATCTGCTTCAGTCACCAAGACGACAGGACATTGTGTTGAGACGGGATTTGCCACGAGAGCTTGAACGTGGATTGCGATATGCCATTCCGCTTCATATTACAAATAATGGCCACACTTCTTGCTGCCTTGTCCTTAAAGATGATGTGCCACAATCATGTGTTACAGATTTGCCAGTTGAAGCGGTTGTCGCTCAACAGGCGAGTAAAGAAATCACCTATCACATAACAGCGCCTGTGAGAGGGTCCTATCACATGGAAAGCGTATTTGTTCGCTTTAGCAGTCTACTCGGCCTATGGCAAAAACAGATGCTAGTACCTTTGGAAAATACATTTAAGGTCATTCCTGATTTAACAGAAACGAGGCATTTCCTAGAAAATGCCCAGAAGTTCTTGCTTCATGACGGTTCTAAAATTCGCAAGCAGCTTAAAGGTGAAGGCGAATTTGCCCAAATTCGAAGCTATGTTGTTGGGGATGATCCACGTAAAATTAATTGGCGGCAAACAGCTAAATTACATGATGTTATGACGAATGAATATGAGCCCGAGCATGGAAAGTATGTGACGATATTAATAGACTGTGGTCGGATGATGGGGAGTGAATTAACTGAAGGGAATCGCCTTGAAAAAGCGCTAGAGGCGGCGATGACAGTTACCGCTGCCGCGTTAAAAAATGATGATTACGTCAGTGTGCTTGCTTTTGGTAAACGTGTGCGTCTTTACGTTCCACCGGCAAAAGGGATGGCCCATATGCAGACGATCTTACATTCAATTTATGACCTTGAGGTTGAAGCAGGTGAGGCAAACTATGCTCAAGCAATGTCATATTTGCAAACCGTCCAGAAAAAACGTAGCTTAATGATGCTGTTTAGTGATGTTCATACGTTTCTACATGAGGAAAGTGCCCTCGTATACTTACAGCGTCTCCGAAGACGACATTTATTTATGATGATCGGCATAGAAGATGAAGAGCTGCACGAACAGGCACAGCTGAAGTCTGACAGTGTTGAAACGGCGATGATGAAGGCGATGGCTCAGCAGCAGATTCAGATCAAAAAGTATCGCAAAACAAAATGGGAACGCAGCGGACTCATTATGATTGAAGCAAAAGAAGAACGGCTGGCAACTGCAGCCGTCTCCAACTATATTCGTATTATGAATCAAGGCGTGCTTTAAAGGGCTGTTTATCCCATAACAATTTTCCAATAATGACATATAAAATGAGCGCAACGACGGTAATGATGGCAACAGCATATTTCATTTCTAAAGATAGGCTTGCTGGTGTGACAAAGCCTTCAATGATGCCTGCAATAATAAATAGTGGAATCGTACCGAGCAGGAGCTGGACAGAACGTCGTGCCTGGCGTTTAAGCTGATAACCACGTGAAAACGGACCAGGTGCAAATAATTTATAGCCCATTAAAAGTCCAGCACCACCAGCAATAAAGATTGCCATTAATTCAATCATGCCGTGTGGAACGATATATGCCCAAAACTCATACGTCATGCCGTGGTGCCAGAACAAGGCGGCAAGCGCACCAATGATGACACCGTTATACACCATTAAGTAAGCTGTTAACAGACCGAACGTGATGCCACCAGCAAACGCAAGAAAGGCAACTCTAATATTGTTCGTCATAATCTGAGCAGACATGAATGATGAATCAATGGCATCATGATTAACACCTAATTGCTCGGGATCAACCCCTTGTGCGATTTCGGCCGGTAGAATCGCATACATATGTAATGGATCATTCATGACGGCAAGGAAGGCGGCGAATCCACCGAAGATAAATAACATCATAGCGACAGTGACCGCTTTCCACTGCCCGATTAACAATCCAATAAACGTCGTACTGAAAAAGTGTCGCATTTGCTTCATACTTGAGACTTGATCTTGGTACAAAAGGTTGTGACTTTTAGCGACCAGCCCGTTCAGGTAAGCTGTGACCTCTTCGTTAGGATAGTATGTCTGGCAATATGATAAATGCTGGGCGGCTTTTTGATAGAGTGCGTTAAACGTTTCAATATCCACACCAGTCATATGTCTTTTATGTTTGTGGAGCTTCTGGATCATTTGTTCAAGCTGTTTCCAGTCGTCTCGATGCAGCTTGACGAACTGTTTGATCTTCAAGAACATCCCCTCTTTCCCGATTGTTATAAATTTTCTAATGATGATATATGCCTTCATTATACGTAATCTGCGTTAAAATAGAAACCTAGATTTGAAAGGAGTTTATCCATGCAGGAGGAACGTGTTGATATTAAAACACCTGAATTTGTTTCATTACAGTTTGACTTAGCGGGATTAGGCAGTAGAGCAGCTGCACTTATCATAGATCAATTAATTTTATACATTGTGACGTTGTTGCTTTTAATTCCTTCTTTATTCGTTATTGGAGCGGATGTGTTTATCGATTCCTTGTGGCCGGTGGCAATTTTGTTCATTGTACTGTTTGTGATTAATTACGGCTATTTTTTCATTGCAGAATATTTCTATGCCGGTCGAACAGTTGGCAAACGGCTGATGGGAATTAGGGTTATACAAGAAAACGGTCATAGCATTACGCTGTTATCGAGCTTTATTCGCAATTTAATTCGGTTGATAGATGCACTTCCGACCGGCTATTTTATCGGTATCATGATGATCTTTTTACATCCACAGCATAAGCGGTTAGGTGATCTTGCAGCAGGTACCATTGTTGTCCATGAACGACATGGGAAAAAAGGTCGTCTCTCTCCAACAGAAAAAGAGATTAAATCAAGAGGCTTAACGAAGGACAGTCCACTTTTGGAGGGTGTTGATTTAAATGCATTCGGAGAAAAAGAATGGAAGCTCATAAAAGCATATGCATTGAGATTCCCTCAACTGACGTCTTCAAAGCGATTCGAAATGACGAGAAAGCTGGCGACCGCTTTTTCGCCAAAATTCGCTGGTCGTCTAGAAGTACAAGCGACCAGACAGGTTGAGGATATCCTTTTTGTTCTTTATTTAAAGTTAAGGGAGGAATGGGAGTACGAGCTTTAATCATACATAACATATAGATGGCTACATCAAAAGTGTTGCTGTAGCCTACTTTAAATCAGGTATCATGACGGAGCGACTTTCTTTATGGAAGGCGCTCTTGCTGTTTTTCAAATAGTCGCGTTCACATTTTTGCCATACAACCCACTTTATATGTGAAATTAATCACAAAGATAATGTAAGTAACGTGAATATGTGGTATATTAATAGTGTAATAAGAACTTATTCATATACTTTCATGTGAAAGAATGAGCAAAAGGAGTGGTTAACATGTTCAATCAATTTATCCGTAATAACAAAATCGTCGCTGGGGTATTAGCGTTTATCCGAGTATATATAGGTTATCAATGGATAACAGCTGGATGGGGCAAAGTAACTGGTGGATTTGATGCAAGTGGATTTATGAAAGGGGCAATTGCAAGTGCAAGCGGTGAACATCCTGCCGTACAAGGATGGTGGGCAGCATTTTTAGAGCATATCGCATTACCGAATGCTGAGTTATTTAGCTTTATGGTTGCTTGGGGTGAATTACTCGTAGGTACTGCATTGATCCTTGGAATATTCACGAATTTTGCAGCCCTTATGGGTATTACAATGAACTTTGCCTTCTTATTGAGTGGAACTGTAAGTGTCAATGCACAAATGGTGTTGCTCACAGTATTTTTAATCGTCTCTGGCTATAATGCTGGAAGATTCGGACTCGACCGCTGGATCATGCCTTTCATGAAAAAACACATCGGTCGTAAGCAAGAAAAAGACGACATCAACGTCGGTCAACACGCATAACAACTAAATACTTAACAGAGCCGGTATCTGAATATCAGGATGCCGGTTTTTGTTTGTTCAATAAGAGACTTCCTTCACTCGTAAATCTTACATACAAACGACAAACGGATAAACAGCAAGCAAAGCCGTATATATGACGAAACTACCGCATAAACGTGAAGTGAGCCGCATATCGCACCGAGCAGCCGTATAATCCTAGATTCAACCGCATAAACAGAATATCAACCGCATAAATCAAAAAAGCGCCACATAAACATCACGGCATGTAGCGCCAATTGTTGAACACACGCATGAAACTGCTGTTAGTTGCTTTGCCCCGTTAATCGCCAAGCTGGACAAAACAGCCTCCACTCACATATATGAGTGGCTCCATAAAGTTAAACTGAGTCACGCACATGTCTATTAAGTATGTCAGGCGTCAGAAACATATTCACTAAGAACGCTCTGAACCTTGAAGATATTCAACTGCTTGTTAAAGGTTTTCTCAATCGGTGTGGCACTACCTGAAATCCAAAGTCTCAATTCGGCCTCAAGATCAAACGTACCGGCTGTTTCAACCGAAAAATGTGTAATGCTCCGATACGGGATTGAGTGATATTCTGTTTTCTTACCTGTTACGCCTTGTTTGTCCACAAGAATGAGCCGTTTGTTTGTAAATACCAACATATCTCGTATGAGCTTGTAAGCGTGCTCCACTTGTTCAGTTTCTGCTAGAAGCGGTTCCAGTTCTTTCGCAACCTCTTCTGATGAAATTTCGGATGCGTTGCCCATCATGCCATCGAATAATCCCATTATAAACACCTCCTATTCTAATGTATTTCAATTATATCAAATATACTTTATTATATGACATATTTTTTTAAAAAACGAATCTATTCAACATATGTTTATGAACACAAGGTTATGTACATAATTCATGTGATGACGATCTTGGAAACGGAGGTAAGACATCATGGAGAAAAAAATATGGCTGACAGGCGCAGTCTTTTTGTTCAGTCTTTTAGTCGTTACAGCTTGTAACCCTCAACCAGATGCTACACCAAACGAAAGTGAAGCAGAAGAACCTGGTGTTGAAGCATCAAAAGCAGCTGGAGAGGATGCTAAGGAAGTCGAGGCGATCATGATTAATCAGGATAACGATGTGATTGGCTCGGCCGTGCTTACCCAAAAGCCAGACGGGGTTCTGATTCAGCTTGAAGCAACAGATCTGCCCCCTGGAAAACATGGCTTTCACATTCATGAAAAAGGTGTATGTGAGCCACCAACATTCGAAACGGCTGGGGGTCATTTTAATCCAACGAATGCCAAGCATGGTTTTGATGATCCTGAAGGTCCACATGCAGGTGATTTGCTTAATATAGAGGTGGATGAGGATGGGACTGTCTCAACAGAAACGTTGGCTAATATGGTCACGTTAAAATCAGGTCAAAAGAATTCTTTACTTGATGGTGAAGGTACAGCGTTGATGATTCATTCCAAGCCTGATGACTATGTTTCACAACCTTCCGGTGACGCAGGTGAGCGAATCGCTTGTGCCGTTATAGGAAAGGACTAAGGAAAGCACGTTCTGATCTAGTGGGGTTCTTCACCAGTAGCCCCATTAGATCTATCGTAAAGTTTATCATCTCGTTTTGAAATGACCCATTTTTGAAGGTATCATGAACGTGTTAGACAAGATGTAACATATCAAAAAAACCTCTAATAACACTATTTACAAGATTTGAGGTTTTCTTTTCGAGCAAATGTCATGTATAATATGTTTCGATAAGCGAAAGAAGGGACATATTAATGAAAGATTTATCAAATACAAAAACGTTACGTCCAGACAAAATATGGTCACGAGATTTCGTGCTTATTTGTCTGGCTAATTTTTTTATTTTCCTAGGTTTCCAGATGACCTTACCGACACTGCCGTTATTTGTGAAAGAGCTAGGTGGTAGTGATCAAATGATTGGTGTGATCGTCGGTAGTTTCACATTTACGGCTTTAATATTTCGTCCATATGCAGGGCATGCACTTGAAACAAAAGGGCGGCGTTTCGTTTATATGCTCGGTATTGGCATATTTGTAATATCACTCGGGTCATTTGCGTTTATTACAACAATGACGTTGCTTATATTAATGCGAATGACACAAGGGATTGGATTTGGACTAGCTTCCACTGCAACCGGGACAATCGCGACCGATCTCATTCCGCCGAGTCGTCGGGGCGAGGGAATGGGTTATTTCGGACTCTCCGGTAACATAGCGTTGGCGCTCGGCCCTACGTTGGGACTCGCCCTTGTGGGAAACATCTCATTTAAATCGTTGTTTCTAATATGTGCAGCAACAGGTGTTGCGGCGTTTTTCTTAGCGTCCTTAGTTCGTTATAAAAAAGTAGAGCAGTCACCGAACAAAGCTGCAACCCTCAAGTTCGATATATTTGAAAAAACCGCCATACAGCCAGCGTTGCTTTTGTTTTTTATAACGTTTACGTTTGGCGGCATTGCGTCATTTTTGCCACTGTATGCAGCCGAAAAAGGTGTACCTGGCATTGAAGGCTATTTCCTCGTTTATGCGCTATTTTTAATGATTTCCCGTTTGTTTGCTGGGAAAATTTATGACCAGAAAGGCCATGTCGCGGTGTTCTTACCTGGAACAGTTCTCATTTTTGGGGCTATGCTGCTGCTGTCATGGTTACCTAGTACGTCAATCATGCTAATTGCTGCAGCGATTTATGGGCTTGGATTCGGGAGTGTTCAGCCTGCCCTTCAAGCTTGGGCAGTTGACCAAGCGCCTAGTAATAGAAAAGGAATGGCAAATGCAACCTTCTTCTCTTTCTTCGACCTTGGTGTCGGTCTTGGCGCGATCATTTTTGGGCAAATCGCCTTTATGTTTGATTACAGTGTGATTTATTTAACAGCTGCAGGATCGGTGATCATTTCTATGGTCATTTACATTTTTCTCCTCGTTAAAGCACGTCAAAGAAGCTCAATGAGTGATGTCTAATTCCGTTGCTACACTTATTTCTCCGTTGTTGCATCTGAGTGGAAATGCCCCTGATGAGCACATGCTTGTGTTAGAGCATCTCTTCTTTTAACGTCTTTAGCCATCGTGTATAATATAGGTTTAAGCGTGTTTCAACAGCAAGCCCATTAAGGGCGAAAAGTCAAGGAGCGATATTATGAATGCCATTCAAGGTCTGAATATTGAACGATTGTTTCCAATTATGACTTATCGCCGTGGCATGGACTATTATAATAGAGGGCTCGTAAGCGATCTTGTATATGATCGCAATTTTGAGCTGTGGACAGCGTGGGTGCATGGAACAGATGACTATTTTGTAGAAATAAACACTGCTGATTTGAAAAAAGGTATTTTACGCACGAGATGTGAATGTCCTGCATACGCAACATATGATTCGTGTAAGCATGTTGTTGCGGCTTTGTTAGCCATTGCCAACCAACAACCAGAGGATCAAAGCGCATTCAAGTATAAAATGACCGATCGTTTTATGGAGGCTGTTGCAAGGGCAGGCGCTCAGCAACCATCCATTCATGTGTTATCAAAGCGTATCCCGATGCAGGTAGAATATATATTAAAAAATAGCTTTGGAACATTATTACTGGAATTAAAAACGGGTACCTCTCGGACGTATGTTGTGAAGGATATTCGTGATTTCATTAAGCATGCACGTGCTAACCAAGCGTCTTACCCCTTTACAAAAACATTCACGTACAACTCTGAGGAGCATTATTTTTTAGAGCAGGACCAGGCTATTTTTAAAATGCTTGATGCCATTTTAAATCAGGAACAGCTATATGATGATGAACGTCCTTATCACTTTGATAGCCATTCACGAGCACAACGTCATATGATCGTCCCGCCGCTCGTCGCCGAAGCGCTTTTGGAGCAATTAACGACGCGACATTTAACGGTTAATTTCGATGAGGAAATCTATAAGGATGTTCGAGTCACACGTGATGCGCTGCCGTTTGATTTTTCGCTGAACAAACAAGAGGATGAGGCGCTCATGCTTCATATTAATCATATGGCAGATACGCTCTATTTTCCGCCTTATCAATTGTTGTTCTATGACGGGACCTTTTTCATTCCTAATGACGATCAAGTTAATATTCTTGAACATATTAATGAACTGAGCTTTCGGAAAACGGAGCTACCCGTTTCAAGTGAACAGGCCGACGCTTTTTTGTCTGAGGTCCTTCCGATGTTAAATAAGCTAGGGGATGTGCAAATTTCCGATGAAGTGGCGGATGAGATCGTTCAAAAGCCATTAAGAGCAAAATTATTTCTCGAGCTTGAAGAAAGTGCGATCATTGGCAACTTGGAATATCACTACGGTGTTCATCAAATTAACCCGTTTAATGATCAAGTTTCACGGGATGTTATCATCGTTCGTGATGTGGAGCAAGAGCAACAAATTATGCAGCTGATCGAGCAAGCCGATTTCCGTTATAATGGACGGCATTTTTATATCGAGCTTAACGAAGACGATCTTTATACATTTTTGTATGACATTTTACCCGTGCTCGATAAACATGTTGAGCTTTATTTAACGTCTGACGTACGCCGGTTAATCGTCGAGCAAGAGCCTGAACCTAGGACACACGTCAGAGTAGATGCATCAACAAATCTATTAGAAATTGGATTTGACATTAGCGGCATTGATGATCATGAAATAACGAATATCTTAAATGCTGTTATTGAAAAAAAGCGCTATTATCGCATGAATAGTGGTGCCATATTATCACTTGAAACAGATGAATTTCAGTCAATAGATCAGTTGTTTACGGATTTAGATATTGATAAGAAGGATATTCAAAACGGACGCATCGATATGCCGGTTTTTCGTGGTGCTCAAGTTGATGAACTCATTGATACGAAGAAAACGTACGATCCGTCCTTTCAAAAATTGCTTCATCAATTAAAGGCACCTGAAGAACAAGTGTATGAACTGCCAAGTGCGCTTAATGCCACATTACGAAATTATCAGGTGACAGGTTATCAATGGTTTAAGTCACTGAGCCATTACCATTTAGGTGGCATTCTTGCCGATGATATGGGCCTCGGGAAGACGCTACAGACGATCGCCTATATTTTATCGGAGGAAAAGCAGCATCAGCATTTGATCGTTGTGCCTTCTTCTGTCGTTTATAATTGGAAAAATGAATTTCAAACGTTTGCACCGAGCCTTTCAGTGGCCGTCATGACAGGGTCACCAAAGGAACGACAACAGAAATTCACCGATTATGACCATGCTGATGTATGGATTGTTTCATATGGTACATTGCGCCAAGACATTGATATATATAGTCAACGCACATTTCAAACGATGGTTTTAGATGAAGCCCAATATATTAAAAACTATGCGACGAAAACGTCTCGAGCGATTAGACAAATCAATGCTGGTCGCCGTTTTGCATTGACGGGTACCCCAATTGAAAATTCAATTGATGAATTGTGGGCAATATTTCAAGTCATTCTTCCCGGATTAATGCCAAGTCAACGTACATTCAGGCAGCTGTCTCATGAAAAAATAGCGTCGTTAACACGTCCGTTTATTTTGCGTCGACTTAAAAAGGATGTATTAAAAGAGCTTCCTGATAAAATTGAATCGGTTCATTTATCAGAGCTGACGGTTGAACAACGTGATTTATATGTTGGTTATTTAAGGCAGCTTCAGCAAGAAACAGCTGTGTCGTTGCAGTCATCAGGTGGCTTCAGTCAAAATCGCATGAAGATACTAGCTGGTTTAACACGGTTACGACAAATTTGCTGTCATCCATCTCTCTTTATGGAAAATTATAACGCCCAGTCTGGTAAGCTCAATCAGTTGTTGGATACGGTGAAAAACGCCAAAGAAAATGGCCGACGGATGCTCATTTTTTCTCAGTTTACGAGTATGCATGACATTATAAGGCAAGCGTTGGAAGAAGAGGGCATCTCGTATTTTTATTTACACGGTGGTACGTCCTCAGAAGCACGCGTTGAGATGAGCACGCGATTTAATGATGGAGAGAAGGATGTTTTTCTTATCTCTTTAAAAGCGGGTGGAACAGGTCTCAATTTAACTGGTGCTGATACGGTTATCTTGTATGACTTATGGTGGAATCCTGCTGTAGAAGATCAAGCAGCAGGCAGGGCCCACCGCTTTGGGCAAAAAAATGTCGTTCAAGTGATTCGGTTGATCGCTGAAGGAACGATTGAAGAAAAGATATATGACCTTCAGCAGAAAAAACGGGAACTGATTGATCAAGTCATTCAACCAGGAGAAACGATGCTTTCTAGTCTTACAGAAAAAGACGTTAAAGAACTATTAAATATATAAACCAAACGTGTCCGTTGTTTAACATTTGATTCGGTAGGTTATGATTAGCTGAAACAGGGAATACTCTCTAAAGAAACAACTGTGAGGAGGGTGTTCTAATGAAGGAACGCATTCATGCCTATTTTCGGTCAGAGGATGATGCTGAGTCAGCCCGTGCTAAACTGCAAGCACTTCGTGTGTCAGACATTGTTATAGAGGCGATGCCGAATGATGAGGGGGCGTATTTTTCTTTTCCGATGACAGGTCCAAGCGCAGGTGTAACACGTGTTACAGCTTCTGAAGTAGCAAGTGACCTATTCGGTACGGAAAAAGAGCAACTCGATCAGGCGCAGATGAGACCGCATATATTAGAGGCACAAGTTGAAGCGTCTCATTATGACGCTGCACAATCCGTTTTGCGAGAAGCAGGCGGTTACTCAGAGCTGGACAAATTATAAAAACTGCACGCCCTAGACGAGAGTCGGATGTCTTGGGCGTGCAGTTCGCTTGTTATTTGACGTGATTAATCTATTGGTTAATTTGAAAGAGCTTTCTCGGGCGTCCCCGCAAATAGGGCTTCTCTTCTCCAACAGCTTTAATGACTTCACCTTTAATGAGTTTACCTAAGGTGCGTTCAGCGCTTCGTTTCGTAACACCATAAAAATCAGCTAAATCCTGAGACGAAAATGGTTCATTGTTACGGTTGGCAATAAAATCAAGGAAATTATAGGATAATTCATTGTTTAACCGTGCTTTATGAATAAGTGCTTGATAGAGTTTGCCGGAGTCAAATTTCTTCTCGACACCGACCGGTCCGATTGTTTCCCCACGCTCATTTACGATATAGCAGCTGCTTCCGCCTTCTTTTTCACATGATTCTAGCGCAAGTCGGGCGTAATGCTCTGCTTGATTGACGTAAAGGCCGAGACCGAATCCAATTTCAACATGACCGTCAATTGCCTCTTTCGCTTCAGCCAACAGCGGGAAGCGTCGATAGTTAGACGTAATATAGTCTAGCAATTTTTTAGAACCGATCACCAGGAAGGCATCCTCGCTCGTCTGAACGACTGCCGCATTTGTTGCATCACTCAGCTCGTCTAGGAGTGCTTCAAGCTTAGACATGTTTGTTTCTGCCAGTGCCTTGCTTTGAATTGTATTATAATCTTTTAAGCGAATATAGCCAGATACAATTTGTGTGCTCGTATTTTGATTAATGTGTGCAATTGTTTTAGCTTCAGAAATACCGCGTAGTAGGTTTGCACTCGGTACCTTGACACGGGTAACAGGAATATTGGCTTCTTTGAGCTTGTCTTCAACCGCAACACTTGATGTGAGAACGAGGTCGATATGTCCGCTTTCCCAAAGATTACTATGGAAAAATACGATCTTATCAATGTCAATTACACGGTCATTCCCATAGCTATAAACGTGGAACCCTGACTTATCAAGGTTATGCTCTTTAATGACGGCATCTACATGTTGCCGATCATCAAGGTCAATCGATAGACGAGGTAATGATGTGCCATTGCCCGCTTTTAAATGGTACAGCGCAGACAGAATCATATATTCATCAAATGCAACGTGTACGGCCGGTAGACGTTTTTTATCAATTTTTTCTTTGGCGTAGTAGTAAGAAAGTGGACTCGTAAATAGATAGACATCACACATAACGGCCTTTTCAACGAGATCATAAACTTCTTCCGCATCCGTGTAAATAAACGGAAACAGCTCTGTTTTAGTGTCCATTACATGCTCTGAAAGTGTGTCGATAACCTCCTGTCTTCCAAATACTGCGACTTTAACTCTCATAAATTTACCCCCTATTTTAGATTTATATGATGTATAGTGCTCTCTCTATATAAAGACCTGCATTGTACATGCAAGTTTTTATCACTTGGATTTATCTTATGTTCATATATGTTTATATATCCGTACGAGGATTTGAATGTCATCGGGGCAGCATTGGGGAAGTGTCAGTTGTGTTTACGAGATAATAATATTTCTTTTTCGTTAATGACACAGTATGGAATTTTCGTAAAATTGTCAAGAGAAATGATTGTGTTTTTTCTTATCATTTGCTTTTTTTACAAAAACATGTCCGCACATTAATTATACACACAATGAAGAATGATGCACCTATCTTCTTTAAGTAACAGTGGCGGTAGTTTTGCGCTCGTCTAAATTAATTGCTACAATCTTTTATTTTAGTGTTGTAATAGATCAAAAGCCTCTTCTTTTGTTATGATAGGTGTGAAGATTTTTTATTATTTTGGAATTAAGGAGGCGTACACATGGTTAAGGAAGTGTATAGCAAAAAGGCGCCAGCAGCAATTGGCCCATATTCACAGGCGATTCAAGCGGGAGATTTCTTATACGTATCTGGTCAAATTCCGTTAGATGCAGAAACAGGTGAAGTCGTAGAAGGCATTGAAAATCAAACGCACAAGGTGTTAAGTCATTTGAAGTCAATTTTAGGTGAAGCTGATGCTGATTTTTCCAAGGTTGTTAAATTTACGATCTATTTAGCGTCAATGGAGGATTTTGCTGTTGTGAATGACATATACGGGAGCTATTTACAAAAGCCTTATCCAGCCCGTGCAACTGTAGAAGTAAGCCGTCTTCCTAAAGATGTCCGTGTTGAAATGGACGTCGTTGCCTACTTAGGGTAGTCGCATCATAATAATAAAATTGAGTGACTCAATATACAGCTCCCACGATTAATATCGGAAAGGGGGCTGTTTTTTAGTGCGCCTAAATAATAAAACGAGGCTGGGACAAAAGAAGTTTAATCAAATGAAGAGCCGAACACTACGACCGCTCCGGAAATATACTTCGCTTTCCGCGGGCGGCTGGTTAGCCTCCTCGTGCTAACGCACTGTGGGGTCTAACCTATGCCTTCTTCCCGCAGGAGTCTGCGTATATTTCCGGAGCTAATGGTGAGCATTGTTCGTCTTTTGAGTTAAAACTTTAAGTTATGTCCCAACCTCGTTTTCTAAATGACCGTGTTACTTATGTTCCATTCGTAACGATCTTACTGGTTGTCCGCTGTAGTTGTGCTTATACCATGTATACAACATGAGGCTGCCTGCAATTATGAGCAAGGCACTTGTGACAAAGAAGACAGAGGAAATGCCAAACCAGCCTGATAACATCCCACCAAGTGCAGGGCCAATGACATTCCCTAAAAAGCGAAGGCTCGTATTGTAGCCAAGCACTTCTCCTTGCATGGCAAGAGGTGCTTCCTGACGAATATAAGCAACTCGAACAGGAATGATGCCCCCAATTGATACACCAAGCAGAAATCTGAGCACCGTTAATTGCCAAATGTTCGTAACGAAACCACCAGGGAAGTATACGAGTCCTGCCATGAACAGAAGAATGATGAGTATCTTAATATAGCCAATCCGGTCACCTAGTCTACCCCAGCGTCTTGCCATAAGTAGGTTGCCGAGCCCTGCCGCCGAAAATGCGATTCCTGAAAATAAGGCAATGTTTTCTGGACCGTGTAATTCCGCAACATATAACGATAATATCGGTTGAATGCTGAAATGAGCGACTTGGACTAAGATCGAGACAACCATAACGATGAGTAATACTGGATGTCCGACAATATGCTGGATGACCTCTTTACTTGAATATACTTTTTGGTCAGTGTCATCATCAACAGATTTCCTTAATTCTTTAATCCCGAACGTAACGATAAGTGCTGAGAGAAATATGGTAATGGACGTCCATTTAAATGTCGCGCTATAAGAGAATACATCTGCAAGTCCTCCACCAATCAACGGCCCCATTAATGTACCTGTAATACTACCAGTTTGTAATGTCCCAAGTACTCTACCAGCAATATGCTTCGGTGTTTGTGTAGAGATGAATGCTTGTGAAGTCGGAATAAAACCTGTAAATATCCCCATAAAAAGTCTAAGGATGAATAATTGCCATACGGACGATGCAAATCCCATAAGCAAAATCGAGACACCAAGACCGATCGCTGATATGATAAGGATTTTCTTGCGTCCATATTTATCGCCAATTCGACCCCAAATTGGTGAAAAAATAAATGCTGTTACAAAGGTAATGCCGAAGATCCAGCCTGACCAGCTTTGTACATAAGCATCGGAAAAGTTACCGAACGTCTGAATGTATAAAGAAATAAAAGGGAGGACCATTGTCATACTTCCAGCAATAAAAAAGTTGGCCAACCACATGATCGCCAAGTTACGTTTTATATTCGTGTTAAATGCCTCTATTGTAGACCCTTCTTTCAATTACTTCGTCTCTCTAAATATACAGGAAAAATCATTAAAATTAAAGGATTCTGCTTATGTTGTAGCGTAAGAACATAATAGAAGATGTGGTTATTTTTTCTAAGTAGGCTATAATGATTTACAATGATAATGATTGACCTAAGACATGCATAACATAATAAAGAGACAAAAAGCAGTTTAAAACATATGAAAGTGGAAAGGAATGATCTGATTGAAATCAATCTTAAATAAAGGACTGTTCATCCTAACAGCAGCTATGCTATTTTTGTCTATCGCTTTACCTGTTCAGGCAGAAGAGGTGATCGATGAAAAACTCGGCGTACCGATTGTTGTCTATGGTGGTAACTTAACCGATGCACAACTGAAACAAACGAAAGAATTGCTCGAAATTACCGACTCCCAAATGCTCGATGAGTATAAAGTGACAGGAGAGGATTTGGCGAATTATATTGATGGAAATCCGCAGTCACGGATGTTTTCTTCTGCAAAAATTACCCGTGAAGAAAAAGGGAAGGGCTTAACGATTCGCGTTGTTACACCTGAAAATATTACGCAGGTGACGTCCGATATGTATGCGAATGCCTTACTAACAGCTGGCGTAGAAAATGCGACTGTTGATGTTGCATCCCCGGTTAAAGTCACTGGGCATTCAGCCTTGACAGGGATATATAAGGCATATGATGTTGAAGGTGAACAGCTTGATAAAGAACGGATGGAGCTTGCGAATGAAGAGCTCGGCATTGCGACAGATCTTGTTGACAAAGGTCTCACTCAAGAACAAGTGAGTGAATTGTTAACTGAAATTAAAAAGGCAATTTCTGAGAATAAGCCCGCAACGAAAGAAGAAGTAGAGCAGATTGTCAAAGAGCAACTAGATAAATTAAACATTTCCTTGAGTGAAGCAGATCGTCAAATGCTAATCGATCTATTTGAAAAAATGCGGAACCTAAATATTGATTTTGAACAAGTGAAAAATCAGCTTCAGGATATAGCAAATACAGTGAAAGATAAAATGGATGAGCTTGGCCTTGATGAAGGATTTTGGCAAAAGGTTGGCACTTTTTTCAAAGATTTTTTCAATTCCATTGGTGACTTTTTCAGCGGTCTATTGGGTTCTGAATAGTCAGGGGGCTTAACGAAACAGCCCCTATATTTTTACATTTTTTACAAGAAATTATAAAAATAGGGTGCAATTTTTGGATTTAAGTAGTATAATTCATAAATATTACCTTTTATTGCGTGCGTAAAGCTAAGAAGGATCTATCGAGCGCTTGATTTTTAGATAGGCAATTATGCCTATCCGAAAGAATAAAATGCGACAAATTAAATCGAACTGTTGCAATTAAATTGCATAAAACCTTGTGTAAAGTTTAGAGATATTATATAATTTAAACAATCAATAACTAATTTGCCAGAATATTTATATATGATTTACAAGTGCAAAACCAGATAAAAATTTAAACATAATTTTTAGAATATTAAATTCTTGAAGGGGGAAGAGCAGTTGTCACAACAAGAGAAAGATCTGCTCCAGGTTAAAAATCTAAAAACTGGCTTTTACATAGAAGGCGAATTGCATCACGCAGTAGCTGATGTCAGTTTTGAAGTCAAGCCGAAAGAGGTTGTCTGTATTGTAGGTGAATCCGGTTGTGGGAAAAGTGTTATGTCCTTGTCGATTATGCAACTGCTTCCAGAACTCATTTCAAAAATATCTGACGGACAAATTTTCTTTGAAGGAGAAGACCTCGTTCAAAAAAATGATAGAGAGATGAACAAAATACGTGGTAAGGAAATTGGTATGATTTTCCAAGAGCCAATGACTGCATTAAATCCAGTCTTTACAATTGGCTATCAGCTTCAAGAAGTATTGTTTAACCATACGACAATGTCGAAAAAAGAAGCACGTGAACGGTCAATTGAATTAATGAAGGAAGTTGGTATTTCACGTCCAGAGAAAATCATTGATGAATATCCACACCAGCTTTCAGGTGGGATGAGGCAGCGCGTTATGATTGCGATGGCAATTGCGTTACACCCAAAGCTATTGATTGCGGATGAGCCAACTACTGCACTTGATGTGACTGTACAAGCTCAAATTCTTGAGCTCTTAAAAGACATTCAAGATAAAGAGGATATGGCGATTATGCTTATCACTCACGATCTCGGTGTTGTAGCCGAGGTTGCTGATAAGGTCGTCGTTATGTATGCTGGTCAGGTTGTCGAAGATGCAGAGGTCAATGAGTTGTTTGCCAATCCGAAGCACCCATACACAACATCATTGCTCGGCAGTATTCCGAAAATGGATCAAGAACAGGACAGACTAAACACGATTGGTGGTATCGTCCCATCTTTGGAAAATATGCCACATGTCGGCTGCAGATTTGCAGACCGCTGTCCGATGGCATTTGAGGATTGTAAAAAAGTGACACCACAGCTTGCTTCTGTTAATGGTCAGCACCAGGCAAGATGTCTTCTCAACAAAGAATGCTATCCAGCAGATCACCCGGAGCATAAGGAGGCCATTTCACAATGAGTGAACAATCCGTGATGGAGCGAGACCATCAACACAGTCAAGCAGATTCCGATGTTTTGCTTGAAGTGAAAAACTTAAAAAAATATTTTCCTGTTACAGCTGGCTTTTTCAAGCGTAAAGTCGGCGATGTGAAAGCCGTTGATAATGTGTCACTGACTTTGAAAAAAGGTGAGACATTCGGGCTTGTAGGGGAATCCGGTTGTGGAAAGTCGACGACAGGAAGAACGATATTACGCTTAACCAATGCAACAGACGGTCAAATTATTTTTGATGGTCAAGATATTACACGGTTACGTGGTTCCCGACTAAGAAAGTTCAGACAAAACTTCCAGATGGTCTTCCAGGATCCATATGCCTCATTAAACACAAAGATGATGGTCGGCCATATCGTTGATGAGCCACTCCGTAATTTTACTGATAAATCGAGCAAGCAGCTTAAGTCGCAAATTAAAGAATTACTCGTTAGAGTAGGTCTCAGAGACACAGATTACTATAAATACCCACATGAATTCTCTGGCGGACAGCGGCAGCGGATTGGAATTGCACGAGCCCTTGCGGTGAATCCGAAGCTTATTATTGCCGATGAGCCTGTTAGTGCACTAGACGTATCCATTCAGTCCCAAGTCCTAAACTTGTTAAAGGACTTACAGGAAGAGTTTAATCTAACCTATTTATTTATTGCGCACGACTTAAGTGTCGTTAAGCATATGAGTGACCGAATCGGTGTAATGTATCTCGGTCACCTAGTTGAAGTCGGAAGTAATGAAGCGATTTATAAGGAGCCATTACATCCTTATACACAAGCCTTAACGTCTGCGATACCAGAGCCTGATCCGACGAAGAAGAAAGAACGGATTATTTTGGAGGGGGATGTTCCAAATCCACAAAACCCACCATCGGGCTGTGTCTTTCACACGCGGTGCCCGGTCGCAATGCCGAAGTGTAAAGAAATTGTACCTCAATTAAGGGAGGTGAGGCCGAACCACGAAGTCGCTTGTTTATTGTATGATGAAGACTGAGATTATAACAATTAAGGGGGAAATATTTTGAAAAAGAAGCTATGGTTTTTACTCGTATTGATGTTTTCTTTAACACTGCTTCTTGCTGCTTGTTCTGATGATTCATCAAGTTCAGATGGTGGCAACGACAACAACGGTAACAGCAATAATGAAGGCCAGTCAGATAACGGTGGCGATAATAATGACGGTGAAGCCTCAGGACCTCAAGAAGGCGGCACAATCGTATACGCACTTGATTCTGAACCAAAAGGTTTATTCAACATCAACTTCTATGGCGATGCTGTAGATGCTCAAGTTATCGAATTTTTCGATGACAGCTTGATTCAATATGATGAGAACTTAAAGCCACAGCCGAACGTTGCTGAATGGGCAACAGAAGATAACAAGGTTTATACATTTACGTTCCAAGAAGGCGTTAAATGGCATAACGGTGAAGAACTAACCGTTAATGACTGGGTATTTGCACTTGAAACCATTGCACACCCTGACTATGACGGTCCACGTTGGGCAAACGTTAAAAACATTGAAGGTGCACAAGCTTTCCAAGATGGTGAAGCAGACAGCATTTCTGGTTTAAACGTCGTAAGTGATTATGAAATTGAAGTTACTTTTGATCAGGCTCGTGTAAACAACCTTGAAAACCTTTGGACATATGCTATGTCTCAAAAAGAGTTTGAAGGTGTAGAAGTAGCTGATATGTCTGCTTCTGATCAGGTACGTGTAAATCCTGTCGGTATCGGACCATTCAAAGTGACTAAAATTGTTCCTGGTGAATCTGTCCAATTCGAAGCTTTTGAAGATTACTGGCAAGGCGCGCCACATCTTGATGGTGTTGTACTTAAAGTAATTGATCCAAGCCTTGTTATTGGTGAATTACAAAATTCACAGCTCGATATGACGGAATTCCACCCAAGTTCATTTGATGAAATCAGTGCAATGGATAACGTTGAAGTACTTAGAGCCCCAGGTGTAAGCTACTACTATATTGGATTCCGTCTCGGAAACTATGATAGTGATGCTGGTAAAGCAACAATGGATTATGAAAAATATCAAAACGTAGAATTACGTAAGGCGATGGCTCATGCGATTAATCGTCAAGAGTGGGTTGATGAGTTCTTCTTCGGACTCGGTGCACCGATTAACCGTCCAGTTCCATCTGCACACTGGATTTCAGCAGATGATGCTGACCTTGAAAACCATTTTGAATACGATCCAGAGCTTGCTAAGCAAATTCTTGACGATGCAGGTTATGTTGACACAAACGATGACGGCTGGCGTGAAGATCCAAACGGAGAAGAATTCTCTGTGAAGTTCAGCCATTACGCAACGAACAATCCAACATTTGAAACACGCGCTAAAACGATCACACAATATTGGGAAGATATCGGTCTAAAAGCAGAATTAGAAATGACGGATGCTAACCTTTACTACGATCTACTTGAAGAAGGTGACGAAGGTATGGAAACATTCTTCGGTGGCTGGTCTACTGGTGCTGATCCAGATCCAACAGCGCTATGGCAGTCTGATGCACTTTGGAACTTCCCACGCTGGGTTGATGAGAAAAATGACCAGTTGATGGCAGACGCCCTTGATATGGATATTGTTGGTACGGACCAAGATAAGCGTAAAGAAATTTATGTTGAATGGCAGCAAAATATCAACGAACAAATTCCAATGATTCCAATTGCTGAGCTTGAAGAAGTATTAGCAGTAAGCGATCGCCTTCAAGGTGTAGAATTGGATCTATCTGGAAAGAACAGCCCGCACGAATGGTGGGTTAAGCAAGACTAATTGATTACGAAGCAGTAGCGACGTATTAGATAAGGAGTATTGCATTATGTTGAAATACAGCCTCAGAAGAATACTAGGCATGATTCCGATGTTATTCCTTATCTCCATCGTGGTCTTTTCCCTGGCAAAGCTTATGCCAGGGGATGCCCTTGGTGGAGAAATAGATCCACTTAATACAGATCCAGAATATATTGAAGAAATGCGTGAAAAGCTGGGCTACAATGATCCAATCGTTGTCCAGTATTTTGATTGGGTAACTGGCTTTGTCCAAGGCGATTTTGGTCAATCAGTCAAATATAAAATGGATGTAAGTGATCTTATATTGGAAAAACTGCCTAATACGATATTTCTTGGGATGATGTCCCTTCTCATTACGTATGTACTCGCTTTAATCATGGGTATTTATGCGGGAAGAAAACCGTATACCGTTGGAGATCATCTAATCGGCGGATTAAACTATCTCGGTTTAGCAATTCCGTCTTTTGTTGCCGCTATTTTTGCCATTTATTTCTTTTCGTTTCAGTTAAATTGGTTCCCATCGAACGGATCGGTTGATATTATGGTTCAAGAGGGGACGCTTGATTATTGGTTGAGCCGTCTTCATCATGTAATCTTACCGGCAATTGTTCTCGGTGCGTTAAGTACAGCAAGCTATACACAATTTTTAAGAAATGACATTATTGATAATAGTAGACGTGATTTTGTCCGAACAGCAAGAGCTAAGGGGACAAGCCGTAGCAAGATTTATAATGTGCATATTTTACGTAACTCCATTATTCCTTTGGTCACGTTTCTCGGCTTTGACATCGTCTCGATTATCGGTGGCGCTGTTATAACTGAGACCATTTTTACGTATCCTGGAATTGGACAACTATTCGTTAACTCAGTGTCATCAAGAGATTACTCCGTCGTGATGGCGATTACGATGATGTTCTCTTGCTTGGTTCTAGTAGGAAACTTAATCGCTGATATTTTATACGGTATAGTTGATCCGCGGATTCGATTGGACTAGGGAGGAGGAATAATGTGAATACAGAACAAGCATCAATAAAAGCACCTAAAAGAAAGAATTCATCACCATGGGCGATTGCGAGAAGAAAGTTCTTCCACAACAAATTGGCCATGATTAGTTCAGTTTTCTTAATGACTGTGATCATTTTATCTTTCCTGGCACCTTATATTACGACGGTTGATATTAGCCGCGTTAATATTGGTGAAACTTCTCTTACGCCTTCCTCAGACCATTGGTTAGGAACCGACCAGAGTGGACGGGACGTTTTTACCAGGCTTTTATATGGTGGTAGGGTATCCCTGACAGTCGGTATGTCGGTGACAGCTATCGTTGTTGTGTTCGGCACTTTAATTGGTTCAATTGCTGGATATTTTGGTGGCTTTGTTGACAATATTTTAATGCGTTTTACAGACTTTATTTTGAACTTCCCATTTTTAGTGTTTGTAATTGTATTAAGTTCCCTTTTATTTGGCCATGTGAGTGGCGTTTGGGTACTAATAGCCGTTATCAGTGGTTTAAGCTGGGGTGGTGTCGCGAGAATTGTTCGTAGTAAAATCCTTGCAGAAAAGGAAAACGAATATATTTTAGCGGCCGAATCAATTGGAACATCATCGGCTAAAATTATTACAAGACATTTATTGCCTAACGTACTTTCGACAATTATCGTACAAGCAACATTGTTGTTCGCAACGATGATCGTCGCAGAAGCCGGCTTAAGCTATCTTGGCTTTGGTGTCCCACAGGAAGTACCAAGCTGGGGCAACATGCTCACATCCTCGCGTCAGCCTGATGTGTTGCAGAACAAGCCGTGGATATGGATTCCACCTGGGCTGGCAATCGTCTTTACAATTCTATCAATTAACTTTATAGGTGAAGGCCTAAAGGACGCATTAAATCCAAAGTCAAACCGATAATACAACACCTCCATGATCATAAGCGATCACGGAGGTGTTTTGATTTGTGTACGAATAAACTGATTTAATAAGACGATTTGATCAACAGTCTTTCTACTGTCATAATCAATTTTTTTGTCATGAATCTATTAAATATGTAATATTTTTTGAGCAAACTGGCAACCCTTGTAATAGACTTTTAAAAGTCTAGTAACTGCAATGCTCGTCCTTATATGTTAGGATGGTCATTGTGAATTTTTAAAGGAGGGTTTTGCCCATGAAGAAGCTAGTAGCGCTTTGTGCTACTGTACTCATTGCTGCCACAGGCACAATGACTGCTTCCGCACAGCAATATGAAGTCGAAAAAGGAGACAATCTCTGGAGCATCGCTCAACGATACAATACAAGCGTCGATCGCTTAATAGACATTAATAACCTCAAGACGACCGTCATTCAACCAAAGCAGAAGATTGCACTCTATGAAACATATGAGGTGAAGAAAGGGGATACGCTGACCGATATCAGCAATATATACCATGTGTCAATTGCTGAATTAATGGAATGGAACAACCTATACTCTGACCTCATTTTAATCGGCCAAGAATTACGCATTAAGGAAACTGGAACGAAGATAGATCAGCAAAACGCTATAGCAGCGAAGCAAGCAGTTAACACCAATACAAAAGCTAAAACGGTATCTAGGTCTGTATCAAACAATGACACGAGCAAGCAAAAGGTCGAAGGTAGAACAATCGCAGTAACAGCGACTGCTTATACAGCTGAATGTACGGGCTGTTCTGGGATAACGTATACAGGCGTTGATTTGAACAAAAACCGCCATGCAAAAGTCATAGCGGTTGATCCAAATTTAATTCCGCTCGGCTCTAAAGTGTATGTTGAAGGCTATGGCTATGCAACAGCAGAGGACATCGGTGGTGCAATTAAAGGCAACCGTATTGATATCCACGTACCGACCAAAACCGAAGCCTTTAACTGGGGTGTCAGAGAAGTCAATGTAACCATCATTGAATAACATAAGATTGATAAAATTGAAAGCCACTCCCTTTTAATGAAGGAAGTGGCTTTTTGTTTGTCTAAAACCCTGCCTGCCTAGACACAGTTCCTTGTTGTTGTTTATCAATGACTTGATCTGAGCCCTCTGGTTCTATAACACCAATCAAAGCAAATATAAAAACAAGCATAAAAAATATGACGATCAGCCACTTCCTCAAGACGATCATCCCTTCTCCTAGTTACATAACAAGCTCTATTATATATGATGTTCATATGATAGGGAAACGGTATTTTTTTGTAATCTGTTTCCTAAAATATGCTCACTTGTACACGTTATTGATGAATCAATTATACCAATTATGTTAAGATGAAAGTGGTTACACATATTTTGTGCGAGCCTCAAAGAAGGGACAGCACAAAAATACAATCGTTTCAATACGATGCTTTAAACATCATCATAATTCTTAAGAGGAGGACGCTTTAAATGACAAGTCACATTTTGCACACATTTTTGAATGACAATATTGCAGATTTGAAACAGCGTGGCCTTTACAATGAAATTGATCCTATTGAAGGTGCAAATGGGCCAATGATTTCAATAGAAGGAAAACAGCTGATTAATCTATCATCAAATAACTATTTAGGTTTGGCGACAGATGAACGTCTGAAAAAAGTTGCGACAGATGCCGTACATTCTCACGGAGTCGGTGCGGGTGCTGTTCGAACCATTAATGGCACGATGGACCTTCATTTGGAATTAGAGAAAAAGCTCGCTGAATTTAAAGGAACAGAAGCAGTGATTTCATTCCAATCCGGGTTTAACTGTAACATGGCTGCGATTTCTGCTGTAATGGATAAAAATGACGCAATATTATCAGACGCCCTCAACCATGCTTCGATTATTGACGGTTGCCGCTTATCAAAAGCGAAAATTATTCCGTTTAACCACTCAGACATGGATGATTTAAGAAAAAAAGCACAGGAAGCTGTTGATTCCGGTCTTTATAATAAAATAATGGTTATTACGGACGGTGTGTTTTCGATGGATGGCGACATTGCCAAGCTACCAGAAATCGTTGAGATTGCTGAAGAATTTGATTTGATTACGTATGTGGATGATGCCCACGGTTCTGGTGTACTCGGTAAAGGTGCTGGTACGGTTAAGCACTTCGGTTTACAGGATAAGATTGATTTTCAAATGGGCACACTTTCAAAAGCAATTGGTGTTATTGGTGGCTATGTAGCTGGTAAGCAGTCACTCATTGATTGGCTGAAAGTGCGTTCCCGTCCGTTCTTGTTCTCCACTGCTGTAACACCAGCTGATGCGGCTGCTGCTAAAAAAGCTGTTGAATTACTGATGGAAAGCACAGAGCTACATGACAAGCTTTGGGAAAACGGTCGTTATTTGAAGGCTGGCTTAAAGGAGCTTGGGTTCGATATTGGGGAAAGTGAAACACCAATTACACCGTGCATTATTGGGGAAGAAAATGCGACACAGGAGTTCAGTCGTCGCCTGTATGAAGAAGGGGTTTATGCGAAATCAATCGTATTCCCGACAGTACCACGCGGAACTGGTCGCGTTCGCAATATGCCGACTGCCGCACATACGAAAGACATGCTTGATCAAGCGATTAAGATTTATGAAAAAGTCGGTAAGGATATGAACATCATTTAAGACAGCAAATATTAATCAATGGATGAATTATAGTGATTCGTCAGTTGATAGACTATGACATAAAGCAGGAGAGGGTTTCGTATGAAAAAAATACTCGTTACAGGCGCAATGGGCCAGATCGGCTCAGAGCTTGTCGATCAGCTTCGACATACTTATGGTGAAAACAACGTTATCGGTTCAGACATTAAACAGCCTGACAATGCATCTGACGGGTTATTTGAAATTGTAGACGTGACGGATGGAGAACGTTTATTTGAAGTCGCTAAAAAACATAACGTCGATACGATTATGCATTTAGCAGCTTTACTATCTGCCAAAGCTGAGGAAAATCCAAAGCGGGCTTGGGACTTGAATATGGGTGGCTTACTGAATGCGCTAGAAGTTGCACGTGAGTTGGAAACGCAATTCTTCACGCCAAGCTCCATTGGCGCGTTTGGTCCGTCAACACCGAAAGACCAAACACCACAGGATACGTTGCAGCGTCCGACGACTATGTATGGTGTTAACAAAGTGTCAGGTGAATTGTTATGTGACTACTATTACAATCGCTTTGGGCTTGATACACGTGGTGTTCGCTTCCCGGGTCTCATTTCTTATGTGACACCGCCTGGTGGGGGCACGACAGATTACGCAGTCGATATTTATTATGAAGCGATTAAACAAAAGGCGTACACGTCGTTTATTGCTGAAGGAACGTATATGGATATGATGTACATGCCTGATGCATTAAATGCTATTATTCAATTGATGGAAACAGATCCAGCGAAGCTCATCCATCGTAATGCGTTCAATATTTCAGGGATGTCAGCGGCTCCTGAAGATTTCGCGAAGGCCATTCAAACGCATATACCTGAATTTAAAATGAGTTATGATGTCGATCCGGCTCGTCAACGCATTGCTGAAAGTTGGCCGAATGCGATTGATTCCACAGCCGCGATTGAAGAATGGGGCTTTAAAGCTGACTATGATTTAGACCGCATGACAAAAGATATGCTAGAAAAAATAGCACAGAAATAAAAGTTAACAGGGAGCCTGGGACATAAGAGGTTTAACCATATGGAAATATGAACAATACGACCGCTCCGGAAATACACTTCGCGACCGACAAACACGATGTTTTAGTGTCGACGTTGGCGCAGGACGCGCGGAAACTAGGAGACCGTGGGCGGCTGGTGAGCCTCGGGCCAACAGGATGTTGGTCATGAAGGCGTTGCGACATGACGTCGCGATTTTAGCCTTCCTTCCCCACGCACTGTGGGGTCTCACCTCACAGGAGTCTGCGTGTATTTCCGGAGCTAGTATTGAGCATTTTTCGTCTTTTGCGTTACACTTTACGTTATTTCCCAGTCCCTATTTAATAGCTGATTGATAACCTAACATCCAGTCTATAATTTACAAAGTGCGGTATTCGTTAATAATGTCATCGGTATGCATGATAAAGGATTTGTAGGGGGTATTTGGTAAATTCCAAATACCTTTTTTAGCTTTTTCTAAATAATGTACGGCAGCTTCAATTTGATCATTGTATACGTAACTACGTGCCATATAAGCGTAGGTTTCGTACATAATTGATAAATCAAATGGGTGTACCCACTCTGGAACTTCTTTAAATTGCGTGAGGTGATGTATGGCTTGGTTATAGTCACCTAATCCAAATAATGCTTTGCCCTTTTCCATAACATAATAATTTTTCCAACCATCCCCTGGTTCTCGTGTCGCAATGTCCTTAAATTCTTCAATATACGTTAAAGCTTTCTGATAATCTTTTTTGTATTTATTGTAATAATGTGATTGTATAAGCGGGACAAAAGCTGTGACTTCTACATCATCTGTAAACTCGCCATATAAATCTAATTTCTGTAAATAGTAATTCATGTCTTTCTTGTTACCGCTCATCATCGCATAAAAACACGCCATTCTGTATAAGCCATCAATTTTATAAAATAGACTGTTTGTTCTTGAGTAGTTAAGCGTTTCTTCCAAGAGATGTATTGCTTTATCATACTCATTTAAGGCAAACAACAGTAAAATTTCTCTTGTTGTAAATGTTAATTGTATTAACGTATCCAAATGAGCATTATATTTATTTAGCATGTCATTCTTCTTAGACAGTAATGTGTATGCGCCAGAGTAATCGCGTTGTGATGTGTATATGTCCGCGTTTTGGATCGTAAGCTGTGCAGAGTCATTATAAAGGCCTAGCTCTAAAAATATGTTATCGGCTTCATTAATTTTAACCTGCCATTCATCAGCATGTAGATGATAGAGGCTGAGTCCATATAATTTGAGAAGCTGGCCATATTCATAGAGTGGGGGATAATTGGACAGATTGTTTTCCAACTGAGCTGTGATGTCTTCAAACTTCCCCGCGTCAAACTGTGCTTGGACGTCATGTAATAAATGACGTAACGCTTGACCATTCGGTTGCCCAAGTAATTCATTCATTTCTACATTTAATTGACTTGCGATATATTCGAGGCTTTCAATAGAAGGCTTTGCTTTATTATTTTCAATTAAACTTAACATGCCCTTGGATAATTTATCCCCTGCCAAATCCTCTAACGTTAAATGCTGTTTCTTTCTTATTGTTTTAATCCGATCACCGAGTGATGTCATCGTAACACCCCTAAACTGTTTGTCGTTCAAGTCTATTTATCATAAAACGTTTCGTTAATTATGCGAGCTGTGTATTTAATCTTACCATGTTTCCCTCATATGATATAGCCAGGAGCGATAATAAACAAACTTATCACCTGTACTTTTTTAACTATATTAAACTTTTTATTTACACTAAAGAGGCATAATGGTAGTATTAGTTTAATAATATTAAACTAAAAGGGTGATGGACGTGGAGAAAATCGCAAAACTGAAGAAAGCCACCTACCACCTATGGGCTTTCGTCTTTAGTAAATTAATATCGTCTGTCGGCAACAGTGTGTATGCGTTTGGTATGAGCTTATATATTTTGGAGAGCACAGGATCTGCTACGGGTTTTGCCATTAATTTATTGTGTGGAACGATTCCTAGAACCATTTTTTCTCCGGTAGCTGGCCTTGCAGCAGATCGGTTTTCTAAAAAAGTCATCGTATTAACATCACAATCATTTTCTATATTTATTGTGATGGCATTACTCCTGCATAGTTATTTTTTTGAATTAAACATATGGGCGATTTATGTTACAACTGCATGTTTATCGGTGTCATCTATGTTCACAAGTGTGACCTTTACGTCTTCAATAGCCAACCTCATTGATGAAGAACGCATTCAAAAAGCGATTGCGTTTAATCAGACGTCAGTTTCTATATCCACTATAGGTGGTCCAATGCTCGGTGGTTTTTTATATGGGATGTCTACGATGAGCATTTTTTTAATTATCCATATGGCGTCATTTATGATCGCAATCGTGTTAGAAGCGACAATGAATTTTAAACTTTTTACAAATAAAGACGATCAGGATCATGCTTCAACTGAAGGTCTGTTGAAAAGTCTAAAGGGTGGATACGACTATATTAGACAGCAACGTCTTTTGTGGACGGTCTTGTGTACGGCTTTGATTATCAATTTTTTTTCGGCGGTTGTTGTTATAGGTATGCCTTTTATCGCAATAGAGCAGTTAGAGATTAAGCCTGCCCATTTTGGAGTAATAGAGGGTGCATTTTCGGTTGGTATATTTCTAGCATCCTTATATCTTTCAGTGAGAAAAGAGTTTCAATACCCGTTACTCATTGTGAAACGCGGCATCATATTTATTTCGATAATAATCCTTTCGTTTATATATCCACTCATGTTGGATATGAGCTATGTTTTAACGGTTGTTTCTTTTGTCGTTTTATCAGTACTGTATGGCATAACAAATTCCTTGATCAATACACCAATTGGCGTGATCTTTCAGAAACACACGAAGGAAGCGTATCGCGGCCGGGTGTTTGGCATGATGGAAACGATGGCGCAAGCACTTTCGCCGATATCAATTATTTTGTTTGGATTTCTATTTGATACAATTGGCGCTCTGTTTACCATCATACCGACATCCATAATGATGTTTTCCGTCATCGTCTACTTGTTAAGACATAAAGTCATTGTGCAGCATCATCCAAATTATGAACCGAAATGGCAAGATACCTTTAAGCATATACAGAATAAGCTTACGCCTCTTTATGCTCGTATGTTAGTCCATACAAAAAACCGGTTCCGTCAATAGGAACCGGTTCTTATGCATGTAACGTTATTCTGCATACATGGCTGCAACACGTTTTTGGATGTCTTTATCCTGAACATATTCTTCATAGGAGATTTCTTTATCAAAGACGCCTCCAGGTGTGATTTCAACCAAGCGATTGGCAATGGTATTAATGAACTCGTGGTCCTGAGTTGTAAAAATTAATGACCCTTTGAAGTTAATTAAACCATTATTGAGTGATGTGATGGATTCTAAGTCCAAATGGTTTGTTGGCTCATCTAACAGAAGGACGTTCGCATTAGAGAGCATCATTTTAGACAGCATACAGCGGACTTTTTCACCACCGGATAATACATTCGCTTTTTTCAATGCTTCTTCACCAGAGAAGAGCATACGGCCAAGGAAGCCACGTAGGAATGTTTCTGTTTCATCTTCTGGTGAAAATTGGCGTAACCAATCGACGAGTGACAGGTCGCTATTTTCAAAATAAGCGCTGTTGTCTTTCGGGAAATATGAGCGTGACGTTGTGACGCCCCATCTATACGTTCCTGAATCAGGCTCCATTTCACCCATTAATATTTTCATTAACGTTGTATTGGCGATGTCGTCTTTTCCGATGAGGGCGATTTTATCATCTTTATTCATCGTAAAGCTGACATTATCAAGTACCTTTTTACCGTTAATCGTCTTCGTTAAGCCTTGAACCTGTAATAGATCGTTCCCAATTTCACGTTCAGGTGTGAAGGCGATATATGGGTAACGGCGTGATGAAGGCTTAATATCATCAAGTGTAATGTTGTCGAGCAGCTTTTTCCGTGATGTCGCCTGTTTAGACTTTGATGCGTTCGCGCTGAAGCGGGCAATAAAGGCTTGTAGTTCCTTTACTTTTTCTTCCTTTTTCTTATTTTCCTCTTGCGCCATTTTCTTAGCGAGCTGGCTAGATTCATACCAAAAATCGTAGTTGCCGACGTAGATTTGAATTTTGCCGTAGTCAACATCAGCGATATGCGTACATACTTTATTTAAAAAGTAGCGGTCGTGTGAGACGACGATGACGGTATTTTCAAAGTTAATGAGGAAATCCTCGAGCCACTGAATGGCTTGAATGTCCAAGCCGTTTGTCGGCTCATCCATTAATAGGACGTCTGGGTTACCAAACAAAGCTTGGGCGAGCAATACCTTCACTTTTTGGTCGGCGTGTAGCTCTGACATTTGAAGATGATGCAAGGACTCACCAATGCCAAGCCCTTTTAATAAAACGGCTGCATCTGATTCTGCTTCCCAACCGTTCATTTCGGCAAATTCACCTTCTAGCTCTGCAGCGCGCATGCCGTCTTCCTCGGAAAAGTCTGCCTTCATATAAATAGCGTCCTTTTCTTGTTTAACACTATAAAGCTTTTCATGTCCCATCAAAACGGTATCAAGGACTTGGTGTTCTTCATAAGCAAAATGGTCCTGTTTTAATACGGCTAGACGCTGGTCGTTACCCATTGAAACGTGTCCAGATTGAGGGTCAATCTCTCCGGACAATATTTTTAGGAATGTTGACTTTCCAGCTCCGTTTGCGCCGATTACGCCGTAGCAGTTACCAGCAGTAAACTTTAAATTAACATCTTCAAATAGCTTTTTATCGCCATATCTTAAACCAACATTGGATACTGTTATCATCGGTGTAAATTCCTCCATGTATAAAATTAACGCACCAGCTTGTATCAGCATAACATGACATGATTTTCACTGGCAATCAACGTTAGCTTAAGCGATTTATGAGCTTACGTCAATGTTTTAAACATAATTTTACAGTGTATCAACGAATTTAAATGAAAGCAAGCCAAAAAAACATCCCAAAATCTGGTATAATGAATTGACGTGTGCGTGGTTAATAAAATAGGGCTATATTTTTTTGGGGAAATATGCAACAATAAAGCAACGGTATTTTTTTGAGTTTTCTTTTACTGGAGATGGCAAAGAGGTAAAATGTGATAAAGACGCCATCGCAATAAGCCAGCGATATGATTGCTCGCTGCAGGCGAAGGGGGAGGATCATGAAGGAAAAGACGATTTATTTTCTCTTTACTGATACAGGAACGTATTTGTCAAAAGCAATCAATTATTGTACGAGGCAGCCTTTGAATCATGTGTCAATTGGATTTGATGATGAATTATCGGAGGTTTATAGCTTCGGCAGAAAACGCCCGAAAAATCCCTTTATAGGCGGTTTTGTTCGGGAAGATATTAAAAGTGATTTTATGAGGAATTCAGAGTGTGCGATCTATAAATATACGATGACACAATCAGAGTATGATGAGGTCATTGCACATATAAAAGAAATAGAAGCGAATAAGGATTTATATAAATATAATTTTATCGGTTTATTTGGTGTATTGCTCCGTATTAGAATTGAACGATCCTATGCGATGTTCTGTTCACAGTTTGTAGCGACTGTGTTACAGAAGGCAGATTCGTTTCAAATGGTTAAAGAGCCGTGCTTTATTACACCGGCAGATATTCGCAATATCGACGGGATGGAACTCGTTTATCGCGGAAGACTTGGACATTATAAAATGAATCAAAGGCTAATGATAGGTTAGCTGGCAGATTAGAAGCACTCATATTAATAACAACTTATAGACAGCTTGACCGATTCATAAGGGGCCATACACCTATACATATGGCCCCTTTTTCTATATTTAGGAGGGGGAAAAGATGGAGCGTGGAAGCAATTATCGTTTAATGAAGTTACGTGATATTTTATTTACAGAAACAGATGAAGATCATGAACTCAGCATTGAAGACATGATTGAAATGTTAAGATTAGCTGGTGTTGAGGGGACGCTAGATAAGCGAACGGTTCGCCGTGATTTAGAGACACTTGATGCGTCTGACTTTGAAGTGATGACGCACACGCGTCGATATGGTAAACATTTTTATAGTCATCAAAGTCGTTTGTTTGAAACGTATCAGCTGAGGCTGATCGTTGATGCGATCTTATCAGCTCGTTTCATAACAACGAATGAAAAAGAAAAGCTGATTGATAAAATGAAGCAGCAGACGAGCAAGCATATTGCCAAAACATTTCCTGAACCGGTATTGTTCCATCAATCAGCAAACATGGATTATGAACGGGTTAAACTTAATATTGATCATGTACATCGCGCGATTTCAGAGCAAAAGGTGTTGACATATCAATATGGCAAATATGACGTAAACAAACAGTTTCAATTTAACCGTGATGGTGACATATACGATGTAGAGCCTTATGCACTTATTTGGGAAAAGGATTATTATTACTTAATTGGCCGTTATCAACCAACAGGGCAAATCCGTCATTACCGACTCGACCGGATTCGCAACATCTCGATAACGGGGGAACGCTTCCAAAAAGGAGACTTTAATTTGCAGGAATATGTTGACCAAACGTTTTTAATGTTTGCTGGGGATGAGATTCGGATCAAGATTCGTTTTGATAATTCGCTTGTAAATGTTATGCTGGACCATTTCGGACATGAAGCAGATATTACGAAAGACGGGGACGACTATTTTATTTTGTCAACAAAAGCAAAGCTATCGGACGGGCTCATTAATTGGATTTTAACATGGGGAGAAAAGGCAAAGGTCTTAGCACCTGATCACCTTATCGGTGAAATAGAGCAAAAAATCGCACGTATGCAGGCGGTTTATAACGATTAGGTTAAATAAAAACAAGGACTGCGCTTTAAAATAGGCAGTCCTTTCATGTATCAATCAATGCCTAATGTTTCATAAGGTACGCGAATTTTAAAGGCGAGGTTATTGGATTCAAGATCGAGTTGTTCCACATAAACGTGAAAATTACTTTTGATATCCATGTTTGTGACAGCAACGTAAATCTCTTCATTTTTTGCATCGACAGTGACCCAATCTGGCATCGGTAGATATTTCTTCATGTACTCCATAATTTTTTGGTTAGGTAGCTGAAGAAGTCCAACTGAAATGGATTTTTGCTTTAAAACAACGTCCCCATTTGCTTGAACGATTGGATCAAAACGTACGGTCAGGGGAACGGTGGTACTAAATACAGGGAGCTCACCGTTTAATTGAACGTCTTCTCCTAGTGTAATGCTGTAATGGTGTTTCGTTCCTTTTAACAATTCCTCGAGGTAGGCATTGGCAAGATCATCGACATTTTGTTTGGTCGTACGTACGATGAACTCCGAGCTATCTTCCTTCTCGATCGGCTTATGATCAGGTCTGTCAACATCGGCTGCCGGCCAAAATAAGAGCACGGAGAGGGTGAGCAGAACGATCCCGTTTGAAATGAGTAAAATAAAGAACAGCATTTTCCATTTTTTATGTGAATGTGGTTGTTTCTCTGTCACGTGCTCACCTCTTTTGTCCTGTATATTCAAGCACTCGATCAGCCATTCGTTTATAGCCACGGTAATTTGGATGAAAATGATCATCAGCGAATAGATCTTCATTTGAGGCGCTGAATAAGTCATTGATCGGTATAAACGTCGTGCTGTCAAATTTAAGCGTGACTTGGCGAAGGGTTTCATTCCAGTCGGCAATAATTGTTTCAAGTTCTTTTACATCATCAAAGTATTGTTCAAATGGATTGTAAAAGCCAAGCAGATAAACATCAACGTCACTGTTGATCGTAATTATTTTGGAGATGATTTGGTTCAGTCGCTGGCGATAGTCGCGTCGTGCTTTGTTAAAGGGCTCGATTGTAAGATTTGTAATGTTTTGCTTCACAACCTGCATAACATCATTTGCACCGATTGTGATAAGAACGATATCAGCATCAGCGATTGATGCTTGAATGTCTTCTTGCTCTAGGCGTTTCAAAAGCTGATCAGATCGATTGCCCCGCTTGCCGAAGTTGTCAAACGTAACCGTGTAAGTGGAATCTTCTGGATTAGTTGTTCGTTCTAATATGCCAACATAGCCCCCAAGGCCGGTTTCATCTCCTACCCCTTGTGTTAAGGAATCACCGATGGCTGTCACATGCGTTTCCTGACTTGAAAACATGCCAATCGCTTTTTGGATTGATTCTGTAATCATAGAGGCGAGGTGGTCGGTTAATGTTTCAGTACTGTTATCGGTATTGTTTTCAGTATCTGTATTGGCTGCTTCTTCGTTTGTCGCATCTGCATTAGAATTGTTTTGTTCGTTGTGCTCTGGTTGTTCCGTTTTTTGAACGGGTAACGTCGTTGTTGGAGCGGTCGGTTTCCATAAAGCTATTCCTCCAACGATTAATAGCAAAATGACTAATATAGTCGCCATATAAAATTTTCGCACTGTAATCACCTGTATACATTAATATGGCATACTGTTCCATGATATGCCGCTCCATATATATACCCCCAAAAGAGGTACCATAAATCATTCGTTGTAACATGATGAACATTTTTGCACTTATATTGCGTGGTCAAAGGTCTATTTCTATGCGTTCATATATAAAAGTTACATTAAAAGTATACCATGAAACAGGCCATCATATCATAAGTGTGTCAATGCCCTAAGCTATGTTGTTTGTTTCCCCTTAACCTTTAGAGCTGAACCCATATATATGAATAACGCAGTCCAAATGAGTGAAAAAGCAATCAAATGAGCCTGTGAAAAGACTTCTCCATACACAAATACACCTAGAATGAGCATGATTGTTGGAGCTAAATATTGTAAAAAACCGATCATCGACAACGGAATGCGTCTTGCTCCAGAGGCAAACAATAAAAGCGGAATGGCTGTTGCTGCGCCAGCGCCAATTAATATCAAGCCTGTAGGTGTCGTCGCTGTCTCAAATGTAAAAGCAGGACCTTCCGTTGTCAGAAGGAATATGACTGCAATTGGTGCGACAAACATCGTTTCAATCGTTAAGCCAAACACAGAACCAATTTGTACGGTTTTTTTTAATAAACCATATAAGCCAAATGAAACAGCCAGCAAAATCGATATCCATGGAAAGACGCCATAGCTAAATGTGAGGTAGAGGACACCGATGGCAGCGAGCATAAATGATACCATTTGGCGACGTGAAAGTTTTTCTCGAAGTACGATAACGCCGAGAAGAATGCTCACAAGCGGGTTAATATAGTAGCCGAGGCTTGCTTGCACAACATGATCACTGTTCACCGCCCAAATATAAGTAAGCCAATTGATGCTAATCATAATCGAGGCAAGGGCCATACCGAGCGTTTGCTTTTTGTTCTGAAGAAGTGCTTTAAAATCTCGAAAGAACGCTTTGTTTTTGCGCAATAAGATCACGAGTGCGGACATAAATACGAACGACCAAACAACACGGTGCGCCAATATTTCGATTGCAGGAACGCGATCGACGAGCTTCCAGTAAATTGGGAGCAATCCCCATAAAAAATAAGCCAATGTTGCATAGATCATGCCGCTTTTATCTTGTCTCAGCACGTGCCAACCCCCTCCCCAAAAGAAATTCAAAGTCTATTGTATGTTACTTTGATCCGAGTATTAAATTGATGTCTATTTTAAAACTAAGATCGCGAAAAATCAATCTTAACTTCTTAAGTGACCACACTCCCTTTTAAAGTACCTAAAGGGTGTTATGGGTTTTATAGACCACATAAGAAAACGCTTTCAAAATATATAGAATTAACATATGATAGGGATATCATCTTTATTTTTAGATAATGGGGGGAGTAATATGAAGAAGCACGATAAGCACATGGAAACAGCGGTTATTCATGGAGGTTATGAAGCGGAGGATATGTATGGTAGCTTAGTACCGCCTTTGTTCCAGACGTCAACGTATACATTTGAATCAGCTGAACAAGGAGAGCGGCGCTTTGCTGGTGAGGAGTCGGGTTATATTTATTCGCGGCTTGGCAATCCAACTGTAACGATTTTGGAGGAAAGAATTGCTGCACTTGAAGGTGGAGAGAGCGGCCTGGCATTTGCGTCAGGGATGGCTGCTGTATCTGCTGTCCTCATAAAGCTGACAAAGGCGAACGATCATGTGATCTGTTCTGAGGGGTTATATGGCTGTACATTTGGTCTGTTGTCGATGATGCGAGACAAATATAATATTACGAGTGACTTTGCTGCTTTGGAAACGAAAGAAGAGATCAGGGCATTAATCAGGCCTGAGACGGCATGTATATATATTGAAACACCCATTAATCCAACGATGAAGCTCATTGACCTTCAAATGGTCGCAGAAGTTGCTCGGGAATATGGCGTTCCGGTTGTTGTCGATAACACGTTTTCTTCTCCTTATTTACAACGACCGCTGGAGCTTGGCTGTGATGTTGTAATTCATAGTGCAACGAAGTATATAGGTGGTCACGGAGACGTTATAGCTGGACTCGTCGTAGGTAAAAAAGATCTTCTCGATGATATTGCCATGACGACACAAAAGGATATTGGTGGGGTTATGGCGCCATTCGACGCTTGGTTATTACTTCGGGGACTTAAAACATTACCTATACGGATGGAACGACATTGTGATAATGCCGAGAAAATTTTCAAGAAGCTAAAGGATCATCCAAAGGTGACACGTATCTTTTTTCCAGGTGATGAGACACATTGGAATTATGACATATATAAGCGTCAGATGAAACGCGGCGGTGGGATGATCGCCTTTGAAATTGATGGAACGAAGAAGGATGCTCAGGCTTTGTTAAATCGCTTATCGTTTTTGAAAATCGCTGTTAGCTTAGGAGATGCAGAGACGTTAATTGAACATCCTGCAACGATGACACATGCTGTCGTACCAGAGTTTTCACGACTCGATATGGGCATTCATGATCGGCTCATACGATTGTCGGTTGGACTTGAGGCGTGGGAGGATATTTGGGCGGATTTAAAACAATCGTTGGATCAAATATGAGTGAGAGGCGTTAAAGTGAATTTTTGATCGCTTAAATTACGTAGTTAAAGGGGATGACCTACAAAGGTTACCCCGTTTTTTTTGTCATGTTTGAATAAGGATTGACTGTGAATGATAAAGGGTATTGGTATCCACTGCTATTAACCATATAAGAAGTATGCTATTATGAAAATAGTGGATGTAAATGGAAAACCATCGTTTAGACGATTTGATTTTTTGTACATGATAATGTGCAGAACGAGCATTCAGGAGAGGAGTTTTCATAAGGTGGAAATCGGTATTATTAATATACTGCTTGGTTTTTTACTTTTCTTAAATATCGCCCTTGGGTTTTCCATTATTTTCTTGGAGCGTAAGGATGCAAGTGCAACATGGGCATGGTTAATGGTTCTTCTGTTTATCCCTGTTCTCGGCTTTTTTATTTATTTAATTTTTGGCAGACGGTTAAGTAGACGACGCATATTTACGTGGGATACTAAGAGTAAGCTCGGTGTCAAGAAAGCCGTTCAAGCACAGCTAAGAGCGATTGAAGACGATGATTTCAAATACAAGCATAAAGAATTAGCAGAATATCAGGACTTATACTATATGCACCTCCGAAATAACGATGCAATCCTGACTCAGGATAATGATGTGACGTTATTTACAGATGGTAATGCTAAATTTGATGCTTTAATAGAAGATCTAGAAAAAGCTACGAATCACATTCATCTCCTTTATTACATCATTAGATATGACCGCCTCGGAAAAAGGATTACGGATACACTCGTAAAAAAAGCTGAAGAAGGTGTAGAGGTTCGCGTCTTGTATGACGATATGGGCTCGAGACTGTTAAGTCGAAAATTTTTGAAACGGCTACGCCAGGCGGGCGCGCACGTTGATGCATTTTTTCCGCCAAAAATACCTAAGCTAAACTTTAAAATCAATTATAGAAATCACCGTAAGCTGGCAATTATTGATGGTCAGATTGGTTATATCGGTGGATTTAATATTGGTGACGAGTATCTTGGTGAAAGCCGAAAATTTGGCTACTGGCGTGATACACATTTGCGTATCTCAGGTTATGCAGTTCGCCACATGCAAACGCGGTTTATTCTTGATTGGAATCAGGCATCACGACATGATATCAATTATGAGGAACGGTATTATGACGCGAAACCTTCTGGTGATGTCGGTGTCCAGATTGTTTCGAGTGGACCAGATTCAGATTGGGAGCAAATTAAATACGGCTATATCAAAATGATTTTGTCTGCAAAAGAGTATGTTTATATGCAAACACCTTATTTCATCCCTGATGAAAGCTTGCGAGATGCGCTACGAATCGCTGTATTGTCTGGTGTAAAGATTAAAATTATGATTCCGAATAAGCCAGACCATCCATTTGTTTATTGGGCGACATTGTCTTATATCGGTGATTTATTAAACGCAGGAGCTGAGGTGTATATTTATCAAGGTGGCTTTCTTCATGCGAAGACAATCGTTGTCGATGGAAAGCTTGCATCAGTTGGAACGGCTAATATTGATGTACGCAGTTTTCGCCTGAATTTTGAAGTGAATGCCTTTTTATATGACCAATCGATTGCCCAAAAGCTCGTTGCTGCTTTTGAAGACGATATTATGCACTCAACACAAATGACAAAGGCGTTATACAAAAAACGCTCATTAGGTATTCGATTTAAGGAATCTATATCTCGTCTGCTGTCACCTGTTTTGTAACAACAACACTAAGAGACTCAATTACATTAACAATTGTAGGGGGATATGACCATGGAAGCAAAGCCTTGTAGATATTCATTAGCTGTAAAAACATCACACGTGCTGCCACCTGATACGAACGCGCATGGAACGCTTTTCGGCGGAAAGCTTGTCGCCCATATCGACGATGTTGCAGCAATAGCCGCTGTCAGACACGCTCGAAAACCGGTTGTGACAGCCTCAATGGATTCGGTGGACTTTCTCGCGCCAGTTCGAGAAGGCGATTCAGTCTGTGTGGAAGCATTTGTAACGTGGACACATCAGACGTCTATGGAAGTATTCGCCAAGGTCGTAACAGAAGACTTACTAACAGGTGCACGAAAAGTATGTACAACTGCTTTCTTGACCTTCGTTGCTCTCGGTGAAGATGGTCGCCCAGATGTTGTGCCACCTGTATATCCAGAGTCAGAGCATGAAAAAAAGCTTCACGAGCAAGCGGCTGAGCGCGCAGCCCATCGAAAACAACGACGCAAGCAATCAAAGGAATTCGCTGAAGAATTTGGTACGGATTATCCATGGAACCGATAAAGCTCATAGATGAGGTCTGTTTGTTGAAATAACAAGCAGACCTTTTTTGATTCACATAAAATGCGTGCGAGGCGGCTGTCTGTGGGAGAGCGCTGGGAATCGATAGAAGTGCGTGAGTAATCGGCAGGATCTCGTGAGGAATCGTCGGAAGAGCGTCAATGGTGATCGGGTTAAAGGTTTCACTCAATCAATGCTTAAACCTTTATTGACACGCAAGAAGAAAGCGTTTACAATGATAAATAAGAATATTTTAACATTTGAGGGATGCCAATGATGCCGATGGTAAAGCTCTATCACGGAACGAATAGAAGGAGGCGCGGTTAGACAACACCGGGTCTCTTTTTTGTTGCACTTTATTACATTAAAACAATGCTGTGGAGGTGGAACATGCACATTTTAACAGGAAATACATTAACACTTGCCGAGATTGAGCAGGTCGTTAATGGGGGTATGAAGGTTGAGCTGAGTCAAGAAGCTCGTGAACGCTTGAAAAGAAGTCGTCAAGTTGTGGAAAGGCTCATTTTAGAGCGGAAGACGATGTATGGCATTAATACAGGGTTTGGAAAATTTAGTGACGTGATCATAGATAATGGCGATCTTGACAGCTTGCAATGTAATTTAATTCATTCTCATGCGTGTGGTGTTGGTGAGCCTTTTTCAGAACACATATCACGAGCGATGCTATTGCTTAGGGCGAATGCACTTGTGAAAGGGCACTCGGGCGTGCGAGTGGAACTGGTTGAACAGCTCATTTCACTCATAAATGCTCGCATACATCCGGTCATACCGCAGCAAGGCTCTCTCGGTGCGAGTGGTGATTTAGCGCCGCTTGCACACCTTGCACTTCCGTTACTTGGAGCGGGCGAGGTGTTTTATGAAGGGAAACGTATGTCAGCGAGGGCGGCTCTAGATGCAGCACATATTACACCGTTACAGTTACACGCAAAGGAAGGGCTTGCTTTAATTAATGGTACTCAAGCGATGACAGCGATCGGTGTGGTTGCTTATATCGAGGTAACGAAATTGCTCAAACAGAGTGAACTGATTGCGGCGATGACACTTGAAGGGTTACACGGCATTATCGATGCGTTTGATCATGACTTGCATGTGGTGAGAGGGCATCAAGAACAGATTGAGGTCGCTCGCCACATACGTCAGCTGCTTGTGGATAGTCAACTGACATCACATCAAGGTGATTTACGGGTTCAGGATGCCTATTCACTAAGATGTATTCCTCAGGTACTCGGTGCGTGTTGGCAAACGGTTCTTTATTTGCGTGATTTACTTGAAGTGGAGATCAACGCTGCAACAGATAACCCGCTCATCTTTCCTGAATCTGAAAAAGTCTTGTCAGGTGGGAATTTCCATGGTGAGCCGGTTGCTTTTGCGATGGATTTTTTGAAGCTTGGTATTGCTGAGACAGCGAACATATCAGAGCGAAGAATTGAACGTCTCGTTAATCCACAACTCAATGATTTGCCACCCTTTTTAAGCCCAAATCCGGGACTTGAATCAGGGGCAATGATTATGCAATATACCGCAGCCTCACTTGTTTCTGAAAATAAAACGTTAGCACATCCGGCAAGTGTCGATTCTATTCCATCATCCGCGAATCAAGAGGACCATGTGAGTATGGGCACAACTGCGGCTCGACACGCTTATGCGATGCTTGCGAATACGAGACGTGTTGTTGCCATAGAATTAATCTGTGCCATGCAGGCTGTTGAATACCGCGGCATAGATAAGATGTCGTCAACTACGAGGCACTTTTATGATGCCGTTCGACCGTGGCTGCCAAGCATTACGAAGGATCGGATTTTTTCAACAGATATTGAACAGGTCACTGAATGGCTGCGCATAGCACCTGAGAGCGATGTTCGTAACGATCGGGAGCATTCGATAAATGTAAGTCAATCATAAAAAAGGTGGGGGATAAAAATGGAACGTGTTCATGTACAGGCAAAAAGAGGGCTTGAGCTCGAATGTAAAGGATGGGAGCAGGAAGCGGCACTTCGTATGCTGTATAACAATTTGGACCCAGAGGTGGCAGAGCGACCAGAGGACCTTGTTGTTTACGGTGGAATTGGGAAAGCGGCACGGAATCCAGAAGCGTTTGAGGCGATCGTTCACACGTTACGAAATCTAGAAAATGATGAAACGATGCTCGTTCAATCTGGCAAGCCCGTCGGTGTGTTTAAAACGCATGAACAGGCACCGCGTGTCCTGTTATCAAACTCTGTTCTTGTCCCAAAATGGGCGAATTGGGAGCATTTTCATGAGCTTGATCAAAAGGGTTTGATCATGTATGGGCAGATGACTGCTGGTAGTTGGATTTATATCGGTACCCAGGGCATTTTACAAGGAACGTATGAAACGTTTGCCGCCATTGCTAAAAAGCATTTTAATGGATCGTTAAAAGGTACGATCACATTAACCGCGGGGCTTGGCGGAATGGGCGGTGCTCAGCCACTTGCTGTCACGATGAACGGAGGTGTCGTCATTGCGGTGGAGGTTGACGAGCGACGTATTCATAAACGACTGGAAACACAGTACTGTGATGTCATGACGGATTCAATTGATGAAGCGGTTCAAATGGCGAATGAAGCTAAAGCGGCAGGCAAAGCTCTCTCAATCGGACTGCTCGGTAATGCAGCAGAGGTTCATGAGCAACTTTTGCATAAAGCGATTGACATTGACATTGTGACGGATCAGACATCGGCACACGATCCGTTAAACGGCTACGTTCCAGCTGGCTTGTCTGTTGACAAAGCAGAAGGTCTTCGGGTGAAAAATCCTGAGCTTTACGTCAAGTTAAGTAAGCAAAGTATGGCGCGTCATGTTGAAGCAATGCTGCAATTTCAAGCCGACGGAACGCTTGTCTTTGATTACGGCAATAACATTCGGCAAGTGGCGAAGGATGAAGGTGTTGACCGCGCATTTGATTTTCCTGGCTTTGTACCGGCCTATATTCGACCTTTATTTTGCGAAGGGAAAGGCCCTTTTCGCTGGGCGGCATTATCGGGCGATCCAGAGGATATATATCGGACAGATGCCCTGATTAAAGAGTTGTTTCCGGAAAATGACGCCTTAATAAGGTGGATCAATATGGCACAAGAGCAGGTTGCGTTTCAAGGGCTGCCATCACGGATTTGCTGGCTTGGCTATGGTGAACGCGTCAAGATGGGGCTCGCAATTAATGAGCTTGTCCGTAAAGGGGAATTAAAGGCACCGATCGTGATCGGCCGTGATCATCTTGACTGTGGCTCTGTCGCTTCTCCAAACAGAGAAACAGAGGGCATGAAGGATGGCAGTGATGCGGTAGCAGATTGGGCAGTTCTCAATGCCCTTATTAATACAGCAGCAGGCGGATCCTGGATATCCTTTCATCACGGTGGGGGTGTCGGTATGGGATATTCATTACATGCAGGCATGGTCGCTGTGGCAGATGGTACCGAGCTTGCACAAGAAAGACTCGAGCGCGTGCTAACGACAGACCCAGGCATGGGCATTATTCGTCATGCAGATGCCGGCTATGAAAAGGCAGTTGATTTTGCCGATGAACATGACATTCACATTCCAATGCGCCATTCATAGTTAACCTGTTCTTGGGCGCTCAGAGATATCCCCCAGTGCGTCCCGGCATTATAACCCTTTTTACGCTTAAGGGATCTGAATAAATATCGAGGGAGAGGATAGGATGAACGTCGATGTATTAGTGACCAATATTGGTGAGCTATTGCCAATGGACAAAAAAGGACCTGTCAAAGGGAAAGCAATGAATGACTTAGATGTGTCCACAGATGCGGCTATTGCAATAAAAGATGGGCACGTCACTTGGGTTGGTACAGCTGAGGACGCAAAAGACATTGAAGCAGAGCAAACAATAGATGCACACCATAAACTTGTTACCCCTGGCTTAGTTGAACCACACACCCATTTAGTGTTTGGTGGGTCTCGTGAAAAAGAAATGGCACTGAAGCAGCAAGGGGTCGATTATCTCGATATTCTCGCTCAAGGTGGCGGTATTTTATCAACCGTCCGGATGACGAGAGCCGAAACCTTTAAAGAGCTGTATGAAAAAGCGGAATTTCATCTTGATCGTATGGCGATGCATGGCATGACAACGGTTGAAGCAAAGAGTGGTTATGGGCTGGATCGAGAAACAGAAATGAAGCAGCTAGAAGTCGTGCGGGAATTAAACAACAATCACCCAGTTGACCTCGTCTCAACATTTCTCGGTGCGCATGCGATTCCACCTGAATACAAGCACAATACCGATGCCTTTTTAGATGAAATGGCTGATATGTTTCCGGAAATTAAAGAGAAAGGTCTCGCTGAGTTCGTCGACATTTTTACAGAAACAGGGGTATTTACGGTTAATCAATCACGTACATTCCTGCAAAAGGCGAAGGATGCTGGATTTCGTGTCAAGCTACACGCAGATGAAATCGATCCACTAGGTGGCACAGAACTCGCAGTTGAAATCGGTGCAGCTAGTGGTGACCATCTTGCTGTTGCATCTGAACGGGGTATTGCGCAATTAGCGCAGTCGGACACAATTGGGGTTATTTTGCCAGGCACGAGCTTTTATCTTGGCAAAACATCTTACGCGCCGGCGCGACAAATGATTGATGCTGGTGCAGCCATTGCGCTATCGACCGACTTTAATCCGGGGAGCTGTGTCACAGAAAACTTACAGCTCATCATGTCGATTGCTGCCCTTAAACTAAAGCTGTCGCCTGCCGAAATTTGGCATGCGGTAACGGTGAACGCAGCACATGCCATTGACCGTGGTGAACAGGCCGGCGCGATTGCTGTTGGACGACCTGCGGATATAGTAATTTGGGATGCGCCTAATCACATGTACATTCCTTATCATTATGGTGTCAATCATGCCCATACCGTTATAAAAAATGGGCGTGTGCTCTATGAAAGGCAGGCGTTACGATGAAGCAGGTGAGACATTTACAGCGTGCGGGGAGTGCCAGATTTGTTGATCGCTATACAACAAAAGCCGATACACTTTTACAGCCGTGGACAGGTGAGGATACAGCTTTATTTGGCCTCGTTGGCCTTCCTTTGTCAAAGCCGTCTATAAGTCATTCAGGTGCGTCATTAGCGCCTGCAGCGATTCGTGATGCGCTCAAAAGCTATTCAACGTACTCGGGTGAAACGGACTCTGAAATTGCGCGTCCAATTATTGATTTTGGCGATTTTTATATGAATCCGACAGATGTGATTGGTAATCAACAGCGTCTTTATGAAGGCATGTATGATTTGTATGAGACAAGGGCCGCTGAGCATATGATCATGCTCGGTGGCGATCATTCGATTAGTCACGCCACGATAAAGGCACTTTCACAGCAAGGGCGGAACGTTGGTGTTATTCAGTTTGATGCCCATCATGATGTACGCAATGTGGAGGATGGTGGACCAACGAACGGTACGCCTTTTCGCAGATTGCTAGAGGAAGATGCGATTAAAGGAGATCATTTGGTCCAAATCGGTATTAGAGATTTTACTAATGCGAAGGCATATGCGGATTACGTGTCTAGTAAAGGTGTTCATGTTTATACGATGGCAGACGTTTACCGACAGTCAATGGAGATGATATTAGAAGCAGAACTCACACGTTTAACGCCACTCGTTGATGAAATTTATTTGTCGGTTGATATGGATGTTCTTGACCAAGCATTTGCGCCAGGCTGTCCGGCGATTGGACCAGGTGGCATGGACAGTCGGACATTGTTGGAGGGAATCCGGGCCGCTGCCCGTCACAAGTGCGTTCGCTCTATCGACTTTGTGGAAATCGATCCAACCATCGATAGTCGCAATATGACGAGTCGTATTGCAGCCTATGGTATACTGCAATTTTTGCTCGCAAAGGAAGCGAACAATTCATGATTTGAGCGTAATCCGCTCGAATGCACTTAAAAACATTGAGCCAGCTAGCTTTTTATGAAATAATAAGTAAAATAAACGTTCTTAACAATTGGAGGATTAACGATGATTGATCAACAAACAAAAGAAAAATATGCAGAATTGGCATTGAAGACAGGTGTAAACTTGCAAAAAGGTCAAGCGCTCATGGTGAATGCACCGATTGAAGGCGCAGATTTTACTAAAATGGTCGTTCGTAAGGCATATGAAATGGGTGCCAAAGACGTACATATTAACTGGGTAGATGACGAGCTCACATTGTTGAAGTATGAATATGCACCTGAAGAGGTTCTTGCGACTGTTCCTGAATGGCGCGTCAAGCTTTACGATTATTATGCAGAGGATGGGGCGGCTGTATTATCCATTCGCTCAACAAATCCTGATTTACTGAAGGATATTGATCCATCACGTATTGCTAAAGCAAACAAGGCGAACGCTGAAGCGATGACGAACTTCCGTAAATATACGATGAATGACAGAATTACTTGGTCAATCATTTCGATTCCAACAGGTGACTGGTCACAAAAAATCTTCCCAGATTTATCGCAGGAAGAAGCCGTTTCAAAATTATGGGATGCCATCGTAAAAATTGTCCGTGTTGACCAAGAGGACCCTGTTGCAGCATGGGACGCTCATAATGCAACATTAGAAACAGCGCGTGCCATTTTGAATGAAAAAAATTATAAAAAGCTTGTTCTAACAGCTCCTGGAACTGAACTTGAAATTGAATTGCCTGAAGGTCATATTTGGAAAGGCGGCTCAGCTGTATCTGAAAAAGGCACTGTGTTTAATCCGAACATGCCAACAGAGGAAGTATTCACGATGCCACACAAATACGGTGTTAATGGTACAGTTTCCAGCACAAAGCCTCTTAACTATGGTGGTAGCTTAATTGACAACTTTACTTTGACATTTAAAGACGGCCAGGTCGTTGACTTCAAAGCTGAACAAGGTGAAGATACATTAAAGCATTTGCTAGATACAGATGAAGGTGCTAAACGTCTTGGTGAATTGGCACTTGTACCACATGAATCTCCAGTATCGCAGTCTGGATTGATTTTCTATAACACATTGTTTGATGAAAATGCGTCATGTCACATTGCCCTTGGAAAGGCCTATCCAACAAATATCGAAGGCGGATCAGCCATGAATAATGATGAGCTAGACAAACACGGTGTGAATGATAGCTTAACGCACGTGGACTTTATGATCGGCTCTGAGAAGCTCGATATTGATGGCGTGAAGGCTGATGGTACGACCGAAGCCGTATTCCGTAATGGAACATGGGCTATGGATGTAACAGGAAAATAAGACATAAGCTTAAAGTGAGTGCCCCGTTCTGGATGGACCTGATCTGTCTAGAATCGGGGCATTTTTATTGAGCGATCAAGCACACTACTTCACTCAAAATTGTGCCAAACGCATATATTAGATAAGCGCCGTATATATTGAAATTCGGACGCATATCTCAATCATTTGCCGCATAAACGAAAAAGCAGCCGCATATCGCCCGATTCAAACGTATATCGTGCCAACGCGCCGCATAAATTGAGAAACGGCCGCATAACCATTCCACGCCACACACCTAGATCATGTCATGTATCCCAAATCATACAAACCAAAAAGCGAGAAGGAAGCCGTCACGATTTATCGGCTTCCTTCTCGCTTCTAATACAACGATATGATGATACCCACATCTATGACCACTCTAGCAATACGCTACATTAAGGCATTTTTGACAAGGACGGCTTTGATCAACGTATAATCATACGCCTCTGGCAAATGCTCCTTAATGGTTTTCAACTTAGGTTCTTCTAGGTTTTCATGGACAGATAGCACGTTTTCTTCTTGTTCCTCATTGAAAAAAATGCCCCAGACAACAGGATATCCTTCTTGAGCTGCTTTAAATATGTGGCTCTCAACGGTCTGTTTCTCAATATTTCTCCGTATCGCAATGTCTTTGAGAGCAATGCCTGATTGAAACATTTGATAGCTAATCATATGGCTTGGTCGATCATCAACGTCTTTTGCTTTGACATCTCTGATCACTGGTGCACCACCAATTTTAACGGTTTTTGTTTTTCCTGCATCAGGATGGGCTTGTTTCCATACACCGATTGCTTCCATAAACGCTTCACCATATTTGGCATATTTCTTCTCTCCAACACCGGTGATGGTTAGCATGTCGCTTTCCGTATCAGGCAAATATCGCGCAAATTCCTTTAAGGTCGCATCAGAAAATATAACATAAGGGGGCACTGCTTGAGCGTCTGCCATATCTTTTCGTAATTGACGTAACGATTCGAACAAATCCCCATGGTAATCATCATCAAGCTCTCGTGTTGGGACAAGCGCAGCTTTCATGAATACGTGCTGTTTTCCCTTTAGGACATCGACGGATTTTTGATTTAACTTGAGTGTCGGGAATTTCCCTTCTTCTGTAGCCAACACGTTTTCCGCAACGAGAAATTGAATTCGGTCAGACAAATCCTTTTCTGTATAGGCGGATAACAAGCCAAATGTAGAAAGGTCTTCAAGTCCAAATTCACGAATGCGTTTATCACGCGAACCTTTAAGCACTTTCGCTGTCATCGATACCCCAAATCGTTCACCCATGCGTTTCACACAGGAAAGAATCATTTGCGCTTCTTCCGTAATGTCTACTTTTTCTTGTTGATCAGAGCAGTTGCTGCAGCGCTCGCAAGCATCATATCCTGGTTGATCACCAAAGTAATCGAGAATAAATGCTGTGAGACAGCTGTTCGTATGACAATAATTCATCATTGCTTGTAATTTACGGTATTCATTTTGCTTCGCGTCCTCGTCTGCAAGTGATTGCTCGATCAAAAATTTTTGTAGTTGGACATCCTGAGGTGAATATAAGAGAATACAATCACTAGGCTCTCCATCTCGTCCTGCTCTACCTGCTTCTTGGTAGTAGGATTCGATATTCATAGGCATGGCGTAATGGATCACGAACCGTACATTTGATTTATCTATCCCCATTCCGAAAGCGTTCGTCGCAATCATAATAGCCGCCTCATCGTGAACGAAAGCAGATTGTGCCTCCTTACGTTCATCTTCAGTTAGACCTGCGTGATATTTTTCTACGGCAGTTCCTTGACGACGGAGCTGATCATATAAAGCATCTGCTTGTTTTCTCGTAGCGGTATAGATAATCCCTGATTCGCCTTTCCGTTCGTCTAAAAAGTGTTTAATGTAGGTGGCTTTATTCTTACCTTTAACGAGATGAAAGCTTAAATTATCTCGTTCGAAACCGGTATTCACCATGTGGTCTGGTGATATGTCGAGAAGCGTTCGAATATCAGTCATGACGTCCTCGGTTGCAGTTGCTGTCAAGGCAACATATACGGGAATATTCGTCAATTTCTTTAAACGCGGTACGATTGAACGATAGCTCGGTCGGAAATCATGGCCCCACTGGGAAATACAATGCGCTTCATCAAAAGCGACGAGTGAAATATTGAGCTGTCTAATAGTATTTGCAAATAAGTTCGACTCAAAGCGTTCAGGTGCAACGTAGACGAATGTATATTGACCAGCAGCAATGTCACTTAACCGTTCCTGTTGCTCCTTTGGTGAAAGAGAACTATTGAGGTATGTCGCCTTTATACCAAGTGCGTGTAATGCATCAACCTGATCCTTCATAAGAGAAATCAATGGAGATATGATAATCGCTGTTCCATCCAAGGTAAGTCCGGGAATTTGATAACAGAGCGATTTACCGCCGCCCGTTGGCATGACAGCTAATGTATTAAAGCCATTTACGACATCAACAATCACTTGTTTTTGCCCAGGTCTGAAAGTATCATACCCAAAATAAGATTTTAAGATGTGTTCTAGTTTATCAGACATAGTTCGCCTCCTCTTACTCCTCATTATCCTATCATATTTTAATGACGTTGAAATAGAGTATCGGAATATCGGAAAATTGTGCGCGTGATAGACTCAAATTATAATTTTAGCGTCCGTCATTTAAACAAGCTAAGAGAATGCCCCTCAAAACCTATTAAATTCCACATTTTGTCAATCTGACTACTAAATTGTAATTGTTACAAAAACTATATTTATATGAAAAACGGTTTACTTTATTCATGTTCATAGATAGAATGACGTTATGTTTATAAAAAATCCTGTCTAAAAATGAATTGAATGTATGTGTATATAGAGATAAATTCAGAGTGGGGGTAGGTTATGGTTCCATCAATTTTGTTCGAAATTATGCTGATTGGTCTTTTAGGGATAGGATCCCAGTGGGTGGCATGGCGCTACCGAATGCCGGCGATCGTCGTGATGTCGATTACAGGCCTTTTGGTTGGTCCAATTTTAGGTTTGATGAATCCGGAAGAGGATTTTGGCAATTTATATAATCCGATCATATCTGTTGCAGTTGCAATCATTTTATTTGAAGGCAGTCTTAATTTAAGCTTCAAAGAAATTCGCGGACTCGGTAAACCCGTGTTTCGTATTTCGACAGTCGGGGCTTTTCTCGCCTGGATTCTTGGGTCTTTAACAGCGCATTATATCGCGGGGTTATCTTGGGCGGTTGCCTTTGTAATTGGTGGCTTGTTCATTGTAACAGGGCCGACGGTCATTATGCCGCTGCTCCGCCAATCCAAGCTTAAGCCGCGCCCAGCGAAAATATTAAAATGGGAAGGCATCATTGTTGATCCAATTGGTGCGTTACTTGCGGTTTTTGCCTTTGAAATTATTGCTTATTTAACAGCACATGATCCGGATGGTACCAAGCTGTTAACGTTCTTTGCGGCATCTATTTTCGCAGCGATTTTCGGTTGGGCACTTGGTCGTGGAATCGGCTGGATGTTCGAAATGGGGCATATTCCAGAGTTTCTAAAATCACCCGCCGTATTCGTTGTCGTCATCTTCTGTTTTACAGGTGCCGATGAAATCATGCATGAAACAGGTCTATTATCTGTAACGGCGATGGGCATTACCCTTGCTAACATGGGAATTAGCTCTGTTGCTGATATGCGACATTTCAAGGAAAATATATCGATTTTGCTCATATCAGCAATCTTTATTATGTTAACAGCCTCATTGCAGGTAGATACGTTGTTGCAAATTTTTAATCCGAACATTATCGGGTACGTGCTTTTAATGATGTTTATCGTCAGACCGTTATCAATCTTTATTTCAACGATTGGTTCGGGGTTATCCTTTAATGAAAAAGCACTTGTTGGCTGGATTGCACCAAGAGGGATCGTCGCCTTGACGGTTTCTAGTTATTTTGCTTCAATTTTGCTTGAAGCGGGGTATGAAGAAGCAGAGTTATTAACAACGCTAACATTCGGACTCGTATTTTTCACGGTTATTGCACATGGTTTTTCCATCAGCTGGTTAGCTAAAAAGCTTCATTTATCAATGGAGGGAAGACCTGGAACGCTTATTGTGGGCAGCAATCCATTTACAGTAGAGTTGGCAAAATCACTCGCCAAATCACAGGCGCCAGTAATTATCGTTGATTCCTCGTGGGAGAACCTGCGTGATGCGCGTAATGCTGGTGTACCATTCTACCATGGCGAGATGCTATCGGAGCAGACGGAATACAACCTTGATACGATTCCGTATGAGTATTTACTTGCTGTTTCTGAATTTCACTCATACAATGCGCTTGTCTGTACGACGTTTATGCCGGAGTATGGCAGGACAAATGTGTTTAAAGTGAGTCCATTTGAGCAAATTAACGGGCGGGCAAGCGATATGGTCGATAAAATTGGCGGACGCATACTCTTCAAGGAAGAAGTGTCGTTAGAGGATTTAAACGATAAAGTTGCGGCAGGCTATGTGTTTAGACAAACAACGATTACGGCACAATATCCATATAAGCAATATCTTGCTGAACGACATGAGGAAACGGTTCTATTGTATTTAATCAAACCGTCTGGACAAATTAAGTTTTACTCAGAAGAAATGCGTACTGTGCCAGGAACAGGAGACATTATCGTTAGTCTGACGCCTCCACATAAAGAACAGCTGAAGATTCAAGAAAGACTCGTCTACCAGCGTAACGGTAACGGAAATGGAAACAACGACAATGGTGAAAATGCTTAAATAGCATGATCCAACACAGATTCACATGAAAAGCGGCGCCTACACTCAAAGTGTTGGCGCCGCTTCGCATATGTACGTCTAATATATTGTGCGAACACGCATAATTGTGCAGCTGGACGCATATATGTAATGAGTACCGCATATCATGGCATTACAACGCATAATAAAAATTTGAACCGCATATCTGGACATTATCCCGTATATCTATAAACTCAGCCGCATATTAATAAATTCCAACGTATAAAGTCAAAACTCATCACATAAAGGTTTAGACCAATTTCGAATCCTATTAAAGTCAGTAAAAAGCCATAAAGCGCCTCACAGCAATGGTGGACTACTTTATGGCTCATCTCAGCAAGTCTGATCTGTATATAAATAAACAAAAGTACACGCGATGCTGTTCTGCCATTCACTTCACTCTGATAAATGGTCCAGTTGACGATTGACTTCAGCAATTTCCGCTTCAAGACGGATCAGCTGTTCCTCAGCAGCGGAAACACGACCACGTACGTACTCCAATTTGTCCATGTCGCCTTGAATGCGGACGTAATCCGCTTTTAAATGAGCGAGTTTTTGTTCTAACGCTTCTTTTTCCATTCCACATCAAGCCCCCTCAGTAACCAGTCTATATGAAGATGTCCTTTTATGACAAGTAAACAAAACAGCAGAAACCGCAATATAGCAAATAATCAAACGTTTGATCAACGTTCATATTTCTGTTTAGCCCAGGCTGCTAGATGAGTACATCTTCTTTGTCGGGCTTGGATGCTTCATATGTTTTATAAAAATGGACGATGATTGTTTTAATTACAGCATATAATGGTACAGCGAACAATATACCGATAAAACCAGCAATGCTACCAGCCGCAAGTATGACTGTAATGACTGTAAGCGGATGGAGGCTAAGCGCCCGTCCCATTACATTTGGTGAAATAAAATTACTTTCAATTTGTTGTGCGATTAGCATGATAAGGGATACCCAAAGCAGCATGATTGGCTTTTGGAACGCCCCGACGATTAAAGCAGGCACAACAGCAATAAACGGTCCAATGAATGGAATGACGTTCATAATCATGGCAAACAAAGCAAGTGTTAGTGAGTATTTTAGATCAATAATTAAATAACCAATGAACAGAAGCACGCCAACACAGAAGCTCACGATGAGCTGACCTTGAATAAAAGAGGTGAGTGTGTCATCGATTTTTCCCATAAGTAGTCTTATATTATCAGCCTTCTTCTTGTTGAAAATTTGCGTGATGAATGGGACAAATTTTTCCCCATCCTTTAGCATAAAAAACAAGAAGAATGGTATTAGAATGAGTGCCGTTACAAAGCTAATTAATTGCCCAATAAAGCCAAAAATATAGTTGATGACACTTTCAATATGTGCTTGTAAATTATCGGTAAAATCGTTAATCGCATTGTTCACTTCCTCTGGCAGGATCGTCTGATTTGACTGCCAGTAAGCAATGACATCCTGTGCCCAATCAACCATTTTTGGTACATTACCGAGCAGGTTGGTAAACTGCCGCTGGGCAATTGGTGCAATATAAATGATGATCACAAATCCAATGAGTAGCAATACGATAAACACGAGAAAAATAGATATGATGCGGTTAATCTTAAAGCGCTCGAATAATTGCATCAACGGTTTGGTTAAGTAGTAAAGAATACCGGCCCCTATAAAAGGAATGGCTACAGCCCCAACATACTTAAATACTGGGTCAAAAATAAAGTTCGTTACAGATATAAGTAAAATGATTAGGAAAAAAAGGATCACAAATACCATGCTCTGAAACCAGCGTTTTTCCAACAATGTCATCACACCTTTCAACGGTTACACGTCTCTAAGTCTAGCATAACCAAAATATATATCTTATAGTCTAACATATAGCATGATAAAATTCGCTCGTAGATTCTGCTGAGCTGGTCATGTAGGTCTATCATATGGAAAAGTAGTCTACGTTTTTTATGTAGGTTTTAAAAATACTTGAGTGAGCGTAATAACACTATTGTTAAAAATAGACAAAACGGGCAAAGTGTCACGTGGGAAATTTCGGTTAAATCCTTGACAGAACCCTATGAATCCCTCTCGTAGATTAAATAGACGTAATATGGTACTATTTTACCAAAGAAGACGATTTTTAAGGGGGAATTGTGGGAATGGCTACATGGCGGGAAGCATATCAAAAGTGGCTTACATTTGAGCATCTTGAACCACAGTTAAAAGCCGAGCTCGATCAACTGAATGGTGACGAGACCGCGCTTGAAGAAGCATTTTATAAAGATTTGACGTTTGGAACGGGTGGCATGCGTGGGGTGCTTGGCCCTGGTACAAATCGCATGAACATATATACAGTAAGACGAGCGGTTGAAGGCTTAAAAACGTATCTATTGCAAAACTGCGTTAACGTAAAAGACCGAGGGGTTGTCGTCGCCTATGATTCAAGGTATCAATCAAGAGAATTTGCAGTAGAAACAGCACGAGTACTTGGTGGTCATGGGATCAAAACGTACGTATTTGAAACGTTACGTCCAACCCCAGTTTTATCATTTGCTGTACGCCATCTCGGAACAGTCGCTGGCATCATGATTACAGCCAGTCACAATCCTCCAGAATATAACGGATTCAAGGTATATAATGAAGATGGTGGTCAAATTGTACCGTCAGAAGCAGAAGCGGTTATTGAATGTATCCGCTCAGTTGGTAATGAACTTGCCGTACCTGTTGCAGACGCGGCTGAACTTGAAGCAACTGGTTTATTGAAATGGGTTAATGGAGAAGTAGATCACGCATACTTAGAGAGACTGCTACACGTATCGAAGCTTTCAGAAGAAGAGCTGCAAAAATCAAAAAGCTTGGAAGTTGTTTTTACACCCTTGCATGGAACAGCGCATGACTTGGTGATGGCAGGCTTGAAGCAGTTGAACTTTACAAATGTGACAGTCGTTCAAGAGCAAGCTGTACCGGATCCGGAGTTTTCAACAGTCGCATCCCCAAACCCAGAAGAACATCAAGCCTTTACGATGGCCATTGCGGAGGGACATCGTGTTAATGCTGATATTTTACTCGGTACTGATCCAGATGCTGATCGCCTCGGCGTGGCTGTTAAAAATGCAGCTGGAGACTATTCTGTTCTCACTGGTAATCAGCTCGGCGTACTCATGCTCGACTATATTTTGTCACGTACGGATGACTATGTGCTCAAGAGTGCGCGTGTTCTAAAGACCATTGTTACCACTGAGTTAGGTCGTCAAATTGCAGCTTCGTATGGTGCTGAAACGATCGATACGTTGACCGGATTTAAGTTTATCGGAGAAAAAATTCGTCAATTTGATGCAACCGGTGAGACGTTTGTGTTTGGCTTTGAAGAAAGCTATGGCTATCTCATTCAAAATTTTGCCCGTGATAAAGATGCTGTACAGGCAGCCATGATCGCATGTGAAATGGCATACGAATGGAAAAAGCAAGGTAAAACACTGCTCGAGGCTTTGGAGCTGTTATATGAAAAACACGGATATTATCTTGAGGGAATGTCATCATTAACGCTTAAAGGCCTTAAAGGAACCGATCAGATTCAAGCAATTATGTCTAACGTCCGTACAGCACCGCCATCCGTCATTGGAGGTCTTCAGGTTGAAGCCATAGAGGACTATGAGGTCGGAAACCGGACGTATTTGCAGGGTGACAGAGAAACAGAGCTGATCAACCTACCAAAGGAAAATGTCGTAAAATTCTTGTTGGAGCAAAACAGCTGGGTCTGTTTACGTCCATCAGGCACAGAGCCTAAAATTAAATGCTATTACGGCGTCAATAGCGATGCTAAACAAAAAAGTAATGCCCAATTAGACACTTTAAAACATGAAATGGAAACATTAATGGACACGATTATCCATTCGCATCAATAAAAATAAATGTCATTGTAGTCATCTCAATTATAAATTGTCATGTAAATCAAAAGAGCTCTGCTAAATGACGAACATAGACACAATATATTAGGACAGAATGATTATATAGTGATCTATCTGTTGACATTTTTCGTCAAACGCGGTTTAATAATAATACATTTAAAGGGGAGTAGCTGCACAATCAAAGTCGTCATTACGAGATTTTTTCTCCGGCTTGATTGGCAACACCACGTTGTTTGCGAGACCTTTACCGTTGATGGGTAAGGGTCTTTTTTGATGGCCTTTTCCTGAAACAGTCTATTTACTAAAAGGAGAGACATCAAATTATGGAAATGCAATTACTACTTGAGTATTTATGGGTCGTCGTTGTCCTCATCGGTTTAGAGGGCTTACTCGCTGCTGATAATGCACTTGTTTTGGCGATTATGGTCAAACATCTCCCACCAAAGGAACGGAAAAGAGCATTATTCTACGGCCTGGCAGGGGCTTTCGTACTACGTTTCGGATCACTGTTCATCATTTCGTTTCTTGTTGATATTTGGCAGGTTCAGGCACTTGGTGCGGCATACCTACTATTTATTGCCATTAAGCACTTGGTCGATAAGTACCGTCATAAAGACGAAGTAACAAGTTCAAAAGGAAATGGTTCTGGTTTTTGGATGACGGTTTTGAAGGTTGAATTTGCGGATCTCGCATTTGCGGTTGACTCGATTCTCGCTGCGGTGGCAATTGCCGTCGCGTTGCCGCCTACAGGGATTGGAACAATTGGTAGCCTCGATACAGGACAATTCCTCGTCGTATTTGCTGGCGGTATGATTGGTTTAATCATTATGCGTTTTGCTGCCAATATTTTTGTTGATTTATTGAACAAGCGTCCAGCACTTGAAGTGGCTGCGTTTTATATCGTCGGTTGGGTCGGTGTCAAGCTTGCTGTCATCGTTATGGCACATGAGGACATCGCATGGATTCCACACGACTTCCCACATTCGACAACATGGAAACTCATCTTTTACGGTGTATTGGTTGCGATTGCTGCGACAGGGTGGTTTTGGTCATCAGGGAAGAAGGAACAACGCGACCAACCGTCTGTGTAACGTGTGAAAAAAATAAACAAATAAAGTTGGGCAGACCGTTATGTGCGGCTGCCTGTTTTTTTTGGATATCGTAAAGACTGCAGAAGAAAGCGTGAAGTTTTCAAGCAAATAGGGTATCGTCAGGTATGATTGATTCCCTTTGTAAATTATTTGTAAAAATACCCTTTCAAAGGTCGCAATATGTTAAATTGGTAGAAATATCATGTTTGGGAGGCGACTATGAAACGCACACAATCCTTACTCGACATTTTATGGACATCGCTTAAATTAGGCTTGACGTCATTTGGCGGTCCGGTTGCTCATCTCGGTTATTTTAAAAATGAATATGTAGATAAACGAAAGTGGCTAGACGATCGTACATACGCTGATATCATTGCGTTATGTCAGTTTCTGCCGGGGCCGGCGAGCAGTCAGGTTGGAATTGCTATTGGTATGCTACGCGGTGGGATTACCGGTGGTGTCGTATCTTGGTTTGGCTTTACGATGCCGTCTGTTATCGTGCTCGTGTTATTCGCTTTTTTATATCAATCTTTAACGATACAGGATGCTGCGTGGATTGTCAGTCTTAAGATCGTAGCTGTTGCAGTGGTTGCACATGCCGTTCTTGGTCTTGGGAAAAAACTAACGCCTGACAAGCCGCGGATTGCAATTGCTTTAGCAGCGGCGCTTGTGATGCTCCTATTTCCATCTGTTCAAATTCAAATAGCCGTTATTGTCGTATCTGGCATCATAGGCTGGATCTTTTATTCTAATAAAGTTGAATCCAAGGTCACACCTTTTTCGATATCGATCTCTAAAAAGCTCGGTATTGCATCACTTGCCTTACTCGGTGTTCTCCTTGTTGCATTACCAGTCTTGGCACGAATGACTGAAAACGTATTTGTAGGAATATTTGATACATTTTTCCGAGTTGGTTCACTCGTATTTGGCGGTGGTCATGTCGTGTTGCCGTTATTAGAGCAGGAGGTTGTACCGGCTGGCTTGTTAACGAGCGGTGAATTTTTGTCTGGCTATGGAATGGCTCAGGCTGTACCGGGCCCTCTATTTACGTTTTCCGGTTACCTCGGTACGATGATGCACGGCGTCGCTGGTGCAGCTGTTGCGGTTATTGCCATCTTTTTACCGTCGTTTTTACTCATTATCGGTACATTACCTTTTCTGGAAGCACTCCGAAAGCGTACACGTTTTCAAGGGATATTGACGGGTGTCAATGCTGGGGTTGTTGGCATTTTACTTGCGGCATTTTATAATCCTGTCTTCACGAGTGCCATTGTTGATGGTGTAGACTTTGCGCTTGCTGCAATATTATTTTCGATGCTTTATTTTTGGAAGCTACCAGCCTGGGCCGTTGTCATTGCTGGTGTTGTCCTAGGAACAGGCTTCGCAGCAGTTTTTGGATAGTTTCTTATGCGGCGCTTGTTGTTAATGATGATCCACAGTAGCACTCGCCTTTGCCTACGAACAAGAGGGTGCTACTGTATTTGTCTGTGAACAAAAGAAATTCCATACGCATACGCATATCCGCCCGCCGTGGCGCATATATCGTGAAGGAGCCGCATATCCGCAGGCCGCGCCGCATATATCGTGAAGCGCACGCATATCCGTCCGCCGCGCCGCATATATCGTGAAGCAGCCGCATATCCGCCCGTCGCACCGCATATGTCGTGAAGCGCACGCATATCCGCCCGCCGCACCGCATATGTCGCGAAGCGCACGCATATCCGCCCGCCGTGGCGCATATGTCGTGAAGGAGCCGCATATCCGCAGGCCGCGCCGCATATATGCAAAAGTAGCCGCATATCCGTCAGTCGCACCGCATATATCGTGAACCGCACGCTATCGGACCCTCGCGCCGCATATATCGCGAAGCAGCCGCATATATCGTAAAACAGCCGCATACCCACGCTCCACCCATTCTCAATGTTTATTGAGCAATGAGCTTTTCCAAGGCATCTAAACGCTGATCTGTACCTGCTTTAAAATAATGTGCCCATGGGCATCCCAGTGTTTGAATACGTTTGACGACATTCTTAATGGTGAATTGCTCTGGGCGCAGTTCTTCGTTTAGCTCTTCCCAAAAAAGCGGTGTCGCAACAGTCGCTTCTCCAGTACTACGCGGAGAATAAGGGGCGATAATCGTCTTATCCTTTCCGTGCTGAACATAATCAATGTAAAGTCGACCGTTCCGTTTGTCCTTCATCCTTTCTGTCGTGAACAGGTCAGGCTCAGCTTGTTCAATCGTTTTGGCGAGCGCTTCTGTAAAAATAGCCGTATCATCGTAAGTCAGTCTATTGTCAGGAAGTGGAATATGAATTTGCAAGCCTTTATTGCCTGACGTTTTTACAAATGCCTCGAGTTCAAGGCCATCAATCAAACGTTTGATCAAGTGTGCAGCATATACAGCCAATTGAAAATGCCCACGATTAGGTGGGTCTAAGTCAAACACAATGTCAGATGGTGTTGCTTCATTGAACGTTTGAAAAGGAATATGGTATTCAATGGCTCCATGATTGGCAAACCAAATGAGAGCATCAAGGCCATCGCAAAGAATCACTTTCTTGCCAGCCATTTTACCAGCCGGTATAAATTCGGGTGCATAATCCGGTAAATGCTTTTGGAAAAAGTGCGTTCCATTAACTCCGTCTGGAAAGCGAATGAGCGTTAGCGCACGCTGCTTTAAAAAAGGTAGCATATAAGGGGAAACCTCGCGCATGTACACAAGTAAATCACCTTTTGTGAGATCAGCATCAGGCCAAAATGGTTTATCCGTATTTGAAAGATCAACAGTTTGAGGTAACATCGCTAAATTCAGCTCTAATTGCTGCACCGTACATGCCAGTCGTTCGGTTAACGGTGAAATGAGGACGAATTCAGGCTCGCGTAATTCGGCATCTGTCATATCTAAAGTATGTATGGTCGCTGCAATTGCTGGCGGAAGTTGTAACGCACCGTTCTGATGGATGCCATCTTCTTGAAATAGCATCTGCAACGTCTTTTTTGTCGTGTCATCAAGCCCGTGCTTGCATTTCCCAATAGGAATCCAGCTTTGTTCGTCATTGACGCTGACTGTAAAATAACCATTTGAAGGATCATATGCAGTTAAGACACCGGTAACTGTTCGCCAATTTTTGATTTTAAACCAATCGTAATGCTTCTTTCCCTGATGATAAATGCTTTTTGTTCGTTTCGTAATCATCCCTTCCCCTTTGAAGTCAAAAATTGTATTCCAAAGATTGCGCATGTCCGTTTTCGCTGGTACATAAGCAATGATCTCCGACAATCCTTGTACGGCTTGATTGTTATGCATGTCTGCAATGACAGCTTTGAGCATTTCCTTTCGTTCAAAAAACATCTTATTCGCAAAATCATCTCCGTTGTAGAAGAGAATGTCAAAAGCCATAAAGGTCGCAGGACGTTGTCTAGCAGCTTCCTGAATTACTACTTCAGTTTTCATTCGACCACGTTTTTGTAACAACGAAAAATTTCCTTGATATGGATTGTTCAATATGACCAGCTCCCCGTCAAGGGTTATCGATTTCACATCATCTTTTGCTGCGAAAAACGCATGCATCACTTGGACAACTTCAGGGAATTGCGGTGTTAAGTCTTTGTTATGTTTACTCGTTAAGCTTAATGTTTGCCCATCCCAATCAAGTACACAACGAAAGCCATCATATTTCACTTCATAAACCCACTCATCTCCAACGGGGCTCTCTTGGCGCGCAATCGGCTTCATGACGGACTGTTTCAAGCCCATAACAGTTCCTCCTTCACGCAGAATTCTTTACCGTTATCATGTCCGTCTCAATAGACCTTTAATACAAGTGGATAAAACAAACCTTAAAGAACAAACTAAACATCAATGAATGCTGACTTTATAAAAGGAGGCGATCCGATGCACACGATGTGGAAAGGAACGATCAGCTTCGGTCTCGTAAACATCCCGGTGAAGCTGCATGCTGCTACCGAGGATAAAGATGTGAAGCTCAGACAGCTCCATAAAGAATGCCAATCTCCAATTAAATATGAAAAGGTGTGCCCAGTATGTGATCGTGAAGTGGCAAACGACGAAATTGTAAAAGGATATGAATATGCGAAGAATAAATTTGTCATGCTTGAAGAAAGTGATTTCGCAAAAATAAAAGGCGAAAAGGGCGAACAAGCGGTTGAAATTATTGATTTCGTTAAGCTTGAAGACATAGACCCAATCTATTTTAATAAAAGCTACTATTTATCTCCAAATGAAGGTGGAACAAAGGCATATGGCCTGCTACGCGCAGCCCTTTCTGACACGGGGAAAATAGGCGTTGCTAAAATGATGATACGGTCCAAGGAACAGCTTGCCGTCATTCGAATTTATCAGAATACGCTCGTCGTTGAAACGATTCATTATCCAGATGAAGTTCGCAGCGTGCAAGATGTTCCTAATGTACCTGAAAACATCGAGATGGCAAAAAAAGAAATAGACACAGCAAAACTGTTGATTGATCAGTTAACGACTGAATTCGATCCAGAAAAGTACCATGATGACTATAGAACAGCTCTCCTCGACTTGATACAGGCGAAGAAAAACAATGAACAGATCACAACTGCTCCGAAAGTGCCAGCTCAGGATAACGTTACAGACCTTATGGAAGCGTTGCAGGCATCACTAGAAAAGGCTAAAAAGGACAAGCCAAAGCCAAAACAGGCACAACCTAGACGTCGAAAAACGACAGCTACTGCCAAAAAGAAAACGGCATCGAAATAATATGGGAAAAAGATCGTATGGCCCTGTACGGTCTTTTTTATTTGCATTGTAGCGGTTGGGTGTTTTAACCAAAAGATAAAATGTTAGACAATATGTAAATAATAAAGGAATAAAATACAAAATATAACTAAACTTACAGATAATGATCCTAAAATAACAATTACTTCTCATTAGTTTCATAATCACTACAATTCATTTTCAAAAGGGTTAAATCACTCAGAACCTGTTGTTCTAACGATGTCCAAGGGTATATGCTACTTAAGGAAACAACAACCTATTGTGAATGATAAAGGTGATTGAAAAATGAGAGAAGCATACTTTGACAATGCGCGTGTCCTATTAATATTTCTCGTCGTATTTGGCCACGTTATTCAGCCTTATACAAGTGATTCAGCTGCGTTGAATACACTATACATGTGGATCTATACATTCCATATGCCGGCGTTTATTTTAATCGCAGGTTTTTTTGCGAAAGGCTCTGGTACAAAGCGTTATATCGCTACATTAATTAAAAAGCTTTTGATTCCTTATGTTATTTTTCAACTCATATATACTGGTTACTATTTTATGATTGGTAAAGCTGATTGGCAAGCCAGTCTCGTTCATCCGCAATGGTCACTTTGGTTTTTGCTTAGTTTGTTTAGCTGGCATATATTATTAATCGTTTTTAAAAGGTGGCCAGCACCGCTTGGGCTGCTCATATCTATTCAAATTGGACTTATCGCCGGTTATATTGGCGATATTGGTCATACGTTAAGCTTGTCGCGGACATTGGTGTTTTTTCCTTTCTTTCTAATCGGATATTGGTTGACGAAGCATCAGCTTATGCAATTGAAGCATATTCAAGTTAAGGTGGCAGCGCTTATTGTCATGACAACAGTTGCAATCGCCATAGCGCTCGCTCCAGAATTTAACTCGGGTTGGCTTCTTGCATCAAAGTCTTATGCGACCCTCGGTGAACCGACTTTTGGTGGGGTTGCGAGATTGCTCATTTATATCACGTCAGCCATAATGGTCGTTAGCGTGCTTGCTTGGGTACCACGCAGACGATTTCCGATTACCGAGCTCGGTGTGCGGACGCTATACGTGTATGTATTACATGGATTTATCATTCAGTTTCTACGTGTGACGGACATATCAGTTGCTCAATTTCACGGACCAATGGATGTTGCCATATATGTGTCTTTTTCAGCTTTAATCGTATATATTTTATCTAGCAAACCAATTAGAACACTGACAAAGCCCTTAATTGAAGTGCAGATGTACCATTTCAGAAAAGCAATACATTCCATCACGAAAAACGAATCGAGATCACCAACTTAATTTAAAGGTATCCTCAGTTGTGACACATGATAGAAAAAACGGTATGGTAACTGTAACCGATTTGATTCTGAGCAGAGGCATTTTGTGAACGGTGTCTATATTGTCCGTAGCTCCTTTTGCTCATTCCTAAAAATGATTGCAACCTAATCGCGATTAAAACGTATACTTAATTACCCCCTTAACTTTATAATAGAATCGACAGCAATTAACCATCCCTAACTGGGGGTGGTTTGTTTTTTGGATTTTAGTACTGTTAAATATCTAGGCAAGGTGCATGTTATCATTCGACTGCTTCCTCAGCACAACTTTCAATCAAACATTTGATCAATTGCTTATTAGTCTGAAAACATATATCATTCAGTTTATATAAGTTTGGCAGCAAGACCATGCTGTAGTTTTCCATCTGATTGACAAGATATTTCACAGGTGAGGAGATGAGACCATGCATTTGGCGGTTGAAGACATTTTGGAGTTACCTATTTTAAAAACAGCCACTGTAAAAACAGGCTCAAACGTACTGAGACACCGTCATGTTGAGTGGGTATCCGTAATTGAAGGGACTGTAGAAGACTTCGTACGTCAAAATGAGTTTATCCTAACAATTGGTATGGGCTTTGAAAACACACCTGAACAATTGCTTGAATTTGTAAAAGACATTTATGAGTCTGGTGCTTCTGCCTTAGCAATTGCAACAGGTCGCTACATATTTGAAATTCCGGACAATGTTTTACAGTATACTCGGCAACAGCAATTTGTTTTGATCGAGATCCCGTGGGAAATTCGGTTTGCAGATATTCAACGCACCGTTATGATGAAGTTGAATGAATGGCAGGACGATATATCACGTCACTCGCGGAGAATTCAGAAGCGATTGATTGATCTCGTCGTTCAAGGAAAGGATTTATCAGATATTGTGAAGTATGCTGAGAGAACTCTAGGCTGGTCGATCGTTTTTCGTGATGAGAAAGGACGCATAAAGCCTAACACAGAAAACGCACTGGACATGACACGACTGTGGGCTAATTTGGAATCGAGAGACGGCACACATATTGAAGAACCGGTATCACACCATATTGAAAAAATGGTGGTTAACGAATGTCATTTGATCAAAAAATCAATTTCAGCAGGTGGACTCGACCGAGGGAGCTTCATCATTCTTCTTCCGAAGGGCGTCCGTGTGACAGGTAATGTCCTGCATATTCTTGAGTATTTATCAGCAGCTGCCGCCCTTTGGAGCTCGCGTGAAGACGCCATCATTAAAACTGAAAATCGTCTCCGCAACGACTTTATTTGGAATCTTGCTAAGACCCCCGGATACGTGACAGACCATATACGAAACCGTGCCAAAATATTTGGTTATAACCTTTATTTGTCCTACGTATGTATTGTTGGATTACCGGAAAATATCGATGACCTGTCAGAGGATCGTTACCAAGACACACAATATGGCCTTCAAAGCTTGATCTATTATATGGAAGAAGAAATCCGTTATGCAAGTCAAGTCGTTGAGAAGCAAGTCGCATTTACGTTCGACGAGGATTTACTAATCATTTATTTAGAAGCAGACGATGATACTTTACAGGGGACAGTCCATTATTATCTCGACCTGGTGGAAAAGCGTTTAAATGCCATTATCCCAGGCGTCATATGCTCCTGGGGGATTGGTAAGCATGAGGATGGCGTTATGGTATTTAATGAAAGCTTCAAAAAGGCCCGATCAGCGCTCGATATGGGACGGCAACAGAAAGGTCAAGGACAGAGAGTTCATTATGAAGATACCCAGTTGAACCGATTGATGCTCAGTCTTGCCCATCACGATGAAATTCAGGACATTATGTTTACAACAATTTCCCCTCTTATTGAGTATGATCGTGAACGTGAAGCCAATTTAATTCAGACGTTCAACGTTTACGCCAATCAAAATAGCAATGTCAGCCGTTCTGCAAGACTATTAAATTTACACCGTCAGTCACTGTTGTATCGGCTTCGTAAAATTGAAACGTTGACAGGATTATCACTTGTTAATCCGGATGATATCTTTTTACTACAATTCAGTGTGAAATTATGGCAGACCGGTGTATGGAAAAATAAACTGTTCAATGATTAATGAGGAAATGCTTAAGGAGATGATCAGTCTCTTTCCACACATAAAAGACAACGCTTTCATACACTTTGTATAGAGTTGTTTCTGAAAGTTCATACATTATGTCAATGGTGCTATTTCGTTATAACACATATACTGACATAGAAGACGGTGAATGCCAGAAACACGGAAACAAGGGAGGTATGAATAGTGTTGTTCAGTCACGAAGAATATCAGGAGTACCAGCAGAGGTTTATGAATACAAAAAAACGTATGGAAGAATCAGGGGTAGACGTGTTGCTTATCACGAACCCATCCAACATGTATTATTTAACAGGCTATAACGCATGGTCATTTTACGTTGAGCAGCTCGTTATTGTGATCAACGATCGTGATCAACCGATCTGGTTGGGCAGATATATGGATGCAGCTGGTGCCAAAATGACGACTTGGATGGAAGCTGGTAATATTTTGTCGTACCCAGATGATTATGTGCAATCAATGACTCGGCATCCGATGACGTTTGTAGCCGACTTCTTAATTGACCAAGGTCTGTCACATAAGCATATCGGTGTTGAAATGGATGCGTATTTTTTCAGTGCGCTGTCTTATGAAAAGTTAAAACAGAAACTCCCTGATGCACACTTTAAACACGCTGGTCTTTTAGTGAATGAGCTCAGGATGATTAAATCTGATACAGAAATTGAGCACATGAAAAAGGCTGGTCAAATCGTTCAAAATGCGATGTACACAGCAGAAAAAGCAATTTATCCTGGTGCGCGACAATGTGATGCAGCAGCGGAAATCTACTATGATTTGATTTCAGGTACACCTGAATTTGGTGGTGATTATCCAGCGATTGTGCCGATGCTGCCAACCGGTGAACGCACAGCCGCTCCGCATATCACATGGTCGGATCAGCCGTTTAAAGAAGGTGAACTCGTTATTGTTGAGATGGCTGGCTGTTACAAACGCTATCATGCCCCATTTGCTCGAACGATTTCCCTTGGTAAACCGTCTGAAAAAATAGAGGCATTATCTAAAATCGTCGTTGAAGGCTTAAATGCCGCTCTTGATATTGTGAAGCCCGGTGTTACATGTGAAGAAGTTGAATCGGCTTGGCGTCAAGCGACGTCGCGCTATGGCATTGAAAAAGAAGCACGTCTTGGATATTCGACGGGTTTGAGTTATCCACCCGACTGGGGCGAGCATACGGCGAGCTTACGTCCTGGCGATCAAACCGTTTTACAGCCAAATATGACGTTCCATCTTATACCTGCATTATGGTTTGATTATGAAGGGATTGAAATTAGTGAAACGTTCCGAGTCACCGAGACAGGACACGAAGTCTTGTCACATTATACGAGGGACTTGATTATAAAGGGTGACCTTGATATAGCGCCAGTCATTAGTTAAATCAATACAAGCTCAGACAAACGCTATGCCCATTTTAGGCGAAAGGCACATATCGAGATCAATATTGAGACACATGAGGTGATGTATATGAAGACGAAAACAAAAGGCAGACGCATGTTCATTGGTGGTGAATGGGTGGAGCGTGATCATGTAATTGATATATATGATCCTCAAGACCATTCATTTATTACGACTGTTCCAAAGGCGACCGTGGAGGATGCATTGTTTACTGTTGAAATGGCTAAAAAGGGGGCCGAAACTGCTGCCGCAATCCCCGTGCACGAACGAATGGCCATATTGGAGCGAGCAGCACATTATGTTTCAACGCATCAAAAGCGGTTTGCTGAAACAATCGCCCGCGAAGGGAGTAAAACAATTCGTGAGGCGACAAGTGAAGTGGATCGATGCGTCCAAACATTACGGATTTCCCAAGAAGAGGCGAGACGTATTCATGGTGAAACGATTCCCTTTGACCAAATGCCTGGTCATGAAGATCGCGTAGGCTATTATTATCGTTTTCCAATTGGTATTATTGCGGCGATTACACCGTTTAATGATCCATTAAATCTAGTTGCTCATAAGATTGGTCCTGCCATCGCAGCGGGTAATGCTATTATTATTAAACCATCATCACTGACCCCGCTGAGCGCACTATTGTTGGCTGAAGCGTTTGTTGAGGCAGGCTTACCTAAACATGTATTAAGCGTTATTACAGGTAGTGGAAAGGATGTCGGTGAGACACTTGTGAAACACCCTGCCGTACGTATGGTGTCTTTTACAGGTGGCTTAAAAACGGGAGAACACATTGCACGACAGGCCGGGCTTAAAAAAATTGGCATGGAGCTCGGCTCTAATTGTCCGACCATTGTATTAGAGGATGCTGATATAGATGAAGCTGCTGCCGCTTGCGTATCAGGTGCTTTTTCTGCTGCTGGACAAAACTGTATTGGCGTGCAACGCATTTTCATACAGAAAACGGTTTACGATCAATTTGAAGCCGAGATTGTTAAAAAAGCCCGAACGGTTAAACTTGGTGATAAACAGCTCGAAAGCACAGATATGGGCCCGTTAATTAATGAGACGGAGGCCCGTCGTGTTGAAGCATTGGTTAATGAAGCGGTTGAAAAAGGCGCAACGCTATTAACCGGAGGGGTCCGTGAAGGTGCTTTTTATGCACCGACTGTTCTGTCCAATGTCCCAGATCATTGTCAAATTGCCGATGAAGAAATATTCGGGCCTGTTGTACTGTTGTATCAGGTGATCGATTTACATGAAGCAATTGAAAAAGCAAACAACGTTGATTATGGCTTGCAAGCTGGGATATTTACGAATCGGATTGATGATGCAATGACAGCCGCAAGGTGCCTCCATGTTGGCGGTGTCATGATTAATGACAGCAGTGATTATCGCATTGACGGAATGCCATTTGGTGGTGTAAAAGGATCTGGTCTCGGTCGAGAAGGGATACGATTTGCCATTCAAGATATGACAGAACCGAAAGTTGTGCAGTTTAATTTGAAGAAAGACCGTAATCGTCTATAAGGGGGAGTTATGATGCAGACAGCTTATCAAAATAAGCAACACGTTTATGATGAATTGGTGGCGCTGGATCAAGCGCATTTCCTTCATCCGACATCGTCGATTAAACAGCATCAAGCGGAAGGGCCTAGTCTCATTTTTACAGAAGGTGACGGGATTTATTTAACAGATATAACAGGGAGAAAATTACTCGATGGTTTATCCTCTCTTTGGAATGTGAATATCGGGCATGGACGAAAAGAGCCCGGAGAAGCAGCAGCGAAACAAATGGAAAAGCTCGCCTTCAGCTCAACGTTCTCGAATTGGAGTCATGAGCCAGTCATTCGCTTGGCAGCAAAAATTGCTACACTAACTCCTGGGGATTTAAATACAACATTTTTCACCTCTGGAGGATCAGAAGCAAATGATACGGCATTTAAGACGGTTCGCCATTACTGGAAGCTAAAGGGCAAATCGGGAAAGAAAAAAATAGTTTCACGGAAAAAATCCTATCACGGTGTGGCGATGGGGTCTACAAGTGCAACGGGTATTCAGCCATTTCATGATTTCACAACATCAATGGCATCAGATTTCTATCATGTGGGAAACACGGTTGATGACTTTCGGCAATTTATTGAACGTGAAGGTGCTGACACGATTGCTGCGTTTATAAGTGAGCCTGTTCAAGGGTCTGGTGGGGTCAACCTGCCGCCTGAAGGGTATTTTCAAGAAGTGCGTCAACTTTGTGATGAATATGATATTCTATTAATCATTGATGAGGTCATTACTGGATTTGGACGGACAGGGAAGATGTTTGGTATGGACCACTATGACGTTGTTCCAGATATGATGTGTATCGCTAAGGGGATTACGAGCGGTTATGCACCACTTGGTGGCATGGTAATGACTGATCGGTTACACGAAGAGCTAGCTGAATTGTCTGATGGGAACTTTATGCATGGCTATACGTACAGTGGCCATCCGGTCGGGTGTGTTGTTGCCTTAGAAAATCTCGCTATTATTGAGCGTGAAAATCTTGTTGAGCATGTTCGTGAGATGGGGTTAGAGCTATTAGCAGGGTTTGAATGGTTAAAGCGCGAGCATGAGCTGGTTGCAGACTATCGAGGACTTGGATTACTCGGTGCGATTAGTCTCGCTTCAGATGATCAGTCTGATCCAATTGCTCCAAAAGTTGTTGCTGAAGCGTTAAAGCGTGGCATGATTGGTCGGGCAATTGTATATCATGGTCAGGATACACTTGCCTTTGCACCGCCGTTTGTCATTACAAAGGCGCAAATAAACGACATGATCAACATCGTCCACGAATCATTACGAGTGGTTGAACAATCACTTTAGGAGATGATACGAGAGCATCCGCTTGGATAAGATGAAAGCGAGGCTGGGACATAACTTAAAGGTTAACTCAAAAGACGAACAATGCTCAGCATTAGCTCCGGAAATATACGTAGACTCCTGTGGGAGGAAGGCATAGGTGAGACCCCACAGTGCGGTAGGGGAAGGAAGGCTAAAGTCGCGACGACAATCGCCACGCCTTCATGACCAACGTCCTGTTGCCCCGAGGCTCACCAGCCGCCCACGGAAAGCGTAGTATATTTCCGGAGCGGTAGTATTGTTCGGATTTTCATTTGGTTAAACTCTTTTGTCCTAGCCTAATTTTCATCGTTAGCAGTTTATAGAAAATGCAATAAGATAACGTTCATTAATGAATCTTAAAAAATAATATGTGCACAGAGCACGACGATTGGAAGTGTAATGAGTGTCCGCAATAAGAATATGACGACGAGGTCAAAGAATGATACCGGAACTTTAGAACCGAGTAGTAATCCACCCATTTCAGACATATAAATCAATTGAGTAATTGATAAAGCGGCAATGATAAACCGAGTAATCTCAGCCTCAATTGAACCACCGATAATAGCAGGCAGAAACATGTCCGCAAATCCAACGAGAATTGTTTCAGAAGCTTCAGCAGCATATGGCACTTGCATAAGCTCTAAAAGTGGGACAAACGGGTATCCGAGCCAAGTGAATAAAGGTGTATAAGTAGCGATGATTAAACCAATTAAACCGATCGTCATAACAACAGGAGCGACCCCCATCCACATGTCGAGTACATTTTGGACGCCTTCCTTTAAAAACTTAGAAACACTTTTTTCACCTTTAGCGCGATCTAAAGCTTGTTTGTATCCAAAAGTAAACACGTTTTCGCCAGCAGGTATGGTTTCGTCAATTCCTGTAGCACCTTCAATAGCGTACGTATCTTTTTTTCTTGAGAGGGGTGGAATACGTGGCATAATGAGTGCGGCCACAATTCCGGCGAAAATGACTGTTAAATAGAAGGGGACGAACATGTGAGACAATCCAACTTCTGAAATAACGACAAGTGTGAATGTAATGGAAACGACAGAAAACGTTGTACCTATGACGATGGCCTCACGCTTCGTGTAAAAACCATTTTCATATTGCTTACTTGTTAGAAGGACACCGATCGTGCCATCTCCTATCCATGAAGCGAGTGAATCAACGGATGCACGACCAGGCAATTTGAAGAGTGGACGCATAATTTTCGTCATCATTGTCCCGAAAAGCTCCAAAAGGCCGAAGTTCGTTAACAGTGGCAAAAATATCCCGGCAAATAAAAAGACCGCAAACAAGACATGCAATAACCCATCTTCCCCAATAATAATAGCTCCAGTATCTCCACTATGTACGGCTTCAGGACCAATTTCAAAAACGGTCATCACAGCAAAAACAGCTGCAAGTATACGGGTTACCGTCCAAAATAGACTAACGTGAAATAATTGCTGGAAAAAGGGTGTCTTTTGTAAGCGGTCACGTCCAATAATTCTCGCGATAATTGTTATAATAGCTGTCAAAATAATAATAATCATCATAATAACAGATAATTGATCTGCTAGCAGACCTTGAACCCAATTAGCCATATAGGCAATTGGTATTGTCATACCGTCACCGTCATTTGTACTAATAGGTGTCATAAACAACAGAATTCCGATAAGCGATGGTAAGATAAAGCGTAAATGATCACCTAGCGAGTACGACTTATTTTTCAATGTGACTTCCTCCTTTTTAATAATAATTCCTTTTATTATAATGATGCAGGTATAAAAGTCAATGGTCAAAAACTGTTATTATCTCATGAAAGCGTTTTAATATCCAGTAATACCAAAATTTATATGTAAGCTATAACGTTGATATATAAGCTAAAAAGTAAAAGGCATGCAAAATACGAAAAAAATTTTATCATTATTTAAGTGGTCATATTTCATTAATATGTCTGATACTTTTGTGTTCAAACATTCTAAGAAATGAGTGATAGATCAACTCGGTTATCATTTAAAATCACCGATTATTTTTAGTATAATAAGGTTAAGAGGTACACACATGCGATGCTTTAATTGTGTACGATGGAATAGAAGATGGAAACAGTTCACAAGTCCGTTATGAGCTACGCATTCAATCTTTAGTCTTTGTGTATAACACATATTCAATACTGTTTTTGATGACGTATCTTGATAAAAGGAGGTGTGACCATGAGTGATATATTAAGAAAAGGATTCCTGTTGGGTCTCGGTGTAGCTGTCAGTGGAAAGGAACGGGTTGAAAAGGTACTCAACGACCTAGTGGATAAAAATGAGCTGACTCAAGAACAGGCAAAATCGGTCTTAAATAGTTTAATTGAGAAGGGCGAGGCCAAGGCAAGTGAATGGGATGTTAAACAACATGAACAAACACGAAAGCTCGCAGATGAACTCGGGTTTGCTTTAAAAGAAGACGTAGAAAAGCTAGCTGCTCGAATAAGTGTGCTGGAAGAAAAATTATATGATCATGAATAAATAACCCTTTTATAGACAATCACCAATGAACTCGAGCGATGTTCTTTGGTGATTTTTTATAGTAACTTGAAAAAAAGCGGGTCTTATACAGGAGTATGTCATTATTTGTTAAAATCATTGTCAACTTTTCACTTTATCTGTATTTTTAAAAAACACTATTGATTATCGTACGGGAAAACGCTACAATGGTAGGGGAAACGTATACAAGTCACGTTGTTTCAGGGGGACAAGGTAACGATGGATAACTTTGAGATGATTTATAAGGAGTTTGAATGTGAACTTGGTAGACAATTAAATGATAATGAAGTTGAATTCATTCTTTGGCTGTATGGGCGTTTTCAAGAGGACCAGAAGATAACCGTTTCGTGATCCCTACAACAACATCACGTATTAGTTATCAAACTAAATGTGACCGGCTTTTTCGTTGCGGTCAGATTTTGTTGTGGGTTGAGGATGTAAGTCAATCTCATACTTGTTGGAACTTGTCTTTCAAATAATAAATCAAGTATTAAAGGATACTTTGATTATATAGATTAATTGTGTATGCTCGGTCAATTCATTGCCCGGGATTTTTATATTCACGAGGTCCTTGTATGGGGTGCGCCTTTGTATGGTTCTTCTTATAACCATGTTATAATGATAACAGTTATTGGAAGGGGGTATTGACGTGAATGTGACCCATGAAACGATCATTGAAAAAATGATAGAGGAATTAAAAATTGCCCGTCAAGCCGGCTTAAGTGATAAAGAAGTTATTCAACACGTGGCAAATGTGCGTTTGCTTGGGGATTTACTCATTGGTGATACGCAACCATCAGCAATAAATAAACAACAAGGTGTTTCGCCATCTGACCATAAACAGGGCGCGTCCCAGCATTCTCAAAAAGGACTAACGTTGTCTGATTTTGACTTTGAAGACGATGACGTGTCCGATTCTCTATTAGACTTTTAACTGAAGGGTGTGCAATGATGATGAAGTTATTTCTATTAATAGGTGTCGTAAACGGTTTTTTGGCTGTAGCACTTGGTGCATTTGGCGCGCACGGACTTGAGGGTAAAATCTCTGCAAAGGCGTTAAGCATATGGGAAAAAGCGGTCAATTATCAAATGTTTCATACGATGGCACTGCTCGTTACGGGCATACTAGCTGGTAAAATTCAAAGCACCGGCATTATGTGGGCTGGGGGATTGTTCACAGCGGGGATTGTCTTATTTTCAGGATCACTCTATGCATACGCCATATGGGGAAGTAAATTTTTAGCGATGATTACGCCATTTGGTGGCGTGACGTTCTTAATTGGCTGGATACTGTTGGGCTATGCTGTTGTTAAATACCTATAAATAGCATTGTCGTTATGATAAAGAGCAAAATAGCTCTGGAAAACTGCTTTAACGCATGTGCTTGTTGATGTGTGTACATGGCGACCATGCCGTCAAAGATAAGGCTCGCTGCAATTCCATAAACAGCGATCACCAACAACAAAAAAAATCCTTTTACAATGGCTATAATACTGGTCAATATGACAATGCCCAATGCTGCGAGCTCCAGCTTCATAAATTTTTCAAACGGATGGTTCATATTGATCGCCTCTTTGTCACATGCATGTATTGTTAGGATCACCTTATAGCTGATCGTTACGTTAACAGATAATAAACAACAAATGTGATAAAAAAACGGCACAGCGTATCGTTCACCGTGCCGTTTTTGCTGTGTCTTCGTATATATATCGTTACTGTTTTATAAGTCTCCCAAAGGCGGCTGTGCTACCGTGGCTGGTATAAACTAAGCTGACCTTGTGAATTAAAAGGGTAGCTATAATTAATCTCTTCATCAAATGTAATGTAGTCGAGATAGATCATTAATAAAATGTACCGTTTACCTGTTTCAGGATCGCTAATAATGATATGGTCTCTGCCGGCAGCTTCAATAACACCTTTAAAAATTTTGGCATTCCATTTTTCGTTGTTTTCAAACGTCATGTAAATTGTAGCTACCTTACCTCTGTTCAAACGTAATATGTTTTCGACGTAAGATTGCTCCATTGGTAGCATCCCTGAGACACCACCAGGAATAGTAGGTGTTTGAAATTGTTGCGGCTGTTGCTGTGGCATTTGAGTATATTGGTATGGATAATAAGCTGGAGATGATTGTGGGTAATAGTAATTTGGATAACCGCTCGTATAAGAACCACTCATATATTGCTGCTGCCGACTTTCATTCTGATCTTGTTCACTCATGAAAACCCCTCCTTAATATCTTGTGCTTGTTGCAAGTCTCAACCGCACCACTCTCCTAACGAAAGACAGCGGGGCAGTTGGTTGCAGTGGGTGTATAAAAACAGTGTGCTTTGAATCTGCCACTGTTCCACTGGTTAAACCATTGTGCTGGGCAGCTTCCTTCTGGTCGGAAAAACCATAACGAATTCGAAGCTGGATGAAACCGTTCCCCTCGTATAACCCTTCTTGCTAGTTGTCTATCAGCCTCACGAGCCCGCTGATAAAAATAGCCCTTCTGTGTTGCTTCAAACCCTCCAGGACTTTGAAAAACCATATCATTGATATTTCTAAGGTCCGTAAAATCGAGACAATCTGATAAGACACGGTTGACTCCGACATTACCGACCATGAGCATGCCCAGTTGCCCGTCGCCTTCTGCTTCAGCGCGCATTAATCGTGCAAGCAGGTCAACATCATTATCTGTAGCCGCAACGACAGCCATAACAAACACCTCGTTTCATTAAAACTCAAGACTGCACTCAATTAAACGTATGCGTATGATCACTCTTATATGATAGCTATGTTTCATTTGAAGGAATATACATTAAAGGTCATAAAAACGAGCACTCTGTATTGTGAACAGAATGCTCGTTTTGGCGAATGATATTAAGATTTATACATGGAAATATCTAGGTAATTCCTCTTTGTCTAAATAATGACTAATGAAGAAATATCCAAACTCACCGTATCTTGAACTCACTTCGTCGAATCTCATTTCATAAACGATCTTCTTTAATTCTAGTACGTCATGAGCAAAAAGTGTGACGCCCCATTCCCAGTCATCAAATCCAATTGATCCTGTTATAATTTGCTTCACTTTTCCAGCATATTTGCGACCGGTCATGCTGTGCTCGTATAATAACTTGCCGCGATCAGCTTTTTCTAACGTGTACCAGTTATCATTGCCTTCTCGTCTACGATTCATTGGATAAAACGACATATATTCCCATTTTGGTAAGATAGGCTTAAGGCGTGCTTGTGTTTCTGGTAATGTTTCAGGGTCAACGCCATCTTTTTGTGGGCGATACTTAGCCAATTCAACGACTGACACATAAGAATGGGCGGGCATTAAGAAATCACCCATTTTTGATTTGTTCAGCTCTGTTTCCATTTCTGTTAGTTCTTCCATTGTCGGTCTCAGCAGCATAAACATTAAATCCGCTTTTTGCCCAACCACTTTATACAGCGCGTGGCTACCTTGTTGAGCATTCTCAACGGCTTCCCATTTTGTAAGTATTTTATTGAATTCCGTTAAAGCAGCTTCTCGTTCTTGGTGTGATGCGAGCTTCCAAGATGTCCAATCTATTGTCCGCATGTCATGCAGCGTGTACCAGCCATCCATTGTTTCCACAGCTTCAACCATGATCTATCTGTCTCCTTTATGTATAGTCTTATGTTCTCATTTCACTATAACATAATTGATAATAGGGGCATATCGAAGACGCCTAGACGGCGAAAATTGCTGTCTATTAAAACATATAAAGGATTCTTTGATGTAAGTCGTTGTTTAACAAGAACTTGAGATATGTGTCGTGAATGGGTAAGCGTCAATAGATTGTCACAGTTTCAGTTGTTTCGTGCTGAGAATTATGTATGAATGGTTTATCATGGAATTAGGGCAAACTTATTGTAAAGGTTGCTTAATGGCTTCATGCATTTTTAAAATTTCATCATATGATTACCTTATTGGAGGCATCGATATGGAACATTTAATCAATCATTTAACAGAAAAAGTACGTGGAAGAGAGCGATCGATTGTTTTTCCGGAGGCATTGGATGAACGTATTTTACTGGCGGCTAGTCAATTAAGTGCTGCGAACATTTTGCAGCCGATATTAATCGGTGAACGTGAAGCCGTTTTAGCTGAAGCAGAGCGGGTCAAAGTTGATATCGGTATGTGCAAAATTTTGGATCCACTTAATTATGACGGTTTTGATGATATGGTTTCTGAGTTTGTAAAGCTGAGGAAGGGAAAAGCGACCGACGCTTCGGCAAGAGAGACGTTACGTGATGTAAACTATTTTGGGACAATGCTTGTTCATATGGGTGAAGCGGACGGGCTTGTTAGTGGTGCAACGCATTCGACAGCTGATACGGTTAGACCTGCATTCCAAATTATTAAAACGAAACCAGGTATTCAAAGAACGTCTGGTGCATTTGTCATGATTCGTGAAAAAGAGGCGTACGTTTTTGCCGATTGTGCAATTAACATCGAGCCTGATAGCCAAACGTTAGCTGAAATTGCGATTAAAAGTGCCGAGACGGCGCGCGTGTTTAATATTGAACCTCGTGTTGCTATGCTCAGTTTTTCTTCAAAGGGATCGGCGCATTCTGAGGTGACAGAACGGATTGAGGAAGCATTGACGATTGCACGCGAAAAAGAGCCATCACTCATAATAGATGGCGAGCTGCAGTTCGATGCAGCCTATGTTCCGGAGGTCGCGCAACTAAAAGCGCCTAACTCGGTCATACAAGGCAATGCGACTGTATTCGTTTTTCCAACATTAGACGCCGGCAATATTGCGTACAAAATTACCCAGCGCCTCGGTGGCTTTAATGCACTTGGACCAATTTTGCAAGGACTCAACAAGCCTGTTAATGACTTATCACGCGGCTGTAGTGCGGAAGACGTTTTCAAAATTGCTTTAATTACTGCTGCTCAGGCTGAATAACGGTAAAGTGTAAAAGCTGCGTCACAGCAAGGACCTGTGAGCAGCTTTTATTTTTGTGGAATTGCTTTTAGTAATAGGGATAGAAGACGAAAATGGCTTAACATTGATCCTATCCAATAGCCCTCAGAGGCTGGGACATTACTTAAAGTTTACCTCAAAAGACGAACAATGCTCTATATCAGCTCCGGAAATATACGTGGACTCCGGCGGGAGGAAAGGCATAGGTTAGACCCCGCAGTGCGTTAGGGAAGGAAGGCTAAAGTCGCGACGACAATCGCCACGCCTTCATGACCAACGTCCTGTTGGCCCGAGGCTAACCGAGGGGATGTTCGATTAAATTCGGCGCGTCCTGCGCCAACATCGAACGACTAACCTCCTGTTAGCCCGCGGCCGACTAAGTTCGGTCACGTCCTGTGACCAACGTCGCCACTAAAACATCGTGTTTGTCGGTCGCGAAGTATATTTCCAGAGCGGTCGTATTGTTCGGCTCTTCATTTGATAAAACTTCTTTTGTCCCAGCCTCATAATCAGTCTTGCATCGCCAAAATATCTGCATTTCTTTGACACATTTGTGCATAACGTTTTTCGAAAATTTGACGTTCAAATGCATTGTTTTGCTGAAGGGTTGTCACCGTACCCATTTGTGAGAGCGTGTCTTCCGCGCGTTTTTTAACATCAGCAATTGTTAGATGTATGTTCAGCAGTTCATTGAGCGAAGCCATCACACGTGGATCGATTGCTGGATAAGTAAATGTAGTCGGTGCATCGCTTAGTGCAATGTTATAGAAATCACGAATTAAAGCCGCGCGCTTCAAGCTATCTCCGAAAATGTCCAAATAAATTTGCACAGCAACGGCATTGCGAATTCGACGTTGTGAAATGCCAGAAAACTTCCTCCCTTGAATACTGAGATCATAATCACCTGGACAATAGGATCCAACAATTTCATACGCTTCAATGGCGTCTGTTACATCAGCGAACATATTTTTTACGACCTTAACCATCATGTGATACCCATCGTCTATGGACACGTGCTTGGCATCAGGCAATACAAGCGATATATTCAGCACACCATCATCAAGCGCGACAGCAAGTCCACCTGAATTCCGGACGATGACCTGAAAACCATGCTCATTGAGATGTTTTACTCCTGCGCTAATGTTTGGAAGACGCGCATCAGGAATGCCTAGTACAATCGTATTATCGTGCGCCCATAAGCGCGCTGCTGCGGGTGAAGCGCCTTTACTCACCGCTGTTGCCAATGCATCATCAATGGCAAAAGACGCCAGCGCTGTATTTGGCGTTTCATAAATAGTGTCAACATCCGTATGGTCTAACCAGCGATATGTATGATTGGGTTTAATAGATGAATGTAAATGTACCATCTTATTTTTAGACCTTTCCTGACTCGATAAATAGTTTGTTATAAGAGCCCCTTTTTCTATATGTGTTTCTATTATATACTATATTAAAATCGTCTAAAAGAAACGGGTTGAAACCAATGGCATATAAAGATGAGCAATTGAGTGAAGAAAAAGTATTCAAAGACCCTGTCCATCGTTATATTCATGTGAAAGATCGCGTCATTTGGGATTTGATTGCCACGCCTGAATTTCAACGCTTGCGGCGCATAAAGCAGCTAGGGACGACGAATTTAACATTTCACGGTGCTGAGCATAGCCGGTTTAATCATTCACTCGGTGTCTATGAGATCGTTCGTCGTATCATTTATAATTTCCGTGATCGCCCGCATTGGAACGAAGAAAAAAGGCTGCTCAGTCTTTGTGCCGCGTTACTTCACGATCTCGGGCATGGACCATTTTCCCATTCGTTTGAAAAGGTGTTTAAATTAGATCATGAACAGTTCACCCAAGATATCATATTGGGAGATACATATATTCATGACATTCTTGAGCGTGTTGCACCAGGATTTAGCCAGGATGTCGCTGATGTCATCGCCAAAACGTATTCTGATCAGCTCGTTGTGAGTCTGATTTCGAGCCAAATTGATGCTGACCGGATGGATTATTTACAGCGCGATGCTTATTTTACAGGTGTCAGCTATGGTCATTTTGATATGGAACGGATCTTGCGGGTGATGCGCCCAATCGAAGATCAAGTCGTCATTAAAGCAACGGGTATGCATGCAGTTGAAGATTATATTATGAGTCGTTATCAAATGTATTGGCAAGTGTATTTCCACCCTGTTACGCGCAGTGCGGAAGTCATTTTGTCAAAGATATTTAAGAGAGTTAGGCACTTATATGACATCGGATATACGTTTAAGGTGGCCCCTACTCATTTTATGTCGTTTTTTAAAGGGAAAGCAGATTTGGATGCTTATTTGAAGCTCGACGAAGCCATTGTATATTATTATTTTCAAGTGTGGCAGGATGAGGATGACGCGATTCTAAGTGATCTCTGTGAACGGTTTATGAACCGCCGTTTATTTAAATATATTGAGTTTAATCCGAACAAACAAATGGAAGCATGGATGGAATTACATGCGTTATTCCGTGAGACTGGCATCGATCCAGACTATTATCTCGTAGTTGATTCGTCATCAGATCTGCCGTACGATTTTTATCGCCCTGGTGAAGAAGAGGAGCGTTTACCCATTCATCTCTTGATGCCAACTGGGGATTTGAAGGAATTGTCTCGTCAATCCGACATTGTTGAATCAATTTCAGGGAAGAAGCGGACTGATCATAAGTTATATTTTCCAATGGACATGCTTGATCAAGCAGATCATTCGGAGACGCTACTCCGAATTAAGAACATATTGAATGGACAAGGAGCTGTCACTGATGCTGAGTAATCATGTTAAGTTAATGCAATTTTTTTCAGACATCAAAGTGGTTGCAGGTAGAAAAAAGTTGCAAAAAATGATTTATATTTTACAAGCTTGTGGTGTGCCGTTTGAAGAGAAATTTGCGTTTCATAAATTCGGCCCATACTCTGAAGAACTGTCTCTTAGAATGGAAGAATTATGTAACCTCGGTTTTATTACTGAGGATAAAATGGAGAAAAGTAATTATGTGCAATATCAGTATACAATGACATCAGACGGGGTAGCTTTTCTAGAGCAATTTCCTCTGGACATGCCTGACCTCCACCCTTACGTTGAATTACTCCAAGGAAAAAGCTCGCGTTTTTTAGAGCTTGTAGCAACAATGCTTTATTTCCAAGATCTATCAAGACATGAGGTTCAGCAAAAGGTTCACATTGTAAAACCAAAACAAAAATATAATGACAAAGAATTTGCCGAAGCGTGGTCGTTGATTGATAAATTAGTTCAATAGCTGTCCCTAATGGTTATTTAAATGATATGAGCATATATGTGAATCACATAAATGATATGTGCTACAATAAATGGCAATTAAACGATTGAAGGAGGATCCTTTTATGAGTGCAGATCAATCTTCTGATAAAAAAAAGCGAGCACAGTCATTTACGATTGTAAAGGACGATTCGACTGATGGCCACGGAGGCTATGGCGCTGGATCAATCAGTCTTGAAAATATGTCTTCGGTCATCGTCGACCCTAATGAGAATAAAGCGTATGTAGATATGGCGGCGATGCATGCACGTAGTGAGCTTGAGCGACGTGTGAAATATGTGCAAGACAAGAGTGAGGTGCCTGATCCAAAGCAGTATTGGATCGTGTGGGTAACTGTTGAAACGGGAGAACATGGCCCATATTATGCCGGTGTTGGTGCAAGTGAGCTATTAGTCGATAAACCAAACAAGCGCGCATTTAAATCAATGGCAGAGCACGTCACCAATATGGAGAAATCGTTAAAGGGCAAAATTGTTGTTGACCGCATGGACGATCATTCCAAATCATTGCTCCGGGACTTTTTAGAGGAATTCGATGCGGCCATGTGGCTTAATTCGACGGATGAGTTGAAGCAGGCATTAGCTAAGTAACGTACTGTCCTTATTGAGTTTTAAAGTGTTTGGTCTTACGTTAAACGATGAACGTAAGATTAATTTTGGCTAAATTGTGAACGAATTATGAATAATTATCGAAAATGTTGAAGTTCATGAGAGAACTTTGTAGAATGAACATACATGGGCTACTCATGTTTTACTAGGACACTAAAGAAGCCGACAGAGCTTGTGGACGGACACCACATGCTCGTCGGCTTCTTTACGTTTGATGGAATTGGCTGGTGTATGGGCGGAGTCTCGTCGAAATCGGCAAGTACGCGCTCGTAATCGGCGGAACTGCGTTAAGAATCGGCAATCCCGTGCTTGGAATCGGCGGAACCGCATGAAAAATCGGCGAGCCCGCGCTTGTATTCAGTGGCCTTGCTCCCGCACTATGTGACGTAGCGCACCATAGCACCACGTCCTCCATTACAATCCAAATAGTATATCAAACCATTTTTCAAAAACACCTTTCTTATCATCGTCGACCTCGTCACGTGGATGAGGTATATCAAGCTCATCACTAGGCATATGTTGGGTGCAGTATTGCTGCGGCTCTGTTCCTTTTTCGAAATACATCACGCGACTTGTATCACAGTAAGGTGTGGCACGTAAGCCGCTATTCGGATCAATGTTTAAACTAATGATCCCTTCTGGCTTTTCAAAAGATGCTACAGGCTTACCTTCATGAGCACGCTCCATAAAATTAGCCCAAATGTCTTTTGCATACCCTGATTCTGCGACTCGGTCGATTGTGCGGTTGTCATCGTAACCATTCCAGACACCGGTAACGATATTGGGACTAAACCCAAGCATCCACCGATCTGATTCGGTTGAACCCGATTTGCCCGCATATTCACGTGTTAATTCATGCGCAATATCTGCGCCTGTAACGGTCATATGACCATTTAAACTTGTATCAAACATGCCTGTCATAAGCTGTGTTAAAATAAATGCTTTCTTGGGATCGAGTACAGTAGTAAGAGTATCATCGTTCACGTCCCGTTCGAACACAGTCTTTCCATCCTGAGAGACAATTTTTTGGATTGTATGGGCATCGACAGCTTTTCCACCGTTAGCAAGCCGGCTATAGGCTGTTGTCATATCTGCCATCGATACACTTGCCGTACCAAGTGCGAGTGACGGTACCTCAGGCAGCTCTCGTTCGATACCAAAACGGTGGGCCGCTTCAATTAAGGCATCTGTTCCAATAAATAAATTGGTTTTTACCGCGAAAATGTTGTCAGAGACAGCTAATGCCTGTGCCAGCGTGATTGGCTCATATGCATAGTAATCGTTGAAATTACTCGGCTGATAAACCTCACCGTTATCAAGCTTAAAGGCGGTAGGTTTACTAATGAGACGTGTTTTTGCATTGTAGCCATGCTCGAGTGCAGCATAATATAAAATCGGTTTAAAGGCTGAACCAGGCATTCGCTTCGCCTGAATTGCGCGGTTAAATTGACTATCCTCGTACGAACGACCGCCAACGAGCGCTTGAATGCCTCCTGTTTCCGGAGACATTGCGATAGCACCTACTTCAATATCGCTATCTTTTGCCACTGTGTTTTGAACCGTTGAATCAAGCGTCTTTTGTAACGTCTCTTCAAGTGTGGTGTAGATATGATAGCCCGATGAACGGACAAGCTCCGGATCCATATTTAATATATGTGCGGCTTCTAGTAGGGCTGTGTCAAAAAAGTGGGGGGCAAATCGCTTCTCAACTGTGTCTTGTGAGTCATTAAAAGACAGTTGTGCCCACTTGGCTAAGAATTGATCCTGCTCAGAGATCATCTCTTCATCGTACATATGCTGTAAGATGCGTTGCTGGCGCTGTTTCGCTTTATCAAAATCGTTGAATGGAGAATAGTACGTTGGTCCTTTCGGAATGCCAGCGAGCATGGCTGCCTCAGCTAGTGTAAGCTCTTCGGCTGTTTTGTTGAAAAAATGTTGACTTGCTGCTTCAATACCATAAGCACCATGACCAAAGTAAATCGTATTTAAATACCCTTCAAGAATTGTTTCTTTATCATAATGCATTTCAAGGCGGACCGTGTAAAATGCCTCACTTATTTTTCGCTTCCATGTTTTTTCATGTGATAAAAATAAATTTCGGGCATATTGCTGTGTAATCGTGCTGGCGCCTTCTCTTAAAGACATTGTCTTTAAATCAGTAAGCGCCGCACCGAATATGCGCTTTAAATCAAAGCCACCGTGATCAAAGAAATGCTGATCCTCCGAAGCGATAATGGCATCGATCATATGAGGTGAGATGTCGTCAATTGGAACATAATATCCCTGTTCAAGCCCTTGCTCTTGCCCAATGACATCACCACTTTTACTATAATAAATCGTCGTTTGTGCCTTTGATAGGTCTGGCGGACCGAGTATAAAGCTAAGCAAATAGATACCTGCCATGGCAATAATGCCAATTGAGATCAGTGCTGGAATGAAGAATTTTATGCCTTTGATCAGTATGGATTTCATTGTTATTATCCCCACCAGTTTGTCGTAAAACGAAATGAATTGAATACAAAATCGGTTGTGTTACGAAGCGTTATTTTTTAACAGTATGGGAAAACATCGACATAATTAAACACATCATGCTAAAAATATGAATAGTGATTGATTATAAGAGGGGATTGTCGTTATAATAGGGTATTATACGTATGTAGGAGAGGCTTAAAGATGAAGGTATCCATTGAACTGCGAACAGCGGTAGAGGACCAGGATCAAGTGGAATATCATACGACACACGCAATAGGAGATCTTTATCGAAAAGGTGCAACGGATGTGATTATGTTTGAAGAAAAGACGGATGATGGCACCATCCAAAATATGATGACGATTCAGGCAGATAAAGTGAGCATAAAACGTACGGGCGCCTTAACGATGCACCAGCAGTTCAAACACAAACAATCCACTGAGAATGTGTTGCGTCACCCGTATGTGACGATACATATGGAAACATGGACAGATGCTATCAATTATGACACGGAGCGTGGTCATTTATCCGTTTACTATACTGTTAAATTGAATGGACAGGAACCACGTAAGCAGCAATTGGACGTTTCGATAAAAGATCATCACACATCAGTGACTCACCATTGATGTGTACTGACATAACTAAGGAGGCACCATCATGAATATATTGGCCCAAACAGAAGAAACATTAAAACAAGCAATCGCTCAAGCCGTTCTTAATGCAGGACTGGTTGCTGAGGCAGACATGCCGAGTATTGTACTTGAAACACCAAAGGAAAAAGCGCACGGAGACTTTGCAACGAATATCGCGATGCAGCTTGCGCGTGTTGCTAAAAAAGCGCCACGTCAAATCGCTGAAGATATCGTAAGCCATCTCGATAAGAGTCGTGCGTCAATTCAACAGGTTGATATTGCTGGACCAGGCTTTATTAATTTTTTCATGAAACAGGACTATCTTGGTGATATTGTTGCGACAGTGCTTGAGGCCGGAGAAGATTATGGTCGCACGAATACTGGTGAAGGCCAGCGTGTTCAAGTCGAGTTTGTTTCGGTTAATCCAACTGGTGATTTGCACGTGGCCCATGCGCGTCATGCGGCTTTTGGTGATGTGCTTTGCAACTTATTTGACGCATCAGGCCATAAGGTTGACCGTGAATATTACATTAACGATGCAGGTAACCAAATTGATAACCTTGCCCGTTCAGTCGAAGCTCGTTATTTCCAAGCGCATGGCGTGGATATGGAAATTCCTGAGGATGGCTACCGAGGCGACGACATTATTGATATCGGCAATACGCTTTATCAAGAACATGGTGATAAATGGATTGAAGCTGATCCAGCCGAACGCCTCGCTTTCTTCAAATCTTATGGTTTAAAATTTGAATTGAACAAGCTTAGAGAAGACCTTGCCGAATTTCGTGTTCATTTTGATCGTTGGTTTTCTGAACAAAGCTTATATGATGATGGAAAAATAGAAGCTGCTCTTGACGTATTGAAGGAGCGGGAATATACGTATGAAAAGGATGGCGCTGTTTGGCTGAAATCAACTGAATTCGGTGATGACAAAGACCGCGTGCTCATTAAACAGGACGGTAATTATACGTATTTAACACCTGATATTGCGTATCATCAATATAAATACGACCGTGGTTACGACAAAATTATTAACGTATGGGGCGGAGATCATCACGGCTACATTCCCCGCATGCGTGCTGCCATTCAGGCGCTTGGCTATCCAGTTGAAAAGTTTGACGTCAAAATTATTCAGATGGTCAATCTTGTAGAAAAAGGTGAGCGCGTCAAAATGAGTAAACGTGCTGGTACGGCCGTATCGCTCCGTGAGCTCATTGGTGCCGCAGGAGTTGACGCTGTGCGTTATTATTTTGTGATGCGTTCTAACGAATCTCAGCTTGACTTTGATGTAGAACTGGCACGTTCAGAGTCTAACGAAAACCCAGTTTATTATGTTCAATATGCCCATGCGCGCATATCTACGATGTTGAAGCAGGCTAAGAATAAAGGATTTGAAGTGGATGGCGCTTTTGATGCCTCTCTTTTAACGGCTGATAAGGAGCTTGATTTACTTACAAAGCTAGGTGCGTTTCCACAAGTGATTGCTGAGGCAGCAGAGAAAGCCGCACCACAACGCCTAACCCAGTATGTATTTGATTTAGCATCTGCCTTACACAGCTTCTATAACGCTGAAAAGGTGCTTGACGGTGACAATCTGGAATTGACCAGTGCACGTATTGCCCTTATGAAGGCTGTTAAAATTACAATCGCCAATGCGCTGAAGTTACTCGGTGTTCGCGCACCAGAGCAAATGTAACACTTCTTTCGGGCACTTTTATAAATGAAATGGGAATTAAGTTGTCTGAACCAGTGTACAGCCTTGTGCCTTTTTCTGGTTAAACGTTAAATATTCGTAATATATGACCGACCGGTTTGCTGATCAATATGTCGCTAAACCAGTCGGTCTATTTATTGTATCTTTGTTCAAAAAAAGTGGACCATCTTCCATCATAAAGATAATGTTTGAGTTGACTGAATGATCATTCATCATTTAAAGTAGTACATAGGGGAAAATGAAAAAGTGTTTGTTTTTGTAATAATGAAAGGGCTATCATATCTTTATAACCTTATTGATAGACTGAGTACAAAGGGGGAGCGGGGATGGATACATTTTTAACAGTTAATTTAGGTGCGTTCATTGTCATCGCGCTGTATGGTATTTATTTGTTTGGGAGAGTTATAGCGACAAGACTCGCTTATATGAAGCTTGGACAATCATCTAAGTTTGACGGAGAAATCAAAGAACGATTGATAAAAGTGGGCACGATCGTATTCGGTCAATCAAAGCTGTTAAAGGATAAAAAATCCGGTATCATTCATGTCATGATGTTTTATGGGTTTATCCTTGTGCAATTTGGAGCCATTGATATGATCGTCAAAGGCTTGGCCCCAGGTAAACATTTGCCATTTGGTCCACTTTATCCTGGATTTACATTTTTTCAAGAGCTTGTCACGCTCATGATTCTTGTAGCCGTCGTATGGGCTTTTTACCGTCGTTATATTGAAAAGCTTGTGCGTCTTAAGCGTGGTTTTAAAGCGGGTCTCGTTCTGCTGTTTATCGGAACACTCATGTTATCCGTACTTCTCGGCAATGGGATGGCGCTCATTTGGCACGGGCATGATCCAGCGTGGACAGAGCCAGTGGCTAGTGTTATTGCGATGAGCTTTGGCTGGTTAGGTGAAACGTCTGCAATGGTGATGTTCTTTGTTTTCTGGTGGATACATACTTTGACCCTTTTGGCGTTTCTCGTTTACGTCCCACAATCGAAGCATGCGCATCTCATTGCAGCACCGATTAATGTGTTTTTATCTAAGCGTGTTCCAGGTAAGCTCAAGACGCTTAACTTTGATTTAGATGATATGGAAGACGGAGATGAAGCAGATATTTCATTTGGTGCTGGAAAGGTTGAGGACTTCGAACAATTCCAGATGCTGGACTTTTATGCATGTGTTGAATGTGGAAGATGTACAGATGTCTGTCCAGCATCCGGTACCGGAAAAATGCTGTCACCAATGGACATTATGGTGAAATTACGCGACCATCTAACTGAAAAAGGTGCTGCAATTACGGGGAAATCACCATGGGTTCCGACATATGCCTTCCGTCAAACACAAGGCAACTTAGCGGCAACAGGAACTGGAGAAGCTGCAGCTGGTATGGAAACGATCCAAATGATTGGTGATGTCATCACAGAGGAAGAATTGGCTGGCTGTACAACGTGCCGCAACTGTGAAGACGCTTGCCCGGTCATGAATGAGCATGTCGGAACGATTATTGATATGCGCCGTTATCTCGTTATGACTGAAGGGAAGATGGATTCCGATATTCAACGCGCTGTTATGAATATTGAACGTCAAGGCAACCCTTGGGGGCTTTCGAAAAAAGATCGGATCAAATGGCGTGATGAGGATGAATCAGCTTACATTCCGACTGTCAAAGAACTGAAAAAAGAAGACAAATCTTTCGAGTATTTATTTTGGGTCAGTTCAATGGGGGCCTATGATAGTCGAAGCCAAAAAATTGCCCTAGCATTTGCGAAGTTGCTGAATGAAGCGGGTGTCAGCTTTGCCATTCTCGGTAACAAAGAACAAAACTCCGGTGATACGGCACGCCGAATCGGAAATGAATTTCTTTTTCAAGAAATTGCCGAGAAGAACATTAAGGAATTTAACAAGCATGACGTGAAGAAAATTGTTACGATTGATCCACATGCTTATAACATTTTTAAAAATGAATATCCGGATTTAGGCTTTGAAGCAGAGGTGCTACATCATACGCAGCTTCTCTATGACCTTGTGAAAACTGGTAAGCTGAAGCCGCGGCAGGAGATTAATCAGCGCCTAACGTACCATGACTCATGTTATTTGGGACGCTATAACGGTGTGTATGACCCACCACGCGAGATTCTCACGGCAATACCAGGATTAGAACTTGTTGAGATGGATCGAACAAAGGAAAATGGTATGTGCTGTGGCGCTGGTGGTGGCCTTATGTGGGCCGAAGAAACGACGGGGCATCGGATTAATGTCGCTCGGACTGAGCAGGCGCTCGCTGTAAAGCCACAAATGATATCCAGCGCTTGCCCATTCTGTCTCACGATGCTTAGTGACGGCACAAAGGCTAAAGAAGTAGAAGAAGATATTAGTACGATGGACGTCGCAGAAATTCTCGCCTTATCTGTACTCGTTGAAACGGAAAAACAACCAGCTTAACGATCGTAACTGATTAAAGAAAAATTCAAACTGTTTTTTTGAAACGTAGATTATGGTTGTAAAATCGTTTCTAAAAAGAAATTGGTCATACATTTTCGTTATGATAGAATACAAGAATGAGAGGGGTCACACGTAGCCTCTCATTCTTAAGACCATCACCTGAGCGAACGTTCAATCAGTCTTTCGAAAGCGATTTCATTGGCGGGATGAATACATCTACGGAGATGCTCTTTAAAACGATGCGTGAACAAAAGATATGACATTTGAAAGGATGAGGATGAATGCGTAAAACAGTCATTGTGTCAGGAGCTCGAACCCCATTTGCAAAATTTGGTGGTGCTTTAAAGTCTTTAACAGCAGCCGAGTTAGGTGGAAAGGCAATTGAGGAAGCGGTCAATCGTGCTGAAATCAGTGGCGACAGCGTGAATGAAGTGATTATGGGACATGTGCTACAAGGTGGTCAAGGACAAATAACATCTCGTCAAGCTGCACGTGCTGCAGGTCTCCCATGGTCTGTTAAAACTGAAACGATCAATAAAGTATGTGCGTCAGGCATGCGCAGTCTTACACTGGCTGACCAACTCATCAGACTTGGGGAAGAGGACACGATCGTCGCTGGTGGCATGGAAAGTATGTCTCATGCGCCGTATTTCTTACCTGATGCACGCTGGGGGAACCGTATGGGTGATAAATCTGTCAAAGATATGATGATTCATGACGGATTGACCTGTTCCTTTAACGGTGTGCACATGGGCACATATGGTAACAGCACAGCAGAGGCATTTAATGTATCAAGAGAAGCTCAAGATGATTGGTCTTATCGCAGTCATCAACGGGCGATAAAAGCGATCGCAGACGGGAAATTTGCTGATGAAATCGTCCCAGTATCAGTTCCAAAACGGAAAGGTGATCCAATCGTAGTCGATACGGATGAAGCACCGAGACATGACACGACACCAGAAGCACTAGCTAAATTACGTCCAGCTTTTGATAAGGATGGTACCATTACAGCTGGTAATGCGCCTGGGGTTAATGATGGTGCCTGTGCCTTTGTCGTCATGGGGGATGATGTTGCAGAGAAGCAGGGGAAAACCCCTCTTGCAACAATTATTGGTCACGCTGAGGTGGCTGTGGAGGCAAAGGACTTCCCGCAAACACCAGGACTCGTGATCAACGAATTGTTGAAAAAAACAGGTCATTCCGTTGATCAAATCGATTTGTTTGAAATTAACGAAGCGTTTGCTGCAGTCTCTCTTGCAAGTGGGCAAATTGCCGGTCTAGATCCTGAAAAAATCAACGTTAACGGTGGCGCAGTCGCACTTGGTCATCCAATTGGTGCAAGTGGTGCACGTATCGTTCTAACATTGATTCATGAATTAAAGCGCCGTGGGGGCGGTCTTGGTGTTGCGGCGATTTGTAGTGGTGGTGGCCAAGGGGATGCCATAATGGTCGAAGTGCCTCAGCAGTAAGTCAACATCACACAATAGGGGGTAAATATAAGATGGAGATGAACACAATTATGGTCGTTGGCGCAGGACAAATGGGAGCGGGCATTGCTCAGGTCTGTGCACAATCGGGGTTTAACGTTCTGCTCAACGACATGAATGAAAACGCACTTGAAAAGGGTCTATCTGGTATAGAGAAACGCCTTCTTCGTGCTGTGGAAAAAGGTAAGCTGACGGATCAGGAAAAAAGTGACGCTTTGGAGCGTATTAATGGTTCAACAGCGTTAGAGGATGCTAAAACATGTGATGTGGTTATTGAAGCGATCGTTGAAAAGATTGACGTTAAAACAAAGGTATTTCAGACCTTAGATGAGCACGCGCCACCACATGCGATTTTGGCAACCAATACGTCAGCATTGCCAATTACAGAGATTGCTGCAGTAACACAACGTCCAGAGCAAGTGATTGGTATGCATTTTATGAATCCTGTTCCAGTTATGAAGCTTGTCGAAATTATTCGCGGCTTGCAAACGAGTGATGAAACGTACGCTGCAATTGACCAATTGACACATGCACTCTCCAAAACGCCTGTTGAGGTTAACGATTCACCAGGTTTTGTCTCAAATCGGGTCCTAATGCCGATGATCAACGAAGCGATTTATACGGTGTACGAAGGTGTCGCTACCCCAGAGGATGTGGATACGGTTATGAAGCTCGGCATGAACCATCCGATGGGGCCGCTTACCTTAGCTGATTTTATCGGCCTCGACACATGCCTTTACATTATGGAGGTTTTACATGACGGCTTTGGTGACAGCAAGTACCGACCATGTCCGCTTTTAAGGAAGTATGTTCATGCAGGCTGGCTTGGCAAAAAATCAGGACGCGGATTTTTCCAATATGAAGATTGATTCGACAGAAGCTCAATTATATTCGATATCATTCCTGCTCGATAGGAATAGGAGGCTTATTCATGCAGCTGACATTTACGGATGAACAACAAATGATGCAAAAAATGGTGCGTGATTTTGCGAGACAGGAAGTCGCACCAGAAGTAGAGCGAATGGAACGTGAGGACCGTTTTCCAAAAGAACTCATTCAAAAAATGGGTGACCTTGGTTTAATGGGTATTCCCATTCCTGAAAAGTATGGTGGAAGTGGCATGGATTTTACGTCCTACATCATTGCAATCCACGAGCTTTCAAAAGTAAGTGCTGCCTTAGGTGTCATTTTATCGGTCCATACATCGGTTGGGACAAATCCGATTTTGTATTTTGGGACTGAAGCCCAAAAAGCGCATTACGTCCCAAAGCTCGCGACGGGTGACTATCTCGGTGCCTTTGCATTGACAGAACCTGGTGCAGGATCTGATGCGGCCAATTTAAAGATGCGGGCCAAAAAAGACGGTGATGACTACGTACTATCCGGTTCAAAAGTATTTATTACAAATGGCGGTGTGGCTGATACATACATTACCTTTGCCCGAACGTGTGACATAGCTGGTGGAAAAGGCGTCAGTGCGTTTATTGTAGAAAAGGATACACCAGGCCTTTCTATTGGCAAACAAGAAAAGAAAATGGGGCTACACGGCTCTCAAACTGTACAGCTCACATTTGACGGCTGCCGTGTTCATCAATCGCAAATGCTTGGCTCTGAAGGGGATGGCTTTAAAATTGCGATGGCCAACTTGAATGTTGGGCGAATTGGGATTGCCGCTCAATCATTAGGCATTGCAGAAGCGGCCTTGGAGCATGCTTCAGACTATGCGAAAGAACGAGAACAATTTGGTCAGCCGATCGCTCGTAACCAAGGCATTTTATTTAAGCTTGCAGATTTGGCGACAGAGGTCGAATCGGCAAAACTCTTAACCTATCATGCGGCAACACGGGTGGCTCGCGATATTCCTTCAGGCAAGGAAGCATCAATGGCTAAGATGTTCGCTTCAAAGGTTGCCCGGAAAACAGCGATTGAAGCACTCCAAGTATACGGTGGCTACGGATATACCGAAGACTATCCGATGGAACGTTTTTTCCGCGATGCTAAGGTTTGTGAGATTTATGAGGGTACGAATGAAATCCAACATATTGTGATTGCCAAGCATTTAATGTCTTAGTGGGATGCCAGTCACCAGCATTTAAAAAGGTGTCAATAAAAGGGGGATGGGTCAAATGGATTTTCAATTAAATGATGAACAAGAGATGCTACGTAAAATGGTGCGTGATTTTGCAAAGAATGAAGTTGAGCCGACAGCAGCAGAACGAGATGAAGAAGAACGCTTTGACAGAGATATTTTTGACAAAATGGCGGAGCTCGGTTTAACCGGTATCCCTTGGCCGGAGGAGTACGGGGGGATTGGTTCAGATTACGTCAGCTATGTGATCGCAGTAGAGGAATTGTCCCGTGTCTGTGCGTCAACAGGCGTAACACTATCAGCACATCTCTCGCTCGCAAGTTGGCCAATTTATAAATATGGCAATGAAGCACAGAAAAAGACATTCCTTTATCGACTTGCGACAGGCGAGGCCCTCGGTGCTTATGCGCTATCTGAGCCTGGTGCGGGAAGTGATGTCGCATCCATGAAAACGATCGCGAAAAAAGATGAGGATGACTATGTTTTAAATGGTAGCAAAGTATGGATCACCAATGGCGGTGTGGGCGATATTTATATTGTTTTTGCCAAAACGGATGCTGATGCAAAGCATAGAGGGATTAGTGCCTTCATCGTTGAGAAGGGAACAGAAGGCTTTAGCTTCGGAAAAAAAGAAAAGAAGCTCGGGATCCGGTCATCTCCAACGACAGAGCTGATCTTTGAGAATTGCCGAATTCCAAAGGAGAATTTACTCGGAGCAGAAGGAGACGGCTTTAAAATTGCAATGACGACGCTAGACGGTGGCCGAAATGGCATTGCTGCTCAAGCACTCGGAATTGCGCAAGGGGCACTCGATGCATCCGTAGAATATGCAAAGGAACGTGAACAGTTCGGCAAGCCGATTGCTCATAATCAAGGCATTTCATTTAAGCTTGCTGATATGGCGACAGATATTGAAGCAGCACGTCTATTAACGTATCAAGCGGCATGGCTTGAATCGGAAGGACTTCCGTATGGTAAAGCGTCAGCGATGTCAAAGCTATTTGCTGGTGATGCCGCGATGCGGGTTACAACAGAAGCTGTGCAAGTTTTTGGTGGCTACGGTTATACGAAGGACTATCCAGTGGAACGTTACATGCGTGATGCAAAAATCACCCAGATTTATGAAGGAACCAATGAAATTCAACGCCTCGTCATCGGTCGCATGCTGACGAAATAACATCTTTTATTGAACAAGTGGTTGTCATAATTGAAGAAAGGATGTCGCAATATGCACCCAATCGTGGAACGGATCGCACAAAAAGACATTCGTGCATTAGCAAAAGCCATTACAATGGTCGAAAATGATGTACCTGATAAGTTGGATTTATTAAGTGATGTGTTCCAGCTCAAAGGCCATGCGCGCCTCGTTGGGTTAACGGGCTCACCTGGTGCAGGAAAAAGCTCTCTCGTGAATCGACTCATCACGAGGCTGCGTCAACAAAATAAAACAGTGGCCGTCATTGCTGTCGATCCAACAAGTCCATTTAGCGGTGGTGCTTTGCTCGGCGATCGTGTGCGTATGCATCAACATTTTACCGATGAAGGGGTATTTATTCGTAGTATGGCAACACGCGGGAGTCTTGGTGGCCTAGCACGCGCGACCAAGGATGCGCTTCGATTGTGTGATGCATTCGGGTTTGATGTTGTGATAGTAGAAACGGTTGGCGTCGGTCAATCAGAGCTCGATATTATGAAGATAGTTGATACAACTGCGGTTGTCGTGACACCAAACAGTGGCGATGTCCTGCAAATTTTTAAGGCGGGTATTATGGAAATAGCCGATCTGTTTGTGATTAATAAAGCTGATCTGCCAGGGTTCGGGAAATTAAAAGCGTTATTAAAAGAACTTGTCATGACGACAGCAACAACAGAGCATGAAACAGCAATTATTAAGACGGTTGCGACAGAAAACAAAGGCATTGATCAGCTCATTACAGCGATTGAAGCCCATCACACATTTCTGTACAACACACATACAGGTCAAAAGCGGCGCCTTGATCAATTGTCACTCGAAGTCCATGAATTAATACGCGAAGAAATTTGGCGTGATGTAGGCGCATTTTTAGATACAGAACGGGTTGAGTCCTATTTCAAACAAGAGACAGTAGACCCGTACAAATTAGCACAAGCGCTTTATGAAAAGTGGAAGCATAATGGAGGAAGCGACATATGAACAACAACGAGATGACTGTATCATCTGTTAAAGATGAACACCTTATAAAAAAACGTCGCGCCCAAATGATTAAAGGAGCACTCACGCTTTTCAAGGAAAAGGGATTTCATAAAACAACGACGCGTGAAATTGCCAAAGAAAGTGGTTTTAGCATCGGGACACTTTACGAATATATTCGGACGAAGGAAGATGTTCTTTATTTCGTCTGTGAATCGATTTATGAACAGGTGCATGAACGATTAGAAGCAACGATCGATCTTGAGCATGCATCTTTGAGTCATTTAAAGAGTGTGATGACATCTTACTTTTATTTAATGGATCAGATGCAGGAAGAAATTGTGATTATGTATCAAGAAGCGAAATCATTGTCTAAAGATACAAAATCATATGTGCTTCAAAAAGAGCGTGACATGGTCAGCATGCTTGAACGTGTGATCGTCGCTTCTGTTCCTGATCAGCTACCAAAGCGTGATGTTGCACTTATTGCGAATAATATTTTTATACAAGGACAAATGTGGGGGTTTAGACGGTGGATGCTGCATAATCAATTTACACTCGAGGCGTATATTGATCGGCAAATTCACTATCTTTTTCAGTCGTTAGGCATTGATTCAAAAACCGTCAATTAAAGCGGTGAAGGGACAATATAAAAAAGACGTTTGGAATGGGGAGGGGTTTTCATGCAAGATACGACGATTTATAAGCCGGTTCATCCTGTTCGTTTTGTAACCGCGTCTAGCTTGTTCGATGGACACGATGCATCCATTAACATTATGAGGCGGATTTTGCAATCGAGTGGTGCAGAGGTGATTCATCTAGGGCATAATAGATCTGTTGAAGAGGTTGTTCACGCTGCGATTCAAGAGGATGTACAGGGCATTGCCATTTCATCTTATCAAGGTGGTCATGTGGAATATTTCAAATATATGTATGATCTCCTAAATGAATTAGGCGCAGACCATATTAAAGTGTTTGGTGGTGGCGGTGGTGTCATCATTCCTCGGGAAATTAAAGAACTTCATGACTATGGCATTGCTTGGATCTTTTCGCCTGAAGACGGACGGGAGTTAGGTCTACAGGGAATGATTAATAAGATGCTAAAATTATGTGATTTTCTGCCGCCAGTTGATCTCGAGCGTGATCAGACAAAACTCGCTCAAGGCGACAGACAGACCGTTGCGCGATACATTACGTATATGGAAAATGAAGATACGGATAAAGCACGGCGCGATCAAGTGTTAAAAGAATTGAAAGCGCAATCAAACGATGCGCCAGTTCTTGGCATTACAGGAACTGGGGGTTCAGGTAAAAGTTCATTGACTGACGAAATCATTCGCCGGTTTGTTCATGAAATACCGGATAAAAAAGTGGCGATTATTTCGGTTGATCCAACGAAACGAAAAACAGGTGGGGCTCTTCTAGGTGATCGCATTCGAATGAATGCTATTTTTACTGATCGCGTCTATATGCGATCGCTTGCGACGAGAGACTCGCGCTCTGAATTATCCCGAGCCATTGAGGATGTCATCTCTGTCGTCCGTGCAGCGAATTACGATTTTATCATTGTAGAAACGAGTGGCATCGGACAAGGAGATGCTGCTATTACTGAAATTACGGATTTATCTATGTATGTGATGACAGCAGAATTCGGTGCGCCGACACAGCTTGAAAAAATAGATATGATTGATTTTGCCGATTTTATCGTCATTAATAAATTTGAGCAAAAAGGCTCTGAGGATGCGTTAAATCAAGTACGTAAGCAATATGAACGTAGCCACATGCTGTTCCATCAGGATAAAGCGGCATTTCCTGTTTTCGGTACGATTGCCAGTCAATTTAATGATTCTGGTACAAACGCCTTGTTTGCAAGCATGATTGATACGCTAAATGAACGGTACGGCTGGAAAGAGAAGGTTGACTTTAACAGACATGTCATTGCAGAAAAGCAAAACTTAATTATTACGAATGAGCGTCGTCATTATTTACGCGAAATCGCCCAGCACGTGCGCGCGTATCATAACCATACGAGGACGCAAAGTGAAGTTGCTAGAAAACTGTACCAGCTTAATGGTGCTAAGGAAGCGTTAGATAATGGGGAAGCATCTCAAGCGCTTGACAAGGCGATCGCAACATATGAAGAACAGCTTCATCCGCGTGCTAAAAAATTACTTGAAAGCTGGGATGAAACGAAAGCACGTTATGAACAGGATGAGATGACGTTTAAGGTTCGTAATAAGGACATAACGATGGCGCTCACAACTGAATCGCTAGCCGGATTAAAGATACCAAAAGTTGTATATCCGAAATTTAGTGATTGGGGAGAACGTCTCAGTTGGTTAATGCGGGAAAATGTGCCCGGTGCTTTTCCGTTTACAGCTGGAGTATTTCCATTTAAACGTAAGGGAGAAGATCCTACACGTCAATTTGCTGGTGAGGGGACGCCTGATCGCACGAATCGCCGGTTTCATTATTTGTCAAAAGGAGAACCTGCAAAGCGGCTTTCTACAGCCTTTGATTCCGTTACATTATACGGTGAAGATCCGGCACATCGTCCTGATATTTATGGCAAGGTTGGCGAAAGTGGTGTCAACATTTGCACACTCGAAGATATGAAAAAGCTTTATGCAGGTTTTGATTTGACAGATCCTAAAACATCGGTGTCCATGACGATCAATGGTCCAGCACCTATTATTCTTGCGATGTTTTTTAATACGGCAATTGACCAGCAAGTAGAGACGTTCAAACACGAGCATGATCGTAATCCGACGTCATCAGAATATGACACCATTAAAGCACAAACTATTTCAGTCGTCCGTGGAACTGTGCAGGCAGATATATTGAAAGAGGACCAAGGGCAAAATACATGTATTTTTTCAACTGAATTCGCCCTTCGCATGATGGGAGATATTCAGCAATACTTTATTGATAACGAGGTGCGCAACTATTATTCGGTGTCTATTTCTGGCTATCATATTGCTGAAGCAGGCGCCAACCCTATTACTCAGCTTGCCTTTACTTTAGCGAATGGTTTTACGTATGTGGAATATTACTTAAGTCGAGGAATGGACATTAACAAATTTGCACCAAATCTGTCCTTTTTCTTCTCGAATGGTCTTGATCCAGAGTATACGGTGATTGGACGGGTGGCACGGCGAATTTGGGCGATTACAATGCGAGACAAATATGGCGCTGATGAACGCAGTCAAAAGCTTAAATATCACATTCAAACATCAGGGCGCTCATTACATGCACAGGAAATTGATTTTAACGACATCCGAACAACACTCCAAGCGTTAATTGCCATTCAGGACAACTGTAATTCATTACACACAAACGCCTATGATGAAGCGATTACGACACCAACTGAACACTCTGTTCGGCGCGCGATGGCCATTCAAATGATTATAAATCGCGAGCTCGGTTTAACGAAAAATGAAAACTCGCTTCAAGGTTCATTTATTGTTGAGGAACTAACAGACCTTGTTGAAGAAGCGGTTTTGCAGGAATTTGAGCGGATGAACGATCGAGGTGGTGTTCTTGGCGCTATGGAACGACAATATCAGCGCGGGAAAATTCAAGAAGAATCTTTATACTATGAAGGCAAAAAACATACAGGTGAACTACCGATCATTGGTGTTAACACGTATTTAAATCCAAATCCACCATCAGAAGACGATATTAATGCAATGGAGCTTGCTCGAGCTTCAAAAGAGGAAAAAGAACAACAAATTTATGAACTTAACGTGTTTCAGGAACGACACGCAAAAGACACAGACGCTGCATTGGAGCGTTTAAAAGAAACGGCTTCCTCAGGTGGGAATATTTTTGCTGAACTAATGGAAACCGTTAAGGTCGCCAGTCTCGGTCAAATTACGCGGGCACTTTACGAAGTTGGCGGACAGTACCGCCGGAATATGTAGCAATTACAACTTTATGTTTCAATGTATGACGCATTTGAAGAAGCCTGGAAAGAGATGAATTTTTTCTAGGCTTTTTTTACTGGCATATTCACTTGCTCTTTGTTTATAATGTATGGTATGGTTCTGAACGTCTTATAAACTAAAAGCGATATACAGGTGAACAGATGCCTGAGATTTTATAAGGAAAAGGGAGTGCTTGACCGTGAGCTTAAAAACAGTTGGCCACGAAGAACTAAAGAAATATTCAATGATTGAACTGGCAGAGATGATTTTGCAAGAAGAAGGCAAGGCAATGGATTTTAAAGATGTGTTTGCCAAAATTAAAGCCATAAAAGGTTTTAAGGAAGACGTCAGTAATGATCGTTTGGCGCAATTCTATACGGATTTAAATGTTGATGGTCGCTTTTTAACGATTGGTTCAAATATGTGGGGATTAAAACGCTGGTATCCAGTTGAACAAATTGATGAGATCATAACAACTGAACCTAAGAAAAAGAAAAAGACGAAGAAAAAGAAAGCTGCTGCTAAAGAAGTTGCTCTTATTGAAGAAGATGAGCAGGACTTAGATACAGTAGATGATGATATAGATGAATTAACGCGCAATTTGGCCAAGGGCGATGAAGATGAGGATGAAGACTATGTCGCGCCTTACGATGATGACTACACTGAAGACTACGAAGACGAAGATTTTGACGAAGACTTTGAAGATGACGTAGAGGAAGAAGAAGAGGAAGAAGAAGACAATTAAGCATCTTGACTTTTTGGTGCTTTATGCTACAATTCCTATTGGGCTCTTTAAATTGATACCACTACGGCGTTTCCCCTTCTATGAGGGGGGAGCGCCTTTGTTGTTTGGTAATAGAAGATTTTGTGTACACTATAAAGATGTCGCTCAATTATTACTTTATATAGGAAAGTGAGAGGAATAAACATGACCAAATACATTTTCGTTACAGGCGGCGTCGTATCGTCACTCGGCAAGGGTATTACAGCTGCTTCACTCGGGAGACTTTTAAAAAATCGTGGCCTTAAAGTGACACTGCAAAAATTTGATCCTTATTTAAACGTTGATCCAGGCACAATGAGCCCATACCAGCATGGGGAAGTGTTTGTAACCGAGGACGGTGCAGAAACAGATCTCGATCTTGGTCACTATGAACGATTTATAGATATTAATTTGAACAAATATAGCAACATTACAACAGGTAAAGTATATTCTAGCGTTATTAAAAAGGAACGTCGTGGTGATTACCTTGGTGCAACCGTACAGGTCATTCCCCATATAACGAATGAAATTAAAGAACAAGTCTTTAGGGCTGGGCAAGCAACGAAGGCAGATGTCGTCATTACAGAAATCGGTGGTACGGTTGGTGATATCGAATCACTACCATTTCTTGAAGCTATTAGGCAGATCAAGAGTGATATCGGCAAGGACAACGTCATGTACATTCATTGCACGCTCGTTCCGTTCATTAAAGCTGCTGGTGAAATGAAAACAAAGCCGACACAGCATAGTGTAAAAGAATTGCGATCACTTGGTATTCAGCCTGATACGATCGTACTCCGAACTGAGCAAGAGATTAGTCGCGAAAATAAAGAAAAGATCGCTTTGTTCTGTGACATCAATGAAAATGCCGTTATTGAAATGCGTGATGCAGACACGCTTTACCGTGTGCCACTTGCACTTCAAGAACAAAACCTAGATCAATTAGTTTGTGACCACTTGAATTTAGAGTGCTCTGAAGCTGATATGACAGAGTGGAAGAGCTTGCTTGAAAAAGTGACGCATTTGTCCAAAACGGTCAATATCGGTCTTGTGGGGAAATATGTTGAATTACCAGATGCTTACTTGTCTGTTGTCGAAGCGCTAAAGCATGCAGGTTATCCGTATGATACAGACATCAATGTTCACTGGATTAATGCTGAAACCCTTGATGAAGGTACAATGACAGAAGCACTTTCAAAGGTAGACGGCATTCTCGTTCCTGGTGGATTTGGAGATCGTGGTGTTGAAGGAAAGATCACAGCCATTCGCTATGCGCGTGAACACCGCATTCCATTCCTAGGCATTTGTCTTGGGATGCAGCTGGCAACAGTGGAATTTGCCCGAAATGTACTCGGTCTTGAAGGTGCCCATTCAGGTGAAATTGATCGTCGTACACCACACCCAGTTATTGATCTACTTCCAGAGCAGAAAGCCATTACGGATTTGGGTGGTACGTTGCGTCTTGGCAGCTATCCATGCATGCTCAAGGATCATACGAAAACGAAAGCCGCCTATGGGAATGTAGATATGATTGAAGAGCGTCATCGTCATCGCTACGAGTTTAACAATACGTATAGAGAACAAATGGAAGGAAAAGGTTTTGTCTTTTCTGGAACAAGTCCTGATGGTCGTCTCATTGAAACAATTGAACTGAGTGATCACCCGTGGTTTGTTGCAAGTCAATTCCATCCAGAATTCAAATCACGTCCAACACGTTCGCACCCATTGTTTGCAGGATTTATTGGCGCGATTGTTAACGATAAATAACTATAACGAACGAAAAAGGCCTTGGCAGAATTAAATTGCTAGGGTCTTTTTGCTTAGCTATTTATGCTTATGATCTAGGTTTAGTCTATGTCTTTTGATCTAAAACGGCAAAAATTTCCTTTAAAGCAATAAATGTAGATTATCCCTTAAATGTAAAAACGTTCTTTAAAAAGAAGGTTTTTACATATTGTATCCCGAATAATGATATAATCAATGTATAGAGGGGGTCATATGATATATGTACAAAGATATACTGGTTGTGGATGACCAACCGGGCATACGTCTGCTGCTTCAAGATGTGTTAGCTAATGAAGGTTATAAGGTGGCGACACGAGAAACAGGACAGGAAGCATTAGAGGCACTTCGTAAGACATCGTACGCCCTTGTCATTCTTGACTATAAACTACCAGTTATGGATGGTGTGGAAGTCTTGAAGCAGCTTGAGGCAGAACAAAATAAGACACCTGCAATTTTAATTAGCGGCCTAGCGGAAGAAATGAGCCAAAGCCTGAAAAATATATCTAACTTAAAGGAAATTATTGCAAAGCCCTTTAATGTTCAACATATTTGTACAGTCGTTAATCAGATCATACAGCAATCATATACATAATTTTATCAATGGAATCGTACGATACTTATGGAGAGAGGCTGGGACAAAAGACGCTTAATCAAATGAAAATCCAAATAATACAGCCACGGAAACACACTTCGACCGACAACCAGGACGGTTTAGTGTCGATGTTGGTGCAGGACGCACCGATATTAATCGACCGACAACTAGGACGGTTTAGTGTTTGTGTTGGTAACAGGACGTTGCGATATTAGCCTTTCTCCCAGAAGAGTGTGCGTGTTTTTCTGAAGCTAATGTTGAGCAATGTTCGTCTTTTTACGTTAAACTTTAAGCTATGACACAGGCTCTTTAAACAGAAAACATGTCCATCTTCACAATGTGTACAAATCAATGGTCGAGACGAACGGTAATTTGTTGCCACTTTAATCTTTAGTTGGTATTCTTGTAGTATGAATCACATGAATTCATTATTGCTTTTAACTAAAAGGAGGATGCAGCATGCCATTGGTTTCCATGAAAGAAATGCTTGAAAAAGGTAAAGAAAATGGATATGCAGTCGGACAATTTAATGTGAACAACTTGGAGTATGCTCAAGCGATTCTTCAGGCCGCCGAAAAAGAACAGTCACCAGTCATTCTCGGTGTGTCAGAAGGTGCCGGCAGATATATGGGTGGTTTTAACGTTGTTGTCGCCATGGTAGAAGCTTTGATTGAGGCGTATAAAATAACTGTACCCGTTGCGATTCATCTTGACCATGGATCAAGCTTTAAAACGTGTGCTGAGGCCATTCACGCTGGATTCACATCTGTCATGATTGATGCCTCTGCAGAACCGTTAGAGGATAACATTGCACTTACGAAAAAAGTAGTTGAACTTGCTCATATTCACGGTGTATCTGTCGAAGCAGAATTAGGACGTGTTGGTGGTCAAGAAGATGATCTTATCGTTGATGATGCAGAACAGGCCTATGCCATTCCGTCTGAGTGTGAACGTCTCGTGAAGGAAACCAATGTTGATTGCTTTGCACCTGCACTCGGGTCTGTTCATGGCCCATATAAAGGAGAGCCAAACCTAGGATTTGACCGCATGGAAGAGGTCATGAATTTAACGAATGTGCCACTCGTGCTTCATGGTGGGACAGGCATTCCGACAAAAGACATTCAACGTGCAATCTCTCTAGGGACAGCTAAAATCAATGTTAACACTGAAAACCAAATTAAACAGGCTGAAGCGGTTCGTAAAGTCCTTGAAGAACAGCCTGAACAATATGATCCACGTAAATATCTCGGTCCTGGCCGTGAAGCCATTGAAGAAACAGTGATTGGTAAAATGCGTGAATTTGGTTCATCAAATAAAGCATAAATCGATAGGATATGTGAACGAAAGCGGATATATGTCTGCTTTCGTTCCTTTTCAATGTATAATCCCAACTCAAGAAAGGACGTTTTAACGTATGAAATTTTTCATTGACTCGGCGAATATTGCCGATATTAAAGAAGCAAATGCATTAGGTATTTTAGCTGGTGTGACGACAAATCCAAGTCTCGTTGCAAAAGAAGGTGTCTCCTTCCATGATCGTCTTAGAGAAATTACTGCAGAGGTATCTGGTTCTGTTAGTGCAGAGGTCATTGCTGAAGATGCAGAAGGTATGATTGCAGAAGGTAAAGAACTAGCCGCCATTGCACCGAACATCACGATCAAAGTTCCAATGACGCTTGAAGGGTTAAAGGCAGTAAAAGCATTTAGTGATCTCAATATTAAAACGAATGTGACGTTGATCTTTAATGCGAATCAAGCATTGCTAGCTGCGAGAGCGGGCGCAACATACGTCTCACCATTTCTTGGTCGTCTTGACGACATTGGCCATGACGGAATGGAACTCATTGCAACGATCGCCTCTATATTTGATCGCCACAACATATCAACGGAAATTATTGCAGCATCGATTCGCCATCCATTACACGTTATCGACGCAGCTGTTAATGGTGCGCATATTGCAACAATACCGTTTAATGTTCTTAGTCAGCTTGTTAAACATCCATTAACCGATCAAGGTATTGAAAAGTTCCTTGCAGATTGGAACAGCCAAAAATAACAAGCATATTTTTGGAAAAAACATGCAAACTAATAAATAAATTGAATGTGTGATTTTAAGGTGAAGTGGGGTATTCCAATTGCAAAAAATGTTAATTGAAGGCGGTCGAACATTAAAAGGAAAAGTCCGTATTGGTGGGGCTAAAAATAGTGCAGTCGCACTCTTACCAGCTGCGATTTTGGCTGACTCCGACGTTGTCATCGAAGGGCTGCCGGATATTTCCGACGTCTACACGTTGGGTGAGCTATTGGAGGAAATCGGTGGAACAGTCGACTGGGATGGACAAACCGCTCATATTGATCCTTCAAACATGGTATCAATGCCTTTGCCAAATGGTCAGGTTAAAAAACTCCGGGCCTCATATTATTTTATGGGTGCCATGCTTGGTAAATTTAAAAAAGCAGTCATTGGGTTACCAGGTGGTTGTCATTTGGGGCCGCGTCCAATCGATCAGCATATTAAAGGATTTGAAGCCCTCGGTGCGCAAGTGACGAATGAACATGGTGCGATTTATTTACGTGCTGATGAATTAACTGGCGCTCGGATTTATTTAGATGTTGTTAGTGTTGGTGCCACAATTAATATTATGCTTGCTGCTGTAAGGGCAAAAGGTCAGACGATCATTGAAAACGCAGCAAAAGAGCCTGAAATTATTGATGTCGTCACATTACTCACAAACATGGGTGCGAAAATAAAAGGCGCTGGGACAGATGTCATCCGAATCGAAGGTGTAGATCAGTTAAATGGTTGCAGACATACGATTATTCCAGATAGAATTGAAGCGGGTACATATGTCATCGCTGCAGCAGCAGCTGGTGAAGATGTCACGATTGACAATGTAATCCCCGAACACCTAGAATCGTTATTGGCCAAATTAAGAGAAATGGGCGTTTCCATTGAAGTCGGTGATGAGCATTTGCGCATCAAGCCAGCTCAACCACTGAAAAGCGTAGATATTAAGACGCTTGTTTACCCTGGTTTTCCAACCGATCTTCAACAGCCGTTTACATCTTTGCTTACAAAAGCGGATGATACAGGTGTCATTATCGACACAATATATGCAGCAAGATTAAAACATATTGACGAACTGAGGCGCATGAATGCTATAATAAAAGTTGAAGGTGGTTCAGTCATTGTGTCCGGACCTGTTCAGCTTGAAGGTGCACGTGTGAGTGCAAGTGATTTGCGTGCAGGTGCCGCATTGGTCATTGCAGGTCTCATGGCTGGTGGTATTACAGAAATAACTGGTCTTGAGCATATTGATCGTGGCTATGAGAATCTCATTGAGAAATTGACCAATTTGGGAGCCAATGTTTGGCGTGAAGAAATGACACATGAAGAAATTGAGCAACTACAAAATTCATAACGATGAAAGCGCCTAACGTGAATGTAAATGTGTTGCCCTCCACTTTTTGACATAAAATCTTCTTGGGATGAGGATATATTTGTTGAAAAGGGAGAGGTCTATTATGGAAAGAAGCTTGACGATGGAATTGGTGCGTGTGACTGAAGCGGCAGCACTTTCGTCTGCACGCTGGATGGGTCGTGGAAAAAAGGAAGAAGCAGATGATGCAGCGACGTCAGCCATGCGTAAAGTATTCGATACGATACCAATGCGAGGAACGGTCGTTATTGGTGAAGGTGAAATGGACGAAGCCCCAATGCTATACATCGGTGAAAAGCTAGGTGCAGGCAATGGTCCTGGTGTGGATGTTGCAGTTGACCCTCTTGAAGGCACTAGTATCGTTGCACAAGGGACATGGAATGCGTTGGCTGTCATTGCAATTGCTGACGAAAAAACATTATTGCACGCACCTGATATGTATATGAAAAAAATTGCCGTTGGACCACAGGCAGTCGGAAAAATTGATATTAATGCTTCAACATATGATAATTTAAAAGCAGTAGCCGAAGCAAAAAACAAACAAATAGAAGACCTTGTCGCCATAGTTCTGGATCGCCCGCGTCACACGAAATTGGTTCAAGAGATTCGAAAAGCAGGCGCTCGTATAAAGCTGATACCAGATGGAGATGTCGCCGCTGCAATTAACACAGCCTTTGATGATACAGGTGTCGACATTTTGTTTGGCATAGGTGGTGCTCCTGAAGGTGTTCTCGCAGCCGTTGCGTTAAAATGTCTCGGTGGTGAAATCCAAGGGAAATTAGTACCGTCAAATGATGACGAGCGTATTCGTTGTGAAAAAATGGGTATTAAAGATCTAAACAAAGTTTTCTATATGAATGATTTTTGTAAAGGCGATGATGCAATTTTTGCTGCAACTGGCGTTACTGACGGGGAATTGTTGAAAGGTGTTCAATTTAAGGGCTCCAAAGCGACAACACAAACCGTCGTTATGCGCGCTAAGAGTGGCACCGTCCGTTTTATTGACGGTGAGCACAGTCTACAGAAAAAACCAAATCTCGTTATGGAGTTATAACCTTCCATAATCTTCGAGAAGGGAGTTAAGTTTAACTTCCTTCTCAAATTCTTAAACATCTACTTTGGTGAATATAAACAGCCGTTTAGTATAGAGAGAGATTGGATATAATAATTACGGATATAAAAACCAAAACTTTTATTCTAGCTTCCGATTACTCTTCATATTACCTATAACATGGTGAGTCCCCATCTTTTGGCCAGCAATACCAACCAAAGCATATTGAACTCTTGAATATTGATTCTACAAAAATGAATAGGCATGGTGATAGAATGACTGCATTAACGATATCTAAATTGGAGTCGCTGACGTTAAAAGAACTTTATGCGCTGGCGAAAGAATACAAAGTCTCCTATTATGCAAAACTAACAAAAAGGGAATTAATTTTTTCAATTTTGAAAGGACAAGCCGAAAAAGACGGCTTTTTATTCATGGATGGTGTATTAGAAATTATTCCTTCTGAAGGTTTTGGATTCCTCAGACCGATCAATTACTCTCCAAGTGCAGAGGATATTTACATATCTGCATCGCAAATTAGACGATTTGATCTGCGTAATGGTGATAAAGTGTCTGGTAAAGTACGTCCTCCGAAAGAAAACGAACGGTATTATGGTTTGTTGCATGTGGACGCTGTCAATGGTGATGATCCAGAAGCTGCCAAGGAACGGGTGCATTTTCCTGCCTTGACACCGCTGTATCCAGATCGTTTTATGAATTTAGAACGCGCGTCTAGAAGTTTATCGACACGAATTATTGACCTCATGACACCAGTTGGTTTTGGCCAGCGTGGCCTTATTGTTGCGCCACCTAAAGCAGGTAAAACCGTCTTGATTAAAGAAATTGCCAACAGTATTTCAGAAAATCATCCAGATGCTAAGTTGATTATTTTGCTCGTTGATGAACGTCCCGAAGAAGTAACAGACATTGAGCGGTCAGTTCATCCAGGTGTTGACGTTGTATCTTCAACATTTGACGAAGTACCTGAGAGTCACATTAAGGTATCCGAGCTCGTTCTTGAGCGCGCAATGCGTCTCGTTGAGCATAAGAAAGATGTTATCGTTCTTATGGACAGCATTACCCGCTTAGCTCGTGCCTACAATCTTGTTATTCCACCGAGCGGCCGAACATTATCGGGTGGTATTGACCCTGCAGCCTTTCATCGCCCAAAACGCTTCTTCGGTGCGGCGCGTAATATTGAAGAAGGTGGTAGCTTCACAATTTTAGCTACGGCTTTAATTGATACTGGATCACGCATGGATGATGTGATTTATGAAGAATTCAAGGGTACGGGGAATATGGAGCTACATCTTGATCGCAGCTTGGCTGAACGAAGAATCTTCCCGGCGATTGATATTAAGCGTTCGGGTACGCGAAAAGAAGAATTGCTCGTGCCGAAAAGCCATCTTGATAAAATGTGGGCGATTCGTAAGACGATGCAGGATACACCAGACTTTATCGAACGCTTCTTGAGAAGACTAAGATCTTCTAAGAGCAATGAGGAATTTTTCCAAATGATGGAGGATGAAATGAAACGACGGGGGACGCGTAGCTAAACGCGCACCGAGCTTCATTGCATCATTATATGGCTCTGTTCGGAATGAAAAATCTGAATACGGTTCCCCTGTTGCAATCGATTCGTCAGACTGATATAATCTTTTTATGTGAGTTTAGATAGGTATTTATACCTTTGACGGCTCTTATAATAAACTCTGTTTCCAAAGGACTCAGGGCAAAAAGGAGTGGAAAGACATGAAAAAAGACATTCATCCAGAATATCGAAAAGTTGTATTTCTTGATACGAGCTCAGACTTTAAATTTATGAGTGGCTCAACGCTCGCATCTGATGAAACGATCGAATGGGAAGATGGTAACTCATACCCATTGATTCGTGTGGAAATCAGCTCTGATTCTCACCCATTCTACACTGGTAAGCAAAAAGCTGACAAAGTGGGCGGACGTGTGGATCGCTTCAAGAAGAAATACGGCATGAAATAATAGTGCTGCGATTATTAATTTGTCATTTAGACAATTCGGCTGTTAAGTAGGAGCTATATGTGAATACATGAAGCTATGCTTGACTGTCCTTCTTAAAAACAGGCAAACACGCTTTACTTGCCTGTTTTTAGTTTGTCTTATGTATGTTTGTTCGACGTTTTCTATTGCCCACGCCATGGATAATAGGTCCAATGGCAGAGCGTAACGCTATTTTTATTGATAATATGTAATCTGAAAAAGAATACATATGAACGCGTTTACATCAAAAACTGATGTTAAAATAGGTCGTTCACTCAAAAGTTTATGGCGATTCGGTGTGATAACGAATTGGATCGCTTAACATAAAGATGTGTCTCAATTCTTGAATTAGCATCCATTTAACTTCTTATGTTTATTCTCCTCGATCTTATATAAGTTTTAAATTAGAACTGTCTTGAAGGGAGCCACCTGTAAATGTATGAAATGAAGCAACCCGGCTGGGTAGAAGTCATTAGTGGCAGCATGTTTTCTGGTAAATCCGAAGAATTAATTCGTAGAGTGCGTCGTGCAACATATGGTCATTTAACAGTGCGTGTTTTTAAACCTGCCATTGACAATAGATATAAAAATGATGCCGTCGTTTCTCATAACGGCACGTCAACGATTGCACGTCCTGTGCAAAAAGCGATGGATATACTTGAATTTGTCGATGAACATGTTGATGTTGTCGGTATTGATGAAGCACAATTTTTTGATGATGCAATAGAGGCTATTGCTGAAAAATTAGCTGATTCGGGAATTCGTGTCATTATTGCCGGTTTGGATACAGATTTTCGTGGTGAACCATTTGGTATTATGCCGCGACTCATGGCGATGAGTGAATCAACAACAAAGCTTAATGCAATTTGTACGGTGTGTGGATCTCCTGCAAGTCGTACACAGCGACTCATTAATGATAAGCCGGCTTCTTATAGCGATCCAATCATTCTCGTTGGTGCATCGGAAAGCTATGAACCGAGATGTCGTCATCATCATGACGTACCCAATAAGCCAGCACACCCTCTTCTGCTCAAGGCAACAAACCAATCAAACTAATATCAAAGCACTAACATTACTTATTATTGACGTTTCACCTAGACAATAGCAGCACCATTTCATAATATGAGACAGCCAAATGATTCCCGTTAATGTGGAGGCTTTGGCTGTTTTTTAATTGTTAATACGATAATATGAACGCACTTCAGGTGAGAGACAACCGATAAATTCTATTCCCTTCATTCTTTTATGAAATTTACTTAATCAATGGTCATTATGCTGTAGATGAACATATTGTACAGGGGAGGGGAAATATCATGGGTGTCGTTTTGGCTATTTCATCGGCATTAATGTTCTCATTAAATAATATTATGATCAAAAAAGGGATCGCAAAGAGCAACAATGAGCGAAGTGACAATGGTCTGCTGATCACCGTGTTGATGAATGTGATCATCCTTGGAGTCATTCTCATGATCGTTTGGGAGATAAAAGGTGAGGCGTTGTATTTTTCAAAAGAAGGTGTCTTGTTTTTTATGGTTGCTGGGGTGTGCACCTCGGGGATAGGACGGATGACATTGTTCGCAAGTATTTCTTATATAGGTCCGTCTAAAGCGTCGGCAATACGTAATACGACACCTATATTTACTGCGATATTTGCATTGCTTTTCTTAGGTGAAGTCATTTCATTTTGGCCAGGGATTGGGATGATGCTTATTCTCTGGGCAATTTTGTTTGAAGGGTATCGTTCGTTTCATTATGATCGGCACGCTGGTCTCCGTCATGAGGGAAATTCTTCATATGGATTAGGGTTTGGACTTGCACTAATTTCTGCTTTTATTTTTGGTGTTGGGCAAGGATTTAGGAAGCTTGGTTTATTAGAAACAGATGATGCGTTTTTAGGTGCATGGATCGGGTCGATTACATCATTGCTTTTCGTTATCATATTACAAAGTAGACGGCAGAGCGTGAAAACGGTGATCGATCAGAGTATCCGAATATTTAATCGCTATTATGTAATTGCGGGTGTTTTGACAAGCCTTGGGCCGTTATCGTTTTTTTTAGCTGTTCAATATATGCAGGTATCTTATGTCAGTGTGATCGCTGCAACTGAACCGCTCTTAACTGTCTTCATTAGTGCTTTGTTTCTAAAAGGTCAGGAGAAGATGACAGTACAGACGTGGCTGACAATAGCACTCATTATATCGGGAGCGGTATTTATTGTGCTATTTGGCTAATTAATTGGTTATTGCTTGGCGATATGTTTGAATGAAGTACGTCTTAACGTCGTTATCTTTCACTGCAGGCGGACGCTTTCCACGGGCACGGCCTTAGCCTCGGGCCAACACGATGTTGGTCATGAAGGCGTTGCAACAGGACGTTGCGACCTTAGCATTCCTTCCTTTTAACCTCTGCGGGGTCTTCGGACACGTGCTGTTCCCGCTGGAGGCGCCGTCTTCCGTTCCAGGCAACTCAGCATGTGCGTCTATTTATAAATACACATAAACATTTTGACCTTGATACATGGTTATACTATAATTAGACTGTTAAACAAAAAGAGGTGACAGTGATGCTTGACCGTTTACAATCATTGCAAGATCGTTATCATAAATTAAATGAATTACTAAGTGATCCTGAGGTCATCAGCGACACGACTAAACTACGGGAATATTCAAAGGAACAGTCTGACCTAGAAGATGTGGTCCAGGCGTATAGTGAATATAAAGATGTGACGTCTGAGCTTAAAGATGCAAAAGTGATGCTTGAAGATACGCTCGATGATGACATGGTAGACATGGTAAAAGAGGAAATTTCTGAGCTTTCAAAGAGGCAGGTAGAGCTTGAAGAACAAATGAAGCTGTTGCTGCTTCCAAAAGATCCAAATGACGATAAGAACGTTATTATGGAAATTCGTGGTGCTGCGGGTGGCGATGAAGCCGCTTTATTTGCAGGTGACTTATATCGTATGTACAGCCGCTATGCTGAGAATCGTCGTTGGAAGATCGATGTACTAGAAACCCATTCGACTGGTGTCGGCGGCTACAAAGAAATCATCTTTATGATTAACGGTAAAGGCGCGTATTCTCAGTTGAAGTATGAAAATGGTGCGCACCGTGTACAGCGCGTTCCTGAGACAGAATCAGGTGGTCGAATTCATACATCAACCGCGACTGTTGCTGTATTACCGGAGACGGAAGATGTTGAAGTCGATATTCATGAAAAAGATATTCGTGTCGACACATTTGCATCTAGTGGTCCGGGGGGACAGAGCGTTAACACGACAATGTCCGCCGTTCGACTTACACACGAGCCAACAGGTGTTGTCGTTTCGATTCAAGACGAAAAATCACAAATTAAAAACAAAGAAAAAGCAATGAAGGTGCTCCGGGCAAGAATTTATGATATGTATCAACGGGAGGCACAGGCAGAATACGATGAAACGCGGAAATCAGCCGTCGGTACAGGTGACCGGTCAGAGCGTATTCGTACGTATAACTTCCCACAAAACCGTGTGACAGATCATAGAATCGGCTTAACGATTCAAAAGCTCGACCAAATTTTAGAAGGTAAGCTTGACGACGTTATTGATGCGCTGCTCCTTGAAGAGCAAACGAAAAAGCTTGAACAAATTGGTGAATAATGATGACATCTTCAAATAAACAATATGAAGTCCTTCAACGGGCTTCTCTTTTTTTACAACAGCATAACCGTGAAGAAGCTGTGGCAACAATTCTGTTAAACCACCATCTTGGTGTGTCTAGAAGTGCATTTTACACGATGATGCGTGAGGACGTTTCTGAAGAGATCGTGCGAGCTTTTTGGGATGATGTAATTGCCCATGCGGAATTGGGTGTTCCTGTCCAGCATTTAATGGGATATGCGAACTTCTATGGACGTGATTTTTCAGTGAGTTCGGATGTGCTCATCCCTCGTCCAGAAACAGAAGAATTAGTTCAGCACGTCATTCAATCCGTTGAACGAAACGTGGTCAACGAACCAGTGACAATTATTGATGTAGGGACTGGGAGTGGCATCATTGCGATTACACTTGCTTTGGAATTAAAACATGCCATTGTGCATGCAACCGATATTTCGAAGGAAGCGCTCCAAGTTGCCAAGCTTAATGCGGAACAACTTGGTGCCGATGTGATGTTCCACGAAGGCCATTTTTTGGAGCCAATTATTACAGCATCCGTTGATCCTGATATCATTGTGTCGAACCCACCGTATATTGCTCATTCTGAAAAACAATCACTTGCTGACACGGTGAAACATTTTGATCCACACTTAGCCTTGTTTGCTGATCATGATGGGCTCGCTGCTTATGAGATGATCATCGACCAAGCACAACACCATTTGAGCTCAGTTCATAGCCTTGCTTTTGAAATTGGACACGATCAAGCGATTCCTGTAACAGCTTTGCTTAAAGACGCTTATCCACATGCTCGTGTTGATACAGTAAAAGATATTAACGGTAAGGACCGTATGATATTTGCTTGTCAACAATAAACCCAACGGAAGTGACACCGTCGTTTGTCCACTTCCGACGGGTTTTTTGTTAGAAGCCTTAACTCAGCCAAACGCATAAATCACAATTCAGCCGTATAAAATGTAAAAGCAACGCATAACCCTTCATCCAGCCGCATATATTGAAAAAACGCCCCATAAACGTCACTTCGCACGCATAAATCGCCAAACGCCCGCATAAGGTGTTTACGTTTATCCGTTTGATTTGATTCTCTTCAATACTAAAAAAATGAACCTTTGAAACAGCCATCTATCTATCAATCTTAAATAAAAGTATCCACAATTAATGAAAGTCTTTTGAGATATAAACAAGATTATTGAGATTCATAGTTTAAAAGCGTTCTCTCCTGCCCATACTGTGGATAACACAAAGATAAAAGAGGGATGAGAGATGAAAAAGCTTATGTTTATTGTTATGATGACTGTTATTTTAATTTTTTCATTACCGAATACAGGTGTGAGTCAGGATGCATCCTCAGCATATGATTATGAAGTCATCCCTGATGATGCCATTCGTCTTCGCATCCTGGCGAATAGTGATCAGGATGCCGATCAACAATTGAAGCATGAAATACGTGATGCTGTGAACGCACAAATTACGGAGTGGGTTGAGGAAATGACAGATATTGATGCAGCTCGCAGGTTGATTGAATCAAAAATTCCTGTCATTAAAGAGACAGTTGAACGTGTGTTAGCTGAAAATGGATCTGATCAAGATCATACAGTTGAGTACGGCAGCAATGTGACCTTTCCGGTTAAATTGTACGGCTCTTTCTTATATCCAGCTGGTGAATATGAAGCGGTTTTAATTACACTTGGAGATGGTCAAGGTAGTAATTGGTGGTGTGTATTATTCCCACCTCTTTGTTTTCTCGATTTTTCCAATGGAACGAGCACTGCTGAGAATGATGAAGCCGAGCAACAGGAAGACTTAACAGCAGAATCAGAAGACATTAGCGATGCATCAGATGAAGAAGACGATGAAGAAGGTGGCTTTAAAATTAAATTTTTTCTATTTGATTGGCTCGGATTGTCATAGATTCTCTCCCTTAAGCATAGATTAGTAGAAAGGTGCAATTAAGCACCCATCTTCAGGTGCACGGGCGTGTAATCGGAGATGTACGTCTAGAAAAGGTGGAATCAATGGAAATTATACGAGCTAAAGAAGTAGAAGAGGCTAAAATTGAAACGTTATTAAACTTAAATCAAGCATTGGATAAAGACTTGTTGATAGAATGTGGATATGTTGTGAATATGTCCGGAAAAATCGCTGGCTGCTTTGTCCTCGATCCAATTGACACACAAGAATATTGGTTAAGGCATCTTTACTTAAAACCTGATGCAGCCTATGCGGTCATAGTGTTGTTGGAAACAGCTATTACGTTAGCGCGTCAAAACGACGCGGCAGTCATTTATGTGAATAGCCACCAATCAACAGTTAATACGTTACTAGAGGCGCTGCATTTTAAGCGTTCCCATATGGTACCTCAAATTACTTCTGAAGAAGCAACAGCAGGTATTTGGTGGACGTATCACGTTTCATAGTCTGCATTTAAAATTATACACATTATCCACAGGTACCTGTTGATATCCTGTATAAAAAGTGTGTAAAAACCCATTCATTTGTGCATAAGTTTAATATTTTATTTAAAGAGTATTGTTGTATAAGGATATTTTCCTGTGGACACATGTGGATTGTTTTTTTGAACAATCACATGTTTTTTTGTGTGCTAATTGCTTCTCAATGCGTAAAAAAAATCGTTCGTTTTCATATGAGAAATGATTGGTATATAATGAGTGAAGCTTGATTTTCCCGATAAAGCGTCACTTTAAAGGATAAATAAACATGTGTGACGTGTCCTTTTACAATAGTTAAATGCGTATTGGCGATTAACAGATAGAATATGTATCACATTAAGTTAGAAAGGCTGAAGCAAGATGAAGCAAACAAAAAGATGGATTGTGACACCAGTTCAACCACAATCATATAAAGAAAATGATCAAACCGATATAACAAAAGAGTTAAGCACGACGACGATGTCTAAACAAATGATACAAGAAGCAGCAACAATGCTTCGAGCTGGCTTTACGGTTGCATTTCCGACAGAGACAGTATACGGTCTCGGTGCTGATGCGACGAATGAAACGGCAGTTAACCGTATTTTTGAAGCGAAGGGTCGCCCGGCTGATAATCCCCTCATTGCTCACGTTGCGACAAAGGAACAATTAATGCGCCTTGTAGAGCCGTTGACGCCTTTAGCACAACTCATGATTGACACGTTCGCTCCAGGGCCGATTACGTTTGTGCTTAAAAGTAACGGGACTTGTGCGACGAATGTGACGGCAGGACTCCAAACAATTGGTGTTCGTCTCCCTGAACATCCAATAGCCCATGAGCTGCTCCAAGCATGTGATGTTCCAATAGCCGCTCCAAGTGCAAATACGTCAGGGAAACCGAGTCCAACGGCTGCAGATCATGTTTGGACAGATCTAAATGGTCGGATAGACGGTCTGTTAGACGGCGGCACAACAGGAATCGGTTTAGAATCAACGGTCGTGGACTGCACAGAAGACATTCCGATTATACTCCGGCCCGGCGCAGTAACGCGTGAACAAATTGAAGCTGTAGTTGGTCATGTTATGATTGATCCGGCATTGCTACGGTCTGATTCAAAACCGAAAGCCCCTGGTATGAAATATACCCATTATGCGCCAGATGTACCGCTTTGGCTTGTCGAAGGGTCGGTGAAAGCCATCCAAGACAGTATTAATGAGGCCCGTTTAGTGGGGAAAAAAGTCGGGTTGTTGGCCTGTGATGAAACAGTCCAAATGGTTGAAGCGGATCGCGTTTATCCACTTGGGACAAATATTCAAGAAGTCGCTGCACATTTATATGACGGACTAAGAGATTTTAAAAGAAGCGACGTTGATTTGATCCTCTGTGAAACCTTTTCTGAAGAAGGGCTCGGAGGTGCTGTTATGAATCGGCTCCGTAAAGCAGCGCAACGCGTCATTAATAGCGCAACAGAGTAGCTGGTTTATTAATAAGCTGGTCGTTAATCGCTTTAATGCCATCATTTTAATACCTGATATCATATATGCTCTTTTATGGCCATAGTGGCGTTTACATCACCACGCCTTTTAAATGTTCCCCGTCATATCCTGTCTTGGACATGCATAGAATGAACTAGCTTGTCCAAGGGGGCTTTAAGATGATGGTAAACGATGTAGGAGATTTTGTTTCGTTATTATTTATGGCTGTTGCACTAGGCATGGATGCATTTTCGGTTAGTTTGGGAATTGGAATGCAACGTCTCCGCTTGAAACGAGTTGCACTCATCAGCTTAACGATCGGTTTGTTTCATATTTTAATGCCTGCTTTAGGCATTGTCGCTGGACAAATGCTATCGACTAAAATAGATTCAATTGCGACACTTGCAGGTGGACTCTTGCTCGTTGCCATTGGCGCACAAATGTTTTTTTCAGCATTTAATGCTGAAATGCCAAATTTGATTGCTCCCGTTGGGTTTGGACTTCTAGCGCTTGCCTTTAGTGTGAGCCTTGATAGTTTTTCTGTCGGGCTTGGCCTTGGGATATCAGGCGTCAAAACCGCTATGGCAATAGCCATGTTTGGTTTTTTTAGCATGCTCCTCACGATGATCGGGCTGCTTCTCGGGAGAAAGGTCCGTGGCGTTTTGGGTGTCTATAGTGAGATGCTTGGTGGCAGTATTTTATGTGCATTTGGCTTAAATATCATTTTTGGATAACTATCATGCTTTCGTTTCGAAACACAAATTCCATATTCCAACCGTGCTCAGTATATATACATGAAACGCGTCTAACTGAGCTTGGTACATAACTTATAGTTTAACGCAAAGAACGAACAATGCTAAACTTTAGCTCCGAAAAGCGTAGTATATTTCCGGAGCGGTCGCATTCTTCGTTTTTTTATTTGGTGAAATCTCTTATGTCTCAAGTTCTATTTTTAATGGTTAAATTTCATAGCATCCATACAATGAAAAAGCGCGTTACATATACTGGTAAACCTAATATTTCTGTTACGCATATAGCAACTGTGATATATTATAAATAGTATAACGGATGCATTGAATCATACTCTGGAGGACTCACTATGAATATTCTGTTTATATGTACTGGAAATACGTGTCGCAGTCCAATGGCAGAAGCGCTTCTTAAAGATAAATACCCAGAAGCATCTGTGCAATCAGCTGGCATTTTTGCTGGCGAAAATGAACGAGCAAGCCCATTCGCTCTTCAAGCTTTGGCCAATCGTAATATGGAGCTTAATCATCGTACCCAACCGGTCGATGCCAGCTTGCTAAATTGGGCAGATGTCGTTTTGACCATGACAACGAGCCATAAGCAAACGTTAATTGTTGAATATCCAGAATACCAGGATATCTTTTATACCCTTAAGGAATACGTTTCAACGTCCGATGAAGAAGTATGGGCGGAATTGCGTAAACGATATGCCGACCTTGAGGAAAAGCGCGCAATATTTGTTCGCGATCATAAGCATGAGCTCGATTATACCAAGCTTAATCAAGCATTGCAGGCCCGCTTTAAAGACGATTTAGAACGCATAAAACAACTTGAAACGACATTAATGAGTTATGATATTTCCGATCCATTTGGTGGCAGTCAAGCTGTCTATGAAAAGACACTTGATGAGCTTGATATGTGCATTACGGCACTCGTAGAAAAATTAAAACATCACAATTTAGATATATAGAAAAAACATTGTGGGGGGACTTTTTATGAGGAAGAAATATCGGGCGGGGCTACGCCTCAAATTAATGATATTTACGACGGTCTTGGCAATTATTACATATTCAACGAGTGCGGTTTTTATGTACGTCATCTATGATTACGTGTCGGAATATTTGCAGATTTCATTTCAAGTTTACTCATTTTTAGTGTTAGCTGGTGGAATATTTTGGTCTGGTTTATTGGCTTATTTGGCAGCACGCTTTATTACGAAACCGCTAGAAAGCTTAGAGCAAGTTGCAACACAAGCTGCAGAAGGCGATTTGAATCAAGTTGTTCAAATTCACAAGTCTGACGATGAAATTCGATCGTTAGGAATCGCTTTTGATGCAATGTTGACGAATTTACGGACTATGGTTGATAACATAGATAACCATTTTGAGCATACGAATGAAACCGTTGTCCAAATTAAAACCGCTTCGAGTACCGTTTCACAGCATTCACAACAAATTAGTTCTTCGATTGATGATATTTCAAGAGGGGCAGAAAGCGCTTCTGAAGCAATACAACAAACCGTGGCTGCTGTTGAGAACACAACAGATTTGGCCGAAGATGTTCAAAGAAAAGCAAATGAATCAAAAGAAAAGTCTCAGGCGATGCTTCAAACGCTTAATTACAGTAAGAAAGTGGTTAATGAGTTGGTGCAAGGGATTCAAAAGCTGGCACATGAACAAGAAGCATCTTTGGCAGATGTTGATCATTTAAGAGAAAATGCCGAGCAGGTAGAATCGATTATTACAATGGTTGGAGATATTGCCGAACAAACAAACTTACTTGCTTTAAATGCCTCAATTGAAGCTGCAAGAGCTGGGGAACATGGTAAGGGATTTGCTGTAGTTGCTGAGGAAATTCGAAAATTGGCTGATCAGAGTGCCGGCGCAGTTCAACGCATATCTGATTTAATATTAGCCATACAGCAGGATGTGCATCAAGTTGTTGGCAAAATCAACAATCATGTATCGTATGCTAAACGAGAAGTTGAAAATGGAGAAGGCACAAATAAAACGATCGAGAGTATGTCGGATTCGGTACAAGAGGTTGCGAGTGACATCGACCTTATTACAGATTTGCTAGATCGTCAATTAGAGTCTATTCAAATGACAGCATCGCAATCGCAGGAGGTCGCTGCTGTAGCTGAAGAAACATCTGCAGGAGCAGAAGAAGTAAACGCTGCTGTACATGAACAGTCAAGTACAATTGAAACGGTTGACAGACTAGCCCATGAACTTGAGCAACAAGCTCACAAATTGAATAAGCAAATTAGTGTGTTTAAAGTATAATATAAAGACCATCATGATGATAGACGAAAACAAAAGGAGCGGATTGCTATGAAAGTTATCTTAACGTCTGATCACGCTGGCGTTACGATTCGTAATGAAGTGATTAAGTTGCTTGAAGAAATGGATATTGCCTATGAGGATACCGGCTGTGACTGCAGTACATCAGTTGATTATCCAGATTATGCATTCCCGGCTGCTGAACGTGTCGCATCTGGAGAGTTTGATCGCGGTATTTTTATTTGTGGCACGGGCATCGGCATGTCTATTTCTGCGAACAAAGTCAAAGGTATTCGTTGTGCACTAACACATGATGTATTTAGTGCTAAAGCAACACGTCAGCACAACAACTCAAATGTTTTAGCGATGGGTGAACGCGTTATAGGTCCAAGCCTTGCTAGAGAAATTACCAAAGTATGGCTTGAAACCGAGTTTGAAGGAGGACGCCATCAAAATCGCGTCGGTAAAATTGATGCATATGAAAACAAGTAATTTGGAGCTTTTATCTATAAAAGGGGGACATTCAGATGGAATTCCTAAATAAAGTCGAACAAGACATTGACGTTATCGTCACAAACTGGTTACATGGCGACCATTTAACTGATCAGGATGTATGTGTCATAGGATGTTCTACGAGCGAAGTGATTGGGAAATCTATCGGGACAGCAGGAAGTGAAGACGTCGCAAAGATCATTTTTCAGTCTATATCCAAGCTCGTTCTCCGTAAAGAAGTAAGACTTGCGTTTCAGTGCTGTGAACATTTAAATCGTGCACTTGTTGTTGAAAGAGAGACGATGCGTGCGTTAAATTTAACTGAGGTTACAGCAGTTCCAGTTCCGGAAGCAGGTGGATCAATGGCCACATTCGCCTATCAAAACATGAACGACCCAGTTCTTGTAGAATCAATTTCAGCAGATGCTGGTATTGATATCGGTGAAACGTTGATTGGCATGCATTTAAAGCATGTTGCCGTTCCATTGCGGTTTGGTCAAAATACCGTCGGAGAGGCTCGAGCTTCATTTGCCTTTACACGGCCTCCATTGATCGGTGGTTCACGTGCGCAATATCCCGGAAGAGCAACGTAACATCTTTTTACAAATCCGATGGTGAACATATATAACAGCACCCAAAGCACAACACATCTTTAGCCATAAATACACAATTATTGGAGGTCTCTATATGGAGCATTTACAGCATGCAGATCGAGAACTATTTTCAGCCATCACAAAAGAAAAGAAGCGTCAACAAGATAAAATTGAATTGATTGCCTCCGAAAACTTTGTAACCGAGGCAGTCATGGAAGCAATGGGCTCGGTGCTAACAAATAAGTACGCAGAAGGCTATCCATCCCGTCGTTATTATGGTGGATGTGAGTACGTTGATATCGTAGAAAATCTCGCGCGTGACCGTGCCAAATTATTGTTTGGTGCTGATCATGTCAACGTTCAGCCACACTCAGGTGCCCAAGCCAATATGGCGGTTTACTTTACCGTCCTCGAACCAGGTGATACGGTGCTTGGGATGAATCTAAGTCATGGTGGTCACTTAACCCATGGTAGCCCTGTTAACTTTAGTGGTACGTTATATCAGTTTGTTGACTATGGTGTGGATCCTGAAACAGAGCGGCTCGATTATGAGGCCATCCTGCAAAAGGCTAAAGATGTTAAGCCTAAGTTGATCGTAGCAGGTGCAAGTGCGTATTCACGTGAAATTGATTTTGCGAAGTTCCGTGATATCGCTGATGAAGTCGGTGCGTATTTAATGGTTGATATGGCACATATTGCTGGCCTCGTTGCTGCTGGCTTACATCAAAATCCAGTTCCATATGCTGATTTCGTCACGACAACAACACATAAAACGCTACGCGGACCACGCGGCGGTATGATTTTGTGTAAAGAAGAATATGCGAAGCGCATCGACAAGTCTGTGTTTCCAGGCATGCAGGGTGGTCCACTCATGCATGTGATTGCCGCAAAGGCAGTTTCATTTAAGGAAGCCTTATCAAATGATTTTAAGCTTTATGCTACGCAAGTTATTGAAAATGCTAAAGTGTTAGCAGAGGCACTTGAACAAGAGGGGATTCGGATCGTTTCAGGTGGCACAGACAACCATCTACTCCTCCTTGATGTTAAGCCACTCAATTTAACAGGGAAGATTGCTGAAGAAGTACTTGATGAAATTGGTATTACGACAAATAAGAATACGATCCCATTTGATACTGAGGGTCCTTTTATAACGAGCGGTATTCGCGTTGGCACAGCAGCTGTGACAACGAGAGGCTTCGGGACAGAAGATATGAAGGAGATCGCCGGTATTATATCTCACGCCTTAAAGCATTACGAAGATAAAACACAACTAGACGTTTGTAAAAGTCGTGTTAACGCATTAACCGATAAGTTCCTACTTTATGTGTAAAACAGTCTATAAGGGCATCCATTTAATGGGTGTCTTTTTCGTATACATTGACTGAAACAGCTACACTTGAGATTTTCACTAGTGTATGTGATGGCAAACTACTTTTATTTTAAACAATCATTTAAAAGATAGCTTGAATCAGTGCTTGTTTTTCTGTACAATTTACAGGATGCAAATAAACTAATTGGGAGTGTTGAACGATGGGACACGTACACGTACTTGATCATCCTTTAATCCAGCATAAGCTAACTTATATCCGCGATAAAAATACGGGAACAAAAGAATTTCGTGAACTCGTTGATGAAGTCGCCATGTTAATGGCATTTGAAATCACACGGGATTTGCCAGTAACTGAAAAAACGATTGAAACGCCAGTTATAAATACAGAGGCAAAAGTGCTTGCCGGTAAAAAAATCGGTCTTGTTCCAATTTTGCGTGCAGGCCTAGGCATGGTTGACGGCATGCGCAAGCTCATCCCCGCTGCTCGAGTTGGTCACGTCGGTCTTTACCGTGATCCGGAGACATTACAGCCTACTGAATATTATTTTAAAATGCCTTCTGATATTTCAGAGCGTGAATTGATTGTCATTGATCCTATGCTTGCGACGGGTGGATCAGCAAATGACGCCATTAGTTCCTTGAAAAAACGCGGTGCAAAACATATTCGTCTCATGTGTTTAGTAGCAGCACCTGAAGGGATAGAAGTGATTCAGGAGGCACATCCTGATGTTGATATTTATCTCGCTGCCCTTGACGAAGGTCTCAATGAAAAAGGTTATATCGTCCCAGGTCTCGGTGATGCTGGTGACAGACTGTTTGGCACGAAATAAGTAAGATTTAATGAGTTATATAACGTTTGATATTGGTGAGAAAGGCGTAAGTCGTCTTCCTCACCATACTAAATCAACAGTTGATTGTGTTGAAATCGATGATACATATAAGGAAACAGCATGATTCGTAGGATGATTTTTTGTTAGCGCTTAAGCAGTAGGTGTCTTGATCACGCCCTAATATTATTGAATAATGGAGTGGACAAAAATATGAGCAACCGCATTAAAGTGATGTCAATATTTGGTACGCGACCAGAAGCCATTAAAATGGCACCATTAGTCCTAGAATTAGAGAAGCGATCTGACGAGTTTGAGTCGATTGTAACGGTTACTGCCCAGCATCGGGAAATGCTTGATCAAGTGTTAGATATTTTTAATATTGAGCCGGACTTTGATTTGAATATCATGAAAAGTGGGCAAACGCTAGCTCAAATTCTGACACGAGCTCTTGAAGGATTAGATGCTGTCATGAAAGAAGCACAGCCTGACATTGTTCTTGTACATGGGGATACGAGTACGACCTTCGCAGCCTCGCTTGCGGCTTATTACAATCAAGTTGCTATTGGTCATGTAGAGGCAGGCTTACGCACGTGGAACAAGTATAGTCCATACCCTGAAGAACTGAACCGTCAGCTTACAGGGGTGATGGCAGATCTACATTTTTCACCAACGAATATGGCCAAGCAAAATTTGCTTGATGAAAATAAGGAAGCGAGTACAATTGTCGTGACAGGTAATACAGCAATTGATGCACTGCAAACAACGGTTTCCAAAGATTACAACAATCCGATTCTCGATGACATAGTAGGAAAACGTCTCGTGCTTATGACAGCTCATCGTCGTGAAAATCTCGGAACGAATATGGAGCAAATGTTTCGGGCAATAAAACGTTTAGTGGAAGCGTATGATGATATACATGTCATCTATCCAGTTCATTTAAATCCAGTCGTTCGTCAGACAGCTGATCATATTCTTGGAGATGATGATCGTATTCAATTAATTGATCCATTAAGTGTTGTTGATTTTCATAATTTTGCCGCACGATCACACCTCATCTTAACAGATTCTGGTGGTGTTCAAGAGGAAGCGCCTTCGCTCGGCGTGCCCGTTCTCGTCTTAAGAGATACAACAGAACGCCCTGAGGGGATTGATGCTGGGACACTTAAGCTTGCTGGTACAGATGAAGATACAATTTTTAATTTGGCGAGTGAACTACTATCAAACCAAGAGGCATATGACGCAATGGCTAAAGCCGCTAACCCGTATGGAGATGGTAAAGCATCTCGTCGCATTGCTGATGCCATTACTGATTATTTTAAAACTAAATAACGAACCAGTCTATATACTCAAAACGAAAAACAGCTCTATTCGGGCTGTTTTTCGTTTTGTTTATACATATTTTCACTCGAAACGCAGCATAATAGAAAACAAACTTGTAATAATGGGGACCTTTTAAATAGTTGAGAAAGTCCCCTGTAAGGAGATCAATGAATGCGTTCTTTATATGCTGTTCTCACATTATGCGTCACTAGCATGTTTCTCGGACTCCCGGAAGAACGTGCTGCAATGGCCCCTCATGAGCAAGCGGAACAATCTATGATTTTAGAAGTAGAAGGTAATCCTGTTGAACATGCAAACTACTTGAAAACGTATCACCCATTTATAGAAGTCGTTATGGTTTATGATGATTTGTTTAATGGTATTGCGATCAAAGGGACGATTGAAAAATTGGCGCGTATGGCCTCGCTCGATTTCATTAAAACAATCCATCCGGTTAAAACGTATGCCCATCCGGAAGTCATATCATCGTCCCATCAAAACAAAGCGCTGTATGATCATCAGCGGATGCCATTAAATTTAAAGCCGCCTGAACATCAAAAATTCAAATCAACAGAAGCTCAAATTAGTCCACAAGTGATACCGAATGCGTTAAATCCGACACCATATAAAGGAAGCGGTGTTAAGGTTGGAGTCATTGATACAGGTATTGACTTTAATCACCCAGACTTGGCGTCAAATTATAAAGGCGGTTACGACCTTGTTGACTTGGATGATGAGCCAATGGAAACGACTGTATCAGAGGGTGCGCCAACAATTCACGGAACGCATGTGGCAGGTATTATTGCTGCAAATGGTCAATTACAAGGTGTCGCTCCTGAAGCTGAGTTATATGCTTATAGAGCACTTGGACCAGGGGGACAAGGAACGTCCATTCAAGTCATTGCAGCTTTGGAACAGGCCGTAAAGGATGAGGTCGATATCATTAATTTATCGCTCGGAAATGCAGTCAATGGGCCCGATTACCCAACAAGTCAAGCAGTAAACAAAGCAGCAGAAAAAGGTATAGTGATTGTGATCGCAAGTGGTAATGATGGACCAGGGGATTGGACTGTTGGATCGCCAGCTACGGCTGTTGAAGCATTGTCTGTCGGTGCGACAACACCTCCAACAAAACATCCATATTTATATGCGCCGAGTATAGACAAGCGTATGGACATTGCGCCAATGATTGGTTCAGCATCGTGGGCTTTAAAAACAGATTATCCAATTCAGGCTATGGCTAATACAAAGACTGATTTGACAGGAATGATTGCTCTCGTAAAAAGAGGTGATACGCCGTTTTATGAGTTGGCACAGGATGCCGAAGCACGTGGAGCAGTTGCTGTTCTCATTATGAATAAGGAGGCTGGTCTCTTTCAAGGATCTGTCATCGGTGAAACGCCGTTATCAATTCCTGTAGCGGGTTTATCACAAAAGGATGGGCAACGATTAATAAATCGATTAAATAAGACGCCCCACCTATATGTGGAAACGATGTTTGAAAACAGAGATACAGGTATTGCTTCTTTCAGCTCTAGAGGCCCCGTTACTGTTACTTGGGACATCAAACCTCAACTTGTTGCACCAGGCGCAAATATTTTAAGTACAGTCCCTAAAGGTTATCAACAGCTACAAGGAACGAGCATGGCAGCACCACATGTGGCAGGTGCTGTAGCCGTTATAAAGCAAGCACATCCTGACTGGACACAAGCACAAATTAAAGCAGCATTAACGACAACTGCTCAGCCACTTTTAGATGAGGATGACAATCTTCTTCCGCCGACAAGCCAGGGGGCCGGTCAAATAATGCTTAAAGAAGCGATTCAAACAGAGACAATTGTCCATAATGCTTTTTTAACGTTTGGAAAAGTGACCGCGTATAAGCAAACAGACACGAAGGAAGTTGTCGTAGAGAATTTAAGTGAACAACCACAAACGTACACCTTTAACATTCCTGTAAAACAAAGCGGCTTAACGTGGAGCTTACCTCAAGCATTTACAATCAAAGCAGGTGAAAAAAAGTCTGTTTCAATTGAATTAAGTGTGACACCAATGTTGTTAAAGGAGGGCATTCATGAAGGCTGGCTTGAGCTACAGAATGGCGGGGACTTGTATCGGCTGCCATATTTGTTTATAAATGAGACAGCGGATTATCCAAAAGCAATGGGTCTCGGGATTGCACCGAAGCCGTTGACTCCTTCGACCTACGAATATTCATTTTACGTCCCTAATGATGTAGCTAAAGTAAAAATAGACTTGTACAATCCGTATACTTTAATTCATGATCGGACACTACTGGAATTGAGTGATGTAAGCTCCGGTTTAAATGAAGGAGAGCTGACTCAAAATGAAGTCGGTACACCAGGTGAATATAGGGGGCTGATTACAATGGAGATGGCTGACCGATCAATTGAAACCATGAACGTTGATATCTTTATTCCTCCTATTCAATAAACATGATGACAGACAGGGATAATAGAGGGACTTTTAAACATGTATAGTCATATATTTTTTACAAAAGTTCACAAGTCTGTCATCGTAAATGTTTGTGTTTTGCTTTATAATATTCTAGTATTCAAAATTCAAGCGAGCAATGACACAAGCGCTGATGATTTAGATGTGATGTGACGTCTAAAGTAATTGACAATCTACTATCGCTATTGGTACACTACTAGCGTGTAGGTAGAGGGGCTTGTCAATTCATAATAATGCGTTTTTTTTGTGCATTGTTATAATGTTAAAATAAGCCCTTTTCAAGTCGTACAACTGTGTGAATTTAACGGATTCGCGCGATTGTTTTACTTGAGATTACTGATCGACTTGAACAGCCATTTTAAAATTTACACCGTTTTCATGTGTGAAACGATGGTCGATTTAAGTTGACTTTCGGGGAGAAGAGACGATCATGTCGAATTATGAACGCATGTCTATTCGCCAGCGGAAATGGATGCTTTATCTCATGGCCCTTTTTGTTCTAGGAGCAGGTTTTACGCCGTATTCAACAATTTTTTACGGGCTCGTTCTGGGCAGTGCAGTAAGCTTTTATAATCTGTATCTGTTACAGAAAAAGATTGAGGAATTTACTGGTGCTGTTGTTGCAGAAACAAAAACCCGAGGTATTGGCACCATGTCGAGATTTGCCGCTGCTGCTTTTGCAATCATCATAGCGATTCGATTCGAAGCGCAAATTAATATGATTGCAGTTGTAATTGGATTAATGACGGCTTACATCGTCATTGTCATAGATTTTATCCTATTTAGAACTAAAGACTACGCTTGAAAAGGGGTGAAATAAATGGATCATAAAGCACCATTATGGGAAAATGTTTTTGGTATACCATGGCTTGATTTTAACCCGTCCAACATTCTTATGATACTTATTACGTCTGTGATCGTGTTCGTCTTATCTGTATTAGGCGCACGGAAGCTCGCGATGAAGCCGACTGGTGCTCAAAATGTGATGGAATGGGTTCTCGACTTCGTTAAAGGCATCGTGAATGACACGATGGACTGGAAAACGGGCCGAATATTTTTGCCACTCGCCTTAACGTTGTTTACATATATCCTTGTTGGAAACACGCTTGGCGTTATCATGAACATGTCTTTTGGCGAAGAACATTATATTTGGTGGAAATCACCAACCGCTGACCCAGGTATAACATTAACATTAGCCGGAATGGTTATTATCCTATCGCACTACTATGGGATCAAACTTAAAGGTGGTAAGGAATATTTCAAAGATTATTTCCGCCCCGTAGGATTTATGATGCCAATAAAAATCGTGGAGGAATTTTCCAACACGTTGACGCTTGGTTTGCGTCTTTTTGGGAACCTGTATGCAGGTGAAGTTCTACTCGGTCTATTAGTTAGCTTGGTTTTATCCGGTAGTGTCGTTGGCATTCTTGGATTTTTCCCATTATTGGTATGGCAAGGCTTTAGTTTATTTATTGGGGCAATCCAAGCATTTATCTTTACGATCCTGTCAATGGTGTATCTTTCACATAAAGTGGAATCACATTAAAGATCGTATTACACTATGTATCAATCCTTTTTTAATAGGCAACTATTGAAACAGGAATTTATTAACCAAACATAAACAATTTTTGAGGAGGATTTATATTATGGGAGCTTTAGCAGCTGCAATCGCAGTCGGAATGGGTGCACTTGGTGCAGGTTTAGGTAATGGTATGATCGTTAGTCGCACAGTTGAGGGGATTGCCCGTCAACCAGAATTAAGAGGTCAGTTGCAGACAACGATGTTCATTGGTGTAGGTCTGGTTGAAGCGGTACCAATCATTGGTGTAGTTATCGCATTTATCGCCCTGTTCCAGTAATAAAAACAAAACATCCACTCAAATGGCGAAGCTGATCTTCATAGGGAACCTTCGCCGTTGTTTGTGATGTCACATAGTAAGTGATGAAACAAGATTCTTTTAATTGTACTGAAAGCATTCGGAAGGAGTGACTCGTGTGCATGAATTAGCTAGTATGACAACGCTCTATGCAGTCGGTCGACTAAACGTCGGAGACATGCTCGTTCAGCTTTTCGCTTTTATTGTTCTACTAATTCTCGTCGGCAAGTTTGCTTGGCGACCTGTAGTAGACATGATGAAAAAACGTGAAGATCATGTTGCCAGTGAAATAGATGCTGCTGAACAAAGCCGTGCAGATGCTGAGAAAGATCGTGCAGAAGCAGCAGAACAATTGAAACAAACGAGGCAAGAAGCTCAAAAAATTATTGAAGAAGCTAAAAATGCAGGTGTTAAACAGCAAAAGGACATTGTACTTTCTGCTAGACACGAAGCAGAGCGCATTAAACAGGCTGCTCAAGAAGAAATACAAAATGAAAAAGAAAAAGCACTCCAAGCATTACAGGATAAAGTTGCGTCACTGTCCGTCATGATTGCCAGCAAGGTAATTGAGAAGGAAATCAGTGCACAAGATCAAGAAAAACTCATTGAGGATTATATTAAAGAGGCAGGAGAAGAGCGATGAGTGTCACTGTTGCAGCAAAACGGTACGCAGATGCACTATATCAGCTCGGACTAGAAAAAAACACGTCTGATCAACTCGTGGAAGAATTTCAAGTTGTGAAGACGGTTTTTGAACAAAATGACCAACTACTACCCTTTTTTGAACATCCACGCTTGAGTCTTGATCAAAAAAAGCAATTTGTTGATGACGTGTTTACAAATGTATCTGCTGATGTCGTCAACACAATTAAACTGCTTGTAGAACGTCACCGCACCGATATCATATCATCCATGGTTGATCATTTTACACAGCAGGTCAATGAAGCAAAAGGCAAGGCAGAAGCAACGATATATTCCGTTCGCAAGCTGTCTGATGAAGAATTAACTCATTTGGAAAGAACATTTGCTAAAAAGTTTGGCAAACAATCGATCACCTTTCATACGGTTGTTGATCCTGCAATTCTTGGCGGCATTAAAGTCCAGATGGGTAACACGATAATTGATGGAACGATCAGTGGCAAGCTGCAGCGCATTGAACGCAGCATGAGACTTGCGAACAATTGAGGATAGGGGTGAAATGGTATGAGCATCAAGGCTGAAGAAATCAGTACTCTGATTAAGCAACAAATCGAAAATTACGATTCAGATATAGAAGTCAGCGATGTCGGCACAGTTATTGAAATTGGTGACGGGATTGCACGTGCTCATGGTCTAGATAATGCTATGGCCGGAGAATTACTTGAGTTTTCCAATGGTGTTATGGGTATGGCTCAAAACCTTGAAGAATCAAACGTAGGTATCGTTATCCTTGGCCCATACACAGACATCAAGGAAGGCGATGAAGTGCGTCGTACAGGACGCATTATGCAAGTACCAGTTGGGGAGGAACTGCTTGGACGCGTTGTTAATCCGTTAGGACAACCAGTTGATGGTAGAGGTCCTATTGAAACTTCTAAAACGCGTCCAATTGAAGCACCTGCTCCTGGTGTTATGGACCGTAAATCTGTTGATGAACCTTTACAGACAGGACTCAAAGCAATTGATGCCCTTGTACCAATCGGTCGTGGGCAGCGTGAGTTAATCATTGGTGACCGTCAGACAGGTAAAACAACTGTTGCGGTTGATACGATCTTGAACCAAAAAGGTCAAGATATGATTTGTATTTATGTAGCGATTGGACAGAAGGAATCGACTGTTCGTGGCACTGTTGAAACGTTCCGTCGTTATGGTGCACTTGATTATACAATCGTTGTTACTGCAAGTGCTTCTGAACCAGCTCCATTACAATACTTAGCACCTTATTCAGGCGTATCAATGGGTGAAGAGTTTATGTATAATGGCAAGCACGTGCTTGTTGTTTATGATGACTTGTCAAAACAGGCAGCAGCTTACCGTGAATTATCACTCTTGCTTCGTCGTCCACCAGGTCGTGAAGCTTTCCCTGGTGATGTATTTTACTTACACTCACGTCTGTTGGAACGTGCAGCAAAGTTAAGTGATGCTAAAGGTGGCGGCTCACTAACAGCTTTACCATTCGTTGAAACACAGGCGGGCGATATTTCTGCCTACATCCCAACGAACGTTATTTCGATTACAGATGGTCAGATTTTCTTACAGTCCGATCTATTTTTCTCTGGCGTACGACCAGCTATTAACCCGGGTCTTTCTGTATCTCGTGTTGGTGGTTCGGCTCAAATTAAAGCTATGAAAAAAGTAGCCGGTACATTACGTCTTGACCTCGCATCATTCCGTGAACTCGAAGCGTTTGCTCAGTTCGGTTCTGACTTGGATAAAGCAACACAGTCGAAGTTGAATCGTGGGGAGCGTACAGTCGAAGTTTTGAAGCAAGGGTTGCATGAACCACTCGCAGTCGAAAATCAGGTTATGATTATCTATGCATTGACAAAAGGTCATCTCGATGATATTGCCGTGCCGGATATTACTCGATTTGAAGCAGAGTTTCATGCGTGGCTTGGCGAAAACGCACAAGATTTGCTTGCATCTATTCGTGACACTGGTAAATTACCAGCAGACGAAGACATGGTTCAAGCAATTAACGGATTTAAGGAAACATTCCTGCCAACAGAAAATTAATGGCTCAATGATAGATTTTTTGATAAAAATGCTGGAGCAAGAGGTCACTCGGAGTGTTGGACGCTTCATCAGCGTCTCGACCTCACCTCATGCTTCCGGTATCTGACCTCTGTTCAGGAAGGGCGGTGAAACAGCTTGGCATCACTAAGAGAAATTAAAGGGCGTATCGATTCAACCCAAAAAACGAAACAAATTACGAGCGCAATGGAGATGGTCTCTGCTTCCAAAATGTCAAAGGCAGAGCAAAATGCACGCGCGTTTATCCCATATAGTGATAAGATTCAGGAAGTCGTTGCGAATATCGCGAGCAATTCCGATGCGACACACCCAATGCTGGAAAAACGTGCCGTGAAGAAAACAGGCTACTTGGTCATTACGTCTGATAAAGGGTTGGCTGGCCCTTATAATAGTAGTATTTTAAGGCACTTACTGCATACGATTGAAGACAGACATACGTCAACATCTGAATATACGATTATTGCAATCGGTCGTGTTGGCTATGACTTCTGCAGAAAGCGTAATATGCCAGTTGCCAAAAGCATTATTGGTCTCGATGATCAACCTAATTTTGCCGAAATTAAAGAAATTGCCTCAGAAACGGTACATATGTTCAGTGATGGAGAAATTGATGAATTGAATATTTTCTACAATCACTACGTAAGTGCCATATCACAAAAAGCAACAGAGAAGAAATTGTTGCCTATAACCAATATGCATGATGATGCAGCGAAAAGTGAATATGAATATGAACCGAATGAGGAAGACATTCTTGAAGTTCTATTACCACAATATGCCGAAAGTTTAATATACGGTGCATTGTTGGACGGAAAAGCGAGTGAGCATGCTGCACGAATGACCGCTATGCGTAGTGCGACAGACAATGCGAACGAACTGATAGATGCATTAACATTGTCCTATAACCGTGCCCGTCAAGCAGCCATTACGCAGGAAATCACCGAAATTATCGGTGGCGTCGCTGCACTCGAATAGTTTCGTGTTATTTCCGATAGTCAGTGAGGAGGGAAATTGATGTCGAAAGGACATATTACTCAAGTCATGGGACCTGTTGTCGACGTGAAGTTTGATGACAGCAATCTCCCTGACATTTATAATGCTTTAACAATTAAGACTGATGCTGGTTCCGAAGTTGATATCGAACTTACTTTAGAAGTTGCCCTACACCTTGGTGACAACTCAGTACGTGCCATCGCTATGAATTCCACTGACGGACTTCAGCGTGGTATGGAAGTCACTGACACTGGCAGCCCAATTTCTGTGCCAGTAGGTGAAGTCACTTTAAGTCGCGTATTTAACGTTTTAGGTGAAAGCATCGACCTTGATGAACCATTACCTGAAAACATTCAAAAAGAACCTATTCACCGTGATGCACCAGCATTTGAAGACTTATCAACAGAAACACAAATTCTTGAAACAGGAATTAAAGTTGTTGATTTGCTTGCACCATATATTAAAGGTGGAAAGATTGGCCTATTTGGTGGTGCGGGTGTTGGTAAAACCGTACTTATTCAGGAATTGATCAACAACATCGCTCAGGAGCACGGTGGTATTTCTGTATTTGCCGGTGTTGGTGAGCGTACACGTGAAGGTAACGACTTATATTATGAAATGAAAGACTCCGGTGTTATCGAAAAAACAGCAATGGTGTTCGGTCAGATGAACGAACCACCTGGTGCCCGTATGCGTGTAGCATTAACAGGGCTAACAATGGCTGAATATTTCCGTGATGACCAAGGTGCTGACGTACTCTTGTTCATTGATAACATTTTCCGTTTCACACAGGCTGGTATGGAAATTTCTGCGTTGCTAGGCCGTATGCCATCAGCTGTTGGGTATCAACCAACACTTGCAACTGAAATGGGACAGCTTCAGGAACGTATTACATCAACAAATAAAGGCTCTGTTACATCAATTCAGGCCATTTACGTACCTGCCGATGACTATACAGACCCGGCTCCTGCAACAACATTTGCGCACCTTGATGCGACAACAAACTTGGATCGTAAATTGTCTGAGCAAGGTATTTATCCTGCTGTGGATCCACTTGCATCAACATCTCGTGCCCTTGACCCGGAAATTGTCGGTGAAGAGCATTATGCAGTAGCAAACGAAGTGCAAATGACACTTCAGCGTTACCGCGAGTTGCAAGATATTATCGCTATTTTAGGTATGGATGAGCTTTCTGATGAAGACAAAAAGACGGTTGCACGTGCAAGACGTATTCAGTTCTTCCTGTCACAGAACTTCCACGTGGCAGAACAATTTACAGGTCAGCCTGGTTCATACGTACCAGTTAGCGAAACAGTAAAAGGGTTTAAAGAAATTCTAGAAGGTAAGTATGATGATCTTCCAGAAGATGCCTTCCGTCTCGTTGGACGTATTGAAGAGGTTGTTGAAAAAGCACAAGGTATGGAACAGTAATATAACCTGTTTCATGCTTTATATGAACGACCAGTCTAAGGAGGGGTTTCATTGAAAACACTGACGGTGAGTGTTGTTACTCCTGATGGCCCGGTGTTGGAAGATCAATATGAAATGATCAGTTGTAAAGCAGAAAGTGGCGAATTAGGTATTTTACCAGGACATATTCCGATGGTTGCCCCATTGGCAATTAGTTCAATTCGTCTAAAACGAGACAACGATCAAGATATGGTTGCAGTTAGTGGCGGGTTTTTGGAGGTTCATAAAGACAAAGTTACTGTTTTGGCTCAGTCAGCTGAGCTTCCAAAAGAGATTGACGTCGAGCGTGCCGAGCGTGCAAAAGAGCGTGCCGAACGACGTCTACAGTCAAAACAAGACAACATCGACTTCCACAGGGCAGAAATGGCACTCAAACGTGCACTCAATCGATTGGACATCATCGGCTAAACGTATTTAATTTTGGCTGTTAAAAGCTGATATTTAGCTTAGTTTGGCGTTGTTGACGTCAATATGAGTCCATCATATATGTACCGATACACCACCCAAAAATGTTGCGAAAACAATATTTTTGGGTGGTTTTGATTAGGAGAATTATTGCAGCATGTATGAGACTGTTTAAATATGCCGTTATAAATAAGGAGACACAATCTGTCGATATTTCCCGGGAAATGAAGTGTTATTTTGTCACATTCGACGACATTGCTTCAATTATTTCGTATTCAAAGTCGGATTTTCTAGCTTAATGACATAAGGTACCATTGATTGACAAAGAGATAAAACAGTGGCAGAGTATCTATAGATATAAAAAACGATAACGTATATAAGGTGTGGTTTTGTGGATTCAATTGGAACGTTGGCACTAACAGGTTTACTTTCCCATATGATCTTTATTATAATAACTTGGCGTATCCTCCAAGTCATTAACTTTGAACCTCTACTGAGAAAAGGTCGTGGCACTGAAGCACGATTACTTCTACTGTTTCTCTCAATTGTGATTGGAACAGGAATAAGTCGTTTCTTTTTAGATGTTTTACAGTGGTCTCAAGACCTGCAATATTTACTTTAATTTATTTTAAGCCGTTTATAGCATCTCTTGCTTTAAACGGCTTTTTTTCTGAGCTTTTATGATGTCCTAAAAATGCTTGTAATCAAGTCGAAGCATCCCCGTGAGGACTTGATAAACACGCTTTTAATTGTGCCTTCCTAGTAGAAATCCTATTAATCTATTAAATGATGTATGATCAAGGTCTATTCGGTTAATAATGGGGACAACAAACCGATGAACTAGGGGGAATTGTCTCATGAGGAAGATTGTCGAATCCTGTCTAATGGTTAGCTTGATCATTTTGCCAATCCAAGCAACTGCTGCTATAAATACGTCAGACCCACTTGTTACGCTTGCACAATTTACAAAAGAAGAGCTGGGTGAAGTTGAAAAGTGGGAAGTTACGATGAAAGAAAAGCAACCGCGTGCTGATTTGAAAAAACTTCTAGACACAATCAAACAAAATGATCATAATGTCACTGTTGAAAAAACAAAAAACGCGGTATACTATAAATGGACAAATACACATCCAAAGCAATTTAATAAGGCTTCATTTAAAATCATTATTCCAACTAATCATGCGTATGATGCAGAGCTAATTGTAGCTATTTCAGGTAATTCGTGGAATGATGACGTCGAAGAAGCTTATCTTGCTGATATACGTCACATAAATGAAAACTACTTTACAAAAAATGTCTCTGTGTTTGCTTGTCTGACGACTAAAGAACGTGATATACTAAGTGATATGTATGTGGAGCAGGTTCTAAAAGAAAAGCTGAACTTGACATACATAACTGAGCAAACTGATGTTATACAACAAGGACAAACGAATACGTTCTACGGTTATACAAACATGTTGACGAACCAGATTGATTTAATGGACAAACCAATGAATGTTCAGTTGGTTGTTCATGATGTTTCAAATGATGGGCAACGGCAGAAATTGACTTTAGGCACACCCATCCTCATAAATGAATACTAATATAGAGAAATCGCATTTGAAGGAGAATTTAAATATGGATAAAATCATCGTAAGAGGCGGGAGGCAGCTTAATGGTACTGTTCGAATTGAAGGCGCCAAAAACGCAGTACTTCCGGTTATAGCTGCAAGTATTCTTCCAAGCCAAGGCAAAAGTGTCATTAAAGATGTTCCTGATCTGGCTGATGTTTATACAATTAACGAAGTCATCCGAAATTTGAATGCAGATGTGCAATTTATTAACGATACAATTACAGTTGATGCGACGAGCTCATTAAAAACAGAAGCCCCTTTTGAGTTTGTCCGTAAAATGCGTGCATCCGTCCTCGTTCTTGGACCGCTTTTGGCGCGACACGGGCATGCTAAGGTTGCTATGCCAGGAGGGTGTGCGATTGGATCACGTCCAATTGACTTACACTTGAAAGGTTTCGAAGCGATGGGTGCCTCTGTCCATGTCGGTAATGGGTTTGTTGAAGCCCGAGTACCAAACCGACTCAAGGGTGCCAAAATTTATCTTGATATGCCAAGTGTAGGTGCAACGGAAAATATTATGATGGCTGCTACCCTAGCAGAAGGACGAACAGTTCTTGAAAATTGTGCCAAGGAACCAGAAATTGTTGACTTAGCTAACTTTTTAAATAAAATGGGTGCTAAAGTTGTTGGCGCAGGTACTGAAACGATCAAAATTGATGGTGTTGAAAGTTTGAGTGGGGTCGAGCATGCCATTATTCCAGACCGTGTTGAAGCAGGGACGTTCATGGTTGCTGCTGCAATTACGAACGGAAATGTTCTCATTAATAACATCGAGCGAGAGCATTTAAGATCGGTCGTATCCAAACTAGAAGAAATGGGCGTTACAATTCGTGAAGAAAATGAAGGACTACGTGTTATAGGTCCTGAGCATATTAAGGCAACAGATATAAAAACATTACCTCATCCTGGCTTTCCGACAGATATGCAGGCACAAATGATGGCGCTGATGCTTTATGCCGAAGGGACGAGTGTCATAACTGAGACTGTATTCGAAAATCGCTTTATGCATGTAGAAGAGTTTAGACGAATGAATGCACAGATGAAGATAGAAGGTAGAAGTGTTATTATCGAGGGACCGAGTCGTTTGCAAGGTGCTGAAGTTGCTGCGACTGATTTACGTGCAGCGGCAGCCTTGATTTTAGCTGGCTTACGCGCCGATGGTTTAACGCGCGTCACACACTTACAGCATCTTGATCGCGGTTATGTAAACTTTACTGGAAAATTAGCACAACTTGGCGCTGATATCGAACGCGTTGATGAAAATGGTGATGTTGTGGAAACACAAACACAATCACCTGTGCTTGATGGGCAAGTTGTTGCAGAAATGAAAACACGATAAAGACGTATTCTATAATTTCTTGTATGAGAATTTAATGTAAAATAAATCTTACAAAAGATGCCTGCACCACTTATCGTTAAAAACGCTGATTGGTTAAGAGGGGTGTCCTTTTGTACAGTGCCTAATAAAAGAACCGCACACATACAGTATGCTTGCCGTATGTGTGCGGTTCTTTTGGTGTTTTGTTTACAATACATAAGTTGGAAAAGCTGAGCATACCTATGAACAAGCAGCGAAATATGATGATGTAACATCATCGTAAGGAGGTGGGGCATATTTGCTAAAATATATATTGAAGCGTCTTACCATCATGGGTGTCACACTTTGGATTATTATCACTTTAACATTTGTTCTAATGGTTAGTGTACCCGGTTCCCCCTTTAATGATCAGGATCGCAATACAAACGACATTGTTCAAGAAAACTTGGAGCGGCATTATAACCTCGATAAACCATACATCATCCAATATTTCCTTTATTTAAAATCGATTATAACCTTCGACTTCGGCCCTTCAATTAAACAATCCAATCATACCGTTAATGATTTGCTCAGTAGAGGGTTTCCCATTTCTTTTGAACTTGGAATGGTATCCATTGTTATTGCTGTTATATCGGGGGTTATTCTTGGGATATTTGCTGCCTTAAAACATAATGGCATCATTGACTATGCTGCTATGACGATCGCGGTTCTCGGGATCTCTATTCCGAATTTTGTTCTTGCGACATTGCTTATTCAAAAATTCGCCGTTGATTCGAATATGCTTCCTACAGCGCGTTGGGAAAGTGTCGCTCATATGATACTGCCTATTATTGCTCTTGCAACAGGACCTATGGCGATCATTGCCAGACTCACACGGTCTACTATGCTTGAGGTTTTAACACAGGATTACATTAAAATGGCGCGAGCAAAAGGACTATCCCCATGGAAGATTATCGTTAAGCATGCACTGAAAAATGCCCTCATGCCGGTTGTTACCATTATGGGTACACTCCTAGCGGGCATTCTGACGGGTACGTTCGTAATTGAGAAGATTTTTGCGATTCCTGGCATGGGGCGCTACTTCATCGAAAGCATTAATCATCGTGATTATCCAGTTATTATGGGTACGACCGTATTTTACAGCGCATTTCTCATATGTATGCTATTTCTCGTTGATATTGCATACGGACTCCTTGACCCACGTATTAAAATTCATAAACATGATGGTGATCGCCCATGAAGCAGTCGAAATATCAATCGACATATGATCCTAAGCACGTGCCAGATCGTTGGTTTGCCTGGCAAAAGCAAGACGGGCAATCAGCCGAAACCGTTTCAAGACCATCGCTGTCTTATTGGAAGGATGCGTGGCGCCGTCTATTGAAAAACAAGCTTGCTATGGCTGGGCTCATGTTCTTAATACTTCTTTGTGTTCTGGCAATTATTGGACCAATGCTCACGCCTTATTCTGTTAAGGAAACGTCTTTACCAAATCAATTTCAACCGCCATCTTATGAGCATTGGTTTGGAACGGACAATCTCGGGCGTGATGTGTTTACGCGAACGTGGTATGGCGCTCGGATTTCTTTGTTTGTGGGGATTATGGCTGCACTCATTGACTTTTTCATTGGGGTTATATATGGCGGAATTGCTGGTTATAAAGGCGGTCGCACAGATAATATTATGATGCGCATTATAGAAGTGTTGTATGGACTACCTTATTTACTCGTCGTTATTTTATTGCTCGTCGTGCTGGGGCCTAGTTTGTTAACGATTATTATTGCCTTGTCTGTAACCGGATGGGTCGGAATGGCTCGAATTGTGCGCGGGCAAGTCTTGCAACTAAAAAACAATGAGTTCGTACTCGCCTCTCGGTCGTTCGGTGCGAAAACACCACGTATTATTCGAAAAAATCTTCTTCCGAATACTATGGGACCTATTATCGTACAGATGACGTTAACGGTTCCAAGCGCAATTTTTGCAGAAGCATTTTTAAGCTTCATTGGCTTAGGTATACAAGCCCCTTATGCGAGCTGGGGTGTTATGGCAAATGATGCCCTCGGAGCCATTTTATCAGGGTATTGGTGGACATTGTTTTTCCCAGCATTTTTTATCTCATTTACAATGTTTGCGTTTAATGTGTTAGGTGATGGATTACAGGATGCGCTTGATCCGAAACTGAGAAAGTAGGTGCTCACGTCATGAATATACTTGAAGTCAATCATTTACATGTGTCTTTCTCGACGTACGGGGGTACTGTGGAGGCCGTTAGAGGTATTAATCTCCAATTAGAAAAAGGTGAAACACTAGCGATCGTTGGTGAATCAGGATGCGGAAAAAGTGTGACAGCAAATGCCATTATGCGACTCATTCCACAGCCGCCTGGACGCATTACCGACGGAAGTATTCTATTTAAAGGTCAAAATCTTGTGGATCAGTCCGAGCGCACGATGCGTCATATTCGTGGTCGTGACATATCAATGATCTTTCAAGATCCAATGACAGCATTAAATCCGACGCTAACGATTGGTACGCAATTAATGGAGGGTCTCAAGCAGCACAAGGCCGTATCTAAGGAGGAAGCACGTCAAAAAGCGCTTGATATGTTACGGCTTGTTGGCATACCGAATCCGAAAGAACGGCTCACTCAATATCCACATCAGTTTAGTGGTGGTATGCGTCAGCGTGTTGTGATTGCAATGGCGTTGATTTGTGAACCAGAAATTCTTATTGCAGATGAACCAACAACGGCCTTGGATGTGACCATTCAAGCCCAAATTATTGAATTGTTTGAGCGCATTCAACGTGAAACAGGCGTGGCGATCATATTAATTACGCATGACCTCGGAGTTGTTGCCAAAGTAGCCGATCGTATTGCCGTTATGTATGCGGGACAAATCATTGAAAAGGGTACAAAACGGGATATTTTTTATCATGCAGAGCACCCTTACACGCTCGGATTGCTGAAATCAGTTCCACGACTAGATATTAAGGAAGCACGTCTGACGCCAATAGACGGCACACCACCGGATTTATTTTCACCACCAAAGGGATGTTCGTTCGCACCGAGATGCCCGTATGCAATGGAGGTGTGTCATGAGGTACCACCTATACAAACAGAACTTGAACAGAACCATCATGTTTATTGCTGGCTCCAGGATAAAAGGGGAAAAGCGTTAATGGCTCAAACAGCCACTAAAAAATGAAGGGGGACATAGTCATGTTAAAAAAATGGGTCTTATTAGTTGTATTTGGCGTGATACTGCTAGGTTTAACGGTTGCTTGTACCGCGACAGACGATTCAGAGTTAGAGAATGATGCGTCTAATCAAGCTGGAGAGGATGAAAACGGAGCGAATCATGAGGGGAATAATGATTCAGCTGATGAAAAGGTGCTTCGAATCAATAATGGGAATGAACCGACATCATTTAATCCACCAAAGGGATTTGACTCTGTATCCTATAGTCCATTAAACAATTTGCTGGAAGGTTTAACGAGACTTGGAGAAGATCATACGCCACAGCCAGCAATGGCGGAAAAGTGGGACATCTCTGAGGACGGTACAACATATACATTCACCATTCGAAGTGATGCAAATTGGTCAAATGGTGATCCTGTAACAGCAGATGACTTTGTGTATGCTTGGACAGCATTACTTGATCCAGAAAAAGGCTTCCCTTCTGCCTTTCTAGGATATTTTATAAAAGGAGGAGAAGCATTTAATAGTGGTGAAGGATCTGCTGATGATTTAGGCCTTCAGGCGTTAGACGATAAAACCTTCGAAGTAACACTTGAGGCGCCGGCAGGGTTTTTCCTTAACCTCGTGACCAATCCAGCATTTTTCCCGGTTAATCATCAAGTCGCAAAAGAGAATCCGGATTGGCACGCTGAGGCTGATACGTTTGTTGCAAATGGCCCATTCAAGCTCCAATCTTGGGAGCATGATAATGAATTTGTTATGGTTAAAAATGATCGCTATTGGGATAAAGCGGCTGTTAACCTCGACGAAATACGTTGGTATATGGTGAATGAAACGACGACGGAATATCAAATGTTCGATAATGGAGAGCTAGATATGGCTTCAATTCCATCTGAAATGTCTGATCAGCTCATCAACAATGACAATGTTCAAATTGAAGATCAGGGTGGACTTGAATTTTTCCGGTTTAATTTACAAAAAGAACCGTTTCAAAATAAAAAAATCCGAAAAGCATTTGCATTTGCTGTTGATAAACAGCAAATTGCTGAATATGTCGTGAAAAATAAAGCAAAACCAGCGTTCGGTTTTGTTTCACCTGGGTTCCAATCACCAGAAGGGACGGACTTTCGTGAAGCCAACGGAGATCTCGTTCCGTTTGCACCAGATGAAGCCAAGAAATTGCTAGAAGAAGGCATGGCAGAAGAAGGCTATGATGAGCTTCCAGAGGTTGTTCTCTCTTATAATACGAGTGAAACACATAAGTCTGTTGCAGAAGCGATTCAGAGTATGTATAACGAGCATTTGGGGCTTGATGTGACACTGGAGAACAAGGAATGGCAAGTGTTTTCCGAAGAGCAAAAAGCGCTAGAACTGCAGTTATCACGAAGTTCATTTTTGTTTGATTATGCAGATCCAGTAAACTTTTTGGAAAGCTTTATTACAGATTCATCAATGAATCGGACTGGTTATTCTAATGCTGAATACAATGATTTGATTGAACAAGCCAAAACTGAACCGGAAGAAGAAAAACGCTGGGCGCATATGTATGAGGCCGAGAAAATGCTCGCTGAGAATATGCCAATATTTCCGATACGATACTATAATCAAGTATCGATCCAAAATCCTGATTTAACAGGCGTATTGCGTCATCCAGTAGGTTATTTGGAATTAAAGCATGCGGATATCAAGCAATAATTGTACGCCAACTTAATTTGGTTATGCCGCGTAAAAGAGCAGAAGGCAAGGGAGAATGTGTCATGACGAGACCGATGTTACAAGTGAATGCATTGAAAAAACATTTTCGTGTTGGTAAGAAAGATGTCCTCCAAGCCGTTAATGATGTGACGTTTTCTGTTGATACAGGCGAAACCCTCGGTCTTGTTGGAGAATCGGGGTGTGGGAAGTCAACCGTTGGGCGGACGATCATGGGGTTGTATGAACGTACGAGTGGTGAGGTCGTTTATAATGGGCAGCGGGTTCATGAATTGTCCGCAAAAGACCAGACCATTTTTCATCGCAGCTTGCAAATGATTTTCCAGGATCCGTATGCATCGCTGAACCCACGCTCAACGGTTAGGGAGATTATAGCAGAGCCGATGATCATTCATAAAATGACCATGACAAAAGCCGAACGACTAGAGCGTGTAATTCAGCTACTTGAGGAAGTTGGTTTGAATCGAGATCATGCCAATCGTTATCCACATGAATTTAGTGGTGGACAACGACAGCGAATAGGTATTGCCCGGGCACTTGCGCTTAATCCGGATTTTATAATAGCAGATGAACCGATTTCAGCGCTTGACGTATCTGTTCAAGCTCAAGTTGTAAATTTATTGCAACAACTACAACAGGAAAAACAACTCACATTTCTATTTATTGCTCATGATTTGTCTATGGTGAAGCATATCTCTGATCGAATCGGTGTGATGTATCTCGGGCATCTCGTTGAATTAACCGAAAGTCGCCACCTTTATGAACAACCGCGTCACCCTTATACACAAGCGCTTTTATCAGCGATACCGATTCCAGATCCTGATATTGAAAAAGAACGTGAGCGGATTATTCTTCAAGGCGACTTGCCAAGCCCAATCAATCCCCCGAGCGGTTGTGTATTTAGAACACGTTGCCCAGCGGCTATGGACATATGCAGTGTTCAAAAGCCAATATTCCGTGAGGTAGAACCTGGCCACCATGTTGCCTGTCACTTATATGAATAAGGCATATCGCTCTAAATGGGCGTTCTGTACAGCGCAGTACAGAACGCTTTTTTACGTTTTAATACTCCGAATTACAATTGGATCATTTAATCGTTTAAATTTCTGGCTTCTAATGCCAACTTAATCATATCGTCATAAAAATGCGTTCTATTTTTGCCTGTCCTTGTATATGAATATTAGTAGGGATAATAGAGAAACCGAATCGTTCAATCACCCATGTTGAACAGATTCGGTATATTAAAGTAATCTTAAAGGAGGTATCCGATGCCAAAACCGTACAAACCAAAAATAAAGTCGAAAACATGGCCGAAAAAACACCATAAAGTGAAGCAGCTTCAAAAACATTCTCATAGCCGTCCTCTTGCTAAGGGGCCAAAAAAATGGTCGAATCAGCAATCTTTGAAGCTTGCTAGCGTGTTTTTATTTGCAAGCTTAATGGCTATTATTCTCATTGTCCCGACATTAATCGTCATCCCATTTATGGATTCAGGACCACCACAGACGACAGCTGATGAACAAACAGAACCGATACAATTGTTAGATGGTGATTCACATTTATCAGTGAGTGTAATGCGGAATCAATCAAAAGAAATTGAAGAGATTCCATTAGAGCAATACGTGGCAGGAGTCGTTTCTGCAGAAATGCCAGCAGAGTTCGAAGTTGAAGCGTTAAAAGCTCAAGCACTTGCAGCTCGAACATATATTGTCAACCATCTTCTTCATCAAACAAATGAAGAAAACGCTAATATTACCGATACCGTAGATCATCAAGTGTACAAAAGTGATACAGAGCTTCGTGAACGCTGGGGAAAAGATTACAATTGGAAAATGCGTCGCATACAAGAAGCAGTCGCTGCGACAAAGGGCGAAGTTCTCACTTATGATGATGTTACCATTACACCTGCTTTCTTCTCAACGAGTAACGGGTACACAGAGAACTCAGAAGACTACTGGGAAAATGAGCTTCCGTATTTAAGGAGTGTCGCGAGTCCTTGGGATAAAGCATCTCCAAAATTTCTTGATCAAAAAATTTTCACACTTCAAGAGGTTGAATCAGCATTAGGTATTACGATACCGAATGACGGCAGTATGCAAATGACGATTACACGGACTGAAAGCGGTCGTGTTGAAACACTTAATTTAGGGGCTGTCGATTTTTCAGGGAGAACGATCCGAGAAAAGCTCGGATTGCGATCAAGTGATTTTTCTATTAAACAAAAAAATAATCATTTCATATTTACGACAAAAGGATATGGTCATGGCATTGGAATGAGTCAATATGGTGCAAATGGTATGGCGAAGGAAGGAAAGTCTTATCGTGACATTATTCAATACTATTACAAAGGGGTTGATATTAATCTACTAAGTGAAACGGCACCTACACTTGTCATGTCAGACCAGGAGCGCTCCAAACAATAAGTTAAATAGTTAAAAGCTATGTTAATCTTGTCGCATGTAACCATCTTACTGCGGCAAGATTTTTTTGACTTAAACCTTATACATTCTAGGTTTGAGGGGCGAGTTGAATATATATAGAAATATTTTCCTTTTTATGTATATAATCATTTCTTTTTGATCAGAATGGTTGTTGAGGTGATAACATATGAAGGAAGAACACAATTCAAAGTCCAAATGGACACGTATCTTTCGTAAAAAGTGGTTTTTTCCGGCTGTTTATCTAACAGTAGCTGCATTACTCTTAACGGGTGTTGTCTGGTATCAGAATCTCGACAATCAGATGCCTGGTTTGAATGATGACGAAGACGATATTGCAGACAACTATGTACCGGATCCATTTGACGAAGATGCAGACCCTGTCGTTGACCAGGATGAAATCATCCGAATGCCTGTATCTGAAGATGATCAAGCAGAAATCGTAACTAAATTTTATGATTACAACGCAGAAGAAGCGGATCGACAACAAGCGTTGATCCATCACAACAACAGCTGGTATCAAAGTACAGGTATTGACATTGCAACAAGTGCAGGTGAGTCGTTTGACGTTATGGCATCTTTAAGCGGTACGGTAGAAGGTGTGAAGCAAGATCCGTTGCTTGGTAACGTCGTCACTTTATCACATGGAAATGATGTCAAAACTTATTATGCAAGCTTAGATGACGTCAGTGTTAAAAAAGGTGACAAGCTTGAGCAGGGAGCAGTAATCGGTACAGCGGGTAAAAATTTATTTGGTAAAGAAAATGGCATTCACGTACATTTCGAGCTGCATAAAGGTGAGCAAAAGCTCAATCCAGAAGCATACTTTAATCAGCCGGTCAGTAAAATGGATGTCACACAATCAGATGAAACGGAGTCAGATGATGATACAGAAGCTTCTAGTACGAACGACTCTATGCCCGATACTTCTGATGATGTCGATGATGAACCTGACAATGAAGACAACGATGCAGAATAACTGAGGGATACCATCGATCATTATTATCCACATGATGTTCCCATAATCTACTCCAGCCGATAGAGCTGGAGTTATTTTTTTGTCAGAAGTTGTTGTTATACAAATGAAAAACGTAGTGAAGTTGACCCAATCCCACAACCAGACTAGATCTTTAGAACCATGAATAATGTCGAAAGAATTAAGGTAAATGTCGAACGATTATAGGTCTCTAGTCTGGTTAAGTATGGTACAATTACAATTGTGTGAATTAAGCATCAGATTATACCCACTTGACGTTTACATAGTGCCAGACGATGCGAGCTGGCTTCTTCGCTTTATTGTTTACACAACTTGTGACACCTGAGCCACTTCACAATAAATCCTCATAAATCATTTTTTGAAAGGAGATTGACGTATGGAATCTTCCCGGCCGATTCTAGATGATCCGTTAACGGCCAATGAACATCTCACGTTAGAAATGGTGATGTTTTTATTAACGACACAGCACTCTAAGGGAAAAGCAAATGAGCTGTTACGGCAATATTGCTTACAGTCACCAATTGCTGATGTTCAGAAAAAGGGAATGGAATTTCTCTATATGAACGGCTATACAGATGATTTACAGAAGCTTATACATAAGAATAAGACATCGAATGATCGATCAAAGCAGGAATGGTCAGAAGTTTATCAGTTTATGCTGGATCGTGACCAGCAGCATACGTACCCACTAAAAACGGTCATGCATCGGCTCAATGCAATTCGTACTTCAGAGCCGGAGCTTCAATGCTTATTAAAGTTTGCCCATATATCGATTAGCATGGATTCAGGTGATTACGAGTGTGTCGGTCACTTACTGCAACAACAACATGAGCTTGTTGAAAAAATATCGGATCGAATGTTAATGAATTTTTTTAAAACCCGTTTGTATACAAGCCTTTTTATGTACTATTGGCGAAGGAATGAGTTAATTATCGCCCGTAAGTTTGCTTTTCGAGCGCTCAATCAATCGACAAATTCACGTACAAAAATCGCCCTTCATGTGAACTTAGGCCTTACGTATTTGTTTGATACGTATGAGCAAGGGATGTATCATATGCGGGAAGCGTTAAAGCTAGCAAGAACGTATAAGCATTATGATTTAGAAGCTATCATTAACGAACAGAACATCCCCTTTTTAGCAGCTGAATTCGGTATTTCTGATCAAATCCAAACACAAGACAAAAGTGAACAAGCGCATTTAGCAATGGCTAACGGACATTATGACAAAGCCGAGCGTATTTTAAGCTCCGTTCCTATCAATACCCCTTTTCGATTGTATTATTTAGGGGTCGTTACACAAAATCGCCAATTGCTGTTACAGTCGTACAGTCATTTTATTGAAAAGAATAGTGATTATTTCTTTAGTCGTCTCCCTCTCAGAGCCATGCAGAAGATACATGATTAAAAACTGGTACCCCCTAAACAAGGATGTTTGGGGGGGGTTTTCATATACGCACTTATCTTTAAGAACAGACCATAACCCCTTCAATTTGTCTTCAACCCTTGTCCTTTTAGGCAGAAGCCTTAATTTTAATCATATTTCCTCTACTTTGATAATAAAATGTTACAAATCAATCCATCTTTAATGTCTGAGGTGAGATCATGTGTGGCTTACATGATAGCATGTGATGTCGTAGTTATTACAACACTGTGCAGATAAAAGAATCCTACTTTAATTGTTATACATATCTTTGTCATTCTTATTTTGACTTTCATTATTGGAAGGAGATACGTGCCGTCAGTCGCAGGCGTCCGTATAGACCTTCTAACTATAAAAATCGTCCCTTTTAGCACTACACTCAACCGCATAAATAATTTTAACAAGCCATATGAAAATGTATCACCTTGTCTCGATTCACACCTCGGAAATATCCAACTTAGGGAGGCGAACGGTGTGCACGATTACATCAAAGAAAGAACGATCAAGATAGGGAGGCAAGTCGTGGAGACGAGGAAAACCGTCCGTACGATTGCAAAAGAATTCGGTGTTTCCAAGAGCACGGTTCATAAAGATTTAACCGAACGATTGCCTGAAATCAATCCTGATCTGGCAAATGAGGTAAAAGAAGTGTTGAATTACCACAAATCGATCAGACATATAAGAGGAGGAGAAGCAACGAGGAAGAAGTACAAAGTTAAAACGACACAGGCGAGCTCAATTAAAGGAAAGACGGCAGCTCCCTCTTCAGATCGAGGCGTTAAGCCTGTAGGTTAACCCCACAATTTTTATCCCATATTGGCTTTCTTTAGCGAGCTTGAGTCATACTATGGAATTTCACTCTAAAGATGCGTCATATAGAACATAAGCTCAGGGAATATGCGGACTCCTATAACCAGAAAGGGCTCGTAATTATATTTCCGTAACGTGTCTTGTTGTTCAGAGGTTCTTTAGTTGAAATTCCGTGTGCCAGGCTCGTTTTTTGTTGTGTTCTTCAAGCAATACGATAATCTGATGAAGAGCTGGTACCTATAAAAAAGCAAAGAAACTCTAAACTTTTTTTGTTCTTTGCAGTTAAGCGTTGAATTTTGTGGTAAAATAGATTATTAGTAGAAGTATGCACGAAATGAGTCATAATTTGAAAACTGGGAGGTTTGCCTAAAGATGTTTTCTAGGGATATTGGAATAGACCTTGGGACAGCAAATGTGCTGATCCATGTTAAGGGTAAAGGCATCATTTTAAATGAGCCTGCTGTTGTTGCGATGGATCGTAACACAGGAAAGGTTCTTGAGGTGGGAGAAGCCGCACGTCGTATGGTTGGCCGTACGCCTGGTAATATTGAGGCGGTTCGCCCATTAAAAGATGGTGTTATTGCCGACTTTGACATAACAGAAGCAATGCTTAAGCATTTTATAAATAAAATAAATGTGCGTGGATTTTTAACAAAACCACGGATGCTTATTTGCTGTCCAACGAATATAACAAAAGTAGAACAAAAAGCGATTAAAGAAGCGGCAGAAAAATCAGGCGGTAAAAAGATTTATTTAGAAGAAGAACCGAAAGTCGCTGCAATAGGTTCAGGGATGGAAATATACCAGCCAAGCGGCAATATGGTCGTAGATATCGGTGGTGGAACAACGGATGTAGCCGTTTTATCAATGGGTGACATTGTTACATCTGAATCCGTCAAAATGGCTGGAGATAAGTTTGATATTGAAATTCTTCAGCATATTAAGCGGAAATATAAATTACTCATAGGCGAGCGAACGGCTGAAGATATTAAGATTAATGTTGCGACTGTCTATCCAGGTGCTCGTCATGAAGAGATGGACATTCGTGGTCGTGATCTCGTAACGGGTCTCCCGCGTACAATCACAATTTACTCTGAGGAAATTGAGGAAGCACTTCGTGAATCAGTTGCTTTAATTACCCAAGGCGCTAAATCAGTCTTAGAACGGACCCCACCTGAGTTGTCGGCAGATATTATTGACCGTGGTGTTATTTTAACGGGTGGTGGCGCGTTGATCCACGGTATTGACCAATTGCTCGCGGATGAGTTGAAGGTGCCAGTTTTACTTGCTGAAGAACCAATGAATTGTGTTGCAAAAGGAACAGGTATTATGCTCGAGAACATTGATAAAATTGACCGCAAAGGTATCGTATAAACGATAACCGGTCTTGTAAGAGGTCTAGCATATTCAATAAGTCAGCAATCATAACAGAAGGACCTTGTAAAAGGAGCGTGGACAAATGTTAAGAGGGTTTCATACCGTAGCAAGTGGCATGTATGCTCAGCAGAGACGACAAGAGACGTTAGCCAACAATATTACGAACGCACAAACACCAGGCTACAAAGCAGACGACGCTGCATTAAGAGCATTTCCGGAGATGCTTACATATCACATGGGGAGTCAAACCTTACCGACAACAAGACAATTTAAGCTGCCAATTCAACAACCAATCGGGTCTTTTAATACGGGTGTTTATGTCCAGGAAACGATTCCGAATCACCAACAAGGAGATATTCGCGAAACGAATCTGTCAACAGATCTCGCTCTTGTGAATGGAACGTTGTTAGACGAGACGGGCAGCTTGTTTTTCACGGTGCAAAATGAAGCTGGTGACGTTCGCTATACACGAAATGGTAATTTTACTGTTGATCAAGCTGGCTTTTTAACGACATCAGAAGGCTATTACGTTTTAGATAATAACGGCAATTCAATCCAAACGGGCGGCATGGACTTTTCTGTCTCTGAAAATGGTGTACTTGAAGCCAATGGGATAGCTGCTCAACTCGGAGTTGCTTATGCTGCGAATGTGAACGAGCTCGTAAAAGAAGGAAATGACTTGTTTCAAGGAGATGCAGGGGAGGTTCCAGCTGGAACGACGTTTTCCATTCAGCAGGGTGCACTAGAACGTTCGAATGTTGATTCGTTACAAATGATGACTGAGATGATGGAATCATATCGTCTGTTTGAAACGAATCAACGGGTGTTAAAAGCATATGATGAAAGTATGGGAAAAGCCGTGAGTGATATCGGTCGGATTGGCTAAGGAGGATGACATATGTCACGAACAATGATTCAAGCAGCGGTAACGATGAAGCAGCTTCAACAAAAACTTGATGTGATCGGTCATAATATGGCGAACAGCCAGACGACAGGGTACAAGCATCGTCAAGCGGAATTTTCTTCATTGTTATTTCAACAAATGAACAATATGAGCGATCCTGCTAATGCCCAAGGTCGCTCTACACCTGATGGTATAAGGATTGGTAGTGGTGCTAAGCTTGGAGGAATTAACATTGATTTGTCGCCAGGTGCAATTAAAGAAACAGAACGCGCCCTTGACATCGCCCTTTTAGAAAAAAACCATCTATTACAGTACACTGTTACTGAAAATGGCGTAACAGAAACGCGTTACACGCGAGATGGTGCGTTATATTTAAGTCCTAATGCAACGAACACGTCTATGTTATTGACAACAAAAGATGGACATCCGGTAATTGGTGAAAACGGACCAATTGAAATTGCGGCTGGTTTTGATGATATTTCTATAGCTCCGAATGGACAAATTACTGTTTCAAGACAAGGTGTCGTAGAAAATGTAGGGGCGCTTTCCGTTGTAGAGGCCGTGCGTCCACGGTTACTTGAGGCAACAGGCGAAAACGGCTTTCGCTTGCCTAATGACAATAATCTTGGTTACAATCCAGCAGAAGTGTTGCAGGCTGTCGATGCAACAGGCGATCTTGTGAGAAGTGGCTCTTTGGAGCATTCTAATGTTGACATGGGTAAGCAAATGACCGATCTTGTTATGACACAACGTGCCTATCAATTTAACGCTCGAACCATTTCAATGACAGATCAAATGTCTGGTCTTATTAATCAGTTAAGGTAAGATCGCTACCAATATATACATGTTTTATCTCGATGAACAGAAAAGCAATTCCTGACTTAACCAATTTTTACGTAAGAAGGAGAAACACATGATGTCAAATCATACCGATTCAAATGAAATGAGTAGGCGAACACAGCACATACAGTCTGAAACAGAACAGACTGAAACACATACTGACAAAACGGATGCTTCAGCAAAGACACGAAAGACGTTACGTCAAAAAGAATCTGATTCGCTTCAGGTGTCTCATCCTTCTTCGCGTAAAGAACGTAAAAAACAGAAGAAAAAGCAAAAGGAAGAGAAACGGAAGAACAAGCGACCGATCAGGCGTATTATACCTATATGGTTACGTATTTTGATCGTCCTTTTGCTCATTGCTGTTGCGCTTATATCAGGCCTTGCTGTCGGATATGGTGTTATTGGTGATGGGGTCGTTAAAGATGTGCTCAATTGGGAAACGTGGCAGCACATTCGTGATATTGTTAATAAAGAATAGGTATATCGCGTCAAAGGAGGCATACAATAGTGGATGTTGAACAAATTAAGCAAATCATTCCGCATCGTTATCCATTTTTACTCGTTGATAAGGTTTTAGAAGTAGAAGAAGGAGAACGTGTCGTTGCATTAAAAAACGTAACAGTCAATGAGCCATTCTTTCAAGGGCATTTTCCTGACTATCCAGTTATGCCTGGTGTTCTCATCGTTGAGGCGCTTGCCCAAACAGGTGCAATTGCCGTCCTAGGTCGTGAAGAAAACAAAGGTAAGATTGGTTTTCTCGCTGGAATTGATAAATGTCGTTTTAAACGTCAGGTCAAGCCAGGTGATCAATTGCAGCTAGAAGTGGAAATCACGCGCTTAAAAGGACCTATTGGTAAAGGTAGAGGTAAGGCGACAGTGAATGGCGAAATTGCCTGTGAGGCGGATATTATGTTTGCGATTCAATAAACGGATACGTTAAGTGAAGCTGTAGACGTTCAATCTAAATCAGGTTGAGCGTCTTTTGTCGTTCCCCATTGAGGAACAATATTTATGATAAATTTCCTTGAAAAAAAGGGTATCTATCTGCTTGTGTTGGTTAAACTACACGTGATACCGAATTAAATCAAGGAGGAATATAAATGAAAAGAAAATGGATGTTAAAATTATTTGTTCCATTTATGGCACTGGCATTTGTAACAGCTTGCGGCAACGACAATGATATGGATCCACTTGATGATGATAATGCACCAATGGATCAGAATGACAACGGAGATATGAATGACAACAACAATGATATGTTGGATGACAATGAAGATGGCGACATGAATAACGATAATCAAGACAATAACAATAATGGTACAGACGGAGATATGAACAACAATAATAACAATAATGACATGAATAACAATAACGAGTAATTGATAAAAGAGCTGACATCATCATATAGGTCAGCTCTTTTATCTAAATCCAGAAGTGTGTGGACCTTTATGTATATTAAAGTGAAATGTGGATGAAGCTTTGAAAAAGAGAGAGTGCGCAGGCTTACTCTCTTTCAACACGATTTTCATCTGCTTATACGGAAACATCGATCTGTTTACCAAGATCAGGATGCGGCGCAGGTGTACCAGACTGCTGAAGCATATCAATGAGTTGATTGCCTTGTTGCTCCATTAAGCTTTTTGTACGATTCATAATTAGAACACCAGCATCAGCTTTAACGTGTTGATTAGCCATCATAACAGATAGTGCTGCAATATCCATCGAAATCCCTCCAAAACATATGTGGACTGTTTACTCATGAAAATACCTTCATAAAAATACGATATATTCATCTTAACATAGTATGATTGTGCATTTCGATAAAACCGAAATAAAAGGATTTTATTTGAAATATATTTTATATATAGTAAAATTTAATTAGTTAAAATTAACACACCATTGTTCTATGCTCCAAAATCAATGAAAGAGTTGTGAATAGATGGCACAGTATGGATATTTGATTTCTCGAAATACGAAAGCAATTCTCGCCCATGATTCACCTTATTATAAGGCGCGTATTTTTGAAAGGGAAGAACCAGAAAACGTCATTAAATCCCCTCAAGTCATTTTAGAAGAAAATTGTATTATTTACGGCTCCTCACTACATGGGCGTCGTGAGTCTGTCAAAAAGCTACTTGGTCTTAAATATAAAGTCCCCATTCCCGTAGATCCAAAAAAAGACGTCTTCTTTTTCCCAACAGCTGCTTCCCGAAATAAAGACTGTGTGTGGCTCGCTTACTATCAAATTCAAAATTTCCGTGAAGAAGGTGATCGTTTAAAGGTTCAATTTTTAGACGGCACCTGTCTTTTAATCAACGTATCGTTACATGCTTTTAGCCAGCAGTACTTAAAAACGGCTCAAGTCATAACAATGATGAGTCGCCCCAGCTTCTACGATCATACCCAACCCTTCACATCTGTTAAGCTCGATCTACTCTCTTTTTTTCGAAAAAAATACTGACTAAAATTCACTTTTTAAAACATAACACATCATATAACCTCAGATTAACAGCATGACTAACCGTTCATTTTTACATTTTTTTAACTTGTAAAAAGCAATTCATCTGTATAAAATGGATTGTATGAAATTGCGTATGATTATGACTGACCAGTAAGTATAAAATATTAATGAGAATATGAAACACATGTAAATACATAAACGTAACAGTTAGGGGGATATGACTGATGAAAAATAAAGAGTTGCAGCTTATGAAATATGGCATGAAGTTATTCGCCCAAAAAGGCTATCATAATACGTCTATTCAAGAGATTGCTACAGCAGCAAGTATGTCAAAAGGGTCTTTTTATCTATACTTCCAATCAAAAGAAGATTTTATAACGCGTACAATTCATTATCATTATGAGGAAATCACGCACCGGATCCAAGCCACTAGCTCACGTGATGACTTAAATCCGAAAGAAAGCATGGCCGCTCAAATTGCAATCCTTGTAGATTATGTGTATACATACAAAGATTTTATTATGATGCACGTAAGAGAAAATATTCCTGCTGGACAACATACAGATCAGCTGATGTGGCAAATGAAAGTTGAAAATTTTCATTGGCTTAAAGATAATTTACAGGCGATATACAGGGATACTTTAGGTGAATATTTTATAGATGCGACAATCCAATGCGATGGGCTGCTAAATGGCTATTTTAAATGGATGGTTATGGACGATATCAATATCGATCCACATGTTGCCGGATCATATCTTATCAAGCGAATTGACAATTTAGTGAATGGCATGTTAGCGCAAGAAGATCCACCACTTATAAGCTGGGAGGCACTACCGGATGCTTACAAAATGGAAGAATCCGGTGAAGTGAAAGAGAAACTGATGATTAGGATTGATGAGCTAAAGCAAATGGTTGATCAAGTCGAATTATCGCAGGACAGAAAAGCACAGCTCAACGAAGCCGCTGATATTATTTTGAATGAGCTTCTTAAAGATACGCCCCGTATGATTATGGTCCAAGGCATGCTGGCGCATTTTAGACCGATTGCTGAGCTTGGCCCCTTAACGGAGGAAATTGCGAATCTGCTTGATGTTGAACTGTTGCAATAACTGGTATGACTGTCTTTTAAAAGATAGATCACTTAAGAAGGTTTTGAATCAAAGATATTTAGGAGGCGTTATATATGAAAAAGATTTATATGCTACTTATTGCTGCATTAACCATGAGCATAATGGCCGCATGTAGTAATGAGGATGAGAATACGACTGAACAGGATGATCAACGACCGATTCCTGTCGAAACAACTCAAGCAACAGAGGGCAATCTAATCATTAATCGACATGTCGTCGGTAGAGCTGTCCCATCGAAAACAACACCAATCATGGTGATACAGCCAGGTGAAGTGGATGAGCTTAATGTAGACAATGGCGATACTGTTGAAGAGGATGAACAGATTGCTATTGTTAATGCGCGGACAGGAAAGCAAACATTAAAAGCCCCAACAGCGGGTACAATTATACAATTAGACAAAGCGGAAGGCGATCTCGTTGCGACGGATAGTCCGTTTGCCGTTATCGCTAATCTTGATGAATTAACAATCCAACTGTCTGTAACAGCTAGCGTTCGTGACCTTATTGAAAAAGAGACGACATATGACGCCGTAGTAGACAATGGAACTTATGAAGCGGCTGTTACATCGATTGGTATTATGCCAAATGATCAAGGGCTTTATCCTGTTGAATTGAAGATGCAAAATGAAGATAGAAGCATTTTACCAGGGATGGTTGTGACGGTTAATGTTCCTGAAAAACGAGTCGATCATACGATTCTTGTGCCAACGGCTGCCATCGTTGAAGAAACTGACGGTGCCTTTGTTTACATCGTGTCAGATGGTCGTGTGACAAAAACAAAGGTTGATATTGCCGATGTTCAATCAGATCAAACGGCTATAGAGAGTGGTGTGAAAGCAGGAGACGAGATTGTTGTGAATGGTCAGTTATCGCTTCAAGATAAAAGTGAGGTCAACGTTGTGAAGGAAGGAGCGTCATCGTGAAATTAGTTCAAACATCTGTTAAACGCCCTGTTGGCGTGATCATGATTGTCTTAGCGATTATCGCTTTGGGCATAGTGTCCGTCCGCAGTCTTGCGATAGACTTATTTCCTAAAATAGACTTACCGATCGCTGTTGTTGCGACAAGCTATCCAGATGCTGCACCTGAAGATGTTGAAGAACTGTTGAGTCGCCCAATCGAAGGTGCCATCAGTTCGATCGAAGGTATTGATACCATTCAATCTCAATCACAGCCGGGTGCGTCACTTGTCGTCATGATGTTTAAAAATGGCACCGATCTTGATCAAGCCTTGCTAGATGTCAGAGAAAAAATTGATCAAGTGAAAGGCTTTTTACCAGAGCAAGCGAACGAGCCGAGCATTATTAGGTTTAGCCCTGATCAGCTTCCACTCATGTGGGTGAGCTTAACAGGGCAAGAAGCCGAGCAATTGACGGCAGTCGCGAATAACCAAGTTGTCCCTTATTTTGAACGACAAGGGGGCGTTGCTTCAGTCACTGTTGAGGGCGCGAAACAACGGGAAATTCGCGTCGTTCTTGACGAATCTGCACTACAGCAATATGGGGTAAATGCTCAGTCCATTGCCCAGGCGCTGAACAGCACGAATCAGTCAGCCTCTGTTGGCGTTGTTGAAAAAGGGAGTAAGGATTTACAGCTACGTGTTGTCGGTGAATTCACCTCTGTAAAAGATATTAAACAAACGCTTATCCAGACAGCTACAGGTGCGACAATTCATTTAGAAGATGTTGCGCAAGTATCTGATACATTTAAAAAGACGTCTTCAGAGACATTGGTTAACGGTAAATCGTCCGTTGTATTGTCGATTATGAAAAAGACCGACGGCAATCCAGTCGATGTCGCTCACAACGTCAAGGATGCCATTAATGAGCTACAAAATAATTTATCATCAGATGTCAATCTTGACGTCGTCATCGATACGTCAGAGTTTATCGAGCTATCAATAGACTCAGTCGTTCAAAATATTTTGATCGGTGGCGTTATATCAATTTTTATTTTGCTTTTGTTTTTAAAAAGCATCCGAGCAACAATCGTCATTGGCTTGTCCATTCCGATCGCCATTATTTCAACGTTTACGCTTATGTATTTTACAGGTGAAACATTAAACGTGCTGACCCTCGGTGGCTTGGCGCTTGGTCTCGGTATGATGGTCGATAGTTCAATCGTTATATTAGAGCATATTTATACGTACAGACAACGCGGCTACAATTTAAAGGAGGCTGCGATAAAAGGGGCGTCTGAGCTAGCGCCTGCGGTTATTGCATCCACAACAACGACATTGGTTGTATTCTTGCCAATCATTTATGTTGAGGGCATCGCCTCGGATTTATTTACGCCGCTCGCATTGGCAGTGTCGTTTGCATTAATTACGTCTCTTATTTCAGCGATTACACTTGTCCCGATGCTGTCATCGAAGCTTCTTGCGAAAGCGATGGGAGACGAAGGACGTCGCTATTGGTTCAATCGCTTTCTTGATAAATTAGGTAATGTCTATCAAGGGGGACTGCAGTGGGTGTTAAAGCACCGCAAAACAACCATTGCTGGAACAATTATCGTTATTGTTGGAAGCTTAGCCTTAACGCCAATGATCGGTGCAGAATTTATTCCGTCTGCCGATCAAGGTCAAATGCAAATAACTGTTGAAACAGAAGCAGGCACATCGTTAGAGGATACGCAAAAAGTTGTTGAACAAATTAATGAAAAAGTGATCGCTTATGACTCAGTCATCGAGACCAACTTCGTTACAGTTGGTGGTGGCGATCAGTTCGGTGGCAGTATGGTGGGAAGTGGCAATACAGCTTCGTTTATGCTGCAGCTGATACCAGCAGGAGAACGCGACCGTTCAACGACAGATATCGCGACAGCACTTGATGAAGATGTGCAAGACATCCCAGGAGCCGAAATAACTGTGAGTGCAATGGATGGCGGCATGAGTATGGGCGATCCGATTCAAATTCAGTTGAATGGTCCTGAACATAGTGTCTTACGTGAACTGGCAGCGGAAGTCGTTGAAGAGATTCAAACGGTAGACGGTGTGTATAATCCGCAAAGTGGTGCCTCAGAAGGTATTCCACAAATGACGATTAAAGTCGATGAAGCAGCTGCAGCGGCTTATGGACTTACAGAGCAACAGATTACAGCTCAAATCCAAATGACCTTGAATGGTCAAACAGCAACACGTTATCGTGAGGCAGGTCAAGAAATTGACGTTGTTATGATGTATCCTGAGGAGAATTACCGCACGATTAGCGATCTACAAGACTTGAAAATACAATCGCCAACTGGCGCAGCAATTCCATTACAGGATGTCGCAGAGCTTGTCCAAACTCAAGGACCAGCGACCTTGCTTAGGCAAAATCAACAACCACAGTTGAACATTACGAGTAGTGTGGTTGACCGTGATCTCGGAAGTGTTGTGAACGACATCGAAGCGACGCTTGATGACATGGCATTTCCTGAAGGCTACTCCTACGAAATGGGTGGGCAGGCAGAGGATATGCAAAAGTCATTCGCTGATTTAGCACTCGCACTCGTGTTCTCAATTTTTCTCGTATATGCGGTCATGGCTATTCAATTTGAGAATTTCTTGTTTCCGTTCATTATCATGTTCGCAATGCCTACGACCGTTGTAGGTGTCTTGCTAGGGCTATTCATTACCGGATTACCGCTCAGCATACCTGGCTTTATAGGTATCATCATGCTCGCTGGTATTGTGGTGAACAACTCGATTGTACTCGTTGACTACATCAACATTTTGCGTCGCAGAGGTATGGATCGCTATGAAGCCATATTAGAAGCAGGTCGCAGTCGTTTGCGCCCAATCATGATGACCACTTTAACGACAATATTGGCCTTGATTCCATTGGCACTTGCACTAGGTGAAGGTGCAGAAACACAGCAGCCGCTCGCCGTTACAATTATTTTTGGACTGAGTGTGTCTAGTTTATTTACATTGCTGCTCGTTCCAGTTATCTACTCATTGTTTGATGACTTAACAGCCAAACTAACAAGAAGAAACAAAAAGAAACGCGAAGCATAGATATTATTGATTAAACCCTCTGTTCAGTCAGAGGGTTTTTTGCATTTTTAAATTGGACAACAATTTAGATCGTTTTATCGTGAGAACGACGTTTTAAACGAACATAGAACGGGTATTCAAAAAAGAGTATTTTTATACGCATTAAGGTGAGGGAGGCATCCATATTTCATATGTAGCTCAAGTAGACGTCTAATAAGTACATCAGAACAAAAGGCATCAAATTCTTTTACCAAACATCAGACGAACAACTCAATATGAAGGAGATTAAGCATGAAACAACGAACAACACTGAAACAGACGCTGAAGCCTCATTGGGTTTGGGCAATTGCTCTTGGATCCTCTATCGGTTGGGGGGCTTTCGTACAGCCCACTGATTGGATGGCGACTGCTGGGCCGCTTGGCGTCATACTCGGCTTTATCATTGGTGCACTACTCATGATGCTCATCGGAGTCAGCTATGGATTTTTAATCAAAAGCTTTCCTGTATCAGGTGGGGAGTTCGCTTATGCATTCATTAGTCTAGGACGCTTGCACGCCTTTATTTGTGGATGGTTTTTAACGCTTGGCTACATATGTATCGTAGCGCTTAACGCATCTGCGTTTGCACTAATGTTTAAATTTGTATTACCATTTCTTATGGAGAACATTCACCTCTATACAATTGCAAACTGGGACGTATATTTAATGGAAATCATGATTGCATCAGTCACACTCTCTATATTTGGTTATTTAAATGTTAAAGGGACTGGAATATCTGGCCGTATGCAATTTATATTTTGCTTGATCATGATTTTTGGTGTTGTAGGTGTGTCGATATTGGTCGGTGTGCAGCCTACAACGACACTTTCGCATATCGCACCTAGTTTTCCAGCTGAAACATCTGCATTTGCAGCAATCATCTCCATTGTTGCGATCGCACCGTGGGCATATGTTGGATTTGATAATATCCCACAAGCAGCAGAGGAATTTCACTTTTCATCTAAAAAGGCCTTTTCTCTTATTATCCTCGCAATTTCTGTGGCGGCTGGCCTGTACAGTCTCATGATCGTGACGGTTGCGATGATCGAACCGTGGCAAAGCCTTGTCGCAAGCAATGCGGTATGGGGAACAGGTGCAGCGATTCAAGATCTTCTCGGTCCACTTGGTCTCAGTATTATTGTTGTCGCCCTTTCCATGGGGATATTTACTGGACTAAACGGATTTATCATTTCATCTAGTCGTTTATTGTTTGCGATGTCACGCGCAAAAATTTTGCCAGAAGCATTTTCTAAACTGCACCCAAAGCATAAAACACCTTATATTGGAATCATCTTCACGGTTATTCTAGCCATGTTTGCACCATGGTTTGGTCGCCAAGCCTTACTTTGGGTAGTCGACATGTCTTCAATTGGTGTGACGATCGCTTATTTTTATACGTGTTATACCGCTTTTACCTTGTTTAAGTGGTCACCTAAAGCGCCATTCAATCCGAAGATGCATGTTGTGGCACCTGTTAAAAAGACAATTGCCGGGTTTGGCATGTGTGCCAGCATTATTTTCCTCGGGCTGTTGCTCATTCCAGCATCTCCAGCTGCATTGGGGTTTGAGTCACGGCTAGCCCTTATCATATGGGTGTTAATAGGGACTGTATTTTACTTTTTGAAGCGAACAGAATTTAACAGCATTCCAAAAGAAGAGTTAAACTATTTAATTCTCGGAAATAAACAGATTGAAGCACAAAATCGTGGATAAGCTTTGGTGGTGTATGTCATAAAAACGGCTTTGAAAGGCTCAATCACCTTGTACATTGCTGCATGGTGATTGAGCTTGTATGTGTGCAAAGTCAGTGCAAAGTCATTACAAATAAAGTGGTGTTTTTCCACCAATATGTTCACATCGTAAACGCATCGTTCGAAGTCTCTCATAAGGTATTTTACCGACTGATTTTTCTGCGAGCTCTTGTCTCAATCGTCTGCATAACTTGATTGACGACCTCAGAAAACATAAGACCAATTGCAATGCCTCCGGACAGTAGTATCACTTTGGCCGACAGTTGAACACCTGTGAAATAATTATTTTCCACAAAGTGCCGCATTGCATCATAGGCAATGCCACCCGGAACGAGCGGAATAATACCAGATACATTGAAAATGATCACAGGGGTTTTATACTGTTTGGCAGCTAACCGACTTAATACGGCCACAAGCATAGCAGCAAGAATCGTTGCTGGGACAACGTCCAGCTCTTGCTTCACAAGACTGTCATATACAATCCACCCTGACATACCTATAAGACCACACATCACTAGTCTAGCCCTCGGCGCATTAAATAAAATCCCGAACCCCGCTGCTGCAATAAAACTCGTTATAAGCTGTATGATAATTGTCATCTATAAGTCCTCCATTTAAAAAGCTTACTGCTATGTAAGGCCCTGTATGGTGATTCACTGTTTCAAAACACATATAATCTGTAAGCGCCGCATACCTGCCGTTCCAGCCGCATAAATCGAAGAAGCACCGCATATCTGCCATTCCAGCCGCATAAACCGAAGAAGCGCCGCATACCTGCCGTTCCAGCCGCATAAACCGAAGAACCGCCGCATACCTGCCGTTCCAGCCGCATAAATCGAAGAACCGCCGCATACCTGCCATTCCAGCCGCATAAACCGAAGAAGCGCCGCATATCTGCCGTTCCAGTCGCATAAACCGAAGAAGCGCCGCATACCTGCCGTTCCAGCCGCATAAACCGAAGAAGCGCCGCATACCTGCCGTTCCAGACGCATAAATCGAAGAAGCGCCGCATACCTGCCGTTCCAGCCGTATAAACCGAAGAAGCGCCGCATATCTGCCATTCCAGCCGCATAAACCAAAAAGTGGCGTCTATAGTGAACGCACGTTATGAATAATACAGAGATCACCCTACATAAAGGCTATTGGCACAGCAACCCCCGCCCCAATTGCAAATGCAGTAAGTGTCGCTTCCATCCCTTTTGATACACCAGCGACAAGGTGTCCAGCTAATAGATCTCGCACTGCATTAGTAATATGGAGACCCGGTACAAGTGGCATAACTGCACCTATAATGACTTTCTCAAGACTTGCTCCCAAACCATAGTGAATCATAAAAATGGCCAAGGCTCCAATCACGACAGATGAAAAAAAGTCCGCGACAAATCGCATACGTACAACCTCATTAACAATGAGCATCGCCCCGTAACCAACTCCGCCTGCAATAAGAGCTGGAAGAAAGTCTTCGCCGCCTCCACCAAACATAATCGCGAACGCACCGCTTACGAGAGCGGCTGCCAGTATTTGCGTCCAATAGGAAAAAGTCATATCATGATGTTCCACTTTATGAAGTAGGTCTAATGCTTCTTCTAATGTTAAAGTTCCGGCTGTAAATTGCCTTGAAATATGGTTGACGTCAGCAATTTTTTGTAAATCGTTAGATCGGTTTGAGATTCTCATGAAGTGTGCCGCAGCTGAACGATCAGTTGAAAAATGAATTGCGGTAGGCGCTGCATAGCTTTGCACATCCATAAGTCCGTAAACGTGAGCCATTCTGTTCATTGTGTCTTCTACTCTATACGTTTCTGCACCACTCTCTAACATGATTTTGCCCGCCAACATACATACCTGTACGAGCTTGTCCTGATTTGTCATAGCATCACCAACTTATCCAATCTAACTGTATTGTGTAAAAAGATCCTTGAAATATAATACCATATATGAGCGATACATGTTTGTCCAGTTGGAGGGATTCAATTCATTAATAAAGATTGTTAACGTGAAGCGCTAAAATAATGCAGATACGTTTTATTTTTTATGAGCTCACCACTCGCACTATGTTTTGCTTATCATCAATTCTGTCCATACAAAATCGTTTGTGCAATGCCAATAAAATACTCAGACTCATCAACGATATGATCAATGACGACCTTTGCCGTATGATTATTAACGACAGCTTGACTTTCAGATTTAATTTTTCGACAAAATTGAATGAACGCAACACTTTCTTGCAAGCTGAAAGATACAAGCTCGAGTACTTGATTGTATAATTGTGGAGATAGCTGTTGATCACTCCGAATAACAGATTCTACATAGCGTTTTACATGCTGGTGTGTTGTCGTTAACACGTCCTCCCAATTTTTTAAAGCCTCAACGTACACGTCTTCCAAATTCGGTAAAAGTTCGCGCAGCACAACCGTATGCTCTGCTTCCTGCATCTTCCAAAACTCCGTCTCATCCAGTACTCTGAGCGGCATTTGACTCCCGTAATAAAATTGCATTCTAATAGCCCCCTCGAAAATAATATGTCCCAGTAAAATGTATGCAAGCTGGTGACATAAAATGCAATGCGCAAAAGTAGCATACGTTACATAATTGATGACCATCATAATAATTCTTTACATATAAAAATAGATCGGTTAATATATAAGTGAGTAATCACTCACTTTGCGGAAAGACGTATACACTGACCACGATTAGATGTATGTAGGTGAAATAATTATCGAACGTTATAAAAATAAATGTACATCATAATTAAAAAAAGACTGATGCCATATGAGGGAGGGCTATCTATGACTTATATAGAACTAAGCGATATTCAACATTATTATAAGCAGGAGCAGGTACTTAGAAATGTAGCGCTAGAAATCCCAAAAGGTCAATTATTTGGACTACTGGGTCCTTCAGGTTCAGGAAAAACGACATTGGTTAAAATTATGATTGGGTTGCTAGAGCCTAAAAAAGGAGAAGTATTGGTCAATCAAGTACCAATGCCGTCACTTGAAGCAATGCAGCATATTGGTTATATGGCACAATCAGATGCCCTTTACAATGAACTAACTGCTCGAGAAAACCTAGATTTCTTTGCCAGTCTATACAAAATGAAAAAGAAGGATCGCTCTAAACGCATAGAAGAAGTTGCTGCAATGGTTGATTTAACGAAGCACCTGGACAAAACAGTGGAGCATTTTTCTGGTGGGATGAAGCGACGGATGTCACTTGCCGTAGCATTAATCCATGAACCTGACTTACTGATTCTTGATGAACCGACCGTGGGCATTGACCCTGTTTTACGCGATTCAATTTGGAGCGATTTGAAAAAATTGCAACAGCAAGGTACAACCATCGTCATTACAACACATGTCATGGACGAAGCAGAAAAATGTAATCAACTTGGTTTATTGAGAGATGGCTATATCATTGCACAAGGTAGCCCTGATGAGCTTCGCAAGCAAAGTGAAACGTCCACATTGGAAGCCGCATTTTTGTATTATGGCCAACAAAAGAGTGAGGTGTAACGCATGAACGTTCAAGCGATTGTTAAACGCATTATTAAACAATTGGTCCGTGATAAACGCAGTATGGCCCTGATGCTCATGGCACCAATTTTTGTCATAACATTACTTTGGCTTGTGCTCGATATGGACGCATATGAACCGACCATTGCTGTCACGGATATTCCCGAGCACATGTCCATAGCTTTAGAAGATGGCGATGCTGAAATTCTTGAGATGACTGAGACTGGCGGTAAGGAAGCTCTCGAGAATGAAACGGCAGATGCTCATATAATACTAGAAGGTGAAACGCTACATGTTACAATGGAAGGTAGTGATTCACTAGCAACTACAGCCGTTCAACGTATTATTAATCAAGCTACAGAAGGTATCAACAAACAACCATTTTCATTAGAAATAGACTTTTTACATGGCTCAACAGATTTAAATATGTTTGATCATGTCGGTCCAGTTTTGATCGGATTCTTCGTATTCTTTTTTACATTTATAATCGGTGGGGTTTCATTCTTGCGCGAACGTACTCAAGGCACTCTAGAACGCCTACTCGCCACCCCACTAAAACGCTGGCAAATTGTCATCGGCTATCTCATCGGATTCGGTTTGTTTATATTATTACAATCCGTTTTAGTCACTATTTACTCAGTGTACGTCCTTGGTATGTATATGGAGGGCGCAATCATAGAGGTGCTCATAATAGCTTTACTTTTGGCAGTGTCAGCACTCAGTCTCGGTACATTACTATCGGCTTATGCTAAAAATGAGTTCCAAATGATTCAATTCATTCCAATTATTATTGTGCCACAAGTGTTTTTTGCTGGTATCTTTCACGTAGAATCGGTTGCCTGGATGGAGGCAATCGGTAAAATCATGCCACTTTATTATGGCGGAAATGCTCTATCAGAAATTATGCTAAGAGGGGGACACCTAGTAGACATCTGGTCTGATATCGCTGTTTTAGCAGCATTTTCCTTCGTGTTTATCTTGTTAAATATTTTTGCCTTGAAGCGACACAGAGCATTATGACGTTGAAATGGGAGATTTTATAGGTCCGAAATAAATAGTTGGCACCTAAATTTGTATATGCAGGAGGTTGGAGCGTGACACACGCAGATCAATCAATTTTCAATAACCTAACTGACACATTAAAACAGACGTCTATGACACCAAAGCAAGTAGATATTATAAAAGCAGCAATCGAATTAATCGCAGAAAAAGGCTATTACAACACATCAACAAGTGAAATTGCTAAAAGAGCGGGTGTTGCGGAAGGGACGATATTTCGGCATTATAAAACGAAAAAAGACCTTCTCGTTGCAATTGTGACACCTGTCATTACAGAGGTCTCAGCACCACTGTTCGCTGAAAAATTAGTAGAACAAGTCTTTAGTAAAACATACGGATCACTAGAAGAATTATTGTATGCATTCATTAAAAACCGTGTTGAATTTGCGAGAGCCAATCTACCGTTAATTAAAATTTTGCTACAAGAGCTGGCGTTTCATCCTGAAATCCAGGAAAATTATAAACAAACATTTTCTCGAAATATTCAACCGGCCCTTGACCAAACAATTGACTTCTTCAAGCAAAAAAGAGAGATTGACCCAACACTTCCAAATGAAGCAGTCATTCGAATGACCATTACAGCGGTTCTCGGTCTTATTATTACGAGGTTTATGATACAGCCAGATAAAGAGTGGGATGAAGAGGTAGAAATCAAACGCACCACCGACTTTATCGTGAAGGGACTTAGAGGAAGCGGATTGCCTTCTTAGGGTGTTCACCGATATAAGGGCTGTAAACGCGCTCTAATGCTGTGCTGGAAATCGGCAGGATCAGACTCACAATCGGCGGGAATGCTCCTGAAATCGGCAACCCTAGGTTCATAATCGGCGACTCGAGCTCAGAAATCGGCAATCCTGGGCTCATAATCGGCGACTTGTGCTCAGAAATCGGCAAGAGCGCGGGGTTAATTAACGAAAGCTAAGCTGAGATCTCTATAAAATAATAATCATATAACATGAATTGAGACTTTTAATGAATGATGTACTTCCTTCCTCTATTTTTCCCGACGGCTTTAAATTGAGTTTTTCTAAAAAGATGTTTCATTATATTTTCTGAAGTTACTCCTAAAAATTTGCGAGCCTCTTTATTCGTTATTTCCGGACCAAAAAGAAGGCTGTATTCATTGAGTGCATTTAGAAGTACCGTTTTATTCCTCATATTACAGCTAGGACAACGCCAGTGTGATTTTACTTGATTCATTATTTCGTTGCTGCATTCTGGACACCAGACACCATCCTTGATTTGAGAGCGCCGTATTTGTAGTTTGTCAATTATACGTGTCTGGTCAGGCTGATGTGCGTTAGCTAAAAATTTGCCGAGTTTTCTAAGTTCACTCATACTTACATGTTCTTCCTTGTACGATTTTTGTAATGAAGGCACTCGTTTTAAAAGCCCTTCTGCTAAAATAATATCAGTCGTTAATGGTTGATCAAGTTGTAAAATGACGTTTGAATTCGAAAATACGATTAAAGTGTGAATTGGAGCAGTTGGGAGATTATTGATTTTGAGGAAGTCAGATAAATGATGACGTTGGACACTCGCCTGTAATAAAGGATCTTTAAATCGCTCAAGTTTGCCGCTCTCAAGTTCTCTAACCATCTGCCCTAAATCAGATTGATACGTGATGACACCTGTATGATTTTTTACTTCTACGATAAGATAAAAATTAGGTAAGAGAAACAGAGAATCAATTTGAAAGAAGTGGTTGTTATGATGTAAGCGGAGACCATGTAGCGTAGGGAAATCGGTTATCTTTAATAGATTAAAATAATAATCTAATGATTTTTCACCTAAGTAACCTGATCGCTCACGATGAAGTCTATCAGCTAAACGTTGATATAATGGATCGTATTGGTTCAAACGCGGTAGTAAAACCTCAAGTTGTTGAAGAGAAGGTGTTTTTTGACGGGGTAGTAGAAGCAATGGCAAAACTCCTTGTTATTTTTATAATATTATAAAACATTATTATAGATAAAGCAAATAAGGCATCGATAAAAAATCTATACATTACAAAAAAACGAGATGACTCGACACTTATCTGCTAGTCTCAAAAATCGACAAGAAGCGTACCATAATCATTGAGAAAGGTATCGTAATTGGTGAAACCGTCCTCATAATCGGCAGGAATGCTCCTGAAATCGGCAGGATCGGCCTCACAATCGGCGGGAGTGCTCCTGAAATCGGCAGGATCGGCCTCACAATCGGCAGGAATGCTCCTGAAATCGGCAGGATCGGCCTCACAATCGGCGAAAACGCCCATGAAATCGGCAGGATCAGCCTCACAATCGGCGAAACCGTCCTCACAATCGGGAAGACCGCACTCCGACTAAGAGCACCACCCACTTAACTACTTAAAGCGACACCATAAAAAAACACGTTGAGCCAAATCGCTCAACGTGTTTTGTCTTAAGTTTTAACGTGTTCCCTTGATGTAAGGGATACCGTTTGCTTTTGGTGCATCGGCTCGACCAATTAAGCCAGCAAGTGCCAGAATGGTCAAGACGTACGGTGCAACCAATAGGAAGACCTGTGGTACATCTTGAAGAAGTGGCACACTTGAGCTTACAACACTTAGACTTTGTGCAAGTCCGAAGAAGATCGCAGCGCCCATAGCACCGAGTGGGTGCCATTTCCCAAAGATAACAGCAGCTAAGGACATAAAGCCTTGCCCTGCAATTGTTGCATGTGAGAAGTTTGATGCAATCGTTAAGGCGTAAACTGAGCCGCCGAGTCCACCAAGCGCACCCGATAAGATAACGGCGATGTAACGCATTTTATAAACATTAACACCGTTTGTATCAGCAGCCATTGGATGTTCACCAACGGCACGTAACCGCAGGCCGAATGGTGTTTTGAATAAAACGAACCAAGATGCAATCGCTAGGAAAATCGCCAAGTACGTCGTCATATACATACTTTGGAAAAACATCGGTCCAATTACAGGTATGTCTGATAAGAATGGGACATCTGTTGTGTAAAAAGGCTTGCTGACCATTTCAGTTTGCCCTTTTCCGTACCATTCTTTTGTTAAAAAGATACCAATGCCGAGTGCAAGCATGTTGATGGCAACACCACTAACAACTTGGTTAGCCCGAAGTGATACCGATGCAACAGCATGAATGATTGAGAAAATTCCTGAGACAATCATTGCTACAAATATCGAAACCCATGGGGTCCAATCGCCGAACACATCAGCAAATGTCAGGTTAAAGACGATTCCGACGAAAGCCCCCATAATCATTAAACCTTCAAGACCAATGTTAATGACCCCGGAACGTTCACTGAACACGCCACCCAAAGCTGTGAAAATGAGGGGGGCCGAGAAAAACAGAGCAGTAGGTATGATGGATTGTAAAATCTCCATTATTTACGTCCCTCCTTTGAGAAGCGAAGAATGACCCAGCGAATCATATAACTGGCTGCGACAAAGAATATAATCAATGCAATAATAATATCGACGAGTTCGTTTGGCACGCCAGCCTGTAATGGCATACTTAATGCACCGATCTTTAAGCCACCGAATAAGAAGGCTGCGAGAATAACGCCAGGTGCAGTGTTGGCACCAAGTAAGGCAACAGCGATTCCGTCAAATCCGAGGTTTGAGAATCCAGACTGTGTTGACATGTAACCAAATGTGCCGAGACCTTCCATTGCACCAGCTAGACCAGCAAAAGCGCCAGAAATAACCATCGCTAAAATGATGTTCTTTTTAACATTCATACCAGCGTATCTTGATGCATGTTGGTTAAATCCAACAGATCGCATTTCATACCCCATCGTTGTGCGGTTAATAACGACCCACATGACAAGTGCTGCGAAGAGTGCAATTAAAATACCATAGTGCAGACGTGAGCCTGTTGTCATCGTTGTGATCCAATCTGCTCTTAATGATACAGAATCAGGTATGGTATCAGTTGAATCACGACTGTCCGTTAAGACATATCGGATGACAGCGTTCGTACTGTACAGAGCGATATAGTTCATCATAATCGTCACGATAACTTCGTGTACGCCACGTGTTGCTTTGAGTAATCCAGGGATAAAGCCCCAAAGCGCACCAGCAACAGCAGCTGCAATGACAGCAAGAGGGATATGAATAAATGCAGGTGCATCAATTGCAAGACCAACCCATACAGCTGCAAGCCAGCCGATGAACACTTGACCTTCTGCACCGATGTTAAATAGCCCTGTTCGGAAAGCAAATGCAACAGCTAAACCGGTTAAAATGAGCGGTGTGACCTGTCTCAGCGTTTCGCCGAATACATAGGCATCACCGAATATACCATTCAAGAGCGCACCGTAGCCTTCGATTGGATTATAGCCAAAACCAATCATTAAGAATGCGCCTGCAATGAGGCCGAGAATGACTGATATGATTGGCACGAGTATATTGAACATACGATTTGACATCATTGCGTATCACCAACCTTTTCAGAAGAACTTCCAGCCATTAAGAGCCCGAGTTCATTTTCATCTGTTTCTTCAGGTTTGCGGCTTGCAACAATTTTACCGTCGAACATCACGACAATCCGGTCACTGACGTCAAGAATTTCATCAAGTTCAAATGAAACAAGGAGAACGGCTTTTCCTTTATCGCGTTCTTCAATGAGCTTTTGATGGATGAATTCAATGGCACCGACGTCAAGTCCACGCGTTGGCTGTGCAGCAATCAGTAGGTTTGGAGATCTGTCTACTTCACGCGCAATAATAGCCTTTTGCTGGTTACCACCTGACATTGAGCCAGCAGTTGCGTGTAGGCCAGACGTACGAACGTCATATTGTTCAACAAGCTCGCCAGCCTTTTTGTAGATGTTTTTGAAATTTAACATACCGTATTTTGAATTAGGATTTTGGTAATACGTTTGTAAAGCAATATTTTCGCCTACTGAGAAGTCTAGAACGAGTCCGAATTTGTGGCGGTCCTGTGGAATATGGCCGATACCACTTTCTGTTACTTTACGTGGTGATAGATTCGTAATGTCTTTGCCAGTTAGCTTAATTGAGCCTGATTGTGCTTTGGTTAGTCCGGTAATCGCTTCGATTAGCTCTGATTGGCCATTTCCGTCAACACCAGCGATACCAACAATCTCACCCGCGCGAATATCAAGATCTAAACCTTTAACCATGTCCACTTTACGGCTATCCTGAACGACGAGATTTTTCACTTCAAGTACCGTTTCTTTTGGTTCAGCTGGTTTTTTTTCAGTCGTAAAGCTAACTTCACGACCGACCATAAGTGAAGCGAGTTCATCGACGGTTGTATCAGGGACATTCACAGTACCGATACCTTTACCACGACGAATGACGGTACAACGGTCACACATGTTCATAATTTCTTTCAATTTATGTGTGATTAAAATAATTGATTTACCTTCGGCGATAAGAGACTTAAGAATATCACCCAACTCATCAATTTCTTGAGGTGTTAAAACAGCAGTTGGTTCATCTAAAATAAGGACATCAGCGCCACGATAAAGTGTTTTTAAGATTTCTACACGCTGCTGCATACCAACAGAGATATCGCGAATTTTAGCGCGAGGATCAACAGCCAAGCCATAGCGATCAGAAAGCTCTTGAATCTCTTTTTCCGCTTTTCGTAAATTAATATGACCTTTTGATGTTGGCTCACTGCCAAGAATAATATTTTGAGTAACACTAAACGTGTCAACGAGCATAAAGTGCTGGTGCACCATTCCGATTCCCAAACGATTTGCATCATTTGGCCCGTTAATATTGGCTTTTTCACCTTTAACGCGAATCTCACCTTGCTCCGGCTGATAGAGTCCGAACAACACATTCATCAGTGTTGACTTACCGGCACCATTTTCACCCAGCAAGGCATGGATTTCACCCTTTTTCAATTGAATTGTAATATCGTCATTCGCAACGACGCCCGGAAATTCCTTGCGTATGTTGAGCATTTCGATGACGTAATCCATGATATAAGTTCACTCCTTCTTATAAACATTGGTGTGAGAAAGAAAATCACCAAATGAAGAGGCCGGACGCTCAAGCTCTTAATTTAATGATTTTCGGGGATCAATCAAACCGAGTTGCCAGGGTGTTGTAAATGAGAGGAGGCCGGCTAGGCCAGCCTCCTCCGGACAACTTTTTTATTTTACAGGCTTTCCTCGTATTCTTCAAGGCCGTCGTACTTACTTGGTACTTCGATTTCGCCTGAAATGATTTTTTCTTTCCAGCTTTCAACTTCATCAATAATGTCTTGAGTCATAGCATCTTCGTTCGTTGTGGTATAACCAACACCTTCACTTTTAAGGTCGAACTTAAGGATTTCGCCACCTGGGAAGTTTCCATCCATTGCCATGTTGCTCACTTCATGAACAGCATTGTCAACACGCTTAACAGCAGATGTCAATGTGATGTTGTGGTCATCAATTTTACCTTCTTCATGCTGGTCACGGTCAACACCGATCGCCCAGATTTCACGGTCAGGATCGTTTTTCTTCAAGTCTTTTGCTTGGTTGAAAAGACCATTACCTGTACCACCAGCTGCGTGGAAAATAACGTCACGATCTTCGTTGTACATGCTTGAAGCGATCAATTTACCTTCATCAGCTTTATCAAATCCACCAGCATATTGTACTTTAATGTCAATGTCTGGGTTAACAGACATTGCGCCTGCGCGGAAACCAACTTCAAAGGCTTCAATGATATCAGATTCCATACCACCGATGAAACCAATTTTGTTTGTATTTGTCTTCAAAGCAGCTGCAACACCAACGAGGAATGAGCTTTCGTTGTCAGCAAATCCGATGCTTACGACGTTGTCTGCATCAACAACAGAGTCAACAATACCGAAATGCTTGTCAGGGAATTGCTTTGCAATATCAGCAATGCCTTTTTCAAGTTTAAAGCCAATTCCATAAATCAAGTCAAAATCAGCACGAGCTAATTGCTGTAGGTTAGGAATGTAATCAGCATCTGTGTTGGACTGTAAATAGTCAAAACCTTCACCTTTAGCAAGGCCGTGTTCTTCGCCCCATGCTGTAATACCTTCCCAAGCAGACTGGTTGAATGATTTGTCATCAACGCCACCTACGTCAGTAACCATGGCAACTGTATAGTCTGTGTCGCCACCTGCTTCACCTTCATCATTACCACTTGCATTATCGTTACCGTTTTGTTCCGTATCTGTACCATTGTCATTGCCATCTGCTGCATTGTTGTCGTCGTTATTGCCACATGCGGCAACAATTAAGCCTAATGTGAGTAGCATAACGAGAAGTAAAAAACGTTTTTTCATTTTGAAACCCCCTAAAAATAATTTTAATTGAAGTTAAGTACTGAAAATGGGCGACAATCCGTTATGAACTATTTATTGTCGAAACCACCTCCCTAAAGGCTTATGTATCGCCTGAGTCATTTTGAAACCCCTTACATGCGTTTTCGGACCAAATGGAAATCGACCATATCCGTCCGGAAATAGTTAACCGAGTAGAGAACTGGTTCGTCGTAATCTGTGTAATGCATCTGCTTTAAAAGCAGTAGGGGTTGGCTGCTTGGACAGTCGAGGACATTGTATATGTTTGGTTCATAACCGATTGCATCGATATGCGAGACTGCATAAGCAATCTGTTTATCGGCATATACATCCATAAGTTCAAATAAAGACTCTTCCCGACCTGCAACTTCAAGATCAATAAGATCACTCGGGATTTTATCGATACAAAAGACGACAGGTTTATTATTGGCTGTTCTAACGCGTTCAATTTGAATTAAGTTGCCAACGAGACGTGGTGCGAACTCTGCACAGTCTTCATCTGCTTGAACGATATGCTCTGCTTTTAAAATAGTTGAGCCTGCTTTTTTGCCAGATTGTTCGATCAGGGATGTAATACTGGTCAACTGTTCAATGCCTGATGAAAATAAAGGCTGCGGATGAACGAACGTCCCAACACCATGCTTGCGTTTGACGATATTTTCTTCTTCAAGAACACGGAGCGCTTCCCGTAACGTCGCTCGAGACACGCCCATCATTTTAGCGAGCTCGTTCTCGGAAGGAAGTCGTTCATTTTCCTTAAAGTGACCACATTTGATCTCCTGCTTTATTCTATCAATAACTTGTAAATACAACAAGCGTGAATCGACTTTAATAGACATGGCATTCCTCCCGCCCTTCAGACATCAGACCTCTGACGTTTATCAACCAAATTATAACACGTCTCTCTTGAATATGTAAGCGTTTTGTTAAATGAAAAGGGACGAATTATTGAACATATCTTTAGGCCTTATGGTATAGGCCTTTTGGTGAGTCCTGTTGTAACGTAATATATTCGTTTTTTCATTTGTATGACGTGATCTAAATGTTTTCTTATATCAACGTAAAATATTGGGCAATCTAAACACAAGTATCATTCGGTAAGAACGGGACAATAGTTGCTTAATGCGCCTTCCCTTAGATATAATAACGAATATACGTCTTATGGGACGATTTATTTTAAAAAACTCCATAAGCAGATTACATTCAAGTCGTTAATGTCTAGTTTAATTTTAAGCGGTCTGAACTGCACGATTTACAAATCATCAGTTTAATGGTCTCGCGATAGGGAGAAAAACATGTTTAATGAAGTACATCTCATCGTTTCCTTTGGTATTGCATTTTTATCAACACTGCTTTTAACATATCCTGTTAAGGCATTTTCAATAAGAATTGGAGCAGTTGATTTTCCGAACCATCGTAAAATCCATACGAAAATCACACCGAGACTGGGCGGTATAGCCATTTTCCTCGGTGCTCTTTTAGGTGCATTGGTTTTGCAGCCACATCATGAACACCTACCAGAAATACTGCTCGGAGCAATCGTCATCGTCATCACGGGTGCGCTTGATGATCGTTTCGGCTTGAGACCGGTTGTTAAACTGACAGGTCAACTTATTGCAGCTTCCTTTTTAGTGTCAGATGGTTTAATTATCGAACATATAACAATACCGCTATTTGGCCAAATCGAACTGGGCTTTTTGAGTGTTCTTGTCACAGTCTTTTGGATTGTCGGTATTACGAATGCGATTAATTTAATTGATGGACTTGATGGGCTGGCAACAGGCGTCTCCACCATTGCTTTAACAAGTATGTTAATCATGGCGTTTATCGACGGGCAAGTTGCAGCGGCATACCTATGTATTGTGCTCATTGGTGCGAATCTCGGGTTTTTATTTCACAATTTTTACCCCGCGAAAATATATATGGGTGATGCTGGGTCAAATTTCCTCGGGTTTATGATTGCGGTTGTGTCGATTATCGGTTTATTTAAAAACATCACGTTGTTCAGTTTTATTATTCCAGTTATCGTGCTAGCGGTTCCTATATTTGATACATTGTTTGCCATCCTAAGAAGAGCATGGAATAAGGAAGGGATTATGACGGCAGACAATAAGCATATTCATTACCAATTACTTGCAGCTGGCTATAGTCATCGCACAACCGTCTTAATTATATATGGTTTCAGTGCCATATTTGGTGGTTTGGCCATATTATTTTCCAACGCTAGTCAAACGGTGGCGCTTATTGTGACGATCCTTGTCTTATTTTTGCTACATATCTTTGCGGAGGTCGCTGGTATTATTATGGGAGGAAAGCGCCCTGTATTAGAATTTATCGGTAAATTACTTCGCATAAAACGTCTTAGAAAGCGTGATGATTAAAAAACGCATGGATCAGCTAAAGCCTTGATTATATTCAAGCATACTCTTAAATTGAACAGATTTCTTTACCATTTAAACAAAATCGTTCAATATAGAAAGAGAGCTCATCTGAAAAATACATGCGTTTTAACGAAAGGAACGAACATACATGACAAAACAACAAATTGGCGTCATCGGCATGGCTGTTATGGGGAGAAATCTTGCTCTTAACATTGAGTCCAGAGGTTATTCTGTATCCGTCTATAACCGTTCATCAGCTAAAACAGATGAAATGCTGGAAGAAGCACAAGGTAAAAATGTAAAAGGTACATACAGTATAGAAGCTTTTGTTGAATCTCTTGAAGCACCTCGTAAAATTATGCTAATGGTCAAAGCTGGTTCTGCAACAGATGCAACAATCGCAGCATTGCTACCTCATTTAGAAGAAGGCGACATATTAATTGATGGTGGCAACACGAATTTCCGAGATACACAGCGTCGAAGTGAGGAACTTGCCACAAAAGGCATTCATTTTATTGGGACAGGTGTATCAGGAGGCGAGGAAGGTGCTTTGAAGGGACCATCTATTATGCCAGGTGGACCGAAAGAAGCCCACGATCTCGTGAAACCGATTTTTGAAAGCATTTCTGCTAAAGTTGATGGTGCTCCATGTACAACATACATTGGACCCGATGGTGCAGGACATTACGTGAAAATGGTTCACAACGGTATTGAATATGGTGATATGCAGCTTATCTCTGAAGCATATGCCCTACTCGAGCATGTTATCGGTTTAGATGCAACAGAGCTTCACAACGTTTTTGCGGAGTGGAATCAAGGAGAGTTAGACAGCTATTTAATAGAAATCACAGCGGATATTTTTACGAAGGTCGATGAAGAAACGGGGCGTCCATTGATTGATGTGATCCTAGATACAGCAGGCCAAAAGGGCACAGGAAAATGGACGAGCCAGAACGCACTTGATTTAGGCATTCCTTTGCCAATTATTACCGAATCAGTATTTGCCCGCTTTATCTCAGCAATGAAGGAAGAACGAGTATACGCGAGCACGATGCTGACAGGTCCTGTCGTTAAGCCACTTGTCGGTGATAAGCTAGAGCTGATTGAAGCTATTCGTAAAGCATTGTATATGAGTAAAATTGTTTCATATGCTCAAGGCTTTGCTCAAATGCGGGCTGCGAGTGATGAATATGAATGGAACTTGCAATACGGTGACATCGCTATGATTTTCCGCGGCGGTTGTATCATCCGTGCTGCATTTCTACAGAAAATTAAAGACGCCTATGACCGTAATCCAGCGCTTGCTAACCTAATGCTAGATCCTTACTTTAAGGAAATCGTTGAAACGTATCAGGAAGCGTTGCGCAAAGTTGTTGTGCTTGCTGTTGAAAATGGCATCCCTGTTCCTGGCTTCTCAGCGGCACTATCCTATTACGATAGTTATCGCAGTGCCCGATTGCCAGCAAACTTGCTTCAAGCTCAACGCGACTATTTCGGTGCCCATACTTATGAACGCATCGACCGCGAAGGTACATTCCACACGGCGTGGATGGAAGATAATAATTAAGTGATTGTCTATATAAACACTGCATCTTAATCGGTGCAGTGTTTTTGTTTTGGTTTGAAAGTGAGGGAGGATGCCCAAAACCAAGTGCACATTGCGTAAAAGAAGGTGCTTATTGCGTAAAAAGGAGTGCATATTGCGAAAAAGAGGGTGCTGATTGCGTAAAAAAGAGATCACATTGCGAAAAAGGAGATGCTTATTGCGTAAAAAGGAGTGCATATTGCGAAAAAGTGGGTGCTGATTGCGTAAAAAGGAGTTCACATTGCGAAAAACGAGGTATGCATTGCGCAAAAACGAGTGCACATTGCGTAAAGAGTGGTACACATTGCGTAAAATCGAGTGCTTATTGCGTAAAAGTAAGTGCTTGTTACGTGAGCGTTGCTTGCTTAAAGTCAGTCGCTACATACAAAGATGGGAGCTCTTTATGAAAAGACAAAAGACATCCATTCATCCAGCGCTGCATATGAAGCGGTTTTTGGATGAACAGATGCCCTCGCCTGGCCATAATGAAAAATAATTAAAATACCGATATGCCTTCAAGCAATAGCACGCGTGCAGGTGATGCGTCGGTGCCTTCTATACGGAGCGGTGCTGCGACCATAAAGTATTCACCTTCATCAACTGCTGCAAGTCTTAAACCTTCAATGATAATAACATCGCGCTGGAATAAAGCACGGTGGGTCGGATGTCCAGGTTGACTCCGCTCAATGCCGAGTGCATCAACTCCAACGCCTTTTATACCAACCTCCGCCAAGTAAGCAGCTGCATCTTCAGCTAAAAAAATAAAATTTAAGTCAAACTCATCGACTAAGGAGTTTTTGGTTTTGAATAAAATGAAATCGCCTCGCTCAATTCCGAAGCCATCGATATCATCTTTCGTTATTCGATCCTCAATATGTGTCATGTCATACAATTTCACCTTGCCAACAAGACGTTCGATGTTAATGGATTCAAATGTCTTCCCGTTGTTCACCATATGCAGTGGTGCATCAACATGCGTTCCGCTATGCAAGTCCATGGAAATACGTGATTCAGTTACATGGCCATTGGTAACCGTTTCGATTTGAGGCTGCTTTTCCGGTTTATTTTTATAAACGGGCATTCCTTCATAAATCGGTGCTGAAATATCATATACATTCATTCATCATACACTCCTCAAATGATCATTATCTTGGTGTTCTATCGTCTAGTAGTTGTTCTCTCAAATTGGTTTCTAATTGACAAGCTCTTAATCGTTATCGACCAATGAACCAATCATATTATATGTTAATGCCATCTATTTCAAACGAGAACAGTTGCATCCGGCAAAGCCTACTTCTCGTTCTTACCGGTTACGTGCCACCAATGAAACCCATCCTCCTCAAGCAATCGTTCTGCTGCATCAGGTCCCATTGAGCCAGCTGAATAATTTGGAAAATCTACAGTCTGGTTCTTCCAAGCTTGAGATATGGAGTCAATGAAGGCCCATGACAGTGCAACTTCATCCCAGTGTGTGAAGTTCGTTGCATCGCCTAGCATGCAGTCATATAAGAGCTTTTCATAAGCTTCTGGTGTATTAATCGCATTATCGGCATCATGCGTATAAGCGAGCTGAATCGGTTTTGATTCGGGCTTTGTACCTGGTTTTTTTGCATTTAAATGAAGCGTCACGCCTTCATCCGGATGAATCGTAATGACGAGCAGATTCGGCTGTTTTTTTGCGCCGTTTGCATGGTATAAATTCATTGGAATGTCTTTAAATTCAACGACAATTTTTGTGACTTTCGCTTTCATACGTTTGCCTGTTCGTATATAAAATGGCACACCAGCCCAGCGATAGTTATCGATCATCAGCTTGGCAGCAACAAATGTCTCTGTATTCGACGCTTCGCCAAGTTCTTCCGCATAGCCGGGAACCTCTCGATCATTCATTTCACCGGCACCGTATTGTCCTCGAACAAAATAATCGTCTACTTGTTCAGGCTTCACAGGTCTGAGTGCTCGTAAAACCTTTACTTTCTCAGAACGAATCTCATCTGTCGTTAATTTTATTGGCGGCTCCATTGCAAGCAACGCAATCATTTGGAGCATATGGTTTTGGACCATATCACGAACGGCGCCTGCCTGATCGTAATAACGTGCCCGTTCCTCCACGCCGACGGTTTCACTGGAGGTGACTTGAATGTTTGCAATAAAACGGTTGTTCCACAAATGCTCAAAAATTCCGTTGGCAAAGCGAATGACTTCAATATTTTGCACCATTTCTTTACCTAAGTAATGGTCAATTCGGTAGATTTGTTCCTCATTGAACGCTGCGCGAATGTCTTCATTAAGTGCAATTGCTGATTTTAAATCGTGCCCAAACGGCTTCTCGATAACAAGTCGCGTCCAACCAGGCGATTCCTTTAAATCATGTGCTTGTAAATTTTCCGCGATGGTCCCAAAAAATTCTGGAGCCATAGCGAGATAAAACATCCGATTACCCTCTGTCTTGTAGGTCGCTTCCAGCTGACCTAAGAGGTGATTGAGATTTTGGTATGAAGTCGTATCTGTTACATCAAACGGTTGATAGAAGAAGTGTGATGTGAAACGATCACAAACGTCTTCAGGAGAACCAGCTTCGACGATGGATTCACACACCTTCTCACGAAACATATCATTCGTCCATTGACGTCGTGCAACACCGACGACTGCAAAATCGTTTCCAATTCTTCCGTTCTGATAAAGCTGATAAATAGAAGGGAACAACTTGCGTTTTGCCAAATCGCCAGTTGCTCCGAATATAACAATAATCGCTTTAGGTAGTTGATCGTGATTGTCCATTAAATGTACCCCACTTTTTCTCATAAATAAATCCGTGTATCTGCTTCTATCATTTTAAGCCTTACATGCATGTAAAGCAAATACAGTGATTTAAGGGGGAAGAGAACATACATTGATCTAATAAAAAGACGGAAAGCTTTAAAATATACAATCCAACCTAAGGGATTGATACTAATTATGTTTATCAACCTGTTCTAGCGCTTTGACAATATGTGCTTTTAAAGGTTCTGCAAGTGTCTTAGAATACAAAGTGCTAATATGATGTTGATCACGATAAACCAAAACATTTCCAATAACAGAGTGACAAGTGTCGTCATCACAGAAATAGTCAGATAGATCGGCGAAATACACGTTTTTCAGTGGTTCTTTTAAATTTTCCCAAGGAGGTATATCAGATAACCCCTCAGATCTCGGCACTCCGCAAGCTTCGGGTCCGTGTAATTCGACGCACGTTGGGGTATCTTCTTTCATTCTAGGGTTGTCACGAATAGCAAAGATTGTTGATATTCCTTCGAACTTTTTCCACATATCAAGATAACCCTGAGGTACATTCGGCTCACGATTAAGAGTAGCTGTTGTAAAAATTAAATCAGGCGGATCAGTCATTAACGAGTTAACGACTTTTTCATTCCATTCCATACATGTATCTGACAAGTTCCCATTAAAATCATCATTGGAAAACCTGCATGCATCTTTATTATATACATCTATTTTTAAATTTAGGTCTTCTGCAAATTGTTCTAAAGCTGGAAACCAATGTCCAGAATGTGATCCGCCCACAAGAGCGATCGTATAGTCTGGATTTTCTGTTTCTCCATATGAACAAACTTTTAAGCCGCTTTTATCCATAGGCACAAAACAATCATCTTCGTAAAACGAAGGTAATGGGCTGTTTGCATTTATAGGCGATGCTATTGGTGTGATTTCAGCTGTGGCCTCGACCGATTCATCATACAGTACACGTGCACCTGGATAGTCAAGAATATCAATTTGTTGTTGGAAAGCTTCTTGTGCTCTCTCGTGATATTGACTCCAAAATGTATTCATTGTTAAAAGGGGAATCATGAACAAGAGCAATATAATGGCTAATTTTTTCTTTGATTCTTTTATAGATAACTTTCTAATTGGTGATTCTATAACTTTCGTTGAAACAAAAGATAATATGAACGTTAATAAAAGGATGATTAGACCGTCACGAAATGAAACCTCGTCTACATTAAAGATAGCGTAATAGAAGATAAGTAGCGGCCAATGCCATAAATAAAAACCATATGAAATGCTACCAAAGAATAAAAAAGGCTTAGATCCAACAAACCGTTTTACGTTAAACTGACTCACGTTTTCTGCTGCAATAATAATGAGGATTACACCTGTAGTTGGAAGTAGTGCAGCATACCCTGGGAATACAGTAGAGACAGGAAGTAGAATGCCTGTAAATAAAATGATTCCTAATCCGATCCAACCTATAACCGTATTTACCATCTTATTAAAAACCAAATATGGAATAGTAAGCGCTAAAATACCACCTAAGCTAAACTCCCACACCCGGGCAAATGTATCGAAATAAGCCCAAGGCTGATTCGTTGTAGTGATGTAAATAGAATAGGTAAGAGAAGCTACGAAAATAGAACCTAATACAGCTAAGAGAGTTTTGCGAAAAGGTGTTTTAAATAATTTTCGGGCTAATACAAATGTCAAGCTTATAATAAGGGGCCAAGTCACATAAAATTGACCTTGTATGGAAAGTGCCCAAAAATGTTGTAAAGGTGTTGCTGCGTTATTTTGAGCTAAATAATCAACAGCATTAGCTGCTAACTGCCAATTTTGAAAGTAAAAGGCCGATGCAAAAACCTCGGCGATAATTTGTTTCCATTGAGTTTGCGCTAAAAGGAAATACGAGAAAATAATAGAAAATATAAGAACGATAAAAGCTATTGGAAATAGGCGTCTCCCTAAACCTAATATATATTCAAAAAAGTGTATTTTTCCTTGTTTTCCAATTCTTGATATCAATGATGTTGTAATTAAATACCCAGAAACGATAAAGAAGACATCTACTCCACCAGATACAGAACCTAGCCATATATGATAAATGGCGACTAATAATGCAGCTACTGCACGCACACCTTCTAATTCTGGACGAAATTTCTTTTCTGGTATGTTTAAATCTGACATATTTAGAGCTCCTTTTCTTCTCTACAAATTGGTGGATTTTAGAAATTTATAGCTCATAATCCATATGTGTATCATGCAATATAGTGTTTTTTAAATCAACTATAAATACATTAAAAAAATAAAATTAACATAAACTTTAATTCTATTCTGATTATCACTTTTTATTATTTGCCAAAAAATGGTACTTGTAAGTTGCATTCTATAAAAACAAGGTTATAATGATGAAAGAATGGTTATCATACTACTGTAACAAATAAGAATATTTCATTCAGTGAAACTCATTGATCTACTTTTCGTCTAATAACATAGTAGATTAATATATGGAGGACAATACATATGATGTATGTAGGTGCATTTGCTTTGTGTTTCATCGTTTCGGTGCTGTTAACGCCTTTGGTTAAGAAGTTTGCAATTAAAATTGGGGCGGTTGATTATCCGAACGGACGTAAGATTCATCAAGGACTCATGCCCCGTTTAGGTGGTTTGGCTATAGTTGGTACGTTTATGCTAGGTTTCATGATTTTTAGACCTGATTTACCTTGGGTATGGCCAGTGATAGTTGGTGGCTTTATAATAGCCTCTGTTGGTTTTTTGGATGATCGGTATGATGTGTCTCCGAAATTCAAACTGGTAGGTCAAATCGTGGCTGCTAGCATAGCTGTATTTGGAGGCGTACAAATTGATTTTATTACAATGCCTTCTGGTAATGAGATACAGTTCGGTTATTTCGCGATACCACTAACGATAATATGGATAGTCGGTATTACAAATGCGATTAATTTAATTGACGGTTTAGATGGCCTTGCAGCAGGTGTGTCAACGATCGTATTAATGACGATATCTGGTCTCGCTGTATCAATGGGAGCGCCATTAATTGCTTTGATGGGTTTACTCTTGTTAGGAAGCACCTTAGGATTTTTGTTGTATAATTTTTATCCTGCCAAAATTTTTATGGGAGATACAGGATCTTTATTCCTTGGCTATATGATTGCGGTTCTGTCTGTTGCAGGACTGTTTAAAAATGTAGCGATCTTCTCTCTCGCCATTCCAGTGCTAATTTTAGCAATACCAATTTTAGATACGTTCTTAGCGATTATACGCCGGTTTGTTAACAAGCAGCCTTTAACAGCGCCTGATAAACTACATTTACATCATTGTCTAATTAACATGGGTTACTCACATCGACAAACGGTTATATTAATTTATGGTATGAGTGGCTTTTTTAGTGTTGCAGCTATTGTACTTACCCGTGCAACATTATGGGGATCAACGTTATTGATTATTGGGCTATTAATACTTGTTGAATTATTTATTGAGTTGGCTGGGATTATTAGTTATAAATATCGCCCCCTTTTAAATTTATTTGACAAAAGCAGATAAATCCCTGTATGAAACAAAAGAGTGAGTTCAACTTTGAACTCACTCTTTTGTTTACATCGTTTTTATTTACATTAATATTGTATAATATTTACATTAAACTCATTAGAAAAGGTTGTCTAATAATTAAAAATCAATTAATATAAGTGAATAACATATTTTTACATTTATCATCAAAATACAGATAAGGGGTTTCTCTATGGAAGATATTTGCGTGATAGGGTTAGGGTACATCGGACTGCCGACATCAGGACATTTATCTAGCAAAGGGTATAACGTTTTAGGTGTAGATACGAATAGGGATATCATTGAGGCACTTAAGAATGGTCATGTACTTATTGAAGAACCTGATTTAAAGACGTTGATTAAAGATTCAATTCATCGGGGCAAGTTATCATTCTCTCTCGAACCGCAAAAATCAGATGCGTTTATTATTGCTGTACCGACGCCGATATTCGAGAATCATACGGCTAACCTAGATTATGTTAAACAAGCGATCAGAAATATTCTTCCATACCTTGAGAAAGGTAATTTAATTATTGTGGAATCGACAATTCCACCGCGAACGATTGATGATGTTGTCGTACCACTTCTTCAAGAAGGCGGTTTTTCACCTCAACTTGATGAAGTATTCGTGGCCCATTGTCCTGAAAGGGTCATACCAGGGCGGATTCTCGTTGAATTAAATGAAAATACGCGCGTCGTAGGTGGCTACACAGAACAAGCTACGCGTAAGGCTGCTAATTTATATCGAGACGTGATTCAAGGCGATGTCTATGAAACGAGTGCTGTAACAGCCGAGATGGTAAAGCTTATGGAAAATACGTATCGAGATGTCAATATTGCTCTCGCAAATGAATTAGCAAAGATCAGTCACCATTTAGGTGTAAATGCACATGACGTTGTCGAACTCGCGAATATGCATCCGCGTGTGAACTTGCATCAGCCGGGGCCGGGTGTTGGAGGACATTGTATCTCAGTAGATCCATATTTCATTATAGAAAAAGCCCAAGACTTATCTCCATTAATGCAAACGGCACGCAAGGTCAATTTGTCAATGCCTGATTTTGTCGTGGAGCAGATAGAGAATATGATTCATAAGAATAAACAGTCAACGATTTCAGTATTGGGACTAACATATAAAGGCAATACAGATGATTTGCGTGAGAGCCCAGCATTGATTATTGTAGATAAATTGATTTCCAAAGGCTATCACGTTAAATGTCATGATCCACATGTGAAGCAGAATATGACAGATTTAGACTTATTTTCATTAGAAGAAAGTTTGACTGGAGCAGATATCGCCGTCATTTTAGCTGATCATAATGCGTTTAAACGTATAGAATCAAGTATCTTCACAAAACATATGGGTACCCCGACAATTTTTGATACAAAAAGCTGTTTACAAGAGCTTAATGGGGTAAAGCTGTATCAAATTGGTGATTTAAGTGAATATAGTGATTCAAAATACATTAATCGGGTGAGTTCATGAAAGAAAGCTATCTAGGGGTAGATGTTTGTAATCATTCATATGTTTCTTTAACACATTTAATAAAAGATGATATTGATCGTAACAGACAATCGTGCATCGTTGCTGTTAATCCTGAGAAAGTTTTAAAAGCTCAAGCGGATGATAATTTACGTCAATTACTTAATCAAGCGACATACCAAATCCCTGATGGTGTAGGGATTCTAATCGCATCAAAATTCAAAAAAGGATTAATTAAGGAAAGAGTCACAGGGATTGACATGCTTTTGGCACTCTGCGAAATGGCAGAGAAGCATGATAAAACGGTTTTTTTGTATGGTGCTAAACCAGGTGTGGGAGAAAAAGCGCGAGAAAATTTGCTGAAGACATTTCCGAGTTTGCGCGTTGTAGGGGTCATGGATGGTTATGAAAAGAATCATCAAAAAATATTAGATACCATTAATCTTGCCAAACCAGATATTCTTTTTGTTGGATTAGGCAGTCCACGACAAGAATACTGGATTTTGGAGAACATGCCTCAATTGAACGTTCGTATATTCCAAGGGGTGGGGGGCTCATTTGATGTGTTGTCTGGTAACATTAAAAGAGCACCACGCTTCTTTCGAAAAAGTGGCTTAGAATGGTTGTATCGATTAGGGAAAGAGCCCTATCGGATCAAGCGTCAACTTAAGCTGCCATTATTTTTATTCAAGGTTTTGACAAAAGGATAGCAGCATGATCTCTTGTGCGATATTCGTTGATTAAATAGAACTTATATTTTTTTAGCTGATTTTTTCTGAAATTATTAAATTAAAAAACAGTGCAGATATAGAAGTCTCTTTAAGCTTGATAGCCTCATAGATAAATAGACGATAAGAGTTGAAGGAGGAAATAAGTTTATGACGTTCTCTCAGCCCTTGGTGAAAAAAGTGTTATATTTTGCGACGACGTATATTTTAGCTATGTTAATGCTTGCTTCACATCATAGTTATGCAGAAGATAAGACAGAATTTTTCTTTAAACAAGGTACTCATGATAAGCAGTTGACCGAAGATAAAACAGTCGCTGTATCTAACGCTTCTCCAAATTCAAAACTCTCAATCAAGCAAAGTGGGCGAGAGGTTTTCGCCAAACATTTGCAGTTGGTTCACGTTACGCACATAAAGACAATGGTTATAGATACACAAGAATATGCGGTTGTTGTTTATCGCCACTCTGGTTCTTCAAATGCGATTCAGTTTGATGTTTTAAAATTAACCAAATCTGGTGTAGAACTGCTCTATTCATCAAGTGCTTATGAGCGTGCACAAATTGATCTAGACAACCGTATCATTTCCATTAAATATCCGGAGTATGCAAGCAATGATGCTATGACAGAGCCATCAAAATTAGTGAGTCAGGATTTTACGATCACACATGATGGTATACAAATTGGTAAAGAAGTTACTGAGCCTGCTAAAATTGCTCAACCGCATTTTAGAAATCAACTCATGTCCATCAATGAGGATAATCCAACATATTCAGAAGTGAATAGAATTTTAACTGAAGAAGCTATAAAGGCAGGTATTTCACCAGAAATTTTGAAAGCTATTGCATCGCAGGAGAGCAGCTGGGAACAGTACTGGACAACCGTTCCTGAGCCAATTAAGCGCTGTGAAAAGGATGAAAATAGAGGAACACTTGCATATGACGGTACCAAGGTGAAGCTTGGCTATGATTGTATTGGTGTTGGCATTATGCAAATTTCTAATCATATGTACATGACAGAAGGTCCAGAAAAAGAAGCGTATATTGATCGCCTTAAAACAGATATGCGTTTTAACATTCAAGAAGGAATCAAAATCTTAAAGCAAAAGTGGAACTACGGCCAAACGGGTCTGATTCCGACTGTCAACGACAACGATCCGATGGTCATTGAAAATTGGTATTTCGCAATTATGGCTTATAACGGATTACTACCGCGTAATAATCCGTTGGAGAAGCCGTATGATGCTTATCAAGAACGTGTATTCAAACGGATGAAAGATTACAGTTTAATAGATTTAACGCCGTTTCCAACTCATACATTAAACCCTTATGTGCGTGAGGATGGCATTCTTTTGTTTGAAAATGATAATGTGACGATAAATGGTCCCGTTCATCTGTCTAGTCAGTCTCTTAAAACGGGTGATACAGCTTATGTAACAGTAAACGGTTTAAGACTAAGAAATGGTCCAGGTGGCGACGTCGTTGGTTCGATCGCTAAGGGAACTCAAGTAACCGTTACAGGTCAATATGCTGGAAACAATTCACGAACGAGTCAATATTTATGGTTCCCAATTCAAACAGATGATGGGCGAACAGGTTGGGTCGCGTCAAGCTATTTAGACAGAAATGACTATATAAAATCCTATTCATTAGAAGGGAAAACGCGGTACAACACAGCTGTTAGCGTTGCGAATCATGGCTGGCATATGGATCAACCTGATTCGATTATAATAGGGCGTGGGGATTTGCCAATAGATTCATTGACTGGTAGTGTTCTTGCTTCGAGCTTTACGTCTCCATTGTTATTAACGCAAAAAGACAAGTTAACTGCTTCTACAGCGAAAGAAATTGCGCGTTTACATCCAGGAAATATTTTCCTTCTTGGCGGAGAAAAAGGGGCGATTTCAGCTGATGTTGAACTTGAGCTGGAAGAAAGGTTTGGGCAGGAAGCAAATATAATTAGAATTGCCGGTAAAACAAGATATGAGACCGCCTATCATATTGCTGAAAAAGTGATGGAAAAGAGTAAGGCTAAAGAAATTTTTATTACAACCGGTGATGAAACATCATCAGATCCATTAGCAATTGCACCGTATGCCGGTGAAAATAAGACACCAATTTTATTAACTAGAAAAGATAAACTGAATGACCATATTAAAACGTTTATCCGTGATCATAATATTTCGAAGGCGACCATTATTGGAGGGGCGCGTCCGGTCTCTGAAGCGGTTGAAACGGAGTTGAGATCTATACTTGGCCACAACAACGTTGACCGGATAAAAGGGGCAACGAGATATGAAACAAATATGGCCATAGTGGACAAGTACTATAATCTTCAGGACACTAGTAATTTATTAATCGCTCAAGGTCTTAATACTATTGATGCTCTAGCTGGTGCTCCATATGCGTCTAAGCTTATGTCACCGATCATTTTGACACGAACGAATTCAGTTCCAACTGAAATTGAACAATTGCTAATAAACAAGGTCAAAGCTAAGCCAAATTTATATTTTTTAGGTGGATCAATGGCGATTGCAGATGATACGAGGCGTCAGTTTATTCGCTTGGTTGAATAGACTATGACACTACTATTAAAGGATTAGGATGAATAAACGATGAAACGATTCTACCAAAGTTATTTCGTGTTTTTTTCCATAGCTATCTTTTTGAAGGTTATATTGCTCCGTTACCTTCTCTTTAATGACTTTAGCTTAATGAATATTTTTTGGTATGAAATGAGTTTCATTCTAATGGTATTGCTTTTAATTGAATCTGTTTCAATTAAATTAAAATTCATCGCTTATTTTTTATTCGATTTTACGATATCGGTTTTTTTCTTTTCATTAGTGCTTTATGAGAGGTACTTTGGTGTAATCCCGACATACCATGATCTAGGACAGCTAGATCAAGCGGGGTCTATTAGTGAAAGCGCGATGATGATGATCTCTAAAATTGATGTATTGTTTTTTGTTGATTTATTAATGGTAATAATGATAGTGGTTATTCAATCTCTTAGTAAGAGGCGTTTCATTTCAGGGCATAAACTTATCAATAGCAAGTTATCTGTTGGTGTGATTGTTGTATGTGTAGCAGTATCATATGTGCATTTTTGGACAAGCAGAGATGAGTCAATATTGGACCATACGTTATTCGCGAAGCAAAATGGTGTATTTAATGCTCAATTAGTTAAATTATATCAAGATGAAGCGGTTAATGTGATAGCTGAGACGAACATCTCTCAAATGACTTCTAAAGATATTATTGAATTAAAAGGTAACGATTATATTCCTTTTTCACGGCATAATGATCATGGTATTGCGGAAGGGAAAAATTTAATAAACATTCAAATTGAGTCACTTCAAAATTTTGTTATTGGTATGTCGTTAAATGGGCAAGAGATTACACCAAATATCAATGATTTAATTGAAGACAGTATTTATTTTAATAACGTCTATCAGCAAATTGGTGCGGGAAATACATCTGATGCTGAATTTATCATGAATACATCTATTTATCCAATTGGTGATATACCGTCAACAAAACATGTTGGAAATAAAACGATTCCTAGCATGCCTCGCATTTTGAGTGAAGCAGGGTATACGACTGCTACGTTTCACGCACATGATATCACTTATTGGGACCGAAATATTTTATATCCTGCTCTAGGCTTTGATGAATGGTATGCAATGGATTACTATGATGAAGAGGATGTTGTAGGTTTTGGTCCATCAGATGGCTACTTTTTTAATAAAACAATGGATCAACTTAAAGCTTACCACCAAAAAAATGAACCGTTTTATGCACATTTATTAACCTTAACGAGTCACAGCCCTTTTGAACTACCGAGTGATAAAATCGCATTTGATTTGCCTAGTGAATATGAAGATACACTGATCGGCCATTATATACAATCCATTCATTATACGGATCATGAGTTGGGGTTGTTTATTAAAGGCCTGAAAGAAAATAACATGTGGAAAGACAGTGTGGTAGCTTTGTATGGAGATCATTCTGGTGTTCATGGACAGCTCATAACTGATCAAGATGTTGAGCTTTTAAAAAAGGTGCTTGGGCATCCATATTCATTGCTCGATCGGTTTAATATCCCTTTTATTGTGTCTGTTCCTGAGGAAATGTCAGTTTCCCAAGGTGAAATTGATACAATCGGAGGCCAGCTAGATATGATGCCGACATTATTAAATTTGTTGGGGATGGAGCCACCTGAGCTATATTTTGGGCAAGACTTGCTGCAATACGAGCATAACTTGTTCGGAATGAGGTATTACTTACCGACAGGGAGCCTTTTTAATGATGAAGCTTTATATATTCCTGAAACGAGTAAGAGAGAGACAAGGATATATGACTTAACGAGAAAAGATCGATTTAATAATTTAAGTGATCCTAAAGCTTATTTTAATGAGGATATAGAGAAAATGCTTCAAATATATGAATGGTCTGATGCTTATTTTGAAACGCTAGAGTGATGGTAGGGACGTTAGCAGTACCTATACTGTACAAATATGTAGTGACAACGAAAGAGCATGAGACAGGTCATATCAACAGAGACTAATACGATTATTCAGCGTAGAAAGAGGTTTTTCTTTGAAAACCAAACTTGGCTTAGCAAGCATCTTGTTTATAGGAACAGCTTTGCTTTTAAAACTATCCGGTTTGTTGCGTGATATTGTTATTGCATATTATTTTGGTGATAGCTATGTAGCAGAAGCATACCTTGCTGCATTTATCATCCCTAATATGTTTATTTTGCTACTGACAACTGGTATGAAGGATGCTTTCATACCTAGTTATATTAAAGCTTTTGAACAGCATCGAGGACAGGCGCATTTTGGACAGGTGTTTAAAGGTATTCTCATAGCAAGCTTAGCTATTTCTCTTATTGGGTTTGCTTTAGCCCCTGTTTATGTTCCAGTTTTTTATCCGGAATTTTCCGTTGAAGCTTCTCAGATAGCTGTCACAACGGCAATGATTTTTTTTGGTGCGATTGTTTTTGTTGGTATGAACTCTGTTCTTGAAGCTTTTCTTGACGCTGAGAATAAATTTTCGCTATCACAAGTGTCACAAATTATCGTTTTAATGACTTCAATTGCAGGTGCTGTTTTATTTGCAGATGATTTAGGAATTTATTCATTAGCTGTTGGTTATTTCGTTGGGGCCATCATATCACTGCTTTTTAAATTATTTTTAATCATTCCTCGAAATGTACTTAGTCTCAAAGGAAAAATTAATTGGTCTGAAATTAAACAGTTCTACTTAATATTTATCCCAGTAGGATTAACTGTTGCTGTTGGGCAAATTAATTTAATGATTGGTATGATGTTTGCGAGTCATTATGAGGAAGGTGCTATTACATACATTAATTATGCAAAAAACCTTGTTCATATGCCACAGGGGATTTTCGGTGTGACAATTGGTATGATTATATTCCCGCTTCTTTCAAAAGCCATTGCTACCAACAATATGTCATTATTTAGAAAAGGTATTGAGCGAGGCTTTACTTTGATGTATTTTATTTTGCTTCCAGCCATCTTTGGGATGCTCATTTTAATGCCAAACTTAGTTGAATTACTTTATGAACGTGGCGCATTCACCTCAAATGCAACGAAATCAACGACACAAGTCGCGTATTTATACTTTGGCTCTGTTTTGTTTTATAGCTTAAATAATATTACAAATAAGGGTTTTTATTCTTTAAAAAAGGGTCACATTATTTTAATTATAAGTGGTATATCGATTGTCATTAATATTATATTCAATTTTCTATTCACGAAACTCTTTGGTTATGAAGGCATTCCATTGGCGGCTTCAATAAATGGTCTATTTTGTGCGGGTGTTTCTTTTATTGTTTTTCGTAAATTAATGAAGGATTTAAACATGAAAGCCTTAGTAACGGAGTTTCTAAAAATTACATGTGCATCACTGATTATGGTTGGTGCCTTATATATTGTGTTGCCTTTATTCGATGGCATTGCTAATATCACACAAATAATTATTGTAGCGGTTTTAGGTGCTGCTTTGTATTTAGTAAGTGCGTATTTACTAAAAGCAAACTCTCTTAGTATATTATTTGATATATTTGTAAACAGAGAGCGTAAGAAAAACTGATTCAACGTGAATAACTCTACTACATTATTTAAGTAAAAGGCTAAAGAACTCAAAGGTGGTTGAATAAATGAATTATCCTAAAAGTCTATACACGCTCACTATAGCCACAATCATTATATTAAGCATATGTGTATTTATGCCGCCATCAATAACAGTATTGGTCTCAAGCCTATCATTTGCAATCATTGTTTGGAAAAAACCTAAGTGGATTATTCCTTTACTCATCATGTATTTTTCTGTGAGGCCATTTCTGCTTGAAATAAACGATGGTCTTAAACTCGCCGGTGATGCTGCAATCATAACGCTTTTTATAAGGGTGACTTGGGATGCTGTAAAGAAAAAGAACTTTAAACAGCTGTATCAGTTAGAGTGGTATGAATGGGCGTATATTCTATTCTGTACTGTAGGTGCCATTTCTGCTTTATTTACGGATGTTATGCTGGTTGCAATCATTTTTCAACTACGTAAGTTTTTAATTATGTATGTGCTTTTTTACGGTGTTAAACGCTTGGAATGGCAGCAACAAGACTTTTTTGCAATTATGAAGCTAACAGTGGGGGTCGCACTGGTTCTGATAGCGCACGGTTTTGTAGAGAAGCTGTCACAACGTCAATGGCTCTTACCAGAAACATGGGTCGATATGTTTTTATCTCCAGCAAATGCTGATCGAATTTATGGGTTACTTGGTAATCCAAATTCAATGGCAATGTATTTGTTTATAGCAATGGTTGCAAGCTTAATCTTATTAAACATAACAAAGCAAAAAATATGGTACATACCGGCAATATTAGGTTTTGGGACATTTTTGATGACGTATTCGAGAGGTAGCATGATTGCTATTTTCGCTGTAGTGGCATTTTATCTCTTAGTTACAAAAAGTAAGCAATTCCTAAAACAATTTATCATTATAGGCATATTAGGTTATGTTTGTGTGTTTACACCAGTTGAATTTATCGACAACGAGATTGAGAACATTCAGGGTACCGTTGAACAAGGAGATGAGAATTCCAACCAAAATTCTACAATTGGAGACCGTTTCGGCTCCTCATTCAGTGAGGAAAATATTTCACTTAGTGGTAATACAGGGCGCCTCTTTTTTGTGAAAAAGGGATTCGAAATTCTTTCAAGTCACCTTGTAATAGGGACAGGCTTTGGAACATTTGGCGACTCTGCTGCCCTAGTCTATTCGTCACCAATATATGAGGAATACGGTTTAAAGGGGATATACTCATATATAGGTAGGGATTTCTATTCTGACAATCAATATATACAAATTATTGTTCAAACAGGCATCGTAGGAACGCTTCTTTTTGCATTGTTTATGCTTAATATGCTCTGGCATATGTGGCAAACACGTAAAGAAAATGTTGCTTTTGCGAATATATTAATGTCATTATGGGTTTTCGTTGCGATTGTAGGAATCGTTTATAATGTATGGGAAAATCAAATGTTCACCTTCTGTTATTTTACGCTTTTAGCGTGGATGGAGATCGTTAGGAGAGGAAAGCTGAAGGGAATTACGAGAACCGACCACTAAGTTGTCTTTAATAAAGGAACGTCGTGAAAAGGAATGATACCGTTGGATGAAATAAAAACAAAGAACGTCCTTATATTAAGCAACATGTACCCTTCAAAACACTCTAAGACATATGGTGTTTTTGTTAAGAATCAAGCTGATGCATTATCAAAACGCGGGTTGGACATCGACGTTATTGCAATTACAGATCCCCGTAAAGGGAAGTTTAGGTTGTTACGTAAATACGGATGGTTTTTTCTCAAGAACGCTTGGCACCTTATCGTGCACGGTCGTAAGTATGATGTTGTCCACGTCCATTATATTTTTCCAACAGGATTGATCGGGATACTGTATAAAAAACTATTAAAGAAAAAGCTGATCGTTACGTCGCACGGTGGTGATATTGATCAAATGATAAAAAAAGCCGGTCTGGCAAGACGCATCACAGCAAACATCCTCGAAAAGTCTGATCATATTATTGCGGTAGGCGAGCGGCTGAAAGAAGATATGGTGAAGGAATTCCAAATTGCTGATGGCAAGGTTTCAGTCATTAATATGGGTGTTAATCGCGATATATTTCATGTTGGTGATCAATATGAAGCAAGAAAATCTTTACGTTTATCCACACAAAACCAAATTCTCTTGTTCGTTGGAAATTTAATCCGAGCAAAAGGTTTGGATGACTTAATTCAAGCATATCAAACAATAACGGACACTGAAAAGAACATTGAGCTTCATTTAATTGGTGAGCCAAAAGATCCTAATTATTATCAAACGATCATAAAGCGATTACCAGAACTCCAATCTGCACATATACACAATTCTATGCCACAAAAAGAAATTGTAAAATGGATGAATGCAGCAGATGTATTTGTACTCCCATCACATATGGAAGGCTTTGGACTTGTCGCATTAGAAGCAATGGCATGTGGCCTTCCGGTAGTCGGAACAGATGTAGGTGGGTTACATTATTTACTTAAAGACGAAACAGGCCTTTTAGTTCAGCCGCATAATCCTGATGAATTGGCTGAAAACATTAAAACGCTGCTTGTGGATGAGCAATTACGGTCTCGAATTATAAAAAAAGGCCACACTAAAGCCGAGGCTTATGATCAAGTTGTCCAAACCGATAAAGTCATGAAACTTTATTATAAATAAACATTTATAAAACCTCATGTGTGTTCTCTAAACCTGACTCTATTAAATGTGTCAGGTTTTTTAGTGTTAAATAGTGCTTATGATTTAAAGGAGGTAGGTATATTCTATCATTCTGAATTTTGTGTCACAAACAACACTCTGTGCAAGGATTTTATGTTATATTATTAACAATATTTTAAATAAAACTATTAAAGTGAATAGGAGGAATGTAATAGTGATGCAAAGGTATAGGGTTAAGTTATTATCATGCGCATTATCCGTATTAATGTTGCTAAGTATGATTGTTCCACACCTTGCGATTGCTGCACAATCATTTGATGAAACTGGCAGTACACTAACGAAAATACATCCTAGATTACATGAAGCATTTGAAGAACAGGAAGAAGTCAGGTACCTCGTGGTCTTAAATGAGCAAGTGAATACAAATGAAGTAGCGAGACAAGTTGAAGAAAAAGGCTACCGCCAAAGTCTCTCGAAACAGGATATCTCCAAAAATAAGCAAAAAGCTGTTGTATCAGCTCTAATGGATTCAGCAGAAAAAACACAAAAAAATATTATGGAACACCTTGACCTAAAAAAGAGGAAGGGTGAGATTCATTCATTCAAAAGTTTTTATATCGTTAACGCTTTAGCGGTAAAAGGTGATCTGGATTCAGCGGAAGACATTGCTGCCCGTCCTGAAGTCAAATCTGTTCTTCTTGATGAAAAGCAGTATGTCGTCCCTATGGAAGAAACAAACGACCAAAATGAGACAGACAGTGAAGTTGAATGGAATGTTGATCGAGTAGGTGCGCCATATTTATGGGAAGAAGGTATTGACGGTGAAGGCACTGTTGTAGCAAGTCTGGATTCTGGCGTTAACTGGCGACATCCAGCTGTAAAACGACAATACCGTGGATATAAATCTGATGACCCTGACAATCCAACGCATGAGTTTAACTGGTTTGATGCCGTTTCAGGTTTAGGAATGCCAATGGATTCTGATGGTCATGGCACACATACTGTGGGAACGATGGTGGGCCAAGAAGCGGATGGTACGAATAAAATAGGTGTTGCTCCTGGAGCAGAGTGGATTGCTACACGTGCATTTTATATGGGAGAAGGCTATGATTCATACATCCTAGCAGCTGCCCAATGGTTATTGGCTCCAACTGATGAAGAGGGTGTTCCACATCCTGAGAAAGCACCAGACGTTATTAATAATTCATGGGGAGGAAATCCAATAAACAACGATTGGTTCCGTCCCATGGTACAAGCATGGAGAAATGCAGGGATCGTGCCCGTGTTCTCAGTTGGAAATGCTGGGTTATTCATGGGACCAGATCCAGGAACTGCGTCTGCTCCCGCGAATTATCCGGAGTCCATTGCAGTAGGTGCAACGGATGGAAATGATCAATTAGCTGGTTTTTCATTAAGGGGACCATCGGAAACAGGTGTAATGAAACCCGATCTTACGGCACCGGGGGTATCGGTTCGTTCTTCTGTACCTGGAGAAACTTGGGACACCTACGAATATGCTGTTGCGAACGGGACATCAATGGCTGCTCCACACGTTGCAGCTACTGTTGCGCTGATGAAGCAAGTCAATAATGAACTGACTGTCGATCAAATTGATTCAATATTAAAATATACTGCTACAGCTAAAACGGACGATCAATACACAAATCATCCAAATAACGGTTTTGGTTATGGACTACTTGACTCAAAAGCAGCCGTTGATTTTGTGGAACAAGGCTTTGGAACGATTTCAGGTGAAGTAACTGGGGTGGGAACGGACACAGAAGCTCCTCGTTTCGAACATCATCCACGGAGAACAGTGTTTATTGGTGAAGATGAGGCATTCTCAATCAGAGCTATGGACAATATAAGTGTAAACAGTGTAACGTTAACGATTATCAATGAAGATCAAGTTGAAAAAACATATACAGCTGAACGTGTTAAAGGAGATCACCTTGATGGCGTATATGAAACAATCGTCCCGTCTGCTGATATACTAGGTTCAAGTTTACAATATGTTTGGAAGATAGAAGACTATAGCGGCAATATCGTTTCAACAGATGCGCATTCCGTTGAAATAAAAGAAGGCATCAGCGCTGGACATATTGAGGATTTTGAAAATAATCCAGACGGCTGGTATTCATTTGGAATATATGATTCATGGGAGTGGGGCGTTCCAGAATACGGCCCTGACCAAGCAACATCTGGACAAAAAGTAATGGGTACAGAATTACGCGCAAAATACCAGGCAAATGCGGATATGACATTGGTGACACCTCCGATTTTAGCTGAAGAGGGCCTGCAACTCAGATTTAAAAATTGGTATAGCTTAGGATGGTTTGGTGATCAAGGAACCATTTACGCTTCTGTTGATGGAGAGAACTGGGATCAAATCTATCAAATTACGCGTCAGAACAAAGAATGGCATGAGGTTGGTTTAGATTTATCTGATTATGCTGGACAGAAAGTATACATTGCTTTTAATTTAATGTCGATCGATAATCAATCTCAAGGCTGGTATATCGATGACGTACAACTGGTTCAAAATAGTCCCCAAGAGGCTAACAATCAATACAAAAGTCAACAAAAGGCATTCAGTGTGTCGAAAGCTCAAAATAAGACAAACCAAACAACATCTCATCAAATGACATCTAATGAATTGCCTTTAGATGCAACAATCACTGTTGAAGAAACTGGTTGGACAACAAAAGCAAATCCACAAGATGGAACGTTTATTATCTATCATCCGCCGGGTGAATATACGCTGAAAATTGAAGCTTATGGATATGAAACGACGACTGAAGTAGTCATTTTGCCAAATAATGAAACTGTAAATTCGAAAATAAACCTTAACAACCAATCAAAACAAACCATCTCTGGTGGCGTGAAGGATATATTAGGAAATCAAATATCCAACGCAAATGTTAGATTGCTAGAAGATGATAAGGTTGCACCAGTTTATACAGATGATCAAGGAGATTACCAGCTCCATGCACTAACAGGGGAGTATACTGTGGTTGTATCAGCTGAAGGGTATCAAACAACAGAACAAACGATTACAGTTGTAGAAGGTGAAGATCAGACGCTTGATGTTGTATTACAACCATTTTATAGAAATGAGTCAACAGAAATTAAATATGACAATGGATCATGGAGTAAGAACTTGGTGATGGGTAAAAAAAATAATGGGTTTGCAGTAAGAATGAGTTTGGAGGAAGATCAATCTTCTGCGTTGCTCACAGGCGCTAAGCTACAATTTTGGGCATCTCATATACCTGATCCAGGTGGCGACGATATCAACATTTCGGTTTATGATGCGACTGGAGAGGATGGAGCTCCAGGTCATAAAATCGCAGGTCCAATTGCCGCTAAGGCAGAGCGTGATTTATATTCTTGGACTGAAGTGGATTTATCTGAACATGGGATAACAGTCACTGGAGATTTCTACATTGTCTACACACAAGCAGATGATTATCCTCATGTACCAGGTTTCGTAGCAGACGGAGACGCAAAAAATGCTACCGGGAGAAGTTGGGATTATTTTGGCGGTCAATGGTTCCAGGCAAACACACGTTATGGTAATTATATGATTCGGGCAGTAGTTGACTATGGGAAAGATGTACCGGATATGTCAAAGCCGATCATATCATCTCCAGAACCAAATACGTTTACGAACGAGTCGAATATTACGGTAGAAGGAACAGCAAGTCCAGAAGTAGACCTTCAACTTAGAAACAATGGAGTTGAACAAGCACGAGCGGTTTCAGATGAAGATGGAACGTTCTCGTTTTCTACTTCAATTGAAGAAGGTGAAAATGCGCTGACTGTCGTATCACTCTATGAAGGAGCACCTGTTAACGCATCTGAAGTGACAACCATTATTAAGGATACCACTTTACCTGCACTTAATATTGAGTCGCCTGTAGATGGACAGATTACGAATAAAGAATCGGTGATTGTAAGCGGAACCGTCGGAGATGATCATCTTGAGGTTTTAAAAGTAAATGGTGAACAGACGGTTATAGAGAACAATCAATTCGAAAAACGCGTCTTGTTAGATGAAGGTGAGAATGTTGTTCATGTTATGGCCCAAGATAAAGCTGGAAACATGACAGAAGAAACAATTACCGTTCATGCTCAATTTGGAGATCCCCTTATTGAACATATTGAACCAAGTGATGATCAATACGTGCTGCCAGGAGATGAGGTATTGATCTCGTTTACAAGTTCTACAACAGGTGGAATAGCTAAATATAGTATTAAGTTTCCGGAATTAAACCAAGCCCAGGCGGAATCAGATGCTAACATGAACGAAGTAGAACCAGGGGTATATACTGGAAGCTGGACAGTGCCAAAGGGTATAAACTTAGAAGGAGCTATTATCGAGGTCCAGCTAACAGATCAAGCCGGTAATACAACAGTTACAGAAGCTCCTGGGAGATTGTATATCCATTCTCAACAATTAGAGAGAATTTCAGGGGAAAATAGATATGAAACAGCAATTGAAATTAGCGAGAATGGATGGAAATCAACAGATACTGTAATTCTTGCCCGTGGTAATGATTATGCCGATGCGCTTTCCGGCGTACCGTTAGCATATCAATACGATGCACCAATTTTATTAACATCAAGTGCTCAACTCAATCCACGGGTATTGGATGAAATTACAAGACTTAATGCCCAACACATCATTATTTTGGGGGGCACACAAGCTGTTAGTGAGGATATTGAACAAACTTTAGAAGATGAGGGATTAACAGTTGATCGTTTATCTGGTCAATCTCGATATGAAACAGCGAGCGCTATTGCAGAACATATCGCACCTAATGGTGTTGAAAAGGCCGTTGTTGTAAATGGCATGAATTTTCCAGATGCATTATCAGTTGCATCATATGCGGCTCAAGATCAAATGCCAATTTTGCTTACGAGAACAGACACTTTGCCTGAAGCGACTACGTCAATCATATCGTCACTTGGAATAGAGGAAACGATAATTGTTGGTGGGACGGTAGCTGTGTCTAATGAAGTAGCAGAAGTATTACCTCATGCTCAGCGCATTGAAGGTCATAATCGGTATGCGACAAATATAGCATTAGCAAACCACTTTGAGGTAAGTAATCCACATATGTATATCGCAACTGGTCGTGATTACGCAGATGCGTTATCAGGTGCTGTATTAGCCGCGAAGGAAGATAGTGCGATATTATTGACGGGATCAAATGTTCCCGATGAGCTTTCTGCTTATCTAGTAGAGCAAGACGTTCATCGTGTATCAGTTTTAGGTGGGAAGGTAGCTGTTAGCGATAATGTAGCTAATGAAATACTCGCCTTGATAAAATAAATTGAATTGATAGAACTCATCCTCATTAGAGGGTGAGTTCTATTTTGGTACTTAGCGAACAGCTCGTTCAATATAAGGCACATTTATATATAAGGTGAATTTTTACTATAGTTTCTTGGTTTATTTATAGTATACTTAGAAATAACAGAAAATTTATTATGGGTGGGAGATCTATGAAAAAAATTAGTCTTAGTATTGTTTTAATACTAGTTACCGTGCTCACACTAGTTATAACAATGACTTCTAATGTCGGCCCAAAAGAACATAGTCAAAAGCAAATAGATACTATTGGAAAGGATGATAACGAAATGAGAAAAAAGAAGATTATTAAACAAAAATTCAACCCTGGAGAAAACTCAAGTGGTCAAAACCTTGATTTGGATTTTAATTTAAATCTATTGGATGGCCAAACAAAAGCTCTATATTCTATTGAAAATACGGGTAATAATACAATCACACTTCATTTTACTACGAGTCAATTATATGACTATGAAATAACAGATGCTAATCAAAATCTAGTTTATAAATACTCAGATGGTAAGCGTTTTTTGCAGGTTTTAAAGGATGAGCGTATAGAGCCTGGAGAAAGCTTGGAATATGAGATTATGCTTCCAAAGCTAGAAAAAGGACGGTATACACTAGTTGTTTATTCAGCTGCCAAGGATCTAGCAAATTCAAGGGAAACCTTAGAACTAGAATATTAACTCGTGTCAGATTAGATTTTTGATTTTAAATCAAATAAATAGTTTGACCATTATAACTGTAAATATTATACTATACTGTATATATATGGAAGGGGGACGGTAGAATTATAGTTATCAGAATAGAACGAACACAAAGGGGAGGTAAGACGAGTTGAAAATTAAAAGAATACTAGTATTATTACTGGCGTTTATGCTCGTTTTTTCCAACAGCGCGATTGCGGCAACAGCACCCATATCTAAAGGGAATGTCCAATCAGGGGATATCATAAATAACAAAGAAAAATTCACTAAAGAAACGATCGAAAAGTCGACGTATAAAGCTGATGAAGAAGTAAGAGTAATTGTTGAAGTTGAAGGTGCGCCTGCAATTACATACGCAACTAAGAAAGGGAAAAAGTTCAGTGATTTATCTGAATCCCAAAAAACAAATTTGCAGAGTGACGCACTTAAGACACAACAAGCTGTAAAAAAAGATCTTGCAAACAAAAAGATTAACGTTGAATATAAAGAAAGCTTCACAACTGTTTTCAACGGGTTCAGCGGTATTGTTGAATTTGGCCAAGTTGACAGCATTAAGAAACTACCTAATGTTGTAAACGTAACGGTTGCGAACAAATATGAAAGACCTAAACAAGAGCCACAAATGAAGTATAGTAAAGATCTCATTGAGGCTAAGCGTACTTGGGATGAATACGGCTATGATGGAGAAGGTATGATCGTTGGTGTTATCGATACAGGGGTTGACCCTTCACATAGAGATATGGTATTAACAAATCCTGAAGAAGCTGCCTTAACTGAAGATGATGTAGCGAATGGCGACTATCCAGGAACGTACTTCACAGAAAAAGTCCCATACGGATACAATTATATGGATGAAAATGATGAAATTCTTGATCTTGGGCCTCAAGCAACGATGCATGGTATGCACGTAGCTGGGACTGTTGGTGCGAATGGTGATGAAGAAAATGGTGGTATAAAAGGTGTTGCACCTGAAGCACAAATATTAGCTCTAAAAGTCTTCGGAAATGATCCGATGATGCCGTCGACTTGGGGTGATATTTATATTAAAGCCATAGATGATTCAATTGAGATGGGTGCAGACGTCCTGAACATGAGTCTAGGCTCAACAGCAGCATTTGTTGACGCTGAATCACCTGAACAACAAGCGATTAAAAGAGCTGTTGATAATGGTGTACTGATGTCGATATCTGCAGGCAACTCAGCACATTTAGGAAATGGCTTTTTTAACCCTTACACAAGTAATCCTGATATTGGCGTTGTCGGAGCACCTGGCTTGTCATATGACTCTTTGCAGGTAGCATCCATTGATAACAGTCATATCGAGTTGGATGGTTTAACGTATAGCTATGGTGAAGAAACTGGAGAATCCGGTTATTTATCTGCTAGTAGCGTTCATCCACATGACGTTGAGCAAAAAACGTTTGAACTCGAGTATGCAGCATTAGGCGCGCCTGAAGACTTTGAAGGAAAAGACTTCGATGGCAAATATGCGCTTATTCAGCGTGGTGCATACGCATTTACTGAAAAGGCTTTGAACGCTCAAGCAGCTGGTGCAGCTGGTGTTATTATTTACAACAATACAGATGGTGTTGTAAGCATGGCAACAGATGATGCCATTATCATTCCACAATTGTTTATGCTAAAAGCTGATGGTGAGCGCTTAGCGGAGCAGTTAATGAATGAAGTAGCTGTATCAATAGAGTTTGGTGAAGAAAAGGTCACGATTGAAAATCCAACGAATGGTCAAATGTCTGCCTTTACGTCTTGGGGTGTTACGCCAAACTTAGATTTCAAGCCAGAAATAACTGCACCTGGTGGAAACATTTATTCAACCTTCCAGGATGATCAATATGGTGTCATGAGTGGAACTTCAATGGCCGCACCTCATGTGGCTGGTGGTGCTGCACTTATGATGCAGCGCGTAGATGAAGAGCTTAATTTGGAAAATCGCGATCGTGTTGAAATGGCGAAAAATATTTTAATGAATACGTCGCGTCCAGTAGTTGATAAGGGTGCTGCTCAAGCCATCTTAGGACAGGAGAATCCATACTCTCCACGTCGCCAAGGCTCAGGCATCATGCAACTTCACTCAGCTATGAGTACACCTGTCGTTGTAACTGAAAGCGAGACGGGCGAAGCAAAAGTTGCTCTGAAGGAAGTCGAGGATCAGTTCAGTATGACACTGACAGCGACGAATTTGAGTGATGAAGCCGTGACGTATGATGTAGATGCAAATGTTCAGACTGACTTTGCATTCTTAGGCTTGATCGGTAATGCGTACAAGACATTCTCTCTAGATGAACTCGAAGCTCAAGGCCTAGTAGGCGCAGCAGTGACGATTAACAACGGCGAATCAACTGTTGAAGTCCCAGCGAATGGCACTGCAACAATTGAAGTCGATGTTGATTTGTCAGAAGCGACAGTTTATAGCGAGGATGCAGAAGGAAATGCGATTGCTGTATCGCCAAATGAGATATTTGAAAACGGATATTTTGTCGAAGGATATGTGACATTAACTGATCCGACAGACGAAAATCCACAGCTTTCAGTTCCGTATGTAGGATTTAACGGTGACTGGAATGCACCTCCTGTATTGGATGAACTCGCATACGATGACAATAATTCGTTTTATGAAGAAGCAGCAATGTTGTATGAAGCTGAAGATGGTTACTATTATTTAGGATTTGATCCGATTAGTGAAGGGCGCTATACAGACCGCATAGCGATTTCACCTAACGGAGACGGTGAGCACGACCAAATCATACCACTTCTATCATACTTGCGTAATGCTAAGTCAGTTGAATATAACATCTTAGATGCCGATAAAAATGCTTTACGTAAATTAAAATCTGAAAACAACGTCAGAAAGAATTATTTTGACGGTGGAGCAGGTGGCGCATTACCATACAGACTAGATCCATCTATCCGATGGGATGGTACCATTGATGGGGACGTTGCTGAGGATGGTCAATATTATCTTGAAATAAAGACGGCAATTGACTACCCAGGAAAAGAAGCTCAGTCTTTACAAGTTCCTGTGTTTGTAGATACGACACCACCTAGTGTAGAGGCTTCATTAGATGGCAATATGCTAAGTGTTACAACAGAAGATGCTGTTTCTGGCGTTTCATACTTTAGCGTGTTGTTAGATGGGGAACCTTTAGATGAGATTTACGGACCTGACACAACAGAAGTAGGGTTGGATGGATCCCTTATTTCTGATGATACTGAGGTCGCAGTTGTAGCTTTCGATAATGCAGCTAACTCAGTCGTTCACGTTGTTGGTGACGGCGAAGGTCCGGTTATTGAAGTATATACACCGGAAACCTTTGAAATTTTAAATGACAATCTCGTTTATGTATTAGGTCTAGTGTCTGACGATACTGGTGTCGCTGAAGTGACTGTTGAAGGACAGCCAGTAGAATTGGAACCATTTGGTGGCGGAGAGTATCTGTTTGAAGCAGAAGTTGAATTTGAAGATGGCGTTCACCCAATTAATATCAAAGCAACCGATATTAATGGGAACACAACGTCACTCGCAAACAGCAGAAGTATTTTTGTTGATAGCACTGGACCTACACTAGAAGTAGAAGCTCCGGGATATGTTGGATATGATACAACCGAAGTTAATCTTAAGTCCTTTATATCAGATAACTTCGAAGAGCTTCGACTCAAAATTAATGATAGTGAAGTGTTCTATCATGAAATGCCAGGCTATGAAATGAATCAATATAGTACAACTGTTGATACAAGTGTATCTCTTGATCCAGGCGAAAACGTCTTTAACCTTGAACTAACGGATTTAGCTGGTAATGTCGCAACTAAAGAAGTGACAATCTATCGCGCTGAGTCAGGTGAGAATCGTGTGTCACGTGTATCTGGCGAAAGCAGATATGATACAGCTGTTGAAGTCAGTTCAAAAGGTTGGGACCAAGCTGATACAGTCGTCCTTGCGAGAGGAGACGATTATGCAGATGCATTAGCAGGTGTGCCATTAGCTAAGCAGCATGATGCACCATTGTTGCTAACGCATACAGATTCATTAACAGCGGCAACAAAGGCTGAAATTGAGCGATTGGGTGCCAAAACAGTTTATCTTCTTGGTGGTAAAGCTGCTATTAGTGGCGATGTTGCTACAGAGCTGAAAGAACTGGGCGTCTCAGTCAAGCGTCTTTCTGGTAAGGGACGGACGGAAACGGCTGCTGTAATTGCTAATGAGATAACCGGTGGTCAATCATCAGAGGTTGTCTTGGTTAATGGCTTCAATTTCCCTGATGCGTTATCTGTCGCTTCACATGCAGCAGAAAAAGGATTACCAATCCTACTCACAAAAGATGATCAGTTGTCACAGGCGACTGAAAAAGCGTTATATGATCTTAATGTGAATAAAACATTAGTAATAGGTGGTACAGTAGCTGTTTCAGAAGCTGTATTTGCTGAATTGCCAAATGCATACCGCGTATCTGGAAAGGATCGCTATGAAACAGCGGTAGCAGTTGCTAATCATTTCGGAGTGACGACGAAGCATTATAATGTTACAACCGGAAAAGACTTCCCTGACGCATTGTCAGCTGCAGCTCTAGCAGCTAAAGAGGGAACTGGTATTGTACTAGTAGGAAGTGATGTTCCTCAATCAGTTCACGACTTTGTATCTGAGCATGGTTTTGATACATTGTCCATTATTGGTGGTACAGTTGCCATTGACACAGAAATCGAGCATGAGCTTAATGAACTATTAAAATAGTAAGCTCTTGCCAAAATACAAAGAAGGCTGTCGTTTATATCGGCAGCCTTCTTTGTGTGTCTTTAAAGAACAAATAGGTAATATTTGTAATAATTAAATATGTGATTGATGTCAATCTACTAATCTGCCATAATGTGTGTATTAACTAGTTAATAAGACACAGAACTTTTGTCATGGGTTGTTTAAATCTAACATCCTATGGTGCAAAAGGTAGAAAGGTAACGATAATGAAAAAAATAATAATGAGTAGTTTGATTGGCATCTTTTTCTTTTATTCACTGTTTGCTGCTCCATCACAAGCAGCAGCTTTTTCAAATGTAAATGAATACATAGATAACAATTTACAAGAAACAGCACAAATTGAATACAATCATTTAACCCATTTACCAATTTTGAATTATCGCGGAGGCGTTGGAGCTGTAGAAGGCGTCGTTGCACATGAGACGGCAAACGACAATTCCACAATACTAGGCGAAATAGGTTGGATGTCTAAAAACTGGCAAAATGCCTTCGTTCATGCTTTCGTAGACGATGAAAGAATTATAGAAGTTCATCCGACAGATTATAAGGCATGGGGGGCTGGAAGATATGCCAATGAACGTTTTATCCATGTTGAGTTAGTTCGTACACATTCTTTTGAGGAATTCGCGCGTTCAATTAATAACTATGCCTACTATATTGCTCGAAAGCTTAATGCATATGATTTAAAGGTTATCAATGCGGAGACAACGGGCGTTGGGAGTCTGTGGTCGCATTACGCTGTTACAAGACATCTTGGTGGGACAACCCATGTTGATCCACATGGCTATTTCGCGAAGTATGGTTATAATTGGAACGCGTTTGTTGAACTTGTTAATAATAAATACCACGCACTTCAAATTGATCGGATATCAGGTAAAACACGTTATGCTACGGCAGTGGCTGTTAGTCAAAGAGGGTGGCATCAATCTGATACAGTTATTTTAACGCGTGGCGATGATTATGCTGATGCATTGGCAGGTGTTCCGTTAGCTAAAAAATATGATGCACCATTGCTTTTAACAAAGTCTGATCAATTAACGGATGTCACACAAGCCGAAATCAAGAGACTTGGCGCTCAAACTGTCTATATTCTTGGTGGGGAAAAAGCTATTAGTTCTTCTGTTGAAGCCACATTAAAGAAGATGAACATTAACGTACAAAGGTTAAGTGGGCAATCACGAACTGATACTGCAATAGCAATTGCGGAAAAGCTAGTGGCAGGTGCTCCCGTTGAAAAAGCCGTTGTTGTTAATGGATATAATTTTCCCGATGCCTTGTCTGTTGCCGCCTACGCAGCTGCTGAAGGCATGCCAATTCTATTGACAGAAGGGAAGACGATTTCCCGTGCTACCAGTGCATTAATCGATAGACTACATGTGAATCAGACATATGTCATAGGTGGACCTCTCGCAGTTCCAAAATCTATTGTTGAAAGTCTACCTGGTGCCGTTAGAATATCAGGCCCAACGCGTTATGATACGTCAATAGAAGTCGCTGAATACTTTAATTTAAATACTGCTCAAGTCTATGTCACAACCGGCACGCAATACCCAGATGCGATTTCCGGTGCAGCCCTCGCTGCAAAAGAAGGATCAGGTGTGGTCTTAGTTGGCAACCATATATCGGAATCCTTTAAAACACACATGAGAACACATGGGATAACAGATCCTAAAATCGTAGGAGGTAAGTCCTCTGTCGGTAAGCAATTGGAAGAAGAGCTCATTGATTTAGTGAAGTAATGATGAAAACAAAAGTGACAGGGGGGAGTTCCTCCTTCCTGTCACTTTTGTTTTTTTATTCATATCTACATTAATTTATGAGTAAGTGATCTTTTAAGGTTAGCTTCGTTTCATTTAAAGCTGTTTCATCGAGTTGGTATAAATACATGCCGCCTGGACCAGTTGCATCATGGCCTTTTAAAGAAAGCGCCTCTAGGTCTGGCCCGCCACCTTTCATACCGTATGAGAGGAACTTTTGCATTTCAGAGAACTCCATATTTGTTTCCATGTTCGAACCGATGCTTTCAATGATCTCACCGTACTTAAAAACCGATCCAAGAGAGAGAGACTTTTTCATGATCGCTTTAATAATATCCTGCTGCCGTTTTCCGCGTTCAATATCGTTATCATACTTTCGAGTTCTGGCTAGCGCTAATGCTTCTTCACCGTTCAATTCTTGTTCACCAGGTAAAAGGTGAATGGCGTTTTGTCGATCCTTTGAATCCTGTTCCCACAATTCATATGGTACATCAACATTAATGCCATTAATCGCTTCAACGACTTGAATAAAAGCTTCAAAATTAAGGGTAACATAATAATCGACTGGTATTTCAAGTAGCTCTTCTACTGTGTCCATTGCGGCCTTTGGACCGCCATAAGCAAGGGCATGATTAATTCTTGTTCTCTTATCATTGTAAGGAATGTAAACATAGGAATCTCTAGGTATACTGAGCAATTTAACACTTTTTTCCTTTTTATTTAAAGTTGCCAGCATCATTGTATCTGATCTCGGATTACCATTATTTTTCCTTTTCTCACTCATGTCAACGCCCATGATTAGAATGGATACATTGTCTTTTCCGGGGTCAACGGCTTTATCCCTCAACTCCGATTTATCTCTGTCAATATCTCGGACTGAATCTGAGAGAACTGCATCGGCCTTCAACCATAATGAGGCAGCATAGACAGCTACACCTATGAACGCAATAAGAAAAGGCATAAGAACAATTAATATTTTCCTTTTTTTTCGACGTTGTTTATCACGTCTCGCCATACGGGCATTCGCATGCTGTGACATGTTATTTCCCCTTTTCACACTTAAAGATCAAGATTTGCGCCTTGATGTCAAGTTATTTAATGATATTGTTGATGACTGAATATATACAGACGTTATCCAAGAACAAAAGGTTTCAATACGGTTGCTTTAAGTTATACTTCATTAAGTTTGACATTACCTTGCAACAGATTGACTCTCGGTATCAGAATGAATTAAAGTAGCGACATTCATGCTTGAAGCGCCTTTTGAGTAACGATTCCACATATTCGCAAAGCGCTTAATTGCTGCTTGGTCAAACTTCTGATTCTTAATCCAGTGGATAATATCGTCCGTATTCTGTACGATAGGGCCAGGAATTTCTTGTTCAAAGTTTGGAAGTAGACCACTTTTTTTCTTGTAGCTTTGTAAATCATACGCGTAAAAAATCATCGGTTTATCTAATAAAGCATACTCACATGGAATAGATGAGTAGTCAGATATTAGTATGTCCGTTAGTAATAGGATATGATTCGCGTCGTAATAATTAGATACATCAACTACAAATGATGAAAACTTTTGATCCAAGTTATATGTTACTGCGGGGTGGTTTTTTATAAACAGCACATACTCTTCACCTAGCTCACGATACATTTGTTCAATATCCAATTGAATCTGAAAATGGTTCAATTCTTCACTACGAAAGGTCGGCGCATATAATATTACTTTTTTATTTTTGATTATAGGCCATTTTTGCGCTAGATCTGTTTGGAGTCTTTTCTTTTCCATTTCGTTATAAAACATATCGGTTCTTGGAATGCCCGTGCGAACAATACGATCTGGATCCAGTGAGAAGCTTTGGCGAAAAATTTCCGCCATTTTCTCTGAACCAACCGTAACATAGTTGAACGTACTATACACACGTTTAAATCGATCGATTGCTCGATCGCTTCTTTTTGAAATAGACGGTTCCATTAATCCAAACTGTTTTAATGCACCAACGGCATGCCACAATTGCACACACGTCGTTTTAGATCGAAATTCAACAGCTGCTAGAAAACCAAAATAGTTATCTACCATTACGGTTGAAGCAGTAGCCAAATGATAGATTGATTGAAAATATGCAAACGGATGTCTAATATCAAAGGGAATCACCTTGTCTATTGTGCTGTCAAACGGATAGTTACATTGACGATCTTTTAAAACGATGATGTCCTCATTCGATACTTCCTTCAAGGCACGCGCTGTATAAAAAACATTGTCCCCAAAAGAAACGACACAAACGGTCTTTTTCTCTTGGGGGAACAATTTAAAAAAGGTAAAGATTATGCGAAAAAAAACAAGATATATAGAAATGAGTGTTTCTCTAACCATGGTTTTTTTGATTGAGGTCGTGTTTAATTTTTGTTGTAGAGATACCTATAGTACGTGGGAGATAAATGACCTCACAATAAGGTTTGAGAAAATCAAATTTCCCTTCCCAATCGTCCCCCATAACAAAAACATCAATATCGTGCGCTTGCACATCCGTGATTTTTTGATCCCATGTTTGCTCAGGAATTACTTCATCAACATAACGGATAGCCTCTAATATCATTTTTCTGTTTTCATAAGAATGATAAGACTTTTTATTTTTCAAAGCATTAAACTCATCTGTGGATAATGCGACAGTTAAATGATCTCCGTATTCCTTGGCGCGACGTAAAATATTTATATGACCTGAATGGAGCAAATCAAAGGTACCGTAAGTGATAACCTTCTTCATTTTATCTCAGTTCTCCTTTTTATATAGTACTTAAATACATCCCTATTATAATAACATAAGTTTGCATGAAGTTAACATTAAATTTACGATTGTGTTAAGGGAAAAGTTTTATTAAAAGTATTTGTCTTTAACTCTATACAGGTTATAGAATATAAAAATTAGCAGTTATTGATTTTCGCTAAGTTTATTATGCTGATTTTATGGTTGATAAGTATAATCATTATTTTTTAAATCTATTGTTGTTAGCAATAGTTACTATATAACTCCCGAATGGTAGTCTATTTATTAATCTAACAATAACTACGGAAATTGCTAAAACAAATACATACATTATTGGTAGAAATAAAGTATGATTATAAAAGAAATTAAAATAATCATATGTTCTTAAAAAAAAGAGTATCATTGGGTGCACCAAGTATATGCCCATTGATAAGTTCCCAAGTTCAATTATCACATTACGTACTTTATTTGTAGTAGATAACTTATGATAAACACCAATTAATGCTATAAATAAAAAAGGTAGATTTATCATATTAATACTTCTATTTGAGGTTACCCAACCCGAAAGGTTATATTCAATAATACCGCTTATTATTATAATAACACCTAAAGTAAGGCTGAAATTTTGATTTTTTTTAATCCAATTAATTAGTCTGTCCCAAAATAAAACTAGCACTCCTCCAAACAAAAAATAGAATATCCAATGTAATAAGAAAACCTTGTCATTAATGAATTCGTTTAATAATCCTTCACCAATATCAATATTAAAATTCACAAAAAAGTAGTTTACGAAAAAAGCTATGAATGTAAAGAATACAATTTTGTCCTTGGATTTTATAGTCTGTATAAAAGGAAACAATAAATAAAACTGTATGACAATACATATGAAATATAGATGATAATTACTTTGTCCAGTAAGAAAAAAATATAAGAAATCTAGTATATCATTTTTTGTAGATAACTTTGGAAATCTATATAAGCCATAAAGGGATTTAAGGAATAAATATAAAAAGCTCCAAACCAAGAAGGGAATGACTATCTTTGTAAAACGTGATTTAATAAACTTTCTTATATTGAAGTTTTTATTTATTGATTGATTAAATAACAGGAATCCACCAATTATTGCAAAAGCTGGTGTCCCATATCTAGTTATTTGATTTAAGAATCGAGTAAACAAATCGAAAGTATTTCCGTTTTCATGATAATATCCTGCAGTTACGTGTACCATAACTATACATAAACTAGCCACTGATCTGATGAAACTAATCTCTTGAAAAATCTTTCTTTTTTGGTGTAGAGTATTTGGATTTGTATTCATTTATGGGTTTTCCTTTCGTTGTGTTATTATGCATACAGTTAAGTCTTAAATAAGAAATTGAGAAAACCTTCCCATAGTATTGAGTTCTAAATAGGAGGATAATTTTCAAACATGATGCTTAATATGAATGACAACCCATTCATTGTGTTGAAGGTTGAATTATTCGACTATACCGCGTTTAGTATAATCGGTACTTAATGTAATGCTACTGTAGCATAAATTGGTATTTATTTCCTTTTAAATGTGATAAGGATCTATTTACAATAGAGTGAATAGATAATTCCAAAATATAGAAAACGTGTATTCTATTAACCTATATATTATTAATTTAATGTGGAAATAATTAATAGGAATCAATATACTTGTACTATGGCATCCAAAATATCATTAAAAGAGGTGATAAGATAAACATTTGCACTAAAAAAGTCGATACAAAAAGAAAAAGGGTGAAAATCAATTTTGCTTAAATCAAAAACAATATTATTATTATCTCTACTCTATATAATGTTTCTAATTGCTCCCGTTAATATAATCGAGGCAGCTTACGATAACTGGGAGGCCACCTTTTATCCTTCTGATAACTTTACCGGTGTACCTGTGAAAAAAAAGTATAAAGAAATTAATTTTAATTGGGGAAGTGGGTCACCTGACTCTAAAATACCAAGTGATTATTTTTCGGCTAAGTTTAATAAGGAATTTATTTTAGATGAGGGTGTGTACAATTTAAGAGTTTGGGCAAATGATGGAGTTAGAGTTTATGTTGACGGAAAACTTTATATTAATCAATGGAATGCCAAAAGTTTAAACTTTTTTGCTGAGCCAGTTTATTTAAAATCTGGCAAGCATGAAATAAGAATTGAATATAGAGAATTATCGGGTGTAGCGGAACTTCGTTTTGAAATAGATGATTTATTAAGGGATAATCGATGGTATGGCATGGCTTTTTCAAATCCGGATTTAACAGGAGATACTAGATTACTAGGTTATAAACCACAAATCCCAGAACTAGACTTTAATTGGGGTTGGGGTTCTCCTGCCAATAATATTCCAAACGATTATTTTTCAACAATATTTCAAAGAGAAATAAAGGTAGATGAAGGAATTTATAATTTAAGAGTATGGGCGAACGATGGTGTACAAGTTTATGTTGACGGGAAATTGTATATAGATGAATGGGATAATAATCAAGGACTAAAATTTTTTGCCAAACCAGTGTATTTAGAAAAAGGTACCCATAGTATAATGATAAAACATAAAGAGTTAGTAGGTGTAGCAGAACTTCGTTTTGAAATAGATGATTTATTAAGGGATAATCGATGGTATGGCATGGCTTTTTCAAATCCGGATTTAACAGGAGATACTAGATTACTAGGTTATAAACCACAAATCCCAGAACTAGACTTTAATTGGGGTTGGGGTTCTCCTGCCAATAATATTCCAAACGATTATTTTTCAACAATATTTCAAAGAGAAATAAAGGTAGATGAAGGAATTTATAATTTAAGAGTATGGGCGAACGATGGTGTACAAGTTTATGTTGACGGGAAATTATATATAGATGAATGGGATAATAATCAAGGACTAAAAAATTTTGCTAAACCAGTTTATTTAGAAAAAGGTACCCATAGTATAATGATAAAGCATAAAGAGTTAGTGGGTGTGGCAGAACTTCGTTTTGGATTGAACGAAGTTAATACTCAAAATAATTGGTATGGTTTAGCTTATTCTAATTTGAATTTTAATGGCCCTCCGACACCTATTGATGAAAAGTTATCAACAGAAAGTCTTTCTATTGATTGGGGCGATTCTTCTCCAGCAAATGATATACCTTCAGACAACTTTTCAGTTGTTTTACAAAAAGAAATTAATATAGAAAAAGGTGGACTTTATAACATTAAAGTTAAATCAGATGATGAGTTTCAATTATACGTAGATGGTGAACTGAAATTGGATAAGTTGAATAATAACAGTTCAGAACCACTACACGAAAAGATAATTCCTATTCAGCGAGGAAAACATAAGTTAGTAATTAAGTACAAGCATATCGAGGGTTTAGCGAAGTTGGATTTTGAGATTTTTGAAAAAATTCCAGAGGATTACTGGTACGGTTTAGCATATCCTTCTACTGATCTTACAGGTAGTCCACAAAAAATACGTGAAGAACCTAAAGATATAAGTTTTAATTTTAATTGGGGCTGGGGTTCGCCAGCTGATAAAATACCAAATGACTATTTTTCAACATCATTTCAAAGAAATATCAATGTAGATGAAGGTATATATAATCTAGAAGTTTGGGCAAATGATGGTGTACGTGTATATGTTGATGGAGAATTGTATATAGATGAGTGGGAAAATAACCAGGGTTTAAAGTATTTTAATAATCCTGTCCATTTAACTGGTGGTTCTCACAGTATTTTAATAATGTATAAGGAAGTTGTAGGTGTTGCAGAACTTCGTTTTGATATGACTCCAGTAAACATTGGTGATAAGTGGTATGGTTTAGCGTATCCCAATAGTAACCTTTCTGGTGTGCCGCAAAAAATAGGAGAAATTCAAAGTGTTGATTTCCACTATAATTGGGGCTGGGGTTCACCAGCCAATAAAATACCCAATGATCACTTTTCAACTTCATTTCAGAGAAATATAAATGTAGATGAAGGAATTTATAATTTAAAAACCTGGGCAAATGATGGTGTGCGAGTTTATGTTGACGGAAACTTATATATAGACGAATGGACAAATAACCAAGGTTTACAATACTATGACGAACCAGTTTTTTTAAAGAAAGGTACTCACAGGATAACTGTAGAGCATAGGGAAATTATTGGAGTAGCAGAGTTGCGTTTTCAATTGGAACAAATGAATTCAGAAACTAACTGGATTGGTCTAGCATATCCTACAAGTGATCTTACGGGGATTCCTCATAAGATAAACGAAGAACCAAAAAGTGTTAATTTTCACTTTAATTGGGGTTGGGGTTCAGCGGCAGGTGGTATACCCAGCGATAATTTTTCTACAATATTTCAAAGGGATATTAATTTATCTGAAGGAATTTATAATTTAAGAACGTGGGCAAATGATGGTATACGTGTATATGTTGATGGAGAGCTTTATATAGATGAGTGGGATAATGATCAAGGTTTAAAGTTTTATGCAAAGCCTATACTATATATCTTAAATCTGGTAAGCATAGAATTATGATTCAGCATAAAGAACTATTAGGTCTAGCTGAGCTTCGTTTTGAACTAGATGATCTATTGCGAGATAATCGTTGGTACGGTGTGGCATTTCCAAAAAATGATTTTTCGGGTGATCCAAAATTATTGGGGTACAAACCACAGATACCTGAACTAAACTTTGACTGGGGTTTTGGATCACCGATAGCAGGTATTCCAAATGATAATTTTTCAACATTATTTCAAAGATACTTAGTTACTGGGAATGGTGATTACCAGTTAAATGTTTCTGCGAATGATGGTGTACGTGTATATATAGATGGTAAAATAGTCTTAGACCAATGGAATAATAGAAGTAATGGTAGTTGGTCAAAAAAAATCAATTTAACATCTGGAAAGCATCATATTTTGGTTAAGAACTTTGAGTTGACAGGAGTTGCAAACTTGAATGTTAGCATAACTCCTAGTATTGTAGATACATTTATAAATTATAATTTATCATTAAAACAGATGGTTGATATACAAAGTAATGCAGGCCCACAAACTGATAAAAGGTATAAATTATGGCTTCGTGAAGACGGGTTTCAAAGTATAAATGAAGGGGAAGGTGTAGTTAAACCTGAGACTTGGAATTTAAGGAGAGGTCCGGGAACCAACTATATGGTTGGCGGAACAGTTAATGGTGGTGTCCTTCCTTTATATGACAGTGCTGAAGGAACAGGAGGATATACCTGGTATCATGTGAAAAATACATCAGGATGGGTAAGACCAGACGAAAGTGATTTACGTTATTATCTAAATCCTAGAAACTTTACGGATAACTTCAGGAATAAACTTCAATTTTTGAAACTTTCTCAATCGACTGGCATAAATGCGAAAGAAGTAAATGAAAAAGTATTGCTTAATAAAGGGATTTTGACTGGTAAGGCTGAAAGTTTCATAGATGCAGGGAAGGAAAATGGGATAAACGAAATCTACTTAATGGCTCATGCATTACTTGAAACGGGAAACGGACAATCTAAATTAGCAAACGGTATTGTGGTTGATGGTAACAAAGGTAAAAAAACTGTTTATAATATGTACGGAATAGGAGCCAAGGATAGCTGTCCACTAACATGTGGTGCCCAATACGCATATGATGCGGGGTGGTTTACCCCCGAAGCTGCTATTAAAGGCGGTGCAGCTTTTATTGGTAACGGCTATGTTCAAAAAGGGCAGGATACTCTTTATAAGATGCGATGGAATCCTGGGTTTGCAGAGAAATATAATTATGCCTCCCATCAATACGCTTCAGATATAGGATGGGCTTTTAAACAAACTGCTAAAATGAATGAGTTATACAACTTAATTGATCTATATTCACTTACCTTTGAAATACCAATTTATAGGTGAAACAAAAAACTGAGAGGGGAAACGACCTCTCAGTTTTTATTTTTAATGAGAATTTTATGTGCCTTATCCAATAATACCTTTAATAGGTTAACTTTTTTTAAATAAATACTTCCTTCATTTGTTTTTAAACCGAACTGAAACTTTATAAATGTAATAGGGAACTCTAATGTAAAACCGGAATATTTGTAATCCCTAACTGTAATATCCCATATTCTTAATTGTTTGTTGTAGTTGCGTTTTTTAGCGCGGTAACTTCGGCTTGAATCTTGAATGAAAATATAGTCATCTTTTTTCATTACATAATTATCGTCTGTAAAGTAGCCTTTTAAAACAATCTTTAGACCTTTAACTCTTCGTTGTGTTATTCTAATTGATGTTTCAGTGTTAACTTTCTTCAAACATTCTATGGGGTATGTTTGATTATATTTGATACTCATAAGAAATTCTTTATGAATATTTTTTGTGTTTTGTTCTAAAATATACTTGTCATCAATCTCTTGTAACAAGTTTTTTATATCAGTTAAAAACTCCTTTACTTCACTTTCGTTTAGAACATCCATTAAAATGGAACTGTACTTCTGAAAGGTATATAACTTTAAATGATAAATAATAAGATATTTCACATATGGAATCACATAACCAAAAACATCTATGGAGTAATTAATTAATGCGTAATATCCGTTGTGAACCAAATCGCTATAGCGAGACTTATTATACCATGCAGTATTTACTAAGGATTTTTCTGTTAGTCTCTGCCTATATAAATACCCAGTATCACTGATAACGCCGTAACATCCCTCTTTTACAATAATTCTGTTTACAAATAAGGCATCTTCCCAAAATGATAACTTTTCGTCAAAATAAAATGAGTTGCTTTTAATTTGATTAACATTTATGGTAACTCCACCAATATAAAATTGTGGGGACATATACTCATTAACAATATGTATGATGCGTGAACCGTTTTGGAATCTGCTATTTAATTTATGTTCACCAGTTTTTTGTTCGAAATAATAGACAGGTAAAACAGCAATGTTGATGGAATTAAAATCATGAAAGAATTTTTTTATTTTCTCCATAGCATTAATTTTAAGTTTATCATCAGAGTCTAAAAAGGTGACATATGTTGAATGTTTGGGAATCATTTGTATGCCGATGTTTCTAGCTCTAGAAGGTCCTAGGTTATGTGTTTTTTTATAAATAATGTTTTGGGGATAAATATGCATATATTTCAAGCAAATTTCTTCGCTTGAGTCTGTAGAGCCATCATTTATTAAGACTATGGTAATGTTTTCTTTGAAAAATAGAGTTTGATTAATAACGGAAAGTATGCATTCCTCTAAATAGTGTTCAGCGTTGTAAACTGGAATTATAATAGTGAATTTCAAGTTCAAGCTCTCCTTACAAAGATATACTTTATAGCAAATTTTAATACATGTATAAAAAAAGAGTGCATACCTAAGGTCGGGCATCGCTATTATAACATGTACTATCTAGATGTGCGGCTAACTGTAAAACTCTATTTTAGTTCAGTTGCCGACATAATGATTATACGTTAAATTTTTATTTATACAAATTTACTAACGTTCTCAAAGGGTTTGTTATGTCGGTGATGTACTACAAGTACTTCATATTATAGGTAATATCTGATATAATCATTCCATGTCAGATTGTGTTGTTTTTTGTAGAAAACTTGAGCCAGACTACATGCTAAGGTGAGGATTATTATGATATACGATATTTCGGTTGTTATTCCCACATATAATGCAGAATTATATATAACAGATGCACTTACCTCTATACTTAATCAAACATTTCAAGGATCGATTGAGGTATTAATTATAGATGATTGTTCTTCTGATGCTACTTTAGAAAAAGTAGATTATTTTATATCACAGCATCCTAATTTAAATGTTTTAGTATTAAAGCAAGAAAAGAACATGAGGCAAGGAACAGCAAGGAATAGAGGAATTGGCGAAGCAAGAGGTAAATATGTATTCTTTTTAGATGCAGATGATTTCATAGATCCAAACACTTTTGATAAGCTATTTGCAAAAGCTGAACTTCATTCATGTGATTTTGTATTGTGTGATTGGGCTTATTATTATAAAGATAAGGGCTTAGTATATGTTAATAATGATGATTTTTTGTTTGATGATATCTTATTGGGTGAAGAGGTCGAGTCTTTATTAAAAGCTAATACTTATTTTAGTGTAAATAAACTTTATAACAGAGATTTCCTTGTAGATAATCATATACGTTTTGGTGAAGGATATATATATGAAGATTTTGAGTTTTACATCCAGGTTGCTCAATTAGCAAACAATGTTGGAGTTGTGCAAAACCCTTATTATAGGGTTAGGGTAAATGAACATTCAACAACAAAAACAAATACAAAAACAAAATTACATGTTGAATCACTCTTAAAGTCGATAAATAGTACCGTTGCTGTTTTTTTACCTAGAGATGAATATTCTTATTATCATGTATACAAATACCTTATAAGAAAAACGCTTTATTATTTAGATCATAGGGCACCTAGAGGATATAAAAGAAATACATTAAAGAGGATACTTCATATTTTAAATAATAAAAGAACTAAGTATCCTGTTCCAAAGAAAGTGGTTCCACTTTATCATTTTTTATTTCGTAGGAAATATATTCAAAACTCAAGGGTAAGCTTAATACTTTTAGTTTGGTGGCTGCATTCTGTTGGGAAACTTAATCCAATTTTTTCTTTCGTTTTAAAGATTAAATGGAAAATTTTAGATTCAAAAATCGCTTTGAAAGTAAGAAAGAAAGCACGCATTAAAAAAATACAATCATTTTACAAAAAACCAATTAAGAAAAACATGGTACTTTTTATGGGTTTCGATTATAGATATGCAGGCAATTCTAAATACTTTTTTGACTATCTAATAACTAATGAGCGGTTGGATGTTTTCTTTGTGACAAAGGATCAAAATGTTCCCTCAGATTATAGAATTCCTCCTAGAAGTTTAAAATTTTATAAAAAACTTGCTCAATCAAAAATAGTTATTTTTGAAAGTTGGATGCCGCTTGCTTTTAAAAAGAGAGAAGGATCTATTTGGATCCAATTATGGCACGGTACTCCATTTAAGAAATTGTTCTTTGATAGTCATGAGTACTATATATCGAGTTTTAACAAAAATCATAAAAAGAAAAAACAAGAAGATATTAGACGTTGGGATTACTTATTGGCAGATTCAAAAGGGGGAGCAGATAAACTTTCTTCTGCATTCGCCTTCGATAAACAAGACATACTAACGTTAGGGTATCCAAGAGTGCAGTGGTTAAAAGATAATATTAAAAATAATACATTGAAACACCAAATTAAGAATGATTTAATGCTTACTGATAAACAGAAAATAATATTGTATACACCAACTTGGAGAGACTATAATTACAAGAGTTCAAACCCCGATTTGGATTATCTAATCGATATGGATAAATTGGTGGAATATTTACCTAATGATTATGTGATTTTATATAAAGAGCATAGTATGGGTAAATATCAAAGGTACAATAATCGAGTGATTATACCAAGTAATGATATAGAATTGCAACATTTAATCCTTATATCTGATATTATAGTAAGTGATTTTTCTTCAATTATTTTTGATGCAATGTCTGTTGATATTCCATTTTATCTTTTTATCAACGATTTCGAAAAGTATGCAAATGCAAGAGGGGTATATGACGATTTAAATGAGTTATTAAAGCCATTCTATGTTCATAGTGAGGAAGAACTCAGTAATAAAATTATTAATGATTATCTAGATGCTTCTTACAGAGAAGTAAAAAATACTTTTGCACAACATACAAATAAATCTAATTCTAACTTCTTATTGGAAAAATTCTTGCTTGAAAGTGTAGAGGATGAATAATATAAGGACGGGTTAAGTATATGCTTTTAAAGATAATGAAGACCGTTATTTTTAAACTATATAGATATATGTTCAAAATTTTTGGCTATCTACTACCGAAGAAACCAAATTTAATAATATTGGAGAGTTTTTTAGGTAAGCAATATAGTGACAATCCTCGAGCTATTTATGAGTATTTAATGAAATACTATCCGAAATATGATATGTATTGGAGTGTAGACGGTAGATATGTAAAAACGTTTAAGGAAAAAAATATAAAATATGTAAAAAGATTTTCTATCAGGTGGCTCTTTTTAATGACTAGAGCTACCTATTGGATTTCTAATAGCAGATTGCCATTATGGATATCAAAGCCGAGAAATACTGTTTATGTTCAAACATGGCATGGAACACCTTTAAAGTTGTTAGCAGCAGATATGGAAGAAGTTCATATGCCTAATACAAATACTGAAACATATAAGCAAAACTTTTTAAAAGAGTCGAGTAAATGGGATTTTTTGATTGCACCTAATGCATATTCTCGAGAAATTTTTAAGAGAGCATTTCAGTTTGACAAGAAAATGATTAATTCGGGTTATCCAAGAAATGATTATTTGATAAATGCAAACAACATAGAAAATATAAATGCTATAAAAAGATTATTGAAGTTACCTCCGGATAAAAAAATAATTTTTTATGCTCCAACTTGGAGAGATAATCAGTTTTACTCAAAAGGTAAATATAAGTTTGAGTTACAGATGGATCTGGATTTATTGAAAAAAGAGTTAGGTACCGAATATATAGTTGTCTTACGTTTACATTATTTAGTGGCAGAAACTCTTGATTTAAAAGCTTTTCAAGGTTTTGTATATGACTTTTCGAGTCATGAAGATATAAGGGATTTGTATTTGATTTCAGATATACTTATAACCGACTACTCTTCCGTATTCTTTGATTATGCAAATTTGAAGCGACCGATAATTTTCTTTGTGTATGACATAGAGGATTATAGGGATCAAATTCGTGGATTTTATTTTAATTTAGAAGAGAGAGCTCCTGGACCATTAGTAAAAACAACTAAAGAAATAATTGATGAAATAAAAAATATTAATAAGTATGGCTATATACTTACGCAAGAAATCGAAGACTTTTATAACACATTCTGCTACTTGGAAGATGGAAAAGCAACAAAACGAGTGGTTGATGCACTCTTCAAAGAGTAAGTTAAAGTATGGAAGTTGTCTTTAGCTAAGCCTATTTATATTGTTATTTTAAGCCTTTCCTTGTATAATTTTAGTTATAGAATGCTCTTTTTTATGAAAGGAATCACTTATGAAATCAGCCATAGTAATCGTTAAAGAACAAATACAAAATCTTTATTTGATAAGAAGGTTATCTTTATATGAATTAAAAAACCAAAATAAAAACAATTATTTAGGTATGGCATGGGAAGTCATCAACCCAGCTATTCAAATACTTATTTACTGGTTTGTTTTTGGTACATTAAGAGAGAGAGAGCCAGTTCAATTGCAGGGAGTCGAAGTTCCGTTTTTTAGTTGGCTTCTCTCTGCATTCTTTTTATGGTTATTTTTTTATCAATCCACAATACAAGGTTCTAAGTCAATATATAGTAGGTTACTTATGTTATCAAAAATGAATTTTCCTATGAGTGTTATACCAAGTTATGTTATATTTTCGAAGTTTTATGTCCATGTAGCGATGTTGATGTTGTCGACTTTGATATATCAATTTAGTGGGTTTAGTATAACTGTATATTATATTCAATTGGTGTATTTTGTCTTTGCTACGTTATGCTTGATATTTGCCATATCTTTAATTACATCTACGTTATCAACTATAATTAGGGATGTACATATGTTTCTGAATTCCATATTACGTATGTTCCTTTATTTATCTGGTGTATTGTGGCCAATATCAATTCTTAGTAAGGACCTTCCTTTTATTATGTCCTTATTGAAGTTAAATCCTTTAATTTATTTAATTGAAGGCTATCGAGCAGCTTTTTTTGGGACTGAGTGGTATTTTATAACTCAATGGGAGTATACTCTTTATTTTTGGGGTGTAGTTCTTGTTTTATTCATCTTTGGTTCTATGTTACATGTAAAATTTAGAAGACACTTCATCGACTACTTGTAAAGGTTTGTGAAAACAATGGCAAAGGCAATTATTGCGAAAAATATTACTAAAAGATATAAGTTATATAACGGCATGAAAGAGCGTCTTTTGGATCTGATTAGTCCTAAAAGCTATGGTGAGAATTTTTATGCATTAGAGAATGTTACTTTTGAGGCCAATAAAGGTGATGTTGTCGGTTTTGTTGGAATTAATGGATCTGGAAAATCTACTTTATCTAATATTATTGCTGGTATCGTACCAGAAACTTCTGGTTCAATACAAATAAATGGACAGGTATCGTTAATTGCTGTTGCTTCAGGTTTAAAAGGTGATCTTTCTGGCAGAGATAATATTGAATTGAAATTATTAATGCTTGGCTTTAATAAAAAAGAAATAAAAAAGTTAGAACCGAATATAATAGCTTTTTCCGAACTAGAAAAGTTTATAGATCAGCCAGTAAAGTCATACTCAAGTGGTATGAAGTCACGTCTTGGTTTTGCTATATCAGTAAATGTTGATCCAGATATTTTAGTTATAGATGAGGCTTTATCTGTAGGGGATAAGGCGTTTGCTGAAAAAAGTTTAGATAAAATGAAAGAGTTTAAGACAAAAGGGAAAACTATGATCTTTGTTAGTCATTCAATCGCTCAAATGAAGGAGTTTTGTGACAAGATATTATGGCTTGAATTTGGTATGGTAAAGAAATATGGAACTGTTGAAGAAGTTATTCCAGAGTATGAGCAATTTGTGAGTAAATGGAAAAACATGAATAGAGTAGAGCGCCAGAAGTATATTGATCAGTTGAAATGAATTTATTGAAAGCAGTAAATATTAATTAAAAATTAAATTTCTATATTAAAATATTCCTTATTTATAGTGAAAAACTGCAACCACTAAGGTTGCAGTTTTTGCTGATTAATACACACTATCTTCTTCTTCAGGCTGCGCTATCTCTTGATCGTACGTAGTACTGGGACTATCAGATACAATTGGTTCTAATTCCAAATGATTTTGAAGTTCTTGTTTTGTTTGGTCAAGTGCTAACGCATCTAGTTCCCAGTAGTAAGCTTTTTGGGGCTCATAAACCCATAAATCATTACCTTCCAATGACATTGTATCAAAGTTGAGGTTTCCTTTTGTTCCATAAGAAATGAAATTCTTCATTTCACTGAATGTCATGTTTGTCGTCATATTCTTTCCTACAGCCTCAATGATATCATCAAATTTCAAAAAAGAATTTAGGGATGCAGACTTTTTGACAACCGCTTTAATAATTTCCTGTTGTCTTTTACCACGTTCGATATCATTGTCCAACTTCCTTGTTCTGGAAAGTGCTAATGCTTCCTCGCCATCGAGTAGTTGTCTACCTGGCAACAAGTGAATGGCATTCGCAACATCCTGTGAGTTTTGTTCATATAACTCGTACGGTACGTCTATTGTGACACCATTTATTGCATCTACAACATCAATAAATGCATCGAAGTTTACTTTAGCCCAGTAGTCTACAGGTATATCTAGAAGCTGCTCGACAGTTTCAATTGTAGCCTGTGTTCCACCATATGCATGTGCATGGTTAATCTTTGTTTTTCGTCCTACCTCAGGGACGTACACGTATGAGTCCCTTGGAATACTAACCATTTTCACGCTATGATCTGATTTATTTAGCGTTGCCAGAATGAGAGTATCAGATCGAGCGTGGTCAGAATTGTCCCGAATTTCGCTCGCATCTACACCGATAAGAAGTATGGAAACATGATCTTCACTTGGATCTACAAGGTCCTGTCTGAGTTCTGATTTATCCCTTCCATCATTTACATGAGAATCAGATAAAACATCTTCAGCTTTCTTATATAGGCTTGTGAAGTATACGAGCCCCGCAGCACATATTAATAAAATTGGAACTAAGACTATTGCAATTCTTTTTTTTGCAAGTCGCTTTTTCTTTCTTTTTACGATGCGTTTACGTCCGTTATGTTCAGCCATTTCAATCTCCTTTTTACCAGAACTTAACAATGAATATAATAAACACTTAATTCAAGTGTAATATGAAAAAAGTAACAAACGTGGTATTATAGTTGAAAACTATTCACTATGTTACTATGAAAATGCCGTGAAGTAAATTAAATTTTTACAATGTATTCGAATTGTAAAGAAAGCAAATTGAACCAGTTGTTTTACGATATAAAAAGGTTCATATATAAGATATTATAACGAAGGGTTGCCTTTATTAATGGATACTACCAAGAGAATCCCAATCATGAATATACATTTTTTGAATACAACTAAAGCGAAGTTCATAACTGATTTTATATTCCCGCGCCTAGAAAGCAATGAAAAGTGTTTTATCGTAACTGCTAATCCAGAAATCGTGATGAAAGCACAGGAAGATTCATCTTATATGGATGTGATACAATCTGCTGACTATGTTATACCTGATGGCTCAGGCATTATTCTAGCATCAAAGTTAATCAATAAGCCACTACCGGAACGTATTCCGGGCTTTGAAATCATGATGGAGTTGCTTGCATTAGCTGAAAAAAAGGGGAAAAGTGTTTATTTACTTGGTGCAAAAAAACATGTGAATGAACAGGCGGTTAGAGAGGCGAAGACCGCTTTCCCAGAGCTGAAAATTGCGGGTCATATGCATGGTTTCTTTGATCTTGATGATGAAGCCGTTGCACATGAAGTGGTCCGTTCGGGAGCGGATATTATATTTGTTGCGCTCGGAATGCCTAGACAAGAGAAGTGGATTGCAGCGCATAAGGATAAATTTAACCACGGTGTGTTTATGGGAGTAGGCGGAAGCTTTGATGTATTAGCCGGAGAGGTCAAGCGAGCGCCCAAAAAATGGATTGATCTTAATCTAGAATGGCTATACAGGCTTCTTAAACAACCATTCAGAATAAAGCGGATCTTTAAGGTGGTTGAATTTATGGTGCGTATTATTTTTACAGGAAAGAAGCAGAGAGATTATCATGTCTAATACATTCAAATATGCTGTACCTACCATTTTGTTTACATTGCTTGTATATAATGCTGCTATTCATACCTATCTTCCGTTCAAAGAATCAGCATATACAACGTTATCATGGACATTTAATATAAGTTTTTTTGTAATGGTTGTTCTTATGTTGAGGAAAAAAGACATTTTGTTAAATACCCAGTACACCCTTTTTCATCTTGGGGTATCCATGTTTTTGATTGGTGTAGCAGTTATTGACCTTACAAAATCCCATGATCATAATAGTCTATTATTAATGATATTATATATAAGTTTTTTTGTGGCTATTTCATACATTAGTTGGCGTCCGAAACAACTCCAAATATTTGGTGTTTTAGCTGTAGTTTTTTTACTGTGGATTGTGTTTCAGTGGAGCCAAGCAGGGTATATAGATAATCGTTATTCAGGTTACTTTTACAATACAAATGTAAAAGGTATTTTTGTTGCGTCTTTAATTTTTTTCCCAATAGCAGCCTATCGCAACGCTCCAATATACCTAAGGATATTTTATACAGTGGGAATAATCGGTGGACTTGTGATGACTTATGTCTCGACTGCCCGCTCTGCTATGCTTTTACTGGTAGTTGCTATAGGAGCTTGGCTTGTTTTAAGATTTAGCAACAAACTGTTTTTTTATTTGTTTCATATCATTTTGCTTTGTAGTGCTTTATTTGTACTCGTTTATCATTTATTAGCAATGTCACGGTTTGCAACGGGCTTGAATGAGTGGTCCTTAGAGCAGTTTGGAAAGTCATTTTTTTCGGGTCGCCAGCATATTTGGGGAGAGTCTGTTCAATATGCGCTAAATGCCCCAATTTTGGGACATAAAGTGGGGATTGCCCCTAAAGATTTTATGGAAGGAACCCATTATGTTCATACTCATAATCAATATATCCAAATTTTCCTTGAAAGTGGCATTGTTGGTTTGGGCCTATTTGTTTTAATGCTTTATGGCATATGGGTTGTATTGCAAAAAAACCTTCAGTCGTCTGTCGTTCAATGGTCAGCCTGCTTTTTCCTTGGTATTTTAGTATATCAAACGGTTGAGATTTCTTTGTTTTTTAATATGAAGCCAATCGGACTCTTTCACTGGTTTATGATAGGCTTAGGCGTTAGTGGTGTTCTGTTTCACCAAAAACAATCAAATAGACGTATACGACAACACTATAAATGATTTATGTTTATATCCAGTAGGAGAGTGATACTATTGAAAACCATCACGATAACAGGTTATAAACCAATGGAATTAAATATCTTTAAGGAAGATGACCCACGCATTCAATTTATTAAAAAGGCACTTGAGAAAAGGCTCATCGCATTCATTGAAGAAGGCTTGGAATGGGTATTGATTTCTGGGCAAATGGGTGTGGAGCTTTGGGCAGCTGATGTCGTTATGGCGCTTAAAGATGAGTATGACATCAATGTGGCGATTGTGCCGCCATTTGAGAATCAAGATGCACGGTGGCCTGATGCTCTTAAAGAAAAATATGAAGAAATGACGATGTTGGCTGATTTTTTCCAACCGCTTTATAAGGGAGAATATAAAGCACCGTACCAATTTAGGGCAAAGGATACTTGGTTAATCGACAAAAGCGATGGAGTTCTTTTGCTTGTTGACGAAGATTATCCCGCAAGTGTCCAGTATTTCTTGGCAATTGCTCAATCGACAGAAAACTATCCCATTTTCACAATAACGCCAGCTGATATAGACGATGTTGTAGAAGAGATGCGTATGAGTGATCCGGCTTATTGGGATGAATCCTACTAATAGATTGAAGTCGTCCATGACTCGACAGTATTTCCCGGGAAATGACATATTTGCAATATCAGCCGCTTATTGAAATACACTTCGACATATTCATAACTTCTACTATACTGCCACAATTTTTCCACCATGTGAAAAGATGCTCCAACATTCTGAAGTGAAAAGTCATCTATACTTTTTGGCATACTTTCATAATGAACATGGTATACATGTTCTAAATGGTTGTTTTCTTTCTACCTAAAAAGGAGTGGATGGAATGACAGAGTTTATGGCTGAAGTGATTGGCACGATGATCCTAATGATACTTGGATCAGGCGTCGTAGCAGGTGTTACGTTAAAGCGTAATAAGTCAGAAGGTGCAGGATGGATTGTTGTGACGGTCGCATGGGGTTTGGCGGTTGCGATGGCGGTATATGCCGTCGGAAGTGTCTCAGGTGCTCATATTAATCCAGCGGTTACAGTTGGACTAGCTTCTGCTGGTGAGTTTCCGTGGGAAAAGGTACCGATGTATGTGATTGCGCAGATGATTGGGGCGTTTTTAGGAGCATTCATTGCTTATCTGAATTATTTACCTCACTGGCGCAAAACAGAAGATCCGGCTGTTAAGCTGGGCGTTTTTTCTACGGCGCCTGCTATTCGTCATCCGTTATCGAATTTGCTAACAGAGATTATTGCAACATTTATCTTGTTATTAGGCATTATGTTTATCGGAGCAAATGAATATACAGAGGGCTGGAATCCGTTATTAATCGGATTGTTAATCGTTTCAATTGGCATGTCGCTAGGTGGACCTACAGGGTTTGCGATTAATCCTGCGCGTGACTTAGCACCGAGACTTGCTCATGCGTTTTTGCCGATTCCTGGTAAGGGTGGCTCTGATTGGGGCTATGCATGGATTCCTGTTGTTGGTCCTATCATTGGTGGTGTCTATGGCACGCTTTTTTATCAGTCCATTTTTCAGAATTCGTATACAACACTGTTTTGGATCATGAGTGCGATCGTAGGCGTGATTGTTGTGATTGCAGTGATGAGCCAGATGTCGCATAATGGTGCAAAACAAACAGGGAAAAATGGCGTGGCTTAAATGCCTACTTCCATATAAGGGTACATCAGTATTGAAACACGAAAGATATAAAGGGAGGTTATATACATGAGTAAACGGTATATTTTAGCCTTGGATCAAGGAACAACAAGCTCGCGAGCGATCATATTCAACCACAATGGTGACATTGTCGGTACAGCTCAAAGAGAGTTCGAGCAATTCTTTCCCCAACCAGGCTGGGTTGAACACGATGCGAATGAAATTTGGACATCCGTTCTAGCTTGTATTGCAGAAGCGTTGCGCATCGCCGATGTTGCACCTGTGGATATCGCTGGAATCGGCATCACAAATCAGCGGGAAACGACGGTTATTTGGGATCGACATACCGGAAGACCGATCCATAAAGCAGTTGTTTGGCAGTCGCGGCAAACAGAGGATATTTGTGAGGCGTTACGTCAAGAAGGATACAATGAATTGTTCCGGAGCAAAACAGGGCTTTTGCTTGATCCGTATTTTTCCGGTACAAAGGTTAAATGGATTCTTGATCATGTAGATGGTGCTCGGGAAAAAGCTGAACGTGGCGATTTAATGTTCGGTACGATTGATACGTGGCTCGTCTATAAGCTATCTGGTGGCAAAGCCCATGTAACTGATTATTCCAATGCATCACGTACACTTATGTACAATATTCATGAGCTTAAGTGGGATGATGAACTGCTTGATATTTTAGGTGTTCCAAAAAGCATGCTTCCAGACGTGAGACCTTCCTCCGAAGTGTATGCGCATACAATTCAGTACCACTTTTTTGGACATGAAGTTCCGATAGCTGGAATGGCTGGTGATCAGCAGGCAGCCTTATTTGGACAAGGGTGTTTTGAAAAGGGTATGGCGAAGAACACGTATGGTACGGGTTGTTTTATGTTAATGAATACAGGTGATGAAGGGGTAACATCAGAGCACGGGCTGTTAACGACACTTGCCTGGGGAATTGATGGTAAAGTGGAATATGCACTGGAGGGAAGTATATTTGTTGCCGGGTCTGCCATTCAATGGTTACGTGACGGACTTAAGCTTATAGAGGATGCACCAGAGAGCGAATTGTTTGCGACGCAGGTCTCTTCTACAGACGGTGTTTATATGGTGCCGGCTTTTGTTGGCCTCGGTGCACCACATTGGGATAGTAATGCGCGGGGTGCGATATTCGGCTTAACGCGCGGTACGTCGAAGTCTCACTTTATTCGGGCAACGTTAGAGTCACTCGCATATCAAACGAAAGATGTCGTCGATGCGATGAGTGCCGATTCTGGTATTAACTTAAAGACACTCCGAGTAGATGGTGGCGCTGTAAAAAATGATTTTCTTATGCAATTCCAAAGTGACTTGCTAGGTGTACCGGTTGAACGCCCAGTTATACAAGAGACAACAGCGTTAGGTGCTGCTTACTTAGCCGGACTTGCGGTTGGGTTTTGGGAAAGTAAAGAGGACATTGCAGGACAGTGGAAAAACGAAAAAACATTTGAACATACGATGACAGATGACATACGTGATGACTTATATAAAGGCTGGCAAAAAGCAGTAGAGGCGACACGGGTTTTTAAATAAATGAAGTAAAATATAATTGAGCAAAGTTGTGTGAGTATTTAACTCGGTGTAGTTGACCCAGCTTATATTGTGTGACCATATCTTTATCGGAGGGGCTAATGTGAAGTTGGCTCCTTTCGTGTGTCTTCTGAGTTGTCATATAATCTATTTGGTCTATTGACATAAATAATAGATAAATTATAACTAGATTTTCTCATTTATGTTATAATTTCTTGTATAATGTCGAAATAAAGAGTAGGGCATTTTTTACATAAAATAAGCATCTTTTCATCTATCAATATGATATACTCATAGTTATTGTTAAAAGATGGCATAAGTTGAAGAAACAAAACGGAGGTACATTCATGGAAGAAACGATTTCATTGCAGGAGATATTTGTCGTCATAAAGAAACGGCTGCTCCTCATAATTAGTTTAGTGATTGGTGCAGGGCTGATTGCTGCTGGGATTAGTTATTTTGTATTAACACCAACCTATCAGTCTACCTCTCAATTTATTGTAAATCAAGGGCAACAAGATCCAACAGCACAATATAATGTTAATGATATTCGAACGAACTTAGAACTGATTAGTACATATAATGTCATTATTAAAAGCCCCGCTGTTCTTGATGATGTCGTTGCTGATTTAGACCTACCTTATTCATCAGGGGTTTTGGGAGAGAAAATTCAAGTCTCTAGTGAGCAAAACTCTCAAGTGGTCACGGTAACTGCGACAGACCCGAGCAGTTCGATGGCGACAGAAATAGCTAATACAGTTGTAGAAGTTTTCCAAGAAAAAATCCCTGTTTTAATGAATGGGGTTGATAATGTTAGTGTTCTGTCAGAAGCAAAGACAGCAGCCGATCCGACCCCAGTATCACCAAAGCCGCTATTAAACATTGCGATTGCAATTGTGCTCGGTGGCATGGTCGGTGTAGGACTCGCATTCCTTCTTGAATACCTTGATACAACCGTTAAAACTGAACAAGATATTGAAAAGCATTTAAAATTACCTGTGTTAGGTATTGTTACCCATGTGTCAGAAAGTGAATTAAGAGGTAATATTCCGTCTGCCAATAGACGTGAGAGGGGGAAAGGGCATGTTCCGCAAAAAAGATCGGTTTAAAAATAATAAAACGGCACGCGCCCTCATTACCAAATTAAACCCGCGTTCACCTGTTAGCGAACAATACCGAACGATCCGGACAAATTTACAGTTTTCATCTGTTGATGAAAACATGCAAACGATTATGCTAACATCATCAGGACCAGGTGAAGGTAAGTCAATGACAGCCGCAAATCTTGCAGTTGTTTATGCCAAGCAAGATAAAAAAGTTTTGCTCATTGATGCCGATTTGCGTAAGCCAACTGTTCACTACACATTTGGTTTGAACAATTTATCAGGTTTGAGCAACGTCTTGGTTGGTGAATCGAACTTGGAAGATGCGATTAGTATGACAGACGTGCCGGGTTTAGAAGTCATGTCTTGTGGTCCAATTCCGCCGAATCCTTCTGAGTTACTCGGCTCAAAGCGTATGAAGGCATTGATTCAGCACGCTAGACAGTCATATGATATGATTATTTTTGATACACCACCAGTTCTGGCGGTTACGGACGCACAAATTCTTGCAAACCAATGTGATGGTGCATTACTCGTTGTAAGAAGTAAAGTAACAGACACAGAAGGTGCTAAAAAAGCTGTTGAGCTGCTTAGTGCAGGCGACACGAAAATACTTGGAACGGTATTAAACGATGTAGAGGCTAAGAATTCAAACTACTACTATTACTACGGAACATAATAGAAACTATTAAAGGCAGCTTGCGTCTCATGATTTTTGAGGCTTAAGCTGCTTTTTTATTTTGTGTGCGCTTATCAAAACGTCCACATCTAATATGTTAATTATAAATGACAGAAAAAATAAACATCGTTTGACAAGAGAGCTCATGTAGTTGTATAATTTAACAAAATTAATTTAACTAATTATCTAATTCTGTTATTAGTGATCGTGGTCGATATAAGAACTTAGTTATATGGCGTTATAAGGCTAACATATCTTTTTATATATCCTTGTTTTTCTTGTTAATCATTTTGAACGCGGTTACATGTCTAAAAATTTAAAAGGTATCATATGATTAGCCATTATACATTAATTAACTTAAGTAACATATATATTTAAAACTATAGGAGGATCACAATGAGAAAGCCAAACATTCTACTGATAACAAGTGATCAGCAGCATTTTGATACGATCGGTGCGTTTAACGAGGAAATTTCATCGCCAAATTTAGATCGGCTTGTTCAAGAAGGCACAACTTTTTCCCGTGCTTATTGTCCCAATCCAACGTGTACACCATCACGTGCTTCAATCATTACTGGGTTATATCCGAGTCAACATGGGGCATGGACCTTGGGGACAAAGCTTATGGAAGATCGGCATACAGTAGGTGAGGACTTCAGTGAAAATGGTTATCGAACCGCTCTTATTGGTAAAGCCCATTTTCAGCCCCTACGTGCAACTGAGGAGTATCCATCATTGGAATCATATCCATTATTACAAGATCTCGAATTTTGGAAGCGTTTTAATGAACCGTTTTATGGGTTTGAACATACCGAATTGGCACGAAATCATACAAATGAAGCCCATGTAGGTCAGCACTATGCTCTTTGGTTGGAAGAAAAAGGGTGCATGAATTGGCGTGATTATTTTGTTAGTCCGACTGGCACAATGGATCGAACGATCGAACATAAATGGCCAATCCCTGAAGAATACCACTATAATACGTGGATTGCAGAACGAACAAATCTCAAAATGGAATCCTACGTTCAGAATGACGAGTCGTTTTTTATGTGGGCAAGCTTTTTTGATCCACATCCACCATACTTAATACCAGAACCTTGGGATACGATGTATGATCCGGAACAATTGACAATCCCTCAAGGTGTTGATGGTGAGCACGATAAAAATCCACCACATTTCCAGATGACGCAAGAAGAAGATCCAGATTTCTCTTATTACAATGAAACAAAAAAAGGCGCCCATGGTTATCATTCTCACAAAATATCAGAGGAACGCCATAAACGCATTACTGCAACCTACTACGGAATGGTTAGCATGATGGACAAATACATCGGAAAAATACTCGATAAGCTGGATGAGCTAGGGATAGCGGATGAAACAATTGTCGTCTTTACGACTGATCACGGTCACTTTTTTGGACAACACGGATTGCAGGCAAAGGGCGGCTTTCACTATGAGGATTTAATTAAATTACCATTCATTGTCCGCTATCCTGGAAACGTGCCAGCTGGTCGCATTTCGACTGCAATGCAGTCACTTGTTGATTTAGCTCCGACATTTTTAACGTTGGCGGGTATCCATGTTCCCCACCATATGACAGGCGTTGATCAAAGTAGTGTTTGGTTAGGAAATAAAGATGCTGCTAGAGATCATGTTATTTGTGAATTCCGCCATGAGCCTACCGCCATTCATCAAAAGACATATGTTGATGAACGGTATAAGATCACCGTATATTACAACGAAACATACGGTGAGATATTTGATTTGCAAGAGGACCCGGGTGAATTTGATAATTTATGGGACAATCCCGATTATCAGGCGTTAAAGCAAGACCTATTACTCAAATACATTTGGGCTGAGCTTGGTAAAGAGTCTATGCCTATGCCGAGAATTTGGGGGGCTTAGGTAAGAGAATCAAGTGATGAAATCCAGAAAGTCTTTATAAATGAAGAATATGTAAAGGCTTTCTTTTGGATAAAAAAGCGCAGCATTGAAAGGGGGCGTTGCGGTCAACACAAGTGAGCTATGCTAGGACACTGTTGTAACAACGTTGGTATAAAAAAATGGGGGAAATATTTCAAAAAAGGGGGAGATTTCTATGAAGTATGTAAAGCTTCTATTAGTAAGTATGCTCGTATTCATTTTGTTAGCAGCTTGTGGAAAGAAAGCTACGGAAGAGTACTCCGGTCCAACGGAAGAAGAATTAGAAAACCTTAATAAAGCTAATTTCCCTATTGTAAAGGATGAAATTACGTTAGACTTTTTCGCTGGCCAAGCTCCTGCAACGAACCCGAACTGGAATGACGTTATGATATTCAATGAATATGAAGACATGACCAATATTAAAGTCAACTGGAAGATGGTTCCTCACGAAACGTTAGCAGAACAAAGGAATCTAGCCTTTGGTGGAGGCAACTTACCCAATGCCTTTCATAGTGCATCAATAGGCGCTTCAGATTTAATGAAATATGGTGAGCAAGGGGTTCTCATTCCTCTTAATGATTTAATTGATGAGTTTGCTCCTAATTTTAAAAAGATATTAGAGGACTATCCAGAAGTAAAGAATTCTATAACGATGCCTGATGGTAATATCTACTCACTCCCATTAATGAGTGATCCAAACTTTTTATCGTATCGAATGGGACCTAAGCCTTTTATTAATAAAGAATGGCTAGATGAGCTAGGTATGGAAATGCCAGAAACAATTGAAGACTATTACACTTATTTAAAAGCAGTAAAGAATGAATCTCCAAGCAATGGTACCGTAGATGAAGTTCCATTTGGCGGTCCTTCTATAACATCGCTATATCAGTATTTATTGGGGTCATTTGGACTTGCAAACAAGGGCTCATCGGGTGGGCTACTCGACATTGATCCGGAAACGAACGACTATCGGTTCTTCCCAATTGCTGATCAGTACAAAGACCTTCTCGTATATATGAACAAGCTGTATAGTGAAGGATTGATCGAACAAAACATTTTTACAATTGACCACCATCAATACTTAGCGAATTCAGCTGCTGGAAAATATGGCAGCATTGTATGGTATAGCCCAACGCAAATCATGGGTAAAGAGGTTGGAAGTCAATATGTAGGTATGCCTGCACTTGAAGGTCCATATGGCGATAAAATGTGGACGACGTTGTATGATACTGTATTGAATCCAGGTGCCTTTGCTATTACGAGTGAAAATGAAAATCCAGCAGCAACTGTTAGATGGGTTGACTATTTTTACGGTGATGAAGGACTTAAGTTTTTCTTCATGGGTATTGAGGGAGAAACGTACGAAGAAGATGAAGACGGCAATATTGCTTATAAGGACCACATAATGAATAGTAAAGAAGGGCTTTCCTTTGAGGAGGAGCTTGCAAAGTATCTTACCTTTCCAGGTGGTGGCTTTCCGTCCATGACGAGTCAGAAATACTTTTTAGGTGCCGAAAGTTCACCAGAATCATTAGCTGTTGCTGAAAAGCTAGGTCAAAATTTGGCTGAGGACCGTTGGATTCGTATGCCACATACAAAAGAAGAAAATGATCAACTCAGAGGATTCGGTACGGACATTGAGAAATATGTAAGTGAAATGAGGGAGAAATTCATATCAGGTGCTGAGCCGATTTCAGAGTGGGACAACTATGTCAATGAACTAGAAAAAATGGGCTTAGAAGAGTATATGGACATTAAGATTGATGCGATTGAAAGGCAGTATGATGAATAAATTACAACAAAGAATGGAGCGGATTAACTATGAAACAACTAAAATTCTTACTCATAATCTTAGTTGCAAGTTCCATAATGCTATCAGCCTGTAGCAAAGAGGCTAATACGGAGTTCACAGGTCCGAGCGATGAGGAACTGGAAAATCTAAATGAAACTGATCTTCCAATTGTGAAGGAAAAGATTACCCTTGAGTTCTTTGCGCGACATGATCCTGCTTCGAATTCAAATTGGAATGACGTTATGATCTTTAACGAGTACGAGGATATGACAAATATTGATATTAACTGGAAGATGGTGCCACATGAATCGGTTAATGAACAGCTGAACCTAGCGTTTGGTGGCGGTAATTTACCGGATGCTTTTCATAGTACATTTATGGGCAGCTCGACGTTAATGAAATACGGTGATCAAGGTGTATTGATTCCACTTAATGATTTAATTGAAGACTACGCACCGAACTTCAAGGCGTTAATGGAAGAATATCCTGAGATCGAACAATCAATTACAATGCCTGATGGTAACATATATGCATTTCCGACGATGGGTGATCCAGATTTCCTAGCCTATCGTACAGCCCCAATGCTTTATATTCATGAAGAATGGTTAAATGAGCTAGGGATGGATATGCCCGAAACAACAGAGGAGTTTTATCAGTATTTGAAAGCGGTTAAAGAGCAGGGACCAAGCAATGGCGAGGTAGAAGAGGTGCCATTTAGCGCACCTACAATGGATCATTTTTACGCGAACCTAAGAGGTGCCTTTGGGGTTGCGAATAAAGGATCTCAGAGTGGCTACGTTGATTTAGATCCAGATACAAATGACTATCGTTTTTACCCAGTATCGAATGATTATAAAGCGTTGTTAGAGTACTTGAATAAACTGTATAGTGAAGGCTTAATTGAACAAAATATCTTCTCCATTGAGCATGATCAGTATCTAGCCAATTCTTCAGAAGGCAGATACGGTAGTACAGTTTGGTACAGCCCAACACAGGTAATGGGAGAAGAAGTCGGTAGTAAATATACGGGTGTTCCTGCTTTAGAAGGCCCGGACGGAGATAAGATGTTTGTGAATCTAAAAGGTGCTGTCAGAAGTCTAGGAGCGTTTGCCATCACAAATGAAAATGAATACCCAGCCTCTACGGTGAGATGGATTGACCATTTCTATGGGGAAGACGGGATCAGAATGTATTTCATGGGGATTGAAGGCGAAACGTTCGAGTATAATGCAGATGGAGAAGTCGAATATACTGATAAAGTTTTAGGAGATAAAGACTTATCATTTTCCGAACAGGTTTCAAGATTTTTAACATTCCCTGGTGGCGGATTTCCGACCATGTTAAAGGAAAATTACTTTAGAGGTGCTGAAAGCTCAGACATATCAGTCGAAGCAGCGGAAAAAGTAAAGCCTGACTTAGTTGAGGATCCTTGGCCATCGATTCTTCATACTGAGGAAGAAAATAAAGATCTGCAAGGATTTGGAGCCGACATCGAAAAATACGTTGCTGAAATGCGCGATAAATTCATTTCAGGTACTGAGCCATTTTCTAAATGGGACGCATATATAGGCGAACTGGAAAAAATGGGACTAGACGATTATATGGATATTAAGGTTACCGCAATCGAAAGACAAGTTGAACAGTAATTGAATGTAGGGGGGATCTTCCTCCCTTTTTTTATCATCCACTAAATGTTAAAAACCATTAAAAGATATTATTGACTTTAAAAGATGTACTTGCTAATATAAAAGTAAGTTAATTTAATAAAGTACACACAGAAGGTGCTTTTGAAGTTTTTTGATTATTAGTAATGGTGTTGTAGTAAGCCCTTCCAATGATCAGTTTACATTAGGTGTTTGCAATAACAGGGTATTACGTAATCGATTTAATGTAAACGTTTTTATCAGTGAATTTTCAGACAAGCGCAATCGTATAAGCGCATGGTTGAAACTATCGACGAATAAAGGAGTGTACGCAAAATGAAACAAGTCAGAATAGGTGTCATAGGTGCCGGACTTAGAAGTAACATTGCCAAACACTGGCATAATCCTGACGGAGATTCAATTGTAACAGGTGTAGCTGAGATTAAGCGTGATCGGTTGACGAAGTTTAAAGAAACGATTGCACCTGATTGCTTTACAACGACGGACTACAAAGAATTACTCGAAAGGGACGATGTTGACGCTGTAGCCATATTGTCACCTGATCATTTACATGAAGAACATGCCGTTGCTGCATTGAAAGCTGGAAAGCATGTGTATTGCGAAAAACCACTGGCCATTACAGATGAAGGCTGTGACCACATTATTAAAACAGCAGAAGAAACTGGAAAACATTTGATGGTCGGATTCAACATGAGATATATGCGTATGTTTCAGACGATGAAAGGCATTGTTGACTCCGGCATCATCGGTGATATTAAAGCTGTTTGGGTCCGCCACTTTGTAGGCTACGGTGGTTATTTTTATTATCACGATTGGCATGCGCTCAAAGAAAATACAACATCTCTATTGCTGCAAAAAGGCTCACATGACATTGATATTATTCATTGGATTACAGGGTCATATACGAAGCGTGTCTCTGCATTCGGAAGCTTGGACTTCTTTGGGGGGAACAAACCGAATGATTTAACGTGTCCGACGTGTGACGTGCGAGATACATGTACTGAAGCCAGCCCTCATACATTAATTGAATGCGCATACAGAGACGAAATAGATGTAGAGGACAATAATGTGGTCATTATGGAATTAGAGAATGGCATTAAAGCATCTTATTTGCAATGTCATTTCACACCTGACTATCACCGTAACTATACATTTATTGGAACAAAAGGTCGTATGGAAAATTCCGAGCCAGATGGAAAAGTATATGTTAAAACGAGAAAGTCAAATTCGTGGGAAGAATTTTCCGATCAAGTCTATGATATTAAACCGGCTGAAGGTGGTCATAGTGGGGCTGATCCAGTTATATGCCAAGACTTTATTGATCTCGTACTCTATGATAAACAACCTATCCCGACGCCTTTAGATGGTCGTATGAGTGTCGCTACAGGATGTGCGGCAACTGAATCCATTCGAAACAATGGACAGGTCGTTGATGTAAGCCGTCCTGAATAATTCTGCACGTTGTTTGCGAAATTAATCGATATTTGTCTTTCTCTTTCATTCATATACAAATTTGGGGGGTATTCAATGAGAGTTACAAGATTATTAATGATCATCATTGTATTTGGGGTGTTTTTAACAGCATGTGGTAAAGCAGAACAGCAAAGCTTTGAGGGGCCAACTGATGAAGAATTAGAGAATTTAAATGAAACAGGGATGCCGATCGTTGAAGAGCAGATTAGTTTGGAATTTTTTGCTGGTCAGGCACCCGCGACGAATCCCGATTGGAATGATGTGTTAGTTTTTAATGAATATGAAGAACGCACCAATATGGATATCAAGTGGAAAATGGTGCCGCATGATTCCATTGCTGAACAACGTAACTTAGCTCTAGGAAGTGGCTCCTTACCCGATGCATTTCATAGCGCTCAACTAGGCTTATCTGATATTGCGAAGTATGGGGAACAAGGTGTGTTTATTCCGTTAAATGATTTAATCGACAAATACGCCCCTAACTTCAAGAAGATTTTAGATGATCACCCCGTGATTAGAAATGCGATTACGATGCCTGATGGCAACATATATTCTTTCCCGCTCATCAGTGACCCCGAGTTTGCGTCACATCGGATTCAAGCCCGTCCATTTATTAATAAAAAATGGCTTGATGAATTAGGGATGGATATGCCGCAAACGACGGATGAATTCTATCAATTTTTGACAGCCGTAAAAAATGATTTAGGTGAGGTTCCGTTTGGTGGACCTTATATTAGTACATTAACACAGTATTTGTTAGGATCATTTGGTTTAGCAACCCGAGGTGGGTCCAACTCATATATCGATGAAGATCCCGAAACAGGTGATATCCGCTTTTACCCTGTATCAGATGACTATAAAGAGATGCTCGAATACGTCCACAAGCTATACGACGAGGAGTTAATCGAGAACAACATTTTCTCTATCGATCATCACCAATTTATTACAAACTTAGGTGATGGCAAATATGGAAGCGTTGTCTGGTTTGCACCTGAGGAAGTGGCCTCCAAAGAAAATGGTGGCAACTATATCGGGATGCCGACTTTAGAAGGACCGCATGGTGACAAGCTCTTAACGAAAATAGGCGATCCTGTACAAAGTCCAGGTGCATTCGTCATTACAAATGAAAATGAAAATCCAGCTTCAACAGTGAGATGGATTGACTATTTCTACGGCGAAGAAGGAATGGAACTATTCTTTATGGGCGTAGAAGGAGAAACGTTTGAAAAGGCTGATGATGGCAGCATTCAATTTATGGACCATATTACACAAAGCGAAGATGGTTTAACATTTGAAGAGGAAATTGCGAAATATTTAACGTTCCCTGGCGGTGGCTTCCCATCAATGGTTAACGAGAAATTCTTCCAGGGTGTAGCAAATGCACCACAATCACTTGAGGCGTCCGATAAATTGGAGCCTGATATGATTGATGACGATAAAATTTGGCCGACATTAACGTATACGAAAGAAGAAATCAATCAGCTGCAAGGCTTCGGTACAGATATTGAAAAGTATGTTGGTGAGATGACGGATAAATTTATCTCTGGTGCTGAACCGTTGTCCAAATGGGATGCGTATGTCGCTGAAATTGAGAACATGGGATTGGAGGATTATTTAGAGATTAAAGAAGCAGCACTTGAAAGACAACTTAAATAATCATTGACGGGTATGAGGGGGCGTTGTGCCCCTTTGTACCGGTACTGTCCAAGGAGGGGAAGTTATGGCTACGAAAAACGCAGCTGACCACGCTTTAACGACAAGCAGACGGCAAAATTTCAAAAAGCACTTTGGAGCAAATTGGCAAGTATATGCACTTTTAATGCCAGCAATAACGTATTTTATCATATTTAACTATATACCGATGTATGGGGTACAAATTGCCTTTAAAGATTATATCGCCAACCTAGGATTCTGGGGCAGCCCTTTTGTTGGTTTTGAGCATTTTGAGCGATTTTTTGATTCATATTACTTTTGGCGATTGCTTAAAAACACATTGATCTTAAGTCTTTATGAACTGTTATTATTCCCGCTACCAATTATCTTTGCCCTCGCTTTACATGAACTGAGCTATGGTAAATTCAAGCGTTGGTCTCAGACGTTAACATATGCGCCGCACTTCATATCTGTAGTTGTTGTTGTAGGTATGATTGTCGCATTTTTGGATCCGATTACAGGTCTTGTAAACCACATTATTGAATTCTTTGGTGGGACGTCACAGAACTTCTTGACAGATCCTAACTGGTTCCGACATATTTTCGTATGGTCAGGCCAATGGCAATCATTAGGCTGGGGAACGATTATTTACTTAGCGGCTTTAGCTGGTGTTAACCCAGAATTGTTAGAGGCAGCTAAAGTAGATGGGGCTTCAAGGCTCCAACGGATTATGCACATTAATATTCCAGCTATAATGCCGACAATCGTTGTGTTATTCATCTTGAACATGGGTAACTTTATGGCGATCGGCTTCCAAAAAGTCTTACTTTTACAGAATAACTTAAACTCAGAAACATCCGATATTATCGCAACATTTGTCTATGAAACAGGTATTCTAGAAGGACAGTATAGTTTTTCAACAGCTGTAGGACTATTTGAATCAGCTATTAACATCATCGTCCTCGTTTCAGCGAACTATTTAGCCAGAAAAGTTAGTGACAATAGCTTATGGTAAGGGGGAGAGCACATGTCCGATAAAACGTTTGATATACTTAATAAGATATTTGTTAGTATCATTGTGCTTATTATCGTTTATCCGTTGATATTCGTAATAAGTGCATCCATTAGTGATCCGGCTGCAGTCAGCACGGGGAAGATGTGGTTATGGCCGGTTGATATTACGTTAGACGGGTTTAAGATGGTCTTTCAAAACAAAGACATATGGATGGGGTACCGCAACACAATTATATATGTTGTTGTCGGAATTCTAGTGCATTTAGTGCTCTTACTTCCTTGTGCGTATGCACTGTCTAGACCTGAAGTGAGATGGAAAACAGGAATTTTGTGGTTCATTTTGTTCACAATGCTCTTTAATGGCGGCATGATCCCAACGTACCTGGTCGTCAAAAATCTTGGCATGCTCGATACGATGTGGGCTATTGTTATTCCTGGTGCACTAGGTGCCTGGTCTGTTCTTGTTGCACGTGCTTTCTTTCAACAGAATATACCGAATCAGTTGGTTGAAGCCGCGAAGATAGACGGCGCCTCTGATTTCTATATATTTTATAAAATTGCTTTGCCTTTATCGGTGCCAATTATCGCGGTTATGGCGTTGTTCCACGGTGTTGGATTATGGAATCAGTACTTCTCCGCTTTAATTTATTTATCTGATAGAAATCTATTTCCGTTACAGTTAATTCTGCGAGAGATTTTAGTTCTTAACGAGATGAGTACGGGTGAAGGTGTACAAGAAATCGCTGGAAGTGCCGGCTCGTTTGCTGATCAGGTCAAAATCGCTGCGCAGATCAAATATGCGGTTATGATTGTATCAACGTTACCGCTCATTATGGTTTATCCATTTGTACAACGATTCTTTGTACAAGGTGTTTTAATCGGTTCTGTTAAAGAATAAATGAGCTTGAGAAAATAAATTAAATGTTCATCTATCCTAAGGAGGTTTTTACGACATGAATGGATTTGCAAATGGATTTTATCGGGTCGCAGAATGGATTACACGCCTGGCATATATCAATCTCCTTTGGATAGCATTCACCCTTGCTGGCTTGATCATCTTTGGCTTTGCACCAGCAACAGCAGCGATGTTTGGTGTTGTCAGGAAGTGGGTTTCTGGTGATGACGACATCCCAGTATTTAAAACATTTTGGACGATCTATAAAAAAGAGTTTTGGAAAGTCATGGGGTTAGGCTTTATTTTAGCAGCGGTCGGTTACATCATCTATATTGAGTTCAGCATTTTAAGAACACAGGAAAGCGTCGTTTATTATATTGCGAGCTTCGGTGTGATCGCTCAATTTTTATTATATTTTATCGTTGCGATGTATGTTTTTCCGATATATGCCCATTTTGACTTGAAGTCATTTTCCTATATCAAGTGGGCCTTCGCCATTGGAATGAGTCATCCGATTTTAACAGTGTTTTTGGCTGTCGTGACAAATGTTTTGTTATACGTGGCGACGATGACGGTTCCAGTTCTGGTGTTTTTCTTTGGTGGTAGTGTGACAGCTTTTATTTTAACGTGGGGGATTTCGAAAACATTCCCAGCTTATGAGGAAGTTAGTGCTTGAGTTAAATTAAATACATGCACATAAATGACAAAGGGGGAAAATTGGTTGTCTAAACTGACCGTACAAGGTAAAGAATTATTTCTTAACGATGAACCAATACAACTCATTTCGGGAGCGATACACTATTTTCGGGTTGTACCAGAGTACTGGGAAGATCGTTTATTAAAAATGAAGGCATGTGGTTTTAACTGTGTTGAGACGTATGTGCCTTGGAATCTCCATGAACCAAAAGAAGGGGAATTTAACTTCTCAGGAATTGCTGATATAGAACGGTTTATTGACATTGCAAGTCAAGTTGGCTTGCACGTTATTATTCGTCCGAGCCCTTATATATGTGCAGAGTGGGAATTTGGGGGCTTACCAGCATGGTTGCTTGCCGATCGTAATATGCGTGTCCGTTCTCATTATAAACCGTATTTGGATAAAGTAGATCGCTATTATGATGTGCTGTTGGAAAAGCTGCGTCCTCTGTTGTCGACGAATGGTGGTCCAATTATAGCGATGCAAGTTGAAAACGAATATGGCAGCTTCGGGAATGATAAAGCCTATTTAAAACATCTGCGAGATGGCATGATTGCACGAGGAATTGATGTTTTACTATTTACATCTGATGGTCCTACCGACTTGATGCTTGAAGGTGGTACGGTTGAGGATGTGCTTGCAACGATTAATTTCGGATCGAGGCCACAATTGGCTTTTGACAAATTACAACAGCATTTTCCTAACACCCCTAATATCGTGATGGAGTATTGGAATGGATGGTTTGATCATTGGGGCGAGGAGCACCATAGACGTGATTCACAAGATGCTGCACAAACCTTTTCGAATATGCTTGAAAACGGTGATTCCGTTAACTTCTATATGTTTCATGGTGGAACCAACTTTGGATTTTACAATGGCGCAAACCATGGAAAGCAATATGAACCGACCATTACAAGCTATGACTATGACTGCCCACTTAGTGAAGCAGGGGACCTTACACCAAAATTCTATGCGGTCCGAGATGTTGTCGCAAAGCATAAAGATCTAGGTGAACTCGTTTTGCCAGAGCCAATTCCCAAAATAAACTATGGAGCTGTCAAGCTGAATCAGTCTGTCCGTTTATTTGATGTACTAGACGAGATTGGTCAATGTGTACATAGAGCGAATCCTGAAACGATGGAAGAATTGGGGCAGAACTACGGTTTCACATTGTATCGTACGTTTATAAAAGGTCCGAAAGAAAAAACACCATTAACGATTCAGGACGTGAGAGATCGTGCCTTGGTGTTTGTAAACCGCCAGTATGTAGGTGTTATCGATCGGTGGGACAATCACACGGTTGATATTGAAGTGCCTGAAGAAGGTGCAACACTAGAACTTCTTGTTGAGAACATGGGACGTATCAATTACGGGGCTCAGCTCTACGATGTTAAGGGTATCACGCGTGGTGTTCGTCTCCACTATCAATTTTTATTTGATTGGACAATTTATACGTTGCCGTTAGACAATATTGACCAGCTCAGCTTCAAACCATCGGATGTTGCTCAGAGCCATTCTCCAAGGTTTTACCGTGGAACGTTTGAAGTAGACAAGGTCGGCGATACATTCGTTGATTTACCCGGTTGGAAAAAAGGGGTCGTCTTTATAAATGGCTTTAACCTAGGAAGGTACTGGGAAATTGGTCCACAGGAAACCCTTTACTTGCCTGGTCCATTATTGAAGCAAGGCGAAAACGAGCTTGTTATATTTGAACTACATGATCATGACAACGACACGGTTGCGTTAATTGATGAACATAAGCTAGGCTAAATAAAACACTATGAGATCGCATTTTAAAGCGGTTTCATAGTGTTATTGAGTATGCTCTAAAATTTTAAGAGACATGTACGAGAAAGAAAAGGAGTGTAATCGAAATGAAACCGAATGTTTTGCTCATCATGGTCGATCAAATGCGAGCTGATTGCTTAAGCATATTAGATCATCCTGTCGTCGATACGCCAAATCTAGATCAATTAGCACGTGACGGAGTTTTATTCAGCAATGCTTATTCTGCGACGCCTTCCTGCGTCCCAGCACGGGCTTCAGTTCTAACAGGTATGTCACAGGCGAAGACAGGTAGGGTTGGTTATCAGGATAAAGTCCCGTGGCAGTATAAACATACGATTGCAGGTGAATTTACGAAAGCAGGCTACCATACACAAAGTATCGGAAAAATGCATGTGTATCCGACAAGAAATTTATGTGGTTTTCATAATGTCCAATTACATGACGGGTATATGCATTACAGCCGTTTTAAACATCATACGACGACGCTGGAGTCACAAGGCTATACAGATGATTACTTAAACTGGCTAAGAGAAAAGGCTGGTAGTCACGTAGACTTAACGGATTTAGGACTTGATTGTAATTCGTCAACTGTTGCCCGGCCGTGGCATTTACCCGAAGAACTTCATCCGACAAATTGGGTAACGACCCAGTCCATTGATTTTTTACGGCGGCGTGATTCAACAAAGCCATTCTTTTTGAAGATGTCTTATGTGCGCCCACACCCACCATTTGATCCGCCGGAAGTGTTTTATGACATGTATAAAGACCTCGAAATGCCAGAGCCGCCAGTGGGGGATTGGGCTGATCAAACTGATGATAGCCGGTCTGGTTTAAGCCCGATCACGTCAAAAGGTATTGTTCCGAAGCACCGCCTTACACGGGCGCAGGCAGCGTATTATGCGTTAATTACCCACATTGACCATCAAATAGGGCGCTTTATCAATGCCATGCAGGAATACGGTGTGTATCACAACACGGTCATATTGTTTGCGTCGGATCATGGCGAATTGCTCGGAGACCATCATTTATTCCGTAAGTCACTACCATATGAGGGGAGTGCTAACGTCCCATTCATTCTTGCAGATCCTGGCAATAACGTGCACCTACAAAAAAATTCGACTGCTGACCATGTAACAGAAATGCGGGATATTATGCCAACACTCCTCGATGCAGCAGACATCTCTATTCCGGATACGGTTGATGGCAAAAGTGTTATACCGCTCTGTAAGGGGGATAACGACATACCCCATTGGCGCTCTTATATTCATGGTGAACATGCCTTCGGAAAGGAATCCTTTCACTATATTACTGATGGAAAGGATAAATATATTTGGTTCTCACAAACAGGAAGAGAGCAATTTTTTGATTTAACAAACGATCCACAAGAAACATATGACGCCATTGCCGACCCAAACTATGCCAAGAAAATCGACGAGCGGCGTCAACAGCTCATATATGAAACAAAGGACCGAGAAGAAGGCTACTCTGATGGAACATCACTCATCGTAGGCCAACCTGTCAAAGCAACACTTAGTCATATTGGATCTTAAAGGAGACGTGAAAATGGAGCAGTCTGAACATCGTTTTAAAGCATTTAATCCGATTAGCGACAAAACCCCTTTCTTACTGCACGGAGCGGATTATAACCCGGAGCAATGGTTAAAATCACCTGACATTCTTGAAGAAGACATTCGATTAATGAAACAAGCTCATTGTAACGTCATGTCTATTGGCATGTTTTCCTGGTCAACATTAGAGCCGCAAGAAGGTCAATTTGAGTTTGATTGGCTCGACCACATCCTAAATCGACTTTCAGAAAACGGTATTTTTGTATTTCTTGCTACGCCAAGTGGCGCGAGACCAGCTTGGATGTCAGAAAAGTATCCTGAAGTGTTGCGAGTCAGTTCTAATAGAGTTCGTAATCTGCACGGACATCGCCACAATCATTGCTTGACATCACCTATTTATCGAAAGAAGATCGGCCTGATAAATGAAAAGCTGGCCAATAGATATTCAAACCATCCAGCAGTTATTGGCTGGCATATATCAAATGAGTACGGTGGTGATTGTCATTGTGAGGCCTGTCAACATGCCTTCAGAAACTGGTTACAGGATACGTATCAAGAACTGGATGCGTTAAACGAAGCATGGTGGACGACTTTTTGGAGCCATACGTATACAAGCTGGTCGCAAATTGAATCGCCTGCCCCACATGGAGAAATGATGGTCCATGGTTTGAATTTAGATTGGAAGCGATTTGTGACCGATCAGACAATTGATTTCTTTCGTCATGAGATCAAACCATTTAAAGCAGTGGATCCAAACATTCCAGTTAATACGAACTTCATGATGCTGTTCGATGGCTTAAATTATGCCAAATTTGCTAAAGAAGTTGATTTCGTTTCTTGGGATGCTTATCCGACGTGGCATGACAACACGGATTACAAGCAGGTGGCGGCTCATACGGCGATGAATCATGACTGGTTCCGTACATTAAAAAATGGTCAACCGTTTTTATTAATGGAAAGCACGCCGAGCGCTACAAACTGGCAGGAGGTTAGCAGGCTAAAAAAACCAGGCATGCACGTATTGGCTTCATTACAAGCGGTCGCCCACGGGTCAGATTCTGTCCAGTATTTTCAGTGGAGAAAGAGCAGAGGGGCGAGTGAGAAGCTTCATGGCGCAGTGGTTGATCACGTAGGGCATGAACATACACGTGTTTTTAAGGACGTCACACAAGTTGGTACTATCCTCGAGCAATTAGACGATATCGTCGGCACAACGGTTGAAGCCGAGGTGGCGATTGTTTTTGATACCGAAAACAGATGGGCGATCAATGATGCACAAGGTCCTCGGAATATCGGTATTAAATATGAAGAAACGGTTAGAACGCATTACCAAGCGTTTTGGGAACGGGGCATATCTGTTGATATGATCGATATGGAGCAAGATTTATCAAAGTACAAGCTCGTCGTTGCACCGATGCTTTATATGGTGAAGGCAGGCGTCGGTGAAAAAATAGAACGGTTTGTCGAACAAGGTAGCACGTTTGTCACAACGTATTGGTCTGGGATCGTTAATGAACATGATCTATGTTTTTTAGGCGGTTTTCCAGGACCTCTCCGGAAAACACTCGGGATATGGTCAGAAGAAATTGATGGCTTACATGATGGTCAAACGAATTCGATTCATATGGCACCAGACAATCACTTGGAACTGGCAGGTGACTACACAGCATATGAGCTTTGCGATTTAATCCATTCGGAAGGCGCTGATGTGTTGGCCGCATATCAATCAGACTTTTATGCTGGTAGACCAGCAGTGACCGTTAATCAATTTGGCAAAGGCAAAGCATATTATATTGCTTCAAGAAATAAGCCATCATTTCATAGTGATTTCTACGGGAAATTGATCAAAGAAATCGATATAAAAGGTGTCGTCAATGCTAGCCTTCCTGAAGGTGTGACAGCACAAAAACGAACTGATGGACAGAACAATTATATTTTCTTATTGAATTTCAGCGAAGAAAACAAACTAGTAGAATTGGATAATGGGAGTTATATAAATGTGTTGAGTGGCGCAGTTGTCAATGCAGCAATCGAGCTTTCACCATTCGGTGTTTCGATACTGAAGAGCCCTATTAATTGATGAAAAGGGAGTGAAGGAACTTGAAACAAAAGAGCAAGAAGCCGAATATCGTATTTATGCTATCAGATGATCAAGGCGCCTGGGCAATGGGGTGTGCTGGAAACGACGAGATTCGCACGCCAAATTTAGATCGCCTGGCCGAATCAGGCATCCGTTTTGAAAATTTCTTCTGTACGTCTCCAGTTTGTTCACCAGCAAGGGCATCGTTATTTACAGGGAAGATGCCATCGCAACACGGTGTTCACGACTGGATAAGCGGGGGGAATACGGGGGAACATGCGATTGAATATTTAGCAGGACAAACAGGTTTGACAGATATTTTAGCAGAACATGGCTATGAGTGCGGCATAAGTGGCAAATGGCATTTAGGCGATAGTCAAACACCACAGAAAAGCTTTAAGCATTGGTTCGTACATGAAAAAGGTGGTGGGCCTTATTATGGCGCAAGGATGGTTAGAAATGGAGAACTGGTCGTAGAGGAGGACTATTTAACGGACGTCATTACAGATGATGGGATTCAATTTATTAAGGAACATGCTCACGGAGAAAATCCATTTTACCTCAGTGTGCATTATACAGCACCACATGACCCGTGGATTGGCCAACATCCGGAAGACATTGTCGCATTATATGATGACTGTTTGTTTGAGTCCTGTCCACAGGAGCCCCTGCATCCCTGGACAATTCCTACAGCACCTGGACGTGATCAGCCGAGAGAGCATTTGAAAGGCTATTTTGCTGCTGTTACAGCTATGGACGCTAACATTGGCCGTATTATTGACACATTGGAAGAGGAGGGCATACGTAACGATACACTGATTGTCTTTTTAAGCGACAATGGCTTTAATTGTGGCCATCATGGCATATGGGGGAAAGGGAATGGTACGTTTCCGCAAAATATGTATGATACGTCAGTGAAAGTACCTGCGATCATGAGCCACCCTGGAACGATTGTTGAGCATATCGTGAGTGACGAACTCGTGAGCGGTTATGATGTACTGCCAACATTATTGGACTATTTAGGTTTAATGCATTTCACCCCAGAACACTTGCCTGGTCGAAGCATTTCACCAGTACTTCAAGGTGATGCTATAGAGGAGAGAGACAATGTTGTGATTTACGATGAGTATGGACCCGTTCGGATGATTCGAACGAAGGAATGGAAGTACATCCATCGATATCCATATGGCCCGCATGAGCTGTATGACTTAATAGACGATCCGGGTGAAAGGCATAATCGCATTGATGACACAGACTGTGAACAGATTGTAAAACAAATGAGAGGCGATCTTGAAGAATGGTTTTACACCTATGCTGACGCTGCAATTGATGGCACACGTCAACCAGTCTCAGGGCTAGGTCAAATTGGCCTTGCAGGTATTAACGGAAAGGGCAAAAAAGCGTTTGTAGATCCTAAATAAATGAGTAGGAAAAGGAGGATGAGGATGGCAATTCAAGCTCAGTTAGAAACGACATGCCTGAGTTCATTAACAAAGGTATTTCCAGATCAAGATCTATATGAATCGCCTTATATTAAGGGGTCTGCCCTCTTAGGAGAACGTTTTTCGTTTCAAATTGCTTATCGGGTAACGGGCCCCTTAATGAAGCACATTCAAGTGACGGCTCAATCAGATTTAAAAGAAGCGATTCAGATTAGAACCGTCGGCCTTGTTCCATCAGAATTTCCGTGTTATCACGATCATGATGACGATGTATTGCGGTCGACACCCGGGCTCTACCCCGATCCGCTTTATCCGATAACCGAGGAAGGAATAACAGCCTTCTCTAATCAATGGCGTTCATTATGGGTTACAGTTTCTGTTAATGAATACGTAACGCCAGGTGTCCATAACATTGATGTTCATTTTACATCACCGTCAGGACACCATTTGGCAACAGAAACGTTTTCACTAACGATTATTCCACTGAAGCTACCTGAGCAACAGCTGATTCATACACAATGGTTCCATACAGATTGCTTAGCCGATCAATATGACGTTGATATTTTTAGCGAACAACATTGGCAATTAATTGATCAATACGTTCAAACAGCGGTTGATAATGGGATTAATATGATTTTAACACCGTTATTTACCCCACCTTTAGACACGGCAATTGGAGCGGAACGGCCAACCGTTCAATTAGTTGACATCGAGAAGAAGGGTGAAAACTACCATTTTTCTTTTGATAGATTGCTACGCTGGATCGACATGTGCACCGAGCGAGGGATCCAATACTTTGAGTTCTCTCACCTGTTTACACAATGGGGCGCTTACCATGCACCTAAAATTATCGCCGTTGAGGACGGCGTTAGAAAACAAATTTTCGGTTGGGATACAGATACTGCCAGAGAAAGTTATCGAACCTTTTTAAATCAATTTTTACCAGAGCTTGTTACATTTATTAAACAACAAAAGCTTGATAACAGAGTCTATTTTCATGTGTCTGATGAACCGAGTGCTGATCATTTAACGTCTTATCAAAGTGCGCGTGACATCATCCAAACCCATCTCGGGGCATATCCAATTATGGATGCGTTGTCTGACTATGCGTTTTATGAAAAAGGCATCGTCAAGCAACCGATTCCTGCCAACGATCATATTGAACCGTTTTTGGCGCATGATGTTCCTGATCTATGGACTTATTATTGCTGTGTACAATATAAAGATGTGTCCAATCGCTTCTTCGCATTTCCTTCTTACCGTAATCGCGTTATCGGGATCCAACTTTATAAATTTGATATTAAAGGGTTTCTCCATTGGGGCTATAACTTTTGGTATACACAGTTCTCTAAAAAGTCTATTGATCCCTTTCGCCATACAGATGCTGGACATGGTTTTCCTTCGGGTGATGCGTTTCTTGTCTACCCAGGAGAGGATGGGCCCATTGAATCGCTCAGAATGGCAGTGTTTTATGAAGGCCTCCAAGATTTAAGAGCACTTCAGCTGCTGGAAGGAATGATTGGAAAAGAAAACGTTGTTGCCTTGTTAGAAGAAGATATCGACACGCCATTAACATTTAAAAACTATCCAAGACAACAAGACTGGCTATTAAACAAACGCGACGTCATCAATCATAAAATTGCAGAGCATATCACAGTATAAGGTGCGTTAGGTAGTATGTTACAAGAAAAATCCGAATCCGATTCATTAATAAAAATCGGTTCGGATTTTTTACGTTTGAGCCGTAACGACTTCATCTAATTCATGCTAGCAGCACTTTTCGTTGATGCGATCGTGTCTTAATGATCGGTATAACGGTTGTACGCATTTTGCTGAACGTCCATGTACTCATCAAGCCCCATCGATTCTATTTCATTCACATAGTCATCCCACTGGGAAAAAGGAACGTCACCGACAATAAACTTGTCTCGCATTTCTTCAACATATTTCTCAATGTCCGAGCCAACAGATGATAGCACACGATTTTCATCCTCTGTATAGGTGAATCTTGGCCACGACTCTTCAGATAAATAAGGTTTAAGCTTTTCAGTTGCATCTAACGACGATTGTGATGTTTCAGATCCCATAAAATAGTCTTGGCGCATAATTCCAGGAGGCCATAAGCCAACCCATGCAAGACGCTTCCTCAGTTCTTCATCTAAGGTAAGACCATTAGGGCTATTCGTGATTTCCTCAACATATTCATAGCCATCTTCAGTTTCAACATACGTTTCGCCTTCTACACCCATATATTGAAATCTAGAACCTTCTTCAGTGTAAAAGTAGTCTTGCCATTTCACTAACGCTCCAGGATTTTGAGCATCCTTCGTAATGACGAGCCCATCCATTCTTCCGACAGAATTGCTTTTACTGAATGATTGATAGCTTTTTGGACCTTTGAGTGGTAAGCCGCCTACGAAGACACCAGCCTCTGTTCCAAACGTATCATCGGGACTGTAAAAAACAGTGCTGCCATACATACCATTTGCACCATTTGCGAGAAATTGATCATTTTCTATCGTGAAGATATTTTGGTTAATCAATTTCTCTTCATACAACTTATTAATATACTCAAGCATTGCTTTATAGTCTTCGGATATTGGATTAAATCTTAAATCACCATTTTCCGGATCTAAATCAATGTAAGTGTGGCCTTGTTCACTGAGACCAAAGGACCCTCTAAGCCAACGAATTAACTCGGTAATATAGCGACCGCCATATGGAATTTCTTCAATAGCATCGCCGCCAGGATTGTTTTCTTTAACAGCTGTTAAATAATCATAGTATTCTTCAGTCGTTTCAGGTATGTCCATTCCGAGTTCGTCCAACCATTCTTGATTGAACCAAGGTCGTGCACCTACGAGAAGCGATAAAAACTTTGGATCCTGTATAGTAGGCAACGCATATATATTACCGTCAGGAAAGGTAATTGCTTTACGTACTTCAGGATATTGTTCAAACACCTTTTGCAAGTTTGGTGCGTAATCTTCAATTAAATCGTTTAATGGAATAAAAGTGCCTTGTTTACCATATTTAAATAAATCGAGTGTATTAATTCCAGAAGCATAAAAGGCATCAGGCAGATCCTTACTTGCTAGCGTGAGATTCCTTTTTTCTTCGAGCGTCGAGCTAGGTACTTGCTCCCATTCAACCTTTATGTTCGTCATCTCTTCATATTCATTCCAGATGAATATGTCATTCCAGTCGCCCTGATTGGGATTTGAAGCGGAGAACATGCTAACCGTTATGGGATCTTTTACAACCGGGAATTGGGTATCCGTCAAATTATCTATGGCTTCCTTGTCCATAATGGGTTGATCTGAATCGGTCTTAGTATCATTACAAGCTGCCAAAGTGATTAACGCCACAATCAATAATAACCATATAGATGCTTTTTTCATGTTTAAATTTGTCACTCCTTTTTAATCTGGATACTTACATAACGTCATAAAGCTCAGTCGATAGAAGCGTGGGTCGTACAGTTTTTTAATGACACAAACACGATCACCAATAATGTCATATCGTGACGCCTGAAAACACCCCCTCTCAGTGATGCATCGTTCTAATGATGAACCCCTCTTCATCATTAGATGTAGCGTGCAAAACCATTGATTTTATGTCTACACAGCAATGCAAAACGCTTTCATTTTAAGGTCATAAATGTTATAGTTTATTAAATTAATTATCTAACTAAGTCTACCATGTGAGGTGTATGTTGTAAACGCTTATATTTACAAAAGAAAGATAATTCAATGTGTTTCGGCTGATTTCGTAGAGTATACAAAGACTTTAAAAGCATGTAGATCAAAAAAAGATTAGTGAGGTGTGTCAGGTGATAAGCATAGGACTATTAGGTTCAGGAAAGCAGCTTGAACAACGTTTTGAAGCATGGACGAAGATCAATCATGTTAACATTGTTGCGATTGTTAAAAGTGATGATCAAGATGACGTACCAAAACAGATGAAAGACGTTAAGGTTAAGAACTTTGAAGATTTAAAAAGTGGTGAAATAGATCTCATCGATATTTGTGTTCCATTAGATGAACGAGCAGCACTCATTAGACAAGCAGCACAATTTAGCGTCAATGTAGCATGTGATATACCGATCGCACAGAGTATTGAGGAAATGATCTCTGTTATAAAGGTATGTCAGGCAAATGACGTTCACCTTTTCCCTGTGGGGACACTAAGGTTTTCACCCGTTTATCAAAATGCAACACAACAGGTGTTAGACGGTGCCATCGGTCAGCCAGGTGTGATGCGGTTAGCCTATGGTGATCAGCATCCAGGTCATGCAGCAGATATTTTCCTAGAGCTCGGTTGGCACCAATTGGACTGGCTGTTGGCGACGTTTGGAGATGTCGATCATGTCATTGCAAAGCAGGTTAAAACAACGCGTGCATCTGGCCAGTCGGTTGAGTATGCCGTCATGACAGTTCGCATGGCGGACAATTCAATTGCGCATGTGGAGTTGTCTTGGGCTGAAACCCAGCGGACATATTCATTTGAGTTTACCGGAGATGCTGGCATGCTTGAATTTGATTCATGTGCTAGTCAGCCGATTACCATTCATACAGATAAACCAGTATTGTCGAAGCGATCAAGTGATGCGACATTGACGGTGTCCATATTAGAGCGCCAGTTAGCGCACATTGTTAATGGCCTAACGGGTGTCGAAGCGCCGTTGGTAACGCCTGACGCTCTGTTGAAAGTGATGCGAGTCGCAATGGCAGCACGACAATCTGTGGAAACAGGGAAGCCTGTTTACATCGAAAGAGGTGGTTCAGTATGAAAATCGGAGTAATTAGTTTTGCGCATTTACATGCATATGCTTATGCGGACGTTGTAGCCAATCATCCTAATGCAGAGCTGACAGCAATATGGGATGATGATGCAACACGTGGTCAAGAAGCAGCAGCCCAATTTAATGCTCATTTTTATCAGGACTTGGATACGTTACTCACACAAGACATCGACGCTGTTATCGTATGCTCGGAAAATGCGCGTCATAAAGAACATGTTCTGAAGGCTGCTCAACAGAAGAAGCACATTTTATGTGAAAAGCCGATTGCGACAGAGGTTGCAGATGCATTAGAGATGATTCAAGCTTGTGAAGATCATAGTGTCACCTTACAGGTTGCTTACCCAGTTCGCTTTATTCCAGCAATACGTGAGACGAAGGACATCATCCAATCAGGTGAAATGGGTGAGATCATTGCCGTAAATGCAACGAATCACGGACAAATGCCAGGCGGGTGGTTTGTCGAAAAGGAATTATCAGGCGGCGGTTCTGCGACAGACCATATCGTTCATATTATGGATGCGCTTCGTTGGATGTTTCAGGATGAAGCGAAAAGTGTTTACGCTGAATTTGATACGCGCTTTTACGATATTGCTGTTGAGGATTGTGGTTCTGTACTTCTCGAGATGGAATCTGGGATGGTTGTATCGATAGATCCAAGCTGGTCCAGACCTAACGTCTACCCAACGTGGGGAAATGTGACGATGAAACTCATTGGAACTGAGGGAACATTATATGTAGATGCCTTCAAGCAGCATGCGCTTTATTACAATGACAAGGAAGGGAAGCTGTCTGAGCAGCCTTGGGCAGATGACATGAATGAGCAACTGATTAGCGATTTTATTGACTGTGTGAAGACAGGTCGGAAGCCATCGATCTCTGGTGTGGATGGATTGCGCACACTTGAAGTTGTCAAAGGTGCTTACGCATCCAATGACATCAAGAAACCCGTTCAGATTGAACACACATAAACGATTACTAATTTTAGGAGGGACACATAATGAAGCTAGGGATGAGTAGCTATAGCTTAGTTGGTGCACTGAATTCTGGAGACATGTCAATTTTGGATGTGATTGATTGGACAGCCGATCATGGAGGTGAGCATGTTGAGCTTGTTCCAATGGGCTATACGTTGACAGACAATCCTGATCTCGTTAAGGCGATTGTACAAAAAGCACAGGCGAAGAACATCGTAATATCGAATTATGCCATTGGTGCGGACTTTTTACCCGATACAGAAGAAGCCTTTGAACAAGAAATTGAACGTGTGAAAAAAGAAGTAGATATAGCCAATCAACTCGGAGCAAAGCGAATGCGGCATGACGTATCATTTAAACCGTCCGACCAAGCGTCTTATCGACAATTTGAAAAAGACCTCCCAAGACTGGTTGAAGCATGTCAGCGCATAGCTGATTATGCCAAGCAATACGATATCGTGACAAGCATTGAAAATCATGGTTTCTATATCCAAGCAAGCGAACGGATTCAGCGCATCATTCATGAGGTGGACCGTCCTAATTTCAAAACAACTTTAGACACAGGTAATTTTTTATGTGTGGATGAAGATCCGATAGCGGCTGTGAAACAAAATATTCATGAAGCGTCAATGATCCATATTAAAGATTTCTATTATCGCCCATCATCATGGTACAACCCTGGTGCTGGTTGGCTCGTAACGACTGCAGGTAACTATATAAGGGGTGCGATTACCGGTCACGGCGATATTGATTTGCGAGAAGTGATCAAAGTGATTAAAGCATCCGGATATGATGGCTATATATCAATCGAATTTGAAGGCCTGGAGCCGTGCCAAAAAGCAGCTCAGCTGAGCATGGAAAACGTCCGCAAAATTTGGGAAAGCGTGTAAGACAATAACATAATACGAAAATGGAGGGACTTTTAATGGGGACAATTAAAGTTGGTATTATTGGAGCAGGCTCTATTTCGGAATTTCATTTTGAAGCTTATAAGCACAATAACGAAGTGGATATCGTTGCAGTATGTGATTTAAATGAACAACGTGCCAAGGATAAAGCAGGCAAATACGGTGCAACGAAGCATTTTACCGATTACAATGAATTGCTGGCGCTGTCTGAAATCGATGCGGTCAGCATATGTACTTGGAATAATTCCCATGCGGAAATTGCAATCGCTGCCTTGAATGCTGGTAAGCACGTTCTGGTTGAAAAGCCTTTATGTAAAACGGTTGAAGAAGCACGACATATTGAAGCGGCTGCTAACGCGCATCATAATCAAATTTTCCAAGTCGGCTTCGTGCGACGTCATGGGACTAACGCGAAGGTATTAAAAAAATTTATTGATGCCGGTGACTTAGGAGACATTTATTACGCAAAAGCATCTTATATTCGGGCTTTAGGGAACCCGGGTGGTTGGTTTGCGGATAAAGAACGATCAGGCGGAGGCCCACTAATCGATATCGGTGTGCACGTCATTGACTTGTCCTGGTATCTTATGGGTAAACCGAAAGTTAAATCTGTAAGCGGTAATACGTATAACCGTCTCGGCAATCGCTCTCATATCGAGCATAAGTCATTTTATAAGGCGGCCGACTATGATCCAGATCAAAATGGTGTCGAGGATATGGTCAATGCACTCATTCGTTTTGAAAATGGCGCATCTATTTTGGTGGATGCGAGCTTCACGCTCCATGCCAAAGGAGATTCAGGCGAGCTTAAGATTTTTGGTGAAAAAGGTGGCGCAGAAATTGATCCAAGTCTTCATTTGACAGCAGAAAAACATAACACGATACTCAATGTCACACCTGAAATTGACGCTGTATCCTTTGATATGATGGACGGCTTTCAAAATGAAATTGATCACTACATTTCATGCATAAAAGGTGAAGCAGAAACAATCGCCCCTGCTGAAGATGGACTAGAAATTATGAAAATACTAGCAGGGATCTATGAATCTGCCGAAACAGGCAAAGAAGTTTACTTGAATTAATCGGGCTATTAGACTGGAATATAAGCTTGTAATTTCATAAATACCGAACACTACGACGGCTCTGGAAATATACTTTTCGACCGACAAACATGACGTTTTAATGGTAACGTTGGTCACAGAACACGACCGAACTCAGTTGGTCAAGCACTGCGTAGACTCACAGACCCCTTGAGTCCCTTTATATTTCCGGAGCTCATGTTGTGTATTGCTCGTTTTATTGAATTTTTAATTTATGTCCCAGCCACTTCAATTTTAGAGTTTAAGGGGTGAAAAACGTATGAGATCAAAGCATATTATTAAACCAACATTGAAACAGCTTGAATTTCAAAATTGGGGATTTGGCCTGTTTATTCATTTCGGGTTACGTACATTTTATGAAGGATATACGGACTTTGATGAGCGACCAATGTCACCTGACACCTTTTGTCCGATACAATTGAATTGTGAACAATGGATCGAAACAGCAAAAAAAGCCGGCATGAAATATGCTGTTCTCACAGCCAAGCATCATGATGGTTTCTCAAATTGGCCGTCTGCGTATACAACATTCTCTGTAAAACAATCGCCATGGAAACAAGGAAAAGGCGATGTTGTTCGTGAATTTGTAGATGCATGCAGAAAATTCGATATGAAGCCAGGTTTATATTACTCACCCTACGATGGAGCGGCTGATTTCTACACCAAGGATGCCAAAGCCTATGACGATTATTTTATTAATCAAATGACAGAGCTGTTAACCCAATATGGTGAGATTGATATTCTTTGGTTTGATGGCGCCGGCTCTGAAGGACATGAATATGATTGGCATCGAATTGTTTCACGTATTCGGTCGCTACAGCCGAATATCCTTATTTTTAATAGTGCTGATCCTGATATTCGCTGGATCGGAAATGAGGATGGGATTGCGCCCATTGAATGCTCCAATGTTGTTGATGCATTGGACTTTTCCATTTATACTGACGACCAACAACTATTAGAAGAAAAGCTATGGTTACCTGCTGAATGTGACGTGCAAATAAGAGATCGTTGGTTTTATAGTGACCATAATGAACATACGCTGAAAAGCTTAAAAGAATTGATGGGGATATATGACCATTCAATTGGTCGTGGCACAAACCTTTTATTAAACATTGGTCCTGACAGGAACGGATTGCTTCCTGAATTGGATGTAAAGCGTATTTTGGAGATGGGGGCAGCCATACGAAAACGTTATTGTCATCCGCTTGCGACTATGTGTGACTTTGTCGAGGAAAATGGGGCGTGGGTGTTCGAAACAGACGTACCTATACTCATTAATCACATCACCATTCAGGAAGATTTGACGGAAGGCGAAAGAGTGCGTATGTTTAAGATTGAAGTGATGACGGCAAAGACGGGAAAATACGTCACAGTGCATACGGGGACGTATATCGGGTCAAAACGTATCATATCAATTCCATTAATAAACGTACGGGGTGTTAAACTGACCATTTTAAAACGTCAAGGGAATCCATTGATAAAAGCGATATCGGTATATAATATAAATGAGTGACAGAGAGATACATACATATAAAAGCAACAGGGGGAAGTTTAGGTGAATGAAGTCGTTCGAATAGGGGTTATTGGTGCGGGCGCAATTGCAAGAGACGTCCACATACCAAATTATTTAAAGCTAGGAAATAAGGTGCAAATTGTAGCGATAGCAGACATTGTCCAAGAGCATGCGACACGTTTAGCCGATCAGTATCACATTCCGCATGTGTATACCAATTATCAAGACATGCTCCGAGACGTCCCGTTAGATGCCGTGAGCGTTTGTACACCGAATAAATTTCATGCTGAAGCAACGATCGCCGCTTTAAAAGCAGGCTGCCATGCCATCTGTGAAAAACCTCCTGCAATGACGGTTGCTGAAGCGGAGCAAATGGCTGAAGCGGCAACGAAAGCAGGAAAACAGTTAACCTATGGCTTATGCTATCGCTATACGTCAGAAGTGCAAGCATTGAAACGATTTATTGATGGTGGTGAGCTTGGAACGATTTATGCTGCGCGTGTCCACGCCATTCGCCGGCGCGGCATTCCTGGCTGGGGTGTTTTTACGAATAAGGCATTGCAGGGGGGAGGCCCGCTAATTGACATAGGTGTTCATATGCTTGATACAGCGCTTTATTTAATGGGATACCCCGAACCTGATACGATATTCGGTGTAACGTATCAAAAGCTCGGTACGAAAAAAGGAGTTGGCATGCTCGGTGACTGGGATTGGGATAATTTCTCAGTAGAGGATATGGCTCGTGGGATGATCACGTTTAAAAATGGGGCATCCATGATGCTGGAGACGGCTTTTGCAGCGAATATTGAGGATCACGATGACATGTCGATTGCGTTAATGAGGGATAACGGAGGGGCAGACGTATTTCCGTTGAAAATCTATCAGGAGAAATATGAGACACTCGTTGATATCACGCCGTCATTTCTACCAGATGTTAATAAATTCGAACAGCAATTTAGCCACTTTGTCGACAGCTGTTCTTCTGGCAATGCGCTTGACCCCATGAAGTCTGAAGGCATCAAACTGCAGAAAATCATTAACGGTTTATATGAATCTGCTGAAAAAGGTGTACCAATCAAGCTTTGATTTCAGGTGTCGCTTACAGCTGGTAACCGTAAAAAGTTGCTTATCGGAATGGTAGCTGAATGTGTATATATGGCACAGCATATGTGAAGGATGATTCATATGATATGTATGCGTATGGATACCGTTGAAACACACACAACAGCATGACGAGTCGAATCTATGAAGGCTAAAAAGGTTGTTTAAGCTAGAAAGAATCAAGTATAAACATGGTATAATAGATACAAGAGTTCATTGTAACGGAGGAATATTATGAAACGTGGTACGTTCCAGCTCATGAAATCAGTTAACAAATCACTCATTTTAAATACAATTCGTACGAGCGAACCAATATCTCGAGCGCAAATTGCTAAAAAAACCGAGCTTACGCCACCAACTGTTAGTAGTATTGTCAAGGAGCTACTAGAAGAGGAATTGGTTGTGGAAAGTGATCTTGGTGAGTCACAGGGTGGCCGAAAGCCGACGATGCTTTTAATTAATCATGATGCGTTTTATGTGATCGGAGTAGACGTTAGTCCAGATTCGATTAAATGCATTGCTGGTAGTTTGTCGGGTAAAGTCATTGTTAGAGCTGAACCGAAAGAGATCTCAAAACGCATTTCAAGTGAACAATTTTTAGATGAATTAATTGATACGATTCGGTCTGTACTCGATACACTCTCAACACCTGATAAAGTGATGGGCATCGGTGTTGCTATGCATGGTGTTGTTGATGTTGAAAATGGATTGTCACTTGTGGCACCGAACCTAGGATTAACAGACATCCCGATTAAAGATGTATTAGAGAAGGAATTCGATACAATTGTAAAGGTCGAAAATGATGTACGTGCAATGGCACTTGGCGAATCATGGTTTAGCACAAATGGTCATATTGGAAGTATGCTCACTGTTAATATGGGCAGCGGTGTTGGCGCAGGGCTTGTTATTGATGGCAAGCTATATCACGGCGCAGCAGATTTAGCTGGAGAGGTTGGGCATATGACGATCGATCTGCACGGTGAGGTCTGTACGTGTGGAAATAGAGGGTGTTTTCAAACGTTCGCCACATGTGATGCCATCATTAAACGTGCCAAGGCTGCTTTAATTGAAGCTGATGAGAAAGCAGGCATGGCAAAAGGTGAAGCAGAGCATCTTGTTCATGACCAGATCGGCTATCAGAACCTTACAATAGAAGACATATATCATATGGCGACAGCAGGAAATGAGATCCTCGCCAACGTATTACAGGAAACGGGCGAGGTCATTGGCATTGCTTTAACGAACTTGATCCACGTAATCAACCCTGAAAAAATCGTCCTTGGTGGAGAAGTTTGTAAAATGAGTGCGTTTATACTTCCTGTTATTAAAGACACGATCGTCCAGCGAGGACTGACCGCTGATGCGAAGCAAACGAAAGTAGACCTTATTAAATTAGGTCATGATGCCACACTAAAAGGCGCGCTGGCACTATTGCTTGTTGAAATATTTGAATAGGCAGGAAAGCCATGACGGCATATCCCTCATAGCGAGATAAATGGTCATGTTCGCTCAGAATATTCAAAAGCACATAACCATTTAATCATAGCAGCTAAATGAGAATACGGTTTCCGTTTTATAAGGTTCATCAGGACTGATCATAATAGACGGGAAGCCATCATAATGAAGTGCAGCGGGATGTGCCTGAGTTTCAAAACAAACACCTAAATGCTTACGTCCTGGTCCCCCATTCAGGACAAGCACTTCTTCAAGTGCATTTGCGGTGTACATCACAGCGCCAGGCTGGTTCGTTGAAATTGTTAGTAAGCGTCCACTCGATTCCTCCCGAACGCTAATTTGTTTTTTCTCTTGTTTTCGAAATAAAAAATAATGGTCATACCCACCACCTACTATGTCGTTTTGGTGGTAATCAGTTGTGTTTAAATTGCTGTCTTGGACAAGGCCATATTTGAGTGGCCGTTCACAGTTAAAATCAAAAGGCGTTGCTTTGACTGGTAGAAGGCGCCCTGTTGGTAATAGACTCGTATCCAATTCAGCAAAATGATCGCTTGACATCTTTACAATATGATCGTGAACCGTTTCCTTTAAGTCACCTGATAAATTGAAATATGAGTGGTTTGTTAAAGTGAGCACGGTTGGTTGATCTGTCGTAGCCTCATAAGAAACGCTGAGTGAATTGTCATTGTGTAACGTGTAGGTGACGGTTACGTCTACCTCGCCAGGATAGCCAGATGTCCCGTCTGGGCTTGTATGATGTAATGCCACCCCAACCGTTGAATCAGTTTGAAAAGGCGTTGTCTCCCAAATGACTTGATGAAATCCACTTGACCCACCGTGCAAGTGATTGGTATCCTCATTTTCTTCCAAATGGTGTACGGTGTTTTGGAGGTTGAAGGAAGCCCCTTTAATCCGACCAGCCACCCGACCAACAATCGCACCGAAATAATTCGGATTATCACGATAATCGGCAATATTTTCAAATCCAAGCACAACGTTTTCTATATGACCGTTTCGATCGGGTACTTTAATGTGGCGTATAATACCACCATAATTAAGGATGCCGACGACCATTCCGTTATCGTTTGTCAGGTTAAATAGTTTCCAGTTATTTTCAATAATATCCGTTGATATATTCATAATGTCATCTCACAATCTCGTTTTTTATGATCAACTTGAAGCGGTTATATCCGAGACCATCTTGGGTTGATTCTTACAGATAATATTAGTTAGCTGTGAGTTCTTTTGCCCCGTCTCCAATTGAAGCGGTATAAAATGTCGCTTCATAACCAACTGTTTTCTTATAGTGATCATTAACGCTCTGTTTAAATGATGTGACATGGTCGTTAGCCACGATGGCAATCGCACAGCCGCCAAAACCAGCCCCCGTCATCCGTGCTCCGATCACACCTGGCTGCTCCCACGCTGCATGTACGACAGTATCCAGTTCAAGTCCCGTCACTTCATAATCCAATGCAAGTGATTGGTGTGACGCGTTCATTAATGTGCCAAAACCTTCGAGATCGCCTTCATTTAAACGATTTAAGGCGTCTAACGTGCGGGCGTTTTCAGTTATAGCGTGCTTTGCGCGCTTTCGATTCGTACTGCTTCTAATGAGATGACTGTACGTGTCAAACTCTGCCGGTGTTAATTGACCGAGGCTGATGATGTCAAGCTCTGTTTGTAAATCTGCGAGTGCTTCTTCACATTCATTCCGTCGTTCGTTATATTTTGATCCAGCTAGTGTGCGTTGCTTATTCGTGTTTATAATGATAATCGTGTAGCCGTCAAGTGTAATCGGTGCGTATTGATACACCATGGATTCTGTATCAAGCAGTATCGCATGGTCTTGCTTTCCCATGCTGATGGCAAATTGATCCATAATGCCACTATTCACCCCTATAAAGACGCTTTCGACTTTTTGTCCAATATGGGCTAGGTCAATCCGATCAACGGTTAAATCAAATAGGCTTTCTAGCGCAACCCCTGTAACGAGTTCGATTGAGGCAGAAGAAGAAAGTCCAGCTCCATTAGGTATGTCCCCATAAAAAAGGATATCCATTCCTGAGGTAATGGCGTGTCCAGCCTCGACCATATACTGTATCATCCCTTTTGGATAATTCGCCCACCCATCATGATCATCGTAGACGAGGTGTGAGAGGTCGCACTCGATCATGCCATCGTCGGGAAAATTTAACGAATAAAAACGTAATACATTATCAGGGCGCCTTTTAACAGCTGCATATGTTCCAAAAGAAATGGCAGCAGGAAAAACGTGACCACCGTTATAATCTGTATGTTCACCAATTAAATTGATTCTCCCAGGTGCAAAAAACAGTTGAGGCTGTTCGTTAGACTGAAATATATGTTGAAACTGACGAATTAGATCATGATGTTTCATAGTAACCTCCTAGTAGGTCTGAATTTAAAATAATTCATATTTTGTAACCGCTTTATAATTGGAAGATGATAGATAGTGAGTCGTCGCGACACCTTATGAGAAGATTTAAATCTACAATATTTCTATTTCACGACAAGTTATTAGGGGAAATGCGCATACAGAAATCTGTATACGTCTTTACAGCGATACATACCGAATGTTAATTCGAGATCATAATGGTCGCTTCTAAGAGCGTATGTAGTTTAATTAATTAACTTAACTAAATAAAATTATAAAGGGGATTAGGGGAATAATCAAGTAAAATCCTTATAATCTATAGAGTGGCGGCTAGGATATAACTTAAAGTTTAGTCGATTAATGAACAATGCCCACATGAGCTCGGGAAATATACGTAGACTCCAGCGGGAAGAGCGGCATAGGTTAGGCCTTCCTTCATCAAACCTCTGCGGGGTCTTCGGACGTGTGCTGTTCCCGCTAGAGTCGCCGCTTTCGGTTTCAGGTAACTATAACTGGTCCAATTCTAAGTGGTCGTATGGCTCACTTTCCAATTGCAATCAACTTTATGCAGAGTGATAAAACAAAAAATTAAAATTAGTGTGAATTTATATTGATGCTATAACATAATTGTGATAATTTTGGAATAGGTGGATATGCTGACGTTGGGGTGGTTAAATTGAGTCGTAACAGAGCGACAAATGGTATTTACCGATATTCTGTAAATGACCGTAAAATGACGAGTTATCAATATGTAAATTCTGATTATGTTGGTCAATCTGTTGCGAAAACTGGTGCAACAACTTATGTAACTAGTGGGGAAATTGAAAAAAGAAACTGGAATGGTCATGTTAGAGATTCAGACGGAACGCGTCATTACTATCGTTATTTGAGAGAAGCCTCCTATAAGTCTGATGGAGGAGATAGTGGAGGAACCGTATATTGGGGGAACGAACTCCGAGGTATACACACTGCATCAAATGGAATATTTAGTCATATCCATTATGTGAATTCAAAAACTCCTGGAGCACCTAAAATAAATTAAACGAGAATCTTCAAAGGTTCTTAACTATTAGGAGGAATGCTTTTGTTAAAAAGGAACCTTTTTGCTGCCGCCATTCTGGTTTTAGGGATCATTTGGGTCGTCGGCTGTTCAGATAATAGCGATAACCATAATGAGAAAACGAGAGCTAATGAATCAATAGATGAAGAGAAAGCGAAAGAAATTGCTTTAAATGATGTTCCTAATTTCAAGTCTAACAATAGTAACTTTGAAGTCTATAGTGTAGAACGAACAGAGATGGGTTATCGCAATTCTAAGGTAACGTATGATTCATGGGTGGTTGTTATCAGCTCACAAGAACCGAATGAGGATAGCCCTTCTCCTAATATTTTATACCAAATTAACGCTAAAGATGGCACAATTATTGACAAAACAAATCATGCATTGGCAGAATAGTGCTTGATTGAAGACACCTCATATCCAATTTGGAAAAGATTTTGTCCGCATGCCAAAGTGTTCGAAACTATTTGACGGTTACAGAAGTATGTTGTTATTTGGTATTATGTTATGCCAAAGACACTTTGAGATATCATAATGACATGCACAAAATATCTTAACTGCTTACGTGATATAATATGTTTAGAAACAAAGTAAATAACCGTGGAACGGCCTAAACTTTAGCGGAGAAACTTCCACTAAAGTTTGTTTTTTTATGTTATCTAAATGCTAGGAGGGTGAAATAATGTCAAACATAGATGTTATCAGAAAATAAAAGATTATAGAGCAGATTTTCAAGTGCTATATAGAAGGAGAAAGCTCCATAAAGAATCCAGGACATGTATGGAAGATGTTATTACTTCGAACCTTTAACAGATTTTATCGTATGACTGGTTAGTTTAGTGCTGCTGTTTTTTGATAAATTGAACCCTAATCACTTCATACGTGTTTATTTTGACATATCACCGCAGGTCTTTTTGCCCGAACTGTTTTTATTTGGTTGGGAAGAGAATTGCCATACGTTTCGGCTTTTAAAACATTGAATTAGGGTGTTGTTTCATGTATAATCTTAATTAAGTTAATTTACCATAAAGTTACAACACCATTTATGTGCTTATTATTAATAATAGAAGGGGACTGTAAATATGTCATTTCAGGATTTGGAGAATTTAGAAATGCTCCAGCGCAATCGTGTTAACAGCCGTTCCTATTTTTTTCCGTTTACAAGTAAAAAGAAAGCGCTATCTTATGATCAGAATGTATCTGAGCGGTTTCAATCGCTGAATGGGGTGTGGAAGTTCAATTATTCAGAGAACCCGCATCAAGCTCCAATCGTTTCTTCAGAAGAGGCGCACGACTTTACAGATTGGCATGAGATTGAAGTGCCACATCATTGGCAATTACAAGGCTATGATGTACCACATTACACAAATGTGAATTTCCCATTTCCAGTTAATCCGCCCCATGTTCCGACCGTGAATCCGACCGGGTCATATTACCGGGAATTCTACATTCCACAGAATTGGGACGGGCATGAGGTGTTTTTGCGTTTTGAAGGTGTCGATAATTGTTTTCATGTGTGGGTAAATGGCCAGGAAGTCGGTTACAGTGAAGGAAGTCGTTTACCTTCTGAATTTAATATTACAAAGCACCTGAAACAAGGACAGAATACGTTAGATGTCCGGGTGTATAAATGGTCCGTTTCCAGCTATATTGAAGACCAAGATATGTGGTGGATGAGCGGTATTTTTCGCGATGTGTATGTATTGGCGCGACCATCTGCTTATGTTGAGGATGTCTTTATTCGCTCCTATTTAGATGATGCTTACCGAGATGCTTCAATGACTGTAGAGGTTGATCTTGCTTCAGCAAGTCAAAAAGCTCATGGACCAGTAAGCTTAGAATATTGTCTGCTTGATGCTCAATATAAAGAAGTGATGACTGGGGTACAAGAGGGGCTTGAGATTGCCCAAGATGGATCGAAAGTTGTCATTCAAAGGGATGTCGCCAATCCGCATAAATGGTCGGCAGAGGATCCGTATTTATACCACTTACTATTAACATTAAAGGATGGCAATGGCGACATTGTTGAGGTGATTCCACAGAAGGTTGGCTTTAGAAGCGTAGCCATTAAAGATGGCCTTTTACTTATAAATGGGGTAGCCGTCAAATTTAAAGGTGTTAACCGACATGACAATCACCCTGATTTAGGGCGAGCTGTCAGGCGGGAACATATGGAACAAGACATCATACTCATGAAGCAAAGTAACGTTAACGCCGTCCGGTGCGCTCATTATCCGAACGATTCACAGTTCTATGATTTATGTGATGAATATGGTCTTTACGTCATTGATGAAGCTGATTTAGAGACGCATGGCTTTGAAGTGACAGGCAATATTCATGAATTAAGTGATAACCCGAAATGGGAAGCAGCTTATGTTGATCGTATGGAAAGAATGGTAGAACGCAGTAAAAACCATCCATCCATTATTATGTGGTCTTTAGGAAACGAATCAGGCTATGGCTGTAATCATGATGCGATGTACGAGTGGGCACATAACCGTGATGATACAAGGCTTGTTCATTATGAAGGTGAGTGTCGTACGATTCCTTATTGGGAAGCTGATTCAACGGAAGAACCCGTTGCCTCTGACATATTCTCGTCTATGTATACGCCAATTGAACGCCTAGAAACACTTGGCAAGCGAACAGATTATAAGCGGCCGCACATCATATGTGAATATGCGCATGCAATGGGTAATGGGCCAGGCTCATTCAAAGATTATTGGGAGACATTTTATACATATGACCGCCTTCAAGGGGGATTTGTATGGGAATGGGCTGATCATGGCTTACGTGCACATACAGACGAAGGCAGTGAATACTTTGCTTACGGTGGGGATTTTGGGGACGAGCCAAACGATTATAATTTCGTCATTGATGGTCTCGTTATGCCAGATCGCACGCCTTCGCCAGGATACTTTGAGCATAAAAAAGTGATTGAACCGATTAAAGTGGCACACGTAGATGTCGCTAAAGGACAATTTGACATCATTAATCGTTATGACTTTATCAGCCTTGCGCATGTGCACGCATCGTGGAATGTAGAAGTAGAAGGCGATATTATCCAAAATGGGACATTGTCTGTTTCAGAAATTGCACCGGGATCTCGTCAGCGCGTCACGATTCCATTTCAAATACCAGAGGATGTGACATCAGACAGAGAATGTGTGGTTAACATTCGCTTTACTTTGGCAAAGGATACAAAGTGGGCAAAAACAGGTCATGAAATCGCCTGGGCACAATTTAAATTGCCCGAAACAAATGAAGTCCCTGTCGTAGATCACGCAGCCTCGGTTAAGGCACCGATAGCGGTATCAGAGGTGAATCATGTCCTCCACGTAGATGGGTACAACTTTGCGGTCACATTCAACACAATTACTGGCCAAATGCAGTCTTGGCACCATGAAGGACGCGCGCTCTTAACGACGGGACCAAAGCTGCAATTTTGGCGGGCGATGACGAACAATGATCATCGTTCAGAGCATGTATGGAAGAAGGTGGGTGTCCATTGGCTCCAGCAAAGAACAAAAGATGTGCAGTGGGACGTAGATGCAACACACTCAAGCGTCACTGTAACGGTGCGACAACGTATTGCACCGCCTATCCTTGCTTGGGGCATCGATGTCACGCTCGTGTACGTGATCGATGGCAACGGGGAGGTTATGATTGAGGTGACTGGTCAACCAGAAGGATCTGTGCCACGTACGCTTCCACGAATCGGTCTAGAAATGACCGTACCGAAAGCGCTAGATCAGGTAAAATGGTACGGAAGAGGTCCTGGTGAAGCTTATGCTGACACGAAGGAAGCCGCACGATTCGGTGTTTATACGAAAACGGTTGATCAGCTCATGACGCATTACATTTATCCTCAAGAAAATGGCAATCGCACAGATGTTAAATGGGTATCATTCCAAAATATATCTGGCATGGGCTATACAGTACAAGGTCAACCAGCTTTGAACTTCAGTGCACACCGATACAGTGTAGAAGATCTTGATCAGGCGCAGCATACGTATGAACTGAAGGAACGAGACGATATCACCATTCATCTTGACTATAAGCAGCACGGAATTGGTAGTGCGAGCTGTGGGCCTGATGTCCGACCTGAATATGAGTTATTAACAGAACCATTTCATTTTAAAGTGCGCTTTAATCCAGTGCAATAATGTGAAATATGACTTGCATACCGATATGGATAGGGGAAATCCAAGATGACTGATTTTGCAGCAACGACCGAGCCATTAAACCGTCCACACATCAATGGTGTCATGTGGAAAACAGTATCGGAGGCGTGTAACCTAGCATGTGACTATTGCTATTATAGTAGATGCAACGGAAAACCAGGCAAGATTAATCGTATTGCTGATGATGTATTAGAGAAGTTTATGCGTGAATATATGGAGCTAAAAAGGGGCATAGTGCCATTTGCTTGGCAGGGGGGCGAGCCATTATTGGCAGGCTTGGACTTTTTTAAAAAAGTCGTCTCGCTTCAGGCAAAGCATGCCCCTAAGAATACGATTATTAGTAACTCGATTCAAACGAACGGGATTTTAATTAATGAAGAATGGGCCGAGTTTTTTAAGACGTATAACTTCTTAGTCGGTGTGAGCTTAGATGGCCCAAAAGACATCAATGATGCCAGGCGTGTGACAGGATCAGGTAAAGGGAGCTTTGATCTCATTACGCGGGGCATTGATCATCTTCGCAATGCTGGCGTTGAGTTTAACATTTTGACAGTTATTCATGAAAATAACGTCGGAAAAGCAGCTGAGCTAATGGCGTTTTACGAACAAGAAGGCTATACACACGTGCAGTTCATACCGTGTATGGAATTTCAATCGCAGGATACATCTCAGCCAGGGCGCTATTTAATCTCACCAGAGCAATATGGCACATTTTTATGTGAGGCATTTGATCATTGGTATCGTGATGGTTCACCAACGATTTCGATCAGGTTTTTCGATAATATATTAAGTGTTTACTCAGGCTATTCAGCTGAAATGTGTGCGCATATGGAGACGTGCCCACGAACGATCATTTTCGAGCAAAATGGTGATGCCTATCCGTGTGATTTTTTCATAGACGATGACTTTAGGCTTGGTAATATTGCCCACGATTCTCTAGCACGTATGCTCCAAAGCGAGAAGATGGATCAGTTTCTGGCGATGAAGCCTGAGCTCAATGAGGCGTGCAAGTCATGTGAGTTTCTTCATCTTTGTCACGGTGGCTGTCCACGTAATCGCATTCAAGATGACGGTTCACGTGATGTGGAGTATTTTTGCGAAAGCTATAAGATGATATACCATCATGCACACAAGCGGATGGAACAACTCGGACAGACGATCAAAAAGAATCGATTGTTAGAATTGATTCATACAGGGCAGCCCCTACCAGGGCGGAATGATCTATGTATCTGTAACAGTGGTAAGAAGTTTAAGAAATGCTGTGAGCCGCTTTTGTAAGACTACAATAATAGCGTATTAGATTAAAAGTCTATTGAGGAGTTGAGCGTAAATGGGGAAACACAAACAACCGAATGTACTTTTCATTATGAGTGATGATCATGCGGCACATGCGATGAGCTGCTATGACAGCAAAATTAATGAGACACCGAATTTAGATCGAATTGCCAATGAAGGGATGCGCTTTGACAATTGCTTTTGTACAAACTCTATCTGTGCGCCTAGTCGGGCGACCATTTTAACAGGATTGTACAATCATAAAAATGGTGTCAAAACGCTAGGAGACAAATTTGACAGCCGTCAGCCAACCGTTCAAAAGACGATGAAGGAAAATGGCTATCAAACAGCTCTAATTGGCAAGTGGCATCTCGGATACGGCGGACATAGTAATCCATCTGGATTCGATTATTGGAATGTGTTCCCAAATCAGGGTGAGTATCATGATCCTGTGATGTATGACATGGGAGAAGAAAAGGTTTATAAAGGGTATGCGACAGACATTGTTACAGATCTGTCTCTTGACTGGTTGAAAAATAGAGATACAGAAAAGCCATTTATGCTAATGTGTCATCATAAAGCGCCACATCGTCCGTGGGATCCTGATGAAAAGCATATGCACATGTATGAGGATGTTGATATTCCTGAGCCACCGACTTTTCATGATGACTACAGCAATCGTGCGGAAGCGGCTAAGGAAGCACAAATGCGCATTGAACGAGATCTCAGAGAGCGTGACGTGAAGGCTAAGCCACCTGAGAATCTATCAGCTGGAGAGCTGAAAAGCTGGTATTATCAACGCTATATAAAAGACTATTTACGCTGTGTGGCGTCCATTGATGACAATGTTGGTCGCATGCTGGATTATCTCGATGAAGAAGGGTTAGCTGAGGATACAATCGTTGTGTATACATCAGATCAAGGCTTTTTCCTCGGTGATCATGGTTGGTACGATAAACGCTTTATGTATGAAGAATCATTGCGCATGCCTTTTGTGATTCGTTATCCACGAGCCATTAAGGCTGGATCTGTTACGAAGGATTTTGCACTTAATGTTGATTTTCCGGAAACGTTTCTTGACTATGCGGGCATCGACATTCCTGAGTTTATGCAAGGTAGGAGCTTGCGTCCTGTTCTCGAGAATAACACACCGGATGATTGGCAAACATCGATGTATTATCGCTACTGGGAGCACTTAAGCATTGAGCATCGTGTGGGCGCACACTACGGCTTGCGCACACACCAACATAAACTCATTTACTATTATGGGGAAGCGCTTGGAAGTGCTGATTCAATGGATGAGCCTAGAACACCTGAATGGGAATTGTTCGATTTGGAAAAAGACCCGTATGAGATGCATAACGTCTATCATGATCCAGAATATGCAGATACAGTTGAAGCGTTGAAGAAAGAGCTGTATCAATTAAAAGAAAAAGTTGGCGATCACGAATAACGGTTGAACCTAGTTTTGAAGGTGAAAGCTCTAGGTCATTTTTAAGAGCTCAATGAGAAGAACAAGATTAAACTTAGTTCAGAAGCACACGTGGGCTCAGGTTGAGGAAAGCGTGGAATTGGAACACCGAACACTAAGGAGGTCTGTTTGGTCAAGTGCCAAGCGGACCTTCTTCTTTATTGATGTGGCCGTGGAGATAGGCGATAGTGCGTGTTGAATCGGCAGTTGCGTGTTGAGAATCGGCGAGAATGCATGTTGAATCGGCAGTTCCGCAGAAAGCAGTCATAGGAATCAGACTTATACAGAACTGTCATTCTTTTGTTCTAGTCTATTTTAAAATCCTGATGTTTGATTGACACGTTCAAGTGAACTTGATATAATTTAATCAACTTAATTAGTTAGTTTAATTAAGTTAAAGTTTGAAAGCGTTGTCTTTCAAGGGTTCTAACCATATTTAGGAAAGGATTGAGGACAAAGACCGCTTAAAAGCTGTATATAAAGCGTGCTTAGAGACAAATACGAGGAGGGTCTTACAATGAAAATGAATAAACTATTAGTTACCTTCATGCTGCTCGCCTTAATTGGTTTACTTGCTGCATGTGGAGGCGATGATGATGCAGGTAAGCAAAAGGAACTCGATCAGGAAGCGTTAGACAATGTAAATGATAGCGGTTTCCCAATCGTTAAAGAGGAAATGACACTTAAAATGTTTACAGCTAAATCAGATGTCAATGCACCGATCGATTGGAATGAACTACCTGTTTGGAATGAATATGAAGAAATGACCAATATTGATCTTGATTGGGTTGAACAGGTAACGATGGACAGTCTCGCTGAGAAGCGTAATCTTGCGATCGGTGGTGGCGGGCTACCAGATGCCTTCTTTGCTTCAACACTATCGAACTCTGATTTATTTAAATACGGCGAGCAAGGTATCTTTGTTCGTTTGAACGACTTAATTGATGACTATGCACCAAATTTAAAAGCGATCATGGAGAATGACCCGAATATCGAGAAAGGGATGACGTTCCCGGATGGCAACATTTACTCGATGCCTGGTATAAGAGATAGCGACTTTTTATCAGTTAGAATTGGTGCACGTCCATGGATTGCCCAATCATGGCTTGATAAGCTTGATATGGATATGCCTGAGACGACGGATGAGTTTTATGACTTTTTAACAGCAGTAAAAGCAGCGGATGAAGATGTCATTCCATATAGCGGTGTGAATATGAATAACCTCATTTCATGGCTACGTGGTTCCTTTGGTTTAAACAATACAGGAGCCGACAACATTGATAAAGATCCTAACGGTGATGGATTACGTTTTATTCCAACATCAGATGAATACAGAGAAATGCTTGAGTACGTACGTAAGTTATATGAGGAAGAGCTTATTGAACAAAATATTTTCTCAATTGAATGGGGCCAGTATATGGCGAATGCCGGTGAAGGCAAGTATGCCAGCACAGTATTTTATGATCCATCATTAACATTTGGTAGTGATGACTTTGTTAGTGTCTCTGCTCTAAAGGGACCAAATGGTGATCAGCTTTATACAGGTGTTTTACCACCACTATTTAACAATGGACAATTTGTTGTGACAAGTGAAAACCCGAATCCTGCAGCAACAGTGAGATGGATGGACCACTTCTATAGTGATGAAGGTGCCAGACTAATGTATATGGGCATCGAAGGCGAATCCTATATAGAAGATAACGGTGAGTATAAGTATGTCGATGAAATCGAGAATGCAGAGCATAGAGAGCAGAAGATGTCTGAATATGTGCCATGGGTAGGGGTTAACCCTCCAGGTCTTGTTACATCAGACTACTTTAGTGGATCAGAAGCATCAGAAGCATCTGTAGAGGCAGCAGAAAAAATTAAGCCTTATGTTCCAAACGAAATTTGGTCCAAATTCACATACACAAAAGATGAAAACAAATTTATGAACTCAACAGGAACCGATATTGAAAAGTATGTTGGTGAAATGCGTGACAAATTTATTTCTGGCTCTGAATCTCTTGATGATGCCGGTTGGGAAAACTATGTAAAAACCATTGAAAATATGGGACTTGAAGAATATATGAACGTACAGACAGAAGCTTACGAGCGATACAGCAACTAAGTAATTTAAGCTGAGGCTGGGACAAACAGAAACGGTTAACTTCAAAGACGAACATTGCACTACACGTGCTCCGGAAATGGATCGAAGAAAAGGTGGCAAGCCTATTGCGGCAAAAAGCTTTAATTGCGCACCTTTTGATCTGTTTTCACCGAGCGCATATTTATCGCACAGTTCGGATGTTACTTTGATGAACCACGTTTGTCTCGAGCCTCCTTTTATAATCACATACATAAGCGCTAACAAAATATACTGGAAGGATGATCACCTTGACAGATGTTAATTCACAGGCAACGATCGCTTCACTTAATGAAATTGAGTCGCTAACCTATCATACTCAAACGATGAAGCTGCAAATTCCTGCCGCTCGCTTCGGTGTCATTGAGATAAAAGGGAGCAGCGCATTGCCGGTGATAGACCTTGATGGAAACGTATATGAGCCTTTGCACGACAAAGAGGTCAATATCACATTGCAGCTCACAAAAGATGGCAATCAGCATGAGATGAAGCAATTCCAAGTTTGTGTGACGGGGACATATGACAATGGCGGAGAGAACACTAAGCCAAAGGTCATTCCAGAATTAGCAGAGTGGTATGGGCTTGATGGTGTTATGCCAATAAATGCTGCAACAAAAGTCGTTGTAAAAGATGATCAATGGCTTGAAGCAGCGCTCATGTTGATCGCCGACTTAAAGGACATCGGCATTCATCTGTCTATGGGAGATGCGTCAGAAAGGCGTGATTCCGATGTGATCATCTTTGATGCGGACCATGAGCATGGGTTACAAAAAGAAGGCTACAGCATTTCCATTGCTAACAATAAAGTGGTTATTTATGCAGCACATCATATCGGTGCTTTTTATGCCACACGATCCTTACATCAAATGCTCAAAAACAGCGCAGATCATTGTCTCCCGAATGGCTATGCCCGTGATTATCCAAAATATCCAATAAGAGGATTTATGCTTGATGTCGGGCGTAAATTTACGAAGCTCGATCAAATTTATGATATGATTAAAACATTAAGCTACTACAAAATGAATGATTTTCAAATTCATTTAAATGACAATGCTATTTTTTTAGAGCATTTTTCTGATGCAAAAGAGGCGTTAGAAAAGGCATATACTGGCTTCAGACTGGAATCAGACTTGGAAGGTCATGGTCATACGTTAACAGCTCAGGATGGCTTTTACACGAAAGCAGCATTTCGACAATTGATTACGGATGCACAAAAGCTTGGCATCACAATTGTACCGGAGTTTGATACCCCTGGACATGCCATGTCGTTTGTTAAAATCCGACCTGAATTGATGTATCAAGGCAGTATTGTGAATGGCAAGATTGATCAGGAAAGAGCCGCCATGTTAAATTTGGAGCATCCTGAAACCTTACCATTCATCAAATCGATGTACAACGAATTTCTTGATGGTGACGATCCTGTTATTGGCAATGTTCCCGTCCACATCGGCAGTGATGAATATTATGGTGATGCCGAGGTTTATCGTGCTTATGTGAATGATTTATTAGCATTTATACGAGACGATAAAAAGAGAACGGCTCGTGTATGGGGCAGCCTATCAATCAAAACCGGAACTACACCTGTAACATCAAAAGGCATTCAAATGGACGTTTGGAACACGAATTGGGCAGACCCTAAGGAAATGCTTGATCAAGGCTTTGATATTATTAATATAGAAGACCATCAAGTATATATGGTACCTGGTGCTGATTATTATCAAGACTATCTTGATACAGAGGTTCTATTCCGAACGTATCAGCCGAACACATTTAATAACGGCTGTGTCATTCCAGAATCACACCCACAATTGTTAGGTGGTGCTTTTGCCTTGTGGAATGACCAAATAGACAAGCTGGAAAATGGCATTACATGCTACGACATGTTTGATCGTATATTTGACGCACTTCCAATTATTGCACAGCGGAATTGGGGTACGGATTCAACTATGACATACGAGGCGTTTCGCGCATTAAGTAAAAGCTTGGCTTACGCACCGAATACGAATCCACGCTTTCAAGTCCCATCAAAAACAGCAACCATTGTGCATTATGATTTTCACAAAGGTCTAAACGATCTTAGTGGAAACGAATATGACGTCATACAAGCGCATCAGGCTACACAAAAAAATGGCATGATGTTTAATGGCGAGGACGCTTTTTTAGAAACGCCGCTGACAGCTATCGGACCTGATGCCCAGTTGGATATTGAACTTGAATTAACGGACGTTTATGACAAGCAAGTTCTTTTGGAAGCCGATGATGGTGGTATCATCTATGCCGTGAATGCTGATGGGTATATCGGTTATGAGTTTGAGGCAAATACGTATTCATTTGATTATAAGCTGAAGCCGAATCAAAAGGTATTGTTAAGCTTTGTCACAACATTGCACCAAACGAAGCTCTTTGTAAATGATCAAGAGGTTAGGCTTACAGATGATACAATGAAGCCGTTCAACACACTTATTTTACCTCTGCAACGCATAGGAAGCTCACAAGACTCGCTTCATGGGACGATTTCGATGCTTAAATTAACAGTCAAATAGCATTGTTTTAATTTCAACTGTTGCGCGCTGTTCGGTTTTCTTATATGAACGACGAAACAGAAACGGATATGCGCAACAGATGATTTGCATATGAAACAGAACATTGAACAGCTTAATGTATCATGAGCTGTTCTTAAATTTTTTAATGAACAAACAGCTTAGGAGGTCGGACATCATTGCTTTACTATACTTAATTATCGGTTTAACGGCCTCTGTTTTCGGGGCGCTCGCCGGACTTGGCGGTGGCATCATTATTAAGCCTGTCCTCGATTTAATAGGACAGTATGATGTGGCAAGCGTTGGGATATTATCTGCTGCGACTGTATTTTCAATGTCGTGTGTATCTCTGTTTAATTCAACAAAACTAGACGTTAAAATAAATGTAAAATCAAGCCTCGTCATTGCGGCTGGATCTATTATCGGCGGCGTTCTCGGAAAATGGTTATTTAACATACTCGTTCACGAAATTAATGCCCCTGATAAAGTCAAGCTCATTCAAGCGATTATGATTGGGCTTTTGATGGTCATCATTTACATGTTTGTAAAAAACAAACAAAATATCAAAACGTATCATTTAAGCAATGCATTCGTCATATTTGCAATCGGACTGTGCTTAGGTAATCTCGCCGCTTTTTTAGGGATTGGGGGCGGACCACTTAATGTGGCTATTTTAGCGTTTTGTTTTTCGATGAGTGCGAGGGAGTCCGCACTCAATTCGATCTTTATCATTTTCTTTTCTCAGCTGTCAGCACTAATTTTCACAGCATTTTCAACTGGGTTTTCCCAATTTGATTTGTCTATGCTTCCTTATATGATTATCGGTGGTGTGTCTGGTGGGTTAATTGGAAGTAAGCTTGCACGGAAAGTGAAAGACGCTCACGTAGAAAAGATATTTACAGTGGGGATTGTCCTCATTATTTTAATTAATGTTGCCAATGTCGTTGGGTATTTTTATTGATAAATAGATAAGGTTTATTTTAGAGGAGGGATCGTGTGAAAGGGCATCAACAAAAGGGGTGTTGTGCGGCGTCACGATCTGTTGCGGAGATGACAGACAAGAAGGAGCTTGTTCAGCCAAAAACGCAGCTTGATCAATCGGCTAATCACGTTCATCATAATATGGTTTATATACCTGGTGGCGATTTTTTGATGGGAACCAATGACAAGAGTGGCTTTCCGGCTGATGGAGAAGGACCGATTCGCAAAGTGACAGTCAAGCCATTTTATATGGATGTACATACTGTAACGAATCAACAGTTTCAAGCGTTTATTGAGGATACAGGTTATGTTACAGAAGCTGAACAATTTGGGTGGTCATTTGTGTTTCATGTATTGATCGATCAAACGAATGCGCAATTTGTGCGTCAGCGTGTTCAGCAAACGCCATGGTGGCTCGTCGTTGAAGGGGCGACATGGGCACATCCTGAGGGACCTAACTCTTGTATCTCTGATCGGATGGATCACCCTGTTACTCATGTGTCTTGGCATGATGCCGATGCATACTGTCAATGGGCAGGTCTGCGTCTCCCGACAGAGGCTGAATGGGAATATGCAGCCCGTGGGGGACTTGAGCAAAAAACGTACGCATGGGGGGACGAACTAACGCCCAACGGTGAGCATTACTGTAATATTTGGCAAGGGCAATTTCCGACAACAAACACAGTTGCGGACGGTTATGTAAGTACTGCACCAGCAAAGAGCTTTCCTGAAAATGGTTATGGTCTGTTCAATGTTGCTGGGAACGTCTGGGAATGGTGCTCTGATTGGTTTGCAACGAACATTCATAAACGTGGCGGTCGAGAAAACCCAACTGGTCCGGTTTCTGGCACCTCACGTGTGATGCGCGGTGGCTCTTATTTATGCCATCATTCCTACTGCAATCGATACAGAGTAGCTGCCCGGACATCTAATACGCCAGATAGCTCAACAGGAAATATCGGCTTTCGATGTGTAAAAGATGTGTGACTGGCTCATGCTATGTCTTAAAGATTTAAATAAAATAAAGTAAATCTATAAGCGTGTAAGAAATTCGTAGCATATACGGTTTTTTACACGTTTATTAAAAGCCGGTTCCTGTTTATAAGAAGTACCTTAATTTTGTTTACGCCCTAACGTATCCATGCTATACTCGACTTATTAAAGTAAATATAAAAAGAGAGCTTGAATTAATTTAATTATCGGTGTATGAAGATGGTTATATTTGGTTTTATGGAGAGGAATAATCATCTTTTAAAAATATGATTAATAAGTTGCGAGTGACCATATTGATGGTGTGGAAGAAAGTAGAATTTTAAAATACATTTTTAGAAAAGGAAGAGGCGCGATGGTTTACGCAATAGGCATTGATATAGGTGGTACGAAAATTGCCATGGCCGTAGTCGATCAAACTGGCGCAGTAATAGACCAGAAGATCATCAAGACAGACATAACGGTTGAACCTGAGCAGGTGATGGAGCAGATTCATTCAGAGGTAAGTGGGTTGATTGCCAAGCATCCGGATAAGCCAATCAAAGGTATCGGCATCGGTGCACCAGGACCTTTAGACAGTCAGAAGGGCGAGATCACGTGCCCACCAAATCTCCCGTTATGGAAAGATGTCCCAATCGTTCAGTTAGTAGAGGGTCATTTTGAAATGCCCGTTAAGCTAGAAAATGATGCGAACGCCGCAACAATTGCCGAAAAATGGATTGGTGCCGGACGGGATTTCAACCATTTTATTTACTTAACGGTTAGCACTGGTATTGGTGCTGGGGTAGTCGTTGAAGGCACGCTCCTTCGTGGGCAAAACGGCAATGCGGGTGATGTTGGTCACACCGTTGTTGACCCTTCATTTGGCACATGTGCATGTGGCCAAGAAGGCTGTCTGGAGGTTGTTGCATCCGGTACAGCGATCGCGAAAAAGGGCTCAGAGATTATGGGCCAGACATTAACGACTGAAGACGTATTCAACCTATATCACGATGGACATCCACAAATTGTTGATTTAATTGACCGGGTCATGCAGCGTCTCGGCGCAGGCTGTGTTTCTTTAATTAATACGTTTGATACGGAAGCCATTGTTATTGGCGGGGGCGTTTCAAAAGTAGGTGCCCCATTATTCCAAGCACTGCAAGACTATGTTAAGAAATATGCGCTTAATCCGAAAGGACGTCAAACTAAAATCATACCAGCAAAGCTTGAGCAAAATCCCGGTGTCATTGGCGCAGCGGCGTTGATGTTTGACGTTTAATGTCTTAGGCGATCTGGCGCATGTTGTCATGATGTGCAAGGTTAGCTTCTGTTCACAAACGATGGTTTAATTTAACAGCGTCATCATACATGATATATACAAAGGAGCCATGATTCATGCAAAAGAACATACCTCAATCCATGCAAGCCTTGATTGAAAAGGTTGACACACATTTCCAACATGATGAAAAAATTAAAACGATGTTTAGAAATTGCTTATCAAACACATATGAAACGACATTACGCCCTCAAGATGACGGTACAACGTTTGTCATTACTGGTGATATTCCTGCCATGTGGCTCCGTGATTCCGCAGCTCAAGTTAGACCGTATCTCATGCTTGCGGAAACAGACGCCGACATGGCCGACTTGGTACAAGGCGTCATTCAAAAACAATTTGAATACATTGTTCACGATCCGTATGCCAATGCATTTAACGAGACAGCTAACGGCAACCGCTATCACGATGATATAACAGACATGACCCCGTTAATGTGGGAGCGCAAATATGAAGTCGATTCGCTCTGCTACCCCATTCAGCTCGCATATTTATTTTGGAAGGCAACAGGTCGGACGACACATTTTAATGACACATTTAAAGAAGCTGTAGCTGCCATTCTTAAAACGTGGAAAATTGAGCAACATCATGCCACACAATCAACGTATCACTTCGTTCGGGAAGGCTGCCCAGCCCAGGATACATTATCTCACGACGGATACGGCGCACCGGTTGACTATACTGGCATGACGTGGTCTGGCTTCCGTCCAAGTGATGATGCTTGCACATACGGATATTTAGTGCCGTCTAATATGTTTGCAGTTGTCGTGTTGAACGATTTGAGTGAAATCGCAACAGACATTTTAGCGGATGAGCAATTGGCGCAAGCAGCACGTGACTTGGCGAAAGAAATTGATCATGGCATTCAAACGTATGGTAAAGTCGAGCACCCTGAATTCGGAACAATCTATGCATATGAAACCGATGGCCTTGGCAACCACATTTTAATGGATGACGCAAACGTCCCAAGCCTATTGGCTATGCCGTATTTAGGCTACTGTGATGTCAATGATCCCGTGTATCAAAACACGCGACGCTTCGTTTTAAGTGAAGCCAACCCGTATTATTACAAAGGAAAAGTGGCGGCTGGCGTCGGTAGTCCCCACACACCTGAGCACTATATTTGGCATATCGCCTTAGCCATTCAAGGCATGACCGCAACGACCGAAGCCGAAAAAGCAGACATACTCGAAACATTCAAGGCAACCGATGCAGATACGAATTTCATGCACGAAGGCTTTCATGTCGATGACCCAGCTCAATTTACACGCCCATGGTTCTCGTGGGCAAACTCGATGTTCAGTGAATTCGTCCTTAGCCAATGTGGTCTACAAGTGAAAGCAAGCCCTTTGTCTAAATAAAATCAAAGCCAGAAGGAAGTGACCGAACATTTGTCTACTTCCTTCTGGCTTTTTTGTGTTTGAGGAATGCTCGTGTGGGAGCGGGTGCGCGGGGCGGGTGCTGGTGCGTAGGCTTGAGGCGGATGCACTGCCAGGAGCGGGTGCACAGGTCGGGGGCGGGTGCACAGGCCAAGGGACGCATATAATCGGTATTAGCCGCATATATTATCGTTCGCGCGCATATATCGCCAAGCGTCCGCATATCCTCAAAAGTGGCCGCATATATGATGGATGAGCCGAATATCGCGTGGTCCGCATGCATAAATCGAAAAAGCGCCGCATATCCGATCCGCGCTCAAACCGAAAACAAGAAGGAAGTGATCGAAGGTTGACCACTTCCTTCTATATCTTTAGCGTGTTGATGCCCAGTTGAGCTGAATCACTCACCATGTATGCGGCTTCCAGATGACATATGCGTCTGAATTTTAACATATGCGCCTCGCTCACGACATATGCGTCGCGCACCAAACATATGCACCTCGCTCACGAGATATGCGTCGCGCCCCAAACATATGCGCCTCCCTCACGAGATATGCGTCGCGCCCCAAACATATGCGCCTCCCTCACGAGATATGCGTCGCGCCCCAAACATATGCGCCTCCCTCACGAGATATGCGTCGCGCCCCAAACATATGCGCCTCCCTCACGAGATATGCGTCGCGCACCAAACATATGCGCCTCCCTCACGATATATGCGTCCCGATCCAAATATATCCGGTCCGCCCGCGTCCCCATGCGCAGCTAGCTCCAAGCAACAGCCAATCGTCAATCCATACGTTCAAAAATACGAAAGCCAAGCCCAGGCACGTCCACATTCACATCGCAACTCCCCATCGGACATTTTTCCAGCTGCCAGTCCTTGCTAAACCGCCACTCGGACCACGTTCCAATACAAAGGCGATCAAGATTGATGGTCAAATCATCTTCACCATTGTTAATGACGAACACCAACGTCTGCGCAGCGGCATCACCGTTTTCAAATGCCGCTGCTTGCCCGCCAGCATACGTGCTTTTTTCGTAAACGATGTAATCATCTTTCTCAGGTGCATCAAGTATTCTAAACGCACCGCGATTACCGAATGCAGGTTCCTCTTTGCGCAGTCGAATAAGTGCTTGTACGAACTGGAACATGTCGCGATCTTGTTTCGCCTCATTCCATTCCATGCAGGCGCGGCATCCAGGATCTTGTCCGCCATCCATTCCAATTTCGTCCCCATAATAGATACAAGGTGTGCCAGTATATGAGAGCTGGAACATGTATAAAAGCCGCACTCGATCACGCTTGCCGCCTGCCAATGTTAAAATACGCGGCGTATCATGGCTGTCGAGCAGATTAAAGGCGACTTCGTTGATATGATCCGGATACATAACTTGAACCTGTGTCATCGCATTGGCAAAATCAGAACTGCTCATCGCATGCTTAGCAAAAAAATCAATCGCATTGTTTGTAAACGGATAGTTCATTACAGCGTCGAACTGATCGCCCTGGAGCCAAGGCATGGCATCATGCCAAATTTCACCGAGAATATATACATCAGGCTTGATTGCTTTAACGACTTCTCGGAAATCACGCCAAAAGGCATGGTCCACTTCATTTGCCACATCTAGTCGCCAGCCGTCAATATCAAATTCCTCTACCCAATACCGGGCCACATCCAATAAATAGCGCTTTACGTCAGGATTTTCAGTATTCAGCTTTGGCATCCAACCACCAAAGGCAAATGTATCATAATTTGGTCGTGGTTCAGATACGACTGGAAAATCCCAAATGTGGAACCAATCTTTATATTTGGATGCCTCACCGTTCTCCAACACATCTTGAAAAGGTGGAAAATAAAAGCCACTATGATTGAACACTGCATCGAGCATAACGCGAATGCCGCGTGCATGACACGCCTCTACGAATGTCCGAAAGGTCTCTTTGTCCCCAAATTGCGGATCAATTTCCATATAATCAATCGTATCGTACTTATGATTTGAATAGGCTTTGAAAATCGGTGTTAAATAAATACCATTGATCCCGAGGTCGACCAAATCATCTAAATGGTCGATGATTCCTTGTAAATCACCACCAAAAAAGTTGTCAGGCTCAGGTGTAGCAGAGCCCCACTCCAAAGCCCCTTCTGGATCATTTTCCCGATCACCATTAGCAAAGCGCTCTGGGAAAATTTGATACCAAACTGTGTCTTTTACCCATTCGGGAGCTTTGAAGACGTCGATAGAGTTTAAAAAAGGAAAACAAAAATAAAACGCTGTATCCCGAGGTGCTTCCGTGTAAAAGCCGCGTTCTGTGTAATAAACAGTTTCTACTTCATCTGTACATGCAAAGCCGTAGCGCATCCGGCGGAAATTAGGCGTCACAGCAGCTTTCCAAAAGTCATGCAAAAGCGTTGAACCAACTTTTTCCATCGGTAATGTTTGAAATACCCATTGGCCCTCGTCCCAATCATAGGGGTCCCCGTAAATTAAGTTGACCGCTTGCACGTCATCTTTTTGAGATTGCAGCATGATATGTAACGTTTTGTCATCGTAAGCATAGGCGAAGTTATTTTTCGGACGGTGATAAATGGCTGCTTTTTGCAATTTAGACACTCCTTTTATGTACAAACGTTTGCGTAAAATGTCGTTTTAATTCATTTTACAAGGTTATATAACAAGAGTATATCAAGCATATTCATAAAATGAAAGCGTTTAATCATCTGAAAATAACTAAAAAGGCGATCAAAAATGGTTGATTTTAGAAAAAAATGGTGTATACTTTAGTCAAGGTGAATGTGCAAACGTTTGCCTAAAAGATGAAAACAAATCTGGGAGGGTAATTAAGATGAAAAAATGGCTCGGCGTACTTGCTGCTTTAATGTTGCTTGTCGGTGTGCTCGCTGCATGTGGACCTGATGATGCTGAAGGTACATCTGGAGATGCAAATGACAACGGTAATTCAGAAGAAAATGGCGACGCGAACGGTGAGGCTACGGAAATGCCAGCGAAGCCTGATAGCTTGACGCTTTGGGTGAACGCAGAAGAAAAACAAGAAAATGCTGTCAAAGAAATTGTCGCGAAATATACAGAAGAGACGGGGATTGATGTTGAACTCGTTCCTGTAGATATGCTTGATCAGGTTGAAAAGCTTGATGTAGAAGGACCTGCAGGCAATGGCCCGGACATTATTTTCCAGCCGCATGATCGAATTGGCGATTTAGCGATGAGAGGGCTCATTGAAGCAGTAGACTTGAGCGAATATGAAAGCGAATACACCGATATTTCTCTTGATGCGATGACATATGAAGGCAGTCATTGGGGATTCCCAGCTGTCATGGAAACATATACGATGTTCTACAATAAAGCGTTAATGGATGCACCAGAAACGATGGAAGATATTATGACGATTGCTAGTGATTATACAGATCCTAGTGCGGATGAATATGGCTTTTTAATGGAAGCAGCCAACTTCTATTTTGTTTATCCGTTTTTCTCAGGAAATGGTGCTTACGTATTTAATTTTGACGGAAGCGGATACGACATCAATGATATCGGCTTGGCGAATGACGGTTCTGTAGAAGGTGGTAACCTTGTTCAGTCATGGTTCGATGAAGGATATATTCCACAAGATTTAACGCCAGACATTATGAACGGTTTATTTAAAGAAGGTAAAGTGGCGTCTGTCGTGAACGGCCCTTGGATGGTACGTGAATATCAGGAGGCGCTTGGCGATGATCTTGGTGTTGTGACTATGCCAGTACTTGACAATGGTGATCATCCTAAGACATTCGTTGGCGTGAAGTCATACTTGCTATCAAGCTTCTCCAAAAATAAGGAATGGGCACAAGACTTAATGGCGTTTATTACGAATGAAGAGAATTCAATGACGTATTATGATATCGCTGGTGAAATTCCACCACGTCATGATGCGGTTGAAAATCCGATCATTGCTGATGACCCAATTTATTCTGTGTTTGCCGAACAAACGACGTATGGTGAACCAATGCCGAACGTACCGGCGATGCAGCAGGTTTGGGAACCAATTAACGATGCATTGAGCTTTATTTCAAAAGGTGAGCCTGTTGACGAAGTGCTTCAGGAAGCTGTCGATTTAATTGAAAGTAATATTGCAACATCAGGTGCTGGAGAGTAACACACATCTGAACGTGATACATGGGAGCTCATCAGTAGCTCCCATATCATCTTGTTCGTTTCATTATATGGTTGATCAACAACCGCCGTTTTTAGTGTTTATTCGGTTAGTTAGGAGGAACAGACATGGCACATAAAAAGAAGAAGGAAAGCCCCGGTCTTAAACGTCCACGTCATCTTGCCACACTGTTATCAGTCCTTGTTCCGGGACTGGGTCAGCTCTACAACCGTCGTATTTTAAAAGGAATTCTCTTGATGGTCATTACAGTTTCTTTTTTGATCACGACTTGGAACTACATCGATATTGGAATCTGGGGACTATTTACGTTAGGCACCGTTCCATTTGAACATCATTCGATTCAACTGTTATTGCAAGGATTAATTGCGCTTATTGTACTCATATTCGGACTAACCATCTATGCCTATAACATTATGGACGCCAGACGTGATGCAATTGCTAGAGAAGACGGGATGCCTAATCCGCCACTTTTAAAAGCAACTGCCGATTTTTATGACAGAGGCTTCCCGTATTTTATGATCTTACCAGGCTTAGTGATGCTGATCTTTATCGTCGTTTTGCCATTACTTTTCATGGTATCACTCGCTTTTACAGACTATAACCAATATAACGCACCACCACGAAATCTATTAAACTGGGTTGGGTTTGATAACTTTGTTAATCTTTTCAAGCTTGATATTTGGAAAGACACATTTTTTAATGTCTTTACGTGGACGATCGTCTGGACGGTCGTTGCGACATCATTACAAATTGGGCTCGGCTTTTTCTTAGCCTTATTGGTGAATGATAAACGGATAAAATTCAAACGAACGATTCGTACAGTGCTCATATTACCTTGGGCGGTACCTGCATTTGTATCAATTTTAATTTTTTCAGCACTGTTCAATCCGACGTTTGGGGCGATTAATCGTGATATTTTGAGTCAATTTGAACTGATGATTCCGTGGCTGTCTGATCCCTTTTGGGCAAAGATTGCTTTAATTATGATTCAGACATGGCTTGGATTCCCATTCGTTTTTGCGCTGTTTACCGGCGTGCTTCAAAGTGTGCCGGCCGATATGTACGAAGCGGCAGATGTGGATGGAGGAACGCGCTGGCAGAAATTAAAGCATATTACACTGCCACACGTGTTGTTTGCGACAGCACCGCTATTAATCATGCAGTATGCTGGAAACTTTAATAACTTTAACATTATCTATCTATTTAACGAAGGTGGCCCAGCCGTGCGCGGACAAAGTGCTGGCGGGACAGATATCCTTATTTCTTGGGTGTATAAGCTAACCTTCGAAACGAACAACTATAATATGGCTGCAGCGATTACGATTATTATGGGCATACTCGTCATGGGCTTTGCATTCTTCCAATTCAGAAAGACAGCAGCCTTTAAAGAAGAGGGGGAACGTTACTAATGGCTATGAAACCGCAAATGAAATCAAGAATTGAAGTGACGTTCATCTATATCTTTTTCGCGATTATGTTTGTCGTCATTGGCTATCCGCTCTTTTGGGCCATTATGATGAGCGTGAACCCGGGGACGAACATGCTCGTAACCGATCTTTTTCCTGACAATCCGACCTTAGAGCATTATAAATGGTTGTTTACCAGTCCTTCCAGTGATTATTTAATTTGGTATAAAAACAGTTTATTCGTTGCGATTTTGAATTCCGTTGGCTCGGTTGTTATCACATCGCTCGTTGCTTATGCGTTTTCACGGTATAAGTTTTACGGGCGTAAGTACGGCTTATACATGTTTTTATTACTTCAAATGTTCCCGGCTTTAATGGGGATGGTCGCGTTGTATATCCTGCTTAATACGATCGGTCTGACAGATTCGCTTTGGGGGCTATTGCTTATTTATCTCGGTGGGCAAATTCCATTTAACGCCTGGCTCGTAAAAGGCTACTTTGACACAATTCCGAAAGAGCTGGATGAATCAGCGAAGATCGACGGTGCGGGGCATTTGAAAATCTTTTGGACGATCATGCTGCCACTTGCTAAGCCGATATTGGCTGTTGTTGCGCTGTTTAACTTTATGGCGCCGTTTATGGACTTTTTACTGCCACGAATCGTGTTGACGAGTCCGGAAAACTTTACACTCGCACTGGGCTTATTCAACTTTATTAACGATCAGTTTTCAACGAACTTCACCCGTTTTGCTGCCGGAGCAATTTTAATTGCTGTGCCGATTGCGCTCGTCTTTTTACTACTCCAGCGTTTTCTCATATCGGGTCTAACGTCTGGTGCAACGAAAGGCTAACGTTTAGTGAAATGTTGCAATTTCAGCATTGGAGTAAGGCTCGTAGCGTCTTAACGGTTAGATTGTCCATCGGCACGCTTGTACACATATAACTTTTCATAGGAGGTACATCTATGCTACAGGATACGAGTTTTGCCATTCATCCAGGTCATGATCAGCAATCACGACCAATGATATATAAAGATATTGGAGCATTGATCACGAAAGAACAGTCTGGAAATCGTCATCAATTCACTTGTGAAAATGGCTTTGTTTCCACTGTATTTTACACAGATACGATCGTGAGGGTTGTCATGAATCCGAACGATACCCCTTCATTAACAGGTTCAAGAGCAGTCATTACAGAGACGGTGGACGTCGCTGTGACGGAAGAAGAGTCGGACACGGAGCTCATTTTAAAAACGAGTCGACTTGCGCTTCACATTACTAAAACCCCTTTTCGAGTGACTGTTAAGGATGCAGAAGGCTATGAACTCGTTGGTGAAGGTGAACGGGGCATGTCCTTCCAGGCAAATGGCGTGGTTGCGGCGTTTAAAACGATGCATCCTGCTGACCATTTCTACGGCTTTGGAGAAAAAACGGGTCATTTAGACAAGCGTGGTGAATCGTATGAGATGTGGAACTCCGACGTGTACGCGCCACACAACCCGGAGACCGATCCCTTGTATGAATCGATCCCATATTTCATGACGCTTCGAGAGGGGCGGGCCCATGGCGTCTTTTTCGACAATACGTTCCGAACGACATTTGATATGAAGTCATCAGAAGAGATGTATACCTTTTCGGCTGAAGGTGGCCAGCTCGATTATTATATATTCGCCGGGCCAGATCCGAAATCTGTTCTGGAACAATATACGTATTTAACCGGACGTATTCCACTTCCATCAAAATGGTCGCTTGGCTATCACCAATCACGTTATAGCTATGAGACGGAAGAAGAGGTGCGTGCTCTGGCACAACAATTTGTGGAAAAGGATATCCCAGTTGATGTGATTCATCTCGATATTCATTACATGGACGGATACCGCGTATTCACCTTTGATAAGGAACGCTTCCCAAATCCAGAGAAACTCATTGCCGATTTACGTGATATGGGCATCCGCGTTGTCCCAATTGTGGACCCAGGTGTTAAAAAAGACAGTGAGTATGCGGTTTACCAAGAAGGTGTTCGCGAAGATCATTTTTGTAAATATATAGAAGGCGATATTTATTTTGGTGAAGTATGGCCAGGTATCAGTGCATTTCCAGACTTTACGGACGAAAAAGTACGCAGCTGGTGGGGCGATCAACATGCGTTTTATACCGATATCGGTGTAGAAGGCATTTGGAACGACATGAACGAACCGGCTGTGTTTAACGAAACAAAGACGATGGATGTTACGGTCATGCATGGAAATGATGGCCGTCCAACAACACACCGTGAGCTCCATAACGTCTATGGCCTACTTATGGGTGAAGCAACGTATGAAGGCATGAAAAAACAGTTAAACGGCAAGCGTCCATTTTTATTGACGCGAGCAGGTTACGCTGGTGTTCAGCGCTATGCCTCTGTTTGGACAGGAGATAATCGGAGCTTCTGGGAGCATTTGCAAATGTCATTACCAATGGTGATGAATCTCGGATTGTCCGGTGTCGCATTCACTGGTCCGGATGTTGGCGGCTTTGCCCATGACACGAACGCTGAGCTTCTTACACGCTGGACACAGGTCGGTGCTTTCACACCATTTTTTCGCAACCATTCAGCGATTGGATTCCGTTACCAAGAGCCATGGCAATTCGGTGAAAAATACGAACAGATTATTAAAAAATACATTCAAATGCGCTATCAGTGGTTGCCGCAGCTTTATTCATTATTTTATGAAGCAAGCGTCACCGGCCTTCCAGTGATGCGTCCATTGTTAATGGAATTTCCGCATGATGAAAAGACATACAACTTAAATGATCAATTTATGATTGGCGACAACGTCATGATTGCACCGATTATGCAACCGTCAGTGACAGATCGTGCGGTATATATGCCTGAAGGAACGTGGGTTGAGCTTGCGACGGGAGAAGTGTATGAAGGCGGAATGACCCATCTCGTTCATGCCGAGCTTGAGGACTTACCGATTTTTGTAAAACAAGGGACAGCCTTCATGCAAGGGGATTGGACTTCGAACGTTGATAAACAGCCGCAAAACGTCACGTTGCATGTTGTTCCAGGGCAGCCGGGAGACACGTATCAAATGGTGTATTATGATGATGACGGGGAAACATTTGCCTACGAAACAGGTGTCTATATGCGACTTGATATTGAAGTCAGGACGACAGAAGATGGCGTTGATGTACGTGTCTTGAGCAAACAAGGGGCTTTCACACCTGCTTATAAAGCGATCAAAGTAGCTACTGTCGGACAAAATCCTGTTAAACATGTTATGATCAATGGTAGTGTTTCAAACGAACCAGTAATTGACCTGTAGTTTGATGTGCACACGGCCAAAACGGTTGAAAAAGGATTGCTGGACGTGTCATCATAGAACATGCAGCACTGTAATATATTGAATGTCATGAGGGGTGGGACATAACATAGAGTTTAGTCCAAACGACGAACAATGCTCATCACTAGCTCCGGAAATACACGCAGACTCCTGTGGGAGGAGGGCTTAGGTGAGACCCCACAGTGCGTAGGGAAGGAAGGCTAAGACCGCGACGTCCTGTCGCAACGCCTTCATGACCAACATCCTGTTGGCCCGAGGCTCACCAGCCGCCCACGGAAAGCGAAGTGTATTTCCGGAGCGGTCGTATTGTTCGAAATTTTATTTGGTTAAACCTCCTTTGTCCCAGTCGCCTGTCATTTACAATCCTCCAAGATCACACGAATATCCACCCTAAAACAAGAGGACTGAGAGGTTAAGAGCATGGTAACGATAAAAGATGTCGCAAAAGCGAGCGGTGTGTCACCGTCTACCGTTTCGAGAGTGATCGCCGACAATCCCCGAATTAGTGAGGAAACGAAGAAAAGTGTCCGAAAAGCGATGAAGGCACTCGGATATCATCCGAACATTAGTGCGCGAAACCTCGTCGCCAAATCAACAAAAGCCATTGCCGCTATTATGCCGTCGTCAGCAAACACGGCATTACAAAATCCATTTTTCCCAGAAGTTCTACGTGGCATCGGATCAGTTATCCATGACGCCCAATATTCGATGCTTCTATCTACTGGTCAAACAGATGAGGAAATTTTAGAAGAGGTGAAGCGCCTCGTATATGGCCGTTATGTTGATGGTGTCATCCTTCTTTATTCTCGACTCGATGATGCTGTAACACACTTTTTAGTCGAGCATGACTTCCCATTTGTCATCGTCGGAAAGCCATTTGAATATGAAAGTGAAGCCACTTATGTGAACAACGATAACGTAAAGGCTGGCAGGGAAATTACCAGCTATTTAATCGAGCAAGGTCATGAACATATCGCCTTTGTTGGCGGATCAACGGACTTGATTGTAACTCAGGATCGTGAAGCTGGATACGAGCAAGCCCTAAAGGCAGCTGGCATTGATCATGATGATACTTATAAAATCCATACAGAGTTTTTGAAATCAGGCGGACGTGGCGCCGTCGAATATATAATGTCTTTAGAAAAACGACCAACCGGCCTCGTCGTCAGTGACGATCTAATCAGTCTTGGAATTTTAAACCGTCTTGAAGAAGCTGGCATTCGTGTACCAGATGACATTTCAGTCGTTAGCTTCAACAACGTTTATTTATCCGAAATCACCCGCCCAGCCCTAACAACAGTTGACATTCACATTTATGAGCTCGGCATCCAATCGGCCAAAGCATTGCTGGAAAAAGCGAACAACGAGAACGAACCCGCCAAACGCATCATCATCCCACACACAATCGTCCACCGTGACTCCGTACAACCGAGGTGAGACGGCGAGGAAGTATTTATAAAAAATCATCCACCGCAATCTGGTGGGTGATTTTTTTTGTGTGGTTGGAATTTCGCAATGTGGGGCGGAATTCCGCAATGATGAGGTATTATTCCGCAATACGGGGGCGGAATTCCGCAATGCGCGCCCGAAATTCCGCAATGCGTGCTCGAAATTCCGCAATGAGGCGGTGTTATGCCGCAATACGTGCTCGAAATTCCGCAATGAGGAGGGATTATTCCGCAATACGTGCTCGAAACTCCGCAATGCGGGGGCGGAATTCCGCAATGAGTGGGCGTTATTCCGCAATACGTGCTCGAAATTCCGCAATGCGGGGGCGGAATTCCGCAATGAGTGGGCGTAATTCCGCAATACGGGCTCGAAATTCCGCAATGATGAGGTATTATTTCGCAATACGCGGTCGATATTCCGCAATGAGTGGGTATTATTCCGCAATGCACGCCTGAGATTCCGCAATGAGGTGGTGTTATTCCGCAATGCGTGCTCGAAATTCCGCAATGATGAGGTATTATTTCGCAATACGCGCTCGAAATTCCGCAATGAGTGGGTATTATTCCGCAATGCACGCCTGAGATTCCGCAATGAGGTGGTGTTATTCCGCAATGCGTGCTCGAAATTCCGCAATGATGAGGTATTATTCCTCAATACGTGCTTGAAATTCCGCAATGAGGTGGTGTTATTCCGCAATGTGCGCTTGAAATTCCGCAATGAGGAGGTATTATTCCGCAATGCGCGCTCGGAATTCCGCAATGAAGAGGTATTATTCCGCAATACGCGCTCGGAATTCCGCAATGATGAGGTATTATTCCGCAATGCACGCTCGAAATTCCGCAATGAAGAGGTATTATTCCGCAATACGCGCTCGGAATTCCGCAATGATGAGGTATTATTCCGCAATGCGCGCCTGAAATTCCGCAATGATGAGGTATTATTCCTCAATGCGCCTGAGACTCCGCAATGTAGATGTATTATTCCGCAATCCCCGCTCGAAATTCCACAAAGTATGATCTTAACGGTGCTAAGTGGATTCGTAGTTCGATGTGATACCACAAAGTGTGGTGTAATTTCATAATATGATGCAGAATTTTACGATTCTCTAAGTGGAATTTTCCGAATGCTAATGCGTGAGATTGTTTGAAGAATGGTGTAGAATATTGAATAAATATTGTTTAGGAGGGACTATTTTGCATGGTAAAAACAGAACAAAACCATTCATACTTTTAAGCTACGAGGCATTATTTAGGCGACTGAGACCGGACTATCGTCAAATTTCAAGAATTTGGAAGGATTATTTAAATTATTCGGCTGGTTATCAAGGTGAGAGAAATGTTGACTACACTACTTCTATTCACCCACTGCCACAATCAACAGTCTATCATGATATCCGCTTAAAATTTGGCAGCTATTTTTTTCAAATTGACACCCTCATTGTGACACCAACATTCATTTTAATCCTAGAGGTAAAAAATATGACAGGCGAATTGTCATATGACAGTATGCACGATCAATTTATCCAGACAATTGGGACAGAACGAAAAAGGCAACGTAATCCTATTCAGCAATCGTTGGCACAAAAAATTCAATTAGCCGAGTGGCTTAAAATGTTTAATCTACCTACTCCTCCCATCGAAACGCTATCCGTCATCAGTAACCCCAACGCGATTATTGTCAATCCGCAAGAATCCCCTACAGCTTTTGATCAGCTCATCCATGTAGAGGCTTTGCCTAAAAAATTACATGAAATTGCGACTAAACATTCACGTGTGGTTTTAGATCGCAGAACCCTTCATAAGCTAGATAACCTATTTAAAACATATCACACACCCAATCAATCGAATTTATTGCAGAAATACAACATAGAAAATAAGCACCTTATTAGTGGCGTTTCTTGTGAAAAATGTGGTCATTATCCTTTAAAACGTCCGTCTGTCAAATGGGTTTGTTCAAAATGTGGTTTTACCAGCAAAACTGCTCATGAACAATTAATATATGACTTCTTTTTGCTGCATAAACCGACGCTTACAAATTCAGAATGTCGCCACCTTCTTCAATTAGGGAACAGACATCAGATTTACTACTTGCTAAAAGGTTTAAGCTTAAGAAGGCAAGGAGTCAGCAGGAATATGAAATATCATGCACCACCTTTAGAATTTTTCCACAGGAGAGCATCTTGCCCAAAAGATACTCGGGAATGTAGTCAGGCGATTTGCCGAACTCCTAATGACTGAAATTCCGCAAAGTGGCGGTGTTATTTTGCAATGCGCGCTCGAAATTCCGCAAAGCGGTGGTATTATTCTGCAATGAGGGTGCGTTATTCCGCAATGTAGAGGTATTATTCCGCAATGCGCGCCCGAAATTCCGCAATGAGGTGGTGTTATTCCGCAATACGTGCTCGAAATTCCGCAATGCGCGCCCGAAATTCCGCAATGAGGGTGCGTTATTCCGCAATGCGCGCCTGAAATTCCGCAATGCAGAGGAATTATTCCGCAATACGTGCTCGAAACTCCGCAATGCGCGTCTGAAATTCCGCAATGAGTGGGCGTTATTCCGCAATGCGCGCCTGAAATTCCGCAATGAGGAGGTATTATTCCGCAATACACGCCCGAAATTCCGCAATGTAGAGGTATTATTCCGCAATACGTGCGCGGAATTCCGCAATGAGGGTGCGTTATTCCGCAATGCGCGCCTGAAATTCCGCAATGCGGAGGTATTATTCCGCAATACACGCCCGAAATTCCGCAATGATGAGGTATTATTCCTCAATGCGCCTGAGATTCCGCAATGTAGATGTATTATTCCGCAATCCCCGCCCGTTATTCCGCATTTAAGTCACCGAGCGTTCCGATTTGGTAATGTTGTTCAAAAATAAAAAAGGAAGCCTACTGATCAGGTAAACTTCCTCTATCCCTCTATTCGTTCCTCATCCATTCATCCACTCTTTCAATCAAATCCACCGATCGACATGTATTTTGTTTCCAGATAGGGCTCAATGCCTTCTTGGGCACCTTCGCGTCCGATGCCGCTTTCCTTCATACCGCCGAATGGTGCGTGGGCTGCGGAAATACCGGTGTCGTTCCAGCCGATGATGCCGTAGTCGAGTGCGTCATGTAGATAAGTGCCTGTTCGATAATCGTTGGTGAAAAAGTAGGCGGCGAGCCCGAAAGGTGTGTCATTGGCAATTTCAATAGCATCGTCCAGAGAAGAAAACGTCATAATAGGAGCAACCGGTCCGAACGTTTCCTCATGCATGATTGTCATATCGAGTGTGACGCCTGTCAAAACGGTCGGTTGAACGAAAAAGTAGCCCTTTTTTCGGTCGATTGTGTACTGATCGCCTGCTGTTACATCTGCGCCCTTATCAACGGCGTCATCGACTTGGGCTTTAATTTTGTCATAGCCTGCTTCATTTATAATTGGACCCACATCAATGCCATCTTCCAATCCATTACCAACCTTCAGCCCTTTGACTGCCACGGAAATTTTTTCGATAAATTCATCGGCAATCGATTCATGCACGAGGATTCGATTGGCGCACACGCACGTCTGACCAGCATTTCTGAATTTATTGGCCACCGTCTGCTCGACAGCGACATCAATATCGGCATCCTCCGCCACGATCACGGGTGCATGTCCACCAAGCTCCATCGTAACGTGCTTCACAGTATCAGCGCTGTTTTGGATCAACGTTTTACCGACAGATGTTGAGCCGGTGAATGAAATTTTCCGGACGTAAGGGCTTTTGGTGAAAAGCTCACCGGCTACTTTGCCCGAGGTGTTCACATATTGAATGACATCCCGTGGAATGCCGGCTTCATAGGCCAAGTCGATAAAACGCATGCCAGACAACGGTGTATCACTTGCGAGTTTGACGACAAACGTACATCCTGCTGCCAATGCCGGTGCAGCTTTACGTGCCATCATTGCAACTGGAAAATTCCACGGCGTAATCGCAGCCACCGGCCCTACTGGCTGTCGAGATACGATGATGCGCTTTGCCGGCGAATTGGCGGGTATCGTTTTACCATAAATTCGTTTCGCCTCTTCAGCATACCAGTCCAAATAATTCGTTGCGTAAGTGACCTCTCCACGCGACTCTTTCAATGGCTTGCCATTTTCACGCGTCATAAGCTCAGCAATCTCATCTTGATGTGCCTTCACCTTGTCCGCCCATGCTCGGATCAAAGCAGACCGATCGTGCGCATCACGAGACGCCCAAGGTGCAAACGCATCATGCGACCGCTTTAAAGCAGCCTCGATTTCAGCCTCTGAATGTAAGTGAATTCGATTAATAACATCCCCTGTTGCTGGATTTTTTATCGTCAACATATTTGCCATGCTTCAACCACTCCCTTTCATCTAATCGTACCATACCCTGGATGGTTGATAGATAAACAGAGAAGGAGGCGCAAAATACCGAGCAACCGCATATATCCGTGATGCGCCGCATATATGAGAAAAGGAACGCATAAACGAAAATCCAGCCTCATATAAGCAAATCGCCACGCATATATGAAAAACGCGCCGTATAACTGATCGCGCCACCGCATAACCGCCCACGCAGCCGCATAACCAGCCCGCGCCGCTCCCCCACAGCCCGCCGCAACCCAAAAGCCAAAAGGAAGTGTCCAAGTTTGATGACTTCCTTCTGGCCTTTGTGTTTGTGTAAGTAGGATACGAGCTAGCGCACACCGAGCAACCGCATATATCAGTGATGCGCCGCATATATAAAAAAAGGAACGCATAAACGAAAATCCAGCCTCATATAAGCAAATCGCCACGCATATATGAAAAACGCGCCGCATAACTATTCGCGCAGCCGCATATACGATCACGCAGCCGCATAACCGCCGCCCGCGCCGCTCGCCCCACAGCCCGCCGCAACCCAAAAGCCAGAAGGAAGAGTCCAAGTTTGATGACTTCCTTCTGACCATTGTAATTGTGTAAGTAGGATAGAAGCTAGTGCATACGAGCAACCGCATATATCAGTGATGCGCCGCATATATAAATAAAGGAACGCATAAACGAAAATCCAGCCTCATATAAGCAAATCGCCACGCATATATGAAAAACGCGCCGCATAACCATCCACGCAGCCGCATAACCGCCGCCCGCGCCGCTCGCCCCACAGCCCGCCGCAACCCAAAAGCCAGAAGGAAGAGTCCAAGTTTGATGACTTCCTTCTGACCATTGTAATTGTGTAAGTAGGATAGAAGCTAGTGCATACGAGCAACCGCATATATCAGTGATGCGCCGCATATATAAAAAAAGGAACGCATAAACGAAAATCCAGCCTCATATAAGCAAATCGCCACGCATATATGAAAAACGCGCCGCATAACCATCCACGCAGCCGCATATCCGCCGCCCGCGCCGCTCGCCCCACAGCCCGCCGCAACCCAAAAGCCAAAAGGAAGTGTCCAAGTTTGGTGACTTCCTTCTGGCCGTTGTAATTGTGTAAGTAAGATAAGAGCTAGCGCACACCGAGCAACCGCATATATCAGTGATGCGCCGCATATATAAGAAAAGGAACGCATAAACGAAAATCCAGCCTCATATAAGCAAATCGCCACGCATATATGAAAAACGCGCCGCATAACCATCAGCGCAGCCGCATAACCATCCATGCAGCCGCATATCCGCTCACGCAGCCGTATAACTGATCGCGCCACCGCATAACCGCCCACGCAGCCGCATAACCAGCCCACGCCGCTCGCCCCACAGCCCGACGCAATCCAAAAGCAAGAAGGAAGTGTCCAAGTTTGATGACTTCCTTCTGGCCGTTATACTTGGGTAAATAGTTTAAGAGCAGCTCAACCACTCACACCTCAGCCGAATAAACCACTTCACCCTTAATAATCGTCTTCTTAAGGTTGAGATCGACATCCAGCATAATAATATCCGCTAAATAGCCTTCTGTAATGCGCCCTTTCTTTAAATGGCTCAAGCCCAGTGCATTCAAAGGGCCCTCGGTCGCCATATAGACAGCGTCCTCAAGTGGCACCGAACAGTTTTCTACGATGTATTTCAAGCCCTTGTCTAATGTGATGGCACTGCCGGCGAGTGTGCCATTGTCTAACGTGACTGTGTTGCCCTTTTTGACGATATGTTTTTCGCGGAAATAGTATTGTCCGTCTTCAAGGTGGTCGTAGCCTGTTGAGTCAGAGATGAGCATCATCCGCTCTTTGCCCTTGTTTTTATACAACAAATCGATCACTTTAGGGTGAACGTGCAGGCCGTCAGCGATGACTTCGCACGTTAAAGCATCATAATATAAAGCAGCAGCGGCTGTGCCAGGATTGCGATGATGAATCGGACTCATCGCATTAAATGTATGAGTGGTCAGCTTGAGTCCATGATCGATTGCTGCTTCAATTTCATCAATAGTAGCGCGCGTATGGCCGGCAGATACGTTGATCCCTTCTCGACTTAAATAGCTGATGATGGTTGGATCATCTACTTCCTCAGGTGCCAGTGTAATCATTGAGATGACGTCTTTAAACGGTTCGATCACCCTTTCAACATCGCTCCACGTTAACGGTCTAATATAATGCTTTGGCTGTGCACCGCTAAAGTGCTGACTGATCCATGGCCCTTCTAAGTGGACGCCTAAGAGCTGTGCCACTTTTGAATCCTGGGAAACGATGCGGGCTCGTGCTGCTTGCAGCAATGCTTCAATGTCGTTCAACGCCCCTGTTCGAGATGTCGCTAAAAGAGAGGTAACACCACGCTTAGGGAGTCGCTCCGTAATTTCTGTAAAAGCGGATGCGTGATCCATAAAATCAAACCCGCCAACACCATGAATGTGGATATCAATCAGACCAGGACAAATATACCCGTCCGCAACGTCGAACACGTCCCAATTCGAATGTCTTTTCTGATCGCCAATGTAAGTGATCGTGTCGCCAGTGACCTCGACGAAACGGTCGGTCATAATCTTACCTTCAGTAATGACATGACCTTTTAAATAATACATGCTACACACCTTCATTTTTGATAAGCAAGCTTGCGCCGAACAAGCCTGCATGATTTTTAAGCTGAGCTTGCTTTACAATAACTTCAATCGGTGCATGCTCATCTAGAACAGTCACGAATTTGTCCCACCAATAAGCACTGGAATCGATGACCCCGCCACCGATCACAATTGCCTCTGGATCAAACGTATATTGTAAATTGGTGACACCGATTGCTAAATGATCGATGAACTGATCAACAATCGCCTGACATGCCGCATTATCACTGGCACACTCAAACACCTGCTGTGGTGAATAGTCAGCAATAGCCCCATCTGGATGTTCCGCAATCATCCGTTTGATTGCAGACCCTGATGCATATTGCTCCCAACAGCCCTTTTTACCGCATGGGCACTGTAACCCACCAGGAAATAAAGTCATATGCCCGACCTCACCGGCAAAACCGCTCCGTCCATTCACCACTTTTTCATTCAAAACGACTCCGCCACCAATGCCAGTGCCGATGGTCATACATACATAGCTGCTCATTCCTTGTGCTGCTCCGTATACACCCTCGGCCAAAGCAGCACAGTTGGCGTCATTGTTCAAAAAAACAGGAACATTGAAGACGCGCTCCATTTCAGCCTTAACTGGCACACCGACCAAGCTAGGTATGTTCGAAGCTTTTTTGATCACGCCGTTTTCAGCATCAATAATGCCGGCTGAGGCAATGCCAATTCCAGCGATATCAGCCTGGTAGTCAGACAGAAAAGTCTCACTTGCCGCAATCATCGCTTCTAATATCGCTTCTTTAGGGGTGGCAATTGTTTTCAAAAAAAGCAGTTCACCGTCTTGAAACAAACCGAACTGGATGTTCGTCCCACCGATGTCAATTGCTAACATGTGCATCGTTCATCCTCCTCTATGAAAGCCGACCTATAATTGAATCTTTTTCCCTAATCGATTGGATTCATAAGCAGCCAAAGCGACCTCAAGCGACTTCAATCCGTCAAAGCCGGTAATCGACGGACGCGCTCCAGACGTGACACAATCGATAAAATCGACAATGAGATCAAAATCTTTGTTATTACCGACAAACACGTGGCTCAGTGATTTTTCCCCTCGGGTAAAATGTCTGAGATGTTCATTGGAAACATTTACTTTTACCGTTTGTTTCGTTCCGATGACTTCAATTACAACGTCGCCCCACGCAGGATATTCTGGGAATCTTGACCAGCTGGCATCATGAGAGGCAATGATGCCATTGGCAAATTCCAGCGTCATAATGCCAGCATCGTCGACAGCGATGTTGTGAAAATAGGAATCGACAACAGCATCAACCTCAGTCACTTCCTGCCCTGAATACCAGCGCATAATATCGACCATGTGAACCGTATGATCAATGACCGCACCACCGCCGGATTGAGCCGCATCGATAAACCAGCCGTCCGGATTTTGACCGCGGTTCGTCGTCCTAAAAGCAACGATATCACCAAGTTCACCAGCATCTATCCTCGTCTTTAACGCTCTAATCGGGGCACTAAACCGCACCGGATAGGCAATTTGAAAAATGACATCCGCTTCTTGACAGACACGAATCATTTCTTTGGCATCTGCCACTGTTGTTGCGATTGGCTTTTCGCATAAAATATGCTTATTTGCCTTGGCAGCGGCGATCACCATGTCTTTATGACGGTTATTTTCGCTGCAGATGATGACGGCGTCAATGTCTGAGGCAAGGAAATCAGTTTGATCAGAATAATAAGTGGTCTTAAAGTCGGCAGCCATCTTTTTCCCGCGGTCAGGATCGTCATCAAAAATCCCGCCAATTTCAACATCAGGCAATGTCATCAAGCAGTTTGCGTAGCTATAAGCGTGCATATGGGCAAAGCTCATCATACCGATTTTCATCATTGGTCACCTCCATGAATCAGTTCGTTCAGCTCTGTTAACCGCGTCAAAAGTGCAGCATCCGCTTTATGAGCAGTCGATAGGATTGTCTTAATCTCATGAACGAGTGGGGAAGGGACCAAGTCAAACCCTTCAACCGGTCGCAAATGTTCACTATCAAACTCAATAATCCTCTCGGTACTGCTCCATTCCAATTCAATCCGCTCATCATCTGCCACTGTATATTCAAGATGGGCCATCGTTCCATTTTTCCAGCTCGCGATAACGATGGTGTACGGTACACGTGATGATGAATGTGTTTGTTTTACGTCAATCCGTTTTAATGCCCCGAACAGAGACAAGAGTACATAGAGGTCACCTGTAAAAATATCGCGCTGGTCATGCTGTTTCACCGTTCGTCGAAAGCGTAAAACGCCCTTTGGATCGGCTTCTTCTTGAATTAATTCCTTTGTGCGTTGGAAAAATGCATAAGCTTCAAGATCAAAATAGACATTTAACCCCTCGTATCTGTTTGTTGGTAGCAATGTCCATGGCATATAGGCGTCATTGTTGTTGTTCACTTTTTTCAATGCGTCCTCGGTAGCAGGTAAAATAGATACTCGTGTCTCGTCGCGTGTTACATGCTCGGCATTAACAAGCCGGTCGGACTTCATGAATACAATTGGTTTAGACATCATTTTGCCTCCTGTAAAATAGGCCCATAAAGAAACAGATCTTCATGGGCCGTATCATGATCCTTATAATATAATTTCCTTGCCTGTTCCAGCAGATTCATAGACTGCGTTCAGCATCTTCATCATTTCAACACCGTCTTCTACAGGTGCAATGGTTGCTGTGCCATTTTGGACGCAATCTAAAAAGTGATCGATTTCACATTTGAACGCATCATCGAAGCTTTGCTCGTCAATTTGTGGTGTTGTATTCAAGATCGTATTGTTCTTTTCCGATACGAGCATCAGCTCAGGTTCAAGCTCTGCGCCGCCTTTTTCACCGTATAACCGGGCACTCAGCTCGTCTTGTTTAGCATGGAGCGTAAAGCTGACATCGACAAATAAAGATGCGCCATTTTCAAAACGTATCAAAGCATTCGCCAAATCTTCTACATCATTTAAAGTCGGGTCATAATCAGCAGCTTTATAGAATGATAGATGCTCCACATGACTGCGGTTACCTAATTTGGCGTACGTATTGCCGCTAACGGAAACGGGCTTTGGCTTGCCCATTAAATACCAGCATAGGTCAATCATATGAACACCGAGATCGATCAGTGGGCCACCGCCTGATTTGGAATGATCGCTAAACCAGCCGCCAGGATTCCCGAGTCTTCTTAGGCATGATGCTTTCGCGTAATAAATGTCACCAAAATCGCCTTGGTCAACCATTGTCTTCACAATTTTAGCGTTCGTTCGGTGACGTCTAACGAAGCCAATTTGCACCACTTTATCGCTTTTTTGAGCAGCCTTTTCCACGGACTGTGCTTCTTCAACCGTCATCGCTAACGGTTTTTCCACAAGGACATGCTTACCTGCTTCGATCGCCGCGACAGCAATCTCGGCATGGGAATTGTTCCAAGTACAAATGCTGACGGCATCAATCGTTGTATCCGCTAACAATTCCTTGTAATCGGTATGCAACTGTTTGACGCCGTATAACGCCCCTTTTTCTGCTAACCGTTGTTCGTTCAAATCACAAAAAGCAACCAATTCAACATCATCTCGATCCACATAAGGCCGAATGTGCATGTCCGATATTGAGCCAACTCCGATTACGCCAACTTTTAACATAAAAACAGCTCCTTTTTTATTTAAATGAATCGATTCAACAAAAGAACAAAACCATTATAAAACCAGTAATGCAGAATATCTCCACCTAACATTAACTTATTTGGAAAAAATATTTTTGTCAAGTGGAAGCCTTATTCAAGTCAATGAAGGAAAAGGTAACCGTTGTTACATGTATGATCTGTAAATGTGACATTGGTTTAATATTCCATTTTAAGGCTTGACAAATTGTTCTAGGTGGCTTAATTTTAAATGCGAGCAGAGAAAAAATCCTTTTTATAGTTTAAAGGTGGTGATTATATTCATCGGTTAATAGAGATTTAAATGGTGTGCGCAGAGGTTTTAGTCATTTATTTTTTTGCATTTATGAAAGCGTTTTATTTTCGGAGGAACAAATCAGAAATATGACTACCAAAAGACTGGCAGAGGAGAATGCAATGTGGTTGTTTCCAAAAAAGCACCGATCATTTTTTTATTGACCATCTTAATGCTGCTACCGATTTTTTCATCAATGAACGTAAGCGCAGCCATACCGAATGATAATATCGATCAATTAGAAGGCCGAGGCATCTGGCTGACACCGCATTATGTCATGGAAAACGAGGCCGATGCAATAGAAGCTGTAGATACGATTGCCGATGCAGGCTTTAATACAATATATCTTGAGGTGAACACAACTGGTGGCTATGCAGAATATCATAGTGACATTCTGCCAGTTATGGACCGGTATAAATCATGGGATCCTGTTCAGGTCGTATTGGATTATGCCCATGAAAAAGGAATTGAAGTTCATGCTTATTTCCATACCCTCAATAATCCTTATATTTTACAACAAAACCCAGACTGGGCAATGGCAAAGAAAACAATTGATGCGAAGGTGCTCATCTTTGATGACGGCACTCAGATGGACATATCCGGCATTAACAGTGGACGCGGTGCTGAAGCATTAATTATGTATACGCCAGAAATGGGTGCCACAACAGGAACGAACCCGTATGGTGTTGAAATGATCGTTGAAAATGACGTTGTAACGGGTGTTGAGACCTTTGTTGGTGATGCGACAATTCCAGAAAACGGTTATGTGTTGTCTGGCCATGGCGCAACTGGGTCGAAATTATATGAAACGTTAAAAGTGGGCGATACTGTTACAATCGGTGACAGTGATCAACAAGTAACGTCAAGTGCGGCTTGGATTGAACCAGGTCATCCTGAAGCCGTTCAATACTTAGAATCGGTCATCGAGGAATTTATGACAAAGTATGATTTTGATGGCTTGAATCTTGATCATGTGCGTTACCCACCAACAGATGGGATGGTTGACGTCATCTTTGATCATATTTTAGAAGGTAATCCAACTGCTTGGTCGACAGATGTGTATGGCTACTCAGATATTAACCGTGACCGCTTTAAAGCACAGTTCGGTGTCGATCCATATGATATTACGACGAATGATGTGGATATGTTTAGAGAGTGGTGGGATTTTAGAAGTGACAATATAGCCGATATGGTCACAAAGCTCTCGGATAAAGCCCGTTCTATTAATGACGATTTAACGATTAGTGCAGCATTATACGTACGACCAGGCTATGATGACTGGGAAACGATGTATTCTGGTGTTGACTATCGCAAACTGTCTTATCCACTAGATGTTATGATCCCAATGGCATATCATGTTGGAGCTGGCGAAGCAGAGTTCCTTTATCCAGAGGACCGTGCTCTATGGGTTGGTCATGTGACGAAAGGGATATTAGAACGCATCGGTGATCGAGCGCTCGTTTATGCAGGTATTGGCGGTGCATCGGATAATCATGACAAGCTCACCGCGAATGAATGGAATCATGTTATTGACATTGCCCGTGATGCTGGGGCACACGGAACGGTTGCATTTGAATACTGGGTCATTGGTCATTTAGTAGGAGACCCAACGAACTTTGACGCCTTGGCAGCGAACGCTTATAAAAACCCAGCGGCACCAACGCATAGTGATCCGTCAATATTTAATACCATTCGCACAGAGAGTGCTCAAACACCACTATTAAATGTGACACAATTAAATAGTTTAATTGATTATGCAAAGACGTTCACGAATAACGATTATACGTATACGGCTGCTTCATTCGCTAACTTGCAGGATGAAATTGCAGCAGCGGAAGCAGGGTTATCAACCTTTAAATCCCAGTCAGCTGTTGACCAGGCTTGGCAGGATGTGCACACAGCGATTGCTGGTTTAGAGACGATCTATTTAGATGACCTTACGGCGTTATTAACTCAAGCTAAGGACTATTCAAATGAAGCTGGCACGTATACAGCTGCTTCATTTGCAGCTTTGCAAGAAGCCATTACAACCGCCGAAGAAGCTGTATTTGCGTCACAAGCAGAGGTTGATGCAGCTTTACAAGCACTACAATCAGCAATTGATGGTTTAGAAGCGGTGCCAACAGTTGATTTAGAGCCAGTGGAAACATTAATCGCTCATGCAAAAGCCTTGTCAAATGAGGCTGGCACGTATACAACCGAATCGTTCAACGCATTGCAAGCAGCGATTGCCAAAGCAGAAGAGGCGTTGCCGCTTATTAAAACAACTGAACAGCTTGATCATGTTAAAGCTGAACTACAAGCAAGCATGGACGGTTTAGTAAAAGTGACGCCACCGACTGATCAAGACAAAGACGAAGATAAAGGCGAAGATAAAGATAAAGACAAGGATAAAGACAAGGATAAAGACAAAAACAAAGACAAAGATGAAGTAGCTGGAAATGGCTCAGAAAATACACCAGCTGATCAAGCTGGCGGTGGTGAAGCCTTGCCAAGTACGGCAACAGCAATCTATCAATTTTTACTCGTCGGTCTCCTATTTGTAGGTACTGGAGCAGCTATGGCGGTTGTTTCAAGACGACGAAAGCTTAAGCAACAGACGCACACAATCTAGCATATTCAGCAAAATGATAGAAGTACCACAGACGCTACCTTTTCACTTTACTCAGGCGCTGCTCCTCGACATTGTCACGGAGACGCCTGGGTTCTTTATTTATTGAGGAAAAAAACGGTTCTTTATGTATTAAGGGAAAGAAAACTCGAATTGAATGATGTGACAAACAAACGAATTTTCATCACTTTTGGATAAAAAATTCATTTATTATATGCTACAAGGAGGAAAAAACCTACTTTTGTGCTATAATAGGACCGATTACACCTAATTGGTAAAAGGAGGGGATTTTATCCTGTATGAACGGATAGGATACCACTTCTGAATGAATGACAATTAAAGAGTGATAGACGTATTAAATAAGTGTTTGCCAAGGAGGGATTATTTTGAAAGTAAGCGTCAGCATGTATAGTGTGTTGTCTACGATTCAAAAAGAAAACTGGTCGATTATTGATTTTATCAATTACGCCAACAGCATTTCCCTTGATGGTGTTGAGCTGCTTGACATGTTTTGGACAGACAAAGCTCAAGAGATTGGTCCTGTGAAGGCAGCGCTCGACGAACATGGCTTATGTGTGTCTGCATATGACGTGACGAATAACTTCATTAAAGAAACGAAAGCAGAACGCGCGCAAGAAGTAGATGTCGTAAAAGATGGCATTCTCACAGCAAAGGCGCTCGGTACTAACGTTGTCCGAGTGTTTTGTGGAGATTTGTCCGGTGATTTGACGTATGAGGATGGCCAAGCCTGGATCGTTGAAGGTCTAAAGGCAAGTGCTGAGCTGGCCGAAAAAGAAAGCGTATTCTTAGCAATCGAAAATCATGGCTTGTTAGCTGGAAAAAGCGCACAGGTTCAAGAGATTATCAAGCAAGTCGACAGCCCTTATGTGAAGTCAACGTTTGACACAGGTAACTTTTTGCTCGTTCATGAAAAGCCGGAAGCGGCATTTGACCGGTTAAAGCACGACATTGCCCACGTACATTTTAAAGACTTCCGAAAAAAACGAACCGACGAAACCGTAACCGGATTTCGCTCTTTACAAGGGGACGAATTAATTGGTGTTATACCTGGAGATGGTGAGGTTCACTTAGCTTATATTGTCGAAGGATTAAAAACGATCGATTACGATGGATGGCTCTCGATAGAATATGAAGGATTAGAAGACGCCAAGCGTGCCAATGAAGAGGCCGTGCGCCGTTTAAGACAGTTAATTCAATAGGAGGGTGTATCAATATGGCTCATATCATCGCTGCTGATCCAGCACATTTGGATTGGCAACGCACAACAGTGCATACAGAATTCATTGATCAAATCGATGAAGCAGCTGAACGCGACGCCACTTATATGATCCCGATTGCAAAAGCGGATTTGGAGGATGAACGTCTTCTCCTTCCAGCCGCACAGCTTGACCTTGAAAAACTCACAATTGGACAGCGTGTATATTTTGACTTAGAGGTGTATCCGTTTTTTCAAAAGATCAAAGACGTTATGATGACGGACAATGATCGAAAGGGCGTTTGTCGTTTAAGGAGGGTCATTCCGGATGGCATCCATCATAGTTGGATCACAACAGATTTATACGTCCTTTCTCAAGTTCTTGGTACACCGGAATCCGTTTGGATCAAGCGCACTGATAGAGACTTGGATCCTTATCACGTTATTGCGACCGTTAATTTCGGTGGTGGCACGATGGCGCATTTGGATTATACATTTTCTCAAAAGGCTGACAAGCACCTTGCACTAGAATGGAGTGGCATGCATACGATCGTTGAATTCGATAGTAGCGCGACAAATCCTGTTTATCCAGCTGTCAGTTCGATACGCCCACTCGCTTATTCAGTTGATCAATTACTTGATTGTGCGCATGAGGTAGACGCAGCCATGCTGAAGACGTTAACAGCGCTTCATACAGACATAACTGGAGGTGACCGTTCATGAAAATTGGCATGATGAGTTTTGCCCATATGCACGCATACAGCTATGCTCAAGCTTTAATGGCCCTACCAGATGCTGAAATTGCTGGTATCTATGATGACGATGCAACGCGTGGACAACAAATGGCTAAGGACTTTAACACGACCTACTTTTCTGATCAAGCGGAATTCCTCGCAACAGACATCGATGCGGTTATTATTTGTAGCGAGAACAATCGTCATAAAGAGATGGTCATTGCAGCGGCCAAGGCGAAAAAGCATATTTTATGTGAAAAGCCGATCGCAACAACGGTTGCGGATGCCGAAGAGATGATTCAGACGTGTGAAAAAGAAGGCGTTCAATTACAAATTGCCTTTCCGGTGCGCTTTAGTTCAGGCATGCAGCATGTGAAAAAGATGATCGACGCTGGGGAGCTCGGAGATATTATCGCTTTCCGCTCGACAAATCGTGGTCAAAACCCAGGTGGTTGGTTCATTGATCAGGAACAATCTGGTGGCGGTGCTGTGCTTGATCATACCGTTCATATGGTCGACATTATGCGTTGGTATTTAAAAGAAGAAGTGAAGGAAGTTTACGCACTTGTCGATTCGTATTTTCATAACATCGACATTGATGATGCTGGTATCTTGACATTGGAATTTGCGAACGGTGTCATTGCCTCTCATGATCCGAGCTGGTCTCGTTTTTCCGAATATCCAGCTTGGGGCGATGCGATGATTGAAGTCATCGGAACCAAACAAACGGTCCGAGCTGATGCCTTCGGTGAGCATCTTGTTCAATATGGGAAGGATAAGGCGATCAATCACGTTCACTTTGGATTTGACATGGATTTCGGTTTAATTCAAGACTTTGTTCATGGAGCAGCACGAGGTAAAACACCGTCAATTACCGGCTATGATGGTTTGAAAGCAATGGAGATTGCTCTTGCAGCCTATGAATCTGCTGAAAAGAAAGCACCGGTTTATTTATAGAAGGAGGGGGGCTGGTTGTTCGGCCAGCCGCCTTATTGAAGTGCTGCGATGAGATCTGATAATAGGGGAGCCTACAATATGACGATGACCAATCACACCATATATAGTTCCGAACTAGACCGCCATTACACGTATAAAATACTGAAGTCTGATCGTCATACGCATAAGGGTACAATGGATGTTTTATACGTTCAAGACGGTGAGGATTATTTGGCGTTAGGTGATATAGAAACAACGTACGCTCAATTAATGAAACGTTATCCTAAGGTCGCTACACAGCTCGTGTTCGTTCTCATTCATCCAGGCGATTCGATGGAGAGGTGGCATGCTTATCATCGCGACGGACAGGATTTCAAACGGTATATCCAATTTATGAACGATACCTTTGTTCCGACAGTTGAGCACGAATTGCTAGATTCAGGGCGTGCTGAGATTGGAAAAAGAGGCTTATTGGGCGACTCACTCGCTGGCAATATCTCTTTAAATATTGCCATGACGAATCCTAAACGCTGGACACATTTATTGTTACAGTCAGCAGCCGTCACTGAACGTGAAGTCGATCAGTTAGCCAAGTGCAAGTCCATCAACTGGAACGTCTACCAAACCGTCGGCATTTATGAAGATGACTTCGTGTCGCCAATCACACATGACCAGTTGTACATCTTATCACGTAACCGCCAGCTGCATGATGCGTTTTCTGCTAAGCAGGTTAACGTGACATATGTCGAACAACAAGAAAGTCACCTATGGACATTTTGGAAAAAAGATCTAATGACAGCACTAGAGCACTTTGTCGTTTAGGCGAGGTGTGAAGCGGTGCGGTGGAATTCCGCAATGTAGTGTTGTTATTCCGCAATAGTGCCTTGGAATTCCGCAATGAAGGGCTGTTATTCCGCAATGTAGCCTCGGAATTCCGCGAAGCAGGGCTGTTATTTCGCAATAGCGCCTTGGAATTCCGCAAAGTAGGGCCGTTATTCCGCAATAGTGCCTCGGAATTCCGCAATGAAGTGTTGTTATTCCGCAATAGTGCCTCGGAATTCCGCAATGAAGGGCTGTTATTCCGCAATGTAGCCTCGGAATTCCGCGAAGTAGGGCCGTTATTCCGCAATACCGCCTTGGAATTCAGCAAAGTAGGGCCGTTATTCCGCAATAGCGCCTCGGAATTCCGCGAAGCAGGGCTGTTATTTCGCAATAGCGCCTCGGAATTCCGCAAAGTAGGGCCGTTATTCCGCAATAGTGCCTCGGAATTCCGCGAAGTAGGGCCGTTATTCCGCAATACTGCCTTGGAATTCAGCAAAGTAGGGCCGTTATTCCGCAATAGTGCCTCGGAATTCCGCGAAGTAGGGCCGTTATTCCGCAATACTGCCTTGGAATTCAGCAAAGTAGGGCCGTTATTCCGCAATAGTGCCTCGGAATTCCGCGAAGTAGGGCCGTTATTCCGCAATAGTGCCTCGGAATTCCGCAATGAAGGGCTGTTATTCCGCAATGTCGCCTCGGAATTCCGCAATGCGAGAGCATTTTTCCGCAATAGTGCATTGCTTTTTAACAAAGCACCGGTATTACTGTGGCGGAGGACGCGAGTTATTAAGCAAAGCAGCAGCCCCCGCACTACACCAGCTTTTTCCTACAAGAAGGGAGGAGGATGAATGTGAACACGTACAGTATTGGAATTGACATAGGTGGCACGAAGATTGCTGTTGGACTTGTTGACAGACATGGCGACATACTTTACAAGCAAACAACGCCGACACCGTCTGAATCACGTGCTTCCATATTAAACACGATAAAAGCGATCGTGCTGTCTTATATGAAGATGAGCGAAAAAGAAGGCTTCAAAATCAACGGAATTGGCATTGGCTCTGCAGGCCAGATTGATCCAAATAAAGGCGTCATCATATCTGGTACGAAAAATATTAAAGATTGGAATCAGGTGCCTATTCGCGATGTCCTGCAAAAGGCGACCAACTTGCCTGTATGGGTCGATAATGATGCAAACACATTCGCACTGGCAGAACATCGTCTCGGAAAAGGGAAGGACTTGAATCATATCGTATGCCTCACCCTCGGAACTGGCGTCGGTGGTGGTGTCGTATCTGATGGAAGCCTCATTCATGGAACATTTGGTGGAGCGGGTGAACTTGGTCATATGACCGTGAATATGAATGGCCCAGCCTGCAATTGTGGCTCGAACGGTTGTCTCGAAACATATGCATCCGGAACAGGCATTGCTCAAAGAATGCGCGATCAGCTTGCCAATATGCCGACGGACGATCTTCCAGCGCATATTGCCGATTACAAACAACATCTCGACGCACTAACGAGTAAGGAAGTGTTTCAGTGGCGGGAGGAAGGATACGAGCCTGCGGTTGCCGTCATTGATACGGCTGTTCAAGCGTTAATCTATGGCATCGTCAGCTTAATTCATACATTTAACCCGCAAGCGATCGTACTAGGTGGTGGACTTGTCGCACACTGGCCGAATTTAGCAGCGACGATTTCAAAGCAAATCAAAGACATTGGCATGGCATCTCTCGTTAAACCAGTAAAGATTTTCACATCTGAATTAGGTCGTGATTCGGGCCTGATCGGTGCAGCGATGCAAGTATGGCATGATGTTGAATGAATGCAAGGCACACCACAAGAGCTAGAAAACAACAACACACGATCGAACATCTCACTTAAAAGTTAGGAGGCTTTACAATGGCATTCACATTTAATGAAAACGCTCACGTTCTGTGGGTTGATTTTGAAGCGAATGGTCAACGTTTGGCAGATCCACATGAACAAGAGCGGTTAATATCGCGAGCGGTAGACGCTGGCATCACACACGTTGTCATTGATGCAAAAATACCCTTTGGTATGACGACATATCCGAGTGCATATTCTGGCCATGTTGCTGACTGGTCCAACGGTTGGTTCACAAGCTGGGAGAAAAGAGACTTTTTAAAAGAAATGACGACCCTCGCCAAACAAAATGGCCTCATCGTATGGGCAAATGTTAACGTCTTCTCAGAGGGAACAACATTATCAAAAGACGGAAACGCATACGACCACCCTGATTGGCATGTGCAATTTTATAGTGACGCGGTTGCGTCCGAATCCAATGCAGCAGAATATAGCGATGCTGATACGATATTTGTTAATCCGATCAATCCAGACGTTATGAATCAGGAGTTGAATATTATCCGAGAAGTCGCCACTTATGACATTGATGGCGTTGTACTTGACCGTTGTCGGTATCCGAATATTTATGGCGATTTCAGCGCATTGAGCAGACAAACGTTTGAACGCTACATTGGTGAAAAAATTACCACATGGCCACAGGATATTATGACCTTAGGTGCTGATAAATCTGTTCAATTTGGCCCTTATTTTGCAAAATGGATTGAATGGCGCGCCCTTAATATTAAACAATTTGTCCAAAAAGCGCGTGATGTTGTGAAGGCTAGCGGGCTTACGTTTGCCAATTACACTGGGTCATGGTACCCGTTATATTTTCACGAAGGTGTGAACTGGGCAAGTGAGACGTACAAAGCAGACTACGAGTGGGCGTCGGAAACGTATGGTGTGTCCGGGCTTGCGGAGCAGCTTGATGTCATGATGACAGGCTGTTATTACCCTGAAGTGACCATTTCCGAGGCAAGAGCGCATAACCGTCCTGCCGATTGGTACAGTGTTGAAGGCGCGATTGACTTGAGCTTGGACGTCATTCAAAACGCCACCCCTTATATCGGTGGGCTCTTTTTAAAGGATTACACGGATCAGCCCGAGCAGTTCCAAAGAGCCATCGCCATGTGTAAGCAGAAATCCCGCGGCGTCATGCTGTTTGACACCATTTATTTGGAACAATATGGCTGGTGGGATGTTTTAAAAGCTGCCTTAAAATAATTGATTACTGGGTCCTAAACTTGATGAAAATGAGGGATAATGATGACCAAAACGTTGGCTTTAATCCCGGTCGATGCGAGGCCGGTCACGTATGATTTGCCCAAAGATTTAGCGGAGATTGCTGGCTGGAACGTGCTCACACCTCCTAAAGAAAAGCTTGGATTTTTAAAGACACCAGCTGATTATTCAAGCTTGTTTAACTGGTTGGAATCGATTGCGTCACAAATCGATGGCTTGATCGTATCAATGGACATGATTTTATATGGTGGTCTTGTACCTTCAAGAGTGAACAGAGACGATGCTGAAACAATTGCCGCTCGGTTGAACCGGTTACGAGACATTAAAAAGCACTATCCTGATCTAAAAATCATGGCCTTTAGCTCTACGATGCGGCTATCGAATAGCTATGTTAATGAGGAAGAAAAGGACTACTGGAACGAATACGGCAAAGAAATTTATACGTATTCCTTTCATTACCACCGTTTGAAAACGTATGGACAAAAAGAAGATGCCGAGATTGTTAACGACATGATGGAAAAAATTCCAGCCACGATCCTATCAGACTATCTTGGCACCCGAAAACGCCATTTTAATATGAATCTATCTTTGATTGAACAGGTTACGAATGGTGTCATTGACTTGCTCATTTTCCCTCAGGACGATACGAGTGAATTCGGGCTGAACATTATGGAACAGGGGCAGTTAAAAGCAGAAGTTGCTCACAACAAGCTTTATGATCGTATTTATATTTACCCAGGGGCAGATGAAGTATCGAGTGTGTTGACGGCCCGAATGATTTATACATTAGAACAAGAAGCATTTCCGACCTTTTATCCGATATATAGTGGCTTACAAGGTTCTCTTTCTATCGCGATGTATGAGGATCGGTCCATCCAAGAATCGGTCAAGGGCCAAGTGTTTGCTTTTGGCGGTCATACGACAGAAACGCCTACTGAAGCAGATATCATTCTCGGCGTCAATGTGCCAGGTGGTCAGCAGGGTGATCTCGCATTACAAATCAAGCTGAATGACGTTGATACGAATAATCGCAATATCGGTGAATGGCTGCGGAAGTTGCGCTACTACTATGACAAAGGAAAGCCGTTAGCCGTTATCGATGTTGCTTATGCCAATGGGGCTGATCCTGCGATGATCCCCCAATTAAATATGCTATTTTCCTTAACAGATCTCGCAGGCTTTGCGGCTTGGAACACAGCTGGAAATACGATCGGAACGGTTGTTGCTCAAAGCGCACTTGTGCATCTTGCGAAAAAGCAACACCTACAAACGGACGATTTAAAGCATAAGCAGTTGTTACTCCGTCTTTTAGATGATTATGTGTACCAATCGATCGTTAGAAAACGTGTTCGTGAAGACGTCGATGAATCAACTATGACAGCCGAACGATTGCTAGAAAATGTCACCGAGCACTTTAAAGCAAAGGCAGACACAATCTTGGACAAATCAGGCTTTCGGATCAGCCATATTTATTTGCCTTGGGACCGGACGTTTGAAATTGGCATTGAGCTAGACGCAACAGAAAAATGAGGTGATCACATGAAAAAAGACATCGCGATCATAGGCGGAAGTGTTGGCGGCTGTTTAGCAGCATATACAGCTGCGAAGCTCGGTAAACGGGTTGTTTTAACCGAAGAAACAGCTTGGATCGGTGGTCAGTTGACGAGTCAAGCTGTGCCGCCAGATGAGCATCAATGGATTGAGGACTTCGGCTGTACACAAACGTATCGCGCGTTTCGCAATGAAGTCCGTAATTATTATAAACGTCATTATCCGTTAAAGGAAGAGGCATTCCGTAACGCTAAGCTCAATCCGGGGAATGCCTGGGTTAGTCGTATCGCACATGAACCACGCGTTGCATTGAACATTCTTTATGATATGCTGCAGCCTTATTTAGCAAATGGGATGATTGAGCTATTGCTCGAGCATAAGGTGACACAGGCTGAAGCGGCTCATGACACCGTTCAGCACGTCATCGTCACACATACGCACACAGGGCGTGACGTTTTAATCGAGGCAGATTATTTCCTTGATGCAACTGAGCTCGGTGACGTGCTACCACTTGCTGGTGTCGCCTACACGACAGGTGCTGAACCTAAAGAGGAAACAGAAGAACCGAACGCCCTACAAGGTGGCAATTCGCGTGATATACAATCGATCACGCACGTTTTTGCCCTAGAATACGCCCAAGGTGAAAACCATACGATCGCAAAACCAGAGCAATATGATGACTGGAAAAGCTATCGAGCCGCATTTCTCAATCACGATCAGCTCAGTGATTTTATGCCTGATCCCCATACAGGTTCATCTAAGCAGATACCATTGTTTACCAAAGGGAACGCTTTAGGGCTTTGGGAATACCGTCGCATAATTGATGCCAACCAATTTGAGCCAGGATTTTTCAAAGGTGATATCTCATTAGTTAATTGGCCGCAAAACGATTATTGGCTCGGATCGATTATTGATGATGTGCATAAAGAGCAGCATTTACATGATGCCCGTCAGCTCAGCTTGTCGCTCTTATATTGGCTGCAGACGGAAGCACCGAGAGACAAGCGACAAAAAGGCTATCCAGAACTCAAGCTCCGCCCTGATATCGTCGGGACAAAAGATGGCTTAGCGATGCATCCGTATATTCGCGAGTCGAGGAGAATCCGAGCGATGCACACCGTAACAGAGCATCCGATCAACGCGGATGTACGCGGGGATGCTGGCATTAAGCGGTATAACGATTCTGTCGGCATCGGTGCCTACAGAATTGATCTCCATCCGACGACCGAAACGAACCGGATGTTTTATGCTCGAAGCTATCCGTTTGAAATCCCACTCGGCAGCTTGATTCCGGTTAAGGCAAAAAACGTCATACCAGCCTGCAAAAATATCGGCACAACCCAGCTTACGAATGGCTGTTATCGTGTTCATCCTGCCGAATGGAATATCGGTGAAGCAGCAGGTGCGCTCGCTGTATTTGCCTTACGTCATGACCAAAGTCTTCAAGACATCTATCAAAACGCGGACATGGTCAAAGACTTACAGCAGCTTTTAACTGATTTAGGCATAACACTTCATTGGCCAGAGGTCGGTGCGTTTTAAGCCGTTTGCCGCAAAGAAAAGACCACTTTCGATAACGCTTACAATTTGTGTCATTTTAGACATATCTATTATAGAATCATGATTGACAAAGTATGTCTCCATAGATTATACTTTAGGTGAAGTTATTCTTCATTAATGTTTTTAAAAAAGGAGGCATATTCCGTATACGTTTTCATTGGGGGTTAAACAAGCTTTAAGCACATTTTAAAAATGGAGGAGATTTAGTGTGAAGACATTTAAATTAAACTACAAACTGTTGTTAACGCTCTTGCTCGGTGCTATGCTCGTATTTTTTACAGCTTGCTCAGATGAAGATGCTAATGCTAATCAAGATAACGCAAGCAACGATAACGGAGCAGCAGATAATGCAGATGGAGACAATGGGTCTGAAGCATTAAGTGGGGAAGTCGAATTTATGACGATTTCATTACGCCCAGCTTTTGACGACTATCTTGATGGTCTAAAGGAAGCATTCGAAGCTGAGCACCCTGATGTAACCGTTACCATCAATGACGTCCCTTACGATCAAGTTGAGCAGATCATTTTAACATCTGCGTCCAGTGGGAATTTGCCTGATGTCATGAACTTAAACAAAGACTTCGTTAAAAAAATCGCTTCCATGGGTGCGCTCGTCAATATGGACGAAGCAGCTGCTGACGTCAAGGACACGTTCTTTGAAGGGATCTGGGAAACAGGTGAAATCGACGGTTCTGTTTATGCCCTTCCATGGTACACAACAACGAACGGCTTAATCTATAACCCTGATATTTTGGCCGAGGCTGGCTTTGATGCACCGCCAAAAACATATGAAGAAGCATGGGAAATGTCAAAAGTCATTTATGAAAAAACAGGTGCATATGGAGAAGTTATTCAGCCAGAAATGCACATTCTTATGCCTAAAAATGGCATCAGTATTTTAAATGAAGATAGCACAGCCGCAGCCTTCAACATACCTGAAACTGTTGAGCTTTGGACAGATTATAAATCATATTATGAAGATGGGTTATTCCCAATCGACGTATTATTGAAGCAAACAGAGATGACTGAGCTATACGCTCAAGAAAAAGTCGCTTGGTGGGCAACAGGTCCACAATTGTTCCGATATATTAAAGATTTGTCACCTGAGGTTTATGAAAAATCTTTAGGTGGTGCACCGCTCGAAGGTAAAGCTGGTGTCCAAGCTGCTAACCCAATGAACATTGCCGTTTCAGCTAAAAGTAAATCTAAAGATGCAGCGGTTGCCTTCGCTAAGTTCGTTACAAATGCTGAGAACCAGCTTGAATTTGCCAAAGAAGCATCTGTTTTACCACCAGTAATCGACGCTGCTAATGACGAGTTCTTCTCACAAGGTGAAGATTCAGAGGATGCAACAGAACGTGGTAGATACTATGCTGCTCAAGCATTGCATGACGCCATGAACATGTCCTTGGATGTTAGCAATGTAACAGAAATTAACCAAGCCATTGAAGATGCATTCGTAAAAGTCATCCTAGAAGATCTTCCAGTAGAAGATGCTCTAGCTGAAGCTGAAGCAACCGTTAATGGCTTACTACAATAATGGCTTAGCATCTGACCGAATTTAAAGCGATTCAATAACGAATACGCACTAAATGTGGTCATGGATCCCCCAGGGTCCCTTTAAAGGGGGCCCTGGGTTTTGTTCAAAAGGAGGTTAGGATATGTATAAAACGAGGCATGCTTGGGGTTTTCTATCTATACCACTTTTGTTGTTGTTCGTGTTTACGTTTATTCCGGCCATCGCAGCGTTTATTTTAAGCTTTACCAATTATAATGTCTTTCAGCCGATCGAGTGGTTAGGATTAGACAACTACATGAGAGCATTTCAAGATGAAAAATTTATCAATGCGATGTTCAATACGGTTAAGTATTGGTTAATGGTTACCCCAGCGCTTGTCGTTGTACCAATTTTTGTAGCTGTACTCGTCAACCAAAAGCTGAGAGGGATTAAGATATTTCGGTTAATCTTTTACTTTCCGGTTCTCGTGTCAGTCGTTGTGACGGCACTCTTATGGAAATGGATGTTTGCTCAGGAAGGGATTATCAACTATTTTCTCAGTTTAATTGGCTTTGAAGGTGTAGGCTGGCTGATCAATTCAACAACGGTTCTTCCAGCCCTTGCTTTTGTCACAGTCTGGCAAGGCTTTGGTTACTATATGTTATTTTATTTGGCATCTTTACAAGGTGTGCCAGATGCTTTATATGAATCAGCTGAATTAGACGGCGCCGGATTTTGGAAAAAGCATCTTCATATTACGATCCCAATGATTAAACCAATGATTTTCTTTGTCGCTGTTATATCGACGATGTCAGCCTTTAAAGAATTTACGCTCATGCTGACGATGACAAAGGGTGGACCGCTTGATGCGTCGACCACAGCCGTCCTATTAGTGTTTGAAGAAGCATTCCAACGTTTAGACATGGGGTATGCCAGTGCGATCTCATTTATTTTGTTTATCATCATTTTGATTATTACACTGATTAATCAAAAACTATTGGATAAAAACCCCAATTAAAGAATGGAGGGGCATTATATGACGCAAGCATCAACCATTACGCGCACGGGACAAACGAAAAAAACGTTCAATTATCGTAAATTCGTCCGAAAATCCGTGTCTTATTTCTTTCTATTATTAATTACGTGTATTACGATCGTACCGTTTTTATGGACATTGTCGTCTTCTTTGAAGGGTGAACAGGATGTCATTTTCTCGATACCACCTCAATTCATACCTTCTAATATTACATTAGACAACTTCAAGACCGTTTGGACAACATTACCGATTCCAAGGTATTTACTGAATAGTGTTTTCTTAACATCATTCGGAATTGTGCTGCCTTTAGTTCTTTGTTCATTTGCTGCGTATCCGCTGGCACGTATGAAATTTAAAGGGCGGAATTTAATTTTTATGCTGATCATTGCCACAATGATGATTCCGAACGAGATCACAATGATTCCAGTATACCTCGTCATTAATAAAGTCGGTCTCATGGGCTCATACGCTGGTGTTATTATCACAGCAGCTGTCACACCGTTAGGGATTTTCCTTATGCGACAAGGCTTCATGGAGATTCCCCGTGAGGTAGAAGAGTCGGCCGTTATTGACGGTGCCAATGTTTGGCAAATATTTTGGAAGCTCATGTTCCCAATGGTCAAGCCAATGCTCGGTGTGCTCGCCATTTTGAGCTTTATAGGCGCTTGGAACAACTTCTTATGGCCATTGCTCATACTGGATGATCCGAATAAGTATCCAATTACACTCGGCTTGTATCAATTACAAGGAACGTTTACTGCGAACACAAGGCTGATCGCTGCCGGTGCGATTATCGCGTTACTTCCAATTATATTAGTGTTTGTCTTTTTGCAACGTTACTTTATTGAAGCTGCATATTCCAGCTCTGTAAAAGGTTAAAAAGGTGGTAGATGCTGATGAGTTCAGTTATGTCTGTCGTATTTAAAGGGTCAGATTGGTTTATGCGAATCGTCAAATTAAACGTCACATGGTTATTGTTTTCAGTCGTTGGATTATTGGTCTTCAGTGTGTTCCCAGCGACATATGCAGCCTTCGTCGTAACCAATCGCTGGGTAGAAGGAGATGCTGACATTCCGATTTGGAAAACGTTCGTTAAAGCATTTAAAACCGGATATTGGCGCTCACAGGTACTCGGTACAATCATCAGCATCGGGTTTTTAATCATCTATGTCGACATACAATTTTTCAAAAGTCTTGAAGCAGCTTTGCTCGGACAAGGCGTCCAAATCTTGTTGCTGATTTTATTGGCTGGCTGGATTATAACGTCCATATACGTCTTTCCAACAGCCGTGCAATTCGATTTATCGTGGACCAAGACGATTAAAACAGCCTTTTTCTCGAGTCTGTCCTACATACATTGGACAGTCATTAACGTTTTAGGTATCGCCGGAATTTTACTCGTCTCATATCGTTTTCCGGCATCCGTCTTCTTTTTAACCGGTGGCACGGTGATGCTATGGATCACATGCATGACATATATCGTTAAACAGAAGATTGCATCAAGATATGAGGATTCAGTGACTGAGCAGCATGTTATCCAGAAGAAGTCACATAACGCCATTTAAAAAGGGCTAAGGTAGAAGGAAACCTATTTTGATACGTACCATGTCATTTGGAAGCAACTGTGTGAAGGAGTCAGACATCGGGCATCATGTTGACAGCCACACCCGTTTGAACGAGATAAAGACAATAATCAGTCAGTGGTGATCATATGAAAAATACAACATTTTTACAGCAAATAAAAGGCAAGCTGATTGTGTCCTGTCAAGCACTTGAAGGAGAGCCATTATACGGATCAGACGTTATGGCAAAAATGGCTATCGCAGCTGAAATAGGTGGTGCCAAAGCAATCAGGGCGAATGGTGTTGCAGACATCATCGCCATCAAGCAGGTGACGGATTTACCGATCATCGGCTTGATCAAACAAAATTATCCCGACAGTCCAGTTTATATTACACCGACCAAAAAAGAAGTCGCAGCATTAATCGACGCGGGTGCAGATGTCATCGCAATAGACTCCACTGCACAAAAACGTCCAAATGACGAAAAGCTCTCAGATCTCTTTCAATACATTAAGGATAGGGGAAGATTGATCTTAGCCGACATTTCAACAGCCGAAGAAGGGTTAAACGCATTTGAACTCGGTGCAGATGCCATATCGACGACACTATCCGGGTACACAGACTATACAAAATCAGACATAAAAGGTCCTGATATCGCCTTAGTTAAAAAGCTGACCGAATTGACTGATCGCCCAGTCATTGCAGAAGGTAGAATTAACACACCCGAAGAGGCACGAGCATTAGTTGAATACGGTGCCCACGCCGTTGTTGTCGGATCAGCCATTACAAGACCAAGATATATTACCGCATCTTTTGTTGAAGCGTTAGGTCAATAACGCCGATCATCCGCTTTATTGATGCACGTGCGAAACAGCTTTTAAAGCATACTTCATCTGTTCTGCCAACCGTCTTGAGAACAATTAATTGTAGACAACTATAAAATCGGGTACGATAGGTCTACTGAGTTGTCGTTAATCCAATTTCCTGCATTTTGCAAAATAAGAACTGTGGCAATCTGTCAATTGATATATTGACATGAAATTAGATATAATAGAAGAATCGCAGTTCATGAACACCTTAACAAAAAAGAGTGTAAAAAAATGATTCTGCCGCAGTTCTTAGTGCACGCCCCACGATTGATTAAAATGAAAGACATGAATTGAAGTCATTGTAGATGAATGAATTAATGTATGAATTACATCATGCGTTAAAGTATGATTCAAAGTAAGAATTAAATTCATGATTAATGGATGACTCGAAGTATGAATTAAATCATGAATGAACGTGTGACTCAAAGCATGAATTAAATTATGAATGAATGCATGGATCAAAGCATGAATTAAATTATGAATGAATGTACGATTCGAAGTATGATTTGCAATTAAAGTATGCATTAAAGCAGGATATGAAGCACGTCATTTTAAGCAAGAGGAGGTAAGCAGATGAAGAAACCAATCGGAGAAATCATCAATAGTTACTATCCATCATTGACCAATTCCGAACAAAAAGTCGCATCATTCGTTTTAGACCATTTTGAAAAGGTCATTTACTATTCAGTAACCGATTTAGCAGATGAGGTAGGTGTCGGCGAAACGACCGTACTCCGCTTTTGTCGCAAGATCGGCCTGAAGGGATATCAAGAATTCAAATTAACGATTGCGCAGAATTTGGCTGAAGACAACAACAACATGACTTCAGAGCCCACAAACTTCATTCAATCCGTCTCACTCAACACCATCAAGTCGATCGAAAATATTGCGTCTATGATTGGCGAAGAAACGGTCAACGAGGCGATCGATATGCTGCACCGTGCCAATTCCGTGCACTTTTTTGGTGTGGGAACATCTGGCATCACAGCACTTGACGCCAAAAGCCGCTTTATGCGAATCGGCAAACATACAGAGGCCATCACCGATCCACACTTTCAGGCCATGTCCGCAGTCAGACTCTCTGAAAATGATGTCGTCGTCGCACTCAGCGTATCCGGCAGCACGACAGATACAATCGAATCGGTCAAAATCGCCAAGGAAAACGGCGCAAAAATCATTGCCATCACCTATTACTCCCGTTCTCCTATCACGCAATACGCAGACATTGTCTTATTAGGCGGCGCGAAAGAATCACCTTTAGAAGGCGGCTCACTCACCGCCAAAATATCCCAACTATTCGTCGTCGACCTCTTATGCACAGGTATCGCACTCTTGGAGAAAGAAACATCACTCGACATGCAACGCAAAACAGCCAAAGCCGTCGTAAAAAAGATTTACTAAAGAGAGACGATCTTATATGGAAGGAAGAAGCGCGCATCCATGCAGCGCTTCTTTTGTTTGTGCTCATCCGTCAAGAAGGAAGTGTCCATGTTTGTTCACTTCCTTCTTGCTGGAGGCGCGCTCCGGCCGTAGAACCGCATAAATCTCGGTTGCGCCGCATATATCGCGATGGAGCCGCATATCTGGCCGCCGCACCGCATATCTGCCGAATGCCGCGCATATATGCTGAAGCAGCCGCATACCCGTCCGCCACGCCGTATAAATCTCAAAGCAGCCGCATAACGAGCCACGCTCTGAGCCACCAACCCAAAAGCAAGAAGGAAGTGTCCATGTTTGTTCACTTCCTTCTTGCTGGAGGCGCGCTCCGGCCGTAGAACCGCATAAATCTCGGTTGCGCCGCATATATCGCGATGGGGACGCATATCTGGCCACCGCACTGCATATCTGCCGAATGCCGCGCATATATGCTGAAGGAGCCGCATACCCGTCCGCCACGCCGTATAAATCTCAAAGCAGCCGCATAACGAGCCACGCTCTGAGCCACCAACCCAAAAGCAAGAAGGAAGTGTTCATGTTTGTTCACTTCCTTCTTGCTGGAGGCGTGCTTCGGCCATCGAACCTCATAAATCACGGTTGCGCCGCATATATCGCGATGGGGCCGCATATCTGGCCGCCGCACCGCATATCCGCCGAATGCCGCGCATATATGCTAAAGCAGCCGCATACCGAGCCACGCTCTGAGCCACCAACCCAAAAGCAAGAAGGAAGTGTTCATGTTTGTTCACTTCCTTCTTGCTGGAGGCGTGCTTCGGCCATAGAACCTCATAAATCACGGTTGCGCCGCATATATCGCGATGGAGCCGCATATCTGGCCGCCGCACCGCATATCCGCCGAATGCCGCGCATATATGCTGAAGCAGCCGCATACCCGATCGCCACGCCGCATAAATCGCAAAAGAGCCGCATATCGAGCCACGTTCTGAGTCACCAACCCAAAAGCCAGAAGGAAGTGTCCATGTTCGTTCGCTTCCTTCTGGCCGTATGCGCGCTCGGGCCATAGAACCGCATAAATCACGGTTGCGCCGCATATATCGCGATGGAGCCGCATATCAGGCCGCCGCACCGCATATCCGACGAATGCCGCGCATATATGCTAAGGAAGCCGCCTACCCGCCCGCCGCCCCGCATAAATCGCAAAAGAGCCGCATATCGAGCCACGTTCTGAGCCACCCACCCAAAAGCCAGAAGGAAGTGTCCATGTTCGTTCGCTTCCTTCTGGCCGGATGCGCGCTCGGGCCATAGAACCGCATAAATCACGGTTGCGCCGCATATATCGCGATGGAGCCGCATATCAGGCCGCCGCACCGCATATCCGACGAATGCCGCGCATATATGCTAAGGAAGCCGCATACCCGCCCGCCGCCCCGCATAAATCGCAAAAGAGCCGCATATCGAGCCACGCTCCCACCAACCCACAAAAGCCAGAAGGAAGTGTCCACGTTCGTTCACTTCCTTCTGGCTTTTAAAAGTCTCAATCAAATATAACCCGTTTTCCAGTTTTGCCTGACTCATATACTGCAACGATCATTTTTTGTGTTTTCAACGCTTCTTTACCAGTAATGTCAGGCTGCTCACCTGCTTTTAAAGCATCATAGAAGTTATCAATTTGTTTGATATGATTGACGCCCCAATAGCTTTTGACGCCTTCTTCATATTCAAACGTTTCATTTGGATCATTTTCAGCTGAGAATGTCCGTCCGTCATTGAGTTTCACTTCAGCATAATCGCCAACCATGTTGACGATCCCATTTTCGCAATGGAGCTCAACTTCCACAGGTTTATCATATGAATAGTAGTTAACCGCATGGAAAGCTGTCACAACGCCATTTTTATATTTTATCGCGCCTTCTGCTGAGTCTTCCACTTCAATAAATTGGTGGACACGGTTGGCGATCGTCGCATCAACATAATCGATCTCGTCATCGATCAACCAGCGAACGATGTCCATCGTGTGGATTGCCTGGTCGATAATAACGCCGCCACCTTCTTGATCCCATGTCCCTTTCCAGTCACTCGATTGGTAATAATGATCCGAGCGATCCCATGACAAGGATAACCTACTCGATTTAATCGCACCGAGTTCACCATTATCGAGCATTGTTTTAACGAGCTGTGATGATTGATTATATCTGTTTTGGAAAATAACACCTAAAATCACATCATTGTCATCAGCCACTTTAACCATGTTTTCCGCATCTTCCATCGTAATCGACATTGGCTTTTCTGTTAAAATGTGAATGTGACGATTAGCAGCCTCAATTGTCACCGGTGCATGAAGGTTATGAGGTAGGCAAATATGTATCGCATCCAATTGTTCTTCCTCAAACATCGTCATATAATCCGTGTACCAGGCACAATCGTGCTTTTCGGCCGCTTTCTGAGCACGTTCTTCCTTAATATCACACACAGCAACCAAATCAAGATCTTCTCTTTTTTCTACAGGTAGTGCGTGCATTGGGAAAATCCGTCCACATCCTATAATTCCGACCTTTAATTGTCCCATCTGTCGTTCCCCTTCCTGTTGTTTAATCAGTGCATTTACTTTTGTAAGGGTATTCATAAACTCTCTACTAGTATATCAATTTATAAAATGTAGTACGAGCATAAAGAAGTAGATTACATGCATGTTCCGTCTGCATTTGTGTCATATTTTCAAACGATAAAAAAGACGACAATTAAACATAAGAGGGAAGTGTTCCAACTCGTTCACTTCCGTCTAGCTTTTAATGAGTTTAAGACGTTTAGTAGATGCTCTGCCGTTAGCCAATAGGCGGTGGTGCCGCATAAATCGTAATCGAGACGTATAAAATGAAATCAAGACGTATAAAACAATATCGAGCTCCATAAAAGCCCAATGTGCCGCAAATATTGAAATAGCGCCGCATATCCACTTATACAGACGCATATATAGAAAAAGAACCGCATAACCGCACGCACAGTTTGGTGATCCGACACAATTCGAGGGCGCAGGCACAATCAATCAAAATATCTGAACGTGCCGCATACGGTGCCATACGACCGCATATATCTGGACTGCGCCGCATACTCAGTCTTCCTCACCTCATATTCTCTGCCCCCGCCGCATATCCTCGAATCACACCGCATAACGACTACCTTCGCCGCATATCCTCGAATCCCACCGCATAACGACCGCCCCCGCCGCATATCCCCGAATCACACCGCATAACGACTACCTTCGCCGCATATCCTCGAATCACACCGCATAACGACCGCCCCCGCCGCATATCCCCGAATCACAGCGCATAACGACCGCCCCCGCCGCATATCCCGGAATCACAGCGCATAACGACCGCCCCCGCCGCATATCCCGGAATCACACCGCATAACGACCGCCCCCGCCGCATATCCCCGAATCACACCGCATAACGACTGCCTCCGCCGCATATCCCCGAATCACACGGCATAACGACTGCCTCCGCCGCATATCCACCGCCCCCTCTGATAGCACATTTACAAAGAGTGTGTCACATTTTATCAATGAGTGTCATAAAATCATTGACATCCTATTATAAAGGTATTATAGTCGATGTAACGGGTTACACGCAGCTTAGATAAAAGCACTTTAATGTGTCTATTTTTTTACATCATGATGTAACCCGTTACATTTTTATGATAATATTTTCAAACTGTATAACATACTAAACTCATATACGTACACAACATAATTCATCATTCTATAAAATGCTCCTTTCCACTCAATATAGAATCAAGACAAACTACAATAGACAAAACAGTATAGTGAGTGATTAATATGACGACGATCAGAGATGTTGCCAAATTGGCTGATGTGTCTGTTGCGACGGTTTCTCGCGTGTTAAATCAAACAGGAAATGTATCGCCAAAGACACTACAACGTGTAGAAGCAGCAATTTCACAATTAAATTATCAGCCTAACGATGTGGCACGCAGCTTATTTAAAGGTCGATCGAAAATGATTGCTCTGTTTGTACCCGATATTATGAACCCCTTTTTCCCAGAGCTGGCGCGAGCGGCGGAGGATGTTGCGAGCAAGCATGGCTACACATTTGTTTTGTGTAATACCGATGGTGATGGTGAAAAAGAGCTGACGTACTTAAAAGCATTAAAGCAAAAGTCTGTCGACGGTATTATCATTGTTTCGAGTACACTTTCAAAAGATGCAATGGCTCACTTGGACTTGCCAATCATTGCACTTGATCGGAAAATCGGCACGAATATCGCGGCCGTTACTGTGAATAATAGAAAAGCAGCCCAGCAAGCCGTGACACATTTGCAAGAAGTTGGTTGCAAACGAATTGCTCATATTCGGGGCCCTCAAGGTGCAAGCAATGCTGAGGACCGTATGGCGGGTTACATAGACATCGTTGGGCAAACGGATTGGTTTAACCCAAGCTTTATATGCGAAGGTGATTATACGGCCGATCATGCTTACAAAGCGGCACTTGATTTGCTCCAACAGCATCCTGAAATTGATGGGATTTTTGCCGCGAACGACTTAATGGGTGTCGGTGTGCTAAAAGCTGCTGCAGCCCTTGGCAAAAAGGTTCCCGATGAACTCGCTGTTATCGGATTTGATGGCATTGCACTTGGTGAAGTTACGATACCGACTCTATCGACGATGGCCCAGCCAACTTATGATATTGGCGCTCGGGCAGCGGAAATGCTCATTGAACACATTGATACATATGACTTGAACCGTTTTGTTGAGCCGGTTGAGTACGAGGTTAAACTGATCAAACGGCAGTCAACAGAAAGGAGAACAAACGATGACAAGTAAGACCCCTCATATTTGTGTGATCGGCAGCATTAATATGGACCTGACTGTCGAAACACCGATCATGCCTGAACAAGGTGAGACGCTTATCGGTAAGACGTTCGCCACGTATCCTGGTGGAAAAGGTGCCAATCAAGCTGTTGCGGCAGCACGACTCGGTGCTAACGTATCGATGATAGGTGCCGTTGGAGCCGATGCCTTTGGCGAAACCCTTCTGGATCATCTGAAGCAAGAGGGGGTTAGTACGGATGGTATTGCGACGATTCCCGACACGCCAACAGGAATCGCTAACATTATCGTATCTGACCATGATAACCGTATCATCGTCATACCAGGTGCCAACAAGCATGTAACACCAAGCCTTGTTGACGCACACCGTGATCTTATATTGGCCAGTGATATTATATTATTGCAATTTGAAGTCCCAATGGAAACAGTGGCGTATGCGGCAAAATTAGCCCACGAACATGGCATTAAGGTCATCGTAAATCCCGCTCCTTTCCAGCCAATGTCACAAGCATTAATTAACGATGCGACCTATTTAACGCCGAATGAATCTGAGGCGAAAGCGATGGTGGACGACACATCACATGACATGCCGTGGGAAAAAGTCATTTTAACGATGGGCGCACACGGCGTACAATATACAACAGAAAATCAACTGGTTCATCAAATTCCACCTTTTACCGTTGACGTTGTTGACACGACCGGAGCCGGCGATACCTTTAATGGCGCAGTAGCAGTGAAACTCAGTGAAGGTGAATCAATCACCGAAGCAGTCGCTTTTGCCAGCGCAACAGCAGCTCTCTCCATTACAAAAACAGGCGCACAAAATGGGATGCCAACAAAAGCAGCTGTCGAATCATTTATAAAGAATCAAATTACCAAATACAATGCAGGTGATTCAGCCGTTCCCGAAGAAGCAATCACCCCATTTATAAAAAAGATAAAATCTTAAAGTGCCAGTAAAAGCCAGAAGGAAGCGCCCCAGTTTGTTCGCTTCCTTCTGGCTTTTGTTTTTGCGCTTAGCCCACGCGCAGAGCAGAGAGTGACTCGTTTGCATAAAATCAGCTTCAGCTGCATATATCAAAATCGAGACGCATATATGCAAAACACGCCTCATATATCTTAATCGGACCGCATATCGTTCCAAGCAGCCGCATATATCTCAAAAGTGACGCATATCGCCCCAAGCAGCCGCATATACCTCAAAAGCCACGCATATCCCAGCCCGCGCAGCTCACCCCAAGCACGAATACACAAAAAAGCCAGAAGGAAGCGCCCCAGTTTGTTCGCTTCCTTCTGGCTTTTGTTTTTACGCTTAGCCCATGCGCAGAGCAGAGAGCGGCTCGTCCGCATAAAATAAGCTTCAGCCGCATAAGTCGAAGTTCAGCCTCATATATCAAAATCGGGACGCATATATCAGAATTGAGGCGCATATATGTAAAACACGCCTCATATATCCAAAACGCACCGCATATCGTTCCAAGCAGCCGCATATACCTCAAAAGCCACGCATATCCCAGCCCGCGCAGCTCACCCCAAGCACGAATACACAAAAAAGCCAGAAGGAAGCGCCCCAGCTTGTTCGCTTCCTTCTGGCTTTTGTTTTTACGATTAGCCCATGCATAGGACGGAGAGCGGTTCGTCCGCATAAAATCAGCTTCAACCGCATAAGTCGAGATCAAGCCGCATATATCAAAATTGAGACGCATATATGAAAAACTCGCCTCATATATCATAAACGAACCGCATATCGCTCCAGGCAGCCGCATATATCTCAAAAGCCACGCATATCCCAGCCCGCACCACTCGCCCCAAGTTGTCTGACCGTGCGCATATCCCAGCCCAACCCACTCGCCCCATCCACATAAACTAATAATCCTCCCGCATAATCACTCCCCCAACCGCATATCCACCATCCAAAACGCATAAAACGAAATTTTATCTTATACCTTGAATTCCATACGCATATCTCAACTTTTCGCCGCATATTATTTTAAAAACACAATAATCCTGACGATCACCCCAAGCAGAAGACCATTTTCACTCGACAAAAGAACGCCTCAATGCACCCACAGCACGCCTTTACAGTAGGAATTCCACCGCCAATGTCGTACATTACATTAAGATGGACAAACCCAAATAACCAAAACGAAGGAGTGATTTATTTGCCTGAAAAAGCAAGAACAAAACCGTATATGATACTTTGTTATGAGGCATTATTACGTCGCTTGAAGGGGCAATATCGAGACAACCCTATGATTCTGAAAGACTTTGCCAATTACATGGCTGGCTATCAAGGGGAAAAATACGTAGATTATGCCATCTCGACGACGTCCCTACACAATGCTGCCACCTATCGTGATATTCGCCTCATCAATGGTCGCACACCTTTTCAAATCGACACGCTCATCATCACCCCAACTCACATACTCATCATAGAAATCAAGAATATGAAAGGCGAGCTCATTTATGATAGTAAGCACGATCAATTCATTCAAGTTGTCGGTGCGGAGCGAAAGCGTCAACGTAACCCAATTCAGCAATCCATGATCCAAAAAATGCACCTCGAGACATGGTTACAAAACTTTAACCTACCGCCTGTTCCAATCGAAACGCTGTCCGTCATCAGCAATCCAAATGCGATCATCAGTAATCCTGATCAATCAAAAGCCGTATATGATGAGCTGATTCACGTTGAGAATCTGCCACAAAAATTGCTCGACATTGAACGGAAGCATGACAAACAGATATTAGACCAATCCACACGGCATCACCTAGATCGACTCATTCACAGCTATGATACACCGCACAGACCAGACCTTCTCACGTATTATAACCTATCGGATCAACACTTTATCCATGGCATCGCTTGCGACCAGTGCGACCAATATCCTATGCACCGCTCCCGCTTAAAATGGCACTGCCCTAAATGCGGCGCCCACAGTAAAAATGCACATGAACAAGTCATATATGATTACTTTCTGCTACATGGACCAACGCTCACAAATGCTGAATGCCGCCGCTATCTGTGCATTGAATCACGCGACGTAGCATACGGCTTCCTAAAATCGATGAATCTAAAAATCACCGGCACCCGAAAAGGCACAAAATATCATGCACCATCGCAATCACAATACCCCCAGCTATCTGCTTATCCCGGCGAACGCCAGCATTTTCGTAATTTCCAAATGCAATAACACACAAAAAATAGGAGGGAAGTGAACGAGATTTCCACTTTGTTCACTTCCCATTTATTTTAGTAACTGCTAAGCATGATTGCACAACTCACCTCAACCCCACAAGCGCATTATCTATGACCCCGCCGCATATCCGCCCGCCGAGCCGCATATCCCATCCCCAAGCCGCATATCAACGCCCACAACATATTCACTCTCCCAGCCGCATATTCGTCGACGTATCCGCATATCCGCACCCGCTGCGGCATATATCACCAGTCCACCGCATATATCACAGGCACGCCGCATATCTTGCAAAGCAACCGCATATCCGCTCGCCCCGCCGCATATCCCATCCCCAAGCCGCATACCCACGCCCACCACATATTCACTCTCCCAGCCGCATATTCGTCGTCGCCGCATATCCGCACCCGCTGCGGCATATATCACCAGTCCGCCGCATATATCACAGGCACGCCGCATATCTTGAAAAGCAGCCGCATATCCGCACGCCCCGCCACATATCCGCTCTCCACGCCGCAAATCCGCCCGCCCCGCCGCATATCCACCCGCCCCGCCGCATATCCACCCGCCCGGACGCATATCCCATCCCCAAGCCGCATATCCCATCTCCACGCCGCCCCCAGCCGCATAGCCGCCCACACACCCCACCTTTCGACATTATCCGACAATAAACCAAAAAAACTGCAAATTTAAAATTTTATCTTGCATTCTCTCACTTTTTATACTAGGCTAAAGGTAGGTATATAGCCTCGACAAAGAGGTCAAAAATCTAGGGGGATTTATATGATTGACATACACCGTCATATCTTACCAGGATTTGCTGATGGTCAGACGAGCATGGCAGCGAGCGTTAAAATCGCCTCACAGGCTGCCCAACAGGGGATCACATCAATTATTGCGACACCACATCATCCGGTTTATACAGCGGATGAAAGCAATGCAATTTATGATGCCGTCGAGGAACTAAATCACCGCCTAGCAGACATGCAAATACCAGTCGTTATTCAACCTGGACAAGGCACCCGTATTCATGGTGACATTGTCGACGATATCAATCGAGGAGAGATCATGGCCATTGGTGCAGCAGGCGTCCACATTATGCTAGAGCTCCCACATGACCATGTACCCGATTACACGACGAACGTCTTATTTGACATGCAAATTGCTGGGTATGTGCCCGTGCTGACGCAGCCTGAGCGCAATGATGAAATTATGAGCAATCCAGATAAGTTATATCGTATGGTGAAAAATGGCGCGTTGGTTCAGATCGGAGCGGCAAACCTTGCTGGAAAAGGTGGCGGGAAGGTGTCCAAGTTCGTTAATCGGATGATCGATGCCAATCTTGCACATTTCATTGCAACAGGCAGGCAGCCCCGTGCAAAAAACAAACTGTATTTTGCTGAAGCCTATCAACAATTGAAGAAAAATCATGATAGCCATACTGTCCGATATTTCCATGAAAATATCGAAGCGATGATGAATGGATATGATATTCAGGCCTATCCACCCGAACGGATGACACAAAAGAAGTTCCTATTTTTTAAAACATGACGATGTTAAAGCAATCGAAAAAGATGAACATGGGTCGAAAGCGAGGCCCTTCTTTAAGAGTCTCTACTAAATCAAAGACACACGACACAAACATCAACACACACCACTAACACAAGAACCTTTGAATTCATCCACTTGCTGGACACAAGGAAAATGGGGCTGCGTGATAGGGGGACTATATGCGTTGGAAGATAAGCCAGGTTGGAACATAAGAACAAGATCCATAAAACGAGTACGTGCGAAAACAACCTTTACAAAGTCGCCGCCAATGTATACCTACAATGATCGCCGCAGGCTTAATAAGGAAGTTCCCATCATAACGACACCCAAAATATGCACATAAACTGAAATCACACCATCCAATCGCAAATAAAGAATCCATGGTCGGCGTATTGAAAATACGAGATCACCATCGACTGCCGACGATTTCGTTATGGGCAAAAAACGATAGACCAAGCTTTTGAGTCTGGAAAACAATCAGTGTTAGCTATTAATCTTAATTAATTATTTTCATAAATTACCATTTATCCCCTTGCTTTTCCACCATAACTCCTATACTCTAAACATAGGCAAAAAAGCCTACTAAATACAAAATATAGCATTTTTCATACAATTAACGCTCGTTAAATCTATTGAACCACTTCCGTTGGCAACTGTGTCACAATTTGCTAGAATATGTATATACAAATGATTCAAAGGTTGCATACAATTAACGAGGAAGTGGCCACATGATAGATATACATAGTCATATACTACCAGGTGTAGATGACGGTGCTCAGACAGAAGAGGATAGTTTAGCGATGGCGCGAGAAGCAGTTCGACAAGGGGTTCATACGATTATTGCAACACCGCATCATCGTAACGGCAGCTTTGATAATTTAGGTGACACAATTATCCAGCATGTCGACATCTTGAATGAACTATTTAAAAACTTACCGCTCACGGTATTGCCAGGACAGGAAATTCGCATGAATGGAGATATTATTGATGAGTTAAAGCAAGGTGACGCACTCACGCTTGCCAACTCTAAATACGTATTCGTCGAGTTCCCCTCGCAGCATGTGCCCCATTACGCGGGACAAATGCTCTTCGATTTACAAGTCGCAGGCTATACACCCATCATTGTTCACCCAGAGCGGAATTCCGAGCTCATTGAACATCCGGATCGCTTGTTTGAATTCGTCCATAAAGGTGCACTGACGCAGATTACATCGGGCAGTGTTATCGGGAAATTTGGCAAGACGATTCAGAAGTTCACACATCAGCTTATTGACGCCAATCTCGCCCACTTTGTCGCGTCTGATGCTCATAATACGACATCGCGCAGCTTCTGGATGCACGAAGCTTATGACGTCATTCAGGACAAATACGGTGAACATACTAAATATGTCTTTATGGAAAACAGCCAATTGCTCATTGATGACATGCACGTACATCGTGACGAGCCGTTCCGAGTCAAAAGGAAAAAAATCCTCGGGCTTTTTTAACATGCGCTCAGTGTGCTTTCAAAGGACATCCGATCTGGCTGTCCTTGCTGCACATATAAACAAGCTGCCATGTAGACGAGAGGGTTGATCCTTCAATAAAAGATGAGCATCCCTCACCTTGACGCACTGTATGAAAAATAGATATACATATTTTTGTACACCCTTTTTGGTACGATACATCATGAAAGGTGTTTTAGTAGGTTCATAACTGCTTACAACATCAATGATAGACAATCACATACGTTAATTTCGCGCGCTCGTTGCGTTTGAAAGCGCAGTCTATGAGAATTGAAAGATGTGAATTTCTTCTGTTTTAAGGAGTGCCGTTCTTTCAACAGCTTCGTGCTTCATAGATTATCCCTAAACCAGGCAACGTTAGCAGTAAGAGCGATCAACACGACGCTACGCTTCTATTCAAAACATAGATGTAATCGTGCTCAGAACGTATATGTCATTCGTAAAAGGGGATCGTCATATGATAAACATCATGCTTGTTCAGGGTGAAAAGTTGTTTCGAGAAGCGTTGCAAATATTGTTTCAATCGAGGGATGATATGACTGTTGTCGCAACAGCTTCTAACGGGAAGGACGCGGTCAAACGTGCAACAGAGGCGCAACCAGACGTTATTTTACTCGATGTCCATATTCCGAAAATGGATGGAATCAGAGTAACGAAGCTAATCAAAATCCAATTTCCGGATATTAAGATCATTTTAATGCATCCAAAAATTGATGAAGAAACCATCATTGAAGGACTCATTAATGGTGCAGACGGCTTCCTACTTGAGAATCTGGATTTTGAATCCGTCACACAGTCTATTCGTCATGCGTATACAGGCCAAATTGTTTTGGCTGGTGAAGTCGCCCGCGTGTTAGCAAAGCGTATTGCTGAACTGAATTGGACGAAAAAGGACGTCCTCATGCGCAAGCTTGAGATGAGGGATATTCGTCTGTCTCCCCGTGAGCTTGATGTCGGGTACTGCCTTTTGGAAAACAAGCGCAACAGTGAAATTGCGAAGCAGCTGTACTTGAGTGAAGGTACGGTTAAGAATTATGTGAGTCAGCTCTATGATAAAACAGGCGTCAATACAAGGAAAGAACTTGTAAACTTTTTGCGCTACGTCTTGAATTAATTATCAGAAAAGACATCAATCGACAATTTATGAAAATTTAATGCAAATTCACTATGAATCTAACATTATATCTACTATAATGTCATTATTGCTAAATTTATGCAGGGATATAGTCAAAAATCTTCATTATTTCTATCCGTTCACAACGGGAAAGGAGGACAAAAGCCATGACATACCGAAAGAGACTTTTCATGCTTACTGCTCTGGACTCATTTATCGTCCTCTGCGCCATCTTTGCCGCCTCATGGATCGTCTACCCAAGCATGCCTGTTGGCTTTGCAACCCCAGTACTCATCATCACATCCGTCGCTTTGCTCGTATTTCATCACATTTTTGCACTTATATATAAATTGTATAATAAGGTTTGGGCATATGCGAGCGTTGGTGAGCTACTTGCCATCGTTAAAGCCGTTTCTTTAACAGTATTATCCGCCGGTGTCGTGCAGTTTCTCGTCAATGACTTCAGCATTTACCGCCGTGCACTCATCGTTACATGGCTCTTACATATAATTTTCATTGGAGGCTCACGCTTTGTTTGGCGTGTATTCCGCGACAGATACATCGTGTCCAGCCAAGATAAAAAACGTACCCTCATCGTCGGCGCTGGTTCAGCCGGAACGATGATCGTGAGACAATTAAAAAACACCCATGACAATGAATTGCTGCCTGTCGCATTCGTCGATGACGACACAGGCAAGCAATGGATGGAGATATACGGTGTCCCTGTTCTCGGGCGTATCAAAGACATCCAAACTGTAGTCGAAAACCATAATATTGATCTCGTCGTTATCGCAATTCCGTCACTTCAAAATGGCGAGCTATCCGAAGTCGTTGCCAAGTGCAACGCAACAAAAGCAACCGTACAAATGATCCCTAAAATTGAGGATCTTATGACCGGACGCGTCTCCGTTAACAACTTGAAAAACGTTGAAGTAGAAGACTTACTCGGCCGCCGTCCCGTTGAGCTTGATATTAATGCGATATCTGAATACGTCACAGGGCAAACCGTTATGGTCACCGGTGCTGGTGGTTCAATCGGCTCGGAGCTATGCCGACAGCTGATGCGCTTCACACCAGGGAAAATCGTCCTCGTCGGTCACGGCGAATTCAGTATTTATACGATTGATATGGAGCTGAAGCAACAATATGGCCATACTGAAACGGACATTGTTCCAGTGATCGCGGACGTCCAAGACAGAGATCGCATGTTTGAGGTCATCCATACACATCAACCAACGATTATTTATCATGCAGCGGCACACAAACACGTCCCGCTTATGGAATACAACCCACACGAAGCGGTGAAAAACAACGTCATCGGCACCAAAAATGTCGCTGAAGCAGCGGATGCCAATGGTGTCAACACATTCGTGCTCGTCTCAACGGATAAGGCTGTTAATCCAACGAACGTCATGGGCGCAACGAAACGGATCGCTGAAATGGTCATTCAAGATTTAAGCAAACGCAGTCAAACAAAATACGTCGCCGTCCGTTTCGGTAACGTTCTCGGTAGCCGTGGTAGCGTCATTCCGCTGTTCAAAAAGCAAATTGAACGCGGCGGTCCCGTCACCGTTACTGATCCCGAAATGACCCGTTACTTTATGACGATCCCAGAAGCGTCGCGACTCGTTATCCAGGCTGGTACCTTAGCAAGAGGTGGGGAAATCTTCGTTCTTGACATGGGTGAGCCCGTCAAAATCGTCGACCTTGCTCGTAACCTGATCCGCCTTTCAGGTTATAGCGAAGAAGACATTGAAATTCACTTCACCGGCAAACGTCCTGGTGAAAAGATGTTTGAAGAATTGTTAAATGAAAACGAAGTCCATCCAGATGCTGTTTATGAGAAGATTTATGTAGGACGCACAGTCGAGGTGGAATTGCATATTATTGAGGAGATGCTTGAGAATATGCTACATATTTCAAATGAGATGTTGAAAGATACATTGTTAGGGATGGTGTTTATGGAGCAGAAGCAACTTACAGGTTCAGGACGATAGAGTTAAGGGTGAATACGAGTCTTTTGTTTCCTATCGATTGATTTAGGTACTGAAAGTTGTTGATTCCGGAGTACTTAAAGAATAAAGTGTAGAAAGAGAGAAAAAGATATTGATAAGAAATTTAAGTTGGATATTTGGTGCGAATATAATAGTTTCGTTATCTAAATGGTTTATATTAGTTGTAATTGCTAGAATTTTAACTCCTGAAGATGTAGGTGCATATTCACTTGCTTTTGCTATTGGTAGCCCTATAACTCTTTTTGCAAATATGAAATTACGATCGTTGTACATTACCGAGACCATATATGGATTTTCTAATTACATGCATACCAGAAGTATTTTAAGCTCGATAGCTTTTATTTTTTTAGTTGTAATAGCTTTAGTTATCTATCCTCAGTATTTTTTAATTATAATCTTAGTTGGATTAAATAAAATATTTGATTTACAATCTGATATGTATTATGCCTTGCCACATAAAGAAGAAGATATGGATTATATTGGAAAATTAATGATTATTAAACATGTTATTACATTGTTAGGATTTTTCTTGTCACTGTTAACTCTTAAAAACTTAATTTTTGCTTTGATTATTCAACTAGTACTACAAACTTTGTTTTTATATTTTGTGGAAAAACGAAGTATTTATAAAAAGTATATAATAAGCACTAAACCTATAGAAATCAATAATATAAAACAAGTTTTACTTATAGGAGTTCCATTAGGATTTGTTCAGTTAATTGTTTCATTAAATACTACATACCCAAGATACCTTATAGAACATTTTGAATCACCAAAAACGCTTGGTTATTTTTCAGCTATAGCTTATATTTTGGTGATTGGAAACTTGATGATGAATGCCGTATCTCAAGCGTATATTCCTTTTTTAGCTAAACAAATTAAAAAAAGAAATTTTAAATCATTTAGATTAGATGTCTTTCTAAAATTAAATATATTTGCTACAGGATTAGGCGGTGTATTAATTGCGTTTTCTTTACTATTCGGTGAGTTCTTTTTAGGCTTTGTTTATGGTTCTGATTATGCCAACTATGCGGATATCTTAATACTTATGAGCATAGCTATGACTTTTGCATTTATAGGTTGGATATTTGATGTAGCTTTGATAGCTATGAGATATATAAGTATTCAACCTAAAATATCATTTGTCATACTACTAATAAATTTAATAATTGGATATGAATTAATTAAGGCATATGGAGTTTACGGGGCAACTTATACCTTGATAGTAACAAATATATTGCAGGTTATACTGAGAGCGTTTTTTGTAAATAGGAGAATAAATCACTTGAGAGACTCATATGCACAAAAAGGAGAAGTTTATGAAGAATAAAATAATAAAAATTAAAAACGGTGTATACTATCATATATTATTACATCTAGTACTTTTAATAACGGCATTACTCCCCAATCTAGGACTTTCTAACCGAATAAGAGGGTATTTAGTAAAACCCTTTTTTAAAAAATGTGGGAAAAATTTCCAACTCGCTAGAGGTGCAACTATTAACATGGTAAGAAATATAGAAATTGGTGATGACGTATATATAGCGCATAATGTATGGATAAATGGGACAGGAGGTTTAAAGATTGGTTCCGGTGTTATTCTTTCTCCAATGGTAGTAGTGACTACTACTAAACATGCTTATGACAATGGTAAGATAAGTAATACAAAAACTGAAATAGATAGAGTTATAATCGGAGACGGTACATGGGTTGCTAGTAATAGTGTGATTACTAAAGGCGTTGAAATAGGGAAGGGGTGCATAATAGGTGCGTGTTCTTCTGTGACTAAAGATGTTCAAGACTATACATTCGTCGGTGGTGTACCTGCGAAAAACATCAAATACTTGCTTTAACAGTCTAATTGCAAACATGTATTACAGGAAGAGAGCGTTTTATTTGAAAAAGTCTCTACAACTACATGGCGCGAACAGTTTTTCATGATAAGAGGTTTTTTTAAAAAATATCAGAAAAAATCAGATTGGACCTCTATTAAGTAATATAAATTAAAGTATTCAATTTTAGGATTAGTAGACAAAGGTGATTCTTACAAATAAAATAAAATATGTGCTATAAACTAGGTTTGATTTTTCATAGTACTGATGGGTAATCTATTATAACTTTCAAAGAGAATAGTTAGAAGTATATTGTTTCTTTTTTCGCTCTATAAGATAGTTGCAAAAGTAAGATACTAGTTGATAAATTTATAATAAGTTATAGTTTGGAGAGTAGAAAAATGAGAGGCAGAGAAAAATTTAACAGGTATAAAAAAGTTATTTCTTTTTTAGTTATCGTTTTTTCAATTCTCCCTTACCGGATAAGGGTCAAAATATTTGATAGTTTAAGAATGCTATCAGGAAAAAAAGGTCTCTTATTAAGATATATTTCCTTGAAAAGCCTCGCTAAGGATTGCGGTGATAATGTATCAATACATCAAAATGTTTATATTTTCGGTCTTGAGAACTTGTGTTTGGGTGACAATGTTAGTATTCATCCATTTTGTTATATAGATGCAACAGGTACAATAGAAATTGGGAGTGATGTATCAGTTGCTCATGCCACTACTATAATGTCTACTGAGCACAAATATGAAGATAAAAGTATAAACATTAAAGATCAAGGAACAAAAAAAATAAAGACATGCATAAAATCAAATGTATGGATCGGTTCAGGATGTCGGATTCTTGCGGGGTCAGTAATTAATGAGGGAACTATATTGGCTGCGGGTGCAGTTGTAAAAAAACAAGTACCTAAAAATTCGATATACGGAGGAATTCCTGCAAAGCTAATTAAGGAGAGATAGAAGTGAGAGCTCTTTTCGCACACGATCACATATTTTACAAAGTTGGAGATGCTTATTATAGTAATGGAGGATTGTCAGGAGAAGTACTTTCAAGATATACTGAAATATTTGAAGATTTATCAATTGTTTCTAGACAAGAGGTTGTTGATAAGCCTGATAATAACCTTTCATTATCTAGTATTCCAAATACTAATTTCATCAAAGTTCCTAATTTTAAATCAGTAAATTCGATAGTTAATTATAAAAAAGCCGAAGGAATAATTAAGCAAGCTGTTTTGGAGTGTGATTGTTTAATTGCCAGACTTCCGAGTTCAATTGGTGCAATCGCGGTAAAATTCGCTAAAAAATATAATAAATCTTTTCTAATTGAAGTGGTAGGTTGCGCTTGGGATGCTAATAAAAATTACGGTTCATTAATGGGGAAAGTTGTGGCTCCTTTTTCTTTTTTTTCAAACAAACGTTTAATAGCGAAATCTAATTATACTATATATATTACAAAGGAGTTTCTTCAAAAAAGGTATCCCTCAAAAGGGTTATCGATAGTTTGTCCAAATGTAAATATAACCCCTGTTAGTGAAGAAGTCCTTCAAATGAGAACAGCGAAAATAATGTCGCAAAGAGAAAAGATTAAAATAGGGTTAGTTGGTTCATTAAATGTGGATTATAAAGGACACGAAACAGTTATAAAAGCAATAAATTTAATTAAAGATGAACTTCCCCCATTCAAAATAGAATTTTTAGGTAAGGGTGACCCTAATAGGTGGGCAAGATTAATATTTGATAACTCTTTAGAGGATTGTATTGATTTCATTGGAACACTCCCTAGTGGTAACAAAGTTTATAATTGGATGGATTCGTTAGATTTATTATTGCAACCAAGCTCTGCTGAAGCACAAGGTAGAAGTATTATTGAGGCTATGAGTAGAGGTTGCCCTATTATAGCAAGTGAAGTAGGAGGAATAGTAGAACTCCTGGATAAAGACCGGCTAATTCGTCCAGGTGATTATAAATCATTAGCTAACAAGATACTAAATGTTATTTCTGATAAAGAAGATATGATTAATCAAGCTAAAAAAAATTATATTAATTCTAAGCAATACTATAGAAGTAATATAGACAAAAAAAGAAATGAATTCCTCCGTAATTTCAAGAACAGTATAGGTAATAAATAAAACACAGTCAATTTAAATGTTTTTTTAGTGGGTAAACACATTTCGGGAAGTAATATCACTTTGAAAAAAATAAATAAGTTCGGGTATTATTGTGCTTATAAGTGTACCAAATAGGAAGTGAATATAATGTCTACTACAGTTAATATAAAGTACAAAGATATAATTAGCTATATCTTAGTATTCTTTCTCTGCATGTTAGTATCTCTATTAGTATATTTTTTTGGTGATTATAATGGATATGAATTGCTTTTTACACAACCGATTATTTTTGGGTTATTATATGTAATTATATTAGGTAAATTTGTTCAAAGTGACAAGAGGAATCTCTTTTTTTTAGTGCTTATAAGTATTAGTTTTATCCGGTACGTCGTACTTCCATTATTTATCGTTATTTCAAATTACTATGGTGGAAGATCCGCAATAGAGCCAGAGAGTTTTTCTTTTTATAAAGCGATATTGCTAATGAATTATGAATTATTAGTCATATCATTTTTTATCTGGGTTATGGATAAAACAAGTACCAAAAAAATAGGTGTTAATAAAGAATCTTTTAATCAAGATATAACATCTAATGGTAATGATATAGTCTATATATTATCAAGCATTTTTGCAGTAGGAGGCATTATTTTATATCCTTCCGTGTTACATTCAATCAACTTTGTAATTCCAAAAGCAACAGATGTTGAGCTAAACTTGCTTGAAAACTTTATCGTATATCTTTTTATTATCTCTAAACAGTTGTTATTTATAATGGCGTCAAAAAAATTATTTCGTAAGTATATAAAAAGTAGAAGTCAAACTATTATTTTTGTGAATTTTCTCGTAGCCATTTTGAATATATGTGTCTATTATGGAACCAATCGTTCTGACATTCTTATTTCATTTATTGTTTCTTTTTTACTTTTGCACAAGTTATATGGGAAAAATATAAGGAAATACATAATAATAGGTGTAACATTAATCATATTAATACTTGGCGTTGTTACAACAGCTAGAGAGCATGCAAGTATAAGTGGGGGGACAAATTTCACAAAAGACCTTACTGATACACTTCAAGTTTATACTGGAGGTCCCTATAATGTAGCAATTGCTATAGAAACGAAACAATATTTCCCAGATGCTAATAATCCAAGCGTGCTCTTTTTTGATATATTTAGGCCTATGATAGGAGTAAATATTTTAGTAAAAAACTTACCTTTTGAATATTCTAACATATACTACAATAAGAGAATGTGGCTAGACATTGATAGAAGATCTCAAATACTCCCAATGATAGGACAAGGAAACCTTTATTTTGGATTCTTTCTAGCTCCTATATTTTCATTGCTATTTATTGGCCTTTTCTATCTTTTAAATAAAAGGATCCAAATAACTAATAATCTTGAAGTATATTATTTTTTAAGTCTTGTCATTGTTCGCCTAGGTTTTTTTATGGGACAGAATACAATGAATATGATTAATGATTTAAGTATGAACTTAGTTTTATTTTTATTTATATTCTATTTAAATAGGTTAGTTAAAAATTCTATAAAACTTTAACCGAATCTCTTATCTGTATCATCTGTTCAAAATAAATGATTAAAAATTTGTTAAATAGTTAAAAGATAAAAAATGTATGGAGTCGTCAGATTTAGATGGAATCCCAAGTGAAAAGAATAATGAATTTAAATACAATAAGTAAATCTTGTTCACGATTTTAAGTATGCAGCTTCTCGGTAATCCACACTAATTTTTAAATTTTCGGACGTGCGAGATGTCATAGTTTTTAGAAATACTCAATACCTTTTCTGTGGTATATCCTATTGAATTAAAGAAACAGTATCTTAAAGTGATTTCATTAAAGTGAATTAAAGGTTTTGTTCAAAAGTACATTTGTTTTATTTTAGTTATATTTACATTATTTTTAACTCAAATAATTTGTTATAAATGACTAATAATAAGATCTAAAACTAATACTAGACCTTAATATAGAAATAGGAGGAATATGATGTCAGAAACAATTTTAATAACAGGCGCGGCAGGCTTTATAGGCTCACATCTATCAAAAAGGTTATTAAAAGAAGGTCATAAAGTAATTGGAATAGACAACATTAACGATTACTATGATCCAAAATTAAAAGAAGCTAGATTAAAAAATTTAGAACATAAAAATTTTAAATTCGTAAAGACGGATCTCGAAGATTTAGATACGGTCAACCATGTCTTTCAAGAAAACAATCCAGATATTGTTATTAATCTAGCAGCTCAAGCTGGAGTTAGATATAGTCTTGAAAATCCTCATGTATATGTCAATTCAAATGTAGTAGGGTTTACTAACATATTAGAATCATGTCGCCATCATAATGTTAAACATTTAATCTATGCCTCTTCAAGCTCAGTATATGGCGCAAATACTTCAAAGCCTTTTTCAACAAGTGATAATATCGACCACCCACTTAGTTTATATGCTGCAACGAAAAAATCAAATGAACTATTTGCTCATACATACAGCCATTTGTATGGCTTACCAACTACGGGCCTAAGATTCTTTACTGTCTACGGACCGTGGGGGCGACCAGATATGGCACTTTTTCTGTTTACAAAAGCAATCGTAAATGATGAGCCGATTGATGTATTTAATCATGGTAAAATGATGCGTGATTTTACATATGTGGATGATATTGTTGAGAGTATCACGCGATTAATTGAAAAGCCAGCGAAACCAAATCTGAATTGGTCAGGGACTAATCCAGATCCAGGATCAAGCTATGCGCCATACAAAGTTTATAATATAGGAAATAATAGCCCAGTAAGGTTGATGGAATTTATTGAAGCAATTGAAAACAAATTAGGTAAAAAGGCAATGAAAAATTACTTGCCTCTACAAGCTGGAGATGTGCCTGAAACATATGCCAACGTAGAGGATTTGTTTAGAGATATAGATTTTCAACCGCAAACAACTATTCAAGATGGTGTAAATAATTTTATTGATTGGTACCTAGACTATTATAAGGTGGAGTTAAAATGATAGAAAAAGAGATTGCAGTAGTAGGGTTGGGGTATGTTGGTCTACCGGTGGCTGTAGCATTCGGTAAAAAACAACATGTTGTTGGGTTTGATATTAGTCAAGATAGAATAAACGGTTTAAAACAAGGGATAGATGTTACGAAAGAAGTGGAACCAAGTGATTTACAATCTGCAACGATTACATTCACGGCTAATCCATCGGATTTATCAAACACTGATTTCATTATTGTTGCTGTCCCAACACCGATAAATGAAAATAAACAGCCTGATTTGACCCCATTAATCAAGGCATCTGACATGATTGGCAAGCATATGAAAAAAGGCACAATTGTTATATATGAATCAACCGTATACCCTGGGGCAACTGAAGAAGATTGTATACCTGCGTTAGAGAAAGCATCAGGAATGACGTGTGGTCAGGATTTCTTTGTTGGATATTCACCTGAACGTATTAATCCAGGTGATAAAGAGCATACATTTACAACGATTAAGAAGGTCGTATCAGGTCAAAATGAGGAAATCTTAGAATGTATAGCTGAAGTCTATGGTAGTGTTGTGGAAGCTGGAATTCATAAAGCGAGTTCAATAAAAGTTGCTGAAGCAGCAAAAGTGATTGAAAACACTCAGCGTGATATTAATATTGCCCTAATGAACGAGCTCGCTGAAATATTTGAGAAGCTGAATATTGACACCTCTGAAGTTTTAGCTGCAGCTGGAACAAAATGGAATTTCCTTAATTTCACCCCCGGTTTAGTAGGTGGTCATTGCATAGGTGTAGATCCTTATTACTTAACACATAAGGCACAAAAGGTTGGACATCATCCCGAAGTCATTTTAGCAGGTAGGAAAACCAATGATGATGTTGGTAAGTTCGTAGCAACTACGTTGGTGAAACAAATGATTAAGAAAAATATGCCAATCCAAGGATCTACTGTAACAGTACTAGGTTTTACTTTTAAAGAAAATGTTCCTGATTTGCGTAATACAAGAGTTATAGATATTGTTCAGGAGCTTGAAGACTTTGATATCAATGTTCAGATTACTGATGCATATGCAGATGGTGAGCAAGCTAATAAAGAGTATGGTGTAAATCTAATATCATTTAAACAATTAAAGCCAGCAGATGCAGTTGTTTTTGCAGTGCCACATGAAAAGTATTTAGTTCAAGGATGGGACATGTTTGATCATTTGCTGAAACATGGTAAAGGAATTGTCTATGATATAAAAAGTAAATTGCCTAAGGACGAATGTCCAGAAGGTATTTGTTTACGGAGACTTTAAAAATGAAGGCCAAAGTATTACAAATTTGTGCAATCGACTTTACTGTAGATAAATTGTTAAAACCATTAATAGAAGAGTCTGCTAATAATGGTTATGAAACGCATGTTGCATGCACTGATACAGGTTTATTTAATAAGTTAAGTCCCGACGTTTCAAACCTCCACAATATCCATATAAAACGGTCTATTAGTCCAATATCAAACATTAAGTCAATAGTAGCCTTATATAAATTGATGAAAAGAGAACAGTTTGATATCGTTCATGTTCATACACCGATAGCTGCTTTGTTAGGAAGAGTTGCAGCGAAACTAGCAAGAGCTAAGCATGTTGTATATACAGCTCATGGATTTTACTTTCATGAAGATATGTCAGAGAAACAATATAAGTTTTACTATATGATTGAAAAATACGCTGCTAAATTTTTGACAGACTGGTTATTATTACAAAGTGAAGAAGACTACAGGCTGGCAATAGAAGACAGGTTTTTAAAAAAGGATAGGATTATTCATTTAAGTAATGGGGTTGATGTACTAAACAAATTCAATCCCGATCTAATAATTGAAAAAGAGTGTAATCAGCTAAAAGGGCAGTTAGGTATTAAGGAATCAAATGTAGTTTTTACTTTTATTGGTAGAATGGTAGAAGAAAAAGGTGTTCTTGAATTACTGCGTTCTTTTAAACTGCTAACTAAAGAGCATCCCAATGCAAAATTACTTATGATTGGTGATTTACCTGAAAGTGAAAGAGATACATCGTCTATACATGAGATAAAAGCTTTAATGAATCAGGATAATGTTCATTTTTTGGGCTATAGGGATGATATAAAAAATTTGCTTTCAATATCTGACGTATTTGTTTTACCATCTTATCGTGAAGGCTTACCTAGATCAATTATAGAAGCGATGGCTATGGAAAATGCCATTATAGCTACAAATATAAGAGGGTGTAGAGAACAAGTGATAAGCGGTGTGAATGGTTATCTAGTCAATAGAAGATCAATAGAAGAATTAAAGAGTGCTATGGAACAGATGTTGCGAAATCAGGTTGAGATAAAGGAAATGGCAAAAGAATCAAGAGTATTTGCTTTGGAAAAATTCAATGAGGAAAAGGTTTTAACAAAGCAGATGAAGCTGTTTGACCAACTAACTAATAGGTATACACAGGTAGGTGACAAATGTGAAAAGGATTTTTGATTTTACAGTATCATTTCTTATCTTGATTGTCGCTTCTCCTATAATTTTAATAACTTCTATCTTAGTAAAAACAAAACTAGGATCACCTATTATTTTTAAACAAAAACGTCCTGGTTTGAATGATAAACCATTTTATTTGTATAAATTTCGAACAATGACAGATGAACGTGATGAATCTGGTGAGCTTTTACCTGATGAACAAAGGTTAACTAAAACGGGAAAATTCATAAGAAGATTAAGCTTAGATGAGTTGCCCCAACTATTTAATGTCTTAAGAGGAGATATCAGTTTAGTAGGGCCTCGTCCCTTACTAATGGAATACTTACCACTATACACAAAAGAACAGGCACGGCGTCATGAAGTTAAGCCTGGTATTACTGGATGGGCACAAATTAACGGTCGTAATGCAATTAGTTGGGAAGAAAAATTCAAATTAGATGTATGGTACGTAGATAATCAATCTTTTGTACTGGATATAAAAATTTTATTGTGGACAGTTCTAAAAGTATTTAAATCTGAAGGAATTAGTCAGGAAGGACAAGCCACTATGGAGAAATTTAGAGGTACCGATACCCCAACTAAGAAGGTTTCTGGGAATGAATAAAGTTGTTTTAATCGGTGGTGGAGGTCACAGCAAAGTTATACAAGATATTATTATGTTACATCCAGATATGAAGCTATATGCGATTGTTGATGATGCATATAAACACGAATATGAAATAAATGGGGTTATTTATGCTCCAATTAATTTTGTGAATATGCTAGATGTTAACGATTTTTCCTTTTGTATAGCTATTGGAAATAATATAATTCGAGAACAAATTTATAAAAGATTACCTATTAAAGATGATCAATATATTACATTAATTCACCCAAGTGCTGTTGTTAGTCACAAATCAAAGATTGGATCTGGTACAGTTATTATGCCTAATGTGATTATCAATGCCGATTCAACGATTGGAAAGCATTGTATTATTAATTCAGGAGCGATTGTTGAACATGATAATATCATAGAAGACTATGCTCATATATCGCCACATGCTACATTGTCAGGTTCAGTAAGGGTGGGAAAAGGTACTCATATTGGAGCAGGGGCTACAGTGATTCCGGAAACCACTCTAGGACAGTGGAGTGTTGTAGGCGCAGGGGCAGTAGTTGTAAAAGATGTTTCTGACGCTATAACAGTCGTAGGGGTGCCTGCTAAAAAAATTAATTAGTTTTTAGAGAGAGAAAAGGTATTTTATTTAAGCGTATCATTAATAAAGTCTAGATTTTTGTAGAAATGAGTTGATACATCAATGCCTAACAATAGTCGAATTTTCCTTTCATCCCCACATATGAGTGGAAACGAACAAAAATACATACAAGAAGCTTTTGAAATGAATTGGATAGCACCTCTCGGAAATAATGTGGATGGTTTTGAGCAGGAATTAGCTGAGTATAATAATACCAAAGGGGCTGCAGTTGTCACATCTGGAACAGCTGCAATTCATTTAGCATTAAGAATACTCGGGGTAGAACAAGGGGATACGGTTTTTTGTTCTTCTCTAACTTTTGTTGCTAGCGTTAATCCAATACTCTATCAAGGCGCAACTCCTATTTTAATTGACTCTGAAATGGATACATGGAATATGTCACCTATAGCGTTGAGAAAGGCTTTTAAAGACGCTAAATCTAAAGGTAAACTACCAAAAGCAGTTATTATCGTGAATTTATATGGTCAAAGTGCCAAAATGGATGAATTATTGGCCGTTTGTGATGAATATGAAGTGCCAGTTGTTGAAGATGCAGCAGAGTCGTTGGGCAGTACATATAATGGTAGAAAGAGTGGAACCTTTGGCGAGTTTGGCGTGTTTTCATTCAACGGTAATAAAATTATTACAACATCTGGTGGAGGAGCTTTAGTAGCTAATGATGAAGTAGCGCTACAAAAGGCAAGATTCCTTTCTACTCAAGCACGTGATCCAGCGGTTCATTATCAGCACAGTGAATTAGGATACAATTATCGAATGAGTAACATTGTCGCCGGTATCGGGCGTGGACAACTCGAAATTCTGGATGAACGTGTCCAACAGCGAAGAGCAGTGTATCAACGTTATTTTACAGCTTTTAGTAATATTCCAGGTATAGAGTTTCAACCAGAATTAGAGAATAGTATGTCGAACCGGTGGCTGACAGCATTGACAGTTGATCCTGATGTTACGGGTGTGTCAAGGTATGAAATCATTGAAGCGTTGGCAAAGGAAAATATAGAAGCACGTCCAGTATGGAAACCTATGCATCTACAACCTTTATTTGAAGGTGTATTGTATTATCCCCATGAAGAAGAAAATAGTGTTTCTGACATGCTATTTAAATGTGGACTGTGCTTGCCGAGTGGTTCGAATATGACAATAGAAGAACAGAATCGAGTAATAGATATTATAATGGAAAAGTTAGTATGAAAAACGTAAAGACTGTCCCAAGTCCAAAAAGGTCAAAGGGACAGTCTGTTTTATGTTATAATCTCCAAAGTCCAATCTGATCCGGACGCGTTACATGATCTAATATCCCTTTCACATCAGCAACAGCACCTTTTTTGTCTTTTAATAGGGAACTAATTAAATCCCATCCCCCTGAGACATAAGGTTCATGCTGGACAGCTAAAACGATGGCATCAGCTGCTTCTAATTCATCTAAGTTTTTAAGGTCAACATCGTAAACTTGTTTAGCTTCCTCTTTATCTGCATACGGATCTGTTACAACAACGTTAACGCCAAATTCTTCAAGTTCACGTATAACATCAATAACTTTTGAATTTCTGATGTCAGGTATATTTTCTTTAAATGTTAACCCAAGTACCACCACTGTGGATCCTTGTATCTGCATATTTTGCTTAATCATTTGTTTGACAAGTGAACTTGCAATGAATTCACCCATGTTGTCATTAATTCTTCTACCTGATAATATAACTTCTGGATGATAACCGATGCTCTGAGCTTTGTATGTAAGATAATATGGGTCAACACCTATGCAATGACCACCAACTAGACCAGGTCTAAATTTAAGGAAATTCCATTTCGAGCTAGCTGCTTCAATGACTTCATTCGTATCAATGTCGAGAATGTCAAATATCATTGAAAGCTCATTCATTAGAGCAATGTTCACATCGCGTTGTGTGTTTTCGATAACTTTGGCAGCTTCGGCGACCTTAATTGAACTCGCTTTAAAAATACCACCTGTTACAACACTTGCATAAACGTCTGCTACGATGTTAAGAATTTCTTCATTTTGACCTGCTACAATTTTAGTAATTGTTTTGAATGTATTTTCTTTATCACCAGGGTTGATACGTTCAGGCGAGTAACCAACAAAGAAGTCCTTGCCACATACCATACCAGATTGTTCTTCAAGAACTGGAACACAGATGTCTTCGGTTGCTCCAGGAAATACAGTCGATTCAAAAACAACGATAGATCCCTTGGACATATGCTTACCAATTGTTTCAGAAGCACTGATCACTGGAGATAGATCAGGTTGTTTGCTCTCATTAATAGGTGTCGGAACTGCACAAATGATAAAATCATAATCTTTCATGCGTTCTGGATTAGTTGTATATTCGATGTCAGCTTTTACAAGGTCTTCGGGAGTAACTTCGTTCGTAAAATCGATACCTTGTTTCAGGGTGTTAATGCGTCTCTCGCTTATATCAAATCCCAATACGTGTTGCTTTTCCGCAAAAGCAACAGCCTCAGGGAGTCCAACATAACCAAGTCCAACGATTGCAATCTTTCTGTCCATAAAAATCCACCTCGTCTTTAAATTAATAATACTTACAACATCTACCAATCTTCATTTTATCAAAGATGATAGTAGTACATTGAGATTAATAGTGACGATTATGTGAATGCATTCACATATGAAGTGTGTTGCCCTTTATCAAGTGGTAATTTTTTGCGCAGCCAGGTTAAAAAGAATATTTATGATCTTCATCACACGGTTCCGGGGTTTGTAGAATAACAAAAACAGATTAACAGCTTTGAGAAACGAATCTGTTATTTCAGGAAACGCATTGACTAACTTTCAAAAAGTCGTTTTAAATATTATCTACATGATCACTTTTCTAATTTTTCTTTTTATTCATTGACATCTAAATATTGCTATGATAAATTGTTAGTAATTCTAACTAACTAATACAAAACAAAAATAATGGGGATTGCATATGGAGAATTTTTTAGAAAAAACAAAGGTGGGAATTAAAGAAAGGAATAAACGTTTAATTCTCGATTGTATAAGATCTAATCCATTAATTTATCGCTCAACGATATCAACTATGCTTAATCTAAGTAAACCGACTGTATCTGCGTTAGTCGAAGAATTAATTGATGAGGGGTGGGTAAAGGAAGAAGATAAAGACGTCCAGCATTTGAAAGTTGGCCGTAAGCCTATACGTCTTATTTTTAACGAACAGGCAGGATTTGTAATTGGTGTCGACATAGGTGGCTCAAATGTAGAAGTAGCTGTTTGCGACTTGAGTGGTCATCTTATAGAACAGTGCGTTTTTAATACCCAGGATTACGTTAATCAAAGCCTTTTGAAGAAAATTCAAGATACCGTTTTCCTTATATTGAAAAATGCAGAGATCGGTCCAGAAAAAGTCTTAGGTATGGGTGTCGGTGTACCTGGAATTGTGAATGCTGAAACGGGGATGGTGATTGATGCACCTTCACTTAACTGGATAAACTATCCTCTGAAGGCCGAAGCGGAAGTCATATTTGGTTGGGATGTTCACATTGATAACGACGTAAATGTAAGCGTTTTAGGAGAACAATGGCTGGGGCGTGCACAAAATAAAGAAAATGTCGTGTTGCTTTCAATAGGAACTGGTATTGGCTGTGGGATTTTACTAAACGGTAAATTATATAGGGGTTCAAACTGGGGTGCTGGAGAAGCCGGTTTTATCATTACTGACAAAAATAAAGCGGAAACAGACTATGCCAAACCATTTAGAGGCTATGGGTTTTTAGATAGTCAAGTAGGTGGTCCAGCGCTTGTTACAAGAATGCAAGAAAACGTTAATGGTGTTTCTGCACATCCTCTTCAAAACAAGCATGCGTTCACAGCCAAAGAGATTTTTGATTATGCAAAAGAAGGAGATGCTTTAGCAACAGAAGTCATTAATGAGTTTATTAGTGATCTGAGTGTTGCAATCATAAATATTGCTTCAATTCTTAATCCAGAAATTGTATTAATAGGGGGAGGTCTATCAAAAAGTGGTGATTGGTTTTTAGATAGGCTTATAGAAAAGGTGAATATATATACCCCGTTCCAAACGGATATTGCGATTGCGAAGCTGGGGGATCAAATTGGTGTCTTAGGTGCAGTCACGTTATTTTTAGAGGAAAATGAAAGCGTTTTAAAATAGTAATTGTAGCTGAAGGAGTGGGAAGCATGCTGCCGATTGATACGAGAAGTATACAACAGGAAATTAATAAATATATTGGTAAAGATATATATTTGCACATGGAAACATCAACGGGTTCGTATGTAAGAGTCCAGGATCCAGATACTTTACCCGCTTGTGCTTATATACGAAATGGACTTATTAATTTTTCTGAAGGTAAAATCGTGAAAAATGAAGCTTGGTATTCGGTTGGATTAAAAATAGACAATGGTTGGGTTTACACTGAAGGGCTCACGGATTGGGAAGTAACTGAAGAAGGGCAATTATTACTTGCAGGTCACGATAAAGAAGGCAATCTTAAAATCGGATTGCAATTAAGTGAAAAGCCTTTTAATTGTGGTGCATAGCTTCTAAAAAAGGGGGGATGACAAATGAGTTTGTCTGTATTAGCCGTTTTTCCACATCCAGATGATGAAACATTCGGCACTGCAGGTACACTGATTAAGCATGCTGACAAGGGGGATAAGGTCACGCTCGTTTGTGCAACTATGGGACAGATGGGTAGAAGGATGGGAAATCCGTTTTTTGCAAATCGTGAGACCCTGCCCAAGGTTAGAGAAGAAGAACTTAGAGATGCTGCTGCTCAGATTGGTATCGATCGCTTAATTTTGTGGAATATGCAGGACAAGACACTACAATTTCGCTGTACACAATATTTAGCTGATCGAATTTTGGATGTCATACAAGATGTTAGGCCAGATGTCTTGTATACATTTTACCCTGAACATGGTGTACATCCAGATCATGACGCATTATCAAAAGCAGCAGCGCTTGCTGTGTCTAAGCTGCCTACTGATTCAAGGCCAAAAATATACGGCGCAGCGATTACGAGTGATAGAGAAGAAAAGCTAGGATTGCCTCATAAAGTCATAGATGTATCAGATGTATTGGACAGAAAAATGGATGCTATGAGAGCGCATAGATCACAGTCAGAGCTAATAACGATACCTCTAGAAAATCGGATAAAAGAAACACCTGAGCTAAAGAATCAGATTTTAGACCCGTTCCGAACAGAGCGTTACTGGGTGTACAATGTGTCGCATATGACGCAATAAATTAAAAGGGGAGATTTCACATGAAAAGAGTCAAGTGGCTATTAATGGGGGTTTTAGCAAGTATGTTAGTGCTCACAGCATGTGGTGGGGCAAATGATACACAAGGTGATCCTGATAAAACAACAATCACCTACTGGCAGTATACGTATCCTTCAAAGGTTGAAGAGATTGAAAAGATTATTAAGGACTTTGAAGATGAAAATCCAGATATTGAAGTCATTGCACAGGATTATCCATATGATCAATATCAACAAAAAATATTTGCTGCGAAAAAAGCAGGAAAAGGCCCTGATGTCTTCAATATCTATTTCGGTTGGGTTCCAGAGTATGTTAACAGAGAATATATCCAGCCGATACGTGAAGAATTCATGACCGAACAAGAAATTAGAGATTATTATGTTGATTTTGTAGAACCAAATAAAGTTGATGGGAAATACTATACGCTTCCCATTGCTGTTCGATCGCTTGCACTATTTTGGAATAAAGATATGTTTGAAGAAGCAGGGCTTGATCCAGAGCAACCGCCTAAAACATGGGATGACGTCATTGAATATGGGAAAAAGATGACTAAGCTCAATGATGATGGCAGGTATGAACAGGAAGGCTACGGTTGGAACGTCGCTGGCCAGGGGCTTCATATGTTTCAGCAGGTCATGCTTCGACAGTTTGGTGTAGAGCCGTATAGTGAAGATGGAACGAAAGTACAATTTAATTCAAAACCAGAAGGATATGACGCGTTCGAATACTGGGTGAACATGAATCAAAAACATAAAATTGGTGATCCTGACTTCGGGAATAGTTATAACGAAGCGTTCATATCGGGTAAAGCCGGGATGATTGTAGACGGTTCATTTAGAATCGGCGATGTCCAAAGTGGGGCTGATTTTGAATGGGGTGTAACAACATTGCCGGTGCTTGAAGAAGGTGGCCTTGAATCAAACTATGCGTCATATTGGACAAACGCCATTGCTTCAGGTGTTGAAGGTGAAAAACTTGAAGCGAGTGAGAAATTTCTTGAATACCTGATTCAAGCTGATGTCCAAAAGTCGTGGATGGAAAATGTAGGAGAACTTCCAGCTGCTAAAGAAGTTGTTGCTGAAAAGTCAATCAAGGAAGATCCAGTATATGGCGCTTTTGTAAGAGGCCTTGAACATGCTCACGCAACATTCTTTGTTAAAGAAGATAAAGAGAGAGAAATTATTACGAATAAAGTCAATGAAATTAGATTAAACGGCAAGGCAATTGATGAAGCCTTTGATGAAATGGTGAAAGAACTTCAACAAGTACGTGATGAGTACTTTGATGAGGTCTCTAAGTAACATAATAAGAAGGGCATCCATCCGAGCTTGGGTGGATGTCCGTTCAAAGGAGGGTGCAGATGAATAATAATCGTAAAACATTGGATCAAATGATGACATTGCGAACGAGAAGAATGCTGATTGCTTATGCCTTCTTGTTTATTCCTGTTTTATTTTATTTAGGGGTAAGAATTGTGCCGGCAATTCAAGCATTATCAATGTCTTTTACACATGAAGGTTCATCTGTGTTTACACTTGATCATTACAAAATGCTCCTGCAAGATGAAGTATTTTGGATATCTGTTAAAAATACAATTCTATATGTTGTAATTGTAGTCCCATTACAAATGCTTCTAGGATTGTTAATTGCACTTGGAATAGAACGGGTCAATCGTTTTAAGTGGTTTTATAGAATCGTTTTTTTCTTACCTTATATGACGTCAATCGTAGCAATAAGCTGGGTATGGCGACTGATTTATGAACCAAATACTGGGTTACTAAATAAAGTTCTTGATTGGTTAAATCTACCTGTGCAAGGGTGGTTAACACATCCAGATACAGCACTCATTTCTGTAAGTATTGTCATCATATGGCAGATGATGGGCTTTTGTATGTTAATTTTCACAGCGGGTCTTCAAGTGATACCGAGACAGTTATATGAAGCTGCTGAGATCGACGGTGCTGGAAGGTGGAAGCGGTTTTGGATGGTCACATTTCCATTGTTAAATCCGACGATCGTGTTTTTAGCCATCATTGGCGTAATACAGACGTTACAAACCTTTACACAAATTGCAAACTTAACAGGTGGTGCAACCGGTGGAGGACTAGGGGGGCCTTTACATAGTACGTCAAGCGTTGTCGTGTACATGTACAATCAAGGCTTTCGAGACTACAATCTTCACTTTGCGGCAGCGAGTACGGTGTTCTTATTTATTTTAATTTTAATTGTGACATTAATTCAATTCAGAGTTCTGAATAAGAGCTACAAACTGTAGGAGGGATGAATATGAAGGAAAAATATACAATAGGGAAGTTCATTATTCATCTGATATTAATAGCAGGAATCGTGATTGTAGCCTTTCCGTTTATATGGATGATCATGTCTTCATTAAAAAGTTTGACGGATTTTTATGATTTCTCATTTTTACCTAAATCAATCGACCTGTCTGGTTATATTTATACATTTGAAGAAACTGGATTTTTGCGTTGGTATTTAAATAGCTTCATAGTTGCGGTAGTCGTTACAGTGAGTAATATTATATTTTGTTCTCTTATCGGTTACACCTTAGCAAAATTTAGATTTTTTGGGGCCAGAGGAATCTTTATTCTTATTTTAAGTACGATGATGATTCCAACAGAAATGCTTGTTATTCCGTGGTATGTACTCAGTAGCGACATGCAATGGGTCGATTCCTATTGGGGTATCATGTTTCCAGGTATGATGGAGGCATTTGGTATATTTTTGATGCGACAATTTATGGGCAATGTACCTGATGATATTCTTGATGCTGCCAGAATTGATGGTATGGGAGAGTTTAAGATCTGGTGGCGGGTTGCAATGCCTCAAGTTAAACCAGCTATTTCAGCACTTGCGATCATTACTTTTCTAGGTAACTGGAATGCGTATTTATGGCCTGTCATTGTTACGTCAACAGCTGAAATGAGAACACTTCCGGTCGGCATTTCACTTTACGGGACATCAGATGCTGGAGGCATTCAATGGAATACGATTATGGCAATGAGCACGTTAACGGTCATTCCTATGATTATCGTTTTCTTGATCTTCCAAAGGCAAATTGTTGAAGGTATTGCACTAACAGGTACAAAAGGTTAGTAGGGTTTGATTTGTTGAAATTAGTACGCAAGTGAGGGGAGAATATGATCACAAGAGAAGCATTTGTCAAAAGTGAAGGGTGTACATTTCCGGGTCAGTCTTATGTGGAAGCATTATTAAAACCAGTGTTTAATGATCAAAGAGATTACTTGTTCGAAGCGATGTTTGCTCTCCACCGTGCACATGTAATCATGCTTGCCGAACAACATTTACTTCACGGTGATGATGCTAAAACCATTTTAGAAGGGCTGAATGATTTAAGTAGAATTGATCGGACTAAGCTTCATTATCAACCTCAATATGAAGACTTATTTTTTACAATCGAATCAATGCTAGCAGATTTAATTGGGGAAGATTTAGCCGGTAACGTTCACATGGCGAGAAGTCGTAACGATATGGGGGAAGGAATGTATCGCTATGTTTTAAGGGAGCGGATTTTATCGTTAGTAAAGGATGTAGATCTATTAAGTGAAGCCCTCTTAGAACAGGCAGGAGACCATATTGAATCTGTCATGACTGCTCATACGCACACACAGCCTGCACAACCAACAACGTTTGGTCATTATTTACTGGCCATTTTTGATAATGTGCAGAGGGATCGAAAAAGGCTATTACAAGCATATGATACGGTTAATCAGTCACCTCTAGGGGCAGCGGCGATCACGACAACGGGATTCAATATTAGCAGGGAACGATTAGCTGAATTGCTTGGATTTGATGGTGTATTGGAAAATGCGTATGATGCTATAGGAACAGGTGATTATTTATTAGAAACTGCACAAGCAATTATCAGTTTAATGGTGAACATGGGGAGATGGATTCAGGAATTTTTGCGGTTTGCAACACATGAAGTAGGTCTGATTCGTGTAGCTGATCCTTACGTTCAAATTTCAAGCATAATGCCACAAAAAAGGAACCCAGTTTCAATTGAACATTCTAGAGCACTTGCGAGTCGATCAGTCGGAAATGCCAACACGGTCATTCAAATGTTGCATAACACACCGTATGGAGACATTGTTGATACGGAAGATGACCTCCAGCCTATGCTGTATAAAAGTTTTTCTGATGCTTCAAGGGCGATGAAGCTGATGCATTCAGTGATACGTACGATGAGCTTTAACAAGGACCATGCCGTAAGAGAAGCGCGCAAGAATCTAATTGTGATAACAGAATTTGCGGATGTACTAACCCGTGATCATGGCATATCATTTCGAAAAGCTCATAAAATTGCTGCACAGATTGCAAATGAGTCTGTCACTGCGAGAAGAGAGCTTTATGATTGGACGGTAGATGACATTAATCAATATTTAAATGGTGTTTCTCTTACGGATGAGGAGTGGAATGACATCATTGATCCGAATGTATTTGTTCAACGTCGTTCCGTTCTTGGAGGAACCAACTGTAATGAGGTCGAAAGAATGCTAGCTAATAGGCATGACGTGTTACGGGATCAACAATCTAAGTTGAACTTTTTGGAAGGTAAACTTGAGAATGCTGAGCGGAAGCGTGAAATGGCTTTTAAGTGATGTGGAATCGTAGCATTTGGTTAGAGAATGAATACGACTAGGGCAGTGCGATTGTGTTAATCGTAGAATCGTGATTCATTATGAGTCGTTTTAGCATTCGTTGGAATGGGGTGATATGGGGGTTTTTATAAAACGGTGGCTAGTCATATTTACTGCGTAAGAAGGAAAATGTCTATGTTTCTTTCTTGCGCAGTTTTTGTGTGGTGGATTAGAGCAAAATGAAGAATATGATAAAATTTAGAACACATTAACCTACACTTAGATTTCGTTATGACAGTTAATATAATGTAAACGATCTTTTTGTCACAGAAAACACACAACTCAAGAACCCCTTTTATGATAGGATTTTAAGAGAGTTATTTAAGGGGGTTATGTGAATGATTGAACTAATTGCAACTGCTGAATCAGTTGATCAGGCGAAAGCATTAGTAGATGCAGGTATCCATACTTTATATATTGGTGAAGATACGTTTGGACTGCGGTTGCCAACGTCATTTTCACGTGAAGATATACAAGAGATTACACAATATGCGCATGCGCAACAAAAATATGTTTGTGTAGCGGTCAATGCGATCATGCATAATGATCGGATCAAAAAGGTACAAGACTATTTGGCGTTTTTGGAGAACATCGGTGTTGATGCGATAACCGTTGGAGATCCAGGCGTTATTCACCTTCTTCAAAAGAATCAAATGACATTACCATATATTTATGATGCGCAAACATTGGTGACGAGCGCGAATCAAATTAATTTCTGGGCGAAACGTGGTGCGACTGGTGCTGTCCTTGCACGGGAATTGACATATGAGGAATTGACATTAATAGGCGAACAAGCGACTGTTCCAGTAGAAATGCTTGTTTACGGTGCGACATGTATTCATCAGTCCAAGCGTCCGGTTGTCGGAAATTATTTTAATTTCATAGAGAATGAGAAGCCAGAAGAAAAGCAATTGTATTTATCTGAGCCGAAAAAGCCTGAATCTCATTATCCGATTTATGAGGATATCAATGGGACGCATATTTTTGCGTCAAATGATATTAATTTAATGCCATTTCTTGACCAGCTGGCTGAATCAGGGCTGAAGCGGTGGAAGTTGGATGGGCTGTTTACACGCGGCGATCAATTTGTCGAAATTGCACGTCTGTTCGTTGAAGCAGCAGACATGATAGACAAAGGCATGTGGACAGCTGAGAAAATGGAAGCATTAAACGCGCAGTTAGTCGCCCTTCATCCAACGGAAAGAGGACTAGACGAAGGGTTCTTCCTAAAAGATCCAGCTGACGTAAAATAGATTAAATTGATTTCTATTATGTATACGAGTTACAAATGATAGGAAAAGGTAGGAATTTATGATGCGAAAAATATTAAAGAAACCAGAAGTACTAGCACCTGCTGGAACGCTTGAAAAATTAAAGACAGCGATTCGCTACGGGGCAGATGCTGTTTATATTGGCGGAAATATGTATGGCTTGAGAAGCAGGGCAGGGAATTTTACCTATGATGAGATGCGTGAAGGTGTTGCTTTTGCCAAAAAACATCATGCTCACGTATATGTTGCAGCAAATATGGTTGCGCACGAAGGTGATGTCGCAGGTGCCGGTGACTTCTTCCGGACATTAAGAGACATCGGCATCCGTGCTGTGATTGTGTCTGACCCAGCACTTATCGAAATATGCGCTATGGAAGCACCAGGCTTGCCGATTCATTTATCAACCCAAGCTTCTGCAGCAAACTATGAAACATTGAACTTTTGGAAAAATGAAGGGCTAGAACGCGTCGTACTGGCAAGGGAAGTTGGTATGGCGGAAATCAAGGAAATTCGTGAAAACACAGATGTTGAAATTGAAGCATTTGTTCACGGTGCGATGTGTATTTCGTATTCTGGTCGTTGTACATTATCCAATCACATGTCATCTCGGGATGCTAATCGCGGGGGCTGCTCCCAATCATGCCGCTGGAAGTACGGTTTATTTGAGATGGATGAATTCGGTGAACGCACTTCTTTATTAGGAGGAGAGCCAGAAGAGGCCTTTTCGATGAGTGCAGTTGATATGTCGATGATCCGCCATATCCCTGATTTTGTCGAAAATGGCGTCGACAGCTTGAAAATTGAAGGGCGCATGAAGTCGATTCATTACGTATCGACTGTTTCCAATGTATATCGACAGGTTGTTGATGCCTATTGTGAGGACCCAGACCATTTTGAGTTTAAACAGGAATGGGAAGATGAGCTATGGAAAGTAGCGCAGCGTGAATTGGCAACAGGCTTTTATTACGGAACACCAGATGAAAAGCAGCAATTGTTTGGGGCACGGCGCAAGATCCCTGTATATACGTTTATCGGTCAAGTGCTTGATTATGATGAGACAACACAAATCGCGACAATCCAGCAGCGTAACAACTTTGGCATTGGCGATGAGGTCGAGTTTTATGGCCGAGGCTTTACACATGTTCAGCAAACGGTAGACGCTTTATGGGATGAAGAGGATGAACCCATTGAGCGCGCAGCACATGCGATGATGACCGTGAAAATGAAGGTCGATGTACCAGTTAAGCCGTTTGATATGATGCGCAAGCGGAAGTGAGACTTGTGGTGAGGCTGGGATTGAGAAATGCTTAGGTTAGAGGTGCCTAGGCATTTTTTGTTTGGGCGTTTATCCTCGGTGGATGGATGTGGTGGGTGGCTTTTGTATAGTGGGGTGGAATTCCGCAATGTACGGGTGGAATTGCGCAATGTGGGGCTGAAATTCCGCAATACGGGGTTGGAGTTGCGCAATGTGGGGCTGAAATTCCGCAATGTGGGGCTGAGATTCCGCAATGCGGGGTCGGAATTCCGCAATGTGCGGGTGGAATTGCGCAATGTGGGGCTGAGATTCCGCAATGAGGGGTCGGAATTCCGCAATGTGCGGGTGGAATTGCGCAATGTGGGGCTGAGATTCCGCAATGAGGGGATGGAATTCCGCAATGTGGGGCTGAGATTCCGCAATGCGTGGCGGGAATTCCGCAATACGAGGTCCGAATTTCGCAATGTGGGGCTGAGATTCCGCAATGAGGGGTCGGAATTCCGCAATGTGCGGGTGGAATTGCGCAATGTGGGGCTGAGATTCCGCAATGAGGGGTCGGAATTCCGCAATACGAGGTCCGAATTGCGCAATACGAGGTTGAAATTCCGCAATGTGAGGCCCGAATTCCGCAAAGTACTATCGTTTTAGTCAATGTTCAATGGTAAGTATAGGCTTTTGTTTATTGGCGTAGAATAAGTGAAAAATATATAATGGATTAAAGAGGGTTTTTAGAAGAGAGTCTTGTTATGAAGGAATTGAAATTGGAATCCAAAGAGTTTTAGACGAATTCTACAAAATCTTAATTTGGAAAATGTTAAGCTTCATCCTGATTTGCAAAAAAAGGTGTTAACTTTGGTTAACTCAGGCGCAACAAAAACACCTAATGTTATTAAGGAAGAATTGAATTATCGTGAGAAAGTATAATGAGCAATAAAATGATCAATATTTATTAGAAGAAAATCTCCTTGGGATAAAAACGATACAGGAACCCACTATGTTACCAAATTTTTGGGTTAGTTCTGCTATTGGTGTGGTATACTCTTATGTTTTGTAAAATATTGTAAACTATACTGACGGGCTATTGTTGAGAGATTTGTATATTAGAAATTAATATTATCGTTAAATGGCATCTGAAGAGGGTGCCATTTTTTATGTCCGTATTCATATTTTAGGCTTTGTTATAAATATCAATTAGAGAATGGACCATGAAGACAACCACACCACAATATTCAAACGAAGTAAGGACTTATCGTATATTTAATTTTTATTACCAGTCTATTTTATTCGATTAATGCAATACACAAATATGCTTCCAGTGATTCAACAGCAAGTTTTTAATTATTTTTATAATGAATTATAGATGTTCATTTTTTTGTATACCAGTTGTTGTACCATGGAGATAAGGAAGAAAGTGAGCATGTTGGGCGTTGAGGTATTCATGCTTCTATCTTCGGTCGCTATGCTGGAGATTCCCCTGCATCATGTAAATAGATGTCATTTGATCGGTTTATTCGAAATATAATAAACATATCTGTATACTGTAATTAATACACATGTTCGATTTCAACTCACTCAATCACTAATGTCACGTATAAACCTTGGGGGCTAATAAATGTTTCGTAAAATAATGATCGGATTGATAAGTGCTATGGTTGTCGCCATCTGCGGAGTGTCTTATGTGTTGATCAATGACATGTTTTTCGACACGACCGATACGAACGAGGAACAAGAAGCTGACGCATCAGGAAATGAAAGAGCTGGAGAACAGCGGGACAAGATTCAAGGCATTGTAACTGATGATGAACTTGAGAAATACGAGCAGGAAGCGCTGAACCCTTTTGGAGAAAACATAAAAGCTGAGGATTTAAGGGATGCTGATTTTCAAGAATACATTCATGGCATGTCACACCAAAAAGTGCGGGCTGATATGAAATGGGGTTTTTATGAACTGCATCCAAATCGGGTAGAGTGGTTGCTTGAGGCTTTGGACGAGGAAACGGAGATATACTATGCGGATGACTATGAGCGTATTTTAAAGAAATGGCTCAAGAAGGATTTTTCCAGTATCGACAAGGATCATAACACGATTTGGAAAATGCAGGGCGGCACAGTAGGAAAAGCAACAGGTATTCTGTCTCCAGAAGAGGAAGCGGCTTATGTGGAAAGTCAGGGTGGGGAATGATTTTCAAGGCAACGTATTTCGCTTTCGCTATGTTCGTATGTAGTGAATGCTTATACAGCAGGCGAAGCATCAATTTTCGGTATTTTTAACCTAGTAAAACATAACTTTTTCGGATTTCCTACCAATGAAAAAATCCAATATACGGGTCAGACGCATGCGCCAACCGGAATATGCTGTCTGGCCTATTTATATTGACTTCTTAGTGTATCTGTTATATTATATGTATAACAGATACAACAAGGGCGCGAAGGAGTGTGAATTCATGTGTTTCTAACACTTGATTTAGAATCTGAAGATCCTATATATACGCAGTTAAAGCAGCAAATCATTGCGGGCATTGCCAAGAAAGAACTGACGCCTGGCGAGGCACTTCCATCGGTACGCGCACTGGCATCCGACCTCGGCATTAATTTACACACGGTAAACAAGGCGTACCAGCAGCTGAAGCAGGAGGGTTTCATTCTGATTCATCGACAAAAAGGCGTCGTGGTCCATCCAGAGGGTGTTGCCAAAGCGGATGAGGCATATTTTCAGCTTCTAGAAAAAACGCTACATCCTATTATTGCCGAATCAATTTGTCGGGACGTTTCAGAGGAGACGTTTATAAAGCTTTGTAAAGACATTTATCAAACTTATAAAAGTGAGGCGTGATCATGATGGGTTTAATGTTCATTTTTCTGACGGTTTTAATTCCGGTTTATATCATGACGATGTTTATTCCGTATTGGACGCGGAAAACAGAAAGCTTTGGTGTTACAATGCCAGAAGACGCTTATCAGCAGGAAAACGTCCGTCAAATGAGAAGACGTTATGCGCTTTCGACAGGCGTTTTATCTTTGCTGACTACGATCGGTTTACTCGTGATGGTTCCAAACTATAAGGAAGACGATGTGGTGTTGGGAATCGTGTTTGCTTGCTTGGTTTCAGCGTATATGGTGGTCTCATTTATCATTTATTTATATTTTCATGCGCAGATGAAAAAGCTAAAGCAGCTCCAGCCTGGCTGGTCCCAAAAAGCACAGCTCATTACCGTCAATACCAGCTTTCGTAAACAAAAGCTCACCTATTCGAGTCTTTGGTATGTCATCGGTTTTGTGATCGCAATTGCGATGATCGTTTTAAGTCTTGTGAAATATGATGCGATACCTGAGAGGTTTGCGACGCAATATGACTTTGCAGGTAATCCTAGCAGTTGGTCAGATAAATCCTACAGTAGTGTCTTGATGATGCCGCTTATGCAAGTGTATATGACCGGTTTGTTTGTATTGATTAATGTGATTATTGCTAAATCCAAGCAGCAAATCAACGCAGCCGACGCCGAACGTTCGCTTCAGCGTAATATTATATTCCGCAGACGCTGGTCATTATTTATGATATGGATGGGCAATGGACTTGTCGCATTACTTTCCTTGCCGCAATTATCCCTTTTCTATGACATCAATATCAAGTGGTCGATGTGGGGCATTATCGGCTTTTCCGTTCTAGTGGTTGTTGCCAGTATTGTCTTATCAATCACAACAGGTCAAGGTGGAAGCAAGGTTAAAGTAGGGGATGCTTCTGGTGGAGACGCTAGTGGGCTAGATCGCGATGATGACGAATACTGGAAGCTCGGTATCTTTTATTTCAACCGAAATGATCCATCTATTTTTATAGAAAAACGCTTCGGCATTGGTTGGACAAACAACTGGGCTCATCCCGTGTCATGGATATTCATGATCGCTGTTATTGGATTAGCCGTGCTGATACCGTTTTTGCTGAGTTGATGTGGTGTTAAGAGAGGGGCCAGCCAATAGTGTGGCTGGCCCTCTTGAATTTGAATGATGTAAATCGGTGGTGGGATTCCTCAATGTGGTGGTTGAATTCCGCAATGTGGTGGTGAAATTCCGCAATGTGAGGCGGGAATTCCGCAATGCGGTGTTGAAATTCCGAAAGCGGTGGTTAAATTCCGCAATGTGAGGCTCGAATTCCGCAATGCGGGGCTGAAATTCCGCAATGTGGTGGTGGAATTCCGCAATGTGGTGGTTGAATTCCGCAATGTGAGGCTCGAATTCCGCAATGCGAGGCTGAAATTCCGCAATGTGGTGGTTGAATTCCGCAATGTGCGGCTCGAATTCCGCAATGCGAGGCTGAAATTCCGCAATGGGGTGGTTGAATTCCGCAATGTGAGGTTAAAATTCCGCAAGGCGAGGTTGAAATTCCGCAATGCGGTGTTGAATTCCGCAATGCGGTGCTGAAATTCCGCAATGTGGTGGTTGAATTCCGCAATGTGAGGTTAAAATTCCGCAATGCGAGGTTGAAATTCCGCAATGCGGTGTTGAATTCCGCAATGCGGTGTTGAAATTCCGCAAGCAGTGGTTAAATTCCGCAATGTGGTGGTTGAATTCCGCAATGCGGAGCTGAAATTCCGCAATGTGGAGCTGAAATTCCGCAATGTGAGGCGGGAATTCCGCAATGCGGTGTTGAAATTCCGAAATGTGGTGTTGAAATTCCGCAATGCGGTGTTGAAATCCGCAATGCGGTGTTGAAATTCCGCAAGCAGTGGTTAAATTCCGCAATGTGGTGGTTGAATTCCGCAATGCGGAGCTGAAATTCCGCAATGTGGAGCTGAAATTCCGCAATATGAGGCGGGAATTCCGCAATGCGGTGTTGAAATTCCGGAATGTGGGGTTGAAATTCCGCAATGCGGTGTTGAAAATCCGCAATACGATGCTGAAATTCCGCAATGCGAGGTTGAAATTCCGCAATGCGAGGCTCGAATTCCGCAATGTGGAGCTGAAATTCCGCAATGTGAGGCGGGAATTCCGCAATGCGGTGTTGAAATTCCGAAATGTGGTGTTGAAATTCCGCAATGCGGTGTTGAAATTCCGCAAGCAGTGGTTAAATTCCGCAATGTGGGGGTTGAATTCCGCAATGCGGAGCTGAAATTCCGCAAGGTGGAGCTGAAATTCCGCAATACGATGCTGAAATTCCGCCATGTGAGGTTGAAATTCCGCAATGCGGGGCTCGAATTCCGCAATGTGGAGCTGAAATTCCGCAATGCGGTGTTGAAATTCCGCAATACGATGCTGAAATTCCGCAATGTGAGGTTGAAATTCCGCAATGCGAGGCTCGAATTCCGCAATGTGGAGCTGAAATTCCGCAATGCGGTGTTGAAATTCCGCAATGCGAGGCTCGAATTCCGCAATGTGGAGCTGAAATTCCGCAATACGATGCCGGAATTCCGCAATGCGAAGCCCACGCCGCATTGCACGTCCAAATTCCCCCCTTATAGGACGTTGGTTTTTACAAACGATCCTTTACTGCCTGTACTCTTTATCACGCGATCAACATTTTATCTAATCCGCCACTTCGGCATTGATGCGCGCTGCTGTTCTTGCTTCTCAAGTGCTGAGGAGCAGTTCGGGCATATGATTGCTTTTGATGGGATTGGCATACAGCAATAAGGGCATTCCTTTTTGGTCATCGAGTCTATCGGGAGTCGGGATGGGTTTTTCCAGCGGTTGATTTGCCGGACGACGACGAAGACCGCAAATAAGATAATAATGAACCGGATGGATGCCATCATAAACAAGCCATAATTAATCGTTACAGCTCCTGCCTCTTTCGCTTTTTCAAGCGATGGAAACACGTCGCCACTCAGGCTAATATACAAGTCCTGGACGTTGATCTTGGAATACAAAAGCCCAATCGGCGGCAAAAGAATATCTTTAACGAGTGAATCGATTAATCCACTAAATGCCGCTCCTAAAACGATCCCCACACCCATATCTACCGCACTGCCCCTTATTGCGAATTGGCGGAATTCCTTTAATAACCCCATACCATCAGCCTCCTCAACACTACAATATGAGAAAAGCGGACGAGCTAGAACAGGGGATGTGGGATGCCGAATCGTAAACCACTCCATTAAATAATCCCAAAGTTTTTCTTACCATTAAATAAAAAAACGCCGTGAGCACGACATATGCGCCCGCGGCGTTCCGTTCATATTGTTTATAAATTTTCCATTAGTCGTTTGGCAATTCTCTCATAATCATCCTTATCGATGCCAGGTGCGAATTCTTCGGGAAGATCATCTAAGTTTGGTATCGGGGCCCCTTTAGGTGCGCCTTCCTTAACGATGAGTTGTTCGCCATTTTCTGGATTGTCGCCCTTCCAAATTTGGCGAATATCGTTATAGTCACCTACATCATTCCACGTGTATAACACATTTCCTATGCCTTGCTCTTCAAATTTTTTCGCGTGGTCAAATTTCGTGTTGGATAGGTCTGGGATCGGAATGAGTTTCTTCACGTCAACGCCTGTTGCGATTTCTATTGCTTTGGCATAGGCTAACACATGTGTGCCACCACGAACTAATAAGTAACCGATCATTTCTCTTGCTGTGTCATGGTCTGTCATTTCGTAAACGCGCATTTTATGCGTGCGTGCACCGACCTCGAGGAAAAAGTTGTGCAGTAAATCTAAGACAAGGTTTCCGCTGCTGAAGACGTTATTTCCTGTCCAAGCATTTCCCATCGAATCGCCTGCAAGTGCCGTTTGGGCAGTGGCAATGAACTGATACGTGTTTCGACTATCTTTTCCTTCTCGTAATGGCGTGACATCTGGGTCTCCCGTGTAAAAGGTATTGCCTCTTGATAGGAGATTAATCGTGTTGGAAACGAGCTCTACGTGTCCGAATTCTTCGGCTGTAATACTGGCAACGAGATCATAAAAAGGCTTAAGCTTATCCTTCCGACGGAAATTAAACGATTGAAACATATAATTATTTAATGTAGACATTTCGCCGAATTTCCCGCCTAATAATTCTTGAACCGCTGCTGCCGCATTAGGGTCCCCGTGCTCAGGAATAGGTAGTTCAATCAACATACGATTTTCACGCTTAAACATGGTAAGCCTCCTTTTTACCCTCTCGGAATCACCCAGACAATTTGTTGTATACGAATAAAGAACGGAGAGCCGCCTGATTCTATAACAATATGGTCAGGCATCACAGTTGTTAGATTGCCAGTTACAGTTCCTTGTGTCGTTTGTACAACAAGGGTTGATCCAGTAACAGATTGCAATGTTTGGTATACGTAAGGGTCAAAAGCACTTGTAAAAGTTGTTGTTTGTGAATTCATCTTTCATCCTCCTTAGTTCATAATCACACTACACTAGACTATGATGGGGAAATGTAGGTTATGCGTTTGGACAAGGTGAAAGTGGGTGTGAATTTGTGTGCGTGTCTTTTATTTGGGTGTCAGTCGCTTCTCGAATGATTCTGCAGATTGTTGAAAGTGTATCGAGTCGTCTATTTGATAAGATTTTAAAATTAGATATGTTAAGATGATATTAAAATCGCAAACAGGAGGCGTTTCTATGAACTTGGCGATCGACTATATCATTTCTCTTACTCATTTATACGGTTTGGTTCACAAAGATAAAGTGGTTGAAATATATAATATGCAAAATGATGACCATATCAGTGTTGAGGCGTTAGTGGAGAATGCCCAAGACCATTCGGATGATTTGCGTGCGAAATTTGTAGAAATTTACAAAGATTATTTTGTTCATGAGACTATTATTGAATTTAATGATTTTGAATTAGAGTTGATGAAGCGTAAAGGAAAGCCATTTTACATTCCAAAACAACAGGAGCTTTTGAAATATAAGGATGACTTTTATTTTGAGCGCAACCGAGAATTTAAGGCATTAAATAAATATGTAGAGCGGAATTTTTTCAAAGGAAATACTTATACGGCTGAGATGGTAAGTGAAGAAATACGTGATCAATGTGAGTTTAATTTTTCACTGAATGAGATATTTGGAGTTTTTGAGAGACACGGTATTGTGTTTAACAGTGAGAGTCAGATAGGAGAAGTTATGGATCTCATTATGGACCTTGCGAACAACGTCCGCTTGTGGTCAAATAACGGTTTTACACCGTCTGAATTGAGTCGAATAAAGCGCGTTCAATCAGAAGATGACCGTGAAGAAGACAGTATGGCACAGAGTAAGAGTGCTTCAATAAGCAAAAAGGTAGGTAGAAACGATCCATGTCCGTGCGGAAGTGGGAAGAAATATAAAAAATGTTGTTTGGTGAAGGGTTAGGGCAACTGTCCTTCCTTGAAAATTTAATACGGATGCAATCTAGACCAACATCTTAAAAGGTGTTGGTCTTTTCGGGTGCTTTGGAAAGGATGGTTGTCTATTTCGTAATGGCGTGGGAGTCTTGTAAAGTATTGGTATTTTTTAAATATGCACGTCTGCATTTACAACTGGCTCACTTAAGTAGACCTCTCCCCGCTCCGAGAAGGCTTTTCCTTAATGAGTTTCAGCGTCGCAACAATCATGAAGCTGACGATGACTAATAAGATCCATGAACTTACTTTACCGAGACTTACAAGGCTCCAGGATTCAGTTTGGTTCGGGTATTGCCACGCCCCGAAGAATGTGGCAATATTTTCAGCTAGCCAAATAAAAAATCCAATGAGTATAAAAGATAGTGCGAGCGGCATACGGTAACGGACGCCACTAATCTCATAGGCTACCCAGGTCCGCCAGAAGACGATTACTACAAGAGCTGATAGCCACCAGCGAATATCGATCCAGTAGTGGTGGGTGAAAAAATTCAAATAAATTGCGGCGCCAAGTGGAATGGCAATAAGAAAAGGGGGCCATTGGATGAGTTCTACGTTTAACCGGCGCCACGCCTGGCACAGATAACTCGCGACACTTGCATACATGAACCCGCTATACAAGGGGACACCAAAGATCTTGAACAACCCCGGCTCTGGATAGGACCAGGAGCCCATATGTACTTTGAAGATTTCCAGAGCAAGTCCGATCAGGTGAAATAAGGTAATCACCTTGAGTTCATCTCGTGTTTCAAGCCCAGATCGGACCATCCACCATTGCATCACGAGAAAGAGGATGAGCAACCAGTCATACCGGGCCAAGAGCGGTAGTTCTACGATTTGAGTAAACGCTAAAGAAGCAAATACAACGACAGGAAACAGACAAGACAGAGCTTGCTCCCAGCCGAAATGGATGAGTTGACTTACAGACCTGATTATTTGGGCCTTGCGGGACTTTCGCGCATTTATGTTCATGTGTAGCACCTCTCTTACAGACAAGATTCATTATGAGCCTACTGATTTTCCTCGTCTTCTTCTGCTCGATATTCCAAAATATCACCCGGTTGACATTCTAAAGCCTTGCAAACAGCCTCTAGAGTTGACAATCGAATGGCTTTGGCTTTGCCGTTTTTTAATATGGAAAGGTTGGCCATCGTAATTCCGACTCTTTCTGAAAGCTCGGTAACACTCATTTTCCGCTTAGCCAGCATGACGTCTATGTTGATAATAATTGCCATTAAGTTTCACCTCATACCGTTAAATCATTTTCAGCTTTAATTGCGATCGCGTTGTAAAGAAGCTGTTGAAGCACAGCAGCAAAAACAGCTATAACCATCGATGCAAAAACAATGACCATACCTAGTAAAATGACCCCGGGCGCATCGTCTCGCTCTCCGATGAGATAAAAAACAGGCATGCCCACAACATACAATATACTAATCGCGATGGCGCAGAACTTGATGCGTTTTAAAGCACTTACTGATAAGTCGGAGAAAGCTTTTGCTTTGTCAATGTAGTTTAGTAGTTTGAAAGCCTGATACAGCGCAATGTAGTACGGAATTGCAGCCCCATACATAATGAGAAAAACAAAGTATTTTATATAAGATATATTCGGATATAAATCACTTGTATAATCTGCAATATTAGGCACAACAAAGATGCACAAGCCTATGACCGGTAGTCCGATTAAAATAATAGTCAGCTTTAAGAAAAGAGTTGTCCCTTGCTTCATAAAAACACCTCACTCAATGATATTGACTTGATTATAAGCGTTTATTTATCGAATTACAATAAAAATATATTGTTTTTAATGATGTTGCTTTCGGGAAGGTAAAACAATTGTGCTGTACAAATTTTGAAGAGTAATTTTTTTCTGAAGCAGCTTATGGATATAATGCAAAACTGATGCGCCATGCTCGTGACCTGTTATAATAAAAAAAGACAGCTTTGGGAGGTCAAATGAATGGCTATACATAAAAGGGGCAGTTGTTTATTATAACCTCTTAAATGGTAGTTCGGACATAGAGAAACAGCAATATGAATTGATAAATATGATTAATGCAATTGGTGGCATTCCGAAGCAGATATATACGGACATGACTTCTGCTCAAGTATTAACGCCATTGATTGAAACACTCAAATTAAATGTACAAGTACAAGATGAGTTGCCAATCATTAAAGACATTATTGAAGGAATGAGTGGAATGGGGGAAGGGTATTAGGGTCCTTGGTTCCGTAAATGGTGTTTTAAAATGAACTGGCCTTTTTTGGCATTCATTTATGTAAGAAGCACTGGGATTAGATGTCAACCATCAATCCCAGTGCTGTTTTTATATCTTTATATGCCTTTTACTTCTTTACCGAATTCACCTTCAAACACAGTTTCTGACAACGGCTTTCGTAATGACGGTTTTTCCCTTTCCTGGTATGGCTCTGGAAGCGCGTTTACTGCGCCTTGATAGCCGATGGCAGCCACATGATGTATCTCGAAATCGTCTGGAACTGACAAGACTTCACGGGCTTTTTCTCGATCTAATCCCCCCATGCCATGTGTGACAAGACCGAGCATTTTTGCCTGTAAGGCGATACTTGCCCAAGCCGCGCCTGCATCGATTTGATGAAACGGATTAGGGTTGCCGTCAGCCATCGTCTTTTTTGAAACGAATAATATGAGTACAGGTGCTTTTTCACACCAATTGCGATTCAGTTCATAAATAAATGAATGAAATTTTTCGCGATCAGCCTCCGTTTGAGCAACGATAAAACGCCACGGCTGTATATTCGAAGCAGAAGGCGCCCATTTCGCGGCTTCTAATACAGTGTATAATACCTCTTCTGGCACTTCCTTATCCAAAAAAGATCGTGGTGACCACCTTTCAAGAAATAAGTCATCAACGTCATATTCACGGCTGCGAATATCTGTAATTGATTGATGTGTTGTCATCCGATACCTCCTCAAATTAAAAGCATTTTCAATGGTTCCTATTTAATTATGCAGTAAATTCACGCTTTAATCACATAATATGCTTGGAGAGATTTGCACCATAAAAAAAACAGCTAAAAACATCTGCTTCATCTGCTTTATAACTTTTTTTATTCTATATAGAAAATGGTTCTCAAAGGATAAATAGAGATTCCATCTGTTTGGAATTCAAATAAGCTTAGAATATTAATTGTTATAAAATTTAAACTTATTATAAAATACATTGACCTGACTGACGTTAAATGGTAAATTTATCCTAGTAAATAAAACTTATTTATAAAGGTTGGTGTATGATGTCTAGGTCTAAAGTAGTGGTAGTTGGTCTTATGATGGTATTATTTTTGTTGACAGGTTGCGGCAAAATGGTTCTGGAGCTTGATAAGGATGGATCAGGTGAGGTTGAAATCGAAGTTGCTGCTAATGGAATAATTTCAAAAAAGACGATTGAAAATGAGATGAAAAAGCAGTTTGATGGTAAAGAAGGTGTTGAAGGTCTAAAAATCAAAGAATCAGGAGACAAGATTGACGTTCGTTTTAAATTTGAAAACGTTAGTAAGCTTGATTCAAGTGCTTATTTAATTCCAGTTAGTGATTATGCAGTTGCGAAAGATTCCCGGCTAGATGCACTTGCAACGATTGATGAAGATGTAAAACTCGATGAAGATAGTTCAAGTATTTTTGTAAAGCTTCCAAGCGATTTGAACGATTTTACGCAATCTAAGGTCGTTTTACCTGGAAATGTCGTTGCTTATTCTCAAGGTGTTGAAGTCATAGAAGATGATACGATCGAGCTATCGTCGGCTCAGGGAGACGTTTATGTTGTTTATGAACCTCAGACAGGTCTCGCAGCTTTAGCATGGGGCTTAGTACTTATTCCTGTTGGTGGCGGTGCATACTATTATGTGCGTAAGAAAAAAAGTGAGACGACGCCACATATTGGGGAAGAAGGTGATGTTGATGCGTAACTGGGTTGTTTTAGTAATTGTGAGTTTATTGCTATTCATCACAGCATGTTCATCATCAAATGGTGCGTTTCATGACCAGATTAAACAGGCGAATCAACTGATGAATGATATGAAGTATGAAGATGCGATTAAGGTATTCGCCGACATAGAGGAAAATATGTTACCTGGTGATACATATGAAGCAGGACGTATGGATTTAATTGAAGGATTGAAAAGCGAAGCCCAATATATGGTTGAGCATATCGATGAATTAAAGGAAGACTATGAGGATTCGATGGCACTCGTTAAGGACGTTAAGGCAAGTAAAACTAAGGATATTGATTTATATAGTGAGGCGATGTATCAATTAGATTATACGATTGATCGCTTCAATGACTTAACGCAATTAGACATGTACGAGGATCTTACTAAGGCGCGAGAAGAGATTGTCAGTGAGATTGAAAAATGGGTAAGTACATTGCAAAGTGGCGTTGATAGCGGCTTGGAATCAGATGATTTTGCACGTGTTGAAAGCCAATTAGACGATATGGCTTACTTAAACCAAGCATTTCCTGAACAAATGACTGACGAGATATTCACGCAATATGAGGAAAAAGTCACAGAGGCAAGAGAACGTTTTGTGTTTGTACCGGAGCAAGTTTATCAATGGAATGAAGTGATTCATGAAAATGAAGATGGTTCCATTCAAATTGAAGGGATTACTGATGCGGATGGGGAAGGTATTGAACTTGTCATCTCTTTTCAAGGCTATTATCATAAGTTGAGCGAGAAGATCGATTTGTCTCCTGAGCTGATCCTAACAAATGGTGATGTTTTATATGGATCTAGTCAAGAGGTCAGAGTATTGGATGATCAAGCTGTTAAGACGTATATGTTTTCAGCATGGGAAGAATACGGGATAGATGATATTGTCCGTTTTAATGTGAACCTTCCGTTTGTGCAGGAGGATGCCATTAAAGTGGCATTTGATGGCGTTGATCAAGAAAAGATGTATGAAATACCAGGAATCGAGTCCATAAAAGCTTTGCATCAACCTGAATGGACGATACAGGATGACGCATTCGAGGTCGTCATTGATAGATTTTTTGTAGACAATTATAACCTTGAAATTACGGGTGTCATTAAGCCAACTCAGGATGTTGTTGTAAATGATTTGTCAAGAGCTTATTTGCCCTTTACGAAAGAATCAAGTACGATAGGTCTTAGCTTTTTGGGAACGAACCAAACGGAATTGTATGCAGGAACTGAGAAGGAATTTGAAATCAACCACTCCTTTAATCGACCTATAACTGAATATCATGATTATATTGATTTACATCTGTATCATCATAATGTTTTAGTTGATCTTCAAGACGGGAAAATCTTTAAACAGGATGAGCCTACGTTTATAGAAGATTTGGATAAAGAAGCGCGTTATTTAGAAATGAGCTTTGATGAATCTAATCAAGAGGAGCTCATTACGCAATCGGGGAACAGAGCAGCGGTTGACTCAATAATGCTTTCTGGTTCATTAAAAAACACGTATGAATTAGATAAGCGGTTTAATACGTTTAAAACGACCGTCCATGTTCATAACGCTTATAGTGGCGTAGACTACGGGACAACAGAGTTAAAGATTTATTCTGTTGGAGAAGAAGACGATAAGGAATTGTATACAACAACAATTTCAGAAGACCATAAAGCGAAAGACATCGAGATTGATGTAAAAGGTGTAAAGACATTAAAAATCACAACCTCTCAAGACCGAGGATCAGAAGGAAGACAGCACATTATATTGGAAGAACCAGTCGTACAATAGTTTTTAGGGGTAATTATCACTCCTAGCAATATGTTGAATTATGAATCCAAGGCCAACAGCTCATAATGCTGTTGGCCTTACTTGGAATATGTCGAATGAATGTCCCTGCGTTTTATACCTAGATTGGTGGGTTCTATTTTCTAAAGAGCTGCGGTGTTGTTTTGCAAGATCGCTCACTTATTTGGAATAAATTGATCGTCTCTCACTGTCTAGCTATTATAAGATCTAGCCTTTATAATAAATAAAGTAGGCATATCGTTTTTAAGAAAAGGTTAATAGACATTATAACTCTATTTGCAGGTGGTGAGAGTGTTCGTTGAAACAGATCATGTTGAACCTTATACGCTGGACGGGGCGGCGTGTGGTGCTTGCTCCGAAAAGAGATAGTAGAAGTAGCGTCTTGTTTATCTTTGTTTGTTGGTTGGCAACGACGGCTGCGGCTATTGTTGTGGCGCTCGGTCATCCGACAGGGGCGAGCAATTTTTCACGTGCCCTTGATATAGGAAAAGCAATAGGGCTAAACAGCCTTGCTTTACTTGTTGCAGCTTTTATTTTGGCTGTAATGTTTTCAGTTATGTATATTCCGCTTCCACGTTTTGGACTTAGTAGTTTCATATATACATTATTAGTGAGTGTCGGCATACTATATTTCGAAAAAACTGGACTCCTGTTTTCGGTTGTTGCCGGTGGTGGATATAGTTTAACGGTCGGACTGCTCGGTCTTGTGCTCATTTGGATCATGCGTCAAGGAAGACGAAAATTGATCGTGTTCGCCATGACCGGAGCGGCTGCGCTTGTGGGGATTGTAACGATACTGTTCAATCAGCTTGACGATCAGCCAGCAACATTGCAGGTGTCGGGGGCATATCCTGATCCAATTTCAGCTGCGAACCCAGGGCAGCCTGGTGGTTATGATTTTACATTTTTAACGTACGGCAGTGGAGAGGACCTGCACCGTGAGGCGTTTGGTGAACAGGTTGATGAGGTCGTGCCAACTGTAGATGCGTCTCATTTTATTACAAAATGGGGTGTTAAACGAAAGGAATTCTGGGGATTCGATCCATCACATTTACCTTTGAATGGTCGCGTATGGCTGCCAGAAGGAGCGGGCCCTTTTCCAGTCGTATTGATGGTGCATGGCAATCATACGATGGAGGATTTCTCAACAGCTGGCTATGATTATTTAGGGGAGCAGCTTACAAGTAAAGGGTTTCTGGCCATTTCAGTGGATGAGGATTTTGTTAATTTTTCTAATGTGTCAGGGAGTCCGAATGATAATTATGAATTAAGGGCATGGCTCCTCCTGAAGCATCTTCAGCAGCTGCAAGTGATGAACCAGTCACCAGAGAGTGTGCTGCATGAAAAAGTAGATATTGAACAAGTTGCCTTGATCGGGCATTCAAGAGGTGGCCAGGCGGTAGCAATGGCTGCAGATTATCACTCTTTTGTTGAAGATGAAGATGTACTGGAAAGCATGTCAGCGGTGAATATTCGTGGTGTTGTTGCGCTGGCGCCAACTGATAAATCGGTTGATCAGCAAAAGCCTTATTTGCATAACGTCTCTTATTTGGCTTTACAAGGTGCGCGCGATGCGGATATTAGTGATTTTCGTGGTGATCGGCAGTTTTACCGAACATCCTTTGATCCTGATGTCGATGGCTTCAAGGCGACGCTTTACATTGCCGATGCAAACCACGCACAGTTTAATACGAGCTGGGGACGACTTGATCAGAGCTTGCCTAAAGGGGTGTTTTTGAATCAGAGACAGACGATGGCACCTCATGACCAACGTCAAATCGCAAAAGTGTATGTGTCAGCATTTATGGAACGTGTGTTCAACGGTGAAACGGTTTATGACAAGCTGTTTCAGGATTACCGTTACGGGAGAGATTGGCTGCCAGATACGATGCTCGTTAATAAATTCCAGCATGCTTCATACCGCTCTATCCTGCAGTTTGATGATGATGACGTGGAAACGCTCCATGTTAGAGGATTGTCAAAATCAGATGTGACAACACCAACTGACCGAAAAGGAAAGGATCAGTCGAGGGACGCCTTGGAGTTAGAGTGGGAAAAGGATGCATCATTGAGTTTTGATCTTGAATCAGAGGATTTGCGCACAGGTTTAGGTGAGTCAGCAGAACAGCTCGTACTGACGATGGCAAATATAGATGATGAAGCGGCTGGTGAGCAGTTATCAGATGTGACAATTGAGCTAGAAACAGCGGATGGCATCACTGTTCAGCTTCCATTAGACGCATTTATGCCATTGCCACCTGTTGTTATAACGGATTTTACCCATTTTGGCTTGTTCGATGACATGTTTCGCGAGGGGAAATATGAACGGTCCTGGGAGCCAGTTTACCAAACCTTCGAGCTCCCGTTAGCTGCATTTGAACAACAAGATTCAGCATTTGATCAACACCATATAACCAAACTCACACTTCAGTTCAAAGCAGCACCAGGGAAAATACTCCTTCAAGAAATCGGTGTGTGGTAGGGGGCTAGCACTTCCCGACGACCATAATAGAGAAAAGCAGCACAATGAGCAGAATAAACCGCGCTCATCGTGCTGCTTTTTATTTCTAGTGTGTCGAACTTAAACCCTAATCTTTTGTCCTGTGAATTAAACGGCTTCGTCATCGACAAATTGGCTGTTGTAGAGATCGGCATAAAAGCCATCCTGCTTCAACAGCGCTTCATGTGTGCCTTGTTCGATGATCGTACCTTGGTCCATCACGAGAATCAGATCAGCGCCTTGGATTGTTGACAGTCTGTGAGCGATGACAAAGCTCGTTCGGCCCTCCATAATACGATTCATCGCCTCTTGAATTAGCACCTCTGTTCGTGTATCGACACTTGACGTTGCTTCATCAAGAATCATGATCGGTGGATCAGCCAAAATCGACCGTGCAATCGTTATGAGCTGTTTCTGACCTTGAGAAATGTTCGAGCCTTCCTCGTTCAATATCGTGTTATAGCCGTCGGGAAGTGTGCGGATAAAGTCATCAGCACGTGCAGCCTTAGCCGCTGCCATAATATCCGCTTCCGTTGCATCGCTTTTTCCGTAGGCGATATTTTCCATGATCGTTCCATTAAAAAGCCAAGTATCCTGTAATACGATGCCAAAATGGGCACGCAGATCATGGCGTGACATCGATTGAATGTCCGTACCGTCAACTTTAATCGATCCGCTCTTAAGCTCATAAAAGCGCATCAGAAGATTGATCAATGTTGTTTTTCCAGCGCCGGTTGGTCCGACGATCGCAACCGTTTGTCCTGGTTTTACGTTTATGGTGATGTCTTTCATTAATAGGTCATCGCCATATCCAAACGCGACATGCTCAAATGTAACAGTTCCATCAGCAACCGGCGTTTGTTGTGTCTGTGTTTCCGGAACTTCTTCCTGTTCATCCAGCAACCCAAATACCCGTTCTGCTGAAGCAATGGTCGATTGAATGATATTGGCGATGTTAGCTGTTTGCTGAATTGGTTGCGTGAATTGCTTCGAGTACGTAATAAACGCTTGGATGTCACCAATTGAAATCGCGCGCTGTATGACAAGAATTCCGCCGACAATACTGATCAGAACGTATGTCAAGTTTCCAATGAAGGTCATAACAGGCATAATGATACCAGAAATAAACTGTGCGCGGCGTCCTGCTTCATACAATTCTTCATTGACCTCGTCGAACGTTTGCTGGGCATGAGGCTCTTGTCCGAATGCTTTTACGACCTGATGCCCGGTATACATTTCTTCTATATGTCCGTTCAGATTGCCGAGTGTATGCTGTTGCTCGGCGAAATAACGCTGCGACCTTTGTAGAAAAGGCCGAATCACAAATATCGACAGTGGCAGACTGATGATTGTAATTAAGGTCAGAAGTGGACTGATCGTGAGCATCATAATGATAATGCCGATGATCGTTATGACTGACTGAAAGAACTGGGCGATGCTTTGCTGAAGTGTGTTGCCGATCGTGTCAATATCATTGGTGACACGACTCAATGTGTCACCATGTGAATGGCCATCATAATATTTGAGCGGCAGTTTGTTCAGCTTCTTGAAAATATCCGTCCGTAAATCGTACACGGTATTTTGAGCAACACTTGCCATTAAATACTGTTGTACAAGTGTGAAGAGACTGCTGAAAACATACAACGCGCCAAGCAAGGCGAGCATTTGTCCTATTTTACTAAAATCAATGCCCGTTCCTGTACCGGATAGCTTGGCATAAGCCCCTTCAAACAGTTCGGTGATCGTGTCACCCATAATTTTTGGCCCTAAAATCGCAAACACCGTACTTAAGATCGTTGCTAAAAGAACAACGAACAACCGTTTTCGTCGCGGTGCTAAGTAACGGAGGAGACGCTTTAATGTTGCTTTTGACTGTGTTGGTTTATGAGACGGTTGCCCAGGATGCTTGGCAAACTGACCTGGACCTCTGTGTGCATGGCTCATGCAATCCCCTCCTCTCCATGTTGTGATGTAACAATTTCCTGATAGACGGCACTAGATTTGAGCAATTCATCGTGTGTACCAATGCCATCGACCTGACCATTATCGAGTACGATAATTCGATCTGCGTCTTTAACAGAACTGACGCGCTGACCGACAATGACGATTGATGCATCGGTGATCGAGTCTTTCAAAGCCTTACGAAGCTTGGCGTCTGTTTTATAATCAAGCGCAGAAAAGCTATCATCGAATAGATATATATCGGGCTGTCTGACGAGCGCACGGGCAATGGCCAAACGTTGCTTCTGTCCACCTGATAAATTAGCGCCCCCTTGATCGAGCTCGGTATCATAGCCTTTTTCCATATTAGAAATAAAGTCATCAGCTTGAGCAATTTTTGCCGCCTTAATAATGTCATCTAACGTCGCATCTTCTTTTCCGTAGCGAATATTTTCGGCAATAGTTCCTGAAAATAAAAATGCCTTCTGAGGGACAAGCCCGATTTTAGCGCGGACGTCCTTTAGTGAGAGATCGCGGATATCCGTGCCGTTGATGCGAATGGCGCCTTCTGACACATCGTAAAATCTTGGAATAAGGTTCACAAGTGTTGACTTGCCTGATCCGGTTCCCCCAATAACAGCTGTTACCTCACCTGGCTGGGAATGAAAATGAATGTCTGATAGTGCAGGCTCTTCTGCACCAGGGTAGTAAAATGACGCATGCTCGAATTCAAGTGTTCCTTTTGCTACCTGTTCATCTTGTGCTGAATGCTGAACCGGATCCTTTATAGATGGCTTTGTTTCAAGGACCTCGTTGATCCGATTTGCTGAAACAGCCGCTCTTGGTAACAGAATGAACATCATCGAAGCCATAAGAAGGGCGAACATAATTTGCATGACGTATTGAATGAACGCCATTAAATCCCCAATTTGCATACCACCATTATCAATCCGAATCCCACCGAACCATATAATGGCGACGATCGTCATATTCATAAGCAGCATCATAAGTGGCATCATGAATGCCATTAACTTATTCACTTTAATCGAAACGCTCGTCAAATTGTGATTGGCCCCTTGTAGCCGTTTTGCTTCTGTTTGTTCTTTATTAAAAGCCCGAATGACGCGAACACCGGTTAAGTTTTCGCGCATGACGAGGTTTAAATGATCCAGTCGTTTCTGAACAGCTTTAAATAACGGCATCCCTTTTCTCAAAATCAGCAGGATCGTTCCAACGAGAAATGGAATGACACCGAGCACGACGAGTGAGAGCTGGGCGTCCTTTGAAACCGCCATAATAATGCCGCCAATCATCATGAGCGGAGCGGTGATGACGATCCTTAACATGACCATAAGCACTTGTTGTACTTGGGTAATGTCGTTTGTCGTTCTCGTAATAAGAGAAGCTGTGCCAACTTGATCAAATTCATTTAAAGAAAATGTTTGGACATGGCTGAACACGTCCTTGCGTATGTTCCGCCCAACGCCCATGGCAATTTTGGCGGAATAAAAGCTTGCTAAGACTGAAACGATGACAGCAAGGGCAGAGACACCAAGCATGACGGCGCCGATCGTCCAAATATAAGAAATATCACCTGCGACAACCCCTTTATCGACGATGTCGCCCATGAGTGTTGGCAGGATTAAGTTGGATAGTGCTTGTGTGAAAACAAGTATGAATACGAGCACAAGCATCCATTTAAATGCAGATAATTGTTTGAAAAGCTTTGTCATTGTATGTCACCATCTTCAAGATAAGCTGCAATGTGCTGATGCATGTCAATTAAAGCGTTGAATTGTTCTTCTGAAAAAGAATTGACTGCATGTGTAAGACGTGTATGCACACTATCTGGCTGAGATTGAATGTCTTTAATGAGTTGATGTCCGGCTTCACTTAATGATAAATCCATTTCCCGCCGGTTCCCTTCAACAGGCGTGCGCATTAAATAGCCATTCAGGACGAGCCCATCGATTGCATGGCTTAATGTGCTTTTTGGGAAGTGTGTCCGTTCTTGGAGTGTCTTTTGGGTGATCTTACCTTTATGAGACATCGTGATCAGTATGCCGAATTGCGGCACTGATAATTCGTGATTGTGAGCGATTTGTTTTACTTGAGCCATAATGGCTTTTTTTAAACGCCAGAACGATTGTAAAATGTCCATAGATCGGCCTGGTTGATTGTTACATTCGTACATGTGCGCACCTCTTTTCAAAGTTCGTATATATTCAAGATAGAACTGTTCAAAAATGAACTATTAATGAATCATACGCCTCATATTGTATTGTGTCAACTTCTTTGATGACGAATAAATCCTCAGCTAAAAAACTTTAATATTTTGCGTTAATAATGATTAATATGTATAATAAAGTAAATTTTTTTCGTTTGGAGTGTCTAATGATGAAAAAAGGTGTGTCGTTGCTACCAATTGGGGTGCCTACTCAAGAGGCATTACAAATATTAGAGATTCTATCACAAGTTAATCATAAAGTTGGTCGTTTGGAAGAAAAAATCACGCATTCTATTGTGAGTAAAGCACTTGTTCAGATTCTATCTTTAAGTGAATCTGTAGAATCTACAAGAATTGAAGGAACTCAGGTAACGTTTACAGATATGGTTGAAGAACAATATGACACGAAACCACGCTGGGAAATTACAGAGGTTAATAATTATCGTCAAGCGCTTTATGAAGGATATGAACGTATTCGGAACGGTTATCCAATTTCAACTAGATTGATTAAGGAATTGCATGAAATTCTTATGGAGGGTGCTAGGGGATCTCAGCAGTCCGCAGGTGAATTTAGGAAGGTGCAAAATTTTATTGGTCCGATAAATCGTATGGAAGATGCAACATATATATCTATTTCTGCTGAGAAAATAGATGGTTACATGCAAAATTTGGAGTATTATATGAACCAACATCCTTATAAGGTATCATTCCCAGTAGATCATATCCAACAAGATTTATACGTTTTTCATGAAAAGGCAGATCCGATTATTAAGACTGCAATCATTCATGCACAATTTGAGTCTATCCACCCGTTTTTAGATGGCAATGGGCGTCTTGGACGTATATTGATTGTATTGTCACTCATTCAAGCAAACGTCATATCTCAACCAATTTTTTTTGTTAGTGAAGAATTGGAAAAAGAACGAGCAAGATACTACGACATGTTAAATGGTGTAAGAGGAGAGCATCCTTCTTGGGGAGAATGGATCTTATTCTTTTTAAAGGCTTGTAATCGAATGGCAGATCGTATTCATACAAAATTGGAAGATGCCGATGCCCTTGCTAAAGACGGATTACAACAGTGTCAACTCGAATCGGAAAAAAGGGTTTGGTTGTATACATTCTCTAATCCTTTTACAACGGCTAAGCAGGTTTCAGAAAGTATTGGTATAACGCCTAACACGGCTCGTAAAGCATTGAAAGCGCTTGTTGATAAAAAGTTGCTGTTCACAGATTCAGAGACAAAGCGAAATAAAAAATACCGAAACTATGATCTCATGCGAATTTTACGTGATTGAGCGAATAAACCACTGTCTGAGCAAGAAAAAGTTATATCACGTGTTCGAGACTGTGAACATGAAAAAGAGGACACGCGCGTGTCCTCTTTTTTGCTGTTATTTTTGCTCTCTTTTGCGCCTTTGTTCATTAATCTCACGGATGTTAATGTGGATCGTCGCCGATTTATAATCCTTTGATGCACGAATATCCTCACTCGATGCTTTCATGAATGACCATGCTAGCAGTACCATGATAAAGAGGACGGGAAATCCGGCGACAATGCTTGCGGTCTGGAGTGTTTTTAAATCACCAACATACATGAGAACGAGTGGCATAAAGGAAAGGGAAAACGCCCAGAAAAGGCGGTTCCATCTGAGTGGTTCTTTTTGTACCTTCTTTTGTACCACTGCTGCGAGTATGTAAGACGATGAATCAAACGTCGTCGCAAGAAAGATAATGGCTAATATTGTAAATGCTGCTACCATAATTCCAGCCATAGGCAATTGGTTTAAAATGGCGATAATGGCCGCCTCAGGACTGGTTTCATTCATAAATCCAACGACATCAAAGCTGCCGCTCACTTGTAAATAAAGACCAAAATTGCCGAGTACCCCGAAAAATAAGACACTGCCGAGCGTACCATAGATAATGGTACCAAGGATCATTTGCTGTATCGTTCGACCTCGCGAGATGCGCGCGACAAATAAGCCTACAAATGGTGCATACACAACCCACCATGCCCAATAGAAAATCGTCCAAGTCTCTGGGAATCCAGTGCCTTCAAAGCCTGCTACATTGGCTAACGGTTCTAACCAAGTGGCCATTTCGAAAAAGTTATTTAAAATGAGCCCTAAGCTTGTGAAGGTCGTCTCACTAATGAAAAGTGTCGGACCGAATACAAAAATAAAGGCAAGAACGATAACAGAAAGCCATAAGTTCACATCACTCAACACCTTGATCCCACGCCGCAAACCAGAATACGCACTAATCGCAAATATGGTTGTACATATGAGCATAATGACTGTTTTCGTCATTAAATTAGGTGGAAGTCCGGTAAGGTCATGAATGCCTTCCGCGATCATTGGTGTTCCAAGTGCCAGAGTTGTTCCTGCGCCTCCCATAAGACCGAACATAAACAGAATATCAATAACATTACCAAGTGGTGTGTCGACAGCTTTACCAAGAACCGGCCTTACTGCTTCACTAATTTTAAGTACCGGTGTTTTCCTCACATAATAGAAATAAGCGATTGGCAGCGCAGGCAATGTGTAAATCGCCCAAGCGATTGGACCCCAATGGAAAATGCCATATGATGATGCCCATTTAATCGCTTCAGTTGATTCAGGCGCTATACCAAAAGGTGGTCCCTCATAATAAAAAGCCCACTCAATCATGCCCCAATATAGAATGCTTGATCCGATACCTGCCGCGAACAACATCGCAGCCCATGACATCGTACTAAATTCACGTTTATCACTTTTCTCACCGAGCTTTATCTTGCCATTTTTACTGAAGGATACGTATAAGAGAAAACCAAATGTAATTAATCCAAAGACTAAGTAGACGACGCCTAGATTTTTAGTCATCAGATCGTTCGCTAAATTAACAATTTTTCTACCTTCCTCAGGAAACACAGCAAGAGGAATGGACACGCCAAGTAATAGAATTAATGCGCCAATAAACGTTGGCCAATCAATTAAACTCTTTTTCATGATGTTTCACCTTTTCTGCTATGTAATGTGTGTGTTAGTAATACGTATGGACTAAACAAAATCATGCCCTACTATCAATGAAATATGTAGGGATCAAGCAAGGTTATCCGTGATTAAGGTGCTATGTGAGAAGGACGGCAAAGCATATGGGAGGGGAAAATACAGACTGCATGATAACAACAAGAGCTTTTTCGACATATATTTATCATAACATACAAAAATCATTTAGAGACGTATGTCGTTTCTCCGAGTATTTATAACCATTGTTAAATTATGCTTTTCTATCCAACCGCTCTTTCTCCAAAATTACGGATATTTAACAAATATTAACATTTTACTCGCATGAAATTAACACTCGATTGATATAGTGGAGCTGACCATATAGAAAAGGAGAATCATAATTTATGAGACAGCGATGGCTTATAGTTGTTTTTGTATGGGTTCTAAGTCAAATGACGTTGGTATTGAATT
>NZ_JABJXD010000020.1 GCF_019093865.1 Lentibacillus saliphilus
TTTCAGGGTACAAATAAAGATGAGAATATATTTAAAAAAAGGCTTGCATTTTTATGCGGAATACCTTACAATGTATCTTGTCTCCAAAAAAGGAATAACGATCTGGTGGCAATAGCGAAGAGGTCACACCTGTTCCCATGCCGAACACAGCAGTTAAGCTCTTCTGCGCCGATGGTAGTTGGGGCATAGCCCCTGCAAGAGTAGGACGCCGCCAGGCAAAGCAAATCCAGGACACAATTTAGTTTGTGTCCTGGATTTTTTGGTGAGCAGATGTGTGTCAGGTAACCGGCAAGGTGCTTCATTTTAGAATGCTAATGATCAGAAGATCAACTACCATTAGCAATTGCAATGCCGCTACGATGAAGACACACATATATATCATGTGTTATCCCATATTTGAACCACTATTTTGTCCAGAACCCATTTGTGATACGAATGGCAGCATTTTTCCAACTGTTTGACCAAGATTTTGTTTGTTTTTTGTCATCGTATAAAACGTTGCTGCACCAACACCTACAGACGCAAGTAAAGGAAGCCACATTCCATTCTTTTGCATTGCCTATCCACATCCCTTTTAATATTGGTCGGACATTTATAGCATGCACGTGAATGACACGATCACTCAAGGTATCTTATACCAAATCAACGATGGGAATAACCGTTTGTGTGTGCTAAAATATAAAACGGTAAGTTCAACGTAAGTATGATAAAATAAACAGTAATACATAACATTAATATGCAGGTGAAAAGATGTCGAATAACATTGTAAGAGGTACAATGTTGCTAACAGGAGCAACATTTTTGTCTAAATTTCTTGGAATGATTTATGTCATTCCCTTTCAAGAGCTTGTTGGTGATCAAGGTGGAACATTGTTTAATTTTGCTTATACACCTTATAATATTTTTCTCAGTATATCAACTGTAGGTGTTCCGTTAGCGGTTTCTAAATTTGTTTCTAAATATAATTCATTGGGTGATTACCAAACGGGCATGCGCATGTTCCGCTCAGGCATCATGCTCATGTTTGTAACAGGTATATTAGCATTTTTAGCGATGTTTTTTAGTGCGGAATGGTTAGCTCGTTCAATTATTACAAGTAAAGATGCGACTCAGGTTACAACTGAAGATGTTGCACTTGTTATGCGTACAGTTAGTTTTGCATTGCTTATTATTCCCGCAATGAGTATTGTTCGGGGCTTTTTTCAAGGGTATCAGTCCATGGGGCCAACGGGTGTTTCACAGGTTATCGAGCAGATCGTACGGATTGTGTTTCTGCTCATATCAGCCTTTATCATTGTTAAAGTTTTTGCTGGAGAGATCGTTACCGCCATTGGATTTGCGACCTTTGCTACGTTCATTGGAGCACTTGCTTCCAGTGCTGTATTATGGTTATATTGGCAACGACGTAAAGGAGACATTTTAAAACGAGCTGCCCAGCAACGACAAGCCCCTGCTGACATACCGACGGTTGATTTATTTAAGGAATTGTTTAGCTATGCAGGGCCTTTTATTATTGTCGGTTTAGCCACATCGCTATATCAAATTGTTGATATGTTTACATTTGAACGGGCAATGACAGATGTCGGTTATGAGGAAGGCGTTTGGCAGACCGCTTATGCTGCCTTTAACTTTTACGGTCATAAACTCGTTATCATACCAGGAACGATTGCTACAGGGCTGTCTCTGGCGATATTACCAGCATTGACGAAATCATTTACCGAAAACAATCGTTCCCAACTGTCTCATCAAATTAATCAAGCTTTGCAAATCATATTCGTACTCGTTATTCCTGCGGCTGTTGGTTTAACTGTTTTGTCTGATGTTGCCTACGGATCGTTGTACGGAATGGAGCATCTCGATATTACTGGATCTATTCTTGGCTGGTATGCACCAGTTGCGTTGTTCTTTTCTTTATTTACAGTGTCGGCAGCCATATTACAAGGGATTAATGAGCAGCGGTTTACAGTGATTAGCTTGTCTGCTGGATTATTATTAAAAATTTTGTTGAACATGTCCTTGATTCATACATTTGGAGCAAAGGGCGCGATCTTTGGTACAGCGCTTGCTGCTATAACAGCATCGTCATTGAACTTGTGGCGTATTAAACGTGCTTTAAACTTCTCATTTAAGCAGACACTAAAACGTGGTGCGCTTGTCCTTATTTTTGCAGCTATTATGACGTTAGTCATTGTAATTCTAAAGCTACTTGTCGGTATGTTTGTGCCTTATGAGGATTCCAGAGGTGCAGCGGTTCTAATGCTCACAATCGGTGTTACTATTGGTGGCGGTGTTTATTTATGGTTAGGCTATGTATCCACATTGCTTGAACGTACGCTTGGGAGTCGTGTTAGAGTGCTTGATCGTGTATTTAAAAGGTAGGAGGAATCACTATGCGGCTGGATAAACTGCTTTCTAATATGGGATATGGAAGCAGAAAAGACGTTAAGCTACTGCTCAAAAAAGCTTATGTGACGGTTAATGACGTGCGACTAAAGGATGGAAGCGTACAAATTGACCCTGAGCGTGACGTCATACATGTAGATGGTGAACGGGTTAAGTATGAAAAACATGTTTATATTTTGATGAACAAGCCTCCAGGGGTTATTAGTGCAACAGAAGATGTGCGAGATCGAACTGTAATTGATCTGCTCACACCGGAACTCCAGCATTTCGCACCTTTTCCAGTGGGGCGCTTGGATAAAGATACAGAGGGGCTGCTTTTGCTTACCAATGATGGGAAGCTGGCACATCAATTGACATCACCTAATTATCATGTGCCAAAAACATATTTTGCAACCGTTCAGGGGTGCGTAGATGCTGGCGATGTGGCACGTTTTAAAGAAGGTGTTACTTTGGATGACGGGTATGTAACAAAACCAGGAGAGCTTGTCGTCCTAAAATCTGGCACGGTCTCAGAAATTGAATTAACGATTACAGAAGGTAAGTTTCATCAAGTTAAACGTATGTTTGAATCAGTCGATAAAAAGGTTGTCTATTTAAAACGTATTAGAATGGGTAACTTGAAGCTGGATGAACAATTAAAACTAGGTGGATTTCGAAGGTTAACAGAGGCAGAGCTGGAAGCACTATCTAATAAATGATGCGGCATAGTTGACAGAAAAAGAGCTGACCACTTTCGTCAGCTTTAAGAGATTTTAACTTTCTTTGCAGTTGTTTTCCATTTTCCGCGTTTCGGACTGCTAATGAGTCCGTTGTGTACGAGGATGTTTAAATCACGTTGGACTGTACGGTGGGTCATACCAAATTCTTCTGCAATGGCTCGTGTTGATACTGTACCATGCTCTCTAATAAAAAGGTAGACAGACTTGACTCTTGTCAGCATACGTGTTGTCCTGTGATCCAAAAAACCACTCCTTAATGGTGTCATTAATGATGTGGTGCACGTGAATCTTGAGTATATTTTACACATAAATGGACAAATAGAAAAGAGGATTTACATAAATTCTATATTCTTTTTATAACATATATATGAAAGTGTGGTGACAGGCATGAAAAATTCAGCGCATTATTTCATTGCAATCGGATTGCCAAATGACATTAAAAGTTGGCTTTTACAAAAGCAGGAGGCTCTGAAGCCACTGTTGCCATATCAGATATGGACATATGAAGAAGATTTACACGTGACCTTAAAATTTTTAGGGGCTGTTAATGATGAGCAATTAACTGCCATTGATCAAGAGCTCAATAATGCGGATTTGGGGTATTCATTTAGTTTACAACTTGGCACATTAGGGTTTTTCGGTCATTCAAATCGTCCACGAATTTTATGGGCGGGTGTCGAGCATAAACAAGCGCTATTTGATCTGTATCATCAAATTAAATCACTTATGTCCAATCATTATTTTTCTCCGGAAAAGCGTCCATACCGTCCTCATGTAACGCTAGCAAAGAAATGGGGAGGCCAAGCGTTTGAGATAGACAGGCTTAAGCATATTCAATCGACAGATCAAACCTTTAAAACCATTTGGATCGATCATGTTAACTTGTATAAAATTGATCCATCTGAGCGTCCGAAGTATACATGTATCAATACATATGATCTCAAAAGGGGAGAGACACATGGCTCAACTCGTTAAATTACGAGATTACGTTTCGCGTTATGAATGGAACATTTTTAGATATCCTAGCCAGTATATTCGAATGAAGCAGGACAATTGGAACAAGCTTCATCGCCAGTGGGAAAACATGGATCAACATACAAATGATGACATAGCAACACAAGAGAATTTGTCTAAGGTTCGTAAATGGTTATCATTCATCAAAAAAGAAGCTAAGCCTAATGCTGAAGAAGACATCGATCATCACGATATTCCACAGTCAGAATTACAATTAAAGCAGCTCTTTCTTGATCAATTGCTACCATTTCAATTTAAGTGGGCAACATCTACGGTAACAGATGTTTCTTTTGTAGAGCCATCTATTTACAGAGATGAAACGCTTAAGTATTTTTTACAACGCTTTCCAGATACGTATTTGCTCATGTACTACCCGGTCTTTCACATAAAGCATGCCCCTGTAGATGGCGACATTATATTAATTAGTCCACTGGAGATTGAAATTATTCATCTTTTAGAGACTGATGCGCAAACAACCATTCGAACAAATGAAGGTCGCACATGGACTCTTGAACGTCATGATCAAAAAACGACGATACTCAATCCTGAGATTGCTTTAAAAAGAACAGAAGCGATCGTTAAACGTCTTTTAGCTGAACACAACTTGAAAATGACGATCAACCGAACCGTTTTGTCACGGACAAACAAGATCGTAACAGACCATTATTTATATCAGACAAACATAGTTGACAAACAAAATCATGATCGATGGATTCAACAAAAGAGACAGCTCGTTTCTCCTCTAAAGAGCCTGCAGTTAAAGGCAACTGGTCTTTTATTGAAGCATTGCTTGACGTCTTCTGTAAAACGTCCTGAATGGGAAGAAGACGAAACAGACTTTCAAATGGGCGAAGAGGATCTGTAAATGTACATATTTATCATTAATCCTGCTGCTGGTTACGGTCGAGCGAACAAAGTGTATGACAAGTTAAAACGTACAAAGGCTTATCGTGATATTAAAAGCCAGAGCTTTTTCACCGAATATTTAGGTCATGCTGAAGAAATAGCTCAATCAATCGCTAAACGTAAACATACACCACGCTGTGTTATTGTAATTGGAGGTGATGGAACGTTACATGAGGTCATTAATGGATTATCAGGGTCCTCGGTATCTGTTGCCTTTATTCCAGGTGGATCAGGGAATGATTTTGCTAGAGGTATTTCCCTTAAAGGTCATGCTGTAGATATATTTGAACGTATTTTACAAGAACATAGAACGATTGAGTACTGGTGTGGTGATTACACGATAGAAGGAACAACCCGCCAGTTTGTTAATAGTATTGGTTTCGGGTTTGATGCGGAGATTACGAGGCAAGCGAATCAATCTGTTTATAAAAAGTGGCTGAGTATATTTTATTTAAGCTCACTGAGCTATGTATTTGCACTAATTTATATGATATTTTATTTTAAACCAATGACTGTGACGCTAAAACTGGATGGGCAATTGCATAAGATTGAGTCATGCTGGATGATTACGATTGCAAATCAGCCCTATTATGGCGGGGGGATGAAGATTATTCCACATGCGACCGTACAGCCAGATGTTTTTTCCTTGTTGGTGATTCGCTCTATTTCAAAGTGGAAAATCCTTGCCTTATTTATGACAGTGTTTGCCGGTAAGCATTTGACCTTCAAGGAAGTAGAATGCTTCGATGCGTCGGACATTGAAATTCATTCATCCCGTCCAATATGCTATCAGGTTGATGGTCAGACAGGTGTGTGTCAACACGCTAAAATTAGAAAAAACAGCGATTATGTTAGGGTTGCGAGCGATATCCAATAATATATGCTTGAAAACATCGTTTTTTTTCGGTAATCTAATTTCATGTCGCTTTAATTTTTGAGAGATTTGAGGAATGCACGTGAACTGGCTTCAAAAGGTAATAGGAAAAGAATGGAATATTACGCCTGCAGGTGGACTGACAGGAGATGCGTATATTGCAGAGCGTCAGGACCGGCGCATTTTTCTCAAACGCAATTCATCTCCTTTTTTGGCCGTTTTGTCAGCGGAGGGCATCGTCCCCAAACTAATGTGGACAAAACGCCTAGAAAATGGTGATGTTCTAACTGCTCAAGAATGGCTTGAGGGAAGAGAACTTAAACCTGAAGAAATGCAGCATCATCATGTTGCTAATTTATTAAATAGAATTCATCAATCGTCTGAATTATTGCATATGCTCATGCGCATGGGAAAAAAAGCTGTTACATCAGATGCGACGTATAGAGATGTTGCGGCCTGGTCCCGACAAAATGGATTGCTCGATCAATATGAAGAAGTAGGTCGTGCGCTCCAAGTGTTAAAGGAGCTCCTGCCAGCAACCTATCATCAAGAGCTTGTCGTCTGTCATTGTGACTTGAATCATAATAATTTGATTCTTACCGAACATGGTGATTTATACCTTGTAGATTGGGATAATGCAATGATTGCTGATCCTGCGATGGATTTTGGCATGGTTCTAAAATGGTATGTGCCAATGAATGATTGGGATGCATGGTTAGAACAGTACGGTGTTGAACGTAATGATTCCCTTGTAAAGCGGATGTACTGGTATTTAATCGCTGATGCCCTACACTATATCAATTGGCATAAAACGCGAAATGAATGGCACAAGGTTGATGAACGTTTAGGCACACTTCGAGAACTGCTTAATACGTATCAAAGTCATTGTTATTAATCCTTCACTTGTTCAATGGCAGAAATCCAATTGTGAAGCTGTTGTGTGTTTGATTGAATATGCTCTTCGATGTTTTGGACAGATTCACCTTCAACACTATAATGATAAATTTCTGGTAGAAGTTCGATGAGCTGGTCATCGTTGAGCTGCCCGTTTGCAATCATGGATTTAACGAGTCGTTTAATTTGTTGATATTCTGAGACTTCCCCTTCAAAAGACGATTGTTGTTCACTGAGCAGATCGTGCAAGAGGGCAAGTTGATGTAAATAAGATAACGACATATCAATCACCTCGACGATAGTATGTCGCAAACTATAAAATGTTATGTAATGAGAGAGGACTGAGGATCACTATGCGTCAGCGTCATAAGCCTTGGGCAGATGATTATTTAAATGAACACGATCATATTGTTTTACCAAATCCACAGCAATACAAAGGGAAATGGTCTGCTTTTTTTGGTAATGATCGTCCTATTCATGTGGAGATTGGGACAGGGAAAGGACAATTTGTTAGTGGAATGGCCAAGCAGCATCCTGATATTAATTTTATCGGTATCGAATTGTCTAAAAGCGTTATCGTAAATGCGGTTGAAAAAGTATTAGCATCAGGTCAAAAAAATGTAGTACTCCTTAATGAGAATGCAGAAAACTTAACTGAGCTTTTTAGCGCGTCAGAAATATCAACGATTTACTTGAACTTTTCTGACCCATGGCCAAAAAATCGTCATGAAAAAAGGCGCTTAACATATTATACATTTTTAGAACGATACGAATCTTGTCTGAACCAAACAGGTGAGCTTGTACTTAAGACAGACAATAGATCATTATTTGAGTACTCTGTTGTCAGTTTTTCGCAATTTGGTATGACCCTTCAAGAGGTTAATGTTGACTTACATGCGATTGAGGACGAATTTAATATCATGACTGAATACGAGGAGAAATTCTCAGCTAAAGGACAGCCAATATATCGTTGTCGTGCGGTTTTTCATCAAGATTCTAATTGACGTGTTTTAGTTGCATCCTATTAGGTAAAACGCTAAACTGAGCGTCAAAGGAGGGGGACTTATGGAAACGTTACAAATAGGTCGGGCACAGCTAACGTGGTTGAACGGAGGCGTGAATTATCTCGATGGTGGGGCAATGTTTGGGGTTGTGCCCAAACCATTGTGGTCAAAAAAGTATCCTGTGAATGAACGCAATCAAATTGAATTAAGAACCGATCCGATTTTACTTCAATTGGATGGAAAAAACTATTTAATTGATTCTGGGATGGGTCAAAACAAGTTAACTGAAAAGCAGATCAGAAACTTTGGTGTTCAACAACAATCAAATATTGATGTATCACTGAAGCAACTCGGTATGACGACAGCAGATATTGATGCGATCTTAATGACGCACTTACATTTTGATCATGCATGTGGTTTAACAAAACCAACGTCATCAGGATATGAGCCTGTCTTTAAAGATACACCCATATATACCTCACAAGTGGAATGGCATGAAATGCAGCACCCTAATATCCGATCAAGGAATACATATTGGAAAATGAATTGGGAGCCTATTGTTAATGATGTCATGACGTTTTTAGATGAATTGGAGATCGCTCCGGGATTAAAAATGATTCACACGGGTGGACATAGTGACGGGCACTCCATTATAACGTTTGAAGATGGTGTTGATTGCTTTATTCATATGGCAGATATTATGCCGACACATGGGCATCAAAATAAATTGTGGGTGCTTGCCTACGATGATTTTCCGGTAACCTCCGTTCTTCAAAAAGAAAAATGGATGGCATTTGGCTATGAAAAACGAGCTTGGTTTACATTTTATCATGATGCGTATTATCGTGCGATTCAATTTGATCAAGATGGGAATCGTTTGAATGTTTTAGAACGAACGCGTGATATAGATTAAGGAACTATAGAAAAAAGTGCCATGCATTCAATATGAGTGCTGGCACTTTTTGGTTCTAAGTCAAATGACGTTGGTATTGA
>NZ_JABJXD010000021.1 GCF_019093865.1 Lentibacillus saliphilus
TTTTGTACCTTGAAAACCAAATAAGAGCAAACAAGACATCAAATAAAAATCGTATGTTTATTTATAGATAAACACGCCAGTTAAGTGAATAAGGGCGCACGGTGGATGCCTTGGTACCAGGAGCCGAAGAAGGACGGGACTAACACCGATATGCCTCGGGGAGCTGTAAGTAAGCTTCGATCCGAGGATTTCCGAATGGGGGAACCCACTGTTCGTAATGGAGCAGTACGCACATCTGAATACATAGGGTGTGTGAGGCAGACCCGGGGAACTGAAACATCTCAGTACCCGGAGGAAGAGAAAGCAAACGCGATTTCCCAAGTAGCGGCGAGCGAAACGGAATTAGCCCAAACCGACAGGCTTGCCTGTCGGGGTTGTAGGACACACCATATGGAGTTACAAAGTTATTTTTTAGACGAATCGATCTGGAAAGGTCAGCCAAAGAGGGTAACAGCCCTGTAGTCGAAAAGAAATAGCCTCCGGTGTGGATCCTGAGTACGGCGGAACACGAGGAATTCCGTCGGAATCTGGGAGGACCATCTCCCAAGGCTAAATACTTCCTGGTAACCGATAGTGAACCAGTACCGTGAGGGAAAGGTGAAAAGCACCCCGGAAGGGGAGTGAAATAGATCCTGAAACCGTGTGCCTACAAGTAGTCGGAGCCCGTTAATGGGTGACGGCGTACCTTTTGTAGAATGGACCGGCGAGTTACGATTGCATGCAAGGTTAAGTGGAAGACACGGAGCCGCAGCGAAAGCGAGTCTGAATAGGGCGTTATAGTATGTAGTCGTAGACCCGAAACCGTGTGATCTACCCATGTCCAGGGTGAAGGTCAGGTAACACTGACAGGAGGCCCGAACCCACGTATGTTGAAAAATGCGGGGATGAGGTGTGGGTAGGGGTGAAATGCCAATCGAACACGGAGATAGCTGGTTCTCTCCGAAATAGCTTTAGGGCTAGCCTCAAGAAAAGAGTACCGGAGGTAGAGCACTGATTGGACTAGGGGCCCTCATCGGGTTACCGAATTCAGTCAAACTCCGAATGCCGGATACTTATACTTGGGAGTCAGACTATGTGTGATAAGGTTCATAGTCGAAAGGGAAACAGCCCAGACCGCCAGCTAAGGTCCCAAAGTATACGTTAAGTGGAAAAGGATGTGGCGTTGCACAGACAACCAGGATGTTGGCTTAGAAGCAGCCACCATTTAAAGAGTGCGTAATAGCTCACTGGTCGAGTGACGCTGCGCCGAAAATGTACCGGGGCTAAACGTATCACCGAAGCTGCGGATTGTTCTTTGAACAATGGTAGGAGAGCGTTCCATGTGCTGCGAAGTCGAACCGTGAGGATCGGTGGAGCGCATGGAAGTGAGAATGCCGGTATGAGTAGCGAAAAAAGAGTGAGAATCTCTTTCACCGAAAGCCTAAGGTTTCCTGAGGAAGGCTCGTCCTCTCAGGGTTAGTCGGGACCTAAGCCGAGGCCGAAAGGCGTAGGCGATGGCCAACAGGTTGATATTCCTGTACCACCTCATGACCGTTTTGAGTGAAGGGGGGACGCAGGAGGATAGGAAAAGCGCACCGATGGATGTGTGCGTCCAAGCAGTGAGGGAGTTGGATAGGCAAATCCGTCCAACAATTCCAAGCTGTGATGGGGAGGGAAATATAGTACCGAAGTTTCTGAATCCACACTGCCAAGAAAAGCCTCTAGCAAGGTCACAGGTGCCCGTACCCCAAACCGACACAGGTAGGCGCGGAGAGAATCCGAAGGTGAGCGGGAGAACTCTCGTTAAGGAACTCGGCAAAATGACCCCGTAACTTAGGGAGAAGGGGTGCTTCATTAACATGGAGCCGCAGTGAATAGGCCCAAGCGACTGTTTAGCAAAAACACAGGTCTCTGCGAAGCCGAAAGGCGAAGTATAGGGGCTGACACCTGCCCGGTGCTGGAAGGTTAAGGGGACGCGTTAGCACTTCGGTGCGAAGCGTAGAACTGAAGCCCCAGTAAACGGCGGCCGTAACTATAACGGTCCTAAGGTAGCGAAATTCCTTGTCGGGTAAGTTCCGACCCGCACGAAAGGTGCAACGACTTGGGCACTGTCTCAACGAGAGACCCGGTGAAATTATACTATGCGTGAAGATGCGCATTACCCGCGACAGGACGGAAAGACCCCGTGGAGCTTTACTGTAGCCTGATATTGAATGTTTGTACAGCTTGTACAGGATAGGTGGGAGCCTGAGAAGCGTGAGCGCTAGCTTACGTGGAGGCGCCCGTGGGATACCACCCTTGCTGTACGACCATTCTAACCCAGGACCGTGATCCGGTTCGGAGACAGTGTCAGGCAGGCAGTTTGACTGGGGCGGTCGCCTCCTAAAAAGTAACGGAGGCGCCCAAAGGTTCCCTCAGAATGGTTGGAAATCATTCGTAGAGTGCAAAGGCAGAAGGGAGCTTGACTGCGAGACCTACAAGTCGAGCAGGGACGAAAGTCGGGCTTAGTGATCCGGTGGTTCCGTATGGAAGGGCCATCGCTCAACGGATAAAAGCTACCCCGGGGATAACAGGCTTATCTCCCCCAAGAGTTCACATCGACGGGGAGGTTTGGCACCTCGATGTCGGCTCATCGCATCCTGGGGCTGTAGTCGGTCCCAAGGGTTGGGCTGTTCGCCCATTAAAGCGGTACGCGAGCTGGGTTCAGAACGTCGTGAGACAGTTCGGTCCCTATCCGTCGTGGGCGCAGGAAGTTTGAGAGGAGCTGTCCTTAGTACGAGAGGACCGGGATGGACACACCGCTGGTGTACCAGTTGTTCCGCCAGGAGCATAGCTGGGTAGCTACGTGTGGAAAGGATAAGTGCTGAAAGCATCTAAGCATGAAGCCCCCCTCAAGATGAGACTTCCCATCACTTCAAGTGAGTAAGATCCCTCTAAGACGAAGAGGTAGATAGGTCTGGTGTGGAAGCGTGGTGACACGTGGAGCTGACAGATACTAATCGATCGAGGACTTAACTAGCGTAAAATATGATTTTGATGTTTGACTCTCTTATTTGGTTTT
>NZ_JABJXD010000022.1 GCF_019093865.1 Lentibacillus saliphilus
TTGCTCCCTCAAAACTGAACAAACAACCTAGTATGTCTTTTTGGAACCAAATAATGGTCCCTACCAACGTCCCGAAGGACGCTGGTATTCCGTAATATCCTTAGAAAGGAGGTGATCCAGCCGCACCTTCCGATACGGCTACCTTGTTACGACTTCACCCCAATCATTGGCCCCACCTTCGGCGGCTGGCTCCATAAAGGTTACCCCACCGACTTCGGGTGTTGCCAACTCTCGTGGTGTGACGGGCGGTGTGTACAAGGCCCGGGAACGTATTCACCGCGGCATGCTGATCCGCGATTACTAGCGATTCCTGCTTCATGTAGGCGAGTTGCAGCCTACAATCCGAACTGGGAATGGTTTTATGGGATTTGCTTCACCTCGCGGCTTCGCTGCCCTTTGTACCATCCATTGTAGCACGTGTGTAGCCCAGGTCATAAGGGGCATGATGATTTGACGTCATCCCCACCTTCCTCCGGTTTGTCACCGGCAGTCACCTTAGAGTGCCCAACTTAATGCTGGCAACTAAGATCAAGGGTTGCGCTCGTTGCGGGACTTAACCCAACATCTCACGACACGAGCTGACGACAACCATGCACCACCTGTCACTCTGTCCCCGAAGGGAATGCGCTATCTCTAGCGTTGTCAGAGGATGTCAAGACCTGGTAAGGTTCTTCGCGTTGCGTCGAATTAAACCACATGCTCCACCGCTTGTGCGGGCCCCCGTCAATTCTTTTGAGTTTCAGCCTTGCGGCCGTACTCCCCAGGCGGAGTGCTTAATGCGTTAACTTCAGCACCAAGGGGCGGAAACCCCCTGACACCTAGCACTCATCGTTTACGGCGTGGACTACCAGGGTATCTAATCCTGTTTGCTACCCACGCTTTCGCACCTCAGCGTCAGTTACAGACCAGAGAGTCGCCTTCGCCACTGGTGTTCCTCCACATCTCTACGCATTTCACCGCTACACGTGGAATTCCACTCTCCTCTTCTGCACTCAAGTCCTCCAGTTTCCAATGGCCGCTTACGGTTAAGCCGTAAGATTTCACATCAGACTTAAAGGACCGCCTGCGCGCGCTTTACGCCCAATAATTCCGGACAACGCTTGCCCCCTACGTATTACCGCGGCTGCTGGCACGTAGTTAGCCGGGGCTTTCTGGTTAGGTACCGTCAAGGTACCGCCCTATTCGAACGATACTTGTTCTTCCCTAACAACAGAGCTTTACGATCCGAAAACCTTCATCACTCACGCGGCGTTGCTCCGTCAGACTTTCGTCCATTGCGGAAGATTCCCTACTGCTGCCTCCCGTAGGAGTCTGGGCCGTGTCTCAGTCCCAGTGTGGCCGATCACCCTCTCAGGTCGGCTACGCATCGTTGCCTTGGTAGGCCGTTACCCCACCAACTAGCTAATGCGCCGCGGGCCCATCTGTAAGTGATAGCCGAAGCCACCTTTTGTCCTTCTATCATGCGATAAAAGGCATTATTCGGTATTAGCACCGGTTTCCCGGAGTTATCCCGATCTTACAGGCAGGTTGCCCACGTGTTACTCACCCGTCCGCCGCTCATTCCACAAACGTCACCCCGAAGGGATCAGTTTGCTTCCTGCGCTCGACTTGCATGTATTAGGCACGCCGCCAGCGTTCGTCCTGAGCCAAGATCAAACTCTCCATAAAAGTTAAGTTTGAACATCATCGACACCAATCGATGATGTTTATCCTAGCTTGCTAAATTGACTCTAGAGGCGGAAACATCACTGTTTCCTGCTTCTGTTGTCTTTGACATACTGGTTGTTTTGTTCAGTTTTCAAGGAACAAAT
>NZ_JABJXD010000023.1 GCF_019093865.1 Lentibacillus saliphilus
TCAAGAAGGAAGTGATCCATCGTGTCCACTTCCGTCTCATCTTATGTGAACAGGCATGTAAAATGCATATATTAAAATTAGATGTTGATAATTGATTTTCAGGAACTAATGTCCTGTATTTAAACTAACTACAATAGGGTTGGTGATGATTGTGAGAGCGAATAAAATTTCAAAAACTAAATCCCTCTGAGAAGCACAGATTACGTGATTACTAAATTGATGCTATTACTGCATCAATTTAGACTGAAACCGTTCTTTACGAAATATCTGAACGTGAAAAAAAGACCGGTTATGAATGTCCTGATTGTGAATTGGAACATATTGTTCGATTCGGTAAATATAAAACGATCGTTGATGATGAAGAGGTTAAAAAGCAACGCTACCGCTGTAAGGCTTGTAAGAAGACATTCCCAGACCTCACAAATACATTCTTTATCGAACTCGTCATCTTAACCAGTGGATAAAATTTGTTGAGTGTATAATTGAAGATTATTCTCTACGGAAGTCCGCTGACTTAATCGGCAACATCACTCACGTCACTCTATTTTATTGGAGACATAAACTATTATCATCGTTAAAGAAAATGGAAATCCTTAACTTCGAAGGTATCGTATTTAATCAATTACCTTGCTTGGTTTCAGGTTTTGGACAGTATCCACAACCAGAGAAATGAAGTAACAATGAATGATTTGATTATTAGACGGAGTTTAGTATAGAATTCGGAAACTTATGATACGATAAGGTTAACTAAATTTGCTGTATAAACACTGACGCTTATTCAACTACCGGGGCAGTATAGTGAAAAAAGGAGATTGACCTATTAGTATAGAAATTTTAGTGTGTACAAAAGTGTTCTACTAAATATTTAATTGGAGGGTTATATGGAAAACGTATTAGGAAAGGTAACATGCTTTATCACAAGAAAGAAAGATAACAAGCAAGAACTTCTTTTAATCCAACACCCAAATGCAGGTGTTCAAATACCAGCAGGTACAGTCGAAATCGATGAGGACTTTTATCAAGCAGCTATTAGAGAAGCGATGGAAGAAACTGGTCTTAAAGAATTTGTTTCAAGTAAGAGTTTAGGAAAACAAGAACAAAATTTAGAAGGTAAGTACATTATTTTTGATAAGGCAAAAATATATTCGAGACCAGACACGTCAAGTTTCCAATGGGCGGAAATTAGAAGAGGAATTACTGTCCTTCATGAACGAAGCCAAGAGGAATTTGTGCAAATTTCTTATAAAGAAGGAGATAAATTTCCAGAACCAAATTACATAACATATCAGATAACTGGTTGGACGAAAAAATCGAAATTGGCATCATTTGTAACAAGAGAATTCTTTCATCTACAATCATATAGTCTGTTGGATGAATGGGAGATAGAGACAGATAATCAGAAATTCAACTTATTTTGGTCTCCGTTAGACAACTTACCACAGATTGTTTCCTCTCAAAGTGAGTGGCTTGACTATTTATTAAATGAGATTAACAATTAAGATTTAATATATTATGTGAATATGCACTTTTGTCAAGAATATCTTCTATTAAAAGTCACATATATGGTTCCCTTGTTAAATTAAATGGGAGATTTTCTTCTTGAAGTAACGGGTGCTTTAGTGGAATAAAACATTATTCTTAAATAGAACTTCAAGAAAATGGAAGTTCTAATTTTTGCCGCATAAGCGCTCACCCACCGCATACCGATCCAACCACAAACTAAATCAAGACGGAAGTGATCCATC
>NZ_JABJXD010000024.1 GCF_019093865.1 Lentibacillus saliphilus
GGTTGTACAATAAATGACGTTGGTGGGGAAAACTCACCTACGTCATTTTTGCGTTTATAAATAGAAAACAAGTGAGATTCCCTGTAGAATTAAAGTCGCTGAACACTAATCCTGGGAGGGAACTCACTTGTCTATATCAAATGATATAAGAAATTTGTTAGATATTCAAGATAAAAATATTTATGTGAACGAAAATGCAGTGACGTATGGAGAACATAAGGGAAAGACATGTAAGTTTATAAAGGCGACATTAACATATGAAGTGGATCAATGCCCAAACTGCCAAGCAGAAAAAATAGGCTCTTCTATTTATAAGAATGGAACACAGTTATCCCGTATCACCATTCCTACCATGGGAGTTTACCCAACCTATTTATTATTGAGTAAACAGCGTTTTATGTGTAAGCATTGTGATACAAGCTTTACTGCGCAAACAAATATCGTGAAGCGCCATAGCTTTATATCCTCAAATACAAAAGCACAAATCATTATTAAATCAGCCGGGGCACAATCCGTTAAAGATATCTCGCAGGACTGTGGTGTCTCTGGGGCAACTGTTCAGAGAGTCATCAATAAAGAGGCGGATACATATAAACCGAACTACAATGCCCTGCCTAAGCATCTATCATTTGATGAATTTAAGTATGCCAAAGGAAAGATGGCTTTTGAATATATCGACGTTGAAACAGGTGACATCTTAGACATTTTAAATAGTCGTGATAACCGGACCATTACAGATCATTTCATCACCAATTATAGCTTATCAACTAGAAAGCAAGTGCAAACCGTGACCATCGATATGAATGCAGGTTATGTAAGTCTGATTAAAGAGATGTTTCCAAATGCGGATATTATTATTGATCGTTTTCATTTGGTTCAACTTATCTCTAGAGCAATGAATAAAACGCGTGTTAAAATAATGAACCAACTCAGAACATCTCATGGAGAAGATCAGAAGAAGTATCATCGCCTTAAACGTTATTGGAAGCTTTTACTTAAGAAAAGATCGAATTTATCTTATACAGAATATAAATACTACGGTCTATTTGGCCAGCGACTTGAAAGTTCAGTAGTGCAAGAGATATTGAATTATAGCGAAGAACTTAAAATCAATTATGATTTATATCAGGATGTATTGGAGGCCATGGATGAAAAGAATTACCATACATTGGAGAACGTGTTAAGCAAACAGTGCTCAACTGCAGCGTCCACCTATTTAAGAACAAGCATTAAAACATTAAGGAAGCATTTGCCCTATATAAAAAACAGTTTCCAATATACCTATAATAATGGCCGAATTGAAGGAATTAATAATAAGATCAAGGTACTCAATCGGATTGCATATGGCTACCGGAATTTTAATCATTACAAGAACCGAATACGATTACATTTCAAATTTAAGCCTGTGGCAAAGAAGCCTATTATATCTGATGAAAACAAATCACACTCCAGGGTAGCTTAACCTCCCCAGAGTGCGATGAATAAATGCATTTTAAAATCGACTAAAATTCAATACCAACGTCATTTGACTTAGAACC
>NZ_JABJXD010000025.1 GCF_019093865.1 Lentibacillus saliphilus
ACCTTCAGCAAGGTGGTTCATCTGTTCGGTTACGGCTTTAATAGGTTTGGTGATGTTTCCAGTGAAAAGCCAAATCGTCACAATACCTAATACAAGGGCAATACCTGTAACGATATATATGATATTAAGAATATGTTGGGCAGGCTTGTTGAAGTCCATCATGTATGTCCCTGCGATAACTGTCCAGCCCCAATGTGGATCTTCTTTTGAATAAGCAACTTTCGGCTCTATTTGACTGTCATTATTCGGCATTGGCCAAGAGAAGTGTGTTAATCCACCCCCAGATTGCCCTTTTTTAATGAGTTCCTGAGTGGATTTGATACCATTTGGATCAACGGTATCCCAACTGTTTTCACCTTCTAACACTGGATGCGCTATTTGGTTCCCCTCAGCATCGAGGATGAACATATATCCATGTTCCCCAAGATCAATGTCGGCATTGATTGGCCTAGTGCCATCAGACGCCATTTCGCCGAGTATAACTTCCTTTACTTCTTCTTGTGCATCTTCCAAGGACAAATTGCCTCTTTCGACTTCTTTATTGAGTGCTTCAATCGTATTGATAGCCATCTCGACACTGTTTTTTAAGTTTGTTTCACCAAGTTCATTTAAGCTATGTACACTTTTTTGATAACTAAAAACACCTAAGGTTATTAACGGTATCGCTAAAATAACGATTGAGATGATGATTAATTTTGTTTTGACGGAAATAAATTTAGATTTCATATTGTACTCCTTTAATTAAGATAGTAGCAGTGGTGGGGAAAAGAGAAGGCTATCAAAATACTGGTAACAGACTAAAGCTCTTCTTTTATTCCCAACCACCTTATAAATCTAGTAAAGCCTATATATATAAAAGTAGCCTATTAAAGTTTAAACTGAGTAACCAATTCATTTAACTGTTCAGCTAGCTTGGC
>NZ_JABJXD010000026.1 GCF_019093865.1 Lentibacillus saliphilus
GCCATATACACGGAATGATACATTCGCATCTTCCGGGACTTGCTTCATAAAATCATTAATCGACTCTTTGGCAATCTGCATCATCGTTTTGTCTCCAATATAAGCTCCCATGCTGCCACTCGCATCGAGAAGCACTTCGATGTTGTAGTTTTCCTTAAAGTGATACCGGGAATCCGGTAAATCTGGATCTCCGAATGAGCCGAATTCCCATTTGTTTATTGTGTCTTGGGGATCAGGAAAATCTTCTGCAATAAGCGAGTAAAGATATCGGTAATACTCAGCATATTGTTCATCGGTCGCATCTTTTGGTAAAGGCTTCAATTTTTTTATATCTTCCTTGGCTTGGTCAACTATGGTGTCGTCACGTACATCAATGCCTGAATAGGGACCAGCAGCTTGCTGAATAAAACCCGCTGTGTCTTCTGGCACCTCTGGAATTGTATTATCAATTGGTGATTGATATACTTCTTTCTCATCTTCCTGATCTTCGTATTTTTCAGGCTCTTCATTTTCAGTTTCATCTTGTTTTTCTGCTTGGTCTTCATCCGGTTGTTGTGCCGCATCTTTTGGTNTCTTTCATGTCTTTTACTGTTTGAGCACTAATGTCATTGAGTTCATTTTCTATTTCTTGCATAGTAGATTGAATTAATTCTCTCGATTCATTGTGTTTTGTTCTCAGCTTTTGTTTTTGTTCAGTGGTAATGAGATTATCATCTTCTGCGTAGTCAAATATTCTCCATAAATTGTTAGATTGTCGTATTTCTTTTCTATCCCAATCATTCATGACCTTCAAAATATCAAAGTAATTCCTAACTTCTTTTTTGTCCGTATCCTTCATCGCATCTTCTTTCCAATCTTCCCATGCTTCAAGAACT
>NZ_JABJXD010000027.1 GCF_019093865.1 Lentibacillus saliphilus
AGTTCTTGAAGCATGGGAAGATTGGAAAGAAGACGCTTTGGATGATGCTGACTATAGTAAGGTTGAAAACAACTTTGATATTTTGGCTTTTTCTAATGAATGGGGATTTAAAACAACCAAACAATTTGTTAATATGTCTTCTTTGCTGAGTATAGCTTATAAAGAAAACATTATTACTTTAAACCAAAAAGAAAAAATTGAAATAAAGCGAAATAAAACGGATAAGCTGTTGTCAAAATCCAAGATTAATTTAGAAAAAGAGCTTAAAAAAGTGAGTGTTGAAACAGTAGAAGAGATGAAAGCATCTATTCAGGAAAAATATGATAGACAAACGAGCGAGTAAATTTTAATAGAATATTAGGAGCTTGTCTATGAAAGTGAAATTTACAATCATCTATTTTGCTTTGATACTTTTTCTTGTCGGTTGTTCAAATGAAGACCAACCTAAAGACGTTGCACAAAAAACGGTCGAAGATCAAGCAGAAAAACACGATGAAACTGAAAATGAACCGATTGATGTACATGATAAAAAAGAAAAAAAGAATGATCAAAAAGATAAAGCAACTTTGCAAGTACCTAGTATAGAATTTAATAACTTACCTAATGTACCGATTAATGCTTCTGATATAATTCATCAAACTTCAGGAGAATTCGCTATGTTCTCTTGGGATGATCAACAGAAGTCTGAACTATTGAAAGCCATTAATAAACTGCAGCCATTACCAAAAGATGCAACCGATGAACAGTTAGACGACTATTATCGATATTTGTATTCACTAGTCGCAGAAGATTTTCCTGATCCCCAAGACACAATA
>NZ_JABJXD010000028.1 GCF_019093865.1 Lentibacillus saliphilus
GGTCGCAGGTTCGAGCCCTGCATCCTCCACCATTTTTATAAGTAGCTTTGAGCGAGAACGCACAAAGCGAAATTAATCACGCAAACTGATGTGTGTTTATGCTGTTATTAAAGAATTAAATAACAAGCCGGCCTAGCTCAATTGGTAGAGCAACTGACTTGTAATCAGTAGGTTGGGGGTTCAAGTCCTCTGGCCGGCACCATTAATTTGTAATATTAAACAAGTATTTTGGTCAGCTGTGATTTTTCTTCGGAAACGGCAGCGCTCCAATAGTACGAGCCATTAGCTCAGCCGGTAGAGCATCTGACTTTTAATCAGAGGGNCGGGTGTGGCGGAATTGGCAGACGCGCTAGACTTAGGATCTAGTGTCTTCGGACGTGGGGGTTCAACTCCCTCCACCCGCACCACTATATATTAATTTTAATAGACATCACAATATACAATATAAATATATCCTGTTCCAATGCGGAAGTAGTTCAGTGGTAGAACACCACCTTGCCAAGGTGGGGGTCGCGGGTTCGAATCCCGTCTTCCGCTCCATTTTTAAAATTTGCCAAGCAAGCCGGGGTGGCGGAATTGGCAGACGCACAGGACTTAAAATCCTGCGGTGGGTTACCACCGTGCCGGTTCAAGTCCGGCCCTCGGCACCATCATATGCGCCCGTAGCTCAATTGGATAGAGCGTTTGA
>NZ_JABJXD010000029.1 GCF_019093865.1 Lentibacillus saliphilus
CCGGCAGGCCAAGCTACAACATTAATTGATGTAGACAAAGTAGAAAGCGTTACGTTCTTTTCATAACATCCGATGAAAGTGTTGTATATCCAGTCGGGATACGGAGGAATATATTGTTATTTTGATCGCTGGGCTGAAGAATGTTTTCGGAACACTCATACAGAGTATATGTCTGCAGATACACTTGAAGCAGAAACTTTGGTGAAGATCGAAACGTTTCAGCCGGACTTCGCACTCTTGATGGTTGGAGACCGCGTTCCTCACGACTGGCTGACCTGGTTAAAGGGTAAGGGTATCCCCGTATATGTTTGGCTGACCGAAGACCCATTTTATATGGATATCAGCCTACAGGTAATCAAGCTCGCTGACGCCATATTAACGATTGAACAAAATGCCGTTCTCTATTATCAAGGGCTCGGCTACCAGCACGTCTATTATGTTCCGATACCAGTTAATCATCGGCTGTTTAAAAAAATGGGCACCGAACATTCCTATCATTCAAATCTGTTAATCATCGGCTACCCTTACCCTAATCGGGTTCAGCTTATAAAAGAAGCGGTCCATCTGCCATTCACGGTTCGGGTAATCGGCAAGGAATGGAGAAAATATCTGCCTAAAAAAGTGCTCAAACAG
>NZ_JABJXD010000003.1 GCF_019093865.1 Lentibacillus saliphilus
AATTCAATACCAACGTCATTTGACTTAGAACCATATATTCATTCTTGTTTTTAAATCCTGCAAAATCTTCTTTTCTAGCCTTGAAACTTGAACTTGAGATATACCTAGACGATCCGCGACTTCGGATTGTGTTTGGTCTTTATAGTACCGAAGATAAACAATCAATCTCTCCCGTTCCTGCAAACTTCTAATCGTCTCTTCTAGTGAAAGCTTGTCAAACCAATTCGTATCTTGATCAGCAATTTGATCGAGTAATGTAATTGGATCACCGTCATTCTCGAATACAGTTTCGTGAATCGAATGGGGTGATCGAGACGCATCTTCCGCTAAGACAATATCCTCTACTGGCAAATCGAGAGACACAGATAGTTCATGGATTGTTGGAGAACGGCCTAATTCTTTCGTGAGACGCTCTTTTTCTCGACGGACTTTGTTACCTGTTTCTTTGAGCGAACGGCTGACTTTTAAAGTGCCGTCATCCCGAATGAACCGTTGAATTTCCCCTATAATCATCGGTACTGCATATGTTGAGAAACGCACATCATAAGACAAATCAAATTTATCAATGGACTTGATCAAACCTATGCTTCCGATTTGAAACAGATCATCAGGGTCATAGCCTCGATTCAAGAAGCGTTGTACGACTGACCAAACGAGCCGAGTGTTGCGTTCAACGAGTATATCTCTTGCATTTTGATCACCTTGCTGGCTCTGCAAAATATATGCTTTCACCTGTTCATCTGACAGTTGTCGCTGTTCACCGGTCACATTTACATCCATAACAAATACCTCTACTTACAAACCGTTTTCGTTTTAGTAAGTTGCTTTTTCATATGGATGATTGTACCTTCATTATTAGAAGAGATAACGTCGACGGCATCCATGAAATTCTCAATGATGGTAAAGCCCATTCCCGATCGTTCGAGCTCGGGCTTTGATGTGTATAATGGTTGTCTCGCTTCTTCAAGATTATTAATCCCACAACCATTATCTTTAACCGTAATTTCAACTTCATCATCGTGAAGTACACATGTTATCGTAATCACGCCAGCAGGTTGGTTATGATAACCATGAATAATCGCATTTGTTACAGCCTCAGAAACAACCGTTTTAATCTCTGTTAATTCATCCATCGTTGGATCCAATTGAGAGACAAAAGCAGCGACTGTAACTCTTGCAAATGATTCGTTCTCACTTAGACTTGAAAATTGAATAGACATTTCATTCTTCATCAAGCCACCCCCAACGTCGCAAGGGCATGGTTTTCATCGTCTTCCAAACGAACAATCTTAAATAATCCCGACATTTCAAATAAACGCTTAACGGATGATGAAATTGAACAAATCACCATCTCTCCACCGAGTTGTGTCACTTCTTTATATCTACCAAGAACGACACCTAATCCTGAACTGTCCATAAAAGAAACAGCTTCTAAGTTTAAGATGATATGCTTTATGGCATGTTGATAAATCATATCCTTCCAATTACTACGCAGTTGTTCTGCTTCATGATGATCAAGTTCACCTGATAACCTTACAATCAATACATCATCACGCACTTCAAACGCCGCGTTCAACCCCATATGCCTTCCTCCTCGTTAAGTGGTATACATATACAACTTCTTTGTCCTATAAGCAAATTCCTGCATGCCGACAAAAGAAGAAGTATTTCGCCATAACTAGCGGTTCTTTGCCAATTCCCGTATGGATCGTTTGAATAAGGTATAGATTGAAGCTTCTGTCACGTCTTGGTTTACAATTAATGGTGTCTTGGACAGAACATCATCTCCATCCTTTACAAGAAGCACACCAACTTGATCTCCTTTATGCAAGGGAAGCTTAATCGTATCATGCAATTTGACAGTTGTTTCAATTTGTTCAGATGGACTACCTTTTTTGTGAATCGTGCTAACTGATTCTGACGTCACAATTGGCGTTTTCTCCTCATGGGCTTTAAGCTTAGTTAAATGTGTGATGACGTCACCTTGGGCAAAAAGCTGTGTCGTATCATATTGATTAAATGCATAATCAAGCATACTTGATACCATCTTATTGCGCTCTTTTGACGTTTCCGCCCCCATCACGACTGCAATGAGTCGCATACCATCTTGCTCAGCAGTAGCTGTTAGTCCATATTTGGCCTCATTTGTGTATCCTGTTTTAAGACCATCTACACCCGGATAAAATTTAACGAGCTTATTTGTATTTACAAGCCAAAACTCGTTATCTTGCCCTTTCCTTAAATAATCTTCATAAATGGACGTATATTCTGTTATAGTTTCGTATTTTAGTAATTCTTTTGCCATGATTGCCAAATCGTGTGCAGTGGTATGATGATCACTAGCAGGTAAACCAGATGGATTCTTAAATTGTGTGTGCTCTAAACCTAACTTACGAGCTTTAGCATTCATTCGTTCAACAAACGCAGCCTCACTTCCAGCAATTCTTTCCGCTAACGCAACACTCGCGTCATTCGCAGAGCCAATTGCTATGCCTTTTAACATATCTTTTACAGACATTTCTTCGCCAGCTTCAAGAAATATTTGCGTTCCTCCCATAGATGCTGCCCGTTCACTCACTCGAACCATCTCATCTAATTTAAGCTCACCGTTATCCAGTGCTTCCATAATTAATAATAAGGTCATAACCTTTGTCATACTGGCAGGTGGAAGGACTTCGTTGGCATTTTTTTCATAAATCACATGCCCAGTGTCTCGCTCTATTAAGATGGCTGACTTAGCATTAGGTGCAAGATTTACTTCTTGTGGCGTATCTTCCTGTTTATTTTCATTCTCTTCACTGTTAATAGGTACGACGAGCGTCACACACATGATCACAATCATCATACTGATCAATAATAGATGTTTTTTCATTGTTTGACCTCCAGCAATCAATATATACATATAATTATAATTGCCAAAGAGTGTCAATTTTATACCGATATATTCCACTTTTGATATAAATAGGATATTGTCATAAATAACTTCCAACTCGTTTGCGTTTTATGTAGACTAAAAAGAAACTGGGACAAAATCAATTGAAAAAACGAACAATACAACCGCTCCGGAAATATACTTCGCGACCGACAAACACGATGTTTTAGTGGCGGCGTTGGTCACGGGCGTCTGGTGAGCCTCAGGGCAACAGGATGTTGGTCATGAAGGCGTGGCGATTGTCGTCGCGGTTTTAACCTTCCTTCCCCCTAACGCACTGTGGAGTCTAACCTATGCCTTCATCCCGCAGGAGTCTTCGTATATTTCCGGAGCTAATGTTGAGTATGTTCGTCTTTTCCGTTAAATTTTAGTTATATCCCAGTCTTTTTTACAATAATTAATTAAGATGTAATCGTATCATACACAAGTGGTGGTAATTCAACAGCCTCTTGTGTTAATTCAATGCTTTTATATAGTTGTTCTTTAACTGCTTCAATGTCTTGATGATTCGTATGAATCGTTGCTAAAGACTCACCTTTTTGAACGTGGTCGCCAATTTTCTTATGAAGCACGAGTCCAACAGACAAATCTATGCTAGATTCCTTCGTCGTTCGTCCTGCACCAAGCATCGCTGCAGCAGCCCCGACATCATTACAAGAAAACGCCGAAATAACACCATCAGATTGAGCAGGGAGTTCAACTTGATATTGAGCAGTAGGTAAGGCATCTGGCTGATCTACAACCTTTGGATCTCCGCCTTGCGCTGCCACAAATGACTTAAAGTGCTCAAGTGCCTTTCCATTGTATAATTGTGCCTCAAGCAGCGCTCTCGCCTCAGTTATAGTATCGGCTCCACCACCAAGCACTACCATTTGACTCCCTAATGCTAGGCACAGCTCAGTTAAATCTTTAGGTCCGCGTCCCTGCAAAGTATCAATCGCTTCCTTCACTTCTAGCGCATTTCCGATCGCTTTACCAAGCGGTTGATTCATATCCGATATAACCGCCATCGTCTGCCTACCGACATGTTTACCAATCGCAACCATTGCATGCGCAAGGTCTTTAGCGTCATTTAAATGATCCATAAATGCCCCTGAGCCAACCTTGACATCGAGGACAATCGCATCGGCACCTGAAGCAATTTTCTTACTCATAATGGAGCTTGCAATTAGTGGAATCGAATTAACTGTTGCTGTCACATCACGTAAGCTATATAACTTTTTATCTGCCGGTGTTAAATTACCAGTCTGTCCAACGACCGCTACTTTGTTTTTATTTACCAAATCAATAAATTCATCTGTCGTAATTTCAACGTGAAAGCCAGGAATAGCTTCTAGCTTATCAATAGTTCCACCGGTATGACCGAGACCGCGACCACTCATCTTTGCAACTGGAATACCTAATGACGCTACGAGTGGCGCAAGAATTAAAGTCGTCGTATCCCCCACACCACCTGTGGAGTGCTTGTCTACCTTTATACCATCTATGGCTGACAAATCAATCATATCTCCAGATTCTGTCATCGCCATTGTTAAAGTGGCGCGCTCTTTTTCTGTCATATCGTTAAAATAAATCGCCATTAATAATGCACTTGCTTGATAATCCGGAATAGTGCCCTTTGTATATTCTGTAACAAAATAACGGATTTCAGCCTCTGATAATACTTCACCATCTCTTTTTTTGGTGATGATATCGTACATTCTCATTATTTATCACCTGCACATTTTTATTGTGGTAACGTATGAATAATCTGTTTGACGAGTTTTATGAAATGGTCTTTCACGTATTCAGTCGTTTCAATCACTTCATCATGTGTGAGCGGCTGATCAAGTATGCCAGCAGCCATATTGGATATACAAGAAATGCCGAGCACACGCATACCTGCATGCCCCGCTGTTATAACCTCAGGTACGGTAGACATACCTACAGCATCGCCACCTAAGAGTCGTAACATTTTAATTTCAGCTGGCGTTTCATAAACAGGCCCTGTATTTCCAACGTATACACCTTTTTGTATCGGTATATTTAATTCATTAGCACACGTCGTCGCATGGTCAATATAAGTCCGATCATACACCTGTGACATGTCAGGAAAACGCACACCGAGCTGGTCATCATTCGGACCTATCAATGGATTATCTCCCATATTGTTTATATGATCTGTAATGATCATCAAATCTCCTGGTTTAAAGGCCGTGTTCACGCCCCCAGCTGCGTTTGTAACGATAAGAGATGCAACACCTAATTGCTTCATCACATGGACAGGGAAGGTTACATCCTGCATGGAATATCCTTCATAATAGTGAAATCGCCCCTGCATCGCGATAACGGGTTTGCCTTCCAAATGACCAATGACTAAACGGCCTTTATGACCTTCAACTGTTGATTCAGGAAAATGTGGGATATCTTTGTAATCAATAAAAGTAGGAGATTCAATTGCATCTCCTAGTACACCGAGACCAGATCCGAGAATTAACCCGATTTCAGGTGTCATTGAAAGCTTAGATTGAATATAAGTTGTCGCTTCGTTCAAATGATTGTTCATCAATGTTTCGCCTCACTTTATTTCGTTTAAAAAACTTTGTCCATTTTCAGGCAGTGTTATGTTAAAGTTATCTGCAACTGTTGCACCAACATCCGCAAACGTCTTTCTTATTGGCAGTTTTTGACCTTTGTCAATATTTGTATGATAGACAAGCAATGGAACGTACTCTCGCGTATGATCCGTACCATGATGGACAGGATCGTTACCGTGATCTGCTGTAATAATAAGCAAATCGTCATCATTCAAGCGATTGAGTAGCTCTGGTAGCCTTTGATCATACGCTTCAAGCGCTTGTCCATACCCTTTCGGATCTCTGCGATGACCATATTTAGCATCAAAATCAACAAGATTTAAGAAACTTAGTCCTGTAAAGTCCTTGTTCATCGTTTGAACAATTTTTGTCATACCGTCATCATTATCGATCGTACGAATGGCCTCTGTTACACCTTCCCCATCATAAATATCAGATATTTTTCCAATAGCCAAAACATCATATCCTGCATCCTCAAGGTCATTCATAACTGTACGGCCGAAAGGTTTAAGTGCATAATCGTGTCGATTTGACGTTCGCTCAAATGCGCCAGGTTCCCCAACAAACGGACGCGCAATGACACGCCCCACCATATATTTTTCATCCAATGTTAATTCTCTCGCGATTTCACAAATCTTATATAATTCGTCTATTGGGACCACATCTTCATGAGCAGCAATTTGTAAAACGGAGTCTGCCGACGTATAGACGATGAGAGCGCCTGTTTCGATGTGTTCTCTACCTAATTTCTTTATAATCTCCGTACCTGAAGCAGGCTTATTACCAATAGATTTGCGTCCAGTACGCGCTTCCAAATCATCTAATAATTCTTGAGGGAATCCGTCAGGGAACGTTTGAAAGGGCTGCTGTATATTTAAACCCATAAGTTCCCAATGCCCTGTCATCGTATCTTTACCATTTGACGCTTCTTCCATTTTTGTAAAATACGCTTTTGGAACAGCCTGGGCACGAACCCCTTTAACTGCCTCAATATTACCAAGTCCTAACTTTTCCATGTTCGGCATATTTAACCCATTCATATGATCTGCAATATGACCGAGCGTATGAGCACCGACATCGTTAAATTTCTCTGCATCAGGCGCTTCACCTATACCGACGGAATCCATCACAACTAGAAATATACGTTTAAACTGCTGCATCATTCATACCTCCTATGTTTCACTAACCTGTTGTTCGTTCGCTTTACTAGAGGCGCAAATGTCGTTACGCTCTAGGATGATAGGCTTGATACATGTCCTTTAGCCTACTTTTCGTTACATGGGTGTAAATTTGCGTTGTTGATATATCAGCATGTCCAAGCATTTCTTGCACAGCTCGCAAATCCGCACCATTTTCCAGCAGATGTGTCGCAAAAGAATGTCTTAATGTGTGGGGGGTAATCTTTTTCTTAATACCTGCTTCTTTTGAAATCGCTTTAAGAACTTTCCAAAATCCTTGTCTTGATAAAGGACGACCATGCTGATTTACAAATAAGAAATTGTTATCTTCATTCCGTTTGGCCAACGTACTGCGGGCATGTTGTAAATAATGAGTAACAGCTTTTGCTGCGACATCACCTAATGGGACAATTCGTTCTTTGTTCCCCTTCCCTAAACAACGTACAAAGCCCATTGTGAGATGTAAATCACTCACTTTTAAAGTAATTAATTCTGTTACTCGAAGCCCTGTTGCGTAAAGTATTTCTAGCATCGCTTTATTTCGAATGCCTAGTGGTGTATGGTCATGGATATCCAACAGGACATTCACTTCTTCTGCTGACAAAATTGCTGGCAGCTTTCGCTCTTTTCTCGGGGTTTCAATATGTAGAGTCGCATCATGTGTTACGCTGTCCTCTCTTAACAAAAATTGGTGAAAGGACCGAATAGAAGAGATCATACGCGCAATCGTTGACGGTGATTTTCCATTAATGTTCATTTTATGAAGGAAGTGAACAATATCCTGGCGTGTCACGGATTCCCATTCTATTTTTTTCAACTCAGTCTTTATATACGTTTTATATTGGTCAAGATCGCGTCTATAAGATTTTATCGTATTATCTGCCAAGCCTCTCTCCACTCTAACATAATGAAAAAAATCCTCATACTCCGACTCTAGCATGTCATGCTACTCTCCCAACCGAAAAAATAAATTTAACCGATCAATTAACCGTTGTTCATCACTGAACACTTTAACTGAGTGTCCTTCTGGTTGATCATATCGATGATATTGTTCATATTCAGCATGCATAATCTTCAGCCCTGCATAAAATAATATTGTACAAGCCAAAAAAATTATAAATACCTTTAATGTGTCCCACACCATCTGCTTCATAAGGCATATCTCCCTTTTTTTGTAAAAGAATCTTTCACTAAAAGATATGCCATATTTTAATTATAATATACATGCACATTGTAAACTAGCCATTATACTTAATGATAAATCAAGTCATATGTAAAGGCCAAAAATAAAAGCCTTTCTTCTATATAGCGAAAAAAGGCAAGGTGGGGGTCATGTAGACTTTACGATTGCTTTTTGACATTGTCTACAAACACCATGGAATGTTAGTCGGTGATCTTTTACTTGGAAACCCCAATCCTTCTCTATAACCTTTTCAACATCTTCAAGCAAATCCTCCATAATTTCTTCGACAGATCCACATTCAATACAAATCAAATGATGATGGAAATGCTCCGCACCTTCTTTACGTAAGTCGTAACGCGATACGCCGTCTCCAAAATTAATCTTATCAACGATTTTGAGCTCAGATAAAAGTTCCAATGTCCGATAAACCGTGGCAAGACCGATTTCAGGTGCTTTTTCTTTTACAAGTAAATATATATCTTCTGCACTTAAGTGGTCTTGTTCTCGTTCGATTAGTACACGTACCGTTGCTTCCCGCTGTGGAGTTAATTTGTAGCTCTGTGCATGGAGTTGTTTTTTTATACTCTCAATCCGGTGTTCCATGGCAAATTCCCTCCTTGTTACCAACCTTATTATATGCCTATAAAGAAGCAACTGTCAAAAATACAAACGATAATAATATGCTTTTTATAGTTATTATTAAATCATAACATCGTATAGAGCGACTTAACGACGAGCTTCATCCCATAATTCGCAACATATGTTTCAAGCACAGAGGCTAGAAACGAAATCGCGAGTAATACCGCAAATGACACGGCATATTTCCCTAACGGCTGAATGATAGAGTGTTGAACATTTCTAGTAAATAACCGGTTTAACAGTGTGAGGGAAAAAATCATTGATAAGCTGCCCGCCACAATATATACCGGAATAATGACTAAGTTCTGGGGTGCAATTGATAAGGCAGATAGAAAAAGCCCCTGCCACTCCAGCTGATTTACAATGAAGCCAACTGTGAATCCGACAACAAGCCCTTTCGAAAACAATAAGACCCATACAAAAGGTAACCCGATTACAGACAATCCTAATATAAATAATAACAAAATATACTTAATGTGATATAAATAACTATCCATTAAAATACTACTCGTTTCGACATGTTGGTCTTGCGAAAGCTGTTCAAAAAAGCGCTCTAAATAAAAATATAAATCGTGTTTTTGAGTAAACCCCATGCTATTGACAATAACTGCCCCAAATACAATCCCTGTTAAAAATAATATAATCATAAAAATGTAAACCGTCGCATGTTCCTTCACGTGATCAAGCATCAATTGTCTCTTTGTCAACATCGGAATCCTCCATTCAATAGAATCAGTCTATCATTAGAATCTATGAAGAACGCCGAATAAAAAGAACACTTTATGTGGACATGTTTTTATGAAGATGACACTGATCCATACCTTCCGCCTCCACCAGCCTTTATGTGAAGCTTTCCCTGTCGCATTTGAATAATGAATTGCGCAAGTTTTTCAGATATCACTTTTTTTAAATCGTCTATTGGGACGGTATGAATCACATTCATTTCTGTTTGGAAATGGTAGAGTAATGTTTCATACGTTTTAGGACCAAGTGACGGCAAATATTCTAATGGTACTTGATATAAATAAGCTGGTCTCTTTAAATTAGAGGATGTTGATTCTTCTGACGAAGCCAATTCTTCGATGCGATCTGATACACCTTTAATGATATGAGTTGACTCACACGATAAACACCTTTTATGACGCAATGTAAGAGCGGTATGGCAATCGTGACACACGGTTGTATAATATTTACCTAATCGAGGATCCATACCATAATTTTTTACAATTTGACGGCCCCTCACGTTATGCAGCGCCCATTCAAACTCCTTAAATGACGGATGATTCATTTGAATTTGCTGATATTCACGACCTATTTTTGGCAATGAATGGGCATCTGAATTCGTTACAAACGTATAACTGTGCAACTCTTTAATCCGATCAGCCATTTCCGTATCAGAGCTTAAACCGAGCTCTACAGCGTCAATCAAATCTGGATCAAATACTTCCGCGAGTGATTGCTTGACGCCTTTTCCATATAGGCTTTTAAATGGGGTAAATATATGGGCTGGGATCAATAGACCAGCTAGTTCCTTCACCTTGTACTGCAACTCTTTAGCTGTCCCATAATACCGCTGTGAACTCAATGTTATATTCGTCATTCTCTTCGCAAGCCACGTTGAAAAACAGGCCATCTTCTCCAATGTGGGCAGAAAACAGAGAACATGTATTGGGCCCTGGCATGCGTCATCATATACTTCTATTTCTGCCCCCAATAACAGTGTTACATTCTCGAATTGGATGCCCCCATCAGACAGTTCCTCTGCTTGACCAGTATCTAGCAGCATCATTATTTCTTTTTGAACAGCTGGTGCATGACAGTCAATAACACCTATGAGCTGGATGCCTTTATGCCGACTTGCTTCTTTTAATATATTGGTTAAAGTAAGACGCTTTGAAGCGGTGATTTTAACTGGATTATAATCAATATCGCGGCCAATATGAATGTGCATATCAGCGAAAAATGTGTTCAACATGGCTTTAAACAACTCCAATTTCTTATAGGTGCCTATTCATCAAATCCCAAGCGACTGCAAGTATAGGATCGCATAATTTGTCTTGGCGTCATGAATGAGCTGCTTCTCAATACATTCTTGCGCTTCATCGAGGGTCATTGTTTTAATCTCAATAAATTCGTCTTCGTCTCCCTCAGCTGCATCTTCTATCTTCACAAGGTCTTTAGCGAGATATATGTACATCAGCTCGTTAGCGAAGCCAGGAGATGTATAAAATGATGTGACGAATTCGAGTTGGCCCGCTGTATAGCCTGTTTCTTCCTCAAGCTCTCTTAATGCGGTCTCTTCTGGTGCTTCGCCTTGTTCAAGTTTTCCCGCCGGAATTTCAATAAGAGATGTTTCTAATGGCTTGCGATACTGCTCAACAAGAAGCACTTTCCCATCATTTAGAACAGGAATGACAGCCACAGCGCCTGAATGCATGACACACTCCCGTTGTGCTGTTTTACCATTCGGTAGAAGAACGTCATCTACGTGTAATGTAATTATTTTCCCGTCATAAATCGATTGAGAGTGGAGTGTTTTTTCTTCAAATTTCTTCATATGGACACCTCTCCGTATCATATATTTCGCCATTGATTTTAAGCTTATTTATTCTGAACTCTTTTTAAGCATGCAAAGGGTTATAACACCGTTACCTTTCACTGGAGGTTCTTCTTGCTTATAAGCCTATTTTATCATAATGACCCTAATCAACATGATATGAAATGAAACAGTTGTATTTCCTTTCTGTCATTCTTACAATGTGGATACACGGTAAAAAATGAAATGGAGGTTTATGATGCAAAAAAATAAAATAGGTACATCGCCAGTCTACGTATCTGAATTAACCCTTGGCTGTATGTCACTTGGAACAGATCCTGCACATGTTCAAATGATGATCGATGCCGCCCTGGACAAAGGCATCAACCACTTAGATACGGCGGATTTATATGATTTCGGAATGAATGAAAGGCTAATTGGCCAAGCGATCAAGCCTAAGCGACACGATATCGTTCTTACGTCAAAAGTCGGTAATCACTTCAACGCTGAGACGAAAGATTGGTTTTGGGACCCATCCAAAGCGCATATTAAAAACGGCCTCAAGGAAAGCCTGCGTCGACTCGGAACAGATTATCTCGATATTTATATGCTGCACGGCGGAACAATTCATGATCCAATTGATGAATCAATCGCTGCATTTGAAGAATTGAAGCGTGATGGTCTCATTCTCGCATATGGCATTTCATCCATTCGTCCAAATGTCATTCGTGAATATGTAAAGCGTGCGAACATCGATGTCGTTATGATGCAATACAACCTCCTTGATCGCCGCCCAGAAGAAGCAATGCTCCATCTTTTACATGATCAGCAAATTAGTGTTCTTGCACGTGGACCACTCGCAAAAGGGATGCTAACCGAGCATGGTATGAATCAAATTGAAGCAAAAGCACAGGACGGCTTCCTTAACTATTCACGCACTGAATTACAAGCCATTTATCGGCAACTAAGCAGCCTGAATCATCATGAAGTTGCATTAAACGCATTGGCATTCAAATATATATTACACCATCCAGCTGTCGCAAGTGCTGTCTTCGGTGCGAGCTCACAGGCACAAATCGATACCAATACAAATTGGTATGATGACAAGCCACTCAGTCATGATCTTTATGAGCAGCTCACTCAAATTACTAAGCCAATTCAATATACAAATCACCGTTAAAACAAATTGAAACACGGCTATGATGGTCAATTATTCTGCATAGTGCCCGCCTACTAATTTCGAACGTTCCAACGCTGTTCCAGCTTCTGTAAAAGAGACGGCCCGAAGCAGCGCATCACTGCCATACTTGTCGCGGATCTCATCAACGACATAGCCTAGGGTGCGCGCTTTTGTCCGGTCTTTAGCAAATAAGTCCAGCTGCACATGCTCATCCTCACAAATATTATCAAGCGTTACAGCAATACGGCGAACGGTTTTTTCAGCATAAAACGTCTTAAACAAATGCATTGCAGTATGATATATGTCCATCGTGATATTCGTTGGTGTCGCAATCGTTAAAGAACGGTGGAAGCCGCCCCCTCCTTCTGTTTTACTATACCCAATGCCGAGGCTAATCGTTCGACCAGCATGTTGATTGGCCCGAGCCCGTCTTCCCACTTCCTCGCATATTTCTAAAATAACGTATGCTACATCAGTTGGACGGTGATAATCACGTAAGAGAATTTGACTTTTGCCATAGCTCTTCTGTCCTTGCATAATCGGAGCGCCGAGCTCCGATAAATCAATGCCATTTGCGTGATGATAGAGCTGGTTACCCATAATACCGAATGCTTTTTCCAGGTGGGGAAGTGAATAATTCGCTAACTGTCCAACAGTGGAAATGCCCATTCGATTCAGACGACGCTCAAGCTGAGGGCCAATTCCCCACATCTTTGATAACGGACGAATCGTCCATAATTTCTTAGGGACATCTGCATACGTCCAACGCGCAATACCTGTTTGCTTTGCCTCAAGATCGAGGCATAATTTAGCCATTAACATATTCGGGCCAATTCCGATGGCGGCTGTTAATCCAAATGTATCCTTCAACTCTTCAATAATACGAGAAGCTACTTCTTCAGCAGATCCCCATAGCTTATGCGTTCCTGACAATTCTAAAAAGCTTTCGTCCACACTATACGTATGAATCGCTTCTTTCGGAACATATTTATGAAACAGACGGGTAATTTCAGTTGACACACGCAAATACAATTTCATCTGCGCAGATACAATGACGATTTTTTCGTGATCAGGGATCTCAAACAGGCGACTGCCCGTACGGATACCAAAATCGCGCTTTAAAGCGGGAGATGCAGCAAGTACGACACTTCCTTTTCGGTTGATATCAGCAACGACAGCTAAATAAGTAGTCAACAGATCAAGTCCCTTTGCCATCGCCGCACAGCTTGCATAAAAGCTTTTCATATCAACACATAACACATGGCGTTCAGAATCTGAATACATAGTCATATCTTGCATCATACATTCTTCTTTCTGTCAAAGTTATTTAAATCTATTATAAGCGAATGTATGTTCGTTTTCTATATGCAATCGTTAATATTTAAAAAAGACAACGTTGACACCCCGTATTACAGCGAAAAAACATCACCATCACTTGACAATAGGCTTGTAAACAAGTCGATCATCTTCTTTAAAAGAGGTGGCCAAACCTTTAGCTTCCAGATAATCCAACTGTCCAATTGTTTCGGACATCGTCAAGTTCAGCTGGTTTTCATATTGATGAGGAAAAATTGCACGACATAAATCAAAAGGGCTCTGTGGCCGTTCATGTAAAAGACGCCAAACTTTGTCCGCACGTTCCTCTTGTTTTTTCAATCGTTGACGAATAAGGCTGTTGACATCCGAAAAACAAGGCCCGTGTCCCGGAAGTACCTTTTCAATACCCAAATGAAAGCATTTATTTAAGCTTTCCCGATATTGAAGCATCGGTTTTGGACGACGATCTCCCTCATGACGACCGGGTTCAATTAGCGGATTAGGAGAAATATGATAAAGTAGGTGATCACCACCAATCAAAGTTTTATCAGATTCCCGCCAAAAAGATAAATGACTTTGGGCATGCCCTTTCGTTTCAATGACGTTCCATTCTGGATGCCCAGGTAAGGCGTCCCCTTCCTGCAAAACAGTCGTTACTTGACCTTCTCCTGCGAACTTAAGCGGTGCTCTTAATGCTTTTAACACATGATGATATGTCTCTGGAATGGCACATTGCTCAAACAATTCATAAAAAAATCGTTCATAATGCCGGAAAAACACCTCGTCTCGCGTTAGCCATAGATTCACCGTTTCATGAGCTGCGATGGACTGAACACGTGAACATGCTCCGACCAATCCAGTATGATCCGGATGGTGGTGGGTTAAGATGATTTGTTCAATGTCACGCGGGTGATAACCAATTTGACGTAGCCCTGTTTTCAAGGCGTTCCATGCCTCGTCTGTATTTACACCAGCATCTATTAATGTGAGTGCCTCGCCTTTCAAAATATATACATGCACATCTCCAACAGCAAAAGGTGTTGGTAACGTGATTTGATGAATGACCTTATCTTTAATCATGTAAAAATCCCCCAAAAAGTGAATGGTTATTCAGTTTATGTTTGTCTTTATTTTACCCCCATTCGTTTCAAAAGTCACCCCTATATCACTTCAAAACATGATTCACTACACATATATTTTAGTATCCCATGCAGTGGCGTTTTTATTAAATTGCCAAGATGACTTGAATAAGTAAGAGACATTTAAGACAAGACATCAATACACGTGGATAAGTAGATGAGGCATTCCGCACAGTTTTAATTGTCCAAGCACATAAATTGCGACAATAGAATTGACTTTTCACCGGAAATAAAACACAATCAAACGTGAGGTGACAGTATGCAGACAATGATTATCGCCCATCGGGGCGCAAGTGAGCAAGCGCCAGAAAATACAATGCCCGCCTTTGATCTTGCCTGGAGAATGGGCAGTGAGGGTATTGAAACAGATGTGCAATTAACAAAGGACAATGTACCCATATTGATTCATGATGAGCGGATTAACCGTACAACGAATGGCCGTGGATATGTTAAAGACTATACATACCATGAGCTTATTCAGCTCGATTCAGGTCAATGGTTTAATCCGTCGTTCTCAGGTACAAAAATCATAACCTTAGAACAATTTTTGAATTGGATTAAAGATAAGCCACTTTATTTAAACATTGAACTTAAAAATAATAAAATAGACTATAAAGGGTTGGAATTAGCCGTTCTTGAGCTTATCGCGCACTATAAGGTAGCCAATAGAACGACTTTGTCGACGTTCAATCCGAACAGTGTTAATCGTCTGCACAAGCTTAATCCGACAATTGATTCGGCACTTCTTCTATCAAAACGTAAATCAAGTAACCTTGTGCAGCATGCTAAAGCGCTTGGTGCCAATGCGTTGCACATTAAATATCGGATGTTGACACCAGAAATCGTTGAAGCGTGTCGGCGTGAAAGCATGGCTCTGAGGGTTTACACAGTAAACAGCTCTAAACACATGCTACGTTGCTTCCAATTAGGGTGTACAGCTATTTTTACAGACATCCCTGACAAAGCATTACATTTTCGAAAGCTTTATGAAGATCACCATTAACATCCTCAATACGTGTATGGCGGTCGTATTGATATCCTAGGAGGAAAGCACATGGAACTTATTTTTCTCGGTACAGGAGCGGGTATGCCATCGAAGCAGCGGAACGTTTCAAGTATTGCTCTTACCCTTTATCAAGAAACCAATCATATATGGCTATTTGATTGTGGAGAAGCTACCCAGCACCAAATACTACACACGGCGATCAAACCAAGCAAAATCAATAAAATTTTCATCACACATATGCACGGCGATCACATATTTGGACTTCCTGGTGTCTTGAGCAGTCGGTCATTTCAAGGGGGACGAGACGGTTTAACGATATATGGTCCTAAAGGTATAGAAGACTTCGTCCACCATGCATTACAGCTGTCAGAAACACATTTATCTTATCCTTTAGCATTCGTTGAAGTACACGACGGACAACTAATTGACGATGATCAATTTAGCGTCTATTGTCAACAACTGGAACATGGCATACCATCATATGGCTATCGAATTGTTGAAAAAGACAAACCGGGCCAGCTCCTTGTCGACCGTCTTAAAGAAGCTGGTGTTTCACCTGGTCCGATTTACAAAGCGATTAAAGACAATGAGGTCGTAACGACAGAGGACGGTCGCATCATTCACCGAAGTGATTATATTGGCCCACCCAAAAAAGGCCGTACAATCGCTATTATCGGCGACACACGTTGTTCAGAAGCGTATCAAAATCTTGTCAAACATGTTGATGTTTTAGTTCATGAAGCGACATTTGGTCAGGATAAAGCGACCCTCGCCCATGACTATTATCATTCAACAACCGCTCAAGCAGCGACGCTTGCTAAAAAACAACACGTTGGACGGCTCGTGTTAACACACATTTCATCTCGATATCAACCATCAGATACGGCAGAACTGCTTGCTGAAGCACGAGACATTTTTAAAGATACCTATTTGGCACAAGACTTTTTTAACATAACCATTTAATAAGGGGGAGAAGATGATGACGACAATTCATAATATTGTTATTCAACAGCACGATTATTTTCATAGCGGTGAAACCCGTGCTTATGCTTATCGAGCGGCACAATTAAAAGCGCTTCGAAAGATGCTAAAAAAGAATGAGCCATCCATCTATCAAGCACTAAAGAAAGACTTAAACAAATCAGCCCATGAAACACTCACAACTGAGCTTGGCATTCTTTATGCTGAGATTGATTTTACACTTAAGCACTTAAAAAGCTGGATGAAACCTGTTAAAGTCGATGCGCCGATCACACATAAAGGAACAGAAAGTATGATTCACAAAGATCCATATGGCGTCTGTCTCATTATTGCACCATGGAACTACCCGCTTCAGCTTGCAATCGCACCGATGATCGGCGCCATTGCAGCTGGGAATTGTATTGTCTTAAAGCCATCTGAACATGCAACAGCCACTTCAACACTACTTCATGACATGATTACCAGCACATTTGATCCTGCTTATATAACCGTTTTTGAAGGTGATAAAGACGTGAGCCAGGAGCTTATGAAGGAGTCATTTGACTATATTTTTTTCACAGGGAGTACAGCGGTCGGCAAAAAAATTATGCAACAAGCGAGCGAACAGTTAACCCCTGTTACACTTGAACTAGGCGGGAAAAGTCCTGCGATTGTCGATAAAGACGCCAATTTAACCCTCTCTGCTAAACGAATCGCTTGGGGGAAATACACGAATGCAGGTCAAACATGTGTTGCACCAGACTATGTCTATGTACATGCAGATATTGAAAAGCGGTTTATTAAAAAACTAAAAAAACAAATTATCGCGCTTTATGGCAAGCAACCACTTGAAAACGATGATTATGTTAAAATCATCAATAAAACGCATTTACATCGTCTTGAAGCCTTTCTTTATAAAGGAACGATTGTCCATGGCGGACACTTGGATGAACGAACAGAACAAATTGAACCGACAGTGATTAAGGATGTTTCTTGGGATGATCCCATTATGCAAGAAGAAATATTCGGACCGATATTACCGATCATGACCTTTACTGAACTCGACACTATTGTCGACCAAATCGCCCGCAATGATCATCCACTCGCGCTTTACTACTTTGGTGAAAAAGAAGCGGCGCAAAACAAAGTTGTATCGCGCGTACAGTTTGGGGGAGGGTCGATCAACGACACCCTTTATCATCTTGCCAACCCACATTTGCCATTTGGTGGCATCGGAACAAGTGGTATAGGTGCATATCATGGAAAACATAGCTTTGATACATTTTCGCATGACAAAAGCATTATGAAACAAACGACAGCTTTTGATCTGCCATTTCGATATCCCGGAAGTAAGCTCTCCCATTCAATTGTCAAACGCTTTATGAAGTAATAAAAAGGTGCAGAGGAAATGTTTGTAAACATTCCACTGCACCTTTTTATTCATGCTTAAAATCATCTAAAAAATCTTTTTGAAAGCTCGTACGTATATCATTATCCTGATTTGATTCTTTGACCTGTTTAAAGGTATCGGGACCGAACTTTTTGGATAAATCCGTCACAACTGATTGCAATTTTGCCTTTTGCTCCTCTTTTTTATACGTAAACAAATCAAGCTGATAGGCAATGGCTGTTTTTTCAGACACATCTTGCATCGTAATACCAATCAAACGAACAGGCTCAGAATTCCAATGCTGGAAAAACAAATCACAAGCAATATGTTTAATATCATTTGGGCTTTCAATATAAGCTTGGAGCTTACGACTTCTTGTTACAGTTTGCCGATCAGAATATCGAATCATGACTTGAACAGTTCTACCAGCTGCTTGCTTGCGTTTTAAGCGTCTAGAAACATTTTCTGACAACTGCGTCATTAAAGCGATAATTTCTTTTTCATCTGTCGTATCATGTGATAATGTTTGTGAACTGCCAATGCTTTTAAAATCATGAACAGCATCTGGATCAACCATGCGAGAATCAATGCCATTTGCTCTGTTCTTGAGACGTTCTCCATTAATTCCGAGCACTTGCTTTAACGCATACACATCGGCCTTAGCAAGCTCTCCAATCGTTGTAACTCCGATACTTTGGAGCTTCTCAGCCGTTTTATCACCGACCCCATACATAATGTTCACAGGCTGGGGCCAGAGCGTGACAGGTAAGTCTCGCTTTCTAAGAATCGTTATACCGAGAGGCTTTTTCATATCAGATGCCATTTTAGCTAAAAATTTATTCGGACCTATACCAATACTACACGGCAAATTAAGTGTATGAAGCACCTTTTTTTGGAGTGCCTCAGCGAGTGCTACAGGATCAGCAGTTACATCGGTTACATCAAGGTATCCTTCATCAATAGACACTGGTTCAACAAGGGGTGTAACATTAGTGAGTAACTTAAAAAGCTGCTTTGATGCTTGACGATAGCGATCAAAATTAGGACGTAGGACGATCAGCTCAGGGCACAACTTTCTTGCCTCCCACAAAGGCATTGTCGTTTTAACCCCTTTTGCCCGGGCCTCGTAACTACTCGTTACAATAATCCCTTTGCGTTCTTCGGGATTTCCGGCAATTGCCAGAGCACGTCCCTTTAACGCTTCATTATGTGCCACTTCTACTGACGCATAAAAACAATTCATATCAATGTGGAAAATAACACGGGCCTTATGTGTTGTATGTTTTGTCATGAGCATCGATCCTTAAAGGCAGCTTTTGTAAGTACACACCAAAACACGTGACACTTATTGTTTTGCAGCCTCAATAATAATTGCCGTAATCATTCGAGTAATCTTATTCAAATTATCAACTGCAATTCTTTCATTTGTCGTATGAATATCCTCATATCCAACGGCAAGATTAACAGTCGGTATACCAAAGCCTGCAATCACGTTGGCATCACTTCCTCCACCACTTTGGAGTAGCTTACTCTCATGACCAAGTGTTTGTGCTGCACGTCGAGCAACTTCCACAACTCGATCCCCTTTTTGTTGCTTGAAGCCTGGATACATTACTTGAATATCTACATCAGCTACAGCACCATATGCATCAGCAGTCGTTTCGAATGCTTCCTTCATTTTGGCAACTTGAGCTTCCATTTTTTCCGGTATGAGCGAGCGGGCTTCGGCAAGTATTTCAACGTGGTCACACACGATATTTGTCTGTTTACCACCACGGAAATAGCCAATATTAGCTGTTGTTTCCTCATCAATACGACCAAGTGGCATCTTAGAAACAGCTTTTGCTGCTACTGTAATCGCAGATACGCCTTTTTCTGGCGCCACACCCGCATGGGCGGTTTTACCTTTTATCGTCGTAAACAGTTTGGCTTGTGTTGGTGCAGCAACAATAATGTCACCAACCTCGCCATCACTATCAATTGCATACCCGTAAGCGGCTTTTAATAATGATGAATCAAGTGCCTTTGCACCAACAAGACCTGATTCTTCTCCAACTGTTATAACAAACTGAATGTCACCATGGGATATATTGTTTTCTTGCAAAGTCTGAATTGTTTCCAAGATAGCTGCTAATCCAGCTTTGTCATCGGCTCCAAGAATTGTCGTTCCATCAGATGTAATCATACCATCTTTTAAAATCGGTTTGACACCTTGCCCAGGAACAACTGTATCCATATGAGATGTGAAATAAATTGTGTCCACACCAGCTTGTGTACCAGCTAGGTTACAAATCAAATTACCTGCACCGTGCCCTGTCACATCTTGACTGTTATCTTCTATAACCTCAAGGCCTAAATCTTGAAATTTGCGTTTTAGAACTTGAGCAATAGCAGCTTCATCGCCTGTTTCTGAATCAATCTGGACCAATTCAAAAAATGTGTTTAGTAGTCTGTCTTCGTTGATGTGTATCATTGAATGGTACCTCCTCCGGTCAATATCATAATGGAATATTGCCGTGTTTTTTATGTGGACGTTGCTCTTCTTTCATTTCAAGCATATTGAGGGCTTGAATCAACTTAATACGCGTATCACGTGGATCAATCACATCATCGACCATTCCAAGGCCTGCAGCAACGTATGGATTGGCAAATCGTTCACGGTATTCATCAATTTTTTGTTGTCGTACTTTTTCTGGGTTATCACTTTCAGCAATATCCTTGGCAAAAATGATATTTGCAGCCCCCTCCGGTCCCATCACTGCAATCTCGGCATTTGGCCACGCATAAACAATATCAGCGCCGATGGACTTACTGTTCAGAGCGACGTAAGCCCCGCCATAAGCTTTTCTCGTAATAATCGTAAGCTTAGGTACGGTTGCTTCAGAATACGCATATAATATTTTCGCACCATGGCGAATGATACCATTATGCTCTTGCTTCACGCCAGGGAAAAAACCCGTTACATCTTCAAACGTAATGATTGGGATATTAAAGCAATCACAAAAACGTATAAACCTCGCCGCTTTATCACTTGAATCAATATCTAATCCGCCTGCTAGATATTTTGGCTGATTGCATACAAGACCGACGGATTTACCTTTAATCCGCGCAAAACCGACGACAATATTTTTGGCAAACCCTTCGTGAATCTCAAAAAAGGAATGCTGATCAACGACTTGATTAATGACATGCTTCACATCATATGGGCGTGTAGCCTCAAATGGGACGATATCTATTAGGTCTGGCCGATCATCCGTATCCTCATCTGTCTGCACAGATTGCGGCTTCTGTTTGTGATTATCTGGCAAATACGCCAATAATTGCTTGACTTTATCAAGAGCTTCGGCTTCGTTTTTTACCTGAAAATGAGCATTGCCACTTTTCGTGTTATGAATATGTGCCCCGCCAAGATTCTCAGAGGTGATGGTCTCTCCAGTCACTGTTTTGATAACCTTGGGACCTGTGATGAACATTTGTGATGTTTCCTCTACCATAATAACAAAATCGGTGATGGCTGGCGAGTAGACTGCACCACCAGCGCTTGGGCCCATGATAACTGAAATTTGCGGGATGACACCAGAGTAAATGGAATTGCGATAAAACACTTGACCATAACCATCAAGTGATGAAACACCTTCCTGTATACGAGCGCCACCTGAGTCATTTAAGCCGATAAATGGTACCCCGTTTTTAGCTGCTAAGTCCATCACGGCGGCGATTTTTTTGCCATGCATTTCTCCTAGAGCACCACCATAAACAGTGAAATCCTGTGCGAATAAATAAACAGAACGCCCGGAGATTTTTCCATATCCAGTTACAACACCTTCTCCTTTAGCTGCGTTAGTATCCATGCCAAAGTCACTGCCGCGATGTTCCATGAATGGGTTTAATTCAACGAAGGTCTGATCATCTAACAAATAATCAATGCGCTCGCGGGCCGTCCATTTTCCTTTCGCATGTTGCTTCTCTATTCGTGTGTCTCCTCCGCCCAGTTCAACTTGACGTCGTTTGTCATATAACTCATTAATTTTATCGTACATATCCATTAGACGTCACCTGCCTCATCTTTTTCACACAGTTCAAATAATACACGCCCTGCTGCTTTGGGATGAATAAAGGCAATTTGACTGTTATGAGCGCCTTGTTTTGGCTGATCATTTATTAATGGTACACCTTCTTGCTTCAACTGTGCGACGCGACCATGTATATCATCAACTTCTAAAGCGATATGGTGTATACCTTCACCTTTTTTATCTAAAAACTGTTGAATTGGTGATGCTGAATCAAGCGGCTCTAATAGCTCCAATCGAGAATCGCCGATTTTTAGAAATGCGGCTTTAACGTGTTCATCTGGAATGTCTTCAATCCCTTCCAGCTCAAGACCGAGATTGTCTGTATAAAATGAAAGAACTGAATCGATTTGTTTAACCGCAATGCCGATATGCGCAATTTTTTTTGGTGTGATGCTTGTTTGATTGGAATCAATGAGCTGTTCAATATAGTTTGCAAGAGCATCGGTTGAAGCGCCGCTTGTGAACACTTTTTTAATACCGCTATCGATCAAGAAGGGGATGTCTTCTGCTGGAATCACTCCGCCACCAATAACGGGGATGTCTTCCGCTCCTCGCTTTTTGAGCTCTTCAATAATTTTAGGAAATAATGTATTATGTGCCCCAGATAATGAAGACACGCCGACAACATCTACATCCTCTTGTATCGCAGCTTGAGCAATTTGCACGGGTGATTGCCGCAAGCCTGTATAAATCACTTCCATCCCACGATCTCTTAATGCTTGTGAGATAACGAGTGCGCCTCGATCATGTCCGTCAAGGCCTGGTTTAGCGATGAGTACCCTTATTTTTGCCATAATTTTCTCTCCCTCTATTTTTCTAGCCGATATATTCGCCAAATTCGGATCGAAGTACATTACAAATTTCTCCTACTGTTGCATAGGCTTTTACAGCTTTGAGAATAAACGGCATTAAATGGCCATCCTCAAGATGAGCTTGGGCTTTTAAGTTGGCTAACGCCTCATCAACCGCGGCTTGATCCCTTTCGTTTCTGATCGTCTGAATCGCGTTAATTTGTGCCTGCTCTAAAGCTGGATCGACCTTCATTAAATCCGGATTGACATCCTCATCAATTGTATAAGCGTTTAAACCAACGATGGTTGTTTCTGCTTTTTCAATATCTTTTTGCGTATCATAGGCAGCCTGATGTATTTCACGCTGCATAAAGCCAGCTTCAACCGCTTGTACAGCTCCTCCCAGATCAGCAATTTGCTCAAGATAGCGATTGACGTCTCGCTCAATGTCATCGGTTAATGCTTCAACATAATACGAGCCACCTAAAGGATCAACCGTATCACTGACACCGCTTTCATGGGCGAGTATTTGTTGTGTTCTTAGCGCAATTCGGGCAGAGTCCTCTGTCGGTAAACTCAATGCTTCATCTCGAGAATTTGTGTGTAAGCTTTGCGTTCCGCCCATAACAGCTGCTAAGGCTTGAATGGTAACACGAACAATGTTGTTATCGGGTTGTTGCGCTGTTAATGTCGAGCCACCTGTTTGCGTATGAAAACGCATCTTCCAGCTTTTTGGATTTTTGGCACCGTAATGTTCTTTCATAATACGTGCCCAAATACGACGAGCTGCTCGAAACTTAGCAATTTCTTCAAAGAAGTTATTATGCGCGTTAAAAAAGAAAGCGAGACGTGGTGCAAAAGAATCAATGTCCAGCCCTGCCTCAAGGGCATGATCCACATAGGCCATTCCATTTGCGATCGTAAAAGCAGCTTCTTGTACAGCTGTTGAGCCAGCCTCCCTAATGTGATAACCCGAAATACTAATCGTGTTGAATTTAGGAATGTGGGTTTGACAAAAGGCAAAAATGTCTGTAATTAAGCGCATTGACGGCTTTGGTGGAAATATGTATGTCCCTCGTGCAATATATTCTTTTAAGATGTCGTTTTGAATCGTTCCGGTTAATTTCTCTAACGGTACACCTTGTTTTTCTCCTACAGCGATATACATACACAACAACACAGATGCAGGTGCATTGATCGTCATAGAAGTACTCACTTGATCTAACGGAATTCCGTCCAGTAGCTTTTCCATATCTGCTAAAGAATCAATCGCTACACCGACCTTACCAACTTCTCCTTCAGCCATAGGATCATCAGAGTCATAGCCAATTTGTGTAGGTAAATCGAATGCAACAGATAGACCTGTCTGGCCTTGCTCTAGTAAATAGCGAAACCGATTATTCGTTTCTGCTGCTGAACCAAATCCAGCATATTGCCGCATCGTCCAAAACCGACTCCGATACATCGTTGGTTGAATCCCTCTTGTATACGGGTATTGTCCGGGAAATCCAAGCTTTTGATTATAATTTTCAGTAGGATCTGGATAATATAACCGGTCAACATCTATATTGGATGATGTCTTGAAAGAGGGTTTCCTTTCCGGGAAACGCTCGAGCGCCTTTTCTGTCGCTTGTTTCCAATTCGCTTCACTCGATTTATTTTGTGCGTGCTTATCCTCCATTGATTGAACCTCCATACTATTTTTATGTGGGCTACGATTTTACTTGTCGTCATGAACGTTTAACGTTAAAATAGACTTAGCTTATCCGTTTAAAGGGGGTATGACCATGGTTGACACACCACGTAAAAGGTCAAAACGAGAACGTCGAATGAAAATTGTTATATATATTATGATTATTGCTATGGTTTTATCGACAATGATTTCTGGACTGGCCTTTTTAATCTAAGATGTGTGACTGGTTGCTGATTGAGCAGAACCAGTCTTTTTTGTGGGGAAATACAAGTAGTAAGACCAAAACTTCTAGGTTTGTAAATGTAACGCGTCATGTAGAATATTCAAAGGTTGCGTCAGGCTCTAGTTTGCAGGGGGAAGGATCCCCCTCTCTACTGCACGTTATGCCTCAACGGATTCGATATCCGTCTTTTTATACCGATGCTTATATGTCAAATACTGTTCAATCTCATACAACATTCGATATAAGTTTGCACGTGTTTCAAATTCTTCTCGTGTAGCAGGTAATGCCTCATCATTAAAGGATTGTTTAATAGCAGACAATTCATCAAGAAAAACGATTGCGGTATTCCCAGGATGAACAGATTCAGATAGTCTCTCAAAAAATTGTGCAATTTCAAGAGAGATTGGCTCTTCAACAGATAATTTCGTAACGAGCGGAAGCATGTTACGAAGCGTTTGCAGCTGTCGTTTGCGCATTGTAAAATAGTCATAATAAGGATGGTGTGATCGCAACAGGTGATTTTCTTTATCGATTTCAACAAGGCGCATGGCCTCCGTCAAGATCTCATCTGATGCTTGCAACTCTTTTCCATCCCAATCCTCATTGTTGTTTCTGATATATAACGAAATTTCTTTTAAAATAATTTGAAAATGGGCCTCTAGCTTTTCCTGCTGCCTGTCGAGTTTACGGTCAAGACTTGGCATATACAAATTTAGCAAAAGTGCTGTACCAATACCGATTAAAATTAATATAAATTGATCCAATAAGAAAGCGATTGAAATCTCACCTGAAGCGTATAAATTAAGCATAATAACTGAGCTCGTCACAATTCCAGGGGTGATCTTTAACCAAACAGTAATCGGTATGAAAACAGTCAATAGTAAGCCAACAACAAGTGGTGTATAGCCAAGTATTTCAAAAAAGACCATTGAAAATAAAGCGATTAAAATACAAGCCAAAAAACGATCCCATGCACTCGTCACAGATCTTTTTCTTGAAGGTTGGATGCACAATATCGTTAAAATTCCTGCGGTTACAAAATTAGATACATCAAGTCCTTGGGCAATTGAAATTGCGATAGCCGTTCCCAATGCTGTTTTTATCGTCCGGTAGCCTATTCTCATGGTACGTCCATTCCCCTTATAACAGCTCTTATCCGATGATTTAAAAATGAGGCTGGCCCGCTTAATTGAGGCAGCCCCACTTCATCATTCAGCTTTTTATTACGTATAAACGAGCACTTCTCTCCAATTCAATATCGCAAAAATGACTTCATTTGCTCAGAAAGATCACATTCTCATCATACGTTAAGGATATCGTTTATGCATTATGCAAAAACCAGGTTCACTAAAATTCTTCACAGTGTTCATCGAAGATATGCTGTAACTTCGTCAAAACGTCCATTGCTGTAAAACCTTCAATGTCATGACGTTCCAGCATCGTTACGATTTTACCATCTTTAAGAAATGCAAACGATGGCGAGGACGGTGGATACCCTTCAAAATACGTACGTGCTTGCTCTGTTGCTTCACGGTCCTGCCCCGCAAAAACAGTGACGAGATGATCTGGACGCTTATCATAATGAATGGCGTTAGCTGCTGCTGGACGCGCAACACCACCGGCACACCCGCATACAGAGTTAATCATAACAAGTGTTGTCCCTTTTCGGGGAAGCGCTGCATCGACTTCTTCTGGTGTCTTCAGCTCTTCATAACCTGCTTCTCGTATATCTTTACGTGCCGCATCAACAACATCGTTCATGAATAGATTAAAATCCATGTTCATTCAACTCCTTGATAAATGGTGGGGATATCTAAAGCCCATTCCTAGCTTATCAATTCTAAAAGTAGATTTCAATTCATTTTGCCCGGAGCCGACTCCTCCGTCACCAATAAATCAAATGAAACACGTAAGATATAAAATGACACATGTGCAATAGATTTAGTAAATTGAAGTCGTTTCGTCGTTCATACCTTCTAAAATTTGTTTTACACGTGCTAAGAAACGCCCACATACGAGTCCATCCAAGATTCGATGATCAAGTGATAAAGACAAATTAACCATATCGCGTGCCGCAAACATATCATTGATGATGACAGGACGTTTTACAATCGATTCAACTTGTAAAATCGCTGCCTGAGGATGATTAATGACACCCATAGAGCTAATTGATCCAAATGACCCCGTATTATTAACTGTAAATGTCCCGCCTTGCATGTCGTCTGCAGTCAGTTTACCAGTACGTGCCTTTAAAGCGAGATCATGAATACTTCTGGCAATCCCTTTAATTGTCTTTTCATCAGCATGCTTAATGACTGGAACGAATAATTCATCATCCTTTGCTACAGCAATAGACAAATGAATATCCTTCTTCTGGATGATGCGATCTCCTGCCCACGTACTATTTAAAGCCGGATATTCTTTTAATGCTTGGGCTACAGCCTTCACAAAGAAAGCAAAATACGTTAAAGAATACCCTTCGTTTTGTTTAAAGTCGTCCTTCACCTTGTTGCGCAATTTAGCGAGATCAGTTACATCAACTTCAACAGTCATCCATGCATGTGGTATTTCTGTTTTTGATTGAACCATATTATCAGCAATCATCTTGCGGACACCTTTAACAGGTATTTCAATATCGCCAGCTTGTGCTTCTTGTTGAACCCGTTCATGTTGAGGTGCAGTTTGCTTCGCAGCGGTTTTGTTTGTTTCCGGCGCTTTTTCAGACTGTGAAAATGCATTATGACCGCGTTCTCCTGCGGCAATCACTTTTTCAACATCCTTGCGCGTGATCCGGCCACCGCGTCCTGAACCTTCTACATGTTCCAAATTAATATCATGCTCCTGTGAAAGTCTAAGAACTGCTGGTGAATAGCGTTTTTTCATAGACTGCTCTTGAGCTGGGTCAACAGATTCGTGCGTTTCATTAACTTTATCGCTGCTAGAATGACTCGAATCTTGTGTATTCGTACTATCCGCTACTTCTACGTAGCACATCAAAGCACCAACTTCAAGCGTGTCGCCTTCTTGCGCGACAATCTCTTGAATAACACCGCTATAAGATGAAGGAACTTCTGCATTTACTTTGTCTGTCATGACTTCCGCAATCGGATCGTATTTGTTAACTTGATCCCCAACTTTAACGAGCCAAGTGCTAATTGTGCCTTCTGTTACACTTTCTCCTAATTGAGGCATATTAATCTTTTCCATGGCCATTACACATCCTCCTCCCTATTAAAATTCTGCCAAGTCACGCATTGCTTTTTCGACTTTATCAGGATTGATCATAAAGAATTTTTCCATCGTCGGGGCATAAGGCATAGCTGGTATATCCGGTCCAGCCAATCGTTGGATTGGCGCATCCAAGTCAAACAAACAATGCTCAGAAATAATCGCAGCAACCTCGCCGATGATGCTTCCTTCCTTATTATCTTCTGTAACGAGAAGGACTTTGCCAGTTTTTTTGGCTGCTTCAATGATGGCTTCCTGATCAAGAGGATATATCGTTCTTAAGTCAAGTATATGTGCATCAATACCTTCCTCGGCAAGCTTTTCAGCAGCCTGGAGGGCAAAATTGACACAAAGACCATACGTAATAACTGTTATATCTGTACCTTCACGCTTAACATCTGCTTTTCCAATTGGCAAGACATAATCTTCTTCAGGCACATCACCTTTTAACAACCGGTATGCCCGTTTATGCTCAAAGAATAAAACGGGATCGTTATCTCTAATGGCTGCTTTTAATAACCCTTTAACGTCATAAGGTGTTGAAGGCATAACAATTTTCAAGCCAGGCTGATTCGCAAAAACAGCTTCAACAGATTGTGAATGATACAATGCACCATGAACGCCACCACCATAAGGGGCGCGAATTGTAATCGGGCACGTCCAATCATTGTTCGAGCGATAACGAATTCTCGCAGCCTCTGAAATAATTTGATTCACTGCTGGCATAATAAAGTCCGCAAATTGCATTTCAGCAACTGGACGCTTTCCGTACATAGCTGCACCGATACCAACACCTGCTATGGCTGATTCGGCAAGAGGTGTATCAAGAACGCGTGCGTCCCCAAATTCATCATACAACCCATCTGTAGCACGGAAGACGCCACCTTTCTTACCGACATCTTCACCAAGAATGAATACATTTTCATCTCGTTGCATTTCTTCTTTTAAAGCTGTCGTTACAGCTTGTATATATGACATGACTGGCATAATCGTTCTCCCTCCCTACACTTCTTCGTAAACATACTTTAATGCATCTTCCGGTTCTGCATATGGGGCTTGCTCAGCATAATCAGTTGCATCATTAACGATTTGTTCAACCTCTTTATGCAAAGCTTCCTCCTTTTCGTCCGTTAACACACCCGTGTCTCGCAAGTATACAGCAAAAGATTGAAGTGCATCTTTTTTCTTCGCTGCTTCAACTTCACCTTTTTCACGATACAAGCGATCATCATCATCACTTGAATGTGCCGTATATCGATCAGTAATCGCTTCTATTAATGTTGGACCTTCTCCACTAATGCCGCGTTCTCTCGCTTGCTTTACAACGTCATACACAGCGAGAGGGTCGTTACCATCTACCGTAATACCAGGCATGCCATATCCTTTTGCACGATCAGATACCTGTTCACAGGCAAGCTGTTTCTTTAGTGGAACTGAGATAGCGTATTTATTATTTTCAACCATTGTTATAACTGGGAGCTTATGAACACCAGCAAAATTCAGCCCTTCATGAAAATCGCCTTGGTTAGATGACCCTTCGCCAAGCGTCACAAAAGAGACGATATCTTTTTTATCCATTTTCGCAGCAAGTGACACTCCTACCGCATGTGGCACTTGTGTCGTGACAGGTGAAGAACCTGTTAAAATCCGATTTTTTTCTGTCCAAAGTGACTTGGCATTTGACGACCGCCAGAATTTGGATCTTCAGCCTTAGCAAAAGCCGACAGCATGAGATCTCGTGCTGTCATTCCAAAAGCCAGTACGACACCTAGATCACGATAATAAGGTGCTGTGTAATCATTGTCTCGGTCTAGCGCGAAGGCCGCACCCACTTGAGCAGCCTCTTGTCCTTGACAGGATATGACAAACGGAATTTTTCCCGCACGATTCAGAAGCCACATTCTTTCATCAAGTTTTCTAGCGAGTAGCATCGTTTTAAACATTTCATAGACGTTCTCATCTGTTAAACCAAGTTCTTTATGGCGTATATTTGACATGAAATGACCTCCTTTTTAATGATGATTTAACCATGTATCTGTTTCCCATCAACAGCCAAAGCCGCCTCACCCATAATTTCCGATAAGCTTGGATGTGGATGAATGGTACCGCCGATTTCCCAAGCGGTGGCATCAAGCACTTGTGCAAGTCCAGCCTCGGTGATCATGTCTGTTACATGTGGTCCAATCATATGCACGCCGATTAAATCGTCGTTGTCTTTGTTAGCGATTATTTTTACGAAGCCATCCGTCTCACCATGTACGAGTGACTTTCCAACGGCTTTAAACGGGAATTTACCAATTTTGACGTCTAGTCCCTCTTCTTTTGCCTGTTCTTCCGTTAAACCTACTCTGGCAATTTCAGGTGACGAATAGACACAAACCGGTACATGCGCCTCGTTAATTGGGAATGGTTCCACATTGGCAATGTGCTCAACAGCGACAATCCCTTCATGAGACGCCATATGAGCGAGCTGTAGACCTCCAATTACATCCCCAACTGCATATATATGGGGCTCTTTCGTTTGGTACATGTCATTCGTTTGAATAAAGCCATTTTCAACAATAATATCCGTATTTTCAATGCCTATATTATCTACATTAGCCATACGGCCAACAGAAACGAGCATCTTTTCAGCAGCGAATGTGATCGTTTCACCATCCACTTCAGCATCAACCGTCACACCACTTTCCTTTGTTAATGTTTCAGGCATGACTTTGGCAGAAGTGACAAAACGAACCCCTCTCTTGCTCAGAAGTTTCTTGGCCTCGTTTGATATGTCTTTATCTTCAGTTGGCAATATGCGATCAACATATTCTAAAACCGTCACATCAACACCGAAATCTGTCAGCATTGAAGCCCATTCAATGCCGATGACACCTCCTCCAACGATGAGAATCGATTGTGGGAGAGTCTCCAGCTCCAGTGCCTCATCTGAAGTCATGACGTAAGTGCCATCAATTTCGAGGCCAGGTAGTGATTTCGGCTTCGATCCTGTTGCTATGAGCACATGTTTTGGAACGATCATTGTATTCTCATCACCATTGTCATATTCGATGGATATGGTACCTGGTATTGGTGAAAATATACTAGGACCAAGCATGCGACCATACCCGGAAAATACATCAATCTTCCCTTTTTTCATAAGCGCTTGTACACCTTGATGTAACGTTTTGACAATCGAAGCTTTTCGCGCTTGGACCTGTTTAAAGTTCAAGGAAACATCATTCGTGTCGACACCAAATTCGCTCGCTTGCTGTGTTTGTCGATAGACTTCTGCACTACGCAATAAAGCTTTGGAAGGAATACACCCCTTATGCAAGCACGTTCCCCCTATTTCCCCTCTTTCAACAAGTGCCACTTGAAGTCCAAGCTGGGATGCTCGAATGGCAGCAACATAACCACCAGTTCCGCCCCCAAGAATAGCAAGATCATAATCCTTTGCCATACAAATATCTCCTTCCCCTATCAAGTTGACGGTTCGTTTCGCCAACTTTCATCTCAGCTCTCACAAAAGTCATCTAGTATACATGACATTGTTAGCTTTAAAAATTGAATCACGTATTACATATAACGCACTTTCGCCATTATCATAAATTAAATCATTTTCATTCAGCGACGACTTAAAATGTGGTGGCCTTTAGGGAAAAATTGATAACGTGATTGACGTGCTGACTGAATCCGCTCCTCAGCTAAGCGATCAGCAGCTTGAGCTGTCGGTATCTTGTCTCGTTTTGCAATCGCATATATCTCCATTAAACTGTCATAGATTGTTGCAACCTTGCGCAACGCCCGTGCTTCATTGTATCCAACGAGCTCGTCAGCTACATTTATGACGCCACCCGCATTAATAACATAGTCTGGTGCATACAATATGCCTTTTTCGTCTAAAAGCGCGCCATGTTTTTCAGATTTCAATTGGTTATTCGCTGAACCAGCAATGACTTTAGCCTTGAAGCGTGGGATTGTCTCATCGTTGATAACAGCGCCTAGCGCACATGGTGCGAATATGTCACAATCAACATCATAAATCGCATTAGGCTCCACAGCTTCAGCCCCGAAATCATGAACAGCACGGTCAATTGCTTCTTGATGAATATCCGTTACGATTAAATGAGCACCTTCTTCGTGAAGCAATTTGCATAATTCATATGCCACATGACCAACACCTTGAACGGCAATTCTCTTACCTTTTAGGTCATCTGAACCAAATGCTTCTTTCGCTGATGCTTTTATTCCAATATAAATCCCGTATGCTGTTACAGGAGATGGATTTCCACCAGATCCGCTTTCTCTAGATGTACCTGTAACATAATCCGTCTCCTTATGTATAATATCCATGTCATGCTCAGTCGCACCAACATCCTCAGCCGTAATATAACGCCCATTCAAGCTTTGAACATAACGGCCAAAAGCACGGAACATTTCTGGGTTCTTATCTTTTTTGGGATCAGCAATAATGACGGCCTTTCCACCACCAAGATCAAGTCCTGCAGCTGCATTTTTATATGTCATGCCTTTTGCTAAACGTAAAGCGTCCTCAATCGCTTCTTCTTCTGTATCGTATGGCCATATCCTACATCCACCTAGGGCTGGTCCTAAAGTCGTATCGTGAATCGCAATGACAGCTTTCAATCCAGAATGCTTGTCATGACATAATACAAGCTGTTCATAATCGTATTTCTCCATGTATTTGAAAATCTCCATAATTAATTCCTCCTTCGCTTTTTCATTTCCTGTTTTACTAATATACACTTATTTCGCTTAAAGGCAAAACAATAAAATGTCACCCCTTAAATATGATATATATCATATATTTAATACAAACTCCACCCTGTTTTCACCCCAAAAACGCAACAACCACAATTTGTAAGCGCTTTATATTAATGCAAAAAAAATAAGTTTTTGCATCAATATTATGCCAGTTTGAATAATATACTGCAATCGAAAGCGCTCATCAACCCTATATTCCAACCCAACAACGTACTACTAAACCTTCGACACATTCGTCTAGCTGATCTTACTAACACATTTTACTTGTGTATAGTTTAAGGCATTCTACTTTTTTTGGCAAATTCATATTATTTGTCTGTCACAATGTTTATCATTATACTAAATCTATATACATAATAAGGGGATCGATTGAATCATGGTACGAATGATTGCAGCACTTTTACTCGTCATACCAGGCATCTTTGCTGCTTATGGTATTAAACTAATGAGGGATTCGCTCTTTAACGAAGTCAATCATATACTCATAAATACAGGCATCCAATTCATAATCGGAATGCTCCTATTTGTTATGGGCATATGGTTTATTGGTGGATTTATCGTTCATCGTGATCGAAAACGGCAGCTTGCTAAAGAGAAAAAAAGAGTATAAAATTACCGTTCACGCAAAAAAGCTTAACTAAAGAACAACCCGAACAAACAAAACAGATCGCTCCGGAAATATAAGTCATACTGCGATATGAGTTTGCAGTCTAAAGAGGTATTTAAACATATTTCCGAAGCTAAAATTGTAAAATGTGTTCGGTTTTTAGTTAAACATTTTAATTTTCGTCTCATTTTTCTTCCTTTAAATCGTTACGTTAACTCGCCCGATGCTCCAATCTCAATCGATCAGCCACCATTGCAATAAATTCCGAATTGGTTGGCTTCGCCTTTGAAATTGAGACAGTATACCCAAATAATTTAGAAATTGAGTCGATATTACCACGACTCCAGGCAACTTCAATCGCATGACGAATTGCACGCTCCACACGCGAGGCAGTTGTATCGTATTTTTTAGCAATATCTGGATATAACACCTTTGTAATTGAACCAAGTAGCTCGATATCGTTGTATACCATCGTTATCGCTTCTCTTAAGTACATGTATCCTTTAATATGTGCAGGAACACCTATTTCATGAATGATAGCTGTAATACTGGATTCTAAATCCAATTTCTTATCTTTCTTTAGTAATTTGCCACTCGATAACGGACTTTTATATCCGCTCACTTGACGTATTTGATCACCTAAGTGGTCGAGATCAAACGGTTTCAAAATAAAATATGATGCTCCTAAATCAACAGCTTTTTTCATGACTTCTTCCTGACCAAATGCCGTCAGCATAATAACGCTTGGACTTTTCTTCAGGTCCATTCCCCTTAACGAATCCATAACAGCTAATCCATCAACATGTGGCATAATGATATCAAGCACGAGAACGTCTGGCTCAACCTTTTTTATAATGTCCAGACATTCTCGCCCATTATAGGCAACGGCTACTATCTCAATGTCTTCTTGTGATGCAAAATATTCTTCCATCATTTGAATGAGTTCTCGGTTGTCATCAACTAAGCACACTTTAATTTTTTCCACCGACTTTTCCTCCCTTTTTATATGTATTCCCCCCTTTATACTATTCGACATGGACGCTAAAATTCCTTTTCATTTTGGAAAAAACTTTCAATTACTTTGTTTTTCTTTTTATTTCTCTTCATTTCGACGCAATTCTAACCTTAGTACATACATTCGACAAAAGGTACTTAAAAACTGTCCGTTCATAAAAAAACTTGCAGTGATTGAACACTGCAAGCGAATTTAACCAGCCTTTTCTTCTTCTTTATAAATATTAATTCCAGCCTCCTGCATCATCCATTCAATATGAACACCATAACCGGACGTACTATCATTAACGAAAACGTGTGTAACAGCCCCAATAACTTTACCATCTTGAATGATTGGACTTCCACTCATTCCTTGAACGATGCCACCGGTTTTATCAAGTAGTTTTTTGTCAGTTACTTGAATAATCATGCCTTTAGTCGCAGGATATTTTTGAGGGACGCTATTGATGACTTCTACATCAAATGACTCGACTTCTTCACCGTCAACGACCGTCAATATTTTCGCCGGACCCTCCTTTACTTCGTGCGACAATGCAATTGGCAACGGCTTATCTTTTATTCCATTTTTAATACCTTGATCCAAAACACCGAAGACACCAAAAGGGCTATTTTTTGTAATTGTTCCTAATGCATCATCTTTTATTGAGAATGAAGCCTGTTTTTCCCCTGGCGATCCATTTTGACCTTTCTCAATCGATGTGATCGTTGACTTTACAATTGATCCATTGTGGATTTCAATTGGCTTTTTTGTGTCCATGTCTGAAATGACGTGACCAAGTGCGCCATACTTTTTTGACCTTGGATCATAAAATGTCATTGTACCGATACCAGCTGCTGAGTCTCTAATATATAAGCCAATTTGATATGCCTGATCCTGTTTACTTTGGATAGGTTTTAATGTCGTTTCAAACGTCTCTTTACCTCTTTTAACAGTCAACTCCAATGACGATTTCTTTTCACCTGCTTTTGTTACGAGTGGCTTAACATCCTCCACCTGCTGAATGTCTTGCCCATTAATCTTTAAAATAATATCGCCAACTTTAATATTGGCATCCTCGCCTGGTGATGCGGCGCCATTATTTCCATTAACAATATGATGTCCAACAACGAGGACACCAAGTGTTTGCAAACGAACGCCAATGGATTGTCCGCCTGGTACGACTTTTAAATCATCAAGAATAGAGACATTAACTTTTTTTATTGGCAATCCAGCAAGTTTATACACAAGCTGACTTTTACCAGGTTTTTCAGCATAAAACTCTGTGTCAATTGATGAAGGGGTCATCATGTCGCTACTTGTGGCTTCAACTGTAATATTTCCCTTTATTTTGGGCACTTCTATGGGTGACTGATTGTTAAACGTTACGATCTCGTTTGGGATGGTAAGGTAATTCTGAAATGGTGTTAGAAAGGGAGCCGTAAACAGAGCCATTAGGAGCAGAATACCAATTGTTAAACGCAGTCGTCTTTTTTTAAGCACAATAATCCACTCTCCTCGATTCTAACCCATACCAATTATATTAGCGGTGTACTTCTAATTTGACCGAACTTGCCGCTTTTTAAACTGGTTAGTGAGAAGAAAAGCTGTGTAACATTTCCTTTCACAAATGAGTATGATTTATTTCGAGGAACGAGTGGATAAATTTGTAATTAATGTTGTTTTACTTTGTAAGCGATAGCGAGTTCAAGCAACTCCTTCGCGTGTTCTTTTGCCGTGTCTGTCATTTCTGCGCCTGTAATCATTCTACCTAATTCTTCAATTTTTTCTGAAGTCGAAAGCTCTTTAATAAAGGTCGTCGTTCTGTCTTTTACGACTTTTTTACCGATGTATTTATGATAATCGGCCATGGCAGCAACTTGTGGTAGGTGCGTAATACATAGCACTTGAGACCCTTGCGAAATAAAGTGGATTTTCTCAGCCATTGCTTGAGCAACACGACCGCTCACACCTGTATCCACTTCATCAAATATAAAGCTCGTCACACCTTCATGCTTGGCAAAAATCGTTTTTAATGCGAGCATAATGCGAGACATTTCGCCACCAGAAGCAATTTTATGTAACGGTTTTAAAGGCTCTCCAGGATTGGTCGACATACGAAAATGAACATCATCAAACCCATTCCGGTGCAGCTTCACATATTTAGAATGCTTATCTTCAGATGGTGTTGTGTCAAAGTCTACCTTAAAAACAGACTTCTCCATATATAGACCCTTTAATTCTGTTCTGATATCTTTCGTTAGTTCAGAAGCTGCTCTTTTTCTAATGTCATGAAGAACTTTAGCTTTTTCATACGCGTCCTCTGTTAATTGTTCAATTTGTGTGGCAAGTTCCGCATTAAAAGAGTCTTTATTTTGTATGTGTTCTATTTCTTTTCGAATGTTAGCTTCATACGCTAAAATATCATTAACGCTCGATCCATACTTGTGTTTTAGACGACTGATTTCATCCAGCCTTGCTTCTATGTCATTAAGACGTGAGGCATCATATTGAAGTGTATCAAGATGATTACGTATTTCAAAAGCCAGTTCTTCGGTTAAGTAATAGTAATTCGTTAGTTCATCCGCTTTTTGCGCCAAATAATCATCAAATTCTTTATGATCTTGAAGTGCTTGTTGTGCTTGTCCGAGCCACTCTATCGCTCGTTGTTCCCCATAAAGAGCATTATACGATTGTTCAAACGCCTGATATATTTTCTCATAATTAACGAGATACTTCCGCTCTTCAAGTAGTTCTTCATCCTCATTCGGTTGCAATTCCGCTTTCGCAATTTCACTCGATTGAAATTGAAGTAAATCTAACTTTTGTTCGAGATCTTGTTCTTTATGATTAAGCTGTCTATACTGCTGCTTTAATCGCTGAAGCTCATCGAAAATCGTCGTATAGGCTTGCTTTGCTTTGTGGATGTGTTGATCGTCGTACATATCAAGCAAGCGTAAATGATGGTCTTGATTCAAAAGCATTTGGGTTTCATGCTGACTATGAATATCGATCAGCAACTGGCCAAACTCCTTTAGGATACCAAGTGTAACCAGCTTGCCATTAATACGACATATGCTCTTACCGGCATTGGTAATGTCTCTATTGAGTACAATCATCCCATCTGTCGTATCAATGCCAAATTCCTTCCCTAGTTGATGAACAGCATGCTTTTCGTCAATGATGAACAAGCCTTCTAACTCCGCTTTTTTGGCACCATGTCTAACAAAGTCAACAGATCCTCTCGATCCAGCAAGTAATTGAACTGCATCTATGATGATTGACTTTCCGGCACCGGTTTCTCCGGTTAGAACAGTCAAGCCTTCATCAAACGAAATAGCCAGTTGTTCAATAATGGCAAAATTTCGGATTGATAATTCAGTCAACACCATTCTCACCCCTGTTTATGAAAATAACGATGTGCCTGGTCAACGATTTCTTTAATTTGATCTTGATTAATTGCTTTTGTTTCGGTATTTTGTTGCCACCTAAAATGGGCCAAAAACTCTATATTACCTGATCCACCAGTGATCTGAGAAAACGTTAAATCATTGAATTGATATCCCTCTTGAATTGCAAATTGAATAATGCGTTCAAGCACCTCAACATGAATATGTTTATCTTTTACGATACCTTTTTTACCTACTTGATCTTTTCCGGCTTCAAATTGAGGTTTAATGAGGGCTACGACATCACTTGAAGATTCTAATATTTGTTTAAGGACTGGTAAAATTAACCGTAGCGATATGAAGGACACATCAATTGTGGCAAAATTAGGCCGACATTCACCGAACATTTCCGGTGTAACATGTCTGAAATTCGTTCGCTCCATCACGACGACACGATCATCTTGACGTAAGGACCAAGCGAGCTGATTATAACCAACATCTATGGCATAGCTCATTTTTACACCGTTTTGTAGTGCGCAATCTGTAAAACCGCCTGTTGAAGACCCAACATCGACCATCACCTTTTGACGAATATCAATATCAAATGTCGCTAAGGCGGTTTCAAGCTTTAAACCGCCTCGGCCAACATATGGAATGTCTTTGCCTTTCACAGTAAGCGGTATATCAGGAGATACTTTTATACCTGGCTTGTCCATCCGTTCATGATTTGAAAAAACGAGACCTGCCATAATTAAGCGCTTTGCCTTTTCTCTTGTTTCAGTAAGTGCTCTTTGGACCATTAAAACATCTAGTCTTATTTTTGCCATAACATCGATTCCTTTATTAATTATTGCTTATATTTATTTAGGCAATAGGCGTATTTTTGTATGTCTTTCAATAAATGCGATCGTTTTACCAGCCCAAAATATAATGTCAGTGGAAGAATGAATCGCTAGCGTTTTACCAACCGCTTTCCCGCCTACCGTCACAGCAGCAACAAGACTTGTCAACAGCACATTCAGGACAATATAAATTGATCCATGAGAAGAATTGATTAAATTCGCGATTTGCAGGACGACAATTGACGATGCCGTTCCACTCACAATACCTGAAATATCACCTATTACATCGTTACAAAAGCTGGCAAACTTATCTGCGTTTCGAACGATAATAACAGATTCTCTAGCGCCTGTTACACGTTCAGCAGCCATCGCATGAAAAGGTGCTTCAGAAGCTGCCGTTGCAGCAATCCCGAGCATATCAAACCCGACACCCAAAAAAACAATGACGAACACGATAACAAGACCGATCGTCCAAAAAACGTCATTTAATATAGACGAAGAAATAACTGAAAAAACAGCCGCTAGCACAAACGTGATAACGGCAATTGTTAAACTAAACTTCATTGATTTTTTTAACGCTGATTTCATTATTTACCTCAATCATGTTTGTTATGTATAGTGAAGGAATGGTCATTCAAAAGGTTAAAACTATGGCTTAGGTCCAGTAGGTTTTCCCAGATGAATACCCCATGTTGCCATGCAGGCGGTTCCCCTTTAAACTCATCTAAGCCTCGTCACCGAAAGCTTGACTGGATTACCACTTAGTCCATACTATAATCCCTCTTAAATGTCTCAATAAAACAGTCTAGGAGATTTCCTCAACAGCCTTTAGCCGTTCCCTAGCCTCTTTTGCAGTAACGATTTCATGGAGAATAAGATGGTTAGACCGACGGCCGATCGGACTAAACATGTGAACTCCAATCCCCTCGTTACCACTCAAGGCAGGCTACGCTGCAAACAAGGTTCCCTTACCTTGTTCTACAGGTTCATACCCCATTCCATAATGTATCCTAGGCTTAGCATACACGACAGAGATGGGCCTCCGCGGTAATCGGGTCTACGCCCACATGCCTTTGTGGATCGCCCGAAAACCTTAACTCCCAGCACTGACCCAAGGCTGGGCGCCTCAAGCCAACACAAGGAACTTCATCGATGTGCCCTTTGGCGGATTTTTAGGCCCGCCTTCAGGAGCGGAGGGCTGACTAGAATACTGTACCATTCCTTTATGGATTTATTATAACATTTTTTCCATCAACTTTCTATACAATTAATGATCTCTTTTACTAAAATAATCTATAAGCTGAAAAAGATATGACTCATCAGCATTTGCATTTTGCAATGCCTCTTTCGCTAAAGCGGCATAGCGCTCTTTTTGTTGAATCGCACCATCGATCCCTAATAATTGAGGATACGTACTTTTCAGGTTACCTTCATCACTTTTAACTGGCTTTCCAATTTTATTTTCTTCTCCTATAACATCCAATATATCATCCTGCACTTGAAAAATAAGACCCATATAATGCGCATACTGGTCAAGGTGAGAAATTTGTTCATCGGTTGCCTGACCTAAATACGCCCCTGCTCTTACTGCGAATTTCAGTAGCTCACCTGTTTTCAATTTGTGGATCGTTTCTAGTGCTTCTAAATCGACATACTTACTTTCTGCAGCCATATCAAGCACTTGTCCTGCCACCATGCCATTAGGACCACTCGTTTCAGATAAGAGTTTAATGAGGTAAACTTTTTCACGATCAGAGAGCAAGTCATCTTGCGCAACGATTTCAAAGCTATACGTAAGAAGTGCATCCCCTGCCAGAATAGCTGTTGCTTCATCGAAGGCTTTATGATTTGTAGGCTTTCCTCGTCGGATGTCATCATCATCCATTGCAGGTAAATCATCATGAATGAGTGAGTACGTATGAATAAATTCTAACGCTGCAGCACTAGAATATGTCTTTTCCACATCCTTAGCATATGCCAAATAACTAGCCATTAGCAAAAGCGGTCTAATACGTTTTCCACCTGCGTTTACTGAATAACGCATTGCCTCTTTTAGTTGCGCCGTACTGTTAAGGTCTTCTAAAAAATGTATCATACGGTTTTCTACTTCTGTTTTATACGTTTTGAAAAATTGGTCAAGGGATCCAGTCATCACTTTATGCCTCCCCTTGCAAATCAAACGGCTCTGATTCACCGTATTGATTCATAATTTGTGTGACTTTTTCCTCTACTTGTGTTAATTGATCACTACACTTCTTGGATAACGCCATACCTTCCTGGTAATAGGCAATCGCTTTTTCAAGTGGAACATCACCTTCTTCAAGCTTTCCCACAATCTCCTCGAGCTTTTGCATTGCTTCTTCAAAAGATATTTCTTTTTCATTCTCATTATTCATAGCGATTCCTCCTCGACCGATTCAACTCGGCAGTTCAATCGTCCATCTGATAATTGGACGGACACCGAAGCTCCTTTTCGCATGCCATCAATTGTTCGGATAATAGCTCCCGTTTCATTATATGGAATGGCATAGCCGCGCTTCATAATTTCTAACGGATTTAATAGTAACAATTTTTCAAGCATGCTATCTAATTCAACCGTTTTTTTAGAAAGAATGTATGTGAAAGCCGTCTGATTGCGGTTCTGTATATGCTGCAATTCCTTTTTGTACGCCCTTATATAACGATCAGGATGCTGCATGAGTAATCTCGAACTTGCATAGTGTAATCGTTCTTTTTTGTGTTGGAATAAAAAAGAAACTGACCGATCAAGTCGCTCCGTCATTTTATCTAACTCTTGTTCCTTTTGTATAGCTAACTGTTCCGGATAACGAAGTGCATAAGACCGCTTATATCGCTTAAGACGATCTCTTTCATCAGCCAGCCTCATCTGAACGAACTGTGTGAATTGCCGTTGATAAGCATTTAATTTACTATGCAATTCATTTCCCGATGGGACAGCCATTTCAGCTGCGGCAGTCGGTGTTGGCGCGCGGACATCTGCAACGAAATCACTAATTGTCACATCCGTTTCATGTCCAACAGCAGAAATAACTGGAATTTTTGATTCAAAAATCGCTTCTGCTACGTTCGCCTCATTAAAACTCCATAATTCCTCTATGGAGCCTCCACCTCTTCCAACGATCAGAACGTCACATATATTTTGTTCATTTGCTTGGCGAAGAGCCGCTGCAATAGATTCAGCGGCTGCTTTCCCTTGTACAAGTACCGGATAAACAGTAGTGGATACGATCGGATACCGTCGCTTCAATGTCGTTAAAATATCTCTGATCGCTGCCCCTGTAGGAGATGTAATGATACCAATATGTTTTGGATACGGAGGTAACGGTTGTTTGTGATCATCAGAAAAATACCCGCGCTTATTTAACCGTTCTTTTAATTGCTCGAATGCAAGATGCAAAGCCCCAAGACCGTCTGGCACCATATGCTTGACATACAATTGATACTGTCCATATGACTCAAACACACTAACTTCACCACGAATCAGGACGTTTAAGCCATTTTCAGGTAAAAAGGTTAATGATTGATTTTGGCCAGCAAACATTACGCAATTTATTCTCGTCGTGTCATCTTTAATTGTAAAATACATATGACCCCGACTATGATGCTTGAAATTAGATATTTCACCTTTGAGCCATACGTCCCTAAGGTGTCTGTCGGTGTCTATCTTCCGCTTTATGTACCGCGTAAGAGCCGTAACGGTTAAATATGTGTTAGTCACCTTTGCCCAATCCTTTTGCCGCTTTTATCGTGTTTTTTAGAAGCATTGTAATTGTCATCGGCCCAACTCCCTTAGGAACTGGTGTTATGTAGGAGGCAATCTCCTTTACTTCATCAAAATCAACATCACCTGTTAACGTTCCATCGTCTAATCGATTAACACCTACATCAATAACGACAGCACCTGGTTTAACATGTTCAGCTTTTATGACATTCGCCTTACCGACAGCGGCAATTAAAATATCAGCCTTCAACGTATATTGTTGCAAATTTTCTGTTTTAGAGTGGCAATAAGTAACCGTCGCATGTTCATTGAGTAACAGCTGCCCAACTGGTTTTCCAACAATATTACTTCTTCCTATAACGACAGCATGCTTGCCCTTGATGTCAATTTGTTGCGATTTTATCAATTCAATGATTCCGTGTGGTGTACATGGTAAAAACGTATCCTGCCCCGTAATCATACGCCCCACACTAACAGGGTGAAACCCATCTACATCTTTCTCTGGTGAAATGGCTTCAATAATATGCTGCTCATCAATATGCTTAGGGAGCGGCAATTGGACAAGAATCCCGTGAACGGCATCATCATGATTTAATTGATCAATAATATCTAATAATGCCTGCTCCGAAGTTGTATCAGGTAATTCAATAACGTCAGATGAAATCCCCGTTTGCGTGCATGCTTTTTTCTTTCCCTTAACGTAAGAGTGTGACGCTGGATCTTCTCCCAAAATGACAACCGTTAAATGTGGAACAATATGTCTTTGTTTTAATTGTTCTACTTCCTGTGCCATTTCCTCTCTCATTTTCTGTGCAATATCCTTCCCACTAATAACGTGTGCAACCAGTGCTCCCATCCCCTTTATGCGATTATTTTTGATAAAACACCATTGACAAATTTTCCAGATTGATCGTCTCCGAATGTTTTTGCTAATTCGACTGCTTCATTTACAGAGACGCGTTCTGGAATGTCATCTAAAAATAATATTTCAAACACAGCAAGACGTAATATCGTTTTCTCAACCAAGGCGAGACGTTCGATGGTCCATTTCTCTAGATGTCGAGAAATCGTTTGATCGATCTCCTCCCTGTTAGAGGTCACACCATTAACAAGTGTTTGTAAAAACGGATACACATCATCTGTATCTAAAAATTGTTCAACAGCTTCATTGGGCTCAATATCATTCATATCTATTTGGAAAATGATTTGAAATGCGGTTTCTCTTGCCGTGTGACGATTCATTGCTGATTAGCTCCTTTAAATAGTCTTTTCAAATCATAACATGTTCTACTATGTATTGCTACATTCAAAATTAACGAATCGCTATCTCTATTTATAATGATTATATCGGCCTTCAAATACCTGGGTTTAAAAACACGTTGAATGTATAAAACATGGCCAAAAGGGAAATCCCCTCTGGCCAGTTTGAATGGTTACTCGATGTTTTCTTCCTCAGAATCAGTTTGTGGATCCATTTGTACACCAACAACATGTATGTTGATTTCATCAATTTCTAATGCTGTCATGTTCTTAAGGGTTTGTCTAATGTTGTTCTGAATTGATTGTGCCACTTGTGGAATTGATACGCCGAAATTGAGGACAACGTATAAATCAATCACAATGCCCGCTTCAGTGAGCTCAACTTTAACACCTTTACTATGCGATTTTTTTCCAAACCGCTCAACCACACCTGTAGCAAAATTACCCCGCATAGAAGACAAACCGTCAATTTCAGAAGCAGCTATACCAGCAATAATTTCAATGACATCTGGTGCAATTTCAACTTTACCTAATTCCGTATTGTCACTCACGTTTAAAAGAGGTTGATCACTCATTTTTCACACGCTCCTTTTTAATATACGACCTGAAACAGGAAAAAGAATCACAATTATTCCTGATCTTGTTCTTGTTGAATTGGGTATTCCTCTAGGAAATTTGTATTAAAATCACCATGTGCAAACACACCATGATCCATAATCAACCTATGGAAAGGAATGGTTGTGTGTATCCCTTCAATAACAAACTCATCTAATGCACGTCTCATTCGGTTTACGGCTTCTTCTCGTGTATCACCATAAGTGATGAGCTTTGCTACCATTGAATCATAATATGGCGGAATCTGATAACCTGGGTAAGCAGCTGAGTCGATCCTGACGCCAAGCCCTCCTGGTGGTAAATACATATTGATTTTGCCAGCCGATGGCATAAAGTTTTTGAATGGATTCTCCGCATTGATGCGACATTCAATTGCTGCGCCTTGGAACACAACGTCTTCTTGCGTGAATGAAAGCTTGTCATTATTAGCAATTTTGATTTGTTCTTTTATCAAATCAATACCCGTAACCATTTCAGTAACTGGGTGCTCAACTTGTATACGGGTGTTCATTTCCATGAAATAAAATGATTGTGTTGGCCGTTCAAAAATGAATTCGATCGTACCTGCCCCAACATAATCGACTGCCTTGGCTGCCTGGACGGCTGCCTCACCCATCTTCTCCCTAATTTCTGGTGTAATTGCAGGGGAGGGCGTTTCTTCGATGAGCTTCTGCAATCGACGCTGAATTGTACAATCCCGCTCACCCAAGTGAACGACATTACCATGCTGGTCAGCCATTACTTGAATTTCTACGTGACGAAAATCTTCAATGAATTTCTCAAGATATACACCAGGATTGCCAAAAGCTGTTGCTGCTTCATTTTGGGTCATCCGGATGCCATTGATGAGATCGGCTTCATTTCTGGCGATTCGAATACCTTTACCTCCACCGCCAGCTGTCGCTTTAATGATAACAGGATAGCCAATCTCTGCTGCGACTTTTTTCGCTTCGGCTTCGTCGGCAATTATGCCGTCTGAACCTGGAACAATTGGAACTCCTGCGTGTTTCATCGTATCACGCGCAACATCCTTTATCCCCATCTGTTGAATCGCTTCAGGTGATGGCCCGATAAATGTAACATTGCAAGCACGGCAAATTTCAGCAAAATCAACATTTTCAGCCAAGAAACCATACCCTGGATGAATGGCATCCACATCTGTTAATGTTGCGACACTCATTATATTTGTGAAATTAAGATAGCTGTCTTTGCTTGGAGCAGGACCGATGCAGTATGCCTCATCTGCTAACTGAACATGAAGTGATTCCTGATCGGCCTCAGAATAAACGGCGACCGTTTCTATGTCCAGTTCCTTGCAGGCTCGGATAATTCGGACTGCAATTTCCCCTCTGTTAGCGATTAATACTTTTTTTATCACGAGACATCCCCCTACTTTGTTTTAACCCTGAATAGTGGTTGTCCGTATTCGACCAATTCACCATTCTTAACGAGTATTTCAACAATTTCTCCATTCGTTTCTGCCTCGATTTCGTTAAACAACTTCATCGCTTCTACAATACATACAACGGTACTTTGTTCAACACGGCTTCCTACCTGAACATACGGATCACTTTCAGGTGAAGCTGCCTCATAAAATGTTCCAACCATTGGTGAAACAATTTCATAATCGTAATCAGTAGCGGAAGACTGAGCTTGCGCTGTCGTATCTCCTTGAGCTTGATCTGATTGTGATACAACTGTAGCTGGTTCTGTCGTTTGTACGTGAGGTTGTGCTTCAGCAACCGGAAGGCTTCTTTCCTCAACTTTAGAAACCTGATTCACAACTTGTTGACCGGTTGACTTTTTCATGGACACAGTGGTCCCATTTGTTTCATAAGTAAATTCATCAATGGATGACTCATCGATTAATTTAATCAATTCACGGATTTCCTGAACTTTAAGCATGTTTGGCATCCTTTCATAATCAAAATTAATAACAGGTATTAAGAACTCCTAATGACATTCTACGATATAATTAAACAAAAGTTCAACCTTGGTGTCAACAATTTCTCTTAGGACATTAATACTTATTGCTTAAAGCCATTATACCAATCTTATACGTCCATTGCGAACATCGCTTCCTTATATATTAAATTTCAATCAGCCGCTTCACACGTCAAGCACCCATAAAAAAGATGCCAAGAACGTCTTGGCATCATAGTTTTATAAATTAGCTTTCCGTTGTTTCATGATTCACTTTAACAGTAATATCACCGAATTCATCCCGAACCATTTGCATAATATTAACAACTTCCTCACGCGTTAAATCTTGTGATAAAACATGTACTTGGACTTTGTTATCCTCAGAGCGAACGAACACGTCTTGATAATCAGCTTGGGCAATAATGGATTGCTCGAGAATGGACTCTTTTGTACTCATTTCGTCTATATCATCCATCGCGTTCATCGCCTCATTTTTTTCATCAACCGTTGCTGTGCCAGATGTGACAATACCTTTAAGCCTATCTTTCTTCATGCTACGCTCGTCTTGAATTTTCATGCGAAGCATTGTAAACAATTCATCTTGATGCGTTTGTGATATATTTTCGACGTCAGCATCATCTGCACCATCGGCACCATCGGCTTCTTCCTTGTTAACATCTGATCCTGGTGCGGCTGTCTCTGAATCTGGATTATCCTCACCGAATTGTTCAAAAGCATAATCGTCTGGATCTGTCGTTATATAGTATACACTGAGCACAATCATCAAACTGAGCATTGTTAATAGCCATACGGTTTGTTTTTTTAACATGTTTGTTTCATCCCCCTTATTTTTTAGGAAGTACGGACACGCGATGTGTCGGTACATCAAGCACTCTTGAAACAGATTGAACGACCCATTGCTTTACTGAAGCATGGTCAACACCATTCGCAACTACGAGGACCCCCCTTACTTCTGGCTTTTTTGTCTGCACTAACAATGGTACCTCCTGATCACCTTTTCGAACGAGAACGGTCTGAGTATCTTCCGTACGGTCTTCAACCAGCCTTGTCCCACCATTTGTATCTTCTTCTTGAGTTGTTTGTTGACCAGTTACAAGGTTTTGTTCATAAACCTTGATGTCTGTAGAATCAAGATTCACCATTACTTTTACGTTAGACACCCCGTCTATTTCTTCTAGAAGATTTTTCAAATCGTGTTCATAACTTTTTTCAAGCTCACTAATGTTTGATGTCATCGTATTGGTATTTGTAGAATTTGATTGAGATTGCGCATCAGGTGAATCTGTGCTTGGCTTAGGATATTGCACATCATCATCAGTATCTGGTGGATCAGAAAATGCATTACCCATTATGAGAAGAAGTAAGCCTACCAAGCCTATGATCATTAAATATCCGGTTTTTTTGGACGGTTTACGCGCTTTACCTTGCTCGACTGAGTCAGATTGAAATATATTTTTGAAAAATTGCTTCAATGTGTCCCCCCTCCCCATTCGATCGCCAATCGGTCAGCTTCAACTTCCCACGTCTCCTTGAGGATATCTATTATTTCATCACGCGGCATGTCTTCAGCTTTATGAGTTTTTTTACCATCTGTATCAATGACAACTTCTTCTACCCGCTGAACCCGACCTTCTCGACGATCTGAAGACTGAACATAAACAGTTAGTATTTGTAGATTTTCTAGCGTCATGTCCTCTCCCTTCTTAAAATCATAATCAATATCAACAATTTCAAGATTCAATTGTTGATACAATGGTGGATCAGCCAGTTCTATTAATTTGGCTGTCATTTGTTCTAAAATATATGCATCTTGAGAGGCTTGTATATCTATTTTTTGAAATTCAATCCATTTTTCTGTTTCGGCCTGCTCCAGCTCATTCTCCTGTAACGCCCGATAAGACTGGCTCAAAGCACGTTCAATATCAACATTAAATAAATAAAAAACCGGCTTCAAAAAAATTAAAATGAGAATCAAACCGACAACAAGGTTAATATATTTTTTTAATGCCGTTTGTGGAATGATTAAATCAACGATCGTCGCCAATAAAATGAAGATAATAATTTGCGTTACCCATTGTATAATTGCCTCCACCATAAAGCCTCCTATCTCAGGAGCATTGTAATATTACTAGATATGACGATTATGACAATTGCTAAAAAGAACATAAACGTTACAATTAACAAGCAGGCCAAAACAAACAAAATATACTTACTGATAATGTCCATGACGGTAATAACTGGACCATTTCCCAATGGCTGCAACAAAGCAGCTGTTAATTTATAAACAAAAGCGATGGCAAAAATTTTCACAGCTGGAAATAGCGCTAGTGTAACGATTAAGATGAGACCAACAATACCAATTGCATTTTTGAGCAATAGTGATGCGCTGAGCATCGTATCTGCAGCATCTGTTAACGTTCGTCCGACAACTGGAATGAAGTTTCCTGTTACAAATTTTGCTGTTTTCATTGCGACGCCATCCTGAATCGCACTCGCTGCTCCTTGTACGGACATAACACTAATAAATATCGTCATAAACGTACCAAGAACACCAAGCGCCACATTTTTAAACAAATCGGCTAAATGTGTCACTTTATAGGTCTCACTTAGTCCGCTCACAATATGCAATAAAGCAGATAGGAATAATAACGGTAAAATAAACCTTGAGATGAGGACGCCACTCAGGTGAATCAAAAAAATAATTACCGGATTAAAAAACGCAACTGACGCAACTTGGCCAAACGTCGCCATCAACCCGAGCATAAGAGGAATTAATGCGATCATCGTGCCACTCATCGTATCAATGGCATCTTTTGCATAGGAAACGGAGAGATAAAAGCTATTCAACGCTAAGTAAATCAGCACGAGATAAACAACAAAATAAGCAATCTTACTTACTGCACGCCCCTCAAATGCATTATGCATCGTTTGCAGCAATGCAGAAAATATCGTGAGCATTAAAAGCGTTCCCATGAGCTTACCATTGAGAATGAGTTCATGAAACAAATAGTCTAGCAAACCATAAACAATGTTCTTCACTGAAAGAGACGTATCACCTTTTATGATGTCACTGATTTTTCCTTTATTTAACCCATCGATGTACGGCCCATAATCGTGGACCACTTTTTGCCAATATCGTTGTATCCCATCAAGTGATACTTCATCTACAAGATCATCTTTCTTCTCATCCATTGTTGTCTCTGCAAATGTAAGAGTTGGAAACATAAATAGGGTGCACAACAATATGACGATTACGACTAAATGCTTCATCCAATCCATATGAGCGCATGCCCCCTTGAAAGCGTCTGACCTATACAGCGGGCAAGAAACCAAGAATCGCATCAATGACAGCTGTTATAATTGGGATAGCCAGCAATAAAATAAACACTTTCCCTGCTAATTCAATTTTAGCTGCAACAGAGGCGAGTCCCGCATCTTTGGTAATATTTGCACCGAGTTCTGCGATATAGGCGATTCCAATTATTTTAAGTATCGTTCTGATATACATATTGTCAATGTTTGCCCGTTCTCCTAGTGATTGAAGCAAACTTATGATAGCCCCTAGCTGTTGAATGACGAAGAACAAAATGATGACACTTGTAATTAAAACAACGAAAAAAGCAAACGAGCCATGTAAATCTTTTAAAATTAAATATAGGACACTTGCAACGATTCCTAATGTAACGATGTGTAATATATCCATAATGAATTACCCTTGGAATAGAAACACTGACTTTATTTGCTGAAAAAGATCCGATAGACTGTTCACGACAATGAGCAATACAATAATAAACCCAACTAAAGTTGCAAATTGGGCAATCTCTTCTTTCCCCATTTGCTTTAAGATCGTATGAATGAGCGCAACGATAATGCCGATACCGGCTATTTGAAATAAGATAGATGCATCGTGTAGCATTGATGAGCTCCTTTCCCTTAAATGAGCAACAATACAATAAACAAGCCGGAAAGTACCCCCAGGCTTTTAGCCAATTTAGCATATTTATACTGATGATCACGTGCTTCTTCAAGCTCTCTTTCAAGATGTGTAATTGCAAGGTGTATATGCTTCTGCTGTTGTTCAAAATCATGCTGTCCTAGAGTTTGACCGAATTGTAATAAAATTTCACGTTCATTCTCGCTCAAACACGATTCATTTTGAAATTGCCTCACACCCTCATCCCACAATGCGGGAAAATGAACAGCTGGACGATCCAATTCTTGACTTAAAGCAGCAAAGAATGTCTTCGTTGGTTTGGGGATCTGTGTTGCAATCATTTTAAATGCCTCTTTCAAGGGCAATTGACTGTACACAATTTCAGCCTCAAGAATTTGCAAAGCGTTTTTAAGCTGCCTTATATGCTTTGGTCTTTGATTAAGGCGATTGCTGATATCGAATCCGACCAGAGTCGTTGTACCGACGAGCAGTATTGCGCCAAACCATATCATTGTCTAACCACCTCTTTTTAAGAGTGACAGGCTCTTCATGTTGATTAAGGATCGATGTAATAACACCGGGTTGGTTCTGTTTTTCCAATAAAATAAAGCGTTCAAACACACGTTCATTAAACATCTGTTTTAGGGATGGGCGTTTCTTCAAGCCATTGAGTGCATGTCCATGTATCGTACATACGACTGACACACCCGCATGTAGTGCCTCCATTAAGGCATCAACATCCTGGTCTGTTCCAATTTCATCAACAATTAAGACATCTGGTGACATTGATCGAATCATCATCATCATGCCTTCTGCTTTTGGACAAGCATCCATAATATCTGTTCTAGGACCAATATCATGCTGTGGGATACCTTTAAGAGAGCCGCCTAGCTCTGATCGCTCATCAATGACAGCGACCTTTTTTGATTCAATATCTTGCCAACCTGTTGAAATGAGCCGAGTCAAATCGCGAAGCAACGTTGTCTTACCTGTTTGAGGGGCGCCCACAATGAGTGTGTTTTTATAACTGTTATTCTCATAGATATAAGGAATAAACGGTCGGGCGCAATCTTTTTTTTCTTTAGCAATTCTAATGTTAAAAAACGTTATATGCTGGATGGCTTTCACATAACCATTTACCGTATTTACTTTGCCTGCTAAACCAACTCTATGTCCACCTTCAATGGTGACATAGCCATGCCGAAGTTCATCTTCCATACGATAAAGGGAAAATTCACTGAGTTGATTTAAGATATGAATACCATCTTGAGCGGTCGGTATGAGATGATCAATCCAGAGCATGTGAGCATCAAACACCAATTCAATCCGTTGGTTGATTCTGACTCTTATTTCCTGAAGCGTCGACCATTCATTACCGATATGCTTATCGACTGATTGTCTTATTGAATTTGGCAATAATCGCATGACTTCTTGCACAGCATGTCCCTCCTTACTTCAGGCGCTTTACAAACAAATATATGCTATGGGACGTTAAATATGACCGAAACAGCTTTTCCAAAATAAAAAAACAGTCCCTTTTTCAAGGAACTGTTTTTCGAGTTCGAGCGAATTATGATCTAGACATATATTTTCCATCACTCGTATTAACAACGATTGTATCGCCAGGATTAATGAATAAAGGAACTTGGACAACATGACCTGTTTCGAGGGTAGCTGGCTTAGAACCACCACTAACTGTATCACCTTTGAGACCAGGATCTGTTTCAACAACCTCAAGCTCAACGTTGTTCGGTAAATCAACACCGAGAATCTCACCTTCATATGTGATGACAGATACTTCCATGTTTTCTTTAACGAAATGCAATTGATGCTCAATCTGTGCTGCTGGAATTTCGATTTGTTCAAAGGTTGATGTATTCATGAAAGCATGCATATCACCAGATGCATATAGATATTGCATTTTACTATGGTCAATATGAGCTTTGCTTACTTTTTCGCCGGCCCGGAAGGTTTTTTCTTGAATGTTTCCGTTCCGAAGATTACGTAGCTTCGATCGAACGAACGCAGCGCCCTTTCCAGGCTTGACATGTTGAAATTCTATTACCTGCCAAATACTATTATCATATTCAATCGTTAAACCCGTTTTAAAATCATTTACTGAAATCATGCTGTTCTCTCCTTTAATTCTTAAGTCTATAATTGTGTAAATGCTTTAGATGATGTTGATAATTTGACGCATCCGGTTTCTGTTATGACAACATCATCCTCTATGCGACAGCCACCTACGCCAGGTACATAAATGCCTGGTTCCACTGTCACAACCATTCCCGATTCAAGCTTTCTTTCGGTTTTAAAGGACAAACCAGGGGCTTCATGAACCTCCATACCTAAACCGTGCCCTGTAGAGTGACCAAAATAGTCGCCATATCCTTGCTCAGTGATATAGTCCCTCGTTAGCGCGTCAGCTTCCTTCCCAGTCATTCCAGGCTGAAGCCCATTGACACCTCTTAATTGTGCTTCAAGTACGATATCATAGATGTTACGTAATTGTTCGCTAACGTCTCCAACAGCTACCGTTCTTGTAATATCAGAACAGTATCCTTTATAATATGCACCAAAATCAAGCGTTACAAGCTCACCAGATTGAATGACTTTTTCAGAAGCAACCCCATGAGGCAGGGCTGAACGTTCACCTGAGGCAACGATAATATCAAAACTTGATGACGTTGCACCTTGTTTGCGCATGAAAAACTCCAGCTCATTAGATACATCAATTTCCTTGACGCCAGCTTTTATGAACCCTTTAATATGTTCAAATGCTGCATCAGCAATGTTTGCAGCTTCTTGCATGATCGCAAGCTCTTCATCTGTCTTAATCACACGCAGCTGTTCCACCAACCCTGTTGTTGGCTTTAGCTGTGCAGACAGCATCGTGTTATATCGTTCATATTGCGCATATGTTACATGATCTTTTTCAAAACCGAGTTGCTTAATGCCCAACGCTTCAAGCTGCTGATTAATCTCTTCTTCCATGGCACGTTTGTGTTCGATAACGGTATAACCTTTTGCTTGAGCAGTTGCTTGCTCCGTATACCTGAAATCTGTCAAAAACAATGCTGCATCATGGGTAATGATTGCAGCACCTGCAGTACCAGTGAACCCGGTCATATATTGCCTGTTTACAGAACTTGTAATTAATAATGCATCTAATTGATCTTTTTTCAAGAGCTGTCTCAGTTTGTCCAATTTAAGTGTTGACATCATTCTCTCCCTTTCTATTCAAATCTATAAGCGCTAGGACTGCTAACCGATAACCCGTTATGCCAAGACCAGTAATTTGACCTTCACAAACCGGGGCAATCATTGACGTGTGCCGGAACGTCTCTCGTGCATAAACATTAGACATATGTACTTCAATAACAGGAACCTGTATGGCTTTAATCGCATCACGAATTGCAATGCTCGTATGGGTATAAGCAGCAGGGTTGAAGACAATACCAACATATTTTCCTGAAGCAGCATGAATTTGATCGATCAGCTCCCCTTCATGATTAGATTGGAAGCAATCCATCGTATACCCTTTTTTAACACTGAATTGATGCAATTCGTTTTCAAGGTCTTCCAATGAATATGCACCATAAATATCTTTTTCACGTGTCCCAAGCAAGTTCATATTAGGTCCATTCAACAACAACAAACGGTTCAAGATACTCAGTCCTCCAACAAATATGGCTTTTTTTAGTTTATCATACATATTGTGTTTTGAATAACAAAAAATGTTCACCTTGATGAGGATTGCTGCTTTTCTTGAACTTGCTTTAAAACGGTATCATGATAATCATACGAAATAGAATACCCAACAAAAGCACCGTATAAGCTATATAGACAAATGGTAGAAATAATTGAATGTCTGTCCATATCTGTGACCGGAGGAATGTTTGTAAACACTGGATTGAGTACATAGAATACGATTCCCCACAAAATGACGCCATATAAAACGCCGATCCAAAGGACATTAATTTTTTTTAATAAACTATAATAAATGAATGCGGCTAATACAGACGTCACACCCGCCATAAGAACGGATACAACATCCCCGAGCCATGTACTCGTCCATTCGTCCGTTAACCACGACCGAAGAAAAAAAGAACGTGGAGCCGTTTCAGTGAAATTGAAATAATAAAATAAAACGCCAAAAGCACTCCATAATATGCCGCCAATAAAACCCGTAAGAAGTGACCGAGACAAAAGTGACATCGCCCCTTCATGTTTATTCTGCTCTAATTTATTCGCTTTTGTTATCGCCATGTTAAACACTCCTATATTAGGTTATCGTTATGTATTTCGCTCTGCTTCGTTTCCATAGTGGAGGCTTTCTCAGAAGAGAAAAATGACATCATAAAATAGTGTTCTTATTTTGGCTTCACATTATGCAATCATCTTCTCAATACATTCATTATAAAATCTTGCATTTCCACCTTGATCACTAAAAGGTATTCTATTATCATGCTCTGTAACGTTGAAAAACAAACTATTCCCATGCCCAATCTTATAATTCATGTTAAAATATATTAAGATCTGTGTATATTATCCGGGTTTTTATGACAATATGAATATAGAGATTGTATTAGCGGTTCGATAAATGATTGATATTACTTCGGGAAAGGGGTAGCAGAATGAAGCGTCGAGGAATAAGTATCTTGATCTATGGAATTATTGGCCTAGCAGCCATTGGATTAGTATCACAACTATTTGGTAATACCGCTGCTTTTCTCTCTCAAATTGTGTTCATGGTCGGTATGGCCGCGCTGTTTTTGCTTGTCTTTTATTTTATATTCGTGAGAAAACGTCCCCCTTCAGATGAGGCTAAAAAATACAAACAAGCTGTAAAACAATCTAAAATAAAATATCGTCAAGGGCAACAAATGACTGACGACACATCGGGGCGTCGAAACGCCTCAGGCGCAAAGCAAAAAAAGCCCACAAAAAGACGGGCCAGTCATTTGAGAGTAATTGATGGCAATAAATCAAAACGAAAAAAACGAGTCTCAAACTAATGAGCTCGTTTTTTGTTCACCATTATCTCGGCCAAAAGTCGAGAAATTGATCCGTTCGGGCATAGCCTTCTTGAATTAACCGCCGCTTTGTTTGATCATCTATCGCTAAATCAGTCGCTTCTATATGTTCGACAGGAATTGTAATAATGTTATTAATTTGTGATTGATCAATATACCGGGCATCATGTGCTTCTTTCATCGTACTAAAAAAAGCACGTAACATACTTAATGCGTTCGAAATCTGGCGATGATGTACGTCATCTTCCTCTTCAAGTTGTACGCCTAAAATAGGTCGTTTCAATCTTAATGGATCATTGCCGAAAATCCATACAGGAAAATTACTCAGCAATCCGCCATCTACAATGATGCTCTCGCAATTGCTTTTTCCCTTTAGTCGCTTTGGCATAAAAAAATAAGGGAAGCCTGCACTCATACGAATTCCTGTCGCAACAGAAAATTGATCGGGATGAATCCCATAAGTAGATTCTAAATCATCAGGGATGACAATTAATTTTCCTAATGACAAATCACTTACAACCATTTTTAAATGCTCTGGTTGGATATCCTTAAAGGTGTAAATATGTTTGTCTGCTAAACGGTTGTATAGCCATCGTTCTAGCTCATCACCTCGATAAAATCCCATTTTCCAATAAAGAAACCCCCATTTACTTAACGGAATAAATTTCGTTAATGGGGGTGGATCGAGAAAACGTTTAAGGTCTAAATTCAGGACAATGTCTTTAATTTCGCTTATCTCATAGTTTGCTGCAATAAGTCCTGCAACGATAGCACCTGCCGATGTACCAGCTGCTCTTACAATTTGAAGATCTTGTTCTTCCATCCGTTCAAGTGCACCTAAAAAAGCATATGCTTTAACGCCTCCACCGGAAAACACCGCATCAATACGCACACAGCATGCCTCCTACCCTTTAATACTATATGCATAAGCAAGGAGGTTAGTCGTTAGAACACTAAAGAGGATCCCATCTTGGTGATACTCTATAGACTTTAATCTTGATGAAGATCTCGAAGCTTTTGAACCCGTGATTGATCCTGTTGAAAATATTGCACAAGATCGCCAATACGATCAATTGAATCCCAACTTAAGTGATGCTCAATACCTTCAACATCATTATAAATATTTTCATCTTTAACGCCAATAATTTCAAGAAATTGTTCTAGTAAATCATGACGAAATACAAGCCTCTCGCCAATTTTATTGCCTTTTTCTGTTAAGACAAATCCTCTGTACTTTTCATAGTCCAAATAGTGATCCTTATCTAACTTTTGAACCATTTTTGTTACAGACGATGGGTGAACATCGAGTGATTCTGCAATATCTGAAACCCTTGCATACCCCTTCGTGTCAATTAAATTATATATAATTTCGATATAGTCTTCCATACTTGGTGTTGGCAAAATATCCCCCTCATTTCAACGTAATTTTTAGTCTACGCAAAAATGTTTCAGTTTTAATGATACCGTAGACCATTTAATTAAACAAGTCATTCGTCAAAAGACAACAAAGAACCAGCATTGTACATGATGACATAGCTGATTGGTCAATTAAATAGTTCAACCAATACAAGCATATCATTAATGGAATGCTGGTCCCATAATGTTTTTTTATAATCCGCACTTAAGCTGAGCACCACATGTAGTGCATGTATTACAGCCACCTAAATCTTCAATTTGCCCGTCTCGACAAACTGGGCACGTGTCACCAACCTCAGAACCAATCGTTACATTCGTCCGCTCAAGTTCTTGTATCGTATCCATTAATACGACGTGAGGCTTGTTTTCAGAAAGCTCGTCCATGATATCAAGTTGTTCGTTTTCTTCTGCCTTAAGCGTTAATACTTGTGAATCTCGGCTACCGTCTACATAAACAGTTCCGCCCTTAGCGCCACCATTATACAAGCGTTGATACACTTTTTCGACCTGTTTAACTGTGTAACCACGTGGTGCGTTAACTGTTTTTGAGATTGAACTATCTACCCAACGTTGAATGGTGCACTGTGTATCTGCGTGTGCTTCTGGCGATAATTCCATTGCTGAGACGAACCACTCAGGCAAGTGGTCTGATTGAGCATCTGGATGTGCTTTGAGATACTCTTGTACAATTTCTGCTTTCACTTCTATAAATTTGCCTAAGCGGCCACTTCTAAAATATGAAAACGAAAAATACGGTTCTAGACCCGTACTAACACCGACCATTGTACCCGTACTACCTGTTGGTGCCACTGTTAGCAGATGTGAATTACGAATGCCATATGTTAATATGTCCTGCCTAATATCTTCAGGCATTTGCTTCATATAGCCCGTATTTATAAAGTTTTGTCGCAATTCTTTTGTTTGTTCATTTGTTTTACCAACAAGGAAAGGAAAACTACCTTTCTCTTTTGCCAATTCAATTGACGTCCGATATGCCGTTAAAGCAATCGTTTCAAAAATACGATCGATTAATTCGTGACCTTCTTTTGAACCGTAAGTTGTTTCACAATATATTAACAAATCATGCAAGCCCATAACGCCTAAGCCAATGCGTCGTTCACCAAGTGCTTGCTTTTTATTTTCCTCAAGGAAATATGGTGTTGCATCGATGACATTGTCCTGCATTCGAACACCAATTTCAACGGTTTTCTCCAATTTCTCATAATTTACAGTTTTTGTTTGTTTATCAGCCATTGCAGCTAAATTAACCGCAGCTAAATTACAAACGGAATAAGGTGCTAACGGCTGCTCGCCACAAGGGTTTGTAGCAACGACTTGTTGACCGTATGCCGTGGCATTTGTCTTTTCATTCGCATTGTCGATAAAAAAGATACCAGGCTCAGCAGAGTAGGTTGCACAAATGTTAATTAAATTCCAGAGCTCTCGGGCTTTAATAGTACGATACGTCCGAACGCCATAACCCATTTCTTCCCATTTGCGCACATCTCCAACTTCATGCCAATGCGCATTATAGTCGTCCATTTCTTCTTTTGTATAGTGTTCAACATCAGGGAAACGCAGCTCATGTACAGCATCTGCTTCTACTGCAGCCATAAAATCATTTGTTAAACAAACAGAGATGTTTGCACCTGTTAAAAACTCCGAATTATGAACAGAATATGTGCCACCTGTTTTTAATTTTTCTTCTGCTTCTTTTATAACAGCTTGCGTAAAGACGCCTGTACCAGGAATATGCTTGTAATTGACGATTCCTTGATAAAGATCCGTTTCAGTTTCTGTGAGCGGTGTAAACTTTAATTTTTCATGAGCGTAGCGTTTAATTTGCTCATCATTTGTGTTCTCTATTAAATAACGTAAAATACGTGGATTTTGCATTTTAGAAATAATGAATTCAATAATATCAGGATGCGAATCGACGAGCATAATCATTTGTGCGCCACGTCTACTTCCGCCTTGTTCTACTAAATGTGTTAACTTAGCAATATCATCTAACCAAGATACAGAGCCTGAAGACTTGCCATTAACACCTCTTGCTAACGTGTTTCGAGGTCTTAGTGTAGAACCGTTCGTTCCTACGCCGCCCCCTCTTGACATAATTTCCATTACTTGCTTACGATGCTCGGAAATCCCCTCACGAGAATCTTTAATGTAAGGCATCACATAACAGTTAAAATATGTCACATCTGTATTGGAACCCGCGCCATACAACACACGCCCAGCAGGAACAAAGTTTAATTGTGCCAATTCCTCTGTAAAACGCGCTTGCCAAATGCCTCTTGCTTCCTCAGTTGTTTCTACCGAAGCTAATCCGGTCGCATTGCGTTTTGCAATTTGCTCGTAATAGATCTCGAGTGGTTTGTCGATTACATCGAAGGGTCGACTAATTACCCCCATATCATGGTCACCCGCATCAAGCATAGACTGAAATTCCTCATCAACCTGAATCAAGGCCTGTTTATTTGCCCAATCGATCGACTGAACAAATCCATAACCTCGGGCAGGAAACTTCGGGTCATCTTTAACTGTAAGAACGACAAAATCACCTTTTTTTAACGTCTTCTTTTCTGTATCTTTAAATGCGTAACGATCTAGCATAACGAGACGTGAAACACCCGAATGTGATAAAGTCATATCTGATGTAATTGGATGTACTTGTGGAAAAAAAGCAATATCCTCGTTTAAAGCATCAATATTAATTTTATGTGTATCTTTTACTCCAACCGACATTTGTTAACACTCCCCATAATACGATGAATAGTTCACCGACGTACAATATATAGTATTTAATTTCAAATTACAATAGCATATATTGTGATTAGACCAAAAAACAGCGTGTGTGTCAATCGTTTTTTCACCCTAAACTCGAAGTACTCTACATTGATATCGTCATGAAATGATGTCTTCTAAAGGGTTAAATCGATTTTAATTTTGGTGTTTTTTTTATGATATTTATATGAACACAGAAAAGCACATTATTAAATGATAGTATTAAATGGTCAACAACACAAGTAGCGACATTTTCCAAGACAGCAAAATAATTATGAAACACTCTTCAAAAAAATTTATATACACAAAGAAAAAGTTCACCAACAATTTTTAACATACTTGGACAACAAATAACCTTTGAAAAAAAACCAAATTACTCTTATAATAATAGATATGAAAATGATTTAGGAAGATGGGGGATATTATGGAAGTACTTGTTATTGGTCTAGTCGTATTTATCGGGTTTAGCATTTTCCGTTATTATAGACAACGTTCATTTCTCAACGTATTAACTGAGGAGCAATTCAAAGAAGGGTACCGTAAGGCTCAGCTCATCGATGTAAGAGAACCCCAAGAATTTGAAAGAGGACATATCCTCGGTGCAAGAAATATTCCATTAACTCAAATGAAACAACGTCTCGTTGAATTACGTAAGGACAAGCCCGTATACCTTTACTGTCAAAGTGGCTCTCGATCCGCACGGGCAGCTGAATTGTTACGAAAAAAAGGCTATACGAACATTAACCACCTTAAAGGCGGATTTAAGAAGTGGACTGGAAAAATTAAATACTAAACATGTATCACTTCTAAAACAAAAGAAGATGGTGTTGGCCGTGAGCCATACCATCTTCTTTTTACCGTCATCATCGCCTGCTTTTATTTATAATAACGTAAAATTGGTTTACGTGCAGCTGTCGTTTCATCCATTCGTTTAACAACTGTCGTATGTGGTGCATCTTGAACCAATTCAGGCTCCGTTTCTGTTTCCTTGGCAATTTGGATCATCGTATCGATAAACCCATCGAGTGTTTCTTTAGATTCTGTCTCTGTAGGTTCTACCATTAATGCTTCCTCTACGTTTAAAGGAAAGTAAATCGTTGGTGGATGATAGCCATAATCAAGGAGTCGCTTCGCAATATCTAGTGTCCGCACCCCTAATTTCTTCTGCTTTCTACCTGACAAAACAAATTCATGCTTACAATGCTGTGCATAAGGCAAATGATACGTATCTTCTAGCTTTCGCATCATATAATTTGCATTCAACACCGCATACTCACTTGCTTTTTTAAGACCTTCTGCGCCCATCGTACGGATATACGTATAAGCGCGTAAATTGATACCGAAGTTTCCATAATACGGCTTAACGCGCCCAATTGATTGCGGACGATTATACTCAAAAACAAATTTGTTATCTTGTTTAACGAGAAGTGGTTTAGGTAAAAATGGCTCTAATTCCTTTGACACACCGACTGGACCAGATCCTGGTCCACCACCACCATGAGGTCCAGTAAATGTTTTGTGAAGGTTCAAGTGTACGACGTCAAATCCCATATCACCAGGTCTTGCATAGCCCATAATGGCGTTCAGGTTTGCGCCATCGTAATAAATTTTACCGCCTGCGTCATGGATGATTTTTTCCATTTCCAGAATCTCTGTTTCAAATAATCCGAGTGTATTTGGATTTGTAAGCATAAGTGCAGCTGTGTCTTCCCCAACAACCTCTCTTAAATGCTCAAGATCCACAAGACCTTTTTCATTGGATTTAACCGTTACAGCCTCAAAGCCAGCTACAGTTGCCGATGCTGGATTTGTTCCATGCGCAGAATCAGGTACAATAACTTTCGTTCGATTGAAATCGCCATTCGCTTCATGAAATGCGCGAATCATCATCAGCCCAGTCCATTCACCTTGTGCACCAGCGGCAGGCTGTAAGGAAACTTCATACATACCTGTAATTTCACGAAGTGCCGTTTGCAAATCATACATCATTTCCATTGCACCTTGGACACTGTCAGGATGCTGATATGGATGAATATGACTAAATCCTGGTAAGCGCGCAACATCCTCATTCATTTTCGGATTATATTTCATCGTACACGAACCGAGTGGATAAAAGCCGGAATCGACGCCATAATTCCGATTTGATAAACCTGTATAATGTCTCATAATTTCTAGCTCACTAACTTCAGGTAAATCAGGTGCTGTTTGTCGAACATACACATTTTCAAACTCTTGATCTAAGTTTGTTTCAGGGACATCTAATTCTGGAAGGCTAAAGCTCGTTCTACCTTCTTTACTACGCTCAAAAATTAACGGAAAATCTTTATTTGCCATTTATATCCCCCATTTCTTTTACAAATGTGTCAATATCCTCTTTGGTGCGTGTTTCTGTCACGGCAATGAGCATATGATGCTTCATATCAGAATGGACGAGCCCGAGATCATATCCCCCAATGATTCCTTTATCTAACAACTGTTGATTCGTGTCTTGAACAGATCCAGATAACTTAACGACAAACTCATTAAAGAATGGACCATCAAAAACAATGTCAAATCCAGCTTCTATAAATTGTGCCTTTGCATATCTCGCTTTTTGCATATTTAAGATCGCCATTTTTTTCAAGCCATTTTTTCCAATAGAACTCATAGCGACGGAGCTCGCAAGCGCATTAAGTGCTTGGTTAGAGCATATATTTGATGTTGCTTTATCACGTCTAATATGCTGTTCTCTCGCTTGTAACGTTAAAACAAAGCCGCGCACGCCTTCTTCATCCGTCGTTTGACCTACAAGACGCCCAGGCACTTTACGCATCAGTTTTGTCGTCGTTGCAAAATAACCACAGTGTGGGCCACCAAATTGAGCTGGAATCCCGAACACTTGCGTATCACCAACGACGATATCAGCCCCAAACGTACCTGGTGGTGTAAGATAACCAAGTGCCAACGGATTACTTGAAACGATAAACATTGCTTTCTTTTGTTGTTCTATAATTGCATTAATCTGTTCTAATGGTTCAACTTGACCGAAGAAATTCGGATATTGAACAACGACACTTGCTGTATGCTCATCCAACTCCTGTGCGAGCATATCAAGGTCTGTCATCCCATTTTTCAAATCGATGTCAACGATTTCTAAATTTGGGCCTTTTGCATATGTCTCTATAACCGCTCTAGACTCGGGATGAATTGCTTTTGAGACAAGAATTTTTTTGCGTTTCGTCTGAGCCGCGCTCAAATTAACCGCCTCTGCCAAAGCTGTTCCCCCATCATACATAGATGAGTTGGCCACAGGCATACCTGTTAATTCCGAAATCATTGTCTGAAATTCAAAGATCGCTTGCAGCTCTCCTTGCGAAATTTCCGGCTGATAAGGTGTATAGGCTGTATAAAACTCAGAACGAGAAATAACATGATCAACAACTGAAGGAATGAAATGATCATAAACACCAGCACCTAAGAATGATCTATGTGTTTGCAAATTCATGTTTTTGGTAGACATTTTTAACAATTCAGCTTTTAGCTCGTGTTCGTTTACCGGTTTTTTTAAATTCATTTCTCCTTTAAACCGAACTTGCTGAGGAATATCAGCAAATAAATCTTCAGTGGAAGTAACTCCTACTGCATCCAACATGTCTTGTTTATCTTTGTCTGTCATTGGCAAATAACGAAACTCCATCTTTTCTTTTCCCCCTTTTAGCCTTTTTTTAGGAATGGTGTCGGTATTACGACAGCCTTCAACTCCCGTTTACGCACTTGTATCGTGACCTCTGTTCCGACTTCTGTATATGGTGTCTTTATCAGAGCGAGTCCGATGTTTTTTTGCAAAGTTGGTGCTTGTGTGCCCGATGTCACAACACCAATGGCTTCTCCATCTGAATAAACTGTATAACTGTTACGCGGAATGCCTTTATCAATCATTTCAAGTCCAACAAGCTTACGCTCCGTTCCATCTTCAACCTGTTTCTGTAACACATCTTTCCCAATAAAGTCAGCCTGTTTGTCCACTTTAACAGCAAATTTAAGGCCTGCTTCTATAGGCGTAATATCAGACGAGAGCTCTTGACCATATAGCGGTAAGTTGGCTTCAAAGCGAAGTGTATCTCTTGCACCTAAGCCCACCGGCTCAACGCCTTCCTCAGCTCCTGATTTCAAAATGAGCTTCCAAAGGTCTCGTGCTTTCGCTGATTCAATATATATTTCAAAGCCATCTTCACCGGTATAGCCGGTACGCGACACGAGTGCACCTGTATCTATACCCGTGAAATAGACCGGTTGGTCGAAATGAAAAAATTTAATGAGAGATAGATTTGTATCTGTAATGGACTGCAACACTTTTTCCGCCTTTGGCCCTTGTAATGCGAGCAATGCATAATCATCTGAAACGTTAACAATCTTTACATCTTCGGCAGCATACGTATTATGTTCATTGAGCCAGTCAAAGTCCTTTTGCGTATTGGCTGCATTAACGACGAGTAAATATTCATCTTCCTTAAGCATATAAATGAGGAAGTCATCGATTGTACCGCCATTTTCATTGCACATGATCGTATAATGAATCTTTCCAGGTGCTAGTTTAGAAACGTCATTTGTGACCATCGATTGTAAAAATGCTTCACTGTGCTGACCGCTTACTAAAATTTCCCCCATATGTGACACATCAAATAGGCCTGCTTTTGATCTTGTGGCCTCATGCTCCTGCTTAATCCCAGAAAACTGAACAGGCATATCCCAGCCACCAAAATCAATCGTCTTTGCACCTAATTCCGCATATTCCGGATATATCGGTGTCCGTTTTAATTCCTTCATCCTCCCAACCCCTTCTCGTAAATTTTCAACACAAAAATAGAGATTCCAGTGCTTCATGAAATCTCTGTCCTTCAACCAGAAAGTTTCGCAGACTCAATAGCCGCTTGCTTCGTAGGTGGTTTACAATCGTAAACACTCTCCAGAGGTGCGTCCCACAAGAGTCTGTTTGCCTGAGAGATTCACAAATATGCTTGCTCCTTCGGCGTTACTATAAAAGATGCGTACATCAATTCATAATACAATGACATCTTTTTAGTAATCTCTCCTCTTATGTTCATTCGCTCATAAAAATCATTTAGTTGGATAAACTATGTAAGCAATAATTGCACTAGGAATATCTACTTTACCATTATAACACACAATGAATGGTTATCCAGTTAAATGTAAAGGATGATTTTTATGCCAGATATTAAAATTAAGTCAGATACATCATACATTAATCAGCTCGAAGAAACGATCGAATCTGGGGGTCCTTTTTCTTCATGGAATTTGTTTCAATTAGCTTATGAGGCTCATTTAACGACGATGGCAAAGGAATTCAAAGGATTAAGTGCGTTAACGCATTTATCTCACCTATCATTCTTACCATATCAAATAAACTGTGCGCAACAAGTCATCGAAAATATGAATGGCCGTGCATTGCTAGCAGATGAAGTCGGTTTAGGTAAGACAATTGAAGCAGGTTTAATTTTAAAAGAATATATGGTCCGTGGGCTCGTAAAAAAAGTATTAATATTAGTTCCAGCCTCTCTCGTTAATCAATGGGTCAGAGAATTAAATGAAAAGTTTTTCATACCAGCAGCATCTCATCGAAAAAATTATCCTTGGGCAAACTATCATATTGTCGTATCTTCGATGGATAAAGCTAAAAAATCACCTCACCGTGATCAAATTCTCGATATTGAATATGATCTTGTTTTAATTGATGAAGCGCATAAACTTAAAAATCATCAAACGAAAAATTATACGTTTGCAAGAGCGATCCAAAAGAAGTATTGTCTACTCTTAACGGCAACACCTGTGCAAAATAATCTAATGGATATCTTTAATCTGGTCTCTATATTGAAACCCGGACATCTGGGGAACTATGATCATTTTATGCAAACATACGGTAACGACCGGAAACAGATTTATCAAGATGATTATTTAAAAACCTTGATTCAAAAAGTGATGGTTCGAAATACGAGAAAGCAGGAGAAGCTTCTTGATTCACAACGACATATTGAAACGGTTTGGGTGGAATTTAGCGAAGAAGAAAAACAAGTGTATCAATTGCTAGAAGCGTTATCATCATCTATATCAACCTTTGCGTCTATTACGTTGCTACGAGAAATATGCTCATCGCGAGAAGCGTGCTTCATGTCTCTACAAAAGATGATGAACGATCAGCCTGAATTACAAAACAGCAGTGAACATATCATCAAACACATTGAACAGTTACCACATCATGCCAAAGCAAAAAAGCTAATCGAGCTTATTCAGCAACGCGGTGATGAGAAAGTCATTGTTTTCACTGAATATCGTGCCTCACAAATCTATTTACAGTGGTTTTTACAACAACACGGAATTTCTTCCGTTCCTTATAATGGTGGATTTAACAAAGGAAAAAAGGACTGGATGAAACAGCTGTTTGAAACACATGCACAAGTCCTCATCGCAACAGAAGCTGGTGGTGAGGGCATTAATTTACAGTTTTGCAACCATATGATTAACTATGATTTACCTTGGAACCCGATGCGGCTAGAACAGCGAATAGGTCGTATTCATCGATATGGGCAAAAAAAGGATGTATTCATTCAAAATATGGCCACGAAGGATACGATTGAAGCACATATCATGACACGTTTATATGAAAAGATCGGGTTATTTGAAAATGTGATTGGTCAGCTTGATCATATTATGGCCGAACTAGACATTGATGATCTTGGTAAAGAAATTCATACGATCTATTCTGAATCCGCTTCAATAGGTGAAGCAAAGATTAAACTCGACAATTTGACGTCTGTATTAAATCACACGAAAGAACGCACCAATCAAACGGAGGGAAATTATGGGAGTTAATCACCTGCATCACTTCCTAGAAATGTATTTCAAAGGTCACCAATGCGATATTATTAATTCAAAGTCTGGATTACTTACGGTTCAATTAACAGAGGAAATGGACAAAGCGTTAATGAATCGACCATTTTACTGGCATTATATAAAAAAAATAGGACAAGAAGGCGACCCTGCTACACTTACTTTTAATACCGATCCATCCAAACAACCGGCAGATAAAGCTGAACATATTCACTACGGGAGTCCGAGATTACAGCAAATTTTTGACCATTTAAAAGGACATGAACGCTACACAAAACTTTTTCAAAAGCTAAACACAACTGCAAAAACACCACTATATCCTTGGCTTGTCGTCAATATCAAAATAACGTATACAGGAAAGCAACGGAAAGAAGAAATGTTATCGATTGGGCTCAACATGATTAACGGCATGATGAAATCAGGTATGATGGAAGAACTCTCTAAATACACATTACAATCGGCAATACCTGATTTTTGCTATACGATATCACCAATGATTAAGCTCTCAAGTGGATTCGGTAGAATAGAATCGGTTATCTCGGACTACATTCAGCAACAGGACCATAGCTGGGCGCAAGCTGCACTGGAAAAACAACAGGAAGAATTGGAGCTGTTAAAGCATTTTTATGATGGGCTTCAAGATGATGAAGAACCCATGCAGCAATTTAATAAAGAACAGGATGAAATAAAACGTCGTCTCACACCTTCTATTCAAATAGACGTTGTTAATGGTGGCTTATTTTATCTGGACAATTCCATTATCACCCCAAAGCAGTAGGTATTTTAGTCATGTGACCTGCTGCTATTCTTTCTTTTAAATAACTTGAACGCAAATGGTAAGATGCCAAACCATCGATTAGAAACTGCTGAACTTGTCGTCTTCTTTTGTTTTTTCTGTTCCTTTCGTTCTTCTCGAGGTTGATTCATATATGAGGTTATCGTCTGCGTCATAAATTTGACATACTCATTTATAGACAATTAGGATCACCCAATCAAATGTGTTATGAACTAGTATGGACGTTTTTAGGACCTACTATTCACGCAATTCTATGAGTCTCGCAATGATTGCGGCAATTTCCAATGGTGTTTTATGATCCGTTCGAATATGTTCATGAGCACTCCTTTCATACATTTTAAAACGATGATCATACAAGTTTTGTGCATGCTGATCCGCTGTCCAGAGCGGGCGCGCTTCATCATTTTTTAATCTTTTTGAAACTTCTCTAAAAGAAGCTTGTAAGTAAATGGTAAATCCGTTATAATGCATATAATCCACGTTTTCTTGGTTTTCTACAATGCCTCCACCTGTTGCCACGATTGCTTGTTTCACTTTTATACCTCTTAGCACCTTTGATTCATATGCTCTAAAGACACGCTCACCCTCCCGTTTAAAAATATCCTTTATTGGACCATGCTGTGCCTCAATGAGCTGATCCGTATCCAGGACAGGCCTCTCCAGTAAACGTCCCAACTCCTTTGCAACAGTTGTTTTACCACTTCCCATAAAACCGATTAAGTATATGTGTCCCATATTTTTATAACACCCTCTATATCATAATTAGACCCTCAAAAGGAGGCGATTTGCGTTGAGTTCAGCTCAAAGTATTTCTGATGCTTTGCTCACAGAAGCCATCCAAGCGGATGCATCCGATATTCATTTTTATCCTCTCCCAAAGAAAGCTGACGTTTTTTTTCGTATTCACGGTCAACGTCATTGGCATCGTACCATTACAATGACCGCATATGACCTGCTTCTCTCCTATTACAAGTTTACATCAGGAATGGATATTGGTGAAACGAGAAAACCCCAAAATGGCACCATCGATTTTCATTCAGACACGAGCAATTATGCCTTACGCTTATCCACTTTGCCAGCAAAGCATAGAGAAAGCCTGGCGATTCGTATTTTACCTCAAAATAAGCACTACGAACTCGACGACTTGTTTTTATTCCCCTTTCAAAAAGAATATTTAATCAACTTAGTTAACGTTCGAGCTGGACTCATTCTGCTAACAGGGCCTACTGGGTCAGGCAAAACAACAACGCTATATGCCCTTTTACAATCACTTATCCAGCACCACTGCTATCAAACGATTACATTAGAAGATCCAATTGAAAAAAATATCAATGACATCCTCCAAGTCCAAGTTAATGAGAAAGCTGGTATGACATATCAAGTGGGGCTCAAAGCGGCTCTTCGACATGATCCAGACATTATAATGGTCGGTGAAATAAGGGATCACCAAACAGCACGGTTTGCTTTTGAAGCTGCATTAACGGGCCATCTCGTATTAAGCACCCTTCATGCTAAAGACACGATTGGCACCGTACACCGCCTCCTCGAAATGGGTCTATCAAAAATAGAAATGCAGCAATCGTTAATCGCAGTCGCTGCCTTGAAACTTATACCCATTCATTTAAACCATACTGTCAACAGGCGAGCGGCTTTGTTGGAAATTCTTGATGAACAAGCTCTATATGACGTTTTAACACATGGATCACGTGAACAACCTACGCAATTTCATACATTTGAACATCTGAAAAGGAAGGCTTATGCTTATGGCTATATTACCAAACATGCGCTTATGGAATAAAAAGCAAGCAACACTGAGACCTGTGGACCAAGTACGATTTCTAAAGCGGTTGACACGTTTGTTGGAGCTCGGGTATCCACTTATTGAAGCACTAGGTACCCTTCAATTAGACAAGATTTTTAACCATGTTGCGAACCGAATGGCCCTTTCATTAAAACAAGGAAATCCCTTGGATATATGTCTTAAAAAAGAAGGTTTCCCACCTTTAGTAACGGCATTTATTTATTTTGCCAGAGATAATGGCGATTTACAGGAAAGCATCAGAAGAAGTGCCTATTTATATGAACAACGTCTCTCATACCATAAGAAGCTTCGCAGTACAGTCAGATATCCCCTTATACTCCTTTTCTCCTTTATGATTCTCTTCTATTTCATACGATTATTCCTCCTCCCATCATTTACACACCTTCTTCAACAAAGCGCAAACACATCGATGGCAAACTATTCACTTGTTTTAATTGATGTGATGAGCTACGGAATAATGATCTTACTGATTAGTGCAATTTTGTTCGCCTCCCTGTGGTATTTGATGCGAAGACGTTTAAGCACTGATCAACAGTTAAGCATCATAAAATATTTGCCCGTTTACCGCAGTTATTTACGTATGCAAACAAGCTTTCAATTAGCAACTCACGTCAGTTTACTCCTAAAAAGTGGTCTGCACATAAAAACAGTTTTGCATATCATTTCGAATCAACACCAACTTCCGATCCTCTCTCACTACAGCACGTTAATAACAGAACAATTAACAAAGGGGGTGACACTTTCAAACACGTTCACTGAATTATCGTTTATCAAACATAATCTCGTCGTCCTGTTTCAAAAAGAAATAGACTCAAAGACTTTAGCTAAAGATTTAGCCGTTTATGCAGAATTTTCAATTGAGGATATGCACAAAAAAATCACACAGACAATCGCATTCATACAGCCCGCGGTGTTTATTCTCCTTGCATGCTTTATCATTCTCACGTATGTCACATTATTATCACCAATGCTCGACCTCATCCAAACAATTTAAGGAGTGGAGAAATTTGTTTAAAAACGAAAAAGCGTTCACATTAGTAGAAATGTTGATTGTTCTAATGATCATATCCGTCTTGTTAATTTTAATTGTGCCAAATCTCATTAATAAAGGCAAAGATGTATATGAACAAGGCTGTGATGCACTTGTTGCAGTCGTTCAGGCCCAAGCAGATGCATACACCATTGAAAAAGGCAGTCCCCCCACAAGTATAGGTGACCTTGTACCTGAATACATTAGAGAAGACCAAAAGACGTGCCCACAGGGAGATGTCATCACTATTGATCAAAAGGGAAATGTTGGAAGAGTACCAGAGGGATCATAATGACACCCAATCAAACACAAAGAGGATTCACCCTTCTCGAAATGCTCATTGTGTTGGCTATTTTTTCGATCATCTTGTTGCTCATCCCCCCCATTCATATAGAGCGACTACACATACAGCAGGAAGAACAGTTTTTTTCAGTGCTTCAGTCTGATCTACTTTACACTCAAGTGCTTGCTTCGACACATCCGGAGCACCTCGTTCGACTCACCTTTATTGCGAGCGATCAAAAGTACATTCTAGTTATGGGCAGCAATATCATACTAGAGCGGTCGTTACCTGGAGACTGGATTGATCATAACCACGAAATTGTTTTTGCCAAGAGTGGTGTCGTTAAACAACCTGCATCATTCGTCCTCACAACGCCAAGCAATTCATATAAAATTGTATTTCCATTCGGAAAGGGGCGTGCACGCATTGAAAAACTGTAATGGCTTTGTTCTCACAGAGTCCGTCATTGCATTGGGGAAGGTCATCATGCTTCTGTCTATCTGCCTTCCTATTATGACCTTAATACAGAAGGAACGCCATCACCTCCAGCTCCGGTTAGCGATAGGAAATCAACTTCATGATGATCTACAAGACTATCTATGGACAACAGGTATGGAACTCCCATCCCTTTATACACACTCCATTTATAATCAGGATATCACATTTGAATTCAACGAAACCCATCTCTTTTTAAAAGGATGTGCGACTTGGACGAATGCCCGAGAACAGCAGGAGGAGATGTGTTTATATGGACAGCCTGCAAAATAACAAAGGTTTTTCATTTGTATCTATCCTATTTGCTTTGGCAGCCTTGACAATAACACTTCCATTTCTTATCCAACTTATTAGTTTAGTCCACATACACGACAACTATGATGCATTGTCCATTAGTCGTTTTTTTAGCTATATGCAAGACGAAGCCATCCGAGCAGATGATTGGTCAATTACAACACATACCCTGCAATTACAATTACCTGATGGTGAAACCGCTGAATTCTCTCAACGAGGGCAATTACTGATCAGACGACTTAAAGGTGGCCATGAAGTCTTTCTCCGTGATGTTGCGCGTGTTGGCTTCAGTCCATTACCTTACGGTGTACGAATTACGATCACAACGATTCAAGGAGAATCATATGCAAAGAAAATTATCTTTTATTAAACTACAGTCGGGATTTGTATTACCCTATGTACTTTTTGGCGCTGCCATTGTATTATTAGTTTTATCGTCTTCAATTCAACTCTATCAAAACGAGATTCAAATTACTGAATTAGAGCTTGAACACATTAAAATTGAAACGCTCTTCCAAATGGGGTATTCGACCTATTTAGCAAATCGTCAGGAAGATTCTTGGCCAAATTCTGCATCATACAGCTTTCCACAAGGAGACGTTGAAATTGTATATGTGGAAGAAGGCGCATCCATTTATATGACAATTACCACAGATTCACAAATAACACGATCATTTGTCGTAAGCTTAAAAAGGCATTTGTTAAGATTGTCACAAAATCACCATTAATTATTGAAGATTATTTTACAAGTCATCCAAATTGCTGTATCACAACAGCATATCAACTATACTTAAGATGGTTAGGTTATTTGAAAGGATGATTATATATGAAAAACACATTAAAAGTTACTAACGCATTGAGCGATCCAACGCGATTCAATATTTATCAGTACATCATAAAAAAACATGATTCTGTAAGTGTTGCAGAAATAGCTCAAGCTTTTGAGATTCATCCTAACGTGGCAAGGCTACATTTATCAAGACTAGAAGATGTCAAGCTCCTCATGTCTCACACTAAAAAAACCGGGAAAGGTGGGCGCCCCGGTAGACTTTATCGTCTTGCAGATGAAGTCGTTGAATTAAACTTCCCATATAGAGATTATAAATTGCTCTCTTCTATTGCAATGGAAACATTTATGAATCTAGGGGAGCCAGGAAAACAAGCTTTGTATGAGACTGGAAAGAAATATGGTGTTGAGTTGATGAATCAATACCAAAAAAACACGAACCTAGACACAATGTCAAATGAAGAGAAATTCCAGATGCTTGAAGAAGCAGCAACACTGTTTGGAATGTACCCTGAATTTCAAATTGACGACGACACATCAAAAATATCAATGACCATTAGCAATTGTCCTTTCAAGGAAGTTGCATTAATGCCAGATAATAAAACAACAATATGTACAATGCACCAGGCCTTTTTGAAAGGTATGTTCGAAGTGATGTTCACAAATGTCGAGCTTATAGAAATCGACAACATGCTTGATGGCTGCAACAGCTGCTCATATGCCATCCATTTATAAGTTAGATACTGGAGCCTCACACTTACACGAGTGTGAGGCTCTAGTATGCTTCAAGATAAAAGTATTTATTAAATTCGGGTCTGTCATATATTTTCAACCCCATTTAGTGAACTTTTATTTACAAACGATAATGAGTTCGTTATAATACACATGATAGTCAGCCTAAGGAGGGGAAGTAATGGAGCGGATGTTTCGAGTCCTCGCTTTTTGGACCGGCATATTTACTGTAATGTTTTATGTAGGGGATATGGCACCTGTAGCACTATTATTTTTAATTCAAACCGTATTCTTTCTTACAGTTAGTTATTTGAAATTATCCGAACGTATGTATATGTACTTATTCGCAGCTTACTGTACGATTTTCTTCGTAGGCTTCACGTGGTACTCAGAATTCATTCTCGTACCAAGCTTTGGCTAAAAGACAAAAACCCTGTAACGGATATACAGGGTTTTTGTCTTTTTTAGTCATGCATGAACAAATGGGTTCGTGCCCTTTTCACGCTCAATTGTCGTCCATGGGCCGTGACCTGGATATACACGATAATGATCTGGCAAAGCATATAGCTTCGTCTTTATACTTTGTGCCAAAACAGAAAAATCGCCTCCCGGCAAGTCTGTTCTGCCTATTCCACCATTAAACAGAGCATCACCACTGATGACGATCTCGTCTTTTTGAAACACAAAGGACACACTCCCCGGTGAATGCCCAGGTGTATGTATGACATCCATCACGAAATCACCGATACACAATTTTCCTGGTTCAATCAATTGTTCGGGGAGTTCAGTTATAATTGGCATCCCAATAAAAAGTGACGACCCATTTAATTGTGCATCAACAAGCCACTTAGCTTCTGTTTCATGGACATATACTTCTATTTCGTAGTAAGAGCGCAGTTCATCTACAGCTCCAATATGATCAAAATGAGCATGTGTTAATAAAATCGCCAAAGGTTTGATGTCATTATTCGTGAGATAAGCAATTACGTCTTTGGCATCACCACCTGGATCAATAATGAGAGCTGTCTTTTTATCGCTAACAATGTAGCAATTTGTTCCTAAGGGCCCTAGATTTAGTTGTGTAATATTCAAGTTGAATCACTCCTCAATTTAATAAAGATGATTATACTTACTCGACAAAATGCTTGTTTTACTATAATATGTAAATAGGTATGGTTGAACGCATACCATTATATAGGTTTGTCACTATTGCAACATTACATATGTTAAATTTCTAAGGGGGAACAAAGATGAGATTGGTATTAGGTATTTTATTTCTTATTGTTACGATCGTCGCTGCCATTTCTGTCTTTCGTCAATTAAAACTAAAAAATTATTTCGCATTAGGTTTTTCCGGATTGACCGTATTGGCTTTTGGCTTTTTTTCCATCGCCACAATTATATGTGAACTAACAGCCGCGCCTTTTTGCAGCAGTTAATCCGTTTAAAAGAAGCCAGCACATCATAAAATGACCTTTTAGACGGTTCATCTTATGATAAGGCTGGCTTTTTTATCGCTGAGTTCCAAAATCGTGGAAACGAAACAGATCACCGTAAATAATTTGATCAGAATAATTCAGTTCCCGCTTTACTTGATCATAAAGATCAGCACATGGATCCACAGCCTCATCTTCAGTAAATGGTGTCGTGCCATCCTTCGTCAACAATTCTCCTGTTTGTCTTTTATAGCAGCTTTGCGAAGCATAAACGTAATCCTCACTTACAAAATCACCATTTCGTAGAGCAATGAATCCCTTATGCTCTTTTTGAAAGAGATCATTACCGAAATACATATCATCTGTTGTGTTAATATCGAGTAAATGCAGTAAAGTCGGTTTAACATCAATCTGTCCAGCTATGTCCTCGACAATCTCGCCTTTTCCATATCCAGGTATATGAATAAAAAACGGAACACGTTGTAGTTGAATATGGTCATACGGTGTGAGTGTTTCTTGGTTCAAATATTGTCCCATAGCTTTATGGTGATTAGCACTAATCCCATAATGATCACCCATAATCAGGATAATTGAGTCTTCGTATAAACCCGCACTTTGAAGTTCATTAAAGAATGTTTCTATCGCTTCATCCATATATCGCACAGTTGGAAAATAATTGTTTAATGTGCTTGACTTCGAGTCATACGGCTCAATTGAACGATCTTCTTCATCAAGCTCGAATGGAAAGTGATTCGTTAGTGTAATAAACTTCGCGTAAAATGGTTTTTCCAATTCGTCCAAATAAGGTATTGATTGCTTAAAGAATGATTCATCATTTAAACCCCAACCAATTTTGTCTGCTTCATTGATCGCAAACGCTTCTTGATCATAAAAGTGATCATATCCTAAACGTTCATACATCTGATCACGGTTCCAAAAGCTTTTGTTGTTCGCATGAAATACTGCTGATGTGTAATCGATGTCCTTTATTTGTTCTGGAATTGCATAAAAGTCATTTTGTGCATGGGTAAAAAACACGGCCCCACTTGATAACGGATAAAGCGAATTAGCGACTAGAAATTCAGAATCTGACGTTTTGCCTTGTTCTGTCTGATGATAAAAATTCTCAAAATAAAACGTATCTTCGTCTCTCGTGAGCTCATTTAAAAAAGGGGTCACCTCTTGGCCCTTGACATCGTTGTTAATCACAAAGCTTTGTAGCGACTCTGCCCAAATAAAGATGATATTCTTGCCTTTTGCAATACCAGTTAATTCTGAAGGCTGGTCAAGATGGATATGCTGATCCATATACGTCTTTATTTCTGGTAATTCATTGCCATCCGCAAACACCCGCTGTGTCTTCGTTTTTGACTGAACGACAAGATCGTATATATGATAGTTAAATAAACCAATATTTTTGACAAGATATGCTCGATCAAATGCTCTTGTAAAAAGTTGTGGCCGCTCCATTTCTGCAAGCAGAAAATTCAAAGACAAGAGCATCAAAGAGACAGATAATACGAACATTTTTCTCCCACGCTGATATGGTGTAAGAAACGTGCTCACTTGACGTGAACATAACCGCCAAATAAGTACCACATCAATAAAAAACAAAACATCATACACCTTTACTAAAGAAAGCACACTCCCACCTAGATCATTCGCATTGCTCATTTGAAAGAGTTGTGGAATCGTTAAAAAGTCTGTAAAGGACCGATAAAACACAAGATTGCCATAAATAATAAACGAGCCTATCAATGCGGTATAGCGAATATACGCTTGTTTTTTAGATGGGTTTTTAATCCAAACACTCAATCCAAATAATAAAAAAGCTGAAACAAATGGATTAATAAACAAAATAAATTCCTGTAAAACATTGTCCATATGAATAGAAAACACAAATCTATACATCACATATGTCTTCGTCCCGAATAATAATACAGCCATAACATAAACGGGTAATGTATGCGCCTTATATTTATGTAAATGCATTTTGGTCACCCCTGTCCTTTACACAGTACAAAGCATTTTTCTCTATAAACTTGAACTGCATATCTAATTAACTGTCGACCATGTAAGACATTTCCTATTAATATATGACTATTACTAAAGACGTGTGTATGTGCAGAAATGTTTCACATAACATGAAATTATTCAATTCTACCTCTTTTATGCTAATTATGCTTCGTTTTCCTGAACGAGAAAAGCACCACCGATGATGCCAGCATCATTGCCTAACTGCGCCAAATGAATCGTACATACATCACTTACATGTGGCAAGGCATATGTTTGGAATGCAGATTTGATACCTTCGATTAACGGTTGACCCGCCTTGGAAACCCCACCACCGATTAAAATTTTTTCGGGATTTAATAGAATAGCAGCATTCGCAAGCGCAAAACCGAGTACGTCGACAGTATGATCTACAATTGACTGTGCACCTTCATCATTGATTTGTGCAAGGTCAAATACATCCTTTGCAGTCAGTACACCGTTTTCCCTATTTCTTTGAGCAAGTAAAGACTCAGGGTGTGCCATTTGATAGGCATCCGCCTGACGGGCAATTCCTGTTGCTGATACGATTGTTTCAAGGCACCCTTTTCGCCCACAGTTGCATAGATACCCACTCGGATTGACCGTCATATGGCCAATTTCACCAGCTGTACCATTTTGTCCACTGATAATCATCCCGTTGGATATAATTCCCCCGCCAACACCTGTTCCGAGCGTAATCGCGATGACATTGAGGGCTCCATTGCCTGCGCCTTTCCAATTCTCTCCAAGGGCAGCAATATTCGCATCATTTTCCAGGAAAACTGGCACACCACTTAACTGACTTAAATGGTCTGTGAGGTTATAATTTTTCCAACCAATATTAACGGCTTCATGTACGAGGCCGTTCTTTGAATCGATGAAGCCCGGTGCACCTACGCCAATCCCTGCAAGTTTAGCAATTGGTAAATTAATCATTTGCATGTTGGTTTGAATGGATGCCCATACGTCAGGAATAATCGTTTCCACCTGATCTGTATTTGTCGGTATGCTCCATTTATGTAAGATGTCTCCCTCACGATTTATTATGCCAATTTTCACCGAAGTCCCACCAATATCAACACCTGCAACATATGTCATTTGTGTTTCTCCTCCATTTGCTTTAATCTATTTTTCTCTTGCCGCAAAAGCAGAATCGCTTGGGCATAGTCGTTTGTCTGTATAAATTGAAATTCGCGCAATTCCTTAATCTCGGCCTCCATCAATTCTAAATCGGCCTGTCTATCTCCTGTATAAATAAAGGTTCCGAATTTTTTGAGGAGCTGTTGCACATCATAAATTGTTTTCATATGATCACCTCCCTCTATTATAGCAAATACTGGTGTTTCGTGGGAAATAGATATCATAAAACCCAGATCATTTAACGATCTGGGTCTTCAGGATTTAAAAATGATGGGCGACGATTCTTTAAAGGAATCGGTGACCTAATAAAGATATCGCGAAACGGCTTATATGCAAACGGAATAAATGGCCAAAAATAATCCGTTTTAAATGAGGTCATACGACTTAAGTACAATATCCATAGTGTCACACCGACTGTATACCCTAGCACACCGAAGAGTGCTGTCGCTAATAATAAGTATATACGAACAAGTCGATTAGCAAGGCTTAATTCATAGCTCGGTGTCGCATACGTCCCTATCGCTGCCAAAGCAAGGTATAACACAACTTCATTAGAGAATAAGCCGACATCAACCGCAACTTGTCCAATTAAAATAGCGGCAACAAGACCAAGCGCCGTCGTTAAAGCAGAAGGCGTATGAATGGCGGCCATTCTAAGCATATCAATACCGACTTCCGCAATTAAAAATTGTCCAAGTAACGGTATCGTTCCTGCCTCGGAAGGCCCAATAAAGCTCAAGACCTTTGGAAGTAATTCGGGTTGCACGGAAAATAAATAATACAGCGGTAAAATAAAGATTGAGGCAATAACCGCGATGAAGCGAATCATCCGTAAATAAGCGCCTACTAATGGTTTTTGTCGATACTCTTCTGCATGCTGTAAATGATGCCAATATGTGGCAGGTGTAATCATAACACTTGGAGAGCCATCAATGATAATGAGTACATGCCCTTCGTAAAGATGTGCAGCTGCTGTATCTGGTCGTTCAGTATAGCGCACAGTCGGATAAGGATTCCAGTGGCGGCCACTAATATACTCCTCAACCGTTTTTTCTGCCATTGGCAAACCATCTGTATCAATCTGTTCCAATGTTTGTTTTAAATGCTTTACACGATCACCATCAGCGACATCCTCTAAATAACAAACACAAACATCTGTTTTTGATCGGCGGCCAATTTGCATATATTCCATTCTTAATGATCGATCACGTACACGACGTCTTGTTAAAGCCGTATTAAACACAATGGTTTCTACATATCCATCACGTGAACCGCGTACGACTTTTTCTAAATCAGGTTCATCAGGAGATCTAACTGGATATGTACGTGCATCAATCATGATCACTGCATTAATGCCCTCTACAAGTAAAGCAGTGGGGCCAGCCAACACAGTATCAACTGCTTCATCTAAATACGTCACAGACTCTACTTCAATGTATGGAATGTACGTTTTTAATAATTTTTCCAATGGATCAGGTTCCAGCTGGTCTGCATCCAAACCTGCCAGCAACTTCATAATATAATGCAAAATATCATCTTTTGCAAAGCCATCTACGAGGAACATCGACATTTGGCGATCAGCATATTCGAGGTCAAGATGAATAATGTCAAAGCTTTTATCAACGCCAAGCCGCTCTTTCATATAAGCTGTATTTTTTTCATGAGATGAATACAAGGTTTGTTTATATTGAGTCATATTGTCACCCGACACTTTCAGAGTATATCAATTAGTGTGAGCTGTACAACTGACTTTATACATCGATTTACACTTACTGTTTAGGACGATCTCCTGTGATAGCTTCATATAGGTCTTGAAAACCTTCGTCTGAAGGCTTAAGTTCATATGCCCGCTCAACGGCTTTAACGGCTTTTTCGTTTAAGCCGGTTTGTGCATATGCTGAAGCGAGATTATAAAAGGCTTCTGCAAATTCATCATTTATTTGAACAACTTGTTCCAAATCAGGTATCGCATCCTCTGGACGTCCTAAGTTCATATTGGCATACGACCGTTGAAAAAGAATAATAGCCTCTTTATCCTCAGGATTATGAAGTGCCACTGTTGCTCGATCGATCATATCTTCATATTGCTCATTTTGACTGAGTTCATCGAGCTTTAATAAATGGTATGATGGGTCATCTAAGTTGGACTGAAGACCATAAAGCATTAGTCCAACTACAAGTAAAATATACGTAACACCCGCTCCGACCTGAACAGAGCGACGTTGTTTATTAGGAATGGATAACAGTGCTGAAGCGAGAAAACCAGCCACTAAGCCTCCGAGATGGGCTCCCATATCAATTTCTGCAATTCCAAAGCCAAGTACAAGATTAATGACAATAACAAGCAGTACATTTTGACCCATCGTTTGAAAGAATATTTTCTTATACACTGTTCCAAAAAATAACAACGCACCAAAAAGTCCGAAAAGCGCCCCTGATGCACCTGCTGATATGCTATTCGTAAAAGCAAAGCTCGCTAAGCTCCCGCCAATTCCCGCCAAGAAATAAATGACAACAAACCGCCAAGACCCATAAATTCGTTCCACTGCCGTACCAAGAAAATAAATGGCGAGCATGTTCATTAAAAGATGTAGCAAACCGATATGAAGAAACATTGAACTAATTAATCGCCACCACTCATCGTCTTCTATTATGGCAGGATTGTATTTAGCACCGAATTCGATTAGGGTTGCGATATCAGTTGAACCACCAAATATTGACAATAGAATAAACATAATAATATTGATGCCAAGCAATATGTAAGTCCAGATTGGTTTGCCTTGTGCGAACACATTTTGTACATCTTTCTGCTTTTGGATAAACGCCTCATGAAGGGTGTTTTTATATAGAGACAGCTGCTCAGTCGTATCTGCATCGTCCACCTGTACGTCATTCCATTCGTCAATACCACTTTCTAATCGAAAGCGATTCAATTCATTTGAATCATCCATATTGGATACATAATAGACATGCATCTTAATGGGCTGCTTTTCTTTTAACTGCATCGGTTTTTTTAGAAATTCCCAATCATCAATCGGTTCATGTGAAGATACATAAATATTATAAATATCAATCGTTTTTCCTCTTAACAAGCGCTTCATTGCCTTTGCTTTTTGAAAAACGGCTGCGATATCTTGTTTAAGATGGTTCTTCCAATCAAATCCACCATGCTGTAAACGAATGACTTTTGACGTTTTATGAGCGTATTTCTCTAACCATATTTCTTTGTCTTCGTTAATATGTATGATCTCAAAGCCGTTTTTCATTGCTAATTCATAAGCGACTTTATATAACGTATATTGTTCAGCCAAATACATTCGAGTTCCCCCTTCGCTAATATCATATCAAACTCAGATCAATAATGCCCGGTTAACCGACACAAGTAATAGATGATATGTCTTTAATGAATAAAAAAGAAGCTGTATGACAGCTTACAGCTTCCGTCATCAGCTTTGTGGGCGTTCAAATAAAGCCGGAATCATCTTTTTACGAAACTGCGGCAAATTCAGAGTCACTTTCACCGCCAGCCTTCTAATCAGTCCAACAGCTAAAACAACATTTAACAATCGATACCGCCACTTATAAATCATCCCCATCAATATGCCGATACTGATCATCATCATGAATACCCTCATACCAGCACCCTTTCTAATCAATGTCCGTACTAGTATGAAATAAAACGCTTAAAATATGCATTACGATCCGATATAGCGATCATAAAGGGTACGCGCTTTAGCAATGTCTTCTGTTCCTTGGACGAGCACTCTGCCATCGGGAAATATCGTAAAATGTACATCATCAGACACATGTGCTTTTAGTATAAAGGGTGTGAGCTGAGTCTGAGCAACAGACTTTAATCGTTGGTCCCAAAACTTAAGATCCATTGAATCATAATGGTGAATTTGGACAGTATCTCTCCCACATAACACCGTTTCTTGCATATCATGCATATGTAATGCTGGATATTGCTGCAATTGACACGTCGGACAATCTGGATTTGGTTGTGGAAAATTAATGTGCATGTTTTGATTAGACCACATATCAAATGTTGTTAACGCCTGCTTTATTTGGTCTGTGTTACCAGTAAGCAGTTTCAGTGCATCTGTTGATTGAATAGAGCCAACGATATCAACAGCTGGTGATATCACACCTACCATGTCGCACGTCTCATTTGAACCAGCTGTATCTTTGATCATGCACCTTAGACAACACGTATGCCCAGGACGGAACAATGCCGTCATGCCACGTGCACTCACTACACCACCATATGAAAAAGGAATGCCTTTTTGAAAACATGCATCATTCAACACGTAACGCGTTGCAAAATTATCCGTTCCATCAATGACGAGATCAACATCAGCAATTAAATCGCCTATATTTCCAGGTGAAACATGGGAAACAATTGCTTCTATTTTAATGGTGCTATTCATTTTTTGGAGTTTTTCTTTTGCCGCTAAAGCCTTCGGAAGGGCTCGGGCAACATCATCCTCATCGTAAAGCATTTGACGTTGTAAATTACTTAATTCAATATAATCTCGATCTACAATTCGAATAAAGCCAACGCCTGCTCGAACAAGATGGTTTAAAACCACTGTCCCTAAAGCACCAGCCCCAACAACGAGCACCTTGCTATTCGTTAGTCGTGTTTGTCCTGTTTCTCCAATTGGTTTAAAGCGCGTTTGACGTGAGTAACGCATTTTAACGTTCCCCTCCAATTAAGGACCCGTTCTCTGTAATCATATGCTGGACAGGAAGGTCATATCGTTCAGTTGGTAATTCATCCTTAAGTTGCTTTGTGCTTAATAACGAGAGCGTTTCTTGGTTAAAATCAGACAAAAAGCGATCATAATAACCACCACCAAACCCAATACGGTATCCCTTTAAGTCAAACAACAAGCCAGGAACAATTAACAAATCAATATCAGTTTTTAAAACCTGCTCTGTTTGGTCTATATTTGGTTCAAGGAGATTGAAGTAAACCACTTCCAGCTGGTCAAAATCGTCTATTTGATAAAAGTCCATTCGTTTATCCGTTGCGTAGCACTTCGGAACACAAACCACTTTATTACATTCCCATGCGGCTTCTATAATCGCTTTCGTATCCCATTCAATAGCTTGAGATACCGTTATACCGATTGTTTTGGCACGGCGCCATTGCTTTGTACGAAAGAGATTTTCTCGTATTTTCTTTTCAATCTCGCTTTTCTCTTCGGGTGACATCGCTTTCAACAAACCTAAAGCATATTCACGAAACGCTTTCTTGTCATTATCCATCATTCACACACCTCATCTTTCAGCATTTAAAAAATAAGCCCTTATCAATTGTAAACAATTTGATAAGAGCAATTATTTTTGTGTGAAACGCATTATTTGGTTTCTTTGTGTAATGTGTGTCGTTTCAACCGCGGACTATATTTTTTAAGTTCAAGACGTTCAGGGTTTGTACGCTTGTTTTTTGTCGTGATATAGTTACGGTCACCAGTTTCGGTGCAAGCCAATGTAATATTTACGCGCATGTATATCCCTCCAAACTATATTACTGCCATTAAGCATGATTTAATAATCAATTCGACTAGATTATAATAGCAGAATTCGAGCGCAAGGGCAAGGTTTCTGTTGAAAATATTACTATTTTATCTTCTGCCATTGTATGTTATATATATATATAGTATGTTTTTAACATAATGCTACACTTTTTACCATTATACGGGAGGAGAAGACAATGCTATTAGCGACGATTATTACCTTGATCGGTGTGAGCGTTGCATTGTTCGTCATGTCGTTTTTCATGAATGATAAAATGGCAGACCTTGAAGGTCAAATCGATCAATTGCAAATCACATCTATGCAGGAAACGTATCAAATGAAGAAAAAAATAAAAATACTTGAAGAAGAACTGCTATCCGATACGATGAGTGACGATATTCTTAAGTAAGCACTCTACACATACTCTAATTATTGAAGATCAAGGAGATTATTATGAAATATCCAGTACGTACATTTTCAATCGGTTTGTTTTCAGCTGGAATCATTATGCTCGTTGTGTATATGTTTAACCACTCGGCTTTATCTCAGCAAACGTTGTCACAAGATGAAATGATTGCGCTACTGAAAGAAGATGATTTTCGCGTCATTACTGAGGAACAATATATTGCTTTATCTGTAGATGAGCCTGAGGAGGATAACAAAGCAGAAGCCACTGATGACACCGAAACCAATGATGTAGATCAAACGACCTCAGAAAATGAGGATAAAGAAGCAGACGCGAACCCCGAAACAGACGAGTCAGAATCGGCATCCGAAGAAGAAACTGAAGATATTGAAGCCGAGGAAGATGTGGATGATCAGGAAGCACCTGAGTCAGAAGCCACTTCTTATACACTAAAAGTTGAACCAGGAATGATGTCTTCCGATATTAGCAAAAAACTTGAGGAGCAAGGCATCATTGAAAGTGCTCAAGAATTTAATGCGTATTTACAGGAGCATGACTATAGTTTATTAATTCAGATTGGAACATTTAAGGTCAACAGTGCCATGAGCTTTTATGAGCTTGCAGAAACAATTACAAATTTATAATTCAAAACAGGCAGATGAATCATCATCTGCCTGTTTTTTTGAAAATCAGTTGTTTTCTTCATCTTGATCGCTCGATTGAGTGGCGTCCTGCTGATCCGTATTACCTGTTTGACGTTTCTCTTTAATCTCAAAATAAGCATCAAGAATCCGTGTGCCCATCGTATGGTTTATGGAATAATCATTGTCCTCACCTAAATGTGGAACGATTAAAGCAAAAGCAACCTCTGGATCATCAAATGGGGCATAACCGACGAGCGATAAGTTAATTGTTTCCAACCATTCACCATCATCCATCTGTTTAATACTTTCCGCTGTCCCCGTTTTACCAGCCGCTTGATAGGGTTTATTCCTCCAATAACTATAACCCGTTCCACCTTGGTCTTGAAACGCCCGACGAAACCCTTCTTGAACGCGTTCTAAATTCGATTGCTCCATTACAACCTTATTTAATACATCTGTCTGGATCGTTTCATATACCGGCCCTAATTGATCTTCTTCTGTTGTTGGTTCTCTAACTTCCTTAAGAAAATGAGGCCTCACACGATATCCATCATTCGCAATCGTCGATACATATTGGGCGAGCTGCATCGTCGTATAAGTGTCATACTGTCCAATTGCATAGTCCAAGAGCAATCCCGGTTGTCGAAGATTACTTGGACCGACATAACCTGTTCCTTCATATGGAAAATCAATACCCGTCTTTGTTCCTAGTCCAAACTGCCAGAAGTAATGACGCATGTCTTCAAAAGGCGTTGTATTTGTAAAAGAAATATTGTCCCCATCCTTGTGATGATAATCGCCCCCTATTCTCATCGCAATATTGTACATATAAATATTGGATGACTTTTGCAGAGCTTGATAATCATTCACAGGACCAAGATTAATCCAAGACCTCTTTGGTGCTCCCACGGCGAATTTCATCGGTTTATCAATGAAAACTTGTCCGGGGGTTATAACACCTGATTCATAGCCCGCTAAAACGGTCGCCCCTTTTATCGCTGATCCGGGTAGATACTGATTATAAACAGTTTTATAAGCAGCATCCGAAGTCTTCTTTTCACCACGGTCATAATGCTGCCCAGAGACAGCTAACAATTCCCCAGTATTCGGATTAAGAACAACCGCGAGCGCATCTTCCAACGTTCTATTAACGTATGGCTGCTCATTGATTGCCGTTTCCAATTCCTCGCGCACAATTTGATCGACTCTTTCTTGAAATTCCATGTCAATTGCTAAGACAAGGTCTTTCCCGCGCTCACCTTCAACGATCACTTCTGAATCAACGACTTTACCATCTTTATTTGTCGTGTATAATACTTGCTCTTTTCTCCCCCTCAAGATAGACTCATACTGTTCTTCCAAGCCACTTTTTCCAACACGATCATTTGGACGATAGCCACGTGTTAAATAAAATTGTTCTTTATCAGCTGGAATCCCCTCATCTTGAGATGTAATAGAGCCGATGAAGCTTCGGAATGTGCTATCAAAGGGATAATCACGATCCCAGTCAGTTGTTGCATTAACACCTGGTAACTCATCAAGATGTTCAGCAACACGAGCATATTCCTCAGGTGTGACATCCTCATTTTTCACAACGTGGGGCGTTAAATATGGAGCTTTATCAAGCTCTTTTTTAATCAGGATGACTTCCAGTACCTCGTCACTGTAATGCGCAATCTCTTCATCCTTTATCCGATCCAGCATTGTTTGGTACTGTTCAGCCGGCTTCATTTCAGCTGCTTCTTCTTCGGTTAGACGGTCTTTTGCGATATCCTCATTTTTTAAGTACCAATATTCCTTTCGATCTCTCTCAGATACAGATTTAATTTGTTTGGCTCTCTTCTCCTCATCATCCTCCGAAAGCATCTTAATGTATTTTGATAGGTCTTCTGCTACTTTTAATCGATCAACAGCCTGCACGCCTTTGGCTGGTGTATAGGTAATCGAATAAAGTGATTTATTATCAGCGATAACATTGTAATGACGGTCATACATTTTACCACGTGGTACCGGTATTTTCGTCGTATCCTCAATCGTGCGGTCAATCTCATCCTGGAATTCTTGCCCGTTCAATATTTGTACAACACCGAGCTGAATAATTAATACTGAAAATAGTAAAAACACAACAAAAAACAATATATTTAATCTAAAAGGCAATTGTGATTTTTTAGCCTTCTTCTTTCGATCAACCATTTGCGTCCCCCATTTGCTATAAAATGAAACTTAGGTTTAGGAAGAGAGCAGCCTGCCCCCTTTTTTAAACAGTATAATTAATATTTATATTATGTGCTTCATTTTATATTATAGCATGAGGGCGTCGTATTCTAAATGCATTAACGATTTTTTTCATCAGTTACTTGTTCATTGGAGACAACGTTGTCTTCTTGCGTTGGCGATCCTAGTTGAACATGCCTAACAAACGTGTAAACGATCAAATGCCCCATACCGAACAGAACCAGTAAAACCGGTATAACCCTCTCTGCTGGAAAAATTGTAACAGAAAAAATAAACATAAGAATAGATAGTACACGACCCGTATTCGTAAATAATTCTCTTACGACGATATATTCTATACGCAGTGCCTTTGCATCCCGAGCTTTACCAATAACATCGTATGTGAGAGAAACATATGGAACAGTGAATATTGGATAGGCTGCACCAATTATAACGGCATAAATAATGAGCAGTACGTAATTGATATTAAATAAAATAATTAAAAGCGCACCATATAACAGTAATCCGCCCAGTAATATCGATCGTTTTCTTAAAGAAGGCTTGATAAACCGTGTTGCTAAAAAGTAAAAGATAAAAGACACCCCTGATAAAACTAAATTAAAAACACCAAGTGAAAACTCACTCCCCGTCGTTAAAAACACCCAAATGGTAATAACAAATATAAATATACCTTCACGGAGACCTTGAAAGATGTGGGCATTTAAAATACGTTGCCAATTTTTATTAGAATGCCTCTCCTTTAAAATACGTTTTAATTCAAATTGACCCTCTGCTTTTCGCCGATAAACAAAAAAGCTCGTTACGACTGCGAGTAAAAACAAAATAAATGAGATGGTAAAAATTGTTGTATACCCCGTATTTGCTGACATGCGTGCGATGATGCTACCCGCTAAAATCGGTCCAATCATGCCTCCTAAGGATTGTAAAACACCGAGAAACCCATTAAAAAAGTCTCTTGTATCTGGTTCAGTTATTTCGAAGGTGAGTACATTAAAGGCTAACCAATAAAAGCCATAGCCTACTCCTAACAAGCTTCCAAGTAAAAAGTTAAAGGTCGATGCTTTTTCTGCAATTAAAAGCACACACAAAAAAAATACGGATAAAAAGCTGACACCAAGTCGTAGCACGATGACCCGATCAACTTTTTTAGCCACTCTCCCAGCAATAATAAACGCTAACGGCTGAAATACAAATATACCTAAATTGTAAACAGCAATTGTCATATAATCCTCGGCTTGCTTCCATAAATAGACATTAACAAATGTATTGGACAAAAATATACCAAGCGAATAAAGGCCACCAATTAAGAGTAGCAACAATAAGTCACGTGTTATGGTCATATGTTCTGTCATATTTCGCACAAGTTTTTGCATAAGCTGCATGCTCCTTTTCACACGTTTTATAGTTTAAACAATACGCATGCAGATATACAAAAAAACGCGGGGGTTATCCCGCGTTTTAGGTTAATTAAGCATTATGATAGTTCTTTTCGACTTCGTCCCAATTTACAACGTTCCAAAAAGCTGACGCATATTCTGGGCGTTTGTTTTGGTACTTCAAGTAATAAGCGTGCTCCCAAACATCTAAACCAAGAATTGGTGTTTTGCCCTCCATTAATGGAGAATCCTGATTTGGTGTGCTCGTAATTGCCAATTCTCCATTGTCAACAACAAGCCAAGCCCAGCCTGATCCAAAACGTCCTTTTGCAGCATTTTCAAATTCCTCTTTAAAGTTATCAAAACTGCCGAATGTAGACGTAATTTTGTCAGCTAATTCGCCTGAAGGTGCTCCACCACCGTTTGGTGACATGACTTTCCAGAACAAGCTATGATTCGCATGTCCGCCTCCGTTATTACGGACAGCTGTTTGAATTGATTCTGGAACGTCATTCAAATTAGAAACGAGGTCTTCAATTGATTTACTCTGAAGATCCGCATGTCCTTCTAACGCAGCATTTAACTTCGTTACATATGTGTTGTGGTGCTTCGTATGGTGGATATTCATTGTGTCTTTGTCAATAGTTGGCTCCAGTGCATCGTATGCATATGGTAGCTCAGGTAGTTCAAATTTCGCCATAATATATATTCCTCCCTAATAATATTTAAAGGATTAAACGCTCTCCTTATTGATAAAGATTATCAAAGGTTGCGCCTGGATGCAAACATATTGCACTGTTGCCCTAGTACAAACGTCGTTTTGATTCTATTTCCTTTTTCGTTTTCATTAAATACATAACAAAAAAACAAGCTACTATGCTTGTTTGAAAATGGTGGCTCGGGACGGAATCGAACCGCCGACACAAGGATTTTCAGTCCTTTGCTCTACCGACTGAGCTACCGAGCCATATTATAAAGTTATCGTAATAAATTGTTTCGCATCTTATTAAGGTGTCGATGTTATATCATCGAAGCATTGTGCTCGTCGTGTTGCAAGTGTATCAGCGATGACGCACGACTCGCAAGCCTACAACCCGAGGCATTTACTTCGAGGTTTACGGCTCTCTACCGACTGAGCTACCGAGCCATATTATAAAGTTATCGTAAGGCACTGTACTTAAACAAAATGAAATATGTAAATGGAGGAGGTAGAGGGATTCGAACCCCCGCGCGGTTTGACCCGCCTGTCGGTTTTCAAGACCGATCCCTTCAGCCAGACTTGGGTATACCTCCGAGCTTTGAATGGTGGACCCTGCAGGACTCGAACCTGCGACCGATCGGTTATGAGCCGATAGCTCTAACCAACTGAGCTAAGGGTCCGTCAAAGTGATTTATGGGGCGACCGGTGGGAATTGAACCCACGAATGCCGGAGCCACAATCCGGTGCGTTAACCCCTTCGCCACGACCGCCATAAAACATATTAAATTGGTAGCGGCGGAGGGGATCGAACCCACGACCTCACGGGTATGAACCGTACGCTCTCGCCAGCTGAGCTACGCCGCCACATGGCTCCACAGGCAGGATTCGAACCTGCGACCGATCGGTTAACAGCCGATAGCTCTACCACTGAGCTACTGTGGAATAAAATTAATTATAACTTTATCTATTTAAAATTAAGGTATTTGTACGTTGTATGCATTAACAGCGACGAAATATAATTTACCATGTTCTGTACAATATGTCAATAACATTTCGCTATTTTTTAAAAAGCTGTTTGTTTAGAAGCTGATCGTCTGTTCTTTGAAAAACACATCAAGTTAGCAACATAAAAGTGACAGACAACAGTATTGATAATAGCATATGTTTCGATATTAATCAACAATTTTCGCAAAAAAAGTGTGTATGGATATTTATTCCATACACACCTCCTGCTTTATAATGATGACTCGCCCAATACCTCTTCAGCAATATTAACAGCATGATCTCCAATACGTTCGAGATTACTTAGGATATCAACAAACACGATACCTGCTGATGCACTGCATTTGCCTTCATTAACACGAATAATATGCTTCTTGCGATACGTGCGTTCCATTCTATCGATCTGATCTTCTTTTTGAACGACCGCTAAAGCTTGTTCCCGGTCTTCTGATTCAAATGCTTTGATTGCTTGTTTTACAGTTAATATCGTTAGGTCAAACATGTTATTGAGATCTTCCTGTGCTTGTTCTGTAATAGCAACTTTATTTGAAATTTGATAATCAATGAGTTCAATAATATTCTCAAAATGGTCACCCATTCGCTCAATGTCACGAACAGTATCCATTAAATTTGTATGTGTTCCACTTTCTTGTTCAGACATCGACCGACTCGATATTTCAACAAGATAATTCGTGATTTCACGGTCTAAATTGTTCAACGCACCCTCAACTTGCATCGCGACTTCAGAATGCTTTTGTAGGTGTGTCCCTAAATAATTTTGTGTTTCTTCCATACCTTTCGAGGCATACTCTCCCATGCGAACAATTTCTGACTTGGCTTGTCCAAGAGCAACTGAAGGAGATTGTTGAATGAATATCGGATCTAGATGTTTCGGTTTATATTCAATAATAACATCTTGACCAGGGATCAATTTCGTAGCCAACCATGCAAGTCCAGCAATAAACGGAAATTGAATAATTGTATTAGCAATATTAAAGCTCCCGTGTGCAAACGCAATTGTCATTTCTGGGTTAAGGTTAAACTGGCCTTGAAGCAGAACGACAAATTGAGTAAATAACCCAAGCAATAGTAAGAACACAGTTGAACCAACTAAATTGAAAACAACATGGGTTAAAGCAGCACGTTTAGCAGCAACAGATGCCCCAATAGCAGCCAGGATAGCTGTAATCGTCGTGCCAAGGTTATCTCCAAACAAAACAGGAATAGCAGCTTGAAGCTCAATTGCACCCTCAGAATACAAACCTTGCAATATCCCGATTGTTGCTGACGAACTTTGAACGATGAGGGTAAATACAGTACCAATTAATACACCTAAAATAGGCTGATCACTCATACGCACTGTTAGTTCTTGGAAAACTTCAAGGCTTCTTAAAGGTGACATGCCACTACTCATAAGTTCTAAACCAAAAAACAACGACCCAAAGCCAAATATTGTTTGACCTAAGGCGTTAACTTTTTTGTGTTTAAAAAAGAACAGCAACATTGCTCCCGCAGCCATGATTGGCAAAGCATATTCCCCTATGTCAATTCCGATAATAAATGCCGTTACAGTTGTACCGATATTGGCACCCATAATAACACCTATCGCTTGTCGCAATGACATAAATCCTGCATTAACCAATCCAACTGTTAATACTGTCGTACCAGAACTACTTTGAATGAGAATTGTCACTACGATACCTGCTAAAACACCTAACAGAGGATTACTTGTGAACCTGTCCAAAATATTTCGAAGCCGATCACCGGCCGATTTTTGCAATCCTTCACCCATATATTTAATACCGAGAAGAAAAATACCTAAACCACCAATAAAATCAAATAATAACGATTGTAAATCTAATTCCAAAGGTTATCCGTCCCTTCGATGTGTTATAAACCATTGTCGATCCGTGTTTAATCATGTATGATCTTTTCTGTTTTGTAAAGGTCTTATCGAGAATTTTAACATGTTCTTTACAATTGCCTCAAAAACCGTTTGTCCGTGGATAAAACCCAACTCCACTTAGAGCCTTATACGATTTAAAATGGTTTAACGTTTGATCGTAACGTGTATTCGTTCACATTATTGTTAAATAAAAAGACCGTTGCAGTTATTCTGTAACGGTCCTTCCAGACTATACGGTTCATACATTTATAAATTTGAATTTATAATCAAGCTTCATCAGTCAATGGAACGACCTTTAGTCCTGTTCCGTCAACTTGAATAACCTTTACATGCGTGTCTTTCGAGATCCATTGACCGGTTGATACAGCGCTATAGTCTTTATGTTCAATTCGAACAGTTCCAACAGGACGCAAATCACTCAGGGTGATTCCCGTTTTATGAAGCAGAGCACCATACTCATCCGTCATCGTATTATAACCCGCATCACCTGTTAATCGATCCATTAATGTGATTTTAGTCCACATATCACGGCGTTTAAACACCTTCAAAAATATTAATGAAGACAAACCACCAATTAACACACCTGCAATTGCATATAATCCTGAGCCAAAGGTAGGGGCTGCGATGGCCACAGATGTTAACATACATGCTGCTCCAATCACACCTAGCGTTCCATCATTTAATAATTTTCCATCAATAACAATGAGTAATATTCCAGAAAAATAAATAATAAGCATGAGTATAAGCGAGCTTGTTTCAAGCGCAACAGTAAAATAAACAGTCATAAAGCCGATGCCTAAAATCGCAAATATTCCCCTTGCATTAACGAGTATTTCACCAATTAAAAACAAGGTACCTAAACCTGTCATTACAAGAGCAATCCATTCCGATGTGAGCATATTCATATTGATCCTCTCCTCTTAAAGATACATACGCATTTATACGACTTAATGTTTCATAAATGAGGTGGTAAAATGGGGCAATTTATAAAACGCATGACAGTTTATGTATTTCTATATTTACTTGTCACGAGCGTGTACCATGACATCACAACTGGGACAGGCTTTGAACAAAATACGACAGAACCATCCTCCCCGTCTTCGAGCACGATCGATGACCAATCTGTTGTTAAAGTCAAAATTCGCCCAGGCGATACGGTATTATCGATTATGGAACAGATCCATTCAGATAGCAATAAAATTGAAATTGATACAATAATAGAAGACTTTCGCAAGCTGAATCCGAAAGCAGATCCATATCACCTTAAAGTAGGTAACGTTTACTATTTCCCAACCAATATAAAGTAATGTTCCCGACACATTTCATCATATCATACCAATTAACTTCCAGCTTCATTATCGTTACAAAAAAAGACTGACATGTGTCAGTCAATGTTAAATCTATACAAATGGAAGAATAAACAACGTAATAATAATTGAAGCAGCGCCAGTTATAATCGCTGTGTTGCCTAACGTATCTGTATGCCGCGTACGAGCAACAAAACCCAATATGATGCCACCAGTCCCTAATATTATGGGCATCATAAAGTATGATAGGACTGCTAACGTCAAGGCAAGCCACCCAACTGCACTACTTGCTTTGGTCTGCTCCTCTTCACTATCGCGATGCGTTTCTCTCTCCCCCTGAAAAGCATGTGTCGAAAGTTCACTGGCTATTTCTTCTTGACGAGAACTATTTGCTTCTAGCGGGGCAGATGGTGGACCTTGTATATCAGAAGTTAAATCATCATAGGTTCTAGTTTCTGATGCTTTATCCTCAAAAGAACGGCTATTTCGTTCATGAACCAAGAGAAAAACTCCTTCCTTTCATTGTCGTGCACCCTTAGTTTATGGAGTATCACCTTATTCATGTGGCGACAAATTAACCATCAACTGTCAACGTTTGGTAAACACAACATATAATAATAAGCGAGTCTTTCTTTTACAAATAGTAAGCTGACATCTTGACGTTGGATACAATGAAAAGATTCATCATTAAGCCGGTTTAATATTAACCGACATCATCAAATTTATGGGGGATTATCATGAACGATTTTTTAAAAACGTTGATTATGAAAAAAATTAAGTCGCTTACTGTTAGTGACCTGCTAGCTTACAGTCGAGAATACGGATTTAATATTTCGCCTGATGAAGCCAAGCAAATTGTATCATATTTACGCACGCAAACAATTGATCCTTTTAATTCCAAACAACGTAAAAAGTTATTTAAAGATCTAGCAGCGATTACCGATGCACAAACTGCCCAAAAAGCAGAAACCCTTTTCAAAACCATTATAAAAACATATGGCGTTGACCATATGTTTTCATAATGCCATGTATGTTTGAATGCCTCTGATTTTGCATAAATATGTTAACAGCGGCAAATATACCGTGTTATCACTGGGTCATTATTTTATCCTTGAGATCTGGAATAAACGTACCGTCCTTGAGCATGCTAATTTCGAATTTATAGGGCGGTTTTTTATTCTTTTTATCTGTCCCAACATAAGGTGTTTCTAAAACTTTTGGTAAATCCGCAAGCTGTGGATGGGTGACGACCTTATGAAGTGCATCAAAGCCGATAAAGCCACATCCAATATTTTCATGTCGATCTTTTTGAGCACCTTGTTCATTTTTACTGTCATTAACATGAATAACCTTTAAACGATCGATCCCAATTATTTTGTCAAATTCATTTAGGACACCATCAAAATCATCTTTAACCGCATAGCCTGCATCATGAATATGACACGTATCAAGACAAATTGAAAGCCGGTCATTATAAGTCACACCGTCAATAATGTGTGCCAATTCATCAAAAGACCGGCCGATTTCTGTACCTTTACCAGCCATCGTCTCTAAAGCAATTTGGACTCCGCTATTTTGATCTAGAACTTCGTTTAATCCTTCAATAATTTTGGCGATCCCTTTTTCAACACCGCCACCAACATGTGCCCCAGGATGAAGAACGATTTGTTTAGCACCAAGCGCTGCTGTACGTTCAATTTCGTTCCTTAGAAAATCAACTCCGAGTTCGAAGGTTGCTGGCTTTGTTGAATTGCCGATATTAATGATATATGGTGCGTGGACGACAATTTCCTCAATACCATTTTCCCTCATATGAGCTTGACCATTTTCAATATTTAATTCTTCAATTGGTTTTCTTCTCGTATTTTGCGGAGCACCCGTATATATCATAAATACATTACCATTATATGATACGGCTTCCTCACTTGATGCGAGTAGCATTTTTTTACCACTCATTGATACGTGAGATCCGAGTTTCATATTTATGTCCCCTCTCCCCGGCCAATAAGCGACCGATTTACCTTACTTAAATTTATTTTTCTTAACAAGATTTTTTTTAATGCGTTCTTGTTGTTGTTTCATTTTTTTCTTATAGCCAGGCTTAACTTTTTTCGTCTTTTTCACACGCTTCCATGCCTCACGATCAACGTTTCGCTCTGATGGCTTGCGTTTTGATCTTAGGTTCCAAGGCTTCGCTTCAATCCATTGCCCATCTATTACGTCTGAGAACTCAAAGGTTAGGCCCTTTTGCTCGAGCTTTTCAATTAATTTAATATCTTCTTCACTATACAAACTGACCGCTGTGCCTTCTAATCCAGCCCGAGCCGTTCTTCCAACTCTGTGTAAATAAAAACTGTCCTCTTTCGGCAATTGCGCGTTAATAATATGACTAACACCTTTAATATCAATGCCCCTAGCAGCAAGATCTGTTGCAACCACATATTGATATTGTAGTTGCTGAATTTCCTTTAAACGTCGCTTGCGGGCTCTTGGTGCAAGTCCCCCGTGAATAACGCCTACATTAAGGCCATATTCAACAAGCTGAGCTGCAAGCTGATCTGCCTCATCCTTTCCATTCGTAAAAATAATGGCTAAATAAGGATGTATCGCTTTAGAGATGTCAAAAATGACATCCGCTTCTTTCCTATGCCTTTTAGCAATTAAGCGATGCTCCATTTTTGTAGGTGCGATATAATCATCAAGCTTGACATGAACAGGATGCTTTAAATATTTTTTAAAGAAATGTTCCAGCTGGTTTGGAATCGTTGCTGAAAATACAAGAAGTTGAATGTTTGGATCAGCTCGTGTCAGTAATTTGTCCACTTCGTTCATAAGCCCCAACTCAGCCATCAGATCAGCTTCATCAATAACAAATGCTTGAGCAGAGTATATTGACAACACATTCTCCTCAACCAGATCGAGAATACGTCCCGGTGTTCCGACGATAATTTGCGGGATATTTTTAAGCTTATCAATCATCTTTTGCTTATCAGTTCCGCCGACAAGCAAACGTGATGTCCATTCTGATTCTTTTTGGGCTAACTGTATGATCAACTTTACTTGATCATGGATTTGCGTAGCAAGTTCACGTGTAGGCGCGGTAATAACATACTGAACACCTGTTTTGCTTTCCTCTAACATATGAAATAAAGGTAGTAAAAACGCATGGGTCTTTCCCGAACCTGTATGTGATTGTCCAATAACACTTTGATGCTTCATGACAGCTGGAATCACGCGCTGTTGAATGGGTGTTGGATGGGTGAATTTCAATTGATTGATGACATTCAGTAACTGTGGATCTATATTGAACTGTTCAAACGTTTCTGTCATAGTGGTGTACTCCTTTTATAAAAACTATCATAATTAATTATACAAACTGAAAAGGTTCGGTATCTACGTCTGATACATATACCGTTACAGCATCAGTATTTAACCGCTCGTCTAAATACAGTTTCGTCGCATCTTTCATCACTTTTTCGACGTGGTGACCTGGATCTATAAGTGCCAATCCAGCTTCTTGAGCATCTTGAGCTACATGAAATGTCAAATCCCCTGTAATGAGTACATCAGCACCACGATTCATGGCAGCTTGAATATACTTTTCACCGCTCCCTCCCAAAACAGCAACAGTTTGAACCGGCTTTGTCACATCACCTACAACACGTAGCATCGGAACATTAAGCGTGTCTTTCACATGTTCCGCAAGCGTCGCTAATGGCATTGATTCTGTTAATCGCCCAATACGACCGATGCCAAAAGGCTCCCCTTTATTGTCTAACTTATACACATCATAGGCGACTTCCTCGTAAGGGTGCGCTTGAATCATTGCCTGAAGTATGTTTTGAAGCTTTGTTTCAGGAACAATAGTTTCGATTTTTGTTTCTTCAACATATGTTAATTCATTAATATGGCCAATATAAGGATTGGCTTGTTCTGTTGGTAGAAATGTGCCTGTTCCTTGTGTATTAAAGGTGCAATGACTATATTGTCCGATATAGCCTCCGCCAGCGCTACCCATTGCATTCCGAACATTGTCTGCATGTGTGTTCGGAACATAAACGACTACTTTATGCAGAACTTCTGTATCGATTTCGTCCAGAATAGACACTTGGTTGATTGCTAATTTCTCACACAACAGATCATTGACGCCACCTGTTGTAATATCCAAATTGGTGTGTGCTGCATAAACAGTTATGTTGTGAACTAATAATTTTTGCAGCAAGCGTCCTTTAACAGAATCGGTATCAATTTGTTGAACTGGACGAAAAAAAAGCGGATGATGAGCAATAATCAAATCAACCTGTTTGCGAATTGCTTCATCGACGACAGCGTGTGTAACGTCTAATGTTACGAGTATGTTTTTGACCACACCGTTAATTGAACCTAACTGTAAGCCGACATTATCCCAATCGTACGCCAAGCGTTTCGGTGCCCACTGCTCAAGAATCTTAATGACGTCTTGATTAACAATCTTCTCAGTCATCTTGCAGTACCTCCTCAATCCAAGCTACGCGTTGTTTAAACTGTTCGATTTTATCCATATCGGTTTCACTTGCCTGTTGCATTTGTTCAATAATCATTTCGAGTTTTGATTGCTCGTATGCCCACTTTTTTCGAAAAGCCGCCGGTTTTGTTTTAGAGAGTATCGGGCCAAATAACATAGACTTCTCATCTAGGGTAGATTGACGACCGGTCCGATCAGCAACAATCATCTCATAGATATGTCCTTGCTCCTCAATGATATCTTCATGAACAATTTCAAAACCGTGTATCATAAGTGTACGTCTTACTAAGTGTGCGCCTACATTAGGTTGGGCGATGACGCGGCTTAACCCTTGCAGTTTATCCTGACCACGTTCTAAAATCGAGGCAATGAGTCCGCCCCCCATACCAGCAATTACAGCTTCTTTAACATCGTTTTGATTAACAACATCAAATCCATTTCCACGTCTTACTTCAATAACGTTTTCTAAGTTAAAACGTTTAACGGTCCGCTGTGCTGCTTCAAATGGGCCTTCATTCAGTTCACCAGCTACTGCTCGTGCGGTTGGATCGTGCTGACATACATAACAAGGTAAATAAGCGTGATCTGATCCAACATCGACAAAATGCGCACCCGCTGGTAACCATTTTGCAATGCGTTCGAGTCTTTGTGATATATTTACAGATTGCTTCATGGTGTACTCCTTTAAAGCTCATATATAAGAAAAGCTTTCTGCAAGATGCAAGAAAGCTTCCCCCACATGATATAATTTTTAATTATTCCTTCTTCTCGGAAAGCCATTCGGCTAATACTTGTGCTTGCTCATTATTAACGAGACCACCAGGCATACCGCCATCTGTGCCCTGTATAATAATATTTTGAATCTCTTCTTTAGAAAGCTCAGCCCCAACATTGGTTAAGCCTGGTGCATTTCCAACCCCTGATAAATCAGCACCATGACAACTCATACAGTTGCCTTCGAAAATAGCTTCTGGATCAGAAACTTCTTCCCCACCTTCTGCTGCCTGTTGGTCATTTCCACGCTGGAACACGCCTGCTGTGGACATGACGATAATCATGAGTATCCCAACAGTAGCAATAATTGCATAAGGGATGACTGCATTTCTCTTCATCTTTGCTTCCTCCTTATGTAATCCCCATTCATTCTTTTTTTATATTACTACTACATTTTACTCGAAATGATTCAGAGTTTAAAGCAATAACAGTTTTATGTCCTTACTTGCTTCAAACTGTCATCCAGAATCCGAATCTTTTACCCCTTATTTGCATTAAGCTTGTATTTAAATTAGGATAAGGAAAGGATAGGCATAGTCGCGTCTTAATGCCAACAATGAACCTATCCTGCTGTATATCCCTGTCAGATAACTTTATTCTAAAAAGTCTTTCAATCGTTTACTGCGACTTGGGTGTCTAAGCTTGCGTAATGCTTTTGCTTCGATTTGTCTAATGCGTTCACGGGTGACACCAAACACACGTCCAACTTCTTCAAGTGTGCGTGTCCGACCATCATCTAAACCAAAACGCAAACGAAGTACATTTTCTTCTCGATCCGTTAGTGTATCGAGCACATCCTCTAGCTGTTCTTTTAACAGCTCATAAGCGGCGTGATCAGAAGGTGATACAGCTTCTTGGTCTTCAATAAAATCTCCCAGATGAGAGTCATCTTCTTCCCCGATTGGTGTTTCAAGAGATACAGGTTCCTGAGCAATCTTTAAAATATCCCGTACCTTGTCTGGAGTTAGCTCCATTTCCTCGCCAATCTCTTCAGGTGTTGGCTCTCGCCCAAGCTCCTGCAACAGCTGCCGCTGGACGCGAATCAATTTATTAATGGTCTCTACCATATGAACAGGTATCCGTATCGTTCTCGCCTGATCCGCAATTGCACGTGTAATTGCTTGTCTAATCCACCATGTGGCATACGTACTAAATTTATAGCCTTTGCGATAATCAAACTTTTCAACGGCTTTAATTAACCCCATGTTACCCTCTTGTATTAAGTCAAGGAATAGCATACCACGACCGACATAACGTTTAGCAATACTAACAACGAGTCTAAGATTCGCTTCGGCAAGTCGACGCTTTGCTTCTTCTTCACCTTTTTCGATCCGTTTGGCGAGCTCAATTTCTTCAGCCGCAGATAATAAGTCAACACGACCTATTTCCTTTAAGTACATACGAACAGGATCATTAATTTTAATTCCTAATGGTACACTTAATGCATTGAGGTTAAATTCTTCTTCCTTAGCAATTTGTTGCATATTAGGGTCTTCATCAGATTCCCCTATGACCTCAACACCTTGTTCTGTTAATTGCTCATAGAACTCATCCATATGTTCTGATTCCATTTCGAAACTTGATAAGCGATCAGCAACTTCTTCATATGCGAGGACACCGCGCTTTTTCCCTAATTCTATTAATTGTTCTTTTGCTTGTTCTAAAGTGGTCTCATTTTCGTTTCCCTTCATTTGTGAAGGTTTTTGATCTGCCATGAGGCCCCCTCCTTCCAGACTGTAAAAATGGCTAATGTTGTTTCTGCAGTTGTATAATCTGCATTGCAATTTGTGCGGCTCGTACGGGATCATTTTGTTGTTCTGCAATTCGTTGCTCTTGTCTCAGAGATGCAATCTCTTCAAATTCATATGTTTTAGAGCGAATTGTCATAATATAATCTTGAATTTCCTTAGAGCTCATTTGATTGAAAACAGGCATCATTGCAATTTCAGCAACGTATTGCCTTATATCTTTATCTTGAATATGTTCAATAAATAAACCAGCATCTGCCGGATTACCTTCCTCATAATATGCATATAAATGCGTCACAAGTACTTTATGCACATCGATATTAAATGCCGCCCCAATTTCGTCTTGGACCTTGGAGGCTATCGATGCGTCATTTAACATATGCGCAATCAAGTGTCTTTCAGCATTATGAAATGCTGGTAGTAACTTTTTTTCTTTCTGAATTGATGCTGCCCTATTAGTATATCGGTTCTTTTCTCTCTTATCCTTATGTTTTCGCGTCTGTTCGCGTTTTACTTGAATTTCTTCTAAAAGTGTGTCCATTGACACGTGATAATTTTGGCTTAATTCTTTTAAATGATATTCCCGTTCTACGCGACTTTCAATCTTAGATAAATGATCGACCATATGTTCAATATATTGAATACGGTCACCTTGAATGTTTAAATTATAATCTTTCTTTGCATATTGCATATAAAATTGCGTGAATGTTTCACTTGCATCGACAACATGTGTTTTAAACGCTTCTCCACCATATGCCCTAATATAGTCATCTGGATCCATGTGATCTGGCATTTTAGCAACCTTCACCTGACAGCCAGCCTCACGTAATAAGTTAGCGGCTTTATATGTGCCTTCAAGGCCTGCTAAGTCGCGATCATAACAAAGTATCACCGTATCGGTATAGCGTTTTAATAAATGCGCTTGATGCTCAGTAAGAGATGTACCAAGTGTTGCGAGGACATTTCGAACATTTGCCTGGTAACTAGACAGAACATCCATATACCCTTCAAACAAAACAACTTGATTGTGCTTACGTATATCACGCTTAGCCAAATCAAAGTTAAACAACATTTTACCTTTTTGAAACAATTCACTCTCAGGGCTATTTAAGTATTTCGGTTCTTGACTTCCAATGGCTCGACCGCCGAATGCGATCGTTTTACCAAGGTGATTGCGAATAGGAATCATCACACGCCCACGAAATCTATCCGTTACACGACCATCTTCATGACGAGAAATCAGACCTGCTTTAATCAATTCTTGTTGATGGAAACCTTTTTTTTCAAGGAACTCTAACGTGAACTCATTCATATTAGGAGCATAGCCTAATTGAAATAAATCAATTGTTTCCTCTTTGATCCCTCTTTCTTTAAAGTACTCAAATCCTTCTCGGCCATCTTTCGAATACATGAGAAGATGATGATAAAGCTTTGTAAGCCATTCATGAGCAGCTAGTATATCATGATCGCTCTGTGAATAAGTTGCTTGCTGGCCTGATACGTTATCTGGAATGGTAAGGCCACTTCGTTGAGCAAGGTGCCTCAATGCCTCATGAAATGAAAAACCTTCTAATTCCATTAAAAATGTAAAGACATTCCCGCCCTGACCACACCCAAAGCAATGAAAAATCTGTTTGTCTTGTGTCACGGAAAATGACGGTGTTTTTTCTCCATGAAACGGACATAGCCCAAAATAATTCTTTCCTTGTTTTTTAAGTTGTACGTACTCTCCAATAACATCGACGATATCACTAGTATTTCGTACCTCTTCAATGAATTCTTCAGGTATGCGATTTGACATAAAACCACCATGCTTATCTATTATTCGATATTAAAATGAAAAACCCTTCATTTTTCGACAAATTTTTTTTGAAAGGCGTAAAAAATTCCTTCTATCGAATGATGCTGTTCCTAGAAGGATCGATGTATCACAACATTTATAAAAAATTGGTATGAGTTATGGCGTTTTTATCGCGTATCAGACACGAAACCGACAGACCCATTGCTCTTATATATATAGTTCTACATGTAAGGCATAAATCCCTTCCCAATTTTTTATATTTTATTTTTTAGAATTACCTGATTACCTCCACAATAGAGGAACCTAGACTATTAAAATTAATATTATACATTAATTATATCCAAATGACCAGATAATTAAAAGAAAACATTCTGTAATAGAATGTTTTCTACATATATTAGTTTGATGCCATATGCATAATGATGTTCGCTGTTTCTTCAACTGCTTTATTTGAGACATCAATGACTTGACAGCCTATTTTTTCGATGACCGCGTTAAAATAGTCAAGTTCTTGTTGAATGCGCTGCATATTTGCATATGATGCTTGATCTCCTAGACCAAGTGCTTTTAGTCTTTCTTTCCTAATATCATTTAACTTTTCAGGTCCAATTTTTAACCCGATACATTTTGAAGGGTCAACCAGAAATAGTTCTTCTGGTGGCTCTACTTCTGGGACAATTGGAACGTTTGCGACTTTGAGACGCTTGAGCGCTAAATATTGTGAAAGTGGTGTCTTAGATGTGCGTGAAACACCAATTAACACAATATCAGCACGCGATATGCCTCTAGGGTCACGACCATCATCATATTTGACAGCAAATTCAATTGCCTCAACGCGTTTGAAATAATCCTCATCTAATTTATGAACGAGTCCTGGTTCAAGGCGAGGATCAATTTTATAAAAACGTTGCATTGCTGCCATCATCGGCCCCATAATATCAACAGCTTCAATTTTTAGCTGAGCAGCCTGTTCGTTCGTATACTCACGAAGAACAGGGTCTACGAGCGTAAAGCCAATCATTCCATTTGTTTCTTTAACGAGCTGTAATGTATCATCAATCGTTTTTTTGTCATCGACATATGGGACGCGATGAATATTGTAATCACCATTAAACTGGCTAAGTCCTGCTTTTATAACGAGTTCAGCTGTTTCCCCAACAGAATCAGATAACACATAAACAAGTGGTTTTGCACTCATGCAATAAGCTCCCTTCTTTAAACATGATCACCTGTAACCAACTCTACAAATACGTTTGTGATCGTTGTTTTCGTGATACGACCAACAACTTCAAGGCCACCTTCAACGGCTTTAACGACGGGTAACCCGTCAATTTGTTTATCGATCATTTTTCGAGCTGCATCGATAACCATATCATCACGACGACACACCGTTATGTTTGGCATACGTGTCATTATGATATGAACGGGTACAACTGTTAAATCTTGTTGCCCCATGCTCGCTCTTAATAAATCCTTACGCGATAAAACACCAATTAAGCATGCCTCGTCGTTTACGACAAACAATGTGCCAACATCTTCAAGAAACATTGTTGAGATCGCATCATAGACAGATGTATGCTCTTTAATAACGATCGGAACAGATTGGTAATCTTGCACCTTGAGCCGCCTAATATTTTCCGTTAACAACTCGTTCCCTGTTTTGCCTGTATAGTAATAACCTACACGAGGTCTTGCATCAAGAAATCCGGCCATCGTTAAAATGGCCAGATCAGGGCGGAGCGTCGCCCGTGTTAGATTAAGCTGACTGGCAATATGCTCCCCTGTAATTGGTCCGTTTGATTTTACAATTTCTATAATTTGCTCTTGCCTCTTTGATAATTCCACTTTTCATCACCTACATGCAATTATGACATAGCGGGAGTTGGATTTCATAGTCCCAGCCTTCATAAAGGTTCTATTCGAATCCAATTTAAAATTGTTGCTTCCATTCCACCAATGATAAATCCGCATAATTTGATATAACATTTGCAATGGCATGTAACAACGCCAAGCGATTTTTACGAACGCGAGCATCATCAGCCATGACCATATTTTGTTCAAAAAAGTGATGAATGGGTTCAGTCAATTTTTCTAAATGATGAAGTGCATCTGCGGCGTTTGCCTCTTCTTGTGCTGATTGAACTAATGGACTTATTCTTGTGAATGCCTCATAAAGTGCGCGTTCAGAATCTGTTTGAAAAAGATCTGGATCTATATGTGATGTTTCAGCTTTTTTAGAGATGTTTAGTACACGGACGAGCGCTTCCTGTGTTGGCTTAAATGATGCCTCATGCCGTTTCACGGATAATAAGTGTGCTCTCTCTACCGCATATGGATAACGACCAATTTTGTGATGAATAATAGCATGAACAACATCTTGTTCAATTTGATGATCTCTTAATAAATAAGAGGCACGTGTATGGAAAAATGCTATAACCTCTTCTTTTATATGTTGTTCACTCATTTGAACCAAATCAAGTGAAGCATAGAGCTTAATGGCAATATCGAGTAAATCTTCAAGCTCAACAGACCAGCCTTTCTCCTCAAGAATACGTAAAATTCCTGTCGCTTGGCGTCTAAGACCATATGGATCTTGAGAAGCACTAGGCTTTAAACCAACTGCTAAGCAGCCTGTGATGGTATCAAGCTTATCAGCGATGCTTAACACCGATCCTTCAACTGTTTCAGGTAACGCACCACTCGCATGTTTAGGTAAATAATGCTCACGAATAGCAGCAGCGACACCTGGATGCTCACCATACTTAAGGGCATAGTCTTCTCCCATAACCCCTTGAAGCTCAGTAAATTCGTTGACCATCTGCGTCATTAAATCAAATTTACATAAATGCGCAGCACGTTCTACATGTGCTTGTACCTCTGAAGTCAAATCAATTTTATCAGCAATCTTACCAGCTATGTGACGAACGCGTACCACTTTATCTGCAAGTGTACCCAGCTTTTCCTGGAAAATAACTCGGTCCAACTTTTCCAAATGAATATCTAATGGGGTTTTCTGATCTTCTTCATAGAAAAATTGTGCATCTGATAACCGCGCACGAAGCACTTTTTCATTACCTCTAATGACGGTTTCTAGAGCATGATGATCCCCATTGCGGACACCAATAAATAATGGTAACAGCTTTCCATCTTGATCTTTCACGGGAAAATATCGTTGATGCTCTTTCATTGAAGTGATTAATATATCTGCCGGAAGCTCAAGGAAGTTGTTATCAAACGCACCTACAAAAATGGTTGGGAATTCAACAAGATTACGAACTTCTTCAAGTAAATCGTGATCAACTGGAACGTGAATACCTTTTTCAGTCGCTACCTCTTTAATTTGTGTCATAATCATCTCTTCACGGTCACTTGAATCCACAATGACGTATTGTGCTTTCAGAACATCAACATAGTCATTTGCTTCATTGAGTATGATTTTTCCACCTAAGAAGCGATGACCATACGTGACATTGCTTGAATGTACCCCGGTAATGTTAAAAGGTATCACGTCTGTACCATACATCCCAACGAGCCAGCGTATCGGCCGGGCGTAGCGTAATGTTTCTTCTCCCCAGCGCATATTTTTATTAAATTGAATTGCTGTAATGATCGTTTCAAATTGTGGTAAAAGATCAAGCGTCGGCTTTCCTTCAATTTTCTTTTTCACATGAATATATGCCGTACCTTTTATCTCTTTTTCGTAGATATCGTCAACCGTCACACCTTGCCCTTTTGTAAAACCAATTGCTGCTTTTGTCCAATTACCTGCGTCATCACGCGCAATTGCTGCAGCTGGTCCTTTCACTTCTTCTTCGATTGTCGTTTGTGTCTCAGCTAATCCTTGAATCAACACTGCCAAACGACGGGGCGTTGAAAAAGATTGTAATGATGTATAAGACAAACGCTGTGTCTTCAAAAATTGTTCTGTTTGTTGACGCAGCTGCGACTCAGCTTGATCGATAAATCGTGCTGGTAATTCTTCAAGTCCAATTTCAAATAACGCATCCTTGGCCATTATTGTACCTCCTTTGACAGCATTGGAAATCCTAAACGTTCGCGTTCTGCAACATACGCTTTCGCGATACGACGTGCCAATTGTCTAATACGTGATATGTAGCCAGTCCGTTCTGTTACGGAAATGACGCCGCGAGCATCTAATAAATTAAACGTGTGTGAGCACTTTAACACATAATCATAAGCTGGAAAAACAAGTCCCTTTTCCATAATGCGTCCAGCTTCTTTTTCATACATTAAAAATAATTGAAACAACATATCTGCATCTGATTCTTCAAATGTGTACACTGAATGTTCATATTCCGGCTGTAGGAAGATATCTTTAACAGTCACGCCGTCGGTCCATTCAAGATCAAATACATTTTCCTTATCTTGTATATAAGATGCGAGACGTTCAATACCGTAAGTCAACTCGACGGATACAGGGTTAGCTTCGAGGCCACCGATTTGCTGAAAATAGGTGAACTGTGTAATTTCCATACCATCAAGCCATACTTCCCATCCAAGCCCTGCGGCACCGAGCGTAGGGTTTTCCCAGTTATCCTCGACAAAACGGATATCATGTTCTAACGGATCAATACCAAGTGCTTTGAGAGAATCTAAATACAATTCTTGAATGTTATCTGGTGACGGCTTCATAACGACTTGGAATTGATGATGTTGATAGAGACGATTCGGATTTTGCCCATATCTTCCGTCATCTGGCCGTCGAGACGGCTCAACATAAGCGACATTCCACGGTTCTGGGCCTAGACTGCGCAGCAATGTCATCGGAGACATCGTACCTGCCCCTTTTTCTACATCATAAGATTGCATTAAGATACAATTCTGTTTTGACCAATACGTTTGTAGTGCTAAAATCATACTTTGAATGTTCATATTAATTCATGCCTCCTCAAGTGTGTTTGTTCATAAAACAGTTAAAAAACCCCGCCCCTATGTCATATATCTGACATAGGGACGGGATTTCACCCGCGGTTCCACCCTACTTGCCCAAAATGGACCACTTTATTAGGATGCTCCAGAGTGCCATTCCCTAATGACTTTTTTCGGCTTCCACTGTTCCGAAATCGCTGTTATCCTTGCATTAGGTACTATTCTCCTTCAAAGCAAAAAGATCATATTCATTGTTATTCAAATCATAATGCACCCACACATGTTTGTCAATCAATTATTCGAGACGGTTTAGTTGCTGCAAGAACCGTTTAGACTTTAAATTGTAACCACCATATTGATCATAATAGCCATCTAGAATTGTTCGTAGCAGCTTAATATTTTCTGCCTTAACGGATATTGAGCCAATCCGTTCTATGTCTGTTTCCGCAAAAACGACTAGCCATTTAGCTAAAGTATCTGGTAATGTTACCGCATGCTGATCGTGCTGACGGCACTGCAAACATAAATATCCGCCTTCAGCAACAGAAAATGCATATGGAAATTGTGAGCGTCCGCACAGGACACAATGGTTAAGTATTGGGGAAAACCCACCTTTGGCAAACATTTTTAATTCATACATGATTATTGGAATGGCTGATTCTGCCTCTTCATCAATTCGTTTCAACGTCAAATATAACTGTTTGAACATAAATGGATCTGGCTGAAAACGATCTAATAGTTTATCCGTTAATTCAACAATATAGGCTGAATAAGCTGTTTTAATAATATCTTCGCGAATACCGCGATATGAATGAATGATTTCTCCTTGTTGGAGTGTACTTAAACCATTCCTGTTAATATACATTAAACAATCAACATATATGAAAGGCTGCGTTAAAGCAGCCATTTTACTCCTCGGTTTATTTGCACCTCTGGCAATTGCAGAGAATTTCCCTACTTGTGGACTCATAATTGTTACAATTTTATGCGTTTCTCCATAATCTTGTGTTCGTAAGACGATCCCCTTTATTTTTTCAAGCACACAGCTCACCTATTCTCACTATTAATAAAGACCGTTAATCAGATAAAGGTGTATGACGAGATTCGGTATCAATGTCCGTATTAGGTGTATCGGTCGTATTCTCTAGTTCTTTCATGAGTAAATAGGTTTCAATGTTTCCTGTCTGACTAAATAACTTCCAAGTCAAATCAATCACAAGAAACCCCACCTTTCTTTGTGTGTTTGAACATGTGTGTACGTTTAGAATGACCCCACACAGACAAACCATGAGTATAAAAATTTACCAGATCTAATACGTGTCATTATCATACCCAAGAGAACGAAGCTGACTTTGTTTGTTTCGCCAATCCTTTTGAACCTTTACCCATAACTCTAAATAAACCTTTGTACCGAGAAGTGTTTCAATATCGGCACGTGCTTTTTTGCCAATATTTTTCAGCATGCTTCCCTGTTTACCAATCAAAATCCCCTTTTGAGATTTTCTTTCCGTTAAAATAACGGCATGAATATGAACAAGGTCAGAATGCTTTTTTTCTATCGTCTCAATAACAACTGCAATTGAGTGAGGAATTTCTTCTTGAGTGAGTTCAAGAACTTTTTCTCGTATCATTTCACTCATAATAAACCGCTCTGGGTGATCCGTTACTTGATCCACTGGGTAATATTGAGGACCCGACGGTAAATACGCTTTTAGCACTTCAAGCAAATGATTTACATTATTATCTTCTTTTGCAGAGATCGGAACAACCTCAGCAAAATCATATTTGTCTTTATATTGTTCGATTAAAGAAAATAATTGCTCAGGTGTCACAAGATCTATTTTATTGATGATAAGAAAAACAGGACTATTATTAACATTTTGTAGTCTGTCGATAATAAATTGATCACCTTTACCGTATCCTTCGGCTGCATTGATCATAAATAAAACAGCATCCACTTCATTTAACGTGCTTTGCGCAGTTTTAACCATGAAATCACCTAGTTGGTGTTTCGGCTTATGGATACCTGGCGTATCAATAAAAACAAATTGGGCATCCGTCTGTGTCACGACACCCTGTATTTTATTTCGTGTTGTCTGCGGTTTATCACTCATAATTGCTACTTTTTGACCGATTACGTGATTAAGGAAAGTCGACTTTCCAACGTTCGGTCTCCCAATTATTGAGATAAAACCCGATTTGTGATCCTGTGTCATGTTGTATCCTCCGAGCTTAATTTAAAATTTAGTATCCGTAACGTTATAGCCATACGGAGCCATTTTTAAGTCAGTATATCGAGAAGTTTAGGTAAAAAAATAATAAATCCCGTTATCGCTGCAGCAATTGCCGCCAAAAGAACCGCACCGGCAGCCATATCTTTAATGTGCTTCGTTAGCACATGATAGTCAGGCTTTATGTAATCCATCATTAACTCAATACAGGAGTTAATCACTTCAGTCACCATCACCAATGCAATCACAACGGTGATGAGCACCCATTCGACCTTACTAATTTGTAAAACGACGCCACATATAATCGCTAAAATAGCAGCAACCATATGAATGCGCATATTCTGTTCTTGTTTAATAACGTAGGCAATTCCGTTCAATGCAAAAGACAGACCAATTCCTGTCTTTTGCTCTTTACCGGCCAATGCCAAAAGACTCCAGCAATTCATTTTGCTTTTCAGTCATAATGGTTTCATCTTCAGTATTCATATGATCATAGCCCAATAAATGTAAAAAGCCATGAAGCGCTAAGAAACAGAATTCCCGCTCATCAGAATGCCCATATTCATCTGCTTGCCGACTTGCTGTGTCTACAGAAATAACGATATCACCTAGCGCAAGCGGTATACTATCTTCACCAATAATGTCTAACTCCTCATCAACCACGTCTTGTAAAGCAAATGAAAGAACATCAGTCGGCTTATCAAGCTGTCTGTAATTACGATTAAGTGCTTGAATTTCGTTATCATCTACAAAATTAACAGATATCTCTGCCTCTCTTGCAATCCCTTCTTTTTTGGCGGCAAACAGAAGTAACTGTTGGATCGTATCGACGATGTCAGCAGATACGGACTTTGTATTGTCATGAAAATCTATATGCATATTATTTGACCTCCTCCACAGGGTATTGAATACGTGAATGGAATATCCCTTTTAATGTTTCACATATCGCTTGTTCAATCGTATTTAAATCCCTCATCGTCAGTGAACAATCATCAAGTTGACCGTCCATTAACCGGTCATCAATAATGCTCGATACCAGTTGTTCGATCTTCTCTTCCGTCGGTTCACTCATCGACCTGACTGCAGCTTCTACTGAATCACATATACAGACAATTGCCGCTTCCTTCGTTTTAGGCTTCGGACCTGGATAACGAAAAGCCGACTCTTCCACATGGACAGCTGTTTCTTTTTCTTTATAATAAAAGTATTTTAGCAACGATGTACCATGATGTTCATTTGCAATGGCAATGATTTCCTTAGGCATTTTATGCTGCTTTAACATATCAGCACCATCATATGGATGACTTATAATAATATCTGCACTTTCACGTGGATCCATACGATCATGAGGGTTCGCCATTCCAATTTGATTTTCGATAAAAAAATGCGGTCTAACCGTTTTTCCAATATCGTGATAATAAGCGCCTACCCGTGCCAACAAGCCGTTTGCTCCAATTGCCTCACATGCTGCTTCACTTAGATTCGCAACCATTACCGAATGATGATATGTCCCAGGTGCTTCCATTAAAATCTTTCTCAATAACGGATGGTTTGGGTTAGATAATGATAGCAACTTAATATCAGACAGAATACCGAGAGATGTTTCAAAAAACGGCATAAGGCCTAATGTGAGTACAGCAGATAAAAATGCAGATGCAATTCCATAGCCGCTCTGAAAAATGAGATCACTCCATGCATACTTCTCAAACGATAAAAAAACGAATAGCATAATTGTAACGACATTAATGAACGCCATACCAATTCCGGCTCTCATAATGGATAAGCGATCTTTCACATTCATTAAGAAAATAATGGCACCCAACTGTGAAAACAAAAAGTAAATACCTGCTTCAAAGTTGAGCGAGCCAGGGATTTCTGCGTTAAAAATAACACTTCCAATAACAGCATACATAATCGCCAATACGATGGCAAGTCTCTCTTGAATAAGCTGTTTGACGAGTAATACGCCTGTTGCGATCGGTACAACATAAAATAATTGATTGACTTCAGTTGTAAACAGACTTACAACTTTCATTAAACCAATTGTTATAAGACTGACGAGTAATACCGTGATGACTGTACCTCTGTCTAAACGGTCCTTCTGATCAAGACCATTCATTTCATAGATTAAGACAGTTAAGATGAGCAAAAGCAATAAAATAAGTCCAATTAAAGGAAACACATTGCGATCCTTGTTTAAAAGACCTACTAATTGAAGTTCCTCATATGTTTCATTTGTAATACGTTGCCCTTCTCTAACAATGATTTCACCAGCTCTAATCACCTCAGGCTCAACACTACTTGCGGCTTCTTTTTCGGCCTGCATCGTTTTTTCCACATCATAAAACGCGTTTTCTGTAACTGCAAAATTACTAATCTCTGACAACGCCTGAATCATACCACTCGATAAATTAGAATAATTCAGATGTTGCTTCACATCATTAGCCGTTGTTTTAATATTTTGAGCACGCACACCGTTAGCAAGTGTGTCAGACAAAATTCTTTTAAAGACACGTTCACCCTCTTGACGCTCTTTTGGGGACGCTTCAACCAGCTGAAAAAATGCACCCTCATTAACAGACTTCGTAATTTCATCAGATAATATTTGCTTCAGTCGTTCAACCTTTTCTAATGCCGTCAATTGAATAACGTCTGTTTCTTCATTCAATTCCTCAGGATTCTCATTCTGCTCATCCTCGAGTTTTGTAATGGCATCAAATATTTCTTCAACGTATGCAATGCGCTCTTTCGTCACTTCTGTGGATATGGTGTATCGGTCTTCGACGGAAGCGATCGTTTCCCGCATTTTTCGCTCTGTTTCCGATTTGTTTTCAACCGTAATAGGTGACCGAATGGTTTCTTTCGCTATCGCAAATCGTTCGATATCATACGTTTCGGTATACACATTGTTAAACGTAGCAAGAAAAAATAGCACACCAAGAAAAATAGCCGGTATTATGATTGAAAACCATCTCGCTTTCATGCGACCTAGCCAGGTTAACATTTTTTTAATAGGCACCATAACCCACCCCCCTATTTATGAGACGATTTAATATGCAAAATAAGACCCGCTTAACGGGGTCTTACGGTTGATTTAAGTGTTCTCTTTTTCATATGCTTCAATAATTCTTTGGACTAATGGATGCCTTACAACATCTGTTTGATCTAAATAGACAAATTCAACACCTTGGACCGAAGCTAATAAGCGACTCGCAACACGCAAACCAGACGTCGTTCCTCTCGGTAAATCGACTTGCGTAATATCACCAGTAATGATCATCTTAGAGCCAAAGCCTAGTCGTGTGAGAAACATCTTCATTTGTTCAGGTGTCGTATTTTGCGCCTCATCTAAAATTACAAATGCATCATCTAGGGTTCTCCCCCGCATATACGCGAGTGGGGCAATTTCAATAACCTCTCGTTCAATTAACCGCGCTGTGTGCTCAGTCCCTAAAACATCATGGAGGGCATCATACAATGGTCGGAGGTAAGGGTCTACCTTTTCCTTTAAATCACCAGGAAGAAAACCAAGGCTCTCTCCTGCTTCGACAGCAGGCCGAGTTAGTATGATTCGTTTTGTAAATCCGTTTTTCAGAGCATGTACAGCCATAACGACTGCTAAATATGTTTTACCAGTACCGGCTGGCCCTATCCCAAACACAAGGTCACTCGATTTAATAGACTTAATGTAATTTTTCTGCCCGAGTGTTTTAACACGGATGCCTTTACCTTTGTGCGTTTTCGTTATTTCATCTTCAAATAACGTTTCAAACTGGTCAATTTTTCCCGCCTTAGCCAAATCAACTGCATAAACGACGTCACGCTCAGAGATGGTTAAGCCTTTTCTAATTAAAACAAGTAAATTAAGAAGGACATCCTGGACATGGGTAACATCTTGTTCTGCTCCAGACACCCTCACCTGTTCACCTCGAGACACGATAGATACATGAAGCTTTTCTTCAAGGTGTTTTAAATGTTTATCGTTTGTACCAAACAGAGCGAGTGCTTCAGTTGCTCCAGTTAAACGCAAATCAATGGCATGCAGATTTTCCGACATAATCAATCTCCTTGAGTTAAAGGTTCAATTTCTGATATATCTTCTTCTACTGTCAAATATAAGATTAGTTTAACTTTACCATGCTCCGTTGATTCATGCAAAATTTTCTTAGAAATAATCTCCGCTTGTGGACCAATTTTAAGTTGGAGTTCTTTTTGCGCCTGAGCGATCCCTTTTTTTATGGCCTCTTGCTTCGTTCTTGTTGCCTGTTGACGTTCAGTTTCGCTCACAACCGTTTTATTAAATTCAATCGGGAGCTTCCATTTTAAGACGTATATATCGTGATTATGAACTTCTTCATAACTCATTTCATAATCTGGTTGTTTAAACCCCCAAATAGGCAATGTAAGACTCCCAATTGATAAGCTATATTGTGTTGTTTTATCACCTGTTAATTGATCATTTATATAGTCAAGAGGAATCGTTACGGTCGTCTCATACCATGTTTTGGCAATAATTTCTCCATCTGCGGCAACGCGTGTTTTGGGCTTGTCCGTATCATCGTTTTCATCATCTTCTCGTTCTTCAGGACCTAATTCTCCTGAAACGAGTATGTCTCCTTTCTCGACATAATCATTTACACGAACTTTGGGAAGCCCTTTTGATACATATACCTTTTCAATAACACCACTTTTTCGAGCGACGAGGTTACGCGGTCCTGGAGGCGCTTCTTCTTCTACAACGATCTTTTCCACACCTTCAAGGAAATAGGTTGTCCCTTTTTTATGCACACCAATCCATAATAGTTCTGGAATATCTTCAATGAGCTTTCGCTGTATAATACTCGGCTCATCCAAGGAAAGCGCCCATGCACCTTCATGAACGCCGTAATGATCGAGTTGTGCATATATTTTTTCTTCTAATTCTTTAGGTACATTTGTAATTTCAACCTTCCACACTAGGTTCGATAATACAACGATTAAAAGTAAGCTCACACATAAGCTTAATACAAATGGCGTATTTGATTTAAATCGACGAAAACGTACTGGAAAGCCTTTTTGGGCTGTGAACGTGATTTTATAATGACTTCTCCTTCTCAGTTGTCTCATTTTAGATATATCACGTAACCTAATATTCCCAGAGCATACTGTTGCGCTTTCTTTTTTCATGTTCCATACAGATATACCATGGGCCACCAGTTTATTAAAAAAGCGCTCTGGATATGCGCCTGCTACTGATATCGTTACATATCCAGTAAAGAATGTTCCTTGTATTTGCCGCATACTGTCCCCCTACTTTCACTTAACAATTTATGACTCAATCAAGCTGATGTGTTGAATCGTCCCTTCCAGCAATATCTCTTCTGGTAACATCATCTTAATCACGAATGTATGTCCTTGAATTTTAATATGACCATGATTTGTTTTTAAGGTTAATTCCTTTTCTGTGTACACAACAAGCCCTTTATGATTTTCAATATAAACGTGAAGATGTCCGATAACAGTAATTCTTGGTAATTCAAGCATCGTATCTGACGGAAGGGCCAGATGATTAACGAGCCAGGGTTTTATCCGTTGTTGCCATTTGTTCAAAGATGAGCCCCCCTCTCCCAATATATTCTTATGAAATAGGGATGACATTAAGAACAAAAAAAGCCATTAACAGGCTTTAATGACCTGTTAATGGCTGTGAAGCAATTAAATGTGTTATAAACGCTCTGTGCGTTGTTTTGTCACACTTCGATACGGCTTAAGTGCACGTGGCTGTCCAAGAATCTCTGACATTACAATGCCATTAATGATTCCTTTTCCAGTCAAATGACTTTTTAACTGTTTCTTTAACTCCCGTTGTTGAACATTGTCTTGAGCATGATTGTCGTTCATCCGCGACTGAAGCCGAGTTGGCATGACATCCTCAACATATTCAACCGGAGAGCTGTTAACATTCATTCGCTTTGCTAACGCTTCTCTTTGAGATTGCTTATACAATTCAGCTTCAGTTTGTCTGCTTTCTGGTTTGGGCGTCGGCATCGTCTGGGCTTCAACATTCGGACCAGATGGGGTCCGCTGTGTTTGCGACCTCGACGGTTGCTTTCTTTCTTCTTGTTTGTCGGTTTTGTCCTTTAAGAAACCCATTAGACCAATAATAACCGCAACGATAATAAAGAAATTTGCCGACACTAATTCAATTAATTCGTTCATTGTGTGACCCCCAATTCCAATTACTGTTGGTCATCTTCATCATGGTCATTCTTGCTCAATTTCCCAATTGAATCACGCATATCTGTATCGGCATCAATGTTTTTGTAATTCATATAATCCATGACACCTATGTTGCCTGAACGCAATGCTTCTGCCAACGCTTTTGGAACTTCAGCTTCCGCTTCAACAACATATGCACGCATTTCTTCAACACGGGCAAGCATTTCTTGTTCTTTAGCAACAGCCATCGCACGACGCTCTTCAGCTTTAGCTTGAGCAATGTTTTTGTCAGCCTCAGCTTGATCTGTCTGGAGCATCGCACCGATGTTTTTCCCGATGTCCACATCGGCAATATCAATCGAAAGAATTTCAAAGGCTGTCCCTGCATCAAGTCCTTTACTTAAAACATTATGTGAGATGGAATCAGGGTTTTCCAGTACCTTTTTATGTGTTTCCGAGCTACCAATTGTACTAACAACACCTTCACCAACACGAGCGATAACCGTTTCTTCTCCGGCACCCCCAACGAGGCGGTCAATATTGGCGCGGACAGTAATCCGTGCTTTCGCTTTCACTTCAATACCATCCATCGCAATACCCGCAATAAACGGTGTTTCAATCACTTTAGGGTTAACACTCATTTGAACAGCTTCTAGTACGTCACGACCGGCAAGATCAATGGCAGCTGCACGTTCAAACGTAAGTGTAATATTAGCACGGTGCGCAGCAATTAAAGCATTTACGACACGGTCTACGTTACCACCTGCTAAATAATGACTCTCGAGCTGGTTCGTCTTAACATCTAAACCAGCTTTATACGCTTTAATGAGCGGATTAATGACTCTGGACGGGATAACACGACGTAAACGCATCCCGACCAACTGGAAAATCCCAACTTTTACACCTGCAGCAAGGGCGCTAATCCATAGCATCACCGGTATAAAGGTAAACAGGACAGCTAATACAATTAAAATGGCTGCAATAATAATTAAAGTCAGCACTTGTTGAAAATCCATTTAAACTCCTCCTTTAGTATGTATCATACACCATTAGTCCAATGCACGCACGACGATACGCACACCTTCAGTTTTAACGATTTTTACGCGTTTATGACTTTCGATAAACCCCCCTTCAGAAACGACATCAAGGCGTTCATCATCAAATAGCGCTGTACCAGCAGGCCTTAGTGGGGTTTGGGTAATACCTTCCATTCCAATAAGATCCAAGCGGCTGACGCTGGAAACATACCCAAGCTCTGTTGTCGTTCTATCCTGAAGTACAATATGCCGAAACAACCCTTTATTTAAGCCCATCGTCTTAAATAAAATAACAGATGCAACGACGGAGATGATAAAAGCGATGCCAATACTTGTCGCCATATGACCTATATCAAAGCCCGCCAAGAATAAAGAGCCAAGTATTGCACCTACACCAAGTAATCCGACGATTCCACCAGGGACAAAAAATTCTGCAATGATGAGCGCGATACCCAATATGAGTAATATTACCGCTTCCATACCTGCCAGTCCTGCAATAATATGTCCATAAAAGAATAAAACGAGCGACACGAGCCCCATAATACCTGGAACACCAAAGCCTGGCGAATACAATTCAACGACGAGACCAAGACTTGCTACCGAAAGGAGGATCGGAATGACGACAGGATGGGTCAGAAATCTTGCCACACCTTCAGCAACTGTTTCCTCTACCTCATGAACGGTTGCACCATTTAAGCCCAATTCATTTAAGAGCGCAGTTCGGTGGTTAACAATCCCTTCTGCATAACCTACCTCTACTGCTGATGAAGGGGTTAAGGTTAAAAATTCCCCTTTTTTCGCACCATATTCAGGCAAATCAATGGATGCATCAGCCATTGCACGAGCATATAATGGATCTCTTCCACTCGCTTCAGCTGCACCTTCCATTGCTGCTAACCAAGCAGACTGTGCTTTTTTATCAGCAGCCGTTCCATCCTGGTTGATAATTCCACTTGCACCCATTGTCGCTTGGGGTGTCATATAAATGTTATCTGTATAAAGCGCAATATATGACCCAGCAGACAAAGCACGGTTAATAATGAAAGATGTTGACGGAATATCAAGATCCTGAAGCATGTTGGCAATTTGACCTGCCGCATCTACACGTCCACCTGGTGTATCAATTTCAAAAATAATATGATCAGCTGAAGCTTCTCTCGCTTCTTTTGTTGCTCGTGATAAAAACGCTTCAAGCCCTTGCTCCACCGTATTTTCTACAGGGATGACATATACTTGCTTGCCTTCACCAGTCGAATCTGCATAAATATAGTCACCTAGATTAATACCGATACTACCAATTACCAACAGAGCAATCATCATCGTTGTCATACGTTTAACTGTATTCACGGTTCCTCACCTCCTCCGTCAGTCATTTATACGTTTCACGATGCAAATGGTTTCAACAATTATACCATAAGCGATTAATTCGTAGCATCTTTTAAGGCATAGGATTAGCCTAAGTCAAAGCAATTAAAAAGCCTTTGCCACTAGTGGCAAAGACTTTTCTCATTATCCTTTTAAGTGCTTTTGTACAATTTTATTGATCAAAGAACCGTCAGCTTTGCCTTTTACTTTAGGCATGATAGCACTCATAACTTTCCCCATATCCTTTGGTGATGTTGCACCAACCTCTGAAATGGTTGCTTGAACGACCTGTTCCAACTCTTCTGACGAAAGCTGTTCAGGCATATATTTTGTTAAGATCTGTATCTCAGCATCAAGTTTATTGACCAAATCATCGCGTCCAGCATTTTTAAACTCTTGGAGGGAATCTTTTCGTTGCTTCAATTCTCTTGAGAGTATTGTTAGTTCCTCTTCTTGTGAAAGGGATTCTTTACCGGTATTAATCGCTTCATTTTGCAATGACGCTTTAACCATGCGGATAACGCTTAATGTTTCTTTATCCTTGTTCTTCATTGCTTGTTTCATGTCTTGATTTAATTCATTCAACAACGTCATATGTCAGCACCCTTTAGAATTTACGCTTTCTAGCGGCCTCTGATTTCTTCTTGCGTCGAACACTGGGCTTTTCATAATATTCGCGCTTGCGATATTCAGATAGTGTACCACTTTTTGACACAGTGCGCTTAAAGCGACGAAGAGCATCTTCAAGAGACTCGTTTTTACGTACGCGAGTTGTATTTGACATGCTAATTTCCCTCCCTCCGAAGCAACAGCCAATTTCTTCAAGCATATGTACTCATATGCCTCATGTTATTATAATATAACAGACAAAAGCGGTCAATAGTATTCTGCCTAATACGTTGAATCTCCTTGACGCCCTTGAACAATTGCAATGCCGGCACTGGCTCCAATTCGAGTAGCGCCTGCTTCGATCATTGCTTTTGCAGTTTCTTGATCACGCACACCACCTGAAGCCTTCACACCCATGTCAGACCCAACGGTTTCACGCATAAGCTTGATGTCTTCAACCGTTGCCCCACCACCAGAAAAGCCTGTAGATGTTTTAACAAAATCCGCTCCAGCAGCTTTCGCTAAATCACATGCTCTGATCTTTTCATCATCGTTCAATAATGATGTTTCAATAATAACTTTGACAATCGCTTGATGTCTAGCAGCTTCTACGACTTTAGCGATATCGTCCTTTACGGTTGCATCATCATGTGCTTTTAAAGCACCGACATTAATAACCATATCAACTTCTGTTGCACCGTCTTTAATCGCTTGCTTGACTTCAAATGCCTTTACCTCAGGTGCACTTGCACCTAATGGGAAACCGATCACTGTACATACTTTAACAGACGTTTCTTTAAGCTGATCGTAACATCTTTTGACCCAATACGGATTCACACAAACTGATGCAAATTCATATTGAGCAGCTTCTTGTATAAGTACATCAATTTGTTCCTTTGTTGTGTCAGGCTTTAAGGCAGTATGGTCAATATATTTGGCAAGATCTAATTGCATAATCAACGCCCTTTCTAATAATGTGTTAAATGATGATCAATATCATCATAGCACGTCATACAAAGTAATGCACCTGAGGCATTGAAACCGTCCCATTTAATACAACAAAATCCGGCCAACACCGGATTTTGCTTAAGACGTAGCCGTTATATAATCATTCGTTGCATCATCCATAATGCGAACAAACTGCGCTTCATTAACAGGGTATCCTGATTTAGTAAGCTTAACACGGACAATTTTACCAATCATATCAGGGGTTCCGGCAAATTTCACTTTGAGATAATTATCGGTGTACCCTACGAGCATATTAGACTCACCTTGTTCAGAAGAATGTTCTTCAGGAATCACTTCAAGAAGTTCATTCACAAATTGATCGGCGTATCGCTTAGCAAGCTTCTCAGATAACGCTATGAGCTGATGTACGCGTTCATTCTTTGTATCGTCATCTACTTGATCGTCCATCCGGGCAGCAGGGGTCCCTGTTCTGCGAGAATAAGGGAATACGTGTAACTCTGAATAGCCAAGCTTTTCAATGAAATCGTACGTTTCTTTGAACTCTTCGTCTGTTTCGCCTGGAAAACCGACAATAACGTCCGACGTTATCGCCAAATCAGGTAACGCCTTCCTAATTTTTTCAACTTTTTCAAGATAATATTCAGTAGAATATTTCCTGCGCATTCTCGCTAATACGGTATCTGAACCTGCCTGAAGCGGAATGTGCAAGTGACGAACAATTTTTTTGGACTGGTCAAGCGCCTGAATAACATCGTCCGTAATTTGACTCGCTTCAATAGATGAAATGCGAATGCGCTTCAAGCCGTCTACCTTTTCTTCCAAATCTCTTAAAAGATCAGCGAAATGATAATCTTTCATGTCTTCACCATATCCAGCCGTGTGAATACCGGTCAAAACGATTTCTTTGTACCCAGCATTTACGAGCTGCTGTGCTTGTTTTAACACGTTTTCTGGGTCACGAGAACGCAATAGGCCTCGAGACCACGGAATAATACAAAATGTACAAAAGTTGTTACAACCTTCTTGAATTTTAAGTGATGCGCGCGTCCGATCAGAAAATACAGGTACATCCATCTCTTCAAATGTACGGTTTTTCATAATGTTTGCGACACCATTAATCGGCTCACGGGTTTTTCGATGCTCTTCAATATATTGAATCATTTGTTTTCTGTTTTGTGTTCCAACGACAATGTCAACACCAGGTATTTCCATGATTTCCCCTGGAGATGTTTGCGCATAGCAACCAGTGACACAAATAATCGCTTCCGGATTTTTCCTTACAGCACGGCGAATAATTTGTCTGCTTTTTTTATCGCCTGTGTTTGTGACGGTGCATGTGTTTATGACATAGACATCTGCTTCTTTTTCAAATTCAACACGTTCATAACCATTGGCTTTAAACATGTTCCAAATGCCTTCTGTTTCATAATGATTGACCTTGCAGCCAAGTGTATAAAAAGCAACTGTTGTCATGAGTGACACCTCAATTCTTCTAAGTGATAGCTTAAAGCAGCTAATACATATAATGCGGCGGTTTCCGTCCGCAAAATACGAGGTCCTGTTCGAACAGGTATAAACCCGGACTCTTTTAATGTAGTGGCTTCGTCTGGAGAAAAGCCGCCCTCCGGTCCAATACATACGAGCAAACGTGATTGTGGCTTAAGCTCTTGAAAAACAGCTGCCAGTGACGTGAATGGGCCACTCGTCTTTGCTTCCTCTTCGTATGCATAAATACACACATCATAGTCACCAGTAGATTGTAATAGCGTCGCCAGATCCATTGGTTCATAAACATGTGGCAAACGTGTTCGATGTGATTGTTCTGCTGCTTCTTTAACAATTTTTTCGTACCGAAGCAATTTACGGTGCGCTTTTTTATCGTCCCATTTAACGACGGATCGATCAGCCTTAAAGGGAATAAAGCCAGTTGCTCCTAATTCAGTACCTTTTTGAAGCACCTGCTCCATTTTATCACCTTTTGGTAGGCCTTGAACAATCGTCACGTCAACGGGAAGCTCAACCGTTTGATCCAGCCATTCATCAATAAGACAACGGACATGATCAGTTTCTAATGCATGAATGCTGCATAAAGCAACAAGACCATTCGGATGGGCACATATCAGTGTGTCACCCTCTGTCATGCGCATCACTCGCATCACATGATGTGCATCACTTTTATCGATTATTACGGCATCCTCTTGCCAGTTCTCTTCCGGGATAAAATATCGTTGCACATCGACACCTACTTTTCCTGGTGTTCTTTTCGGGCACAAATTGATACCCAATCTTCGAGTTCATTCACTTCTAGAATCGTGAAGCCATCTTTTGTTAATGCATCAACCACCATAGCTTGTTTAGAAGAAATGATGCCCGATGTAATAAACAAGCCACCTTGCTTAAGGTTATTCCAGGCATCTGTCGTAAATTGAATAATAATTTCTGCTAATATATTAGACACAATAATATCGACTTGTTGATCGGTTTTTTCCAGTAAATTTCCTTGTTCAGCATGAATTTTATCTTCCATACCGTTAAGCGCCACATTCAGTTCTGTACTTTTCACAGCAACATCATCAAGGTCAAGTGCATGTACAGAATCAGCACCGAGCAAGATAGATGCAATGCTTAACACACCTGAGCCACAGCCCACATCAATGACAGTCTGGTTGCTTTGCATATATTTTTCCAACATTTGAATACATAGCATCGTTGTTGGATGTGTACCTGTTCCAAACGCCATGCCCGGATCAAGCTCAAGAATACGTTCATCCTCACTTGAAGGAACGTATGTCTCCCATGACGGTACAATTGTAATGGTATTCGATACTTTGACAGGTTTATAGTATGCCTTCCAAGCTGTTGCCCAGTCGGTCTCATCCATTTCCTTTGAGGTAATGATCCCTGTTCCAGGATCAAGATACTCCGCTATTTGTCTTAAATAGTGGTTGAGCTGTTCAATCACGTCGGCCGTATTATAATCTTCAGGGAAATACGCTTTTATATTAACGCCTTCAGTTGGATAATCATCAGGATTCAGCTCATAAATTTCCCCATATAATGAATCACGATCTATAACCATATCCAAAGGGTCTTCAATCGACACCCCACTCGCACCTATTTCATGGAGCTTATAGCTGAGCGATTCGACAGCATCACGTGTTGTGTTGACGCAAATTTCATTCCATTTCAAATTACCCACTCATTTCTCATTCAATTACCGACTTAGTCACCTTTAAACGCTTTTTTAAAACGTTGAAAAAACGAATCATGCTCTTCAGTAGAATCATGACCACCAACTGCATTAAATTCACGGAGCAATTCTTTTTGCTGCTCAGTCAATTTTGTTGGTGTGACGACTCTTACTTGAATGTGTTGATCACCTTGACCGAAGCCACGTACGTTTGGTGCACCTTTGCCTTTCAGGCGGAACGTTTTACCAGTTTGTGTGCCAGCAGGAATTTTGAGCTTAACATTGCCATGAACTGTTGGCACTTCAACTTCATCACCCAATGCAGCTTGTGCAAATGTAAGTGGAAGCTCACAGTAAACATGATCCCCTTCTCTTTGGAAAAAGTCATGTGAGCGAATTTGTACAACAACAAATAAATCGCCAGGAGGGCCTCCATTCACACCAGCTTCTCCTTTACCTGAAACGCGGATTTGCTGTCCTTCATCAATTCCAGCCGGGATAGAAATATGGATTGTTTTATGCTTTTTAACACGACCAGAACCGCCACATGTTTGGCACTTTTCAGGAATAATCTTTCCTGACCCATTACAATAATGACAGACGCGACGATTGACCACTTTGCCAAATGGTGTAGATTGCTCAGTATTCAGTTGCCCTGAGCCATTACAATGTCCACATGTGTTCGTTTTTGTTCCTGGTTTTGCACCAGAGCCATGGCACGTATCACATTCCTCTTCTTTCGGAATGCGTATATCGGCCTCCTTACCAAAAATGGCTTCTTCAAAGTCCAGTGTAATGGTATATTGTAAATCTGCTCCTTGGCGAGGTGCGTTCGGATCCTGTCGTCTGCCGCCACCACCAAAGAACATATCAAAAATATCACCAAAGCCACCAAAGTCCTGAGCACCGCCAAAGCCGCCAAAACCTTGATCCTGTGTACCTGCGTGACCGAATTGATCATATTGGGCACGTTTTTGCTCATCGCTCAGTACTTCATACGCTTCTTTCACTTCTTTAAATTGATCCGCTGCGTTTGCTTCTTTATTAACATCTGGATGATATTTTCTTGCGAGTTTGCGATATGCTTTTTTTATTTCTTCCTTCGATGCGCTATTTTCTACACCGAGAACGTCATAATAATCCCGTTTGCTCACCTTTTAATCACTCTCCCGATACACTGATGCATAAAATTTATATTATCATTAACGAGGTATAGTTAGCAAATATACCTTTTTTTGTTTTTATAGTTAAGGTGTATGCTTGAATGCCTTCATCCGTTGCATATCGTAAAAAAGTCAAAGCCAAGAGGATCCTGACTTTGACTTTTTGAAAATCCATTATTTCTTGTTCTCTTCGTCGTCTACTTCCTGATAATCTGCATCAACAACATCGTCATCATTGTCTGCATTGCCAGATGCGTCTTGACCTGCTTGACTTTCTTGTTGCATTTGTTCATATAGTTTAACGGATAATTGTTGAACCTGTTCTTCCAACGCTTCTTTTTTAGTTTTAATTGCTTCGAGGTCTTCACCTTCAAGTGCAGTTTTCAGCTCGTCTTTTGCAGTCTCAGCTTTTTGCTTTTCATCGTCAGAAACTTTGTCACCAAGATCTTTTAACGTCTTTTCAGTTGTGAAGATCATTTGGTCAGCTTCATTTCTCAAGTCAACCTCTTCACGGCGCTGCTTATCGGCTTCAGCATTTTCCTCAGCTTCCTTCACCATGCGCTCTACATCTTCATCTGATAAACCTGAAGAAGACTTGATTGTAATAGACTGTTCTTTATTCGTTCCTTTGTCTTTCGCACGAACATTAACGATGCCGTTTGCGTCGATATCAAAGGATACTTCAATTTGCGGGATTCCTCTTGGTGCTGGTGGAATATCCGTCAACTGAAAACGACCAAGTGTTTTATTGTCAGGCGCCATTTCGCGTTCACCTTGGAGTACGTGAATATCAACGGCTGTTTGATTGTCTGCTGCTGTTGAGAACACTTGCGAATGACTTGTAGGAATTGTTGTATTCCGTTCAATAAGCTTTGTAAAGACACCGCCCATTGTTTCGATACCAAGTGATAGTGGGGTAACATCAAGTAATAGAACGTCCTTAACATCACCTTGTAGCACACCACCTTGTATCGCTGCACCAAGTGCAACAACCTCATCAGGGTTAACCCCTTTAGATGGTTCTTTACCTGTTTCTCTCTTGATAGCTTCTTGAACTGCTGGTATACGTGTAGAACCACCAACGAGTAATACTTTATCAATTTCACTCATAGACAAACCAGAATCAGCAATTGCTTTACGTGTTGGAATCATTGTCTTCTCAACAAGGTCAGAAGATAACTCTTCAAATTTCGCTCTTGACAGAGTCATTTCAAGGTGCAATGGTCCTGCTTCTCCTGCTGTAATAAATGGTAGAGAAATTTGAGTTTGAGTAACACCTGAAAGGTCTTTTTTCGCCTTTTCTGCAGCATCCTTCAAGCGTTGTACGGCCATTTTATCTTTTGATAAATCAATACCGTTCTCTTTCTTAAATTCTTCAACCATATAATCAATGATCACTTCATCAAAATCATCGCCACCGAGGCTATTTTCACCAGCTGTTGCGATAACTTCAAATGTACCATCACCAATGTCTAAGATGGATACGTCAAATGTACCACCACCCAAGTCATACACAAGAATGGTTTGATCTTGATCTTCTTTATCGATACCATAAGCAAGTGCTGCGGCTGTTGGCTCGTTAATAATGCGTTCAACTTCTAGTCCAGCAATTTTACCGGCGTCTTTCGTAGCCTGACGCTGAGCATCATTAAAATAAGCAGGAACTGTAATAACAGCTTTATTTACTTCTTGACCAATATAGTCTTCTGCATAAGATTTAATGTGTTGTAAGATGATAGCAGAAATTTCTTGTGGTGTATAATCTTTATCTTCTACAGTCACTTTATAATCAGATCCCATATGACGCTTAACCGATTGGACTGTATTTGGGTTTGTAATCGCTTGACGCTTGGCGACTTCGCCGACTTGACGTTCACCATTTTTAAATGCTACGACAGATGGTGTCGTACGGTTGCCTTCAGGGTTTGGAATAACAACAGATTCGCCACCCTCCATAACGGACACACATGAATTTGTTGTTCCTAAATCAATTCCGATAATTTTACTCATTATTATTTCCTCCTCGACTGCAATTACGTTTAGTTTGTCACTTTAACCATTGCTGGTCTAATGACGCGATCTTTCAATAAGTATCCTTTTTGCATTTCTTCTATAACTGTATTTTCATCATGTTCTTCATCTTCTACCTGCATAATTGCATGGTGAAGATTTGGATCAAATGGTTGACCAACTGATTGAATTTCTTCAACACCTTCTGATTTCAGTGCGTTGACCAATTGATTGTAAATCATGGTCATACCTTCAATAAAGCTTTTTGTATCATCGGTTTGATCGACTTGTAATGCTCTTTCAAAGTTATCAAGAACAGGTAATATTTCCTGCACCAAATCTTGTGACCGATACTTACGTGCCGCTTCTTTTTCTTTCTGTGAACGTTTTTTAAAGTTATCATATTCCGCCTGCACGCGAAGCAGACGTTCATGCAGCTGATCCTTTTCTTCTTTGAGAGTTTTGTATTCAGCTTTCATCATTTCAACTTTTTCTTCACTCGAATCCGCCTGCTCTGGGCTTTCTTCTGAATGGTCATGTGTTTCTGTTTCAACTGCTTCTTCTACATGTTTATTTTCTGTTTCCATTACAGCCACCTCCTCTAGATAGACAATTGCCATGATAGACTATATCACGAACGGTCTGTTTAATAAACCGATACGCAGCTCCATTTATAACCTACTCGTATTCAGACGTGTGAGACGTTTATTCGTTATGTTTAAACCAAACATACAACGCATCAGACATCTCATTTGAAAATGCATGAAGTAAAGTGATCACTTTTCGATACTCCATTCGAGTCGGACCTAATAAGCCGATAATACCAGTATTGTCATCACCAAGCTGGTAGGACGATGTAATAACACTCAGATCTTTGACAGCGTCCATTTTATTTTCCTGACCAATTCTTACTTTAATGCCATTCGTTGCCCCTTTAAACAATTGAGCTATTTCGGCCTCGTTCTCCATCATGGCATAAAACGTCCGTATTTTTTCAACGTTATTAAATTCAGGCTGCGTTAATATATTGGTCTTGCCACCAATGTACAGCTTTAACGGAAAATCACCTGCGATGGCCGATTGTAAATACTGATAGGTTGTCTCAAAATCATCAACATAATCTCGAATCATTGAAACGAGCTCTGAATTTAATTTTTGCGGCAGCTTGACAAGTGGCACACCATAAAGACGACTGTTTAGGATATTAACCATCTTCTCTAAATCGGACGGACTAATATGTGCCGGTATTGAAAATGATCTGTGCTCAACGTGTCCAGTATTTGTTACGAGTATGATCACAGCTGTATGTGCCGAAAGTGTGACAATTTGCAGCTGCTTCAACGTCGTCTCAAAAATTTCGGGCCCTAAAATAATGGTTGTGTAATTGGTAATGTCAGATAACACTTCGGCTGATTTTTGAACGATTTGTTCAAATTCTACGAAGCCTTCTTCCATAACCTGCTCAATTACATGGAGGCCACTATCCTTTTGAGGAAATGGGATAAAATTATCGACATAATACCGATATCCCATTTCTGATGGAACACGCCCCGAAGAAGAGTGGGTTTTTTCAATGTAGCCCATTTCTTCTAAATCAGCCATCACATTTCTGATGGTCGCAGGACTATACGATATATTACCCTTTTGCGATAGCTTGCGTGAGCCAACAGGCTGAGCTGTTTCAATGAAATCATCAATCAGGACTTGCAAAATTAACATCTGTCGCTCTGACAACATGATGATCACCTCTGTTAGCACTCTCTTGAAGTGAGTGCTAATTCTATAAATAAATTATCAAAAGATGTTTTTTTTGTCAACGAACATGTTTGATGTCTGATTCTTCAAGCAAAAAATGAGCGAATACGCTGTTACCAAACAATACACCTTCTTCAGTAAGCCTGATCCATTCTTCGTCTTCCTGCAGCCAACCTTTTTGTTTGAGCACCTCAATTGGGGTGGCATATAATTGTTTATGTGAAAAGCCGAATCGCTCCTTAAACCGATTCTTATTGACACCCTCCATTTTTCTTAAACCGAGAAAAAACTCTTCCTCAACCTCTTCTTTTAATCCAATAGATTCAGTTCGCAAAACTGGATGCCCATCAGCATTTGCTTGCTTGATATAAGCTGGTAGCGGTTTTAAATTCCCAATTCGGCGACCTGGTAAATACCCATGCGCACCTGCTCCAAAGCCATAATAGTAGGCATTATTCCAGTACATTAAATTATGCTGACTTTCAAAACCAGGCTTCGCAAAATTACTAATTTCATATTGATGAAGTCCATTTTTTGTCATCGTCGATTTCAAAATGTCATACATTGCCACTTCTGCTTCTTCTGGTGGTCGATGAAGCTGCCCTTTTTGATGACGCTGATAAAAAACTGTTTTTGGCTCAATTTGCAGAGCGTATGTTGAATAGTGCGGCAAATTAAATGCAACAGCTTCATTCACTGTTTTTTGAAAATGCTCTGGTGTTTGGTGCGGCAATGCGTATATGAGATCAATACTAATGTTATTTAAACCGTGCTGCTGTAATCGATTTACAGTCGTATAAACATCACTTACCCTATGTGCACGTCCAAGCTGTACAAGCATGTCATCATCCAACACCTGTACCCCTAAGGAGACGCGATTCACACCAAAATCTCTTAACAGCTGAATTTTGTCAACATCTATATCTCCAGGATTCGCTTCTATGGTAAATTCACGACACCCTTGAACATCAAATTTGTCGTGAATCAATGTCATCAACGTATTAAGCTGTTCGACGGTAAGAACAGTAGGTGTGCCTCCGCCAATGTAAATCGTTTTGACAGGTTGCTTAGAGCCTGGAACATTTGACACGATTTCATTTTTTAATGCTTCTAAGTATAGATCAGCCTGAGATTCCTTATAAAAGAACTTTGTAAAATCACAATAATGACAAATATGCTCACAAAATGGTATGTGAATGTAAACAGATTCTGGCATTGTTATCTCTCTCCCTTCATGGTCGTCCGCTTTATATCAAAAAAGAAAAGGGAAACTTTGACTATCCAAAGTTTCTCCCCCAAAACATTAATCATCATCCATTTGTAAAACTGACATGAAGGCCTCTTGTGGAATTTCAACCGATCCGACCATCTTCATGCGCTTCTTACCTTCTTTTTGTTTCTCAAGTAATTTTCTTTTTCGCGAAATGTCACCGCCATAGCATTTTGACAGAACGTTTTTACGCATTGCTTTAATTGTCGATCTGGCGACAATTTTATTACCAATTGCTGCCTGAACGGGTACTTCAAATTGCTGTCTCGGAATGAGGTTTTTCAGCTTTTCAACAATTTGCTTACCACGATCATAAGCAAAATCACGGTGAACAATAAAGGATAAGGCGTCGACCTGCTCACTATTCAAGAGAATATCCATCTTCACAAGCTTAGACGCTTGATAGCCAATAAGCTCATAATCAAATGATGCATAGCCTTTTGTCTGTGATTTAAGCTGATCAAAGAAATCATATACAATTTCTGATAGCGGTATGTGATAAACGACATTCACACGAATATCATCTAAATATTGCATATCGATGAATTGGCCGCGTTTTTTTTGCGACAGCTCCATCACGGCACCAACATAATCATTTGGCACCATAATTGACGCCTTAACAAAAGGCTCACTAATACCTTCTACGAGCTGTGGATCAGGCATCAAAGATGGATTATCCACTTTTACGAGATCACCACTCGTCGTTTCAACTTCATATATTACGCTCGGGGCTGTTGTAATTAAGTCTATATTAAATTCGCGCTCAATTCTCTCTTGAATTATTTCCATATGAAGCAATCCTAAGAAACCACACCGGAAGCCAAAGCCAAGCGCCTGCGATGTTTCTGCTTCATACTGCAATGCAGAGTCATTAAGCTCCAAACGTTCTAAAGCCTCTCGCAAATCATTATATTTACTAGAGTCAATCGGATAAAGTCCACAAAACACCATTGGATTTAACGTTTTATACCCTGGTAACGGCGTATCGGCTGGTCGTGCTGCGTTGGTAATTGTATCACCAACACGCGTATCACCGACATTTTTAATGGATGCCGTTACAAATCCGACATCCCCAACGAACAGTTCATCCTGACTAACTGGTGCTGGCGTGAATACGCCGACATCATTGACTTCATAGGTCTTCCCCGTTGCCATCATTTTAATGTGATCACCTTTTTTAAGCGAGCCTTCTTTAATACAAACGTAAGCAATAACACCGCGATACGCATCATACAAAGAATCAAAAATCAACGCTTTTAAAGGGGCCTCACCCTTACCAGGTGGTGGTGGAACATCTGATACAATGCGTTCTAAAATTTCATCAATACCGATATTATCTTTTGCTGACGCCAAAATAACGTCATTTTTATCAATACCAATAACATCTTCTAATTCTTGTGCCACGCGATCGGTATCTGCATTCGGTAAATCGATTTTGTTAATAACAGGTATAATCTCTAGCTCATTATCGAGCGCAAGATACACATTTGCCAGTGTCTGTGCTTCAATACCTTGAGCAGCATCAACGACAAGGATCGCGCCTTCACAAGCCGCCAAACTTCTAGATACCTCATATGTAAAATCGACATGACCTGGTGTGTCGATCAAATGAAATATATAGTCTTCTCCATCTTTACTCGTATAGTGCAGCTGCACAGCATTCAATTTAATCGTAATGCCACGTTCCCGTTCAAGGTCCATAGCATCCAAATATTGTTCTTTCATTTCACGCTTTGTTAATGCTTTTGTATTTTCCAATATGCGATCAGCCAATGTTGACTTACCATGGTCGATATGAGCAATTATAGAAAAATTACGTACGTTACGTTGTTTTTTCACCATAAGCGATGTTCACTCCTACATGTCGATACAAGTATCATTCATCAAATGTTTCAAAAATATAAGATCTGTTTATGTGCTGCATTTGATTATAGCAATTGAGGGATTGACAATCAATCATTAATCATTACTTAATTATGATGATTGGATCATTCTTAAAGCAATTAACTCCATATTACCATTTAGAAGAATGCCTCTGCAAAGGTGTACATAATGTCTACAATCATATCATAAAACCCTTTTACAATACCCTCTAAGGAAGCCGCCATTTTTTGCGTAAAATGAGGAGGCTCATCAACATTCACAACCTCAGCTGCCATATTCTGCTCGTTCACGATAGGCTGTTCAGTTTTTTGATCGACCGTTTCTTGGCGTTCGGTCATAAGATCCAACGAATCTATAACATCGTTTGATTCATTTTGACCTTGACTATAGACGATTCCAAGGAGAAAAAATACCGCTAATAACAATAACACCACAATTGTTCGCATTATGATTCGCTCCCCTCTCCGCTTACCTTTTCTGCATCCCAGTAAAAATCACTAAATACGTCTGCAACAATATCCGCGGTCCGGTATAATTCGTCCAGTGTATTGCCCACACCACCAAATTCCAATAATAAAGAACGGTCAGATACATCCTGATTATAAATCCCATCTACACCTGGACCTTCTTTTGTGATAACTGCCTTACTCAGTCCTGGATGTCTCGATTCAATTAAATTATGCAACTTGCGGGCAAGAGACACATTTTTTTCGTATTCTGGATGTTCCTTACCGACAACAAATAATAATTGGGCGTACGATTGTCCATCAATATCAATTGTCGTCTTTTCTCTAGGCAGACTATCACGGTGAATATCAATAACATATTCAATATCTTGATTTCCGGAAACAGCTGTCTCCACAACCTGCCTTGATGCATCATAAGATCGTCCATATGTCCAGCCGCGTTCGTTTAACGTCGACATATGATCTGTTTTATCAACGATTGAGCCGATGCCTCTAACGTCAAGTCCTTCTGCAAGGCGTTCACTCACCATCGTTACATTAACTTCCGCGTGATGAGCAGAATCAGGGTCCGTAACATCAGGCAAATGTGGTAAAAAGGACTCTCGATTATGCGTATTGTATATAAAAACAACATTCCGATCGCCTGTCGTTTCCGAGCTTGGTTGGTCATGACCTTGTTGTCGATCAATTGCTTCAAAAATAGCTTTTCTCTCCTTAAGGACGTCTTCAAGAGGGGGAGATGATTCAAATGATAAATCCGCATAGCTCGTCCCTTCACCCGCAACAACGATTTTATTTTCAAACGTTGCCATCCCCGGAATCTCTTGCCCTATTAAACTTCGTGGATCATCTGGACGCATATTGGTAATTAATTGGAACAACGTCGCTGACAGGTTGGGCATTTCTTCGCTTTGTGGCAACGCATCGCGAAGCAGTTTATTCTCAAATCCGAGTAAGCTTAGATATGTCGTACTTTCTATTTCACGCGTCCATTTTTCTAGCGTATGAGAGGAAAGACGATAGGCCGGATTAAGTGTTGTTAAAAAGCCAATTAATACAAATAATATGATCACCCCACCTATATACATCCCACCATGTTTAAGAACAATAATAGATTGTGGTTTTATCCCTTTTGATTTTGCTGCTTTCATCACGTCATTCCACCCTTCAGAAGAACTCTTGTATAACTCTATGAATACTCTTCTAAAAGTAGAACCTTTCTTCACACAAAATAACCGATAGACCTTTTATTGCAAAAGATCTATCGGTTATGTGTTTTTTCGTTTATAGGCATGTTATCTCGTATATGATCCAACTTGAGCGACATCAACGGTTTCATGTAATGCTGCATTAATACCCGATGCAATAACATGCGCCATATCTTTCATAAACCCATCAACTTCTTTAGGGGTTACCATTAAGTTACGGCCTATAGGCGTCAAAACATCTTGGATTAAAGAACGCTTCTCGTCTTCGGTCAATGTTCCAACTAAACCAAGAAACGCATTTCTCTTTTGTTCATCAGGTAAATCTTCTTCGGTCAATGTCTTTTTCCCAAAAGAAAAACCTGTAGGTGCCAATGCATTACTAGGACGGCCTTCGTTCTTTGTTTCTCTCCCTAAATGCTTAAGTATATAGTCAATCGTATCACTCGTAATCGTGACGGCATCAACAACTGTTGGAACACCGATTGCAATGACAGGAATTCCTAATGTATCGTGACTTAATTCTTTCCGCTTATTCCCGACACCTGAACCAGGGTGAATGCCTGAATCTGACAATTGGATCGTTTCGTTAATGCGTTCAACAGACCTTGACGCGAGGGCATCAACGGCAATAACAAAATCAGGTTTAAACTTTTCAACAATGCCAAAAATAATGTCGCTTGTCTCAATACCTGTAACCCCCATTACACCTGGTGTTACAGATGCAACCGAACGATAACCTTCTGCAACCGTTTCATATTCTAATTTAAATAAATGACTTGTAACAAGAATTTTGTCTGCTGTCATTGGTCCGAGCGCATCAGGTGTCACCTGCCAATTGCCTAATCCAACAATTAAACCTGTAGCATTTGCAGGAATGTCATGTGACTTCAACAATTGTTCAAGCTCAACCGCCAATACCTCAGCAGCATGTGTTTGTTTTTCTGTATCCTGTTTTTTAACGCCGTCCGCATAAATGGTAATATAAGTACCAGGCTTTTTACCAATAAGCTTGCCACCTTCTTCATTTACCTCAACGTACGTTATGTTGACGTCTTTCTGTTGACGTTCTTTCACAATGACACCTGATAAATCCCCTGTTTGATCCGGTTTTGATTCAACGTACATATCTTTTGCCTCTACGGCAAGATCTGTTCTTACGGCCACAGTCTGATCCTGCTCCATTATGAATACACCTTCCTTTTTGCACAGACGTTTAATAATTAGAATGGACGTTTTCACAAAAAACATACGACATTCATTCCCCCAAAGAGATACTAGCTATTGAAAAATGCGCCTTCCTTTGATACAATAATTTTTGCTTGTAAGATCCGTGGGTGTCAGGAGGTGACAGTATGGCTAACATAAAATCTGCCATTAAACGTGTTGAGATAAACAAAAAGAAGCATGATCTCAATCAATCATATAAATCAGATATGCGTACACATATCAAACGTGTTGAGAAGCTTGTTGCTACAAATGACGTTGAAGGTGCTAAAAAAGAATTACCAAACACTAATCGTAAAATCGACAAGGCAATCCAAAAAGGTGTTATTCACCGCAATAGCGGAAACAGACAAAAGTCTCGTCTCGCAAAATTAGTACAAAAAATGGGTGCCTAATGACAAAAAAACGATCTACTTCTACAGTAGATCGTTTTTTTGCTTTATTTATATTTTTTAGTGTTAATGGGATTTTCGCATTTGGATGATATCATGAAGCAACAGCTCAAAAGCCAATTTTTTGTCCATTTTTCCTTGTTTTAACATGGCATCTGTTTGGGCTAAACGAATGATAATGGTCTCAAGCTGACCGTCAGAAAAACGGCTTTCACGTTGATCGTTTAACTTTATGACATACGGATGGACACCAAGCTGTTTTTGCATCTGACTTTGGCTATATCCTTTTTGCTTTAACCGTTTAATTTGCAAGATGGTCCGAAATTGATATGCCAGTAAAGCGACGAGTGCGATGGCATCTTCTTTCATATTTAACAAATGCGTATGTATGCTAATCGCGCGCTTTAAATCTCCAGCAATGACAGCATCAACAAGCTGAAGCGATGTTTGCTCCATTGAGTTTACTAAAAGCATTTCCACTATATCCTTCGTAACCGTGCCTTTTTCTCCCACATATAACGAAAGCTTCGTCAGTTCATTTTGCATCAAATATAAATTCGTTGCCAATTCAGCTTCTAGCAGTTCTAGCGCATCTGGTGCAATCGATACATTTACACGTCCTGCCATATGTTGCAACCATTTTTTTGCTTCATAAGGCTTGATCGGCTCACACGGTACGACAACACTATGTTGATTAAGTGCTTTGCTGATTTTTTTTCGCTGGTCGATTTTTTCATAATCAGCAATTAATACGAGCACCGTATAGGGGGCAGGGTTTTTCACATATTGACCTAGCATCTCAAGATCATGTTGAAAGGCTAATTTTTTCGGCTTCGCTTGCAAAAATGTTGCATGCTCTGCAATGATAAGCTTTTTATCCCCAAAAAAAGGGAATGTTTCAGCATCACGGACAACATCTTGGACCGCTGTCTCCTCCAAATTATAAGTAGATATATTTTCTTCGTCCCCTTGCTGTATAACGGATTGGATGAATTGATTTTTAAGTTGCTGGATAAAATAAGTCTCAGTGCCATATAAAAGATACATATTTGACACATTTCCTTTTCTTAAATCGGATAGAACTTCAGTATAGGCTGGCATATCATCACTCACTCTGTTTATCGATACTTCTATCCTAAAAGGAAGCCGCACAGTTGGCAAGTATAAATTTAGGAGGAAGTGTCCGACCAGACCATCTCCCTCCAATCTATATGAACGTTTAACCATAAAGTCCCGGGAACTGTATGACCAAACGATTATGATTATAGTGTTGGCTTTCTCGACTAAACTATATCTGTTAACTCTTTCTAAAGCAGATCATACTTGTGTTGGAGGAATATGTATCTTGAGTGGATTTTTCAAAAATATTCCTTTATACTGTTGATTGGGATGGGAGGGATCAAAGTGAACGAATTCGAACAGGATGTCCAATCTAAAAATAATGATGTTGTTGACTCCATCAAAGGTTTTGGGTTCTCATTTGTGTTTTTTGTATTGATCTTTACGATAGGCGTTATTATTAGTGTCATTAATTCGTAACTTAAGAAATCAACGGCATGATGAAGAGGCTGAATAACAGTCTCTTTTTTTATGGGACTGGTATAAAAGAGATTTAACAAAATAATATGACCGCTCCAGTTATGACCAAGCGTTTTTTGTATATTTTTTTAATCCGATTGATATAACTGAAAATGACCGCTCTCCTTATCGAAATGAAACATGACTGCACCATGTACATCCGTACGATAAATCCGAGCGGATATCGCTTCTAAATTTTTCACAACTTGTGGATGAGGATGTCCGTAGTGGCTATTCCGGCCCGCTGAAATCAAGGCATATTCTGGTTGGATCGTATGAAGAAACTGTTCTGTAGATGAGGTTTGACTCCCGTGATGCCCTACTTTGAGAACATTGACGTTTAGATTCGGATATTGGTCAATAAGCTGTGCTTCAACTTCCTCACCAGCATCTCCTGTAAATAGCCAACTAAGATGACCAAATGTCGTCATGATTGTGAGTGAATTATCATTTGATGATCCCCAATGTTGGCTTGGAGACAAGATTAAAAAAGGATGACCCCCGACCTGAAGTTGCGTATTTGCTTCTAATCGCTGAACGTTTATTTGATGTCTCATCATGTCATCTTTAAACTGGTGCTTTAAATCGAAGTAATTGCTTATATATACGGTTTTCACATTAAAATCGTCTATCACATGCGTTGCACTTCCGATATGATCAATATCTTCATGTGTTAGAAATATGGCGTCCACATGGCCTATTCCACGAGACAGTAAAAACGGTTGAATCATTCGTTTATACACCTTATCTGACACACCTTCTCCATCAAATAGAAGCTGTCCACCAGCATCAATCATAATTATGCCCTTTCGATAAGGTAATTCAATGACGACTGCATCTCCTTGACCAATATCTAACATTGTAACAGTTCCTGTCGGTGACACATATGGCCGTACCATTACCAATATGATCAAGCTGACAATTGCCAGCCCGCGCTTAAATGCCTGTTTCCCCTTATTCATTTGCATGTTGACCATCATCCAAATAAATAACAAATAGTATATAACCGCGCCCCATAACGGAAAAGATCCAATTACAAAAGGAACATAAAGAACATCGTCTAATGTCATTACCATACTGATCACAATGTCATGCACCTCAGCAAATATGACAGTTAAAGGATGAACAACGCCTGAAAACATAGACACAGCTAAAATAACAAACATTGCTGGAATAACAAAAAATGTAAAGTAAGGAACGATTACAACATTGAGTAAAATAGATAACGGATTAAACGTATAAAAATAAGTGATTTGCAGTGGGAGGATGATCATTTGTGAAGTAAAGCTTATTTTTAGAAGCGTGTAAAAAGGGTTGTGGAATGTTTGTGCTAACCATGTTTTCGATAAGACCAATCCAAATGTTACAAGAAAGGAAAATTGAAAACCGATATGATATACGATGTAGGGGTTCACGATAATAGTAACGATAAAGATAACGCTTAGCACATCTGTTAAACTGGGACTTGAGCCGAGTTTGCGCATCATCAAAAATGTAATCGCCATTAGACTCGCTCGCCATACTGAAGGTGCACCACCAGCAAGCAGCGCATAAACAGGTAAGATCGCCATGATAAGCCAACCAGTCTTTTCTTTCGTCAACATATTAGATGTCACAAAGCTCGTATACAGCATTGCTATGACCAAGCCGATATGAAGACCCGAAATGGCAAGGAGGTGTGAGAGACTCCAGCGCCTAAAAAGATCCAAAACAGGGTCTTCAATATCGTTATTATCACCAAATATGAGTGCATTCAACCAACCACTAACTTCTGGATCAACAGAATGACGGACATGTTCGACTAATTTATTTCTTAGTTGGAAAATAGAATTCAATGGGGATGACCCTGTACAGGAGATGCGCTCTAATGAGCTGAGGATGATTTGATGTTGAATGTTTCGCTGTGCTAAATAGGATGAATAGTCGAATTCGCCTGGGTTTGTATTTTCAGAAGGGCGTTCGGGACGTTCTTCTATGAGACATGAGGCACCGTACTTTAAAGGTTGAATCATGTCTTCAGTTACCATGTCGTCATCTGTATAAAAATAAACGACATTCATAAACGCATTCATCTTTTCAACGTACAGTGTAAAGGATATTTTGCCAGATACGAAATGGACATCGCTCTGTATCGTACCTTCAACAGGTAAATGCTCATAAGGTGAATATTGTTTAGTGGAGGAAGACGTGGAAGGCATGTGAAAGGAGACATACACGACCATAACGAGAGAGACAGCGATAACCGTACGTCGTAAACGCCTTAACACGCCCAGCACGCCTAACCACATAAAGACGCTAACAGTGACCCATGTTAAATCAAATATAACGAATGCCGCTGTCAAACTCATTGCAATGGCAGGAATATGCCAATATCCAGTCACAATCAGTCTCCTTTAAATAAAGATACATATTCAAGCTCCAAGAACCCTATTGCTTCAGCTAAAAGAGAATCATACATACACATATTAGTCATGAAACAACTTTTTCGCTTCTTGCTTATAAGCGCTAAACGTTTGTTCAGTCACAAGTGGCTCAATATCATTTAACAACTCATCAACGAACGTTGCCTTCTCCTTGTACGTCGTGTCAACAATAAGGTCATTTAATTCAACTTTCTCAACATGAATGCCGGCTTCCTCCAATAGCTCTATCGCATATGGATGATTGCGATAATCTTCAGCATAATACACAGCTATGATCCCACTCTGTATAATTTGCTTCGTACATTGCAAGCATGGAAAGTGTGTCACATACAGTTCTGCGCGCTCAGTCGGAACACCAAACTTTGCACACTGAAGTAATGCATTTGCTTCGGCGTGAACGGTCCGAACACAATGCCCTTCAATGACATAACACCCTTCATCAACACAGTGAACACTGCCGGATACACTTCCGTTATAGCCACCGGCAATAATCCGTTTATCTCGAACAATCGTAGCCCCAACCATTAATCTCGTACATGTGCTCCGTAAAGCGAGTAAATGGCTCTGCGCCATAAAATATTGATCCCAAGTAATTCGTCCCATACGTCTCTCCCTCTCATCTCAAGTTGCTTAACATGGATATGTCTCTTATCTTGATGTGTTTACGGAATTTGAATGTCGTCTCTCATATTTTCTAACGTTTTTTCCCCAATTCCAGGAATGTCTAACAAATCTTCCACCGATTGAAAAAAACCATGTTCATCACGATGATTGATGATTGCGGCGGCTTTAGCTGGACCAATTCCCGGAATGGTTTCTATTTCTGCCTGTGTTGCATAATTCATTCGCACCTTCCCATCATTTGACGTGCCCATCGTCACATTAGAAGGCTCATCACCTTGTGCAGGTATCAAAATGACCATTTCATCATGAACTTTTTGAGCAAGATTGACTGCCGCTTCATAAGCTAAGTCTGTAAATCCACCAGCCTGTTCAATGACATCATGGACTCTTGTACCGGGCTCCGCTTCATAGACGCCAGGCCGTTCAACCTCTCCCTTTACATCTACTATCACGATTTCATCCATCTTCGTTTGGCCTATAGCGATATGCTCTAATTGCTGGGCATCCTGTTTAAGCGGCATTTCATCCATATCTTGTGATTTAGAGTCTCTAGGAAACACCACTATAGACACACCTACGACGCAAACAATAATTACAAATGCATTCTTCTTTAGAAAGTGCAACACGTAAAGCCACTTCCTTTACAAATAATAACTATTTGAGTAGATTATGCATTATTATAAGTCGTCTAATCTTTAGTGGCAAATCACTAAAAATAATTCAAAAGCTGGAAAATACTAGTTTCCAGCTTTTTTACGAGCAATTATGAACAAACGCTCTGTTTCCTCGGTAACAGTTTCTTCTTTTAAGGAAAAATCACCGTACAAATTACAAAATTCAAAACCTGCTTGATTTAATAGATATTTGTATCGTTCAATTGGGAACGTCCGCTGATGATGCAGCTCAGTAAATTTTTTGTAGGTATCAGACACCTTTGTGAAAAAAGTTAAATCATGGTACATCTCTCCCCGTGATTCTCCCTCCATACAAAACCATATGTAAGCTGAAGTGTCTGTTACATCTGCAAATGTCTGATTAATACAATGATGTTCAACGTGATACAATGAGTGAACGTCAAATATGAACAACCCATCCCTTCTTAATGCATCTGCTGCATTTTGAAAAACAGTAAGGAGGTCTTCTTCAGTCGTTATATAGTTCATTACATCACAATAACTGATCGCTACGTCCATCTCTTTAATGCCTTCAAGATGACGTAAATCCTGACAAAGCCATTGGACATTGACGTTATTATGTTCAGCACGATGATGCGCTTGACTCAGCATATCAGGTGATACATCTACCCCAATGAGTTCATAACCCGCATTGGCAAGTTTTGTCGTTATGATCCCTGTACCACAGCCTAAATCAACGATACGCTTCATAGGCGCATCAGCACGTTCAAGAATGGCATTTGTAAAAGCCACCCACTCATCATATGGGGCATCCTCCATTAAGTGATCATAAACAGATGCCATTAATTCATATGTCATGAACATCATCCTGTTCAAAATTTAACGAAATATGGTCTGCATCGCCCCATAAGCGTTCTAAATTATAATAGCCCCGTTCGTCCTTATGAAACACGTGACATACGATATAACCTGTATCAACAAGAACCCAGCGCGCTTGCTCATAACCTTCTAGCCGTTTCACTGATATGTTCTCTTCTTCTAGTGCATCTTTTATGGCGCTTGCAATTGCCTGTACTTGCCGTTCACTATTGCCATGACAAATCAAAAAATAATCAGCAACAAGTGAAACATCTTTCATGTCTAACGCAATAATGTCCTCAGCTCTTTTTTGATCACAGGCATTTGCAGCAATTTGAATCATATCTATACCATTCATAAAATCAATGACCACCCTTTACATAATTTGTTAAGTCATTATAGGCGTAAAATGTATTTGGATAAATTTGTGATTGTTTGTCAAGTAAAAATGATATTGTGTTCCTAAGCGCCAGCCAGCATGCATGACGAATGTCTTGCTTAGCCATTGCGCGAACCTCTCCAACACCAGGAAATGACCGACCTGGTTCAATATAATCAGCGATAAAAATAATCATGTCTAAAGACGTCATCCCGACACGCCCTGTCGTATGGAAAGCAACTGCATCTAAGACCGACTGATCTGTTATACCATGTTCAAGTTCAAGCATTTTTGCGCCTACAGGAGCATGCCATAGCTCAGAATGAAAATGAAGTAAATCTTTTGGTAATGTTGTTGATTTGATCCATCGCTTCATTTCTTCTACTGGGCGGTACTTGGCATAGTCATGTAATAGCGCAGCCTCTTCAGCTTGTTCTGACGAGACACCATAGCACTCCGAAAGCTCTAATGCTGTATCAGCAACGCGTAAAGTGTGCTCAAACCGCTCATCCGTAAGCTGAGGCTTTACAATGCGAATCGCTTCATCTCTATTCATATAATCGCCTCTCATTAATATACGTTTCAACCGCATGAGGTACTATATATTTTATTGTTTTTCCTGCTTTAATCCGTTGTCTAATGTCTGTTGATGAAATATCAATCATAGGAATGTCGACTTGAACAATTGGATAATCAGTTTGCAGCTCGTATCCCCGTCGTTTTACGCCCACAAATGTTACAAGCTGCGTTAACTTATTGATATCATGCCAATGCGGTAAATATGCAACCATATCGGCACCGATTATGAAATAAAACGTTGTGTCTGAATGCCGCTCATTCAACAATGTCATTGTATCCACTGTATATGATGTGCCTTGTCGTTCCATTTCTACAGTACTTAACTTAAACTGATCGTTTTCATTTATCGCCCTGTCTAACATTTCTAAACGCTCGTTTGGAGATGTTTGTAAGGTATCCTTATGCGGAGATACAAACGTTGGTATAAACCAAACCTCGTCCAGCTCCAACGCATCTCTTACATGCTCGGCAATGAGTAAATGCCCTGTATGAGGTGGATCAAATGAACCACCTAGTATCCCTATATGCTTCATCATAATGCCTTATGGTAGAACCAGTTGTTTATTTTCAATTGATTCTTTATAAAGCACAATGTTGTTACCGATAATTTGAACAACATGGGCACCAGTGCCAGCGGACAGTTGTTCGGATATGTCTGTTTTATCTTCAAGACAATTATTAAGCACACTGACCTTAATCAGTTCTCTTTTTTCTAACGCATCATTAATTTGCTCAATCATATTATCATTTACACCTGTTTTACCAACTTGAAAAATTGGTTTGATTTGATTTGCATGTGATCGTAAAAATCGTTTTTGTTTTCCTGTTAACATAGGACTCACCTTTCTAATTGTCGTTTCATACGGTCAGGCAAGCTACCAAGCTTAACCCAATGACCTGTCCATAATTTAAATGCATATTGTGCTTGATAAAGCAACATGTGGTGACCGTAGTGGATATTTCCCCCTCGTTCGCCTGCTTCTTTTAAAAAAGCCGTGTGTATAGGCTGATATACAATATCACTTGCGATAGCAGCTTGCTTCATGCGTTCAAGCGCAATAACCGAATGCTCCGGACCTGGCTTCATACCCATTGTTGTCGTCTGAATGATTAAATCATACCTTGACAGCTCTTTTTCTGCCGCCTCAAGAGACATGACACGTGTCGTAATACCGGAAGATGCTAGCTCAGTAGCAAGCTGCTCTGCCGCCTCCAAAGTCCGATTCGCAATATCAATATACTCATATTGTTGTACAATTAACGCATCATATATTGCTCTTGCTGCGCCCCCTGCCCCAATGACCAGGATACGGATAGACATATCTCTAGTTTGAGCAGGATATGCTTCTTGTAGCCCTTTAATATAACCAATACCATCTGTGTTATAGCCAATCCATTTCCCATTTTGATGCACAACTGTATTCACCGCCCCAACTCTAGCAGCTCTCTCATCTAACTGATCAAGATATGGCATAATCGCACGTTTATATGGGACTGTCACATTAAAACCATCCTGAAGTTCAGCTTTAGCACTCGACACTGTTTGTTCATTAAAGCAATCAGGTGCGATGTTTTTCAACCGATAAGAACCTTTAACGGCTATCTGTTTAAGAAAATGCTGATGAATCCACGGCGAAAAAGAATGCTGTATTGGATGACCAATCAATCCAAGCCTTAATACCATGAGCACACCTCATTACAACAATGAATTTCGGAGCGTAACAGCCGTTTGTCCCGGAATATGAACGCGTACCGATGCATCGCCATCAGGTAAACTGATCCAGCCTAGACCCGGAAATACAATGTCTGTCTTTTCACCCGTAATTTTGTAATCATGCGTCTTAAAACCTGGTAGCAAATTCATCGTCGTTTCATCTGGTGGTGCTAGCAATCCACCTCTATGGTCTGCTAACAACGAATCGGCTTTTTCAAGCTTCGTGCGATGGATAGACAAATCATTTGCAAAATAACACACAAACGATTGCCTGTCGCCTGCCAGAAAATCGATTCGAGCAAGTCCACCAATGAATAATGTTTGCTCCGAATTAAGCTGATAAATTCTAGGTTTAACTTCTTTTTTAGGCGTAATGACTTTTAAATCACCCTCTGATACGTAATGCGTTAATTGCGTTTTGTTCACAATTCCTGGTGTATCAATTAACACACTTGACGCATCAAGGGGAATCTCAATAAAACCGAGAGTCGTACCAGGAAAATAAGATGTCGTAATAACATCTTCATGGCCTGTGGACTGTTTGATGAGTCGATTTATGAAAGTAGACTTCCCTACATTCGTTGTACCGACGATATAAACGTCGCTTCCCTTTCGGTATGATTCTATTGCTTGAGACAACTCGTCAATGCCGTGTCCTTTTTGAGCAGAGATTAAAAATACATCCACAACCTTTATCCCAGCCTCATTTGCAGAGGTGCGTAACCATTTTTCAAGCTTATAGACATTTACAGACTTTGGCAACAAATCAATTTTATTCGCCACTAATATGACGCGATTATTGCCGACGATTCGATGTAAATGCTTAAGCAATGTTCCATCTACATCAAAAATATCTATGAGATGGACGACAAGTCCTTTAGAATCGCTTATCGTACTAACCATTTGAAGAAAATCATCATCTGACATCGATATTTCCTGGGGTTCATTATAGTGCTTGAGCCGAAAGCATCTTTGGCACAACACAATATCACGCTTTAATGCTGAAGCAGGAGTATATCCCGATCCTTCTTTATTTGCTGTTTGCAATAATACGCCACAGCCTTGGCAATGCATATCTTCCATTCTTATTCCTCCCAGGTGATTTTCCCTTTTTTACGTAAATAAGATAAAATAATTCGTTCTAACCGGCGGTTAAACCGAGTGAAGAAACCATCTGTCTTAACAATCGGCACAACCAATACCGTATACAGCCCTGCTTTATTGCCACCTAAAACATCTGTTAATAATTGATCACCGATGACAACCATTTCTTCCTTCTTCAAATTCATTTCTTTAGACACTTGTTTAAAGGCTCTCCCTAATGGTTTTCGAGCACTGAATACATAAGGCGTCCCTAACGGGTCAGAAAATGCCTTAACACGGTCCTCTTTATTGTTAGAAATGATCGTTATTTTAATCCCAGCATCATTCATCAGCGCGAACCATGTAATGACTTCGTCCGTCGCATCTTTCACATCCCAAGGAACAAGGGTATTATCGAGATCTGTTATAATCCCTTTTATACCGAGCTCCTTTAATTTTTGTGGCTGTATTTCAAATACAGACTTAACATGTTCATTTGGCATAAAATACTTTAACAATCATACACACCTCTCTACACTATTAAAACCATACTCTTACTATATACATATCGTATATTATCTTTCATTATTTATAAAGTAGCAGCCACTATATTTTTGTCCGACACCTATAAATGTAAAGATATGGATGTTTAAATCGTTCGACAATTAGCTCCATGTTTCGAGTTGTGGATAACCTTACCCACTCATTCCACAACACGAAAACCTTGTTTCACCGCTATTTATTCTTTTTTGCGCACAACTTATCAACAAAACATGTTGATAAGTGTCTACTTGTTATGGATATATTTTCATGGTAGATTATGATTAACCTTAAAAGATTAACGATTGACCCAGGGAGGGCTAACGTATGAACAGGTTATCAGATGAGCTCCTGATAGAATCCTACTATAAAGCTCAAGAATTAAATTTAAGCCCTGATTTTGTTGCACTTATTGAAAAAGAAATTGAAAAAAGACGTTTAAGTCTACCTATAAACCATACATGAACGTCAACAATACGCCTGTCTCTTCACAGAAAGAGACAGGTTTTTATTTTTTAGAAGTCAATTTTATGTTAAGCTATTTGTTGAAAACTTTTTTGGATGTTCGTCGTATAATACAGTATGATATACATATGCCATTCATGTACATCCATAGATTGTACCATTATGATGCCCTAAATAATGGGCTTACAATACGAGGATATGAGGAGGAAAACCTATCAAATGATCATCGCAATTCTTGCCCCGTTGCTTGTTGCTTGTTTTATTCCATTATTAAGCAAGATTAAGCATCGGGTTCATACTGGATTTTTTGTTTTACTTGTCCCATTATCAATCTTTACTTATTTTGTCACATTTGTCGGTCGTGATTTTTCAACACAACTCCAGGTGACTAAATGGATCCCTTCCTTAGATATTAACTTTTCTCTATATCTTGACGGACTCAGCCTTCTATTTGTCTTATTAATAACAGGAATTGGATCACTCGTTGTTCTATATTCCATCTATTATTTAGATCGATCAGAACGCTTGGATCAATTTTATGTGTATTTATTAATGTTTATGACGGCAATGCTCGGTGTTGTCTTATCAGATAACATTTTTGTCTTATACACATTTTGGGAACTCACATCTATCTCATCCTTTTTATTAATCGGATATTGGCACTATAAAGAACGATCACGTTATGGCGCACTCAAATCCATGCTAATCACTGTTTTCGGCGGTCTGAGCATGTTTGGTGGTTTTGTGTTGTTATATGTTGTAACAGGCACAACAAGTATTCAAGACATGATTGCACATCCGGAGATCGTTTGGAATAGCGCTTATTTGCCTTTAATTTTGGCTTTTATTTTATTAGGGGCGTTTACAAAATCAGCTCAGTTTCCTTTTCATATTTGGCTACCAGATGCAATGGAAGCACCAACTCCAGTCAGTGCTTATCTACACTCGGCAACAATGGTTAAAGCGGGCCTCTTTTTAATTGCACGTTTCTCACCACTTTTATCAGCCTCAGAGTGGTTTTACATTGTCGTAACATCGGTCGGTGTCATTACATTATGCTGGGGTTCATACATGGCTGTCCGTCAAACGGATTTAAAGGCGATACTCGCTTTTTCAACCATCAGTCAACTCGGTATGATTATGGCAATGTTTGGCTTTGGTACAAAAATCGCGATTTTCGCTGCTGTATTTCATATTTTAAACCACGCTACGTTTAAAGGTAGCTTGTTCATGATCGCTGGAATTATAGATCATGAAACGGGTACACGCGATATCCGCAAGCTAGGCGGACTGGCAACCATTATGCCTATTGCTGCCACATTAACTGTGCTAGGAACGTTTTCAATGGCTGGCATACCTCTACCTTTCTTAAATGGATTTTACAGTAAGGAATTATTCATTGATTCTGCTCTTCATCTTGAAGGTGGAATGTCAACAATCGCTAGTATGCTGACAGCAGCCATTCCTTATTTAGTTGTATTTGGTAGTATCTTTACATTTGTGTATTCGATGTACTTCTTATTTGGTATATTCACAGGCAAGCACAAAGCTGATCAACTTCCTAAGCCAGCACATGAAGCACCGTTCGGTATGCTATTACCACCGATCATTTTAATTACAGGTGTTGTGGTGATTGGTCTGTTCCCTAATCTCGTTAATGGAACATTGTTGAATCATGCACAATCAGCTGTTGGCAATACATTATATGATGTTGAAAAAATTAAATTCTGGCACGGCTGGGATGCACCTGCCTTCCAAGTAACGTTACTTATTATTTCTGTGGGAATTGCCTTATATCTCACCCGCAAGAAATGGCAGCATATTTATAACGCCCTGCCAGGATCATTCAGTTTTAACCGGGTATATGATGCTTTAATCAAGCAATTGGACCGCACGAGTGAAAAAATAACAAATGCATATATGACCGGATCTTTAAGGCTATATATGACCATTATCATTGCAGCTATTATCGTCGTAACAACAACCGTTATGATGGTAACAGATGGCTTTGTTGTTAAATTTGATAATCTCGCTGATGTATCTGTACTAGAGCTGGTCGTTGCAGGCGTTATGGTTGTTGCTGCTGTATGGACCATCTTTACCAATCATAAGCTAGCTGCCATTTTAATTACTGGCGTAGTTGGTTACGGGGTTGCTATTTTATTCATTCTATATCGGGCTCCCGACTTGGCATTAACACAGCTCGTCATTGAAACCGTATCTGTTGCCTTGTTCTTGCTCGCCTTCTATCATTTACCACAGCTACAAAAACGTGATGATTCAACAGGTAGCAAAATTGTCAATGCAACAATATCTATTGGTTTTGGTGCGCTCGTCGCCATGATTGGTATTGCTGCACATAGCAGTAGTGGATTTGCACCAATCTCTGACTATTTTATTAAGACGTCCCATACACTCGGTGGCGGTGATAATATCGTTAACGTCATTTTAGTTGATATGCGTGGACTTGATACACTCTTTGAAATTACAGTACTCGGGATTGCTGCATTAGCGATCTATAGCTTAATTAAACTCCGAAACGATAAGGAGGCTGAATAACATGGAGATTATTATATCAATATTAGCCGGAATCCTCGTTGCAACCGGGGTATACAATCTACTGCAAAAGCAGCTTCTACGTATCGTTATCGGTACAGTTTTATTGTCACATGGCGCACATTTATTCATTTTAACAATGGGTAAGCTAAAACGGGGGCAACCACCTATTCTTGAAGAGGGGATTGTTCAATATACAGACCCACTACCCCAAGCGCTCATCTTGACATCCATTGTTATTAGCTTTGGCATTACGAGCCTTCTACTTGTTTTGGCTTATCGCACTGCTAATGAAAATGAAACAGACAACATGGAACAATTAAGGGGAAAAACAAATGAGTAATTTAGCTGTACTACCAATCATCATTCCACTCTTATCGGGGATAATCGTTGCTTTTTTTGCCAAAAACGTCAAAGTATCACGTGTCTTGGCTGCTCTTTTTACGATCATAAATGCACTCGTAGCTGTGTATTTAACATCCGTTGTATTTACTGATGGAACAGTAATATTAGAGACAGGTGACTGGGTAGCACCATTTGGCATTGTGCTTGTTGCAGACCCACTCGCTGCCGTACTTGTAATGACAACGAACATCATTGCACTCGCCAGTGTGTTTTATGCCCCTTTTGCTCTGACTGTTAAAAAGGAACAACATTATTTTTATGCGTTTTATTTCTTTTTAATATCAGGTGTTAGCGGCGCTTTTCTTACAGGAGACTTGTTTAATCTGTTCGTATTCTTTGAAGTGTTACTGATGGCTTCTTATGCGTTAATTGTGCTCGGTGGAGAAAAGGTTCAACTGCGTGAATCAATTAAGTATGTGTTAATCAATTTATTTTCGTCCATTTTATTTGTAACAGCGATCGCCTTTTTATATGGTGTCGTCGGTACAGTAAACATGGCTCAGATTGCTGAACGTGTACAAGAGGTTGAACAAACTGGGATTCTCACGACAATTGGGATTTTGCTGTTTTTTGTGTTTGCTACAAAAGCCGCGCTTTTTCCGTTGTTTTACTGGCTGCCTAAATCATACATTGTTCCGAACCCAGTCGTCTCGGCCTTGTTCGGTGCACTGCTCACTAAGGTTGGGATTTATTCGATTTTACGGGTGTTTTCATTAATATTCGTCTATAAAATCTCATTAACCCACGAGATTTTTATTTGGATCGCTGCTTTATCAATGATCTTTGGTGTTATTGGAGCACTATCAACGAACAATGTGAAGCTTATAATTGCCTATAATATCATTCCAGCTATCGGCTTTATCATGATGGGAATTGGTATGTTTAATGAACCTGCATTAAGCGGATCTATTTACTACCTCATCCACGATATGCTTATCAAAACCGCTTTGTTCTTTATTGTTGGGGCAATCGTTTATGTCGCTGGGACTTCAGATTTAAAGAAGATGGGTGGCTTAATTCACCATTATCCCGTGCTCGGCTGGTTGTTATTCGTTTCGGCCTTCGTGCTTGCAGGTATTCCACCTTTCAGTGGTTTCATAGGCAAATTATTGTTGCTTGAAGGCGCACTTGAAAACGATAAAATAATCATCGTTATTATCGCGCTCTTAACGAGCCTGTTAATTTTATATTCAATCATTAAAATATTTGTAAACGGATTTTGGGGAGAACAACGCCATATTGAGCCCACCGAGAAAAAGCCATTAGCAGGCTTTCTCGTTCCGGTCGCATTTTTACTCTCCTTTTCTATTTTACTCGGTGTCGGCGCGGAATATATTTATCCATCGATTGAATCGATATCAACATATCTGCTAAATCCTGAGTTATATATTGATTCTGTATTAAAGGAGTAGAAAAAAATGGCCTTTCAAATCGTCATTAACCTAATCATCGCATGTATGTGGATGTTTTTAAATGAATCATATACATTTGCCAGTTTTGTAGCAGGGTATTTGTGGGGCATTTTGCTCTTATTCCTACTCAACCGCTTTATTCCGGATACGTTTTATTTAAGACGTGTCGGCAAGGTAATCAAGCTCATATTTCTCTTTATCAGAGAGCTTGTGTTATCTAACATTGAGATCGTTAAGCTCGTTTACAAGCGACAACCTCAATTTGAACCAGGTATCTTTATGCTACCTCTGGATCTCAAAAGCAACTGGGAAATTACCCTATTGGCAAATTTAATTACGTTAACACCCGGAACACTATCAGTTGCCATTGCTCATGATAATTCGCACATATTTATTCATGCAATGCACATCGACGATATCGATGAATCCATCCGGTCTATTAAGGATACATTTGAAAAAGCAATAATGGAGGTGACACGATGACTGATGCATTAGCCATATCCGAGCGGATTCTTGATATATCTATATTGATAAGCATCGTTGGAATCTCTTTATCACTCATCTTACTCGTGTATCGCATCATTAAGGGACCGACAAATCCAGATCGTGCAGTTGCACTTGATGCAATAGGCGTTAATTTAATGGGCGTTGTTGCTCTCGTTGCCATCGTCCTCATTTCATCAAAGCTTAATGACGTCGTCCTACTCATTGGCATCTTGTCATTTCTAGGGACACTAGCCGTCGCAAAATATTTGGAAGCAGGTGTGATCATTGATAGAGACAGGGATTGATATTACACTCAACATAAGCGTCAGCCTGTTTATCCTAATTGGAACGTTCTTTGTATTATCGAGTTCGCTCGGAATTGCCAGATTTCCTGATATATATACACGCTTACATGCTGCAACAAAAGCATCAACGCTTGGCATTTCTAGTATGTTAATTGGGACATTTTTATTTCTTTACGCTGAGCATGACATTGTAAGTGGCAAATTGTTGTTAGCCATCGTATTCATTTTGTTAACGGCGCCAGTATCAGGTCATATGATATCAAGAGCGGCACATAAAAGTGGTGTTAAGCCTGTTACAGCCAATCGTAGCGACGCATATGAAGACGCATTGCAAAAGCATAGAAAGAATTCTTAAAAAGACCGTCATATCGTGTAACAGGTCTATATAAAACACATGTCTAAAAGACAATATCCATTCAGAGGATACTAAAAATCCGAATCGATTTATATTATGGCTCAACCATAATATGTAATTGTTCGGATTTTTTCTTTGCACGTATCGTCTACGCCTCTCTTTTTTATTCTAATTGGACGGACAGGCACAAACCATCTTCTAGCTTCATACACTTAAGGTATAGGCAAAAGCCCAGTCACTTTAGGAGGTGGTCCTTTGTCCGGAATATTGAGTGTTCTGGCCATGATCATTAAAGAAACGATGTTTTTCGTATCATACGTCAAAAATCATGTTTTCCCACAGCCACTCTCTTCAGAAGAAGAAGCAGCATACATTAAAAAAATGGAGAATGGCGACAGAGATGCACGCAATAAATTAATAGAACACAATTTAAGGCTTGTCGCACATATCGTAAAAAAATTTGACAATACGGGCGAAGACAATGAAGATCTCATTTCAATCGGGACGATCGGGCTCATTAAAGGCATTGAGAGCTATTCTCCAGGTAAAGGCACCAAATTGGCCACATACGCTGCCCGGTGTATTGAAAATGAAATTCTCATGCATTTACGTGCATTAAAAAAGGTCAAAAAAGATGTGTCGTTACATGATCCGATCGGTGAAGATAAGGAAGGAAATGAAATAAGTCTACTTGATATTTTAGAAGCTGATAACAAAGACGTCATTGAATACATTGAGTTAAATATGGAAATTGAAAAGATGCAGGATTACTTATCTATTCTAGACAGTCGTGAAAAGGAGGTTATTGTGTATCGTTATGGCCTCAATGATCATAATGAAATGACACAAAAGGAAATCGCTAAAAAGCTAGATATCTCGAGGAGCTATGTATCGAGGATTGAGAAAAGAGCATTAATGAAGGTGTTCCATGAATACTTCCGAAACGAACGACGTAAAAAAAGTGAATGACTGTCCACTGTGACTAAAATATATGGTTCGTGTCACAGTAGACAGCACATAAATTCTCTGAATATCTATTTAAGACTTGGGATGACTTCAAATATTAACGATGAAGCATTTTCCGCTGCTTGACTTAAAAAGGCATCAAAGGAAACAGATGATTCTTTACCGGCAATATCCGATAAGGCACGTATGACGACAAACGGAACGTCATACTGATAACATACTTGAGCGATTGCCGCAGCTTCCATTTCTACAGCGGCTATATCAGGAAAACGTGCTTGTACAGCTTTGACACGTTCTGGATCTGACATAAATGAGTCACCTGTAGCGATAACCCCCTCTGTATACCTTATATTCAATGTTTTGGCGGCTCTCTCAGTTATAGCCGCCAACTCCTGGTTCCGCTCATACCGAGCTGGCATTTGCGGTACTTGCCCATAGTCATAATTAAAGGCGGTTACGTCGACATCATGATGTAATACAGCTGTTGACACTACGATATCCCCGACTTCTAGATCTTGATTAACACCACCAGCTGACCCTGTATTAATAACATAGCTCGGCTTGTAGCGTTCATGCATAATCGTCGTCGCCATGGCGGCATTGACCTTACCAATACCTGATTTTAATAGGACGACTTCTTTTCCCTTCAACATACCATGTATAAATAAGCTGTTGGCAATTGTTTGTTCTTCTGTGTCGGACATTTCAGCTTTAATTAAAGCAATTTCTTCATCCATTGCACCGATAATGCCAATCGTCATAGTTAGATTCCTCCCTGATGTCTACTCTTCAAACCGCCATTTCTGATCATTTTCTTTTAATACGTCAACTTGAGTCGGCTGCCAACCTTCTTTGTCAATCCAGGATAAATAGACACGATACGTTTCGTCCTGGTTTTTATTTGAAACGGTCGCACGGACCTTCTGATCCCCGTTACGTTCTAACCACCACGTCACCATATCTGTCTCACTTAAACCAGTCGCAACTCTTATAGCTTGCTCCATTTCAATTCGGTCTTGAGATCCCGCCTCATATACGACAGTATGAGGTCCTGTTTGCTCTGTACCGATCGGCGCCCAATTGTCCGTGAATGATTCAATGACAATGTCATCTTCGGATTCGAGCTGTTCTTTTTCTCCGTCATTTTGCGCCTCTTCAGGCGTTTCAGATTCACCGTTTTCATCATTTTCTTGACCAGGGGTGTCCGTATCAGCTTGTCCGTCTTCTGTTTCCTCGTCATGTGTCTCAGTCTCAAGATCACGATCTGACTCGGATTGTAATTGTGATCGCTCATCGCCAGGTGTCTCTTCATCAGCTTTGTCATCACGACCACCGAACACCATTAAAGCAATTAACAAAACGATTAAAATAGAGCCTATAACAAGAAAAATCGATATGCTCTTCGAATTCTTCCTTCTCTTTTCAAATTTATCCATTCGAGAACGACCATCTAATCGATTCATACGCTTCCTCCCCAGACCGTTGTTTAATGGCATAGACCGGAAAGCGGACGAATGCCAGAATGGCTGCGTCCGCTTTAAAATTTCTACTCGACGTTTATAATCTTAACTTGGATGTCACCGCCTGGTGTTGCAACAGCGACTTCACTTCCAATTTCATGACCCAAAAGACTTTTAGCCATCGGTGAATCATTTGAAATTTTCCCCTCAAATGGATCAGCTTCAGCACTACCAACGATCGTATATGTTTCTTCATCACCATCCGGTAATTCTTGGAATGTCACTGTTTTTCCTAAAGCGACCACACCAGAAACAGCCGTATCATTTTCAATAATAACTGCATGACGAATCATATTTTCCAACTGAGCAATTCTAGACTCTACAAATGCTTGTTCTTCTTTAGCTGAATCATACTCTGAATTCTCGGATAGATCACCAAAGTCACGCGCAACCTTTATGCGCTCTACAACTTCTTGTCTTTTTTCCGTCTTCATATAAAGAAGTTCTCGTTCTAGTTTCTCTTTCCCCTCGTCTGTCATGTAAAAGCTTTTTTCTGTAGCCATAAAAACACTCCTTTTTTATCTCTCAAAACACGTTTCAGTCTTGTTTGCCCTTTTATGTGTAAATGTAAATGACTCACAAATACTATGGCAGATTTTAGCAACTTTTTCAATGCTAATTTTTTTCTTCTTATTTACTCGATAAAATTTGGGCAATTTTCGTTGCCATAATATCAATGGCCACATGGTTTTGGCCACCTTCTGGTATGATGATATCAGCATAGCGCTTTGTCGGTTCAACAAATTGCAAATGACTTGGTCTAACATTATTGACATATTGATCAATGACCGAATCCAGCGTTCTACCACGCTCTTTAATATCTCTCAGAAGTCTGCGAATAATTCGTATGTCAGCATCTGTATCAACATACACCTTTATATCCATTAGATCTACTAAGCGTGGATCTTCTAAAATCAAAATGCCTTCAACAATAATCACTTCTTTTGGCTCAACAGGTACAACCTTTTCTGAACGCGTGTGACGCTTATAATCATAAACGGGCTTCTCAATGCTTTCATTGTTCAGCAGCTTGTTCATATGATCAATTAAAAGGTCGTTATCAAAAGCAAGTGGATGGTCATAGTTCGTCTGTAATCTTTCCTCGTATGGTAAATGACTTTGATCCTTGTAATAATAGTCTTGCTCAATGACCAAAATTGTCGTATCAGAAAAACGACGACAAATAGATTTCGTAACAGTTGTTTTACCGCTACCGCTTCCTCCAGCAACACCAATTACGACTGGTTTTTTTGACATATTGTTTGCTCCTTAACTCTTTCTCCTACTCATCACTAAGCCATCTCCTATAGGCACAATCGTGCTATCAAAATCAGGATGGTTCATGACCCACTCATTAAAATGTCGTATCTTTTTTACGAGCGCTCTAAAATGAACAGGCATTTGTGTATCGTCGTACACATATCCCTTAAATAAAACGTTGTCCGATATAATGATACCTGTATCACTTAATAGAGCTGATGCCTCATTGAAATAAGCTTCATACTGCCCTTTTGCTGCATCAATAAATATGAGATCAAAGGGCATCTCACTCTTTAGTTGTGGCAGAATGTCACGTGCATCACCCAAAATCGCGTTGATGCGGCACCCCTTGTCCACTATCATTTGAAAATTTCCAACAGCCTGTTGATGGCGCTTCACATCCTTTTCAATTGTCACAATTGATGCATGCTCATAAGCGTCTGCCATTCTCAGAGCTGAATAACCGATGGCCGTACCAATTTCAAGTATGCGCTTCGGCTGGTGAATTTGAATGAGTTGTAATAAAAATTTTAAACCGTCTTCTTCCATAATGGGTATGTGATCCCTTTTAGCTTGTTCTTGTAGGTCTTGTACCCATGGAGGCGCTTGTTGATTGAACTGCGCCAAATAGTTCTTCAAACCTTCATTCATAATCAAACACATTCCTATTCAAATTTACGTATCTTAAACGAGATACTCTATACTGTATCGTATTTCGTGATGTGACGTCTTTCTATTTTATATGCTCACGCTTATTCTGATTATGCTCATCAAGATTTTTAGCGTAATAAATATTGCCTTCTCCATCATGTAAAAAATATACATATTCGGATTCTTCAGGAATCAAAGCAGCTTCAAGAGCACTCTCTGAAAAGTTCGAGATCGGCCCGACAGGCAACGCCTCAATTTTATACGTATTGTAAGGCGAATCAACTTCTAAATCCTCATACAAAACTTTACCCTTATGAATGCCAAGTGCATATAGAACAGTTGGATCGGTTTGTAAGCGCATGTCATTATCTAGGCGATTATGAAAAATGCCTGAAATCATTTTCCGTTGTTCTTCATTAATCGCTTCTTTTTCGACGATAGACGCGAACGTTAATGCTTCATGAACTGAAAATTCCTGTTCCGTCATCTCATTAAAATATTGTCCAGCGACCGATTGCGTTTTATCAAGCATCGCCTCAATAATGGATTCAATTGTCGGCTCTTTTTCGTAAATGCTATAAGTCGCTGCAAATAAATAACCTTCTAACGGTGTTTTAATCCTATCATCTAGTATCGTTTCAGATAATATACCAGGATATTTCTCAATTAAAGCTTGAATATATGACGGATCATTCGCCTTATCAAGAAATGCCTGTTTATCGAAAGGCAGCTTCTGTGCATAGATGTCGGCAATTTCATCGACTGTCATGCCTTCTGGTATTGTCACCTTGTACATTGGTTTTGCCAAAATAATGCCTTGCTGCAGAGAATCGATAATCTCATCAATCTTCATCGATCCATTAAACATATAGTCACCGGCTTGAAAATCAGACTCATTTTTAAATTTCGTATAAAACCGAAATATACGTGCGTCTTTAATGACACCATTTTCCTCCAAAATTCGTCCAATCGCTGACGTGGATGAGCCAAGTGGTATTGTTACTTCAATATTTTCTGTTGCGTCTGGATCGACTGGCTGGAGTGAAGATTTAATATAAGAGTAGGCAGAGTAAGCACCGATGATGAAAATAAGTGACAGTGAAATAATGATCACAGATACGATTCTTCTCACTGTCCGCGCTTCCTCTCCTCGTTTCTTCATTTTATCTTTATACGCTTTTTTCCATTCACTTTTTTGTTTGGACATGTTTTTTCCCCTTTCATCCGCTACATTATACTAAAAAAAACCCTGATATGCCACAGTTTTCACGGAGACATATAGAGTGTTAGGCGCATATTATATGAGAAAAAACAGAATAGCTGATGCCTTGTGAGCATCAACTATTCGTCCTTACATCTGTCTACTCGCTTTCCTCTTCGTTAGCAAGTGTATTGAGCATCTCCTCAACAATTTCCCATTCATCATCTGATTCTATTGGGAAAAGAGCCAAGTCGTTGTCATCATTTTCCTGAGACTCATATCGAAATGCATATACTTCAACTTCATCCTCATCAGCTTGTTCAACTGGAACAACAGCTATATAAGATTGCTCTGTTTTGTCAACGTCAAATGTAAACAATACTTCAAATAAATGTTCTTCACCATTTTCATCTGGGATGATAATGCGTTCTTTTTCTTCAAGTGCCATGATACCACGCCTTCCTTTTAATAGTTATGATCCAGATAACTTTGCAATATTAATGCTGCTGCCATCTTATCGATGACTTTTTTTCGTTTTTTTCTGCTGACATCGGCTTCAAGCAATATTCGCTCAGCCGCCATAGTCGTCAACCGTTCATCCCAAAGGACTGTCGGGATGTCATATGTGTCTTCTATATAACGTGCATACATCTCAGATGCAACACCGCGTGGTCCAATGGTTCCATTCATGTTTTTGGGATAACCAATCACAGCTTTCCCGATATGCCGTTCTTTTATAATTGCTGACAGCTCGGTATCTGCTGACTCTGGGACATTTTCATCCCATTGGATCGTTGTTAAACCTTGTGCAGTCAGACCTAATTCATCACTGACTGCAACACCAATTGTTTTACTTCCAACATCCAGTCCAATTGTCGTCATTTAGTCTTCCTTCTGTTTCTGTTTTAAATAAAAAGTGACCAGTTCTTCAATGACTTCATCGCGCTCAATTTTTCTAATTAAGTTACGCGCATCCTTATATCTTGGAATATAGGCTGGATCACCTGATAACAGATATCCGACAATTTGATTAATCGGATTATAGCCCTTTTCCTTAAGTGACTCATAGACCGTAAACATTATATGTTCAACGTTTTGATCAAGAGGCTCGTCCGAAAAATTGAACTTCATCGTTTTATCGATATTACTCATTGAAACACCTCATTCACATGTTTTTCCTGTTATGCTCTATTTTAACATGTTTGTTTGATTTATTATACGTGTAATGTCTAGAAGAATACAAACACCCGATTAAGCTTTAATATGATTCGTAATAAATGTTTGAGCTGACTGAAGTGCCTCGGCAATTTTTTCAGGCTGCTTGCCACCTGCTTGAGCCATATCTGGACGGCCACCGCCACCACCACCGCAAATGGTAGCAGCTTGCTTTATGAGCTGTCCTGCATGTAAACCACGCTGAATCAAGTCATCAGAAACCCCTGCTGCTAATTGCACCTTGCCATCATTTTCTGCTGCGAGTAAAATCACACCTGAAGATAACTTCTGCTTTAATTCATCAAGCATGCTTCTAAGTTGGTTCATATTCTTTACATTTACCTTTTGTGTCAGCAACTGGACACCTGATATGGTTTGAATGTCGTCTAAGATCGATTGTGCTTCCATATGAGACAATTTTCCACTTAAAGATGCCACTTCTTTTTCCAATGTCTTCATGTCATTAAACAACACTTCTATCCGCTCTGTTACATTGTCATCACGCGTCTTTAACAGTTTAGCAGCTGAATCTAAAACATCTAATTTAGCATTCACAAATTCGAAGGCAGATTGACTCGTTACGGCCTCGATGCGTCTTGTACCTGCCCCAATCCCTGTTTCTGACATAAGCTTAAAGAGACCAATTTCGGACGTGTTCGTGACATGACACCCTCCACAAAGCTCAACACTATAATCTCCAACTTGAACGACCCGTACAACATCCCCATATTTTTCACCAAATAAAGCCATTGCACCTATTTGTTTCGCGTCATCAAGCTGCATGGATTCAATGGAAACCGGCACTGCTGACCAAATGCGTTCATTGACAATACGTTCAATGTCGTTCATTTCCGATTCTGTCACAGCACTAAAATGTGAAAAGTCAAACCTTAACCGATCTGGTGCAACGAGAGAACCAGCTTGGTTAACGTGATCGCCAAGCACATCTTTTAATGCTTGATGTAGCAAATGTGTAGCTGTATGGTTTTTAACAATAGCGTTTCGGAATGGCTTTTGAACGGTTGCTTGGACCATTTGTCCTGTTGTCAAAGTACCACTTTCAATGCGCACTTTATGAATATGCTGCCCTTTTGGTGCTTTTTTAACATCAACAACTTGGGCCTTCAAATCATCAGTAAACAATATGCCTTGATCAGCAATTTGCCCACCACTTTCTGCATAAAACGGTGTTTCTTGTAAAAACACATAAATGTCTTCACCCGTTTGTGCTGAGTCGACAAATGCTTCACCATTAAACAACCGAGTAACCGTCGTTTCTGTTTCCAACTCGTCATAGCCGATAAAACGACTCGCAACTTCAAGGTTTGATAGTAATTCATTTTGAATCTGCATTGAATCGACTTTCCCTCGGGCATTGCGAGCTCGCTCTCTCTGCTTTTCAAGTTCTTTTTCGAAGCCTGCTACATCAATCGTAAAGCCTTCTTCTTTAACATACTCTTCTGTTAGCTCCTTAGGGAAACCGTACGTGTCTGACAAACGAAATACGTCTTCTCCCGGAAACACATCACTGCCTTTTTGTTTTTCGCGTTCAATAATCTTACCTAAAATCTCAAGACCGTCCTCTAACGTTTCATGGAAGCGTTCTTCTTCTGTTCGAATGACTTTTGCAATGTAATCTTGTTGCGACACCACTTCTGGGTAGAAGTCACGCATGATTTCTCCTACAATTGGTACGAGCTTGTACATGAAAGGCTCGTTAATTTGAATATATTTAGCAAACCGTATAGCTCTGCGTAAAAGTCTGCGTAACACATATCCTCTGCCTTCATTCGAAGGAAGAGCATGATCACCTAACGCAAATGATACCGTCCGAATATGATCAGCAATTACCTTAAAAGCTGTGTCCTGTTGAGCGTTTTGTCCATATGTAACACCTGAAATTGCTTCAGTCGCTTTGATGATCGGCATGAACAAATCTGTTTCATAGTTCGTTGGAACATCTTGAATCACTGACGCCATCCGTTCAAGTCCTAATCCGGTATCGATATTTTTATTTGGAAGTGGCGTGTACGTATCATCTGGATTATGATTAAACTGTGAAAATACAAGATTCCATATTTCCAAATAACGGGCATTCTCCCCACCTGGATAAAGCTCAGGGTCTTGTGGATCATTCCCATATCGTTCCCCGCGATCATAAAAGATCTCCGTGTTTGGCCCACTCGGCCCCTCACCAATATCCCAAAAGTTTTCCTCTAAGCGAATAATGCGTTCCTTCGGTAATTGAATGTCATTCAACCATATATCATAGGCTTCATCATCTTCAGGATGGACGGTTACTGATAAGCGATCTGGATCAAATCCAATCCATTTATCACTCGTTAGAAATTCCCAAGCCCACTCTATCGCCTCTTGTTTAAAATAATTGCCAATCGAAAAATTACCGAGCATTTCAAAAAACGTATGGTGTCTTGCTGTATAGCCGACATTTTCAATATCATTCGTTCGAATCGCCTTCTGAGCATTAACGATACGAGGATTGTTAGGGACAACTCGCCCGTCAAAATATTTTTTTAACGTTGCGACACCACTATTAATCCACAGTAGCGATGGATCATCTTGAGGAACGAGTGAAGCACTCGGTTCTACTTCATGCCCTTTTTCTTTAAAGAAGTCTAAAAACATTCGGCGAATGTCACTTGATTTCAGCTGTTTCATGTCCTTGGCCTCCAATTCAACTAATCACATATTTTAAAACAAAAAAACCCGCCACTGCATATGCAGGGACGAGATAACATCGCGGTACCACCCTATATTATGGACAATAACATGTCCATCACTTAAGGCAATATAACGACTTGCACGCCGGCGGGTATCAGCCGCACTCCGGTTTAGCATTCCATGACTCGACATTCAGGATTTCTTTCAGCCGTGAAAATCCCTCTCTAAGAATGGAGGATCATGTACTCGGAACCATCATCGTATTAATTAAATATCTCATTGTAGCGATATTATAAAAAACAAAGCGCAAAATGTCAACGATTGTGTCTTAGTTTTAATAAAGGTGGCATAATTGCTCGCAACACCGTTAAAACGGGAACGACAACAATCATCCCTATCACACCACCAAGCTGTCCACCTAGCAACAGCGCGAAAATAATCACGATTGGGTGAATTTGGATACTTTTCCCCATAATATAGGGCGAAACGAGATTGCTTTCGATGAGTTGAATCACGAACAATGATATAAGTAGGGCAATCACTACTTTTGTGGACATTGTAGCTGCAATAAACAAAGCCGGTACAGCTCCTATAATTGGTCCGAAATATGGGATGATATTCGTTAAACCCATAATAATAGCGAGTAATAATGCATATTTAATGTCAAGCAAATGAAACGCGATAAATGTCGTCACACTCACAAATAAACTGACAAAAAACAACCCCCGTATATATTGGCCAAGACTTTCATTCATTGCACTTAACACTTCACGAACAGGCTGTCTATGTTTTTCTGAAATGAGATTCATTCCATATGATTTAATACTTTCGTAGTCCTTTAACAAATAAAACACAATAACAGGAATAACCGTCAGAAAAATGACGATATCAACAACATTTGCAGCCATGTCGAAAATCGCAGTTAATACGCCTCCAACATATTGCTCTAAACCATAAATAATTTGGTCAATTTTTTCATGAACCGTTTCTGGCAAAAATGCTGTTGACTCATATACACGATAAATTAAATCACTGTAAGAGCGCATCAATACAGGTAGCTGATCATTCAAATCACGTAATTGCATAATAATCATCGGATAAATACGATAGATTAAATAACTCGTGCCACCGAAAAAAAACAAGTAAATAACTAAGATAGCGAGCCATTTGGGAATATGCCAGTTGTGCAACTGCTTAATAATTGGATAAAGTAAAAACGCAATTAAACAAGAAATGATAAACGGTGCAAATAATTTAAGTAAAAAAGAAAAGACTGCACCATAAACTGGCGTCAGCTTCACAAGAAAATAGACTAAAATTAAAAAAATGATCGTACTGATGCTCCAGTACACCAAACGCATCCGCGGTTTATTGTCGAGCATAAGTCACCAACTCTCGCAAATCAACATTGGGCAATTGGTTACTAAGATCATTCAATATAAAGTTCTTCCTCTGAAAACAAGTCATTGAGTGAGCTTAGTGACCCATCTGCCTCAACTTGATGAACGGCTAAAGCGTTGTTCATGATCGACAATTCTATAAAACAATTCCAGCAATAGTATTGTTGTGTGCCTATTTTTCCGAGATTTTTTCCATTACAGTTCGGACATTGCATCGTGTCAAGCTCCTTTTTTGGAACGTTCTATCAGACACTAGGCTATCCGTTATCCGTTTGGATTATACATCGAGATTGAAAAAATTACATAAAATCATAAGGCGTAATGTCTGCATCCTCCATTTCTGAATCGTCCTGCTCTGATGGATGGATGCGATTTGTTAACTGCTCAATTAAAGTCGTATACCGTCTATTCGTATCATGTGTCGCAACACCCGATAAAAATGCCGACACATCACCACAAATAATTAAAGAGCTTTTACTCCTTGTAATGGCGGTATATAATAGATTTTTGCGTAGCATTCTTCTATAGGCCGACATAACAGGCATGACAACAATAGGAAATTCGCTTCCTTGAGCTTTATGAATGGAAATACAGTACGCATGCATCACATTACCGTAGTCTTTTTTTTCATACACAACTTCTTTCCCATCAAATGACAGGACAAGCTGTTCTTGATGCTCTGTGTTCTCTTCTTCTTTAAAGATGGCGACAATTTCTCCGATGTCGCCATTATAAACGCCATCCTCCGGCTGATTGACGAGTTGGATCATGCGATCACCAACACGGTACACAACATCAAACACATGAATTTCTCGTCGTTGATTGCTCTTAGGGTTTATTAATGCTTGAAGATGACGGTTGATCGCATGGATGCCAACTTGAGTGCGATACATTGGTGCGAGAACCTGTATGTCATTAACGTCAATCCCTTTTTGTATCGCCTTACTAAAAATGCCTGTCATAGCATCTAGCATTTGTGACGCATGACACCGAATAAAGCTAAAGTCTTGATCGTTTTGTAAGTCTGCTTGACCACATACGTCATTTTTTATTTGATGCGCGAGTTTAATAATTTTGGAGCCCTCTTTTTGTCGGTACACTTCGGTTAACTGTACAGATGGAATGAGACCTGCTTTTAATAAATCAGATAGCACCTGACCGGGGCCAACCGATGGAAGCTGATCTTCATCGCCAACGAGCAGGACTTGCATATGATCTGGAATGGCTTTGAACAGTTGGTTGGCAAGCCAAATATCAACCATAGAAAATTCATCAATGATTAAAAACGCTCCTTCAAGCTGTTCATGCTCATTCTTTTCAAAACCGTTATGACCGTCCCATCCTAACAAACGATGAATGGTGGAAGCCTGTATGCCTGTCGATTCATGGATCCGTTTTGCCGCCCGTCCTGTTGGAGCTGTTAAGATAAATGGAATATCACTCTTGTGATCATAATCGTTAGGATCAATAGATTTATCATGAATAGCGGCATAAGCCTTTAATATGCCTTTAATAACGGTTGTTTTTCCTGTACCAGGTCCCCCTGTTAATATCATGACCTTTGAATGCAATGCTTTTTGAATGGCTGCAAATTGATCCTCACCATAGCTCAGCACTTCTTCATCCTCAATATTACCAGTAATTTTCATCATATCTGCTAACGTCAGATCCAATTCAACCTCTTGCTCCAGCAATCGTTTTAAGTGGGCGGCAAATCCATCTTCTGCATAATAAAGAGACGGTAAGTAGACGTTACCGTTTTGAACAATAATCGATTTGGCTGAATTCAGTTCCTCTACCGTAGTTTGGATCATATCCTCTGTCAGCTCTGCCGTAGCCAAAAGCGTTTTGATCTGTTCAACACATACGTCGATCGGTAAATACACATGTCCGTTCTGTACATGCTGCTGTAATACATAAATACACCCTGCCCCAATACGATTTGGATGTGTAGCTGACAAGCCGTTTTTTCGAGCGATATCATCAGCTGTACGGAATCCAAAGCCCTCAATATCATATACATATTGATATGGATCATCCTGCAGCACATCAAGGGCGGTATCTTTATAATGTTTATAAATCTTTTGGGCCATTTTCAGTCCAATTCCGTATGTTGCCAGTTGAACGGCAATATGCTCAAAGCCTTGATTCTCCTGTAAAGTCTTCCCTAATTTTTCTGCTTTGTCTTCACTTAAACCAGGCACTTTCCTTAATACATGACGATCATTCAAGATTTTAGATATCGCTTGATCACCAAGAATAGCGACAATCTTCTCAGCTGTCCGCTTACCAATACCGTAAAACAAATCGCTTGATAAGTATGCTACAAGACCCGTTTTTGAATCAGGGATACACGTTTTATATGCGTCTACGCGATATTGGATACCGAATTTTGCATGCTGCTGTAATGCACCATAAAAGAAGTAAAGCGTACCTTCATTAAGTTGAGGTAAATACCCTTTAGCAACAATTTCTTTTTCCTTATACGCTTCATTCGTTTCATGGATTTTCAGCTTTACAATGGCAAACTGTTCACTATCATTCACAAAAATGGTATGAAGCAGTTCCCCTTTAATAAAACCCTGTTCAGGACTTTTTTCCGTTTCCATCAGACAACCCCACTTTACTTGTCTTTACCAACTGAATTCAGACATGCGTCTGCCTTCTGTTTTCCATTTGCAGCTAGCACATGGTCAGGTTGGTTGGACAATGCCATATTAAAATGATTACGAGCTGCTTCAAAGTGTTCATAATACATATCAATGACACCTAGATTGTAATGGGCATCGCTGTGTGTAGGCTCAAGCTCAAGTACGCGCTCAAAAATAACTTTCGCTTCTGTTATAAATTGATTTTGTGCAAGGGCTAAACCATACTGAAAAAAGATCGTCAAATCTTCAGGTAGCAATTCAGTCGCACGCATAAAGTAAGGTATTGCGAGCTTGGACTGATTTTCCTTATAAAAGGTCATGCCCATCATATAATACACATCGCCTTCTTCAAGACCACACGTCATTGCTTGCTGGAACATCTGTCTCGCATCACCATATTGTTCTTGCGCATAATGTACTGTGCCAACCCCGTAATATGCTGTGCCAGCACGAGGGTCAAGCTCAATGGCCTTCTCATAAAACAAACATGCACGTTCATAATCTTTTATATGGGTTAGTAGGTTGCCAAAATTAATATAGCCTACAGGGTTATTGGGCTGTTCCTCGATAATTTCACCAAATAACTCAGCGGCTTTCTCATATTGCTTATCTTCCATATGTTTCATGGCTGCTTCTGTTTTAGTCATTTTTATCACCCTTTAATCACTTACGCTACTACTCTAGCCAACATAATCCAATTTTTTTTCATCGCGAATGACATCGTTAATCGTTCCGCCACCTAAACAAACGTCTCCGTCATAAAAAACGACCGCTTGCCCTGGTGTAATGGCACGTTGTTGTTCATGGAAATCCACACGCACATCGCCAGAATCAAGTATCGTAACGGTCACATGACTATCTTTTTGACGATAACGAAACTTAGCGGTACATTCAAAGGTGCGCTTCTCCGTAACATCAGCATTAATCCAATTTATATCTGTCGCAATTAGTGCATCCGATTTAAGCATGATATGGTCATAGCCTTGTTCAACATAAAGGACATTATCTTGAAGGTTTTTGCCGACAACAAACCAAGGATCGCCAGCACCGCCTATACCTAAACCTTGTCGTTGACCAATCGTGTAATACATAAGGCCATCGTGCTGCCCCTTCACATCACCAGACATTGTTTGCATCTCTCCGGGTTGGGCAGGTAAATAATCGCTTAAAAAAGATTTAAAATCACGTTCACCTATGAAGCAGATACCCGTGCTGTCTTTTTTATGTGCTGTTGCCAGATCATGTGCCTCTGCAATTTTTCGCACCTCTCGCTTATCAAGATGTCCAAGCGGGAACATTACCTTGGCCAATACATCTTCACTAAGTTGATTTAAGAAATACGTTTGATCCTTGTTGTTATCGACACCACGCAACAGCTGAACATGTCCATTCTGTCGTCTGACTTGGGCGTAATGCCCCGTAGCAACATAATCAGCCCCTAATGACAATGCATGGCTGAGAAATGCTTTGAATTTGATTTCTTTATTACACATCACATCAGGATTTGGCGTGCGTCCCGCTTTATACTCATCAAGGAAATACGTGAATACTTTATCCCAATACTCCTTCTCAAAATTAACGGCATAATATGGAATATCGAGTTGATTACAAACACGTACAACATCCTCATAATCATCCGTTGCTGTACATACGCCATTTTCGTCTGTATCGTCCCAGTTTTTCATAAAAATGCCAATAACATCGTACCCTTGTTCCTTCAAAAGAAGTGCCGTCACAGAAGAGTCAACACCTCCACTCATTCCAACAACGACACGAATATCTTTATTGTCATTCATCGTCTTCACCTCAGTTTTTTGTTAAACGTTTAATCACGCGTGCTGTTCGCTTTGCGCCGTCCTCTACATTCTCCCTCGTATTGCCAATTCCAAAGCTAAAACGGATTGAATTTGTTGTCCGAGGATCTTCATTCGAATACATACTACACAAAACATGAGAAGGATCAACTGACCCCGCTGTACAAGCACTCCCACTCGAAACAGCAACACCCTCAAGATCAAGGTTTATTAGGAGCGCCTCTACTTGAGTACCAGGAAAGCTCACATTCATAATCGTCGGGACAGTGTCTGCCATTTGACCGTTCAAAGTAAAGTGAATGTCTTCTTGTTTTAATATGTCGATAAACATATTTTTGTAAATTTGATAGGTGTTCACACGTTCTACTTTTAACGCTTGAGCAAGTTCAACTGCTTTCTGAAAACCGACAGCGCCTGCCACATTTTCTGTACCAGCTCGACGCTTACGTTCCTGCTGGCCTCCAATTTGTAAAGGCTGCATATGCACATGGGCACCTGCATATAAAAAACCAATACCTTTAGGACCGTTGATTTTATGTGCTGAAACACTTAGCAAATCAACACCTAATTCTTTTACGTTTATATCTATTAAACCAAATGCTTGAACCGCATCCGTATGAAAATAGGCTTGATGATTTTTTAAGCGATCACCAATTTCTTTAATGGGTTGAATGACACCTGTTTCATTATTGACATACATGACCGAGACGAGGATGGTATCTGCTCTTAATGCATGATCAAAATCCTCAAGTCGGATGAGCCCGTGTTCATCAACAGGTAAATACGTGACATCAAACCCGTGTTCTTCAAGATACTCAGCTGTATGAAGCGTAGCGTGGTGCTCTTGAACCGTTGTAATAATATGACGTCCTTTTGACACATTGGCAAATGCTGTGCCGATAAGTGCTAGATTATCAGCTTCCGTCCCACCACTTGTAAAGATGATGTCTTTTTCATGTGCAGCAATAGACGAAGCCATTGTACGTCTTGCCGCATCCAATTGCTGGCGTGCCTTTCTGCCGTATGAATGAATACTTGATGGGTTACCGAACACATCTGTATAAACTGTGTTCATCGCCTCAATCACACGTAGATCAATAGGCGTTGTGGCAGCGTGATCCATATATATAGGCTGCATAAATAACGTTCCTTTCTATATTTCATTCCATCATTTATAATAGCATGAACAAGCTTCTTCTTGCATTTTATCGTTTTCACACTTACGATTTACCTATACAGTTTATCATGTTAAAGGAACGATGTATATGACCCACCAACCATTGCCGTATCGCATGCGGCCACAACATATTAACGATATTATTGGCCAAGAGCACCTTGTCGCCCCTGGCAAAATTATAAACCGCATGGTACAGGCAAACCAATTGTCTTCAATGATTCTATATGGACCACCTGGGACAGGGAAAACATCACTTGCCATTGCACTCGGAAAAAGCCTAAACTTACCTGTGAGAATGTTAAATGCGGTTGTTGACAAAAAAAAGGACATGGAAATTGTTGCTGAAGAAGCAAAAATGACAGGCAACATCGTACTCGTTTTGGATGAGGTGCACAGACTTGATAAAGGGAAGCAAGACTTCTTACTACCTCACCTTGAGCGTAATCTTATCACATTAATAGGATGCACAACGAGCAATCCGTTTCATGCCATAAATCCAGCGATCCGTAGCCGATGTCACTTATTTGAACTACATCCACTCGAACCGAACCATATTAGGCACGCTGTAGAACGTGCCATTTATGATGAAACCAATGGTCTTGGCGATCAGCTTATTTCCGTAGATGAAGCCGCTCTGGATCTTTTTGCCGAGCGATCAAATGGCGATTTAAGATCAGCCTTAAATGGTGTTGAGCTTGCTGCTGCTTCTACACCTCCTAATGATCAAGGAGAGGTCCATATTACACTCGCCATCGCTGAAGAATGTATGCAGAAAAAAAGCTTCTCTCATGACAAAGATGGTGATGCACATTATGATGTGCTTTCTGCCTTTCAAAAATCGATCCGAGGAAGTGACGTAGATGCAGCGCTTCACTACCTAGGCCGCTTAATCGAAGCGGGAGATCTTGATAGCATTGCAAGACGGATGATCGTAACGGCTTATGAAGATATCGGCTTGGCAAATCCTCAAGCTGGACCACGTGCCGTCGCTGCTGTTGAAGCAGCTGAACGACTTGGATTTCCTGAAGCAAGAATCCCATTAGCTGTTGCCATTGTTGAACTCGCTTTATCACCAAAATCTAATACAGCTTATAAAGCACTTGATGCGGCACTAAGTGATATACGACATGGAAAAGCAGGCGAAATACCCGCTCACTTGAAGGATGCTCACTATACAGGAGCTAAAACAATCGGACGGGGTATTGATTACAAATATCCACATAACTATGATCAAGCTTGGATTAACCAACAATATTTACCAAACTCTATTATAAATAAAAACTATTACAGTCCAAAAACAACCGGCAAATTCGAGCAATCACTTAAATTAGTCTATGATAAAATAGCAGCACAAAAAAAGAATCAAAGACAATAGATGTATATTTCCTTTATCCTTCGTCCAAACTAGACATCAAAAGACGCCATACAAAACAGAATTTTTGAAGGTTCGAATGGATAAAGGAGTTGACACATAATGGCAAAAGTAAGACAAGATGCATGGTCCCACGAAGATGACTTGCTCCTTGCTGAAACAGTGCTCAGACATATTAGAGAAGGCAGTACCCAATTAAAAGCATTTGAAGAAGTCGGAGATCATCTTAACCGCACATCTGCTGCCTGCGGATTTCGCTGGAATGCTGAAGTCAGAAACAAATATATTAGCGCTATTGATCTCGCAAAAAGACAACGAAAAGAAAAGAAACGCAGACTAGCAAAAGCACAAGTAGGTGTAAAAGATTTCACATCTGGTCAACCAGATACAGCTTCAGACACACGTAAGTTAACGGCTGTTACAAAGCAAGATACGGATTACGATACATCCGTTATAGAACAAAGCGCGGATGACATTAATTTGGACAACGTCATTCACTTTTTAGTAGGCTTAAAAAAAGATTACAATGCTGCTAATCAAGCAACATCTAGAGTTGAGCGGCTACAAAGTGAAAATCAAGATTTGCAAGATACAGTATCTCGTTTAGAAAAAGAGCTTAAGGAAGCACAGCAAGAATTGAATACGATCAAAGAAGATTACCACGTCTTCATGCAAATTATGGATCGAGCCCGTAAAATGACTGTATTTGAAGACCAAGGTGCACTGAAAGCACCTGCATTTAAAATGGATAAAAACGGCAACCTAGAACAAATTGCGCAAAGCTCAGGCCAATAATCCTTATACTAATTTAAAAGCATGATTGTTAAATAGACATAAACAAAGAGCACACCCATTAAGTGGTATGCTCTTTGTTTATGTCTATGTAGATCAATCCCAATTGTGCCGTCAATATGAGTGTTTTGAACCCGCTCCACGCAGGTGGGTGCTCTATTCTACATATCTTATGCTTCCTTTGTAAGGCATGCACGCAATGCAGAAACAATATCAAGCTCCCTTTAATATAAATGTTCGGTCAAAACGATTTTAATTGACGTACACATCAGGATTGATATCTGTTTGTAAATTTATCTTAACATACGAACGAATTCGTTTCAATAGTTCTTAAGATGAAAAATACATGACATATATTACAATTCATGGACATTTTTCAAATAGAGTCATATTTAATCTGCGCTTTGATCTTCTGCGATTTCCAACGATAATTCTTGTAACTGTGCACCAGCAACCGCATTTGGTGCATCTGTTAGTAAATCTGCCGCTGACGCTGTTTTAGGAAATAGAATGGTATCTCTTAAATTAGAGCTACCCGATAGCAGCATGACAATCCGATCTAAGCCGAGTGCTATGCCGCCATGAGGTGGTGTGCCATATTCAAGGGCATCAAGTAAAAATCCGAATTGCTCTTCTGCGGCTTCTTTTGAGAAACCAAGTGTTTCAAACATTGCTTCCTGGTGCTCGCGCTTGTATATACGTAATGATCCCCCACCCAATTCGTAACCGTTTAAGACAAGATCATAGGCATTCGCACGGACTGAAGCTGGATCTGATGTCAATTTATCCATATCTTCTTCAAATGGCATCGTAAACGGGTGATGAGCTGCTGAATAGCGTTGAGCTTCCTCATCATACTCAAGTAATGGCCAATCGGTTACCCAAAGGAAATCGAACCGTTCTGTGTCGATTAATTGCAGTTCTTTTCCTAATTTTAATCTCAAAGCACCGAGGGATTGGTAGACAACAGACGATTGATCAGCACAGAACAACAATAAGTCCCCATGAGCTGCCGCTGCCTGAGCGATTAGACCTTCTACCTCTTCTTCTGATAGAAACTTAGCAATTGGCCCTTTCACAGCGCCATCTTCTACTTTCAACCATGCCAATCCTTTGGCGCCGTATACCTTTGTGAATTGCTCTAGCTTATCAATATCCTTACGTGAGAACTGATCTGCTTGACCTTTCGCGTTAAGCAAGCATACTTTGCCACCAGATTGAACTGCGCCTTGGAACACTTTAAAGCCGGAGTGCGCTACAAGCGATGAAACGTCAATAAGCTCCATGCCAAATCGTGTATCTGGCTTATCAGAACCGAAGCGCTGCATGGCTTCATCATAGGTGAGGCGTTTAAATGGTAAAGAAAGTTCAACGCCTTTAACTGTTTTCATGACGGTTTGCATCATCTCTTCAGTCATTGTCATGATGTCTTCGCTTGACATAAAGGAAGTTTCAATATCAATTTGCGTGAATTCAGGCTGTCTGTCTGCACGCAAGTCTTCATCACGGAAGCATCTCGCAATCTGATAGTATTTTTCAAATCCGCCCATCATAAGCAGCTGTTTAAATAACTGTGGCGACTGAGGTAAAGCATAAAATTGGCCCGGGTGGACACGGCTTGGAACGAGATAGTCGCGCGCGCCTTCTGGTGTGCTTTTTGTTAAAATTGGCGTTTCCATTTCTAAAAAGGCATTTTTGTTTAAGTATTGTCTAAAAGCCTGAGTGATGTCATGCCTCATTTTAAATGTATCTTGAAGTTGTTTACGACGTAAATCAATATATCTATATTTAAGTCGCAGATCCTCAGACACATCACTTTTATCTTGAATCAAAAAAGGCGGCGTCTTTGCAGTATTAATGATGTTAACCTCTGACGCAAGTACTTCAAGGTGACCTGTCGCCATGGCTGGATTCACTGTTTCAGCATCTCTTTTAACAACTTTTCCTACAACTTCAAGAACATATTCACTACGGACTGTTTCAGCTGTTGCAAGTGCCGCCTCAGAGTGAGCTGGATTAAAGACGACTTGAACCATTCCAGACCGATCTCTCAAATCAATAAATATTAACCCACCTAAATCACGGCGCTTATTAACCCACCCTTTAAGCATAACGGTTTGTTCAAGATGAGCATCTGTAATCGATCCTGCCTGAAATCTAGTTTTCATGATGTTTTCCTCCTACACATTTCTTCAAATAATCCGTAATCTCCGCTAAAGACACATCAACTTGTTCACCAGTTGTCATATTTTTAACAGTTGCTGATTCGTTTTGTAATTCATCTTCACCTAATATAACGACATACATTGCATTGACTCGATTGGCCGTCTTAAACTGAGCCTTCATTTTTCGGCCTAAATAGTCCTTGTCTGTCTGGATACCAGCTCGTCGAAGCTCATGCACAAGCTTCATCGCGGCTTGATCAGCTGTTTCTCCGACAGCAATAACGAGGCATTCCAGTTGTTCATCAAGTTGAATTGTTTTATTTTCAGCCTCCAATGCCATCATCAGACGCTCAAGTCCCATAGCAAATCCGATACTTGGCGTTTCTGGACCTCCAAGATCCTCAACAAGACCATTGTATCGACCGCCACCTGCTAACGTTGTAATCGCACCGAATCCGTCAGCTTCACTCATAATTTCAAAAGCAGTATGATTATAATAATCTAAACCCCGAACTAAATTGGGATCAACTTCATAGGCAATACCCATTACATCTAAACATGCTTTTACGTTTTCAAAATATGTTCTCGACGCTTCATTTAAATAGTCCAAGATAGACGGTGCTGTTTGCATAGCTGGATGATCTTTATCTTTTTTACAATCGAGTATTCGCATTGGGTTGTCTTCAAGTCTTATTTGACAATCATTACACAAATCATCGACATGAGGTTTAAAGTGATGAATCAATGCTTGGCGATAATCACTACGACTTTCCTGATCACCGAGAGAATTGATGACAAGCTTAAGGGACGTTAATCCGAGTTCCTCATAACATGACATCGCTAAATCAATCACTTCAGCGTCCACGGCTGGATCAGCACTTCCGAGCACTTCAATACCGAATTGATGAAGCTGACGCATCCGTCCTTGCTGTGGACGCTCGTAACGGAACATTTGTCCAAAATAATATAATTTAGACGGTTGTATAGGCTCACCATATAATTTGTTTTGTACATATGCGCGTACAACCGGTGCGGTTCCTTCTGGACGCAATGTTAGGCTTCTACCGCCTCTATCATCAAATGTGTACATCTCTTTTTGAACAATGTCTGTCGTATCACCGACACCTCTTTGAAACAATTCAGTATGCTCAAATAAAGGTGTACGTATTTCCTTATAATTAAATCGACGACATATTTGTCTAATCGTTTCCTCAACATATTGCCATTTACTCGTATTTTCCGGCAAAAGATCAACTGTTCCTCTTGGTGCTTTTATCGTCATCTATGTGACCCCCTCTTTGGATTAAGCTATTACATTATGTACAATGGCTAAGCAATATAAAAACTCCCATCCCCATTAAAATATGAAGGGACGAGAGTTACCCGCGTTGCCACCCTGATTGATACAGCAGAGCTATATCCGACTTTGACAGTTAACGCCTGTAAAACGTCCATGCCTACTTCTTATTCAGCATAGAAACCTCGGAAGTGTCTTTCACACGTACGATCTGCAAAAATGTTTTCAGCCAGTGACATTTTCTCTCTATCCAGATACAATATGTGCTACTCTCTTCCTCTAACGGTATCACGATATATTGTAGTCTATATTAATCATTATGTCTTTTATTGTCAAGTCCGGTTTAATTGCTTTTTTAATTGCTTGACTTGTCCAATTGAAATACCGAGCTCCTGAGCGATTTCCATATGATTGCAATGGCCTTCCATTTCCATAAAGGAATGAAAATTCACCCCAAACACATCATGATTACGGGCCGATTGCCACTGTTTCTCATTTTTCCGCATCAACATACCTCCTCGTATAGTATATTTAGGCATTGATTTTAAGCCTATTTATTCTAAGTGATTTTCTAACATACATTCAGCTATAACTCCGTTACCTTTCACTGCAGGCGGACGCTTTCCGCGGGCACGGCTTGAGCCTCCTCGCTCGCAAAGAACGCTCACTGTGGGGTCTCAAGTCTCGTGCTGTTCCCGCTGGAGTCGCCGCCTTCCGTTTCAGGTAACTCAGTATGTGCGTCTATTTCATAGATGAATGAACCTACATCATATGTTAATCACTTGGACGCTCTGAGATATTCCTAGATAATGGTCTTAGGATCATTTGGGACAATTCTTTTCCTCCTTGTGGATTTACCACATTAAAAAGACTGTTTCCCAGTGTACGCGCGGATCTTCATACACGCAGGCTGTACACCTTGACGTTCGAACCCGGATGTTAGTAGCTCCGGGGCGGCTTTTGATGCAAGGATAGTACTGATACACGAGGTTGCTGATCGGCGACCACACTAGGGATATCTCAGAGCGTCCAAGAAACACGTTCCAATGATTCTAAATTGAAGGGAGGCATAACCCATGAAATTATTTGTCGGATTAGATGTGAGCTCTTTTGATATTAAGGCCTGTTTTTTAGATGATGAAGGAGTAAAAATAAAATCCTTCACAACTGAGAATGATCTTCCAGGTGCCACACGACTGAGAGATGAGATTCTTAATTCAGTCAAAGGCCTACAGGTTGATGTACTGCGAATCGGTCTTGAATCAACCAGTGTGTATAGCTTTCACCCTTCCATGTTTTTACACAATGATGCGTATATGCGTGGTTTAGGTGCCAAAGTATTTGTCATGAATCCCAAGCAAATTGCCAACTTCAAAAAAAGCTATAGTGACATGGACAAAACCGATGAACTGGATGCCTTTGTTATTGCTGACTATCTGCGCTTTGGCCGTCCCATGACTGTTGTGAAAGAAGAACAGTATGTTGCGTTGCAACAATTAACACGGGCAAGATATCAGTTGGTTCGCCAAGTGGCGCAAGAAAAACAGCGTTTCCTTCAGTATTTGAGTTATAAGTGCAACACGTTTACTGAAGAAGTTGATTCATCTGTTTTTGGCAAGGCCATGATGGACTTGTTCTTTGAGCGATATAGCTTGGATGAACTGGCGCAAATCAGTTTAAAAGATTTGGCTGATTACCTGCGCTCCAAAGGAAGAAACAGATTTGAAAATCCCGTGGAGGTTGCCAAGGCTATTCAAAAAGCCGCCAGATCATCTTTTCGTCTGGATAAAGTTGTTGAAGATTCGATTGACACTATACTGGCAACATCGATTACTTTGATCCGGACGTTTGAGAAACAAATCAAAGAACTTGATAAATCCATCAAGCGCATTATGGCTGGGATGCCGCAGACACTTCAGTCAATTCCTGGCATTGGACCGGTATTTGCCGCTGGTATCATCGCTGAAATCGGTCAAATAGAGCGTTTTGAGGATGAAACCAAAATTGCCAAATACGCTGGCTTGTATTGGCGAAAACACCAATCTGGACGTTTTACTGCCGATGACACTTCTTTATCACGTAACAGGAATCAATACTTGCGATATTATCTAGTTGAAGCCGCCAACTCGGTAAGAAGGCATATCCCCGAATACAAAGACTATTACACAAAGAAGTATCAAGAAGTCCCAAAGCATCAGCATAAAAGAGCCCTCGCCCTAACCGCAAGAAAATTTGTGCGTTTGGTTGATGCGCTACTACGCAAAAACCAAATCTACACGCCGAAAGGAGCGTAAATACATGGAGCATAAATAGCTTCTAATCCTTAAGTTATTTACCAGTATTTTCAGCAATATTTACTGGGTTTGTTTAGTGATGCCATTTTTCAATAAGTTGAACATTGATAACTTCATACGTGTTTATTTTTCTTTTGACATATTACCGCAGGTCTCATTTAATGTTTAGCTTTGCCAGTTCACTCATTTTTTATTAAAATAAGTGGAGCAGACATTTATAAGGAGGACATTTTATGCGTTTCAAATGGTTTGCTTTATTGAGTATGATGTGCATGTTCGGATTAGCGTTTTTTGGCTCTGGACAGCTTTTTGCAGATACAGCGGTGATCAAATATGACAATTTAAATGTGAGATCCGGCCCTGGGACACACTACGATAAAATTGGACAAGTTCATTCAAACGAGGTTGTACCAGTTGAAGCTACAGAAGATGGATGGGTTAAAATCCGCTTTAATCAGCAAACAGGCTGGGTTAGTGCGGATTATGTGTCAATAGAAAACGAAGAAAAAAATGACGATACCACAGAACAGAACGAAACGACACCTAATCATGCAAAAGAGATCACGATTAAAAGTGAACGCGTACACCTCCGAAATGGACCATCTACATCATATGACATCGTTTCCTATGCTCAACAAGGTGACCATTTGATGGTAGAATCTCAAACCGGCGATTGGCTAAAAGTTACAAACGAACAGATGTCAGGATATATTTATGAAGCTTTAATAGCCAAACCACATCGTTCTAATGATTTACTGCAAAATAAAACGATCGTAATTGATCCTGGACATGGTGGTAGAGATGTCGGAGCCATAGGTGTTGGGGGAACATACGAAAAGAATTTCGCGTTTAAAACGGCTCTTGAATTAGCAAAAGAATTGGAGTATCTTGGAGCCGATGTTGTAATGACACGGTCAGAGGACCACTTCAAATCGCTCGCAAGCAGAGCATCACTCGCGAATACAACTGATACGGATATATTCATCAGTCTACATTACAACAGCTTTCCTGAATACCCAACCGCTACAGGGATCCAAACCTACTATTATCACGCTCAAGACGAAACGCTTGCGACATTTATTCAACAAGGTCTCATACAAGAAAGTGGTAATAGAGATCGGGGCGTGACACAAGAGAATTATCTTGTCATTCGGCAAACATTCAAGCCTTCCATTCTCATTGAGCTCGGTTTTATTTCTAACGCAAGAAGCGAGCAATTATTACAGACAGAACGTTATCAACAAAAGCTCGTAAAAGGGATTACGATCGGTATTCAGAAATATTTTAAACAGTTGGATTGACCTATCAAAACGGGTGCTGACCCTTCTGAGAGTCAGCACCCGTTTATTGATCTTCACTATCTATAACAATTGTAACAGGTCCGACATTCGTGAACCTAACGTCCATCATCGCACCAAATTGTCCTGTTTCTACTTTGATCCCTTCAGCCCTCACCATATCATTAAATGCATTGTAAAGTGCTGTTGCATGATCAGGGCGAGCAGCTTTAATAAAGCTAGGTCGTCTTCCCTTTCGTGTATCCCCGTAAAGTGTAAACTGAGAAATCGATAACAGTTCGCCGTCTATATCTTTCAGAGAGTGGTTCATCTTCCCGTGCTCATCTTCAAAAATACGTAAGTTAATAATTTTTTTCACCAAATATTGAACATCCTCAATTGTATCCTCATGAGTGACGCCAATAAGAACAACAAGTCCAAAAAGAATTCGACCAACAATGTCATCCTTTACTTGGACGGATGCATCGTTTGCACGTTGTATAACAGCACGCATATACAGAACCCTCCCATCTATTGCAATGTTCGTGTCACAGTGTAGACATCGTTGATCCGCTTGATACGTTCAACAATTTTTCGCAAATGATCTGTGTTGTGTATAAGAATAGTAATGTTAATGATTGCCATTTTTTTGCGGTCTGCACGTCCTGTAACATGTGTAATAAGCGTTTTTGTTTCATTAACAGCTTGTAACACTTCGTTCAATAAACCGTGTCGATCATAGCCAGATATTTCCAAATCAACGTGATACTGTTTTTTATCACGCTGATCATTGCTCCAGTACACGTCTAATTTACGTTCTTTCGCTTCAGACGTCTTCACATTTGGGCAATCAGCACGATGAACTGACACGCCTCTACCTTTCGTAATGTACCCTACGATTTGGTCACCAGGAACTGGATTACAGCATTTAGACAGGCGAATGAGCATGTTGTCCACACCTTCAACACGGACACCGGAATCACCCTTCTGATTCGGCTTATTAGCTGGTGTTGTAATCGCATCTTCTATTGTTTTTTCTATGCCTTGCTCTTGTTTTCGCGACGCCCTAATTTTTTCGGTTAAACGCGTAGCAATTAAAGCTGCGGTAATGCCTTGGTATCCAACAGCTGCATAGAGATCCTCTTCATTTACAAAATTAAATTTTTCATAGACACGACGCAAATTATCTTGTGTTAATGCGTCCTTTGGTTCAATATTGAGTGCCCGTATTTCTTTCTCAACCCATTCCTTACCTTTACTAATGTTCTCTTCACGACGCTGCTTTTTAAAAAACTGGCGTATTTTATTTTTTGCCTGGGATGTTTGTGTGACTTTAAGCCAATCTTGTGATGGACCATATGAGTGTTTTGACGTCATGACCTCTACAATGTCACCGTTTTTAAGCTGGTAATCTAAAGGCTCCATTTTGCCATTAATTTTAGCGCCAACGGTTTGATTGCCAATTTCTGTATGAATACGATAAGCAAAGTCAAGTGGTACTGATCCTGAAGGTAGCTCAATGACATCACCTTTTGGTGTAAACACATAAACCATATCCGAAAACAAATCGACTTTTAGTGATTCCATAAATTCTTCAGCATCATGTGTATCATTTTGCCATTCAAGAATCTCCCTAAACCAGCTGAGTTTTTCTTCAAAAGATTTTTTAGTGTTTTGTTTGTCTTCTTTATAAGCCCAGTGTGCAGCAATTCCATACTCTGCTATTTCATGCATATCCTTTGTTCGAATTTGAACCTCGAGCGGGTCTCCCTTAGGACCGATAACCGTTGTATGCAATGATTGATACAAGTTAGGCTTAGGCATTGCAATATAGTCTTTGAATCGACCAGGCATAGGTTTCCAGCACGTATGAATGATGCCAAGCACCGCATAACAATCCTTAATGCTATCCACAATGACCCTCACAGCCAGTAAGTCATATATTTCATTAAACTGTTTGTTTTGCTTTGTCATTTTTCTATAAATACTGTAAAGGTGTTTCGGTCTACCTGATAAATCAGCTGAAATATGAACCTCTTTCAGTTGTTGGCCAACCTCATCCATGACTTCTGTAATATATGATTCACGTTCGTCACGTTTTTGCTTCATTAAATGGACAATTCGATAATACTGCTGTGGATTCATATATCTTAACGCAGTATCTTCAAGCTCCCATTTGATCGTGGAAATACCGAGACGGTGTGCTAATGGCGCAAAAATTTCCAACGTTTCATTCGCAATACGTCTTTGTTTAACGGGCGGCAAATGCTTGAGGGTGCGCATATTGTGCAACCGATCAGCGAGCTTAATCAAAATGACACGAATGTCTTTCGCCATAGCGACGAACATTTTTCGATGGTTTTCCGCCTGCAACGCTTCTTTTGATTTATATTTTATTTTCCCGAGCTTTGTGACACCATCAACGAGGAGCGCAACTTCATCATTAAATGTCTCTCTTAACACGTCGAGAGTGATGTCTGTATCTTCAACGACATCATGCAAAAAGCCACCAGCTACCGTTTCTGCATCGAGCTGTAAATCGATTAAAATGCCGGCAACTTGAACAGGGTGAACGATGTAAGCTTCACCAGATTTTCTGAATTGGCCGTCGTGTGCTTCGGCAGCAAAATCATAGGCGCGACGCAAAAAATCGACATCTTTTTCTGGAAGATAGTGCCGCGCCTTCGTTAATATATCATTAATTGTTAAAACATCATCTTTTGCCATATTATCACCCAAATTCTATGTCGCATGATCCTGTTGTTTATTAGTATTAAAAATTTTTGATGGAATGTAAAGACATACACATCGAAAATTGTAAATAAGTGTATAAGAATAGGTCTGGGACAAGAGGTTTAGTAAATGAAAATGCGAACAATATGACCGCTCCGGAAATACACTTCGCGACCGACAACCAGGACGGTTTAGTGTCGATGTTGGCGCAGGACGCGCCGAATTTAATCGAACCTCCCCTCGGTGAGCCTCGGGCCAACACGATGCTGGTCATGAAGGCGTGGCGATTGTCGTCGCGATTTTAGCCTTCCTCCCACAGGAGTCTACGTGTATTTCCGGAGCTAGTGTTACGCATTGTTCGTCTTTTGCGTTAAACTTCAAGCTATGTCCCAGACCTATTTTCGTCTTTTAATTAGTACGAAATGAGTGTTTGAACATCGTAATCTTCTAATTTCTCGAGTCCATTTAAATAAGTCAATTCAACGAGAAATGCGCAGCCGACGACGACGCCTCCTAATTGCTCTACTAATTTAATGGTCGCCTCAATCGTACCACCTGTCGCAAGCAAATCATCTGTAATGAGGACGCGCTGGCCAGGTTTAATCGCATCTTTATGAATGGTCAAGACATTTTCACCGTATTCGAGACCGTAATCAACTTTAATGACTTCTCTTGGTAATTTACCTTCCTTACGAACCGGAACAAAGCCTATTCCGAGCGCATACGAAACAGGGCATCCGATTATAAATCCTCTCGCTTCGGGACCAACAACAACATCAGCTTCTTTATTTTTTGCGTATTGAACAATCTCATCAACAGCACTTTTAAATGCAGCGCCATTTTCCATTAATGGGGTAATGTCTTTAAATTTAATGCCTTCTTTTGGCCAATCTTCTACTATTTTAATATGCTTTTTGTAATCCATCTGTTACAGCCTCCCTGGTGGATTGCACGTCTTCCATACTTTCGGCAAACCACGCCCTCAATTGATCATACTGTGAATAGTATAGCGTTTTTTCAACATCACATCTTACCAAACGTTCGTTGTATAATGTTGATTCATGTAAGTCTTTTTTAATCGGTTGAGGATTCATTTTAATGATCCCTTTATTAATGTGAATAAATTCAAGCTCTCTAAACACTTGAGCCATAAAAATAATATAATCCTTAGGCCAAGACTTAGCAGCCATAATTGGTCTTAATTCTTTATGCAAGTCTACAATATTACGCTTATAAATTAATCCGTAAAACCATTTAAAATCTTCCCGCGATGGAAAAGGCTTTAAATATACGCTATCTTGGACATTATAACAAACATGTATGTTTTGCGGTTTTAATCGCCTAATCATTTGCCCAAGGGCTTCCAGATTTGGTGGTAAGTCAACAATCATAAGTGTATCGATATTCATATCTATGTGATCTGTGCTTTCATTATATAATATCTCAACAGCATTCGCATATTGATGTGTTGGCGCATTGCATATCATACCAACCTGGCCCATATTTGTCAGCTGGTCATATACATGTTTAAGTGTTTTGCCACGATGATCAAATAATTGCCATTGATCTATCTTCATATCTTCTAAAACGATTTGGACTTTTCTATGTCCGTTCCATTCGTTTAAACCGAGCTCTCCGATGATTGAAACAGGAGTCCTTTGAGAAATATGTGGATAAAGCGAACCCATTCCGAATCCAATCGCATCAATACGTCCTTCAGAAGACTGAAACTGCATTTTTAAATGCCGCTTCGTGTTTCCGATCTGTCGCACATCTGATGGCATATGTTCGACACGAAAAAGTGGTTTTGGATTTTTCATTCCAAAAGGGGCAAGCTTTTTCAAGTCATAGACCAGTTTTTCGTTAACATCAGCCAATGCTAATGTTCCACTCACCTCTATGACAGGCTTAAAGTCATCCTCACTTAATTGATCTTGCAATTGCTCACTTAGCTTATCCCGTAGTAGAGAGATATGATCTACTGGTAGCGTCATACCAGCAGCCTGGGCGTGTCCACCAAAATGTGTAAAAACATCTCTAATCATCATACCATTTTTAAAAATATCAAATGCTGGGATACTTCTTGCTGAACCTTTTGCAACTTGTTCCTTTTCATCAATAGCCAAGACAATTGCCGGCCTATTAAACTGCCTGACCAGCCTAGAAGCAACGATTCCTAGAACACCAGGATTCCATGCTTTATGTGCAACAACAATGGCACTTTTCTCATCTGACTGAACCATTTGTTCAGCCTCTGCAACAATTTGCTTCACAATGCTTTTTCGTTGTTCATTCAAGGCTTCAATTTCTTTTGCAAGAGACATTGCCTCCGTTTCGTCTTCCGTAAGCAATAATTCAACAGCGAGATCAGCACTTTGTAATCTACCGACAGCGTTTAGCGCTGGCGCTAATTGAAAACCAACGGACTCTTCTGTAACGTGTCCTTCAATTTTATAAACCTTCTTCAGTGCTTTTAATCCTGGGCGTTCAGTTGACTGAAGTCGTTCTAGCCCATAATAAGCAAGGATTCTATTCTCATTTAGAAGTGGCACCATATCGGCAATTGTTCCGAGTCCAACTAAATCAAGTAAGTGTGTCGGACAATAACCAAGAAGGGCTTCTGCAAACTTAAAGGCCACGCCAACACCAGCTAATTCCTTGAATGGATAGTCTGGTGAATGTTTTGGATGAACGACAGCATAGGCATTTGGTACAACGTCTTGAATTTCATGGTGATCTGTAATAATGATATCCAAACCGATTTCATTAGCATATGTCGTTTCTTCCACAGAAGCAATTCCCGTATCAACTGTAATAATCAGTCCGAAGCCTTGTTCCTGTGCATAAGTAAACGCAGCTTTATTTGGTCCATATCCTTCTGTAAAGCGATTGGGTATATAATAGTCACATTCAGCACCAAGTTCACGCAAGACATCAAGCATTAAAGTCGTTGAGCTCACACCGTCTGCATCATAGTCTCCAAACACTAATATTTTTTCACGATTCGTCACCGCTTGCTGTACACGATGAACCGCTTTTTCAACATCCCTTAGCAACGTAGGGGCAAACAGGTTAGATAGCTTAGGAGACAAGAATGCCTCCGCCTGTTCGGCACGTGTTATGCCACGTTGAACGAGCAGATCAATGATAACAGGTGACATTGTATGTGAAAGTTCTTGTAGATGCTCACAATCCGCTTTTCGATCGAAAGTCATCCACTTCGCTTTGCTTTGTAGCATAGATTCACCCCTGACTTATCTATTATACAAAAGACATTAATAGGGTGCAATCTGATTTACTCTTAAAAAGCTTTTTTATTCAGCAGAATGATTGTTAGATGACATTGAGTCCGTTTTTTCAAGCGAAGAACTAGCTTTTCCCTCATCTTCTACCTCAAATTCGAATTGACGCAGCTTTGCTTTGAGCTTCTTGTTTTCTCTTTGCAAGCGAAAGAGTCTAACAGCACCTGCAGAGGCTGTTAGAATTCCTCCCATTAAAACAGAGCTTAATATGATTAATACGAGCGGCGCTTTACCCGTCCCGAATAAATAGTTAATTTCGACAGCTTCCACATTAATAACTGCAAAGATTGCGACAATCATAAACACAACGATAGCGAGTATGACGGTGTATTGGTTTTTCACATTACATACCTCCATTGTTTCCCAGTATACCCGGATTATTTTTAATCAAACCGTTAGATAAACAACCCTTGTATCAACAATTGACACAAGGGTTGTTGGAATTATACTTGTGGGCCTTCAACACGTTTTTTCTTCTCAAAAACGACTGGTTTTTGTTTAATCATTTTGCCACGCCACACAAGCCATAATAAAGATGCAAGGAACAGAGATGAATACGTTCCGACAAGCAAACCAACGGCAAGTGCAAGGGCGAATCCTGTAATTGATTGAGCGCCAAGGAACAAAAATGCTAAAACAGCGATCATTGTCGTTATCGTTGTGTTCAAGCTTCGCGTAAACGTTTGAACAAGGCTTTGGTTCACAACTTTTGCCAATTCCTGGAATGTTTTAACACGCTTCTTCTTGCGGAGATTTTCCCGAATCCGATCAAATGTAACGATCGTGTCGTTAATCGAGTAACCAACGATCGTCAACACTGCTGCGACAATTGTTACATCAAATTCTATTCGGGTCACACTAAACACGACAAGAACGAAAAATGCATCATGCAAGAGCGCGATCAATGCAGTAACGGCAAAGAACATTTCAAAGCGCAATGTTACGTAAATAATCATAAAGATTGAAGCAATCGCGACAGCATAAATCGCATTTTTAACAAGTTCTTCACCTACAATCGGTGAAACGACACTTACATTTGGCTCATTGTTGTATTCATTATAAAAATACGACTTAATCTCTTCAATGTTGTCTTTTGATAACACTTTGTCAAACCGCATAACGGCAATGTCATTGTCGTCACCTGAAATCACAATTGATTTGGCATTCAGCTCAAGTATTTCTAAATGTTCATTAACCTGTTCAGTTGTGAGTGTCTGATCAGCTAAAACCTCTATTCGGGATCCGCTTGTGAAATCAATGCCCGGGTTCAGCTTGAAAAAGCCGAGTGACACGATTCCAATAATGATCATTGATGCGGATGCTACAAAGAATATTTTCCGGTAATCAACGACATTCCATGAACGATTCATAAATGTTGCTTCTGGTTCTTTATCGGATGCTGCTATGTCAGCAATTTCATCCTGTTTCACACCGAACCAACCTTTTTTATCATTCAGCATACGGGTGTTCACCCAGAGGCTCAGTAATAGGCGTGTACCAAACACTGCCGTTATAAAGCTAATTACAATACTAACGATCAGCATTGTCGCAAACCCTTTAACAGAGCTTGTACCAAACATAAAGAGAATGGACGCAGCAATTAACGTCGTAATGTTCGCATCAAATATTGTTGATAATGAGTTTTTTGTCCCTGCTTTAAAGGCAGCAACGACAGATTTTCCAGCTCGCAGTTCTTCTTTAATCCGTTCGAATGTAATGACGTTCGCATCAACCGCCATACCGACACCGAGTATTAATGCTGCAATACCAGGTAATGTTAAGACACCATTCATCAAATTAAATACGAGAAGGATCAAATAAATATAAATGCTTAAATTAATAACAGCTATGACACCAGGAAAACGATAAACGGCTAGCATAAATGCAAAAATAAGCCCCACACCGATCATACCTGCAAAAACCGTTTTATTTAAAGCTTGCTCTCCGAACTGAGCACCTACGGAAGTAGAATATTTTTCAGTCATATTAACAGGTAATGACCCAGCATTGATGACACTCGCTAAATCCTTCGCTTCATCAATTGTATAGCCGTCAATTTGGACATTTGATGAGTTAATGATTTTACTTACCCTCGGGGCAGATTCATATTTAGGCTCTTCTTTTTGCACTTCTTCTGCAAATGAATCACCATCTTGATAGTCCATCCATATTACGAGTCGATTGTCTGGTTCACCCATATTTTTAATTTGTTCAGTGACTTCAGCAAACTTGGACGCATCTTTTAACTTTAGCGTCACAATTGGAGCATTCGTATCCGGTTCAAAATCTTGTCTGGCACTACCCTCTTGAATATCAGAACCGTCTAATAGTTTATTGTCATTGACATCTCTAAAAGATAGGCGCGCAGACGTTGCCAGCATATCACGGGCTTGAGACTGATCTTCAATTCCCGCCAGCTGAACTCTGATTCGGTCTTCTCCTTCAATATTGATATTGGCTTCACTTATCCCGAGTCCGTTTACACGATCATTTAAAATTTTGACCGTATCTTCCATTAGATTTCGGGTAATATCTTGCGATTCATCAACAGGTTCGACTTCATAAAGCACTTCAAAGCCGCCTTGAAGATCGAGACCAAGGTTAATGTTCTTTGTAATATCTGTTACCGTCGTTCCCATCGCACCTGCAAACAACAAAACGATTAGGAAAAAGGCAACTAATCTGCCTCGCTTGTTCATTTATAAAATTGCCTCCCTTTTAATAACAGGCTTATCCTTATTTTTAGGATAATGCTGCAATTGACGCCATTAAATCATCTTCCTCAAATGCACTAACAGTCAAGTAGCTCATATATGTAGAGGATGCTAGGTGAAAGATATCCTGCACCACTTCATGCAGTCGTTTTTGACAAGGGTGTTCTGTCCACACTTTTCGATTGAGACATTGCCATATGTCATCAGCCGTTACTTCTTCATAGCCCATCGACTTAAATTCATACACTTTACTTTCGAGGACAGACCCTAACTCTGCTCTCCATTCATTCACCAATCGCGTTTCCACTGGACAATCCCTCCTAAATGCTTAACGTTCAATGTAATACTTGTCATGCTTGACCAACTTATATGCATATATATCATTGTATAACATATTTATTTTTTTGAGAAGGCAGGTCCTGCACATTGACGAAACAAACGTTTTTACAAGGAACAATTATTTTAATTATTGCGGGTATGATTACACGCTTCCTTGGATTCATTAACAGAATCGTCGTTGCACGCTTGATGGGTGAAGAAGGGGTTGGCCTCTATATGATGGCTTTACCTACCTTGTTTTTAGTCATCACGTTGACGCAATTCGGTCTGCCTGTTGCGATATCTAAACGCGTAGCTGAAGCTGATGCAAGAGGGGATACGCATAAAATTAAACGCATCCTTGTCATATCCATTCTATTGACAATGACGACAAGCGTGATCTTCACGATAGGCATGATCCTTGCTGCACCATTTATTAGTCATACGTTATTAACAGATGAACGAACAGCGTTACCACTGATCGCGATTAGCCCCATCGTTCCAATCGTTGCTATGTCATCTATTATAAAGGGCTATTTTCAAGGCAAACAAAACATGAAGCCACAAAGCTATGCCATCGTTATTGAACAGATAGTCAGGATAACGTGTGTCGCTCTTTTCGTGAAGCTTCTCATGCCATTCGGTATCGAATACGCTGCAGCAGGCGCCATGATCAGTGTTGTTCTAGGGGAACTCGTTTCTTTATTGTACATGATGATCTTGTTTAAACGCAAGAAGACGATCAAGGTGCGAACACACTTTTTTAAGTATTTAAAAGCCAGTCAACAGACTACAAAAGAATTATTATCCATTGCCCTTCCAAGTACGGGAAGTCGGATGATCGGTTCAATTTCACACTTCTTAGAACCAATTCTTGTCGCACAGACGCTTGCAATTGCTGGCATTACAACCGCTGTTGCGACAAAAGCTTATGGTGAATTAACTGGATATGTGCTCCCTTTATTGTTTTTGCCGACATTTATAACGCAATCACTATCAATTGCCATTGTACCATCTATTTCCGAAGCAGAGGCAAAACAGAACAATCGACTTGTCCATTATCGGATTCACCAATCTATCCGAATATCATTTGCTTCAGGTGCAATTTCAACTGTTGTCTTAACATTATTTGCATCACCCATCTTGTCATATATGTACGGTACAGATCATGCGCAAGGCTTTCTCATATTAATGGCGCCTTTCTTCCTTCTCCTTTACATCCAAAGTCCCCTGCAGGCGGCATTACAAGCACTTGATCTTGCGCGACCAGCGATGTGGAATAGCTTAATTGGCGCGATTGTTAAATTTACCGTTTTAATCATGCTTGCTTCAAACCCGAACTTCGGCATATATGGCGTTGCGATTTCAATGTCTGTTGGTGTCGTGCTCGTCACATTACTCCATCTGTTTTCATTAAGTAAGACCATTCGCTTTTCGATTCCAATCGTTGATCTCTTTAAGATGGTTGCACTGCTTTTGACGACATGGATATTTGGACAGGCACTCAAGCAAGCCTATGTACAATTTCTAAATAACTTTTTCGGTTTTATCCTCGCTTTAATCGGTTTATTACTCATTTATTGGTTACTTTTACTCGCTTTTCGATTCATTTCGAAAGAAGAACTGAGTCAAATACCAGTTATTAAGCATCTTATTTAAAAGCACGTACCGCCAGATTGCGCTTTAGCAACTTGGCGATACGTGCTTTGTATTTGGATCTCACATATGTTTATAAATAGCGAACATACACATATAAAGTTGACAATACAAGAGAGATCACAACCGACGGAACACCGTATAACATAAATCGAACAAAGGGAATACGTTGTTTCGCACCCTCAGCAAGGCCAGCTACGACGATGTTTGCTGATGCACCTAATAATGTCGCATTTCCTCCTAGACACGCACCGAGGGCAAGCGACCACCAGATCGGATCAAGATGCTCGACGCCATAGCCGGAAAACTGTTCAATGACAGGGATCATAGCCGCTACGAAGGGGATGTTATCAACGAAACCAGATAACGTTCCTGATGTCCATAATATCATAATTGACGTCTCCGCGAGGGCGCCATTCGTATAACTCATAATTCCTTCCGCAATCCAAGCAATGACCCCGACCTCCTCTAAGCCTCCTACAATTGTAAATAAGCCCACAAAGAAAAATAATGTTACCCATTCTACTTGGGAGAAAACAGCTTCTGTATCCATTTCATCATCTGTCCATAATAGAAGTAAAACAGCACCGGACAAGGCAACGGTCGTAATATCAACATTTAATACAGTATGCAAGCTAAAGCCAAGTAATGTTGCACCTAATACGATAAGTGATTTGTAGAGAAGTGGTGTTTTTCGCAAATACACATTAGCATCAATTGCCATTAATGTGTCTGGATTAATTTGACGCACCAATATTTCTTTTCTAAAGACCAAAACAGCAAGTCCGATAACAATAACGAGATTGAGCATAGCTAGCGGCGCTAAATGAACAATAAACGATAAGAAACCGAGGTGATCGACCGCCTGTCCAATCATAATATTTGGTGGATCACCAATCAATGTAGCTGCACCACCAATATTTGAGCTTATAATCGTTAACAGTAAATAAGGAAATGATGGTAAGTTTAATAACCTTGTAATATGCAATATGATTGGAACGAAGATTAATACCGTTGTCACATTATCTAGCAAGGCCGAGCCAATTGCGACTAGGAGACTTGTACCAATTAACAATGGTATCGGTGAGCCCTTAATAGCTTGCGCAAAACGTACACCAACGTACGAAAAAAAATTAGACTTCTGGGTAATAGACACAAGGACCATCATCGAAAAAATTAACGCAATCGTATCCCAGTCAATATATTTAATAAATACATCTGACGTATCGTAAATACCTGTTAAGAGAAAGACGGTACCACCAGCCAGTGCCACCGTTGCACGATTGATCTTCTCGGTCATAATCAAGACGAAACTGATTAAAAATACAAGGACGGCAAAAACAATCGCCATATGTCCACGCCCCCTGAGTAAACTTTGTCCTATTTACTCCAAATCATATGCTTGTACGTCTTTAAATATTTATAGTCTATATTCCATGTATGTGCATACACATTTTATAACTGGACAAACAAGGGGGATGGTGACTTGGGAAAGCAAATGACAGCGCTGATGTATGGGTGGATTATTGTGTTAGGCTCTATACTCATCACAAGTCTGATACTTGGACTATTACTTAAATTGACGTCGATGAATGAATCGGTATTATTTTGGGTTACACTCATCGTTGGACTTCTTTCTCTGTTCATGGGCGGATTGGTTGCAGGTATGAAAGGAAAAGAAAGAGGTTGGCTCATTGGGGGACTGACAGGGGTTGGTTTCACATTATTTGTCGTGCTCGTTCAATACCTCGGTTATCAACAAGGCTTATCACTTGAGCAGGCTCTTTATCATCTCGGCTATATTTTAGCAGCCTTAACGGGTGGCGTGATCGGTGTTAATCTAACAAACAGCTCTAGTGGGTATTAACTATGATTCCTCTTCAAGCAAAAACAGACCAGTCGGCTTTTGCCAGCTGATCTGTTTTTATAATTAGTTAGAAGTTTGATCTTTAACTTCACGAACAGCAGAACGATCATATGTAAGCTTCGTACCGTCCTCCGTCTGTAAAACAACGGTGAGTTCATCAAGTGCATGTACAGTACCATGCATGCCACCAATCGTTACGATTTTATTTCCTTTTTGCAAATCTGCCTGCATTTGTCTAACTTGCTTTTGACGTTTTTGCTGCGGGCGAATCAAAATGAAATAAAAGACCGCAATCATTAATACGATTGGTAACAATCCACTTAAAAGATTCGGATCCATGTGTGTCACTCCTTTCATTTAGAAATTTTTAGCATTCGGTTCATTAAATCCGTATTGTTCAAAGAATGCTTGTTTAAAATCACCAAGTCGATCCTCGCTTATCGCTGTTCGAACTTGCTTCATTAAGTTTAACAGAAAATATAAGTTATGGTAAGTGGTAAGTCTAAATCCAAATGTTTCATTACATTTTATTAAATGGCGAATATACGCACGAGAGTAATTCCGACACGTATAGCAATCGCATTGCTCATCAATTGGACGATAATCTCTTTCAAACTTAGCATTACGCACAACGAGTCTGCCATTAGATGTCATGCATGTCCCATTGCGGGCAATTCGTGTTGGTAGCACGCAGTCAAACATATCAATGCCCCGAATCGCACCGTCAATTAAAGAATCAGGTGAGCCTACCCCCATTAAATAACGTGGCTTATTCGTCGGCATCAATGGTGTTGTGAATTCCAAGACTCTGTTCATCACATCTTTTGGCTCACCAACCGATAATCCACCTACAGCATAGCCCGGAAAATCAAGAGATACAAGATCCTGTGCGCTCTGTTTACGCAAATCTTCATATTCTCCACCCTGTATAATACCGAACAACCCTTGGTCGCCCTTACGTTCATGCGCTGCTAAACAGCGTTCTGCCCAGCGCGACGTACGTTCTACCGACTTCTTCATATACGCATGTTCCGCTGGATATGGTGGGCATTCATCAAGTGCCATCATAATGTCTGAACCAAGCGCATTTTGAATGTGCATCGCTTTTTCAGGCGATAAAAATAATTTTTCCCCATTCAGATGACTGCGAAAATGTACACCTGCTTCTTCAATTTTACGTCTTTCGCTTAAGCTGAACACTTGAAAACCGCCAGAATCTGTTAGTATAGGGCGATCCCAATTCATAAACTTGTGTAACCCGCCTGCTTCTTTGACAATGTCTTCACCTGGTCGGAGCCACAAGTGATACGTGTTTGATAGAATGATGCCCGCATCCATTTCTTTTAGTTCTTCAGGGCTCATCGTTTTAACAGTTGCAAGTGTGCCAACTGGCATAAAGATTGGCGTATCAAACGATCCATGCGGTGTATGGACCTTACCAAGCCGAGCCCCTGTTTGCTTACATGTTTTGATCAATTCGTATGTGATAGCTGACATGACTATTTTTCCCTCTTTTTCAGTTCATTTTGACGAGACGTGATCTATATTGATGTCTCTTCATGTAAATCGAGCATTCTACAAAATGAGCATAGCATCCCCAAAGCTAAAAAAGCGATACTGCTCTTGAACAGCTTCATGATAGGCGTTCATAACATGTTCCCTCGAGCTAAATGCGCTAACGAGCATGATCAATGTTGATTTAGGTAAATGAAAATTAGTAATTAGCCCATCGATCGCTTTAAATTGATACGGCGGATAAATAAAAATATCCGTCCAGCCACTCGTCTCCTTAAACACCCCATGATGATCACGCGCTATTGTTTCAAGCGTACGTGTAGAGGTTGTCCCGACAGAAATGATGCGTCCACCATCTGCTTTTACCTGGTTTAACAAATCAGCTGTTTCCGCCGTCATCGAATAAAATTCTGAATGCATATCATGAGATTCCACCTCATCTACACTGACAGGCCGGAAAGTACCTAAACCAACATGCAGGGTTATAAATGCGAGTTTAACACCTTTTTGTTGAATGTGCTCCAACAAATCTGTTGTGAAGTGTAAGCCCGCTGTTGGTGCAGCTGCAGAGCCTTCTTCTTTCGCATAAACAGTCTGATACCGTTCTTTTTCCGGTAATTGTTCTTTAATATACGGCGGTAAAGGCATTTCTCCTAACGCATCAAGCACTTCATAAAAAATACCCGTATAAGAAAACTCCAAAATGCGACCGCCATGATCTTTTATTCCTGTGCAACGTGCGCGTAGTTGACCATCACCAAAGACAATTTCTGTATCTGGCTTAATTTTTTTAGCCGGACGCGCCAAAGTTTCCCATTTATCGCCCTCAATTTGATGCAGCAATAATATTTCTACTTTTGCACCCGTGTCTTGCTTAACACCATATAGACGTGCTGGTAGTACACGGGTATCATTCAATACGAGGCAATCGCCAGCGCTTAAATGGTCTAACACATGTGGAAAATGGGTATGTGTTAGATCGCCTGTTTTACGATCCATAACGAGCAAACGGGATGCTGTTCGATCTTTTAATGGTGTCTGGGCAATTAAGTGCTCTGGTAAATCAAAATCAAAATCATTTATGTTCATGATGTGTCTCCTAATCACAGTTTTACCTGAATTTATTTATAATAAACAGCACTAAGGATAATACAATGCTCACGACGATAGACGTCATAATCGGAAAATGAAAGCTCACATTTCCGCGTTTAAAACTCACATCCCCTGGAAGCTTCCCGACAAATGTCCATAATAGACCGATGAGAAGAAACACAATGCCGATCACAATAAATAGTTTACCTGGACTCATCCTAAATCAATCCTTCTAGTCCAAAATGTTGATAGGCCTTCGCCGTCACAACTCTCCCTCGTGGTGTCCGCTGGATAAAACCAATTTGCAATAAATAAGGCTCATATACGTCTTCAATGGTTTGTGATTCTTCACCGATTGTAGCAGCAATCGTATCAAGTCCAACAGGGCCACCGTTAAAGCCTTCAATAATGCTCTTTAATAATTTGTGATCAATATGATCAAGACCAACCGCATCAACTTGAAGCATGTCAAGTGCACGTTGTGCTGTTTCAAAACGAATCTCTTCCTCACCGCTTACTTGAGAAATATCCCGAATACGCTTTAAGAGTCGGTTGGCAATACGCGGCGTTCCTCTTGAGCGTTTCGCGACCTCAAGCGCAGCATCTTTCATAATGGACGTCTTAAATATATCTGCTGTGCGTTCTATAATCGCACATAAATCAGCTGTATCATAAAATTCCAGCCTCGAAAGTACACCAAACCGATCCCGCAAAGGGGCAGACAACAAGCCTGCACGTGTTGTGGCTCCAACAAGTGTAAACGGTGGAAGGTCAATACGTACAGACTTAGCACTTGGACCAGTCCCAATGACAATATCTAAAAAGAAGTCTTCCATCGCTGGATAAAGGACTTCCTCAACCGATCGTGGTAAACGATGTACTTCATCAATAAACAGGACGTCTCCAGGCTCTAAAGCCGACAAAATAGCTGCTAAATCACCAGCACGTTCAATTGCAGGACCAGATGTTGAGCGAAATTCCACGCCCATTTCATTAGCAATAATGCCCGCTAAAGTCGTTTTCCCTAATCCAGGGGGACCATACAGAAGGACGTGATCAAGGGGTTCATTACGCATTTTCGCAGCTTGTATAAAAATGCTTAGATTTTCCTTCACTTTATGCTGCCCAATATATTGATTTAACGTTTCAGGACGCAAGCTTAACTCAACAGAATCCTCCTGTTGATAAGCGCCCGTTACCATTCGCTCATCCATTCATCATGACTCCCTGTTATTTTTTCATTAGCAATGCTAGCGCTGTCCGAACCGCTTCATCTGTGGTTTGAACGGCGAGTTTCCGCAAGTCAGGCATGATACCGTCAATTTCCCGTTCCGTATAGCCAAGCGCCTTTAATGCTTCGATTCCTTCGTTTAAAGCAGCATCTGTTGGTGTATCCGCTTTAGGGATTTGTTCAAAAATGCCATCCATGGATGTAAGCATTGACGTTAGTTTCCCTTTTAAATCTAAAATAATTTGTTGTGCCGTTTTTTTACCTACACCAGGAAACTTAGTCAAAAACGTTTTATCCTCACGTTCGACTGCAGCAGCAAATTCATTGACATCAACAGTACCAAGTATGTTGACGGCCCCTTTTGGCCCAATACCAGAGACGGAAATAAGCTTAATAAATAAAGACTTTAACGCCTCATTTTTAAAGCCGTAAAGGGCGATTACATCTTCACGAACGTGATAATATGTATGTATTTTCACAGACTTATTTAATGACCCTTGATAAATATATGGATTCGGACAAATAATTTCATATCCGATACCATGAACATCCACAACAACTGTTTCATCGTGGATTTCTGATAACGTACCTTGAATATATGCAATCATATGATCTTCTCCTCAAATCCCATTTTAACATATAACCGAATTATACGTATAGAAATGGAAAACTTCCATCGATAGCAATGGAAGTTCGTCCTAATTATTCATCTTCTTTCATATTGTGATGGATATCCTGAACATCTTCATCCTGTTCTAGCATATCCAATAGCTGAAGCATTTTGTCTGCATGCTCGTCTGACAGCTCGGTGTAATTTTGTGGAATAAGTGTCAATTCTGCCTGCTCAAGCTCGTATCCATCTGCTTCAAGGTTTTGACAAACAGCTGAAAACTCTTCTGGCGATGTGTAGATTTCGTATGCGCCATCTGCATTAACAATATCGTCAGCGCCTGCTTCAATCGCAGCAAGTGTCATCGTATCTTCGTCTATTTTGCCTTCTTCATCAACAATGATGATATAACCTTTACGATCGAACATAAAGGATACACTGCCCGTTTCGCCGAGATTACCATCATTCTTTTTGAAGGCGTGTCGAACCTCAGCAGCTGTTCTATTTCTATTATCCGTTAAGACATGAACAATAATTGCGACCCCACCTGGTCCATATCCTTCATAAGTAACTTCTTCATAGCTGGCGCCATCAAGTGTACCAGTTGCTTTTTTGATCGCACGATCTATATTGTCATTCGGCATATTGTCGGCTTTCGCTTTATCAACGGCCGTTCTCAGGGCCGGATTCATATCCGGATCGCCGCCCCCTTGCTTGGCAGCTGTATATATGTTTTTAGCGTGCTGCATAAATATTTTTCCGCGTTTTGCATCTTGCGCATTTTTTCTGCGTTGTATGTTTTTCCATTTAGAATGTCCAGCCATTGCGCATGCTCCTCTCAAACGATCTCTTATAAACTATACCAAATAAAGCCGCTCCTATAAAGTAAAAATTTCGTTTCTCATGCAATACGCCTTGTCCGCCTTTATATTATTCAATGGCTATGTTGATATAGAGAGATAAAAAACATCCTAAGATTAGTAATAATGTTTTATTCCACTAAAGCACCATTTAGCTCAATAAAGCTGTATAAATTCCATAAGAAGAATCGTATATAATTTATTCTTATACTATAATTTCCAAGACCATACTAACGGTAGCAGAAGCAAATTTAAGTTGTAATTATTTTAAGAACCTAATCGGCTCTTTTCTCTTTTCATTGACAACTTCAACGAATTTTTCAATATTTTCAGGTGCAATAATAGTGTAATCATTTGCATTATAATATAAAAAATAACGTTCTTTTGACAGTGCGACTGATGCTAATGGGACATTTGATTTTTCGATTTTTTTAATGGTATTCAGCTCAACTCGGCGTTTAAATGGGCCAATATGTATAATTAAATGTTCATTTGTTACAACGTAAAATGTTCGATACCACAGCCATAAAATGATGATGACAAAAATCCCAAATATGAAAGAAAAAGTTATACTCGCGGCGAATCCTGCTTCATGGTAAATCGGTATGAATAGTCCAACAGAAAGTCCCAAGAAAAGTAATACCGACCCCCAAATCAAGATTCGAAAAGTCATGTCTTTTTTCGCGTGAAATTTCATAATAAACCCTCCCTTAAAATTCACATAGGTAAGTATGCAAATTCAGTAAATGAAGTAAAAACGATGATGTAAGATATAACTTCTCACTTCTTCTGCTGTATGCCCTTAATTTTACTACGTTTGAATTTATTAAAGGATTCATAGATAAATACTTGATTGCAACACCATTAACTCGTTGTATCCATCCTTTTAATCTTTTTATGATAATTATTCACGTTCTGGATGTGGTAAAGCCCCTTAGTACGATTTTACCATCGGACTTGATATGGTAAATATCTATTCCCTTTTCAGCAGCATATGTTTTTATGTTTTCAATGCACACCAAGAATAATATGCTCTGATTCACAATCAGGACATCGCTCTCACAATCATCACCAACCCTATTGTAGATAGTTTAACTACAGAACAAAGTTCCTAAAACGATAATTAACATCTAATTTTAACAGAGCCTATTCAATACATAAACCATAAATTTCAAGTCCTTGTAAGCCATTTTCACGGTTTTTTTGACTCATAATGAATTGGATCTGTCGTTGGAGCATCGTGATCTGGTGGTTCCTGTTCTTTTTGGCAACCTGTCATGATGATTATGATCATCAGGACACTATAGACATAGGTTCGCTTTTTCACAGAAAAAAACACCTCCTAGACCTTAGTTTGGTTTAGAAAGGTGTTTATATGCTTAGACTCAGTCTCTTTGAAAACGTGGTAATGGTTCACGTTTATGAGCTGTTGCGTTATGCATCCGTTCAATGATCATACGGTCAGAATCTGGTACCGCCTGACCAGTTAAATACGCATCAATGTGTGCGTATGTTGTACCCATTTCAGCTTCGTCTGTTTGTCCTTCCCAGAGGTCTGCACTCGGCTGTTTTTCAATAACCTCATTTGGCACCCCAAGTGTCACAGCAAGCTTGCGAACTTCCTCTTTTGTGAAATCTGTGATCGGCTGAATGTCTACACCGCCATCTCCATACTTCGTAAAGTATCCCGTATGCCATTCGCTCGCATTATCTGTCCCAACAACGAGGTAATTATAGTGCGCAGCCGTCGCATACAATGTACTCATACGTAATCTAGCTCTAAGGTTGGCGTTTGCCAGCTGATCTTGCTGATGCTGGAACGTTCCTTTTTTATGCAGTTGCTCGGTAATTGTGTGATACATGTTTGAATGAATAGTCGTTAAATCGACCGTCATATGATCAATGCCGCAGCCATGAACGACAGCTTCTGCATCCTTTAAATCAGGCTCTTTTGTTTGGATTGGCATAATCAAACCGAGAGACTGTGTCGGAAAAGCCCGTTGAATCAAATAAGCAACAACAGCTGAATCTAATCCACCACTCACACCGACGATTAACCCGTTCGTTTTTGATGCTTTCACTTTATGACGTAGCCATGCTATGATGTCTTCAATTGTCTGTTCCATTGGTTTCGCTCCTTAAGTCCATATTCTACTATGATGATTTTATCATGTTTGTCGCTTCTTTTAAAAATTTTTGTCGCTTTGTCCACACCCGATCGAGTTCAGAAAGAAGTTCTGGAATGTCGGACACATCACTTTTCCTCAGCTTATGCAGCCACTCACGTAGTAAATCTCCAGGAACAATGACGGCAGCCAGCCACATTTCCTTATGATTTCCCGCCAAATCATACGATAGCAACGTCTCCAAATCCCAGTCAATGTATGGTAAAAACCGTTGTCCAAGCTGGATCGCATCATAAAGCTGACATGTTTGTGTTAATAGATCAAAGTCAATTAAATACGTACGATCTCCTTTCAAAAAATTATGTGATGCGACATCGCCATGTATCCATAAACCATTGCGTTCTGCATCACTTAGCAGTTTTTCCCACGGGTATATGGCTAAGTCTTGTATATGACGTTCAGTCGTTTGGACAATATCATGAAATAACGTGTTATAGCCATATTCGCTGAAAATATGCGCTGTCTTTTTAAAAGACAAAAGACGATGAAGCCATTTCATAAAAAAAATCTGTCGTTTAACAGGTTGGGGCACGTGGATGTGACGGGCATAGTTATGAAAATGAGAAAGCAATTGACTTGCCTCGACTCTGTCATTATGATGTGCGTAATTAAGTGATCGACCTTTAATAAACGGGGTAATCGTCCATAATCCACCCTCTGTATCATAAATCCACTCTTTCCCATTCGGATAAACAGCAAATTTTGCAATATGGGGCAGTTTTATTTGTTGAAAGAAGTCTCTTTGTTGCTTTACTTGTTGTTCATGTGTATGTCGTTTTAAAATGTAATTCTGGTCATGTTCTGTTTTTAATTTATAAACGTGTTGTTTTATAAACCGAATCGACCGAGCGTGAATCTGACCTGATGACAATAGAAAAGAAGAGAGACGATCATTAATGACATCGCCTCTTTTATAGTCATTATTCACGATTTGAGTCTTCCTCTTCAAACTGTTCATACTGCATTCGATAGCCTGGAGGTGTTGGGTAAGGTGAATTGGGCATTTGCATATGTTGCATAAGTGCTGGTTGTTGAGGGTGCATTGGCATTGACATTGACTGTGGTTGCATTTGCTGTGGTTGCATTTGCTGTTGTTGCATTTGTTGTAGCTGCATTTGCTGTGGCTGCATAGATTGCGGATATGGTTGCATGCCCGGCATTGGTCCAAAATTTCCTGGTCCCATCCCTTGATCATACCAAGTAGGCATCCCCGCTGTAGAATGACAACCACATCCACACCCACTTTTGTGAATTGGCATAGGTGGCTTTGGCATATGACATGGTATTGGTTGAGGGTGTATCATTTGTTGTTGCATAGGCATCTGTTGCACCGGTTTCTTTGGCATTTCCATACTTTCGGAAGACTCTTCAGACATCTGTTCGCTAGACGTTTCTGGCTCTGGCATCTTCGGGTACGGCTGTCCGCAATACATGCATATGTGCTGAACCGTCATATTTGTTTGAAAGTGGGGTTGATAAGATGGTTTCGGTTGTGCTTCTGGCTTCGGTTGAGGTGGCTTTGGTGGCATGGGTGGTTTTGGGATAGGTGGCTTCGGCATTTCTACTTTAACCTTTTTTGGTTTTTCATGATCATCCTCTTGAATAACAGGCATCGGCTTTGGTGACATAGGTTTATAAGGTTTTTTTGCGGACGGCTCTATTTTCGTCATCTGTTTTGTTTTAACCGCTTTAGAAGATGATGGAACTTTAATCTTCATTCCAGGCATAATCATATCCGGGTTGGATAACTGTGTGTTGAGTTGTTTGAGTTCTTCATATGACACACCATATTTCTCAGCAATTTCCCATAACGTATCGCCTTTTTGTACGACGTGGATTTTCAATCTAATCATGACTCCTTTCATTTCTGGGCGTTTTACTCTCTATCAACATATGCATAAATGGATTAAATGTTGAACATTTCTTCAACAAAACAAAAATGCGCTAAAATAAAACAACCCCAAAAGTAGGACTTGATCTACCTTTGAGGTTAGTTCATAAAAACAGTCTCTTTAATTGTTGGTACACATGACCTTAATCGATGAATTCGAATTCAAATTCAAGGAGACGAATCGTGTCCCCATCTTTCGCACCACGTTTTCGTAAAGCGTCATCAATGCCCATGCCACGTAATTGTCTTGCGAAGCGTTGAGCAGATTCTTCTCGTGTTAAGTCGGTCATTTTGAATAGTTTTTCAATCTTTTCACCGGATAATACATAAGCACCGTCGGGATCACGGGTAATCTTAAATGCATCAGATTTCTTTTCGTGTTTATATACCACTTTTTCCTCAGTTTTTTCGTCTTCTAGCTCAAGTGTATATTTCGGAATCGTATCCAACGTATCTGCAACAGCAAATAATAAATCTCTTAACCCCGTCTGAGTCACAGCTGATATTGGAAAAATCGGATAATCCTCTTCCAGTTGACTTTTAAATGCGTCAAGATTCGCCTCAGCATCAGGCATGTCCATTTTATTGGCGGCAATAACTTGTGGACGGTTTCGCAGACTATCATCATATTGATATAATTCATGATTGATTTTTACATAATCGTCATACGGGTCTCTGCCTTCAGTACCCGCCATATCAATGACGTGAACAATCACCCGCGTTCGATCAACATGGCGCAAAAATTGATGCCCTAATCCGACACCCTCATGTGCACCTTCAATCAACCCTGGTAAATCAGCCATTACAAAGCTACGTTGATCTTTTGTTTGGACAACACCAAGATTTGGTGCCAGGGTTGTAAAGTGATAATCAGCTATTTTAGGCTTTGCAGCACTTACGACTGACAAAAGTGTTGACTTTCCCACACTCGGAAAGCCGACAAGTCCAACATCAGCAATAAGCTTCAATTCTACATTAACTTCTCGCTCTTGACCTGGCTCACCTTTTTCGGCAATCTCTGGCGCAGGATTACGAGCTGTTGCAAAGCGCACGTTACCACGGCCACCGCGGCCACCTTGAGCTATAACTGCTTCCTGGTCGTGCTGTGTCAAGTCAGCAAGAACTTCACCTGAAGCCGAATCTGTTACGGTCGTTCCCGGCGGAACAGATACAACGAGCGGTGCAGAGTTTTTACCATGCTGGTTTTTACTCATTCCATTTTCACCGCGTTTTGCCTTATAGTGGCGGTTATAACGGAGATCCATAAGTGTATTTAAGCCTTCATCTACTTTGAAAATAATGTCGCCACCATTTCCACCATCACCGCCAGCAGGACCACCCATTGGAACGTATTTTTCACGACGGTAGGCGACGAGCCCGTCACCGCCATCGCCTGCTTTTATATATACTTTAACCTGATCTACAAACATATACTCACCCTATTCATTGCTTTCAATTGTAATTGTACAGCTTAACTGTTGTTCTTCCTTATGAACAATAACAGACGGCAGGACGTGTTGCAATGCTTTTTCAAGTTGCGCACTCTTTTCAAATACATCATTCAATGAAATATGTACCTGATACTGTTTATTAATGTCATCCCAGCTTAAAGACAAATGTCCGTGATACAACGTGTCATCGTCAGTGATTTCTTGAAATGTATGTATCACCGTGCTACAAGCAAATACGAGTTGATCATCAATAAAACTGGATCGAATAGATTGTTGATCACCATATATACTGTATGTTAAACGATAATTCGTATGCGTGCTGTTAAAACGAATCAGCCATAGTGCAAACCCTGGCAAACCGAGATTAACGAGCTTACTTTCAGAGTGAAGCTGCTCAATATACTGCGTCATTTTCTCTTGAACACTTTCAAGCTTCCCCATACTTAAGTATCCCTGAATAAGTTGAAGCTGATTCATAATATCATGGCGATAGTGTGACAGTACATCAATAACGTCTTTCGGTTGCATACCTGCGCCCCCTATTTCACTTAGTGAAGACCTTATGATTTGCAACCTTAATTATACCAAATGTTAGAAGAACACGCATGCCACACATCAAAAAAATCGACACCCATAAACGGATGTCGATTCGTATATGTCCATTATGCTTCTTGAGCAACAGGATAAACACTAACTTTTTTGCGGTCACGGCCAAGACGTTCAAATCTGACCACGCCGTCGATTTTAGAGAACAATGTATCGTCTCCACCTCGACCAACGTTTTCACCAGGATAGATCTTTGTACCGCGCTGACGGTATAAAATTGATCCGCCTGTTACAAACTGACCATCTCCACGCTTGGCACCAAGACGCTTAGATTCAGAATCACGGCCGTTTTTCGTACTACCGGCTCCTTTTTTCTGAGCGAAAAACTGCAAGTCTAGACGTAGCATATTCTTAACCTCCTTGCTTCTGTTCAATTTTAATAAACTGATGATAATCGCGTTCAATGGTCTCCATCGATACGAGCATACCTTCAAAAAGGAGCTGTACGTTATCCGCCACTTTACGCTCAAGGTTATCGGGTATGGCGACGTGTAAAAAGCCACCATCCTGTTTTTGTTCAATATCCAAATCAATTCCGCATATTGAGATCACTGAATTAACCGCTCCAAAGGAAACTGCCGAGACACCAGCACATACGAGATCGTATCCATAAGGACCACTTTCAGCATGTCCTGATAGCTCAAACGCCGTTATACGGTTATGTGATCGCCAAACAGTCAAATGAATCATTTGCACGTATCCTTATGCATTGATTTTTTCAACAACCAACTTTGTATATGGCTGACGATGACCTTGCTTGCGGTGATAGTTTTTCTTTGGCTTGTACTTGAAGACAGTAATCTTCTTCTGACGGCCATGTTTTTCAACTTTTGCAGTTACAGTTGCACCTTCGACGTATGGTGCACCTACTTTAACATCGCTTCCGCCAACGAAAAGAACTTTATCAAATGTCACTGTTTCGTCTTTGTCACCAGCCACTTTTTCAATGTAAATTTCTTGGCCTTCTTCTACCTTGATCTGCTTGCCACCTGTTTCAATAATTGCGTACATACTTGCACCTCCTATTAACTCAGACTCGCCATGCAGGTACTCTTATCACGAGTTTAAACCTGTTCTGCGCGGTTGTAGCACTGGTGCTACTTTTTCAATAACGTAATGATATTATCACGTATCCTAGTGTCTGTCAAGGAAGTCCTACATTATACTTAAGCGATTTATGTTATACGATAAGCTACGTCTGCCATATGTTGGTCATATTGTTTATCATGGAAATAGCTTCGTAAACATTCCATCTCATCAACGACCTTACGTGTATCATCAGGAAACACAATATATATCTGATGTCTTTTTTCCCGCTTAAACAGCGCAAAGACGTCCATCATCGAGCAATGTGATGGCACAGCAATAGGTGAGACACCACCAACATAGCCTTTATTTTCGTATCGATCTAATAAAAAGCGCAGAAAAACGTAAGATCGTCGTTTCCACTCAACATGGTTTTCAAAAAGTAAAAAAAGAGCTAAACAACATATACCAAGTGAAAATGACTCAATGATTAAATAGCCTCCTAAAGAGAGGACAATCATAATACTTGAAAAAATGACTGTCATTTTGTGTGCTTTCTTATAAGGCCATTTTTTTGAAAAGCTTAAAAACAATAGCTTTCCACCATCTAATGGCCATATCGGTAACAAATTAAATAGAAGGATAACAGTATTATAATACAACACCGATTCAAGAATAGCTGTCGGTAAAAGTGCAAATGGGTAAATAATACCGCAAAATATATAAATGATAATATGCTGAAATGGTCCCGCAATAGTTACGAGCACATCTTCGTACACCGGCTTTGTTCCATGTTCATCTGTTTCCATTATCCCACCAAATAGCCAAATAACGATTCCTTTAATACGCCAGCCGAAAAAACGAGCCATTGCATAATGACCAAGCTCATGAAACAATACAATACAAAATATCGTCAGGAGATGAACAAACGTTCCAGTTAAAAAAGCCAGTACAATAAATATAAACATAATCGGATGGATGTGTATTGGCGGGACGTATTTAAGGACGTTCATCAACTTGAATCACCTGTATCGGATCGATGGGTTGATTGTCTTTTTCTATGGCAAAGTAAAGACTTGCATGTTCAGATGTTGGATTAAAGGATCCCATTTGATCATCAGCGGTTACAGACTGGTACACATGGACATCGATAGAGCTTAGAAAACCATATGTTGAAATGCTATTATCAGCATGTTGAACGACGATTGTTTTACCTGTTTGTCGGTCATTTCCAGCGAATATAACCATGCCTGATTTCAAAGCACTCACTGTAGTTGCTTCATCTGGGGCAATCATAATACCTGAACCGTGTGACTGAAACGTCTCCACAACCTGACCACCTACAGGCAGAGCAAGCTTCTCCTGATTTGGTTCATGATTTGGATCAAAAGCTAACGGCGCACCAAAAGTTTCTTGATACCATAGATGAACTTTAGCAAACGGAAACTCCTCCGACAACGCTGTACTTGTCCATTGTTGAGTTCCAGAAAAAACTGTAGCGTCAGCCTCCATTAAAATGGCTGTGCTCAAAAATAGCATGACAGCTAAAATGCCTTTCATCATAAAACGTGTGACGTATGACTTTTTTTCTTGCTCACTCTTCTTTAATCCACTGTTTGAAAACAAAGGAAAGTAGCCATGCTTCTCCTCTTCCTGTGGCAAAGACGGATATATTTGATGTGACCGATCCGCTTTAACTGGCCATTCACGATTTTTTCTGCGGCTTTCAATAGATTTACGTACTTTTTTAATATTTTCATTCATTATGATCACATCCCCATATCGTACATTTGTACAAGTCTATGACCATGTTTTAGAAAATAGAATAAAAAAAGGCATGAATCATCATATGATTTTCCGCCTTTTTAATCATTGAATTTGAATTGGATTACGATGGTGTAATATGTTATGAGCGCAAACTGAAAAAGCGCTTCATTTTTTGGAACATGCCTTTTTCATCCTCCAAGGATTGTAATGGCACTGACTCACCCAAAATCCTTCGCGCAATGTTGCGGTAAGCAATGGATGCTTTGGAATTTGGTTGGAATGCAACGGGCTCACCTTGATTAGACGCTTTGATCACTTCATCATCATCTATGACAATGCCAATAAGGTCTATCGATAGTATTTGAACAATGTCCTCAATGTCAAGCATATCACCATTTTTCATCATATGATGACGAATTCGGTTTATGACAAGGTTGGCAGGTGCGATATGCTCTTCTTTTTCTAGCAAACCAATAATGCGATCTGCATCACGCACACTTGATTTTTCAGGCGTCGTCACAACAATTGCTTTGTCAGCCCCGGCAATTGCATTCTGGAAGCCTTGTTCAATGCCCGCTGGACAATCAATCACAATATAATCATATGTCTGTTTCAACTCTGCAACGAGTTCAATCATGCCTTCGCTCGTTACAGCTGCTTTATCCGTCGTTTGAGCTGCCGGCAGCAGCACCAGATCGTTGAACCGTTTATCTTTGACTAAAGCTTGCTGAAGTTTACAGCGTCCTTCAATAACGTCAACAATATCATAAATAATTCGATTTTCTAATCCCATAATGACGTCAAGATTACGTAAGCCAATATCTGTATCAACCAAACAAACCTTCTTATCCATTAAAGCGAGCGCGGTACCAACATTTGCTGTCGTCGTTGTTTTGCCGACTCCGCCTTTTCCGGACGTAATAACGATTGCCTCACCCATTGTACATTCTCCTTTCGAATCCGCTTAGATCCTTCCGCTTTTTCGATATGGCCCGTATGTGGTCAATAACAATCTTGTTTTTCTCTGTATCAATAAATCCACACTCCATATACACGCCATCTGCTTCATAATCTGGAGCCCGACTAATATAATGAGCAATTCGTAGCTGACTTGGTTTCATGTAGGAGGCTGCTATAATCGCTTCTTGATCGCCTGTCATACCAGCATGAGCAATACCAGCAAGTTTCCCCAATACATATATATTACCAGAAGCAGTCACTTTCCCACCTGGATTCACATCTCCAATGAGCAATAAATCTCCAGTTACATTTAAAACCTGTCCAGACCGGATGATTTTATTGATCACCTTAACTTCACTCTCTTCCTTCCATGCGAGAGCGTCTTGTTTATGTACAACATCGGATTCAAGCGCGATAAGTTGTAAGTTATTCTCACTGCCAAGAAGGTCTTGTAGTCTTTCTTTTTGATGGTCATCTATATAGCGATTTCCGAGCTTAAGGGTCACTTTTGCTGGTGGGCTATCCTTAATGGGATCTTTAACTGTTACTTTATCATGTAATTCAGCAAAAGCATGTTCAAATGAGCACATATCATCCATGAAAATGGTCAGCCCCTCTTTTGTTCCCTTGATCGTAATCGCTTGGTTATTTTGTAGCACGCTATTCACCTCATGTCCCCCCAGGCAGATCTTTCCAAGAAAATAATTTATAAAACTTCACACTTATGTGGTGCTATAAGTATACTTTAAATATCGTTCATATACGCAATTACTTAAAGCAATCTGTTAATCGCTTCCCCATTTCATCAGCCAATGTTTCAAAATTGGATAAGATGCAATTAAAAATAGTAGGTTGGCCAATATTGTAGGCACAAGACGGAACATTATATATTCGGATAAAGAAATGTTAGCGAAGCCAACCAAGCTGAAAATAACTTCTATAATGCCATCAGCAACAATGATTGCTAAAGTACCAATCATCATTGCTGTATATATATTGGATTGCAAGTATTTCTTTAAACTATGCGTTACATAAATAGCGACGCCATAGCTAAACATATACACCCCTAAAATGCCTGTATATGCAATGTCAAATAGAAATCCAAATAAGAGCGCATAGCCAACACTTAGCCAAGATTGTTCTCGATCATAGAAAATACTGGAAAATACCAATGCAATTAATAACCAATGCGGTATAATCATTGATTCACCAGCAACGACATCAGCCGGAAGAATTTCCAAAGCAATACCTTCTACCACGATCAAAAAAAACAATAGTAAAGGGACGTATAAGCGCTTCATTCTGCCCCCTCCTGCTGATCTTTATCCGCGTTGCCAACCATTGTTCTACTAACGACAATTACATTGTTCACTTCATACATGTTCGCTGCTGGCTTAACGAGCGCAGTGTTTGTCAAGCCGTATTGGTCAGGTACGACATCTTTAACGGTTCCAATCGATAAACCCGCTGGAAAAACGCCGCCCATACCAGATGATACAACAAGCTCTCCTTTTTCTATCGCCCCACCAGAGTGATCAATAATCTTAAACATTAATGTATCTGTTTTTTTGTCGTATCCTTCAATCAATCCAAAAATAGGATCCTCTTCACGAGAAATCGTTGCAGATATCCGGTTCAACTGATCGAAACCTGATAACAATTGAACAGTCGATGTGAATTCGGATGCGGTCTGAATTTTACCAATCATCCCATCCGCAGTAATGACGGCCATATTAGGCTCAACACCTGCTTGTAATCCTTTATTTATTGTGACTTGCTCAATCCATCTCTCGGGTGAGCGGGCAACCACTGTTGCTTGAATTGGCTTGAAATCTCGTATAGATTCCGTCTTATCAAGTGTATCCCTTAATTCATCGTTCTCTTTCTTGATCTCTTGTACCTGATATATTAAATTTTTGTACTCTGACAGTTTCTCTCTTAAAATTTTGTTTTCTTCATACGTATTCTTGATATGTTCTACATCAGACACAAGCGTTGTAATATAATCAACAGGGGCTTTCACCAAGTTTTGTGCCCAGCCAACCGTATCATTAATAAATTGTTCTGGTGTTGTTAAATAAGATCGCCCATTTATAGAAAAGCCGATCATTACAACGAGCAAGATCATGCTCATTAAAAAAATAAATAAACGTTTTTTTCGAAAAAAATTCATCTTTACACCTACTTACTTAATCACGAGCGGATCGTGTTGAAACATTCGGATGTGTGCGGAAATGCTGGATATAGTCGAGAGATTTTCCTGTTCCGATCGCCACACTGTCTAATGGGTCCTCTGTCACAAATACTGGCATCTTTGTTGCTTCACTAATCATCTGATCAAGGTTATGGAGCAAAGCCCCTCCACCTGATAATACAATTCCACGATCCATAATGTCAGCCGCAAGCTCTGGTGGTGTTTGTTCCAATGTATCCTTTACTGCATTAACAATTGCATCAAATGTGTCATTTAAAGCATCGCGGATTTCGGATGAACGAATCGATATTGTTTGAGGAAGTCCTGTCAGAAGGTCACGTCCTCTAATGTCTATTTCACGGTCTTCTATTATTTCTCCCGCCATACCGATATCCATCTTAATCGACTCTGCCGTTCGTTCTCCAATCATTAAGTTATAATGCTTGCGTATATAGGTCATTATCGCATCATCCATATTATCTCCAGCTGTACGAATAGAACGACTCGTAACGATTCCACCAAGCGAAATGACCGCTACTTCTGTTGTCCCGCCACCTATATCAACGATCATACTACCTGTTGGTTCCCAAACAGGTAATCCTGCACCAATTGCTGCCGCGAATGGTTCTGCGATTGGATACGCTTCTTTAGCACCCGCTTGTTTTGATGCGTCGACAACAGCGCGTTCTTCAACCATCGTAATGCCTGATGGGACACATATCATCACATTTGGCTTACCTGCTATTAGAGAACGCTTTTTCATTGCCTTTTTAATAAAGTACTTCATCATGACAGCTGTTGTATCGTAATCGGCAATCACGCCGTCTTTCATTGGTCGAATGACAGATATGTTACCTGGGGTTCTACCAATCATATTTCTGGCAGAACTGCCAACAGCCTCAATCTGTCCAGTTTCTAAATTTTTAGCTACAACGGACGGCTCTCTGAGCACGACACCTTTTCCTTTTACAAAAACAAGCGTATTCGCAGTGCCTAAATCAACACCAAGATCTTGAGACAAACTAAATATACCCAAACATGATCTCCCTTTCCAATCTGCCATTCATTGGTTGCTATTAGTTTCGCTTACCTGACAATATATTATGTAACGCCTCTTCCTTTGATGAGGACGATACAGCTTTACCGTAATTTAATTTGATTTAAAATTTAATGAATATAACAGGCGCCATTTTTCATTAATGTTCCTTATGGATCATGTGTTGTGATCAACGTTATGCATCATACACACATTTTAATGAAAAGCGGCGCCAACTAATAGGTTGTCTATTCAATTATACGAAAAAACAATACAAATTGATAGTCTTATAAATAGCCTTTTTCTTTTAGTGAAACAAACTTACGATCTCCAATGACGATATGATCGAGCAATTCAATGCCAACGAGCTTTCCGGACTCTGCCAGACGTTTGGTCACATGGATATCTTCTCGTGAAGGTGTCGGATCCCCGGAAGGATGATTATGGACACATATGATAGAGGCCGCAGAGCGTTTTACCGCTTCACGAAAAACTTCTCGAGGATGTACGATAGAGGCGTTAAGACTGCCAATAAAAATGGTTTGCCGATGAATGACTTGATTTTTAGTGTCGAGAAATAAAACGACGAAATGTTCTTGATTCAGTTGTCGCATCTCTTCCATAACATAATCCGCACCATCTTCTGGTGATCGAATAACATATCTTTCATCTGGTTTAAATTGATTGATACGCTTTCCAAGCTCTAGGGCGGCTAAAATGACAACCCCCTTCGCATCGCCAATTCCTTTAATAGCTGTTAACTCTTCAATTGTAGCATTTTTTAGCAAGTTGATCCCTTCAAAATGCATCAGAACACGATTGGCTAATGCCATTACAGACTCATCCTTCGTTCCACTCCCGAGCAAGATTGCCAATAACTCGGAATTCGACAGATGTGTCCCTCCGTATTGTATTAATCGTTCACGGGGACGATCTTCCTTAGGGACATGTTTAATCATAATGGATGGTTGAGACATATGATCAGCTCCTTTACTAATAGCCTCTAGTTTAGCGAGATCGCCCCCAAGCAGCAAATCGTGAAAAACCGAATTTAATCTTCTAAACGATGAGAAACTGTCGTTTTATGGATGCGAAACAATCATTTTAAGAGGGATCATTGGAATCAAAATGAAAATATAGACAGCAGGCATCATAAACTGTTCCTTATTTTCACTCTAACATACTCTTTTCCCATTGCTTCCATATTTTCAACAGAAATGCTTGTTGGCTCATGGAATCTGAGGTTTGCATCTCTTCTTGCCCATTCTTGATTACGTTGTAGAGTTCTAAAAAGCGTTCACTCTGATTCGGATAATCATTAATAATCGCTTGCCAAGCTGAAGCATCTATGACGTTTTTTTCACTTACTTTTTGAAGAGATTGCTGCCATGTTGACTGCACAGCTTCAAGCCACGCAAACATATGGGAATCTAATTTAAGGGTTGCGGCTTCTAAATTCCATTCCTTCACATAAATATCGTGGTCAGAATAGGCCTCCGTAATTGCAGAGCCTTGTTGCTTCGTCTGAGTCACCCCTAAAAACAAATAAAAGGTGCCATCCCGCTCCCAAATAACAGGTGAAAAACCACTATCTCGAAACGACTGCTCAAATGACTGGGCGTTTTCATCGGAGCTGAACACACCACCTTGCAAAACAAATGCTTGCATCGGCTTCATCGTTCGCTCACTATTTCCGCCGATTGTATCCTCCGTATCTTGGTTGTCAGTACCTTGATCAGACATACCATTTGAACCATTTGATGCTGTTGATTGGTCATCTGTTCCCCCTCCCATGATAAACAACATAATAAATCCTAGACAAAGTCCAATTGCAACTGCGGAAAATACAGCAATCACGATCGATCTAAGCTGAAAATGTCCAAAATATCGACTTTTCTTCATAAATCTATGACCTGAATACGTCCTTGAATAGACAGGGACATCATTATGTCGTTCTTCTTCAACACTCGCTGCCTCCTCATAAAAGTTCGACGGATCTCGTAAGGATGATTGATGATGATCAGAAGTCTTATCCCGTTTGGCATATGTTTTTTTTCCATTAATCCACAATTCAATATCATGTTTTCGTCGTCTCACAATCTCCCCTCACTTTACGCGCTTTTATTCACTCTAGCATACAATCTTTGAAAAGTAAGACGAGCTATGTCAAATAACCCGAAAACATTTTGACATTTTTTGCAGTCTAACCACGAACGGGAACACCCGCCTGAAACGAAGTTATTGCATAAACACACAAACGCGCACAACCTCACGTCAATTAGGAGGTCGTGCGCGTTTAATATTGCTATTGCTGCAATTCTTCAATACGGGCTTTCACTTTCGCCTGTTTCTCTAAATAATCCTTTTCTTTTGCCTTTTCCTCATTCACAACTGCTTCTGGTGCCTTTTCAACAAACTTGGCATTGCCTAATTTCTTCTGAACGCGTTCTACCTCTTTCGTCCACTTCTCCAATTCTTTATTAAGGCGTGCGATTTCTTTGTCGAAATCAATCAACCCTTCTAACGGTAAAAACAATTCAGCACCTGTCACCACTGCAGACATCGCTTTTTCCGGAACTTCGAATGACGTATCAATGATTAATTCACCTGGATTACAGAACCGTTCGATATAAGAACGTTCACTTTGTAATTCATCAGCGATCGCTTCATTTTCCGCCTTAATGAACAGCTTGATCTGTTTTGACATCGGTGTATCGACCTCTGCACGGATATTACGAACTGATTTAATAATTGAAACGAGTCGCTTCATTTCTGTCGCCGCTTGATGATCATGGAGGTCTTTACGCACTTGTGGCCAACTTGCGACGGTAATTGACGGTCCCTCGTGTGGCAGCTTTTGCCAGATTTCCTCTGTTATAAATGGCATAAATGGGTGCAGCATACGCATTGTCTGATCAAGTACATAGGCAAGAACAGATTGTGTCGTTCTTTTAGCCACTTCATCATCGCCATATAACGGAATCTTAGCCATTTCAATATACCAGTCACATAAGTCATCCCAGATGAAGTTGTATAGATGGCGACCAGCTTCACCGAATTCATATTTATCACTGTTCTCAGTCACATGCTCAATCGCCTCATTTAAACGGGTTAAAATCCATTTGTCAGCTAATGACAATTCACCTGTTAAATCAATGTCATCATAAGTGAATCCTTCCATGTTCATTAATGAGAAACGTGACGCATTCCATACTTTGTTGGCAAAATTCCACGTTGACTCAACCTTTTCCCAATAAAAACGTAAATCCTGACCTGGTGTAGAGCCAGTTAAGAGGAAATACCGTAATGAATCAGCACCATACTGATCAATAACATCCATTGGATCGACACCATTGCCAAGCGACTTACTCATTTTCCGACCCTCGGAATCTCGAATTAAGCCATGCAGCAAGACATCTTTAAATGGACGCTCGCCAGTAAATTTATTCGATTGGAAGATCATACGTGCAACCCAGAAGAAAATAATGTCATACCCCGTAACGAGTACATCTGTCGGGAAATAACGTTTAAAATCTTCAGCTTCTTCGTTAGGCCAGCCCATTGTAGAGAATGGCCATAATGCCGATGAAAACCACGTATCAAGTACATCTTCGTCTTGCTTCCAGTTTTCAATATCCGCTGGTGGCTCTTTCGCAACATAGACTTCACCAGTTTCCTTATGATACCAAGCTGGTATTTGGTGCCCCCACCATAACTGTCGAGAAATACACCAATCTCTTATGTTATCCATCCAGTTTTGATACGTTCGCTCAAATCTCGCAGGGAAAAAGTCAACCTTATCTTCACCTTGCTGCATGTCGAGTGCACCATCAGCTAGTGGCTGCATGTGAACAAACCATTGTGTTGATAAGTACGGTTCAACGACGGCACCACTGCGCTCAGAATGACCAACTTGATGAACATGGTCTTCAATTTTAAAGAGAACATCCATATCTTGTAAGTCACGAACAATTTGTTTGCGACATTCGAACCGATCCATACCTTCATATTTTCCGGCATTTGCATTCATCGTTCCGTCTTCATGCATGACGAGTACACGGTCCAAATTGTGGCGATTACCGATTTCAAAATCATTTGGATCATGGGCTGGTGTGATTTTAACAGCACCAGAACCGAATTCCATATCAACATAATCATCTGCTACGATTTCAATTTCACGACCGACGATTGGCAAGATAACTTTTTTGCCAATTAAATGACTATACCGATCATCCTTAGGGTGTACAGCAACTGCCGTATCGCCGAGCATCGTTTCTGGACGTGTCGTGGCAATCTCAATCGTCTCATCGCTGTCCTTGATCGGATAACGCATGTGATAAAAATGGCCTTGCACTTCTTCGTAAATAACCTCGATATCTGACAAAGCTGTTTTCGTAGCAGGATCCCAGTTAATAATATATTCGCCTCGATAGATCAGGCCTTCTTCATACAATTTAACAAACACTTCTTTAACGGCATCTGACAAGCCTTGATCAAGGGTAAAACGTTCTCTTGAATAATCAACACCGAGACCAATTTTTTCCCATTGATCACGAATAAATTGCGCATACTCCTCTTTCCATTCCCAAGCCGTTTCTAAAAATTTCTCCCGGCCCAGATCATAACGACTCTTGCCTTGTTCACGTAACTTAGCTTCGACCTTTGCTTGAGTTGCGATACCTGCATGGTCCATACCAGGAAGCCATAGGACATCATATCCCTGCATCCGTTTCATGCGCGTAATTGTGTCCTGCATCGCTGTATCCCAAGCATGACCAAGGTGAAGTCTTCCTGTCACGTTAGGTGGTGGAATCACAACCGTGAAGGGTGGCTTGCTTTGGTCCTTACCCGCTTTAAAGAATTCACCATCAAGCCAAAATTGATACCGGCCATTTTCAACATCAGTAGGATTGTATTTTGGCGGCAATACATGTTCATTCTGTTCTGACATATGTTTTTTCCTCCCTATAAAAAATAAAAATGCCTTCTCATCCAACAAGGACGAAAAGACATTATTTCCGCGGTACCACCTTTGTTTACAGACTGCTTGGCAGACTGTACACTCTCATTCAATTTGAATAACGGTCAAAGGTCCGGCCAATTTTACTGTAATTCCCACATGTCGTAAGGCAATTGGTTCGAATTGGCTGCATCAAGGGCGACCTTCCTTAACAACATTTCCCAGGAAATTCTCAGCTTACATTCCTTCTCTGTTGGCTATTGTTAAGTACTCTTCCCTATCATCGCATTGTACATATTTAAATTAATACGTGTTTCTTATGTGTTTTTATTTTACTCATATTCACAAGTTATAGCAACCATTATATCACAATAACCACACCCAAATACATATAATGCTGTACATACGTCATAAATTATGCAGGAGTGATATGAATGGCAAGGTATTATCGCTACCGTCTCCCACCATGGGCACGACGTTGTCTCATCATTTGTGAACATGCTACATTACCGATTCTCATTTTCCAACTGATTCGCACGTTGTTCTTTCCAACAACGTTAGATGTGCTTTTGCTCGGCTTACTCGTGTTTATCTTTACGGCATTTTACCTTAAATGGATTTAGTCGTCACTATACCAATCATCATCTGATTCTAATTCATTAAATATCGTCATTTGATCCATTTGTTCAACTAAACTCATTCCGAAGCGTAACCGTCGAAAGATCTGTTCTATTTGTTGAACACGTTCAAGCATTGATACATGTTTTGGCGATGCCACCTCATCTTCTACCATCGTGATATAAGGAAGCGGGTCAAGTAAATAGATGGATAGTAACACACGTTCAGCATGTGTTGACGTGTACGATTTAAAATACGCTTCTAATTCCTCTATCCAAAGATGATCATCAGTTCGATGCATTGTTCCTCGCCGATGTAAAAAGTCGGCAAGGTCCTGCATCGGATGGCCATAGTGGGCAACTTCCCAATTAATGATATAAGGCTGGTGACGATAAATCACATGATCTGGCTCAAATTGACCATGACATAAACAGACTGTTTGTGCTGGATCTGTTTTTAATGCTTCTGCTAACGTGTTAATACGCTCTAATACAACGTTCATGATTATATCAATATGTACAAAATGTGTGCATACTTGTAATTGAAATGGCGACATATAATGTTGTTGTTCAAATGTTGTCACGAGCTGCAATAGCCGGTTATGCTTTTGGATTAGAAGCTGCTCATATTGAACAAAAGCCTCTAATGTCTCTGTATGATCAACATCGGCAGTTTGGCGAGTCGTTTCATGCAAATAGCCGAAAGCATCATAAATGCTGCGAATTCGCTGTTGCTCGTGAACGGATCGCTCCTCAAGCCAAGGGGTTACATAATAAATCGTATTAGATCGTCGTTCAAATAGCATGCCTTCTTTTGTGACAAATACAGGAAGCACATACTTTAACCCTTTTGTGTGTGCAACATCATATACATGACGCCACATTAAAGCCGTATGAGGCGACATACGGCTCTGTTTAACGGCATATTGCTGTCTTCCATCCTCTACGTAAAAGAGACGATCAGTTATCGCCGTTATGTGACTAGGTTGAATGTGATATGACTTCAATACTGATTGAATTCGCAAATCATCTTCCATACATAATCCCCTCCAATGATAGCCACCGATATGTATAAGGAAGGATAAGAGGCTGGGACATAACCTAAAATTTAGTCATTTGATTTAATTTTGTTTTGTCCCAGCCTCATGGTCATTGTTTATTTTTTTGTTTCTGATATGGAATAAACAAGAGCTGACCTTCTGATACATGATCACTCTCAAGTTGATTACTTTGTCTGATTTGATCAGGTAATACATTATATCTTGACGCTATTCCATCGAGTGTATCATCTGATTGGACGATACAAACACGCATCTTCGCATAATGCTCCTCTTCTTCTTTGAACATATTAGCAAGATACATAACATCTCTTACATTTTCCGAGCTAGACTCATAATCATCAGAAGATGTTGTTAAATAAACATCGTCATAGTCACTGCTTTGTTCTATTTCACTTGATTCATAGGCATCTTCCATTGAAACGTTACTAGATTCATCTGACGTCGACTCGGGCGACGAATCTTTCGCGAAAAATTCCCCTAATGTTTGTGATTGCTTCCACTGCCAGCGTTCCTTATCTGTTTGTTCATCTTCATGAGATGCTGATTCATTTCGTGAACTGCTTTCATCCGATGACGATTCAGATTCTTGATGAAGAACATTATCTTCGGATTCAGATGATACTGACTCATTTTGCAGATCCTCATCATTTGATGAAGATGATTCTGACTCCACTGACTCTGGTTCTTCTAAAGGCCTTTTCGTTTCAAATGAAAACTGTTCAATGGACTCTGGCTCTGTTCGCTCTGAAAACTCACTGTCTCTTTCGTCATATCCATCTTCTTCCGGTTCATCTTGAATACCATGTATGGCTATTTTAGACGAAAATTTTAAATGTGTGGGATTTGGCAGCTCATAATCAAATGTATCAATGCTGACCGAAACATCATCTAAGCCCGTTACTCTGTACGAAGGAACTGATATTTCGACAGGGAAACGATGCATAAATGTAGCTGCATGATCCTCTGTATCCATCACACGTTCAACGTACCGCTTTGAATGATCATCTGCAAAATCATCCACCATATTACTATCAGCCATAGGGAGATGCTTCAAATACTCTCCTTGTAATTCAATCACACCGCGAATCGCAATATAATCGCCATAATCTTGAATGGCAATCTCTGGATCCAGCGATATCCCTCTCATCTCTGCAACTTCCTGTCCGCTTTGAAAGTAAAGCGACTCATGTAAATCAAACGTAAAAACGGCATCCTCGTTGTTCAATTTAGATCCTCCTTCCTGGACAAGCAAGCTCTATTTTACTTCATACGCCTAATTCCACTATATGACCTCGACCCTTTGTATATGCGTTAAGATAAAAATTGACCAATAGAAAAAGTCTGGCATATAAATGCCAGACTTTTTCCTATTATGCCGTCTTTACAGAGATGCTTTTATGGAAGCAAATGCCCGATCTGCTGCTTTAATTGTATGGTCAATATCCTCATCTGTGTGAGCTGTAGATAAGAATAACCCTTCAAATTGAGAAGGCGGTAGAAAAACCCCTTCTTCAATCATCGTGCGATAATACTGTGAAAAATGCTCAAGATTTGCTTGCTGTGCAGTTGCATAATTGATAACGGGTTCTGCAGAGAAGAACACTCCAACCATTGATCCCACACGGTTAACTTGCAAATCAACACCATGTTTTTCAGCTGCATTCTTATAACCCGTTACAAGACGATCTACTTTCTCACCAAGGGCTTCATACGTTTTTGGAGTCAAAGCCTTTAATGTTTCATATCCAGCTGTCATGGCCAATGGATTGCCTGATAATGTACCCGCTTGATAAATCGAACCGCTCGGGGCCACATGAGCCATAATCTCTCTTTTTCCTCCGTAAGCGCCAACAGGTAAGCCACCACCAATCACTTTTCCAAGGCAGGTTAAGTCAGGGGTCACACCGAAATGACCTTGGGCACAATGATAACCGACTCTAAATCCGGTCATCACCTCATCAAAAATAAGGACTGTTCCATATTCTTGTGTAATATCTCGAAGTTCTTGTAAAAAGTTTTCTTGTGGAGGTACGACGCCCATATTTCCTGATACAGGTTCAATAATGACACCAGCAATATCATCACCATATTGTTCAAATGCTGCTCTTACACTGGCCATATCATTGTATGGAACCGTTATCGTATTTTGCGCAATCGATTCCGGTACGCCAGGACTATCTGGCAGCCCTAGTGTCGCAACGCCCGATCCGGCCTTTATTAGTAATGAATCACCATGACCGTGGTAATTACCTTCGAATTTAAGTATTTTATTCCGGCCAGTATAGCCTCTCGCAAGCCGAAGCGTACTCATTGTTGCTTCAGTACCTGAATTGACCATCCGAATCATTTCAATTGATGGGACGCGGTCGATCACAAGCTCGGCTAATTTATTTTCCAGCTCTGTTGGTGCACCAAAGCTTGTTCCAAGTGCTGCTGTTTCTTGAAGCTTTCGAACAACATTCTCTTCCGCATGACCAAGGATAAGCGGTCCCCAGCTCAAAACGTAATCAATATATTCGTGACCATCGATATCATATATTTTAGAGCCTTTTCCGTGCGACATAAAAATTGGAGACATACCGACAGATTTAAAAGCACGTACTGGAGAATTAACGCCACCAGGCATTAATTCAACAGCTTCTTGATATGCAGCTTTTGATCGATCGAATGATTTCATTCATAAACACCTCGAATTAATATTTTAGGATTGTTTCAGCCAGTTCGCGACATCTTTAGCAAAATAAGTAATGATTAAATCTGCGCCAGCTCGTTTCATAGCGGTTAAGGTTTCCATGACGATGGCCTTCTCATCAATCCATTGATTAAGAGCAGCTGCTTTAACCATGGAGTACTCACCACTTACATTATATGCCACTACAGGCAGGTTCGTCTCGTTACGAACGTCGCGAACAATATCAAGATATGATAAAGCAGGCTTCACAATTAAAAAGTCTGCGCCTTCTTCAACATCTGACGTTGCTTCCCGTATCGCTTCCTTACGGTTAGCCGGATCCATTTGATATGTTTTACGGTCACCAAACTGTGGTGTACTTTCTGCTGCGTCGCGAAATGGTCCGTAGAATGATGACGCATATTTGACAGCATAGGACATAATAGGGATGTTCGTATAACCTGCCCGATCTAAAGCATGACGAATAACCGTCACGAATCCATCCATCATATTTGAGGGCGCAATAATATCAGCGCCTGCCTCCGCTTGACTAACAGCCGTACGGGCAAGTAACTCAAGTGAAGCATCATTGTCTACATCATGATGATGTATGACACCACAATGACCATGAGAAGTAAATTCGCAAAGGCATGTGTCGGCAATGACGAGCATTTCAGGTACGTTCTGTTTGATGAGTTGAATGGCCTGTTGAACAATCCCTGAATCGGCATAAGCACCAGATCCTATTTCGTCTTTTTCATTCGGCACGCCAAATAATAAAACAGCTTTAATCCCACTATGACTGATCTCAATAATTTCTTCTGCTAGCTGATCAAGTGATAGATGATAAACACCTGGCATTGACGGAACTTCTTGTTTAATTTGCTGCCCTTCTTTTATAAATAAAGGATAAATTAAATCATCCACTCGCACATGATGTTCACGTACGATCGCCCGCATTGCTTGTGAAGAGCGCAAGCGACGATGACGTTTAAACTGAAGCTGTTCATCCATTGTCTTCCATCCTTTCAATATAAGCAGTCATTTCATTAAGCATCCCATCTATTGTAAACTGCTTTGGTGTTAATATGTGTTTAAACCCTAGTGCACGTGCCTTATGTTCAGTCGTCGTTCCGATACACACACAGACATCATCTTCAAGGCTATAAAGCATTTGATCAGCCATTGAAACAAATGCGCTAACAGTTGAAGGACTGGTGAATGTTAAGAAATCAATCCGTTTCGTTTTTAAAACGGCGTTCAGATTATCAGCAGCTGAAGCATCTATAGACGTTTCATAAGCTTCAAGGACATCAAATTCTAACGATTGTGCCGTAAAAAAATCAGGTAAAATCTGTCTAGACCAGTTCCCTTGAATCAGTAATATACGGCTCTTGTGCTCGGCTTGCGGCAGAAATTCTGCTGTCATTGTATCAGCATTGTAAACTGACGGTATAAATGCGCTCTTTAGACCATAGGCTTGTATCGCTGCATCGGTTTTTGGTCCAACTGCAGCGATATGAACGTTTTTTAACACACTTAAATCAACACCGTACGCTTGCACGGCCTGAAAAAAGCAATGGACACCATTCGCACTCGTAAAGAACAGCCAATCATATTGATTAAATGGCACGTGTTGCTTTGTTTTAGCTTCTGTACATGTACATTGAATACGAAGCAAAGGTGCTTCTAACGGCACGCCACCACGAGATACGATCTGTTTTGCAAATATCTGTGCTTGCTTTTGTTCCCGTGTAATTAAAACCGTTCGTCCTTTTAAAGATGCACACATCAGGTGTCGAGCTCCTCAAGTACATCATTGACGATTTGCTTTGCACCCTGGTCAATTAAAGAACGTGCTGCTTCTTCACCAACCACTTCAGGATCTTTTCCGCGCACTGTTTCTTTAAGTATCGTTTTGCCATCAGGCGTTCCAACAAGAGCTGTTAAAACGATGTCATCACCATCAAGGTAAGCATAACCACCAATAGGAACCTGACATCCTCCTTCAAGGAGCCTCAAAAATGTGCGTTCAGCTCGAACTGTCCGAGCTGTATCTTCATCATGTATTAAACCGAGTATTTCCTTCAGTTCAACGTCATTCTCTCTACATTCAATCGCAAGTGCACCTTGTCCAACTGCAGGCACACATAAATCCGCATCTAAATATTCGGTAATTAATGTTTCACTTAACCCAACACGTTTCAAGCCTGAAACAGCCAGAATAATGGCATCATAGTCTTCTTCCTGTAACTTTCTTAACCGTGTTTCTATATTGCCACGGATCCACTTGATTTCAAGATCTGGTCTTATTGCCAGAATTTGTGCCGACCGCCTTAAACTACTCGTGCCCACAATCGCACCAGCTGGTAAGTCCTTAAGTAAACGATGATCTTTCGCTATGTAAGCATCTCTATGATCTTCTCTTTCTGGAATACAAGCGATTGTTAATCCGTCTGGCATAACTGACGGCATATCCTTCATACTATGAACAGCCAAATCTACTTCCTTATGATACATTGCTTCCTCTATTTCCTTGACGAACAAGCCTTTTCCACCGACCTTTGAAAGCGTTACGTTAAGAATTTTGTCCCCCTTCGTAACAATTTCCTTCACCTCTATCTCATTTTGAACACCAGCTTGTTTCAGTTGATCAATAACCCAGTTCGTCTGAGTTAATGCGAGGTTACTTCGTCTGGAGCCTACTGTTATTTTTCGCATGTCTATACCTCCATAAACTTAAAAATGAAAATCTGAGAAAACACCAAATAAGAAAAAGTTAATGAGCAACAACAAAAATGCCAAGAGCTGAAAATACGATGTTTTTTGTTTCTCATATCGCCAGCCCATTCTCACAAACAAATAGATGATATACACGCCCAACAATACAAAAGATCCGATTGTTTTCATATCAAACCAATAAAATTCTGCACCCGATGTATACGCCCACACAACTCCCAACATAAGACCAATCATCAACAAAGGTATCCCAAGAGCATTAGCCCAAAATGACAACTGGTCAAGACGATGTAAATCACCGAAACGCCACATCCAGCGAAGACCTGTTTTATGCTTTAAGAAGTAATATTGTAAGCCGTGCATCATTGATAATAAAAAGCCAATTGTAAAAAAACCATAGGACATAATTGATAAGGCAATATGTATGATTAAAATCTCATTCGCCAGTTGAACACTCATCCTGACAGATTGCTGTTCTGCATGGGAAAACATATATAACAAAAGAATAAAGAAGCTAAATACATTTGTGAACAAGACAATGAAATGGATTTTAAACAGCCGATTAATAACAAGGGAAAACGTTACTAAAATCCAAGAATAAAAAAATAGCCCGTCACGCAAGTTGGCAATCGGTAAGCTCTGTGCTTGAAACAAACTGTCGAGTAAATAAATGCTCTGTATGGCCCATACAATGCCAAGTAACCAGAAGGCGAATTGATTCACCCTCTGGTTATGCTGAAGAAAATCCAAGAAATATCCAATCAAGCTCAGACCATATATTAATAATACAATTTCGATAAACCTAACTGTTTCAAACATCGCAATACCCTTTCTTATTTAGAGGTAAGATGATTTAATAAAGGAAAGGATATGTTGTTATGGTTAGCTGGCTTGATCTTACCATCAGTATTAGATTGCTCTTTCAGCAAAGCTTGCACATCATCATGAATATCAAACATGTTCATAAATAAATTTAAGGCGTCTTCACGCTGATCAGATGCAGCCAATTCTTTAACCTGCTTAATCGGTTCTTTTAAAAGTTGATTAACAATACTTTTCGTATGTTTATTCAACACTTTCTTTTCCCGCGCAGTCAAATCAGGCATTTTCCTTTCGATGCTTTCCATTGTGTTTGCCTGTATCAATAAAGCTTTTTGTCTAAGAGCTGTTATAACAGGAACGACACCGAGCGTCTGAATCCATTCGGTGAAATACACCATTTCCTCTTCTATTAATAGATCAATTTTGGTCGCCGCGGCTTGTCGTGCTGCTAAATTCTCATCCACAATATGCTGTAAGTCATCAATATCATATAAAAAGACATTGTCAATCGTCTCAACTGAAGCTTCAACATCTCTTGGGACAGCAATATCGACAATAAATAAAGGAGCACCTTTTCTTTGAACTTGAATGGCTTGAACCATATCTTTGGTCAAAATTGCTACATGTGCTCCCGTAGAACTGATGACAATGTCCGTTTCTTTTAATACGTGCGATATATGGTCGATCGTATCAGCTTGAGCACCAAACTTAGCAGCAAGCGCTTCTGCATTCGACATTGAGCGGTTCACGACGGTTATCTGATCGACACCAGCTCCTTGTAAGTTTTTTGCAGACAGCTCACTCATCTCACCAGCACCCAATATCGTGACATGCTTTGCGCTCAAGTCGCCAAATATTTTTTTTGCTAATTCTACGGCAGCATAACTCGTCGATACAGCTTGAGCACCGATACCGGTTTCACTATGTGCACGCTTGGCAAAGCTAATGGCACGCTTAAACAACTCATTAAAAATCGTACCTGTAACCTGTTCGTTTTGAGCAACCATAAATGCGTCCCTGACCTGACCGAGAATTTGTGTTTCACCAAGGACCATTGAATCTAAACCACTTGTTACTTTAAAAAGATGCTCAATTGCTTCATCATTTTCAGCAATTTGCAAATAAATAGCGAAATCTTCCATAGGAACTTGAAACCAATTTGCTAAGAACCGCTTAACGTAATAGCGACCTGTATGAAGTTGATCTGCAACAACGTATATTTCTGTCCTGTTGCAAGTAGAGATAATGACATTTTCCAAAATGCTTTTTTCTGTAGATAGCTGCTTAACCGCCTCATTTAGGCGTTGCTCTGAAAATGTAAATGCTTCCCTTATCTCCAAAGGGGTTGTCTTATAATTAAATCCGACCCTTATGATGTGCACAATAATCCCCCCATAATTGGAACACATACTCGAATTCATTTTAACACACTCGATAACTTGTTTTCCCGTTAAATATGAACAAGGCATGAACATTATGATACGATAATACGTACAGATAGATACCGTTGCTAACTTAACATACGCCCAAATGTAAGGCAAGTAAATCGTATCTAGGTAAAAATAGATCAAAGGAGTTGTGCGTATTATTGAAGAAACAACATACATTTACAGCTTATCTGCTTATCGGAATTGGGACTTACTTTTTATTGAGACAGCTTAAAATCCCTATTTTCACCGACTTTTATTCATGGCCTACGCTTCTTATCATCATAGGATTGGCATTTTTGATACATGCAATCCAATCACGGCAACATCAAAATCTTTTTACAGGTAGTTTTTTAATGGGGATTGGTATTCATTTTCATGGATTAGAGCATTATCCGTTTTGGCCGGATCATTGGGCAATGTACACGTTAATTGTCGGTATAGCCTTCTTTATAAGATATATGCGGACTAAAAGAGGACTGTTACCTGCTGGCATACTCATTGGTTTCTCGCTCTTATTCATTTTTTCTGTGGACATTCCAAAGCAGCTTTCGTGGGTTTACGATATTGTGAGCTTTTTGGAGAGATTTTGGCCTGTCGCATTAATCATACTCGGTATTTATTTTTTAAAAAAGAAATGAGCCAAGGATATAGAGTTAACCGAATAAAAATACGAACAATACAACCGCTCCGGAAATATACTACGCGACCGACAACCAGGACGGTTTAGTGTCGATGTTGGTGCAGGACGCACCGTATTTAATCGACCGACGAACACGATGTTTTAGTGTCGGCGTTGGTCACAGGACGTAACCGAACTTAGGTGACCGTGGGCTAACAGGAGGTTAGTCGTTCGCTGTTGGTGCAGGACGCACCGAACTTAACGAACGACAACCAGGACGGTTTAGTGTCGATGTTGGTGCAGGACGCACCGTATTTAATCGACCGACGAACACGATGTTTTAGTGTCGGCGTTGGTCACAGGACGTAACCGAACTTAGGTGACCGTGGGCTAACAGGAGGTTAGTCGTTCGATGTTGGAGCAGGACGCACCGAACTTAACGAACGACAACTAGGACGGTTTAGTGTCGACGTTGGCACAGGACGCGCCGAACTTAACGACCGACACCCAGGACGGTTTAGTGTCGATGTTGGCGCAGGACGCACCGTATTTAAGCGACCGACGAACACGATGTTTTAGTGTCGGCGTTGGTCACAGGACGTAACCGAACTTAGGTGACCGTGGGCTAACAGGAGGTTAGTCGTTCGATGTTGGTGCAGGACGCACCGAACTTAACGAACGACAACCAGGACGGTTTAGTGTCGACGTTGGCGCAGGACGCGCCGAACTTAACGACCGACAACCAGGACGGTTTAGTGTCGACGTTGGCGCAGGACGCGCCGAACTTAGTCGACCATCCCCTCGGTGAGCCTCGGGCCAACAGGACGTTGGTCATGAAGGCGTGGCGATTGTCGTCGTGACTTTAGCCTTCCTTCCCCACGCACTGCGGGGTCTACGTATATTTCCAGAGCTAATGTTGAGTATTGATCGTTTTCTGAGTTAAACTTTTGGTTATGTCCAAAGCTCACTATTTTATGATTTAATAAGACGCTCTAAATGACGCCATGCTAATTCTTTGCCGTCTCCTGTTTCTGCTGAAAAGGTGAGTAGTACATCTTCTTGATCTAAATTCAACGTTTGCTTAACACGTTTAATATGCTTCGCTTGTTTACTTTTAGGAACTTTATCAAGTTTGGTAGCTACAACTATAATTGGTCGATCAAAGTGCTTAAGATAATCGTACATTAAAATATCATCTTTTGTTGGTTCATGCCTTAAGTCTACAATAAGAAGAACACCTTTTAGTGATTGACGCGACTCGAAATACGTCTCCATCATTGTGCCCCATTTATCACGCTCTTTCTTAGACACTTTCGCATAGCCATAGCCAGGTACATCAACGAAATGAAATGCTTCATTAATTTTATAAAAGTTCAATGTTCTTGTTTTACCTGGCTTTGATGATGTGCGTGCTAAGTTTTTTCGATTGATCATCTTATTAATAAAGGATGATTTTCCTACGTTTGAACGACCAGCCAAGGCAATCTCCGGCAATTGATCGTTTGGATATTGCGCCTCACTAACAGCACTAATGACAATTTCTGCTTGATTAATTTTCATTATTTTTCCCCACCAATGCAACCTTTAAGACGTCATCCAGATGCTGAACAGGAATAAATGTCAGCTCGGAACGAACGCTTTCAGGTATGTCTTCTATGTCTTTCTTATTATCCTCTGGAAGGATAATCGTTGTAATGCCTGCGCGATGTGCACTAAGAGACTTTTCTTTTAAACCACCAATTGGCAGCACACGTCCTCTTAACGTAATTTCACCCGTCATGCCGACCTCTTTCTTAACAGCTCGACCGGTTAATGATGAAACAAGTGCTGTCGCAATTGTAATTCCCGCAGAAGGCCCATCTTTCGGTGTCGCACCTTCAGGCACATGAATATGAATGTCGTATTGTTCATAAAAATCCGGATCGATATTTAACTCATCTGCTCGTGACCGAATATAACTAAATGCAGCTTGTGCAGACTCTTGCATCACATCGCCGAGTTTACCGGTGAGCGTTAATTTCCCTTTACCGGGATAATGTGACACCTCAATCGCTAATGTATCGCCACCTGCTGCTGTATATGCGAGACCCGTCGCTGTCCCAATCTGATCCTCTTCTTCCATTCGGCCATAACGATACAGAGGCTTCCCTAGTATATCCTCTAAATTATTGACAGTCACTACAACACGCTTTTTCTCGCCTGAGATGATCACTCGCGCCGCTTTACGACATAACGTCGCAATTTGCCTTTCGAGGTTCCGAACACCCGCTTCTCTTGTGTACGTACGGATTAATTGCATAAAGGCGTCATCACGTATTTGGAGCTGTCCTTTGCTCAAGCCATTTTCTTTCAGCTGTTTTGGTAAAAGATGCTCTTGGGCAATATGACGCTTTTCAACCTCTGTATACCCCGCAATCGATATGAGCTCCATCCGATCCAAAAGTGGCGCTGGAATATGATTCACATAATTGGCCGTTGCAATAAACATGACATTAGAAAGATCGTACGGCTCTTCAATAAAATGATCACTAAATGTATTGTTTTGCTCTGGATCAAGGACCTCAAGCATAGCCGCTGAAGGGTCACCACGAAAATCATTAGCCATTTTATCAATCTCATCAAGTAAAAAAACAGGATTGACTGTCTTCGCTTTTTTCATTCCTTGAATCACGCGCCCAGGCATTGCGCCGATATAAGTTCTACGGTGACCACGAATTTCCGCTTCGTCACGGACACCCCCAAGAGACATTCGAACAAACTTCCGATTAATAGACGTTGCAATGGATCTAGCAAGTGATGTTTTACCAACACCTGGTGGTCCTACGAGGCATAAAATGGGTCCTTTTATCGTCTCAGTCAGTTTTTTTACAGCCAAATACTCAAGAATGCGTTCTTTTACTTTTTTCAACCCATAATGATCTTCATCTAAAATCGTTTCTGCTCGATCAATATCAATATTATCTTCTGTCTCAGCTGTCCATGGCAACGAAATGAGCCAATCTAAATAATTATAAATGATATTACTTTCTGCTGACGATTTTGGGACTTGCTCATAACGTTTGAGTTCTTTCATCGCAGCTTGATAAATTCTATCAGGCATGTTTGCTTTGTCAATTTTTTCTTGAAGCCTGTCTATCTCAGAAAGCTTACCGTCCTTGTCTCCTAGTTCTTTCTGAATGGCCTTCATTTGTTCTCTTAAATAATATTCCTTCTGCGTCTGCTCCATTGAGGTTTTGACCCGATCACCAATCTTTTTCTCCAGATCAAGCACTTTTTTTTCATTCGAAATCAGCTTAAGTAATTTTCGTAACCGTTCTGTCGTGTGCTCTGTTTCAAGCAAATCCTGCTTGTCCTTCATATTAACAGTGAGATGGGATGCGATCATATCGGCTAACCGACTGGGTTCTTCTATATCAGCAACAGATGCATATGTTTCCTTCGTAATTTTCCGAGACACGTCTATGTACTGTTCAAACTGACGAAGCAATGAGCGTTTCATCGCTTCATCTTCGTAAGCATTTCCAGCAATATCTTGAATCGTTTGGACTTCTGCTATAAATATATCTGTTTCTTCAAGATACCGAATAATTTCCCCACGCTCAATGCCTTCAACGAGCACGCGCACCGTTCCATTCGGTAATTTAAGCATCTGTTTCACTTTAGCAACCGTCCCAACCCGGTAAATATCCTCAGGCGTCGGCTCACTCTGGGCAACTGTCTTTTGGGCAACGAGAAAAATCCGTTCATCTCCCATCATTGCTTTTTCCAGAGCAGCGATAGATTTATCTCGTCCAACATCGAGATGCATAACCATAGAAGGAAAAACGAGCACTCCTCGCAATGGTAGTAATGGTAATTCTATGCTTATATTTGGCATGACTTAAACCTCCAGAAAAGTGTGTGTCAAATATGAGTGATATGTATGAGGTCGTTCAAATTAAGTTATGTAGCTTCATAAACCATTTGTTATTATGGCCACCGGAAAGGATCGTAAACATTCATTCTAAATGGCTTAAGCGTGAGAAACGTTTTTGTACAAAAAACTGGCTTGCACCGTGAAAGGACAACCTGAGATCAAATTCAGGAAGTCTTAATCAGGCAAGCCAGTCATTATTAAAATAGCCCATAAGTCGTCTTCTTTATGATTTTTAGGCACTTTCTTTAGGGAGTTTTTCGTTACCTTGTTTGACTGTACCGTCATTAAACACAAGTTTTGGACTGCCATGTTCATTTATAACTGTTTCTTTTGTAATGATGCATTTTTCAATGTCTTCACGTGACGGCAGTTCAAACATGACGTCTAACATAATGTTTTCAATAATGGACCGTAACCCACGTGCACCTGTTTTACGTTCAATTGCTTTTTTAGCAATTTCTGTAAGCGCATCTTCATCAAAGACAAGCTCAACATCATCCATCTCAAACAGCTTCATATATTGCTTCACAAGCGCATTTTTCGGTTTCGTCAAGATGGAAATGAGTGCATCCTCATCAAGTGGCTCTAAACTGCCAATAACGGGAATTCGGCCGATGAATTCAGGAATCAAGCCATAGCTTAATAAATCTTCAGGCAACACTTTGGATAACAATTCACCTTTATCCATATCATTTTGCTTTTGATTTGAGCCGAAGCCAATGACTTTCTTTCCGAGACGGCGTTTAATAATGTGCTCAATTCCATCAAACGCACCACCAACAATAAACAAAACATTTGTTGTGTCAATTTGAATGAATTCCTGATGTGGATGCTTACGACCGCCTTGAGGTGGAACGCTTGCCACTGTACCCTCGAGAATTTTCAAGAGTGCTTGTTGTACGCCTTCACCTGATACATCTCTTGTAATAGATGTGTTTTCTGATTTACGCGCAACCTTATCAATTTCATCAATGTAAATAATCCCTTTTTCAGCCTTTTCAACGTCATAATCAGCTGCCTGAATTAACTTTAAAAGAATATTCTCAACATCTTCGCCTACATAACCAGCTTCTGTCAATGATGTTGCATCTGCCATTGCAAATGGGACATTGATGACTCTAGCCAACGTCTGAGCGAGTAATGTTTTACCACTACCAGTTGGTCCAAGCATTGCTATGTTACTTTTAGCAAGCTCAACTTCATCGCCAGTCGTTTTCGGAGAGTTAATCCGCTTATAATGGTTGTATACAGCAACAGATAAATTTTTCTTCGCCTTTTCCTGGCCAATAACATAGTCATCAAGTATGTCACAAATTTCTTTAGGCTTTGGAATATCGGTGAATTCAACTTCTTCATCCGTCCCTAATTCTTCTTCAACGATTTCTGTACATAATTCAATACACTCATCGCATATATAAACACCCGGTCCAGCAACAAGCTTGCGTACTTGTTCTTGACTTTTACCACAGAACGAGCATTTCAGTTGTCCTTTTTCTTCGTTAAATTTAAACACTTTATTCACCTCTAAACGTTAATCTCCATATTTCAAATCATATCTGATCGTTCAGGTTGCTTCAATCGCTTCACAGTCATCATATCAGAACAATAACAGAAAACAAAACAATTCACTCATGTTGTACATGTCATTATTATGAAGTTTTCCCCATAAATGTCAACTTTTTATGCTAATGACTGTTCCGAATCACCTATATTTCTAGAATCGTAACGATTACACCGTACACCATGAAGGAGATGTATGACTAGTATATGTATATAAGGTAAAAGATAACCCTACAAACATACAATTCATACTCAAACAACGTCATGAATTTGAAAACAAGGTGCGAATGCTTCGCACCTTGTTATATTGACTTATCATATCCAACTTACAGCAAAATTAAACCGTTTTGCTATGTTCTACGAGGAAGTCAATTGCTTTCTTTAGTTTCAAGTCTTCTTTAATGGCATTGGCATTTCCACCAAGCATTTGTTTTAATTGGTCAATTTCAATGTTGTACATTGATGACATACGCTCAAGTTCTTCATTAACGTCTTCTTCACTTGCTTCAACGTTTTCGGCAACCGCAATTGCTTCAAGTGTTAAGTTTGTTTTAACACGCTTTTCTGCATCGCCTTTCATTTGCTCTTTAAGCGCAGCTTCGTCTTGACCGGAGAATTGGAAATACATTTCTTTGGTCATGCCTTGCATTTGAAGCTGTTGTTCGAATTCCTGGACCATACGATCTGTTTCAGTATCAACCATCGCTTCAGGAATGTCAACTTCAGCGTTGTCTGATGCTTTTTCAACGAGCGTTTGACGCTTTTTGTTGTCTGCATCTTGGTCTCTCTGAGATTGTAATTCTTCTTTTTTCTTTGCACGTAATGCATCTAGCGTTTCAATGTCATCGTCGACATCTTTTGCAAATTCATCATCAAGCTCAGGCAATTCTTTTGCTTTGACTTCATGAACTTTTACTTTGAACGTTGCGTCTTTACCAGCGAATTCCTCTGCATGGTAATCTTCAGGGAAAGTAACATTAACTTCTGTTTCAGCGTCAATGTCTTTACCGATTAATTCATCCTCGAAGCCTGGAATAAATTGACCAGATCCAATTTCAAGTGGATGATCTTCGCCTTTTCCACCTTCAAATGCTTCACCATCGATAAAGCCTTCAAAGTCGATAACGGCTGTATCGCCTTTTTCAATCTGACCTTCTTCTTTTACAACGAGTTCAGCATGTTGTTCTTGTAATGCTTTAAGCTCTGCTTCAACATCTTCATCCGTCACTGTTGTGTCTTCAGCTTCAACTTCAAGACCTTTATACTCACCGAGCTTCACTTCAGGCTTAACCGTTACTTTAGCTGTGAAAATTACGTCTTTACCTTTTTCAATTTGTTCAATGTCAATTTCTGGCTGATCAACAGGTTCAATACCAGCTTCATCTACTGCCTTTGAATATGCTTCTGGAAGAAGAATATCAACAGCATCCTGATAAAGTGATTCAACTCCAAAACGATTTTCAAAAATCATACGTGGAATACGGCCTTTTCTAAAGCCTGGAATTTGGACATCCTTAACAACCTTTTTAAACGCTTGATCTAGACCTTTGTCGAATTGCTCAGCCTCGACTTCAAACGTAAGTATACCTTCATTACCTTCTTGTTTTTCCCATTTTGCTGACATAGAATTACCTCCAAAAATCTATTATTTCAGTGTTTACACATTGATTTACGTTAAGATCGCTCTCAATTCAAATTTACAACCATTACATTATAACATAATTGTTGGCCCTTTCAAGCATTTACACACGATTAGGCATTATGCATCTATAATTGACAAGTATAATCCGTCACATAAATTCAATTCTTCAACATAGCGAGAAACCATTTGATGCTCATCTGTTTCATTATGTATGGATAATAGGTTATTGCCAATAGAGATAAGTGCTTCCGCAAGTGCTGGTGCTTGATCCTCATCAGGGATTAAAGGATACCTCACATAGGCGAATCTAAGTAACAATGTATGCAGTTGTTGAAACATTGTCGGGTTGCTTTGATCCATCTCGTTCAATCGTGCCCTTGTTTCTTTTATCGTCACATGATTTTCGATACGTGGAACGTTCATTGGTGTGAATTCACCTGACAAGCCTAATTTGTGGACATTTACTGGTTGATTCACCCCTCGGTCTCTATACCATTTAAATAGGGACGTTTTTACCATTGGATGAACCGAATCATCTGTTAAATAATGGTCAATATTTTGTCTAGGGGGTGCGCCAATTCGCTGAAGCTCCTCAATAATTAACCATTGCTGATGATGGTGCTGATGTTGATGGGCTTTATGTAAGTCTCTCATGAGCTTTGCTGCATGTTCGATAATGAGTTCTTCCCTCATATGTTGACTCAATTGCTGCAGCTGTTTGAATTGGTCTTTAAATGGAGAAGGCACCTTTTCTTTTTGACCCAGCTCCTCATCTACTATTTCAATCAAAACATCATACTGAGCGCTTTGAAATAAAATCGTAAGGTAAATATGAACATACTCGTAATAGTGCGCATCTCGTTTTCCCATGAGTATTTCACAAAGCTGTTCTGCTTCTTCAATTCGATCCAACTCCATTAAGCAGATAAGCTTACTCATCATAATGTCATGGTGCTTAATGTCATGTTCGATAAGTTGATTCAGCTTTTCTAGAGCTTCACTATAATTTTTATCTGTTAAAGCTACTAAACTTTCTTGTTCCAGTGTGGCTTGTAGCTTAGGAAACAGAATAACGTTGCTATGTTGGTCTGTCATGTCCTCACCTCATCTCTATTATATTGGGCACTTTTGTGACTTTCCATTCCTATTGAAAAAAAGAAACCCATATTGTTATATAGGCTCCTTAAGTGTGACGTCTTTGCAGGCGTATAAACCTTCAAACCTTATGTATGTGTGAAGATGTTGTTAAATGCACCTCTTCATTATAAATTAATCCTATCATTTTTTAAAGAACACCTATTGATTTTTCTTTAGAAGGTCTTTCATTCTCCCATAGCGTTGAGGTTTGTCTAAGGGACATAAGTGTGAAATCTATTTCGGTGTTCACATCGATTTAAAGAAATTGAATATTAAAACTCAAGAATATGATCACAAAGAAAAACAATAATATCGTGAAGGGTTTTATCTAATGAAAGGAGACTTCATATAATGGAATTTCCAACAATACATACCAATTTCTGGGATGGTGTCATTGCCGTACCAGTTATTGTAATCTTGACGCAATGTCTAAAATTGCTACCAATTCCAAGACAATATTTCCCTACTATAGCTAGTATTTTTGGTTTTGCTTTCTCTATTTTCATTAGTCACCGGCATGATTTATGGGCGGGTCTTTTTATGGGTGCTTTTTACGGTGCTGCAGCAGTAGGAACCTACTCATCTTTAAAAACGACATGGATGGCTTTTAAGTATAGAAGAAAAGAGAAAAAAAGTATCGAAAGTACAAGATAAGGCGCGTTTAATCATTATTTTGCACTCTTTAATTTATGTTTTTGGTAAATAATTGCATTAATTGGGTCATATAGGACATCGTTTTATTTGTTAATTTTATCGAGTTCAAGTAATGTTTTATTTAGGCCAGCTACACGTTTACACGAACACTTTCAGCGATAAATTTAAAAATTAAGAAATAATTCGCTTATCGAGTGATCTATTAGCATTGAACAATTTCTAAGTACGAAAGTGGAAAATACATAGAAAAAAAAGCTAACAAAATAGACGTAATCTATTAATCTTATTTTTATCGCTGATCTAATTTGGTTGTTAATTTCTATTAACATATAAAAAATTTTATTCTTAGGAGGTTTTAAAATGAAAAAACTTTTATTATTGCTATTGTCATTAACATTTGTTGTTGTATTAGCCGCATGTGGTTCTGATGATTCCTCGAGCAATGACACTTCAGATAATACTGAAGATCAATCTGGCTCTAGTGAGAACGAAAATGTCGCTGAGGAAGAAACAGAACCAGAAAATGAAGGGAATACTTCTCCAGATGTTATCGAAAATGAAGCTGGTACATTTACAGCTCACACAAAGTTTGAAGAACCACAAACTCATAAAACAGGTCCAATTGTATTAACAATTAATAAAGTAGTTACTGCATCAGGTGAATTAGTAGAAGAGATGGCATCAATTTTAGAAACGGATCAACTTGAATATATACAAGTTGATATTTCTGTAGAAAACACTTCAGAAGATGACATCACTTTCTATGCTGGTCAAGGAAAGATTTCTACTAACACTGGCGAACAACTTGATCCAAACATGTTTTTAAGCGGACATATTGATGGAGATTTAATGTCTGGAACTAAAGCTAATGATACATTCTTCTATGTTCTAGAAAATTCAAAAGCCGAAGATGTTGAATCCATTCGCATGGTATTTTCTGCACCACATGGAACGGAAAGCTTTGAAGATGTAGGAGAAAAATTAGATTTTGAAATTCAATTAAAATAATCACCATAAAAACAACACAAAACCCTTAACTTTTGTGTTGTTTTTTTATTCTACGTCAAATGTTGGGGTAGGGGCGAGCGTTCCTCCTCCCCTTAAATAACCTTTGTTAGAACCCCATTGTTGTAGCCATAGGTAAAACTATCCAAAATCTCAGACTACCAATTTTAGTCATTCTAGTTAGAGGCAGTAGAACTTTGCAGAAATATTGTAGATATAAAAAAAGATGCTCCCACAGTGTTCTAATCTGCGTTAGCATCCCTTATCTGTCAAAACCCTTGTCATATCAAAGGTTAAACTGTTATGTAATGGCGTCCCAGGCAGGATTCGAACCTGCGACCCACAGCTTAGAAGGCTGTTGCTCTATCCAGCTGAGCTACTGGGACATAAATATGTAAAACAGTAATGGAGCGGGTGAAGGGAATCGAACCCTCGTCATCAGCTTGGAAGGCTGAGGTTTTACCATTAAACTACACCCGCAAAATTTGCTATCGTTTTAACGGACAAGAATTATTATACGTCGCATTGCATATAATGTCAACACCATTTTATAGTTTTTTCACTGGTTGTATTGTATGGTGCCTGGAACTTCTCTCTGTTTTTTACAAACATGTAACCCACTTCGACAAGCGCCAGGCACCACACCTTCCACACGCTCTTTTTAATTAAACGTAACACGTGTGGAAAGGTGTTGATGTAGTGTACCGTCCATGTGATAAAAATCAATGTATATGTCTTTGGGCGTATCCCATCTCATAATGGCATACGTCTTATCTGGATGGCGTCTCGGTTGTTTTATGCTACCTGGATTAATAAACAACTGATTGCCGACCATTTCAGCACCGGCTACATGGGTATGTCCGTAGCATACAATCTGTGCAGATTTTTCCTGAGATTTATAAGCTAAAGGGAGTAAACCAGAATTAACTCGATGTAAATGGCCATGTGTAATGTAAAAGGTGAGACCACCTATATCCACTGTATGATCAAGTGGGTATCGCGCATCAAAATCACAATTGCCCCCAACCTTTATAAAACCTTCTAATTGTTCAGCATCCATACCAAGCTCTGTATCGCCACAATGTATCATCGTCGAACAGTGATGGCGCTGTTTAATGTCTTCTAATTCGGTCGTTAATCCGTGGGAGTCACTCACAATTAAAACGTTCATACACTCACCCGCTTTTTTTACAACTCTGCTTGAACTGACATAATCCAATCCTTTAACTGATCAAAGGCATGTTTTCGATGGCTAATTGCATTTTTTTCCGCTTTGGACAACTCAGCCATTGTTTTCGCATAGCCTGATGGCACAAAAATCGGGTCATAGCCAAAACCATTCTCGCCTTTAGGCTCTCGATTAATATGTCCTTCACAAAAGCCTGTTCGATAAACCGTTTCCTTGCCCGGTGTTGCCACTGCTAAAACGCACACAAATCTAGCACCACGTTCCTCTGCGGGGATTTGATCAAGCTCTTTTAAAGCTTTCTCGACATTCTCCGCATCAGTGCTCGATTCTCCAGCATAGCGCGCTGAATAAATGCCCGGTCTGCCATCAAGTGCGTCAATTTCGAGACCTGAATCATCAGCAATAACTGTTTGACCCAATAAATTGGCTATTGCTTCTGCTTTAATCGCTGCGTTTTCTTCAAACGTGTGACCCGTTTCCTCAATATCATCAACCGGTCCTTCAATATCTAAAAGTGAAACAGCTTCAATTCCAAACGTTTTAAAGAAGTCTTTGAACTCTACTGCTTTGCCTGCATTTTTTGTAGCGACGACAATCTGTTTCATTCTGTATCTACACCATCCTGTTTGTCTGCGATTTCTCCAACCCGATCAGCGAGAGGTCCGAGAATGGCTTTCTGTTTTTCGATTAATTGCTCGATACCTTGATCTGCCAGTGCAAGCATGTTTTGTAGCTGGGCATGCGTAAACGTCGCTTCTTCACCTGTACCTTGTATTTCTACAAATTCGCCTTTACCTGTCATCACGACATTCATATCGACTGCAGCGATCGAATCCTCCGCATATTCAAGGTCAAGAATTTCCGTTCCATCAGGTAGGACGCCGACAGATATCGCTGCTAGAAAGTCCTTTACAGGCATTTTTTTAATTGATTTTTTTTCCAAGAGTGTTCCAAAAGCAAGAACAACCGCAACAAACGCACCTGTAATAGAGGCTGTTCGTGTACCACCGTCAGCCTGGATAACATCACAATCAATCCATAGTGTTCGTTCTCCAAACTTCTCCAAATCTACTACTGAACGGAGTGCCCGGCCAATCAACCGTTGAATTTCCATCGTCCGACCACTCACTTTTCCTTTCGAAGATTCCCTTATGTTACGCTGATCTGTTGCACGGGGCAGCATCGCATATTCAGCAGTAATCCACCCTTTGCCAGAACCGCGTAAAAAGGGCGGAACCCGCTCTTCTATACTGACGTTACAAATGACTTTCGTATCGCCTACTTCTATTAAAACTGATCCTTCAGGATGCTTAACAAAATGTGGGGTCATTTTTATTGGTCTTAAATGTGTTACATTTCGTGCTTCATGTCTCATTCGTTTATTTCCTCCTCGCAACAAATAGCTTAACATATTTTTAGCTAAAGTGTCATGTTCATACATGTCATACACATGCTAAAAAACACCTAATTAATGCGCTAATGCCTCGACAAAAAAGTAAGGAAAAATACTTTAACGAAGCCGATGCTTTTAACGAAACACCGCGCATACGATAAGTCATTTTCCCCATGTTTTGTGTAGCTTTATTGGAATGAGCCGCTTAGGCCGCTTACAATTTATCTTTCGGTACGAACATATTCTTGTTAACAGGCTCTTTATAGACGTCTCCATTCTCATTCACAATTTGATCGATCTGATCCACTTTTACGTCAACAGATTTGACGCCTTGGTGCTCCGTTAAAGACCTGACGAGCGTTTCCATCACGTCATCAGATATGATTCCTGCTTCTCTGTTTTTTAAAATCGCCTGATTAAATTCTAACTGCAGCACGCCATCTTTTAACGTTGGTTCATTCAAAAGTGCCGTCTCCATGTTAAAAACATGTCTTAAATTCGATTCATAGTTTGGTCCTTGTAGCACAGCATTTACAACGGCCTCAAACATATTATCTTGATTTCCTTCAACATGCTGAGTCACCGGAACGAAGTATTGTGTTTCATGGTGCACAGCTGGAAAGTATACTGTTACAGCTTCCTGGTTCATAATATCACCTGCTGCTAACGGCATAATATTAATGCCATTCGCTCTTGAATAGCCATCCAGAATAGGTGTGCCATTAACAGGCATTTCTTCTTGCTCTTCGCCCTCAATCCATAACTGAACCCTATCAACACCATCAAACTCTGTAAGTGTATACGTCATCGCTTGTAATATTTGCAGTTCACTCTCACCGTTGTATTCTTTAAAATCCTCCGATACATCCACAATCATTGTACCGTCTTCTTGCAAATTCAAACCAAGAATTTCTGTTCCTGGTGGTAATACAGCCCTGAACCCATTTGGTAGAAGTGCGCTAACCGGACCATCCATAACAAGATATTCCAAAGCCTGTGCTGCTACCTCTTTTGATTCCGGTAATGGGATGTCTAAAGTTTGTGGTGCCACCATTCCGTTGCTATCAATCAAGTACAATTGACGTGCAACTGTTTCTGTTTGGCTGCCTGCCTGATTCGATTCCTTTGACTGTTGTTCTCCTTGGTCGGATTCATCTGTTCCGTTTACATTTTGACCTTCAACTGCTTCTGATTGAGGGGGTGGATCGATTTCTTCTGACGTCTGCTCCCCTTGAAAACACCCTGTTACAAAGATGGCAATCACAAACAATATAGCCACCAACATTATGTCACGCATCTTCATGTCTATTAACCTCCTACGATGGTTTGTACTACCATGTATACGAGCCTATGGAGATTTTAGACCTAATTCTTATTATTCATCATAAAAATATCAGGCGACAAGAGGAAACCCCCTATCATTCGCCTGAATCAGTTTCTTGATCAATGATCGCTCGTTGGATAGATGAAATTGCAGACATCTCTAATTCTGTTGCTGCAAATACGATGTGTACAAGCTTTGCAAATACATCAGAATGACCGGTCGTATAAAATTGATGCTGAATATTAACTGTTTCTTCATTCAATAAATGATTAAGTGATAAAAGCACGCTCGTCTCGCGCGCTGTCTCCTCACTCGACGAAATAATGGCGACATCGTCACCCATTACATCTTGGATGATAGGCTTTAATAGCGGATAATGTGTACAGCCTAAAATCAATGTATCAAAACGACCCCTTTCCTGTAAGGGGCGTAAAGTCTTCTTAACAATTTTTTCGGTTGTAGCACCTGACAACAAACCTTTTTCTACTAGAGGTACAAATTCCGGACAAGCAAGCGACTCAACGTGCAATGACGGTTTAATCGTTTGCAACGTTTGCGCATAAGCACCACTCGCTATCGTTCCTTCTGTACCAATAACAGCAACACGATTCGTTCTTGCTGTTTTAATCGCTGCCCTTGCACCAGGTTGAATAACACCTAAAACAGGTATCGGCAATTCTTCCTGTAGAATATCTAATGTAAAAGCTGTTGCTGTGTTACAGGCAATTACAAGCATTTTAATTTTTTTCTCCATCAAGAATGCAGCCATTTGCCGTGTGAATGTTTGTATTTCATGAGGTTCTCTCGGCCCATAAGGGCATCTCGCGGTGTCACCAAGATAAATAATCCGTTCATTTGGCAACTGTCTCATAAGCTCCTGTGCCACAGTGAGACCGCCGATACCCGAATCAATGACCCCTATCGCACGCTGCACTGTCATCGCCTCTTTTACTCGATATCGTTACGTTTAAGATTCATCTGTTCATATAAATCACCAAGCAAATCATTTAACGCTGATATGTCCGTATCCGCAAATGATTGCATCACTTCACCTAAATAGGCTTGGCGTTTTTTGATCACTTCTTTAATAATCACTTTTCCTTTTTCCTGAACTTGAATACGGACAACGCGTCGATCCTTTTCATCTCGTAACCGTTTCACGAGCCCATTATTTTCCATACGATCCACTAGGTCTGTCGTTGTACTGAACGCAAGTCCAATTTTTTTAGACAACGCACCTATCGTTAAATCTTCATCATCAATGAGCCACTGAAGAGCAGCAAACTGTGGTGCAGTAATCGGGTAATGATTTAAGATTTTTCTTCCATTTAGTTTTATTGCCCCGGCAATATACCGGAGTTTCTTCTCGAGCTCTTCTATTGGAACATGTTCTGTTCGATCGGTCATACTGCCGCCTCCCTATGTGTTTTGGAGATAGGGGTAGTGTATCATATTTCAAGAAAGCATTGTCGAAAAATGCTACAAAACCACTCTTTATACGTTTTTGTTCCCTTGTATGTCTTCTAACGAACGACGTTCTTCTTCTAAAAGCTTTTTTAAATGCTTCTTACTTTTGCGTGATACGAGTATATAAAGAACATCTTGTTGTTCAATCACTGTCTGGCCATTTGGTGTAATAATATTTCCCTTCCTAATAATGGCATTAATGAGGGAATTTTCGGGGAGAACTAAATGCTCAAGAGATTGACCAACAATCCTATTATGCTGTGACACATGATATTCTACCATCTCGACGTTCGCTTTACCAATGGATATGAGTTCAAGCGAATGTAACGGCTTAGAAACTTTCTTTTCTTCAAGACCAAGTCTATCCGCCACATAAGTAATTGTTGATCCTTGAACGAGGGTTGACGTAAGTACAACGAAAAAAACAATGTTGAAGATCACTTGACTATTCTCAAGATTAGCGAGCATAGGAAAAATCGCCAAGACAATTGGCACCGCTCCCCGAAGCCCTGCCCATGACAAGAACAGTTTCTCTTTTACTGTGTAACGGGACTTGATTAAATTGGTAAATACAGCAATAGGACGTGCAACAAACATAAGAACAAGCGATATGATTAAACCACTTAACACATTCGTGAGTGTAAATAAGTTATGAGGAAACACGAATAATCCAAGGATGACGAACATGATGATTTGAGCCATCCAAGCAAAGCCTCCTGAAAAGCTAACGACTGAATAACGGTACGTCAAGTCCTCAGCATTCCCAATCATGATACCAGCGATATAAACGGCAAGGAGACCACTCGCATCAAATAAAGATGTGATTCCATATGTTAAAAAGGAAAAAGCGATCGCAAACAACGGATATAAGCCGCTCGAATCAAGGTTGATCACATTAATCGCCTTACTCCCTAATTTACCAATCACAAGGCCGAGAAAAAGCCCCATCCCCATCTGCCAAAAGAAAAAGGCTATTAAAGAACCGATCCCTGCCTGGTCATTCGTCAACAGTTGAATGACGGATATCGTTAAAAACATTGCCATAGGATCATTCGAACCGGATTCTGCTTCTAACGTTGACTTCATTTTAATTTGTATATTTTTATCCTTTAAGACCGAAAATACTGCCGCAGCATCTGTTGAACCAATAATGGCTCCTACAAGAAATCCCTCAAGCCATGTAAAATCTAAAATAAATTTAGCAGCAACAGCGACAACTGCACTCGTTGTAAAAACACCAAGTGTTGCCATAATCGTTGCTGCTGGTAGGACTGGTTTAACGTGTGACCATTTTGTTTGTAGCCCGCCCTCAAACAAAATAATCACGAGTGCAAAAACACCGATCAGTTGAGCAACCGCCGCATTATCGAAGTAAATAATGTCAAGACCGTCACTTCCTGTGATCATTCCGACGAGTATAAACAAAACCAGGGTCGGCACACCGAGTCGCGAAGAAAATTTTGTAATAATAACACTAACGATTAATAACAACGCAAATAAAAGGATAATTTGATTTGATTGTATTAATTCTTGTATGGTGCTGTCCTCCAATCTATGGGTTGTCTAACAGTGATTAACTGACTGTCCTCTATGTCAAGTATAGCAAACCCGTGACAAAGAGACATCTTTATAAATTGACGCTTCAAATGGTAGCCTAGATTAGCTGAATTGTGCGCACCCGATAAGCTCTGATTACATACGCTATTAGTGACTAAATAATGTCCCTCAAACATGCGGTTCTATGTCAGCAAGGAGGGGTTAACATTTGGAGGACAACACGTACAAACCGAAGCAGCTACTAACCAAACGTGAAAAAGAAGTATTCGAGCTCCTGGTACAAGATAATACAACAAAGGACATTGCCCAGGAATTGTTTATATCAGAGAAAACTGTTCGTAACCATATTTCCAATGCCATACAAAAGCTGGGTGTCAAGGGGCGTTCACAAGCTGTGATAGAGCTTATCCGAATGGGTGAACTCAAGCTTTAACGTGTGACCGGCTTTCCATAACAAGGAAAGCCGGTTCTTTTTTTGAACAACATATTTAAAGGGTCATTTCCCTTTTATTAGCCTTTCATTAACAGACGTTTCACATCATCGTTTAATGGAACGGGCTTACCTGTATGGCGATTGACATAAACAAGTCTACCCCTCCCCGTCAAGCAAATGGCATCTACCGCATTTATTGCCATGTAATGAAGATCAACTGACGTCGTCCCTACCTGGTGAGCCTTAACATACACATTGATCCGATCATCAAAATACATCTGCTTATGATAATCACATTGCAAATCAGCAACAACCGGAACCCCATTCTGCTCAGTTTCTTTAGAAAAGAGATTTAGAGATTTTAGAAATTCAATTCTCGCCTCTTCAAAGTATGTGAATGCGGATACATTATTGACATGCCCGAACATATCGGTCTCAGAGAAGCGAATCTTGATGGGGATTGAAAACGAAAATTCCTCACGCCAAGTGGCCATATTTTCGATATAAGCAATTGATTTCAAGTGAACATTCCATCCTTTTTAAAATGACCCTGACCAAATGAATAGCCAGGATCATCATGTTTGTATTATAAACTGTCACTACCAAAGAAATTTTTAAATGACTGTATTGTGGTTGCCCGGTTCATAGCTGCTATGGATGTCGTCAATGGAATGCCTTTTGGACAAACCTGAACACAGTTTTGTGAGTTGCCACACCCCTGAATACCGCCGTCACCCATTAGCCCTTCTAAACGTTCACTCGCGTTCATGGCACCTGTTGGGTGCGCATTATACAACCGCGGTAACGAAAGTGCAAACGGACCAATAAAATTTGATTTATCATTTACATTCGGACACGCTTCGACACAAACACCACATGTCATACATTTTGATAGCTCATATGCCCATTGACGTTGCTTTTCAGGCATACGTGGACCTGGTCCCAGATCATGCGTGCCGTCAATTGGAATCCATGCCTTCACCTGCTTCATCGCATCAAACATACGCTCACGATCGATCACAAGGTCACGTACGACCGGAAATGTTGACATTGGTTCAAGCCTTATAGGCTGCTCGAGTTGATCGACAAGTGCCGCACATGACTGACGGGCTGTGCCGTTAATGACCATGGAACAGGCACCACATACTTCTTCGAGACAGTTCATATCCCATTGTACTGGGGTTGTACGTTCCCCATTGGCATTAACTGGATTTTTACGTATTTCCATTAATCCAGATATCACATTCATATTAGGGCGATAAGGCACATTAAATGTCTCTTCGTAAGGAGCAGCGTCTGGGCCATCCTGTCGCGTTATGATAAACGTCACTGTTTTAGCCGCATTCGACATGATTATTTACTCCCTTCGCTTTTTTTCGTGTAATCACGTTTCCGTGGCTCGATAAGCGACACATCCACATCTTCATACGTAAAAACAGGCGCCTGTTTTTCTTTATCAAAAGTGGCAATCGTCGTCTTGAGCCATTCTTCGTCATTACGCTCAGGGAACTCAGGCTTATAGTGTGCACCACGGCTTTCATTACGGTTGTATGCCCCTTGTGTGATCACACGAGCCAGGTGTATCATACCTTCTAACTGACGGGTAAACATAACACCGTGATTACTCCAGCGTGATGTGTCATCCATGCTTATATTGTTCCAGCGTTCTAACAATTCTTGTAGCTTTTCATCTGTCTGTAATAACTTTTCATTGTTACGAACAACTGTCACATTATCAGTCATCCACTCGCCGAGCTCTTGATGTAAGGCATAAGCGTTTTCGCCGCCATCCATCTTCATTAATTCTTCAAATTTATCTTTCTCTTCTTGTTCACGATCTTCAAACAATTTAGGTGACAAATCCTCAACATGCTTTTCAAGACCATCAATGTATTCAATCGCTTTCGGTCCTGCAACCGAGCCGCCATAAATCGCTGAAAGCAGTGAGTTTGCACCAAGACGATTCGCACCATGCTGTGAATAATCACATTCACCAGCTGCAAAAATACCAGGAATGTTCGTCATCTGATTATAATCGACCCATAAGCCACCCATTGAATAATGTACAGCAGGGAAAATTTTCATCGGTACTTTACGTGGATCTTCACCAACAAATTTCTCATAAATTTCGATAATACCACCAAGTTTAATATCCAATTCCTTTGGATCTTTATGAGACAAATCGAGATAAACCATATTCTCTCCGTTAATACCGAGCTTCTGATTCACACACACATCGAAAATTTCTCGTGTGGCAATGTCACGTGGCACAAGGTTGCCATAAGCTGGATATTTTTCTTCAAGGAAGTACCACGGTTCCCCGTCCTTATATGTCCAAACGCGACCACCTTCACCACGAGCAGATTCACTCATGAGGCGCAGTTTATCGTCCCCTGGAATCGCAGTTGGGTGAATTTGAATGAATTCGCCATTTGCATATTTGACCCCTTGTTTATACAAAATGCTAGCAGCAGAGCCTGTATTGATAACAGAGTTTGTTGATTTCCCAAAAATGATACCAGGACCACCTGTCGCAATAATCGTTGCATCAGATGGAAACGATTTAATATCATGAGACACGATATCTTGGGCCACGATTCCTTTGCCCACGCCATCATCATCAATGATTGCTCCGATAAATTCCCAGCTCTCATACTTGGTCACGAGACCTTCTACCTCGAAGCGCCTTACTTGTTCATCTAATGCATAAAGAAGTTGCTGTCCTGTCGTTGCACCTGCATATGCAGTCCTGTGATGCTGTGTTCCACCGAACCGTCTAAAATCCAAAAGGCCCTCAGGTGTTCGGTTAAACATAACACCCATGCGCTCGAGCAAATGAATAATACCCGGCGCTGCTTCACACATTGCTTTTACAGGCGGTTGGTTTGCTAAGAAGTCTCCACCATAAACTGTATCATCAAAATGGATTAAAGGAGAATCGCCTTCACCTTTCGTATTCACCGCACCATTAATGCCTCCCTGGGCACAAACAGAGTGGGAGCGCTTAACAGGAACGACAGAAAACAGGTCAACCTTAACGCCTGCCTCTGCTGCTTTGATTGTTGCCATGAGACCAGCGAGCCCTCCGCCAACAACAGCAATTTTACGATTACTCATAGTAATGATTCACTCCCTATTATCTTTCTAGAAATCATATACTGTCTGAATCTCTAAAGTGATTGTCTAAATACCGTAAGCAAATTTAATAAGTGACCTTACGCCAATATAACTCAAAGCCAAGAACACACCAATCGTTGCATATGTAGTCATTTGTTGTGATCGCGGCGTTTGTGTAATGCCCCACGTTACGAAAAAGCTCCAAAGTCCATTAGCAAAATGGAATGTTGTCGATATAACCCCAACGATATAAAACCAAAACATGTACGTACTGGATAGAATATCTTCCATCAAATTGTAATTAACATCAACATTTCCAAGACCCGCTTGAACCCTTGTTTCCCAGACGTGCCAAGCAATAAAAATTAACGTAATAATGCCCGTCAGTCTCTGTAAAAGAAACATCCAATTTCGAAAAAATGAATACTTTACCGGATTGTTCTTTGCGACAAACACGATATAAACCCCTAAGATCGCGTGGAACAATATTGGCAGGAAAATAACGAAAATTTCCAGAACGACTCTGAACGGCAAGCCTTCCATAAATGCTGCCGCTTTGTTAAAACTGTCTTCCCCATAAACAGCAAAATGATTCACAATCAAGTGCTGGATAAGGAAAATCCCTATCGGAATGACACCGAGTAGTGAATGCAGTCTTCTGTAAAAAAACTCGCGTTGCTCCGCCATGTTTACCCCCCTCAGTCATCAAGTTGTAATTTTCACTGTACAATGCCCCAAAAAGATATATGAATAACACATTTTTTGGAAAAACAATGTACAATTTGTGACACATATATTGTACTTGTAAGCTAGCAGACCGTCAAGAAAAGGGCAATGCGTAAAAGTCTAGTTTCATAAAGTGATTGACTTAAGATTTCTTTCATGACGATCACTTTAAAAAGAAAGGGAAATGATGAATTAACAGCAAGATAAGCTTGCATAACAAACCTATTCATTGGATAATGTAAAGTGGCAGCATTCAATCCGTTATTCGGTTTGGTCTGCTTTATTTTATACGCAATTTTATGGGAAACATATATTTATTTGAAGGCAACACAGTAACACCCATACTTGCGTCAAGAAACACGTTTGATCGTTAAAGGAGAGGGCACCAATGGCCAAAAAACATACGAGATTAGACATATCAAAGCTTGATCAGCTCAGTACAACAGGTGCTGGGTATGATGTCCTCCGCTATATAAGTCTACCTGACGTCCTAGGCACAGAGGCTGAGACATTACTTTATTTTATGGGGAAGAATCTCGCCCGCAAGCTGCAGGCAGAGACGATGCACGACTTATTTTATTTATTTGAAAAGATGGGGTGGGGACGGTTAGATTTTGTTAAAGAAAAGCGTAAAGAATTAATCTTCACACTGATGTCAGATGCGGTCGTTCAACGATTAAAGGCCCCTTTTGAAGCAGACTTCCGCTTAGAGGCCGGTTTTTTATCAGAGACGTTGGGAATGATTAAAGGTCGGACATGTGAATGTTCAGAATCAGTGAATCCAAAAATTCATCAAGTCGTGTTCACCGTCGTCTATACAGATATTTAATACAGATATTTAAGCATCATTGAACCTTATTAAGGTGATCATGTATATCTTTTGCAACGGGTTCAGGAATGCCGAGCTTCATCAGTTCCTCAGGCATCGCCGCCTTGATCTCATTAATTGTCTTATAATGCTGTAATAGCAGTCTGCGTCTTTTAGGACCAACACCTGGGATATGATCAAGCTCAGACTGAATTAAATTTTTTCCGCGCAGCTGTCTGTGAAATGTAATTGCAAAGCGATGAACCTCATCCTGAATGCGTTGCACGAGATAAAAAGCTGGAGATTGTCGATCCAATCCGATTACCTCTGGCGGCATACCATAAAGTAATTCACTCGTTTTATGCTTGTCATCTTTAACAAGACCACACAAAGGAATGTCTAAACCGAGTTCATTTTCTAACACATCAATTGCTGCACTCATTTGCCCTTTACCTCCATCCACAACAATCAGGTCAGGTAACGGGCGCTGTTCCTTTAAAACCCGCGTATAGCGTCTACGAACAACTTCACGCATCGTTTCATAGTCATCAGGGCCTTTCACATCTTTAATCTTAAATTTCCGGTATTCCTTTTTATCTGGACGACCATTCGTAAATACAATCATTGCTGAAACAGGGTCGGTGCCTTGAATATTAGAGTTATCAAATGCCTCAATTCGTAATGGTGTTTCAATATACAAATGCTCTCCTAACTGCTCCACTGCTTTAATGGTACGCTCCTCATCACGCTCAATCATCGAAAATTTCTCTTCTATTGCAATCTGCGCGTTTTCCATCGCAAGTTCAACCAACTCTTTTTTACGACCGCGATAAGGTGTATGAACATGAACATCAAGCAATTGTTCTAACATGTCGACATTCGTACCGAGCGGCACAAGTATTTCTCGCGGTTTAATATGGTTCTGATGAAGGTAAAACCGTCCTATATAACTTAAAAACACTTCATCGACATCATCAAAAAACGGAAAGATTGCTACATCTCTTTCAATAAGCTTACCTTGTCTGACGAAAAAGACTTGAATACACATCCAGCCTTTATCGAAACTGTATCCAAAGATATCGCGGTCTTTCTGGTCATTTAGCGTCATTTTCTGCTGTTCCATAACGATTTCTATATGTTGAATCTGATCGCGTAATTCTTTGGCACGTTCAAAATTAAGTGCCTCACTCGCTGTGTCCATCTTCTTCTTTAAATTTTGTTTGATGCCTTTATAGCCTCCATGTAAAAATGAGGATATATCTTTAATAATAGCATCATAGCTTTCTTTCTTTGGTGGATTTGGACTGCAAGCTAAGCATTGATTCATGTGATAATACAAACAAGGACGGCCAGGTGGATTATTGCATTTGCGTAAAGGATATAATCGATCAAGGAGCTTTTTCGTCTCACGTGCTGCTAATACGTTTGGATATGGACCAAAATATTTGCCCTTATCTTTTTTGATGTTCCTCGTAATTAAAAGACGTGGATGTCGTTCATCTGTAATTTTTAAATACGGATAGCTTTTGTCATCCTTGAGTAATACATTATATTTTGGATCATATTTTTTAATTAAATTCATTTCTAAAATAAGTGCTTCGATCTCTGTACTTGTGACAATGTATTCGAAGTCTTTAATTTCTTGCACGAGACGTTGTGTTTTTTGATCATTGGCACCTGTAAAATAAGACCGGACGCGATTTCGAAGTTTTTTAGACTTGCCTACATATATGACTGTCCCGTGTTTATCTTTCATTAGGTAACAGCCTGGTTGAAGTGGCAATACGGCTAATTTATCTTTTATCGTTTGATTCATAATATATTCATTCCTTATAAAAGATGAGAAAACAAAGTAACCCTTGTTACAAACGCAACAAGGGGTTACTGGTTCAATCACGTCCTTTCACCGCATGAACATGAACAAGAAGTAAAACTCACTTGAACATATGCGGGGGGACATGTTCATTCGCGTTAATGGACAGACCGTCTAAGACAACGTCATACCAAGAAGGTTTATAGACATTTCTTAGTGCCTACTCACATTAAGCGTGTTTGTTAATCACATCAACAAGTGCTTCTTTAGGCTGGAAGCCAACCACTTGGTCAACGACATTACCGTCTTTGAACAACAATAGAGTTGGGATGCTCATAACACCGAATTTTCCTGCTGTTTCTTGATTCTCATCTACGTCAAGCTTAACAATTTTAACTTTATCGCTAAGTTCTGCATCGATGTCTTCCAATACAGGTGCAATCATTTTGCAAGGGCCACACCATGGTGCCCAAAAGTCAGCTAAAACAAGACCTTCAGCAGTTTCAGCTGCAAAGTTTTGGTCGGTTACATTCACAATTGCCATTTAAAGTCCTCCTTTTTCATAAACTCTAGATTGAGTATATCACCGTTAGTATGACCATGCTAATAGTTTGCTTATGCATTTACCAACTCATTTGAAACACTGTTAAACACCTTGAGACTGTTTAAGTTGTTTCACTTCTTCTATTAACATTGGAATGATGTCAAACAGATCACCGACAATACCATAGTCCGCCACATTAAAGATGTTAGATTCCGGATCCTTATTAATGGCAACAATGACTTTCGAGTTTGACATGCCAGCCAGATGTTGAATAGCTCCAGAAATACCTACTGCAATGTACAAGTCCGGTGTAACGACTTTTCCTGTCTGACCGATCTGCAAAGAGTAATCACAATACTCCGCATCACATGCACCACGTGACGCCCCTACTGCACCACCTAATAATTCGGCAAGCTCATAAAGTGGTTTAAACCCTTCTGCACTTTTAACACCACGCCCACCGGCGATAATAACGTTTGCTTCTGACAGATCAACACCTTCTGAAGCTTTACGTATAACATCTTTAATAACAGTTCGTAAATCACCAATATCAACAGCTTGCGATGTGATTTCTCCGTAACGAGCATCATCTCTTTCTAAAGCAGGCAAATTGTTTGGACGAATAGTAGCAAAAATGATTCCATCGGTAATGACCTTTTTTTCAAAGGCTTTTCCAGAATAAATTGGCCTTGTGAAAACTGTTTGATCACCAACAATTTCAATATCTGTCACATCTGATATTAACCCTGTTTGTAGTCGGCTTGCTAGCTTCGGAGATAAATCCTTACCAACCGATGTATGTCCCATGATAATTACATCAGGTGACACATCGTCGATTACCGCCAAAGCAGCTTGACTATACCCCTCAGACGTATAGGCTTCCAATTTCTCATGAACGACTGTTATGACGCGATCTGCACCATAATAAATCATTTCCTTTGCTTGAGCTTCAAGATTGCCATGGCCACATAATAAGCCGATGACTTCTCCATCAGAATTCATTTTTTTTGCAGCTGCAACTGCCTCAAACGACACATTCCTTAGTTCACCGTCTTTAGTTTCTCCAATAACAAGTAATTTATCACTCATATTCAGCTTCCCCCTTCTGTCTTTACATGTTCATATGAAAAAGAAGTTGTCATGCTCTCTGCTCATCTAAAGGACTTTTGCTTCATTTTTCAGAAGACCTACAAGCTCCTTAACCTGCTCTGCTGGCTCTCCTTCAATCATTCTACCAGCTTCTTTTTCAGGCGGTAAGAAGATCTCAATCGTTTTCGTTTTTGGCTCAACATCGTCTTCATCAAGATCAAGGTCATCAATTTCCAATTCTTCAAGCGGTTTCTTTTTCGCCTTCATAATGCCAGGAAGTGATGGGTATCTTGGGTCATTCAATCCTTGCTGACACGTAACAAGTAGTGGTAGTGATGTTTCCACTTTTTCAACATCACCTTCTACATCTTTATCAATTTTCACGATATCGCCATCAATCTCCATATTCGTGATCGTTGTTACGCACGCAATATCAAGACGTTCTGCGAGGCGTGGGCCCACCTGTCCACTCGCTTCATCAATCGCTACGTTCCCTGCGAGAATCAAGTCGTATGCCTTATCAGCGAAAAATGCTTCAAGAATAGCCGTTGTCGTATACTGATCGCCTTCTTCCAGATCATCCTCAGTATTAATTAAGACGGCTTTATCTGCGCCCATCGCTAAGGCTGTACGTAATTGTTTTTCGGAGTCTTCATCCCCTATTGTTACGACGGTAACGTCTCCCCCATGCTCATCACGTTGCTTAATGGCCTCTTCAACCGCATATTCATCATAGGGATTTATGATGAATTCAGCACCATCTTCTTCAATAATACCATTTGATATGGTTATTTTTTCCTCTGTATCAAAGGTCTTTTTAAGCAATACATAAATATTCATGGATTATGTCCCCCTTGTAAGTCTATTATCCTTTAAAATTTGGTCGGCGTTTTTCCATAAAAGCGGAAATGCCTTCTTTCGCATCTTCTGTCCCAAAAATATTGCCAAATGCCACGGCTTCTTGATTCGCTCCGTCCTTATATTGGGCGGATTTGGCAAACGGTATGAGCCTCATAACTTCTTTGATCGTTGCACCGCTTTTCGCAGCAATTTTATCAGCAAGTTGTTTGGCACTTCGGTATGAATCTTCCTCATCTGTCGTAAAATTAACGAGTCCATACCGACAGGCATCAATGCCACTAATTGGTTCTCCACTTAAAATCATTTCATAAGCTTTAGCTGTCCCAACATAGTAAGGAAGGCGCTGCGTTCCCGCAAATCCCGGAATAATTCCAAGTGTTAATTCAGGAAGGCCGAGCTTAGCCGTCTCTGTTGAAATTCTTATATGACAGGCCATCGCTAATTCAAGACCACCACCGAGGGCTGCACCGTGAATGGCTGCAATGATCGGAATATGAAAGTGTTCCATACGATCAAATAGCTGCTGACCATTTTTCGACAGCACTTCATAATCTGACGCCTGCTGCAGTGCGGTGAATTCCTTGATGTCCGCTCCTGCTGAGAAGAACTTCCCTTCTCCTCGCAAAATAACCGCTTTACATGCCGGAACTTGCTCAATTTCATCTAATTTTTGATTGAGTGCTTGTAATAAATGACTTGATAGAGCATTTGCAGGCGGGCTTTGAATCGTCAATACAGCAATTTGATCCGTTAATTCATAATGAATCATCCTCAAGTTCTACCCCCTTTTATTTTTTAAATGAAATTCCGTTTACAATCAACTCATGTACACTAGATACTTGATTCATTAAATCGTATTTTTGATCCTTCATCACCCAGTTTGTGACCACTTCATCTAGTGTTCCAAAGATCATCTGTCGAACAAGCGGACGATTCAAATCTGGGCGAAATAACTGTTCTTCGATTCCTTCGTCAACAATACGGTCAATCACTGTTAAATAAGGTTTCAGAACATGATTAATATCGAGCCTTAACGACTTTTTAGATTGTCTAAGTTCAAGTTGTGTAACGATCGCTAAGTGATGATCATTGGCGAGTTGTTGAAAATGCATTTCAATTAATGTGTACAATTTTTCTTTTGCATTATGCTTCTTATTTGTGCTCTGAACAATTTGCTCAATAAACTGCCCCATTTTTTCTTTAAAAACAGAGACGAGAATATCTTCTTTGTTTTTAAAGTAAAGATAAATTGTTCCATCTGCTACCCCAGCTTCACTAGCAATCTTTGAAACCTGTGACTTATGATAGCCATTTTCAGCGATGACACGAACGGCTGCATCAATAATTTGTTTGTATTTAGGCTTTTGTTTCCTCATATTCATCTCTCTCTTCCTGACTGTCGCCGAAAATGAATGAATAATCATTCATAACATATTGTACGCACTCACTCATAAAAAGTCAAACTAGGGCCTGTCTCTTTTGGGATTAAAAAAAACAAAGTATCAAGCTAATTGTTTTGCATCTTCTTTTTATCTTCGTCGATTAGCTTACGACGTAAAATCTTACCAACAGCTGTTTTAGGTAACTCTTCCATGTACTCATAAATACGCGGTACTTTAAACGGTGCAAGATGAGTTCGACAATGCTGATTTAACTCTTCTTCAGTCGTATGATAACCCGGCTTTAAAACAATATAGGCTTTGACAGTTTCACCCCGATACGGATCAGGAATACCTGCTACGGCTGCCTCTTGTATCGCCTCATGTTCATACAAAATTTCTTCTACCTCTCGCGGATAAATATTGTAGCCGCCTGCAATAATCATATCTTTTTTACGATCTACAATATAGAAATAGCCATCTTCATCCATATAACCCATATCTCCAGTGAACAGCCAACCGTCCTTTAACGTTTGATTTGTTTCCTCTTCATTGTTCCAGTATCCTTGCATAACCTGCGGACCTTTTACTGCAATCTCGCCAACTTCTCCAATTGGGGCTTCTTCCATTGTAGCCATATCAAATACTTTTGAATCCGTATCTGGCCAAGGTACACCAATGCTACCATTAACGCGCTTTGACCATACAAAATTAGCATGTGTAACTGGAGATGTTTCAGTTAACCCGTAGCCTTCAACAAGCTTTCCACCAGTCAGCTGTTCAAATTGCTGCTGAACCTCAACAGGTAAAGGAGCAGAGCCACTGATACAAGCTTCAATCGAGGACAAATCATATTTCTTTAAATCAGGATGGTTCAATAGTCCAATATAAATAGTTGGTGCGCCTGGGAACAATGTAGGCTGTTGCTTCTCGATTGTCTTTAAGACATCTTCTGGCTTGAACTTCGGCATAAGTACCATGTTCGCCCCAATCATAATAGCCATGTTCATAACCGTTGTCATCCCGTACACATGAAAAAATGGGAGAACACCGAGAATCGTCTCTTCACCTTCTTTTACTTTATAAAGCCATGAACGGCACATATGAACATTAGATACAAGATTATAATGTGTAAGCATGACGCCTTTTGGGTGACCAGTCGTTCCACCGGTATATTGCAGCAAAGCTAAATCATTGACGGGGTCAATTTCTGTTGGGTCATAAGTAGCAGGGGTGTTTTTCATGATGGATGACCAAACATGGGTCTCTTCATTCGGCTCGACTTTAACGACCATGTTGTATTCTCTTTTCTGGATGAAGGGGTAGATCTTATTTTTAGGAAAAGGAAGGTAATCCTTTATTCCCGTTACGATGACATGGTTCAGATCTGTGTCGTCTTTAACATTCAAAACACGCGGTAATAATATATCAAGACAGACAATGTAGGTCGCACCAGAATCCTTCAACTGATATTCCAGTTCTCTCTCTGTGTATAATGGATTCGTTTGAACAACGGTTGCACCTGCCATTAAAGCTGCATAATACGAAATGACAGCCTGTGGACAGTTAGGAAGCATGATACTGACGCGATCCCCTTTTTTCAAACCGAGTGACTGGAAATATCCTGCCATTTGCTTAACTTCATGCTCAAGTGATTCATACGTCATCTCTTTACCCATAAAATGAAGCGCTTTCTTTTTTGGGTATGCATATGCGCTATCTAATAAAAATTGATGGAGCGGCTTCTGATCATAAGCAATTGATATCGGAATTTCTTCAGGGTAATGCGCATGCCACCTTTTTTGTTCCATAGCATTTCCTCCTTTTTAAATAAGCTTAATTTCTATTATACCGATTACTTTCTTTTTTTTGAACATATTTGAATTGAAATTTTTAAATCAATCGTATGATCGGTCATTTTAGCTTATTCAAAAAGATTTGATGGCATGCACCTTTAACGTTATATCCAAAAAATAATACCAATTACGATAAAAATTGCTGCGACCCCAATTAAAATTTTTGCGAGAACTCCCAGAACATCCAATGTACGCCCCCCTATCCGATACTGGCTCCAATGATAAACGATAAACCAATCGAAATAACCATTGAGATTAATCCAACCGCTCGATTATCCTGACCAATTTCTTCATCCACCTTGATGTTTGGCGTCAAAAATTCAAATAAGATATACCCAAATAGCAACAAGATAAAACCAAATACACCCCAACTAATGCTCTGTAGCAACGTATCATTGTGTTCAATTGAATAACGAAACACGTTTGCAACACCAAATAATTTACCACCAGTTGCCATAGCGACAGCAATATTCCCTTTTTTAATTTCAGTCCAATTACCATACGACGTAATTAATTCAAACACAGCCATAAACACGAGTGAACACAAAACAACAACACTATAACGCGCTGCTGTTTCAACTAGCACATGCTCCCAAAATACCTCCATTGACGACGGCCTCCTTCATCTCTGTTCCGGTTATTTTAAATTCAGAATGGTGACACCGCTGCCACCTTCCTCCATATTTCCGCCACGGTAATCATTAATATGGGGATGTGCCTTTGCAAAATCTTGAACACCCGTTCGTAAAGCCCCAGTCCCTTTACCATGTATAATAGACACTTTAGAATGGCCTGCCAATAGTGCATCATCAATATATTTTTCAAGCTTTAACATTGCCTCTTCATAGCGTTCTCCACGCACATCTAATTCGATCCCAACGTGATATGCTGATCCTTTAATCGTTGCCAGCGGTTTCGTCGGTGATTGGCTTTTTTGTTTTATGAGCTGGAGGTCTTTGCGCTTCACCTTAACCTTCATAATGCCGACTTGAACTAAAAATGTATCTTCATCTATTTTTTCAAGTACAACACCTTGCTGGTTCACGGTTAATAATTTGATATCATCACCAGCTTGTATGTGTTGAGCCTTTTTACCAGCTGGTTGTTCGGATTGCTTTTTAACATCCGTCAATTCTGGCTGTGCTGCTTCAAGTTTTTTCCGTGCTTCTATCCATTTATGTTCCTTCAAGCTCGTTTCTGTTTTCATTTGCCTCATCTCAGCTACGATCGCTTCAGCTTCATCTTTTGCCTCACGTAACGCTTTGGCCGCTTTTTCTTCAGCTTTTTGATAAAGTGTGTCTCGCTCCTGCTGAAAGGCTTGCCACGCTTGAGATAGGTCTTGACGTAACCGTTCACTTTCTTCAAGAATTGTATGCGCCTCGGAGAATTCCTGCTCCGCTTGTATGCGTGATTGATCAAGAGATGCAATCATATTTTCAACATTTTTTGAATCAACGCCAACGTGATTTTTGGCGTGTTGAATAATGCTGTCATTCAAACCGAGACGTTTAGAAATATCAAACGCATTACTTCGACCAGGGACACCTAGTAACAAGCGGTATGTTGGCTGCAGTGTTGCAACATCAAATTCAACTGATGCATTAATGACCTGATCTCGATTATACCCGTATGCCTTGAGCTCTGGATAATGTGTTGTTGCAATAACGCGCGCGCCTCGAGAGATCACATCATCAAGAATCGCAATCGCGAGTGCTGCACCTTCTTGCGGATCTGTTCCAGCACCTAACTCATCAAACAAGACGAGTGTGTTAGCGTCTACTTGATCAATTATTTGAACAATGTTTGTCATATGAGAAGAAAATGTACTTAAATTTTGTTCGATCGATTGTTCATCACCAATATCAGCAAAAACATCTTTAAACACAGCGAGCTCGCATCCATCGAGTGCAGGCACTTGTAAGCCCGCTTGTGCCATGAGCGTACATAAGCCGACCATTTTTAACGTCACCGTTTTACCACCCGTATTCGGACCAGTAATAACGATGGCGGAATAGCCTTCCCCTATTTCAACATCATTGGCAACGACTTCTGATTGAGAAATGAGCGGATGTCTTGCTTGCTTCATCTTAATGATGCCTTGATCATTAAGTTTCGGCATCGCACCCTTCATGTCCCCTCCAAGCTTAGCACGAGCAGCAATGACGTCGATTTTAGCAAGAATTAAGACGTTATGCTCAAGTGCATCCGCATGCTCTGCAATGTCATGCGTGAGCTCACGTAAAATCCGCTCTATCTCTTGGCTTTCTTTCGCTTTTTGCTCTTGTAATTGATTGTTCAAATCAACGACAGCTTTCGGCTCCATAAAAAGCGTTTGACCTGACGCGGATTGGTCGTGGACGATACCACCTAATGTGCCTCTATGCTCATGCTTAACCGGCAAAACATACCGATCGTTACGAATGGTAATAATCGCATCTGATAATAAATTGCTGTTTGATTTTAAATAGCTATCAAGCTTCTCTCTTATTCTCGACTCATACGTTCTAATCGAAGTTCGAAGGCTACGCAAACGACTTGAAGCACTGTCCATCATGTGCCCATGATCGTCTATACAATTCGTAATATGCCTTTCTAAGTCGCGGAACGGCTCAATTTGCTCGCTAAGCCCTGATAACAACGGAATATCTGCTTCAAGATTATTCAAGAAGCGCTTCGCCTGTCGACCACCATAGAGCGTATTAGCGACATCAAGACATTCGCCTGTATTCAGCAACCCACCTATAATACTTCGCTTAAGACTTGCACGTATATCAACAATTCCTCCAAGTGGAATCGATTCATTCAAACGCAAAATTTGACTAGCCTCATCTGTTTCAGCATGTAAATGACGCACTTCATCTAAATCGGTTAACGGTTCAATATGCTTACACATATCTTTCCCTAGCGTCGTTTGCGCATGCTGCTGTAGCTGTTCAATGATTTTATTGAACTCGAGTACGTATTTAATCCGTTCGTTCATCTTTACTTACCCCTTTTGATCACCTTTTCTTAGACAGGAATTCCTGTAATTGATTAAGTGACCACGTGTTTATAACGCTCGCTTTTTTAATCCAACCTTTTTGGGCTGTTCCAACACCATATGTCATATGATTGAGCATTTGATAGGAATGAGCATCAGTATTAATCGCAATTGCTACGTTGGCCTTCTGAGCAATGGATAACCATTCAGCTGATAAATCAAGCCGATTCGGATTGGCATTTAATTCGAGTGCTGTTCCTGTTTTGGCTGCATAGTCAATTAACTGATGTACATCAACAGCATACCCATTACGTCTACCGATTAGGCGCCCGGTTGGATGCGCAATCAACGATACATACGGATTGTCCATAGCCGCAAAAAGTCGCTTCATGATATCTTGTTCACTCTGATTAAATGCTGAATGAATGGCACCGATAACAAAATCAAGTTCCTGAAGAAATGCGTCCTGAAAGTCAAGTGAGCCATCAGGTAAAATATCCATTTCAACGCCTGAGAACACATGAATATCATCATATTTTTCATTTATGCGGTTAATTTCTTCACATTGTTGACGTAAGCGTGTTTCATTTAAACCGTTTGCCACACGAAGATACTTTGAATGATCTGTAATTGCGATATATTCATAACCCAGCTTGCGCGCTTGGTTGACCATCTCTTCTACAGATTGACCACCATCACTCCAAGTCGTGTGCATATGAAGATCACCACGAATATCAGTACGATTGACAAGGTCTACTGGAGCTTTAAATGCACTTGTTTCTCCGGTATCTTCACGTACTTCTGGCGGGATGTATTGAAGACCGAAATGTTTAAAAAATTCCGATTCCGAACGGAAGGTTAATGTTTCGCCTGTTGCTTCAACATCAACACCATATTCGCTAATTTTTTCTCCTCTTGCTTTTGCGAGTTGGCGCATAGCGACATTATGATCTTTAGAGCCTGTAAAATGATGCAATGTCGTTGCAAATGTCTCTGGCTCGACTAAACGGAAGTCGACATTAATATCATAAGTATGTGCCATTGTAAGTGAGACTTTAGTCAGGCCTTGGGCGATTACTGCTTTAACATGCGTCATTTGCAACAATTGATCTCGAACAGTTGCTGGATCGGTCGTTGAAATAATATAATCAATATCTTTAACAGTTTCTTGCATACGTCGCATACTGCCTGCGCGAGAATATGTGATCACTGAAGGCATAGTATCCAGATAGGCTTCAATTTGTTCTGCAACAGGGATTAACATTGCAAGCGGCAATCGCTCCGGACGCTTCCCAGCATCATCTAATGCTTGGACTAATTTTTCCACTGACTTCTTTCCGAAACCATCTAACGCTTCTACTTGTCCATCCAAGCAAGCAGCTTTAAGTGTTTTGGCATCCGTAATACCCAATTGCTGATATAATTTAGCTAACTTTTTTCCACCAAGTCCGGGAAGCTTTAACAGAGGTACTAGACCTTGGGGAACATCAGACTCTAGCTGTTGTAATGTTTCTGAGTGTTTATGGTGTACGTATTCTTCAATAACGGCTGCTGTCCCTTTGCCAATGCCGCTAATTTTTCTAACATCTTCTATGTCGTCTAACGATCGGTTGTCCCGCTCAAGTGCCATCGCAGCTTTTCGGTAAGCAGATATTTTGAAGGGGTTTTCCCCTTTGAGCTCAAGATAAATTGCAATTGTTTCCAGCAGTTTAATGACATCCTTTTTGTTAATGTCACCCATTGTATATGCACCTGCCTTTTGTAATCTTTTTAATGGACACAACATATAACAGGCTGATCAAATGTGTGTTCTGCGTCCCTGTGCACAGCGTATACGCTAAAACATACCACCTCAATCAGCCTAGTCGTCCATATGTTCATCAATTATTCATTCCCAAGCCACATCGCTTGGATACGTTCTGATAAAACCGGGGTTTGTTCAATTATAAATTGCGCGATCGATGCATCACCTAACCATTCTTGCACACTACCAATCGGTACAAGCGCTAATATGTATAGCACGACGAATAAGATTAAGTACATTTCCAAAAAACCGAGCACTGCACCTAAAATACTATTAACCGAATTTAATAATGGGAGTGATGCAACAAAATCAAGCATTGATGCAACAATTTGTATAACTATTTTAACGGCAAAGAATATCATCGCAAACGCTATGGCATTATAAAAGCCTGCCTCTAAAGGTAACGACTGTAAGAACACGGCCCACGTACTGTCACTCGACAATTCCGGATAAGGAATCCATAGTGATAATTGAGCTGCCAGTGTGTCATAGTATGCCGCTGCTACGATAAAAGCAATAATAAATCCAGTTAAATGAACGGCTTGTAGGATAAGACCTCGTTTTAATCCCATTACAAAGCCAAAAATTAGTAAAATGAGTAATAACACGTCTATCATGTTTTATTAATCCTCTTTCTGCTTCAGTTTCCCCATCAATGTCGCATAATCTTCTTTGAGTTTCATATAATCATTCATTGAATTAACAGCTGTGAGAACAGCTAGCTTAGTCGTGTCTAATCCAGGATTTCTATTTTGAATATCCCGCATTTTCTGATCGACCAGACTGGCAACGAGTCTCACGTGTTGTGCTGACTCCGTTCCTTTTATAGTATAAGTACGATTATAAATTTCAACTGTAATGCGCTCATGATTGTTTCTGGTCACACGAATTCCTCCTTCGTGAAAAAAATGCCACATATGCGGTTTCGCCGCACCTAAAACAAAAAATAACTCACTTCATATTAACATGAACTTGACGGTTTGGGAAACAACAACACTATAAAATTCATAAGGTTTAGCCTACAAGAAAAGAAACCGTAAAAAGTTAAAAAGATATCTATTCAGCCACGAAGAGCAGCTTTCCTAAAATGCGTGGAAAGCTGCTCTTCGTTTCTTGTCTTCAGACTATATTAAGTACGAACGTAAGCGTTATACATATCATTAACTGTTTTAATGATGTTTTGAAACGATGCTTCTACCTCTTCATCCTTCAAGGTTTTTTCAGGATGTTGGTAAATGAGATGGTAAGCGATTGATTTTTTACCTGCTGTCAAATGCTCACCTTGGTAAACATCAAATACGGATACATCTTTTACAAGAGGGGCACCTGTTTGTACGATTGTTTGCTTAATATCAGCAGCCTGAACAGATTCATCAACAACAAAAGCAACATCACGAGCAATAGATGGATATTTAGCGATCGGTTCATAGGCCAACGTATGTGTGAACATCTCAAGTATCGTATCGATGTTAACATCAAATACATACGTATCCTTTAAATTAAGATCCTTTGCAAGCTTAGGATGAACTTGGCCAAGGAATCCGACTGTTTTCTCACCAACATAAATGGCAGCACATCGGCCTGGATGCATATCAGTTAGCTTCAGCGCTTTAAACGTGACTGGTAAATTTAGAAAATCAAATAAGCCTTCGATAATACCTTTAACGACATAGAAGTCAACTGGCTTCTGCTCGTTCTGCCACGGCTGATTCAACCAAAGACCTGTTAGCGCTCCAGCTAACCGTTCTTGCTCTTGAGGCTGTTCTGTCAATTCGCTTTCTTTGGACAAAAAGACACGTCCAAGCTCGTAATAAGCCATATCCGTCTGTTTGCGCGCCACATTATATGAGAAGGAATGAAGCAGCTCTGATAAAATACTTAGACGTAAGTATTCATGATCGGCTGTCATTGGCATTGCCAAGCGAACCGGCTTATACCCTTCATCACGATTTTCAGGGCTAACAAGGCGGGTAGCAGCCGCTTCATTTGTTAAAGAATACGTAATGGTTTCCATTAAGCCGGCGCCTTCCATGAATGCCTTCATCTGTCTCTTGAGGTGTTGACGATTTGTGAGACGACCAGATTGCGAGGCTCCTCCTGGAAGTGTAAAAGGCAAATTGTCATAGCCATGAATTCGAGCAATTTCCTCAAGCATATCTTCAAAAATTGTAATATCACCACGGCGCGTTGGAATCGTTACGGTGAAATCCGCTTCATTTTGTTCATATTCAAACTGTAATCGATCAAAAATATGGCCAGCTTCACTATGATCTATTTCTGTTCCAAGTCGTTTATTGACGGTATCCATATTTACAGCGATCGTTTTTGGTTGAATATCCAATTCATTAAATACAGCAGCACCTGTAAGGATGTCTGCATCGGCATATGTTTGTAGGAGCTGACACGCTCTCACACCGGCACGATACACACGTTCTGGATCTATCCCTTTTTCAAAGCGTGTACTTGAATCACTCCGCAGTCCCGTTTCCTTTACCGTTCGGCGCACGGTAATTGGATTAAAGTAAGCAGCCTCAAGTAATATATGCTGTGTTCCATCGTGAACCTCAGTGTCAGCACCACCCATGACACCCGCCAATGCGACTGGTTTTTGACCATTTGTAATGACGAGATTTTCGCTTGATAGAACACGCTCTTGTCCATCAAGTGTCACAATGGTTTCTTTATCCTCTGCACGTCTCACAACAATTTGATCGGACTGTAATCGCTCAAGATCAAAAGCATGAAGCGGTTGACCATATTCCATTAACACATAGTTTGTGATATCAACAACGTTGTTAATAGGACGAATGCCGGCAGCCATTAAAGCATTACGCATCCAAAGCGGAGATGGCTTTACGACAGCATTTTTTATTATAAAGGCAGCATAATAAGGGTTTAAATCAGGGTCCTTCACATCAACACGAACGAGGTCTTCTGCTCGTTCTGGAATGGTCTGTAACTGTTCATCCGGTAAATTCAATGGACGCTCTAAAATTGCTGACACTTCATAAGCGACACCGAGCATGCTTAGACAGTCTGCTCTGTTCGGTGTTAAGTCAAACTCCAGAATGGCATCGTTTAAATTTAACAGCGATTCAATCGGTTCACCGACTGTCACATCTTCGGGGAACACAAAAATCCCTTCAGCTACATCTTTTGGAATGTACTGCTCATTAATCCCAAGCTCTTGTAATGAACAGATCATTCCATTGGATTCTACACCGCGTAGCTTCACTTTTTTAATTTTCATGTTTCCTGGTAACACAGCACCAGGCTTTGCTACAGCAACCTTTTGCCCTTGAGCGACGTTCGGTGCTCCACAGATAATCTGTAATGTCTCTGTGCCAACGTTCACCTGACAAAGATTTAACTTGTCAGCATTCGGATGCTGTTCACACGTTTCAACATACCCAACAACAACGTGGTCACTTTTTTCTGCCACGTATTCTATGCCATCGACTTCAATCCCTGATTTCGTAATTTTTTCAGCGAGTTCTTCAGGGGTGTGCCCGCTTATATCAACATAGTTACTGAGCCAATTCAGTGAAACTTGCATATCTATTTCCCTCCATTAAGCTTGATGGTATTGTGTCAAAAATCGTTTATCATTAATGTAAAAATGACGGATATCACTAATGCCGTATTTAAGCATGGCAATTCGATCAGGCCCCATGCCAAATGCAAAGCCAGTGTAAACTGACGGATCATAACCAGCCATTTCTAACACTTTTGGATGCACCATGCCCGCGCCAAGAATTTCAATCCAGCCAGATTGTTTACACACTGAGCATCCTTTTCCATCACACATTTTACATGATATATCCATCTCTACAGATGGCTCAGTAAATGGGAAAAAGCTTGGTCTTAGGCGGATATCACGGTCTTCACCAAACATATGCTTGGCAAATGTATCAAGGACACCCTTCAAATCACTCATCCGGACATTTTTATCGACATAAAGTCCTTCAATTTGTGTAAACTGGTGCGAGTGGGTTGCATCGTCTGTGTCTCGGCGATACACTTTGCCTGGACAAATCATTTTCACAGGTTTCTGTCCTTCATATTCCCGCATCGTTCGTGCTTGAACAGGAGATGTATGTGTTCTGAGTAACAGCTCATTCGTTATGTAGAATGAATCTTGCATATCTCTTGCAGGATGATCTTTCGGTAAATTTAACGCTTCAAAATTAAAATAATCCGTCTCTACTTCAGGACCTTCTCTGACTTCAAAGCCCATCCCGATAAATAAATCTTCAATGTCTTCGATCATTTGCGTTAACAAATGCTTTCCACCAACGTTGACTGGGCGGCCTGGTAACGTAACATCAATCGCTTCTTTCGCAAGTTTTTGCTCCATAGCGACCTGCTCTAATTGGTCCTGCTTCTCTTCAATTGCTTCTGTGATCGCTTGGCGAACTTGGTTTGCGATTTCACCAACAACTGGTCTTTCTTCCGCTGAAAGCTTACCCATCCCACGTAATATACCTGTTAGAGATCCTTTTTTGCCTAAATAAGCGACTTTAACGTCTTGTAGGCCTTGTGAACCCTCAACTGTTTGAATCTTATCCAGTGCTTCTTTTTGAAGTGCCTGCAATTGTTCCTTCACTGTTAAAAACCTCCTCATTTTATGACTGACGTCTATCAGTAATCCATTTTTGCGATCGACTATTAACACTGCTTTTATGCCAATAAAAAAAGCCCACTCCCTAAAAAGAAGGGACGAGGCTGTTCGTCGCGGTACCACCCTTATTGACACAGTTATTGTGTCCACTTTCGATTGATAACGGATCTTAAATCCGGTACACCTTTCCTCTACACAAGAGTCCAAGTGCCTACTCCAGAGTGAAATGACGATAACATCCAGTTGTCATACTTTCAGTCAAGGCATGACCTCCCTTTATCTGGTTATAGCTACCATCCTGCTCCTTCAACGCAAATGATATTAAATTTTACTTTATTATAGTTAAATTAAGATGAAGTTGCAAGCTATCCTTTAATATAATACATTAAAATGGCCGCTGCAATACTCACATTCAAAGATTCAGCGCGACCTCGAATTGGGATCGAGACAATTTGATCTGCTTGCTTAATCAAATCTTCGGAAATACCCGCCCCTTCATTACCAACGATAAGCGCCACTTTTTCTTCTGGCTGAACGGTCGTATACGTATGGGCATGTTCTAGCGCAGCTGCCCAAACAGCAAATCCGTCCGCTTGTAATGCGTTTACTTGATCGTGAAGGTCTGCTTGAATAACTGGTATATGAAACAACGACCCTTGCGTTGAGCGAATGACTTTATCATTGTAAACATCAGCAGAGCCATTTCCTACTATGACACCATCAAAGCCAGCTGCATCTGCTGTTCGTATCATCGTACCTAAGTTACCTGGATCTTGAACCGCGTCAATCAGTAAGATATGATGACCAGTTACTTGAGATGGTTCCTTGAACTCAATAATTGCGCCGATTCTTTGAGGTTGTTTCGTTGTCGTCAAATAATCAAACACGTGATCAGATACAACTGTAAGTGGATAATCTGCGCACACTGTTGGCACCTGTATGTGTTCGCCAATAACGATGTGCTTAACAGGCCATTCACTTGTGATCGCCTCTTCTACGAGATGAAACCCCTCTATCCAAAAGGCTTGTAGTTGTTCACGACCTTTTTTTGTTTGGAGCTTTTTCCATTGCTTAATGTGTTCGTTCTTTTTTGAAGTAATCATTCTGCTTCAGTCCTGTGATTTATTTTATGTCCACTACATAAACATACCCTTATTGGTCACAATAACGTTAAACTGACCGAAAGGGTGATGAGTGTGGATCTCAATTTACGTAAAGCCATCATATCAAATATTGCTTCCAATGACCAGAAGCAACTTGAAGCGACGATCGTCGATGCCATTCAAAGTGGCGAAGAAAAAATGCTACCAGGACTTGGTGTATTGTTTGAGATTATATGGAATCAATCAGATGACAATGACCGCCAGGAAATGATTGATGCACTAGAGCAAGGCGTCCAACAACAAAACACTTAAGAAAAGGATAGATGCCGTGCGCATCTGTCTTTTTTAATATTTGCCTTCTATGCCATTTATAGTAAAATAGAAGGACAAGTAATGTTGGGGGCCTCGAACATGGATATTAGATCTTTACAAATGATAATGCAGTCACAAGCAATGTCCATTTTGGCAAATGGAAATACATTCAGCAAGCATTCGCCACTGTTTGACATCACATTTGAACAAATGCTCGCGAGCGCGATGAACACAACGCCAACCACACAAGGAAACAGTGTCAACTTGAATAATGGCATGACACGTAGCACCTTTCAACCGAACGTTTTGCAATCACAATCTGATTTTGACACGATTATTTCGGAGCAATCACATATACATCAAGTCGATCAAGCATTAATTCGCGCTGTTATAAAAACGGAATCAAATTATAACAACTTCGCTAAAAGTCATGCAGGCGCACAAGGCTTAATGCAATTAATGCCAGGAACAGCACGTGGACTAGGTGTAACAGATCCTTATGATCCTAGGCAAAACATTGCTGGTGGAACGAAATATTTAAGACAAATGCTCGACCGGTATGATGGTGATCTCAAACTTGCGCTAGCTGCTTACAACGCAGGTCCAGGTAATGTCGATTCACATAACGGAATTCCGCCTTTTAAAGAAACACAAGCATATGTAGAAAAAGTACTGACAGCATATTACAACAGTTAAACAGAAAGGGTGCCAACCATAGAGTGGCACCCTTTTTATCATGCAATTAAGATAATGTAACTTGTTTAACAGTCTCTTTGTCCATCTTCTTGATTGTTGCAACAATCAATTTAACGGCATTTTCAAAGTCATCACGATGCAATATCGCAGCGTGCGAGTGAATGTATCGTGTTGCAATTGTAATTGCTAAAGACGGTACACCATTTGCCGTTAAATGAATTGATCCGGCATCTGTACCACCGCCAGCTATTGCAGAGTATTGATAAGGAATATTGTTCTCTTCTGCTGTATCGACGACCAAGTCACGTAACCCCTTGTGGGAGACCATTGATGCATCGTATAAGATAATTTGTGGACCTTCACCAAGCTTGCTATCAGCCTCATGATCACTCACGCCTGGCGTATCTCCAGCAATACCTACGTCAACAGCAAAGCCAATGTCCGGCTTTATTGTATGTGCAGCTGTTTTTGCACCACGTAAACCAACTTCCTCTTGAACCGCACCGACGCCATAAACAACATTCGGATGATCTGTATCTTTTAACTGTTTAAGCACTTCAATAGCGATGGCACAGCCAATTCTGTTGTCCCACGCTTTAGCGAGGAGCATTTTTTCGTTATTCATCTTCGTAAATTCAAAATAAGGCACGACTGAATCACCAGGGCGTACACCGAATTCAGCTGCTTCATCCTTGCTTGATGCACCAATATCAATAAACATATCTTTAATGTCAACTGGCTTTTTACGCGCCTCTGCAGACAGGATGTGTGGTGGTTTTGAACCGATAACACCAGTTACATCACCTTTAGACGTCATAATTGTAACGCGCTGCGCAAGCATTACTTGGCTCCACCAGCCACCAACAGTTTGAAAATAAACAAATCCTTTGTCATCAATACGTGTAACCATAAAGCCGACCTCATCAAGGTGCCCTGCCACCATAATGCTAGGACCTGATTCATCACCAGTTTTTTTAGCGATTAAGCTGCCTAAGTTATCCGTTGTGACCTCATCAGCAAATGGTGCAATATAGCGCTCCATAACATCACGTGCTTCTTTTTCGTTACCAGGGATACCTTTAGCATCCGTTAGATCTTTAAGCATTAGCTCTGTTTCGTCTAATTTTGCCATATGTAAATCGAACCTCCTCATATTTATGTCTAATAATTATACTCCTTTTCAAATCACTTTCAAACTATTGTGCATTAATAACCTTGCTGTTGCCTTGTATAGTTTGTCTTATTTTTTGCCATATACGCGTTATAAATATCTGTTTCTCCAATTCCGAGCAGCTTTCCAAGCTCAATATAGCGCTCAAACATTTTTTGATAGTTCTGGGACGTCGGCGCTTCATTAAAATAGATGCAACCTGAGAACACCAAATTAAATTGTGTCGTTAGATCCACAGTCGGTGTTGTAACGTGTTCTTCATGATATTCATACCCTTGATCAAGACCGATGGACATGAGGAAATGAATGCCGTCCACATATTCTTCTTGAATTGTTTCAATACCGCTCGGTTGTTTGTTACTCCAAAACTTAAAACATCTCGTTTCGTTTGCTAATTCTCCTAGCTCTACTAACAAGGCAAGCATTCTTTCCTTTTCCAAATTAGCGTTTGACAAGCTATGATTCTTTTCTATATACGTATCCAATTGTTTTTGCATTGTGTACAATTCTGACCAATTCATCATTGATGCCACCTTTCTATTGCCCATTATTATAGCATGAATAGAAAACTGTTGAATAATGAAACCTATTTACCCGCTCTTTCGTACAAAGAATAAACACAGTCAGGGAGACGGTTTGATTATGATCATCCTTTTGTTTCAAATGCTCATTTTCATCGCATTAATCGTATTGTTTTATACAATCTTGCAATATTTTCGCAATCCACAGCGAAAACTTGATCTGGCGCGTCGTTCACAAGATTTTTATCTGCTTGATGAACCACAGAACAACATTAAAAATATGCATTTCGTCTATAAAGGCTGTTATTTCGAAGGAGAGAAATACCTCGGCACAACAGAGGATGCATTTGAAGTCGTCAACATTCAAGTCATTGTACGGGAACCAATGGAGCTGAGAGGGCTGTCTCGGGATGACCTTTACTTTTTGGAAAAAGAGCTCCTAATCCGTTATCCGTACGCCAAAATTGAATGGAAGCACCCGATAAACCAATTGCTTATTAAAAAAGATGAATAAAAAAAGAGCTTGATTCCGTAATGAGGCCGGATCAAGCTCTTTTTTTATGTGCTAACTTGAAAGAAATCATGCCATTTAATGATGATTTCCTTCCGCCTTAATACGTACAGCAAACATAATATCGCAACTAATAGGGCCATAATATGCACAGGAGAAAGCTGGGAGAGAGATTGGCCAATGGACGTATAAATGAGCGCCAGCGGGATGTTTGATAACAGAGAGGATTTGGCATAGTCTTTAAAGCCTCCAGTTATTTCAATCAAGCATAAAGACAAGAGATGAAAGTGAATAAACGGAACGAGGCGCAGCAAGGTAATTTGTGGCATTGTAAAACGTGAATGTTCGCCGAGTAGCTTTTTTTTCACGTTTAATAATTTATTTAATGTCTGTGGCATCCAGCGAATAACACCGTAAAAGAACACGCTTGATAACGTGATACCGATGATGGAATATACTGTGCCAGCCACCGCTCCAAACAACACACCGCCTGATATACAAATGATGACGACAGGTAGAAAAAACAATGGACGTAACAGATGAAAGCCAATAAATAAAATGGGCGCAAATAAACCACCCGTTTCTACAAAAGCCATCAAATAGCTACCGGCCACTTCCATGCTCTACCCCCTTTATCTAAGGTGACGTACGTCCTATGTATATGACATAAGACGAGCCTTTATGACAATTGAAGCTGATTTATCAAGAAAAGTACACCGATAAACTGGATAATGGTCAGAGCTGGCAGTCCTAATACAAATAACGTATGCTTCGTCTTATGGCGAAATAAATACATGCCCAGCCAACCACCTAATGCGCCTCCCATAGCAGCATATATCCAGATTGTACGCTCTCTAATGCGAAATTGTCCGTGGATCGCCTTATATTTATCAATTCCCATGATTAATAATAACAAAACTGAAACAACACTTATGTATATGAATAATGAAGACAATGTCATGACTTAGGCTCCTTTATACAAAAATAGAGCCGAATCAATCAAATGATCCGACTCTATCCTAAATTAGTTTAGTGCAGCTTTAGCTTTTTCAGCGAGTTGTGCAAATGCTTGTTCATCGTTAACAGCTAGATCTGCTAGCATTTTACGGTTAACATCGATGTTAGCAAGCTTCAAACCGTGCATAAGCTTGTTGTAAGACAAGTCATTCATACGCGCTGCAGCATTAATACGTGCGATCCATAGTTTACGGAATTCACGTTTTTTCTGTCTGCGGTCACGATAAGCATACTGACCTGATTTCATTACTTGTTGTTTTGCTGTTTTAAATAACGTTCTCTTCGAACCATAATATCCTTTGGCTAACTTAAGGACGCGTTTACGACGTTTGCGCGTAACGGTACCACCTTTGACACGTGCCATATTTATACCCTCCTAGATAGAAACCATTTCAATTTTCGTAGTGTTTATTTGTAAGGAAGCATTGTTTTAATCCGACCGTAATCTGCTTCCGAAACAGTTGAATTTTTACGTAATTTACGCTTTTGTTTTTGTGATTTGTTAGCAAACATGTGGCTTGTGTACGCATGGGCACGCTTCAGTTTGCCAGTTCCTGTTTTTCTAAAACGTTTTTGTGAGCCTTTATGGCTTTTCATTTTAGGCATAACCATTTCCTCCTAGTATGTGGTTCAATTACTTTTCGTTAATTGGTGCAAGCATGATGAACATATTACGACCTTCCATTTTAGGTCTTGATTCAACCGTTGCAATATCCTTTACTTCTTCTGCAAGACGATCAAGAACCTCACGGCCGAGTTCCTTATGCGTAATCATACGCCCACGGAAACGAACAGCAGCTTTTACTTTATCGCCTTTTTCAAGGAATTTTCGTGCGTTTTTTAATTTCGTATTAAAGTCGTGATCACCGATACCAGGGGTAAAACGGACTTCCTTCACCTGGATGATCTTTTGGTTCTTGCGTGCTTCTTTTTCTTTCTTTTGTTGCTCATAACGATACTTCCCGTAGTCCATAATTCGGCACACGGGTGGTTTTGCGTTAGGTGCAACTAAAACAAGATCAAGATTGCGTTTCGTAGCAATTTCCAATGCGTCCTGACGTGATTTTACGCCAAGCTGATCACCGTTTGAATCAATGAGTCTCACTTCTCGTGCACGAATCTTCTCATTGACATTCATATCTTTGCTAATAGCCAGCCACCTCCATATAATTTGGTTACTGATCCTGACAAGTGACATATGCTCATAAAAAAAGTGTCGGTACAATCATGCACCCACACTTCTCCCATTTTTTATCATGAAAAAGAATTTAACCAGTCAACTGCACATATGCGTTGATCAGGTGAGAAGCGGGTGCTTCTACTTGTCTCGAGATCAATATTAACTTCAGCTTGTATAGCTTAACATGTTCTAGTTAGGCTGTCAAGGACTTGCGTGGAAAAAGAAGGTTTGTAAGGTCGTTACGAACACCATCTCTTCTTTGATTTTAAAGCGTATAGATCAATAAGATATTGCAGTGGGACTTGGCTCGCTGCTTCCGACAAAAAGGCGCCCAGAATAACCTCTACTCAACTAGATTAACTGAGACACTTTGTTCGTAGCATAGAATGTTTTTTGACTATACCTTCTAAAACAATGTTGCTTTTCGTTTTTCCGTTTGACCGGACGTAATTGTTTTTCTTAAATGATGTCGGATGATTAACCAAGACACTAAGGCTAGAAACAGGTAAAAGCCTGCAAATGATATTAGTAGAATGACGAGCACCATTCCTTTAAACGGAAACAGAACACTATAGAGAGCGCCACTGATTACAGTTCCAATCAACACGGCTAAAGCACTCCATAATAGAACCTCTCTCATATAATGGCTGAGGATGTGACGTGTTTCCCATCCGATGGAACGAAATTTAATCATTTCTTTTTCCCGTACGTTTAACAAGGATAACAGACTTTCACTTAATGTCAACGTCGCCAAAGTGTACGTGGCTATGATGACTAGCACGTGCAAACCGCTGGCAGATACATTCACATAATTTCCGAGCAGCGTTACACTTGTTTCATTGACTGTTTCAGTTAGTGATAGGTAAACAAACGATGCCAAAATACTAACTATGATTAACTGAACAAATGGCACACGAATAAAAGCCTTAAAATATATCATATTTTTAACAACAAGGAAACGAATCCTATGATTGCGTATTTTGGTTTTCGATACCTTTGAACCATTAGTGAACACGACTTGTCTAATACTCCTACGAACAATTCCGAACATAAACAAAGCAGCAAGCAACATACCTGAAAGTTGCCAAATAAACGGGTGTCCAGAAAGCCCTGTGCTTTGTTTTAGCACGAACAATGCTGGTACTGATATGACATACGCTAGTCCAATAACGAGAAACAAATCATTCACATAAAATCTAAAGATATGTTTTTGTTGCCAGCCAAGTTGATACATCAAGCGGACATGTCCTTGATGGGTTACCTGCCAGAACGACAAGCGGGTGAGCACATACAACACGGCCACCACGATAAGAAGCACACCTAAAATGATGTTTGTAACTTGCCATTCCTCAATAATAGTTCCTGCCGCGCCAAGTGTTGTCCACGATTGTTCTACAAGCCCTACCCCTTCAACATTTACTTCGACAGTTTGAGGAGATGCTCCCGCCACAATAGTTGCTTTTAACCCCATTTTTTCAATATCTTGGGCTACTTGGTTAATCTTCTCGGCAGCATCTTTCGTATACCCATCAATCCCTGCCACTCTCACACGAATGGCATCAATTGGCTGTTCTCCCTTAATAATCGCAGCACTTTCAATGTTCGTAACACCTCGAGCGGGTGCGGGTACAAAGCTGCCCGGTGTAATGGTAGGCACGATCTCCTTTTTCTTGCCTTCATCCCCATTATAAAAAACAGGCGCATATTGGTAAATGCCGAGCGGACTTGAAGAAAGCGTCTCTTCATGACGTCCTGCATCAATTTCTCCGATTGGATCAATGATATAAGAGACCAGCTCATCACGATTCTCCTCAAAATGAGCATCGGTCATTTTAATGCCTTTTTGCTCAATCGGTCGATAGGTTGGAACACCCTCATCATGACCTAAGATAGGGATTTTAATCTCATCACTTGTAATATTATATTGCGGATACCCAGTAAAATAATGGACGTTTAAATAGTTGGATCCAATTAATTGCGAATATCCTTCCCGAAACATTTCAGACTGATCGTCTAGCAAAGACTGAATATGTCCTTCTTGTGTTACAAAAGGGACAAACTCTGTTTGGTTAAAACCAGTTATAAAAGACCCCACCTCTAATTCCATAGTCCGTCTCTTATCTTCTTTTAAAGCCAACAGCTCAGATACCAATTTGTGATACTCTGGTTCAGACCATTTATATATATAATGATCAAAAACAATATGAGTTTCTTCATCAGGCACATCAAGTTTTAAGCCCTGTCTGTATCCTTTAATATCCTCCATACTGATATCCAACCGATCCACAGAAAGTGTGCTCATAAGCGGAATGTCAGGGCCTGCTACCTCAAGTACAGGGATAACAGCTGCATCTTGATAATGTTCATTGCGCCAAGACCTGCCCCAACCACTTTTAGTGGCATCTGGATAAATCCCCTCAAATTGTAGACCTGTCAAGCGCTCCTCTTGCTCAGGGTCGATACCCGCTAATAAACTATATATCGGTGGCATCTTAAATTGAACAACATTGTCTTTACATCGATTCCTTAGTTCATCATCATTGTAAATGGCTTGAAATTCGCCCTCCTCCAAAGGAGAGTCAAGCTGTATACATGCATACTCAGGTCCAACATCATAATCATTGATTCCATCAGTCGTTTGAAACTGCATCAAGTATCGTGATGCTGTTTCAGGCGGGAAAACCCCCATTGTTGTAAAGAGGCCGGTAAAATAACCGAGTGACGACACCGGTGCCGCAATTTCAATGTCTGCTCTTGTCTTAATACGCTCCCACTGATTAAGCGATATCCCTCCATCACCAACACCAAGATAGTTTTCAGGCACCAAGCCAAGCTCTTGTTCCATTGGGTGTTCATGACCAGGGGCACGAACAAGAATGTCATACACGCCTCTCGCATAATACGTAACATCAGATTCAACTTCAGTCTGGACCGTTTCCAAAGAAGCTCCCGCAAATGGTATGATGACAAAAATAACAACGAGCGCCAAGAAAAGCATTAGCCTCGGTAACTTCCCTCGTTTCAACTGATTGATAATTAACCGGTTCATATATTGACAGCTCCTTGAAGACAACCGTCTCTAATGTACATGTTACGGTCCCCCCACTTGGCAACCTCTGGATCGTGTGTCACCAATATAATCGTCATACCGTTGTTAGACTGTAAATTAAAAAGAATATGTAAAATGGTCTCTCGATTAGCTTCATCAAGATTACCAGTCGGTTCATCACAAAGCAGAATACTAGGGTTCCCTAATAATGCCCTTGCAATTGCAGTCCGTTGTTTTTCGCCACCGGAAAGTTGTTCAGGCAAGGCATCTTTACGATGACTCATTTGCAATTGTTCGAGCAATTCCTCTGATCGCTTTTCAATTTTTTTACGATCCTCATATGGCCATTGCGGAAGCATCACATTTTCTAAAACAGTAAATTGATCAAACAAGCGATAATCCTGAAATATGTACCCTGTGCTCGTCCGTTTATAGTTTTGTTTGTCAGCAATTGTTTGTTGATGAATATCTTTTCCATCTACTTTAATAGATCCGCTATACAACTGTTCAAGTCCACCGATCACGTTTAAAAGCGTTGTTTTCCCAGAACCCGAAGGCCCTAAAATATTAACCCATTCACCAGGCGCTACTTGTAAAGAGACATCTTTTAATGCCTGTATTGGCTGATTATCACCAAATATTACTGAAGCACCCTCAACGTTGATATGCATACACTTCCGCCTCCTTTTAGGAACCATTTAAAGAAAGAGCCTCCAATTAATGGAGGGTACATATATAATTCACTAGTATACAGGTGCACATACTTGATACACTGTAGCTGAATCAACCCCTGTAATAACAAAGTTACTATCCATAACCCTCAAACTTGGATAATAATTTTTCCAACTAGAATTGTTTTTATATAGATGTGAGTGTTTCATAGATGTGAAACCTGTGTTTGAATCCAGAACCATCACCTGGATTAAAGGATATAGTCCACGGTGAACTGCCCCCTGACCAAGATAGTGTCCATGATGCTTTCGCATAAGAACCTTCTATCTCTTGATATTGAGGACTGATATGCGCCGCAGCACTAACACTAATTCCTCCTACCCCAAAAAATAATGCGAGTATTACAACTATAGATGCATTTTTTTCATTAAATCACCCTCTTTTTTTAAATATTGGCGCCTATTAATAAAATATCAAAAAAAATAAAATGTCAATATTTTAATATTTTTGTTTTCGATAAGAAAACCTTGTAACTAGTTCATTATGCTTTTCCTAATTACAAGGTGTTTTCTCTTTGAACCTCATCATCAAGTCCATCTCTTATTTTCCTGGCTTTGTGGCATTTATTCTCTATGGGGTGACATTAAGTATTTACTTGTTTTAAAGGGGGATATCACTTATAATATGTATTAGAGAGATAGGCTTTGAATAAGCTATTGGTAGGCCTTATTGATGGTGGCATATTGCGCTAGACCGGGTTAACGGTCTTCCATCAGTTGGGCGAGATCCTAAAAAGTAACTCACACAAGCTGTCGGGCAGGGTGGGTTACTTTTTTAGTGCTTCGATAAGCGCAACTATGAGCGAAATGAACATGACGACGAAAACCGCCGTCGGCAAATCGAAATTTCCACTCATACTCATCCCCTCCTCTCTCGATGGAGGATTTGAGCGTCACCCTGCCTGCGCAATATGCCTGAATCTATTATACCATAATTTTCCAGCTGGGGTTTTGTCCTAGAAATTAGTATAAAGTCAGAAAGTTAGAAGGGAGTCTTCAAAGTTTGAGGATTCCTTCTGCTTTTGGTGTGAAGTTAAATACTCTTTCCTTTTTTAATAAAACACCTTATAACTAGGTCGTCATGCTTTTCCTAATTACAAGGTGTTTATCAGTTATGTTCTCTTAGACTTATCGTTTCACAGACTCTTTGTTTGTAATAACAGTATCAATCATGCTCTTAAATGCATCAAATGACATTGATTCAGAGTCCTTCTCCCCATAACGTCTTACGTTGACACTGCCGTCTTTAATCTCTGCGTCACCGACAACGAGGGTGAATGGGATTTTCTCTGTTTGGGTTGCGCGGATTTTGTAGCCAATTTTTTCGTCGCGTTCATCGACTTCAACTCGGATACCTTCATAACGAAGCTTATCTTCTATGTCCTTTGCATAGTCAAGATGAGCTTCAAGTGATACAGGAATCATTTTTACCTGTACAGGGGCAAGCCATGTTGGGAATGCACCTTTATATTCTTCAATCAAGAATGCTACGAAACGCTCCATCGTTGATACGACACCACGATGAATGACGACTGGACGATGATGCTTACCATCTTCACCAATATAAGTGAGGTCAAAGCGCTCAGGCAAATGGAAATCAAGCTGGACAGTGGATAACGTTTCATCCTTACCGAGGGCTGTTTTAACTTGAACGTCGAGCTTCGGTCCGTAAAACGCTGCCTCACCCTCTGCTTCCACATAATCAAGGTTCATATCATCCATTGTTTCTTTAAGCATTGCTTGTGCCTTTTCCCACATCTCATCATTATCAATATATTTCTCTTTATCTTCTGGGTCACGATATGATAAGCGGAAGTAGTAATCTTCAATACCAAAATCCTTATAAACATGCTGGACAAGCTCAACAACACGAATGAATTCTTCTTTTAATTGATCCGGACGTGCGAAGATATGCGCATCATTAAGTGTCATCGCCCGGACACGCTGTAATCCAGCAAGTGCGCCTGACATTTCATGACGGTGCATCATACCGAGCTCGGCAATACGGACAGGTAGGTTACGATAGCTGTAAAGCTGATTTTTATAAACCATCATATGATGTGGACAGTTCATTGGTCGAAGCACTAAATCTTCATTATCCATCTCTAAAATTGGGAACATGTCATCCTGATAATGGTCAAGGTGGCCACTTGTTTTATACAATTCCACACTACCTAGAACAGGCGTGTAAACATGGTCGTACCCAAGTCTTTCCTCTAGATCAACGATATAGCGCTCAATCATTCGACGTACTGTCGCGCCTTTAGGTAACCATAGCGGTAGACCTTGTCCAACTTTTTGCGAAACAGTAAAAATGTCAAGTTCTTTACCGAGCTTACGGTGATCGCGTTCCTTACGCTCTTCAAGAATATGCAAATACTCATCCAACTGTTTCTGTTTTTCAAACGCTGTTCCGTAGATACGCTGCAGTTGCTTATTATTACTGTCCCCACGCCAATAGGCACCAGAAATCGTCAACAGTTTAAAGGCTTTTATTTTACTTGTTGATGGTACGTGGACACCGCGGCAAAGGTCCATAAATTCCCCTTGCTTGTAAATGGTCACTTGTTCATCCTCAGGAATATCATCAATAAGCTCTACTTTGAAGGCATCACCAATCTCGGTAAACAATTGCTTCGCTTCATTTCGCGAAACTTCAATGCGTTCAATTTCAAGGTTTTCATCAATAATGCGTTTCATTTCCTTCTCAATTTTCGGAAGGTCATCTGGTGTAATGTGATGCGCCATATCGAAATCATAATAAAAACCTTCTTCAATGACTGGACCAACACCGAAGCTCACGTCTTTATAAAGCCGTTTAATGGCCTGTGCCATTAAATGAGCGGTTGAATGTCGCATAATTTCAATTGCTTCTTGATCACGATAGGTCAAGATCTCAATCTTTCCCCCTTCGTTCAACTCACGACGAAGATCTACTGGTTGTCCATCGAGTTTAATGGCCAATGCTTGTTTTTTAAGACCTGGAGAAATGGATGCTGCAATAGCTTCTCCTGTTGTTCCAGCTGGAAAGGACTTTACATTTCCGTCTGGAAAGATGAATTCAATATCTGACATGGGTAACACTCCTTTTAAAAATAAATAAAAAAGCCCATCCCTCTGCATAACGCAAAGGGACGAGCTGTTATCTCGTGGTTCCACCCTCATTTCCACTGAAAACACAGTGGCTCTGACACCTTTTAACGGAGGTGAGTCGCCGTCACTTTTCATAACGGTGTTCTAAGGTGGTAATCAATGATTGTGTAGAGGAAGCTTTCAGCCCATGGCCTCCCTCTCTAATCTACATCTAAACCGATTGATCTTGTCCTTATCATGACATGTGGTTCATAAAGATTTATAAATATTATAGCGATCATACAACTTAAAAGCAAGTATTGTCAATTACTTTTTCAGTTCTTGTGTAAATGGGAAATTCTCCAATGGTTCGAATTGAGCGCGTTCCTGGAACACATTTATAACGGTTAACGTTTTTGGTTCGGAAGGATCATCACCATAAATACGAATTTTTTCCGGTGCCATTGCGATTAGTGGTGCTAAGTTAAATTCATCAATATCAAGACCTACGATATACAACGGCTCTTGATGCATCATCATTCTCAATTCCATCGTTGAAAACTGTTTACCACTCGGTTTAAAAAATGTAAATCGAGATCCTTGAACAACATGTAACACTGGATACGTTGTTTTTTTCCCAATCACATACTCACGTAATGAGTTGACAAATGCTTGATGCTCTTCTTCTCTCTTAAACTCGTCGATTGCCAAACCAACATAGTGAACGAGCTGCTCCTTGAACACTTGAAGTCGAAAGTGAACGATGGAATCAAAGTGAATCACTTCAGTCTGCTTCATATTTGCCATAAATATCGTTTTTAGCACCTGTGTCGGATCCTTATAATTTCTAACACGCAAACTGTCTTCATCTTCTCCAGCAAAAATCCAGTGGGTTAAAGCGAGAATACGTTCCAGTTCAACAGTACTTGTGTAATAATAATCGGACTTAATAATGTCGGTAATCATCCTTGATAGTCGATGATGTATAAATACATCCACCATCGATTTTGCTACGGTATCCATCCGCTCAACCGTTGGCATGTCATCATCAAATGATATGCGATTCCCCCATTCTTCATTTGTTCCCCAAGTCAGTTCAATTCGTTTATTATGCCTAAATAAACATTCACAAAAACTGATGACCTCCTGGTCTGATTCAAAGTATACTTCAAGCAACACCATCACCCTCACCAATATGCAAACTGATACATTATATGGACAATCAAGATGAAACATGTATCAACTAACAAAACTAGTATTGATAGGGGTATAAAATGATGTCAAAGATGCTTAGGAACAATGAAAAATAATCGTTTAACAATTAGCCTTCTCGGCGATTTTCGCCGTATAGTTTCACTTCTTTACTCACTTGGCGGATACGTTCAATCATTCTTCCGGCCTTTACTTTTTCAATGCCACCTCGATTTGAAAAAGCGAGCTGCTCTTCTAATTGATCGAGTGTATAGTTTGATGTAAAGAACACAGGTAGGCCTTCCATCATCCTATATTGAAGAATTGTGCCGAGAATCTCATCTCTAAACCAAGCAGATTGTGTTTCTGCACCAATGTCATCTAACATGAGTACATCAGCTGTTTTGAAGTATTCTATTTTAGAATTAATTGAATCATCCTTGATGGACGTCTTCATTTCACGAACGAGTTCTGGCATATAAATAATCATAGATGAAATGTTATTTTCTTTTAGTTTATTCGCAATTGCCCCGAGAAAGTATGTTTTACCAACACCAAAAGGACCTGAAAAGAAGATACCTTTTTTAGGTAAGTCAGTCTGAGCATCATGTAAAAAACGCAACGTCTCGGTAATTGCATCGCTTCTTGCGGCTTCTGGTTCTAGCTTATCCATTGTCGCCTCTAAAATATCTTTAGGTACATACAAGCTTTGAATCATCTCTCGCTGCTTTTGCGCCTGTTCATAAGCGATCATCGTATGACATTTTTCATAGGACAGATGTATATCGTCGTTGTCAATATGCAAAACAGGAGAATACCCTTTAAGAATGTTTTTACACGATTGATATGATGCACATTGATCGCATTGCTTTGATTGGGTGCTGAATTCATATAACTTTATCAGATTTTTTTCAATAACCGATTCGGGCAAGTCTGGATAACCAGCAAGAAACTGTTTAATTTCTGGGTCATTCAATACGGCCTGTTTCATCTTTAAATAATTTTCTTTAAAGCTTTCGTTATCCTTCATCCACTTTTGTAATGCAGACTGTATTTTTTTCATTACGATCATCCTTGCGTCCAAAAATTTAAGTAAACCCGCTTATACCATTCAATGAACAACTACGGAGCTGTCGGTTATTTCTTTGAGCTTTGAGAAAAGGCCCGAAGCATCTCTGCCAATTCTTCTTTTTTCTCTTCATCATTTTCATGAACGTGAGCGGCATTTTCTTGATTGACCTGCTGTTGCTTCTTTTGCTGACGTGCCTTAAACCAGTCTGGTATCACTTCTTGATTATACGTTTTCCGGTATGATGGCCGTTTATTTGATTGTTGGCCAAATTTCTTTAATTCCTGCTTGGCGAACGCCATGGCTTCTTCTGCAGTCGTTAGCTTTGCGCGCGACCAATGACTCGCTATTTTTTCCAAGTAATTTTTGGAGAGCTTCATATTTGACTGTAATAAAACATAATGAATTAAAACGTTCATGACAGGAGATGGCAAGCCTTGCGTTGTCATCACTTCACGAATAATCTTCATATCCTGTTCACTCGCCTGTTGTCCGCTAGACAAATCTTCAAGCAATTGCTTAGGTGACATGATCTCCAGTCTTTGAATTAACTGAGACTCTTTAGTTTCTGCCCGTTTCAACTGTTGATGATTCTCACTAGGTTTGGGCTGTGCAGGTTTTTCCGTCAGTTTAATTGCTTTTTCAGCATAAGTTGCTTTAAAGAGATCATGACAGGCTGACTTAAATTCTTCTTGATCAATTTGGTTGTCCTCCGTCAATGCCCACAATAACGCTTTCTCCACATCATGCTGTGGCAAATCATATAATGCAAGCATCTGAGTAATGAGTTGTTTGTTTTGTGTTGTTAACACGTGCTTAACTGGAATCATGCGTTGTTTTAGCATGTGGGACATCCAAGTAAAATCAATCTTGTCAACAGGCGGCGATGAATCAACTGCATCAATGCTTGGGAGACTGTCAATTGCGTCATTTCCAGGTTCAAACGTTTGAAAAACATCGTGGAAAGAAGCTGTAATATTCTCTCCTTCTTGTACAGTCTGATGAGAGCCAACTTGTTGCTTTAAGACGCTAAATCGATCACGACCAAGGTGGTGATATAACAGCTGTGACAGCATCGCGTCTTTAAAGAAGTCAGCTGGGGAAAAAGGTGGTTGAAGAACGTACATATACACGTTCTCTGCACGCTTAACTTTGTAAGTTTTCAATAAACCGATACCTTCTAGCTTCAATCTTGCTTTATATATGTCATCGAGAGGCATATTTAAATAGCTCATTAACGTATGGTGCGTATGGGGTGTATCTTTCGTTTGCATCTGTCTGTCGACGAGCAATGTCTGGTAAAGTGCTATTGCATTAATACCGATTAATGGCTGATATAAATGTGTTAAAGACATTGTATAATCAATCGGCATAGAAGCATCTAAACGGACTGCGTAACCGTCAACAGGTAATATTTTACCTATATAGTTCATCATTGTTCCTCCCACAACATGGTGAAACGAGATAGATTACGATTCATGCTTATCTGATTTAATTAGGTCTGTTAATTCGTCAAGGAAAACACTAAGATCCTTGAACTGACGATATACCGATGCAAACCTAACATAAGCAACTTCATCAACCTCTGATAAATGGGTCATGACCACTTTCCCTATATGATCGCTATCAACCTCTGAAAACCCTGCACTGCGTAGTTCTTTTTCGCATTGTACGGCGATATTTTCAATTGTATCAAGCGAAACAGGCCGTTTCTCACATGCCTTAATTAAACCACCTGTAATTTTTTGGCGACTGAATTCCTGACGCGTACCATCCTTTTTAACGACGATAAGCGGTACTTCTTCTATACGCTCAAATGTTGTAAAGCGAAAACCGCAATCTTCACACTCGCGCCTCCGTCTAATGGCACGGCCTTCTTCTATTGGTCTTGAATCTAGAACTTTCGTACTTTTAGAATGACAATTTGAACATCTCATCTATTCGACCTCATTTCCTTCGTTAGTTACGGTCTAGTTTTGGCAATTGTTGATCTAACGTATCATATAGCTGTTTAATCACTTTATTGCTGTAGCCAAAGTCAAAAGGAAGAACAGATTCAGATGTGACAGATAAATCAATTGCAGTTTGAAAAGGTCTAACCATAATAACGGTCGTAATAATAAATACTTTTTTTCCTTTTTTAGTATAAACACTGATTTCCCCATGCTCTTTTGAAATAGCGTTTAAGTCATAAAGTTGTTTATTAGAAAACAGTTCTTCTAGTTTCGCAAGCGCTTGATCCTTCGTCGCCTTATAATAATGTGATTGCAACGCTGGGTCCTCATGTTTATCGCGCGTTTCTGCATGATTACTAAAGTATTTAGCGATCGTTTGTCGAAAAGACATGTATATCCACCTCGAAAGTGACTTATTTTAATATAGATTGTCTTTATTTTAACATGTTTTCTTTAAATCGACTAATACCGTTTTATAGTTTAATCTATCAACACAAAAATGGGGTTCGATTATGTCTGATTTTACTATATTGAGTTAGCGTTTAGCAGCGCGGCAATTATTCAAAAAAATAAAACGAGCCATCTATAAAAGGATGACTCGTTTTAATTAAAGAGGCTTATAAGGTTGCTGTTTGCTCTGCATGAAGTAAAGATCCGATATAGGATGTTAAATCGATGACGCGTTTTGAATAGCCCCATTCATTATCATACCATGCCAATACTTTAACTTTCTTATCTTCCATTACCATTGTGGATAATCCATCTATAATTGCTGAATGCTCATTTGTTGTGTAATCAATCGATACAAGTGGTTCTTCACTATATTTTATAATGCCTGGCATTACACGTTCAGCATGTCGAAATGCTTCATTAATTCGTTGTACGGTGACCGTTTCTTCAACATCAACAACTAAATCTACAAGAGATACATTTGGAGTCGGTACCCTTAGTGCCATCCCATGTAACTTTCCATCAAGGTGTGGCATAACCTCTCCTAACGCTTTAGCAGCTCCGGTTGAGGTTGGAATAATCGATTGTGTACACCCTCTTGCACGACGTAAATCCTTATGCGGATTATCAAGGTTCTTTTGATCATTCGTAAATGCATGAACAGTCGTCATAAGACCGTTGTTGATCGTGAAATTGTCATCAAGTACCTTTACAACCGGTGCAAGACAATTGGTTGTGCAGGATGCATTGGAAATGACGTGATGACTGTCAGGATCATATTCGTCATCATTGACCCCCATTACAATTGTCTTATCTACTTGTTTACCTGGTGCAGTAATTACAACTTTGCGAGCGCCTGCCTCAAGATGTCCACTAGCACCTTCTTTTGAATTGAATTTCCCTGTTGCTTCAATGACAATGTCTATTTCAAACTTTTCCCATGGCAGCTGTTTAGGATCGCGGTTATTTACAAGCCATACTTTTTTGCCATCTACTTCAAGAAAGTTTGAATGCGCTTTAATTGTACTGGAAAACTTACCGTGCACACTGTCATATGTGATAAGATGAGCCAGTGTCTCGGGTGGGTAACTTGCATTGACAGCTACAACCTCGAGCTGGTCATCATTGATCGCTTGGCGAAAAACCATTCGGCCAATTCGACCAAATCCATTAATGGCAATGCGTGTTTTTGTCATTTTTTAATCCTCCTGTATATGTCACACTTATTTGGATTATATTCATGATTAGTATAGCATATTAAACAGGAAATGTGTCGTTTATTTGTAATTTATTATGCAATTCCTTAATAGATTGATAGGAAACATGCATCATCACGACAAATGGTGTTTTTTAAGTCTGTTAAATCACGTGCCATTGATGTAAGAGCCGTTGTAATTGTTCATATGATTCAAGCTTCGTACCGTCATTTTGAATGATGGCATCAGCGAGAGACGCTTTTTCTTTAATGGACATTTGGGCGTTAATACGTTGTTGGGCTTCTTCTTGATTAAAGCCATCTCGTGCCATTAACCGTTCGAGCTGTGTCATTGGGTCAACCGCTACAACGATTGTCCGGTCAACAAGATGGACTAAGTCATTCTCAAATAACAATGGAATATCAAGTACAACTGCCGGCACACCTGACTGAATACATGCATCACGGCGTTCGATCATTTTTTTACGAATGGCAGGATGGACAATTCGATTCAGCAAAAGCCGCTTTTCTTCATCAGCAAAAACGATACTGCCGAGCTTTTTCCGATCCAACGTTCGATCTTCTCGTAATATCAAATCCCCAAATGCTTCTACGATGTCATGATAGCCTTGTTCACCTGGGCGAACAACGTCTCGTGCCAATTTATCAGCATCAATAACTGGTATGTTAAAGTCATCAAACATGAGCGAAATCGTGCTTTTCCCACTGGCAATACTACCCGTTAGTCCGATTACGAGTGTCATCTTAACGTTCCTCCTGAAATGGTTGACATGTTGTGCAAATATGGGTCCCTCGTCCAGCAGCTCTCAGCTTAACAATTGGTGTTCCGCATGATGGACATGGCTTATCTGTCTGACCATAAACTGCAAGCTTTTGTTGGAACATGCCCATTGTACCCTGGGTGTTCACATAAGATCGAATGGTTGTTCCACCTTGCAATACCGCTTCTTCCAAAGTTTGAATGGCATGTTCGTGCACCGCACCCACTTCTAGCTTCGTCAAGGTACAGGCACGACGCAACGGATGAATTTGCGCCCTATATAAAGTCTCATCTACATAAATGTTGCCCAAACCCGCAACGATCGATTGATCAAGCAAGGCCACTTTGATCAATCGATTCGTTTTTTGTAGTTTCCCATACAAGTAATCAACCGTAAAATCAGTTTCAAAAGGATCTGGTCCTAAAGTCATTAATGGCTTTTGTGTCAATTCATCACCTTTAGGAAATACGTGCATCGTTCCGAATTTACGAACGTCATTGTACCTTAGATCTTCACCAGTACTTAAATGGAAAATAACATGCGTATGTTTTTTTATCGGAGCATCTGATGGATGGACAGAATATTTCCCTTCCATACGAAGGTGTGAGACGAGAACATGATCATTTAGATGAAATACCAGAAACTTCCCTTTCCGCGTCACATCCTGTATCGTCTGTCCTGTTAAAATGCTTTTAAATACCGCACAATCATCAGGTTGCTTAATCATTTTCGGCCAAAATATGTCAACGTCGATAATGTCCTTATCCAGCACCAAATACTTTAACGTTTCTTTTATCGTTTCAACTTCTGGCAACTCAGGCATACGTCATTCTCCTTATTTTGCATCAAACCAGCTTGACCCATAAGCATATTCAACCTTAAGTGGCACATCTAACGCCACTGTTTGCTCCATGGTAGCAGGTACAATTTGTTTTAATTGTTCGATTTCATTTTCTGGTGCTTCAAGTATGAGTTCATCATGAACTTGTAGCAGGATTCGTGCCTGTAATTGTTCTTGTCTTAAGGTCTCTCTCAAATCAATCATTGCTTGTTTAATAATATCAGCTGCACTACCTTGGATTGGTGTGTTCATTGCCGTCCGTTCAGCAAAGCTGCGTCTGTTAAAGTTACGACTCGTTATATCTGGCAAATAACGCCGACGATTTTTCAATGTCGTCACATATCCATTGAGCTTGGCTTCTTTTACAATGTTGTCCATATAGTCTTTAACACCAGGATAACTGGCAAAATATCGATCGATGAACGTCTTCGCTTCTTTTCGTGTGATACCGAGATTTTGTGAGAGCCCGTAATCACTGATCCCATAGACGATCCCAAAATTTACTGCCTTTGATTGACGGCGCATATCAGACGTAACCTCATCACTAGAAACGTGAAAGACATCCATCGCCGTCTGTGTATGAATGTCTGCACCTTCTTTAAATGCAGCAATCAACTTATCATCCTGTGCCATATGGGCGAGAACACGCAGTTCAATTTGAGAATAGTCAGCCGCAAACATAACCCAATTCTTTTCCGATGGAATAAAAGCTTGACGAATTTTCCGTCCTTCCTCAAGCCGGATTGGGATATTTTGCAAATTAGGTTCGATCGAGCTAAGACGTCCAGTTTGCGTAAGGGCTTGATTGAATCGTGTATGAATTTTATGTGTATCTTTATTCACGACTTTTAACAAGCCTTCAATGTAAGTGGACTGCAATTTACCTAACTGTCTGTACATAAGCAGCTTAGGAATAATATCGTGCTCTTGCTCAAGCTGCTCCAGCACATCAGCAGCCGTTGAATAACCTGTTTTCGTTTTTTTAATAACGGGTAGCTTTAATTTTTCAAATAAAATTGGCCCTAGCTGCTTTGGTGAATTCAAATTAAACGATTCACCGGCAAGATCATAAATATCATTGGCAAGATCTTCAAGGCGTTGCTTTAAGTCTTCACCCATGTTGTTCAACCGTTCAATATCGACATAGACACCTGTGTGCTCCATCTCACCAAGGATGAGTGCAAGTGGCATTTCGAGCTCTTTCAAAAGCTCATATTGGTTGTTTTCATTTAATGCGTCAGTCATGTTCACTTCCAGTCGATATAACGCATCTGCTTTACGAACAATGTGCTCGCTAAGCACTTCATTCTCTGGACGCTTTAATTTTGCACCTTTACCATACACTTCCTCATCATAACGGATGTCAGCAACATCCATACGATGTGCAATCGATGGAATGTCATGATGATTTTCGGATGGATCAATCAAGTAAGATGCAAGTAACGCATCAAACGTAATGCCTTTTATATGGATATCGTTGTTTAACAGTGATACGAGCGTCTGCTTGGCATCAAATACGAGCTTTGTCTTTGTTGCATCCTCAGCCCATTTTTGAAACACGTCCGATCGTTTGATAACGTCTATTGGAAGAAACAGCTTATGCGCCTCATTAACAACACCAATACCTATAATAGGTGCTGTATGATAATTATCTTCAAGTATTTCAACAACAAGAGCACTATGATCCATTAACATATCCGGTTCAAGTGTGTCGACAATGTTATAATCAATGTCCGTAAGGGGCTTATCCTGTTCCTGTCCTTCAGTTTGCGCCGCTGTTGTCTTCGTTAACAGTGATTTAAAACCGAGTTCTTTAAACATATGATTCACCTTATTGGAATCATATGTGTTGTAAACAATATCTTCAAGCTGGATATCAATTGGCGTATCCCGCTTTATCGTAACAAGTTCTTGGCTCATAAATGCATCTGCTTTATGGGTATCAAGATTTTCTTTAAGCTTTTTGCCTTTAACCTGGTCAAGACCATCATAAACCGCTGAAAGCGTATCAAATTGCTTTAAAAGCTTGATAGCCGTTTTTTCGCCTACGCCTGGAACGCCTGGGATATTATCAGAGCTATCACCCATAAGTGCTTTATAGTCGATAATTTGATGTGGCCGTATTCCCATCTTTTCAATCATATATTCAGGGGTGTACGTTTCAACGTCGCTAATCCCTTTTTTAGTTAAGGTCACCTCGACATTGTCATTTACGAGCTGCAATAAATCTTTATCACCAGAAACAATTGTCACTTTCCAGTCTTTGTCCACTTGGGATGCCAGTGTACCAATAATGTCATCAGCCTCGTACTGAGACAATTGATAATGCGATATACCGAAAGCATCAAGTACTTCATGCATAACAGGGAACTGTTCAGATAACTCAGGTGGCGTTTTTTGACGCCCCCCTTTATATTCTTGATACGTTTCATGGCGAAACGTCGTCTTACCAGCGTCAAATGCAACGAGTATGTGTGTTGGCTTTTCCTTTTCTAAAATACGAAAAAGCATCGTCGTAAAGCCATACACAGCATTTGTATAGACACCTTTATCATTGTTTAATAATGGTAATGCAAAAAAAGCCCGATATAAGATACTATTTCCATCAATCAGGACGAGTTTGTTTGTCAAAACCTTTTCCTCCATTCAATCTTAGCCTTATGATTTCACCGTATATTGTATTTATTTTACACGATCTCCATCATTAAACCAAACAGAGTGAGCATTAATTTTGAACGTCGTACACAGTCCTTTTAGGAAATCTAACCGTGACAGTCGTGCCTTTCTGTTCTTCACTATCAATATTGATCTGCCCTTTATGCACTTCAACGATATGCTTAACAATCGCCAAGCCTAGTCCTGTGCCACCTGTATTACGACTTCTCGCTTTGTCAACCCGATAAAAGCGTTCGAATACACGTTCCAGCTGAGACTTGCTAATACCGATCCCATTATCGGCTACACGAATGATAACATCATCATTTTCCTCTGATACCGACAAGGTCACATCGCCCTGTTCAGGTGTATATGAAACAGCGTTATCCAACAAATTAATAAACAATTGTCTGATTTGCGCGCTATTCCCTTCTAATAAAAGCCCTGCCTGAATGTTTTTCGTATATGTGATATTTTTTTGTGCTGCTTTGCGTTCTATCATTGGTTCAATATCCATAACGAGCTGATCGATATCAATATTGTTTTTAACTGGAATAAAATCGTCCTTCTCCAGCATAGATAGCGTTAATAAATCCTGGATTAGCAATTGTAGACGTTTACTTTCTTTAAAGATAATTTGTAAAAACTCTTCAAGCACTTCAGGATCGTTCATCGCACCATCGAGTAATGTCTCTGAAAAGCCATTAATAGATGTAATTGGTGTTTTTAATTCATGAGAGACGTTTGCCACAAAATCTTTACGCATGCGTTCTAGCTTTTTAAGCTCCGTAATATCATAAAAAACGAGCACAGCGCCTTTGACCATTTTTCGTTCGTTAAAAATAGGTGCGCCAACAACTTCCATATATGTTTTATCTGTTTCATTCTGCCTTACAAATGAGTTTTTCACATTTTGCTCGTATAAAAATGTATTTTGAACCGTTTCATGAATGACTTCACTTTCTAGAACTTCATAATATAAGAATCCGCGATAGTCTTCGGCTGTTCCACCAAACATAGATAAAAATTTACGGTTCACGAGATGAATATAGCCTTTTTCATCTACGAGTACTAAACCACTTACTGTATTGTCTACAACTGTTAGAAGCTGCTCTGATTGAATTTGCTCTTGAAAAGACAATTCACTCAAATTGCGAGCGAGCTTATTAATATTCATATGTAGTTCATTAACGAGTCCGCTTGCTGGATGATGAACCCGTGCTCTAAAATTGCCATTTAAGAGCTGATCAACCGTATGAATGGCTTTTTGAACAGGTGTTGTATAACGATCAAGGAAATGCAGAACGACTAAAAACAATATTATAAACTGAACGATTAATACGAGAACGAGAATAAAGTAATTTTCGACAACCGTACTTAATATTCCGCCTGTCACAGCCAGAAGGATAAATAAGCCTAAGCCGTACATGATCGGTGTTTTTTTCATGATGTTAAATCCTCCAATTTATATCCGAAGCCTCTTATCGTTTTAATGTAGGCAGGATTTTTTGTATCGGGCTCGATTTTTTCACGTAAATGACTAATATGTACATCAACAATTCTCGTATCCCCTGCAAACTCATAATCCCACACATCTTTTAATAGCTGATCTCTTGAAAGCACCTTACCTTTATGTGTGGCAAGAAAGTATAGCAGTTCAAATTGTTTTCTCGTAAATGCCAATTCACGTCCATCCATTGTTGCCTCATAACGATCTGGATATATTGATAATTTGCCAATTTGAATAACATTTGATTGATTTGAAGATAAATCACTTGATCGACGTAACACAGCTCTAATACGAGCAAGAACTTCTTTAGGGCTAAAAGGTTTCGTTAAATAATCGTCTGCCCCTGAATCTAAGCCATCAATCTTATCTGTTACCGAGTCCTTTGCTGTTAGCATAAGGATGGGCGTCAATACCTGTTTATTACGTAGATAATGACAAACCTCGATGCCATCCATGCCGGGAAGCATAACATCTAAAATGATTAAGTCATAATCATATCGGTCAGCTTTTTCAATCGCTTGTAAACCATCATAAGCGACATCTGTTGTGAACCCTGCTTGTTCCAGGTTAAATTCAAGTAATTTTACAATGGACTCTTCATCGTCAACGATTAATACTGTCTGTGTCATCGTTACCACTCCCAACTTGGCATTCTACTCTCATATTACAATGAAGAAGACGTAAAGTGAACCGATTGTGTGTTAAGAAAAATTTACAAATACCATTTTACGCTATATTTTACGCTTTATGTAAAAAAACTCCCTCCCCAAGTGTATGGAGAAGGAAGTTTTTATGATCGGTTCTTATTTAAGAAGGTTTAAGACCTTTTTGACAGATTGAGCAGATGTATCGAGCGCAGTCTGTTCTTCTTCAGTTAAATCAAGTTCAATCACCTGCTCAAGACCTTTGCCACCTATAACGGTCGGCACGCCAAGAAACATATCTTCATAACCATATTCCCCTTCAAGATATGCAATTGACGGTAAGATTCTCCGTTGATCCTTTAAAATGGCTTCTGCCATCACGGTTAATGATGCTGCCGGGGCATAATAAGCACTCCCGTTACCTAGGAGTCCAACAATTTCGCCTCCACCTTTTCGCGTCCGTTCTATAATTGCATCTAACCGTTCTTCAGAAAGCAATGATTGTAATGGGATACCGCCAGCATATGAATAACGAAGGAGTGGTACCATATCATCACCATGGCCACCAAGAACAAATCCAGTAACATCCTTTACCGATACATTCAGTTCTTGAGCAACAAACGTACGAAAGCGAGCCGTATCTAAAACACCGGATTGGCCGATAACACGTTCTTTAGGAAACCCTGATGCCTTGAATACAGTATATGTCATTGCATCGACTGGATTGGTAAGGACGATGATGAGACAGTTCGGTGAGAACTCAGCAATTTGCTTGGCGACTGTCTTCATGATCTTCGCATTTGTATTAACGAGGTCATCGCGACTCATACCTGGTTTTCGAGCAATACCTGCTGTAATGATAACGAGGTCGGAATCTCTTGTATCTGCATAATCCGATGTCCCAATAATGTTTGCATCATACCCCTGTACAGGACTTGCTTCAAGCATGTCGAGCGCTTTACCTTTTGTTGGGTCCTCCATATCTGGAATGTCTACAAGCACAACATCCCCAAGCTCCTTCTGTGCAACCATTAATGCTGTCGTTGCACCCGTGAAGCCAGAACCGATAACAGATATTTTTTTTCGTGTGATCCCCATGAATATTCCCCTTTGTGTTTATTCATTAGCCCATATTTTTAATGAGCGCTTCACCAAACTCTGATGTCTTCACTTCAGTCGCGTTGTCCATGAGGCGGGCAAAATCATACGTCACAACTTTTGATGCGATTGTTTTGTCCATCGCTTTTGTAATGAGGTCACCAGCTTCTCTCCATCCAAGGTGCTCAAGCATCAACACACCTGAAAGAATAACCGATGACGGATTCACTTTATCTAATCCTGCATATTTTGGTGCTGTACCATGGGTTGCTTCAAAAATAGCATGGCCTGTGTCATAGTTAATGTTCGCACCTGGTGCAATACCAATGCCACCAACTTGAGCAGCCAATGCATCAGATATATAGTCCCCATTCAAATTCATCGTTGCTACAACGTCAAACTCATTGGCGCGCGTTAAAATTTGCTGTAAGAAAATATCCGCAATCGCATCCTTAACAATAATTTTCCCAGCAGCTTCTGCAGCGTCTTGAGCTTTATTAGCTGCTTCTTTACCGTCTTTCTCGACAATGCGATCATATTCAGCCCATGTAAAGACTTTATCACCATATTCTTCTTCAGCTACTTCATAGCCCCATGCTTTAAAAGCACCTTCAGTGAACTTCATAATGTTTCCTTTGTGAACGAGCGTTACATTGCGACGCCCTTCATTAATTGCATAATCAATTGCTGCTCTTACAAGACGCTTCGTTCCTTCTTCGGAAACAGGCTTAATCCCTATACCAGACGTTTCTGGAAAACGGATGTTATGTACACCCATTTCGTCTTGAAGGAATTGAATGACTTTTTGGACGTCATCGGTTCCCTTTTGCCATTCAATACCAGCATAGATATCTTCGGTGTTTTCACGAAAAATAACCATGTCTACATCTTCTGGACGCTTTACAGGAGATGGAACACCATCAAAGTAACGTACAGGGCGCAAGCATGTGAACAAGTCAAGCTCCTGACGTAGTGCCACGTTTAATGAGCGAAAGCCGCCACCAATTGGTGTCGTCAACGGTCCTTTAATCGCAATTTTGAACTCATCTATCATATCTAACGTTTCTTTAGGAAGCCATTCTCCTGTTTTATCAAAAGCCTTTTGCCCAGCATACACTTCTGTCCATTCAATGGCTTTTGAACCGTTATAAGCTTTATCAACAGCTGCTTCGATGACCTTACGTGCTGCTGCCCAAATATCAGGTCCTGTACCATCACCTTCAATGAATGGAATAATTGGGCGATTAGGGACATTCATTTTTCCATTTTCAACGATAATTTTTTCACCTTGTGTCATATTAAAATACCTCCATTAATTCATCATTTGCACGTTACAAATTATATTAGAAATCATTACATAAGGCTGATACAAAAGAGATTAAACTGATGTAACAGCCTCATAGATTCATAGAATAGATGTTTGATTTAACGATCTTCAATTGGTACATACGCTTGTGTTTGTGGACCTGAGTAGTCTGCTCGTGGTCGAATTAATCGGTTATTATCATACTGTTCAAGAATATGTGCCAACCAGCCTGCCACTCGACTCATCGCAAAGATAGGCGTGAACAAATCATGTTCAATTCCGAGACTATGATAGACAGATGCAGAGTAGAAATCTACATTTGCCGGCAAGCCTTTTTCTTCTTTAATATATTCTTCTATGTCCACTGACATGTTATACCATTTTGGCTGGCCAGTAATATGCGTTAACTCTCGTGACATTTCTTTTAAATGCTTGGCGCGAGGATCACCATAACGGTATACGCGATGGCCCATACCCATGATCTTTTCTTTGTTTGCTAACTTTTCCTTAATGTATGGAATCGCGTTTTCTTGTTCACCAATCTCTGTCAGCATAGCCATAACACGTTCGTTCGCACCACCATGCAAAGGTCCTTTCAAAGCACCAATTGCCGCTGTTACACCTGAATAAATGTCTGACAAGGTTGCGACACAGACACGAGCAGTGAACGTTGACGCATTTAACTCATGATCAGCATGTAGAACGAGCGCTTTATTCATCGCTTCTATTTCAATATCTGCTGCTTCTTTACCGTTTAACATATATAGGAAATTAGCCGCATAACCCAAATTTTTGTTTGGTTTCACCGGAGCCTTTCCTTGGCGAATACGCGAAAACGCTGTCACAACAGTCGCCATTTTCGCCTGCAAACGAACCGCCTTACGTTTATTCGCTGCGTCATCCATCACATCCGCCTCATCGTCATAAAGACCTAACAGTGAAATAACTGAGCGAAGTGCTGCCATTGGATGAACAGTCTTTAAGTCATATGAATGTAAGTGATCTATAATCGCATCTGGTACATCCATTTCAGCGTTTAGTTCTGTCTTAAAATTTTCTAGCTCTAATGCTGTCGGCAATTTTTGATTCCACAGTAAATAAACAACTTCTTCAAAAGATGCATGCTCTGCAAGGTCATCGATTCGATACCCTACATACGTTAATTGGTCATCGATAATGGAACTGATGGCCGATTGTGTTGCTACAACCCCTTCTAAGCCTTTTGTCATTGCCATAACAATCCCTCTCCTTTTCTTGTAATTATGTACGATTGAATCAGGATGTTTCTTTTAGACAATATTCCTGTAAGAATCATTGTCACCCCCAACGACATTATAATAGATTAAATAAAAAAAGTGAATCGAAACAAATTATTCTAACCTTTTTTGCTTGTATAAACAACTCTACGTCTATTTTCCCTGTTTTTTACATATATAAACTAGTACAAGCTTCAGACGATATGGGGTGAGTTATTTTGAAGAAACGTCACTTAAATATGTTAATACGAGCAGCGACTGTCCTTCTTTGTGCAATTGCAGGGTTTTATGTAGCTAAGTGGACAGTAATGTACTTATATCCTTTTTTAATTGCGTGTCTCTTAGCAACCTTCATTCATCCCATTGTAACGTTTATTGAAAAAAAAATGACCATCCCGAGAGCGGTGGCCTCGGCTTTGGTCATTTTTACAGGGTTATTTGTTTTTATGGGCGGAATCGTCATACTCATTGCAGAAGTTGTTCAAGGAACTGCTTATTTAGCCCAATCTATCCCAAAACACATTACAACTTTTAACACCATTATTCAAAAGTGGATACATGCGTATATCATACCATTGTATGAAAAATTCCTTTCCTTATTTAACACCTTAAACACGTCACAAAAAGATGCGATACAAGATCAAATTGATCACATTCTATCAAGTACATCAGCTGCTAGTACGACGTTCATTCAAAACGGATTACTTAAAATCCCGACATTGTTATCTTTTTTTCCAATGTCCATTACGATTTTAATCTTAATCATTCTAGCAACATTTTTCATTACAAATGACTGGTATCATATCAAACACATATGGTTCAATAGCATTCCATCAAGAGTTAAATTACCAAGCATTCGTGTATGGCAATCTTTTACGAAAACTCTTATAGGCTATTTTAAAGCACAGATGATTCTCGTAGTAATGTCTGCGTCCACCATTTATATCGGTTTACTTGTATTAAACATCGATCAAGCATTAACGGTTGCACTTTTAATCGCACTCGTTGATCTTGTTCCGCTCGTAGGTACAGGCATTGTCTTCATTCCTTGGATTATTTATATGTTTTTATCCGCTCAATATCCTTTAACGATTGGATTATCACTGTTATATATGATCATCGTCATTGGCAGACAAGTGATTGAGCCGAAAATTCTTTCCACCCATATCGGTATCAATCCACTCATAGCCTTAGTCGGTCTGTTTGTAGGTATTAGACTTTTTGGTTTAATAGGGCTCATCCTCACACCTTTTTTACTGATCATCATCAGTACTTTCCATCAAACAGGCGTGTTTAAAGGGGTACTGCTATTCATTCAAGGTAAGGACAATTATTTGCGATAAATGATAACGCCTTTGTTTAACAATTTCTGAACGTAGCGTTGGATGATATTGTTAAGTGGCGTGCGGGTTATTGGTAATACGAGAACAAACCCAACAATATCAGTTAAAAAACCTGGTGTTAGTAAAAACACAGCACCTGCAAAGATACAAATGCCATCAATAATTTCAACAGCTGGTGTTTGTCCATTCATCATTGATTGCTGAGCCCTGTGCCACGTATCAGTACCTTGCTGCTTAGCAATTGAAATACCGACAAATCCTGTTAACAGTATTAACCCAACAATCCACCACGGACCAATTATGCCGCCAGCCCAGATGAACACCCCTATTTCAATTGCAGGTATAATTAATAAAGCAAGAATAATAAACCGCATGTCATCCAAAACCTTTCTTTATAAAAAATTGGAAAAAAATCGGCGGAGGTCCGCCGATACATTAAATATGATATACGAGGGTTAACACGATTTTGTTTCAACTTTAGATGACACTCGTATGTCCTTTATAAATATCACCTTTTGTTCCATCAATTGTAATGTCGGTTCCATCCTTAATAGCCTCAAAGGCATTTTTGACACCGACAACAACAGGTATTCCAAGACTTAAACCGACAACGGCCGCGTGAGAGGTAAGACCGCCCTCAACTGTAATAATGCCACTTGCCTTTTCAATGGCAGGCATCATTTCACGATCCGTTCCATAAGTGACCACAATCGAATCCTCTGTTACTTTTTCGAGGGCTTCTTCAGCTGTTTTGACAACTGTCGCCTTTCCGTATGCACTGCGAAGACCTATGCCTTGACCCTTTGCAATAATATCACCAATTACGTGAACTTTCATCAAGTTGGTCGTACCACTTTCTCCAACAGGAACACCAGCAGTAATAATGACGCGATTACCTCTTTGGAAAAGCTTTGTGCTTAACCCACAATCGATGGCCCGATCAAGCATTTCATCGGTCGTTTGAACTTTTTTACCAATAACCGCATGCACACCCCAAGCAAGTGACAGTTGTCTGGCAACATAATCATGAGATGTGACAGCAACAATTGGGCATTTAGGGCGGTATTTCGCAATCATTCGCGCTGTATGACCACTTTCCGTCGGCGTAATGAGCGCACTAACGGCGAGATCTCTCGCATTACGCGTAACCGATTGACTAATGGCATCTGTAATTGTCATATCAACAGAATTTGCTCGTTTTTCCAGAATCATTTTGTGGTCAAGGCCTGATTCAGCCTTGATCGCGATATTGCTCATTGTTGTAACTGCTTCAACAGGGTAGTGTCCTGCTGCTGTTTCACCAGATAGCATGATGGCGTCTGTTCCATCAAAAATAGCATTCGCAACATCTGAAGCTTCAGCACGTGTTGGCCGCGGATTACGTTGCATTGAATCAAGCATCTGCGTAGCCGTAATGACCGGCTTACCGACATTATTACATTTTTCTATCATAAATTTTTGTGCGAGCGGTACATCTTCCGCTGGTATTTCGACTCCGAGATCTCCGCGCGCTACCATTAAACCGTCACTGACTTCTAAAATCTCATCAATATTATCAATACCTTCTTGGTTTTCGATCTTTGGAATAATATGAATATGTGTCGCATCATGTGCTTCAAGAAGTTCCTTGATTTCAAGTATGTCAGAGCGTCTGCGGACGAATGAGGCCGCAATGAAGTCAATATTATGTTTAATACCAAATTCAATATCAGCTCGATCTTTTTCAGTTATACCAGGTAGCTGGACTTGAACGTTAGGTACATTGACACCTTTTTTATTTTTAATAAGACCTGAATTAAGCGCCTTTGTTTTTATTTCTTGATTATCATGATCAATGGCTAACACTTCTAATTCAATTAAACCGTCATCGAGCAATATTTTAGAGCCTGGTGACACATCATGAATTAAGCCATTATAAGTGACGGAAAAGCGTTCTGCAGTTCCTTCAATATCCTTCATTGACACGTATATCGTTTGACCCTCTTCTAATTCCGCTTCCCCATTCACAAAAGACCCTGTGCGAATTTCAGGCCCCTTTGTATCAAGGAGAATCGCAACAGTCTTCCCGGCTTTTTCTGCTGCAGTTCGAATGTTATGAATGCGATTTTCATGTTCAGCAAAATCACCGTGAGAAAAATTCAATCGTGCAACATTCATACCTGATTCAATCATATTCTCCAATGTTTCCACTGATTCTGATGCTGGTCCAATCGTACATACAATTTTTGTTTTACGCATAGTCATGACGGCATTCCTCCTGATATATTGTGAGCGTTACTATATTGAAAGTTCATTAGCTAGTTTGTACATATCATGGTTGATTTCATTTCTTTCAGCAACGACATCTGTAATATTATGTTCAACCAGTTGGTTATTTTGAATTCCAACCATTTTTCCTGATTGACCATTTCGGAGAAGGTCGACAGCTTTTGCGCCGAGACGGCTTGCCAGTACACGATCCGCTGCAGTCGGAGAACCACCTCGTTGAATATGTCCAAGAACAGTTACTCGTGTTTCAAGATTTGTCGCTTCTTCGATCCGTTGTCCATATTCAATACCACTACCTACGCCCTCTGCCAAAATAATAATACTATGTTTCTTACCTCGGGCATGTCCACGTTTTAGTCGCTCTAAAACATTGTCGAATTCATCTGGTGCTTCAGGGATTAAGATACTTTCAGCCCCGTCTGCTAAACCAGCCCATAAAGCTAAGTCACCAGCATTTCGTCCCATTACCTCGATAACATATGTACGTTCATGTGACGTAGCTGTGTCTCGTATTTTATCAATGGCATCGATAATTGTATTTAAAGCTGTATCGAACCCAATTGTAAAATCTGTTCCTGCAATATCATTATCAATTGTTCCTGGTACACCTATGCACGGAAAGCCTTTATCAGCAAGTTTTTGAGCGCCACGAAAGCTCCCGTCACCACCGATAACAATTAGCCCTTCAATTCCGTGTTTTTTGAGTTGAGCCAGTGCCTTCTCTTGCCCGGCATCTGTTTTAAATTCATTACACCTTGCTGAATACAACTGGGTGCCGCCTCGTTGGATAATATCCCCCACTGAGCCAATTTCCATTTCTTCAATGTGACCGTCAATCAATCCCTGATAACCGTATTTAATGCCATAGACGTCCATTGAATGGTAAATGGCCTTGCGTACGACTGCCCGAATTGCTGCATTCATTCCTGGCGCATCCCCGCCACTGGTTAGTACACCGATTTTTTTCATCTGTACCACTCCAATTTAAGTTTGTCGTGTTTACTCCCGTAACTAAGCTCCATCTGATTTGTGAGAACATAAACAATGATGGCTAAAAAAGAAGGTTCAAAAAGAAGCAAAAAGCTCTAAACGCATACAGGATATCGTTATAGCTATTTTCATATCTGCATTTCACAAGCACATAAACAATAGACGCGCTCAAAAGCATTTTTTGCTGTTAATTTTGAACAAACTCTAAAAACAGGAGGCTGACTGTCGTCAACCTCTTCGTTTAAGTTCATTTTATCAGATTTGGCCAAAATCACCAATGTTTTTATATTTATTCCAACGGTTTTCTAACAAGGTATGGGAATCTTTATTCACAAGGTTGTCAATAGATTGCTCAAGTACTTGATCTATATAGATGGCCTGTTGTTTGACATCTCTATGTGCCCCACCCTTTGGTTCCGGAATGATAGTGTCTATTACACCCAATTTTTTTAAGTCATAAGACGTAATTTGCATACTTTCAGCTGCTTTTCGCGCTAAACCAGAATCTTTCCATAGAATAGCTGCTGCGCCTTCTGGAGAAATAACAGAGTAAGTTGAGTTTTCCAGCATATGGATTTTATCACCAACACCAAGTGCCAATGCACCACCACTGCCACCTTCGCCAATTACGATACAAATGATTGGCACAGTGAGACCAGCCATATCCATTAAATTCCTAGCGATCGCTTCACTTTGACCTCTCTCCTCAGACTCTTTTCCGGGATCAGCACCTTTTGTATCAATGAAACAAATAATGGGTCTATTAAACTTTTCAGCTTGCTTCATATGTCTTAACGCTTTTCGATAGCCTTCAGGATGAGGCATACCGAAGTTGCGCTTTAAATTTTCTTTTGTATTTCTTCCTCTTTGATGACCAATAACCGTCACTGGACGTCCTTTATAGTAAGCGACGCCAGAAACGATCGCAGCGTCATCGCCAAACCGCCTGTCACCGTGAAATTCAATAAAATCCGTAAACAATTCCTCGATGTACTCAAGCGTTGTAGGACGTTGTTGGTGTCTTGCCATTTGCACGCGATCCCACGGTTGTAAGTTACCATAAATATCATCTTCTAAAACGGCTAAGCGCTTTTCAAGCGTTGTAATTTCTTCACTTAAATCAATATCACTATGTTCTGTTAGATTTTTTAACTCTGTAATTTTTTCTTTGAGGTTTACAATCGGTTTTTCAAAATCAAGTACCTGCTTCACGATGGTTGACCTCCTTTTTGATGCATGGCAATCAATGTTGACAAGAGCTGTTGGAGATCATGTCTGTGCACGACTTTATCCAATTGACCATGCTTTAACAGGAATTCTGCTGTTTGGAAATCATCGGGCAGCTTTTCACGCGTTGTCTGTTCGATAATTCTCCTACCAGCAAACCCGATTAATGCACCAGGCTCAGCAAAGTTATAATCACCTAGTGACGCAAAGCTTGCCGTTACGCCTCCTGTTGTAGGATGTGTCATAACAGAAATAAAGAGTCCTGCTTCTCTAGAGAACCGCTCTAACGCAACTGATGTTTTGGACATTTGCATTAGACTAAGCACACCCTCCTGCATTCTTGCACCACCTGAAGCGGTAAATATGATGAACGGAATCGATTGTTCACGTGCCCGCTCTATTGCCCGGGCAATTTTCTCGCCAATCACTGATCCCATGCTCCCCATCCGAAAGCCAGCATCCATAACAGCTAAAGCCATCGGAAGGCCATCAATGGACCCTTTCCCTGTTACAACACCTTCATTAAGCCCTGTTTTTTGGCGGTCTTTCTCAAGCTTTTCAAGGTAGTCAGGAAACCCTAAGGGATTGGTTGACACAAGTTCTTGATCCCATTCCACAAACGATTCCTCATCAACAAGACCGTTGATGCGGTCCCACGCACTTAACCGGTGGTGGTATCCACATGTTGGGCATACATTTAATTGTTTATGCAGTTCTTTACGATAGTATATATCATGACAATGACTACACTTTATCATCAGACCCTCTGGAATATTCTTTTTTGCTTGTTCACTCGGTATTGACGCATACTTCCGTTTCTTTCCAAATATATCCTTGAGCAAGGCAATCCCTCCTTATCATTTTATGGCGTTCATCATTTATTTGTATGAGTGATGATCGTTTAAGATATCAATTCGTTTTAATCGCATAGGTCGACTTTGAAAATAATGGCTCTATCATTTCACACTCATCGTTTTTATAGGATTGCATCAGTCTTTCCAAAAAATCAATATCAAAATAAGTTCGGTCTAGCGTCGTAGAAAAACCTTGCATCAATTGCCATATTTTCATCAGTAAGTGATTGGAGCCTTTATCAGCAATATGCTGAAAAAATGCGGTGTGCCTTTCTGTCGCTGTTAACGTGTCAGCTGATATAATGGCTTCAAGCTTAACGATATCTTCTTGATCAAGACTCTTACAAGCGAGTTTCGCACATTCTTTTTCTAAAATTTGTTTTGCTGCCACTAAATCAAGGCGTGTTCTATTTTCCTGCAAAATGAAGGTGGATAGGAGCGTAACTGATTGATAAGGCTGATATACAGTCAAATACGTTCCTTCACCGCGCCGGGTTTCAATCAGTCCTAGCAGTTCCAAAGCCCTTAATGCTTCTCTAACCGACGAACGTCCAACGCCAAGTACATCTGACAACTCTCTCTCTGAGGGAAGTCGATCGCCTTGCTTTAAATCATCCCGTTCAATCAAACGGCGTAATTCCTCTAAAATACTGTGATAAACTTTTTGTCTTGGTGATATTGCCACGTGTCACACCTCTTGGTGATTAGTCTTCAGTAATTTTAGTGAGCTGTCTTGTTTTTTCGGCCACTTCCTCCGGTGAAACGTCTACCCTCGCGACGCCTGAATCCATTGCTGCCTTTGCTACACTTGATGCAACGAGAGGGGCTACACGCGAATCAAAAGGACGTGGAATGACATAATCCTCAGTCAATTCATCATCACTGATAAGTGATGCAATCGCTTCTGCGGCTGCAACCTTCATCTTTTCATTAATGCGAGTTGCTCTTACATCTAGTGCGCCACGGAAGATCCCTGGAAATGCTAATACATTATTCACTTGGTTCGGATAATCTGATCGACCTGTTCCGATAACTTTGGCACCTGCTTCTTTTGCATGTTCAGGCATAATTTCCGGATCAGGATTTGCCATAGCAAAAATGATTGGATCATCATTCATCGTTTTCACCATATCTTTTGTCAAAAGACCACCAACAGATACACCAATAAATACATCTGCACCTTCAAGCATATCCTCTAAAGGTCCTTCTTTTTTGTCTTTGTTCGTCATCTCGGCAACACGTTCTTTGACATCATTCATGCCATAAGGCCTACCTTCATAAATGGCACCCTTAGAGTCACACATAATCATCTCACGAACACCAAAGCGGTGAAGTAGTTTTATAATGGCAATTCCTGCTGCACCAGCCCCATTGGCAACGACTTTGATGTCAGAGAATGACTTACCAACAAGTTTGAGTGCATTAATAAGGCCTGCTACTGTTACAATTGCTGTTCCATGCTGATCATCATGAAAAATAGGTATATTTGTTTCTTTCTTTAATCTTTCCTCAATGATGAAGCAATTCGGTGCCGCTATATCTTCTAGATTCACACCGCCAAATGTTGGCTCCATCATTTTTACCGCATCGACAATGTCATCAACATTATGGGAGGCTAGACAGATTGGAAATGAATCCACACCAGCAAAGCTCTTAAACAATACGGCTTTCCCTTCCATAACCGGAAGAGCTGCCTCTGGCCCAATATTCCCTAGACCTAGCACAGCAGAACCATCACTGACAACGGCAACCATGTTTCCCTTCATTGTATAGTCATAAACATATTCACGTCGATCGTATATCTCCTTGCAAGGCTTAGCGACACCAGGTGAATAAGCCAGACTCAAATCTTTGGCATTTCGGACAGGCACCTTTGATTGTAAGCTCAATTTGCCTTTATGTACTTTATGCATATGCAATGCTTCATCTCGCAAATTTGCCACGCTCCCCACCACTCCTTTTAATATCCTATATCTATCATACATTTATAATTAACACCAGGTGGTCAGACCACCTATTAACTTCTCTATTATAACAGATGACACTATCATGTAAAGCAGTTGTCTTTCTATAACTACCATCAAATCGTTCTTAAAACGACATGGGTTCCCCCGAAATAAGACTCCAATGCACGCATGCTTTTATCGGTGGGATTAATCTTATAATCATTCGATAATTGGTACGTTTTCTTTTGCTTATCTTCATGAACGATTATCGGAGACTCCCCCGGATAGCGTTGTGCGACTTGTCTTAAAAAGGCTAGCGCCTCAGTGTTATCTGTTTCAACGAGCTTTATAAATACTTGTGTTGGTTGTTTAAGTGTTTCACTTTCAAACACACTGATTGTATTAAGGATCATTTGTACTTGATTGTTTCTAACTTCTCGCTTACCAGAAAACATGACAATCATTTCCTCTTCAAGCCACCGATTTACATCACGGTATAAATTTGGAAACGCTACTGCTTCTATTTCACCTGTTTCATCACTTAACGTTAGAAAAGCCATTGGATCTCCTCGTTTTGTGCGGATCACCTTAATGGACTGGACAATGACTGCCGCCTTTATAACACGTTTATCACTTTGACGTTTCAGGTCTTTCACCGAAAGAAAGCCATTTATATGAAGTGTAGGGCGATATGCCGTTAACGGATGGCTAGAAACGTAAATGCCCAAGAATTCCTTTTCATCAGCCAACTTTTTTAACGGACTAAAATCTTCCATCTCTGTATAAATCGTTTCAAACCCCATTTTCTCATGGAAAAGCCCTGGTTGATCTTGAAATTCTTTAAATAATTCGCCTTGATCAACAGCCTGATCGATGCTTGCCAACAAGCTTGCTCGATTGTTGTGTAGCTCATCAAACACACCAGCTAAAATTAAATTCTCCAAAACCTTACGATTGGCAATTTTGGCGGGGACGCGAAGACAGAAATCGAATAAATCACTAAAAGGACCACCAGTTTTACGCTTATCCATAATATCATTGACCACATGGCGCCCGACGCCTTTAACCATTAATAATCCGATGCGAATGCCTTTATTTTCAACAGAAAATCGCCCATAGCTCTTATTAATGGATGGGGGAAGAACAGATAGTCCAAATTGTTTTGCTTCATTAACATACATATGAACCTTTTCTTCTTGATTTGAAACAGAGCTCAGCAATTCCGCAAAAAAGAACAACGGGTAATGGGCCTTCAAATAAGCAAGCTGATAAGAAATTTTGCTGTATGCCACAGCGTGACTCCGATTAAATCCATAATTAGAAAACTTTACAATCCAGCTGAAAATTTCTTCTGCAACCTCGCGATTATACCCATTTCGAACACTTCCGACTACAAACTTTTCGCGCTGCTCATCCATTAGATGATGTTGTTTTTTACTAACTGCCCGTCTTAATACATCTGCTTCACCTAGTGAAAAACGTGCCATTTTATGGGCAATAAGCATGATTTGCTCTTGATAAACCAATACACCATATGTGTTCGCCAAAATGGGTTCAACTTCTGGATGTGGATACGTACACGCTTCAGCTCCGTGCTTACGAGCAATATAGGTCGGAATGTTGTCCATTGGCCCTGGGCGATAAAGCGCATTAACAGCAACAACATCTTCAAAATGAGTTGGTTTTAGCTTTTGAAGTACATTTTGCATGCCTTTCGATTCAAGTTGAAATACGCCATTCGTCATACCAGATTGAAGTAATTGATAAGTTTGTTGATCACCGTCAGGGATACTTTGAAGAGAGATATCTTTCCCTGTCTTATATTTAATCGTTTGGATGATTTTTTCCATTAAAGTTAAATTTCGTAGACCGAGAAAATCCATTTTTAACAAACCGAGCTGTTCTAAATCATTCATGGCATATTGCGTTAACTGCGTACCATCGCCACTCGATATTAAAGGTACATGCTCACTAAGTGGCTGCTCGCTTATCACGACACCAGCAGCATGGGTTGATACATGCCTAGGTAAACCTTCAAGGACTGTTGCAATAGTAAACAGCGTTTTAAGATCACGTGACGTTTGAATGTATGTGCTCAGTTCTTCAGATCCCTGAATATGAGCAACGATAGATTGATTGGATTGCACCGGAATCTTGTTTAAGATAAAGTAAGCATCTTGTTGATCAATACCTATTGTTTTAATTAATTCACGTAAAAGCGAACGAGCAGCAAACGTTCCAAACGTAATAATTTGAGCAACATGATCTGCGCCGTACTTGTCCCTAACATAGGCAATCACTTCATCACGCCTTGTATCAGAAAAGTCTATGTCAATATCCGGCATTGATATGCGTTCAGGGTTTAAAAATCGTTCAAATAACAAATTATATTTAACAGGGTCTACCTCAGTAATGCTGAGGACATACGCAACGATTGAGCCAGCCGCTGAGCCACGCCCTGGTCCAACAAGAATACCTTTTTGCTTTGCGTAAGCAACAAAATCATGAACAATTAAAAAATAGTCACTAAAACCCATTTCTTGTATAACACCTAATTCATACATGAGACGGTCTTCTATCGTTTTTGTTACCGTGTGATACCTTTCAGGAAGTCGCTTAAGGCATATGTGTTCCAAATAGTCATGAGCACTCATAGAAACCGGAACAGGAAAAGCGGGTAGCTTCCGTTCGTTGAAGTTAAAGGCAATGTGACAGCTTTCTTTTATGTCTTCAGTCGCCTCTAGAACCTCTGGCCAATTATCAAATAACATGGCCATTTCTTCAGAAGATCGAAGGTGACGCTCTCTTATATGAGACATATCGCCTCCAGGCTGCCACCTTTTTCCGTGCTTCATCGCTTGAAGACAATCGTAAGCAATCACATCCTTCTTACGGATATAGCGGACATCATTAATTGCCACGACTTTGACATTGCGAGCTTCTGCATAAGCCTTGAGAGGTGCAATGATTTTGCGTTCCATTTCCATACCATGATCTTCAACACCTATGTAAAAATCACCTTCAGAAACGATATTCTGCCATGACGTAAGATATGCATCAATTTCTTCAAAGGATGAATTAAGCAATCGTTTAGATAATAATGAGTGTAACGCTGGGACAATCAAAATCATTTGGTCCGTAAAAGTTGATAATTTTTCCTTTGTGAGTGTTCGATTGTCGCTGTTTTGAATATAGGTACTTAGTTTAATGAGCGCATCATATCCTGCATTTGATTTTGCAAGTAATACACAAGCACAGACACCCTCATCATCTTCATCAATATATACGGTCATACCTAGTAACGGTTTAATATTATGCCTTTGACATGCTTGATAAAAAGTAACCGCCCCATGGAGCACATTCTCATCTGTTAAAGCTAGCGCGTCAAATCCATTTTTCTTGGCAGCACTGACTAAATGATCAACTGTCATTGTACTATTCATCATACTAAAGCCACTTGCTGCTTGTAGGTGCGTAAACTTCATATAATCCCACCTCTTCTCTTATATACATTATAGCGAAACATATGCACGGTTGCATCCTATCTTCATATCTCGTCCTGTCCGATCATATCATGTAAAGACAAGCGTTAAAAAGGGAGGGATTCCAAGTGGAGGAACGTTTTTTTGCAACTTTTATACACTGTTATTTCATTGCCTTTGGTGTCGTTATCGGGGGGACGATTATTGGCAGCATTGGCTCCTTCGCAACTGGCGACCCTCCTCTTACCGCAATGGGACGTATTGCAAGAAGCCTCCGGATTTGGGCAATAGTTGCTGCTATCGGGGGGACATTTGATACAATAGAGAAATTTGAAAAAGGTTTTTTAGATGGATCAACGTTTGATCTTTTCAAACAAGCCTTACTGATATTATCGGCAATGGGTGGCGTAAAAACCGCAATCATTATAATTGAATCACTCATTCAGGAGGATTTGTCCTGATGTACATCCCGCCTCATTTCAAAAAAACCAGCTGGCAGCATGCTGTTATCAGTGCTATTTTCGGTGGTATAGTCGCATACGGAATTATTATGTTTATGTATGGAACGATGTACGAACAGCTCATAGAGGAAAATCTACGTCTCGAAGCGAGGATCAGTGAATTAAAGGCCCAAAATAATTCCTTAAAAGATGACAAGGAAGATCAGGATCATCAAAAAGAGGAACAGCTTACGATCCAATCGATTGACGTATCATTAAGTAATTCAAAAGAACTACATCTCGATCGACTAACCATTTATCAGCTCGTGGAACTTGTTAAAACGGAATTAGACCATGTTATCGGTCAGGACTTTGAATCCGTGAGTAAAAATGCCCAACTACTTATATCCACAATTGAAAATAAAACATTTACAGTTGATGACATGGATTATTATCTTGAAGTTCAGCGCATCACGTTTGCCCCGAACATATCGTTAGTCCTTAAAGTGAAACGCCATCAATAACGATTATTTTTTGTGAACATTTTTCGAAGAATGCCCATACGATGTGGTTATTAGTGGAAATATTATATACAATTAAAACATAAACACATTCATATCAATGACATTGATGGGAGCTGATACAATTGATTATGAATGAGCGATTAATGCGCGATTCGAAAATTACCCAACTAAAGCGCGGGCAATCTGTGTATGCAGAATCACAAGAAATGATTCGACTCATTAAAAGAGGCATTTCCAAACATCAACTTAGCGTCCATTATGATCATACAGCTTCAGGATGTTGGTTCATTCCAATTCCTGAAAAGCAAAGCGGTTAAAAATAAGTGACTGTATTAAAAAGCCGATTTCCTTAATCTAACGGAAATCGGCTTTTCTTTTATTTAACCATATACGCCTCACATGCTGCCTCTAGCTCTGCGACCACATGTTCAGCCTCTGACCAGGAGTCAACTGATGCACCTGCAGCTAATGGATGACCACCGCCATTAAATTGAGCAGCAATGTCATTAACGACAGGCCCTTTCGAACGCAATCTCACACGAATAATATCGTCTTCTTCAATAAAGAACACCCATGCTTTAATACCTTCAACATCACCAAGTACTCCTACAAATTGTCCGGTGTCTATCGGATCAACATCAAATTTCTGTAACAGTTCTTTCGTAAGCTTCACTGAGCTCATGCCAGCTGGTGATATCGAGTATTGCTGTAAAATGTAACCCCGTAGACGTGCAATGTTATGTTGGGTCTTATACATGGCATCGTAAAGAGCTGTACGGTCAAAATTCCAAGCAACAAGCTCTGCTGCATAGCGAAACGTTTTCGTCGTCGTGCTTGGAAATAAAAAACGACCAGTATCGCCAACAATGCCTGCGTATATAAGGCGCGCTGCCTCACTACTGAATTGCAGCCCGGCAGCCTTACCGTGTAAAAATAACTCATAAATCATTTCAGATGTTGAGCTTGCATCTGTATCAATCCAAGCAATATCCCCATAATCGTCAACATTTGGATGATGATCAATTTTTATAAGCATATCTCCCTTATGGAAGCGTTCATCAGAAATTCTTGCTGTATTAGCCGTATCACAAACGATCACAAGCGCACCAGCATATGTGTCATCAGGAATGTCATCCATATCAGCAAGGAAGCTTAATGATGGGGTCATTTCGCCTGTCATGTACACATGCTTTTCAGGAAAGGTGTGTTGAATAATCGTCTTGAGAGCAGCTTGTGAACCAATCGCATCAGGATCTGGCCGCACGTGTCGATGTATAATAATCGTATCGTAAGTTTTAATCGCTTGAATTATGTGTTCTATCGTCATTCTGCATCCCCTTACTTTTACCATCAGATGTTTTTCCTTTCAATCATATAACAAACAGGGTAAACTTGTTTAAGAACACGTTCACCAAAAATAGGAGTCGATTGAATATGGATGTTATTTTCCCAATTATTATTATACTGTCTATCGTTTTATATGTATATTATAAAGTTGCCATTCTCCGAACAAAGGACCGACTTACCCAAGCTTACTTTAACAGTAAATCACGCATTTGTCTTGGTAGCTTTGTGTTGTTTTTCGGGGTGAATTCTTATTGGCTGTTTCAAGACAAGGTGACGCTATTTATTTCAATTGTTTTTGTCATCCTTGGCGGTATGCAGCTCATTCGTGGCTTAAAAGAGACGAAACACTACAGAAACGAATGGAAGAAGCTAAATACTGAGCATTAGAAGCTGGGCTGTCCGTCCGCTAGGAAGGCAGCCCTTTTTATGGTCTTTGAAAACCCCTGGCTATGCCGGGGGTTCCATAGAGCTTCCAGCGTGGGGACAAAAAAAGCCTCACTTCATGATAAGATAAGGTTGGTTTCCCGACCACCAAATCTCATCAAAGAAGGAGGCATGTCCAATGCAGGACAAGAATAGTTTAGCACATACACAGTGGAGATGTAAGTATCATATAGTTTTTGCTCCAAAATATAGACGGCAAATTATCTATGGAAAATATAAAAAAAGTATTGGTGAAATCGTAAGAGATCTTTGTGAAAGGAAAGGCGTTGAGATACACGAGGCAAATGCATGCAAAGATCACATTCATATGTTAGTAAGTATTCCGCCAAAACTAAGTGTATCTCAGTTCATGGGATATCTAAAGGGAAAAAGTAGTTTAATGATTTTTGATCGTCACGCCAATTTAAAGTATAGATATGGTAATCGGAAATTCTGGTGTAGAGGCTACTTTGTAGATACAGTGGGCAGAAACAAAAATCAAATTCAAGAATACATTAGGAATCAGCTTAAAGAAGACTACATAAGCGATCAATTAACTTTATTTGAAGAGTTTGATCCTTTCACTGGAGAGAAGAATAAAAAGAATAAGTAAGAGATTCTTTAGAATCAGTGAGTGAGTGTGGTGCAAAAGGGAAACCCATTCAGTGGGCCTTTAAGGCCGAGGCCGGCAACAAAGGCTTACAGCCGCAGAGCAAACCACCAGTTCACACTGGTGGTTTTGATTATTCATTTAAGATTGCCGGTCTGCTTGTAAGCCTTAACGCACGATAACTTGCCCCATTAGCATGCCTTTTCCGACAAGCTGTTTATTACAATACATGTCAACGTCCAATTTAGCATACATTCGACCGATCTCCATGATTTTTGGTTTGATGATGATTTGACTATCAATTGGAACAGGCTGGATGAAGTAGATTGTCATATTCTCAATCGATATATCGGCTCTCTTTTCATGTTGTAACATTTTTCGACAGGCTTGGTTCATAATGGATGTAAACACACCATCTGCTAATGTACCGAGCTGATTCGTCATCTGTGGAATAACCGTCATTTTAAATGCCGTTTGACCCCGCTCCTCGGTCACCATATCCATATGTGACGCGACGATATCCTCCATTTTCTCCCCAATTTGCGGCTGACGTTGAATTTGCTGCAATGCTTTAAGGACGTCTCGTCGGGAAACGACGCCTTCTAAAAGATAGCCTTTATCCACAACAGGAACGACTTCAATTCCTTCCCAAACCATAATATGCGCGGCATAAGCGAGTGATGTTTTTGGATGAACAACAATCGGATTTTTCACCATTATTTTATCTAGCTTCACATGTTCCTGTTTCCCCATGATGTCTTTGTATGTAACCATACCTTTCACTCGAAGGGTTTTATCGACGACAGGGAATCGTGTATGCCGGGTCTGTTCATTTAAAGCATACCAGCCATCAACAGTATCCATTACGGTTAAGTAAGCCGCTTTTTCCACAGGCGTATAAATATCGCTCACACAAACAATTTCTTTCTTGATTAACTGATCATAAATAGCGCGATTAATCATGGCTGCGACTGTAAACGTATCGTAGCTCGTTGACATAATCGGTAATGCTTTTTCATCTGCTAACTGTTTAATGCGCGCTGTCGTATCAAATCCTCCTGTAATTAACACCGCAGCGCCTTCTTCAAGCGCAAGCTCTTGAGCCTCAGTTCTATCCCCGACGATCAGCAAAGAATCAGCTTCAATATAGCGTTTAATGGCTTTCACTTGCATAGCACCAATTAAAAATTTATTTAAAGTCTTATGCAGTCCAGCTGCTCCGCCTAAAACTTGACCGTCAACAACGTTAATCACTTCAGCAAATGTTAGGTTTTCGATATTTTCCCGTTTTTTTTGTTCAATTCTAATAGTCCCTACTCTTTCAATTGTGCTAACGAGGCCTTGGTTTTCAGCTTCTTTAATCGCTCTATAAGCTGTTCCTTCACTCACATCTAAATGCTTTGCAATGAGTCTAACTGATATTTTGTGTCCGATGTCTAATGATTCTATATACCGAATGATTTGTTCATGCTTCGTCAACGCGTGTCACCGACCTTCAACTGTTTTACACTGTTTCATTTATTTTATTATAACAGCTAGTCGGTGACAGGCTCAATCATTAAGTGTTTCACGTTCTAATTGACGATTCTGTTCCATGATTGGTGGTTCTGTTATTTGCAGCATCGTCGCTAAGTTTGCACCAACTACGAGTAAAAAAAAGATTAACCATCCCATCCAAAACATCCGCTCAATTCCAAGTATAGCCTCGGGAATGACCGGCCAGGCAAAATAAAGAAAAAAAGCTGCTAATAAAAGCTTTAGAATCGCATAATGTCGCATTCAAGCTCACTCCTTTTTATAGCATATGTAGCTTGGACACTGTTCATGCGTTCAATTGTAAGACCGGACACCTTTGCCTTTTTCTAAATCATAAACATGCCGGTCATTTCACTTGACCAATTTTCCAAATTAAATGACAATATATGTAAATATTTATGAAGGTGAAGGAGCATATAGATGAATACGCTGTTAATAAGTAGTTTCTTTCTATTCGGAATAATTGTGGGATCTTTTTTGAATGTGGTTGGCTTGAGGCTTCCAATCAAGCAGTCATTTGTTCATGGTCGTTCAGAATGCCCACATTGTACCCATCCGTTAAAATGGTATGACCTTATTCCACTCATTTCATACATCATACAACGACAGAAATGTCGCTATTGCCACAAGAATATAGCACCTCTCTATCCTATTGTAGAGCTTTCAACAGGTCTATTATTTGCATTTAGTGTACGTGCAATTGGATTAGAGACTGAATTGATGACAGCGCTTCTGCTTATCGCTCTGCTTATGATCATCTTGGTATCGGACTTAACATATATGATCATACCGAACCGTCTTTTACTGTTTTTCTTTCCGCTCTTCATTTTAATGCGGTTGATTAACCCGTTAACACCGTGGTGGTCATCTATTGCTGGAGCGTTAGGAGCGATGATTCTCCTTGCCCTAATTATTCTCATAAGTAAAGGTGGGATGGGGGCTGGAGATATGAAGTTATTCGGAGTAATTGGTATTGTTCTTGGATTTAAGCAAACACTTCTCGCTTTTTTTCTATCGACCATTATCGGTGCCTTGATCGGTATCATTCTTTTAATGACAGAAGTGATTGGACGTAAACAGCAAATTCCGTTTGGCCCGTATATCGTTATCGGAACACTGTTGACTTACTTTTTTGGTGAAAACCTGGCAAATTGGTATTTTGAATTACTCATTTAAAGCGTCATACACACATTTCTAAAATAGGCGTACTGATTTACCTTTGTTTGGAAATAGTGTTTAGTGTTGTGATTAGATATTTGATATGCTAACAATCCGATAATCAAACGCTCATTATAAGCTATTTCAAGCCACATGCACGAAAACATCCAACCAAAAACGAACGCATAAATGAGGCTGGTTGCCTCATTTATGCGTTCGTCAATGATGAGCTATATATCAAAAACCTCTCCGACCTGTAGCACCTTGCCATTCCCTGTTTTCACGCTCTTGGCAAAAGCATCTGGATCTTGTTCAATCACTGGAAAAGTATTGTAATGAACTGGCACAACTGTACGTGCTTGAATCCAATCAGCAGCTACGACCGCATCTTCTGGTCCCATCGTAAAATTATCACCAATCGGTATAAATGCGACGTCGATATCATTCATATCACCGATAAGCTTAAGATCCGAGAAGAGGTTCGTGTCGCCAACGTGATAAATGGTTTTGCCCTCAATTGTTAATAAGATCCCTGTCGGCATTCCCGTATACACGATTGTACCATCTGGCTCTTCATAGGAAGAACTGTGAAAAGCCTTCGTCAGCTTGACACGTCCAAAGTCAAAGTTATAGGCACCACCAATATTCATACCATGTGTTTTTAATCCTTTTTGACCAAGATAAACAGCGAGCTCATTTGTCGCCACAACCAACGCATCATTCCGTTTGGCAATTTCCACTGTATCGCCAACATGATCATTATGACCGTGCGTTAATAAAATGACATCGGCTTTGACCAAATCGGGGTCTAAATCACACAATGGATTACCTGTTATGAACGGGTCAATTAAAATCACATGATCGTTCGTTACGACTTTGACAACTGAATGGCCATGGTAAGACAATTTCATTTCACTACCAGCTCCCTTTTTGAATTCATTCTGTATATCTACTCCATTCATCATAACAAAAGGACAGCCTTTATCCAAAAAAGACTGTCCCAAATTGAAACGTAAGGCCCTGCAGGTAATCAGCCTTGATCAGCTGTATCTTCAGTATTTATTTGCTTTTTAAGCTGGTCAAGCTCTTTTTCAACAGTGTCTTCTAACTTGGCAAATTCATCATCCAATGTATATGCTTGTTCTGTTAAATCTTCACTCATTTCCGCTTCTGCTTCAAATTGAAGCACCTTCTCTTCCATCCGCTCAAACCCAAGCCGTGACTCGTCACCACCGATTGATGACATTGTTTGATTCATTTTTGTCCGTGTTTTAGCAGACTGTGCACGTGCCTTTAGCGCATCTTTCTTCAATTTCATATGCTCGTATTCGCGCTTCATTTCATCGAGCTGCTTTTTTAATGTGTCTGTATCCTCTTTTGCTTTTAACCACGTTTCATTTAATACATCTCGTTGTTTCGCATGGTCTTGCTTGTTCTGTAGTGCTCGACGGGCTAGGTCATCATCTCCTGCTTGAACAGCTTGCTCAGCTTGTTTTTGGCGTTTCAAACTCATCGCTTCGGCATCATCTGCTTTACGCTTCAACACCTTTTCATGTGCCATCTGTTTGGCAATCGCGGCTTCTGCTTCTCGAATGTCCTCAGCCATATCCCTCATAAATTGATCAAGCATTTTAACAGGGTCCTCTGCTTTATCCAGCATCGCATTCATTTCGGCACCAACAACTGTTTTCATACGTTTGAAAAATTTAAACATGGTCAAGCCCTCCTTATATATTTGGATGATTCCCTCTTTCATCAGTTAATAGACGTACGATTCTTTTAACAAAAAGGTTTCACATCTATCATTGATAAACATTTTTGTTATAATGGGATCAATACATTTTTCCAAAGAGGTGCCACACATATGACAGACCAATTGAACCATTTACTAAAAGATATGATGCAACAAAACATGGATAGTGTCCTTGTGACATCACAAGCGAACGTTTTTTATTTAAGTGGGTATGATTCTGATCCCCATGAGCGGGTCATTGCATTATTTGCTGACCTTGTCCATGAACCGATCTTAATTGTACCTAGCATGGAAGCACAGGATGCGCAAAAAGCTGGCTGGTCTCATAACATCATTGCCTATCATGATCACGAGAATCCTTGGGACCTCCTTCTTGACCAGTTAAACACTTTCACTGAGCAGCCAAAAACAATCGGTCTAGAATATGACCACTTAACGTTAGAACGATATTATGAAGTATCCCGTATTATGCCGAATATTAATACTGTGGATGCACAAGGTATGCTCTCCGGAGCAAGACGCATTAAACAGACGGATGAATACAACCATTTAAAAGAAGCTGCACAATTAGCTGACTATGGTGTTGAGCTTGGCGTAGCAGCTTTAAAAGAAGGTGTTTCAGAACTGGAGGTCATTGCTGCAATTGAGTTCGGATTAAAGCAACGTGGTGTTGAAGCCATGTCATTCTCCACGATGGTGTTATTCGGAGAAAAAGCAGCTTCACCACATGGAACGCCAGGAACAAGACAGCTTAAAGCTGGAGACTTGGTTTTATTCGATTTAGGCGTCATTCATAAAGGCTATTGTTCAGATATTTCAAGAACGGTCGCATATCAATCGATTAATGAACAGCAACAGAAGATTTATAATACTGTCTTGGTGGCGCAACAAAAAGCGATCGATCATTCAATGATTGGTACGCCTGTTGGTGAGATTGACAGTGTTGCAAGAACACACATTGCTGCAGAAGGGTTTGGAGAACACTTCCCACACCGAATTGGGCATGGAATTGGCATTCAAACTCATGAAGGGCCATCCATGCATAGTGACAATACACTTCCTTTAGAGAGCGGGATGTGTTACACGATTGAACCCGGTATTTATGTATCAGACTTGGCAGGTGTCAGAATTGAAGACATGATTTATATGACCAATGATGGTGCTGAAGTGCTTACGCAATACCCTAAGGACCTGCAAATCATTGAGTAAACTGCGAAAAAAACGAATATTTCTTCCTTATAAATTTGTGTATGACAAATAAGCTTGATAATTTATGATTTTTTTAAAATTAATCATTAAGCTATCTCCTCGTATAGTATATCTAGGCATTGATTTTAGGAATATATATTCTAAATGATTTTTTAACATATATTCAGCTATAACGCCGTTACCTTTCACTGCAGGCGGACGCTTTCCGCGGGCACGGCCTCAGCCTCGGGTTAACAGGATGTTGGTCATGAAGGTGTGGCGATTGTCGTCGCGACTTTAGCCTTCCTACCTTTTTCTGCGGGGTCTTCGGACGCGTGCTGTTCCCGCTGGAGTCGCCGCCTTCCTTTTCAGGTAACTCAGTATGTGCGTATATTTCATAAATGAATGAACCTACATCATATATTAATTACTTGGGCGCTCTGAGACATTCCTAAATAATGGTCCTANCTTTAGCCTTCCTACCTTTTTCTGCGGGGTCTTCGGACGCGTGCTGTTCCCGCTGGAGTCGCCGCCTTCCTTTTCAGGTAACTCAGTATGTGCGTATATTTCATAAATGAATGAACCTACATCATATATTAATTACTTGGGCGCTCTGAGACATTCCTAAATAATGGTCCTATGATTTTTATAGAAATCATTTTTCATGATAACTTCATACGTGCTTCTTTTCTATTGACATATTACCCAGGTCTTTCAAGCCACACACTCCTTGTCCAGTATCCTTGTATGAAATCAAACGTCTTGCGTTATCTAACTAATTAACAGATAAACAAAGAGCTGTAGTTAGACTCTCTAAAAACCAGTTACTTATAAGTACTGTAGGCTGGGTTGCTAATCTACAGCGTTGCTTGCAGTATAAATGACTATACAAAAAAAGTACCAGGAGCAGCTAACTCCTAGTACTTAGTATGCAAGGCTGGGACAAAACTTAAAGTTTAACTCAAAAGACGAACAACGCTCAATATTTACGGAGCTGTGGTATTGTTCGTTTTTTCATTTAAATAAACCTCTTTTGTCCCCGTTTTCTTTTTATCCATTAACAAAATAAGTGGACGTTATTTTTTTTGGTTGTTGAACGTATAGATGCCACGATTATTGTGCAGCTGATCTTCAACGACACCACTTTGATAACTTTCATTCAATTGATTTTGTACAGAGGCTACGCCGTCTTTATCCTCGAAAAAGGCTTGTTGTTTATCCTGATCTTTGCGGTCTGCCATTGCATCTCACCTCCATAATTATAGCGTGTCCAAATTAGACGATAAATTTGTGTGACTTTCTTTTCCAATTAAGGTTGAAAGCGTTATAATAGAGGTGAGGGAGAAAAGAAATCAGAAGGGATGTGGCATGATGGAATTTAAATATGATCGAATCGTAGTTGCTGTTGATGGGTCTGACGCATCAGAAAAGGCGTTTAAAAAGTCACTTGAAATTGCTAAACGGAACAACAGCGCCAAGCTCATTCTTGCCCATGTTGTTGACTCTCGGGCTTTTGCAACCATTGAAGTCTATGACAGAACCCTCACTGAACGTGCTGAAGAGTATGCAAAGGAATTATTAGATGATTACGTCGAACTCGCTAAACAAGCTGGTGTTGACGACTTAGTTCGAGTTGTCGAATACGGTTCTCCTAAAGTGAAAATACCTAAAAACATTGCCAAGGATTTTGATGCAGATTTAATAATTTGTGGTGCAACAGGGATGAATGCTGTAGAGCGCTTTCTAATAGGAAGCGTATCTGAAAGCATCGCACGTTATGCGACATGTGACGTCCTTGTCGTCCGTTAACTCAATCACTTCGCTTAAAAACAAAAGAGATTGCCCGGTTATACCCGGTCAATCTCTTTTGTTGTCTTTCGTCGCTTCGTTCACAACATGGTTTAATTCAGGTAAAATCAATTTGTGCATGGCGAGCTTTACTGCTCCAGATGATCCTGGTGTTACATATATGGGGATATGACCACGTATTCCAGCAAGGGCTCGTGATAAAATCGCAGCTGACCCGATATCTTCCTGATAGCTTAACATCCTAAAGATCTCACCAAAACCAGGCATTTCTTTATCGAGCATTGGACTAACAGCCTCAATGGTCACATCTCGGCCTGCAATGCCCGTACCACCATTCAACAATATAACATCAACATTCGATGTTTGACATGCCTCGAACATCGTTTGGCGAATTGCTGATACATCATCAGAGACAATCTTTTTATGAACGACGTGATGCTGAGCATCCGTTAACATACATGCCATCAATTGCCCACTCTTATCTGTGTCTGCCGTACGTGTGTCACTGACTGTAATAATAAAACAGTTTATAGGTTGACGTTCTTTTTTATGTTCAGCAACAGACATATTACCCCTCCCTCTACCGGGAAATGAGATCGATTGTTTCCCGTGCGATCATCACTTCCTCATTCGTAGGGATAATGAGCACTTTAACAGGTGAATACGAATGATTGACATAGGTTTCCTTTCCCCGAACATCATTTAATTTAGGGTCCCAATACACACCCATAAACTCGAGACCTGTTAAAATCTTCTCCCTAACAACTTGACTATTTTCACCGACGCCAGCTGTGAATATAATGGCATCTACACCCGACATTCGCGCTGCATATGATCCAATATATTTATGAATTTTGCCGGCAAACACGTTAAGCGCAAGCTCTGCTCGTTCGTTATTGCCTGCTTCTGCCTCAATATCGCGAAAGTCGCTGGAGAAACCAGAGAGCGCCAATATGCCACTTTCTTTGTTTAACACATGTACAACTTCTTCAGCAGTCTTACCGGTTTTCTCCATAATATATGGGATTAAAGCGGGATCGATATTACCTGACCGCGTTCCCATTGTAACGCCAGCAAGGGGCGTAAAGCCCATGGATGTATCTATGGAACGACCATATTCGATAGCAGCTACACTTGCACCATTTCCTAAATGGCAAGAAATGAGACGCAGATGCTCAATCGGGATTCCGAGCATTTCAGCTGCACGATGAGAGACATACTTATGTGATGTGCCATGGAAGCCGTATTTTCGAATCCCATAGTCTTCATAATACTCATAAGGTAGACTATACAAATACGATTGTTCAGGCATTGTTTGATGAAATGCTGTGTCAAAAACAGCAACCATAGGTACATTAGGTAAGATATTTCGGAATGCATGAATCCCAGTTAAATTTGCAGGGTTATGCAGTGGTGCAAGCTCTGAAATATCTTCAATTTTATGAATGACGTCATCGGTAATCATCACAGCATCGCTAAAATATTCTCCACCATGGACGATCCGATGGCCAACGCCATGAATATCTGTAAAATCTTGAATGACACCTGAATCTAAAAGACCATCGAGTAAATGCCGAACAGCTGCTTCATGATTCGGGATCGTCGTTTCGAGTTTTTTTTCGTCCCCAGCCGTTTTAATCGTAAATATTGAATCATCTAAACCAATTCGCTCTATCAACCCTTTAGTTAGTACCGTTTCATCCGGCATACGTATGAGTTGAAATTTAAGTGATGAACTACCAGCATTTATTGCAAGAATGTTTCCCATAGCGTTCACTCCTCAGCGTCTATTCGTTGTATGCTTGAAACCATGCATTCATTTGTGCCATAATACTCGCCATTGCTTTTGATTCCTTAAAGGACGGGAGTTGTACGAGCAATGGTTGTTTCGGTGCTTCCGTGCCTTCACCTTTCTTTTGCAAAATGAGTATGCTCTTACGATTATGTTTATTTCGGAATGCACTTTCTGGCAAGCCTAGCATACCGACAATATGGGCATGCTCACGGATAAACGTCTGTAGCTGCTCTGCCTGGTCACTCTCAAATAAAAATTCCGGAACGATGAATATCAAATACCCAGCTGGCTTTGTGTAATTCAAGCTTTGTTCAATAAATAAATGATGTGCATATGCATGTCCCTCTTGACTGTTCAACTCATAGTTCTTTGCACGCACATCATCCGGATAATAGCCGACTGGTAAATCTGCAACAACCATGTCTACAGGATCAAGCAACATTGGTTGTAAACTATCCTGATGGAAAAATTCAATTTCACGCTTTTGCAGGTTTGCATTTAACACCGCTACATTAATCAATGTCGGGTCAACTTCTCCGGCATATGCAATTGTATCAGCTTTTAATTGATCTAATACAACGGTTATCAAATTAGCCGTACCGCAAACAGGATCAAATAATGTTAATTGTTCCTTACCTTGACTAAGCTTCTCAGCGAGATATCCAATGATGAGCGCAATCGTCTCTGGTGTTATAAGATGTTGTTGTTGCGTTGAATCTCGCATTCCTTTTAATACAGCCAGTTGAATTGCTTTACGCATATGTTCTGCGTTAAATGCGTCTGAATTGATCGTCGCTACAGACGCCCTTAGCTGTTCTTTTACTTCATCAGAGAGCACGTCATCAGGTGATCCGTGTAACAATGTATCCATGCATATCGCCAGCTTATCTAAATAAGGCGCTTCTATATGTAGGGTATTAGTTGTATCATCTAACCATTGAAATAATTGTTCTACTTTTGATTTTTCCACATTTTGACCTCCGTACAACGATATATCAAGCGTTTCTATTGTACCAAGGTTTAGGCGGCTTGTACAAAAGTTAATCCGTTACTTCAAGTATAAAGCCCCATCCGTAATTGGAGGGGGCCCAATTTGACTTTATTGTGACGTTTTAGCAGCCTGTAATGCTGCCTCATAATCAGGGTGATTCGTCACCTCATCAACATATTCTACATAGCTTATTTTATCATCCGAACCAACAACGAACACCGCTCTTGCTAAAAGCCGTAAATCTTTGATTAAAACACCGTATTTTTCACCGAAATCGCCGCTTTTATGGTCTGACAAGAGGTCAAGGTGTTTAATGTCATTTGATGCCTTCCAGCGTGCTTGTGCGAAAGGTAAATCCATGCTAATCGTCAATACTTCGACGTTATCAAGCTTACTTGCTTCTTCGTTAAAACGCTTCGTTTCTTCCGCACATACACCCGTATCTACGGAAGGAACAGTCGCAATAAGCTTAATTTTCCCCTTATAATCATTCAGCGATACACCCTTCAGTTCATTTGATACAACTTGAAAATCCGGTGCCTGTTCACCAACCGTTAATTCTTGTCCCACAAGTGTGATAGGTTCATGGTTAAATGTCACACGAGGCATTACATCATTCCTCCCTTTAAAAAGTGTGTGATTTTCGCATTCCTTTCTTTTATGTCTTTCCCTAACATCAGTAGGTTATAAACATGTTAAATATCGTAATGATAGTGTTCTTCGTCTTTATTTTTGTCTTTTTCATGACAGCCTTCCTTATTTGCTTCCTTATTTTTGGTCTTTTCTGCCCCTAGGGACTGATTGATCATCTGTTCAATCTTTACTGCAGCTTGAGGCGCTAGATCTAGAAGCTTTTCATAAATATGGGTTTGCTGATCGAGATGAATCATTTTTACATCCTTTTCCTTAACAATGAGAAAAGCAATAGGTGTGATGGAAACACCACCTCCACTTCCACCACCAAATGGCAGCTCTTGACTGGACTGACTCGTAGTGGTCGGCTGAAATTCGCTACCGCCTGCAGCAAAACCAAAGCCAACCTTTGACACAGGTATAATAATGCTTCCGTCCGGCGACTTGACCGGGTCTCCAATAATCGTGTTAACTTCAATCATATCTTTTAAATTTTCCATGGCAGTTGTCATTAATCCTTGAATTGGATGTGTATCCATTAAGTATAGCCTCCATTTCTTCTTTTACCTTTTCATTGTGTATGTGTAGATGACCTGCGCAACAGCAGGTATACACTATACATAATCTGCCCCATGGTCATAGAGAACATGCAATTCAACTGTGTTGATAAATATGTACGATCATATTGAGGGACCACTGCTATGTGAGGGTGTTTGGAGAATTGTGCAAATTGACTCATGTAGCCCACAATCATATATTTGATAGCCCATATCCCGCCGACTGCAAAGCCTGTCACGTCAGCCTCTCGCAACCCAAACTGCGTATACCAGTCCCATTTTTTAAAACGTACCCTTTGTAAGATGTCAATGAACGACCGCTTCATGATATTGATCTTTCCAATGGATATACGCGATGAATTTTTAAGTTGAGGTGTGTTGAGCCAAGCCGTTAGTAATTGTTCAAGGTCAACGTGTTGGTCGTTCGTCATAATAATCGTTTTCTTATACAGACACACTTTATAAAAATACGCTTTAATCACGATATCATGTTGCTCTGTAGAATAGACCCCTTTAATATCAATATAAAGTCTGGATGCAAGAAAAATTACAACGAGAGCACCTAAGCAAATGGACACAATCCAAATCATATCGCCATCCCCTAAATAATCTTTTATTTATTTTGTGCGAGAAGTGTTTATTTTACTCTATTCGTTTTGCTGAATTCCATTTGTAATCATGGTAAAATATATAAAGAACCATAATTTTTATAAATTCTCCTAAAGAGCGTTTTTTTAGCACTCTCATTGAAGGAGCCACTTTTCACTTTTTAGCTCAGGGTAGTGGAAGTACATAGTATCAGTTAATGCCACAACATAAATGGAGGTTTATACGATGGATGAACGGACGTCTATTTATTTTTACTATAAGAAGGATGATGAAATAGAAGCACAGCTAAGGCCTTTATTCACATTGGCTGAAGAAAATGGATTTACAATTGTAGAAGATCACAAGGACGCTCACATCATTGTAAGCGTTGGCGGTGATGGTGCATTTCTTCGGGCAGTCAGATATACAGGCTTTAGGCAGGACTGCCTGTATACAGGGCTAACCCGTTCAGATGAAGCAGGACTTTATTGCGATTTTAACATTGATCATTTTGATGACATGATTGAAACAATGAAGCACGCAGAAAAAGAAGTAAGGAAGTTTCCGGTCATTAATGTACGTGTTAATGGCGAGAACACTTATGAATGTTTGAATGAGGCAAGTATTCGTTCAACCATTATAAAAACGATTGTAATGGACGTCTATATTGATGATCATCATTTTGAAACATTTCGGGGAGATGGCTTAATTGTTTCAACACCAACAGGTAGCACAGGCTATAGTAAGTCCACTGGTGGTGCGGTAATAGATCCTAAGCTTCCGTGTTTTCAAGTATCTGAACTTGCATCTCTAAACAATAATACGTACCGGACGCTTGGCTCTTCCTTTATATTAAATCAAGATCGAAAACTGCTTATTAAAATCGTCCAAGACGGAAATGATTATCCTGTCATTGGCTTGGACAACGAAGCATACTCCATCAGAAACATTCGTAGCATAGAGGTCACACTCGGGGACAAAGTGATTAAAACAGTGAAATTAAAAAACAACTCCTTTTGGGACCGTGTCAAGCGGACATTCCTTGAACAATAATCATCTACTTCATTAAATTAAGGAGCCACCTTTAAGGTGAGCTCCTTTTGCAATTGTTTTATTTAATTTATTGGGATCCGCCGCCCATCTGCTGTTGAGCAGTTTGGACAAGACGCTTCGTAATCTCGCCACCGACAGAACCATTTGCACGTGCCGTGTTGTCAGGGCCAAGCTGTACACCAAATTCTTGTGCGATTTCAGTTTTCATTTGATCCAAAGCTTGCTGAGCGCCAGGTACAACGAGCTGATTTGAACTATTGTTGTTGTAAGCCATTATGTCTCACCTCCTTTGGTACACATAGAATGTGTGGAAATGAGACATAACATGCAATAAAATAGCTGGTAGTTGTTGCTACATATGTTATATCATTGTCAAGCTTGTGTTAGAGCAAGCCATCGAATTCATCTGTTGATGATACACCTGGTATTCTTGTGACGGTTTCAATGCCTGCTACAGCTTCGTCGATTAAATCTGTGAAATCATACTTCGCTTCATACTTTTGGATTTTTTCCTTTTGTGGTTTCGTTTTCGGCGATTTCGGAACAAACACTGTACAGCAGTCCTCATAAGGACGTACGGATATATCATACGTACCGATCTTTCTTGATATATGAATAATGTCTTCTTTATCCATCGCGATTAAAGGTCTTAAGATCGGAAAGCTTGTCACATCATTAATGGCATGCATGCTATACATCGTCTGACTTGCAACCTGCCCGAGACTTTCACCTGTTGTCATGGATAAAATGCCATTGTCACGGCACACCCGTTCACTTATTCTAAGCATGATTCGACGCATAATCGTCATCGCATGGCTATCAGGCATTTCTCTGAAGATCGTTTGTTGAACTTTTGTAAATGGCACAATATGGATGTTAATTTTTGTTCCATAAGCTGTAAGGACATCAGCTAAATCCAACACTTTTTGTTTAGCGCGTTCACTTGTAAATGGTGGTGAATGAAAATGAATTGCTTCTAGCTGAACACCGCGTTTCATCGCTAAATAGCCTGCTACAGGACTATCAATTCCACCAGATAATAATAACAGTGTTTTTCCAGCTGTACCGACTGGCAAGCCTTTAGCACCAGGAGTAACCTGAGACGTTACATATGTCGCCTCATTTCGAATTTCCACTTTGATTGCAACATCAGGGTGATGAACATCGACAGTATACCCTTCTGTGTTTTTCAAAAGATATGAACCGAGAAGCTGATTCATCTCTTGAGATCGATGTGGAAATGTTTTATCAATACGCTTTACAATAATCTTAAATGTTTGGGCGTCAGTTGCTTTCGTAAGTGCTTCAAGTGTTGCCTTTTGAATTTGTTCTAAATCGCTTTCTAACTTCATTGCCGGACTCAAACTGTGAATACCGAACACCTTGCGACATTTCTCAATAATAGGCTCAGGTGCATGACCATTCAATAAAATAAACACACGCCCCTGTGTACGCTTTACTTTAATTCCTTCGTATTCTTTTAGAGCCCGATTAATATTGTCTTGGAGCTTTAAAAGAAACATCTTTCTATTTCCGCCCTTTAAGGCGATTTCGCTATAACGAACCATAATATGATCATATTTCATAATTATTTCATCACTTTCTGTAGTTGATTAATGATTTGAGTTAACGTGTCTACAAACGTCGTCACGTCTTCCTCCGTTGTATCATATGCCAAGCTAATGCGGACGGCTGACTTCGCATTTAATTGGGAGTGACCACACGCCAATAAAACTGTACTTGCCTCGCTCTGTTTTGAAGTGCAGGCGGATTTAGTAGAAATATAAATGCCTTTTTCAGCGAGCATATGCACGAGAACTTCAGGCTTGTGCCATGGTGTAGAAATGTTCATGATGTGCGGTGCAGCATGTATAGGTGTGTTAATTTGAATATCGGGTATATGCTCTAGTTTTCGGCGTAACATATTATGCAGCTCACTTAGTTCATGTCCATGCATATCCTGTTTTTGGATTGCTAACCTCAGTGCTTTAGCAAACGCAACAATTCCCGCTACATTTTCAGTTCCAGCACGCAATCCCTGCTCTTGATGTCCACCATGAAGCAGTGGAAAAATAGATGTGCCTTCTTTTATATACAATAACCCTGTTCCTTTTAAACCATGTATTTTATGACCAGACATCGTCACCATATCAATTCCAGGCTCAGAAAGATCAAGAGGAACTTTACCAATTCCTTGAACAGCATCAACATGGAAAAAAAGCTTTGGATGTTGATTGGCGATGGCTGCAATATCAGAAATAGGCTGAATTGAACCAATTTCGTTATTGACATGCATAATACTAATCAATATTGTATCATCTCGAATGGCGTCTTGAATGGCTGTAGGAGAAACGACACCATCTTCGTCCACAGGTACATACGTAATCTCAAAGCCTAATTCAGTAAGTGCTTGACAGGGCTCTATAATAGATGCATGTTCAATCGCACTCGTTATAATATGTCGACCACGATTTTGGTGCTGTAAAGCAATCCCTTTAATAGCTGTATTATTACTTTCTGTTCCTCCTGAAGTGAAAATGATTTCAGATTCTTTGACATTTAACAGCTGTGCAACCTGTTGCTTGGATTGCTGAAGCAACTTCTCAGCTGTTCCACCTAATTGATGAACGCTTGATGGGTTGCCAAAATAGACTGTTGTCGCTTGTAAAAAGCTATCTAAAACGGACGGGTCCGGTTTTGTCGTTGCACTATTATCTAAATAAATCATTTCGTCTAACCCCTTGTACATTCAATTTGTTCATACCTTAAAAATCCATAACAAGAAACAAGACTGGCTTCGGCATTCATCCGATAGTCAGTCTTTGTTCGCATCAATAAAATGCGCCTAATTTGTCAATTGTTTATTTGTAAACCAGATCTACTTCTTCAACATTTGCCTCGATACGTCTCAACGCACCTGGTTCAATCTCCTCAAGCGCAGTCGCAGCCTTTTCAAGTGCGACCTCATATTCGTAAGATCGAAATAATCGCTCTGACTCGACGAGTTTAGCAGCGAGAGTCGGGTCTTGACTACGATATCTATTTGCATATTGAATGACACGCTCGGTTAAATAAGCCTGTTCTAGGATTAAGGTAGTCTGCTCTTTCACTTGATCAACCATTGCCTTTGCTTCACCGAGAGTCGATTGCACTTCAGCCATGTCCAATGGTTGTTTGTCCAATGCATTTATGACACGGTTAATTTTGTCCATTGCATCTTCCATCATCGTAAACATAAAGGTCGGAACCCCTGGCAAGTTACTTTTATTTAATTTACGATGCAATGTGTGAACAAGTTCTTTCATGTCTTGTATACTGGACTTCGCCTCTAGTTCATCTTTTCTTAATGTTCGTATCGTATCTTTAAACTGTTGATGGTCTTGTTTAAGTTGCTCGATATGATCCAAGCCTTCTTCTAGCTTTTCTCTCAAAAATGAATGTGACTTCGTATTCAATTCATTCTTGAAGGTGTCTAGTTGATGCATCATTTGATGAATTGATTTGTCGAGTGTTAGATACTTTTCCATATCTCTGTCATCAAAATGATACGCTTGCTTCAAAACATCAACTTCTGCTCTCGTATCTGTGAAATCCTTATCAAGCTCGTCAATTAAATGCTCATAAGTTGGCACTTTTGATTCAACGTAATTTCTAGCAACAGCTTCTTTTTCAAGCCGTTCATACATCTCTTTAATCCGTCCTTGAATTTCAGGGATCATCGTTTCAACGTCATCTATTTGTGCTTTTTCTAATAGATCCAGACCATCTAGCAGACGTTTGTGCATCTGTTGTATATCTTTTTCGAACCCAAAGTGCTCCACTCGATAGCCATCATCTTTCATTTCTTTGATACCGGAAGAAAGGTCATCAAGTTCTGATGGGAGTTTTCGCTTGCACATTTGATATATATCTGGAAATGCACCGATCATCTGTTGCATCTTATCAACATCATCTTTAAGCTGTTCAACATGTTCTTGGGCATCAAAGTAATTGCCTTCAGCAACAAGTTCATGATAGACGGTCAACCTTTTCTCGAGTTCGTCAATTAATACCTCAAACCTTATATCTGCTTTACCGAATTGATAGCGATTGTTTAAGATCGTTTGGCGTAATGTGCGGATATCAGGTTCAAGCTGTTCAATATCTTTGCGGCTCATTTTTTCCGATTCAAGCAGATGATTGAGATCCATTAAAATCGACTCAATGTCTTGCTCTGCTGTTTCTAGAATTTGTTCGATCTTGAGTAAATTCTTTTTCGCCGTTGGAAAACGGTACCGATCAGCAGCTTCTTCTGCATCTAATAAATACTCTTCAACGTCCGGAAGAACTTTCGTGACAATATCTTCCCATTGTCCCTTCCACGTTTCAAATTTTTCTTGTGTGTCTCCGGATAAATTAAGCCGCTTAATTTGGCCCAGCTCATGAGCAATATTACGATTCATCATATCCAGCTTCCAGCTTTCGAACCGATCTACCGCATCATATATTCTCTTTCTCATAATTAAACCAAAAATAATGATTGCTATAATGAGTAGTATTATGGCAATATAAAACTCCATCATGAAACCCCCAGACATGTCCCAAATTAAAGAGGTTGCTCCTATGCATATCTACAGATCGGAACAAATTATTGATTTACTATAATGATACCATGTTCACAACGATTTGGAACAAAAAAAAGCAATTTAATTGTGTTTTTGACATTATTTTATTCATTTCTTTCTTTAATTCACGTGCAAAGTTCTTTTTTTGTCTTAAATACATACCTATTTTCTTTCAAGAAAAATTATATTGCCTCGTCTGTTAAGTGATCAATCCATGCGTGAATCGTTCGGGCATATTGCTCAGCAAATCGTTGGTCCGAGTATTGATCCATTGATTGATTTTTCCATTCATTGTGCAATACATATGGCGCTGCAAGCATGCCTTTGAATTGCAAATAAAGAAACTGCCGTTGATAATTTGTTTTTAACCGCTCAGGAAGTACATTAAAAAAAGCTTCTCGTATGTAATAATTTTCTTTAGCAAGATACGTGACTGTCACTTCTCTTACGAAGACAGAATCAAGTGACAGCTCACGATGGATGAGACATGATAATTGCTGATGTGTCTGTTTATACTGTATAATCGTCGATACGATCTGCTTTAACTGATCAACAGGATGATCAAGTTTTTCGTCTTGATGTAAAGCTTCTATCGCTTGCAAGTATGATTCATAATAATTGGTAACAGCGTATTCTAAGAGACCTTGTTTATTTTGGAAGTAATAACTAATTAACGAAACATTGACGTCAGCATAATCTGCAATGTCCCGTACAGAAGTCCCGTTGAAGCCTTTCTGATAAAAAAGCACAGAAGCAGCCTCGATGACTTTAAGCTTTGATGAATTGCGTTTCAATTTTGTTCAACTCCCTTTAGTTAATTACAACGCAGTGAAGTATACGATTTATTTATAAGTAAATGGCTTATATTCCCTAATAATGTCCTAATGGTTGTCAACGAATCATGTCATTCGACATATTCCTCATAATGGTATGTTACGACAAAAGTGGATAAAATTCCTTCTATGGTTTCGTTTAATTATCACATAGTAGTCAATACGTCTTTAAAGGTGGATGAATATATGTTTAAAGCTATGCAATACACAGGAAATAAGGATCAAGATTATCAATTGGTACTCAAGCAATTAAAAGCTTTAAATGAAGGAGAAACGGATCATATTGCAATTCTTGCCAATGCATCCGCTCTATTAAATCAATGCATGGATCATATTAATTGGGTTGGCTTCTATCTCTGGAAGGATGACCAATTGATTCTCGGACCATTCCAAGGATTACCTGCCTGTATCAGAATACCGTCTGGGCGAGGTGTGTGTGGCACAGCCGTTCAAGATCGCCAAACCCAACGAATTAGTGACGTGAACCAATTCCCTGGCCATATCGCATGCGACAGTGCGTCACAATCTGAGCTCGTCGTTCCAATCATTATAGATGATAACATATACGGTGTCCTTGATATCGACAGTCCTGTTACCGGTCGATTTGATGAGACTGATCAAAGGTATATAGAAGCATTTGTTGAAGAATTAATACAAGCCCTGAAATAATCAGGGCTTGTTGTATTATAATCTTTTTGATGTGTCCTATGTTACCAATCCATGTGAAGTATCATAAGGCTGGTTTGCTAAAACGACTTTGTTTTTCCCTGTTTGCTTCGCCTGATATAATGCTTGATCAGATCTGGCAAACAACGCTCTTGCAGAATCAGGTGTGTTTTGCGTCCAAGAAGCGATTCCACATGACAATGTAACCGTAGGCTCAGATTCTTTAGCAACTTGTTCACGAATGGATTTTGCAATCTCAAGCCCTTCTTTAATTCCTGATTCTGGCAAGTACACAGCAATCTCCTCGCCACCCCATCGACACGCAATTTCTTCCCCTGTTAAATGACGTTCGATAATTTGCGCCACTTGGATCAGGACTTCATCTCCAATATGGTGGCCATACGTATCGTTAACCTGTTTAAAATTATCAATATCAAAAAATACGAGCGCACCACATTCTCCTGAGTCCATATGGCTAATCACTTTTTCATCTACATAGCTTCTCGTATACAATTGAGTCAAGTAATCTGTAATCACTGTTTTCTCCAATTCAGCCTTTAAAAGCGCATTGGAAAAAGCGAGACTCGAATGCTGAATAAATGATTGCACAAGCTTCAATGTATCAAGAGAAAAATGGTAGGATGCTTCATGCATTGCAATTATAATACCTTCAAGCTTACCGCCTTGTAGCATCGGAATCGCCATAACTGAACAATAAGCTGTTAAATCGGTTCGACTCGCCATATCGCCTGTAAAAATGATGTCTTTTTCCTGCAACATCGTCTCTACAATGTATTCAACAAATACAGTGCCTTGTTCTGAAAAGAAATAATCCGTACTTCCAGGCCGAACTTGGAAGGACTGATCATATGATTCATTAATGAACACAACCCCTAATTGTGTGGCCTCAGATACTTCTATCGTACGGTCCCGTACAAGTGTAACAATATCTTCTAATTCCAGATTCGAATTGAGTTGTTGTGTTACTTCATTCATCCATTTTAAATCGTTTACGAGTCGATTTGACCGTTCATAAAGCGAAGCATTCTCAATCGCCTTTCCCACAACATTAGAAAAACGGGACACGAAGCTGAGCTCATCCTCTGGAAAATGGATGTTTTCACCGGCGACAATTTTCAAAACACCATATACACCTTGATCACCTCTTAAAGGAGCATAAATACAAGTCGTTCTGTCATTCCAACGATTTTCGATTTGAATGTCACCTGTCATAAAGGCTTGAGAACTAACGCGTTTCGTCATATCATCGGCATAGGCAATCAATTGAACTGGTAAAATTCCAACCGCTTCAAAATCCTGCGACAGTAAAAGCTCATAAGAAAATTCAGGGTATGTTACCTCTAAAGCATGCTTTAATTCCTGCAAAATTTCCGCCTTCGTATATAAACCATTTAGCTTAGCTGATAAATTGAATAAAAAGGATAGCTTCCTTTTGTCGTCTTCAGCCTCGTTTCGCGATACAAAGACACGTAAAAGCTTCTCTGTCTCCTGAGCAACGATGTTCCAAGTATCTTGCTTGATATCTTCATTAACACGAGTAGCCGCAATGATTAACCCATTACAATCAACCTCAGTTTGAAGGACTTGAATTCGCTCTTCTGGAGACACCATGTTCTGTATAGCCGATTGTGCGCTTTCATTCTCATCCATAACAAATTGATCTGCAAATGTCTCTTCAGCTATAAAGCTTTCTGCGCGCTTAAAATAACATGATGTCCAAGGATCACATTGATAGATCGCTAAGCTCGATGCTTCTGTAATTTTTTGCAAACCATCTGCAAGTTTATCATAAAAACTTCTTTGTAAGTTATCGGTTAATTCTAAAGTTAAATCAAAGTATAGTTGCTTAATATTAATGTGTACCCCGTCCTTATTTATCATCATATCACCTTCAGAAAAATTAAACCCAATTAGGTATTTATGCCTATTTGAATGATGTGCGTATAGTTATTTTAGCATAGTTAGAGGTAAAATGTACCATAAATAATCCTGGTTACTAAATAATTTTTCAAGAGACAATCATTTCTTGACTTATGTTAAGCCAGCTTATATACTAGAAGTTGTGTAAAATAAAAAGTAGCTTAAATGTACGGGCGTTTGAGGTCATTTTGTTCCTCGCTAATCATCTATAAGGCTGATTAGGAGGTGTATCGTGTAACTCTTTGCTGCTGGAGCGATGGTACATGAAAACAAAATGCACAGCGTTTGGCACATACCGCTTTATTTTATGCAAATAAAATAATAAAGGAGGACATATCCAATGGCTAGATTTACAGGCTCCGTTTGGAAAAAGTCCCGCCGTCTCGGCATTTCATTAACTGGTACAGGGAAAGAGATTGATCGTCGCCCTTACCCACCAGGGCAACATGGCCCTAACCAACGCAGAAAGATCTCGGAATATGGTCTTCAGCTACAAGAAAAGCAAAAGTTGCGTTTCATGTATGGCTTGAACGAACGTCAATTCCGTACACTTTTTGACAAAGCAGGCAAAATGCAAGGTGTTCATGGTGAAAACTTCATGGTTCTCCTTGAATCACGTCTGGATAACCTCGTGTACCGTCTAGGTCTTGCACGCACACGCAGACAAGCTCGTCAGCTCGTTAACCACGGTCACATCACTGTTGATGGTAAGCGTGTAGATATTCCATCATTCAGCGTCAAGCCTGGCCAAGCTATCGGCCTACGTGAACGTTCACAAAACCTTGACATTGTGAAAGAAGCTGTTGAAGTAAACAACTTCGTACCTGAATACATGACATTCGACGAAAACAAACTCGAAGGTACATTCAACCGTTTACCAGAACGCGCAGAGCTTCCAGCTGAAATCAACGAAGCATTGATCGTTGAATTCTACTCACGTTAATAAGAGTGCTATTTTTTTAACAACATTTAAAGCCTTAGAATCCTTGTTATATCAAGGGTTCAAGGCTTTTTTGTTTTATTTAGGTTTGTAAAAGAATGTATTTAAATGTGTACTTTTGGGGCTAAATTGGGGCTAGTTTGGGGCTAATTATTTATAGTGAGCAGGCGCTGCAATGAACGAGGGTACGAAGGGAGAATAAACAATGACACTCAATAACAAGAAAACAAACTACATTACCGGGGATTTGTCTTTTGAGGGTGACGAATTATTTATATGTACAGTTATGGGGGAAGATATTCCCGTACGTGATACGGACATTTTACGCCCGCTTATAAGAATGAGTGATGGATCTAGGCAGAGGAGCCTGCCTTATACTAGAGAAAAACTGCTTAACAAGAGGCACCTAAAGCAATTAGAGCGCGTGAACTGTTATTTATTCCACAGGGATGCGAGAAAATTTGTCTATATGAAAGATGGTATAACAGCATTGATTGATAATAAACCTGGAGACGAAATAACTGTAATCGAAAAATACTGGGAACTGGACGAGGGTGAAGATGCTTATAGAAACGGCACGCTTGTTGAATTGCATGGTACGCATTTTGTTTTCCAAGAGGATGGAAAAGACAACGCAGAAAAAATTTACTTTGTAGATATACGAAACGTTGTAGATAAAGAAGCGTTTGTTTTAGATTAATTCATATATTCCGCAACACATGCCAGGCGAAATGCCTCCTATGAAGTTTAGAAGGAATTTAAAGTCCCTTGCCACGCATACGCTGAACACAATTATATTGTATGCCGTTAGCAAGGGACTATCTATAGTATAGATACTAAAAGAAGTGCCGTACATTTGTTTAAGGAGCTACATTCAACGCACCTCTTGTGACCGTGATCATTTCAAATTACCACGACTCGTGCTAAAATACATATGATTATAATATTAGGGGGAAATATAGATGAAGTACGCGAGAATTGAACTTGAAGTTGAACTACCTGATAATTATGATGAAGGTGAAATTGATACAGCAATCGCTAATGCTGTAGCCCATTTAGGTGGAGAAGTGTTAGATTCTAAGGAATTTGTTGAAATGAAACAAGAGGATCTGACAAATTACTAAGTATCTAAAAAGCATTTAGAGGCCCATATAAGCATTTAACATGCTTCGGGTATAAACACATTAGAAGCCCCTCGAAAAGTGAGGGGCTTCGTTGGTTGTTGAGTGGTTCACCGTACTTTTTGCTTCATGCTTTCTAACTGCTTATATGGCTCGATAAGGTTATATGAAACATGGTCATAATCATAACGTCCCTTGTTAAAAGCAATTAAATGTACACTCATTCCCGGTGATACATCGACAGTATGCTGTCCAGCAATATAGCTGTGGATCTTCTTTAGATGTTCGGTCATCATCTTTAAAATTTTGTTTGAGAGCTCCGACGGATGAACGTTATTCAAAAAAGACTTTTCTTCATCGAAAATCTCAGGGATAGTAAACAGTTCCGGAATGTTTTCCAAATATTTCTTATCCGGTGTTATCATGTTATACAAGTATTCATCAGCTGCCGCTTTTTGCTCAAACACATCGACTTCCTCACCCGATATAAAACCAGCATAGCCTATGCTGCCGTCATTATAGAAACCGCTCATTAACAATGATACAGCCTCATTTACGTGGAATATTTTATTTTCAGCCCTGCACTTAAATAAAACAAGTTCAAGAATGGCTTTACAGTCTGTTAAGTCATGGTGTGTTTTAACCCTCTTCTTTAGCTGATCAAGTACGTATTTTCCGGGTGACTCAATTCCACCGGTAGCCGCCATTACTTTATCAGTTAACCTGTAAACTTTAGGCTTTCCGTCTGTGCTTTTGGTCTTTTCTGCGGTTTCGTAATTACTAATACTCAGTTTTTCATAATCTATATGACGTTCTGCAAGAGTTCTCCGAAAGTCTGAAGTCATAATAACGAAAAGACCGCCTATACCCGCATTTAATACAAGTGTCATGATGCTTCGCTCCTATCTTTATTAATTAAAAAACTTATGCTTTTATTAGTAGGAGCAGGATCCCGCCCCACAATTCCGCCTGTATGGTAAGCAACAGGTCCCGTCTGCCTTAACCCAGCTGGAACACGTCCCTGCGACTTATAAAGCACAGATACAGTTTTCGAAATACCTGCTCCGAGTGTGCTGTTCATGTTATGGGCGTTGCCTGTGATACTCGTAATTTCGTCGTAAACACCTTCGAGGCTTCTGATTTTGTTATCAATGGCCCTTTTCGATTCTCTGTAAGCCTCGGTACCCTCTTTTGCGGTACCTGCATTTTTTTCGAGCTGCTTCTTTTCTTTTTGAAGTTTTTCAAGTTCTTCTTTAACCACATCAAGGCTTTTACCCTTTTCCGCGGTAAGACCTTCTTGTTTCAGCAGCACATCGATCATACGATCATTAATGGCATCCATTTGTTTGAGCTCGTTTTTATTGCCTTCAATTTTTTCATCAATCGTTTTCTTCTGATCCTGTAGAACCTGCAGACCCTCGCCAAGCCCATCTTTAATAATAGCGTTTAGGACGTCTTCTTCTGCTTTCAATTCGAGCAAGCGTTCTTCAGTCGTTGTTGACTTTGCTCGCTCCTGGGCATTTGCTCTCAATTTCTCTTTCAGAATGTCGTTTCGTTTATGCTCTTCCAGGTCGGCCATTTCCATAACCCAGTTCATATCTTTTTCAATCTGAGCCTGGTCTTTTCTGAGCTCTATATTTTCTTCAATTATGTTTTGCTCATTTTGCATGGCTTTAAATCTTTCCTGCTCAAGCTCCTGTAGTGTCAAATCACGCAAAGAGCCTATATAATCTCTAACAGCGTCTGTAGAATCTACAATGGCCTGTCCCTTCTCTGAAAATGACTTTTTCACATTAGGGGTTTGATCAATTATTTCATCGTTTGCCTCGATTAATTTTTTGAGTTCGTCTTTGCTGAGACCGCTTTTATCTGCTAGTTCAGCATATTCGTCCTTAAGATCTTTTATCTTGTCGGGATCCTGTTCTTTATTCAGTTCCTGTTGGATGTCCAGTAGTCTTCCAAATTCATCTTTTGTCAGCTTGCTTTTACTCTGCAGCTGCTCGTACTGATTTACGGTTTCTTCCAGTGAGTCAGCTTGCTTATCGAGTGAGTCAGCTGTTTCAAGATTTACTTTCCTGTTACTTTCCATTTCGACATTTAAGCTCGCCATAACGCCCGCTAAAACAGATACACCCGCAATAGCCCATCCGGCAGGTCCCAGTGAGACCATTAAGCCGCGCATAGCAATGATCAGCTTGCCTACTGAAGACGCTGTGAGCGCTACAGCAGTCGCCGTACCAGCGAAAGCGAGACCCGCTTTAATTGTAGAAGAGTCCAGTTCTGAAACAGTCCTTACAACGTCTGACCCTTTACGCACAATGTCAGTAAAGACAGGCAGAAACTCCTGGCCGATTGTAATACCGAGTTCTTCCATGGCAGACTTAAATTCTTTGAAGGCACCGTTCAGATTATCGTTTTGAATTTCAGCGACTCTTTCGGCTGTGCCGCCAGCGTTATCCAATTCGGATGAATAATCTTTGAGACTGTCTTCCCCTTCATCCAGTAAGGCAATAAATCCTGCAGCGGCTTCACGTCCCACTAACTGGGATGCCGTAGCTGTTTTTTGCGAGTCGGTCATGCCGTCCATTTTACTGGCAATGTGGCCCATTAATTCAGGCAGCGGCTTCATGTTGCCTTCTGCGTCATTAACTTCTATTTTAAGGTCCTTCATGGCCTTTTTCGTTTTTCCTGTCGGATCCGTAAGTGATATAAGTGAAGCACGTAATGCTGTACCGGCAGAACTTCCTTGAATACCAGCATCTGACATTTTAGCAATCGCCGCGGCCGTATCCTCGATAGACCAGCCTACAGATTTTGCAACAGGTGCCACCATTTTCATGGCGTCCCCGAGCTGAGGCAAGTCTGTGTTTGCAGTAGTCATGGTTTTAACCAGGACATCAACAGCGCCCTCAGTCTCAGAAGCTGAAATTCCAAACCCGGTCATAATGTTAGAAACAATATCAGCCGACTGTCCCAGCTCGATATTACCTGCAGCTGCCGCGTTTAAGATTGAAGGCAGCGCGTCAATTTGTTCCTGGACTTCAAAACCTGCAAGGCTGAGATATTGCAGCCCCTCAGCTGCTTGACTTGCGCTAAACTGAGTTGTACTCCCCATCTCACGTGCGACAGCTTCAAGTTCTTTCATTTCCTCAGCTGAAGCACCGCTCACAGCCTTTACTTTACTCATACCCGCTTCAAGATCAGCAGCTGTTTTAATACTCGCACCCACGACACCCGCAATAGCAGTGCCAGCTACCATGCTCATCTTTTGTATTTTACCGAAATCCTCGTTCATTTTCTGGGCAGACATGCGGGATTTTTCCATTTTGTTTCGTGACTCGTCCATCTTGTTTTTAAAGTCTTTGTTACTTAAAACTAAACGAGCTCTGATTTCTCCTACATCAGCCATTATTATTCACACCTTTTGCTCTCATCATCCGAGTAATAAAACGTTGAACCTGGTAGGATGCATCAGGCACCACTTCTTGTACATAGATACCGATTTCCTCGTTTGTCATTTGGTATTGCTCAACGATTTCTAGCGCTTCTGTGAGTTTGTTCATCCCGCTTTGACCAGGCACCCGCCCTTCAAGGAATAGCTCTGCATTACCCGCTAAAATACCTGCAGCATAGGCTTTGTCATTCATTTCTTTTTCAGTTATCGGCATCTTCTGCACCTTCTTTCTCATGTAAATACAAATTTTTTACATTTTGTACAATAGAATTAAAGTTGTTGAATTCAGTCATTCGCTTTAAAAACTCATAAAGCTCGTCTAGTCCAACATTTTTATAAATGTAATCCTCGTCTATATCTGTAATGACGGAAACCAAATTTACTATCTCGTCCATAGCCATATCCGCGGCTTGCAGAAAAATCACGTATAAATCGTTATTTTTGCGTGCAGATACAACTTGATATACTAGACTCGGGAGATACTCTATCGAACCCATTAAATGTTTAAAATCACTGGGTGATAGTTTCCTGATCTCAGCCCTCTTTTTACCCAGGTAGACTTCGTTTTCTTTTAAAGGCACTGCTCTTTTGAATAGATCGATCATAGCCTGTTTGTCGTACCATTTAGCCATTCTTTTTTAGCCTCCTAACAAAAAAGGACTGCCCTCGTTATGAAGGCAGCCCGTATGTTTTATATTTAAAATTTAATAGCCACAGTCAAAGAAGGTGAGGTGCCACTGACCTGCAGCGTGTATCGTACGTAGTTTTTGCGTTTTGCGAACAGAATGCCATATCTGCTTTCATGTACCGGGAACGTGCCGACTTCTGTAAAGTCTGTACCGTTGTCCGATTCCTCAAATTTAATTGAAAGAGCAGCATCCCCCTCGAGGCCCTGAGTTTCTACCAGGATGTTACATTCATTAACAGCAGGCATATGAATAACTTCACTTGTAGTATTCGTGGTTACATTCGATTCTCCATAAGAGAGTAACGCGTCACGTGAGCCTTCAAACATGCGTAGTACCATTTATTTTTCCTCCTCTTTTTGTTGTTCGTCCATCCGCTTGAACCCTTCGCTTAAAAGCTGAAAGCTATTCATTTTGTCGGGATCCAACTGTCTCAGTGGTTCCTTCTCTTTTTCTTCATGAATTTCCTTAAATCCGCTGCTTATATCCTGAAGTATTCTCTTGTGAGCCCTATAGCGATTTTCAACGTTATTTCTTACTTGTTGGTTCTGCTTTGCTTCTAATCCCTTAGCCATTTTGACTTCTTCCTTTCTTCCTGCTGTGCTTTATGGATTTTACGCCTTGCCTCGGTTTCCACAGGTTCAACTTCACCTGTTAAATTGTATAATTCAACTTGTGGAGGAAGTGTCCCTCTCTGCAGGGCATTATCCTGATCATCCCAGTGTTTCATTCCATTTCTACTGCCCATAATCACCCCATACTGCCACTCCGACTCGTTCGGCGTATTATAGATCTTTAAGTCCACTTTGTTACGACCGAACCTATACTTATTATCAAGTTCATCTGTAGCTTTCTTAGCCTCACGCATAAAATCCTCATGCAGAAGATCCGCACGTTTATTTACTTCGCCAACTAATTTTAGATAGTTTAAATATTTGGCCGCCTGCGGGAGAATGTTCTTTTTCATTACTTCGATTTTCTTATTCAGTAAATCCAACTCGCGCTTATACCCATCGTGTAAAGATGGGATAAGTTCCTGGAGACTCTCTTTTTTACTCGATTCAATCAAAGAAATACGCTCGTCATACTGCGCAATGCTCTTTTGTAAGGACTCCTTTTTCTTTTGCAACTGATTCAGCTTGACTTTCTCAGCCTTTTCGCCTGTCTTTGCTTCATCTGCTAAAATGTTTGTGTATTCCGTACCCGCTTCAACAAGACTTTTTTCTAGTTTTGCTTTTTCCCGTTTCAAGTCTTTTATTTGTTTCTCGATATTTGAAGCACGTATTTTGTACTCTTCCATCTCTTTATAGAACGTTTGTTCCATTTATTTTCCCTCGTTTCTAAAAAATTTTATTTTAAATTTTGACTCGTAAAACGCAAAAAAGAGCCGTTTCACATTAGTGTTACAGTCGGCTCTCGAAATTCGTGTATTATGTTGATTTTTTCAAAGTGTTTTTTGATGCTCGGATGTCAGATGCACTAGTTGTAGCCCGTGAAACATGGTAGCCCCCGGGGGTGGGGGGGTATCGACTTCAGACCCTCATTTTTCGCCTTTTAAAGCTTGAATTTGACTTCCGATAATACTGATTATGTCAACTAGAAATACGCTCAAACGTTGATATGACGCGGTTTCCGTTTTTACATCATAAAAGTAAGTTTACTGTTCATTATAGCGAAAATCAAAACGTTGATGTATCAAGGGTTTGGCGAGTTGTCTGATAAATTGTTTCACAGTGTGACCCTATAGCAGCGTATGACGTGTTTAGACCTATACCCCTCAAAATATTAGGGCGCGTCTCTATGAGAGGGTGGCAGTGGGTGAAATGCTCTATATTGTGAAATACACTGAACCCTTATTGCTTCATTTTAACAACGTTATTTTTCCTACTTCTGAATTCCTCGATACGCTTTTGCATATCCTCAATGTCATTTACAGAAGCTTTACCTCCAAGGCGGTCATCTACAGTATCGGATCCTGAAGGAAGCATGTCATTCATTTGAAGTATCAACTTAACCATAGCAGCGTTTCGATCTTCAGTAGCAGACTTAACCATGGCTTTCATAACCTTTGGTAAATCGTCCTGGGTATAGCGGATAATTGTCTTTTTCAGTTCTCTGCTGAACGCAGGATCATTCTTCCAATTGTGAATCGTACGCAGAGTTACGCCACACTCTTTTGCTACCTGCTCAAGAGTTAAACCGCCACGATCCGGCTGGGCCAGGAAATTAATTGCTCTATAATGCCTTGCATCTAATGACAATGTAGCACCTCCCTATAAAAAAAAAGGACAAGGTGTGATTTCCCACGTCTTGTCCTTTTTTATACTTTTGCCAAACCTAAACTAAATACAGGTATTTCAATTATACCTTAATTTTCCCATTAAACAGCGCCGTTGTCAAGTTTTGATGTGAAAATATATGAAGTAGGTTACTCATCCTTTATAGCCTGCAACAGCTTCATTGCGCCGATCGTACTTCCGTTTATATGTTCATGGATGAGTTCGATAGCTGCAGCACAGTGATGGTTATACATGCCACGGGATATTTTTAATAACTTTGTCGTTTCTTTTGCTGGCAGATCGTGGATCCACCGCGCCCGACAACATGCCTGAACTATTTTGGGCAACTTCTCTATAGCCTGGTCAATCATTATTCGATTAAGCTGTCCTCCGGAGATTCCATCATATACTTTAGGACCGGTGCTGGTCGTTTCTTTCCATGAGTAGTCTCCTCTTTTAATATCGTTATAGTGCTCTAAATATTTTCTAATAGCTTTCCTAGACATGTAACCCTCAATTTGAATGTTGTTTTCCATGTTAATCACTTCCAAAAACGTAGTTAAATAATGTGTCACAAGTAGTGTGTGACAGACTGGTTCTCTTACAAACTCATGTCCTACAAGGGTTTAAGATACTTTATAGTAATTGTGTCACAAGCTATATAATACTTGTCACATGTGGTTACGTGACGCTAAAACCCAGTCGTACCAACGGTTTTAAGCGGTTTGTCACAATGTCACTACTCTTCTTTAAAAAAGTACATATATAATGAAGTATAAAAATATATATATAAAGTAATATAAATACTTAAGTGGTAGGCGATTCATACGAACCCATAAATAATAAATACATTGTGACATTGTGACAAATGGACTCTATTCATTGGTACTACGGGTTTTTTCTGTCACAACTATTCACTTATAACCTCGTGACAGGGTTGTGACTGTCACAGAATCATTGTGACAGTGCTTCCCTCTTAAATGAGATGAAATCCACCCGGTCTTCTTTTCTTCTAATTTGTTTTCTGTGACCACGACCTTTCGTAACATTGAGCCACCCTCTGTCAGCCCAACTTTTTATCATTGCCTTCGGCTCATAACCCAATTTTTCTAGTTCCTGATCAAGCGTCGATGGGTACATATTGACCTCATCCCACTCCTCATCTTGACTAAACCACTCACCCCAGCAGGTACCAAACATCGCGTCATTCGGATTTTTTTTAAAGTAAGCCCTATTGGCCCTTATGTGGCTAAATATATCTCTGATAGCTTCCAATGGCCTGTCCGACTCAACATTTTCTCTGACAATCGTTTCCCATACTTCTTCGAGTGGCTCCATAACCTCCCAATCTACCTGGAAAGCGTCTGTAAATCCTTCCGCCGCCAGGGCAATTAACCCCATATAACCTGCAAGGCGTCCTGCCACAGAATTAATATCAGCAACTTGATCCGCAAAATAGGTCCGATACTTGATCCACGTCTTTCGCATTTCGGGCCACATATCCCGATTTTTTAATAAATATTTTATATACTCACGACCTGCAAGACCGTAATTCTCATTAATAGCGGCATCAAGTTCATGAACGGTTTTATAAGTTTGCTTGTTAGCTTCATTGAACGGCATACCCAGTATTGAAATAGTCCGACCAGCCGTACCTCCGTCCTTGCTGAATGTGGTAATTTTCTGTTCACCCGTTGAAAAGATTACATTTCGCCAGCTCTTTGTTCGCTGAGTTCCCTTTATACTGCCTCGCCCCTTACCCTGACCGCTTGCTAACTGATATATACTCTGTGCTAAATAGCGCTCATTCGCTTCTTTTGTATCGTCCAGGAACAAGGGAAGGTGATTTACGATTCCCGCCATTCTCTCCAGATTAACCGGTGTTGTGTTCCACTTTCTTACGATACCTCCATCTATTTCATCAGGATTTCCCCACACGCTGGCGAAAGTTCGAAGCGCAATAGTCTTGCCTTTGGATGTCTCCCCTGCAAGTTCATAGATAAATAGACTTGATTTTACAACAGGGGCCAATACGCTTGCGAATGATGCAAAAAGACCTACTAGCACTCGAGGATACTTTTTGATTTTTTCTATCGCTTGTATCCATTCATTAAGATTTCCGTTTGTCGAAAACCCTTCTACGAACTGCGCATCCCCTTTATCCGCACCTGTAAAAGTCACGGATCCTCGTGACATTTGGTTTATTTCTACCCCGTGTTTATTGATAAACGTATTACCTATAAGAAAACCATCTTCTATAAACCCCTGTTGCTCACTGACTTTGTACAGTGGGAGCTGCTGAGAATTAATAGCTTCATAGTCTTCAAGGTAACCAATAATTTTACGGGCATTGTTACTGGATACAGGAAATCCAGTGGATGACAGTTCGATCAATTTATTTTGTGTCATGAATACGTCCCTATTTTGGTGGACTGTATACCATTTGTTATTTTTTAAATAAGAGACGACCAGACCCATTGTTCTATCTGATAAGTTCTCAAATGTGCCGGTAATTAATATCGGTGAATGAGATGTTAACTCTGGAAGCTTTCCGCTTGTTCTGTACAATGCTTTTGAATCGTCTTTTATTTTCCACCCATACGGAAGTGATGTGTCTCCAGGGCCTGGTCTGTTATCTAACACACTTAAGTCAGTTGTTAACCCCGGTATGGTCAATGTACTACTATCGTAATCGTTTCCGCTCGGATCCTTAGACAATACACTTTTGATTGTTTCATTTAGAGCCTCTTCTCCATCAGTTTCTATGTATGAAGGGCTGCATAAATGTTCAGCTATGAAATAACCTATTCTCCAAATATCATCAGCTTCCCACTTGTTAGCCTCGCGTAAGAAACTTAACCATTTATGAATTTTGTCATTTCTACTACCAGTCGATATCGGCAGGGAAATAGCATTCTCTTCCTTATCCAAGTTCTTAGGGAGCTTTTCAAAGAACACGGGCATAGTGTCGAGGTCATTTTTCTCGATTATTTCCCAGGAACGGTCGTTTATATTAGGCGATGGAATTACGACATATCCTCTTTTACTCAGTCTGTAATCAACCATTGCGCCACAAACAGATAAAGATTTAGTGTTTTGTTTTCCGAGTTTACCGCTCGATTTAAAATAGAAGTGATATCCGTTCGGAGTTTTGACTGTGTGAAATTTTAATCCAATTTTTTTCAAACCTTCCAATATAACTTTTGCCGTGTTATTATCGTCAATGTCCACTAGATCGTACCCTTTAGGGATAACCAGGCCGATCCAACCATTTTCATTTATCCATTGCTTGATTTCCTCGCTAGAAAGACCAGGCTTTTTTTGCCATGATCCTACTGGAGCTTTCGCTTCTTTATACTGACCTGTCTTGTTTTTGTCGCTGAATCCTTTAAGTTTTACTATTTTCACATCTGTGTTAAACATTTCATCAAACTGTGGTATACTAGAATCAACAATTTCAAGATTCTTCGTACCTGCCTTCCCTTGATCCGGGTGAAGGCCTTTTTTATTTTCGCTCATTATAAGCCCACCCCTCCATTAAAAATTTAAATTTTCTCATATAAAAAGCCTCCCCTTTAGTCAGTGTTTCCTGATTAAATGGGGAGGCCGATTTCGACTCTTATGTTCGAAGCATAACCTTAGCAAGGTGTCAGCAAATTGCGGACCCTCACACCCGACACGCGATATAGCTGCCGGATCCCGTTGTTTTTATTAATGGACGAACAATTCATAAAACGCCCTACTTGATTTGTACAATTTTTGAAACACTGCTATAATTAATTTTAGATATAGTGTTCAGATACACGTATTCCGATTCTAGCACTGATGTTCCCGCATCAGTGTTTTTTGTTTTCCTGGTTTATTAGATCAATTAGTTTGCTTTTAATGACTTCAAGGTCTTCAGAAGTCTTAAGTGCTAGTTCCATAGCAATACCCCTGTTGGATTTATCCCCATCATCCAATAGTTGAAATATCTGTTCTATTGCGTTCTCCACTTTAGCAACATGAGTCACTAGCCCTAACGCTTCTTTTCGTTTTTCTGACATAACTACCTCTCTCCTTTTTAAGACCTATTTTCTTCAAACCACTTATTCAAAAAATCTTCTGCCTTCTTTGCATGAAACAACCATTTTCCGCTTAACTTTACCTTTGGAAAATCCTTGTGCCAGAAGAACGTATCTTGAATTGTGTTCCATGAGAGATTTGTTCGCCGTCTTAATTCCTTTGAGTCCCAAAAGATCAATTCTTTATCGAGCTCTTTAATATGATCTTCAATTCGTTCAACGTACAGTTTTTCAATTACTTTCTCATCTATCTCGACCTTAATCATTCGACACTACCTTCCTATTTCGTCATTTGAGCGCCTTCTTCATACAGCGTCTCCAGGCTTTCATTTGCATCGACCATATCATTCATCACAAAGTACATCAGTTTGGATAAGATGCTTATGTCCTGGTGATACTCCTCAAGATAAACCTGACCATGCCCACGGTGAATTGCTGTATCCATCTCAGACACAAGCTGTGCCAGTTTCCTGTCAATATTGGATAGCACCTCAATATTAACAATGTTCTTGCCTACAATATCATCCATTTCAGCTAAAAGGTTTGTTGTCTGTTTCTCCATTTAACGTCTCTCCCTATCGTAAATAATCACTGCACTGTCTGTGTATTCCAGTATTGCCAATAAATCGTTTTTTGCGTCCTCCTTAGTGTATTGTTCATCGTCTTGTAGACTATGTGCGACGTTCAGTATTGCGTTAGAAAAATTTGATAATAAAAGCATCGTACGAACGTCATAGGGTCCCAACAGAATTACACCTCCTCGTTTGTTTTCCATTCCTGTTCGCTCCCTTTTAAATTGCGGTATTTAAAACCATAAATACTACACCAACAATGAGAAAGACCAGTACAACACCGTAGAACCAAAGTGCACTAGAAATAGTGACTGTATCACTGTCGAAAAAATAGTTGTTAAGTATCTTAATGATTTTCACTTTTACCACCTCATTTATAGAAGCACAGCACCGTTTCTACATCTGTGTGCGCCTTGCCATATAAATATTTTTCAAGCTCATTGATGGCTTTTACATAAGCTACAATCTCTGGTTTTATTTCCTCTTTAGAAACCCTCCCCTGCCATAAATCAATGGTTGAGAGCATGCGCTCTTTTACCTCTGCTATTGCATGGTCCATGGTTTAAGCCCCTCTCGTTATTGCGTCTGCTCACGCCTTTTTCTTTTTTACCAATCATTCATAATCTCATTAATTGCTTTCACGCTTTCATTTACTGGCCACAACCTCTTTCCCTTCTCTTTGCGTCTTTCAAGCATCTTCATACGCGGATCGAGAAGAATTTCATTCTCCAGGTACGATTTACTCATACAAGTCCGTTTTGACATTTCATTGATATCCCAGAAAAATAGAGTTTGATGTAATATCTGGTCCAATTTATCATTGATATGTGTTTTGATTTGCTCCTGGTCTACATCAACGTGAATTTGTGCAAGTGACATACTAATCCCCCTCGTTTTACTGATTTACTGTTTGCCCTACCGCCCATCTTTCTTTAGCAACCTTAATTGCCTCATAAATTTTAATTTTTTCCTCGAGATTTAACTCTTTACGTAAAAGTCTGCTAAAGTTACCTTCATGCAATCCATATGCATCCGCAACTTGCCACTGCGTTATTCCAGCGTCTTTTATTGCTTTCCTAACATCACGATTATTCACACTGATCCCCCTTCCTTGTTGTTGTCGTTTCTTGCTTAAAGCAAGTATAAACCAATATTTTACTTTTAGCAAGTTATTTTTTCTTGGATTGTTGTTGTTTACTAATAGCAAGTACGTTATAATTTTTGTAGATATTAGTCGAGGAGGATATTTCATGGATCCAAAAGAGTTTGGAGCAATTTTGAAGAAGTTAAGAAACAATAAGGGGTTAACTCTGACTGAATTAGGAAATAAAATAGGGTACTCAAATCCCTATCTATCGCAAATAGAGACGGGCAAAAAAGGAATACCACAACCAGAGTTACTACACAAGATTGCTTCAGCTCTAGAAATAGATCATACGTACTTGATGTTCCTAGCAGGATATTTATACGACACTGAGTTCACAAAAGAAAAAGAAGCAAAATTAGAAGAGGATTTTCACAACTTATTAGGACTTGGTGCCGAGTACAATTTGTACGATATTCTTACAAGTAGTAAAGATACTTTCTATAAGGACAAGCTGCTTACAAAAGAGGAAAAACAAAAGCTTCTTACGATCATTGAAACTGTTTTGGGGTAGAGACATGTGCGCATGTGTGAGATTGAATTCCCTAAACGCTCGGCCTTATTAAAAGTAACCCCATTTCTAGGAACAATTCGCTCATACACACTAGAAGAAAACTTTAAGGAGGTGATGCCTGGTGTAGTCGGTTGAAACGACCACATCAACACGAAACCAGCAAGCATAGTTAAAAGCCCCTAAAAGCGTCTGCTCACGCAAAGAAAGGGACAGGATAACTATGGCACTGTATAAATCAAAAAAAGATCCTGAAGTATATTACTATTTCAATAAAAACAATGAAAAATTATGGATGTTTCGACATAAGTATCACGACAGTTTAGGTAAACGTAAAGAAAAAAAGAAAAGCGGTTTTAAAACAGAAAAGGCAGCTCTAAGGGCTTTGTTAGAAGTTAAGACGGCAACATTAAATGGTCAGTCTAAACAGATGGAAAATGATCAATTAACCGTTGCTAAATGGTTAGATATATGGTTTGAGACATACAACAACAGCTGGGAAGTCACGTCCAGGCTTCAGCGAAAAAACGCTATAAAGTATCAAATGAAGCCCCTTTTAGGTCAGTACAAACTAAAAGACCTGGACAAAACAACCTATGTAAGGGTTTATATCAATGAACTGTTGAAAAAATATAAGCCTAATACGGTTACATTGTTCCATCGCCTATTTAAAATTGCGATTAATGCTGCTGTTGAGGATGAAATAATTCCACGTAACAGGTTTAACAAAATCACGATCGATCAAGATGAGGAATTGAAAAATTTTCTTACACCTGAAGAGTTAAATGTGTTTTTAAATGCCGCTAAACAATATGACAACATTACGAATTACACGTTTGTTTTAATTTTAGCCTATACCGGATTAAGAAAAGGTGAGGCTCTAGGATTGAAGTGGGAAAACATCGACCTAAATGAAAAAACTGTAACTGTTGATTGTACAAGGGATAGATACGGCGACAGAAATCCCAAGACAAAAAACAGTTACAGAACCATTCCTATAGACGATATATTAGTTGATCAACTAAAAGTTTATCAAAAATGGTGCGTAGAAACAAAGTTTTCTTACGGCATGAAGCTCAATAAAAAGAAAGACTACGTGCTCATTTCCCATCAAGGTGGTTCACCAATAGGATCGACCACAGCACATTATCTTTTTGAACGGCTGTACACTCAAATGAAGAAACACGAAATCGAAATCAAACGTATCACTCCACATGGTTTAAGACATACTCATGCAACCATGTTAATTAACGCAGGGGTTCCGCCTAAAACTATTGCGGAGCGTCTAGGTAACACTGTGGAAATGATTTATAATGTTTATTCTCATTCCTTTAAGGAACTAGAGGATAAAGCAGTCGATGCGTTTAGAGAAAGTCTACTAGGTGGGGCTAAAAGTGGGGCTAATTAATTTAAAACAACCTGAAAGCATTGATATATAAGGCTTTAAAATGTTGTAGAACACTACTCACGTTAATAACATTGCTGCTTAAATAGCAATCATTAAACCCTAGAAAGGTTGTTATACAAATCTTTCTAGGGTTTTTCTGTGCCATGTAAATGAGCCTCTATACTAAATATTGTCGTCCCTTTGTCTCTTCTATCATTTAAGTAATAATTGTTTAATACATTGCACCCCTTCACACTCCCATCTTAAATGGAATAAATCTACGAAAACATTTTTTAAATTAATATCAACCTGATTTAACGAAAAAAATCCCGGGATGCATCACCCGAGATTTTTTCGTGTTTAGTTAAATTGAATCATAAAGTATTTTTTCTTACCGCGTCTTATGATGGTAAATTGGTCTTCAATACGGTCACTTCCACTCACCACGTGAGAAACATCTTGATTCCGCTCACCATTAATGTAAATGGCACCGTTATTGATATCCTCGCGAGCTTGCCGTTTTGATGATGAAATGCCAGCTTCAACGAGAAGATCAACAAGACCAATATCTGCTTTCTCTACATCGCTCGCAGGAACATCCTTGAAGCCTTGTTTGATTTCATCAGCTGTCAAGCTTGATAAATCACCACTGAACAAAGCTGTTGTAATCTTTTGCGCTTGATCAAGTGCTTCTTGACCGTGTAAGCTTCTCGTCATTTCTTCAGCTAAGCGCTTTTGAGCGACGCGTTGTCCGGGCTGGTTAGCCACTTCCCATTCAAGAGCTTCCATGTCCTCATCCGAAAGGAATGTAAAATACTGCAAAAATTTAATAACATCGCGGTCATCAGTGTTGATCCAAAACTGGTAAAATTCATATGGTGTCGTTTTAACAGGATCAAGCCAAATAGCGCCACCAGCTGTTTTCCCGAATTTCGTGCCATCTGCTTTTGTAATTAACGGTACAGTAAGACCATATACGTTGATCTCTTCTGTTTGATCTTCACGTGACCGGCGAATGAGCTCCATCCCAGCTGTAATATTGCCCCACTGATCACTGCCACCGATTTGTAATGTACAGTTTTCTTCTTCATAAAGCTTTTGGAAATCAAGTGACTGTAAAATCATATAGCTGAATTCAGTGTATGAAATCCCTTGTTCAATTCGTGCAGATACGGACTCTTTTCCCAGCATGTAGTTAATACCAAAGTGTTTACCCGCATCACGTAAAAAATCAATGACAGTCATTTGTGATAACCAGTCGTGATTGTTTCTAACAACAACAGGATTTTCTTCGTTGCTATTGTCGACATCTAGAAAGCGAACAATTTGCTGACGAATTTTATCACTAAAGCCTTTAACGACCTCTGTCGTATTTAATGAACGTTCACTGGAACGACCGCTCGGGTCACCAATCATTCCGGTGCCACCACCAACAAGTGCAATCGGTTTATGGCCTGCTTTCTGAAAACGCTTGAGCATCGTTAAAGGAACTAAATGACCAATATGTAAGCTGTCACCAGTCGGATCAAATCCGCAATACAATGTCACTTCCTCAGTAGCCAGCTTTTTCTTTAAGCCTTCTAAATCTGTTGTTTGATTGATCAGCCCTCTTTTGTCAAGATCCTGCAATATATCCATTCTTCACACTCCAATTATTAAATCATTAATATGAAAAAACCCGCCCTTATAATCGATTAAGGGGCGCGCTAAATTCGCTTACCACACTTTTATGATGACAAATCAAATGACCAAACACTCACTTATTATACGACTGTTCCTTCATCTAAATCGTCAACCTGATGCAGCTCAACATCCACGCATTAATTGGTTCAAAACATTACCTAGCATCTTTGATCTTACTTAATGCTATATTAGTACCATATTCCAACAGCTTGTGCAATAGAAAATTAGTCTACGCCCACTTTCAAAATTATGCTATAATATAAAATGATGTTTTTTTAGAAGGTGGTCCTAATCGCCCGTATAGACGGTTGGGCCTTTCCCCTTTTGAAACATGCACTTTTAGGAGGTTTATCGTGTGGATGTAAAACAATTATATCATAAATATAAAGAAAAATGGTTGGACTTGTGGCACACTGGAAAACTCCAACGCTCATTCCGGATTACATATGACGTGACTTGGAACGTCATTCTATTCTTCTTAATTATTGGCTTTATTGGTACCTTTTTTATAGGCGGCGTTGGTGTCGGTTACTTTGCATCACTTGTTAAAGATGAACCAATTCGTGATGAGGCAAGTATGGAACAAGCCATTTATAATTACGAGGAAACGTCTAAGCTTTACTTCGCCGATGATATTTACTTCGGCGATGTACAATCAGATCTACATCGCGAAGAAGTGATGCTAGGCGATGTATCACCTGTTTTGATTGATGCCGTCATCGCAACAGAAGACGAGTATTTTTGGACGCATAATGGTATTGTGCCAAAAGCGATTGTCCGTGCAATGGTTCAAGAAGTGACAAATGCGTCAACGAAATCAGGCGGTAGTACTTTAACACAGCAATTAATTAAGAATCAAATTCTCACAAATGAAGTCTCATTCGAAAGAAAAGCAAAAGAAATTCTTCTAGCGATGAGACTGGAAAACTTTTTTGATAAGGACGAAATTCTAGAAGCTTACTTAAACATTGTCCCTTACGGTAGAGAAGCTTCTGGTAGAAACATTGCAGGGATACAAACAGCGGCACAGGGGATTTTCGGCGTTGATGCCAAAGATGTGACATTACCACAGGCTGCATTCCTTGCTGGTCTTCCACAAAGCCCTTATGCCTACACACCGTTTCAAAATCACGGTGGCTTAAAATCAGAAGAAGGTTTACAGCCTGGCATTAATCGGATGAAGTCTGTTTTAAAACGGATGTATGAAGAAGCATACATTACCGAAAAAGAATATAAGGATGCATTAGCCCATGATATCACGGCTGATTTTACAGATCGAAAAACATCACCACTTGAAAAATATCCTTATTTAACGTTTGAGCTACAAAATCGAGCTGAAGGCATTATTAAAGACATCTTAGCTAAAGAAGATGGTATTACAAAAGAAGAACTCAATGAAGACGCTGAACTATCAGAGAAATATAACATATTGGCTAAACGGGCGCTCCGGATGGATGGTTACAATATTCATTCAACCATTGATAAAGATGTTTACGATGCCCTACAAAAAGTTGCCAAAAACTTTGAGCATTATGGACCCAATTGGAAGGGTAACATCACGTTCCCTAATGGAGACGTATTAAATAATGTTGATCAACGTGTTGAGACTGGCGCCTACATGGTCGAGAACAGCACTGGCCGTACGATCGCCTTCGTTGGTGGCCGTGGATATACTCAAGAAAACCAAATTAATTATGCGACCAATGCACCACGATCAAACGGGAGTACGATGAAGCCTTTCGTCTATGGCGCAGCGATGGAAAAAGGGCTTACACAACCGGGCTCTCCCATTTTAGATGCACCATTTAAGATGGGGGACTGGGAACCTAATAACGTAAATGAACGTTTCAATGGACTTGTATCAGCCCGGCACGCACTGACACAATCGATCAACGTGGCTACGATTAGGCTATTTAGTCAATTTGCAAATGATAACATCGTAAATCAATACCTGCGACCAATGGGCATCACGACGCTCGGTGACAATGAATATGCTAATTTGGCGCTATCCATTGGTGCTGCGGGAAGAGGTATCACCGTTGAAGAAAATACGAACGCATTTGCGACATTCGGTAATAATGGCACCTTTGTTGATGCATATATGATTGATAAGATTACGACACAGGATGGAACAGTAGTCTATGAACATGAACCCGTTAAAAACACCGTATTTTCGCCACAGACCAACTACTTAGCGGTTGATATGATGCGTGACGTCATGTCACAGGGCACAGGGGTTTACGCGAAGTCTTATTTAAATCATTCGAATGTCGATTGGTTTGGAAAAACTGGGACATCCCAGAAGCGCGGCGATTTATGGTTTGTCGGAGGTAATCCAAATATAACAGTTGGTTCATGGATGGGTTACAAATATCAACAGGATCTCGAGTGCTCAGGATGTTCGTTAAGATATTATCAAAAAAATGGGCTCCTCTGGGCATCACTCATCAATGCAGCAGCAGATGTCCGTCCAGACCTTGTCCTACCCGAAAAAAGATTTCAACGTCCAGAAGGTCTTGTGCAACGAAGTGTTTGTGCAGTCTCAGGGATGTTACCATCAGAGTTATGTAGAAAAGTAGGGCTCGTTAGATCAGATTTATTTAATGCCAAATACGCACCAAAAAAAGTGGATGACAGCTTAATCCAAGGGAGCTACGTCATGGTTGATGGTCAGGCCGTCATCGCAAATCCTAACACACCGAAAGAATTTGTCGAAGGTGACGGTGTCATGTTTAATCCAGAGTTTTTAAAACGAAAAGGATACGACAAGCTTGATGACTTAACCGAACTTTATTCCCGTATTAATCCAGAAGCTTGGAAGAAAATCGGCATACCGAATACGCATGTGAGTGACACACTTAAAAATGACGGTAAGGCACCGACAGCTCCTGGAGGCGTAAAAAAATCAGGCTCCAAACTCGTATGGAAGAAATCCGCTGGCAAAAATGTCATTGGTTATCGAATTTACCGCGCCAATCAACAAGGTGATCCGTTCAAAGTAATCGGTCATACAACTGATACGTCTTATCGAGTTGGAAACGGCAACGGCATTTATCACATAAAAGCCGTCAACTACTTTGGTCTTGAATCTGCCGCTTCAAATGAAATATCGGTTGGTGATGTGACTGACAAGCCAGAAGATCAGCCAGATGAAGACAATGATGACTCGAATGATGATTCAGATGAAGACAATTCAAATGGTGATCAAGATGAAGACAATGGTGAGGATGGCTCCAATAACCAGGGTGAAGATAACACTAACAATGGTGAACCTGACCAAGAAAATAACACCACTGAACAAACACCTTAGTCCAGCACAGCCAACTATTAAATGAGACTGCCGACAGCGGCAGTCTTTTTCTTATCCTTTTTTCACTTTTAACTAAACGTCACTGCAATCTTCCTGTATAATGGATACAATATCATGATTTAGGTGGTGGGAAAATGAATCATACAAAAACACACCATGCGATCGAACGAAAAACAAACGACGGCACCATCGTTATAGAAGGGCCGGTCTCAGAAAAGACATTGAACCAATATGAATTTCATGAACAGCTCACAGCTTTTAGACCTCCGCAAAAGCAATTTGAGGCGTTAAAGAGCATCGCTGATTTACCTGAAGGCCGAATTATAATCGCCAGAACCGAAGATACAATCATCGGTTACGTAACCTACTTACATGCTGATCCACTTGAACGGTGGTCTGAATTCAATATGGAAGAACTGATCGTGCTCGGGGCTGTAGAAGTAATCCCAGCTTACAGAAGCGCTAAAATTGCTTCAGGCCTACTTGAGGTGTCCATGATGGATGAATACATGGAAAACTATATCGTCATATCCACAGAATATTATTGGCATTGGGACTTAGACGGCACACGGTTAAGCATTTGGGACTATCGCAAAATGATGGAAAAAATGATGGCTAAGGGCGGGCTTACACCTGCACCAACTGATGATCCGGAAATTATTTCACATCCGGCTAACTGTCTGATGGTCCGTATCGGAAAAAACGTCCAGGAAGCAACGATAAAACAATTTGACCAGCTGCGTTTTCTGACACGTCATCAATACCGTTCTATGAGGGAGGGATTGTAAATGCTCGTGGAAGAGATTATGACAACGAATGTCAGGACTTTACCACCTGATGCTTCAATTGCTGAAGCGCTGAGCATGTTACAGGAACATCGAATTCGTCACATTCCAATCGTTGACGAACAGAAGCATGTCATTGGTATCGTTTCAGATCGAGACGTTCGTGATGCAAGTCCATCCATTTTTGACAAGCGTCAAGATTCTATTACGATGCAAAAGACTATTGAAACGATTATGAGCCACCCTGTCGTTACGGTTCATCCGCTCGATTTTGTTGAAGATATTGCTAGAATTTTTCACGATCAAGAATTTGCCTGTGTCCCAGTTGTAAAAAGTGGTCGCCTCGTAGGTATGGTTACAGAGAAGGACATGCTTTATACACTCATTCAATTAACAGGAACTCACGTTCAAAGCTCTCACATTGAAGTTAAAGTGCCACATCGACCTGGAATCTTACCTGAGGTCACGGAGATATTTGGCCAGCATAATGTGAATATCGTATCGTTATTAATTTATCCATATAAGGATGATCCGAACTATAAAATTCTTGTATTTCGCATTCAGACCATGAATCCTATTCCCATTATCCAGGATTTAAGGAATGCGGGCTACACGCTTCTCTGGCCAAATGAACAGATGGGGCCACAGCTATGACATGTCGGAGCGCGTTTATATACTCGGACACGATGTTAAAGTATCACTTTCATGCTAATCATCCGTTCAATCAGACGCGGGTCCAGCTGACTAAAGAGCTCCTCGAAACGTCGGGTATCCTTAATGAAGATGATATTGTTACACCTAGGCAGGCTACAGATGATGAGCTGGCACTTTTTCACGATCGTCGTTATATAAAAGCTGTTAAACAAGCAAGTACAGGAAGTCTTTCTGACCATGACGCACATCAATACGGGCTAAATACTGAAGACACCCCCATTTTTCAGCATATGCATGAAGCGGCTAGCTCTCTCGTTGGCGGAACGCTTGCTGCAGTTGATGCTGTATTAAGCGGGCAAGTCGATCATGCATTAAACTTAGGTGGCGGACTTCATCATGGTCTTAAGCATAAAGCATCTGGATTCTGTATTTATAATGATGGTGCGATTGCTATCAAATATATTAGAGAGCATTACGATTATAAAGTATTGTATGTTGATACAGATGCACATCATGGAGATGGCGTGCAGTGGGCCTTTTATGAGGATCCTAATGTATGTACCCTATCTATCCATGAGACCGGGCGTTATTTATTTCCTGGTACAGGAGATGTGAATGAACGTGGCATAAAAATGGGACATGGGTATTCATTTAATATACCAATTGATGCATTCACTGAGGACGGGTCGTTTATACACAGTTATGAAACAGCATTAAGACATGTTATTGAATTTTTTAAACCAGACGTGATTGTGACTCAAAATGGCGCAGATGCTCATGTTTATGACCCACTTACCCATTTATGTTCAACGATGGAGACGTTTGAAGCTATTCCACTGCTCGCTCATAAACTCGCTCATGAATATTGTGATGGTCGATGGATTGCGACTGGTGGGGGCGGCTATGACATGTGGCGTACTGTCCCGCGTGCTTGGGCGCAAATATGGAGCGTCATGAAAACCGGACAAGTCCAAACTGGCTTGCTGCCAAAGGGATGGCTTGATACATGGCAAGATCAAGCAGAAGTTGATCTCCCAACAACTTGGCATGACACGCCAAATATTGTGCCTCATATTCCTAGAGCGCCTGATATTATTGAAAAAAATGAAGTCACATTGCGCCATGCATTAAAGTACGCACAGACCGAAGCATAGATGATCACGTATCATTTTTTCTTTGTTGAAAGGAGCATTTAAATGAATCTTCAATTATTGCTCGATAAAATTGATATTATAGAATGCTACGAACCGATCGAAGCGCCAATTACAGGAATTTCTTATCATTCGCAGCGTGTTGAGCCTGGGCATTTATTTGTGTGTATTCTCGGATACAAAACAGATGGTCATCAATATTTATCCAATGCTGTCGCTAACGGTGCTAAAGCAGCAATCGTTCAAACGATTCAAAAGGATATTAGCATCCCACAATACAAGGTCAAAAATAGTCGTGCTGCCCTTGCTCAATTGAGTGTATATTATTATGGAAATCCTTCAGAGCGTATGAACATGATTGGCATTACCGCAACGAATGGTAAAACGACGACTGCATATATGACCAATGCGATATTAGAAGCTAACAAGCTTACAACAGGACTAATTGGAACTGTAAATGTGAAAATTGGCGATACCTCTTACCCAGCTGAACTCACAACACCAGAGTCGTTGGAGTCACAGTATTTTCTAAAAAGGATGTCCGACAAGCACGTGTCACATGTTACGATGGAAGTATCTTCAGCTGCTCAACACATGCATAGAACGGATCATATTGACTTTGATATCGTTACGTTTAATAATATCGGACGTGAGCATATTGATACACACGGTTCATTTGCTAATTATGTGGCAGCAAAGTCTCAACTCATCAAGCATGCCAAAAAAGACGCCTTTGCGATTTTAAATTTGGACGATGAGGTCTCTGCTTCTTTAGCCGATCAAACAAATGCCCATGTGATTACATTCAGTGTTAATAAGCGTATTGGTCATTTAACGTGCAAGCATTTGGATATGTCAAAAGGACGCCCATCGTTTACAGTTGAGCTTCTTAAACCCATTAGAGTGAATGAATATCTATCTTACGAACCTATGGAATTCAACATTGATATGGCTGTTCCTGGCATTCATTCCGTGTATAATTCGATGGTCGCGATTACGATTGGTCTGCTGCTCGGCATTCCGATACCGGTCATTCAAAAAGCGCTCAAAAGCTTTGAAGGTGTTGAGCGACGCTTTCAATTTATTCATGATGGTGACATTAAAATACTGGACGATCATTTTGCTAATCCAGGTAATATTGATATTACAATGGCAACATTACAGCGTATGGACCATGAGCAGTTACATTTGGTCTACGCAATTCGTGGACAGCGCGGTCCCGTCGTTAATCGTGAAAACGCAGAATCAATTGTTAAATGGGCTAAAACGCTCGATATCCATCATATAATCGCAACCAAAAGTATCTCTCATGTCACAGATAGAGATATGGTCACACAAGAGGAAGAAGAAGCCTTTCTCGAAGTGATGTCCAAAGCGGGTATGACCGTAACACTGTTTGATGATTTACCCGATGCCATTCATGCATCACTTAAAGAAGCAAAACACGGTGACTTAGTCTTACTTGCAGGCTGTCAAGGTATGGATGCTGGGGCAGACATCGTGCGCGCTCACATCAAATCTGCCATCACCTAACATGATGTTAGAGATCTTCCCGCATGCGCGGGTATTTATGCACGTTATTATATGGTAATTCAAGGAGTTGTTTGTATGCAACATAAAGCTGTTGTACTAGGAAATAATTATTATATCGGTTTAAGTACCATTCGTTGTCTCGGAGCACAAGGTATTCATACAGTTGCTGCCGATTATTCAGACACAGGCACGTATGGCGCGCAATCTAAATATTGCTCAGAAAAACTTATCCTACCGCATTACAAGGAGGATACGTCACATTTTATTGAAACATTAATTTCTTATGCGCAACAACAGGATGCTAAGCCTGTTTTGATTCCTTGTCACGACTCTTATCTCGAAATCATTGATCAACATCTAGATATGTTAAAGGAACACTACCTACTCCCTGACATGGAGCAAGGTCTTTACACGACAGTTATGGATAAAGAAACATTACACCAGCTCGCTGTCGAAAAAGGCATTCGTGTTCCTGAAACCGTCTATTTAAATGATGAACATTTCGCTGACAAAATTGAAGAAGTCATTCAATTTCCATGTTTGGTCAAGCCTGTTGATTCACCAACGTTTGTGAATACATTCCGACGCAAACTGTTTAAAGTTTATAATATGGATGAATTAAATGACGCTGTTGCCAAAGCAAAAGAGGCAGGTTTAGAAGTCATCATACAAAGAATTATTCCAGGCTTTGACGATCATATGCATACATTTGATGCATACTTAGATCAAACATCTAAAGTGACCCATTGGACAACATGTCAAAAGTTTAGACAGTATCCGATTAACTTCGGTGCGTCTGTCTATACGGTCCAAAAGCATATTCCAGAGCTTTACGAAATCGGCGCAAATTTTCTTGAAAGTATTGGTTACAAGGGATTTGCTGAGATTGAATTTAAAAAAGATGAAGCGACAGGTGAATTTTATCTCATTGAAATTAATGCGCGTATCACGAACTTTAACCATATGCTGCATGATATTGGCTTAAACTTCCCATACATTATGTACATGGAGCTTATTGGACAGCCGTTAGAGCCAAAAGCGGTCACACATACAACAAACCGAGCGTTTTGGTATGCACAGGAAGATTTAATGGCTATAAAGGACTACATTAAAACAAAGCAGCTTTCTATTGGAACTGTCGTCAAGTCTATGTTCAGACCTAAAACGTGTGCGATTTGGAACATTCATGATCCAAAGCCTGCCGTTGCATATTCAAAACAGCTTGCTGGAAAAGTCGTCAAAAAAGTCACTCGACGGTCATAACTTATTTACAAAGGATGAAACAACATGCACCTCTCTAAAGTCATCAAAGACATGGCTCATATCTGCACAACAGGAGACCTTAACCGGAATATTACATCGATTGCCTATCGCTCTAGCGATGTAGAGCCGGGAAGTTTATTTATCGCAATCACTGGCTTTGTGACAGATGGTCATACTTACATTAATCACGCCATTGAGCGTGGTGCAGCAGCAATTATTGCTGAAAAGGATATTAAGATTCCTCCCAATGTAGCGAACATTAGGGTGAAAAATTCGAGACAGGCATTAGCACGTGTAGCCGCTAATTTTCACGAACACCCCTCAACAGCATTAAATATGATTGGGATTACCGGGACGAATGGTAAAACATCCATTACACATTTTATAAAACACATTTTTGATGCGGCCCATAAGAAGACGAGCCTAATTGGTACAATGGGTACCTTGATCAATGATGAACCGATTCATTCAGATTTAACAACACCTGAAGCACCTAAGCTTCAAAAGCTTTTAAAGCAAATGGTTAAACGAAATAGCACTTCCTGCATTATGGAAGTCTCTTCACATGCGATTGATTTACAAAGAGTCAACCATATACACTTTAATACAGCCATTTTTACGAATCTCACACCAGACCACCTTGAACTACATGGTGACATGGAAACATATTTCAGAACAAAGGCCAAGCTATTCAACCAAGCAGAGGACTTTAACATTATTAATGTCGATGATCCGTATGGTCGGAGATTAGCCGATGAAATTGATCGTGAGATGCTCGTCACATATGGAATACACCAAAACGCACATATCTATCCAACCGACATTAAGTATTCGGTAAATGGAACGACATATACCGCTCATACACCGATCGGTCAGGTTGATATTACGATTCATCTACCTGGCGAGATATATGTTTATAATAGCTTAGCGGCGATTGCGTGTGCTTTTGTAAATGGCATTTCCCTCGATATAATTCGAGAAGGACTCGATCGTGTAACAGGAATTAAAGGGCGGTTGGAAACCGTGTTTGAACAAAATGACTTCAGAGTTTTAATTGATTTTGCCCACACTGAGGATGCTCTTAAACAAACATTAAAGACAATTAAGCCATATGTTAAAGGTCAGCTCATACTCGTGTTTGGCGTTTATGCTGATGATAGTCCTAATGGTCGAAAAAAGAGACAAGGTATGGGCAACGTTGCAGCGCAATATGCAGATTATGCCGTTGTGACGTTAGACAATCCTAAAACACATAATCAAGATCTGATTATGAACGACATATGTGACGCACTGAAAGCACATGACGCATCATTCAAATCTATAAAAGACCGTGAAGAAGCAATTCGTCACGCCATCACAACGAGCAATGATGAAGACACTATTGTATTAGCTGGAAAAGGTCATGAATCTACTCAAATCATTGGTTCAGAGATCATTCCTTTTAATGAGACAAAAATCATTTTAGACGCTATTAAAACGAAACAATTCAATCAAATAACATCTTAATTTTTGGTGGTGTAGACATGAATAAGAAACTAGGCATCATCGGCGGTATGGGCCCTAAAGCAACCTCTGTTTTTATGGAAAAAATCATTAATCATACGAGCGCTGAGAAAGATCAGGACCACATTGACATCGTTATTTTAAATCATGCAACATTACCTGACAGAACGGAATGTATTTTAAATGAAACGCCCGAGCTATTTTTACAGGCCATTCAGCCAGATATCGAATTATTAGAAACAGCTGGTGTTGCCAACATTGCTATCCCGTGCAACACCTCTCATTATTTTTATAAAGACATGCAAAAAATGACACACATTAACATTATTCATATGGTACAGGAAACGACGATGTTTATTGAGCAATCTTTTGGCAGCGGAAGTAAAGTTGCGATTCTCGCAACAGATGGGACGATTGAAAGTGGTGTCTATGAACGAGCATGCTTAACCAACAATTTGATCCCATTTATACCTGATACCGAGCTGCAGAAGAAGATTATGGGAATCATTTATCGCATTAAAAGCGATGTAACCTATAAAGGTCAAGAGCTAGATGACATTATTATCGACCTGATTAACAGAGAACAGTGTAACTGCATCATTCTAGGATGCACAGAATTATCAACGGTTCAGTTATCTAATGTAGCTCAGTCATATTGTATTGATCCAATGAATATTCTTGTAGAACAATCGATTATTCAATCTGGCAAGCAGGTTAAAGGTTCATTGAATAAATCGTCCATCCTTAATACGTAAGTAACCTTAAACGGGGCTAGTATGTAATCTTGTTAGGAAGCGTTGTTTACCGATGTGGCTGACTTCAATACCGACTGATGTCTTTGATGAAGGAGGTTGTTTTAATGGATACACGTGAGCTAAATTCATTTTTCACGGAATCATTTAGGGGTGACATACTGAAAAGAGAGCTGAGGCTGTCAGAGGAAGAAATGCGTTATATTAAACAGCGTTTTCCACGGGCACACGTTACACCTGTACACGACCCATCATCGTCTAATAAGGTCTGGTATACTGTAACATTAAATCCACAATCCGGTAATCAATTCTTCAAACCATGACCAATCATGGAACGATATGTAAAAAAGACATTCAGTTCGAAGTAACATAACTGAATGTCTTTTTTGTATGGCTGTTTTCTATCAATATTTTAATGTATTGTTATGTGTTAAAAGTAAGAATTAATCAAACGGGATTTAAATAAGAGCATTTAAATCCAAGCAATATGACAGCTCCGAAAATATACCTCACGACCTTGGGGCTGCGTATATTTTCGGAGCTAATGTAGAACATTATTCGTCTTTTGTGTTAAATATTAAGTTATGTCCCAGCCCCATTTGACTTTAACAATTATGGTAAATAGATTCCTGGATCGACGGCGTTTGTACGGTCTGGTGATACTCCGTTATAACCGCCTTTATGAATTTCAAAGTGTAAGTGATTCCCCGTTGAACTTCCCGTAGTTCCTACATAACCAATGAGCTGTCCTTGCTCGACAGTTTGTCCTGGACTAACAACAAACCGAGTCATGTGCGCATAATTTGTAGTATATGTCTGTCCATCAATCTGATTAACAATCATAACATGGTTACCGTAAGACCAATGATATTTAGCGACAGATACGACGCCTGTCCCTTTTCCTGACGAATAAATCGGCGTACCTGCTGGCGCTGCGACATCTACACCCGCATGGAATCTTTTAACATTGTAAATAGGGTGTATTCTCCAACCAAAGTTGGATGAACGGTTTCCTGCTGCTGGCCAGATAAACATGGCACCACCTGGATCAACAGATGGACTATCACCATTATCGCCTAAATTCTCAAGCTTTTCTTGAGCAATTTGTTTTGCTTTTTTAACTGCTTCTGCTTGTTTTGCAATCATTTCCTGTTCTTCTGCTAATGTGACCTTATACTCCTCAAGGAAATGTTGTTCTTGTTCAAGTTCTCCGAGCAACGCACTTCTTTGAGACATTTGACTATCAAGATCTGACTTCAAAGATACGAGCTTGCTTCTTTCTTCTTCTAGCTTCGTCTTTTGACGCTCAATTTCTGAGTGCTTTTCTTCAACCTCAGCCTTTTTCTGTTCAACATCCTGTTTCTTTTTTTCAACCTCTACTCTTTTTTCTTTTAATATTTCACGATCGACACTTAATTCATCCATAATCGATTTGTCTTGATCCATAATCGTATTCACAGCCGTAACACGACTAATAAAGTCACCGAAGCTCTTGGCGCCGAGTAACACCTCTAGATATTTTAATGTTCCACCGTTTTCTTGAATCGATCGAACACGCTGTTTAAGCAATTTTTCACGTTTTTGAATTTGTTCCCTGAGTTCTACAATTTCTTCTTTTAGTTGCTCTGTCTCAGCTTTTAATTGATCTACTTCAGCTTGCAGATCCGAAATACGCTGTTCTAATTCACTTATTTGTTGATTAATGCCTGATATTTCACTTTCCTTTGATTCAATTGTTGAGAGGGTTGTAGATAATTTTTCGTCAATGCGATCTAAATCGCTTTTTACCTCATCTTGCTGGTCAAGGTTGGCTTCGATCTTGTCTTCTGTGCTGCCTTTTTCACTATTCAGCTCGCTCTTTTCTTTTTCTAACGCTTCTTGTTGTTTCTCTAGATCTTTGATTTCATCAGTCACACTATCAACCGTTTCCGCGCTTGAATGGCCAAGCTGAAACACATTGACACTTAATATTAACGTCGCAATCAATATGTAGTGAATTACTTTTTTCAAGCCAATTCCCCCCAATTATGTAAGTTATCAAATATGTAAAAACATGCTTGAAAAACATGATTAATAGATTCAATCTATAAAGCTAGTATACCATTTTTCAGCAGCATTTTTAGACATAATCACATTACAATTATATTTCAAATCCGAATTTATTTGTTATGTTTGTAATCTTTTGTAGGAATATGGAAGGTATTTGACGGTGATTGTTCAAATAGAATGAATAGATATCAATTAAATTATCAATTGGATACGACTTATTTTAGATATCTAGTTTTTTAATGATGCACGTACAAAAAAAGGACTTGTCCCATACTCCGCGAAACAAGTCCTTTTCTAATGCTTCAATGGCGATCGATAAAAAGTTGTTACATACTTGATTCCGGATTGTTTACATCCATTATGACGATTTCAACACGGCGATTTTTCTTCATATTTTCTGGTGTATCATTTGGTACAAGTGGTCTCGTTTCACCAAAGCCAGCTAATGAAAAACGTGACTGGTCAAATTCATACTCATTGATTAAATAACGGATGACACTGCTGGCCCGTGCACCTGATAATTCCCAATTTGAAGGATACCTGAAACTGGACATCGGATGTGTATCAGTATGGCCTTCTACCTTCACTTCATTTGGAATGTTTTTCAACAGCTCACCAATTTTATTTAAGAAAGGCTCGCCACTAGGCAACACAACAGCTTCTCCAGGGTTAAACAAAATTAACTCCTGCAAAACAAGGACAACACCACGTTCTGAGCGGCTAGCAGATATCACGTTGTTTAATTCATGTTCATCAAGATAATCCTCGACATCCTGCATTAATGCGTTTAATCTATCATCCGCATTACCTTGTTCAAATAGCTTTTTTGCATCAGTCGGATCTTTAAATTCATTCGTCGTTTTCCCACTTTCCATATGCTTAGGATTCTCCGTTGGATTCTCCATCGGTACAGGAGAAGGGAAAAAATCGAAAATCATCCGGTTACGAAACGATTCTGACACTGCCTCGAATTTCACTAAATCAATTTGAGACATAGAGAATAACAAAATAAAAAACACTAAAATAAGCGTGACCATATCTGAGTATGTAACCATCCATTTTGGTGCACCTGAACTTTGTCGCTTTTTTATGCCCCTACGCCTCATTGACATTCTCTCCCGCAAATGCCTGCTCTTCGTCGTCTATTTGTTTCTTTGAATCTTCGGATAAGAATGCGCTCAGTTTTTCTTCCAATATGCGTGGATTTTGGCCTGATTGAACACCAATAACACCTTCGATAATCACTTGCTTAAGAAAAACTTCTTCTTCTGTTTTACTTTCCAGTTTACCCGCCATTGGAATAAATACGAGGTTGGATAAAACCGTTCCATAGAGCGTCGTTAGCAACGCAACCGCCATATTAGGACCAAGTGTTGTTGGATCTGTTAAGCTGTTAAGCATTAATACAAGACCGACAAGCGTACCAATCATTCCCCAAGCAGGTGCATATTCACCTGCTTTTTCAATAATGGCCCGTCCCTTATAATGACGTTCTTCCATCGCCGTAATTTCAGCTGTCATAATATCGTTTATGACATCAGGCTCAATTCCATCTACGGCCAATAAAACACCTTTTTTAATAAAGGGATCATCAACGTCATCCAACTCATTCTCCAATGCCAGCAAGCCTTCGCGTCTAGCACGCTCGGAAAGACGGATAAACAATTTAATAAGATCAGGGAGACCCTGTTCATTTTGATGGAACGCCTCTTTAATGACTTTCGTTGTCAGCTTTATTTGATCTTTTTTAAAGCTAATCAATAATGAAGCAATCAAGCCTCCAATGACGACGAATATGGACGCAAAATCTAAAAATGACGAAACGCCTTCCCCGCCACCTTTGGACAAGACCGCCAAGACTATCATGATAAATCCAAGCGTTATGCCAATCGGCGTCAATATATCTCTTTTTCTCATATTCTCGCTCCCCGATACAATGTTGACTTTTCATTTATATCGGTTGTTTTAAGAACTTGTTGAGTCTCTTTCTACAATTCGATGCGGAAGGATTACTTTTTTATTTGTGACATCTTCTTTATTCATATACTTTGTCAATAAACGCATTGCGACTGCACCGATATCATACATAGGCTGAACAACAGTCGTCAACGTTGGTCGAACCATCATCGATAATCTTGTATTGTTAAAGCCAATAATTTCAATGTCGTTCGGAACATGGTACCCTCTGTCTTGCGCACCATGAATAACACCGAGAGCCATTTCATCTGAAGCTACAAAAACTGCAGACGGTTTATTTGATAATTCGAACAGTTGGCCGACACATGCCATCCCTGAATCATAGGAATAATCACCTTTAACGAGCAAGTCTTCATGGAACTCTATGCCTGCCGTTTGTAATGCACGTTTATAGCCTTCTTTCTTTAAGCGATTAATAACCGTATCGTCATTCCCTGCTATCATTGCTGGCTGTTTATGTCCGTTCTCAATTAACGATGTTACTGCCTCGAAGGCTGCCGCTTCATAATCAATATTAACTGATGGCAGTGTTTCTGATTCATCATGTGTCGCAGCCAGAACGATCGGAACGTTTGCACTCGAAAACTGGTTAACATGCTCTTCAGTAATATTACCACCCATAAACAAAATACCGTCAACTTGCTTTTCGAGCATCGTGTTAATCAAGTGAATTTCTTTATTTTTATTCTGATCTGAGTTGCTTAAAATAACATTATATTTATACATCGTTGCAATATCTTCGATGCCTCGAGCTAATTCGGCAAAAAAGATGCTTGATATATCCGGAATAATCGCACCGACAGTTGTCGTTTTCTTGCTAGCAAGCCCGCGTGCAACGGCATTCGGTCTATAGCCAAGTCGTTCGATTGTCGCAAGGACCTTCTTTCTTGTTGTTGGCTTCACATTAGGATTGCCATTCACCACTCTAGATACTGTTGCCATTGACACATTTGCTTCACGTGCAACGTCATAAATTGTTATATTCATTTGTATAGCCTCCTTAAATCGTTATCATTATCGACGTATTTCTCTGAATCATACGTGCACACAAAAATCCGTGTTAAAACGATGTTCATTTGTTTAATCGGCGTTCAATATCACTCAGTTCATCCATAAATGAATGAAACATGTCTAAGTCCATCTGCTGTGCTGAATCGGACAAGGCAACTGCCGGATCAGGGTGAACCTCTGCCATTACGCCATCAGCACCTATAGCTATCGCCGCCTTTGCAGCAGGGAGCAACAAATCTCTTCTCCCTGTTGAATGCGTGACATCGACCATAACAGGTAAATGTGTTTCTCGCTTTAAAACAGGTACTGCAGATATATCAAGTGTATTACGTGTTGCTGTTTCATACGTGCGAATGCCACGCTCACAGAGAATGATATTCCCATTACCTCTAGCGATAATATATTCAGCAGCATTCAGAAACTCCGCTATTGTTGCCGATGGACCGCGCTTCAATAAAATAGGCACATTAATGTCTCCAGCAGCCTTTAACAACTCGAAATTTTGCATATTACGAGCGCCTATTTGAATCACATCCACATAGTTAAGTGCTTCTTCAATATGGTGTGGATTGACAATTTCACTCACAACTGCAAGATCAAATTCATCAGCAACCTGTTTCAAAATTTTAAGGCCTTCAAATCCAAGTCCTTGAAAATCATAAGGCGACGTCCTCGGTTTAAAGGCGCCCCCTCGCAACAGCTTTACACCCTTTTTCTGAACAGCTTGCGCAACCTGTCTCACTTGTTCATAGCTTTCAACAGCGCATGGGCCCATGACATACTGAACATCACCATTTCCTAGCTCACAACCTTTAACAGTGACAACTGTATTTTCAGGCTGTTTCTTTCGAGAAACGAGAAGTGCCTTTTGATGATCGTCTTCAAGCAGCTCTAAACTCGCTTTAAATATTTCTTTAAAAATATGTTCAATTGAAGAGCTTTCAAATGGTCCTGTATTACGTTTCACAATATCATTCAGCATATAACGCTCACGGACAGGGTCAAATCGATGCATACTCTGCTTTTGTTTTAATTCACCAACCTGTTGGACAATCTTCCCTCTTTCATTAATTAAACGTAGTAATTCATGGTTTATAGTGTCCATTTGATCACGTAATTCATCAAGCTCATGGTTACTCAATGTATCTGTTCGCCTCCTGAAGAAGTTTATTATTCACGGAAAGTATGGTACATTTTTAATAGAAAAACTTGGTTAATCACCAAGTTATAAAGTTCACAAATATATGATCGCCAAAATCTCCTGATCATAATTATATCTAATAATTTTTTCTTTGTCACCAATAAGGTGTAGGAAGTGACGACATTTGGCAAATTTTGAGGAAAGGAATTTAGTATGATGACAGAACGCATCTTTGCACTCGACATAGGGACTAGATCTGTAACCGGAATGCTCCTTGAAAAACATCATCATTCATATACAGTACTCGATTATTGCATGAAAGAACATCAAGTCAGATCCATGCTTGACGGTCAAATTCATCATGTTGTTGAAGTTGCAGCCGTTATGAAAGACGTTAAAGAAACATTGGAACAAACGCACGGTCCTCTTAAAAAGGTTTGTGTTGCGGCAGCAGGAAGAGCGCTTAAGACTGTGCGTTCAACGGCAGCCCTCGAACTAAATGAACAGATGATAAAAGATGAAGATGCGATTAGACATCTTGAATTAAGTGCTGTTCATCAAGCACAGCTCACACTTGCTTCTTCTGGTAAGATGGATCAATCTGACAATAGACATTTCTATTGTGTTGGTTACTCTGTCTTACAATATTATTTAGATGATGAACCGATTGGCTCTTTAATTGATCAGCGTGGACAAGTCGGCTCGGTCGATATCATAGCGACCTTTCTTCCGCGCATAGTTGTTGAATCTTTATTCGCAGCCCTAGAGCGAGCAGATCTTGAAATGGAAGATTTGACCCTTGAACCAATTGCAGCCATAAATGTACTCATTCCTACGTCGATGCGCCGTCTCAATGTTGCCCTCGTCGACATTGGCGCCGGCACAAGTGACATTGCGTTAACTGGCCATGGTACCATCTCAGCATACGGTATGGTACCAATGGCGGGCGATGAAATAACGGAAGCAATCAGCGACGCCTATTTACTCGACTTCCCAATTGCTGAAGCTACGAAGCGTACGATCGTCAATGAAGGAAAAGCTGTCGTCAAAGACATACTCGGATTTGAAACAACAATCACGGAAGAAATGCTCAATCAAGACATCCATTCAAGCATAGAGAAGCTCGCATCAAAAATTGCCGAAGAAATCATTCATCTGAATGGCCAAGCCCCAAAAGCTGTTATGCTTGTTGGAGGTGGTAGTTTGACACCCTCCATAACACAAACACTCGCTACCAAGCTTCAACTACCCGAAAATCGTGTAGCTGTTCGTGGTCTTGATGCCATTCAAAACATACAAATGAATGTGGATTTACCTACAGGTCCTAATTTTGTTACGCCAATTGGGATTGCCATTTCTGGTAAAACAAATCCAGTTCATTATGTATCTGTCTATGTTAACGGTGAAGTGATCCGCATGTTTGAAATGAAACAACTGACGGTAGGCGATTGTCTCGTGCAAGCAGGCATTGATGTTCAGAAATATTATGGGAAGCCAGGCATGGCTAAAGTGATTACATTAAATGGTTCACAAATGACATTGCCCGGTACATATGGCGAGAAGCCACAGATACAATTAAACGGAAAGGACGCAACAGTTAACGACGTGATCAAAAGTGGTGATCAGATAGCAATAGATGCTGGTTTAGCCGGAATGCCTGCATCAGCCACAATTGATGAACTGATTGAGGAAGCACCTGTGTATCATGTATATTTTCAAGACCAAAAATATACAATTAAACCGACCTATACCGTTAATCAAACGATTCAACCTGGCTCATACATCATTAACGACAAAGATGATATTACGCTAACTTATCCGAGAACGATTGGCGCATTTTTAGCGCATTATGCATCAGATACAGTCCTCCATAAAGAGCCTATCGTCGTTTATGCGAATCATAAACAGGTCATGCTGGAAACGAGTGGTACACAAATATGGTTAAATGAAAAACGCGCAACCGTTGATGATCGGCTCCATGCGAATGATCGAATTGTCATTAAAGAAGCCAAAAAACCGATTGTACAAGACGTTTTAAACAAGCTAGGTCACTCTTCGCATGAGGTGATTAAGGTGACATTCAATGATGAAGCCGTTGAATTACAACAGCCTAAAATTGAATTGACGAGAGACGGTCAATCAATTGATGTTCAAACGGAATTACTGTCACAGGATCATATTAAGATTACAGACTTACAATGTGATGCATTTATTTTTCAAGATGTATTTCGTTATGTAAATATCGATCTGACTCATAAACAAGGACGGTTCACACTTATAAAAAACGATGAACCCGCTTCTTTTACAGATGTAATAATGAATGGAGATCAACTTTCCATCCAATGGGATGCAGACTAGGAAAGAACTATAAAAAAAGCGGGATGATAGCATCGTTCATAACGCGCTACCATCCCGCTTTTTGTTCTTTCTTTTACTGTTGTTTTTCTACTTCCTTTGCTGCTTCTTCAAGGTCAGATGCGACTTCTTCAACAGCATCGATGGCTTCGTCCTCAGCTTTACGCTTTTCAGCCATTTTTTCCTGGACCTTGCCCGTAACTTCCTTTGTCTTTTCTGATAAATTTTGAGTTACTTGTGAAGTTGTTTCAACGGCCTTGCTCTTTAGATCTGAGCCTGTTTCATACGCTTTGTCCTTGAGCTCATATCCTTTTTCGTATGCTTTATCTTTCCACTCTGTGCCCTTCACATAGGCAATGTCCTTCCACTCATCAGCACGGTCTCTAAGCTGTGAGGCACCTTCGTTAATATCCTGACGCAATTCACGACCTGATTTAGGTGCGAGTAGCAATGCAGTTGCAGCACCAACAATACCACCGATGAGTGTTCCAATCATAAAATCTTTCGTATTCAAGTTATTATTGTCTCCCATATAATTCCCTCCTATATTAATTTATATTTACTTTCTCTTTTTCCATAAGTCCACTGCTGCTGTTCCCCATTTTACAGCTTGCGAAACCTTGTCCTGGTTTTTCGTTGCTTTCTTGGAGATATTTGTTGATATTTCATTTAACGTTTGATTAAACTCCTTAACTGTATCTCCTATTCCTTTAATACCATCAAAAAGTGAATTCAGCTTTTCAGTTTTAACGTTAATATCTTCTGCCAAGCGATTTGTTTTAACAAGCAGTTCAGTCGTTTCTGATGTAATACCTTGTAATTGTTTTTCGAGACCTTCAAGTGTATTAGCAACATTGTTCATCGTTCGTGTTGTAGCTTTCAACGTCAAAGCAAGATACACGACAAGAACCCCAAAAGCAACTGCTGCAATTAATGCCGAAATATACAATAAATCCTCCATCTGCTCCATCATCTCCTCTATTTTTGTAAGTATTGCTTAAGGGGGTGTTAAATTGAACAAACATCTCTATTAATTGTATTACCCAAAAGCTGTTAACATGAAACATAAATGTTCATACTGAGACTCGTCCAATTTAAGACATCCCGTTACCACTACTATATACTTTTCACAAGCTGATTTCGATGAAAATGCAGTGATTCTTTATTAAATTTTATATGATTTGTTTGATTCAGGGCAAACATAAAGAGTCCAGTCATTAAACAAGACTCTTTATAAATGGCGCCCTAGCTACCGGTCATATCCTTACCTAAGGTCGATGAAATATAAGCTTCTTCAAATTTTTGAATATCCCCTGCGCCCATAAAAATGAGCACCGCCTGTTTATGTTGGGCAAGATGATGGACATCCGTCACATCTAACAGCTGACTTCCTGGAATGAGCTGCTGCAAATCTTTAATGGTCAGCTCACCAATATCCTCTCGGGCAGAACTAAAAATATCACATAAGTAAACATGATCTGCCTCATTTAAGCTATCAGCAAACTCTTGTAAAAATGTTTTTGTTCGCGTGAATGTATGTGGTTGAAAAACAGCAATAACAGACTGCTCAGGATACTTCTTACGAGCAGACTCGATTGTAGCAGCAATTTCCTTTGGATGATGTGCATAATCATCAATGATCATTTGATCTCCGTGCTGTCTTTCACTAAACCGACGTTTAACACCTTGAAATGTGTTCAATTTTTTAATATCGGTTGCTTTCATACCTTCATAGTGACAGATTGCTATTACAGCTAAAGCATTTAACACATGATGGTTACCATACATTGGAATTGTAAATGTATCATAAAATTCATTACGAACGAAAACGTCAAATGTCGTACCGTCTGCCGTTGCATTGATATGCTTTGCCTGAAAATCATTCGTATCCGCAAAACCGTAATACATCACAGGGACCTTTGTTTTTAGCTGCTGTAACTTTTCATCATCTCCGCAAGCAATAATGCCTTTTTTGACCTGGTCGGCCATTGATTGAAATGCATCAAAAACGTCATCTATATTTCTAAAATAATCCGGATGATCGAAATCAATGTTCGTCATAACAGCATAATCAGGTTCATAGGCAAGAAAGTGTCGACGGTATTCACACGCTTCAAACACAAAATACTTGCTATCGACATGGCCTTCCCCTGTTCCATCTCCGATCAAGCTCGAAATTGGATACGTTTCTCCGAGCACATGCGCTAGTAAGCCTGTTGTTGATGTTTTTCCATGAGCACCTGTAACAGCAATACTCGTATATTGCTTGAGCCATTCACCTAGGAACTCATGATACCAATAAAATTTAAGCCCGAGCTGCTTAGCTGCCTTTATCTCTGGATGATTATCGGAAAATGCATTACCGGCGATTACCGTCATGCCGTCCTTAATATTATCTTTTGAAAAAGGGAAAAATGGTATGTTTTTTTGTTCAAGCATTGTTTGGGTAAAGAAACGCTTTTCCACATCAGATCCTTGCACCCGTTCACCTGAATCATGCAAAATATGGGCAAGGGCACTCATTCCAGTGCCTTTTATACCAATAAAATGGTAAGTTGTCATAAAAAAGAACCTCCAAATATATAAGTGGACGAATCCTGTTCAAAGGATACCACAATTGAGTATGCTCATTATTATAGCAAAACCCGGTTATAAATAAAATGTAATCGTTGAATTCAAATGCTTCTTCATTAATTGAAACCTAGCTTAGATCATTAACACGTTCTAGTCGTGGATTCGGTCGATAACGACGCCCTTCTTTTGCTTCTGGTGTACCATTCAGTAACACATTGTCTCCTGTGAAGCCAATATTAATTTTCAATAGACTGCCACCGACACCGTACATATCTACTGGCACACCACGCTGTTCAAAATATCGAATACGTTCTTCGGAGAAGCCACCACTGACAACAATTTTCACATGTTCAAATCCTGCTTCATCAAGTGCTTTTCGGAGTGCGAACATAAGTTCAGGATTGACCCCTCGCGGATCAAACGTCCCCATAAGATGGTGATTACGGAGAAAATACTTATCCACAAGTGTACGAGAGGTGTCTACACGGACGCCCTTTAACGCATCTCCAAATGCGTGTGCCACCTTCAAGGAATCCGTAATGACATCATTGTTATAGTCGACAAGTGCGACCAATTCATCCTCGGGATACATTTCATGATATGCGCGAGAAGCAGCGACAACATCACCACGGAACATTTGAATCATCGCATGGGGCATTGTTCCCATTCCTTGCTTTCCCCACCATTCGTTCATCGCATGAGTCGCTTGAGCGGTTGATCCTCCAATAAAGGCAGCATACCCATCTCCTGCTTGTTGTGTATAATGATCATCACGATCACCCATGAAAATGATTGGTTTTTGTTCCCCAGAACTAGAGGCGGCTTTTACCACATTATATACATTTGTTGCAACAGATGTTCTTCTGGCCAAAATCCCGTCAATAATACCCTCAAGGAAGCCAAACTGCTGATATGCACCAGAAATAGTCAAAACAGATTCAAACGGTGAAATTTTATCACCATCTTTTAACGAATGAATTTCAAGGGTTTCTGGCTGGTCAGCGAACGTATGGACAAGTGCAATTGCTTCATCTGTTCCACATAAAACAGCATCATGACTCTTTTGAAAAAATTGCATCGTGATATAATTGTTAGGTAGCTTTTTTTCGGCAATTTCCTTCGTTTTTAGAAAATAAACAGCTGAAAACCAGCCTTCTTTAATGCGTTTATCAAATTTAAACGTTTTATTTGTCAAACGTGAAATTTCCCCGCTAAGTTTTTGTTCTATTTCTTTCATAATCCGAGCGACTCCTTATCATCGATGATTTTCTTTCATCATATACAAACAAACTGAACGAAACAAGTTATTAATAACTTTTCCTACTTAATCTTTATAATGTATGTATCATAACATGGATGTCACACATGTGAGCCTTTTATGTAATTATGATGGATGATTTTCAAGAAATCATACCACTCCAACATACCTTCTACAAATAAATAGATCTAAACATTGAAAACAACCCAAGTCCAAGACACGGGTTGTTACTTCTTTAAAATGAGAATACTTGACCTACCTGATAATGATCGTCAAGCACATAAATTCCTTTTTCTTGTGGCGCATTTGGCATTCCTAATTCCTTCTGTGAACAGATCATTCCAGAGGACGGGACGCCTCTTAATTGAGCTGCTTTGATTTTCATCCCACCTGGCATAACAGCACCTACCTTTGCAACGACAACCTTCTGACCTGCTGCAACATTCGGTGCTCCACAGACGATTTGGAGCATCTCATCGCCAGTATCAACTTGACAAACACTTAATTTGTCAGCATTCTCATGCGGGGTTTTATCTTTCACAAAACCGACGACAAACTTCGGACTTAAATCAAAATCAAGGGAATCCTTCAGCCCATTTTGTTGGAACAACTGTTTTATTTGTTGAAGAAGTGAATTCGTCAAAGTGATCTGTCCAGTTTGCTCTAATTTAAAATGAGCAGATGCATTAAATATATTATAGCCGAGCACCTGGCCCTTTTTAGTTACTACACGTGTAATATCGCCAACTGTTTCATGCATGATATCGTATCGATCGCCCTCCTCAAGAGGGATCATTAATACATCACCAATGCCTTTAGGATTATAGAATACGTCCAATCACAATCATCCTTTACTTTCTAGGTTTGTTTTTAGCTAGTATAAATATCGGTTCTAGCGTTTGATCCTCATAAATAAATGGCAATGACGTAATCGGTATCCGCCCTTCAGCGAAAAACTTCATCGTCATCTGTCCCAGTATATCATATCCTGTGTTATTCTGGATATCAGCAATAATCAAGACATCCTGATGTGGAACTGCAACTGCTAGTTCTCCTTTAGCAGAAGCTTTCATCTCTTCTAAAAAAGCGTCATTTAATATGCGACTCGCATCATAGCCATCCTGCGTCGCAATAAAATAAAAGTCGTTTTCGGCGACACGGTCATGCTTTGGTACTGCAGGCAAAGAACGCATATTAAATCCGGCAATCTCATCAATTCGTGCTGGCGTCCAACCTTCCTTTTCCAGCAATGCTTCATCTATTAAACGGTATGATTTCCCTAAATCGAGCGCATAAAAAATGCGCGTCTCCGCTGTGTGGTCTTTATAGACAAGTTTTACCCCAGATTGGGTTGTATCAGGAAACGATGTTGCACGAATGACTGGATAAATATGCTTCTCCATCCCTGTCAGTTCATAGTCCTCATTCATAATCCTCATCGCTTCTTGAACGTGATCAACGAGTTCATCAATTGCTTCGTCACCTTTAAGGTTAAATTTAGCGATAACGTTTGGAAGCGTAATCGTTATGCCTTCTTTGGATTGATTCCATTCAATTCGATACGTATCCTTGTCACGATTAAACGACGTTCGCACATCTCCGTTTTGCAGTCGCTCATCAAGTATACGGCTTAGCTTGACACTTGTCATCGTCATATTATATTCCTCCTTCCATCTAGGCTTATCTATGACAAGCTTTGTATAAAGGATATAATTTGTTCTTTTGTTTTACGGTCTTTACTCACAAAACGCCCTATGTCTTCTCCATTACGGAACGCAATGAAGCTTGGAATACCGAATATATCATAATCCTGGCATACATCAATAAACGCATCTCGATCAATTGAGATAAACGTGTAATTCGGAAAATGTTGTTCGATTTCAGGCAGCTCTGGCTCGATTACACGACAATCAGGACACCAGTCGGCCGTAAATAATGCAATAACCTGATCTTTATTAATGTATGTCTTAAATTCATCCTTTGATTGAATGATTTTCATTTTTTATCAACTCCCCACACTATAATAGCCATGTTGCCTTATGGAATCAACCAAGCTGTTTGGATGTTTAGTTTGACGGTCCTTTAAGACTCACTTTTTTTCAATAGCGATTGAGCGCGCAATTCGCATTAGCATGTCAGCTTGGTCATCAAGGTCTTCTTTTGATGTCATCGTTGTAATTTTGGCACCACCAACACCGATTTGGATCTCATACTGTTCTTCTCCGCTAGACATAATACGAATATAGCCAAACTTTTTCTCATCCTTGAATGACTGATACACTACTGCTTCAGAATCTTTAGCTGATTCGAAATTCAAAGTACTTGTAGGATCTTCAAGATTGTTATAGAACACAATATATGTATGATCTTCATCCTCAAGAATTACATTGCTTGCATCTTCATCTACGACTTTAAGTGACTCTGGCAAATAAAATGCGAAGGAGTCTTCACCAGTGTAATTCGGCTGAGGTGCATTCTCCTTGTTGAACGCTTCCTCTGCATTGTTCTCAGCATCCTTAAGCGCATCTTCCTCGCTTTGAGAACAACCAACTAAAACAACACTAAAACATACGACTGTGATCATTAATAAACCTTTCCAACATCGCAACGGTACCACCCTTTCGTACTAGTTCTTTTTACCCTATTTTTATGATACTATTTTTTTTCTATTTGACAAGAATACCGCCTACTATTACAGGAACTAATGCCCCTCTAATCATCTTATATTTTTTTTACTGAGTCAAATAACACCGCATTTCACGATATCTCAAGATTGCAAGTGCCTATCAGGTAAATTGATTTACATGACTCATCACATTTTTTTATTAGTAAAAGGGGCTATGCTTGGCGAGACACTACATTATCCAGTAAAATGAAGATAGATTGAATACTTGGAGGGATAACATGGAACTAACTGTATATCTTGCTGGACAAATACATGATAATTGGCGTGATGAATTAAAGAAAAAGGCTGAAGAAAAAAATCTCCCATTAAACTTTGTAGCACCACAAACAAATCATGACAAATCAGATGCGATCGGAGAGGACATTATCGGTAAACAGCCTGGAAAAGTCTATCGAGACGATGCCGCATCCAGCATTAACAATTTCCGTACTGAGGTCCTTATGAAAAAAGCTGATATTGTTATTGCACTCTTCGGAGAACAGTATAAGCAATGGAATACCGCTATGGATGCGAGTGCTGCAATTTCCTTAAACAAACCAACCATTATTATTAGGCCTGAGTCGTTAATTCACCCCCTTAAAGAATTATCAAATAAGGCAAATGTGACTGTTGAAACAGTTGACCAAGCCTTGGACGTACTCGCTTATATTTATGAATAACAAAACACAGCGGTGAATCACCGCTGTGTTTTGTTTTAAAACTTACTATTATATTCCAACTGTCCACGTAAAAGTATGACGACATGAGCAAACATATCACTTCTAGTCATGAGCTGATTCGTAAAAATACCGATAGCCCCTTCATTTTGCCTAATGTCTTCCTTTTTCGTATATACATCCATCAAATGACCTAGTTCTTCTTGACCATCAAGGAGGCTTTTAAATCCCTTTGGAAGCTTAATTCGCGCCCCTGAAGCTGTATATAAATCACCTGATGGTGTTACCAATGCACCCCAATTACAAACATACAGGTGTCCGCCAAGCTCCATGACACCACCTTCAAGTCCGATCCCGTATGTACCAGAAGTATTATCTGCACACTGTGTCGCACGATTAATAGCGCCTTGAAGCGTTTCTTCATCAGTGATCGGTTGCGCTGATACATTTGAAGGAACTGAGTGGCCTTCTACGTCGGCCTCAGGAAAACCAGTACGGATGGCTAATAATTTTGCTTTGTTTTTTGATCCTGCTCTTATTTTCATGTTGCTAAGCCCTCCATAACGTAAAAATAACACTAATAGACACGTATTAACTATTTTTGCGGATGAGGTCTACTGTGTTTTGATCAGTTGATTTGACAAGCTTAATGAGCAATTCTTTCGCCGCAGCATAATCATCAACATGAATAATTGAGGCTGACGTATGAATATACCTAGAGCATAAACCAATGACTGCTGATGGAACACCTTCACCAGCCGTATGAACACGACCTGCATCTGTTCCACCTTGAGAAATGAAATATTGATATGGAATGTCATGTGATTCCGCTGTATCAAGAACAAATTCACGCATGCCACGATGTGTAATCATCGTACGGTCAAATATCCGGAGTAAAGCACCCTTACCTAATTGTCCAAAAGCATTCTCATCCCCAGCCGTATCATTAGCTGGTGACGCATCTAGTGCATAAAACACATCTGGCTCAATCATATTGGCTGCAACTTGTGCGCCGCGCAGTCCGACTTCCTCTTGAACAGTCGCACCAGAGAAAAGCTGATTTGGCAAAGTTTCGTTTTGGATTTCCTTTAATAGTTCAATCGCCAATCCACATCCATAACGGTTATCCCATGCTTTAGCCATTATCTTTTTCTCATTTGCCATAGGCGTAAAAGGACAGAGAGGCACAACAGCTTGCCCAGGCTTAATACCAATTTTCTCTGCATCCGCTCGGTCATCCGCTCCAACATCGATCAGCATATGCTTAACATCCATCGGCTTTTTACGTTGCTCTGGTGTTAAATTATGAGGTGGAATAGAACCGATCACGCCAATAACAGGTCCATTATCAGTCATAATCTGTACTCTTTGAGCAAGCATGACCTGATTCCACCAACCACCTAACGTTTGAAATCTGAGCATACCATTCTTTGTAATTTGTGTAATCATAAAGCCGACTTCATCCATATGACCGGCTACCATGACTTTTGGACCTTGTCCATGTCTCACACCAAATACGCCGCCAAGGTTATCCTGAATCACTTCGTCGGCATATAATCCTAATTCTTGTTTCATAAAAGCTCTCACATGATGTTCATTTCCCGGTGCGCCTTGAAGCTCTGTTAACGTCTTAAATAAGGACATTGTTTCTTGGTTCATATTCGTTCCCCCATTAATATGTGCTTTAATTAGTATAAACTAAAATCATCATAACTTTCCACTGTTCCCCTTTTTTAACTTATCATTTTGCATTCTCATGACATTTGGTATACTAGTAATGTATGTTCGAAAAGACGAAGCAACCGTCTCGCATTTTCATCTATTTGACTATGCTGACACTACTTACACTGCAACATGACTATTATTGCTTTTCGAACCAGCTGAACATATAGACATGATAAGTGATTTTTAAACTAAAGTTAGAGGTGATCATATGAGCGTTAAAAAAATGATGCTTGCAGCAGGACTTGGTGTAGCAGCCGGCTATACAGCTAGACGACTTCAGGAGGACTTGCAAAAAATAACACCCGAAAAAGCTTTGGACAATGCAAAAGAAACCTTTAAACGTCAGGGGCCAATTAGCGGATCGTGGATTTATATGAAGCCTGAAGAAGTTGAAAAAAACGGTCTGTTGTACACCGCTTACCGTGGTGGCGTAACACGAAATGTAGATGGCGAAAACAAACAATACGAATTTCATGTCGATCAAGAAACAGGCGCCGTCATTGACGCGACACAAACGTAAGAACAGAAAAAGTGGGTTGTACAATAAATGACGTTGGTGGGGAAAAC
>NZ_JABJXD010000030.1 GCF_019093865.1 Lentibacillus saliphilus
AACCAATTCATTTAACTGTTCAGCTAGCTTGGCGAGTTCATGAGAGCTTGCAGAGACTTCTTCCATGGATGCGCTCGTTTGCTCAGATGAAGCAGATGTTTCTTCGATCCCAGCAGCGGATTCCTCTGATATAGCCGCGATGTCTTCGATAGAACGATTCATTATTTGGCTGTTTTCAGCAATAGCGGAAAGGCTATCGGTGACAGCTTTTATACGATTGACCATATCAGTGACGGCACTGTTAATGCCGTGGAATTTGGTGTCAGTTGCATTGATTTGCTTTGTACCTTCTTCAACTTCTTGATAGCCAGCTTCAAGTCGTTCAGTCACATGACCGGATTCGGTTTGGATGGTTTGAACGATATCTGTAATGTCAGTAACAGAATCTGATACTTGTTCAGCGAGCTTCCGAACTTCATCAGCAACAACAGCGAAGCCTTTTCCATGTTCTCCAGCACGAGCGGCTTCAATCGCAGCATTCAAAGCGAGTAAGTTCGTTTGTTCTGCCACGTCCTGAATAACTGCGACCAGCTGTGAGATGTTCTTCGTTTGAGCATCAAGTCCTTTGACGTTTTCAACTGC
>NZ_JABJXD010000031.1 GCF_019093865.1 Lentibacillus saliphilus
CAACCATTTGTGTTTTCGATGCATCCATAAGTGCGGTTCCTTCATCTGTTAGCTTAAGAACATTGCTTGAAGCACTTTCAATATGCGCGCCATTTTCGCTTGCTTGATCAACACCTTCAGCAAAGCGCTGCATATTAGCAGATAATTCGCTTGTTTGTGTTGCTTGCGTTTCTGAACCAGAAGCGAGTTCACTCATCGTTGTTGCAACTTGATTGGCCCCAGCTTTTACTTCACTTGCTGATTGAGTTAATTCCTCGCTTTGACTCGACAGCTGATCCGAGGCAAAGGATACTTTGGTAATTATATTTTTAAGTCGATCCTGCATATGATTCATCGCTTTAGCAAGTTGTCCCGTTTCATCATTCGTTTTTAAATTGATATGATCTCGGGTTAAGTCACCTTCAGCAAGGTGGTTCATCTGTTCGGTTAC
>NZ_JABJXD010000032.1 GCF_019093865.1 Lentibacillus saliphilus
GCTATAAAAGAGAAGCGGTTTGTCATGACGTTTGTTCTGGAGGAGAAGATGCTAACGCATTTCAAGATTTTGATCAGCTAAGCCTTAACAAACAAACATCTGAAGAAATGATTATCGTTAGAGATTCTTGCGACATTGATGTTACGTCTACTGACACTCAAGTTGCTGCATCCATTCAAGCCGCCCTCCAAACTGCTGTCATTACAATTGTAAACTTATCAATAGCAGACGGTGATTTAGCAGATCAAGTCATCCAAGACTTAGTGCAACAATCTGTTAACAAGCAGTCAAACCGTCAAAAACTAGTGATTGAAAACTCTAGAAATGTTAATGTCACAACAACCGATACAGATATTGCACTATCGATCCAAACACTGACACAGAC
>NZ_JABJXD010000033.1 GCF_019093865.1 Lentibacillus saliphilus
ACGGATTCGACAGGGATGGATCGAGCTTGAGCTGCGAGCCGAGAGGCGATCTCGTAAACACGCACTTAAATATAACTGGCAAAACTAACAGTTTTAACCAAAACGTAGCATTAGCTGCCTAATAAGCGCAGCGAGCTCTTCCTGACATTGCCTATGTGTCTGTGAAGAGCACATCCAAGTAGGCTACGCTTGCGTTCCTGTCTGAGAACGTAAGAAGAGATGAACAGACTAGCTCTTGGAAGGCCCGCCCGCAGGCAAGAAGATGAGTGAAACCATAAATATGCAGGCTACGCTCGTAGACGCTTAAGTAATCGATGTTTCTG
>NZ_JABJXD010000034.1 GCF_019093865.1 Lentibacillus saliphilus
GAACTTCGTTTTGAAATAGATGATTTATTAAGGGATAATCGATGGTATGGCATGGCTTTTTCAAATCCGGATTTAACAGGAGATACTAGGTTACTAGGTTATAAACCACAAATCCCAGAACTAGACTTTAATTGGGGTTGGGGTTCTCCTGCCAATAATATTCCAAACGATTATTTTTCAACAATATTTCAAAGAGAAATAAAGGTAGATGAAGGAATTTATAATTTAAGAGTATGGGCGAACGATGGTGTACAAGTTTATGTTGACGGGAAATTATATATAGATGAATGGGATAATAATCAAGGACTAAAA
>NZ_JABJXD010000035.1 GCF_019093865.1 Lentibacillus saliphilus
GTTGACACACTCTACTCAAAAATGTTTAAAGAACTGGCTGAAGAACATGATAATTATATAGAAATTATTGATTCTGAAAAGATTACGATTCATAAATCAGACACCACATTTGCACTTTCATTGCAATCAGCAGTTTCAGCTTTAATCACTGTTACAACCCAGCTTCTTATCAGCGATAGCGATATAGCAGACATTGTTGCGAGTGATCTGATAGCACGCTCTACAGCACATAGCCGAAAGAAAGTAAAAATCAAAATTATAAACTGCTATAATATCACAATCACTTTATCAGCTACAGACATCATGGC
>NZ_JABJXD010000036.1 GCF_019093865.1 Lentibacillus saliphilus
GGGTGTTTCAATAAAAGGTCCAAGCAGCAGCAATGCCCGCTTGGAAAAATGTGAATGGAAATATTCATTAAGCATGGGTCATCAGAATATTTCTGATTCAGTCTTTACAATGACAGCAAGAATGTCTGTGTTTTTTACAAGAGAAACAATGGTGTTTCTTTTTCTTCTTCTCGCAAGGGTCATGGCATTCTTTCTTTTTCTTGCAATGGTCGTGGAAATCTTTATCGAACCACTCGTCAAAGAACCAAAAATCATCGAACCAATCGTGACAACGACATTTCTGTTCATGTGAATGACGACA
>NZ_JABJXD010000004.1 GCF_019093865.1 Lentibacillus saliphilus
CCCCTGCAAGAGTAGGACGCCGCCAGGCAATTATAAATTTTATCTAAACGACCTACATACTCAGTGATATTTATATCATTGGGTTTATTAATATCTAAGGATATATACTATCAATACACATACATAAAATCGTTTATATGTCTATTCCACAGTAGCTCAGTGGTAGAGCAATCGGCTGTTAACCGATCGGTCGCAGGTTCGAATCCTGCCTGTGGAGCCATAATGCTTCCATAGCTCAGCAGGTAGAGCACTTCCATGGTAAGGAAGGGGTCGTCGGTTCAAATCCGGCTGGAAGCTTAATAAAAACGTTAAAATGACGCTGTTCTTGAAAAAAGAGCAGCGTCATTTTTGTTGAATCTATTTCTTGGACTGTTCCACACTTTGTTAATCACCGAATGACAAGGGGAGTGTCATAGAATCTAATACCCACAGACTGTAGCCGGCCAGCACTTAAAAATCGGCTTGTTGGTTCCTCCTCAGCACATAATGGACATTGTCACTACTCGAATTACGATTTTTTTGATCTTATATGCTAAGTTGTAAAATAATTAGAATGTTTATTAATTTATGTTAAGATATATAATGGGTAATTCAATAAATAGATCAGATTGTTCAAAGGCTATACTGATAATGATATGTAAAAGGAGGGGTATATTAAAATGGCTGTTAAAGTATTATTTAGCCCTATACTAGCTTTTGCTCTCTTTATGGCAGGTATGTGGTTGGGAACAGTAAATATATCATTCGGTTTAATGTCAATTGTAGGTGGTTTACTATTTGGTTTTTCTTTATCACGTAATGATGTGAGAACTATGAATAAAAAGGCGAAGTTATTACTTTGTGGGGCGTTTATTTTTTTTCTGTCACTATTCTCGATAACTTTTTTAATTATAACTAAGGTCCTCTTTTAGGTTAATTGTATTAACGATTATGCCTCAATCAGGCATGATTGCAGTATACTGGTTTCTATGTAAGGGCTAGATTTTCCTAAAAACAATAGATGGAGGAAAAATTGTGCTCGATATTTTAGTGTTAGTGATTTTGCTAGGCTTCCTATTTGACTTCGTAAAGCTTAGAAAGCAAAATCAAACAATGATTGAACAAAATGATAAAATTATTTCTCTCTTAGAAGAATCTAAGAACAAATAATAATCCAACTAGAAGTCGTCGGTGGAAATGCGGCGTCAGGCCATTAAAAATAGCTATGTAGCTTTTTAGGCGAACATATTTATAATGAAGCGTGTCCTATTAACATACATATCAATATACGTGCTTTTTCTATGGTTCTATTTCACAGATTTTTGGGTGTCATCATAGACAAAGCATTGCATTTTTGAGAGGGGGATGGACATGGGTGCATTATCCGTGATACTTGGCATTGTGATCGTCATATTTTTTCTTTACAGCATTTTACCAGCACCGTTTGGCTGGTTAGTCATTGGCTTGATCGGAATGGTGTCGCTTGGCTGGTGGGTGTACGAGGGCAGAAAGAAAGCACCCCCTAAGGCAAAAAGGCGGCACCCGGAAGATGGAGACTTCGATGAACAACGGCTGACCATTGAGACGAAACGACAGGAAGAAAGAACTGATAATAGGATGCGATAAAGGATCTGACATGACTATGGGTGTGCCCACACCTGAGTTAGTCATTCGTAGCCGATAAAAATAAGTTTGAGTTCCTGTATAGCTAGAACGATTGCTCCTAATACAAGTAATATAGGTGTTAACCCTTGGCGCGCGAAAAAACGCATGTTTTAAGTGGTATGCAAGTAACAGAGTAGTTGTATGAAGTTCGTATTAGAGATCGATTGAGGATGAAATTTTGATAACTTATAGAAGCTCTCTTTTAAGCGCTTAACTGATAAAGGTTAGGCGTTTTTATGTGTGAATGCTGTTGTTACCATTTGTTGTCTATTTGAAATAAGCTGTAATGTTTTCTACATACTTTCTGCACAAGCTTCCCTTAACATAGTATCTAGAAAATATTTACAGGCGGTGTGGAGAATGAAACGATATATCGTGATGGTTTTAACCTTAATGGGCCTTATTATTTTGGCTGCATGCAATGCTGGTAATATGATGGATACGCCAATGGATACGTCAGATGAGAATTCGGAAGACAATACCCAAGGATCGATGATGGGACAAGGGTCAATGGGCATGGGACACGGACATGATGATGTGCACATACAAAATTCGACAGGGGAAAATCGGTTAAACATACCGCCTTTATTGGAAAAAGATAAAGAAGACGGTAATAATGTCTATTATACAATTGAAGCACAAAAAGGTCAGACCGAAATTTTTGACGGTGTCCAGACCGATACTTTAGGGTATAATGAGCCTTTTTTAGGGCCAGTTTTGAGGTTAGAAAAGGGGCAAACTGCTCATTTGACATTAAAAAACAAATTAGATGAAGCAACAACCTTTCATTGGCATGGCTTGATTATAGAGGGTGAAGCGGATGGTGGACCGCATAGTGTTATTCAACCGGGAGAAGAAAAAGAAATTACGTTTGACGTACAGCAAGACAGTGCAACGTTGTGGTTCCATCCTCATCCAAAAGGAAAAACGGCAAAACAAGTTTTTGAAGGGCTGGCGGGATTAATGTATATAGAAGACGAGGCGAACGACAATTCATATGTATATGGTGAAAATGACTTCCCATTAATCATTCAAGATAGAACATTTAATGAAGAGAAACAGTTGGAGTTTGAAGCGGTAAAGGATGAAGACGGTACATTGGGTGAGACGTTACTTATTAATGGTACGTTAAATCCTTATTTAGCAGTTAAGCAAGAAAAAGTACGTTTAAGACTATTAAACGGCTCTAATATGAGAAATTATACGTTTAAATTAAGTAACAACCAATCATTTCAGCAGATTGCATCAGATGGTGGTTTATTAAATAAGCCAGTGGAATTAACTGAAATACAATTAACGCCGTCAGAGCGGGCAGAAATCGTCGTTGATTTCTCTCAGCTAACAGAAAACGAAAAGATCGCGTTAGTCACCGATGATGAAACTGTATTATTACCATTTAAAGTAACTGATGCAGTTGCTAAAGAAACTAAGGGCATACAGTTTCCTGAAGCGCCAATAGCGTTGACTCAAGAAGAGTTGGATAAACCGGTTAGTAAGCGAATAGAATTATTCGGTATGGGTGAGCATGTGACGATTAATGGTAAAAAGTTTGATATGAATCGGATTGATTTTACGCAGAAAAAAGGTGAAACAGAAATATGGGAGATTTATAACAAACCGGATATGATGGGCGGTATGATACACCCGTTTCATATTCACGGTACCCAATTCAAAGTGATTTCTGTTAATGGTGAAGCCCCTCCGGCCAATTTACAAGGCTATAAGGATACGATTGCGTTGGACCCGGGTGACAAAGCAAAAATCGCAGTCAAATTTCCTGAAGAAGGCGTTTTTATGTATCACTGCCATATTTTAGAGCATGAAGATAACGGTATGATGGGGCAAGTGAAGGTTGAGTAATCAGTGGTTTTACACGCAAAGAAAAAAGGAATCATAAAAGAACAGGTGGCCATTTATCTATAAGAATGAACTAAATTGATACGAATCAAAAAGATGATAGGGGCGATTTTTTATGGTAGACCATAAAGGTAACAACCACGAGGAACATGCCAATCATCACGATCATCATACACATCAACATGAGCATCACAGTCATGAAGGACATGATCACCATAACCATGGGGATATGGTGAGCGATTTTAAGAAGCGTTTTTATGTCTCATTATTGATCACAATTCCGATTCTCGCTTTATCACCAATGATTCAGGATTTTATGGGTGTGAATTGGCGATTTGCAAATGATCACTATATCTTATTTTTCCTTGCCTCACTTGTTTTTTTCTATGGAGGCTGGCCATTTATTACAGGTGGATTTAGTGAATTAAAGGATAGAAACCCTGGAATGATGACCCTGATAGGCCTTGCTATAACAATTGCCTATGTGTATAGTGCGCTTGTTGTATTTGGATGGGACGGTCAAAATTTGTTTTGGGAGCTTGCCACTTTAGTTGATATTATGCTCCTTGGTCATTGGATTGAGATGAAATCCGTAATGGGTGCCTCTAATGCATTAGAGAAGCTCGTTAAGCTCATGCCGAGTCAAGCACATAAACTCGATAGCAATGACGAGGTTCATGAGGTGCCCATATCGGAGTTGAGCAGTCAGGATAGGGTTCTCGTTAAACCCGGTGAAAAAATACCCGTAGATGGAACAATATTGGATGGGAAGTCGACTGTTGATGAATCCATGTTAACTGGTGAATCAGTACCTGTTGAAAAAGAGCAACAGGATGAGGTTATCGGTGGTTCAGTCAATAATGAAGGCTCATTAATCATTCAAGTAGAAAAAACGGGTGAAGCTTCTTATTTATCCCAAGTTATTACATTGGTCAAAGAAGCACAGGAGTCTAAATCAAAAACACAAGATTTAACGAATCGAGCGGCTAAATGGTTATTTTACCTTGCGTTAACAGCAGGCTTTGCAACATTGTTTATCTGGCTCGCATTAGGTCATTCTTTTGATGTTGCCTTAGAGCGGATGGTTACCGTAATGGTCATTACGTGTCCTCATGCCTTAGGTCTAGCAGCCCCTCTCGTTGTCGCAGTTTCGACAGCATTGTCAGCTCATAAAGGATTATTAATCCGTAACCGAGCAAACTTTGAAAATGCACGCCATTTAAATGCGGTCGTTTTTGATAAAACGGGGACTCTGACAGAAGGCAAATTTGGTGTCACAAATATTGTACCAAGTGAAGGTTTTTCGGAAGACGAGGTTTTGATCTGGGGTGCAAGCTTAGAGCAGAATTCAGAACATCCAATAGCAGCTGGTATCTTAAAATCAGCGATTGACAAGGGATTGAAACTTAAATCGATTACACAGTTTAACTCAATGACTGGTAAAGGGATTGAAGGAATTGTTGAAGGGAAAAAGGTTAATGCTGTTAGTCCAGGTTATATAAAGAGTCAAGGTATAGAATATAATCAACAAATGTTCAACCGAATGTCTGAAGAAGGTAAGACGGTCATATTTGTCCTATTGGATGATGACCTAATTGGCATGATTGCATTGGCGGATATCATTCGTGAGTCAGCAAAAGAAGCCATATCCGAGTTGAAAGATAATGGTGTACATTCCATTATGCTAACAGGCGACAATAAAAAAGTAGCGGATTGGGTAGCGAAGCAGTTGGATATCGATGAGGTGTATGCTGAAGTGTTACCAGATGATAAAGCCAATCAAGTAAAGGATATCCAAGCCAAAGGGTGGAAGGTAGCGATGACAGGAGATGGCGTTAACGATGCTCCTGCATTGGCGACAGCTGATTTAGGCATTGCCATTGGCGCTGGAACAGATGTCGCGATGGAGACTGCTGACGTTGTCCTTGTCAGAAGTAACCCTAAAGATGTTGTAGACTTAATGGATTTATCTAAAAAGACCTATCGAAAAATGGTTCAAAATTTGTGGTGGGCAACAGGCTATAATATATTTGCCATACCGCTTGCGGCTGGTGTTCTAGCGCCATTCGGAATCGTATTAAGTCCGGCGGTCGGCGCGGTGTTGATGAGTTTAAGTACGATTATCGTAGCCATCAATGCTAAGCTATTAAAGGCATGACGATGAGAGGTGTTTGATGCTGTTCAAATTAGTGTTATTGTCACTTAATGTCCAGTTGAAGCTCAACACCTCACTGACTTATATTACCAGTATACAACGCGTGAGCGGTATAAATACTGTTACAATAGTTAATACGCCCTAATTGCTCACCATTTCACAAATTTTGCGAATTAAATTACTTGTATTCACCCTATGAGTTTGTCATACTGTAAATGAAATAAACATATTAATAGATTATTCATCAAGGAGATGGCAAATATGGGTAGAGTTGAAGGAAAAGTCGCACTCGTAACAGGCGGTGCATCAGGAATTGGTTTATCTACAGCAAATTTATTGGCTAAAGAGGGCGCTAAAGTCGTAATTGCTGATTTTAATGAAGCAGGTGCCAAACAGGCTGCTGAAGATATTAAAGCAAAAGGATTCGAAGCGTCATCGGTATTTTTAGATGCTGGTCAAGAAGAATCTATTAAACAAGCTGTCCAGTTTACAGTTGATACGTATGACACAATTACAGTATTGGTAAACAACGTTGGATTAACTAACTTACAAAAAGACTTAGATGTTGTCAACATGGATATGGATGAATGGAACCGTTTGATTAATGTTAATTTAACCAGTGTCGTATTAGGCTCACGCTTTGCCATTCCTCATATGCAGGAAGCTGGTGGTGGTGCCATTATTAACACAGCATCGATGGCGGCTTATGCGAGTGATTCTATTCGTACGGCTTATGGTACGACGAAGGCTGCTGTTACTCATTTAACACGGTACATTGCAACACAATACGGAAAAGACCGCATCCGTTGTAACGGTGTGGCACCTGGCTTAATTATGACACCTGCAGCTGAAAAGAATATTCCAGATACGTTAAAGGATTTATTCTTAAGACATAATGCGTTGCCATACCATGGCGAAGGCGACGATATTGGCAATACTGTACTTTTCCTAGCTTCAGATGAGTCGAAGTTTATTACAGGTCAAACGATTCAGGTAGAAGGTGGCCATTATCTTGCTAATCCTACGACACCCGACTTGAATGATTTAATGCAACAATAATAATAATAATAATGCCTAGTATCCGCGGCCGAATGAAGGCTTAGGATCTAGGCTTTTTTTTATGTCTAAAAAGGTCCTTTTTCTATGGATTTAAGGGCTCCTCTTATATTTCGTGTACACGTAATGTTTAACATCTTAAAAGTATGGAACAATAAGGCGGAATAGAACTATTAACGAGGAGTGACGAAGCATGGATCAGAAAGAAATTCGGGAAAGCGTTGAAAAAATATTAGATGAATCTCATGTTGGCACAATGGCGACGGTTAAAGGGAATGAGCCTCATTCACGATACATGACGTTTATGAACGATGGGTTAAAGCTGTATACTGCAACGAGTAAAGAGACCGATAAAGCTGAGGAAATTGAAAATAACCCTTCGACACATATTTTGCTAGGATATGAAGGTGATGGAATCGGCGATGATTATGTCGAATATAAAGGTAAAGTGTCCTTTAATGAATCTGAAGAAATGAAGGATAAAATTTGGAATGATTATATGAATCATTGGTTTGATGGTCCTAATGATCCGAACTATGTCGTTTTAGAAGTCGACCCTGTACAGATCAGACTCATGAATAAGAACAATTTGACTCCGAAAGAATTAGAGTTGTAAATGAAAAGGAGGTTGGGACATAACTTAAAGTTTAACTCAAAAGACGAACAATGCTCACGATTAGCTCCGGAAATATACGAAGACTCCAGCGGAATGGAAGGCCTAGGCGAGACCCCGCAGTGCTTAGGGATGGAAGGCTAAGACCGCGACGTCAATCGCCACGCCTTCATGACGAACCTCCTGTTGCCCTGAGGCTCACCGAGGGGATGGTCGACTAAGTTCGGCGCGGCCTGCGCCAACGTCGACACTAAATCGGCCTGGTTGTCGTTCGTTAAATTCGGCGCGTCCTGCGCCAACGTCGACACTAAATCGGCCTGGTTGTCGTTCGTTAAATTCGGCGCGTCCTGCGCCAACGTCGACACTAAATCGTCCTGGTTGTCGGTCGCGAAGTATATTTCCGGAGCGGTCGTATTGTTCGGCCCTTAATTTGATTAAAACTCTTTTGTCCCAGCCCCTTAATCATGTTCATTCTGCTGTTTGAGTAATTGGCGGATGCGTGCTTGATAAGGGTCTTCTGGGATAGTTGCATGAACGTTACCGAAGACTTTTGTTTGGCAGCTTAGCCGGATATGGTTATGAATATTTGTATCCCCTAGTTTATATCGCTCTTTATCGTTAGGCGGGGAGACATATGATTGATCCTCAATCGTCACCTTGCATGTCGTACATGATGCTTGTCCACCACATTTGTGTCGTAGTGGCACATGTCCTTGTCGCGCAGCACGCAAAATCGTTTGACCGTCTTTAATGGTGGTTTCATAGGACTTTCCGTCTGCGTTTATAAATGTAACGTGTACCATCATGTGCCTCCTGTCTATATGGTGAACCTATTATAAGGTTGCCGAATGATCATAAGCAAGGATATCACTGTTTGTAATTAATGATTCTGCCTTTATGATATGCATTTACTTATCATGACCATCATAAATAACTATTTTCCTTATTCATAAAAATGCTTTATCCTTGTTATAGGAGGTGTGTTTGTACGTTATGGAAAGTACAGAGGCAAATAATCAAATAAAGAAAAATCCTTCTCCGGTGAGTGCTTGGGTAGGAGGTGTTGCATTTACATTTTTAATTGCTTTGTTAGGCTATTTGTTGGCAATGGTTCCTGGATTTGATCAAGTGGGCCAATTAGCATGTGCGATCATTATTGCCGTTGCTTATCGGCAAATATTCGGCTACCCTGAAATCATTCGCTCGGGAATTGCTTTTTCATCTAAGCGGCTTTTGCGAGCAGCTATTATTTTATACGGTCTTAAATTAAATATTGATGTTGTGTTAAGCGATGGTTTAGGGTTGTTGGTTCGTGATGCAGCTGTTATTGCTTTTGCGATTATAGCAACTGTTTGGCTTGCTAAATTGTTCAAAGCGGACAAAAAAATTTCCTTGCTGCTTGGGGTGGGTACAGGTGTATGTGGAGCGGCTGCAATTGCTGCAGTTGCACCGATTATTAAGTCAAAAGATGAGGATACAGCGATTGGTGTTGGCATCATTGCTTTAATGGGAACGGTATTTGCGATTACCTATACCATATTAAGACCAATCCTACCAATCGATGCCATACAATATGGTATTTGGTCGGGAACGAGTTTACATGAGGTTGCCCATGTGGCATTAGCAGCAGCGCCCGGTGGTGAGGATGCCCTTGCCATAGGACTTTTAGCTAAACTCGGACGTGTGTTTTTACTCGTACCACTTTGCTTTATTTTTATTTATATGATGAAACGTAAAAACAAAAATGCTGAGGAAACTGATGCAAAAATCGAATTTCCATGGTTCCTCGTCGGCTTCATTATTTTAAGTTTACTTGGAAGTTATGTATTTGGTCATTCCATTCCAGTATCTGATGGTGTTATGGAAGGTGTCTTTACTTTGACGACATGGCTATTAACCGCCGCTATGGTTGGACTGGGTCTGAATGTGAGTTTAAAAGACCTGCGCACAAAGGCATTACGCCCATTAGCAGCAATGACGATCGTATCACTGGCATTGTCTATCATTGTGTACGTTACTATTTAAAATGAAACAAAAAAGGCACCAATTTATGATGCCTTTTTTGTTAAATTAATTGCATTGTTGTAATGCATGTTCCATCATTGTCGAATGTTGATATATTAGATTCTACTTCCTTACCGTCATACGTCATTTTCACCATATAGGTTTGGTCACGCGGAAGCCACAAATCTATAAAGCCATTTTTGCCTGTATTCATCGTATCTTCAAGTATGACATTTCCGTCCTCGTCCTCAATGTACAAATCAATATCTCGGTCAACCAACTCCCCTTGGCAACCTGTTAAGCTATGATTCGTGCATGGATGTGTGACATTCATGTATGGTGCTATCGAAACAAAGAATTCATCCTTGGGTAAGTCATGAACAGTCTTTTTATTATCGTTACTTGTGATTACGAGCTCTGTTGCCGTAATAGAAGCGGATTGTCCAATCCCATCGCCTGTACTATAATCATTAATCAATTGCTTAAGCTCCTCTGGCGCGAGGTCGTTTGATGCATTTTCTGAGCCATCATTACACGCAGCTAGCAAACCAGTAATTAACAGCATGATGATCGTTAACTTTAGTTTCATTTTCATCCCCCGTTTAGTCTTTTACGTATTAGAACTTGTACATTTTAAGCATATCAATACGTATTATATCAACCAATTATCAATAATGTGTGCAGATACGGATTATTTGTAGGGGATTCGTCATAAAAAGACCAGCAGCACCTTGAAACAGTGCAACTGGCCTTTTCATAATCAATTCTAGCTTTAAATTGGTTAAATTAAACCCATTTTCCTTCATCGATTAGTTTTTGTTTGCCTTTAAAGGCGACAAAGATGATAAACGTAGCAATGACTAACATAACTAAAATAGCATATAAAGCGGAAGAATATGTTCCAGTAAATTGATAGATGTACCCATAGATTGGTAATGCTAGAATCCCGGCAACAGCTAAACCGAGAGAAGCGGTTGAGAAGATTTGGGTATAATCTCGATTACCGAACAATGTGGACGTTAAAACAGGTCCAAGTGTACCGATTGATGCCGATACGAATCCGAATAGCCCAACGCCGAGCATTAACATAATGTTCATTTCTGCAAGGAATAGAAGTAAAGAAACTGACGTGAATCCGACAACCATCGCAAACAAAGCAGTACTCTTCGCACCGATTTTATCACTTAAGTAACCAAACGTTAGAGAACCTACCAGCATACCAATCATGAAAGCACTCATGACATTACCAGCAAATTTAACATCATGTCCCATACTCATCGCATATGATGGAATGTGCATGGCGAAGCTGCCAAATGACGTAATTAAAAAGAAGAACAAGATAAGTGCATATAATGCCATCGATTTTCTTGCAACTGCAAGCTCTACCCCTGACACTTCAGGTTCTTTCGTCTCTTGATTGTCGTCTTGGGTGACCTCTGCTTGTCCATAAGGCAGCATGTTCTTATCCTGAGGCTTGCGAATAAAAAATATAATGATAGGAACTGAGATGGCAATAACAACTACACCAATTGATGTATATGCAAAACGCCAGCCTTGATTTTCAATAAGTGAACCAATGATTGGTTGTATGATTGCTCCAATAGCACCAGAAGCCGCCATCATGACCCCGATTGCAAAGCCTGTCCTTTTCTTAAACCATTGGTTCAATAATACTGGACCAGATACTTGCGTGATAAAAATGGCCCCAATTGACATAGGTACGGCAAAAATATACCAGCCCCATACCGAGTTCATAAATCCGAACATAGAAAACGATCCTGCTTGTAAAATAACAGCCCCAACTAAAACAAGCCGTACATCATACTTTGTTAATATTTTACCCGCAATAGGTAGAAAGACCATCGTAGCAATCGATGCGATACTCATATAAACAGATAAGCTACCAATACCAATACCTAAATCTTCAGAAACTGGCGTTAAGTATAAGCCACCTGAATTATTCAGGCCACCCCTTCCTAAACCGACCATTAGACAAAGACAGATTAACATCAACCAAGCATAATGCACTTTCCCTTTATTCTGACTCATTTTCGTTCCACCTTCCTATCGATTATGAAACAAACTAATAAATCCTAAATTGTAAAGGTGAACAACAATGGTGTGACGATACAGAAATTATGGATTTGAAAAATCTTATACTAATAATTAATGAAGTGCTTAAACGTAAATCATAATAGGTGTACCATTTAGCGATGCATTCCATAAGTCTATATCTTCTAGCTGATATAACTCCTTCCCGCAATAGTTTGCTCACCATTTCACATAGATTATATTTTAGATGGTTGGTATTGTCAATTTTATTCCTGTTAAATAGTGCACTTTTTCACATGTTCGGCTATATATATACATGATCATGTGCAAATTGCACAAAAACAAAACCTAATATGTAAAAAATATACTCTATGATTTTGCTCAACATTTCACAAATTTGTAATCAGATCGTATTGAATTGGTAGAATTGAACTGTCACAATAAGAGTGTAAAGACATTACTAAATAATGGATACCAACTCATAACAAGGAGATGTCAGTATGGGAAGAGTAGAAGGAAAAGTAGCATTGGTAACTGGTGGCGCTTCAGGTATTGGACTATCTGCATGTAGACTAATGGCTCAAGAAGGTGCCAAAGTCGTTATAGCAGATTTTAATGAAGAAGGCGCTAAAAAAGCTGCAGAAGACATTAAAGCAAACGGTTATGAAGCAACGGGTATCTTTTTGGATGCTGGTCAAGAGCAATCTATTAAAGATGCAGTTGAATTTACAGTAGATACGTATGGTGAACTTTCTGTATTAATTAATAATGTCGGATTAACGAATTTGCAAAAAGACTTGGATGTAGTGAACATCGATCTTGATGAATGGGATCGTCTTGTAAATGTCAACTTAAAGAGCGTTTTGTTAGGTGCGCGTTTCGCGATACCACATATGAAAAAAATTGGCGGCGGTTCGATTATTAATACATCTTCAATGGCAGCTTATGCGAGTGATTCTATTAGAAGCGCTTATGGATCGACAAAAGCAGCTGTTAATCATTTAACAAGCTACATCGCTACACAATATGGTAAAGATCATATTCGTTGTAACGGGGTTGCACCAGGGTTAATCATGACACCAGCAGCCGAGAAAAATATTCCTGATCCATTAAAAGAAACATTTTTGAAGCATAATGCGCTCCCATATCATGGTGAAGATGATGATATTGGTTATACGATGCTGTTCCTTGCATCAGATGAATCAAAATTCATCACAGGACAAACGATCCAAGTAGAAGGCGGTCATTATCTAGCTAATCCAACGACCCCTGTACTTAATGAAATGATGAAGCAGCAGTAAAAAACGCATCACATTCATAAAAATGCATTATTTCTTCACACATTACCGTTATCATTTGGGTAAATAACAATGAAGAAGGTGTGTGTGATGTATATGATGCATGGATTTGGATCATTTTGGTCCTTTATTGTCATGATCTTATTTTGGGTTGGTTTGATCGGTTTGGGGATATTTTTAATCTCGCAATTCATTAATGGGGGTAATAAAAAAACATCCTTAAACATTCTCAAGGAACGTCTAGCTAAAGGTGAGATTGATGAGGCAGAGTATGAACGGCTAAAGTCAATCTTAAAAAGAGATGAGTAATACTTGTCAATATTGATGCTTGGTGTATAGTGAGGACAAATAGAATTTATATTCTATTTTTCAAAATAAAAACGATATTAATGAGCTGTGAGACACACAACTTACTTAATATGCGAAGGGATGATGGATATGCGTTTAGAAAACAAAGTTGCAATCGTTACAGGTGGTTCTAGTGGTATTGGTGAGTGGACTGTTCGTGAAATGGTCAAAGAAGGTGCCAAAGTGGTCATCGCTGACATTAACGAAGAACTTGGTCAGAAATTAGCTGATGAATTGAATCAAGATGGGAAGCATACAGTTTTTCAATTTGTTGATGTATCTAAAGAAGACGATATCGTAAGCATGGTAAACAGAGCAGAAGCCGAATTTGGTAAGCTAGACATCATTTTTAGTAATGCTGGTATCGGGGCGATGCACCCTTCAACTGAATTAGACTATGAAGATTGGCAGCGGATCATATCCATCAATCTTGACGGTGTGTTTTTATGTGCTAAGCATGCAATCAAAGCGATGCAAAAAACAGGTGGCGGTAGTGTTATTAACTGCTCATCTATTCTTGGTCATGTTGGTCAAGCTGCGACTGCAGCTTATACAGCTGCAAAAGGTGGCGTCACGAATTTGACAAGAGCTTTAGCTGTTGAATACGCAAAGGAAAACATTCGTGTAAACGCCATTTGTCCAGGTTATGTAGATACGCCAATATTGGATGGTGTCGAGCCTGAGATGAAGGAAGCGCTCATATCTCTTCATCCAATTGGACGTCTCGGTAGACCAGAAGAAATCGCTAAAGCAGCAGTATTCCTTGCATCAGATGAGGCGAGCTTCGTTATTGGCGCAAATCTTCTAGTCGATGGCGGCTATACAGCACAATAAATTTATAAAAGGTAAAACAAGAGCCTGGAAAATAACCAGCCATAAGATCTGAAAAGGATTCAATCTTCAAATATGAGGATTGAATCCTTTTGCTTTGGATTGCTTCCTATCTATAGCAGGCTTGTGTCCGCAGGGGTACCGTGGTTCGTGCCCCGATCTATCTAACTGTTCGCTGATGTCCTTTAACAAGATCAATAAATGATTGCAACGCTTTCGTTTGAAACGGTGATGCGGTTACGATCGAAAACTGACGGGTGAAAGGTAACTCAGCAACATCAAGGCAGACGAGATCACCATTACGAATATCCTTCTGAATTGCCCATTGTGATAATAAACTAATACCAAGGCCTGCCTCTACGGCTTCTTTAATGGATTGTGTGCTGCTAAAATGAATGGTGTTACTAGGGGTAATGTTCAACCTCTCAAATACAGCTTCAGCTGAACTGCGCGTACCCGAACCGAGCTCTCTTAAGATCCACGTTTCGTGCTCTAATACTGCCCCCGTGATATTCCCGCCGTGGTGTGCGAGTGGATGCCGCGGTGAGGCGATAATGACCATATCGTCATTGGCAAACGCTTCAACCTCCATATGCTGCTCTTTTTTAAAATGCCCTTCTACTATACCGACGTCCAATCGGCGTGTCATAACTTGCTCAGAGATGTCAGCTGTATTGCCAATTGTAATCTCAGGCTTAATGCCAGGATATACCTCTTGCATTTCCGCGATAATTTTAGGTAACACATATTCTCCAAATGTGTAGCTCGCGCCAATTGACAGCGATCCGGTGGCTTTATTGGCAAGGTCATCAACAAGATTTTGCATCTTCTCATAAAGACCGATAATTTCCTTGCCGTGATGATATACAATTTCTCCAGCTTTGTTGAGGCGGACGTATTTATTTGTTCTTTCAAGTAGCCTTGTCCCCATATTTTCTTCTAGTACTCGAATATACTGACTGACGGCGGGTTGCGTCATATGTAATTCTTCTGCAGCACGTGAGAAGTTTTGTTTCTCTGCTACCGTAATAAATACATTGAGATGTTGATCCATGTGATCACCTCTATTTTTATAGACTACGATGCTTATTCGTTTACACTGTTATAGTGTAACATCCAATTGAGATTAATCGGTCGTTTATTTCTTTAATAAGCCTTTCTTGGATCGTTTTAGTTTAAAATTAAGAGGGAAAGTCAAGCTACTTTTAATTAAGAAAGTTCTGTTTCCCACTAGACAGAAAAAGAATCGTTGAGTAGACTAAAGTCAAACAAAACGATTCCCTATTTTTGGAAAACTGTTACAGATCTCCACTTTTAAAATACTACTCATGTTTTTAAAGTGCCTCTTTTTATTATGAATCTAATCTATCAAGCAAACATTTGCCGTTGCAAGGTACAGAATGATAAGGGTGTGGTCACCATTGTTAGAAGCATAAAAATAATGGCGTGTATAGTGACGCTGTTTTTCCTTTTTGGTGGCATCAATTTCGTTCAAGCGAAAGATGTCACTGAAGGAAATCCAGTCGCTCAATTACACAATGATACAAAACAGATTAAATTAGATTCATACATTGATGTCCTTGTCGATAAAGAGCAGACATATACAATTGAGGAAATATCTTCAGGTAAGCTCGATGAGGCATTTTCTCCATACACACGGAAAGGTCGGCCGAACTATGGCTATACAGATTCAGCTTATTGGATTCGTTTTCAAATTGCCAATGACACTTCTGTTGAAGATTGGTTACTTGAAATTGATACGCCAAAAATGAATCACATGACGTTATATCAGCCGACAGAAACAGGGGGATTTAAAGAGACAACATTAGGAAATGCATATACATTTCAAGAAAGAAACGTGCAACATCGTAATTTTATCTTTAATCTTTCGGCGCAAACAGATGATGTAGAGACGTATTATATTCGCTTTGAGACTGGCGGCGCAATGCAATTCCCTTTAACGATTTGGCAGCATACAGCATTTGATCAAAAATCCCAAGTTGAGTATATGTTATTTGGGATTTTGATTGGCATATCAATTATCATGGCGTTGTACAATTTGTTTCTTTATTTTTCAATCGGTGATCGCAGTTATTTATATTATGTTTTATTCGTTGTCTTTAATGCTCTCCTGTATATATCAGATTCGGGTTTGGGCTTCCAGTTTCTATGGTCGGATTATGTGTCATGGAACTTAAGTGCGGTTGTAACATTCATTTGCCTAGATAACATTGGTGCTTTACTGTTTACGAGGAGATTTCTGCAGACAGATCGCTTTTTTCGTAAATTGGATAAAGTTTTCCAAGGGCTTATTGTCTTAAACGCAATTTCTGCAATATGGAGTCTTTTTTCTTTAACGCTTGCGATGTATGTCGCAATTATATGTATCATATTGACCATTATTATCGTTCTTACAACCGTCATGATTAGTCTAAAGAATGGGTATCGTCCTGCGCGTTTTTTTGCGGTAGGTTGGACTATTTTTCTTTTTGGTGTGTTTGTCTCGGTATTGGTGGATGCGGGCGTGATCCCTTATGTCCCCTTTACGAAATATGCCTGGCAAGTGACGACAGCGATAGAAGTCATTTTGCTTTCTCTTGCATTAGGTGACCGGTATAAGACGATACGGCGAGAAAAGGAAAAGGCTGAAAAAGAAGCGGCTGAAAGCCAAAGGACTGCGATAAAGAACCTACGTAAAGCTGACAAGCTAAAGGATGAATTTTTAACGGTTACGTCACATGAGTTACGGACCCCTTTAAATGGGATTATTGGCATTGCCGAAACGTTAAGAGCTGGCGCAGCAGGTCCATTGTCCGATGACCTTGATCGTCATTTATGGATGATTGCAATTAGTGGAAGGCGGTTGGCGAATTTAGTTAATGATATTATCGATTTTTCCAAGCTGAAAAATGATGACCTTGACATTCAACCTGAACCAATTCAATTATCGTCATTAACGGACGTCGTTTTGACGGTATGTCGACCTTTAGCAAAAGACAAGCCGATTACTATAAGAAATCATGTTAAAGATACATTGCCCTTGGTGTTGGCGGATAAAGATCGCTTGCAGCAAATTTTATATAATTTAATCGGAAATGCCATTAAATATACCGAAAAAGGAGAAGTGACTGTTTCCGCACATCAATTAGATCATCAGTTAAATATAACTGTATCAGATACTGGAAAAGGAATAGATGCTAATCAAATTCCAGATATTTTTGAACCGTTTTACCAAGGTGACATAGAATTATCAAGAGAAGATGGCGGTTCAGGTATTGGGTTAAGTATTACGAAACGATTAGTCGAGCTACATGGTGGAGAAATACATGTTCATTCAAGAGTCGGCTTCGGTTCTATGTTTAGTTTTTCACTCCCCATCAGTCAGGAACAGCGGCTTTCATCTGATGAAAAAATATTATCTAAAGCATCCTCTCTTAGGGTGGATGAAGGGGATTATGAAATTGTTTCGGCAGCCCCGGGTCACCCTGGGCAAAAAGACCTCAACATCCTAATTGCCGATGATGAATTTGTGAATCTTCAAGTCTTAAAAAATCAACTGACATTAGAGGGGTACCGCGTCACAGCTGTGTCTAACGGAGAGGCTGTCTTGAAGGAAGTGAAAGCGCAACACATTCAAATTGTAATTCTTGACATTATGATGCCAAAAATGTCTGGTTATGATGTTTGTCGTCGATTAAGAGAGCACTATTCATTATTGGAGCTGCCTATTCTGATGCTTACTGCAAAGGATCAAATGCAGGATAAAGTTGCTGCTTTTGAAGCAGGTGCAAATGATTACTTGTCTAAGCCTTGTGATAAGCAAGAGTTATTGTCACGTGTCAAAACGTTAATTCAGCTCAGCTGGTTAAATGAAGAACTCATAAACATGAACCGGCTATTAGAACAAAAAGTTGAAGCGCGAACAGAAGCGCTTCAACATGCAAATCAAGATCTAGCAAAAGCAAATGACGAGTTGGTGCATATGGCCAAGTCACGTCGTGAACTGTTGGCGAATATTGTTCATGAGTTAGGTACACCTGTAACGTTAATCCAAGGATACGTTGAAGCTGTTAAAGAGGGATTAATTCCACTCGACCACTCACGTTATATTCAGATGGTATTTCATAAGGTGAAAATTTTGGAGCGTTTAATCAATGATTTATCTGATCTTTCCAAGCTTGAAGCGGGCCAAATTAACTTAAATCGAAAAGACGTTTATTTGAATGAGTGGTTAGAGCAGATTTACACTAAACTTGAACTGGACCTCCAACATGAAAACCGGACATGGTCTTTTGAAAGTGAGCCAAATACAGCTGCTTTGTCGCACTTTGTTTGTTACGTTGATACCGATCGAATGGATCAAGTGTTTTTCAATTTAATTTGGAATGCGATCAAGCATACGTCAATTGATGGGAAAATTACGTTGGAATCAATTGTAGGAGAGGCAGCCGATGAAGTGACTATACGGATACGAGACAATGGAGAAGGTATACGTGAAGAGGTACTTCTGTATATTTTTGAGCGATTTTATAAAGGTGGAAAGTCAATTGATAATGATAATACAGCCGGTATGGGGTTAGGTTTAGCGATTGTAAAAGAGATCATTCAGGCGCATGATGGCATAATCTGGGCAGAAAGCGAAGAAGGTGTAGGAACTGTTTTCACCATCGTACTACCAATTTATGCGAGATCAAAAAGGGGGCGTAGAGAATGATAAAAGAAACAATATTAGTTGTTGATGATGAAGCGGGTATTCGTGAGTTGATGCAATTAAACTTGGAAAATAAGGGATATCGCGTGTTAACAGCACGTAATGGAGATCAAGCATTAAGGTTAGCGACTTTGGAGAATCCAGATTTAATTATATTAGACATTGAAATGCCTGGTCAAAGTGGCTTTGAAGTGTGTCAACAACTCAGAAGAGAGATGACTGTACCGATTATCTTTTTAAGTGTCCGCAGAGAAGTGATTGATAAGGTTAAGTGCTTTGAGTTAGGAGGGGATGATTATATCACAAAGCCTTTCGATTATACTGAGCTTGAAGCGAGAATACGTGCTAATTTAAGACGCTATCAACAGTTTGAATCGGAAAAGAACCTTTTAGAATATGATGAGCTGACGATCGATCTTGACCAGTATCAGTGTTACTTAAATGGTGAACCAGTTACCTTATCAGCCAAAGAAATGCAATTGCTCGTTCAGCTTGCAAAACATCCAAATCAAATATGGAGTGCAGAACAGTTGTATGACCATATATGGGGATTTGACAGTGTAGGTGAACTGCAAACGGTTAAGGTCCATATTAGTCATTTGCGACGAAAACTAGAAAAGGATCCTACTAATCCAAAATATATTCGCACGGTCCGAGGGTTTGGCTATTTATTTTCTAGCTAGTGTGCCATCGTGTGCGTTTTCAGTATAAAATTGAGCCTATTTGGCTTATTTTTTTTTGTCTTAACCTCCATTTAACCCTCGGATGTTAAGTTTTTTAGAAAGGAGGGTTTAATTCATGCGAAGAGGCATGATCTTATTTGTTTTACTCTTGTGTATGGGGCTCGTTGCTTGTGGGGAAGAAGACACTCCTTCTATCGGTGATGAGGAACATGCAGTAGACAAAAGCAAGGAAACAGATGATCAGCTAGATGCTCGTGCTGAAGACGATAAAAAGGATAAAGACGATGACACTGAAAATGAGCATGTCGCTGAAAAGGGAACAGAAGAAAAAACTTTAGGCGCTGAAGATATTTTATTGAAGGTTGCTGAAGCGCTAAAAAATGTAGATGGGATGGCGATAACAGGCAAAATTGAATCTGAGACAAATATGCTGAATACGACAGAGCAGGAAACGACTCAATTAACAGGAGAAATGTCACTGGATCCTTTCGCGCAGCATTATGAGATGAAATCAGAGTCTAGCCTAGATGGTCAATCGAAAACGGAAATGTATTGGAAAGAGGATACGATGTATGTTTTTGATTCAGATCATGAACAGTGGCTGTCTATTTCTATGGATCAAGCAGGTGTAATGGCTGATGTGACGTCTGTCTTAACTGATGCACAATTCGAATATTTAGCAGGTCACCATCAATCATTTGAAATGACAGAAGGTGGTAACTATTATACTCTCACATTTTCTGGATCAAATGAGGACTATAAAGAAATTGCGTTTGGTGCGTTGAAAAACATTGTTGGCGAAAAAGCGTATCAAAGCGTTACGAATTTGTATACAGATATTAGTGGAACATACGAACTCACCATTTCAAAAGATACACATTATATGATGTCCTTGAAAATGGAAAGTGAGCAAACAATGGTTGTCGGTGGTAACGAAATCCGTTCGACAGAGCGTATTTATTATGAGTACAGTGACTTTAATAAGGTAGCGGATGTTGTTGTCCCAGCGGATATTATTAACAATGCACAGTCATTAAACATGTCAGTGTCGTCTCAAGGGAATTAATGTCGTTTGTTGCGCCTTGCTTAATTAAACCTTGCTTTTGTTTAAAATACTATTAAAACACATTAAAAGGAGGAACGTAAGATGACTGATAATCAAACAGAGCATCAAGATCAAACAGTATTTAAGGGGGAATCAGAGGAAGGGAATGAGGGAACACAAAATGCACCTCAAGCTGAGTCGAAGAAAAGTTCTACCGGTATGGAAGAGAATGTAGCAGGGTTGCTTTGCTATTTAGCAGGCATAATTACGGGTATTATCTTTCTCGTTATTGAGAAGGAAAATCGCTTCGTTCGCTTTCATGCCATGCAATCTTCCATAACGTTTGGGGCATTATTTGTGTTATCAATTGTGCTCTCATTCATTCCGATTATCGGGTGGTTAATTGGTCTACTCATAACGCCGTTAGGGTTTATTTTGTGGATTGTCTTGATGATAAAAGCGTATCAAGGCAAATGGTTTAAGCTGCCGATTGTAGGAAACATGTCTGAAAAGCAGCTAGATAAGATGGAAGGATAAAACGATTCAATAAGCTTTTGTTCTAGAAGCTTGTAATTCTATCGCAATTAAGGCATTTGATTATTTTTTATGAATACGAGGGGGCTAAAAGTGAAAAAACTGATATCATTCGTGGTAGCGACCTTCCTGATGCTGCTTCTCATACCAATTATGAATACAGATGCAAATACAACACTTGTACCAGATGATGGGTTGAGAGAAGCCATTAATGCTGAACTGGGAAAGCCTGCAGATCATGAACCGACATCAGCAGAATTACAAACCCTTATTACGCTTGATGCGTCTGTTAGAGGTATAAGCAATTTAAGCGGTTTGCAGCATGCAATTATGCTTGAGGAATTGAATTTAAGAAACAATCAAATTACGAGTATTGGTGAGATTGGCAATCTTGGTGAATTAACAAAACTCAATTTAATGTTTAACAACATTAGCGACGCCCGCCTTAGTCCATTAACCAATTTGCCTGATCTAAAAGAATTGTATCTTTACGCTAACAATATAGCCGATGTTTCAATATTAGGCACGATATCAACTTTAACAAATCTCGATGTTGGCTCGAATCCTATAACCGATATTCAATCGCTCGGGCAGCTCACAAATTTAACGGCATTAAACCTATCTAATGCGCGCCAGTTGAATACAGCGCAATTAGATGCTGTTAATCATGTCACATCCCTAGGGATCATGGATACGAATTTAAGTGACTTAAGCCCATTAAGCAATTTTACGAATCTCACAACCTTGTCGGTGGGACATAATCATGTATCTGATCTATCACCACTTAATCAATTAAATCAATTAAATCGTGTAATAGCGCCTCATAATCAGGTTCAAGACCTTTCAAATGCGACAAATCTTGTGAATGGCTTGTCGGAATTGAACTTAAAGGATCAAATGATTACAAGAGCTGAGGAAGTTCTACAACCATCAGTCACATCGTTGACCATTGCCAATACGATCACAGATGAATCTGGAAGTCTAGTTGACCAAATCACTCCGTCCGATGGTGGCACGTATCAATCCCCTGATGTAACGTGGAACGGCCTGACAAATAGTGATACAGAAAGAAGCTATCAATTCGAACACACATTAAACAATGGAGACTTTTCTGGGATAGTAAAGCAACCGATTAGCTGGGTGCAGAGTGTCGTTCCGGATGATCAGCTTAGAAAAGCGATTAACGCCGAACTCGGTAAGCCTGAAGACTATGAACCTACGATCAATGATTTAGAAAGTTTGACAGCTTTAGATGCTAGTGCAACCAACGTTACTAATCTGGAAGGGCTTCAGTATGCAACAAACTTAAAACGGTTAAATATTTCGGCTAATCGCATTAGTGATTTCGGTCCTATTGCACAGCTGACACAGCTTGAGGAGCTGGATGCGTACACGTCAGCAATTAGTGATCTCACATTTATAACGAATCTAAACCATTTAACATCCTTGAATGTATATAACAACGATATTGCTGATGTTTCGATCTTAGCAAATCTTACAAAACTAAAACATCTCAACGTATCACGTAATGAAATTGATTCAATTGAGCCTTTGGAGCCGTTAACCTCTATAGAAATACTTTATATATCTTCAAATAACATCTCAGATTTATCACCGTTAAATAACTTAACGAAGCTTGAACGACTATATGCAGGGAACAATGTGATTGAATCTGTGAGCGCTTTGCATCAACATCATCAGCTGACTGGTGTGAATGTGCGGAACAACGCAATTACCGATTTATCACCATTGGCGTATGTTGCCGATCAATTAAAGTGGTTGGATGCTACGAATCAAAAAATCACTTTAGGCGTAAAGAATATATTCGAAACGACAACATCTATGTTTATTCGTAACATGGTGACAGGTTTAGATGGCCAGTTAGTGAGTAATATTACGCCGAGTGATTCTGGTGTTTATAACGAACCACGGATCGCTTGGGCAGGGTTAATAGGTTTTGTCGATACCGAAAGAAGCTTTCAATTTAGCCATATGATTAGTAACGAACTCGAAAACGATCTTGAATTTTCTGGTACTGTTATTCAGCCAATTAATTGGGTTGAAAACACATCACCAGTTATATCAGCGGATGATCGCACGATTCAGGTTGGAGATTCGTTTGATCCGCTAGAGGGCGTTACAGCTAACGATGCGGAGGATGGAGATATTACAGTTCATATTCAAGTGATCCAGAATGATGTAAATGTAGATGTACCAGGTCAATATCAAGTAGCCTATCGAGTTGTAGACAGTCATGGTGGTACAGATGATAAGACAATTACTGTTACAGTTGAAGAAATTGATGGTGACAATCCAATTCAAAATGAACCTCCGCAAATTGATGCGCACGACAAGACGATTGCTGTTGGGAGCGACTTTGATCCGCTGGATGATGTAACAGCAAGCGATGCGGAGGATGGGGATCTTACAGATGAACTCAAGGTGATCCAGAACGATGTAGATACAGATGTACCTGGAGCTTACGATGTAGTCTATGAAGTAACGGATAGCGCCGACGAAACAACGCGTTTGTCGATTGTAGTTACAGTTGAAGCTAAAGAGAAAGAAAACCCTGAAGAGGAACAAAAGGATCCTACAAAAGAATCAGATGAACAATCAAATAAAACAGATGTCAAGAAAGACCCAGAGGATGAAGAAGGAACATTGCCGAAAACGGCCACCTCAATCTATAACTGGCTCTTAGTTGGTGTTGTATGTATCGTAGTAGGGCTTTCGACGGTTGTGATTCGTAGACGTATGCTCAAACAGCAATAGGCTTATTCGAGATTTTGTTTGGGATACAAGGCATTCATTCTTGTGTTTTAAATAGCTTGGAAAACAGCACCAGACTAGCAAAAACGACCAAAGCAATCGTGCACAGGTTAATATAGTACCAAACCCCACTACCGAGAATGCTTAATAATGTGTCTGCAGATGTGGGGCGCGCCAAAAATAAGTAGTTTGCATTAAGCATTGGATTAAGGACAAATCCGATTACTGCTGCGTAGCTTAATAAACTTATATATGCGGTCCACATCGTTTTCCAGGTGATTGTCACATGTGATGTTAAGACGAGAAAGAGACCTGACCAAGAAATCGCCAAGTGATGCAAGAAAAATTTCCAAAAACGAAAATGGGGATAATCATAAATCAATTCTGGGGTTAAAAGTGCTAAAAGAGCCGGGATAAATGCAATGAAATAAGCAAGTTGTATCAGTTTTTTATGATAAGTGGCGAGTGCAGCAGCACTAACAAGTCCTGCAATGCCACAAAGATGAAGTGGTATGTAGGCATCTGGTGTCCATAAATCATGAATAGCTGCCCATAGTTGGTATGTTACTTCTGACAGAATCAGAACGATAAACAGTCCCCAACGCATTGATTGGTGTACAGTGGGTCGCTCTATTATTTTTTTGCGATAAGTGATGAGCAGCAACAGTCCAACCACATACAGTCCGAGCACGATTAAATGATTCTGTCCAAACAAGATGAATGGATTGCCGGAGTCGCGACCAAAAATAGCTGTCATAACGTCTTCCCCCCACAGAAGAATCTGTTTTTGATATTAGAATAGACGCCTGGAGCAATTACCAGGCGTCTATTAGGTGTTGCGTTATAGCTGTCTTTAGCCACCGAGAATATGGTAGCCTGAATCAACGTGCATCACTTCACCAGTTACACCACGAGAAAGGTCGCTCAGGAAGAATAATGTCGCATCTCCGACCTGATCCTGATCGACATTTCTGCGTAAAGGCGCTTTTTCTTCGATAACTGAGAATTTCTCATTAAAGCCAGCAACACCTTTGGCTGAGAGCGTACGGATTGGCCCAGCAGATACGGCGTTGACACGAATGCCATATTTACCAACATCCTCTGCCAAGTATCTGACGCTTGCCTCAAGGGAAGCTTTAGCGACGCCCATGATATTGTAGTCTTTAATCACGCGTTCAGAACCGAGGTAGGTTTGGGTTACAATGGCGCCCCCCTCTGTCATGAGTGGCTTGGCTGCTCTTGTAACGGCTGCGAGGGAATATGAGCTAATTTCATGAGCCAGTAAAAAGCCCTCTCGAGAAGTGTCGGCATATTCCCCTTTAAGCTCGTCTCGATTGGCAAATGCAATAGAATGGACGACACCATGAATGACACCAACTTTTTCACCGATCTCTTTAAACGCTTCTGTGATGCTGTCATCACTTGCGACATCACAAGTGACAATCATTTTTGCGGTGACGTTATTTTCCTCCAAAAGCTTGTTTAGTTTATGATAGGATCGTTCTTGGCGATTGGTGAAAATTAAATTCGCCCCAGCGTTATGTAAAGACTTGGTTATACCCCAAGCGATACTTCGTTGGTTAGCAACGCCCATAACGACGATATTTTTGCCTGTTAAAAGATTTGACATACGTATTAAGACCTCCTACTAACTTTTCATTTATTATAACTTAACTGATATGAATTAGGAAATAAAGGATTATGTTTTTTTGTTTATTGGAATGAATGGTTATAGAGGGCAAAAAAAGCGTTCGTTATAGTATCATACATTTTCATTAATATATGTTTCTAATGCTTAATCATGATGATATAGAAAAACAAAAAACACTTCGTACACTGTCATTTAACATCTGAAAGTGCGACTCTGCTACTATTTGTTATGGTATATTTGGCTCTAGTTAAAAGATTTTTCGGGAAAACTACATTTACCTCTTTACAAAAGCATACAAACTGTATATAATAAAATTCGTTGATTTGAAAAGCCATTATGGCCCGTTGGTCAAGCGGTTAAGACACCGCCCTTTCACGGCGGTAACACGGGTTCGAATCCCGTACGGGTCACCAAAGAAGCCGGCCTAGCTCAATTGGTAGAGCAACTGACTTGTAATCAGTAGGTTGGGGGTTCAAGTCCTCTGGCCGGCACCATTTTATCTTCATGTTTTTTGCTGGATACAAACAAGCATGTTGGAAAACATATATTTGGAGGGGTAGCGAAGTGGCTAAACGCGGCGGACTGTAAATCCGCTCCCTCAGGGTTCGGCAGTTCGAATCTGCCCCCCTCCACCATATGTATAATCTTACAGTTATTAGGTAACAATTAAAAATATCTTATATGAGTAATGTTGGGCTATAGCCAAGCGGTAAGGCGACGGGTTTTGGTCCCGTCATTCCCAGGTTCGAATCCTGGTAGCCCAGCCATTTTTTTGTTCTAAAAACAGAAACATGCCTCGGGTTGTAGGCCTGCGAGGAGTGCGGCATTCAGTAAACGTAACAACATCTAGAATATACGAGCCATTAGCTCAGCCGGTAGAGCATCTGACTTTTAATCAGAGGGTCGGAGGTTCGAATCCTCCATGGCTCATCACCAATTGCATATTTTATTTTAAACATAAACAAGGTCGTTACTTAATGGGCAACCTTGTTTATTTGCATTTATTGAGACTTTTGAACATAATGGATACAGTCAAAATTTATGTTTTGTTTAATGTAGTATAATAAGAAAAAATCGTTCACTTCATAGGCGGTTTGTTTTATAATGAAGTTTGAATGATTCATGAACATTTACAGATGGATCAAAAAATGTAAACTCAAATCAAATGATATTCCAAAAGGATGAATTTAATGAAGACGTCTAGGATTCCCGGGTTTTACAATATGAGCGTAGAGGATCGCAGACAGCTGTTAAAAAAGATGCAAGTATTTTCAGGGGAAAAAGCTAACGATTTTTTTTCGGAAGAACCGTTGTCATTAGATACCGCTGACAATATGATTGAAAATGTCGTTGGAACGTTCCCGCTTCCGCTTGGATTAGGGTTGAATTTTTTAATCAACGACAAAGAATACATCGTTCCAATGGCAATTGAAGAACCATCAGTTGTAGCATCTGCCAGTCATATTGCTAAAATTGTCCGTGAAGCGGGCGGTTTCCAAACAGAAGCGACGGATAGAGTCATGATTGGCCAAATTCAAGTTGTTGGCTGTGACGATATGGACATAGCCAAGCAAGCTTTACTAAAAGCAAAAGATACAATAATTGAAGCGGCTAATTCAGCATATCCAAGTCTCGTAGCTAGAGGCGGGGGTGCTGAAGATATGGACGTTCGCGTGTTAAATGAGGCGTCAGATTCTAATTATACAAAAATGCTTGTTGTGCATATATATGTTAATACGTGTGACGCAATGGGCGCAAATATTGTAAATACAATGGTTGAGTCACTTGCACCTAAGGTTGAAGATTTAACCGGTGGAAAAGTATATTTACGTATTTTATCTAATTTACCAGACCGTTGTCTTGCGCGGGCAAGATGCGTCATTCCGCCTGCATTACTTGCAGATAAGACGTTTTCTGGTGAAGAGGTGCGTGATGGGGTCGTCTTGGCTTATGAATTTGCGGATTCGGACCCATATCGAGCAGTCACGCATAATAAGGGAACGATGAATGGGATTGATCCAGTCGTTATTGCGACAGGGAACGACTGGCGAGCAGTTGAAGCGGGTGCTCATGCATACGCTGCTAAGGACGGACACTATAGTTCGATGACATCATGGTCTGTCGATGAAAAAGGAAATCTTGTCGGTGAACTTGAATTGCCGATGTCAGTTGGCACGGTGGGTGGCTCGATTAATGTGCATCCAATGTCAAAGTTTGCGCTCGATATTCTTGATGTGACATCCGCACAAGAACTTGCTCAAGTGATTGTTGCAGTAGGACTCGCTCAAAATCTCGGTGCATTAAAGGCACTCGTTACAGAAGGTATACAAAAAGGGCATATGGCTCTTCACTCTCGCTCGGTTGCTATTGCAGCAGGAGCTACAGGGGAGATGATTGATATGATTAGTAAACAAATGATTGACGCTAAAGATATCCGTGTAGGTAAGGCACAACAATTAGTGGAAGCGTACAAGCGATGAGCGCGGAAAAAGCGGCAACAACAGAGAAAACGGCAACGGGGACAGCTCACAGTAAGTTGATTCTCATTGGAGAGCATGCGGTTGTACACGGACAGCCTGCGATTGCGATCCCGTTCCCGTTAGTTGGGGTTGAGTCTGTTGTTGAATATGTTCCTGGTACCGTAAAGCTTGATAGTACCTTTTATCATGGACCGATGAAGCATGCCCCAGAATCTTTGCACGGCATTGTGAATTGTATTTCTGATACGTTGAAATATCTTGACATACCTGAAGAAAATTTGCTTATTCGAATTAATTCGTCGATCCCGCCAGGAAAAGGACTCGGTTCCAGTGCGTCTGTCGCAATTGCAATTGTAAGATCGTTGTTTGCATATGCGGAAAGAACGTATACGGAAAAAGAATTATTGGATTTAGCAAACGTTGCAGAAACGATTGCCCATGGCTCACCTAGTGGGATTGATACGTTAACGATTACGTCGGAAACACCTGTCTGGTATGAAAAACAAAGCCCATTTGATCATATCAAGTTAAGTGACGATTTTCATTTTATTGTTGCTGACTCTGGTCGAGTAGGGGATACCCGTCAATCAGTTGAGTCTGTTGCACGGCTCCTCAAGTCTGCCCCGAAAAAATTTCAAGTGAAGTTAGATCGGATAGGGGAATTGACGCATCAGGCAAAGCACGCAATGGAGAAGGCAGGGAAGCAATTTTTGGGACATCTTTTAAATGAAGCCCAGAAAGAATTAGAAGCACTTGGTGTGAGTGACGCAGGGTTGAATCGCTTGATTTATTTTGCCCGGCAAGAAGGCGCCCTTGGTGCTAAATTAACCGGTGGAGGGAATGGTGGATGTATTATAGCATTGGCTAAAAACGAACTCCATTCCGTACAAATTTCTGAGAAGTTGAAGAAACTAGGGGCGGCAGCAGTTTGGTCATTTTCTTTGAAAAAACATGACCAAGATTAAGTCATATTGTTGAGCTGCTCAATGGACATAAGAAAAGGGGATACGTATGAAAGCGACCGCAAAGGCGCATACAAATATTGCCTTGATTAAATATTGGGGGAAGCGTGATGAAAGACTGATTTTACCAACAAACAACAGTCTTTCTTTAACGCTTGATGGTTTTTACACGAAGACGACAGTTCATTTTCGTAATGATTTGTTGAGGGATGTCTTTTACTTGAATGATACGGTTGTCTCTGGAGAGGCATATAATCGCGTAACAAAATTCCTCGACTTAGTACGACAGCAGTTTGGTAAACAAGATCTGTATGCGGATATCCGATCAACAAATGCGGTTCCGACAGCTGCTGGCTTTGCGTCTTCTGCATCGGGATTTGCGGCACTCGCTGCGGCATCTACGAGAGCATTAGGTGAAACGATGACAGAAGAAGCGCTATCACAGCTTACACGGCAAGGCTCAGGCTCTGCTTGTCGTTCTATTTATGGTGGTTTCGTTGAATGGCAAATGGGGATGAAGGCTGATGGGTCGGATTCATATGCCGTACCGGTTGCGCCTGCTCATCATTGGGATGTCAGAGTGGCTGCTGTAGTGTTGAATGCAACGGAGAAAGATGTTTCAAGTCGTGAAGGTATGAAGCGGACTGTTGACACGTCACTGTTTTATCAAGGCTGGCTTGACGGGATCCCCCAAGATTTAATAGATATTAAAGATGGGATACGTCATCGTGATTTTGAAAAGCTGGGCGCTATTGCAGAAGCGAATTGCTTGCGTATGCATGCAACAACGCTTGGAGCAATTCCGCCGTTTACTTACTGGAATCATTTGACGGTACAAGTGATGGAGACTGTTCGACAAATGCGCCAAATAGGCATACCGGCATACTTCACCATTGATGCTGGACCAAATGTAAAAGTACTTTATTTACCTGAATATGAATACAAAGTGGAACAGACGCTTCGGGAATTGCCTGGCGTTGCTGATGTCATTCTGAGTCGTCCAGGAGAGGGCATCACTTACCTATAATAGGGGATGAACAACTTGTCAAACATGCCATTGACTATAAAAACACCAGGAAAGCTCATGATAGCAGGTGAGTTTGCAGTGCTTGAACCGAACTATAAACTCGTCGTTATGGCTGTCGATCGCTTCGTTTATACAACCCTCAATGAAGCATCAGAATATACGATTACGCTAGAAAATTTTTCTTTAGATAACTTGCGGTGGCAGTATAAGGATGGTCACGCTTTTATTGAATCGAAAGACGAGCGCGTATTGTATACGTCCAATGCATTAGATGTGGCATGTCGTTATTTAGACGAGCTTAATATACCAATTAAACCAATGCACATCGCTATTCGGAGTGAACTTGATGATGCATCTGGTCGAAAATACGGTCTCGGATCAAGTGCAGCTGTTGTAACATCTATTATATCCGCTATTCTAACAGCTTATCTTCCTCATCCACCTGAGCCAATGCTCGTATTTAAGCTAGCAGCCATTACACATGTTAACACTCAAGGTAATGGCTCAGGGGCGGACGTTGCGGCCTCAGCCTATGGTGGCTTTATTGAGTATACGTCTTTTCAGGCCGAGTGGCTGAGAGAGGCTAATCGAACGACTCAATCATTAATAGAGCTTGTTAACATGAACTGGGAATATTTATCGATAAAACCTTTCCGATTACCTGAACATGCTCATATGGCCATTGGCTGGACAGGAACACCTGCATCAACTGGACAACTTGTGAAAAACATTTTAAAGCTTAAAGTAACTGATTTGGAAGCATATGAGCAATTTTTATTAGACAGTAAGACGGCTGTTGCTCAGTTTATTCAAGGTGCGAAGGTAAATGATATACCACTTATGCAAGCTGGCATTAAAAAAAATAGACACGCACTTGCACGTGTTGGTATGGAAGCCGGAGTCGATATTGAAACGGACGTCTTAAAAACGTTGTGTGATATAGCTGAGCGTTGTGGCGGAGCTGGAAAATCCTCTGGAGCTGGTGGAGGCGATTGTGGCATTGCTGTCATGACAACGCATGACCAGGTTGATAGACTAGAAGAACGTTGGACATCAGTGGGGATAGAGCCGCTATCGCTCCGAATGGCGCCACAAGGAGCCGCAGTGACGAAGGATTGTAATGAGAACTAATCATTTAGTATGATTCATGCTCGACTGTTTTATTAAGCAAAGGGGGGCATACACATGCATACGAAAGATATTTCTTTACTCGGCATGCCGATGGACTTGGGGCAATTAAGACGTGGGGTTGATATGGGACCAAGTGCTATGCGGTATGCTGGAATTATCGAACAATTGAAAGCGCTAAACTACAAGGTGTATGACAGAGGAGATCTTCCAATCCAGCGTCCTGATCAAGATAGTAGCAGCAGCGCGAATCCGCATAATTTACGGAATTTAGATCAAATCACGGAAGCAAATGAGCGTTTAGCAAAGCATGTGAACCAAGAAATAGAAACAGGTCATTTTCCGCTCGTTTTAGGTGGTGATCATAGCATTGCTATTGGGAGTCTTGCTGGGATATCAAGACATTATGAGAATCTAGGTCTGATCTGGTATGATGCCCACGGTGATTTGAATACAGCTGATACGTCTCCTTCTGGCAATATACATGGAATGCCACTCGCTGTTAGTCTAGGAATTGGTCATGAGAAGCTCACCCAGGTGATGGGCTATGCACCAAAAGTAAAGCCCGAAAATATTGTCATCATTGGGGCGAGAGATCTTGACCCTGAAGAAAAGACGCTTATAAAGGATAAAGGCATCAAGGTTTATACAATGCATGAAATTGATCGTATGGGGATGCCACACGTTATGACGGAAACGATCAATTATTTAAAGGCGCGTACAGATGGGGTTCATTTAAGCCTAGATCTGGATGGTTTGGATCCGTCTGAAGCACCTGGGGTTGGGACACCCGTCCTTGGTGGGCTCACATATAGAGAAAGTCATCTTGCGATGGAAATGCTTGCGGAAGCAAATATCATCACATCAGCTGAATTTGTTGAAGTTAATCCGATACTTGATGAAAAAAATAAAACCGCTACATTAGCTGTCGGGTTGGTCGGGTCACTGTTTGGAGAAAAACTTAAATAATTGATTCCTAAAAAGGGATTAAGAAAAAAGATCCGAACGCCATTCATTATGATTGAATCATCATACGAATCGGTTCGGATTTTTTGTAATGCGTTGTGTTTATTATGTTCATGTTGTTATGATTATACTTGCCAAACTGAGTCACTATTCATATTTATTGCTACATGTTTATTTCGGGTCGAAGCATTTTGTTTGTGATATTCGTTTAGCAAGACGTCAAGTCTCTCGCTTGCTTCCAGAACAAACGGAGAATCTATGCCGTATTTTGTACTTAACGCAATCATTTCTTGACGTGTTAAAGCGATTTTTTTTGCGAGCGAAGACATATCCACCATACATCCTCTCATCTTGATACTACTCATATTAAATTATATACTTAAAAAAGACAATACAAACACATCACTTGAAATTAATATTTATATTTTGTTATATGAAACCTTTTTAATAGCCTTATCGTATTACAAGTACCGCATACTGAGCGGAGGATATTAGATGGACTTAATGATAAGAGAGAAAATAATACAAGTAAAAAAAGGGGATCAAGCTGCATTTGAAGATGTCGTAGCTTTTTTTCAGCATAAGATCTATCATCATTGTTATCGGATGCTGGGAAATGCACATGAGGCAGAAGATGTTGCCCAGGAAGCGTTCATACGTGCTTATGTAAACATTCATTCTTTTGATGAACATCGAAAGTTCTCGACATGGCTCTATCGTATTGCAACGAATTTAACAATAGATAGGCTAAGGAAGCGCAAGCCAGATTATTATTTGGATGCTGAAATAAAGGGAGCTGAAGGGCTTAATATGTATTCTCAGCTTGCAAACGATGATCCACTTCCACAAAAAGAAGTTGAAAATCTGGAGCTGCAGGATGAAATACAGCGTGTGATTGCTGAGCTTCCACCGCATTATCGAAGTACGATTACGTTAAGATACCTTGAGGAGTTTTCATTGAAAGAAATTAGTGACATTCTTGATGTTCCACTTGGTACTGTTAAAACGCGTATTCATAGAGGTCGGGAAATTTTGCGGGAGAAACTTCGTCATGTGTAAAGGAGTGTGGTCCAGATGAATTGCGAAAAAGAAGTCATAGAGCTCATGCATAAACATTTAGATGGTGAGTTAACGAATAAAGAACAAACCGCATTAAGCGAGCATCTGGAGAAGTGTGAGGACTGTCAGAAGCATTTTCATGAGCTTAAACGGACAATCACACTTTTGCAAGGTCAAAACGCTTGGAAGGTGAACGCACCAACAAACTTTGTATCGGGTGTCATGCAAAAGCTGCCAGCTGAGAGGAAACGTCATAAATATATGCGCTGGTTTAAGGCACATCCGGTATTGACGGCTGCAGCCATTTTCTTCATTTTAATGTTTGGCGGTATGTTTTCTGAATGGAACAAAGATCAAGAGCTGGTCGTATCAAAACAGGATAATCTGCTCATAAAAGGTGATACAGTCATCGTACCTGAAGGCGTAACGGTGAATGGCGACCTTGTCGTTAAAAATGGCAAGCTCAAAATCAAAGGAAAAGTTGATGGCAATGTGACGATCATTAACGGTGAGCTCATAAACAGTGATCCCCCAATAGAGGGTGAGGGCCTAATGGCATCCGTTGGAGAGATTAACGGAGAGTTTGAAGAGATTGATCAAGTATTTGAGTGGATGTGGTACCATGTTAAGCAGTTGGCACAAGGTATTATGTCTGTAGGGGACCCGTCTGAATAGCGACCATTTATATAAATTGATGCCGGATAAGAAGTGCGTATCCGGCTTTATTATTTTCTCCTGTTTTGAAAGTTTTACAAATTTCACGTCACGTCATCATTCATTTTTTTGTTTAAAATGTGATATAATATGTGAATGACCCCCTAAAATTTAGCGGGGATTATTGATGCCAAGGGACGTGAAAACATGCTTGATGGGGGAATAGACCTGCTTGATATCATAAAAATCGCTGTAGATATTACTCTCGTCTGGTATGTTTTATATAAATTGATCATGCTGATTAGAGGTACAAAGGCGATTCAACTGCTAAAAGGTATTGTGGTCGTCTTTGCAGTTAGACTTCTCAGCATCATCTTTGACTTACCGACGATACAGTATTTTACAGCTGAAGCGATATCGTGGGGCTTTATCGTAATTGTTATTCTGTTCCAGCCCGAATTACGTCGAGCTTTAGAGCAATTAGGACGGGGAAATATATTTGCGAGAAGCTCTAAATCAGAAGAAGAAATGCTTGAAGAAATTATAGAATCAATTGTTGAATCATGTAAGTATATGGCTAAACGACGAATAGGCGCTTTAATAACGATTGAACGAGAGACGGGTGTTGGCGATTACGCCGAGACAGGGATAGCGATTAATGGTAAATTAACACATCAATTGCTAACGAATATTTTTACACCTAATACGCCGCTGCATGACGGAGCAGTCATTATAAAACGGGATGAAATTACGGCCGCAGCCTGTTATTTGCCGCTATCTGAAAGTCCCTTCATCTCAAAGGAGCTCGGGACACGGCACAGAGCAGCGATGGGGATAAGTGAAGTGACAGATGCACTTACTATTGTAGTATCGGAGGAAACCGGTCACATTTCCTGTACAAAGAATGGCGAGCTGCACAGAAACCTCGATATAGACGCCTTCAGATTGTTTTTAAGTGAAAACCTATCCATGAAGCTTGCGAGCTCTGATTCGCGGGCATGGAACTGGAGGGGGAAAAAGAATGGATAAGTGGTTTAGGAGCAAATGGTTTGTTCGTGCGCTCTCACTGGCATTTGCCATTTCCCTGTATATATTTGTGAGTGTGGAGGAAAATCCAAATGACACAGATCTACGCTTTTTCGGTGGTTCAACGGAAACAGAAACCGTCACCGATGTGCCTGTCGGTATACGGATCGATGATGACAATTATGTCGTAAGTGGTGTTCCTGAGTTTGTCAATGCAACCCTTGAAGGGTCAAAGAGTGCCGTAACGAAAGCGGTCAAACAACGCAATTTTGATGTGTACGTTGACCTCCGTGGTAAGAAAGAAGGAGATCATACAGTTGACATCGAATATGACAATATACCAGGTGATTTGTCTATATTTATCGAGCCAAAAACGATTGATGTCACAATTGAGCAACGTGCAACGAAGGAATTTCCTGTTAGCATTGACTTTATAAATGAGGACAAGCTCCCACAAGGCTATGAGCTTGGCGAGGTAACAACAGACCCTGAGACTGTTGTTATTACGAGCTCTAAAACAGTCATTGAACAAATAGCCATTGTAAAGGTGTTCGTTGATGTAGGCGGCATTGAGCAGTCTATAACGAATAGGGAAGTACCTGTTAATGTATATGATAGTCAAGGAAATGAACTCAGGGTTAACATAGAGCCGGGGAACGTTAATGTGTCAGTGGAAGTCGATAATCCAAGCAAAACAGTCCCAGTCACAGTTGAAACGACGGGTGAGCTACCTGAAGGCTTTGAGCTTACTTCGATCGAATCGAGCACGCAGGAAGTTGAGATTTTTGCAACGAGCAATATTCTAGAAACGATTGATGCTATTCAAACAGAACCAATCGATTTGAGTGATAGGAATGAATCTGGAACATTTGAAGTGAATCTGGACCTCCCTGAAGGGGTTCAGGTTCCTAATGGAAATACGATTGAGATTGATCTGGAGCTTGAACAAACAAAAGCCTTTGAGGATATTTCCATTAATGCTGTGAATGTACGTGAAGGGCAGGACGTTGCTTTTGTTCAACCGAATCAACCTGTTGTAAATATTACAGTGACTGGAAATCAACGAGACATCGCAATACTGACAAAAGCAGACTTTAATGTCACAGTTGATGTTGATGGTTTAGATACCGGGACACATACATTGGATGTATCAATTTCAGGTCCAGATGATTTTACATACACGAGTAACCTGGAGCAAGTAACCGTTGAAATATCGTAACAAAAAATAAAGCTAAGCAGTCGCAGTGAGTGGTACAATCATTCGCGTAGATATGCACACCCCGATTTGAAGTGCAAGGGTGAAAAGGAGAGATCCAATAATGGGAAAGTATTTTGGAACCGATGGTGTAAGAGGAGTCGCTAATAAAGAACTAACGCCAGAATTAGCATTTAAGCTCGGCCGCTGTGGAGGATATGTCCTCACGAATGGAACTGAAAAGCCGAAAGTTCTTATCGGAAGGGATACACGTATATCAGGACGTATGCTTGAAAGTGCCCTTATAGCAGGTTTGCTGTCAATTGGTGCTGAGGTTATGCGCTTGGGCGTCATTTCTACACCAGGTGTTGCCTACTTGACCAAAGCAACCAGTTCAAATGCAGGTATTATGATTTCAGCATCACACAATCCAGTTGAGGATAACGGCATTAAGTTTTTTGGTGCAGATGGTTTTAAGCTGAATGATGATCAGGAAAAGGAAATTGAGCGCTTAATAGACGAAGATGAAACACTTCCGCGGCCAGTTGGTGCTGATGTAGGGGTTGTCAATGACTACTTCGAAGGTGGACAGAAGTATTTATCCTTTTTGAAGGAATCAATTGATAATGATTTTGCAGGCTTGGGTATTGCCCTAGACTGTGCTCATGGCTCCACTTCAAGCTTGGCAACACATTTATTTGCTGACCTTGAGGCTGATATCTTTACGATTGGTTCGTCACCAAATGGTTTAAATATTAACGATGGCGTCGGTTCAACACATCCTGAGACGTTACAAGCATTTGTACTGGATAAGAAAGCAGATATCGGATTGGCCTTTGATGGAGATGGCGACCGTCTCATTGCAGTTGATGAAAAAGGGCAGATCGTTGATGGGGACCAGATCATGTATATTTGTGGGAAGTACATGAACGATAAAGGCTTTTTACGTCACAATACAGTTGTTTCGACTGTCATGAGTAACTTGGGCTTTTATAAAGCACTTGAGGAAAACGGCATGCGCAGTGATAAGACGTCGGTTGGTGATCGCTATGTTATGGAAGAAATGAGAAAAGGCGGCTATAACTTAGGTGGTGAACAGTCAGGACATGTCATCTTCCTTGATTATATTACAACTGGTGATGGGATGCTGACAGCTCTTCAACTGGTCAATGTTCTGAAGGAAACGGGTAAAACGTTATCCGAGCTAGCTGGTGAAATGACTGTATACCCGCAAGTTCTTAAAAACGTTAAAGTCGTTGATAAGCAGCAAGCATTGAGTCACAAGCATATTCTTGATGAAATTGATAAAGTAGAGCAAGAGCTTGGTGCTGAGGGTAGAGTACTCGTACGTCCGTCTGGAACAGAGCCGCTCGTTAGGGTCATGGTTGAAGCACCAACGACTGAGCAATGTGAAGCTTACGCTGATCGTGTTGTGAAGGTCATTGACCAGCTACTTGGTATGAAGGACGAATAGGAACATCTATTAAAGTTTGCAACACTATATATCAGGCAAAGAAAATCCGAACGACGATACATGATGAGTGAGATCTTCATGCATCGGTTCGGATTTTTTGTGTCGAGGTAATACCGATTTACAATTGAACGTTTTTGAGTGCTTCAAAATAAACACAAATATACACAAAATAAGCATCGTTTCTACCATAATCAGCGAATCATATTGATTTAAGCCGTCAATGTAAATAAAATGATAAGTATTATTTAGAAAACTTTAAATCATATTTAACGTGATTAGAGATTGGAGGCAACATTGATATGGCGAAGATCGCATCAATTAGCAAAGAACAGTTTCAAGCGGAGGTATTAGACCAGTCAGTACCTGTTTTAGTTGACTTTTCAACGGATGGCTGTGGTCCTTGTGAAGGCATTATACCTATGCTAGAAGAACTTCAGGAAGAACTTGAAGGCAAGTTGCAAATTAAAAATTTAAATGTTGCATATGAAGAGCTCGAACAAGACTCCAACGAAATTATGAAGAAGTACGATGTAATGGCATTTCCAACTTTACTTGTCTTTAAAGATGGCGAACCTGTTGAAACGTTAATTGGAATGGTTGATAGAGCAACAGTATTAAAGAAATTGGAAGGCATTATTTAATTGACAATAACGTGATGACGAATTTTTATAGACGTACGTTTTAAAAGAAGCGTGCGTCTCGCTTTAAAGAAATATATTCAGAAAATTTATTCAAGGAAGGGGTGTGACACCGTGGCCGAAGCGATCGATAAGAAAGAATTTAAAAGGCTTAGAAAAGAAAGTGAAAAGGGCATCTGGAGAAAATATACGCGACTCATTTTTAAAGCTAAACTTCCTTGGAAATGGTTGACCTTTTTAGTGTTTCTGAACATCGGCTCCATGCAGTTGTCACTGATGTTTCCACAATACGCTCAAAAAGTATCTGCAGGTGTATTAACGAACGAAGTTATTTTTGGAACAGTCGCCGTCATTTTTGGTGGTGTACTATCGTCTGGAATTGTACGTTACTTTTCAAAGCTTACGATGTACAAAGTTGACATTAGTTACCGTTCCTTAATTTGGCAACGCCTCATGCATTCGCCACTGAGTTTATTTGACAGTGTAAAGCCGAATGAGATGGTCAGTCGAACCGCTAATGATACGTCCACGCTTAGTTCTGTCGTAGCAGGCCTATTGCCGACACTCGTTGGAATGGTCTATTCCGTCTATTATATTATTGATGTTTTATTTGGCTATGATTGGCGGTTGTCACTAGGGTTAATCGTTTACACACCAATCTATGTTTTAGCTCTTATATGGTACGGCAAATGGAATTATCGGACACTCAAACACACACATAACAGACTTGCATCCCTTACGCAATTTTTGTCAGAGCTACTCGTTAGCATTCCGTTAATTAAATCGTTTAACACAGAACGTAAGGAAGAAAAACGCGGGAAAGAAAACCTGCAGAAGTATTATAAAGCATCGATGAGACAAACGATCATCAACTGGATTCATACACCAATGATTAGCATTTTAACCTTGGTTATGGATTTATTCGTCATTGTATTTGGTATTTACCTCGTATCTAACGGATCCATAACAATTGATATTTGGATTGCCTTTTTCTTATATGTCGGTATGTATTTTGGTATTTTAGAGACGTTCGGATTCATGTTTATTCAATTAAAAGAAAGCCAAGGTGCATCTTCACGGATTGCCATTTTATTGGAAAGTGACCTTGAACAATATGAACGCAATCGCTCTGTAGAGGATACGAACCGAAATCTTGTGTTTGATGATGTGAGTTTTGGTTATGGCGATACGAAGGTACTTGAGAATGTGTCGTTCACTGTGAAAAATGGATCGAAAACAGCGATCGTCGGACCGAGCGGTGGTGGGAAATCAACTTTACTCGCTCTCGTCCAACAGTTGTATACACCTAGTGAAGGAACGATCACATATGGTGATGCTCCAATTGGCGATTATCATTTAACCGATTGGCGACGTATGTTTAGCTTTGTTGCTCAGGATAGTCCACTGCTTAATGGCACAATTCGCGACAACATCGTATATGGTGTCGACCGTGAAGTGAGTGAAGAGGAGATAAAGGAAGCTGCACGTGCAGCAAATGCTCTTCAATTCATCCAAGAATCACCACAAGGCTTTGAAACACATGTCGGTGAGACGGGTGCAAACCTTTCAGGTGGACAACGTCAACGTATAGCAATTGCTCGAGCACTATTACGTAATGCAGAATTTCTCTTACTTGATGAGGCAATGGCAAGCTTGGATGGTCAATCAGAACAAGCTGTCCAGGAGGCGATGGAAAAGCTCATGGAAGGCAAAACATCCATTGTCGTTGCACACGATTTATCGACGATTATAAACTCGGACCAAATTGTCTTAATTAATGACGGTACCGTTGAAGCGATTGGTACACATAAAGAATTGTGCCAGCACAGCGAATTATATATGCAATTTGTCGAGTATTTGAGTCAATCATCTGTCAGTTAAAGCTGGCAGGATGTTAGGAGGGAAAGCACCATGAAGGAAGCCGTAGAAGCCTATCGACAATATGGGTGGAAAAAGTTTTTTCAACTGATGTTCAAATCGAGATTGCCTTGGACATTGTATATTATAAGCATTATTACGGCGTTTTTAACGACAACCATTTCACTCGGACTTCCTATCGTCACACAGAAGCTCATGGAAGGGAAAATTTTTGAAGACGGATTGGTAACGCAGTACGTTTTGTTGAGCGTTGCTTCTGCTGTGATGGTGAGTATCTCGGCCTTTTTCGCCTATGTTACAGGACCGATTACGCGTCGTAATATCCAACAGACCATATGGCCAAAATTGATTCGCATGCCAATGCGAAAATATGCAGGGAGCAGTTCATTACAGCAGATTAGCCGTGTGACCATTGACCCGTCGTTTGTCGATAGTGCGATTTCAGATTTACGAATGATGTTGACGGCGACATATAGTCTTGTTGGCTCATTCGTCATTATGTACAACATGAATGTGAAGCTAACATTGGCTTTATTGCCGATCATTCCATATATATTGATCGTATCTGCAGTCGTGGGGCATTTCACACAAAAAACACAGTATGGTGTGCAAGAAAAACTATCGGGCTTAACAGCCTTTTTTGCGGAACGTCTTCCGAAAATCCGCTTGATCAAAACGTTCGGTAAAGAAGCAGAAGAAATTGAACGTGGCCACGCTGTTATTCATGACCAGTACGGTGCCGAGAAGAAACGGGCCGTTGTTGATTTGTTTGCGGAGCCTCTTATGCAGAGTGTGCGTGCCATTGTAGTTGGAATTGTCCTGATTTATGGCAGTATCCTCGTGAGTAGAGGTGAATTAAAGGTTAGTGAAGTAATCGCCTTTTACCTCTATGTGCAATTTATTCATAATGATGTTTTAAAGTATGGGATATTTTGGCAAAGCGTCAAGCAAGCAAGAGGTGCTGCAGAGAAAATTTCTGGCATTAGAGATGCAGAGGAAGAAAAACTGCAGCGTGAGCATTCATTTGATACGGTTGCAGATCGCTCAAGTGGTGACATAACATTTGAAAATGTGTCATTTAGCTATGGCGAGAAAAATGTCCTTTCCCATATTAATTTAACAATACCAGAAGGGAAGACAACAGCAATTGTTGGACCGAGTGGTAGTGGAAAAACAACAATATTCTCTTTGATTGAGCGCTTGTACGAGCCGAACGTTGGTCGCGTCATGATAGGGGATACGCCAGCTGAAGATATCCATCTTGACGAATGGCGTCAATCTATCGCTTACGTGTCCCAAAGTGCACCGCTTTTATCAGGAACGATCCGCGATAACATCACTTACGGTATTAGAGATGACATGAGTGATGAAGAGGTCATCAATGCTGCTAAACTAGCAGCTGCGTATGAATTTATAGAGGAATTTCCTGATGGTCTTGATACAGAAGTCGGGGAATTTGGTAGTAGGTTATCGGGTGGGCAGCGCCAACGCTTAGCGATTGCCAGAGCCTTTATTATGAACCCAGATTATTTGCTTTTAGATGAAGCAACATCAAACCTAGATGCGCGTAGTGAGCATTTGGTGCATCAAGCGTTACAAAAGCTGATGAGAGGACGGACAACGATCATGATTAGCCATGACCTTAAAGACATCGGTCACGTTCATCAAGTTATTCTTGTTGATCAAGGTAAAATCGTTGGTACAGGTAATCACAAAGACCTTATGGGGGAAAGTGATTTATACCAAAAACTCGTCGATATCCAAAATCAGAAATCAAGCAAGCTTGCAGCAACAATGTAATGAATTATTACCTGAAAAAATTCAGGTTGTAATAAAAAGACATTAGGAGGATAAAAAAATGAAAAAATTATTATATGTTATGTTGATGATGGTACTCGCTGTTGGGTTAGCTGCATGTGGTGACTCTGACGAAAATAATAATGCGAATGGCGAAAACAATGATCAAGAACAAGCGAATGTGGACAATGGGGACAACGGTTCAGAAAATGCTGACGGCGCAGAAGAGGGAGACGCTGATGAAGCTGCTGGTGAAGACAGTGATGCGCTTGGAGATGAAAACTACCAGCAAATTGTGGACCTTTTAAAAGACAACGATTTTGAAGTAACAGATGTTCAAGAAGGCTATGATGATGTTATTGGTAGTGAAGGTAGTGTTACAATGGTAGTTAACGGAGAAGATATGCTTGCCTTACAAGTATACAAAATGGAAGAAGGTCATGAGAACCTTGACAAGATCAATGAAAGTGGAACAGCAACACTTGAATTTGAAGGCCAGCAAGGTGATGTGGAAGGGTTTTATGCAATCGGCAATTATGCGATCTTCCTCGCTGAAGGCCATCCCGATAGTGAAGCTGTTGAAACATTACTAAAGGATAACTTCACACCACAATAATAGAGCTTAACGGACATCTATAGTACACTTAGAAAACCGGCCTTCCATTGCCGGTTTTTTAAGGTATTTAGAACACCCTGTTCCCACTAAGAAGGAGGAATTGTTATGACGAGAACGGTAGAGCAAACTGTTGAACACGATAGTTTGAAGGCACATTTAATTCCGAGCAAGACATTCAAAACGATTATGATTGAATTTAAGTTTAAGACGTTACTAGATAGAAACACCATTACGAAGCGTGCTCTATTACCTTTTGTCCTAAAAAAAGGATCTAAAAATTATCCCGAAGACACACGCATTCAAGAGAAATTGGATGATCTGTATGGTGCATCTTTAAATATAGGAGGACAAAAATCTGGTGACTACCATGTCGTAACCGTTAACATGGAGATTGCGAATGATAAGTTCATCGGGCAAGCGTCATCGATTGTGTCTGAGGCGTTAGCCTTTTTAAAGGATGTTGCCTTTAATCCAAATGTAACCGATGGATCATTTGATCAAACGGTCGTTAACCAGGTAAAAAACACACTCCGAAAACATTACCAATCTATCAAGGATGATAAAATGTCCTATGCGAATCTACGTTTGATCGATGAAATGTGTGAAGGTGAGACATATCAGGTTCATTCTCATGGGTATGAAGAAGACCTCGATGCGATTGACGGTAAAAATCTATATTCGTATTTTAAAAGTATGATAGACAATGACATCATTGACTTGTTTGTTGTTGGTGACTTTGATGTGAACGATATGTCACAGCTTATTAAAAATGAGCTTGACAGCTTTCGTCCTACACAGCCGGCTCCTTTTGAACAAGGGTGTGTCAAACGCTCTGCCCCTTCTGAGCCGAGAGAAGTGATCGAGACAGATGATATTCAACAAGCAAAGCTACATATCGGTTATCGGACACATACAACATTTAATGATTCCGATTTCCCGGCAATGCTCGTCTGCCATGTCATGATCGGTGCCCATCCAGGCTCGAAGTTGTTTGTTAACGTCAGGGAAAAACATAGCTTGGCCTATTATGTGGCATCACAGCTTGATATTTTGAGTGATAAGCTCTTCGTATTTAGTGGGATCGCACCAACTGACTATGAAAAGGCCCGTGACATCATTGCGCTACAGGTGGCCGCAATGAAGGATGGTGCGTTTACAAAAGCAGAACTGGAAGAATCCAAGTCTATGATTATTAGTCAATATCGTTCCGCTATGGATCAAGCTGGCGGCTTAATTGACCTAGAATATCAGCAAGTGCTTGGGCATACAGAGCGGACGATTGAAGACCTGATGGCACAGGTTAAAGCTGTTACATCGGAAGACGTTATTAAAAGTGCTAATAAGCTTGAAGAGGATACAATATACTTATTAACGAGCAAGGAGGCGAACTAGATGCAGGGCACAACTTACAGCAATGTTGATGAAACGATCTACACTGAAGTACTGGATAATGGGTTAAAAGTTTGTCTGATGCCACGAGAAGGGTTATCAAAGACATATGGCATCTTTACGACAGCTTTTGGTGCAACGGATATGACGTTTGTGCCGCTCGGCCAATCAGAAAAAACGACTGTGCCATTAGGTGTTGCACACTTCCTTGAGCATAAGTTGTTTGACAAAGGTGACCATGATGCATTTGCCGACTTTTCAAAGCTCGGTTCGTCAGCGAACGCCTATACAAATTCAACTCAGACGGCATACTTATTTTCCGCAACAGAAAAGGTCAAAGAAAATGTCGAGCTGCTGCTTGATTTTGTCCAGGATCCGTATTTTTCGGATGAAACCGTTGAAAAAGAAAAAGGTATTATTACGCAGGAAGCCCAAATGTATGCTGATAACCCTGATCAGCGGCTTTATATGAGCACATTGGAGGCGATGTTCCAAGATCATCCGGTCAGATATGAGGTTCTCGGAACGTTAGAATCGATTAACAACATTACAAAAGAAGATTTATATACGTGCTATCATACATTTTATCACCCATCTAATATGACGCTGGCCATCTCAGGACAAATGGATGTTGATGAAATGATGGAGCTGATTCGATCAAATCAAGCTCAAAAGCAGTTTGCGCCATCTGAGTCTATACAGCGCTTCGTACCAGAGGAGGCAAGTGACGTATTCCAACAGGAAAAAACCGTGACAATGCCGGTATCAACACCGAAATGTATGGTTGGTATTAAGGAATATAGTGCCTCGATTGAGCCGGTTGAGCTTCAAAAGCGCTCTTTGTTAACGAGTATGCTATTAGACTTTTTGTTCGGCAGCAGCGGTCCTTTCTATAAAAAACTGTATGATGCAGGGTTGATTGATTATTCGTTCGGTGTTGAAACCCTTTGTGAACTAGATTACGGGTACTCACTACTAAGTGGTAACACAGAAGATCCAGAGGGATTTGCGGCTACGATTAAATCATTGCTGCTCTCGACAAACGAATTTAAACTCGATGAGGTGTCATTTGAGCGTATGAAAAAACGCAAAATCGGACGCTTACTTCGTGGCATGAATTCGATTGAAAATGTTGCAGAAAATTATACATGGTATGAAAACCGTGGTCTCGATTATTTCGAATTAATCCCAGCGATCGAAGCTTTAACGCTTGAAGACGCAAATGCGTTTTTAAACAACTGGATTACAGAAGAGCGATTGACAGTTGTAACGATGCAGCCAGAGAAATAAATAATGTTTAACCATAGAGATTCTCTCCCGATTATCAAAGGAGGGGATCTCTTTTTTTCTGCTTTAAAATAGGTCACATGACCCATATTAAATAGTTAGAATAATTGATATTATAAAATTATAATTTGTTGCTTGATGATCCACACGACCCTCAAAGATGGAAAGAGGTTGTTCCTATGGCATTAATCGAGTTAAAGGACGTTTCTGTAACGAAAAAACAAACGAAGATCTTGGACATGTCTGCCTCGTCAATTTCAATTGAAGCAGGGGACAAGATTGGGATTATTGGTGCGAATGGGGCAGGAAAGACGACCCTGATTAAAGTGATCTTAAATTTGATTGAATACGAAGGAGATGTTCACCGTAACATACAAGCCCAAGATGTAGGCGTCCAGATGCAGAACAATGAATTCTCTGATTTAATGAAGGTGAAAGAAATTATTTCACTCGTGTGTAATTGTTCAATAAGAGATCAACGGATTCAAGATGACCTCTCACGTTTTCAACTTCACCCATTATTAAATAAAAAGCTGTCCCATTTATCTGGTGGGGAAAAACAGCGTTTAACGATATTTCTCGTTATGTTTAATGACCCCAAGCTGCTCATATTTGATGAAATCACCTCAGGACTTGACTTCGAAAGCAGAGAAGCAATGATTCAATTCATTCAGACTGTCACCAATCACAAAACACTTCTAATTGTATCTCATTACTTTACTGAAATTGAAAAATTGGCCAATAAAATATTGATGCTTCATAAAGGGCAAATCCTTGCCTATGGCAGGATTGATGACTTATTTTCCGAATATCAAATATACTCGAGCATCAGCATAGACAAAGAAGCACCTTTCCCCCCTTCAGACTTGAGATATGTCAAAACAACCGATAAAAAGGTACTAATTACGAAGAACAAAGAAGAAGAGGAAAGACTCGTTGAGCTGCTTAGGAAACAGATGATTTCCTTTGCTTATAAACCGAAGGACATTGAAACATTATATACATTTATTCGAGATCATCAGCCTAAAGGGGACGTTTCATGAGATATGTTCGGTATGTCTTAATCGAATTAAAGGTGATTTTGTTTCGTATTCCAATCGTGCTGTTTTTCAGCATTGTTTTCCCGTTAATGATGATGGTCATCGTCGTCAGTAGCACCGGGAATATTGACATCGGTAATGGTTTTCATCTTACAGACAAGTACATTATGATTGCTGCGGGCATTGGGCTGGTGCCACTAGGTCTCGTATCGTTACCTGTCTCCATCGCTATTGAACGTGAGACAGGTGTAATGGAAAGGTATATGTTATTTGGCATTAATCCTTTAGCGATTGTTTGGTCTAAGGTTGTTGTCCATGTCCTCATGGCAGTTTTACAATTCAGCTTGATTTGTCTGTTTGCCAAGCTCATTTATACCCTCTCAATTCCAAATATCGTTTCACTGCTAAGTTTTTTACTCCATTATATTTTGGCGGTTTCATTTATGCTTCTCTTTGGCGTCATGCTCGGTCTGGTCGTTAAGAAAATACAAGCTGTTCAAGTGATTGGACTTGCCTTAATGTTTATGGTCCTAGCGATGTCAGGTGGATTCAATGAATTTCATACGTTGCCAGCGCCGATTCAAAATGTAATGGACTATTTTCCAGTTAAATATTTGATGAACGATTTTATATCAATATGGTTCAATACAGAATTGGTATTAAACGAATTTATTTGGCTGACGTTTGGTTACTTAGTTGTTATTGGACTCATCATTATGCTGCTTATACGCCACACATTCAAGTTTAACTACCAATTTAAACAATTGACAACTAAGGAGAAACATCCGAACTCTAAAAGCGCGTAACTGCGCCAATAAAATCCACTACTTTATTTTAAAGGAGGTGAGATTTATGAAAATGAAGGATGGTTCCATTCAGTCGCATAGCTTCATGAGTACAGAAGAACAAGCACAGGCATTAAACTATGCTGCTGGAAGCTGTTCGTGCTCTTGCTCTTGTAGCTGTTGTTGTTCATCTTCAGCCCAGGCTGTTATCGTCGCTTAAAGGATTGTTTGCCAGTGTGAAATGATCTAATGGTCAGCACTGGTCTAGTCGAACGTCCTTATTAGAAAACGGCCTCACCGTAACAATCAATCATTTCTAGACATCAACTTAATTATTTTTCCCATCATGACCAGATTAAACATTATCACATCCACCTTAATCTCCCACGTTTATCCTGGGAGATTAAGGTGCATTTAACATTAAAGGAGGGCTCTGGATGAATATGAAACGCATATCAATCTCGTTTATTTCTGCGATTATTATTTCTGCGGTCGGTTTTTATTTTTTAATTGCTAACGGCTATGAACAGGTTGATATTGAAAATCTCCAGTCAGATCAATCCTTAACGATTTTAGGATTGGAGTATTTTAAGTTTGAAGCAAAGCAAGGCGAGCCAGCTGTAGGTGTTCCAAATAACTTCAATATGTCACTTGTCGGTATTGTACTCGGCATCGTTATATTTTTCTTATTGGAGCTATTCTCCAAAAAACGGATGAAGGGAGTGAAGGCATGAATAAAGGATTAATGAATCTTCATAGTCTTATTTATCAAGACGAGAGTAATGTCGCCAACCTTTCGAACACAAAGCTGTACGCCAGCATATTAAACGGGCATGCAGATTCAAATGCTTTCAACTATTTACTGGGAATGACAAGTCTAGGTATTAGTGATATCCGTGCTTTGAATTTTTACAATGAATCTGGACTTGCCAATCAAATCAATGCGAGTCGTCAATTGGAGGAAATTACAGACGGAGCTCGAAGTGTTATCTTACCAAAGCCAAAAAACTTAAAAGGCTCTTTGGTAAATGCTCTTAAATCAAGAAAAAGCACGCGCGCCTTCACGAACCATCGCATGCTGCTGACAGAGCTATCTACGCTATTAAAATATACTGTCGGATTGAGTGAACGCTCTACTGAGGATGCAGAGGGAAAGAAATCGTATCATCGTTACCATAGTTCAGGTGGAGGGTTGTATCCGATAACGGTTTATTGTGCTATCAACGATATTGAAGGATTAGACAACGGCATTTATGCCTATCGCCCGTATACACATACTCTAGAGCTCATTCAATCTGAATACGATCTGGACTTGCTTTATGAAAATGCTCCAATTGATACACAACGATCTAACTTAAGCTTGTTGTTCAATTATGATGTGAATCGGAATTATTTAAAATATGGTGAACTTGGCTTGCTACTTGCCTTTGTAGAGACAGGAATTATGGCACAGAATATACATCTTGTTGCAAAGCATGTCGGATATAGTACGTGTGATGTTGCTGGCTTTAATAAAAAATACGCTGAAAAGACGCTTCATCTGGATAGTATTAATGCTCACGTGATCTATTCCATTATAATTGGAAAGGAGAGATAGATATGACCACTGTTCAAGAATCTACAGACCAAGCTGTTACGTACCAAAAAACAGTCGGCTTAAACGCCATCATTAATGAAACAGATATTATTTTAAGAAAAGGTGCAATCCACCAAACAGAGCTTGTCATAGATAAGAAAAGCAGTTCTTCACAGTTTATTGATCTACTTGAAAAGATTATTGATGGACAAGAAGTTACGATAGCCTCCAATCATGTCCATCAACACGACTTTAGAACCCTTTATAATTACGGGTTTATTCGAAATCAAATTAAAACAGGTGACACATTATTACTAGTAGAGAATGAAGGCGCACTAGATACTGTGCAAACACTCATGTCAAATTGTACAGTACAAAAACGATCTGAATGGATAACAGATGCAGACCTTGACGCCATTAGTGCTGATAAGGATTACTTCGCCACATCGGAACTGTTCACTCAATTATCAGAAGCGCTAACAGCCTTTTCAACCGTTTACTATGTATCATCTTTAAATCAGCGGCACCACGTTCAAACGATGAATAAACTTATGGTAAAGCTTGATCTCAGCTTCTTTATGGCGTTGTTCGATAATGAGAACTTTCTCTTGTTCGGTGTTGAGCCGAAAGTGACAGGCTGTTATGAGTGCTTGGAGAAAAAAGTGTTGTCTCGTATCAAAGCACCCGTACATATGGAGAAAACAGCTGATGATTTTGAAGTGACAGAAGCGGAGCTGTTGCTCGGTTTAGGGCTTATTAAAAAGAACATTGAGCAAACAGAAGTCAATGAGATGTCAATGCTAACAGGCAATGTGCTTTATTTTTATTTCCCTAATTTTGAGTATGCCTTTGATTTTAATCGACGGACGATATTGTGTAATACGTGTGCGGGCCTTAACCAAACGGATTTTAATGAACAAAATGCTGCATCCATTAATATTACCAAGGAATTGATTCGCCATGAAGGTTAAACTGACAGATAAAAGCGTTGATGCACGTACGCAGCATTTTGACGGTAAGATAGGCGGTCTGTGGAAGAATCCGCAGAAGTTCTACCGTCTAAAGTCATACCCATTACCTAACTTTCACTTTATCACCTCAGAATTCCCATCCTTTGAGAAGTTCGTCTACGAGCAAGATATTCATTTCACGTATCATCTTAGCGGCTATGGCAAGTTGTACAATGAAACGAGAATGTCGTTTTTAGGAGAATCTGCTGAGCGATTTGCTTATGCATCACAATATTTAGGTCTCAAGCATTTAATTGTGAAAAAAAGCTATAATGACCTCGTTACGGAAGAAGGCCATCTTGCGCTTGTTTGCCCACTAGACAATGTTAATCAGCTATATGAAGCTGGGCATTCGCAATATATTTTGCCAACAGATGAGATATCGTGGGTGAAAATGAACTCGCTCATTGATCCGGAAAAGTCAGTGTACACGCCATTACAGCTTATGGTTACAGGTACGCATTTTCTAGTGGAGAATGAAAAATTCGCAATTGCTAATGCGGTTTCTACTGGAACAGCGTCTCATGAAACATTTGACAAAAGTTTAGAAGCCGCGATTATTGAGGTCTATCAACTGGATTCTTATAATTTGTATTGGTATGGTGGTTTGGAATGCCCGGATATTACAGCTGAATGGGACGGTTTAATTCAGCGCGTTATGGATGGAGCGGGAGATTTTTTCAATCACTTTGATCTGAAATTAGTTGATATTACATTAGATAAGCCGGTTTCTATCGTGATGTGTGAAATTACGTCAAACGCGTCATATATGCCAAAATATACAGTTGGTATTCAAGGGGCATATTCAATGGAACGTGCTGTTTACCGAGCAATTATGGAGACAATGGCCATTGTTGAATATAACATGAACGTGAGTTGGACAGATAAAGAAAAGTTTAAATCGGTTATACAACAAACGGTATTCGATAACCTTGATGATAACGTGCTCTATTATGCCCGTTTAGGAAAGCCTGATCATTTAACAACCCGTGCTAATCCTTTGAAAGCACGTGAAAAAAGCACAGATTTAAAGGAATTAACACGAAGTTTAGCAGATTTTAGTACGTATGCCGGCTTTTTAAATATTACGCCCCCTGATTTCGCAGGCTGTAACCAAGTTATCACGCGTATTGTTGTACCAGAACTATTGCCGCTTTGTATTCCAAGCTTTCCGCCAGCACATCATCCGAGATATGCAACTATCGGGGGGATGTTAAATGATTTGGCCCATCCTCTTCCTTAGAGTATTAACGATACTCATTTTCTTTCCGGGTATCTTTTATCAGCTGTATGACAAGACAATTGGCACAAGGCTTGGCACGACTGACAAATTTGTATTGTCATTAATAACCGCTGCGTGTTTGAGTCTTATTTTAGTGAGAGATAGGATGCTATTGATTGTTCTTGTCGTTGCTCTATTGGTGCCAGTCATTCAGGTTGTTGTTGAGCTACATTCATTTAAGTATCTAAAAAAAGTATTTAAACAGAAAAAGTTTTTGCTGCAAACGCTTATTTTAATACCGTTTTTAGAGGAGTATATTTTTCGTTATGTTTTGTATGAGTTGTTGATGGAGCATGATGTGCCTGGTCTGTTTTATATTATTTTTTCAGCGCTCGTGTTTGTTTTTTTACATTACTATCAACTGAAGGGGAACGCTTTTTATAAAGGCGTTTTAGGCGTCATGCTTGCAGCCATCTTCTTGTTTACTGGGAATTTGTTTCTTGTCATTCTTATACACGTCGTGTTTAATGTCATTGTTTATTTATTGAAATATACGAATCATTATACAGGATATGAAGTATAGTTGATTGTCGTTTGTTAATCTGTCCTCCGTACTGGGGGCAGATTTTTTTTGACTTGTATTAGGGGGATGAAGTGGTTTCTAGGATTGAAATAGGATTGTGTGGCCTGTATATGATATAATTCGATATAAACCTATAGTGTAGGTGGTTCGATGGAATGGAGTAGTATACCTTTTATTCACTCATCTATTTTATTTGCAACAAGCTTAATCTTGGGACTATCTCTTGTGGGGGCAAGCCTAAGATACGAGATTAAAAAAATTCTCATTCTAAGCGTGTTTGCTTCTGTTGCCTTTGAAGCTTTCATTGTAATGGATGTAGATTTTCTTGTACCAATCATATATGTTGGCCTTATCCCATTTATCATCTATTTCTTAAAGCTACCCTCTCTACAAGGTATAACGGCTGTGATGCTTGGGGTGACCTATCATTTTGCTTTTGTAGAGTTGTTGGAGTATAACTTGTTTGATTTAATCGTGTCGACGAGTCATGTTGAGTACGATGTGGTTATTCGATTTGTCATGACCTTGTTTGTGATGATGAATAACATCCTTGTTGCCATCACCGTTTTCCAAAATAACCCTGTCTTACTTCGGCGTGATTTATTTTACCCTCAGGATGATAAGGATGAACAAATAGGAACGCATAAACCTCAGCTTATGTTTAGCATCGTAATTCTGTTAACAATGAATGTTTTTTTATATTATATCAATGTTGAGCGTGCTTATTTCACAACTGACTTTCGAATATTTGTCATATTTTGGAGTTGGTTTATGTGTGGCTTGATTTTGTTTTTCTTACGTATGATCCTGGTGCATAAGCTGGAACAGGCGCAAATATATATGGACAAACAGTATCAGAAGGATATGCTGTCATTTTTTGAATTGATTCGATCGCAGCGGCACGATTTTAATTTTCACTTGAATTCGATATACGGCTTAATTGCACGTAAAGAATATGATGCGTGTATCGAATATATTGATGAAGTCGTCATCAGTGCCCAGCATATTAACGAGCTGCTGCCACTTAAGCATCCGGCCGTTAGTGCAATGTTGAACACACAAAGTGAAGCAGCAGAAAGTAAAGGGATTACAATTCATTTCCGTATTTTAGATGATTTAAAGGACATGCCGTGTTCGGTATATGATATGAATAAAATTTTAGGTAATTTGATTCAAAATGCGATTGATGAAGTGGATGAACATATAAAAGATAATCGTCAAATAGAAGTAGAGATAACCCAAGAGCGGGGCCAGCTATCTATAAAGGTGACAAATCCGACGACATTGCAGGCGGATCAGTTGGATCAGCTGTTTTTGTCAGGTTATTCTACGAAAGCGAGTCATGAGGGAATCGGGCTTGCGGGGATTGAAAAAATCGTTTCACGTTATAAGGGGATTATTTTTCCTGAAATATATGGACAAGCCATTACTATGCACGTACGTTTGCCTCTAGCTGAGCGAACATCATCAAGGTGGAAGGGCTGATTCATAATGGAAGTAAAAACATTAATTGTTGATGATGATCAAAATGCGATCAACACATTGAAGATGCATCTCACGTCTTTTCCGTTCATTCACATTATCGGTGATGTGAATGGTGGTAAATCAGCGCTGCAGTTTTTGCGAACCGAACATGTTGATTTGGTGTTTCTTGATATAGAAATGGATGATATTGATGGTTTGCAGCTTGCTGACCATATCCGCTCAATTAAACCTCACATCATGATTATTTTTGTAACGGGACATGCGGGTTTTGCACTTGAAGGCTATGAACATCAGCCACTTGATTTTTTAACGAAACCAATCGATTTCTTTCGACTCGAAAAATCAATGCAGCTCGTTGAAAAACAAATGACCCGAAATGAGACGCCACAGGTGCCTGACTGCAAAATTGGTATGAAGGTTGCAGGTGGGATTCGAATCGTTAATGTGAAGGACATTATTTACATCGAAAAAAAGGGGCGAAAAATCAACATTAACTGTAAAAATAAAGAGTCATTTCAATCGAGTGATTCGATGAAAAACTTGGAAGTCATTTTTTCTCCACATGGCTTTTATCGCTGTCATCAATCGTTTATCGTGCCGGTTCATCATATCAAAGCAATACTACCCGATACGTATACACGCTCACATTCAATTCAGCTTGTAGATGATATTGAGCTTCCTTTAAGTCGAAATAAATATCATGAATTAACCGATTTGCTCGCAGAAAGAGGGATTATGATCTTTTAAAGAAGCACTATACATCTTAAGGAGAGGAGACATCGAACGTGCTAACGCTATTAATTGTCGATGATGATCCACATATAAGAGAGCTGCTACGGTTTTATTTGCAGAAGGAGGGCTACCGGACAATCGAAGCAGAGGATGGTCAGGTGGCTTTAGATCAGCTGGAGAAGACCCAAGTTCATTTGGCCCTTGTAGACATTATGATGCCGAACATTGATGGTTATGCCCTTTGTCGTGATATTCGGGCGTATTATGATATCCCTGTTTTAATGCTGACGGCTAAAGGTGAAATGGCAGATAAAGAAAAGGCATTTGCGGTCGGAACAGATGATTACGTCGTGAAGCCATTTGAACCGAAAGAAGTGTTGTTTCGCATTCAAGCGCTTCTGCGCAGATATCAAATGGTCAATGAAACCTCTATTAAAATTGGTCGCATTATGATTAATCGAAAAAACTATGAAATTGAAGCTGACGGCAAAACGATGATATTACCGCTTAAGGAATTTGAATTACTCGCTCAGCTGGCAAGCTATCCAGATCGTATATTCTCCCGTGAACAATTACTAGAGCTTGTCTGGGGCAGAGATTATACCGGAAGTGATCGGACGATTGATGTTCATATAAAGCGGTTACGGGCGCGTTTTTCTCCTGAACGTCATGGGTTTTCAATCCAGACTGTTAGAGGACTTGGCTATAAGCTGCACGTCGCGTAAGTGCGTCAGCAGGATTTCATAACGTGACATCTGGAGGGATGACAATGAAGACGCTGTATGTGCGAATTATCGTTACGACGATGGTGATTATGATTTCAAGTGCGCTCATTGCTTTTGTTGGGACCAATGTGTATTATCATCATATTTTAAAACCGGAAAACGACGAGAAAATAACGGATATTGCTTTTAATATTGCTGATATTGTATCCGATGGCGTACAGGATCCAGCCACTTATTTTGCTGATCTGTCTCATTTAGGCTATCAATTTTATCTCGTTGAACCAGATGGCACGAGTCGGATGTTCGGTGATCGATTTCGATCATATGAGCTCGATCCTGACGTGCTAGAGCAGATTTTATCTGGTGAGGTGTATCATGGTGTTGAACAGTATCCGTGGCGATTATTCGTGACGGGCTTTTTTGATAATGAATTAAAGAACACAGTCGGCATCCCTGTTGACATTAATGGTGCGCGTCATGCGTTGTTTGTTAGACCAAATGCCGCTCGCCAATTCGGAGAGATGCGCTTTTTCCTCGCTGTACTTTTAACCGTCACATTGCTCCTCAGTTTTTTATTCGTTTTAACGAGCACGACTTTAATCGTTCGCCCGATCAAAAAGCTAACAGCCGCTACGAATAAAATCGCTGCCGGTAACTACCACGTTAAGCTCGATGTCCAGCGTAATGATGAAATCGGGCGTCTAGCAACTGACTTTTCCAAAATGAGTGATAGCCTTGAACAGACTGAAGCTCAGCGCCAAACGTTCGTCTCAAACGTTTCTCATGAAATTCAGTCACCACTAACGTCCATTCAAGGCTTTTCACGCGCGCTTCGTGAGGAGGATTTATCTGAAGATGAACGCCAGCATTACTTAACGATTATTGAAAAAGAAAGCCGCCGTCTCTCAAGCTTGAGTAAGCAGTTATTAACACTGTCGTTTTTGGATAGCGAGACGAGTCGGGACAATTGGGTTACATATGATATCGCTGAACAACTGAAGGAAGTTGTGTCTGTGACGGAATGGCAATGGCGGGATAAGCAGCTCGCTGTGGAAATGGACATTACATCACTTGAAGTCGTCGGCGATCGCCGCTTATTACAGCAGGTTTGGATGAATTTGTTTACGAATGCCATTCGCTACACGGAGCAAGGCGGGACAGTGACCCTTCGAACAGACGAGGATAAAGTGAGCGTACACGTGTTTGTTGAGGACACTGGTGTCGGCATACAAGCGACTGACATCCCTCATTTGTTTGAACGCTTTTATAAGGTGGATCAGGCCCGTACAAGAACAGAAGATTCGACCGGCCTCGGACTGTCCATCGTCAAAAAGATCATTGAGCTGCATAACGGTACGATAACGGTTACGAGTGACATAGGTGAAGGATCGGTATTCCAAGTATCGCTACCGAAATCTCCGTCTTAAGTCTGAGGCAAAATGCGTCTATTGACCTTTTTACTCTGGTGAGCGTTCATGTAGTCTTATGATATACTAAATAAAATTGAATACTGAAAGCGCATTACAAAAAATGGAGGGGAAGACATGATACAATTTCCAAAACCGACTGTGGAACAATTTTTTCGTACGTATGCAATTACGAATTTCGCTGTTAGTCAGGATGAAGCCCGACTCGTCTTTAACACAAACATGAACGGTAAAATGAATTTGTGGGCGATGGATTTGCCTGAGACATTTCCTTATCAATTTGCCCAAAAAGACGAATCGTGCAGTTCTATCAAGTTTGATGCCAAAGGGCGCTTCGTTTTAGCTGGGTTTGACAATGATGGGGATGAGAACTATCAGATTTATGCGCTTCCGTATGAGGGTGGATTACCTCAGCCACTTATTACGGGTGATGCAGACGAAAAGTACTTCTTCGCTGAACTGTCTGAGGATGGCGAACACATTTACTACTGCACATCAGAGAATAACCCGTTATATCTCAATACACGTGTTCGCAATTTAGTGGATGGAACGGATGAGCTGTTACATGAAGGCGAAACGGCTCCGACTTTGCTTACTGCTGTATCAGATGATGAAACGTCGTTTGTCTATAACCAATCATTTGCGAATACATATGTCCCTGCATTTGTGAAAAGCGGGAATGAGACGTATGACCTTACCCCTGATCGGGACGTCGTACATGTCGCAGGCAATCCAATTTTCACAGATAATGAAACGATTTATTTTATTACAGATTATAAATCTGAATATGCTTATGTTGCTAAGTTTGATTTAAAAACAAAGCAATTCTCCTCCGAGCTTGAGATTGAAGGCGAGAGCATACAGGAGATGAAGTGGAATAAAGCACATCATGCGCTTTATCTCGTTACAGAAAATGGTGTGACAGATGGGTTGTATCGTTATGACGTAACGACTGGCGATGTCGCTATTCTTGAAAAGCCGATTGATGTCATTAATCAAATTCATGTTTCAAAGGCCGATAATGTGTATATCCTTGGGCGCAGTGCAACTCAGCCGCCGAACATTTATCAGTCAACAAGCGGAGCCGATTGGAAGCAGCTGACCAACAACCGCGTTCTCGGTTTAACAGCTTCAGACATGGTCGAGCCAGAGGTTGTATCTTACCCGTCATTTGACGGCATGGAAATTGAAGCTCTGTTGTTTAAAGCCAAGCCGGAAAATGATAACGGTCATACGATCTTCTGGCCACACGGAGGCCCACAAGCAGCTGAACGTAAAGAATTCCGCTCGATGTTCCAATGCTTCTTAAACAGAGGTTATACAATTTTTGCACCGAACTTCCGCGGCAGCACCGGTTATGGCTCATCGTTTGTTAAACTTGTCGAACAAGACTGGGGGCACGGGCCACGTCTGGATTGTGTTTCAGGAATTGAATGGCTATTTGACAAAGGCATAACAGACCGCGAGAAGCTCTTCCTCGTTGGCGGCAGCTATGGTGGCTACATGGCCCTATTACTCCATGGACGTCATCCGGAATACTTCAAAGCTGTGATCGACATCTTTGGTCCATCTGATTTGTTCACCTTTGAAAGTTCTGTTCCACCACATTGGAAACCGATTATGCAGCGATGGCTCGGCGATCCTGTGGCGGATAAAGAGCGGTTCATCAAAGACTCACCTGTGACCTATCTCGATGGTATGGTCAAGCCGATGCTCGTCATCCAAGGTGCCAAGGACCCGCGTGTCGTTAAGGAAGAATCTGACCAAATTGTCGCTAAGCTAAAGGACAAAGGTCGTGACGTCGAATACCTCGTCCTCGAAGACGAAGGACACGGCTTCTCTAAGAAAGAAAATGAAATAAAAGTGTATCAGCAAATGCTGGACTTTTTGGAACAGCATCAGGGGTAGGAGGAATTGGAAATGGGTCTCTACATGTATGTGGAGGCTCGTTTTTTTATGGGTAGTGCTTGTTACCTGAATTTTGTCGATTTCATCTGCAATATGCGCCAATATTCGATATACGCTACGGCAATAATCTCAATTCACCTAAACCCAATAAATGAATAATATATTTGTGTAGATATTTATCCTAATAAACCTAATCCTCCCAAAAAACAATTGACCCAATCAATCATTATCCTTTAAAATAAAGTTCTGCCACTTTTTTAAAAATGGCATATTCGAAAACAGAAAGGAGCATAGATGTTAATTGCAAGACAAAGCGCCAGGGCTATTTTTCCGAACGCAGTGAAGAATAGTTGACGAGGTGGAGGTTTATCGAGTTTTCGGCGGGTACCTCCCGATTGCCGCATCCCAATTGTACGATTTGTTCATAAAACAGTGAGGCGACTCATTGGCCAACGGAACAAATTAGGGTGCCTATAACCAACACGAGAAAGGGGCAGGTCACAACGCCCCGGTTGATACACAATTCAGGGCGTTTGCCTGTCCCTTATCCAAGGAGGCAAATGCTATGTGCGGAATTGTAGGCTATATTGGACAGAATCAAGCAACAGACATTTTATTATACGGACTGGAAAAGCTCGAATATCGTGGGTATGACTCAGCAGGAATTGCGCTTATGAACGATGAGAACATTCACCTTTTTAAAGTGAAAGGACGCATAGAGGCTTTAAGGGAAAGAATCAACCATCGAATTCATGCGACAACAGGAATAGGTCATACGCGTTGGGCGACGCATGGTGCCCCGAGTGGCGTTAATGCGCATCCACATCAAAGCCCGTCTGGTCGCTACACACTTGTGCATAATGGTGTAATTGAAAATTATCAAGCATTGAAGCGTGATTATTTAATCGAGACTGTTAGTGATACAGACACGGAAATTGTCGTTCAGCTTGTTGAAAAACTCAATGATACGTATGCGGATACTGTAAAAGCATTTCGCGAGGCGATGCGTTTATTAAAAGGATCATATGCGATTGCGATGATTGATTCAGAAGACCCTGATACGTTGTACGTTGCTAAAAATAAAAGCCCACTCTTAATCGGTCTTGGAGATGGATTTAACGTCGTGGCAAGTGATGCGATGGCAACACTTCAGGAGACTGATCAATATGTGGAAATTGCTGATGGAGAAATCGTGCTCGTACAAAGAGATCGCATTGACATTCAAACACTTGATGGCACACCAGTTCAACGTGCGCCTTACACTGCTGAAATCGACCTCAGTGACATTGAAAAGGGTACCTATTCCCATTTCATGCTGAAGGAAATCGATGAACAGCCAATTGTCATGAGAAATATCATGAATGCGTATCAAAATGATCACGATGAGCTCAGTCTTGATCCAGCCATTCGCTCTGCCATGACAGCTTGCGATCGCATTTATATCATTGCATGTGGCACGAGCTATCATGCAGGTTTGGTTGGAAAATCATTGCTCGAAAAACTCGCACACATTCCAGTCGAAGTCCATGTGGCGAGCGAATTCTCTTATAATATGCCATTGCTGTCGGAAAAACCATTGTTCATATTCATCTCTCAAAGCGGTGAAACAGCCGATAGTCGTGCAGTTTTAGTAAAAGTGAAAGAAATGGGACATCACGCTTTAACGATTACAAATGTCCCAGGCTCCACCCTTTCTCGTGAAGCAGACCATACACTCCACCTGCATGCAGGACCGGAGATTGCTGTGGCATCAACAAAAGCATACACAGCCCAAATCGCTGTTCTAGCCATCCTAGCTGTTGACACGGCTAATGAAAAAGGGATTGAATTAGATTTTAATCCGATGCAGGAGCTTGCGATCGTCGCGAATGCGATGGAAGTATTAACAGACCAAAAGCCGACATTTGAACGTCTCGTCAACGCGTATTTACCGACGAGCCGCAACGCATTTTTCATTGGTCGCAGCGCAGACTATTATGTGTCTCTTGAAGCAGCTTTGAAGCTGAAGGAGATTTCCTACATTCAGGCAGAAGGATTTGCCGGTGGCGAGTTAAAACACGGCACGATCGCATTAATTGAAGACGGAACACCAGTCATTGCATTGGCTACTCAGAAAGACGTCAACGGTGCAATTCGCGGCAACGTCCAAGAAGTGGCTGCACGCGGTGCTAATACAATGGTCATCAGTATGAAGGGCCTTGATGAAGCAGACGATGCATTTGTACTTCCAGAAGTGCACGAGCTGCTCACACCGCTCGTCTCAGTAGTACCAATGCAGCTCATCGCTTACTATGCAGCCCTTTACCGTGGCTGTGACGTCGATAAGCCAAGAAACCTTGCAAAGTCGGTGACAGTGGAGTAGAGAGATGTTGGGAAGCAGGATTTTCTATCCCCCTGTTAAATAATAATTTAAATCAGGCTGGATCCAATAGCGGGTTCAGTCTTTTTTTTATGTCAAATATCCTTCAATTCCTTATCAGTATTATCTTCAGTAAGTGTCCAATCCGTTTTCAATAGTATTCCTTCATCTTTATAGGCATAAAGTGAAAATTGAATGTTTAGAATTTGTGGTAAAATAAACAAAGATATTAGAGGTTGTGCAATAAAGGGGCGGGTTATTAAAAGGTGGAAACGGTCAAATCAAGGTGAAAGGAGTAACTTATGAACAACTATTTTAAAGATGCTCCTCAGCTGAAATGAAAACGAATAACATTAAGACACATAAATCCTGAGATAGATAATCCACTATTTTATAAGATGCTCCTCCAACCAGATATGCATTTATGGACGGGTAACGACATACTCAATAATGCTAAGAGGTAGTATGTTAACTATTACACTTAACTATCGGGTAGCTTATGTTGAACTTAGGGGTTGCAGCGGCAATCCTTTCCTTGTTCTGCTAACGTAGCAGTTGAACGTAATAAATATTGCAAGAAAAAAGATACAGCAAATAGAAATACTTAAAATAACAAACTAAGTGAAGGGGTAATACTACTTTGAGTATGTTAACTTTAATTTTAAGCTATTTAATAGGGTCAATTCCATTTGCTTTAATAGTTGGTAAAGTGTTTTATAAGAAGGATATTCGTGATTATGGTAGTGGTAATCTTGGTGCAACTAATGCATATAGAGTCTTAGGTATGAAAGCAGGATTGATTGTTGCAATGGCTGATATATTAAAAGGTACACTTGCTTGTTTACTTCCATTAATACTGAGTTCTACGATTAACCCTGTTGTGTGTGGTTTATTAGCCATATTGGGACACATATTTTCTGTGTTTGCTCGTTTTAAAGGTGGAAAGGCTGTTGCGACTGCAACTGGAGTTTTTTTATTTTTGTCACCTTTAGGTGTTTTTGTTGGCTTTGTAGTATTTGTGCTAACTATATTATTTACTAAGTATGTATCACTAAGTTCAATGTTGGCCAGTATAGCATTATTTATTTACAGTTTAATATTTGAAGATAAAGTTATAATAGCACTTTCCCTGCTAGTAAGCGTATCAATCATTATTCTTCATCGACACAATATAAATAGAATTCTTAAAGGAACAGAGAACAAAGTAGTCTAAAAGCGGAAGAATATCCTAAATACAAGCGTGTCTAGTGAAATTAAGGATTAGTAAAGGGGGTGCTATGTCTTTGGAGATGAAAGAAGGCCCAATTGTATATTATAATCTCTATGAGGAATAAGAATTTGGCGGAAAAATGCACGGAGGTTTTCCAAAGAAAAGTGTAAACACAAGGGACAGATTATCAATGAAAGTAATTTACTTGATGTAGAAAGGATAAAATAATGCTGATCAATATAAGACGTGAAGAACCAAAAGATTATAGAATCGTTGAAGAAGTAGCACGAGAAGCTTTTTGGAATTTATATTTTCCTGGAGCACATGAGCATTATGTCGTTCATAAAATGAGAGAGCATGCTGATTTTATAAAAGATCTTGCATTTGTCATTGAAGTTGACGGTAAAATTGAGGGTGCAATCTTTTATACCCATTCTAAAATCGTGTCAAAAGACAATGAGGAATATGAAACAATTAGTTTTGGGCCAGTTTTTATATCTCCAGAGCACCATCGAAAAGGTCTTGGCAGAGAGCTTATCACTTATTCAATTAAGGCAGCTAAAGAAATGGGGTATCGTGCTATTTTAACACTTGGATATCCGTATCATTATGAGCCTTATGGGTTTTTGGGGGGAAAGCGATATAACATATCGATGCCTGATGGAAAGTTCTATAAAGGGTTATTGGTATTACCGCTTTATGAAGGTGCATTAGATTATACATCTGGACATGTTGTGTTTTCTGATGCATTAGAAGTTAGTGAGGATGCCGTTGAAGAATTTGATAAGTCGTTTCCGCCAAAAGAAAAGAAATATCAGGAAAGCCAAGATGAGTATGAAGCTACAATTTCCTTGCTAGATGAGTAAAGCAAGTGGGTTTATAAAAAAGTAGACGTAACAAATAGAGCATGTTTTTTTGAACATATGGTTTTGTTGCAGCACCAATATTAAGTCAAAAAACCACACATCAGTTAAGACTGGATCCAATCGTAATCCAGTCTTTTTTCTATGTGATGATTAACTTAAGAAATTATTGACAAGCTAAAATTGCAGGAGTAAATTTATCTTTGTTATATAATTTGTTGGCTTGTTTTTTAGAGTGAAGCAGATGAAGGCAACAAAAATCAAAAAAGAAAATGAGGAAACGTCAGATGCTAAAACCATTGAAAAATATCAAGTTAAGTCCTGCACAAGTTATTGTTTTGTTTTACGTAGTTGCTGTCATTGTATCTGTCGGTTTGCTCAGTTTGCCGATAACTTTGAAGCCTGGTGTTGAGTGGTCTTTTTTAGATGTGCTGTTTACGACAGTTAGTGCGATTAGTGTAACGGGACTGACAGTCGTATCAATTCAAGAGACCTTTAGCACGTTTGGCATATTTGTTTTACTATTTATCGTTCAGTTTGGCGGAATTGGGATTATGACGCTCGGGACATTTTTCTGGCTCGTGTTGAGAAAGAAGATCGGGTTGAAGCAGCGGCAATTAATTAGTAAAGATCAAAACCAATCGCATTTATCAGGGTTGGTCATTCTGATGCGGCAAATATTAATCATTATTCTTCTTATCGAGCTGGTTGGTACGATTATTTTAGGCACTTATTTTTTAAAATATTTTCCGACCTGGCAGGAGGCTTATTTGCAGGGGCTATTTGGAGCGGTTAGTGCGACGACGAATGCCGGATTTGATATTACTGGGAGCTCACTCATGCCGTTTGCGCACGATTATTTTGTGCAAATTGTTAATATTATTTTACTAACCTTAGGTGCAATTGGCTTTCCGGTGCTGATCGAAGTCAAAGAGTTTTTACGGAATAAGAAAGCGTATGGTGTTCACTTTACATTATTTACGAAGCTAACGACTTTAACTTTTTTCTCCCTAATGATTTTTGGAACGATTATTATTTTATGCTTTGAAGCCAATCACTTCTTTGCTGATAAAAGCTGGCACGAATCGTTCTTTTATGCATTTTTTCAATCGTCTACAACGCGGAATGGTGGATTAGCAACAATGGATGTCAGTCAGTTTACGACGCCGACCTTATTGTCTTTATGTGTGTTAATGTTTATTGGCGCTTCTCCAAGTTCTGTTGGTGGTGGCATTAGAACGACGACTTTTGCGGTTGTGATCTTATTAATTTGGTCTTTTGCAAAGGGTCATAAGAATGTTAAAGTATTCAAGCGCGAGCTGCACGAGGATGATGTTCGGAAGTCAGTCGTTGTGACGTTTCTCGCCGTTCTCATATGTTTTATTGCCTTAATGATTCTCACGCAGACGGAGAACTTTTCTTTAATGGCAATTATGTTTGAAGTCAGTTCTGCGTTCGGAACAACCGGCTTATCGATGGGCATAACCCCTGAACTGAGCTCAATTGGTAAAATTGTCATTATTCTCCTTATGTTCATCGGGAGAGTAGGGGTGTTATCCTTAGTGTTCATCTTTAACAAACAGCCTCGAGACGTGAGCTATCATTATCCAAAAGAACGGGTAATTGTCGGATAAAAAGCTAGGGGAGTGCTTGTCGCCCCTAGTATTTTTACATATTTTATAAGTGTTAACAACACTGACGCTTGTCAGAAGTGACAAAAATCGACAAGTAAAGCACCGTAAAATAACACATAGTACAAAAGTAGTCGGCATAAAGTACCAATATATTACATATACCCCTTAAATGTGTATAATATTACCATATAAATAACATACATACAGGGGGAACTTGGGTGCTTTTTAAAAAGACAAAACAACAAGATGTTAAGCTGAACATTGAGAGTGGGAATGGGGAGATAAGTCTCCAAAGAGGTAGTGAAGTTGAAAAGCAATTAAAAATGATAGGGCTTACAACGGAGGACTTACAAATTATAAATACGTTACAGCCATTTGTCCTAGAAGATGTAGATCACATTGTCGATAGGTTTTATAAAAATCTTGAAAATGAGCCTTCATTGTTAAATATCATAGATGATAATAGCTCTATTGAAAGGTTAAAAAAGACGCTCAAGCAACATATAGGTGAAATGTTTGAAGGGACAATAGATGATTCATATTTGGCAAAAAGAGTTACAATTGCTCATATACACGTTAAAATTGGTCTGCAGACAAAATGGTATATGGGGGCCTTTCAAGATTTGCTTTTATCACTTATGACCATCATTGAAAAAAATGTCACTCAGAAGGAAGATGTATGTCTTGCGATAAGAGCTGTAACTAAAATTTTAAGCTTGGAGCAACAATTGGTCTTAGAAGCATATGATGCGGAAACAGAACGGTTAAAGGCAGAAGGTGAGCAACAAAAACAAGCGGTTCGAGATCATGTAGCAAGCACAGCACAAAATCTTGCCGCTGTATCTGAAGAAACGAATGCTGCATTTCATCAATTGACCTCACAAGCTAACGGAATTGTTTCTCTCGCTGAAACGTCAACGAAATTAACCGTACATGCAAAAGAAAGTGCTGAGGACGGGAAGGAACACCTACATAAACAAACGATAAACATGTCAAACGTACATAGCTCTGTAGAAGAGATATCAAATGATGTCCAAGTATTGTTGGACATCTTGAACCAAATGCAAGAAATCGTTGGTATTGTTACCGATATCTCGGACCAAACGAATCTACTTTCTTTGAATGCCGCCATAGAGGCTGCGAGGGCAGGAGAATACGGCCGAGGCTTTTCGGTAGTGGCTGGGGAAGTACGTAAATTATCGGAGCAAACGAAGAGCTCGGTTACAAATGTGTCTTCGTTGATTTTAAATACCAATTCACAAGTGGAGAAACTATCAAAGTCTCTTGGGAAGATACGATCTGAAGTGGAAGACGGCAATCATAATATGCAAGCAACGACAAAGCAATTTGAGGAAATTTTACAAGGTATGGGAGAAACGATGGTTCAACGCAACAAGATTGGGCGTGACCTTCATTCATTTATAGATGTCGTCAATGAATTAGGGACGGCATTCGAAGAAGTCGCACACTCTGCAGATCGCCTGACTATGATTACACAAGAAATGGACTAGACAGTGCCTGGCACTCCCCGGAATTTGAAGTGTTTTGTCGATTTGATTCATGCCTGTGATGTTGAAAGCTGCAAAAACCGACAATTAAGGTGCTGTAAAGGGTATGGGGGGTTTTTAGATGCGCATAAGAGAAGTTGAAAATAAAGAAGAATTGCCCAAACGGTTATTGTTAATGGCTGATCCATCAGAAAAGGCGATTCGTGATTATACAAAAAGGGGAAGATGTTTTGTATTGGAGGAAGATGCCAAAACGAAAGGGGTTTTTGTCTTACTTCCAACACGACCGCATACGATAGAAGTCGTGAATATTGCGATTGATGCGCCCTATCAAGGTCAAGGGTTAGGCAAATATATGTTAACAGAAGCGATAAAAACCGCTGAGCTTGAAGGTTATCAAACAATTGAAATTGGTACAGGCAATTCAAGTTTAGGACAATTAGCCCTTTACCAGAAATGTGGATTCAGAATAACTGGTATTGATATCGATTTTTTTAATAGATATTATAGTGAAGAGATTTATGAAAATGGCATTCGGTGCTGTGATATGATTCGACTCTCAAGAGATTTATAAAAAAGGCTAAGTAATGTGCACATACCGAAAGAAGAGCGGCTTTTATGGGCTGGGTTTTTAGCTGATGAAAGTCATATAACGAGGGGGCGTGTTGATGAATCTTGGAGATGAATATTTGAAAGTTATAGTAGAAAGGTTTAGAAGTGTTAAAGATCTTGGAGATCGAACGCTAAGCCGATTATCTGAGGATGACATTCACTGGACCTTAAATGAAGCGTCAAATAGTGTTGCGATTATCGCAAAACATTTAAGTGGGAATATGGTGTCCAGATGGTCAGATTTTTTAACGACGGATGGAGAAAAAGCTGATAGGCACCGTGATCAGGAATTCGAAAATGACATCTCCTCTAAACAAGCATTAATAGCAGTGTGGGAAAAAGGCTGGAATACGCTTTTTGATACATTAGAAGGGTTGGGCGAACAAGATTTATTAAAGACTGTCAAAATTCGAGGGGAAGGCCATACGGTTATAGAAGCGATTGAAAGGCAATTGGCTCACTATGCCTATCATATCGGACAGATTGTTCACATTGGCAAGCAATTAAATGACAATTGGGAGAGCCTCAGTATCCCAAAAGGAAAATCAGAGGAATACTTACAACAAAAGCTGAATGAACATCGGTCTTGATTGGGTTAGGGTATGTTCGGTCCCATTTAAAAAGGTGATAACGTGAAGATTAGAAAATACGATAAAACAGACGTCAATCAAATCATTGACATATGGTATACAGCTTCCATACTGGCGCATGATTTCATCCATAAGGATTATTGGGAAAAACAGCGAACAGCGATGAGAGACACATATTTGCCTATGTCTGAAACATATGTGATAACGAATAAAAAGGGTGTTATCGGTTTCGTTTCAATGGTCGATCATTATTTGGCAGCTTTGTTCATTGAGGTTGCGCATCAAGGTGAAGGTTACGGACGTGAGTTGTTGGATTATATAAAGGCACGAACGGATCACATTCAACTAAAAGTGTACAAGAGAAATCAAAGAGCGGTTAATTTTTATGAGCGACATGGCTTTTCAATAAAAGAAGCGTTAATAGATGATCAAACTGGTGAGGCAGAGTTTTTAATGGAATGGCGCAAGGATTAGGTGTGTAGGGATTGTGAAGTGAAATATTAACGGAATATATTATGCGAAAATTTTAAAGAGGATGGTGCATGATATGGGTTTACCGTTAGATTTTTTACCTATTGTACTGCCGATAATAGTAGTAGGTGGGATTGCATTATTTATAATTCTAAGGATGAAACATAAGTATGAGAAAGGGACTCTGGGTAAGAAGAAAACAAAAAGTGCTCAAAATTTCTTAGACAGCTTAATACCACTCGGAATGATGATTGGTTTAGCTGTTGCGACACTTCTCAGCATTTTTACGTCTTTTTCATTATTAGCTGCAACTGCTTGGGGACCTGGAATAGGTATGTTAGTTGGTTATATTGCTTATGAAGTTTATAGCAAAAAAGAAGAAGTTGATCCATAATAGTCCTTCCGGAATAGAGCTCACTAATAAGAGTGAAGCTGCAACAGTCACCATCCTTTACAACGGATCGTGACTGTTGGATGATTATTTTCGATATGCCTTATAAAATACCGAAACCGTTTCAATTAATATGCCAGCTATGAAAATGATTAATATCCATTGTGTAGACCGTTGCCAGATGTCGTTGATCATAGCATATTCATTACTGTGCGTTTTTAGTTCAAGGACTTGTGATAGCTGGTCCATAAAAGTAGGATTCCAGATCATTTGATCCTTGAAAATAACAAAGAGCAGGCCTATGGATGCGATATTCAGGAAAAAATAATAAAGGGCGAGCTTCTTTGTCCATTTACCACTGATTAATTTCAAACATTCCTTAAGAATGCTAATTCCTAAGAAGACATAAATAAACGGTAATAGTGTGTTAATGGCTGTTTGGTTGAAAAATGGAATAATGCCTGCGAACGTGTCGTCTTTTACAATTGGAATCCCTAATAATCCACTTGCAGAAATGATTAGCACAATAAATATTAAGGAAAATACAATCCCTACGATCGTTTCTCCGCGTTTTATTTGCTTCTTTTCGTCTGGAATAGGGGGAAGATCTGTTGGCTTCCACTCACCCTTGAAATTATGCTTGAGCTCTTCGGGTATGATTGCTTTATAATCTGCAACTGCAAATCCGATTGTAATCCATGCAAAAGCATGTATGCCTGCATTAAAGAATGACGTTATCAATCCAATAAAATGATTTAAAATAGCTTGCGGATCCATGATGGATTCGATTATGAATACGACGCCCATTGCAATAGAAATAGACAATAATACGATTTTCAAAAGTGTTGTGTACGAATGAAATAGTTCGGGACTAATTAAATAGTGTTTTGAGCCGCGATACTGTGCAGCTAATTCTCCCGGGCTACCTAGTTCTAACAGCACTTCTTCAATCGCATCTTCCTCATTGCGCTGTTGACCAGTTCTTCCTTCAAGCATATCTTCAATTAACCCTCGCAGCTCCATTCCAATATCAGATCTTTGGGACTGAGGGACTTTCTGTGTCACAGCATAAATATAACGTTCGATCATATCCATCTTTATTTTCCCTCCTCCATTAAGATGTCCATGCTTGTCACAATGTTTTTCCATTCTAAACATAATGTGTCGTAAACATTTTGGCCTGTTTCACTTAATACGTAATATTTACGCGGCCTCGCTTCATTTGTATCCCATTCACTCTGTAATAGTCCTTGGCTTTCTAACCGTCTCAGCAATGGATATAGCGTGCCTGGCTCCACTTGTACGCCTTTCTCTTCTAATAACGTAACTAAAGAATAGCCATATTGTTTTTCTTTTAACTGGCTTAAGACACCAATCGTAATGGTGCCCCTTCTCAATTCCTGCATCAGCTTATGAATGATCTCATTGTCAGCGCTCATACAATCAACTCCTACTTCCATTATACTGTGTGACACACACTATTGTAAATTAAATATTATTATAGGAATAAAAAAGAGGCTTTTTAGTAGTGCCTACCAAACCGAAAACTCCCGTTGGATTATGTTGAATAAGCTATTAAAGCTACTGGCACATTTAGACCCAGTTGTCTAAAGGGCTTTTTTACGAGGAGTTGCCTTTAAACCCCGTTATAACAACAATGCAACCTTTAGTTGACAAAGTGCAACCGCTGAGATATAGAATGGGTTATATTGTTTTAATACAATCGAGCTATTAGAACAAAGGAGTTGGTTGCAATGGCTTTTGGTGAAAAGCTATTTAAGCTGAGAAAACAAAAAGGTCTGTCGCAGGAGGCTTTAGCGGAGAAATTAAATACGACAAGGCAAGCGATTAGTAAATGGGAAAACGGACAAGGCTATCCTGAGACTGACAAGCTACTTATGATCGGCAATATTTTTGATGTGTCGGTTGATTATTTGTTAAAGGACGGCCCTGAAGAACAACATGATCATGCTGAAGGGTATTATGTGAGTAAAGAAATGGCGGAAGGGTACTTGATAAGTCAGCGCAAAATTGCTAAATACATTCCGTTAGGATTAAGCTTTATCGTCTTATTTTTATTTTTAGCGCGTGTTCCGTATGTCCAATTGAAGGAAACAATGGACATGTACTCGATCATGATCGTCGTCATTGGCGTACTCGGTATTGGCTTGCTTGTTACGGCTGGGTTTAAAGAGGAAGACCACTATAAAGTGCTGAAGCGGGAGCGTCTATTATTTGATCACAACTATCATAAAGAGCTGATCGCGAGATATGAAACGCTTAAGAAAAAGTACACGGCTATTTCCGTCATAGGTGCTATCTCACTTGCTGTGGGTGGAATTGGTTTTTTACTAGAAAGAAAGCATATTGATCCAGAATTGTTTCAGACTTATTATCCAATATTTGTAGGTGCAATTATGGTTGGCGTTTATATTTTGACACGAACTATCATGATTTTAGAGGCATATAAACCACTTGTAAAAAATGAAGAGCATACCAATTCGTTGACCTTTAAGCTTTGGAAGAACGTAAGGAACAGGATTAATAACCTATGATGAAAGATATAAGGCGCCTGCCACTTGTCTAATTTTTGACAAGCGGCAGGCGTTTCTTCTATTTTGATCTAAAAATTTTCTTTTAACTTATGTAACAAACGGGTGGAAATGTTACGTTATATAAGTAGATACATCATTATTAGAGGCAGCATTAGAGGAGAGGATCGTTGTGGACGACGATGCAATCATTGAACGTGTGAAATGCAATGATATGTATGCTTTTGAGCAGATGATTGATGACTATAAGCCTATCATTGAACGGTTTGCCTTTCAGTTTGGGGTAAACGAGGCGTCGATACCTGATATTGTTCAGGAAACATTTATTAAAATTCATCGGAACATCCATCGGTACACGAAGGGAAAGTTTTCGACCTGGGTTTATCAAATTACATTAAATGTGGCGAGAGATCACCACCGAAAGGAAAAAAGACAGCGCAGCTTATTGGAAAAGGCTAAAAGAAAGCATCCAAAGCAGGAAACGTACTATTTCTTTGAAAATGAGTCGCATGTATTGCTTCACGAATGCATGCAACAGTTGAATCATAAGTACAAGACAGCTCTTATTTTATACTATTTTCATGACAAGTCTTATGAGGACATTGCCTTGATTTTAAACGTTAAACTATCCGTTGTTAAAACGCGAATTCATCGCGGGAAAAAGCATCTGAAGGAATTGTTTGAAGAAGCAAATGATGCGGAGGTGAGAGATCATGGATGATAAGCATTTTGATAAGCTGCTTAACGACATGAAAGAAGACTACGAGAGAATGCCGGAGTATGCTGATAAGCAATCGATTGTGGATGAGATATATCAAGAGAAGAAGCCCGGGATATGGCGAAGACTAGGACCACCAGCAGCGGGGGTTGCTGTTTTAATGATCTTTGCGATTATGTTGTTTACAATGACAGATCAGTCAAACGAGCAAGCAGATGGTCATGCAGATGATCAAGTAAATGATGAATCCAACTCTGATTCGAATGAATTAATGACTTTTTTTCTAGAGGGAAAGGAATATTTTAGACAATCAATTGGGATGAAAAATGTCGATGATTTCTATCGTGTTCAACGTGCTAGGGAGATGGTTAATTATTATGAAGACAAGGATAGCCCTGACGCGATCGAATCTGGAGAGCAGTCTATCAGTAGTATTTTGTATACACCCGAAAGAGCTATGAGCCGTATACAGAATAGTCACGGATCTGATGATGTAGGAAAAATTTTAGATATAAAATTTATGATTGAAGGTTTACGAGAATTTCAGGTTGATTTTCAAGAAGTATTGGCAGGGAGAATTTCAAAAAGTGAGTTGACCGTTGAAGAGCAGAAAGACATTGTGACGTTCCAAGACAACTTACAAGCCTATCCTGGACCGGATGCCATAAAAGATTTACTTCGAGCTCTGAATAAAAATGGGTATCACATCTTGCAGCGGTCTGATGGACAGTTGAAGGTTAAAGTTGATTACACGTTTATGATTGAGGTGGTGAAGAATTTAAACATTGCCGGGGCATCGTTTGAGAGTTATTTACGCCTTTTCGTAACAGAAGTTGATCCGGATCATCCTGGTATTGGTAATGACTATGGTTTGACCTGGGATGAATTTGATGACGTTCTGTTAGAGATTGACGCCTATTATGAGAAGTATAAAGAAGACCGACAGACGCAGTATTTTGAATATGATTTATTTCCGCTCACAACCATTTATTTAAATGACTATCTGTCAGCTGGTGTTAGAGTGGGAGAGCAAATTCCTATTCATGCCCAGGAGGAGCTGCGAACTTTTGTCGAAACGCATAAGGAATCAAGCTTGTGGGCTTTGGTATATGACGCAGTGGAGACCTATAAGGCGAATGATTGGATAAGGGTTGATCGGAAAGTGACCTCAGAAGAAGTGAGTGAAGCGTTAGGCTATCAATATGTACCTTCGTATGAAGAAGACGAGGATGCCGAAGTGATACATGAAGCCCTGTTACCTCTAGATGAGACACTACAAGCGCTTTATGCAGCGTATCAGCAGGAAAAAAATCCAGAGCTCTTACGGGATGTATCAGCATTTGACGTCATGCGACTGTATATGTATGCACAGGATCAAGGTGATTTTGACACGTATTATTCAATGTATGACAAAACGGGTATCTTGGGAGATATCGAGAAAGACATTGTACGAAAAGAAGCTGAAGAAGTGGCAGACCCTGAATATGGCAAGCTGGCTGCTCAAATAGATTATACTGTCTTTTATAATCAGTTGCCTGAAAACGAGACAGTCTTTTATTTTCGATCAAAGGATAACGAAGAGCGTGGGGCATTTCAAATGGTTAAGCAAGACGGAGTTTGGAAGGTACCGTTTATGCCGATGCAATAAACAATGAATTGAAGCTCAGCATTCATATGCTGGGCTTTTTGAGTACGACAAATTCAAGAATTGTCTAACAAAAACCAAATAATGACAAATAATCTTTAAAAACATGACTTTTGTCCGATATAAATATAGTACATAAGGCTTAATCATGGTGTTTTTACTGTTTTATTTGTTTTTGATCTTAAGAATTGTAGGCGTTTGATCAGATTCTTAGGAGCGTTTTAGTTTAGTCAAAATTTAAATTTATTTCGGATAGGAGCGTACTTAATTGAAAAAACGTCTTTCTTTCAAGCGTATTAGAACAAAATTACTGTTGAGTTTTGGTGTAATTATTATTTTAACCTCATTAATTAGTTTGTTGAGCTATATCATGACAGAGGATATTAACGAGGACACGAAAGAGATTATGAAAGAAGAACTTCCTTTACTAATCATGGAAAAAAACTTAGCGACTAATATGTATAAAAGCTCTGCATTGGTCGAGGGATATATGATATATAATGATCAAAATAGTAAGTCTCAATTATATCAAACGTTAGATGAGATGAAGGAAACAGCAGAGAATATATCTTCTATAAATGAATCTGCTGAACTAAAGGAATTGATGAAAAAGCTGGCCATTTGGGAAAGCACAATTGCAACCGCTTTAGAAGAACTTGACTCAGGCAATGAATCTCGCGCTGTACAAACTTTATCGTCAGTCAAATCACTTATGATAGAGATTGAGGACGGCTTTGATTTGCTAGCTTTAGAACGGGAAGATCATATGGTCGAACACGGGGAATCAATGGTGAAACAGGGCACTACGACTTCACGTATTAATATAATCATTGCAGCTGTGGTAACGGTTTTCGGTTTAATCATTGCTTTTTTAACGTCCGTCTCTATTACAAAACCCGTAACTAAAGTGATGCAAAGAATGAATGCTTTAGCAGATGGTGATTTAAGTCATGAGCCATTAGAAACAAAGGCGAGAGATGAAATTGCCCAGCTTGTGACGGCAACCAACATGATGAACAAAAATAATCGTGATCTCTTAGAACAGGTTTATGAAGTATCGGAAACTGTTTCAAGTCAAAGTGAAGAATTAACGCAAGCTGCTAATGAGGTTAAGTCCGGTACGGAGCAGGTTGCATCAACTATGGAAGAATTAGCATCAGGCGCAGAGACGCAGGCGAATAGTGCAAGTCATCTTGCTTCGATTATGGGCATTTTAGCAGATAGTGTTAAAACGGCCAATGAAAATGGCACGTACATCCAAGAGAACTCTGGAAAAGTGTTGAATTTAACGGCTGAGGGTAATCAATTAATGCAATCATCAGCTGAACAAATGCAACGAATTGAACAAATCGTTAAAGATGCTGTTGAAAAAATGGGTGGTCTTGATGAACAATCTAAGGAGATATCGAAGCTCGTTTCTGTGATCAAAGATGTCGCTGAGCAAACGAATCTACTCGCTTTGAACGCAGCGATTGAAGCAGCCAGAGCAGGTGAGCATGGCAAAGGCTTCGCTGTTGTAGCTGATGAGGTCAGAAAGCTTGCTGAACAGGTCGCCATATCTGTTAATGACATTACGTCCATTGTGACCAACATTCAAAATGAAACAGGTGCCGTTTCAGGCTCATTAAGAGAGGGCTATAACGAGGTTGAGGCTGGTACGACGCAAATAGAGTCGACGCGGGACACGTTTAATGATATTCAGACAGCAGTGAGAGATGAGGGAGCACGGATTAACGAGATGTCTCAAAATCTATCTGAAATCGTCGCTAATAGTGAAAATATGAATGAATCAATCGAGAACATTGCGTCTATTTCAGAGGAATCTGCAGCAGGTGTTGAAGAAACCGCTGCATCTGCACAACAATCAAGCAGCTCTATGGAAGAAGTCGCAGCAAGCTCCCAGCAACTCGCTCAGCTAGCTGAGCAACTGAACACACTTGTCGGCCGATTTAAATTATAAGTGGATTAGACTTTAGGTAGATGAAGCCCTTCGCTTGTCGAAACTACAAAAACTTTATGCAGCGTATCGACAGGGGAAAAATTCTTACTACGGATGTATCAGCGGTGCCTTTCAAATGGTTGAGCAAGACTGCATTTGGAAGGTACTGTTTTTGCCGATGTAATAGAAACAATGAATTGAAGCTCAGCGTTGTGCGCTGAGCTTTTCTAATTTCTGTTGACATCATAATAGTTTACACGAGTGACGCATCATGCAAGAGCTAGCGATTAAACACGACAAAAAATATAACTCAAGAGGTGATCACAGACACGATTTCAAATCGTTTTGACATACACTTCACCTAAAAGGGTTTGTGTTTGAAATGTGCCCGCTGTTAAATGATGTTCTATGAATGTTTTTACTTCAGGAGCCTCAATATCATACATCACTTCTATTTCTTTTGAGAAAAGCAGTTGATCTTGTTTGAGTAAGCTAGAAAGTGGTGGTGCTGATTTTGGTGCTAGTATTTTCTCGTTTAAGATTCGTTTAAGTCCGTCGACATAATTATCTAAGGAACGAGCCCCAACGATTTTTACGCCTTTTTGTTCCTCATTAACCATAATAATTGTCGGGAAGCCACGAACACCTAGTTTTGCTGCGCGTTGAAAGTCTTCATCTAACAGCTGTTGTCCTCTCTTTTCGGATTCAGTAACAACGGCCTTTCCGTCAAGTCCCATTTCATTTACAATGTCGATCATGACGCTCTTTTCTGCAATGTTTTTATTAAAGGCAAATAATTGCTCTCTTGACCGCCGTAGATATTGATCAGCTAGTGCATCGCTGGTCATGTTTTGAATGACTTTAAAAACACGAGAAGGTGGAAAGGATGATTGAACGGGATCGTTATACCACAATGTGCCATCAATAGGCATTCGTGAGTGTTCGCCCACTTCCCTCCAATGGCCTGCAACATCTTCAGGCTTTTGGATACCGTTTGAAGGATCAATTGGATCGTCACTCCATTTTTCAAGTAATCCCCCCATGACAATCTGAACATTAAAATAGTGCCCGTATTGTATTTTAAATTGACGAAAAACGGGTTCAAGCGCCCAACAGTGAGAGCAAATAGGATCGGTGACATAATATAAATCAACTTTTTTAGCTTTTTGGCTCAAATCGATCACGTCTAAATCTTCATCTTCGGCAACACCACATACGCCTGTTTCCATATCACATATCATTTGATGGTTATTTGACATGCTGGTCCCTCCTTGGTTTGAATGAATGTATTTGTTTGTAAAGATATTTTAGTACATAATGAAAATGAACCATACCGATAGAAGACGTAATATGTTGCTTATACGACATATTGATAAAACTGTTGGAAAACTAGGAGTGAAATAACCGATGACAAAGCATAAAATAGATCCTCGTGTTCAACGCACTCGTCGCTTAATCATGGATGCATTTATAGAGCTATCAAGCCAAAAAGAATTTCGTGATATTACAGTTAAGGACATTACAATAGAAGCGATGATCAATCGTGCTACTTTTTATTATCATTTTCACGATATATATGACTTGCAGGAAAAGGCACTTTCAGAAGTGTTATTGATTAAGTTAGAGTGCAATGAAAGTTACAAACTGAATGAGGATCTGTTTATCAATGTATTTAAGGCTATTACCAATTTTCAATGTGCCTTGTCAAATCGCTGTCATAGAGGTTATGAAGATACAATTGCTCGTATTATACGTGAACAATTAGAGGTTATATTTTACACGGTACTTAAAAAAGAGCACCCTACACATGATCAGGAAGCACTTAAAATCGCCTCTGGTATGCTTAGTTGGGCGATATATGGCGCATCTATTAAATGGAAACAACAAACAACACAAACCTCTGAACAATATATTCAATCAATCATCCCATATTTAATGAGAGGAATCGCTTGAAATATAAGGTGTACGGTTGTTCACTGTCACTTGTCGAATTTTAAAATGATTTGACAAATGACGGGTATTTTTGTTATGAACAGCATCCTTGTTATTATATGTGAAAAGGAGAATAATAGAGCTGTATGCATGGACAATATAAATTTAATCAATAGACAATATTAAGGAGCAGTCATATGATTGAACAGAATCCATTACAGCCGACAAGTGTTTTCCATTTATTTGATGAAGAAACAAGACAAGGATGGATGAGCCGTCAGACATATACGTTTAAAAAAGGGGAACAAGTGACATCACCATTCGACGTCGCGGATGATATATATTTAATTGTTGAAGGTGATGTACGTATTTTTCACCTCCATGAGGACGGCAAGGAATGTGTGTTAGGCATTTTAACAGTTGGAGACTTCATCGATTTGGCACGTATTTTTTCAAATAAGGAAAGTGATACGTTCACGATTGCTTTGACACCTGTTTCTGTTGTAAAGGTGACGAAACAAGAAATTGTTGATGAGGTCACGCATAACCCTAAATTATCCTTTGCGCTGTTGCAGCATTTTTCTGATCAGCTTCGGGATGTTGTAATGATATTAGAACAGGTCGCCTATGATAAAGTCGAGGAACGGTTATGGCGTACGATCATCAAGCTTATGGAGGAGAACCAAGCACAAGATGGTTGGTGTCCGCTTCCTCCTTATTTGACGCATAAGGATTTGGCCGGAATGATTGCGTCTACGCGGGAGACTGTGACTTTTTTGCTTAATAAATGGATGCAAAAAGGGATAGTCCGTCATGAAAATCAGCGACTTTGGATTAAAAAAACTGCTCAAATGTAAGGAAGCTTACATCTATTTATCCTCTAAAAATATATGCTATCAATAGAGTTTACAAACATATATTTTATGGAGGTTTTTTAACATGAATGGTATTCAATTTGAAGCAGTAGAACAAACAGTCAAAGCAATATCCGAGGATCCATCCTTGAAAATGCGTGATTGGCATGCAAAGATTAACTGGGAAACCGGTGTAAAAAACACGTTGCAAATTCGTGATTTTGCTCCGATGGTTGTGGATGAACCAGCTCCATTGGGGGGAACGGATGAAGGTGCAAATCCAGTCGAAATGCTTATTGGAGCAGCGGGCAGTTGCTTTGCGATTACATTCGAAGTATTATCTAGTCAACAAGGCATTGAATTGGAATCTGTAGAGGTTAATGTTGAAGCAGGTTTGAACGCAGCTGTCTTTTTGGGACTTGAAGAAGGCGACGGTGGCGTATTGAATCCAACAATCAACTTAACAGCAAAGACGTCAGCTACGAAGGAACAAGTAGAAGAAATTGCTAAAGTAGCACTACAAAAATCACCTGTCCTCAATAGTATGAAGGCAGCTTTGAATTTGAAGGTTAACTAAGTAAGACTGATATAGGTATCGCCCTCCGGCCCTCGTGTCGGAGGGCGGTTTTTTGGAGAGGACGAGGTGCATAGACTTATGAATGAGGGTGCGAGCTGAGCGCAAACGCATATAAGCGAATTGAGCCGCATATCATCCAGACCGGCCGTATATATCAAAATCGTGACGTATAAAACGAGATTCCACCGCATATATCTCGGAAGCGCCGCATAAGAGGATATTCAGCCGTATAAAAGTCTGTGCAGCCGCATAACGTTACTAACCTATCAAATAAAAAATCAACACCACACTAAATTCAAAAGGAAGTGGACCTGTGTTGACTTCCCTTAGACGTTTTGAAGAAGTAATATGATGGAGGGTGCGAGCGGAGCGCAAATGCATATAATCGACTTGAGCCGCATATCATCAGCACCAGCCGCATATATCAAAATCGTGACGCATAAAATGAGATTCCACCGCATATATCGCGAAAGTGCCGCATAAGAGCATATTCAGCCGTATAAAAGTCTGGGCAGCCGCATAACGTTACTAACCTATCAAATAAAAAATCAACACCACACTAACATCAAAAGGAAGTGTACCTGGGGTGACTTCCCTTAGATGTTTTGAAGAAGTAATATGATGGAGGGTGCGAGCTGAGCGCAAACGCATATAATCGAATTGAGCCGCATATCATCCGCACCAGCCGCATATATCAAAATCGTGACGCATAAAATGAGATTCCACCGCATATATCCCTGAAGCGCCGCATAAGAGCATATTCAGCCGTATAAAAGTCTGTACAGCCGCATAACGATCTGTCGCCGTATTCCGTGCGATGCATTAACCTCATTTCCAAAAAAAAACGCCTCAAGTCGTCATATGCGACTAGAGGCGTTTAATAAAAACAACTCAATGTGTCGTTAGCTCATTGTATGTCTGATTCTTCTAAAGACAAGTAAGCCTCCCCCGACAAGTATCATGATCAAGCCGATGGCTAACACTGTGTAATAAGGTGTTGCTGTTTTTGGTAATGTTTCAGCTTTGGTGTCGGTCTCTTTTTCCTCAGATTTACCTTCATCGTTACCTTTATCCTTATCTGATGTTTTGTCAGATTGCTCTTCATCCTCTGTTTCTTCTTCAGGTTGCTCTTCGTTATCATCCTGTTCCTCATCCAAGTCATCTTCTTCTTCCACAATGACGGTGGTCGTTGCGACGAGCTCATCAGGATTCGTGATCCCTTCAGGAAGAATGAGATCACCAGTAAATTCATAATCTCCTGGCTGTTCAGGGTCATACATCGGTGTTGCATCGTCCCAATTGACGTCTACGAACGTTGTTGAGCCATCGTCTAGAGTGACTTCAACCTTATCAGGAAGCGCAAGCTCATCTTGCTCTGTCCCATAGCTTACTGTTATAGAATCAAGCTCTTCAACACCTGTGATTTCACTTGGAATAACACCCTGAAATTCATATGCGCCCATGTCAACGATTTGATTTTTCACACGATCATTTCCAGCTAAGTCAACAAGGATATTTTCAGGTATAGCCTCATTGTTACCAGCTTTTATTGCTGGAGAATCTGCTTCCAGTGTATACTCATCAGCCGAGGCGTCTGTAAACATTGGATCTAAATCTAAGTTATTGCCACCGTCTATTCCATAATCAGCATCCCAAGCGTCACTTCCACCGGAGCCTTCAATTAAACTGTAACTGATTTGTGTGACAGCATTATTGATGTTATAAATGCTCTCACCATGGTTGCCCCAAATAATTGAGTTTTCAATGATCGTTTCTGGATGTGCGTTTGTTGTTCCTCCTGCATATATTCCATGGCCAGATCTACCTGCATTGTTATCTGTAATGGTTGTATTGATAAATGTGCTTTGGCTATCATCGGAAATGTATACCGCGCCACCTTTACCACTACTAGGTGAGTCAGGGTCATATATGGCTTTATTATCATGCATTAATACGTTCACGAACGTTGGAGAGCTGTTATACATATACAAGCCTCCTCCGTAAAGCGCTCCGTTCCCATGAATGGTTACATTTTTAATAAAAGGCTCACTAGAAGAGTAGTTGGCAATTGCACCACCATACGTTGCTTCGTTCCTGAAAAACTGTACACGCTCTAAATGCGGCGAACCACTCGCGTTGGCCATCGCACCTCCAGACCCCAATGACATGTTGCCCGTAAACAAAACGTCTGTTAATGTCGGGCTAGCACCAAAATTGTATAATGCCCCACCGCCATTTTCAGCCCTGTTATCTTTAAAGGTTACATTTCTTATGGTCGGATTTGCATTTCTGTTATGCATGCCCCCACCATATTGATGATCACTATTTTGTCCATCTGCAAAACCTTTTGTAATCGTAACGCCATCTAACACTGCCGTATCATTTAAAGTGGCCTGAGAATATCTATGATTAAACACATGATAGGCACGTTTAGAGGGTTCGTATTCACCACTTAAAATCGTTTCATAAATCTTAGGGTTACGCTCAGACATGGTCGGGTCCCCATTTGCTGGGAAACCGCCGTAAATTGTGACGTCGTTTTTCATTTGGAATGTTTTCGTTCGTTCATCGTTTTCATCTAATGCTCTTGTTGGCACATACGTACCTGCTGCAATCCATATTTCGTCACCGGCTGTTGCAATATCTAAAGCTTCTTGCAACGTACCGAATGCATCAGCCCAGCTTACACCGTAACCGTTTGATCCTTCTTTTACATAAATGGTCCCTTCAGGAATAGGTGTCGGAGGTGCGGGTGGTGCATTAAATTGCAAATGAGGATACTGTCCGTTATGAATGCCCCAGATGGAAGTGAAGTCCCAATTATCATACGTGCTAACGTCCTGCATCTCTGCTGTCGTTTTTCCTTCGCCTTTACCTTCATCATCCTGGCCGGTGGTTTCTTTATCGTAATAACTATTTTCAACGTTTAACGTCGTACCACTCACGTGACCACCAATTAAACCACCACTATAATTTCGTCCTTCAACGACATTCCCAGCTGCATAGCTATTCACAACGTTTGTGGAATGTACCAATCCGATTAAGCCACCAATATAAATGTTGCTTCCTTCCACTGTTCCAGTTGCAAAACTGTTTTGAATGAGACTATCGGTTGTTCTTCCGATTAATCCTCCAGCTTTATCTGTGCTAGATACATAACCTGTTGCGTAGCTTTCTGTTGTAGTACTCCCGGTATGAAATCCCACAAGACCACCGACATTATCCGATCCTGACACTGCGCCAGTGGCATAGCTATTTTCGAATTCACTTCCCCGAGTGTATCCGACAAGACCACCGACGTGTCTGTCACCTGTAATCTCTCCCGTTGCAAAGCTGTCTTTAATGAGAACGTCACTTAGCGCATTCCCGATAAGGCCGCCAACATTGTTCTCACCCGCAACTTCACTTGTAGAAGAAGCATTGGAAATCGTGCTACCATGTAAAAATCCAACCAACCCACCAATATCACCAGTTCCACCAGTGCCACTCACCGTTCCTGATGTAGAACTGTTAAGAACTGCACTGCTGTTTGTGTAATGACCAATTAATCCGCCGACTTTATCATCACCCGTTATGTTAGCAGAAACAACAGTTACATCGTCAACCGTTGTGAAAATACCTGTTCCGATGAGTGCGCCAACTTGGTCTCTTCCTGTTACTTCCACATTTTCAAGTGTGACATTTCGTATCACGGCCCCACTCGTGTAAGAGAACAGACCTACTTCATCACTACCATATCTATAAATGTTTAGATTACGAATGGTATGCCCGTTCCCATCAAATGTCCCCATAAATGGGCTAGAACGTTCTCCAAGTGGAACCCACCATCCATCGCCATTAATGGTGGAAAGATCAATATCGTTCATGAGGATGTATTGTCCCCTTAAGTTATCCCGAATGTTGTTTAAGTCCTCTGCTGTATGGATTTCGATAGGTTCTGTTGATGCAGGCGTTTTGGGCTGAATGTCTTTGCGATCAGCCACGTCATGAGAGCTTTTTAATGTTTGTGCTTGATTGTTAGAGGTTGACGTTGCGTCTTTGGTGTTTGCGTCATCCGCAGTGGTTTCTGTTCCTTCTGACGTATCTGTCGTATGATCTGCGTTGTCTGCTTCTTTACCTGTGCTCTCTAAATCAGTCGAATCACTTAACGTCTCGTCAGCATCAGCCACATCTTCCAATTCTTCAGTGCTAGCGTCGGTGTCTTCTTCATCAAGTGGTGGATCTGTTTCATCGTTTGCTTGATTCTCGTCTGATTGTTCAGCGTCATCTTCACCCTCAGCTGTTTCTGGATTTTCCTCACTTTGTGGATCAATGTGCTCGGTCGTGTCATGGTTTTCATCTGTTTCTGCATGCACATAGGTTATTCCCTGAAGTGATGGGAGGAGAGACCCGATGACGAGAATCGTACAAAAAAAGATCAATAGGTTTTTGGATAACTTGATCTGTTTTGTTTTCCCAAACATTTTTACACCTCGTTATTCAGTTTTTAGTTTTACTAGATTACTAGTTAGCGACTTAATCGCTATTAATAGAGTAGGTGAGATAACCTACTCTTCTTAGAACGCCCCCCTTCATAGCGAGATGTGGCTATGATACTGATATTAAGCAACCAATGTTAACACTAGGTTAAATAGACTTAAAAACATTCAGACCACTAACGCGACATGCAAAAAAAGCCATGAACGTCGAAACGTATCATGGCTCATGCAATAGGCATCCTGGGAAATATGTTATTGTTCGTTTGCAGATCGGAACATGACGGGAAGATCAATGTAAAAGGTTGTTCCTTTATTAACGGTGCTTGCAACATGAATAGAACCTTTATGACTGTGGATAATTTCTTTTGCAATTGTGAGTCCTAGTCCTGTTCCATTCTTATGTTCTTCAGAGAAAGGGCCTTTGTAAAATCGTTCAAATATATATGGTATGTCATCCTCTTTAATCCCTATGCCATTGTCGTGAACTTCAATGTTTAGACGGCCTTTTTCATCGTCTATGATGGCGTGAATGGATATACATCCGTTATGCTCAGATGTGTTTTTAATGGCGTTCGATATTAAATTGGAAAAAACTTGATCCATTCGTTCAATGTCAATGACACATATGGCGTGTTCGCTGTTAGGAGGGAGGTCTATTCTGTTAAATGTTCTATTTCCTTGTAATACTGCGAACTCACATTTGTTATAGAGCTGATCTAACCATTTGCCCACCGGGACTTCTTTCATGTTTAAAGTGGCTTTTCCTGCTTCGAGCTTAGACAGATCGAATAAATCACTGACTAATCGATTTAGGACGTTGATTTTATCAAATACTAACTGATTGTAGTGACCATCATTCAAAGCAACGACACCTTTTTGTAAGGATTGCACATAACCATGGATCAGCGTAATAGGCGTACCCAATTCATGCGCAATATTAGCTAATAGCTGACGTCTGGAATCGGCCATGTCGATGAGTTCTTTGTTCATTTCTTGAAGCTCGTCATTTGCAATCTTGAGTGCTTCTGTTCGCTTTTGAACCTTCTCCTCCAAGTGTATATTCATTTGAATGAGCTCCTGGTTCAGTGCCCTCATTTGTACGAGCGTTTTGACACGCGAGAGTAGTTCTTGTTTTTCACAAGGCTTAACCAAATAGTCGTTCGCTCCTGCTTCAAAGGCGGCGATCGTATCTTGAAGCTGATTCTTTGCGGTAAGCATTAATATTGGTAATTCCATCAAAGAATGTTTTTGTCGTATGAGGTGGCACACGTCATATCCCGACATATGAGGCATCATAATGTCTAGTATGACGAGATCGATCTCTTGTTCTTCAACAATTCGTAAAGCTTCTTCTCCATTAAAAACTGGTATAACATCATAACCTTCTAGCACAAGCTGATTCATTAACACTTGAAGATTGACGGCTTCATCATCTGTAATCAGTATCCGTGTTGTGTTTTCAGAGACGTCCTGGACAGGTTTACGTATCGCTTCAGTTTTGGAAAAATGTAATGGTTCCATTGTGACGGTAGCTTCTTTGGTCCATTGCTGCTTATCTGAGTAGATCGGTAGCATTACAGAAAAGGTTGATCCTTTTCCGAGCTTCGAGTCTACGGTTAAACGTCCCCCATGTAGATCGACTAGCCGTTTTGTAATGCTAAGTCCAATACCCGTTCCACCGACACTTCTTGAAATAGAGTGATCTACTTGTTGGAAAGGATTGAATATGTTTTTGCGCTCCCTTTCAGGTATGCCTTTTCCCGTGTCCGACACACTGATTTGCATCCCACCATCGGTAACCGTCGCCGTAATGGTGATGGTTCCATTGTCTGTGTACTTAATCGCATTATCTAGTAGGTTATACAAAATTTGTTGGAGGCGATTTTCGTCTGCGAATACGGGAGGTAATGTTTCATCTAAGTTTTTTATTAGTTTAATAGGCTTGTTTTTGATAAGTGGTTTGGACACGGTGATCACGATATCAACAATGGCTTCAACATAGACGGGTTTCAGTTGTAGTTCAAGCGCGTCATATTTCAGCTTCGAGAAGTCTAATATGTCATTGACTAAATGTGTGAGTCTGTTTCCGCTTGTAATGAGCATTGAAAGCTGTTCCTTCATCTCAGTGGAGGCCTTTCCAGCGATGCCATCACGCAACGACTCGGCGATTCCGATCATACCATATAGCGGTGTACGCAGCTCATGGGATGTGACCGCTAGGAATTCATCCTTTAAAGTATCCACCTTTTTTAAGTTTTCCATTGCAAGTGATTGGCTGTCTTTCGCTTGTTTTTCTGCTGCTTCTTTTTCCGTACGCATGATCTTTATTTTATCTGCTAGAGCGAAGGAGAGAAGGACAACTTCAGCAACGAGTGCGCCTTGACCAGCATATTCTGTGAGTAATGAGTAAGGTAAGACAACAGACCGTTCTAGTATTGTTATGAATACGCCGGTTAAAAAGATGAGCCAACCGATAATATAAAAGCGCGCTTGCCGAGCACCTCTCTTCAAACACATAAACGCAACGACTAGCACAGTAACAAAAGTTGAAAAAGCACCTATGACCATAAAGTTGAGAGCGGTATAATGCGAAACAGGTAACAACAACAAGGTGAAGCCATTTAAAGTCATCAGTCCATAAGCAATATATTTATATGAGGGAATATATTGATCAACATCTAAAAAGCGTCTTGTAAATATGAGTATGAATATACAAGCTAAGCTTACCCAGGTGGGTGTCGCAATCAAATTCCACTCTGGAGCATTAGGCCACACATATTGAAATCCTAAACCGTTAATAGAAAGCTTTCCCATCAACGTACAAGTGATCACAATGACGTAATACAGATAGCTTTTTATTCGTAAGCTGATGTAAAGAAATAAATTATATACGATCATGACGAGTACGATGCCGTAGAAGAGCCCGAGTAGTAGGAATTCTACCTGTAACTTATCAAAAAATGCTTCGTTGTTCCATAGAATTATAGGTGGGTGCAAATCACCACCACCGAGTGCTTTTACATAAAAAGTTCTTTCTTCACCGGGATTTATTTGCAGGTTAAATATAAAATTACGGTGATTAATGTCTCGGTTATCAAACGGTAAATTGGCGCCTGCCATTTTGTGTTTTATGATTCCGTTATTTGTTTGTTCATAAATGTGTAACTCATAAATAAGGGGAAAAGCAAATTCAAGTAGCCAGTCACTGATTTCGGACTCATTGCGTATGTCAAATCGTAGCCATGTCGCCGTCTCAAAAAAACCGCTCTCTTGTTCGATGTCTTCTGTAGGAATAAATTGATCATTCCACTTTCCAGATGTGACGTCGGTGATTGTGAGTTCGTTGTTTCGGTCTTTAATCATAGAAATGGCAGGGTACAAACTAAGTTTATCAGTAGAATCCGTTAGTGTGAGTGCTTCTTGCTTGGCTTCTTTTTCTGGCAATGGAAAAGAAACGGCCGTTATTATAAATACCGTTAAGATCAGTAGCGTCTGTTTAATAGGTTTAGAAAACATAGGCGCTCATCCTTTTCTATAGGCATATTTGTATGAAAGAAAATGAGTATGCATAGGGTTTAGGTGAATGTCTATGGTTGGTTAGATTCTCGGTTTACAAGGTGTTGTTTAGTCAGGAATTTATGTTGGGTGGATCATAGATGTGTTAGGGCGAGGAGAAACGTGTGTAAAAGTCGATGTGAGAAATCGCAATGATGACTGTTGCTAAAGATAAGTATATATACATTGTATGCGAATGCGATAGATTAATCTAGTTCATATTTGTGCATGGTTATGTATGGTCAGTGTGATGTTTATGTTTGGGGCAATCGTTTCTTTTTTAAATAATTGTTGAATGTTTACCTGGACTTAACCTTGCGCATCTATAATGATGTCAATATTGCATAAGGAGGAGGACAGTAATTGTCCATGCAATGTGCGTCATGGATAGATTCGTATGGATAGGTATACAGATGTGCAAGCACAAAAAAATTCAACAAATGGTAGAGGTGTTTAAAGATGAAATTTGTAAAAAAGGGTTCTTTTATATTCGTCATTATGCTTTTGCTCAGTGGGTGTTTTAACATTCCAATTGGTGATGGCAATAAGTTGAAGTTATCAAAGGACGGTGTCACTGTAACGGATAAAGAGGGTCAGGAACATAGTGTTACGGTTGATGAGGACAATGAACAGGTTAAGGTGAAAGGCTTTGGTCAAGATGGTGAAGAAGCATCAGTGACAATTGGAAATAATACAGAGATTCCAGATGCCTTTCCATCAGATATTCCATTGCCAGATGATGCAGAGGTTTTTCAAGCAAGTGAAATTCAAGAATTGGTGTCTGTTGGGTACGAGACGAAAGTGACCCCTGAGGAAATTGGTGAATTGTATGTTGGTTATTTAGAAGGCTCAGTATCTGGTGACTTTGATCAAGTCGTTGGTCAAAAAGAGAATGACTCTTATAGACATTATGCTGCTGATATGAAAGGTGGGTCAGTTAGTATTCGTGTGATAAACTCTCAAAAGTATGAAGGTGGATCGAATGTAATCGTGATGTTTACAAAACAAAAGGATGATACAAATTAACTAGGATAGGTTAATATTTATGATTTATATTGAACATGCGAAAAATCCGGGAGTGTTGACTTTCGGATTTTTTGTGGTGTTGAGTAAATGCTAGTTATGGAAAGTGGAAATCATGTGTTCATTGGCTATAATAGAAATTTTGTGTTGGGTGTATGTTCACCTTCATGAAGCGTTATCGTCAATAGAGATGGACCGGAGTCGGAGTATGACGTTGGTGGTCGCTTTTTGTGGTTAGCTGAGTGGGATCCTTGTAAGCAACTTCTTCACATTAAAGGATGAGGGAAGTCACCAAACAGATGTCCATCCGTTTTGGTTTTGTGGTTGAAGTGTAAAGAGATATCTAGGCTGGGGAGGTGCGGGCGGCGAGCGGCTAGGCTGGATATGCGGCGGATCTAGAGGTTATGCGGCTTTGGTTACTGTTATGCGGCACTTTTATGTGTTATGCGCGCGGATATCAATATATGCGGACTGAATTGGATATATACGTTACTTTTATGTTTTATCCGTCTGAACTTTAATTTATGCGTTCGGCTCAACATGTTAAATACTTCACATAATAATTGTTAGTAATTATTACCAGTACGGGTATTTTTGTCGACATTTTGAACAACGCGTTGTGCATATTGCTATTTAAACTCTACAGTTTTATAATAAGAATGTGAAATATATCACAAACTAAATGAACCTTAAAGGGGGACATCAAGATGGAAGCAAACGTGAAACAACCTGTCAATCAAAGTAAAGGACTAGGTGCGGTCAAAGGCGAGTATATCTTTGGTTTTGTTGCTATTATTTTAGTTCTTATGTTTGGTCACTTTTACCTCAAATCAGATATGCTATTCTTTAGACTTTTGGTTGGCGTTGGTTTAGGTTATGCGCTATCTCGTGCATTTACAGGCTTTGCTGGCAGTATTAATCGTGCATATGCAACAGGTTCTACAAAATTGTTAAGAGCAATGGTTTTAATGTTCTTTATTTCTACTTTAATGACAACAGCGTTTTTATTTAATGCAGATCCAGCGAGTTATGATTTATGGGTTAATCCAATTAACCTAGGTTTGCTTTTAGGTGGACTTTTATTCGGATTTGGCATGTCATTTTCGGCTTGCTGTGCATCAGGTGTTTTGACGGACTTGGTGACAGGTTTGCCAAGAGCACTGATCACACTTTTATTCTTCGGTTTTGGTGTGTTTATTGCGTTTCCGATCCAGCATAGTGCAGGTTGGGTACAAAATTCATTGTTTACAACTGAAGTAGGAGAAAAGCTTTCTGGTGGTGTTTATTTACCAGATCTATTTAAATGGGATGGTGTCGGTGGTTATTTAGGTGCTCTTTTAGTAACGGCTCTACTTTGTGGTGTTGCTGTTTACCTTGCTTACCGCTATGAAAAATATCGCAAGGAAAAGAATACGTACAGCGGTCATTTCACGGAAAAGATGCAAGAACAGCCTGATGACTTCGATAGTAAAGATTACAAATTATTGAGTGCTACAACTTACAATCGTTTATTTGTTAAGCCTTGGACATTAACGCAAGGTGCAGTGGTTCTAAGTGCATTATTCGTTCTATTAATGGGTGTTACAAAAGCGGGTTGGGGTGCATCAACACCTTATGGCCTTTGGTTTGGTAAATTATTAATGGCTTTCGGTGTGTCTCCTGACGCAATTGCGGAATTCACAATCATGCCTGCTGATCCATATATCTTGCCATTCTTTGAACATGGTGTGTCTGTGCAAAACTTTGGTATTTTAGCAGGTACATTAATCTATCTATTAATGGCTGGCAAATTTAAGAATATGTTTAATGCTGGTCGCCATATTCAGGGAAAAGAAATTATGATTTTTGCAGTCGGTGGTTTACTCATGGGTGTTGGCACAAGATTGTCTAACGGTTGTAACGTTGGTGCTTTGTATACACCAATTGCCAACTTCTCATTGTCAGGTTGGATTTTCTTCGTATTCTTAGCGCTAGGTGCCATTTTAGGTAATATGTTCTCAAAACGATTTTTCTACCGTTAATTGGTAATGTAAATTTGACAGAAATATGACAGGCAGATTATGAGGTGTCTGTGAGCGTTTGAGCGTACAATGTAATTAGTCTTAAATTACTTTCTAGAAGGGAAGACAACATAATGAGTAAAAAAATATTGATTGTTGGCGGTGTCGCAGGTGGTGCATCTGTAGCAGCTAGAGCAAGAAGATTGGATGAGCACGCAGATGTCATCATGTTTGAAAGAGGCCCACATGTGTCATTTTCAAACTGTGCTTTACCGTTTCATTTAAGTGGCATTGTTGAAAATAGTGATGATCTCGTTCTTATGAGCCCACAGCAATTCAAGAAGCAATATAATATCGAAGCACGTGTAAGTAGTGAAGTCGTTAAAATTAACCGTGATGAAAAGACGATCACGATTAAAAATCTCGAAACTGGCGAGCTCTATGATGAAAGCTATGACCATCTAGTATTATCACCAGGGGCTAATCCAATTGTTCCACCGTTGGAAGGCATTGATGGCCCTAATGTGTTTACTGTTCGAAATGTTGTTGACATCGCTAAATTGAACGCTTATGTCCAACAAGAAGGTATCAAGAACGTTGCTGTTATTGGTGGTGGGTTTATCGGTGTTGAAGTTGCTGAAAACCTAAATATGGCTGGCTACAACGTGTCATTGGTTGAGTTTGCGAACCAAATTATGGCGCCATTCGACTATGACATGGCACAGCTCTTGCATAAAGAAATGATGGACAAGGGCGTTGACTTGGTATTGAGTGATGGACTCGCCAAAGTTGAAGAAGGCTCGATTGAATTACAATCAGGTAAAACTATTGCTGCAGACGCAGTTGTTCTTGCAATTGGGGTAAAACCTGAAACAACACTTGCAACAGAAGCTGGTCTTGAGCTTGGTGAAACTGGCGGCATTAAAGTAGATCACAATTACCTTACAAGCGATCAATCAATTTATGCAGTTGGTGATGCAATTGAGGTGTATCATAAGTTAACGCACAAGCCAACGAGATTGGCTTTGGCTGGTCCGGCACAGCGTCAAGCAAGAGCTGCAGCAGATCATATGTACAATCGCCCTCACCGAAATACAGGTGTCATTGGGTCATCATGTATTCATGTTTTTGATCAAAATGCTGCTTCAACTGGACTCAATGAAAAAGATGCTCAGAAAGCTGGCATTCAGTATGACTTTGTCTATATTATTCCAGGAGATAAAGTTGGTTTAATGCCTGAAAGCAATCCACTTCATTTTAAATTGCTTTATGAATACCCAACGGGCAAAATCCTCGGTGCTCAAGCAATCGGTAAGGGTAATGTCGATAAGCGTATCGATGTTATTGCGACAATGATTACAATGGGTGGTACGCTTGAGGACTTGAAAGAGCTTGAACTATGCTATTCACCAATGTTCGGTACTGCTAAGGACGTTGTAAACTTTGCAGCGTTGGTCGGATTGAATATCTTGAACGGTGATTTTAAACAAGTTCCTGTAACTCAAGTGCGTGAACTGGTCGAAAACGGCGCATATATTGTTGATGTTAGGGAAAAACATGAATATGCTCAAGGTCATTTGAAAAATGCTGTCAACATTCCGTTGAGTGAGATTCGTGACCGTTTAGACGAAATCCCTAAAGATCAGCCTGTTTATTTACACTGCCGTACAAGTCAGCGTAGCTACAATGCTGTCATGGCATTACAGCACCTTGGTTTTGAAAATGTAACGAATATATCAGGTTCATTCTTAGGCATTAGCTTATATGAATACTTTAATGACCAAGTAAACGACAGGGAAAAAATTGTAACAGACTATAACTTCAAATGATGTTGATGATATATGGACAATAAGCTAAACCGTTATGACATATTAAGCTTGGTACTCGGATCAATTATCGGATGGGGATCTTTCACACTACCAGGTGTGAAATTTCTCCATGAATCCGGTGTTATTAATACAGCGATCGGTCTGTTCATCGGTGGGCTAGCCATTATTTTCATCCAAAAGGGCTACCACATAATGATGCAACAGCATGGCGAGGACGGCGGAGAATTTTCCTATGCATATAAAAGTATGGGAAAAAAGCACGGGTTTATTGTAGGATGGTCTTTGATCTTATGTTATTTAAGCATTGTGCCGTTAAATGCAACAGCCTTTGTACTCGTTATGAAAATAATGTTCGGTTCAAATATCGCCTTTGTCTATTTGTATGACGTTGCTGGATATCCTGTCTATTTAACTGAAGTCATACTGGCGAGTGCCGTCATCATTTTGTTTGCGTGGATTAATATTAAAGGGCTGCGTAAAAGCTCTAATGTGCAAAACGTGATGGTGTTATTTTTGGTCAGCAATATTTTAATTGTGCTCGTCGCGATGCTGTTTGGAACTGGAACAGACAATTTAACAGAAACGTATATTGCGCATTATAACTTTAGTTTCAGTGAAATTGCCAAGGTGATTGCGATCGTTCCGTTTCTTTTTGTCGGGTTTGATATCATCCCCCAGGTTGCAACAGATTTAAAATTCAAGCCTGAAAAAGCAACACGGGTCGCTATTTTTTCAATCTCTTCCGGAATTATCGTATATACGATCCTCAATGTCATAACAGCACTTGCCTTCACACCTGAACAGGCTGTACAGCATGATTGGGCGCTTGGAACAGCTGTGATGGATCATGTCGGCATGATTGGATTTTTGTTATTGGTCGTTGCATTAATGACAGCTGTATCAGGCGGCATTAACGGGTTTATGATTAGCAGCAGTAAATTACTGACATCGTTGTCAAGGTATCGTTTATTCAGTGCCAAATATCAAAAGAAAAATCAAAGAGATGTGAATGTCAATAGTATAAAATTCGTGACTTTGCTCAGCTTGCTGGCACCTTGGTTTGGCCGTGAAGTCATAATTTATATTGTAGATATGTCGTCTTTATTAGCAGCGATTGCTTATTTGTACGTCTGCTATATTAGTTTTAAAAAGGCGTTAAACCGCTGGGATAAGTATCTGTCGTTTGTCGGCGTTCTTATTAGCGTCAGCTTTATTGGATTACTCATATTGCCATTTTCTCCAGGGCGATTGAGTACGCCATCCATGATCTTTATGATTGCATGGGCTGTAGCCGGATTTTTCTACTATAAACAATATACAAAAAAGCTATCAACTGAATAGGCACTTAACAGCCAGACCATCAGTTGATTAGGTTATATAAAAGACTAGGACTTAAAAGTTTAACTAAAAAAACGAACAATACTCCCGGAGCGGGTCGTATTGTTCGTTTTTTCATTACTGTTATGAAAGATCGTCTTTATCTCTGTAGTGAAGGATGTCCTTAATCATCTCGATATGTAGAGCCGCCCAAGCTTTTTCCTTAAAATGAAAAAACGTGCTAGCTGTAAGAAGTATTAAGTAAACCGTGACAAATATCAACCAAAGAATATTCCCGTTCTGAAATAGGACATCTTGCAACTTACTAGAAAATAAAAAAAGCAGCCACGGAATTGATGTTACATAAAGCGGGATGATACCAAGACCATTTTGCTCTTTAATCATTCTGTAATGAATCAGTCTGAGCGTCTCGCTGTCAATAGATTGGTAAAATGATTTGATGTCAGCTGTTTCCTTCAGTTGGCGGTCGTTTTTAATATCATTTTTTTGTTTTAATTGTAAATAGATTTTGTGTGCATCCCCGCGAAAAGAAAACATAATAAATCCCCTTTAATGCTCGTCTAGTGAAAGGTTTTTTTGTTAAAAACCCTTTAGGAGGTGTGGAGCTGGTCAAGGCGACCAACGATATAGTTGATTGCTTGCTCGCCTTCGTGCAGCCATTTGTTTTTTTGTGTGATTTGCCCATCTGTGTCTAAAGGCTCCTGGAATTGACTGAGTCCTCCAGCTGTTAACAGTTCATGGCCATCTCTATCGAGTCCAATGTTAACAACGTGTTTAATCATGTAAGGTGTTTGGAATTCAATCAGTGCATCACCATCTTCGAGCATACCTGATACAACATGAAATGGCAGTCTAATGTAAAGTGTCTCGCTTCCCTGTCGCCAAAGAGTCCCGTCAAAGTATGCTCTGTCATACTGCCAACTACTACACAATGCATAACCATTTGCTTTTAACAAGTTAAAAGCAGGCCCGAAAAAGGTCTGTTTGCCTTCAAGCTCCGTATTCAGCTGTAGCATTGAGGGACCTCCATTCTAATTAACTTTCTAATTAAAACTCACACAATATAAGTATGAGCTGTTAAAGGAATGGTCATACATTGCTTTTTTTGTAGCTGAAACTTATGTCGATGTGAATCGTATGTTAAACTGTACAATAGACATTAATGTGTTGACCTAGCTCATCAAGATTGAATAACAATTTTTATTGGGGGAGACGTAGTGGATTTTAATCAATCATTTAATAAACAGGAATTGGAAAAATGGCGCAAAAAAATTAAGCGCATCGGCTATACAGTAGCCATTATATTATTGCTCGTCATTGGTGGTATCATCGCTAACAACCTGTTAGTCGATTATATTTGGATGGACACGATCGGGTTTGGCGACGTATTTAAGACGGTGCTCGGAAGTAAGGTCATTCTTGGGGTGGCTGGTTTTGTTATATACGGAATAGCGACCTATATGACGTTATTTTGGATTCGTCGGACGTATTTAAGTCATTTTGACAAAGTTCAGCTGCATCCGTTATTCCTAAACCGTAAATTAGCGACACTTGTTTTACTTGCGGCTTCAACCGTTGTCGGTTTGGTCGGTAGCAGTATTTTGCAAGGTGTTGGTTGGGAACGCGCATTAAAATTCTTGAACTATGAATCATTCGGCATCACAGACCCCCATTTTAATCTAGATATTTCGTTTTATATGTTTGTGTTGCCTTTATTGAAATTTGCAATATCGCTCGTTCTTGGATTGGCCGTATTTTTCTTGTTACTTGAAATTGGTGCTTACTCTGTCTTTAACATGTGGCGTCTTAACCGATCAGCCCAAATTCATATGGGTATGACTTTAGGTATTATCGGACTGTTGTTGGCTGGGATGCATGCATTGGCTCCTTATGAGACGTTATTGACAAATCAAGTTAGTCTCTTTCAAGAAAGTGCTGTGTATGGCTTAAGCTATACCGATGATGTTATCAACATTCCAAAAGCATATGTACTAGCTGGGGCAGCAGTCATTGGCACCATTTGGCTCATCATCTTGCTTGTGCGAGGACGTATTAAAACAGCGATTGTTCCGATTGCCTTATATTTCGGACTTGTCATTGTCGGTCAGGCTGCGTCAGTCGTTGTGCAAAACTTTATCGTATCTCCAAATGAATTTTCTAAAGAAACACCTTATCTTGAACAAAACTTAAATTATACACGTGAAGCGTATCAACTAGCTGACATTGATGAAATGGAGCATCCAAGTGAATCGACGCTGAATCAGGAGATGGTTGATCGTAATGTTGATACGATTGATAACATTCGTGTGAATGATGTACGCCCACTTCTTGAGGTGTATAATCAGCTGCAGACGATTAGAACGTATTATAATTTCCATGATGTTGACATTGACCGTTATGAAATTGACGGTAATTATGAACAGGTGTTTATTGGTGCCCGTGAATTAAGTATGAATAATTTACCGGATCAGGCTCAAACATGGGTGAACCGTTATTTACGCTATACACATGGCTATGGTGTCGCGATGAGTCATGTAAATGAAGTGACGCCACAAGGACAACCAAAATATATGATGGAGGATATTCCACCAAAAGGGATCATGGATATTGAGCGCCCACAAATTTACTTTGGTGAAGAAGACTATCCGAACGTTATTGTAAAGAGTAAGGTCGATGAATTTGATTATCCATCAGGTGGCGAAAACGTCTCAAGCCGCTTCGAAGCAGATTCAGGTATCCCACTAAAAGGGATTAATCGCTATTTATTCGCTTTGAGTGAAGGCTCGTTCCGTATGCTTGTATCTGATCAAATTACCGATGAAAGTGAATTGCTCGATACGCGTAACATCGTTGACCGTGTCAATCGTATCGCACCGTTTTTCGAGTATGATGAAGATCCTTACATTTTCGTCCGTGAAGACGGCACACTCGCATGGATGATGGACGCGTACTTAACAGGTGAGCGCTATCCATATGCAGAGCCTTATAAACGCGGGGAAAGCTATATTAGAAACTCTGTTAAAGTTGTTATTGACGCATATACAGGTGAAGTTGATTTTTATGCAGTTGATCAGGATGAACCGTTGATGAAAACTTACAACAATATGTTCCCTGAGCTGTTCACAAAAGAGATTCCGGATGATGTACGCGCACACTTCCGCTATCCAGAGCGTTTGTTTAAAATTCAAGCTGCTATGTATGGGACTTACCATATGTCCAATTTAGAAGTGTTCTATAACCGTGAGGACTACTGGCAATTCCCGACAGAGAAATACTTTAATGAAGACATTGAAATGGAACCTTACTACATTACAATGAAAATGCCCGAAGCAGATGAGGAAGAGTTTATTCTCATGATGCCGTATACACCGAAGAAGCGTCAGAACATGATCGCTTGGATGGGTGTACGTAATGATGGTGAGAATTACGGCGAGAAATTCGTCTATCGTTTTCCAAAGCAGAAAAATATATACGGGCCACAGCAAATAGAGAACCGAATTAATCAGGACAGTGACATTTCTAAAGAGTTGAACCTCTGGTCACAAGGTGGGTCAAAGGTTATTCGCGGAAATCTACTTGCGATCCCAATTGAGGATACGGTTTTCTATGTTGAGCCAGTTTATATTGAATCATCAAATGAGACATCGTTACCTGAGGTGAAGCAGGTAATTATGGCCTATGACGATCACATCGTTATGGAGCCGTCATTTGACCAGGCGCTGGATAAAATACTGTCCCTTGCTGATCCAGAAAGTGCGGATGATGAACAGGATACGTCGCCAGAAGAGGATACTCCTGAAGAAAACGGTACTGGTGAAGACGAAGGTGAAGCAGAAACAGAAGATCCGATCGTCGGTGCAGAGGCACAGCTTCGCGAATTTGCTGAGCAGTTTGACGCCTATCAGAAGGCGCTCTCAGAAGGCAAATGGGAAGAAGCAGCAAAAATTATGACAGAACTGCAAGAGCAGCTGGAGTCATTTAAATAAAGTACTGTGACGATAGTCTCTAAGAATTTTTGAGGCATGGCGTTATAAAAAATAAAGTGAAAAGAGGTGTGCTCATTGAGTTTTGATGAGCGCACCTCTTTCTTTTGTAGGCAACAAAAAAGAGGAGATGCTTGATCTCCCCTTGTTAAGATATTATTTTTCGAATCGGTTGTATGCACCATGCATAACGGGACCAACGTATCTGTTTAGCTTCCAGCCATGTTTAATCGCAGCCGTAACAAATGATTTAGCAGAAACCACTGCATCCTTTACCGACATGCCTTGTGCAAGGTTAGCCGTAATGGCGGCAGCAAATGTACAACCTGCTCCGTGATTGTATGTTGTGTCAATCTTATCTTGTTCAATTAGCTCGAATGTCGTACCATCATAGAACAGATCGATTGCTTTATCATGATCCAGCCCTTTTCCGCCTTTGATGACAACGTTTTTAGCGCCTAATTCATGAATTATACCAGCAGCCTCTTTCATGCCGTCAATGGTTTTAACGCGGCCAATACCAGCTAGTTGCCCCGCTTCAAATAGATTTGGAGTCGTAATCATCGCTCTTGGCAAAAGTAAGTCGCGCATCGCTTCCGTATTTTCCGGCTGAAGCACTTCATCTTCACCTTTACATACCATGACAGGATCAAGAACGAATTTCTCTAACTGATAGTCATCTATTTTTTTAGCGCCAAGCTCAATAATGTCAACAGAACCGAGCATTCCTGTTTTCATCGCATCTACTTCAACAGACAAAATTGTATCGAGCTGTTTTTCTACGATATGAACATCGATTGGAAATACGCCGTGCTTCCAGCTTTGCTCTGGATCCATCGTGACAATAGATGTGAGGGCGTTCATACCATAAACGCCATGTTCTTGGAATGTTTTTAAATCTGCCTGTATGCCTGCACCACCGCTGGAGTCGGACCCAGCAAGTGTGAGTGCTTTTTTCATGCTCATGATGATTCCCCCAATTATAGTTGAAATGATAGCGTACTGTTTAAGAATATACTAGATGAAGGAGGAATTAAAGAGGGATGCTTTTGTTTGTGATAGGTGTATGCTGACTATCACTTATGTGAATATTCCTATTATATTATACCACATAGCCTCTGAAATTTGCAGACTATGAATCGCTCTAGGTCTGCTTTAGGATAGGGGGAGGGCGTGTTTTATAAATGTTTTGGAGTGATGAAATGAATTTAGGTCTAAAAAAAGATGAAGTGCGACTTGTTGATCATCAACCAGATTGGCAAGGACAATTTAAGGACGTCAAAAGAGTGCTTCAAGCACAGACGCTTATGGCAGAAGAACGCATTGCACATATCGGTAGTACAGCCATTAAAGATATGCCAGCGAAGCCGATTATTGATATACTCGTAGGTGTTGATGACATTAACTATATTGAACCTGTTTTTTTTCATAACTTAAAAAAAGCAGGCTTCCTACGTATAAAAGTCGAGCGGCCCAATGAAATTGTCTGTGCCAAATTTACAGATCACACATTTACGACGAAAACCCATTTTCTACATATCGTCAATTATGAAGGAGATTTGTGGCAGAATCTCATTTTCTTTCGTGATTATTTGAATGATCATGAAGATGCACGCGAGGAATATGCGGCACTTAAAAGGACCTATGCCAGCCAATCGAGTTATGGAATTATCCAGTATACCAATCAAAAGGAACCTTTTGTTAAGCGCATTTTCGCTAAAAGGCTCACCATGTAAGAGGTGCTAGGTTAATCGATAGTATGGAAGGGGGTAACAAAGATGAAAAATGGACTGTACGAGTACAACATTTCAACAGACGAGAAGCAAGCATTTATTAATATAGATGTATACGCTGAGGATGCTCTCCAAAAAAGTGGTGTAGCAGAGGGAATTATGGTGGTGTATTGTCCTCATACAACGGCTGGCATTACGATCAATGAAAATGCTGATCCAGATGTAAAAACGGATTTAAAGCTTGGTCTCGACCATACATTTCCGAATAAGCGAGACTATATTCATATGGAGGGTAACTCAGACGGTCATATGAAGTCATCTGTCATAGGTGCAAGTGAAACGGTAATCATTTCTGACGGACGTTTATTATTTGGAACGTGGCAAAGTCTTTATTTTTGTGAGTTTGATGGTCCGCGAACGCGACAGCTATGGATAAAGATTCTTGCAGGATAAAGAAGCCCCATCTGAACGATATCGCTGAGCTAAATATGTCAGTCGATGACGTGTAGCTAATGGTATCCATCATAATGATAAAAATTGGTTTGTGCTCGATACTTTCAATCATGAACATGGTGAAGTATGATGGATAATGGTCAATTTTAATAGATGGGGGTTCATACATGCCATTATTCGTTCTTTTTGGCATTCTGTTTTTGGTGTCATTTTCATTATTATTTATGTTTGTTTTGAAGAGAGAGAATACGAAAGACGGGCTATCAAGCCTAGTACATATCTGTTTTGCTTCAGCTCTTTTAGCGCTTGTGCCAACTTTCGTCATTGGATTGTTTCTGTTTGCGATATTTGGATCAACGAATCTTGTTACAATGATCTTTGCATTTGAGATCAGTACTGGTAAGCTTATAGTAATCTCAATCGCCTATCTTGTTTACTTGTTCACAATTGATAGTGTCATAGAAGGGATCGCCGAGACGTTTTTCCGAAACGATCGGATAATCTCAAAAGCAGTTATGGTCTTCGTGTTCCGGGTCATTATACTGACAGGAGTGGCATTAATGGTAGGTGTCCATTGGGAGCCGAGTGGTGCACTTGCCGTTGGAGTCGCTGGGATCGTTGGCGTGATAGAAGTGTTATTTATTCAAAGTCAACAGAAAGAAGGATAGAATCATATAGAAGGGGGAAGTGGCTTGGACATACCAATTTTGTATGAGGATAATCATGTTCTTGTTGTGGAGAAGCCTGTCAACATACCTGTGCAGGCGGATCAGACGGGTGATTCTGATATGCTCTCACTTTTGAAAGTGGATATTAAAGAACGCTATCAAAAGCCAGGTAATGTATTTTTAGGTCTTGTGCATCGTCTTGATCGTCCGGTTGGCGGTGTTATGGTGTTTGCGAAAACGTCAAAGGCGGCATCACGTCTATCCGATTCGATCAGGCGTGGGGTATTTGAACGGACATATTTAGCGGTTGTCCGCGGGAAGCCGGCTGTTCAAAAAGGTGTTTTAGAGCACACACTTTTAAAGGATCATAGAAAGAACAAGGTCCACGTCGTACCAAAGAAGACTAAAAAAGCGAAGGATGCGAGATTGATATATCATACAATTGCTCATACGGAGGGGTTGAGCCTTCTAGAAGTTCAGCTGGACACAGGCCGACCACATCAGATTAGAGTTCAGCTCTCTCATGAAGGCACACCCATTTACGGTGATCAAAAGTATGGTGCGCATATGAACAAACCAGGGCAGCAAATCGCACTTTGGGCGCATGAGCTGTCTTTTGAGCATCCAACACAAAAACATATGATCACAGTTCAATCTCATCCGCCTCACGCATATCCGTATGATTTATTGTATTCGAGAAAAATAAGTTGATGGCTAAGCAGGATTTTTTTATTCGAGAGTCGAAATACATAATGGACTAAATGATGAAGGAGATTATAACATATGGCACAACAAGCTTATATGGTCCATGTTAATGATGCACGTGTGACCTCACACAATGGATTAAAACAATTTACAGATAATCAATCTGGTGATTTTTTTAGCGTTTTTGCTGAAGATACATTACTAGTCGTCTTAAAACCAATTGAACAAAAGCAGCAATCAACAGAAAAAATCCGGATGGTAGCTGGAGAGGTGGTGCGCCAACTATCGTCTCAAAAGATTGAAAATGTGACCTTATCCGTAGAAGTGTTGAGCCACGTGTTTGATTTGATTGATCAATCTGCTGCTGTGACAGCATTTGTAGAAGGCTGGCATTTAGGGGCATATTCCTTTGCATCCTATCAATCTACGTCAAGCTCTCAAAAAACAGCATTGACAATTGAAGGCGAGGATATTGCTGAAAGTGTCGCAATAGGTGAAATTCGCGCAGCTGCAATGGCTTATTCTCGAGATTTGATGAATGATATTCCGACTTCATTAAACCCAGCTACGTTTCCGGAGCGTTTAAAAGAAACGTTCGCTGATAGTCCTGTGACTGTAACAGTGCTTGGTAAAAAAGAGATTGAAGAGCAGCAAATGAATGGTGTCTTAACCGTTAACCAGGGCAGTATTTATGATCCGGCCTTTGTTGAATTGTCTTACCAGGGTGATTCCTCAAAGCCGTTGATCGCCCTTGTTGGAAAAGGCGTTACGTTTGATACGGGTGGAATCAGTTTGAAAAGCGGGCGTAATTTGAGTGATATGCGAATGGACATGGGCGGTGCTGCAGCGGTTGCTGGCGCTATGAAGCTGTTAGCTGATTCTAATGCTCAAGTGAATGTCGTGGCACTTATTCCAATTGTTGAGAACGCGATTGATCGTAAAGCTGTCTTGCCAGGTGATGTGATTCAGTATAAGGACGGACAGACGGTACAGATTGGTAATACAGATGCAGAGGGTCGGCTTATTTTAGCCGATGGTCTTATACGCGCTGGTGAGCTTAACGCCAAGTATGTGGTCGATATTGCAACACTAACTGGTGCGATTGGTAACGCACTGGGCTCTAAAATTGCAGGGGTTTTTGGTGATGAAGCATTATCAATGACGATGAAGCATATCGGTTCAGAAAATGGCGATGCCGTTTGGCCAATGCCATTAATCGATGCGTATGATGCTTATTTGAAAAGTGATTACGCGGACTTTTGTAACATTAGTTCTAAAGGAGAGGCTGGTTCCATTACGGCTGCTTTATTCCTAAGACGATTCGTACCTGAATCGTGTCAGTGGTTACATGTTGATATGGCCGGTGTTATGGAAGGTGAAGAAGCTGGTTATTATACGAAAATGGCATCTGGCTTCGGAGCACGACTTTTAGCAGATTATGCAGTAGAGGTATCTAAATAGTTTGTTAAATCATCACAGCCTTTTTTCTGTAAGGATTAAAGGCTGTGATGGTTTGTGTTATTCTTTATCAGCTCTTGGTGTGCTTTCAAATCCGATTTTTTTATGTGTTCCGTCACAAAAAGGTTTGTTTGCAGATTCACCGCAACGACAAAGGGAGACGGCTTTTTTTGTTTCGAACGTGTCTCCATCTGCATCAACAACTTCAAATGATCCTGTTAATAATAAGGATCCATTGTCATTCACTTTTATTTTTGCTTCCGACATGATCTCACCCCCTGTATATGTTATATCATTCTTTCTTAGATTCGACAAAACATGGTGCATATATATCTTTACATCGTATGTGGGCAGGGTGTTCTCTGTTAAAGAAGTTTCCTCTTACGAACCTTGACAAAAAAAGGAACGTTTGGTTGTAGTTTTTTTCGGAAATTAGTTTATTAGGGTTGAAAAAAAGACAAAATCGTATTATGATTTTTCTTGTAGCTCATTTTGCGCTGGTGTAGCACAGTTGGTAGTGCACTTCACTCGTAATGAAGGGGTCGGGGGTTCAAATCCTCTCACCAGCATAATCGAACAAGGATTGCCTGCATAGGTGATCCTTGTTCACGTATTCATGGAGAAGTACCCAAGCTTGGCTGAAGGGGACGCACTCGAAATGCGTTAGGGCGTGTAAGCGCCGCGTGGGTTCGAATCCCACTTTCTCCGCCATGACACATATTTTACATACCAACCAAGCTCATCGCTTGGTTTTTAATGTTTTCTCAATGAAATCGTTTACATTTTTATTCGAATGCAATGTATAAATTGGTAAAATCCAAGTGCAGAAACGGAATGGGAATTGTTGCCCTGCTTCATCGAGATTTCGTGTAGCGCGCTTTTCCCAATTCACCAACCTCTTCCCTCAACACACTTAAAAGAAATGACTAAACTTGTCGGGAAAGGAATTTGCCAATGAATATATTTAAGAAGCGACAGACACTCTCAGAAGAAGCTGCCGACACGGCAAACCGTTTCAAAGTCATGATTAGCGCTGCCTTTTTAATGGCGACCTCGGCGATTGGGCCAGGGACGTTAACACAGGTAGCCGTATTTACAGAAAGTCTTTTAACAAGTTTTAGCTTCGTCATTTTGATTTCGGCATTTTTAAATGTCGGTGCCCAAATCAACATATGGCGGATTATTTCTATCGCGAAGATGCGTGGGCAAGATATCGCCAATCAGGTTATGCCTGGTCTAGGATATTTTGTTACGTTTTTGATTGTTCTTGGCGGAATTGCTTTTAATATGGGTAATTTAGCTGGTGCGGGTCTTGGTTTGAATGCGTTAACAGGTATGAACGCGAACTTAGGCTCAGCTATTACAGCTGGGATTTGTATTGTGATTTTTTTATCAAAAGAAGCTGGCATTGCAATGGACTTTGTCGTTCGTTGGCTTGGGGCGATGATGATTGTTTTAACGGCATATGTCGTCGTTGTGAGTGACCCACCAGTTGCGGATGCTGCTATTCGTACATTTATGCCTCTGGAATTAAGCTTTTATTCGATTGTCACAATTGTTGGTGGGACTGTTGGTGGCTTTATTACATTTGCTGGAGCCCACCGTCTACTGGATGCCGGAATTACTGGGCAAGATAATCTAAAGCGGGTGACGAAATCATCTATATCAGGTATCGGTGTGACGGCTATTATGCATGTCCTCTTATATTTGGCCGTCCTAGGTGTTGTGACTTCTGGGATTGCACTTGATCCGAACAATCCAACTGCTTCGGCATTTTTCCATGCAGCTGGCGATTTTGGTTATCGGTTATTCGGTCTCGTCCTATGGGCTGCGGGAATCACGTCAGCTATTGGTGCCTCTTATACAACAATTTCTTTTTTTACATCGTTTCACCCTAAACTAGAAAAACATCGAAAGCTGTGGATTATGCTGTTTCTCGTTATGACGACAAGTGTGCTCGTTACAATTGGACGACCAGTAACGTTGTTGATTTTAGCCAGTTCATTTAATGGCTTAATTTTACCGATTACGTTGTTGTCTATTTTATTAGCTGCGCATAACAAGCGTATTATTGGTGATTACAAGCATCCGATTTGGATGACTGTATTCGGTGGTATCGTTGTTATATTAACGACGTACTTTGGCATTAACACGCTCATCGAAACGATTCCGCAATTGTTTTAAAACGTTTTCTTGAAATGTTTATCATTCGGAAAGCTAGGAAACAAGAGTGGTGAAAGTGTTAGTCGTGCAGCGGTAGGTCTAGGTATGCGCGGGTGAGGAATCGGCGAGCCAGCACCAATAGTTCTTTTTTATATAAATAATGACCCCCTGTTGGAATTTTATCCGGCAGGGGGTTCGTTTTACAATTGTTTGTTAAGGAAATTGATGACGCGATCAAATGCATCTTTAACAATGGGGTCATCCATATGTTCATCAAAGGTATGCTTTCCGTTAGGGATCGTTATAAGCTCGTTGAAAACCCCCGCTTGATCGAGTGCTTCTTTCATTTTTAATGATTCCTCATATGGTACATCTTCGTCTACATCACCGTGTAGCAGTAACGTTGGTGGATAGGTAGCATCTACATGTAACACGGGACAAAACTGTTTTAGAGCGTCTTCGTTTGAAGTCGTTCCCATGTCTGCTACGTAATCGAGCCACTTCCCTTGCTGACGGCAGAACAGATATATGGCATAGCGACGTTGAATTGGTGATTCGGCGATTGTGTTCGGTTGAATCAGCTGCTTTGCCAAAACTTCTGGTACATTGGTCATTGTTAAAAAATGTGCGCTTGGTTGCAAGTACCAATCCCCGAGTATATCTCCATATCCGTAAAAAGATACAATTGCTTTCGGTTTAACTGGAAATGTCCCTGTCATGAGCGCGAGGTAAGCCCCAGCAGAGCTGCCGATCACGGCTACTTTTTCAGTGTTGAAGTTCATGTGCTTGTGCCCTTCATCATAAACCCACTTTACGGCATCACGAATATCGTCAATGATGTTAGGAAGCTTGGTCTCAGGAGCGAGTCGATACGCGATGGACAAGATGTTATAGCCTGCTTGATTATACAGTGCCACCTGTTCTTTGTTAATATCTTCACGTGTACCCCAGACGAGGCCACCACCGTGAATGTAAATAATCAATGGTGCATTTGGTTGATCGACAGGATATAATTCCGCTTTAATGCTACATTGGTCAACTTCTTTATACACAAATGTTGTATTCATGTCTCATGTTCCTCCATCTTAGATGCTTAAATTGATGATGTAGGCATAATAACGCAAAAACAGGGAAAAAGACAAATGACATGTCTTTATTTGCTTTGAGACTTATTTTATAGTCTTTCTAAAAAACATATAGAGTATAGCGTTAAGTAGAAGGTTGAGTTTCGCTTTTTCGAGTGTGAACGTTCCGTAAGATTTCGGGGAAATCAACTTCACGTAGACACCCGATAAGCTCAACTAGACATTTGCTGGAGAAGATCACTCCATCAAATGAGTTTCGCTTTTCCGAGTGTGAACGTTCAGTAAGATTTCCACGTTTAGAGAAGTGGTTAAGCTGAGTATGATTAGTCGAAATCGACTTCACGTAGACACTCGATAAGCTCAACTAGACATGTGCTGGAGAAGATCACTCCAACAAATGAGTTTCGCTGTTCCGAGTGTGAACGTTCCGTAAGATTTCGGGGCAATCAACTTCACGTAGACACCCGATAAGCTCAACTAGACATTTGCTGGAGCAAACCACTCCATCAAATGAGTTTCGCTTTTTCGAGTGTGAACGTTCAGTAGGATTTCCACGTTTAGAGAAGTGGTTAAGCTGAGTATGATTAGTGGAAATCAACTTCACGTAAACACCCGATAAGCTCAACTAGACATTTGCTGGCGCAAACCACTCCATCAAATGAGTTTCGCTTTTTCGAGTGTGAACGTTCAGTAGGATTTCCACGTTTAGAGAAGTGGTTAAGCTGAGTATGATTAGTGGAAATCAACTTCACGTAAACACCCGATAAGCTCAACTAGACATTTGTTGAAGTAAACCATTTCAACAAATGAGTTTCGCTTTATCTAAAATGACCATATTCTAAATAATTATTTGTTTAAAGGGGACAATTACATTCTAGGTGTTATGGGATATAATCTAAGGTGGTAAAGATGTGACGCTATATAGCGTTTATGCACAATAGACATAAAGTGTCATGGATTTATCGTTTAGGTAACTTTTTTATTGATACTTTTTAACATATAGAAAGGCGGGTTTGTATGGAAAAAGGAACGAATGCTTATTCAGGACAAGACATTCAGGCTAAGTTGGATTGGTTAGGCGAGTTTGGTAAAGATCCAAGTGGCGGTGTTTCCAGAGTGCTGTACTCGAAAGAGTGGGTTAAAGCGCAAAACGCCCTTAAAGACTTGTTTGAAGAAGCAGGATTATCAGTTGAGTATGATGAAATTGGCAACTTGTTTGGAAGACTAGAAGGATCGAAGCACAAAGACGAAACGATTTTGACAGGTTCTCACGTTGATACAGTCAAAAATGGTGGTAAGTATGACGGTCAATACGGTATTATCGCAGGATTCCTAGCCTTGAAGTATTTGAAGGAAACATATGGTGCTCCTTTGCGTAATATTGAAGTTGTTTCAATGGCTGAAGAAGAGGGTAGCCGTTTCCCATTTTCTTTCTGGGGTTCAAAGAACATTGTTGGTCACCCTAGCACAAAAGAAGTTAAAGACATGACGGACTTTGACGGTATTCCATTTGAGCAAGCAATGCATAATGCAGGGTTTGATTTCAAAGAAGATCCTAGTGATGTCAGAAAAGATTTGAAAGCGTTTGTTGAAATTCATGTTGAACAAGGCAATGTGCTTGAAAGAGAAAACAAAGCTGTTGGTATCGTACGTCATATTGCTGGTCAACGCCGTTATACGATTACCCTTGATGGTCAGGCAAATCACGCTGGAACAACACCAATGGGCTATCGTAAAGATGCAATGAATGCAGCGGCTCGCATGATCACTGCAATTAATGATATGGCATTAAAAGTGGGCGATCCGCTCGTTGCAACTGTTGGAAAGCTTATCGCTGAACCAAATACGGTAAACGTTGTACCAGGTAAAGTAACATTTACGATTGACATCCGTCATACAGAAAAAGATGCATTGTATAGCTTTACTGAAGAAGTTGAAAATATGTTACAAGATGTTGCTGAGAAAATCGGCGTCGGCATTAACATCGATCGTTGGATGGATGCCCCACCTGTACCAATGGACGCAGGTGTTGTTAATGCCATTAAAGAACAATGTGATGCTGATGGTCTTGACTATAAAATGATGCATAGTGGTGCAGGTCACGATTCACAAATCATGGCACCGGTCATTCCGACTGCAATGATTTTCGTACCAAGTAAAGACGGTATTAGCCATTCACCATATGAGTATACAAGCCCAGAAGATCTTGCTGAAGGTGTCGATGCATTAATTGCAGCCCTATACAACTTAGGCTATAAAGAATAATTTAGAGGAGTGTTCTAATATGGGATATCCAAATGATATTTTAACAAGCAGAGCAGTAGTTAAGCATGGTTTATACGCAGTTATTCCACCTGAAGGACGCGTTAACAACGTCATTCCAGGCTTTGAAAATGTAACAATGAGTATTCTATCTTCCCCTGGAATTGGTGCGAAGTTTGTTGATTACATTGCTACATTTCATAAAGATGGTAAAAACGAAAAAGGTTTTGGCGGCCAAGAAGACATCGAAACATTTGTATATGTTGTAGAAGGAAAAATGGAAGCTAAAGCTGATGACGAAACATTCGTTCTTGAGCAAGGTGGCTACTTGTATTGCCCACCATCCGTTAAAATGTACTTAAAAAATCTTCAAGACGAAGATTCAAGAGTTTTCCTTTATAAGCAAAAGCACACACCATTAGAAGGTCATAAGCCATGGGTTTATGCAGGGAACTCTAACGATATCGAAGAAGTTATTTATGATGATATGGAGAACGTTCACATTCAAGACTTACTCCCAACAGACATTGCGTTTGACATGAACTTCCATATTTTAACGTTTGATCCAGCAGCAAGTCACCCATTTGTTGAAACACATTATCAGCAGCATGGTGCATACTTACTATCTGGTGAAGGCATGTATAACTTGGATAATGAATGGATGCCTGTTAAAAAAGAAGATTATATCTTCATGGGTCCATATTGCTTACAAGCTGCATATGCAGTAGGCCGTGAAAAGCTATCATACGTTTACTCAAAAGATTGTAACCGAGACGTATCTTTATAAGCGTGTGCATAATTGCCTTTTAAACAACACTAAGCTAACACTGTTACGATTTTTCCTTTGAATATTATATTACGGGTGTCCATCACCCGAACGAAGGGTGTTAATAGATATGAGAGTAGCAAAAGAAGATTTGACAAAACTCATTCAAACAAAATTACATCGTGCCGGTCTAACGGAAGAGCATGCCGGTATTGTGGCTGACGTACTCGTATTCGCCGATGCAAAAGGTATCCATTCTCATGGTGCTATGCGGGTTGAATATTATGCAGAACGCATTGCCAAAAAAGGTATTACCCATAACCCGGAATTCCGTCTTGAAAAAACAGGCCCATGTACAGCTATTTTCCACGGTGATAACGGAAGCGGACATGTTGCAGCTAAGCTTGCAATGGATGAAGCCATTAAAATTGCTAAAGAAAATGGCGTAGCTGTTGTCGGAATGAAGAAAGTGAGTCATAGTGGAGCAATTTCTTACTTCACAGAAATGGCTGCTCAAAATGATCTTGTTGGCTTCTCTGTATGTCAGTCTGATCCTATGGTTGTTCCTTTTGGAGGCGCAGAGCCTTATTATGGAACAAACCCACTTGCATTTGCTGCACCAGGCAATGACGGAAAAATGATCAGCTTTGACATGGCAACAACTGTTCAAGCATGGGGTAAAATTTTACATGCAAGATCAAAGCATGAATCGATCCCGGATACATGGGCAGTAGATGAAAATGGCGAAGCAACAACTGATCCACATAAAGTAAGAGCCTTATTACCAATTTCTGGTCCTAAAGGCTATGGCTTAATGATGATGGTTGACGTATTATCTGGTATTTTACTCGGCTTACCATTTGGTAATAAAGTGTCATCGATGTATAATGATCTAAGCGAAGGCAGAGATCTAGGACAATTGCATATTGTTATTAACCCTGATGCGTTCTCATCAGTTCAAATGTTTAAAGATAACATTACACAAACAATGAAAGATCTTAATGGCATTAAACCAGCCAAAGGATTTGACAAAGTTCTTTATCCAGGGCAAAATTATGATGCTGTAGCAGAAGAATACGAAGAAAATGGCATTGAAATTGTCGATGACATTTATAACTATCTCGTTTCTGATGTTATTCATAATGATGCATACGATCATCAGGATGCATTTGTAGACTAATAAAAAAGTATGCATTCAATTGTTTATAGTTTTGGAGGGTGGAAATAGGTGCGAGTATCAAAAGAAAAACTTCATGAATTGATCAAAAACAAGCTAAACAAAGCAGGATTGACAGTAGAACATGCGGATGGAATTGCTGATGTACTGGTCCATGCCGATGCGCGCGGTATTCACTCACATGGTGCCATGCGAGTAGAATATTACGCTGAGCGTATTGCCAAGGGCGGCATTAATGCTAATCCACATTTTCAATTTGAAAAAACAGGCCCATCGACAGCGACCTTTGACGGAGATAACGGAGCTGGTCATGTTGCCGCTAAACAAGCTATGGATGAAGCGATTAAAATGGCTAAAGAAAATGGCGTTGGTGTCGTAGGCGTTAAGCGAATTAGCCATAGTGGTGCGCTATCGTACTTTGTTAAGCAGGCGTCTGAACAAGGTCTAGTCGGAATTTCTGTTTGTCAGTCTGATCCAATGGTTGTTCCGTACGGAGGAGCAGAGCCTTACTACGGCACGAATCCAATTGCTTTTTCTGCGCCAGGAGAGAATGATGATTTAATTACATTCGACATGGCAACAACTGTTCAAGCATGGGGTAAAATTTTGCATGCGCGTTCCAAAAATGAAACCATCCCTGAGACATGGGCTGTTGATCATAATGGAGAGCCGACAACGAACCCGTTTGATGTGAGTGCTTTACTACCAATTGCCGGACCAAAAGGCTACGGTTTAATGATGATGGTTGACGTATTGTCAGGTGTTTTACTGGGCTTACCATTTGGTAAAAACGTCTCTTCCATGTATCATGATCTTGAAAAAGGCAGAGAACTTGGACAGCTTCACATCGTTATTAATCCGGCATTCTTTACGGACATTGATATGTTTAAACAAAACATCTCACAAACAATGAAGGAATTGAATGCAATTAAACCAGCACCAGGCTTTGATCAAGTATATTATCCGGGCCAAAGAAGTGCTGAACGAGAAAGACGCTATAATGAGAATGGCATTGACATTGTTGATGACATTTATGATTATCTCGTTTCTGATACAATACACAACAATGCATACGATCATAAAGATCCGTTTGCGAAATAAATGATTTAAAAGCTGCTCATGTGTCCATACACGTGAGCAGCTTTTTTAGTGTCGAATTCGCGTGAAAAGTCGTGTATAACGTTGTATAGCTTGTCTCATAATAAATGGGGATAAGCTATTATTATGGGGAAAAAAGAGGATTTTTCATGTTACGAGTAATGATTTGTGTAGCAATAAAAAGCAAAATGTTTCCATAAGTGGCATTATTGGTTACGAATTAAGGATTTGTCCTCTAGATATTTGTATACTTATTTGTGCAATGTAAACAATAAGCAGTGCAAAAGTGTGTATTCACTAAAATTCTTATGCATGCTATACAACTACCTTTGTTGATTTTGTCCAAACGGTATGAATACAGCGCTTAGGAATTATTATATAATGTTCAATGTGGTCGATGAAAGCGTTTGATCAATGGAATATTATCAACCTGCACAGCAATTATCAATCACTATATTTAAAGGGATTTAGACACTTCATTATGTGTCCGTTATGATCCATGGTATTCCATAGAACAAGCATCAAAGTTGATCACATCAGAAACCATAGGAGGAGATACAATATGGCTAATAATGTAGATGGAGCCGCAGTAGATAACTCGGCAGCCGCAGATGGCTCTCTAAAGCCGAATGGCGCAAAAGATAGAACAGTTGGTAAAGTCCCGTATATATTTATGTGGATTGGTGACGGCGTTAACATGGGTAACATGACGCTAGGAATGAGTATTGTTGTAGCGGGTATTGCAACGCTCAACATTTGGCAGACTCTCGCTGCTGCATTCATTGCCATTCTAATCATTTCTGGTATTTTCGCTTTAAATGACCGTGCTGGTTATCGTGAAGGTATTCCGTACGTTGTTCAATTAAGAATGTCTTTCGGATTTAAAGGTACTATTATTTCCTCACTCATGAGAGGTGTACCGGCCATTATCTGGTATGGTATTCAAAGTTGGATCGGTGGTACTGCACTAAATGAAATTATGAAAATTTTAACAGATGGTGCATTTGACAGCATCGCAATCTGTTTCGTTGTTCTACAAGTTGTTCAAATTGTCCTTTCCCTATATGGCTTTACAGCTATTAAGTGGGTAGAAACACTTGCATCAGTCGTAATTATGGGTGCTATGCTTTACGTATTTACAATCTTGATGTCAGATTACAGAGGCGAGTTATACGACAGCTGGGTCTCTACTGAAGGTACATGGGGCTTACCATTCTTCGCATATATCATGGTATTCTTGGGTAACTATGCTGCTATTTTCCTTAATGCAAGTGACTACTCAAGAGAGCTTGAAACAGGTATTAGTGATACAAAACGTGGTTTAATGTATTTCTCACCAATTATGATTTCTTACGGTTTTGTTTTGATCGTAGGTGCAATGGTTGCGACTGTAACGGGTGTTAACAACCCTCCTACAGCATTGGCTATCGTAATTGACAATCCATATGTAACAGTTGGTGTTTCAGCATTTATCGTAATGGCTACAATTGCTACTAACATGGTTGCTAACATTATTCCACCAACCTATGTTATTCAGTTGATTACAAAAGTACGTTACAAAGTTGCTGTAACAATTACTGGTTTACTTGCTATCGGTTCATTCCCTTGGTTGTTAGTTAAAGATGACAGTTCAAAAGGTCTTGACATGTTCATCTTGATTTACTCAGCATTCTTAGGACCAATTGTAGCGATCTTGTTAATCGAGTACTACATTTTAAGAAAACAAAAAGTAAATCTACCTGAGTTGTATAATGAAAAAGGTATATATGCTGGCTATAACCCTGCGGCTATGCTTGCTCTATTCATCGGTGCAGGTGCTGCATTTGTCGAAGTTGACCTTGCTTGGTTAGTTGGTTTCATCGTTGCAGGTATTTCTTATCTGTTATTGTCCAAGTATGCATTTAAAGGGTCTAAGTTTAAAGAAGGTACAATTTACGAGGATTAATTCACTCGTCAACCCTATAATGTCTTGGCGAGCATCCAATTCCTACTTCTGAGAGGAGCATATAAAATGATGTATGATTTAATCATTAAAGGAGGGAACGTCGTCTTTCGGGACGGCGTTCGGAAATGCGATATCGGTGTCAAGGATGAGAAAATTGCTTGTATTGCCGAACGTATTGAAGATGATGCAAAAGAAACAGTAGATGCTAGCGGACAGTATGTAATGCCAGGAATGATTGACACACATGTTCATATTAGTGAACCTGGTCGTACTGAGTGGGAAGGATTTGAAACAGGTACTAAGTCACTAGCAGCTGGCGGAACAACGAGCTATGTTGAAATGCCACTGAATGCTTTGCCAGCAACAACGAACAAAGCTGCACTCGACTTAAAGCTTGAAGCTGCAAAAGAACAGAACTATGTTGACTACGCATTCTATGGTGGACTCGTTCCTGGTAATGTTGACGATTTAGAAGGCATGCATAATGCGGGCGTACCTGCTTTCAAATGCTTTATCTCAACATGTGGCAGCGATATTCCTGATGACTTTACAAATGTAGATGACTACACATTGTATAAAGGCATGCAGAAGCTTGCTGAGTTGGATCAAATCCTTTGCATTCATGCGGAAAATCCAACAATTACAGATAACCTCACGAAGGAAATTGTGAACTCAGGCCGTACAACTGCAATGGATTATGTTGAATCACGCCCTGTATTCACTGAGGTTGAAGCTGTGCAACGTGCATTACTGTTTGCAAAAGAAACAGGCTGTAAATTGCATCTCGTACACATTAGCACATCAGAAGCTGTTCAAGCGATTCTCAAGGCACGTGCTGAAGGTGTAGATGTAACAGTTGAATCTTGCCCACACTATTTTGCAATGACTGCTGAAGATGTAGAAGAAATCGGACCAAGAGCAAAATGTATGCCACCGCTCCGTAAAGCTACCGATCAGGCTAAGCTTTGGGATGAGCTCATGGCAGGCAATATTGACTGGCTAACATCTGACCATTCACCATGTACAGAAGACTTAAAGCAAGGTAACATCTTTGAAGCATGGGGCGGTATTTCTGGTGCACAAAACAACGTTGACTTGATGTTTGATCTTGCTGTGAAACAGCGTGGATTAGCGGTTAACAAGTTCGTTGACATGATTGCAACAGCTCCAGCTGAACGCTTTAACATTCCTAACAAGGGTGAAATCGCTGTTTCAAAAGATGCTGACATCATTTTAGTGGATCCGAACCAGTCTTATACGGTTAAACGTGAAGATCTCTATTATAAGAACAAGCATAGTGCATATGAAGGCAGAAAAATTGACTGCCGCGTGACAAAAACTGTCGTTCGTGGTCACATCGTTTATGACTTGAATGAAGGAATTGTTGGAGAGCCTATCGGCAAACTTATGCATTAATCGAAACGGATTTGAAGAACGATTTATAAAATCATAAAGTAACCGGCAGTGGAAATATGCCACAGATTTGTGACACATGCTGCCACAAGAATGTGTGTATATTTCCACTGTAATTATAAACAGCTTGGAGACAATAAAGCCCCCAAGTCAAAACACATAATGGAGGGTCTAATATGGCTACGTACGATTTAATTATTAAAAACGGTACAGTCGTAACTGCGGAACAAACAATTCAAGCAGATGTTGCAATTAAGGAAGGCAAAATTATTAAAGTAGCTGACCAGATTGTTGCAGATGCAGATCGGGAAATTAACGCAGAAGGTCTTCATGTTTTCCCTGGTCTCATTGATTCTCACGTTCACTTTAATGAACCTGGTAGAGCAGATTGGGAAGGTCTAGAGACAGGAAGTAAAAGTCTTGCTGCAGGTGGAGCAACGACATTCTTTGATATGCCGTTGAATAGTACGCCTCCAGTTGTTGACAAAGAAAACCTAGCAAATAAACAAGCGCTTGCAGATGAAAAATCTGTCGTCAACCCACGTTTCTGGGGTGGACTCGTACCAGAAAACATCGACAAGCTACCTGAACTACATGAAAATGGTGTTATCGGCTTTAAAGCATTCATGTCACCAAGTGGTATTGAAGACTTTAACAATGCTGATGATGCAACATTGTACAATGGCATGAAAGTCATTGCTTCTTTAGGATCCCTTTTAGCAGTTCATGCTGAAAGCACAGTTATTTGTGAGCAACTGGCAAAAGAAAAGCAGGAAAAAGGCTTAACATCAGCAAGAGACTTTGTTGAATCTCGTCCAGTTATTTCAGAAATTGAAGCTGTAAGAAGAGTAATCTCTTTTGCTGAGGCAACTGGATGTAAGCTGCATATCGTCCATGCAAGCAGCCGAAAAGTTGTTGAAGTTATTGAGGAAGCTAAACAAAGAGGCGTTGACGTAACTGTTGAAACATGCCCACACTACTTATCACTAACTGTAAAAGATCTTGAGGAACAAGGCGGGCTTGCAAAATGTATGCCACCTCTTCGTGATCAAGATGAAGTAGATGAGCTATGGGAAGCTGTTAAAAATGGTGAAATCAATGTGATTGGCTCTGACCACTCACCTGCACCAGCAGATATGAAGGTCATTACTGATAATTATTTTGAAGGCTGGGGCGGAATTTCTGGTGCCCAAAGCACTTTAAATATTTTACTAACAGAAGGCTACTTCAAACGCGGTGTTTCTTTGGAAAAAATCGCTGAAATTACTGCTAAAAATCCAGCTGAAATCTTTAAACTGACAACAAAAGGTACGATTGCAGCAGGCTATGACGCTGATGTAACGCTCGTTGATTTAAGCGAAAGCTTTGAGTTGAAAAACGAGGATCTGTTATATCGTCATCAGCATTCTCCATATGTCGGTCGAACATATCAAGGTAATGTCAAAACGACAATTGTAGAAGGCAAGGTCGTCTACGAAAACGGAGAAATTAAATAAGCATAACATCCTATAATCTTTAATAAATACCTTATAATAAGCCCTTGCTTTACGTGTCTGTCACAAATAGACAAAAGCAAGGGCTTATTTTGTGCAAAATCGATGGAAAAAGGTTGCTAAGATGGCAGCATATAGGATAAAATTTTATCATCATAGCAAGAGGAGTTGTTTTTTATGAGAAAAGCGTATTCAACAGGAAGAGCATCGTCATCAGGACCGTATTCACATGCAATTGATTCTGGCGATTACATTTACTTATCGGGACAAACTGCAAAAAACTGTACCGATGAAAATCTAGATGGCGATATTGCAGCACAAACGAAAGAGTGCTTTTTAAGTCTTTTTGACGTACTAAAAGAGGCTGGTTTGAGTGAAGAGCACGTCGTAAAAGTCAACGTATATTTAACAACGATGAAACATTTTGATGCGATGAATGATGTGTACAAAACACAATTTAGCGAACCATTCCCTGCTCGAACATGTGTGGCTGTATCTGAATTGCCACTCGGTGCAGAGGTCGAAATAGAGCTTGTTGCAAAACGCTCATAATACAAGTTTATATATGTACAAATAAAAAGGGAGCTTGACGATGGTCAGGCCCCTTTTTTGTATGGACGATTATTGATGATGCTATTCATGAGGTCAACGATGTCTTAAGCTTGTTTAAATAAGGAGTGTGTCCTTTTCTTCGTCATTTTTACTTTCTTCCATGATATGACCAATAACGAGCGCGACGCGGATGCGTAGTGAATCAACAGGATCATGGAAGGAACAATTGAGCATTTCCTCTGTTTTTTTGACGCGATACTTTACGGTGTTTCGGTGAACATAAAGCTTTCTGGATGCTTCAGATATTTCACATTGACAGTTTAGATAAACCTCTACCGTCTTTAGTAATTCCTGATCTTCTTTTGTTTTAGGGTATGCAAGCGATTTTAAGGCGCTTTCATACAATGCCTTCAAATCCTGCTTCGGAATCGTACTGAGTAATTCTTTAACTTCTTTGGCTTTATAAAAATTAATAAAGCCTTTCATATGCATGCTATATCCATAAGTGATCGCTTCCACAGCCTCACTATAGGCACTAGACATATTAGATAGCGGTTGGAAAGGGTAGCTAACACCAAATGACGTTGAATGCTCGTTATCTAAATTAGCTTGTACGTCCTTTACAAAGTTTGTGACAATTTCAATTTCCGTGTCCGTATATTTAGGGAACTGAAGGATGATGACAAAGTATTTCTCTTTTGTAAACAGTGTTGCTTCCATGTTGCTGCCAGCAATCTCATCTTCAAGCTGATCATAAATATAATTGTGTAATTCCCCAATTTTCTTTTCATATAATTGCAACGCTTCATAGCTATCGGAGTCGGCGTCGACTGTGCAAACAATACAAACGCTGAAGCGATCTTCATTCAAGCCGTAATAATTCGCACGGCTCAATATTTCTTCCTCGGAATGGATGCGTTCCTCAATTAAATCAGCAAAGAAATTATTCTTTAATAATCTAGAGTTTTCATTAATCGCTTGCTCTTTAATGAGTGTGAACGATATGACGTTAGCTGCTTGTTCAATGGCCATCTGTGACGAAGGATAAGGCAATGTTAATGAATCCAGTATAACGAGAATACTTGGATATCGGCGTTTCGTTTGAATCGGAAACGTCGTGAAAGGGTGACTTTCATCATTAGGGAAACTAAAATTATCCCCATCACGAGCTGCTACAATATCGTTTTTAATGATATCAATCATCTTAACCTTTAATTCCTTCATAGAATCTTTTCTGAAATGGTGACTTTGAGCAATTTTTTCACCCCGGTGATTTAGCAGAAGGGTTGGACGGACGAGAAAATGTCCTAAATGCTCAACGAGCGCATTAATGCTATATTCCTTCAGCATCATGTCAGAAAATTCCTTTTGGACATGCAAGGCGTAATAAAGCTGCTCTGATTCGTGGTCATTTAAATAGTTTAAAATGTGACGAGACAGATCACCTAACGTTCGTTCCGTTGGCAAATCTATTATCGGGAATGCTAAATCATCTGCGAGCAACTTTACCTCGTCTGGAAGCTCCTTTAAAAAACGATTCACTTTAATAATGAGGCCGGAGCAGTTGAGGTCGTGCATTTGTTGAATTAAATCACACATTTTTTGTGTGTTGTTTTGAAAGCCATAGCACGTCGTAAGCAGCAGGTGATTTTTATCAAGAAATTGAATGACATCGGGTGTGTCCGATATATTTACAAACTGAACATGCTTGTTGAGCCCTCTATGTCCAGCGAGAACGTCACATTCCTTCATCCCTTCTAAGATAAATAAATCGTTTAGTGTTTTCATAGGACCTCTCCCTTTGTTCATTTGAGTGTCGTTAAATACTTACGACAAAGAGGATAAGAAATCCTCTTTATTATACATTAAATATAGACAAAAAACAAAACCTATTTTAGCCACTTTGAACAATGACTAAAACGAGTAATTAAATTATACTTATATAGATGGAAACATGATTACAGCAAAGGTTCAACCGGTGGAAACTAGGATATATTTTCCGCCTTGCTTGCTTGTTTTGACCAAAACGTTTTAAAGTTTTGAAAACGTAAGTCTTCGTAAAATAGGAGGTGGCGTTAAATACAATAATTAACGTATATTGTGTGTTAATTCAAAATTTTAAGACCAGTAACAACTGCATGACCGTTTAGCAATCATAAATTATAAAACATCAGCATCATTTAATCGCAACGGCATGTGAGGTTTTGGAATGTTTGGGTTAATGCATGAAAGATAAAAACATGCGAACAATAAAGAAAGCATCTTTACCAACGGGTATTTAGCCGCTAGCTGTTAATCAGTGTTCATATAGCAATAACATGAAAACGTTTCAATGAATAACTGTGATGTGTTTATCAATAATACAGGTTGAGACGTTATTAATTTTTAACAAGAGGAAGTGAAAGGCTAAATGAAAAAGGAATTGTTGGACTCAGGCAACTGGTTAGGTGGCCTGCAATGGCTCATGTATATATTTGTCAATACGGTTGTGGTGCCAATCACGGTCGGTGCTGCGTATAACCTTTCACAAGCTGAAGTCGTAAGTATGATGCAGTTTTCCTTTATTTTGGGTGGTATTGTTTGTGTATTTGAGGCGGTCTTTGGGCATAAACGTTCAATCATGTCTGGTCCCTCAGGGCTATGGTGGGGTGTCATCCTAGCTATAACGTCAATATCAGCTGCACAAGGTATTCCATTGGAGGTTGTAGGTGGAAGCCTGACTGTTGGTGTTATTATATCTTCAATTTTAACAATTATTATCGGTGTTACGGGAATTGGGTTTTACTTAGAGAAATTATTTAATTCAAGTGTTATGGGCGTTTTTATGTTCTTGTTCGGTGTGTCACTTTGTATTACATTCTTTGAGGGTATGTTAGGCTTATCCGGTCAATCTGGAGATGCGAAAATTGATCTTGGTATATCTTCACTCTCAATTATCATCGCTATTTTTGTTTTGATTATAACCATTAAAGCACCAAATAAAATTGCTCAGTATTCAATGTTGATTGGTATCGTTATTGGCTGGCCTTTATTTGCTCTTCTTTTCAATCCTGAAAGTCAATTGGGTGGAGGTGTAGCAACAACAATAGATTTGCATCTATTCCCACTGGGTGAGCCAGCGTGGAATATTGGTATTATCATTACTGCTGTTATTACAGGTGTTTTGAATCTTACCAAACAGTACGGCTCCATAAAAGGAAGTAATTTCCTTTATGAAGGTCAAGAGCCTACAAATGCGGAATATCGTAATTCATTTGTAATTACAGGGGTATCTGGTATTGCATCTGGTATCTTGGGGCTTGTGCCTTTCAGTCCGTTTGTGTCATCTATTGGATTTTTACAACAAACAGGCGTTATTAGAAGAATGCCATTTATCTTCGGATCAATTATGTTTTTCATAATGGGGATTATCCCTCCTATTGGATATTTCTTCACACTCCTGCCACTTAGCATTGGTAGTGCTGTGTTGTTTGTCTCTTATGTTCAACTTTTTGGATCGTCCATGGATTGGTTCAAAGAAGTTAATATAAATACACTTAACTTGTATCGGGTAGGTCTTCCGCTATTTATTGGTCTTATTTTAATGACGATGCCTGCTAGCGCATTTGAAACACTACCTAGTTACATTCGTCCATTAATTTCAAATGGACTATTGATGGGAACCATACTTTCAATATTGCTTGAGAATACAATTAAGTGGGATAAGTTTGGTTTACCCCAAAAAATATAAAAGTTGAAATTTGTGACTTGAGACTGAGGTGATGCGATGATATGCCATTCATAAATGCCTCTTGCTCTAATGCGGGGCTAATTGACGGTACAAAAAAGCAGAATGCATTGCATAAAGAAACTTTAATGTTTTTGTAATGCAACCTCCTGCAATTTTATTCGAATTTAATGGTCTGTTAGGTAGACTATAATTGTAAACATTATGGTTGTCCGCCTATAAATAGTGTCGTGCCATTGTTCGGAAGTTGCATCTAAATGTGTTTTACTAAATTTCTTAATGAGGTGATGGAGAAATGATTCATACGATAATCAAGAAGAATTCTTATCAGGATTCGATCAACTTGATGCTTTTGACAAACGAAGTATCAGCAATTGAAGGTATTAACAAAGTTCAGGTTATGATGGCTACACCAGCAAACAAAGATATTTTCAAAGGTGCTGGCTTGTATACAGATGAGCTAGAAACTGCTGAATCAAATGACATGGCAATTGTTGTTGACACAGATAGTGAAGAAAAAGTACAAGAAGTTGTCGACAAGACTGAACAGTACTTGAAAGATCAATCCATCAGTGGTGGAGATCAAGCATTTGAAACAGTTCGCACTTGGGACAAAGCAATCAAAACGCTTCCTAATGCAAACATGGCTATGATTTCTGTTCCAGGACAATATGCAGCTGAAGAAGGACATGCCGCACTTGATCGTGGCTTACATGTGTTCATGTTCAGTGATAACGTTCCAATGGAAGCTGAAGCAGAATTAAAGCAAAAAGCTCATGAAAAAGGCCTACTTGTTATGGGTCCTGACTGTGGAACGGGTATTCTTGATGGTATCCCAATGGCTTTTGCGAACGTTGTTAAAAAAGGTCGCATTGGTATCGTCGGTGCATCTGGAACAGGTATTCAAGAAGTATCATCTATCATTGACCGTCTTGGCGAAGGTGTAAGCCATGCGATCGGTACAGGTGGACGTGACCTTAAAGATCCAATCGGTGCGATTACAATGATGGACGGCATTAAAGCCCTTGAAAATCACACTCAAACAGATGTGATTGCCATTATTTCTAAGCCACCAGCAAAAGAAGTACGTGACAAAGTTGTAGATTTACTACACAGCGTATCTAAACCTGTTGTTGCGATCTTCCTTGGTGAAAAACCAGAGCAGCATGAAGGCAATGTCTACCAAGCCTACACACTTGCTGAAACAGCACAAATCGCTGTTGATCTCGTTAGAAGCAATGATATTAAAGAAGACTATAACGCCGGCGATTATGATGTTGAAGGTGTAACATTAAAAGAAGGACAAAACGCTGTTAAAGGCTTGTTCTCAGGTGGTACGCTTGCATCTGAAACAGCTGTTCTCTTATCAGATGCACTTGGCCTTGGAACATCCATCACGAATGAAGATGGCTATGTATTCAAGAAAGACGGTCATGAAGTTGTTGACCTTGGGGATGATAAATATACACAAGGTAAGCCACACCCAATGATCGATCCTGAAACACGTGCAAAATTCATTGAACAATCCGCACAAGACGAGAAAACAGCTGTTATTTTGCTTGATTTCGTATTGGGTTACGGTTCACATGACGATATGGCTAGCGCATTGCTTCCATCTATCGAAAAAGCTTTTGCTCATGCAAAATCTGAAGGTCGCGAGCTTTACATTGTTGCTTCTGTATGTGGTACAACAAGTGACCCACAAGATTACCAAGGACACATCAACCGTTTGCGTGATGCTGGTATCATCGTAAAAGACAACAATAATGAAGCTGTTCGCACAGCCCTATCAATTGTTGGTCTTCATGTTGATGACATTAAAAAAGCACATGTTGATGTACCTGCAACACAAAATGATTTATCTGTATCAGACCAAGTACAAGCATTTGTAAACGAACGTCCAAGCATTATTAACGTTGGGTTGAAGAGCTTCACAAATGCATTAACAGACAACAACGCACAAGTCGTTCAGTTCGACTGGCGCCCAGTTGCAGGCGGTAACGAAAAAATGCGTAAAATCTTGAGCTTGCTCAAATAAACATAAATAGATCAAAGGCGCAGGTGCCCATTAGGCAACTAAGGTTGCAGGGTCCTGGCGTCGGACGCAAAAAAGTGTATGTCAACCAGGCAGGCTCCTGTCTGGTTGCCCCTCTTGAGGGTACTTTTGAAGGTCAAAGAAACACATACAAATGAGGAGGATACAAAATGCAATACAACTCAATTGATGAAGCAAACAGAGCGGTTATCGATCGTATCACTGGTTCAGCTCCTTTCTTAGTGGACGTTGTTCCTGCAAAAAGCAAAATTAAAGAACTAAACGAAGGAAAAGTATTACTTCATGCTGGTCCACCAATTAAGTGGGACGATATGACAGGTCCAATGCAAGGTTCATGTATCGGTGCATCTTTATATGAAGGATGGGCAGCTAATGAAGAAGAAGCTGAAAAAATGCTTGCAGGTGGCGAGGTCAAATTCATTCCATGTCACCATGTGAACGCAGTTGGTCCTATGGGCGGTATTACATCTGCAAACATGCCTGTATTTGTAGTTGAAAACCGTTCAACTGGTAACGAAGCATACTGCATTATGAACGAAGGTATCGGTAAAGTTCTTCGTTTTGGTGCTTACTCTGATGAAGTTATCAATCGTTTGAAATGGATGCAAGATGTACTTGCACCTACAATCGCAAAAGCATTGAAATTGACTGATGACGGTCTGAACTTGAACGTTATGATTGCTAAAGCTATTACAATGGGTGACGAATTCCACCAACGTAATATCGCAGCATCCTTGATCTTCCTTAAAGAAATTAGCCCATACATCGTACAGGTTGATATGGATGAAAAAGAACGTCATGAAGTTATTAAGTTCTTAGCTGATACTGATCAGTTCTTCTTGAACATCATGATGGCAACAGGTAAAGCTGTTCTTGATGGAGCAAGACAAATTGAAGAAGGTACTGTTGTTACAGCAATGTGCCGTAACGGTAAAGACTTCGGTATCCGTATTAGCGGAATGGGTGACGAATGGTTCACCGCACCAGTTAATACACCACAAGGTCTGTTCTTTACTGGTTATTCACAAGACGATGCTAACTCAGACATCGGAGACAGTGCAATTACAGAAACATTTGGCGTAGGTGGCTTTGCAATGATCGCTGCACCTGGTGTTACACGCTTCGTTGGTGCAGGTGGTTTCTCAGACGCACTTTCTACAAGTAACGAAATGACAGAAATCTGCATTGACCAAAACAGTAACTTCACAATTCCAACATGGGATTTCCAAGGTACATGCTTAGGTATCGATGCACGTAAAGTTGTTGAAACAGGTATTGAACCAGTTATCAACACTGGTATTGCTCATAAAAAAGCAGGCTTAGGCCAAGTTGGTGCTGGTACGGTTCGTGCACCAAAAGAATGCTTTGAAAAAGCACTAGAAGCTTATGCTAAAAAGCTAGGCTTGATCTAATTTTGACGAAGTTGAACAAAACTGTATTCGGTGTGGAGGAATATAACAAACATATTCCTCTTTTCCTTTCAAATCACCCTATGGGCAATGTGCACAGTGTGTTTAACAATGGCTTAAATATCCAAATGGGGGACAATCTGTTTTTTATTGGTACTGATAAAAATGGACAGCTCCCATTTGGAATGCATTTAGAAACAGCTGATGTTCATCAGCTGGTATCGATTATCACTGCTAATGACCGTGTTGAGTGGCATCCAGCAAAGCAAGAATTGATATTTCCGGCATATGGAATTACGATTACGCTGACAAAGGGTCGATCATTCATGAACAAATTAGAACGGCAAGAGGATAGTACACAAGCTGTCATCGAGCATTTAGATGCATTTTTGACTGTTTTATTGAACAATGATGAACCAACTGGCCTAGGCCTTGACATTGAACAATTTATGCTCAACTATGTCGGAGAATTGGATATGAATGGTGATCTCGTCTATCGGGTTCATGACCTGATGGCAGCGATTTTTTCCACTGACCATAAGCAAATTGAACAGACGTTGCGTTATTTTCTCGGAAGAGGCAGAGGGTTAACACCGTCGGGCGATGACCATGTCGTTGGCTTACTTGCGATTCATGCAGTAACTGGCGCATTGAGCTCTACGTTTGTTGATGTTGTTGCCAAGCTCGTTGAAAACGAAACGATTACAACAGATGTTGGCACGGAATATTTAATTTACGCTTTAAAAGGTGAATTTAGCTCAGCAGTCGTAAATATTGGTCAGGATCTCGCTTTAGAGCATCCTGAACACTTGGAAGATCATATTAAAAATTTATTGCCAATGGGCCATAGCTCTGGAGTCGATACGGCATTCGGTATGCTAATTGGTATGTTGGCATTAAGGAGGACCTTTAATGGGAGATAAAGTCGTTATTGCATTGGGTGGTAATGCCATCCTGCAACCAAATCAAGAAGCAACATATGAAAATCAGCTAGAAAACGTACGTAAAAGTGCAGAAATTATTGCGCGCATCATCGCAAGCGGTCACAGTGTTGTTGTAACACATGGTAATGGCCCACAGGTTGGTAACATTTTGCGTCAAAATGAGGAAGCTAAGCATGTTGTACCAGCTCTACCACTTGATGTGTGCAGTGCTGAATCACAAGGCTTCATCGGCTACATGATGGAACAAACATTAAGAAATGAATTGGTTAAGCTTGGTAAAACAAACCCAGTCGTTGGTGTTCTAACACAGACTGAAGTATCTAATGATGATCCTGATTTCCAAGATCCTTCAAAACCAATCGGTGTATTTTACTCAGAAGAAGAAGCACAACAATTAGCTGAAGAAAAAGGTTGGATTGTTAAAGAAGATGCAGGCCGTGGCTGGCGTCGTGTGGTTGCTTCTCCTGAACCAAAGTCGATTATTGGTTCTGAAGTAATCAAGTCTCTAACAGACGCAGGTACAACTGTAATTGCAGCTGGTGGCGGTGGCGTGCCAGTTGTAAAACAAGCTGACAATACATTCAAAGGTATTGAAGCTGTTATTGATAAAGATCGTAGTGGCTTTAAGCTTGCTGAAGAAGCAAAAGCTGACAGATTCATGATTTTAACAGATGTTGAAAACGTGTATGTCAACTATGGCAAGCCTGATCAAAAAGCCCTAACAGAAATTACGCTTGAAGAAGCTAAGCAATATGTTGCAGAAGGTCAATTCTCAGCAGGAAGCATGGGACCAAAAATGGAAGCTGCTATCAACTTTGCAGAGACTGGTGGAAGAGCCATCATTTGCTCACTTGATAAAGCTGACCTCGCTATGGAAGGCAAATCTGGCACACATATCGTAGGCTAATCATTTCACAATTAACAACAAAGGTATCGACTTTCGTATCTCCATGCGGATGGCGGTACCTTTTTGTTCATTGTGATTTTAACGTGTGATTAATTCATTATTTGGTAAGCATCGGTTCATCAACGCGATACGATCAGATTGATATCCAAATATTGATCATCAAATGTCTAGCACTCTCTATGTTATACTTTTATTATGGAATTTTTATAGACCTCAATCTAAATTCACTTATACTAGAGTTATCTCATCTAATCTCATCTTTAGCTTCAATAGGTATTATACTTTTCTATCATACAATATATTTTGCCGATTTCTGTCGACTTTTCATACAGATGAGCACACTGCAAAAGGAAGAAGGTTGAACAGATGAAAAAAAAGTCCCGTTCCTTTAAAAAAGAACTCATATACTCATTTCTAACGATAACACTTGTGTCTATTACTTTTTTAGGTGTATTTCAAATCTATCAATTGTCCTCTTTAATAAAAGAAAATCAAAAAAACCAAGCACAGACGACAAAGTTTCTTGAAGACTATATTATTTCTTACGTACAAGAATATCAAACAGTGATTGAAGCACAGGCGCCTGATATTAAAAAAGATCTAATCAATGGCGATACGGACTTAATCCGTGAAGAATTAAAAGCGATTAAAAATAATTATCCAGGCTTTGTAAACTTATATGTTGGGGATCAGAATGGGAAATCACTCGTTTTCTATCCAGAGCGCACAGAGGATGGTGCTGAAGTCGTTAATCAAGATTTCAGTGATCGTCAGTATTATAAGGAACTAATCGAACAAAAAGAAACGATTATCTCAACGGTATTTCTCGGTAGAGGTGGAACGGATAAACTGCTCGTCACGATTACAACGCCCCTCTTAAAGGATGATGGAAGTATAAATGGCTATATATTGGGTGGGCTTGATTTAACGGCGTTAGAAGAGCATATTAAAAATCGTAGCTTTGGTAAAGAGGGCTATGCCGTCGTATTGGATCAAAATAATAACGTCATTGTTCATCCTGAAATAGACACACGAACAGAGCTTGTCGATTTAAGTGATGACCCCGTCGTGAAATATATAAAAGCTCAATATGGCGGTGCGGGTGGTGACTATTTTACGAAAGCTGAACGGAATCAGAAGGAATATATAACGTATGAAAAAATAGAAGCCTTTAATGGCTGGACCGTATGGGTTGGAAAGCCAGCTTCTGTGATATCAAATACGTACACGCATGCCATTATTACGATCATTATTTTTATCTTAATCACAGCCGTCTTCATGATAGGTGTCAGCTTTATTTTAACGGATCGACTAGAGAAATCGATTCGGAATTTGCTCGATTACATTAAAGACTATACAAAAGGCTATAAGGACAAACAATTTGTCACAAAGCGTATTGATGGGCCAAAAGAGATGGAAGAATTATCCTTTCATTTTAATAATATGGTTGATGAAATTGAGAAAAACCGGTCGGAGCTGATTCAGCTTAATTCAGATTTGGAAACACGCGTTTATGAGCGAACGGCGGATTTAAAAAGTAAAAATCTTGAGCTTAGGGCAGTTAATAAATTAATTACTTCTGTTTCGACACAAAAAGATATGGCTCACTTTATCCAGCATTGTTTAAAGCAAATCGAACCATTTATGAATTATTCAATTCATATTTTGTTCCAGGGCTATGCAGTGACGACACGAACCATCCAAACGAAACAAAAAATGGATCGTTATATACATGATAATATGTTAAGAGAGCAGCAATATCTTGAGCCGATTCATATCGCGTCTAATCAAACCGGCTTTTTAATTGTTGATCTTGATCAAGATGAGTTTATTACAGCCGATGACAAGGAATTCTTGCAAACATTTGCCAGTTCACTTGCAATTATGCTTCAGAATAAACTCCTGTTCGAACGATATCGCAACAAGCATGCGGAATTACAGGCAGTACTAGAAAGTATGTCAGAAGGCTTAATGCTCTTGAATAACGATCGTATGGTTGATTATGTGAATGAATTCTTTCAAAAAGAGGTTGATGGTGTCTCACATAATAAAACAGGACTTTTCCATTTAAATGATGTGTATGAACGGTTTATAGCATCCTTTGATGTGAGTGAAGAACGTCTCAATGATTTTTTCGCCAATGGAGATGATGTTTTAAAACTAGAAAAGGTTTTGCCGAAAGGGAAAGTAAGATATTATTTGTTACACAAGTTCTCTGTGATGTCCGATGAGGAACGAATTGGGGAAGGATTGCTCCTTCGAGATATTACAAAAGAAGAAGAGATTGATACTCTAAAAAATAATCTAATATCACTGACGTCTCATGAATTTAAAACACCAATTACAAATATTAAAGGAAGTGTCGAAACACTACTTCGATCTGAAGTGGAATGGGAACCAGAATTTCAGCAAGAGCTCTTAGAAGGTGTACACGAGGATATTGACCGTATTCAACATCTTGTGAGCGATTGGATGGACATTTCTAAAATTGAATCCGGCACGATGTATATCGTACCGAACGTCATCCGGGCAGACAATGTAATTAAAGAATCAATCAATCAGGTACCCGATGTTTTAAAAGAACAAGCGACATTTACATTTAATAATTGTATCGGTGAGAAGCCGTATTTCTTTGCTGATAAAAGACGTGTGCAGCAAGTATTAGTTAATTTATTCACGAATGCATTACGATATAATGATGAAGTCGAGAAAACAATTGACATTACGTTAGATCAGAATGAGGATGAAGTTTTCATTGCGGTGAAAGACAATGGTATTGGTATTTCAGAGGATCATATTGAGAAAATATTTAATCGATTTTATCAAGTAGATGTGACCGCTACGAGACGTAGGGGAGGTACAGGACTTGGACTTGCCATTTGTCAGGGGATTATGGAAGCCCATGAAGGTCGCATTGAAGTGAGTAGCATACCAAATGAAGGAAGCAACTTTATACTTTATTTTCCAATAAGGGATGGTGAGCTGGATGAAGCATAAAATATATGTCGTTGATGATGAACCAAAAATTTTGCGGTTCATATCGGCTAACTTAAGATCGATTAATTATGAAGTAAAAACAGCGAGCTCTGGCGAGGAGCTTCTTGAAAAATTTGATCTTGTATCACCGGATTTGGTCTTACTTGATATTATGATGCCAGGCTATGACGGTTTTTACGTGTTAGAAGAGCTGCGTAAGTTTTCAAATGTACCTGTCATTATGTTGACGGCAAGAAGTAATCCGCAAGATAAAGTACAAGGCTTAAATCTTGGAGCTGACGATTATTTAACGAAGCCTTTTTCGCTCGATGAATTGTTTGCGAGAGTAAATGCCGTTTTGAGAAGAAGCCAGCCCAATTTATCTGAGCAATATACACCGACTGGCCAGATTATTAAAACGGGAGAGTTATCGATTGATATTGGTAGTAAGCGGTGTTGGATTAATGATATTGAATTTAAGCTCACTCATACAGAGCTGTCACTGATGGAAAATATGGCATTAAATCTTGATAAGGTTGTACAACATGAGACACTTCTAACGAACGTATGGGGACCACAATATCGTGATGATGTCGAATATTTACGCGTTGCCATTGCTAGAATTAGAAGGAAGATTAAGGATAAAATTACTGACGAGCAAGAATACATTGTTACGTATCCTGGTCTTGGCTATATGTTGAGAAGCCTTTAGTAAAAGTTTTTTTGGCCAGCTTGTCGTTTGTGCTTAAATATAGTGTTTCGATGAATAAGGAGTTGTTTTTCATTTGGTAAATAAGTGAAAAACAATTCTTTTTTTGTGCTTAATGAACAAAGGTAATATAATTCAATTTTGTATTTTAATGTTTTTGTAATGTAAATAATTTCTATTTTATTCGACTGCAATGCACATTATCGTATGCTGTTAATGAGGTTGGCAATCATTTATTTACGTTTCTGTCTATATAGAACATACGGTTAGGAGGAAATCAAGATGGCAGAACAGAACACATCACACGAAACAAAAGGTATGGTCCCTTATTGGGTCAAAGTCGTTATCGTATTTACATTAGGGTGGATTGCACTTTATGCAACACGTACAATTCTAAATCCTCTTATGGACAATATCCAGGTGGATTTTGGATTATCTAATTCACAGCTCGGTTTGATCATGAGTATCTTCTTCCTCGGTTATGCAGGAATGAACGTTCCTTCAGGGATTCTAGGGGATAAATTCGGTAAAAAACGTGTATTAGTTCCAGGTGTTATTATTTTCGGTGCTTTCGCCATTATTACAGGTATGATGCCGACATTCTTCTTATTCATGGCTACATGGTTAATGGTTGGTATTTTCCAAGGTTTCTACTATGGACCACAATACGGATTGTCTTCAGAGGCTATTCCGACAAAACGGATTACACTTGGTAGTGCCATTATCAACAGTGGTATGGCATTCGGTACATCGATTGGTTACTATATTTCAACGTATACAGTTGATGTTTGGGGCATGGACTGGAGAACACCATTCTACATCATCGGTGTGCTCGTTATCTTGATCGGCTTAGTCATGTGGTGGGTTATTAAGGACAAGCCTAAATCAAGAGAACAAAGAGATGCAGACAAAGTTGCTGAAAACAAGTTAAAGCTTGGTGATTTATTCAAAAACAAAAACTTGATCATGGCTTACATTACGATTTTCAGTGCAATTTACGGATTCTTTGTAATCATTACATGGCTTCCATACTACTTGGAGCATGCACGTGGCATTACAGGCGGTTCTGTAGCATTCGTATCTTCTCTCGTTCCTTGGGCAGCAATTCCTGGTTCAATTTTATTTAGCTGGATTGCTGACAAGATGGGTAAACGTCGTCCAGTATTGCTCGTTATGTTGCCACTTTCGATTTTAGCTGTCGTATCTATCGTTGCATTTGACAGCATGACTGTTCTATACATTGCTTTAATCGGTTACGGTATTTTCGGTAAGATCAGTACGAACCCTGTTCTTGTTGCTGTTGTTGCTGACAACGCACCAAAGCATGCATACAGTACAGCATTCGGTGTATACAACTTCATCGGTATGTGTGGTTCGATCTTAGCACCATACATCACAGGTTTCTTAACAGACATCACAGGTTCATTAAACACTGGTTTCTACTTTGCAGCCGGCTTACTCGTTATTGGTACAATAGCCAGCATGTTCATTAACGAAGACAATCGTCCAAACGTTGAACAAGCAGAAGCGTAAAAATATAAAACGGTACAGCTCTTATGAGCTGTACCGTTTAATTATGATTTCATGTGCGAACTCAAAAAATATCACTAAACATGCCAAGAATAGTAGATAGAAGAAGCAATGACGTGAAGAAAAGGCCGTTTAAGAAAAGCATCTGTTTTTTTGTTTATCAAAAAGGAGTGTAAGCTTAGCACATGCTTCAAGAATAAAATAACAAACAGGCAATGTGATATAATAATCTTAACGATATTTTATTTAAGAGAGGAAGATTTAGGATGTTGCCAATGATTGTTATTATAGCGGTTGTCGTCGTGCTCGGCTTATTTTTAATGACGACGTATAACAGCCTTGTGAAGTATCGCAATTGGGTTCAAGAGGCTTGGAGTCAGATTGATGTACAACTTAAGCGTCGACACGATTTGATTCCTAATTTGGTGAATACAGTTAAAGGCTATGCGGCGCATGAAAAGGAAACTCTTGAGAAAGTGATCCAGGCGCGTAATCAATTAGTTAGCGGGACACCGCAGGAGCGTATTGAAGCAGATAATGAAATTCAAGGCGCGCTTAAATCGATTTTCGCTTTATCTGAATCGTATCCGGACTTAAAAGCGAATCAAAACTTTTTAAACCTCCAAGAAGAATTAACCACAACGGAAAACAAAGTCGCTTATTCGCGTCAGCTTTATAATAAAACAGTTGCCGACTACAATATTAAGCGGGAGTCCTTTCCGGCAAATATAATTGCAGGTATGTTCAATTTTAACCGTGAGGATCAGTTATCGATTCCGGAAGCAGAACGTGACGTACCAAATGTAAGTTTTTAACGGAGGGCTTATATGCTGTACAAACAAATATTGCAAAATAAGCGAAAAACCATATTGCTCGTTCTACTATTTACTGTGCTTGTTTTAGTGATCGGCTGGGCGGTTGGCTATTTGTTCGGTAATGATCCGTATACTGGCTTAATCATTACAGTGGTTATTTTAGCATTTTATGTCCCGATCACTTATATGTCTGCCAGTTCTCAGGTGTTAGGTATGGCTGGTGCCAAGGAAATCCAAAAGAAGGACAACCCTGAGCTGTTTAATATTGTCGAGGAGCTTTCATTAGCCGCACGGATACCGATGCCAAAGATATACATCATTCATGATCCTTCTCCAAATGCGTTCGCAACGGGGATTAAACCAGAAAAAGGTTCTGTTGCTTTTACGACGGGATTGCTTGATCAATTGAACCGGGAAGAATTGGCGGGTGTAGCCGCACATGAAATCGGTCATATCCGTAATTATGATATAAGGCTCATGACGGTTTGTATTGCGCTTGTCGGTGTGATTGCGATGCTCGCTCATTTTGGTTCGAGAATGCTATTATTTGGAGGCGGTCGAAACCGAGGGAATCAGAAGCAAAACCCGATTCTCATGATTGTTGCTCTCGTACTCGTCATTTTTGCACCTATCGCAGCACAGTTTGTCCATTTAGCTGTATCGAGAAATCGTGAATATTTAGCAGATGCAACCGCTGTAGAGCTTACGCGAAATCCCATCGGCTTGATAAACGCTTTGAAAAAAATTAGCGGTGATCCACGCGATGTTGAGCGTGCCGATTCAGCTACGGCAGCCATGTATATTGATGTACCATTTAAAAAGAAACGCAGAACGAAGAATAGTCTCTGGGCAACCCATCCATCAATGGAAAGCCGAATTGAACGGCTACAGGCGATGTAGCAAGATGGATCTTATCGCTGTATGTGTGATAAAAGCGTTCATGTGCGAACGCTTTTTTACGTGCTCCAATACAACTTGATTACGATTATCTACTGTCCACCAATTTTTAACGAGGAACGCTGTATGTAGGAATATTGACTTGATACACATTTCAAAACTGGGAATGCTAATCAAGAGGTGATTTCATTGATGTATAAAGCAATGGTGTTTGCAATAGCAGTCTTAGCGTTCTTGATCTTTAACCCGCTGACTGCGCATGCAAAGTCAGAAGCAGAAAGGGACATTGAAGTGTTTGATGCACTACAAGGTCGAGTGGTCGCTGAAACGGAGCCGAGTACAAGCTTGCAAAAGGATGCTGCTTACTTTTTGCAACATATGACAGACGTCTATCGAAAAGTGAGCCCAATTCCAAATGAAGGTTATCTCGTCAGAGTGCCGCTTGAACCACCTGTCGAAGTGAATAACGAATGGATTTCAGGTTTATTTGATGAAGTTATTATCATTTACTCCACTGATGAAGCTCCGTTTTTATTAGTGTTTGATGAAGACAATCGGGCGCGATTTTTTAATTTTAAAGGAGACGCAACGTCATTTCTGGCGACAGTATTAAGGCGTGCGAAGCAGTAGTGTCTCGGGCATGGTGCTTTTCACGACAAGAACTATAATCCTGTTCAATCATAGCATTTTGTTTGGATGGGATTATAGTATCATTAGGAAAAGCGCGTCGCTTGTGTGACGAGCGTGATTTAGCATGATGAAGAGTGCAACGTAAAAAAAGCTGATACATAAAAAATAAATATGGTATGCTATATAAGGTGTCATTAAATTAAATAGGTTGTCTCATGGTGACTTTGCCATGTGCAAGGTTGAAAAGGGAAGCTGGTGGAAATCCAGCACGGTCCCGCCACTGTAAAGCTGAGAGATCGCTCTGTGTGATGAATTGTGTGTATGGGCACATTTTATCGCAAGCCACTGTTTATGTTAACGGGAAGGTCGAGTGTACGTCGTTGAAGCTGAGTCAGGAAACCTGCCATGAGAAAGAACATGTTTTCCTACGGGAGATAGGAGGGTGTTACGTATTGCATTCATTGATTTGTCAATGAATTTATTTTCATTTGCATAAAACGTCGGCCTTCTTTTGACTAAGAAGGCTTTTTGAATTTTGGAGGTAAAGATATGGAAAAGACAGCAATTACTGATACAAAGACCGTTCAAACAAGACTTGTCTTGCCACCTGATACGAACCATTTGGATACGATTTTTGGTGGTAAGGTGCTTGCATATATTGACGAGATAGCAGCACTGACCGCGATGAAGCACGCGAAAAGTGCCGTCGTCACAGCATCTATTGATTCTGTGGATTTTCTGTCATCTGCAAAAGTTGGCGATGCCCTGACTCTTGAAGCATATGTCACTTACACAGGAACGAGCTCGATGGAGGTTTATGTTAAGGTAACAGCTCAAGACTTAATTAGACATGAAGAAAAGCTGACAACAGAATCATTTTTAACGATGGTTGCCGTTGATGCAGCTGGCAAGCCAATTCCTGTTCCAAAGGTGTTTCCTGTGACTGAGGAAGAGCAACAACTTTATAACAGCGCCCCAATTCGCAAGGCCAATCGGATACGCCGTTCAAAATCAACAGCTGTTAGAGGGTGATTTGTCCAAAACGTGTTGGATATATGTTAGTTTAGAAAAGGCTGCCTCATGACGTCTATCAATCATATACGGGCTGATTATGACACTAAATTGAAAAAATGGTCTATTTGCATCATAATCAATATAGACATAGAAAGATACAATACGGTTCGTGCAATCTATATTAAAATATGGGATAAAGTTGGGGTATGATGCTATGCTAGATCTTTTAGTTAATTATCAGTGGGAAATCTTCATTGGACTAGAAATTCTATCATTCTTTTTGCTTGTTGCGTTTTTACTGGTGCGGTATATATTTGCAAAAGGTCCCATCAGTCGATTGTTTCTCGTATGCTTTTTGTTAACGATGGTATTAGAAGTTGCACTGGCTTGGATCATTTTTAATGAAACAGGTGAGCTATCAACCTTCCAAGTCGTAATTGGCATTTTCATTGTTTATGCGGTCACATTTGGAATAAATGATTTTAAGAAGCTAGATCTCTATATTAAGGAAAAAATCGGCCGATGGCGTGGTGTTCAATTATTAACGGATCATGATATTGAACAGATGAACAGGGGGAAAGATCCTGCTGTTATCGCACGGAAAAACCGGACGTGGTGGTATATTCATGCTTCGATTTTCATCATTGCGCATTATCTGTTCTGGCAATATGTTGGCGATCAAAGTAATAGTTTTATCTATTATTTAACCGATTTTTCATGGTTTGGCAATGAAGGTGCAGAAGGCTCTCCTTATACACATGAAATGATTGCACAAGTGAGCAAAGTGTGGTCGATCATATTTGTCGTTGATACGGTGCTGTCATGGTCTTATACGGTGTATCCAGAAAAAAATAATGGCTAAACGCAAAATCTTGAATGAGGTGTCTCTTGATAAAAGAGGCATCTTTTTTTGCTGTCATAGCAAACGGCATTATGTGTAAAAATTTGACAGCGTGTTCTAGATAACATAGTATAAATGTATACTACATTACTCGACTAATGCACTAATCTACAAAATCGTTAACGGAAGGGGGCAAATGCCCAGTGGTAGACATCAACGGGTCGAAACCGATTTATATTCAAATTGCTGAATGGGTTGAAAATGAAATTTTGCGTGGCCATTTTAAACCAAATGACAAAGTTCATTCACAATATACACTGGCGGATATGTTTAACATCAACCCCGCTACCGCAGCGAAGGGTTTAAATGTGCTGCATGATGATCGAATTGTGTACAATAAGCGCGGCTTGGGGAAGTTTGTTACAGATGATGCGAAAGCAATAATCCTCGAAAAAAGAAAAAATGAAACGTTAAAACGGCTACTGCGAGATGTAGTGATTGAAGCCAATCATTTACAAATAGATGAACAGGAATTACGAGATATGCTTGAAGATGTGATTCGAGACCATAAGGGGGAGAAGACATGAACGTCATAGAAACGACGGGTTTGACGAAGACCTATCGACGGATGAATGCAGTAGATGATTTCACAGTAACGATCAATGACAATACGATTACGGGTGTCATTGGCCGCAACGGAGCAGGGAAAACAACGCTCTTAAAAATGCTTGCAGGGTTGATCAAGGAAACATCAGGTGACGTCCGCGTGTTTCATGAGCATCCATTTAATAGCTTATATGCGTCGGCAAACAGCATTTTAATTGATGATCAGATGCTATTTCCCGAAGCGCTTACGCTCAGTGAATTGTTAGCACAGGGTGCACGTTTTTACCCAGGCTGGGATGAAGCTTTTGCCCAACAGCTATTTGACTATTTTTCCTTCGAACCGAAACAGATTCATGAACACTTATCTAAAGGGAAAAAAAGCACGTTTAATATGATCTTTGGTTTAGCTACACGATGCGCGTTGACGATCTTTGATGAGCCCACGACAGGAATGGATGCAGCGGTTAGAAAAGATATGTACCGTGTGTTATTAAAGGACTATTTAGCGCACCCACGAACGATACTCATTTCCAGCCATCATTTAGAAGAGGTCGAGCATATTTTGGAAAACATTTTATTAATAGATGATGGCACATTACACCTCCATAAGTCAGTTGAGGAATTGAAAGAGTATGCGGTACGTCTAACAGGTCCGACAGCACTTCTCGGACAATGGCTGTATAACAAGGATGTCTTACATAAAAAACAGCACAGCTCGGATATGATGGAAGTGGTCGTGAAACGTGATTTTCCGCTCGAGCAAGCGGAAAGAATGGGCTTCCACGTAACCCCTGTTGCCCCGAGTGATGTTTGTATCTATCTAACTGCCAAATCGGAAGGAGGGATTGACGATGTCTTTAAATAAGGTGACTACACGGCAAATCGTTATGAAACAATATCAATATAAGCTCAAGGCGTATTACCAGGTGTTTAATTCAATGGTTATATTGCAGGTCATTGCTTTGTTGTTTTCCACTGGAGGAATCATGTTTAGGGGTGGACGTGGGTTTGGATTAGACATATCACTGAATACTTATACTGCAGATATGATCATTATTTTCACGTTCTTGTGGGCGTTTATTAATGCAATCACCATTACAACAAAAGCGTATAGAGAAGATGATTTTATTTTTGTGACGAACAGGCAGACGCAGCATTTATCTAACATGTTGTTTTTAATTACAGCGAGTGTTATAGGTGGGGTCACAGCAGTATTGGTAGGCTATTTGAATGACATCATCTTTTTTTTCACAACAGACCCCAAGACATTCGCTGGTTATAGTGAGCTCATCACACCATTCGACGTATTGACAGGTGTTGTTGCGACGTCATTGTATGTGTTGATGTTTTGTGCAGCAGGCTATTTAGTAGGTGTGATCATTCAGCTTAATCGTATTTTTACAGTAATCATTCCTGTCTTGATAATTGGCTTTTTAATTGTTGGTGGTCAAACAGAAGGTATTCCGGTAAATGTTCGAATATATTTATTTTATGTTGGTGAGACGGACGTACTACTATTCATGCTTAAATCGCTTGTGACATCGGCTCTTATATTTGCTGGTTCGTTCTTCCTACTTAGAAACAAGGAGGTTAGAGTATGATAAATGCTATTCCGGTCTTAATTATGATTTTAATCGTTCCGTTACTCATTTATTTTACGATAAAATGGCTTTCAAGTTTTAATATATTTACGCTTACTGTAAAACGGTGGGTTTTCCCAGTATACACTGTCATTCTCATTGTTGCATTTGGTTTATCATTTTTTCTGCCTTTGGATGTTGGGTCTAACGAAAGTGGTATTCAACGATTTGATAAGGAAAAAGTTCCTAACTTATATATAATTCCTCAAGCGTTGGGTTCAGTTGATTTGCTTAAGGATTACAAAGTTCAGGAATGGGTGATCCCATATGATGGCGATGTATTTGGTATCGACACCCAAGGTGAAGAATACATTAACAACATTGGCTATGAGCGAAAGGCCGAAGCTGATGGTCAAATTGAAGCAACCTTTTACGTGACACCTTATGTTATTGACAACCTTGATATGACGACGGACTTCATGCCTGAGATGCAAGTGACGATGCAAGACGATACACTTGTCGTTAAGACACCAACGCCTATTCGACATAATATTAGTGTATTGCAAAAGGAATTTCCCATTCGTCAGTTCGCTGCCGATGGTTGGTTAGAGGGGTTGAAAGAGGAGCAATCGTTCCGTGTTGTGGATGAAGTGAGTAGTGATGAGGCTCAGCCGCAATGGATTAATGTAGATAACGATCGCATATTTAGTACGGAATTACTTTATTTAAAAATACCAGCGAATATGGAAGTTAAACTCGATGGGGAGCATCATATTTTTCAGGTCTTCCCGGATTAATAGTCTCTTGTTTCGCTAAAAAGCAGGAAATGAAACACGATATAAAAATCTAACATGAATGAACCCGCACCCCATGTTAAATAAGGTGCGGGTTCTGTTAATTAGAGCAGCATATCGAGAAATCATTAACATCGTATGAATCATACATGCAACGTCATGACACGCGGACATGTTGTTCACAGAATCTTTACTGTGTAAATGTTCTGTAAAAACAATGAACCGCTTATTGAAATCAAGGCATATATCGATTACACTGTATACTACTTTAATACAGTGGAGATGATTTGCATGCGTTTCGTAATGTTGCTTTTAATTATGACGTATTCTGTTGCGTTTTTAACGAATGTGTTACCTTCCTTAACATATCCTGATTTTCAGATGAACGGATATTACTTATTCGCTTCCCTCGTATTTCTTGTTGTACTATTAGGCGCAACAGCGGCTTATTTTTTACATAAGCCTCGTAAATCAGGGTTAAATAAAATCCAGCTGCTCTCAGGGATCGCGGTGGTCGGAGCCATTCTATATTATGGACTTAACCAAGTTATGGGCCAAGTGTCTGATAACATGCTTTTTAATGCGGCGCATTCCATCGCTGAGTTTTTATTTTATATATTTGTTATGCCTTTTTTTGGCATAAATGCTCTGTTAGAAGTGGATGTCGCGTTTTTTGCTTTGTTAACATGTATCCTGTACGTACCGCTTTTCTTCGTCAGTATGTTAAAGAAACGTAATAAAAGTGTCAGGACAGAGGCATCATAACGCTTTTGATATCATTCTGCTTTTTCTGCACTGGCGATTGTTTGTATGAGCAATCGCTTAAATGCCACCTCATCTTCCTCTGTAAATGCTTTTGGCCCTTTTGTTTTATAGCCTGCACGTCTTGCTTTAGCACTGGCATGCCGGTTTGCGAGCAGACGATCAATGTTGGCATTCGTATAGGCAAATCCTTTGTGATGTAAAACGTAACAGCCTTTAGCAAGACAAAGTGACGCCAGACCAAAGTCTTGCGTGATGACGATATCCCCGCGGGAAACGAGAGCCGTAATTCTGTAGTCAGCTGCATCTGATCCGCTGTCAACGTAAATCGTATGAACCCCTTCCCCTTGTTGATCATGAGAAAAATGATTAAAGCTCTTAACCAATGTGACTTGAATATGCTTTTGCTGTGCTTCAGAAATGACGGTTTTTGTGACAGGACATGCATCCGCGTCTATATAAATGTGCATAGTGAATCGCTCCATTAAATTTGATAGTACGCCTTCCATATAATAGAAAAGCTATACGTTTGTCAAACGTACTGGCTACATCCTATAACAATGGTTCAGTTATTCGGCTTTGTCGCCAGCTCGTTAAAGCGGCTGTTTATGGCGCCGTTTTCGCCCTAATAAATTTACGATAAAGACACTCGAAATAGCGATAGATCCGCCTATAAGTGACAATGTATTCGGCCATTCATCGAGCCAAACCCATGCAATGATGATAGCGATGGCTGGTTCTAGGTACATCATTGTCGTGACAGAGCCAGCATTTCCGTACGATAATGCCGTTGCCCACATCGCATAAGCAATTGCAGCAGGAAAAACACCGACAAATATTGCAGCTAAATGAGCACTTGTCGTTGCTTGAGCAAGGTTCGTCCCAAGTCCAGGTAGAAAAACAAGCATCGGGACCGTCCCTGCCCATGTAAAGTAGGCCGTTAATTCAATGGGCTTATACCTTGTAAATAAAGGCTTTTGAAAAACGAAAAAAAATGACGTTGCTACGGTTGCTAAAATAACATATAGCGTGCCTTGTGATAAAGAAAATGCCGTATCAGACGTACCAAATGTAATTAAGACGATACCGATAAAGCCAACTCCAAGCCCAATCCAGCTAAACAATGGCATCCGTTCTTTTAAAACAATTGAAGCGATAATAGCAGTAAATATTGGGGCAGAGCCGACAATCATACTCGCACTTCCGGCAGTGATCGTTTCAACGCCGAATGTTAGGCCACAATGATAGACCGTAATTCCTATAAATCCTAAAATGATAATTCGTATCGTATCGCGTTTAGTTGGGACAGAGAGCTTAACCCCTGGCATTAACGCATAAAGAATAAAAACGCTGGATGCAACAAGAAATCGTACGAGAACTAAATGAGCGGGTGTATAGCCACCTAGTAAGCTTGCTTTTACACCAGCAAAGGAAGAGGCCCAGATGACGATGACCATACTGGCCAGTATCATTGCACGTTTATTCATATGATGTCTCCTTCCTGAGTTTGTTTGTCTGAAAAGCTGATAAAGATGGCCGGCGATTGTTACCGAGAATCGCCGGCTTTTTTCTTGATCGTATGAATGATCTTTTGCTTTTGTCGATTATATAGGTTTATTCATTCGGCAACCGTTATGGTTGCTCGCTTTCTTCAATATGATATGTGCCATATTCATCACCATAGAAGCGGTTGTATCTTTGTTTGAACTTCCCGTAAACGTATTGTACAAGAACTTTTAAGATGGCGTATCCTGGAATTCCGAGAATGACACCGACCAGTCCAAATAAGTTGCCGGCTACGAGCAGGACAATAATAATTGTTAATGGGTGAACCTTCATTGTTCGTCCCATAATATTTGGTGAAATTAAGTGCCCCTCTAAGAGCTGAACCGCTGCCCACACAATTGCCAGTTTAAGGAGCATGAACGGTGAATCAACCATCGCAATGATGACCGCAGGCGAAATCGCAATCATAGGCCCTAAATAAGGTACGACACTTGTCACAGCTGCAATGATCGCTAAAATCAAGGCGTATTCCAGTCCAATGATGAGATAACCGATAAACAATAATAGTCCGATACACGTTGCGACAATAATCTGTCCTTGAATATAAGACCCGACTTGCACGTCCATATTTCTCAAAATTTGATTTAGATCATTTCGATATTTCGGTGGTAATAAATTGAGACAATATTGTTTGAAACGATCGCCATCCTTCAGTAGAAAGAATAAAATAAATGGAAACGTAAATACAGCGACGAAGATATGTGTTAATGTACTAGCCACATTACGAATCCCTTCAACAGCACCACCGATGTAAGTCATGATTTTTGCTGGCAAGTCGCTTAAATTGCTCGTAATCCAATTGTACCCTTGATCATAATAAGGACCTAGGAATGATTGGCTGATCCACACTTGGAAATCCATGCTCATTTGTTTGATATAGCCTGGAAATCGTTTTGATAAGTCCGTCACCTGTGATTCAATCGCTGGAGCGGACAATAAAATAATGCCAGTAAAAAGTCCACTGATTCCAAGAATGATGATGATGATGCCCCAAACACGGGGGATACGTATCCGTTGAAGAAAATTAACGATAGGATTGATTAAATAGTAGGCAATAAACGCCAATATAACAGGTGGCACGACTGTTGAAAAGATGACGAGCAACGGATGAAAGATAAACGAGATTTTTTGATAGATGTATATCGTAATTCCCAGAAGGATGAGTATCGCTAATCCGTAAATCAAGTCACGTCCGCCCATGAATTTCATAAAGCGACTAAAAGATTTTGTATTCAAGTTGATCACCTTGTCCATGTCTTATTTTGGTGAAAGCACGTTTAGTTTGTCTTGCAATATATGATAAGAAATTTATATTCAGCTTATCATATATTGCAAGACAGTTCATCTAGCGTTATATACGCATAGGCTATAATTTAAGTTGCAATTGGAATGAAAAATTTTGTATCGTTTTCTCTTCTAGACATTTTAAGCATTTTATATGAGTGTAGAGTGTAGCGAAAAGATGCAACTGTTAAGCAATATGATATAATGATAGTAGATATTGTGTAAATTAATTCCAAAAAAAGTGGTTACCCAAACATTTTTTGGAGGTTTTTTTTGGGGTTTACATAGGTAATAAGTCATAGGCACATATGCTTATTCGTAAATAATTAAAATTGAACGGAGGTGTAGCGCTTGAATAAGCGGTTTAGAATTAAGCTCTTTGTCGTGATGATTATATTTGCGATTATTATGTCAATCTCAATTTTAACCGTTGATTATATGAGACTTAAGGACAGTGCTGTACAAAATAGCATGCTTCAGCTTGAGAAGATTGAGGATACGATCATGTCCTCTCTCACAACGGTTGAAAAGGCATATGATATATTCGATCAAGAGACGGCAGCGCAAATGAAACAGGCGTCAATTGAACTCATCGATTTCTATGATCAGAATGCTCGTATTAAGTCGTGGGATTATCGATCATGGAAAGAAAAATTAGATATGGATATATATGTCATCGATTTTGATAACGTTATTCAAGCAAGCAGTTATAAAGAAGATGTTGGTCTTGATTTTAACACGTGCTGCACCAAATTGGTACCTATGCTAAACGAGCGGCGTAACAATAAAACGTTCCACCATGAGGGAATAGACGTGGAACAAGACACAGGCCGTCTAAAAAAGTACAGTTATATGGCCACAAGAGATGGGCAATACGTTTTTCAGCTAGGGAAATACCTCGATAGTGATCGTATATACAGAGAATTTGATTTTTTAAAAGACGCTAAAAACCTTGTTGCAAAATATGATTCTGTTAATGACATTCATATTTTAAACATAGGTGGACAATCTTTAGGGATGCCTACAGACAATGAGGCGATGACGTCTCAAAGAAGACAAGCTTTTGAACAAAGTCTTACTGATAATAAAGTGATTGAAATAGAAGGGACTTGGAACGGTGAGCCAGCATTCTATCGTTATGTTCCTTATCAATCTCGTTATGATAACGGCACAACAAAGTATAAGACGATCGAAATTGTGTATAACAGTGAGCAGCTTAACGCGGTGTTATTACGTTATAAACAAATCTTTATCGTGCAATTAATTCTTATTGTTGCTGTCTCTATATTTTTGTCTTATATCATTTCCAAGTGGGTGTCTCGTCCAATGTATTTGGCTTTTCACGACAGTTTAACAGGCTTGCAAAATCGAGCGTCGTTTGCTGACTTCTTAATAAAAAAACAATTAGATCAAGACCAATTAACGGGATTTCTTATGATTGACCTTGATCATTTTAAAGAGGTGAATGATTGCATCGGTCATGATGAAGGTGACGTTTTGCTACAAGGTGTTGCTGAATGTATTAAAGTAAATATTACGCCTAATGATGAAGCTTTCCGGTTTGGTGGAGATGAGTTTTTAGTCATTCTTACCGATGTAACGAAAGCACGTGCTGAGCAGACGGCTGGAAGAATCATTCGCGACATTCGCCATGTCATTGGACAAAACCAACGTTTAGGGCATTTAGATATATCTGCGAGTATCGGGATTGCATATGCACCGGATCATGGCACAACGGTCGAAGAATTATGTAAAAAAGCGGATATCGCAATGTACAAGTCCAAACAAGAAGGGAAGAATCAGAGCTTTAGCTTTCAAGAGGGTATTAATGAAATAGATGCTTCGGATGTTAGTTCTAATGTAACGGGTTCCGAATCATAATATATCAAAGCCAGCAGAACATTTATAAAATAACGTCCTGCTGGCTTTTTTGATCCTATCCTGTTTAGAAATACGAGATGTATGTTAATGCTCAATTGCACGCGTTTGGCTGCCGCGTGTTGCTAACATCGCTGTTCCAAACGATAGAATGACAAGAATACCACCGAAAGCTGCGGTATCTACGACGGATAGCTGCTCGATAACGATACCACCGACAAACGAGCCAAATGCAATTCCAAAGTGCAACGCTGAGTTGTTCAGGCTTTGCTGAATATCAGACGTTTCCGGAGCTGTTTGGATGAGAAAGCTCTGAATCGCTGGTGATATGGCCCAGCTTAGCATACCCCATACGACAGTGACGAGTAAAAATAATGCAAGTGCAAAGGTCGTATACGGAATGGAGAAGATTGATAAAGCAAATAACGCGATGCACCCGAGAATGGTTCGTTTCGTTCCGAGGGTATCTGCGAGTGTACCCCCAATGCCGCCTCCACTTACAGCAGCGATACCAAATACGAAATAAACGACACTAATCATTGTACCTTCAAGTCCCATTGTCTCTGTTAAAAAGGGACGTAAGTATGCATACAGTGTTGTATGCCCAGCTAAAAACAAAAATGTCGTTGCATGTGAGAATAAGACATGACGATTTTTCAAGGTTGCCAGCTGTGTTCGAATCGGTACAGGTGGTCTGGCAGGCACACGCTCCATTAAAATGGATACACCGATCATCGCTAAAACGGTGAGTCCGGTTATCATGACAAACGGGGCTCGCCAGCCAAATGCGTTACCGATTACTAATCCAACAGGCACACCTAAAACGAGTGATCCACTGACACCCATTGAAACGACACCAATTGCACGTCCGCGGTATCGAGGTTCAACAACGCTCGGTGCCATGACGAGGCACAAAATTATGAGCAACGCCCCGCTAATAGCAGAAATGATTCGCCCGATAAATACAATGGTATATGTTGGACTAAATACCGTAACGATGTTCCCTGCTAAAAATACCGTAAGTGAAATTAAGGTAAGTTTTTTTCGCTCAACATTGGCTGTTGCATAAAGTAGGATTGGTCCAGCAATCGCAAATACGAGTGAAAATATTGTAATTAAAAATCCGGCCTGTCCGAGACCGATTTGAAGATCTTCTGCGATCAAATCAAGAATGCCGCCGATAATGAGTTCCACCATACCGACAACAAACGATACGATCATAAAAAAATAAACACGTTTATCCATGTTACATACGCCTTTCTCTGTCTATATCCATAAGATGCCCATCTAATGATAAACCTAAAATATGAGAAACACAAGCGTCCGAAAAGTGTATTACAATGATAATTTTTGATTAAATATCTTTAGCGTTTTATAATGATTATATATTCACACTCTTTTTATAACGACTTATAGGATTAAGGATTTTGGTTTGATTGGATAAGATAAATGGTCATACATTGAGAAAGGGGCTAAAAGATGCTTATCGCTTCAGCTATTTTAGCTATGACGGCATTCGTTGTTGCGTTAGCTGCATTTATTAAGACTGCGAAGGACATCAGATCATGAAAGGTAGAGTCTATTGATATGTATATTTTAGATGGGCTACTGTCAAAATGATAAGGCGAATAAAGGAGGTTTTTTTATGGCAACGATTGATGATTTTATGTCCTTAGATCTGAGAATTGGCACTGTCATACAGGCTGAGCCTTTTCCAGAGGCGAGAAAACCTGCGATTAAACTCGAGGTTGATTTTGGACCTGAGATTGGTATTAAACAATCCTCGGCGCAAATTACGAAACGCTATGAGCCAGAATCACTTATTGGTCGACAAGTCGTCGGGGTCGTGAATTTCCCTCCAATGCGGGTAGCTGGCTATAAGTCTGAGGTTCTCGTGATAGGTGGCGTACCTAAAGACGGTGATGTCGTATTACTAAAGCCGGACGAGCCAGTAGAAAACGGCACGAGAATTTCATAAGTTGAAGAGAGGAAAGTGAGATTTAGTAGCTCATACTTTCCTCTTCCTGTTTGTTAAGCGGTTTTTTTCTTTTTCCATTTAATCATTAAAAACACAGCAACACCGATGGAAATGAGTACACTTATAACGATCGTGACAGTAATCCAGAAAGGGTCTTTGTTAATGTGTTCTGGTACAAACCGTTGTCCAAGAGGAGCGATGGATAAGAACAACGCAATGAGAACAGGAAACCATGCTTTAATGTAAAGAGCTGTCGCGATAAATATGGCGATACATGCGACTGCAATCAAGTTGTTCTGGAGCGGTGACGCGACAAAGAAAGGTTCTGAATTCATGCCCTCCTCGATAAACATGATGACAACAAATGTACCTGTAACAATGATAAAGGCACCAATTAAAATTCCATAAAACCATTTTGAATGAAACAGCTTAGGTAGTACCTTAACAACGATCACACCATAGATGACAATTCCGATAATGCCCATGACCACATATGAAATAAGACCTAATATTGAAAGAGAAAATGTACCGGCTACTGCTGGTGTAAAGCTAAAAAACGCCATCATTAACAATATGGTCTGAGGAACAAGTAGAATGGTTTGCTTTTTATCGAAGTCCATCTCCTGACCAAGCCGCTGCATATACGTCTTTGGACTATCTCCAGTAATATGGGCCACGCTTTTTCCTTCTTTTTCAGCTTGGTGTAAATGGTCTGTTAATTGATCAACAATCTCATCTATATCTTTGTCTCTTTTTCCTTTAGACATTAAGTACATGCGTAACTCGACGATAAATTGTTCCGATTGATTCGATAGCATGTTAATGGTCTCCCCCTTCAAGCAAAGATGTAACACCTTGTGATAACGCCTTCCATTGTGCATGGAAGTTTTCAAGCTCTTCTTTTCCTTCTTGTGTAATGTGATAATATTTTCTCTTCGGCCCACTTGGGGACTTACGTGTTGTTGTTGAGACGTAATTCTTCTTCTGTAAGCGCATGAGTACGGGGTAAATACTACCTTCACTTATGATTGGGAAATGATGGTCTTGCAGCTTATGGATAATCTCATATCCGTACGTTTCCCCTTTTGCAATCAATGCGAGCAGACTTCCATCAAGAAGGCCTTTAAGCATTTGACTAGAAGTAGACAAAGCGTTCACCTCTGACTAGGTTATTATTTCCTCTAAATCTATATTACAACATAGTATAGTGTAATGCAAGATAGGGGGGATGTATGCTGATTTTCTTTTGTTTATAATGTTTGAAAAAGACTGGCTGCAGACGATTGCTTCAACAACACTTAAGAATTTGACATAATTATGTGATGAAATGCATGCGACAGGTGCGGGCTTTTTTGGTATACTTGGTTTGACCACAGTCGGTCAAGGAGGACACTTTCAATATGTTAAAAAAGGATAAAACATTGCAAAAAGAAGCTATGAATATGCTCAAGTTAACGAGCCGGACTTTTTACATACCGATAACATTGCTTAAACCTATATTGAAACATACAGTCGGCTCTGCTTATTTATGTATGCGAGCAATCGATGAGATTGAAGATCATGAAGAACTGCCCAATGATACGAAGGCAAGATTGCTGCTAGAGACGAGCGCTTTACTTGAGGAGGAGACGTTCGATACACCACGTTACAAAGAGCTGTTGCAGCCTTACGAATCACTGTTACCGGAAGTTACGTTGCGGCTCGGTGACTGGTTAGATGTCTGTCCAGATGATATTGTCGGAAAGGTAAAAGATTCGACACGTGAAATGGCTACAGGAATGGCAAAATGGACACTTAATGATTGGGATATCAGAACAAAAGATGATTTAGACGATTATACGTATTACGTTGCTGGGTTAGTTGGTGTTATGCTCTCAGATATATGGGAATGGCATGACGGAACTAAAACCGATCGTGATTTGGCAATTGGGTATGGCCGTGGTTTACAGGCGGTCAACATCCTGCGAAATCAGGATGAGGATTTTGCAGAACGCGGCGTTCGTTTTATTCCGGAGGGCTGGGGACGTGATGATGTGTTTGCTTATGCAGAAACGAATTTGCAGCTAGCGGATGAATATATGAAAGATATTAAGACGCGAAACATCATGCTATTTTGTAAAATACCATTAGCATTGGCAAAAAAGACGTTACAAGCTATGCGGAATGGCCGAGAAAAAATGACACGTCAAGAAGTTGAAAAGACTGTTGATGAAATAATGGAGAAATAAACAAAAATCACGACCTTTCATATGAAGGGTCGTGATTTTTTCAAGGGGTGTTTTTGATATACAAAGCAAAATAAAATCACTTTCAAAGGTAGAATGCAACTATGACACCTAGAAGCATTGGAAAGACTGGATGCGGTCAAGATCAATACCGAAGTAAACCCATCTTCTTCCGTTCCATCTGTAGCCCGCAACGGATTCGCGCCCGACAAATACTGGATAGAACCAGAACGAAGATCGCCTTAACCAAACAAACGTGAAACGATACAAACATCCACGTATCGCACCAGGATCGACAGCCAGTGCTTGGAACTGTGGTTGTTCAGGTGTTATTCCTGGTGGTGGACTGGATGGTGGACCGCCTGTAAAGCCACCTCCGGGCTGACCAGGGAATCCACCACCTGGAGAGCCTCCTGCCCACGGTGGGCCGGGAAATCCGCCGGGTTGATTCCAGGGCATCATCCCTTGAAAGAATGATCCTAAAAATTGGTTCGGATTGAATTGACGTTGGTCTTCACCTTGTTGTATGTGATGTTGATCATACTCATTCATGAACATATCCTCCTTAAAGCGTTCTCACTATAATATATGGTTCAATCGTCCAAAACGGGATGGCTTTGACCTAGAATGGGCGGCCTCACTAGATGATAAAAATGGAACCTTTCAAAGATATGTGACGTATGGAATATAGCCCATATATTGTAACTAAATTGTGTGAGTATTTTTCATTTATCGATACTTAGCATGTGATATGTTATATTGATATTAATGCGTCCATACAATATTTGGGAATGGATTTTATAAATCGGGAGGTTTGAGAAATGAAGCGAACAGGGGAAGTCATTTTGGGGATTGTAGGTGCAGTTATTTATGCTGGACTTGCAGTTGTAGGAATCTTTTTGAAGTTCTTACTGGATGATGAAGAGATTAAAGGACAATTCACATCAGATATGATTAACGAAGATCCGACGCTATCTTCTGAAGATGTGAACATCATCATTGACATGGCGAGTAATCTAGGCTGGTATATCGTTATCGTGTCCATAATAGCAATCATTTTGGGCGTTATTTCAATGATTCTTTTGAAGGGTAATAACAAACCAAAAGTAGCTGGTATTATTCTCATTATAACAGCTGTCATTAGTACCGTTATAACAGCGGGAATGGCGCTGTTCTGCGGATTATTCTACTTAATCGCCGGCATTATGGCGTTAGTTAGAAAGCCCCCTCAAGTGATAGAAGGCTAATTACTAAAAGCGTGGTCACACTTTGTGATATCACGCTTTTTTGTTTTGGATGAAAATGAGGCATATTTATCCAGTTGTTTTTCGTTTAGATCTGTTTTGTTTTTATAATTTTTGCGTTATATTGATATAAGATAAATGCGAGGAGTGAGTTTATGCATTCGAATATGCCTCCAAAAGTGGATCCGCGTTTTAAAGTGGCGCATAAAGAGGCGATGATTGGTGTCGCTTTAGTTATATTTAATTTTATTTGGTGGTTTGGCTTTGCCTATGGCTTAGGAAAAGGAGATCCGGCTGATTATCAATTTGTATTCGGATTACCAGCTTGGTTTTTTTACAGCTGTGTTGTTGGTCTCGTTGTTATGATCGTGCTTGTAACCTTCGTTGTTAAAGTATTTTTTACGGATATGTCCCTTGAGGAAGAGGAGGAAGAGCACGTATGAATGCAGAGGCTTTAGTTCCACTCATTATTTTGTTAGTTATAATTTTTGTTGCTGGCTTATGGGCTTCGAGATATATGACATCATCAACATCTTTTTTGCAAGATTATTTCCTCGGCGGCCGCAGTATGGGTGGATTTGTATTAGCGATGACGATGACAGCGACATATGGCAGTGCTAGTAGTTTTATTGGCGGACCGGGTGTCGCATATGATAAAGGGCTCGGCTGGGTTCTATTAGCGATGAGTCAGGTTGCAACTGGATACTTCGTGTTGATGGTGCTCGGTAAAAAATTCGCTATCGTTACACGCCGCTATCAATCTGTAACGATGGTCGACTTTTTAAAGTCACGCTATCAATCCGTATGGGTCGTTATTTTATCAGCAATTAGCATTATTTTGTTCTTATTTTCTCTTATGGCTGTTCAATGGATTGGTGGGGCACGCCTGATTGAGTCACTAACAGGGCTCAGTTATATGAGTGCATTGTTTATATTTGCCGTATCCGTTCTTGTTTATGTTACAATCGGCGGCTTTCGAGCAGTGGCACTGACGGATGCCATTCAAGGGACGATTATGTTTATTGGAACACTTATCTTGCTCATCGCCGTTATTATTGCCGGCGGCGGTATTCCGAATATCATAGCGGATTTGCAGGCGGAGAACCCGAATTTAATTACACCATATGGTCCAGATAGAGCGTTATCACCTACATATGTGTCTTCCTTCTGGATATTGGTCGGAGTGGGTGTCGTTGCACTCCCACAAATTGCGATCAGAGCGATGGCTTATAAGAGCACGAGATCGATGCATCGTGCCATTATTATTGGAACGGTTGTTGTTGGATTTATCATGCTGAACATGCATCTCATCGGTGTGTTTGCGCGGCCGATTTTGCCTGGAATAGAAGTAGGGGATAAGGTCATGCCATTAATTGCTCTTGAGGTAATGCCAGCTTGGCTAGCGGGGGCTGTACTTGCTGCTCCAATGGCTGCAATTATGTCTACAGTTGATTCATTGCTGCTCCTTGTAAGCTCTTCAGTTATTAAGGATGTGTATTTAAATTACATTAATCCGAGAGCTTCCAACAAGACGATTAAGCGAATGAGTATTGGTATGACCGCACTTCTTGGCGTCATCGTATTTATGATGGCAATTGATCCACCTCAGCTCATCATTTGGTTGAATTTATTCGGTTTCGGTGGTCTTGAAGCTGTATTTCTCTGGCCGGTTATTATGGGATTATACTGGAAAAAAGGAAATAAATATGGTGCTCTGACATCAATGGGTGTTGGGTTTGGCCTTTATGTTTTATCGCATTACTTTTATCCAAATCCGTTCGGGCTACACACTGTTGTCATACCCGTAGTTGCTGGTTTTATCGCCTATGTGGTTGCGAGTCTCATAACGGTCAAAAAGACAGGATTAGCGACGGATATTTGATGTAAGTTGGTATTTTCAAAGGGCATCAGAAGGAGGCTAGGACTATGCACGACATTGTATTATTTGATGGCTTGTGTCATTTCTGTGATTCAAGTGTGCAGTTTATTATAAAACGTGATCCAATGAAACGTTTTAAGTTCGCATCCTTACAAAGCTCCGTCGGGCAAGAGCTCCTAAAGAGATACGGTGTGCCACAAGAGATCAATAGTTTCGTATTGGTTCAGGATAACCGTGTCTATTTTAGATCATCCGCTGCTTTAAAGTTGTGTCGTGATTTGCGTCTGCCCTGGAAGTTACTTTATCCGCTTTTGTTGGTGCCTCGACCGATAAGGGATTTCTTTTATAACATCATTGCTCGAAATAGGTACAGATGGTTTGGGAAAAAGGCTGCTTGTACAATACCAGGGGGGCGATTCTTATCATCAACCTACGTCTCAAGGCGGAGATAAAATCAATCGTTAGCTAGGCGATTGCGAGTGTGCGCAACTGTATACTTAATACGAGAACAATGAATGGGGCGTGTTAAGTCATGGTGAGAGGAAATATCTTAAAAACAGTTGTCGAAAGCCTTCGAAAAGGCGTAGAACAAACGTACGAAAAAACAGTCAAGAAAGCATCCATCGACCCGCAAAATGTGCTAGAATTTGTTATTGAAACCGATATGGTGAATGTTGATGTTCAGATGCATAACGCGCGTACTGTAGATGTTATGCTTGAGAGTTTTGAAGGCGGACCAGAGCTTGATTATCAGTTTGATCGTGAACGTGGGGTTATTTCCGCTTTAGTTCCATCTCAATCGAAAAATATATTCCGTGTTATAAATCAACCGCAATGCCGTTTGAACATAATGGTGCCGCATGGACTGGCAAACAAGTGGAATGTTGCTGCGACATCCGGCAATGTCCATTTGCATTCGATTCAGACAGAAGCGATTCATATAAAAGGATCATCAGGTAATATTAAGGTAACAGACTTGAATGCAACGGATTGTTCGATCAAAGCCTCTTCTGGTAATGTGAAGATTGTTAATTCCACATTGAACCATTTAAGTTTTAAAGTGTCTTCTGGAAATACGTATGTGGAGGATGTGTCATGTGACGTGACAGACGGTCAATCAACCTCAGGCAATCTGAAACTATTAAATTTTCATGGCCACCAGGCACAGCTAAAAGGATCATCAGGTAATATTCAATTGCAGCAAATCCATGTAAAAGAAGACGTTGGATGTCTTGTGTCCTCTGGTAACATGAAGGGTGAGGATGTTCATGTAGGGCATTTGTCTGCCGAAGCATCATCGGGCAATGTGAAAATGGATAACTTTAAAGGCCGTGCAACCGGAAACGTAGGCTCAGGATCTATTCACTTTAACGTTTTAGAAAGCAGTTCACTACAGCTTGAAACAAGGAGTGGAAACGTGCAGGTAACATATGTGGGTGTTAATCCAGACGCCTCATTCGATCTTGTTGCACCAGCGAATAGTGTGACAACAACTGTGCCCTTTAACTTCAAGCAACAACAAACGGATCGGCTTTCAGCTGTGAGTGGAAACGGCACATATGCTGTTCAGTTGAAGACAAAACATGGACGCATTAAAGTGAATCAGGAATGAAGGGGTTAATGTGTACTTGAATAAACCAATTGACCGATACTCAACGTGTTGTATCGGTCAATTTTATTTGAAACATATCCTTACTGCTGTGTCTCTGTTTTTTGCAGTGCGTTATGAGCGAAGTCAATAAAAAATGAAAGTGCTTCAGGGTTTTTAAGAGATCCGACATTAACGACCTTGTCAGCAGACTGGCCCATGAGAATTTTTTTAATCGGAACTTCAAGCTTTTTCCCATTGAGCGTCACAGGCAATTCAGGGACTTCGTAAATTGCTGTTGGCGTATGTCGTGGCGAACACTGGGTTCTGATTTGTGTAACGAGCGATGTCTTCACATCATCAGTTAATGCTTGACCTGGCTTCATCTGAACGAACAAAAGCACAGCAGAATCGTCCTCTTGTGGAATGTCGACGATCAGACTATCGGCAATACCTGTCACCTGATCGACGGCACGGTAAATTTCACTTGTGCCAATTCGTATACCGCCTCTGTTAATCGTCGCATCAGACCGTCCATAAATGACGCATGTTGCTCTGTCGGTAATCTTTAAATAATCACCGTGACGCCAAACCTCTGGATACATATCAAAATAACTGTCGTGCATGCGACTGCCGTCCTGATCATTCCAAAAATAAATTGGCATCGATGGAAAGGGCTCTGTTAAAACGAGTTCGCCAACGTCTTCAATGAGCGGCTGTCCTTCTTCATTAAAGCTTTCAATGCTCGCACCAAGTCCTCGACACTGTAACTCTCCCGCGTACACTGGCAAAGTCGGCACACCGAGAATAAACGCGGTACACACATCTGTCCCACCACTTGCAGATGCAATCCACAAATCCTCTTTCACATTGTCATAGCACCATTGGAAGCCCTCAGGTGGTAAGGGGGATCCGGTAGAACTGATGTTTTTTAAATGAGTTAAGTCAAATTCGGTACTAGGGTTAAGTGTTTCATCCTTCATGCATGCAGTAATGTAGCTCGCACTCGTTCCAAATACGGTCATGTTTGTTTCTTCTGCGAACGACCAGAGCTCTTTTAAATCAGGGTAGCCTGGGTTACCGTCATATAAGATAATCGTACTGCCCGTGAGTAGGCCACTGACAAGATAATTCCACATCATCCAGCCCGTCGTGGTGAACCAGAAAAAACGGTCATCAGGTCCAAGATCGGCATGGAAGGTGAGCGCTTTTAAATGCTCTAGCAATATGCCGCCTTGACTATGAACAATTGGTTTCGGTTTACCAGTTGTGCCAGAGGAGAATAAGACCCATAACGGATCATTAAAAGGAATGCGGTTATAGTATAGTTGATGGTCCTGAGGCGCATCCATGATGTCATTCCAATAGATTGGTTGTTTCAGCCGAGAGAAATCAGCATCCTCATTTAAAAAAGGAATTGCAATCGTTGCTTCTAATGTTGGCAGTTCACTCTGGATTCTTTCAATGACGTTAAGTCGATCAAACGCTTTACCACCATAACTGTAACCATCAACCGTTACCATCACTTTCGGCTCAATTTGTTTAAAACGGTCAATGATACTTTGAGTACCGAAATCGGGTGAGGCACTGGACCAGATCGCACCTATTCCCGCCACAGCTAAAAAGGTGGACACAGCTTCATAAATATTCGATACGTAAGCGACAACTCTGTCTCCTTTTGAGACACCGAGCTTTAATAATGTGTGTTGGACGGCAGCTGTCTGATTGTAAAGCTGTCCCCATGTGATTTCCTCAGTGGCCCGCGTTTCAGAGGCATGAATGATGGCAGGTTGATTCCAATCACGGTCTCTAAATATATGCTCAGTATAATTAATGGTTGCTTCAGGAAACCATTTGGCCCCAGGCATACGATGTGTCGTTAGAATCGTTTCGTACGGATGACCTGATGTCACGTTAAAATAATCCCAAATAGACGCCCAAAACCCCTCAATATCATGGACAGACCATTTCCATAAATCTTGGTAACTGCTAAAGTCTTTTTCTCTTTCTTCTTTTAGCCAGTTCATATAAGCATAAATATTGGACACCCTTTTGCGTTCTTCGGTGGGTGTCCATAATATCGTGCCTTCTTCTATATGTGTCATGAAATCCCCCCATATATTGATTAACACCATTATATGGAAGCGTTTTCTCGTTGTAAAGGATCGTTTAGATGTTAAAGATGGTTATTTTTCTTTGATGACCTTATTTAAGTCTTCAGCCATCCGTTTGAAGTAGATTTTAAATCCAATCCAGCAGAGTGCGTATAGTAAAATAAACAACACAACACTGATTATGATAGCGGGTGTCGTGATTGGTATCCATCCGAGTGGTAAGGCAATGCTGTAATAGACAATGATGGATAAGATAAAGTGGATCACTGTCTGTTTCAAAGGACTCCACTGATCATATTCAAACACAAGTGGACTTGTTGCAAAATAGATTCCGACAGCAAAACTCCCGATCATGTTGTACCATAAAATATCCGCAGACAACGTCATGTGATTGAATTTAAAGATGGTAACAAAGAAGAACGTTACCAAACCACCTGCTGCGATACCTGTAATCAAACGTTTGATCAAATGCTTCATCATAGATCGTCACCTCCAAGAGCCAGTTTGTTTTTGATGTCTTTCACATATTTTCGAGAAATGTACGTTTTCATACCTGAAATAAAATAAACACAAAGATTGCCATTAAAGGAAAGCTCAAATCGGGTAATACGATTTAAATTACCAATGACTGATTTTGAGAAACGGCTAAAATGGTAATTTAGGAGAATCTGTTCGACTTCAAATAACTTCATTTTAATTTCATAGTGTCCGTCAGATGTGACAGCAAAAACTTTGCGTTGTTCCGCAAAAACGAAATCGATGGCTTCGGCTTTTAATAGAATGGTTTCATCATCTCTTGTAGCGAATAAACGTTTAGGCATCTTGTTATTCATGATGTCTACGATGTTCTGTAATTCCTCATTCCAAGCAGGAGCTTGTATTGTGATGGTTGTGTTTGAATATGTTTCATTAATATCAATGTTAACCTTCATGTTATCCCTCCTCGTATAGTATGTTTAGGTTTTAAACCCATTTATTCTAAAGTTTCTTTAAGCAAACAACCAGTTATAACTCCGTTACCTTTCACTGCAGGCGGACGCTCTCCGCGGGCACGGCTTGAGTCTCGGGCCAACAGGATGTTGGTCATGAAGGCGTTGCGACAGGACGTCGCGACTTTAGCCTTCCTACCTTTTAACCTCTGTGGGGTCTCAAGTCTCGTGCTGTTCCCGCTGGAGGCGCCGCCTTCCGTTTCGGGTAACTCAGTATGTGCGTCTATTTCATAGATGAATGAACGAACCTACATCATATGTTAATCACTTGGACGCTCTGAGATATTCCTAGATAATGGTCTTAGGATCATTTGGACCAATTCTTATTCTCCTTGTGGATTTACCACATTAAGAAGACTGTTTCCCAGTGTACGCGGGCCATGATGGACTTGTTCTTTGAGCGATATAGCTTGGATGAACTGTATTGTTCTCTTGACATATCATCGCAGGTCTTCGTTCACGTTCATTTCATTAAGGTGATCATAGGTGCATATTAATCTGTTTCATCTATACCTATTATGACTGATTCCACTGTCCATTTGGTATAAAAATGTCCAACACGTTAGAAAAAGGTGCTGAAATGACAGACGATGCACATGACCTGTATGAAAAGGGGTATTTAAAAAGCCATTCCTTTAAATGTGAAAGGTAATGGCTTTTTAAGCTGGTTACATATCGTGCGATGTATGTTTCTTTTGACGTGAGTGGTTGCGTTGTTTGACTTGGTGTGAGCCATCCAGTGGTTCTCCGTACGGTTGATCAGGACTTTTTGGCAAGTTTGGCTCTTCTTGCTGTTTTGGTCCTTTGCGATTTTTAGCCATGGCTTGGCCTCCTTTAAAAGATTAGTCTTTTCTTAGCCCGAATTGGACGAAGGTTCTTTCGTTCTCGATTAAACCGCAAGCCCCACATTGAATTCTGTACTTGGGGCCATTGTAGGTCGTATGGAACACTTCAACTGCTGATCCATCTGAGTAGTCATTGAGAACGTCTCCGGATTCTGGATCTAGTTTGACGGGTGTAGCGACTTGTTCAATCAAATTAAAGCGTGTGCGATTTGTTTTGCAATTAGGGCATCTATAAGGTTGTGACAAACTCAACACCTCCTTTTATAGTATTTGGAGGTGTGGTGAAAATTATGAGCATGGAATGAAGGATATTGACAGGTTTACATAATAAATTTAAAATATAATTTTGGGCATCAGGACATACGAAAGTAGGAATAGTGATGATCAATTTTATAACTAAAAAGCCAATTATGAAAGATTATATGCAAATTGTTGTTGGCACAATTCTTGTCGCGTTGTCATATAATATGTTTTTGCTTCCTTCTAAATTAGCTGCGGGCGGCATTTCGGGTATTAGTACAATTTTGAATGAAATGTTTGGTTGGAGTCCGGGTTTGACTCAATTAGTCATTAACGTACCGATATTTTTAATCGGTTGGATTACGATGGGGAAGGATTTTGGATGGAAAACATTACTAGGGACTGTTTTGGTTCCAACTATTATTTGGCTAACAGCTGATATCCCATATACGATTACGAACCCGTTTCTAGGAACCATTTATGGTGGAATTGTTCTAGGTTTAGGTCTTGGTATTGTCTATCGTGGTGGTGGCTCGACAGGTGGGACAGCAGCCATTGCTCAAGTGTTAAAGAAATTCACCGGTTTGTCCAGCGGTTATGCACAATTCGCCGTAGATGGCATCGTGGTCATTTCGTCAATTATCGTCTTTAATTTAGAGTTAACGTTATTCGCTTTAATGTGTATTTATGTAACAAGTAAGGTGATTGATAAAGTCCAGCTTCAAACGACATCTTCAAAATTGGTTTTAATCATAACAGAACATGAAGAACAGGTTCAAACAATGATTAGGGAGCAGCTTGATCGAGGGTTAACGAAAGTTCGATCTGTTGGCGGTTACTCCAACCGAAATAAGACAATGATTCTTTGTGTCGCTGAACAGCCTGAAGCCGTAAAACTTCGTAGCTTACTCTTAGCAGAAGAACCGGCAGCTTTTGTCGTATTTTTGAATGCTTCTGAAATACTAGGGCGTGGCTTTTCAATTGATAAGTATTATGGTCAGAAGCTTTAAATACAAATGTTTATTAGACAGCCATAATGCTCAGGCATTATGGCTGTTATGGATTTGGACTAAAAAAACGTTTGATCTTATCAAGAAAAGAGCCTTTTTGGACAGGTTCTGGCTGATTACTCACCACTTCATCCTCAACAAAAATGGATTCTTGGTCAATGGCGAAATCATATGTTAATACAGCACCAATATCTGTCTCCACCTCTTCATTTGTAATAACGGTATAAGCAATATTGTATGCATTCGCAAGGTCTTTTTCTGCTTTTAAAAAACGATAAGAAATTGTACCATTAATGAGTAATGTTGCTTCTGGATGCTCTTTCATCGCTTCTTCTAATTTAGCAAGGCTTTTGTCTGACATCACTTGTCCTTTTGTTAGCGCGATGACAATCCTTTCTCTTAATGTACCGAGAAAATAGGCGCGTTCAGATTCGTTAGGACGACGCTTACCGTGTATACCCTCCATTAAATAATCATCTACATTTTTTTTGCTCATGGTGTAAGTGCCTCGCTTTCGTCAAGTTCTATATCGATTGTAAGGAGTATTGCCGTGATATGCAACTTTTATCCTGCGTTAATCAAGGACGACGTGCTGACATACAGTATGTAAAAGGAAGCGATACTTGATCGCTTCCATATTGTTTAATTGCGTGTTTTATTACGTTGATCTGCTGCATCTCGTCTAGCCTTCGCTTTTTCATCAGCTTCATCAGCAAACTCAGCAGAAAATTCAACATCTATCCCATTTGAGAGCATTTGTCTCGGTGTTTGGGCTAATACGTTTTTGCCTTTTGCATGTTTATGCTCATCTCGGCCCATTCATCTCAACCCCTTTATTTGATCGTGCATCAATAGTATGATCCAACTTACATGACATTATGCTGTTATATTTCATCAACTTTAGCACATACTACACCTAGGCAAAAACTAAGCAATTTAGGGGGATAGAATGTCGTGGCAAATGGGCATGAAAAAGCCCAACACCAGCCTTTAAAAGGGCTGATGCCGGGCATTTAACTGCTTTTTAGTCTTCTTCTACTTCATATCGATAATCTGATGTGTCAACGGGCTCCCATTTTTCATTTGGTGTATAAAATCTGAGTAAGTCACCGTAAACAACTTTATCGGAGAGTTCGAGCTCATGTGCAACGTTTTCGCTCATTTTTTCCATTTCCTCAGTTGGTTCGATTTCTTCACCTGTTGCATTGTCATAGTACGTTCCTGACACTTTGCTGTATTCAGGTGTAATGAAATCACCGCTTCGGAATGGTACGACCTCTTGATGGTCTTCTGAGAACATATCTGTTCCGAACTGAATATAATCTTGGGCGTCAATTCCTAATAAGTGTAGCAACGTCGGCATGACATCGATCTGACCTGAATATTTTTGTACTGTGCCTTGGCCTTCAACACCAGGTATTTTGATCATAAATGGTACGCGTTGCAATTGTGCATTTTTAAATGGTGTAATTTCTTCACCAAGTATTTCTTCCATTGCTCTGTTGTGATTTTGGGATATACCGTAGTGGTCACCATAAATCATAATAATTGAGTCTTCATAAAGCCCAGATTCTTTTAGATCATTGAAAAACTGTTCTAATGATTCATCTAGGTAACGGGCTGTTTGGAAGTAACGGTCAACAGAACCATCACCTGTTTCAGCTGGTGCAATCGTTGCATCTTCCTCATCAATTAAATAAGGGTGGTGATGCGTTAAGGTCATCATGTGTGCATAAAATGGCTGTGACATCGATTCAAGGTATGGCATTGACTCTTTAAAGAATGGTTTGTCTTTAAGGCCGTAGCCTATGACCTGTTCTTCACTCATATCATAGTGCGCTTCTTCATAGAACTCATCAATAGCAAAAGCTTTATAAATTTCATCGCGGTTCCAGAATGATTTGTTATCACCGTGGAACACACCAGATGTATAGTTTTGCTGTTGCTTCATAATAGCTGGAAGTGCTTGATACGTGTTATTACCTTTTGTGACAAAGGCAGCTCCTTGTGGCAACCCATACAATGAGTTATCAAGAATAAACTCCGCATCCGCTGTTTTCCCTTGTTCTGTTTGATGGAAGAAGTTTTCAAAGTACGTGTAATTTTGACTTTGATCATGCACAAGTGAATTTAAGAATGGTGTGACTTCTTCGCCATGTAACTCGTAGTCTATCAAAAATGACTGAAAAGATTCTAAGTGTATTTTAATAACATTCTTGCCTTCACCAACACCGAAAAGCTCTTCATTTGGTTCAGCATATTTGTTTTTTGTATAGTTTTCTACTTCTGTAATGTCATTGCTATCAGCCAAAACACGCTGTGTAGATGATTTGATATTTTGCAAAGCATCATAGATTGTAAAGTTGTATGCACCTAGATATTTCACAATATAGTTGCGATCAAATGTACGCTCCAGTAATTGTGGACGATCTGCTTCTGCCATCGTTAAGTTGACCATGAACGCAAGCATACCAACCATCATAACAAGCATTGGCTGACGCTTTTGAAGCCGTTCTGTTGACCAGGTCGGTTTAATGAAAAGAAACAATGCAACGAGCAGAACAATGTCAAGACCATAGAAAAGGTCATGCCATTCTACTAAACTCGCAATACTGCCACCTAGGCTTCCGAAGTTACTCGTCTGTGTGAGTGTCGGTAACGTTATAAAATCCGTATTAAAGCGGTAAAACACAACGTTAGCGTATAATAGGAAACTCATAGCCGCGTGAATACCGATTACGAACCAACCGGCACGTCTTCCTTTGGCGAATAAACCTAATCCCAAAAAGATCAAGGCTGAACTCATTGGATTAAAGAATAATAGAAATTGTTGTATACTATTTTGTATGTCTAAGTCGAATTCGTTTAAATAGATGAGATAGGACTTCAGCCAGATTGCAACGACAGCAATCATGAAAAACCCAATTTTTGAAGACATGATACGTTTCATGCTTTTTCACCTCTAATAGTTCTAGTGTAGAACTTATTCATAGCAAGAGTTTATTTTAATCAATTTTATAACAAAATGCAATAGGAATCACTAAAAATACATGAATTACCAGTGAAAATAGGTCTTAATGTGGACACATTCATAGAATATCAATCTTTGTTCCTAGCTTTCCCAGTTGTATATGTTGAAAAACATAAATCATGAGAACGAGGGTGGGACAATCTACTTTAATGAAAAACCGAGCAATATGGTCGCTCCGGAAATATACTACGCGATCGACACAGACACACACGATGTTGGTTATGAAGGCGTTGCGACAAGACGTCGTCGCGGTCTTAGCCTTCCATCCCCTAACGCACTGTGGGTTCTTACCTATGCCTTCCTCAGCTGATTAGAAAAAATGTTAATTGAGTGATATAGAGTACAGGCAGTAAAGGATCATTTGTAAAAACCAACATTCTATAAGGGAAAATGGAAATGGACTCGCTGATCGAACTGCAGATTGCGGGATTTCGGCCTCGCATTGCGAAATTCGGGCGCCACATTGCGGGATTTGGGCCCCACATTGCGTAATATGAGCCCTGCATTGCGTAATATGAGCCTCGCATTGCGTAATTTCAGCCCTGCATTGCGTAATACGGTCCCCGCATTGCGGGATTTGAGGCCCACATTGCGTAATATGAGCCCTGCATTGCGTAATATGAGCCTCGCATTGCGTAATTTCAGCCCTGCATTGCGTAATACGGTCCCCGCATTGCGGGATTTGAGGCCCACATTGCGTAATATGAGCCCTGCATTGCGTAATTCGAGCCCCGCATTGCGAAATTCGGGCGCCACATTGCGTAATATGAGCCTCGCATTGCGAAATTCGGGCCCTGTATTGCGTAATATGAGCCCTGCATTGCGTAATTCGGGCCCCGCATTGCGAAATATGAGCCCCACATTGCGTAAAACGAGCCCTGCATTGCGTAATTTCAGCATCATAACCAATTCTCCCACAGGAGTCTGCGTGTATATTTCCGGAGCTAATGTTGAGCAGTGTTCGTCTGTAGCGTTAAATTTTTAGTTATGGTCCAGCCTCATTGCAGTTTATCGTTTTCATACAGTTTAGTGAGGCATTGTGTTTTGAATGGGTGCAAAGCTGTTGAGATAATTTTGCATATCCTGTTCTTTGAGCTGAGGTACCTGGTAGTACTGATGCTTGTTTTGGTATAGGAAAATTTCATACGCCATTTCAACTAAATTCGGAATACTGTCAGCTAAAACGCGTCTCAGTACAGGATTGGTTGCCTCAAGTGCTGTCATCGTAAATGCTGAAGCACATGCTTTTAAATTCCCCATCATATACCCTGATACACATTGGTCATTAATATCACCTGGCGTTTGTGCGGGTGTTTTTGGCTGACCTTGCTGTGTTCCGAAAATCACATCATTATTAAGCTGCATGTTATACGTCTGTGTTGGAACAGCAGGATCCTTCCCGCTTGTAAACGTATCAATAATCGTGTTGTATAGCTGAGTCATAAACGTACGATGACGTTGGTGTATGCCTTTTAATTCTTGGTCTTGAATATGCTGTTCATATAAAACAGCTTGTTCCAATCCCCCGACAAGCGTTGATATCGCTTCGTGTGCGTCATATAGCTCGTGCCCACCGTGATTCATTTGTGGTGGTACATTTGTTGATTGCTGCAAGTTACCTGATTGGTTCGTATTGTGCATAGCTCCTACCTCCTATAAGTTCATTCATTTTTATGGTTGGTCAATTCAAGCATATTATGCAAGCATCCGTATTAATTTATGAAGTGGTATGAAATAACATGCAAAAAAACTTGTAAAATGTTTCACATATAATAGATAACACTGTATAATCAATCATTACAAAAGCGTTATTTTTATAACGCTTTTTTAGTTTAGGGCTATTTTAAGAAAAAAGAGGTGTGTACATGTCGGACAAAATGAATGAACAGGTCAATAATGATGAGCAGTACGTTGAAGTATGGGCTGACTTAGTTAAAATTAAAGATCTCGTTCTCAGTATTATCATTAGTAGTATGACAACACTTGGAGGTTATTTATTGGCGCCTGATGACCCACCAAAACCACTCATTTTTGGTTTGATCGGTGCCATTGTTGGATTTGTTATATCAAGCTTTTTAATAAAACCGAAACGAACGTTTAAATATGTGGAAAAGGAGAAGCAGTAAATGGAATTAGATCTACTCATACAAATGCTTGGTGCAGCCGTAATTGGTTCTGTGCTATATACACTTATTGGAATTGCACCCGGAACAGATGAAACAGCTGTGCTTGCACCCGTAACGCTCGTGCTCGTACTGGCAGGTTTTGAACCGATAGTTATTCTTACATTTTTCATGTCTGCAATTGTGGCCAAGAAATTGACAGATTCTATTCCAGTTGCTGTAGCAGGTATTCCTGGAGGGGTCATGTCTGCGCCAATGGTCGACCATGCCATGGTATTAAAACAACATGGTATTCCAGATGTTAGTATTCGCAAGATGGCATCAGGCTCTGTATTAGGAACAATTATTGCTATTCCAATGAGTTTATTGTTGGCAAGTGCTTTAATTCCACTTCAGGATGTCATTGCTGAATATTCTGGGCAGATTTTCTTTGGTGGCGCAATCTTCTTAGCCTTAATGACAAAAAACCGCTGGCTTGCATTGTTATCCATCGTTCCTTTTGCCTTCTTAATCCAAGGACTCCGACAGTTTTATTGGGAAATTGGTGTTGTACCTGAAGGAAAAACAGTGTTTATATCTTTTTTCCTCGGCATTACAATTGGTCCAGTCATCTTAAAGCTGTTTGAATTACTGATCCCACATATTCGTAAACAAATGCCACGGCATGGGACTAAAAATATATCATTGTATAAAACAGAACGAGAAAAGGGCTTTCCTAACCCTTTTAAAATTCTCGACATTAAAGAAATTGGAACGACGTCGTTGTCTTCTTTCCTAGGTGTTTTGACCTTCTTTATGAGCCCGGTCGGTATGACAATATTTCTAGGTGAGACTTTAACGAGTCGAATTAAGGATCCGATAAAGCGCGCTACAAGAGCCATATCAGCAATGGATGGTCTAACAAATGCCTCATATATTGCGGGTACGCTTATCCCGCTTATTGCGATTGGTTTACCTTTATCACCAACCGCAATCGGACCGGCAAATGCGTTGTTTAAAGCGCCACCTGTATTTACAGAGGATCATAATATGCATCATTTATTGAGCATGAGTGATTTCGTTTTTGCCAGTGTGATCGGTTCAGTCGTTGCCATTGCCTTGACGTACTATGTAACGATCAAATACGCTCAGCCAATTTGTGCGTTTGTTTTTAAACGAGTGCCTCATGAAGCGATGCTCGGTCTCTTCTTCGGGCTCGTACTGATGCTCGCATTTATGGAAGCTGGTGTTGTAAATATATTCGGTGTTATGTTAATCGGTCTTGTGGCAGGTTTATTACATCGAAAAGGTATTAATTACGGTGTGCAGTTTATGGTATTATATGCTGCGCCTTGGCTCGTATCCTTGTTTTTCTAAGTATCATTAAATGTCATATGAAAGAGTGCCGACACGTGATCGGTGCTCTTTTTTTGGTGAACATCGCTTTTAGCATAAACGTGAAAATTACTAATAAATAGTAGCTAAAAAAACATTGACATCTATTTAAGGAACATGGTAAATTTTCTAGTGACAAAAGTGTGAAAAGGATATCACATTCGTGTAAAAAAATGGTAATAGATCGCATAATATCAATAAATGTTACACAAAATAAGTGAAATACATAACATGATGAACGACAAAAAGACGAGCTATGCAACAGCATTTTAACAAATCTTAAAGCTGATTAATCAATGATGATATGCATGAATTTCATTGTGCTGGTGAAAGGTAATCATAAATAATTGGTTTTTATGTGAAGGTTAGAGATGAGTATTTTAAATCATCATCAGCCAGTACCAGTGTGTGAAAACTGGAAGGAGTGATGTCCAGCAACAGCAGTGAGAGGAATAAGACAAGCTGAGTCAGTGGTCTTTAAGACACTTTAAATAAAGCCCTGCTCATAAAGAGTTGCCAACATGATATTCACATCAATATGTAGGGGGTCCATTAATGAAGAACAAGGTGACAGTCGTACTATTACTTATGGTTATTGCTTTGATAACCAGCGCATGCGGTGGTGCAAATGATAATGATGCAGCACAAACCGATGACGAAGCAGTTGAAATTTCTTGGATGACATATCCACCATTTACACCAGAGTATGAAACGATGTTAAAGGATCAAATTGCAGCGTTTGAAGACGAACATCCTAATATTAAAATTGATTGGATTACGAATGATGATGCGGTTCAATTAACGCGTCAACAGCTCGCTGCTGGTGCAGGTCCAGATGTTGTGTATGCAGACGGTCCGATGACATTACGGAGATTTGCGAGCGCAGGCTATCTTGAACCTCTAACAGATCAAGTGGATACGTATAAGTGGAATGATCGTTTTTACGATTGGGCACTTTCAACAGGTTATCAAGATGGAGAATTATACGGTCTTCCTAAATCTTACGAGTCAGTCGTTGTTTGGTATAACAAAGACATGTTTGCTGAAAATGGGTGGGACATCCCAACAAATCTTAAAGAGTTACAATCATTAAATCAAACGATACAAGACGAAGATATTATACCAATTGCCTTTGGTGCTTCTGATTACAGAGCATCTAATGAGTGGGCATTAACGCTCATGTACAATGCCTATCTTGGTAAAGATGCTATGAAAGACGTTATTTCTACAGAGATGAAATGGAATGATGATCTCGTTAAAGAAGCAACACAAACATGGGTCGATATGTGGCAGAACGGTGATGTAAGTGACAAACAGTCCCATGCCATTACAAATGATGATGCATGGTCATTATTCAATAATGGACAAGCTGCTATGAAAATTGAAGGTACGTGGGCATCTAATCGTGTAATGGGAGATGCGCAAAACTTTGATGTTGGCTTTTTCGTGATGCCAGCTCTAAGAGAAGGTATTGAGGAAAATATTCCGTTGGCATTAGGTGGTAGCACGGGTATAAATGCGAATTCTGAGCATAAGGAAGAAGCAATCGTATTTCTTGATTGGTTGCATGATATCGAAGCATCTGAAATGGAAGTCAAGCTTGGCACTTTTAATCCACTTGTAGATCTTGATATTGCAAATGTTGAGGATGTTGCACCAATTACGAAAGACATCTTTAATGAGATTACAAGCTATATGGAAAAAGATCAGGTTGGTTACGCATCATGGACTTACTGGCCACCAAGTGCAAATTATTATCTCTGGGATAATATTGAAGCAGTCTTTATCGGTCAGATGAGTGTGGATGAATTATTAGATCAAGTGCAGAAAGAAGCAGAAAAGGATAAAGAAGAAGGTTTGTTGTTTGAATTTGAATAGGTTCAAATAATTGATTAAGAAGCAAGGAGAGTAACATATCCTTGCTTCTGCCTTTATATAGAGCGAAGAAAGTGTTCTATCAATGGGCGTGTTGACCGATTCTATTCATTACACATTCAGTAGGCGAGTTTATGCTGAATGACAATTCACTTTATGAAGGGAGCACGTATTAACATATGAGTGTAGCAAAACATTCAAAACAACATTGGAAGAAAAGCCTCTTTCCTTGGTTATTGTTGGCGCCTTCTTTACTTTTACTGCTATTCGTCGTTGGTGGTCCAATTATTGGTACCATTTTCTTATCGTTTACCGATTGGGATGGCATTAAGGCGCCTTCATTTGTTGGATTAGAGAACTTTTCAAGACTTATTCATGATAAAACGTTTTATATAGCATTAGCCAATAACATCAAGTGGATGGCGATATTCTTAACTATACCTGTCATTATGGCGCTTATAGTCGCTTTATTAATTAGTAAAATTGCTAGAGGAAAGTTATTTTATCGAACGGTGACCTTTATACCTTATATACTTTCAACGGTCGTTACAGCAAAGCTATGGTCGTTAATTTACAATCCATTTTCAGGTGTAAATACAGCGCTTGAAGATTGGGGCCTTGATTTTCTAGCGCAGTCATGGATTGGGGATAGTGCGATTGCATTATTTTCCGTAGCATTTGCGGATTTATGGCATTTTTGGGGCTTTCTCGTCGTGTTATTTTTAATGGGCATGCAGCAGCTTGATAAAAGTATTGAAGAAGCTGCTGTTGTAGAGGGTGCAGGCCGTCTTCGTGTATTTTGGCACGTGACTTTACCGCAGCTCAGACCGACATTGGTATTAATTTATATGCTTCTTATTATTTGGTCATTCGCTGCGTTTGATTATGTTTACATTATGACGCAAGGTGGTCCGGGTAAATCAACGGAACTATTAGCGACGTATATGTATGACTTAGCCATTTATAATTATCAGCCTGGCTATGCAAGTACAGTAGCTTTGACAATGGGTCTGTTTGCTGGTTTAGTCATTATCGGTTTTCGATTCATCCAGAAGAAAGGGTGGGATGTATAAATGTTAAAGCGATTTGACTGGAGACATATCCCCTTACTGTTATTTACAGCTTTTGCTATCGGGCCTCTTGTACTCATTTTCAGCAACTCTTTAAAATCGAAGGAGGAGTTTGGAGAGAATCCATTAGGCTTTCCGAAAGAGCTCCACTTTGAAAACTTTGCAGAAGCATGGGTTGTCGGTGGCTATGGCCAAGCATTTACGAACAGCTTAATCGTCGCTGTGTCTTGCATTGTTATTATTTGTATCAGTGCTTCATTAGCCGCTTATGCTCTTGCAAAGGTCAGGTTTAGATTTTCAAATTCAATTTTAGGTTTTTTACTGCTTGTTATGTCAATTCCAATGGGCTTATTTTTAGTGCCACTCTTTTATGTGTATCAAAATTTAGGGCTTATGGATTCATTGCTAGGTATTATCATTATATACTCAGCAATTTTCCTACCGTTTAACATATTTTTACTACGGTCGTTTTTCGTTTCAATTCCCGACGAATTGCTAGACAGTGCTCGAGTGGACGGTTGTAACGAGTTTCAAATTTTGACGAAAGTTGTATTTCCGCTCGCATTACCGGCATTCTTAACCGTCATGCTGCTCGTTGGTCTATGGACGTGGAATGAATTCTTCTTTGCGAATGCATTTTTACAAACTGAAGAGCTCAAAACAGTTGCAACAAAGTACTTGGCGTTTACAGGTAGATTCGGAAATGACTGGCGCCTAATTTCAGCCGCAGGTGTCATCACTGTCATGCCAATATTACTATTGTTTGTCTTTTTACAACGAAAGTTTATTGAAGGACTAACAGAAGGCAGTGTAAAAGGATAAACAGAGGAGGGGTTTGGATGGAAATATCTGATGGTCGTATGCTTCCAAGGACAATGCCAGCAGATTATATAGAGAAAGTTTATGCTGGTTGGCTTGGCAAGGTCATCGGTGTCCGACATGGTGCCAACATCGAAAATTGGACAGCTGATCGAATTGAAAAAGCATTTGGTGAGGTAAACGGGTATTTATTCGATTTCACCCATTTCGCTGCAGATGATGATACGAATGGGCCATTGTTTTTCTTAAGGGCCCTAGAGGATTATACGCACACACGTGACATTACCGCTAAAGAAATGGGACTGACGTGGCTTAACTATACAGCGGATGGTCATGGCTTTTTCTGGTGGGGTGGTTATGGTGTGTCAACCGAGGATACAGCCTATCAAAATTTGAAAAGCGGCATTGAAGCACCAACTTCGGGTTCAATAGAACAGAACGGAAAAACAGTTGCCGAGCAAATCGGTGGACAAATTTTCAGTGATGCTTGGGGTTTAATTGCTCCCGGCCAACCTAACCTTGCTGCTGAGTATGCTGAAAAAATGGCGAGTGTATCTCATGATGGCAATGGCAAGTATGGGGGCATGTTTATTGCCGCCTGTATTGCAGAAGCATTTGTAGAACAGGATGTCAATAAAATTATTGATGCTGGTTTGGCTGTCATACCTGAAGACTCTAATTATGCACGTGTCGTGAAGGCGATTCGGGCTTTTCATAAACAACACCCAGAAAGCTGGCGCGCGTGTTTACAATACATCCATTCGGATTATGGTTATGACCGGTACGAAGGCGTTTGTCACATCATTCCTAATACTGCGGTCATAATATTGGCGCTTCTATACGGCGAAGGTGATTATTCAAAAACCATTAATATATGCAATATGTGTGGTTGGGATACAGACTGTAATGTCGGAAATGTTGGCACAATTATTGGAGTGAAAAATGGCTTGGCTGGTATCGATACGTCTTGGCGTGAACCTATTAACGACTTTTTATGCTGCTCGAGTGTTATTGGCAGTCTAAACATCCTTGACTTGCCTAAATGTGCTTCATATATTGCGCGCTTAGGCTATAAAGTTATGGGTGAAACCCCACCAGAGAACTGGGAAACATTACTGTCTGATTCTAATATGCTGCACTTTGAATATCCGGGCTCAACGCACGCATTTAAAGTGGAATCGGATTGTGCTGCATCAACGGGCTTTATTGAGAATACGACAGCTGATGCTGCTACAGGTTCACGTTCATTAAAAGTGGTATTTGATCAGGTTAATGGTGGCTTTGGCTATCGTGCTGGTGTAAAAACGTATTATCGACCTTCTGATTTTGACGACAGCCGCTATGATCCGAGTTTTTCCCCAATTTTATACCCTGGGCAAACGATCGAGACAGTTGTGAAGGTGTCTAGTGCAGGAATGAATCATGTTGCTGCGCGCCTTTATATTAAGGATGGTCATACAGGACAATTCATGTATGGTGAGAAAACAGAGCTTGCTGCTGATCAATGGACATCGCTTTCGTATGCCATACCTTACCTTGAAAATGTCTGTATTGAAGAAGCAGGAATTGAATGGATTCCACTTGATGAAAGTGGCTTTATTTCTTGGCCTTCGATGGTGACATTAATTGATCATATGGTGTTCACTGGAGAGCCGTCCTACGGGATTGATTTTGCCAAAGAGCGCATTGAAAAGTGGAGTCTCTTCCATGAAGAAGTGAGCCAAATGACCCATTTAAGAGGTATATGGACGCTTGAGGATGGGGCTTTGGCAGGTAGTTATCATGCTAATGCCTCAGCAGAAGCGTACACGGGACATATTGATTGGGAAGATTATACGTTTGAATGTATTCTTGAGCCTCAAAAAGGAAACAGTCATAATATCAATTTCCGTGTTCAGGGTGGTGTCAGATCATATGCGGTTGGATTTAAGGACGGAGAACTCGTCCTCTACAAAAATAACAACGGCTATCAAGTTCTTACAGCAGAACCGTTTGATTGGACACATCACCAGCCATATCGATTAAGCGTTAGCGCAAAAGGAAATGCGTTTGACATAAGTGTCGATGGTCAACACATCATGTCTTATCAAGATGATGATAAGCCTTATATGCATGGTCAAATTGGTTTCTCTAATTTTTCCGGAAGTCGAACGCATTACAAGCAATTTTGGATCAATCCGATCGATCATAAGTAAGTAAAAAAGAAACTGCCTGTTTCCATCCTATCTTGGAGGAAGCAGGCAGTTTTGGTGTTCTTATGATTCGTCTTCTGTTTTCATAAAGGTTAAGACCACGAACACGAGGAAGCTGAGTAATAGAACGGATCCGCCCACAATGAATGTAACGAGCGGGAAGGCCCCTTCAATACCAAACGGTTTTACGAAATAAAGCCACATACCAGTCGTTAATCCAATTGAACCAATAATGGCAGACCATACGTGGATCGTGGCGAGCACCTTATTGGCAGGCGTGAACACTTTATAATACACGGCCCACGCGAAAAGACTTAACCACCCTACAACGAGGATGTGGGCATGAATAGACTTAAATTCATAACCACCTGCCCCCGCCATGTGTGAACCAAGGTAGGCACCCCCAAAAGCAAATAGCGCAGAAATACGTAATAGAAGCTTACTATAAGAATTCAAAATATGTCCCCCTCCATCATTTTCACGTTAAGTACCTTCACTATACATGATTTTTATGAACGGAGCATGAACAAATGATTAAAAATGTTTTTGATGGATCAATTCTGTAACTTTGTCTACAGCTTCTGCTGTGGTCTTAGCTTCTATGATGATGCTATGAATATTTTTGTTTTGCCGAATGGCATGGTCATAGCGCGGGTCGTAATAATGGATCAGTAAGAGCTTGACAGCTTCATGGAATTGCTTGTTCTTCAAATGATCTTCAATATCTTTTGCAATGGGCGTGTGTATATGCTTCTTAATGAGTTTGAACGCCTCTTTAAAGGCATCTGCATCATCCCATGGGTGATAATCACTTAATATATTGTTAACACGCTCTTGAATAGGTAGTTTAATAAATACTTGTTTGCCTTCTTCTTTTTTCTTATACAGTGAATCGGGGAGCATCACTTTGCCGATACGCTTGCTCTCGCCTTCAATAAAGACGTGACTTGCATTTTGATAGCGCACCATGTCGTTAAAAAGAAGGGCGTCAAACGTTTTTTGGTTGCTAGGCTCTAGTCCGATTTGCCCGAAGATGGAACCGCGGTGTCCAGCCATTCGCTCCAGGTCGATAACAGGCTCGCCTTGTTCCTGAAGTGCTTTTAAAATGGCTGTCTTGCCTGATCCTGTATAACCATTCAACACATAAAAATTTGGGTGAAATGGTTCATTGTTAATCCAATTGACAATCCACTTACGATAAGCACGGTATCCCCCACTCAGTCGGCTTGCTTGAATGCCCATTAAATCGAGAACAGTGGCTGCCGTTTTACTCCGCATACCACCTCGCCAACAAAAGACGGTAATATCCGTGTTGATGACTTTGAAATCCGCAATGAACTGAGGGAGCTTAGCGGAAAATAGTTCAAGTCCTCGTTGTTTAGCGATGTCAGGTCCTTTTTGTTTATAGAGCGTGCCAACTTCAGCGCGTTCCTCATCACTGAAAATAGGGATATTGATGCTTCCAGGAATTGTCGCTTCCTTAAATTCTTTAGGAGAGCGGACATCCACTAACGTGAGTGGTGCTTTTTTATGGGCTTTTAATATGTTTTGAACTGTTATATCGCGTATCATGTTGGACACCTTTCTTGACGTTTACGTCTTTAAATGCATGGCGGATACGTCATAACACCTCAACGTATCCGCCTTAAAATAGTATAAGTTGTTATGAAACGGTAATGCGACCGGTATGATCTGTTGCTTCTCCGATCATTGCAGCATGAACGCCATTTTCCTTTAGGTCGTTCAGCAGTTGTTCAGCTTCACCCTCAGGAACAGCAACTAAAAGCCCTCCTGATGTCACGGCATCAGACAAGATCCATTGATCAACCTGTGACATAGAAGCAGGATATGTCACGCGATCCTTAATATGGGCATAATTATTTTTAGAGCCGCCTGGAATCGCGCCACCTTCAGCGAGTTCTTTTGCTCGTGATAGGACAGGGACGTCGTCAGCATAAACAGTTAGTCCGACGTGACTTGCTTCAGCCATTTCCAATGCATGTCCTAAAAGGCCAAATCCAGTAATATCTGTGGACGCGTGGATGGTGTATGCATCCATAACTTCAGCGGCTGTCTTATTCAATGTTGTCATGATTTTTGTAACATGCTCAACTTCTGTATCGGTTAACAACTCATTTTTTAACGCAGTCGTCATAATACCGACACCAATTGGTTTCGTTAAAATGAGCTTGTCTCCAATCTGGGCACCAGCATTTGTGCGGATACGATCAGGATGAATTGTACCCGTTACGGCTAAACCAAACTTAGGCTCCTGATCATCGATAGAATGACCACCTACAAGCGTAACACCGGCTTCAGCCAGTTTATCTCCTGCACCTTTGAGAATGTCACTTAAAATGGATTTGTCCAGCTTAGAAATTGGAAACGCAACAATATTGAGGGCTGTGACAGGTTTTCCGCCCATTGCATATACGTCGCTAATTGCATTTGCTGCGGCTACTTGTCCGAAGTCGTATGGATCATTTACGATCGGTGTGAAAAAGTCTAACGTTTGCACGATGGCAAGATCTTCCGTCAATTGAAACACACCTGCATCGTCGCTTGTTTCAAGTCCAACAAGTAAATTTGGATGCTTTTCCTTAGGAGGCAATGCTTTTAAAACATTAGATAAATCAGCTGGACCAATCTTGCAGCCACAGCCACCCTTTGTCGTCAAAGTTGTTAATTTAATGGATTGTGTCATTTTAATCAGCCTTTCAATACATGTCATAATTTAGTATATCAGAAGAAGCAAAGCGTTATCCCATCTTATATTGAACTGGACAATTTTCTATCTCGTTATTTAGGTATATCAATCGTTAGGGCAATTGGACAATGATCGCTACCCATAATATGAGGGTGTGTTTCAGATGCTCCCAGTTGCTCTCTTAGTCGATCCGATACAAGAAAATAGTCAATACGCCAACCAATATTCCGTTCACGCACGGTTTTCATATAGGACCACCATGTGTATATATCTGTTTCGTTTGGATGGAAGAAGCGAAGTGTGTCTATAAAGCCCGCATCAAGAAGGCGCGTCATTTTCCCACGTTCCTCCTCGGTAAATCCAGAGTTCCCTTTATTCGATTTACTATTTTTTAGGTCGATTGAACTATGGGCAACGTTAAGATCACCGCATATGATGACAGGTTTCTCCTTATCGAGTTCTGTTACATAATTGTAGAATGCATCCTCCCATTCTAAACGGAGGTCCAGCCGAGCTAAATCACGTTGCGAATTCGGTGTGTATACATTCACAAGATAAAAGGTATCAAACTCAAGTGTGAGAATGCGTCCTTCTGGTTGCGAATCGGATTGTCCAAGTCCATAATAGACAGAATTTGGTTTGTTTTTTGTAAAAACCGCCGTACCAGAATAGCCTTTTCGTTCGGCATAATTCCAATAAGCTGTGTATCCATCCAATTCAAGCTGTATTTGCCCCTCTTGGAGCTTCGTTTCTTGAACACAAAAAATATCAGCATCTACTTCGTTAAAATAATCCATAAATCCTTTTCTTACACACGCTCTTAGTCCATTCACATTCCATGAAACAAGTTTCATTCGCCAAATCTCCCTTTGATTATACTCTTTTAATTTTATCACACTCAAAAAGATGTGCGGGATGACTAGTGTCGGAAGTCCTAAAAAAGAAGTGAAATTGTGGCTTTTGTTTGTACAGAGCATGACGTCATATAGTGAATAAGATGTGTTTTGAAATCTAAAAGACTCATTTTAGAAGAAAGGCATATGTTTTCGACAGTAATTTCGCTATACTAAATAGTGCTTTTTGGAGATAACGAGACAGGGGGAGCACATTATGTCGGATAAACAGGTTCAAAGAAATTTCGAACCCCGATCACGACGATTTAAAAGAGAACGAAAGCAAAAGAGAAAACAAATTTACGGTCTTTTAGTCATGTTTATTATGGCATTCGTTTTTACAGCAGGCATTTGGATTGCATTACCGATTTTGAAAGCGGGTGCTTATGCTTTATTGGATGCTCCGATTGAACAAATGACAAAAAATGCTCAAGAAGACAATACAGATTCCAAAGCATCCTCGGCTAACAATGAATCTGATTCCGAATCAGAGCAAAACAACATAAACATAACAGAAAAAGAGAACAGTGGATCGTCTGCAGAAGAAGGCACACAGTCAAAAGAGAATGCCAACAAAGAAGAAAACGAGCAAGATGCGCATGCTCAAAAGACGTCCAACAATAACAGCGATTTTACCGAGAACGCACAAAACGACGCAAGCCAAAAAACAAACAAAACAGAGAAGGTAACAGCCGGATACGTCTTGTCTCATAAAGTACAACGACACGAAACATTATTTAGCATTGCAATGCACTATTATGCAACCGAGTCTTATCAAGACATATTGGCCAGCTACAATCATATCACCAACCCTGGGAAACAAATTCAGGCGGGTATGACACTTGATATTCCTGATCCAAAATACATGATCTATCATACCGTCAAGCGGGGCGAATCGTTACTGACAATTTGTAATACATATTATGATACGTCTGCATATTGCGGCGCTTTGGCACGGCATAACAGCATTTCTGATCCGAACCACCTTGAATTGGGAACGCGTTTATTTATTCCGAGTCCTATATTGATGGACAAGGATGTACAGCTACCAAAAGAGGAAGAGTCTGAGGTGCCTACAAGCAATGAGCCCGAAGCAAACGATACGTACAACGTCACGATTAATAAGGCGAAAAATGAATTAACGGTATCCAAAGGCAATAAAGTTATTAAAACTTTCCCAGTTGGGACAGGTAAAGAAAAGTCCACAACCCCAGAAGGTACGTTTAAAATTGCAAACAAGCTGGAAAATCCTTGGTATCGAGAAGGTGGTATCGCTGGTGGAGATCCGGCTAATCCATTAGGTAGTAATTGGCTCGGTTTAGATGTACCTGGAACGGACGGCACGTTATATGGCATTCATGGAACGAATAATCCTGATTCTATCGGTACACATGTAAGTCAAGGGTGTGTTCGTATGCATAACAAAGACATTGAATGGCTTTATGACTATCTACCAATGTATACAACTGTAAAAATTATTAGTGGTGAATAGAAGAAATGTCCTGTGAGATACTGTCTTACAGGGCGTTTTTTATTGAACGGTTTGATTAGGATGGTACTTTCTTTATACCTTTTAAAATGTTTAACAAATTTGGTTGACAAAGTACTAAGCCTATAATACACTTGAATGGTGTATTAAGCTGTTAATACACGGTTTTAATTTAACAAATGCGTATAGTTGTCCGTAAGTGTTTAAGGTTTTCATATTTTTTTACGTTTGGTGTATGAACCAATTAATACACACACTAAAAAGGTACTAAAATTTGCAGGTTGATCGTGGGTATAACCGAGCAACAGGAGCATTAAATACAGGCCTTTAATGAATGCTTTCTTATACAGGTTAGAAAAAGAGGTGACGATGTATGCAACTAAAATTCAACACGCGGGATCCTGTTTATATGCAAGTCATTCGTTATTTTAAGACGCAAATTGCAACAGGGGTGTTAGAGCCAGGCGAAGAAATTCCATCCAGACGGGAAATTGCCAATATGTTTAAGATTAATCCCAATACAGCACAGCGGGCTTATAAGGAAATGGAGGAGCAGGGTTTGATACGAACAGAACGGAACTTTCCAAGTAAAATAACGCGTGATGAATCCGTCATTCAACATGTACGTGAAGAACTGGTCGTAACAGCTGTGAATGATTTTGTGGATGCGATTAAGCCTGTTAATGTGCCATTGGATGAATTACTTGATCTTGTAAAACAGAAATATGCAGGAGCAGACGATCAAAAAGGAGGGGCATTAGATGATTGAAGTAAAAAACATGGTGAAGAAATTTGGCTTCAAAAAAGTACTGGATGATGTGTCGTTTACCGCTGAAAAAGGCCAGATTACTTGTTTAATTGGTGTGAACGGCGTAGGAAAAACAACAATTATGAACGCAATTATGAATTTAACCCCAATTAATGGTGGTGACATTTTAATTGATGGACAAAAGCTTAATAAACACACATATGAAAAAGTGACGTTCATTCCTGATGCGATTACAATGCTGCCACAGATGAAGATCGGTGAGGCAATGGAATTTATGAGTGATTTTTATGATAGCTGGAACGAAGCACGTGCGAATGACATGATTGATTTTTTCCGATTGAACAAAAATGACCGAATTAACACATTGTCAAAAGGGAACACAGCGAAGGCGAATTTATTGATGGGGCTCGCTTTAGATGTTGATTACGTGTTAATGGACGAACCATTTTCAGGGATTGATATGTTTAGCCGCGAGCAGATTGCTAATGTCTTTACAAGTCATTTAATTGAAGACCGAGGTGTCATCATTACGACACATGAAATCCAGGATATTGAGCATTTGATAGATAAAGCTGTTCTGCTAGATAACGGTACCGTGTACAGATCGTTCGATGTTGAAGAGCTAAGAGAGAATGAAGGTAAATCGATAGTTGATGTGATGCGGGAGGTGTATCAAGGATGAAGCGTTATGTAAAACTTGTAAACTTTGAATTTAACCGAATCGCAAAAGTGTATGCTGTTTTACTAGGGATTATTTTAACGTCACAAATTATCGGCGTTATGATAACGGCTAATGGTTACTTGAAAAAAGCCGATAAAGCAATGAATGAAGATATGATGTCAAAGGCTGAATTCCTACAGATGTATGGACAAATGGACTTTCATAATATCGCTTATTCAATTTGGTTTATTGGTCCAATTGCACTTAGTGTTGCTGCTGTTGCCTTTTATATCTTCTTGATTTGGTATCGAGATTGGTTTGGTAAGAATACGTTTGCCTATCGCTTACTGACGTTACCAACTGCACGTTTGAATGTGTTTTTTGCCAAGCTGACAACGATTGTGTTAATGACATTTGGCTTTATCGCGTTTCAATTTATCATTTATCCAATTGAATCGACTGTGATGAAATGGATGGTGCCAAAAGACTTTCGAATTGATTTGACGTTTCATGAGTTAACGCAACAGATGTTGGACTTAGGTTTATTGTATCCTACTGAGCCGATGTTGTTTTTATTACACTATGGTATTGGGATTATCGCTGTCACAATTTTGTTTACAGTCATTTTGTTTGAGCGAAGCTTCCGGTGGAAAGGGATTATTTTTGGTGTCATTTACAGTGCAGTTGCAGGTATTGTTATCTTTTTACCGCTCATCTTGCAAGAATTCCTTTTAAATGGATACTTTTATCCATCTGAGCTTATACGGTTATCAATGTTGGCCGGAGTGATTGTTTTGGCCGGATCAATTGCGCTCAGTGGCTATTTACTAAATAAAAAAATCCGGATATAGGAGGGTTAACAGATGAACAAGTATTGGAAATCTATCTTAGTATTTACGATGATTGTCCTTGGAATTGGAACGTTTTATGCGCAAAGCATTTTTGCATCAGGCGGATATCCAGACTTTAAAATAAAAACGATAGCGGGAGATGCTAAAGAAGCAGAGGCCATTCAGGTTCGTGCACATTATTCAGCTCCAAAATACGAAGGCTCTGTAACCATTACAGCAAATGGAACGTCTGATATGAATGATCTTACATTTTGGGAGCGTCTCGACGGGATGATCAATAATCCAGATTATAGGCGATTAACAACGGATTACCGTCAATTTATGCGTGGTAAATACATGTGGGGTCAAAATATGTATGAAGACGATGATCATTTGGCGTATGCAGATATTCATTATGACTTTCGCTCATTCCAAGCCGGTAATTTTAACTTTAACATTGCAGTTCTGGATAAGGAAAATGATGAAACGAATGAATTCACATATGATGTTAAAGACGATCGGGCGATCAACCATATGTACGTCGAGAGTGTCGAGAAGGTTGATGACGAGTTAAAAGTATTTACGACAATTAATCGGTATTCCAATGGCTCAGATGAACATGAAATTCGTTTATATATATTTGATCTGAATACACAAGATCTAGTTGATGTCAAAACAGTTGAGAGTGTTGTAGATGAAGGAGAATATGATGCGTATCTTCAGATGTTACGAGAATCAGATACGCTGAAACCGAAAGATTATGTTGTTTTTCGTAGGGAGCTTATTGAACACAAAGTTGTTGAAGATGAGGCGAACGGGAATTATGAAGAACCTCATACTGTTGAAAGTGATTTAATTGTATACAATTTGAAAACAGATGAGCTTGAAACCCTTGATATGCCTAAGCAATTAGAGGAAAAAGCGCGGGTCAATTTATTTGATGGGAAAAATTTATATTTCACTGAAGCAAATGACACAGGTTTAACAATCATCACATACAGTATCAAAGATCAAAACATATTACATGAACGACACGTGGACATTGATCATGCTGAAAATGTAGAAGAATATGCCCATTTAACAGTTCAAAACGATCGTTTCTATATCAATTACAATCAGCCTGAGTCTAATCAACTACCAACTATCTATATACTTGATACGGAAACAGGAGACATTGTGTATGAAGGTAATATCGTTGCAAAAACACCTGCAGATCTACCGGAGGACTACAGCTTTTCAATCTTTCAGCTAGCTGTTCAATAATGTAGATGAAGATTATGTGAGGGGCTATAGCACAGGCTTTATCCGTCTGTGCTTGCCTTTCTATGATTGTAAATTTGAAAAGGGGGAGCAGTCGTGAGAAGAATAGGGGGATTGCTTATTGTTGTCATCCTTTTGCTTGGTGGTTGTGATTTGAGCCAAGTGCATCATAATATGGACTTGCAAAACGACATTCATGCAGTGATGACATCCAAAGATGAGGACACAATTGATCTAGGGTCTATGATTGATTTTGAATGGGACGAGGCTTTTTTATTCACGCCATATACACCTAAGTCCACCATTAAGAATGAGGTGGGATTAAAGGATCCGAGTGGCATTAGTTATAGAGATGATATTCAATTACTCGTATTCGTAAAGGACGAGACCCCAATTGAGTATGTGGAAATCGCGAGAGAATATGGAGATGTCACGCGACCGAACCAGTTTAAATTGGTTCCAAGTAACGATCAGCTACGTATTAATCGGAATGAATCATAACAAGGGCATCGCTTTGAAATTCAACGCTGTGTTGCATGTGTATGTATGAGGGAGATGATATGCATTGGTGAAGAGAATTTTGTGTCTTGTAAGTATATTTAGTCTCGTATTTATAGTAGGATGTCCGATGCGATCACAAACAATGGATCTGCTTGATGAAGACATCGCTGCAGTCAAATTATCAAAATCTAATGGTCATGGTGGTATCAATGAAGATGTTTCCTATGTTTTTACAGATCAACAGACGTTAGATTTTTTTCGAAAGGCCATTACAACAGCAACTAAGGATTCAAATGACGTTGTGAATGATCCTGAATATGATGTGATGGTGGAATATGAGCCTAATAAGGATGGTCAGCTGCCAACGCACGGTCTCCATCTCATTCTTGGTGAAACAGGATCAGCCAGCAAGCTGATGTATGTAACAAATACGGATGTTTATGTCACAACGAAAAACGTAACAAAAAAGTTGCGTCAGCTTATTTTAAATGAATCACAGTAAAGAGCCTGTACGTTTATTAAGCGTATCAGGCTCTTTTGCTGAACTTCTTTTTTATATCAGTGCAGGCTGGAATCGCTTTGTAGATCAAGCAATCTCTTTCTTATCCCGCCATATGTGCGTATATTTTTTTGATTTTTTCTTCAAAAAGATCCATGTGGACGATTCGTGCTTCACGGATATATTCTTTACCTTCTACAAACAGCAAAAGCACAGGGACGGTAAAGATAGAAAAGTGTCCTGCAACTGCCTCTACTTCATCTGCATCAATATGACCAAGTTTAATGTCTGGATAGTCTTGCATCATGTCTTCTACTTGAGGCAAGAGACCATGACAAACACTACAGCCTTCACGAGAAATGTATAAAAAGGCTAGTGGATGCTCTTCTATAAACGCATCTATCATATCAATCGATGTTAATGCTTGGAATTGATTCATACGGTTACCTCCATTCTAGAATCATTATAACATAATACCCCCAAAGGTATATATTTTAATGCTCATGAGTTCCTTTCAAAATCTGTTCTAAAATGTGCTCATTATACATATCATATCATAGGTGGTGACACATATATGCAAATTCATTGGTATGACTGGATCACACCGACGGGATCGATATCCACACTCTTTATGGCCATTTGTGTATGGTTTGTTGTTGCTATGATCGTTTGGGCAGAAGATAGACAGAATGCTAAACTGCCAACAATTATTTTTTCAGTTGGTTTTGTCTGTATCGTGGCTGTGATAGGAGGATTTTTTCTAGCGGAATTTCAAAGCGTGTAAAGGAATGAAAATGAACGCTCCGGCTTTAACCGGAACGTTCATTTTGCTTTGTTTTTAATGGTGAGAATGATACTTGTGTTTAAAGGGTGGAAGTGGGGTTGTGGCATCCAAGCATTGAACAGCTGAAAAATGGTCTAAATCAAGCGTCAAGCAAATGCCTGTCTCTCTAAATTGGATTGTTTTAAAAGGTGTATCATCACACATAAAGTCACTAAGGCGGTTTCCATCTGTAGCGACTGAATACCCATTTGCATTAACTGGACAAAGTAATTCAACTTGTAAACAGCAACGTTGCTGACCGATAAATTTTTTTGCTTTTAAGAACGGGGTACATAATACGTCATAATACGTTTCATCAGGATAATCTTCAATGGGGCGTTTATAGACAGCTTCCGCTATAAACGGACGACAATCCTTACAATAAAGAATAAAGGGTACGGTTGTATGAGATTGATCGTCTCTTTTCTTGTGTGATCGTAACTGCGCGATTGATTGCTCACAGCCTGTCGTTTTATTTTGTGAAACCTTTTGTTGGGCATGGACGATTTTTCGAAACGTCTGACAAACACAATGGTCATTATGACACGTATCTTTATGCATCACAGCATCCCTCCTTTTATAAAATGCTACTTGCATGATTAGTTTATGAGATGTTGTCCATAATGGTTGTTCCATCGTCTAGTATTGTTTTAAACAAGGCTCACACCGAAATATAAATGTGTGTTTGGAATAGTAGAAGCGTCGTCTCATAGAACGCTAATTTTAATATAATGGTGAGTGAATCCGGACAAGGCTTGTAGTGGATTCAACCACAACCCTCAGCACGTACTTGGAAAGCCAGGTGGCCACTGGCTTTTTTTGTTTATGCCCATTTCTTTAGCGGACATGCACACATTTTAAGCTCTTTTAAACTATTATCCAGTGCAAAATTGCCGGTTCGTGCATCTATTAATCGTAAAGGAGGAGGTGAAGTGATTGAGTCGACGCGGAGATAGTTATAAAGAAGAAGAATTTAAGGAAATGGAAAAGTATTACTATTATAAACGGAAAAAGGAGTGTGGTTGTATGCAAGATTGGAAGGATAAAAAGCATGACAAGAAAGACAAATGCCACTGTGATAAACACCATCATCACCAAAAGGATTGCAAAAAAAATCGTGCTGATCTAAGAGATTTTGAGTATTATGTACTAGATCCAAATAAATTTAGTGAAGTAGATGTTGAAATTCCTGTAGGTTCAGAATATAAAACAGCAACCGTCATCTTAGATAAAGTCAAAAAAGGCGATGTCGTCTGGTTGAATGGTGTTGTTGGTCTGAAGAATGATAGTAGTCTTGGTGATGAAGATCGCATTTTAATGAGAATTTACCGCGGTCCAAACATGATCCCTGGACAGGAAATTTATAAAGCCAAGGTTGAAATTGACAGCCGTGGCGATGATAATTTCGTTGTTGAACCATTCTCACACGTAGATATGATCATGGACAAAGAGGATAACCTCATGTATACACTAACCCTTGAAGCCGATGGTGAAAATTCCTTTATTAAAGGGCCTATTACGTTCACCGCAATGGCAATCGATAAAAAATACTAAAGAGATGGCTACCCCACATTATAAATGTGGGGTTTCTCTACTTAATATGAGAAATTTGATCTACGTCAAGGAAACTGTAGTAGATGCATTCTATAATATAGATAGAACAAATGAAGGAGAGATCGATATGAAAACAATCAAATTACAATTAGAGCCCCTTACCTGTCCGTCTTGTATTAAAAAAATTGAGCATGCACTCGGAAAAATAACTGGTGTCGATCATGTAGGCGTTCTGTTTAATTCAAGCAAAGTTAAAGTAACGATTGATGAACAAAAAGTTTCTGACGACGAGATTAGACAAACGATAGAAAAGCTTGGATTTCAGGTTATATAGTAGAAAATGAGCGGAATGCACAGTCTAAAGGCATTCCGCTCTGCATAAAGGAGTTGTATCACATGAGTAACATGAAAAGACGTCGTATCGTTGTGATTTCAGGTGTATTGCTCATAATAGCACTTATTTTACATGCGTTAAATGCACCATTTTGGAAGAACACAATATTAATGACGGCAACAATTGTCGCAGGGTATTCAATCGCCATACACGCCGTGCAATCCCTTCGTATGAAAGTGTTCAGTATTGAATTACTCGTGACCATTGCAGTCGTCGGCGCTTTCATGATTGGGGAATACGTGGAATCCGCAGCGGTAACGTTTTTATTTGTATTCGGTGCTTATTTAGAAGCACGTACATTAGAAAAAACACGCTCATCGTTGAAAACATTAATGGATATGGCACCAGAAGAAGCGACGGTTTTGGAAAAGGGGCAGCGTAAAACAGTACCAGTTGAAAAGCTTGCTGAAGGCGATGTTATTGTTGCTCAATCAGGCGGGAAACTTGCCATTGACGGCACAATTATTTCCGGGCAAGGATCGATCAATGAATCGGCCATTACAGGTGAATCATTGCCAGTCAATAAATCTGTTGGTGATCATGTATATAGTGGAACATTCCTTGATACTGGGTACGTTGAAGTGAAAGCAGACAAGGTTGGGGACGATACAACGTTCGCTAAGCTGATTGAACTCGTTGAGGAAGCACAGGAGACAAAAGCGAAAACACAGAAATTTTTAGAACGCTTTGCGCGATTATACACCCCAGGCATTCTCGTATTGTCCATTATTGTTTTTTTAATAACTAGAAATATAGATATGACATTGACGTTCCTTGTCATCGCCTGTCCGGGTGCACTCGTCATTTCAGCACCTGTTTCACTGGTAGCTGGGATTGGGAATGGTGCTAAGCAGGGTGCTCTCCTTAAAGGCGGAGAGGTGATGGAAAACTTGGCGAAGATAGATGTCTTTGTGTTTGATAAAACAGGGACCTTAACGAAGGGACAGCCAGAAGTGACCAGCATCAAAACGTTCGGAATGGAAATAGAAGATGTATTAAAGCTTGCGGCTGAGGCAGAAATAATGTCAGAACATCATTTAGGACGAGCCATTGTTCAAGAAGCTGAGAAGCGCCGAATCAAGCTGACACATGCACCTGTAGATTTTGCCGTTGAAAAAGGAAAAGGACTACATGCAGCGATTAATGATCAGCACGTCGTGATTGGAAACCGTCAACTAATGGCGCAGCATCATATTACAGTAGATGAACGTGTCGAGAAGTATGCACAGGAAGAAGAACAAAAAGGTAGCACGGCCATTTTTGTGAGTGTTCATCATCATATTGCTGGCGTGATTTCGATCGCGGATCAAATACGTGATGAAGCCTTTGAAACGATTGAGCAATTGAAAGCAGCTGGTATCAAAAAAACAGTTATGTTGACGGGTGACCATACACATACCGCAGAACAAGTCGCTCGCCAAGTCGGTGTTGATTGCGTCATGGCGAATATGCTGCCTGAGGATAAGGTTGCGCATATAAAACAATTGCGTGCGACAGGTCATCGGGTCGCTATGGTTGGTGATGGTATTAATGATGCGCCAGCAATTGCCTTCTCCGATGTTGGAATCGCGATGGGGGCGGTCGGTACAGATGTTGCAATGGAAACGGCTGACGTTGTGCTGATGGCAGATCAACTTAAAAAAATACCATACGCATATAGGCTGGCCCAGGCGACAGTGCGAAATATGAAGCAAAATATGTTTCTTTCAGTTGGTACGGTTGGACTCCTTTTGGTGGGCGTCTTACTTGGTCATGTATTTTTAGCGTCTGGCATGCTCATTCACGAGCTAAGCGTATTAATCGTCATCCTAAACGCCATCCGGTTGGTGCGCTATCAGCCTAAAATAACGCCGTTTTCTAAACAACTAAACGACAATGAGCCACTTTATGCAGCGTGACAGAATGAATGTATCATTGTTTTATCAGGTTAACGGGCTGTATATTTCTACTGATTGAGCTTCGTGTTATATAATCAGTCAAAAGCTGTTTTATGTCTTATATGTAAAAGGGTCAAATTCCTACATACGAGACATCAAACAGCCTTTTTTCTTATCGTAAATCTAGAAGACAATAGGTGAAACGATAATATTCCCTTGTAATTAAAAAACACATTAATTATGATATAGATAACATTTCTATAAAAGGTGATGTACATGCGCTATAAAAGACACGAAGGCTTTCGGCTGGAATTTGGTCAGCCGCTAGATGTGCAGTTCCGAATTGATCATGTGAATGACAAAAAAGTCGCGTCCTCGCTTGGAGATGCTAAGATGCTCGACATCAGCTTGCAAGGGATGAAGTTAGCAACGGCTTTGGATATGGTCACCACGCAGAACGATATAACGATTGTCGTTGACTTTAAGATTCATGAAAATAGGTATGAGCTACCTGGTCAAATTGTATGGAAGAAAAAGCAATATGACACGTATCATTATGGCATTCAATTTGAGCTTGAAGACAAAACAGAGCACACTCTGCTCCGTGATTTGAAGGACTTTGCAAAAAGAAGAATCGAATCAACATAAGGATGTATGTTTAGCAGCTGAGAGCTTGAAAATAGCACATGTATGATCATTATGATTGCATATGAATAGCATATGGGTAACCACCCCCATTATACGACGAGGAGAATAAGGATGAAAAAAAAGAAAGTCGGTATTATTTTCGGAGGGAAGTCAGCAGAGCATGAGGTTTCCTTACAATCAGCTAAAAATATCGTTGATGCCATTGATACAGAAAAATATGACGTCGTTTTACTAGGCATTGATAAGCAAGGAAAATGGCATTTAAACGACCCATCATCATATTTACTCAATGCGGAAAATCCAAAGTTGATTCAATTAAACAAATCAAATGACCCTGTGGCTGTCGTTCCAGGTGCATTAGACGGCCAAATGATCCATGCTAACGATGGTGATGCACTCGACCAACTCGATGTCGTTTTTCCAATTGTACATGGGACGCTCGGTGAGGATGGTAGCCTACAAGGCATGCTGCGTATTGCTGATTTACCGTTCGTCGGTCCAAGTGTACTCGGTTCCTCTATCTGTATGGATAAAGATATTACAAAGCAGTTATTGGCAGCAGCCGATATTAATGTTGCAAAAGGGCTGACATACACACACGCTCAAAAAGCCGCTATCAATTATGAAACAGCAGCGGATGCCCTCGGTACGCCAATGTTTATTAAGCCTGCGAATCAAGGCTCATCAGTTGGTGTGAGTAAGGTGTCGACAAAGGCTGAGTTTGATCAAGCGATAGATGAAGCATTTGACTATGATCATAAAGTCGTCATTGAAGAATCCATTATCGGTCGGGAAATTGAATGCTCCGTTCTTGGAAATGCTGAACCGATGGCTTCTCTTCCGGGAGAAATTTTACCGCAAACCGAATTTTATTCTTATGAATCAAAATACATCGATGAAAAAGGTGCTGAGTTGGCCATTCCAGCTGAATTATCGGCTGATGATGTTACGCGTATCCAGGAAACAGCGGTTAAAGCATTTCAAACATTGCAATGTGAAGGCCTTGCACGTGTTGACTTTTTCTTAACTGAAGCTGGAGATATTTATGTGAATGAAGTCAACACACTTCCAGGATTCACGAAAATCAGCATGTACCCGAAACTCTGGGAAATTAGTGGGTTACCATATACAGACCTCATTTCGAAGCTGATTGAACTGGCTATTGAACGTCATGAAGCCGATGCAAAATTAAAAAGCTCTGTGTGGTAATCGAAGGCTAAATAGGCGCTGATCTATTTTGGATTAGTGTCTTTTTAAAGCTTCTGGACATATTAAACGCCCTGTTACGAAAATCCCGTAATAGGGCGTTTGAATGTTAACCTTGAAAAGTTGTGAATTTCTCATCAAGTGAGACGCGGTCTTTTTTGAGAGGCGCTTGATCAAAATATCCGAGATGAATAAAGCCAATAATTCTTTCGTTTTCCTTTGCTCCCACGATGCGCTTCACATCTTCATCATAAATGTGCGAATTTGTCTTCCATACGACTCCAAGCTGACGCTCCCATGCGAGTAGCCAGAAGTTTTGAATCATGCTGGCGACGGCACCATAATTTTCTTCCCATTGTTTTTGTGATTCTGGTTCTTCCATCATCACAACAAGAATGGCATTTGGCTCATTTAGAACCATTTCCCGATTGTCTCGTCGTTCTTCTGGATAGGTTGCAGCGACTTTTTTGGCAAAGTCTGCTTTCTGATCAGCGCTCACAAAAAGGAAGCGCCACGGTTGTCTGAGCTTATGTGTAGGTGCCCAAATCGCATCTTCAAGCAGCTCGCGTACGACTGCTTCAGTTACTTCTTTAGAATTATAGTTTTTCTTAACTGCGCGTCGTTCTCGAATAACCTGTGCTAACGCAGATGTTTTTTTAGTCTGTTCCATTGTATGCCTCCCCAAATCATGCTCTCTGTTCATATATGTGTTCTATAAATGAGAATTATTTTCAATTACATTGTATATGAGATAAAAATGAATAGCAACTTGTTTATCAATTAGTCGAGGCTGCTCGTGCCGTTAGTAATAAGTGAGTGAAGGAGCTGTTTGATTGATACAAGGGTCTTAATTTCACATTCAATCTCTACGACTTGATAAGAGCAGTGATTCACGCAATAATAAAGAGGGTTATTAAAGGAATGATTATACATTTAATGTGAAATCATTCACGTAGATAGAGGTGGGTACTATGAAGGCGTTTTTACATAAGAAGGGGATAACACTCTCAGCAAAGGATTATTTCATAACAGCACTGAGCTATATGGCGCTTGGTCTTTTTTCGTCATTGATTATTGGACTGATTATTAAAACAGCCGGACAACAGCTCAACAGTGCAAGTCTCATTGAGATGGGCGCGTTTGCGATGGAGACGAAAATTATGGGTGGTGCAATCGGTGTCGCAATTGCTTATGGGCTAAAGGCACCACCGCTCGTGTTGTTTTCGACCTTATTTGCGGGCGCGTTTGGAGCAGAGCTTGGGGGCCCGGCTGGAAGCTATGTAACAGCTCTCTTCGCAGTAGAACTGGGGAAAATTGTGTATAAGGAAACACGTGTTGATATTTTGGTGACGCCCTTTACGACGATCGTGACAGGCTTTTTAGTTGGGAAATTTATCGGCCCACCAATTCATACATTTATGGTCTGGTTTGGCGAGGTAATCAATTGGTCAACGATGCAGCAGCCGTTCTTTATGGGGATTCTTGTTGCGGTTTTAATGGGATGGGCATTGACAGCACCAATATCGAGCGTGGCAATTGCCTTTATGTTGTCACTTGACGGCCTAGCAGCGGGAGCCGCTGCGATCGGATGTTCAGCACAAATGGTTGGATTTGCAGTCGCAAGCTATCGAGATAATGGCTTTGGTGGCTTGGTCGCTCAAGGTATTGGCACGTCTATGCTTCAGGTTGCTAATATCCTTAAAAAGCCCATCATTATCTTGCCACCAACAATTGCAGGCGCTGTACTAGCACCAATTGCGACCGTGTGGCTTGAGCTTGAAAATAATACAGCTGGAGCAGGCATGGGAACGAGTGGCTTCGTTGGACAAATCATGACGTTTGAAACGATGGGATTTAGCTGGAATGTTTTATTAATTGTATTGATATTGCATCTGATCGCACCTGCTGTAATTAGTTTAATCGTTGCTGAATTTTTCAGAAAAAAAGGTTGGATTAAACGAGGGGATATGGTGATTAAATATGAGTAGAATGATAAGTGTTAAAGGCATTTAGTCATTATTAACTTAAGCATCTATTCAGATGATGGCATTTTTCCTTTAGATAATTTATCATTGTAATAAGTACATATATTTTTGGAGGGATTGTAATGGATCAGTTTATGAAGCGTGCGGTTGAGCTTGCAGCCGATACAGTTCGAGAAGGAGGACAGCCATTCGGTGCTGTGCTTGTCAAAGATGGTGAAATTGTCGCTGAAGGTGTGAACGAACTCCATAAAATATACGATGTCAGTGCCCATGCTGAGCTCGTCGCGTTACGTAAAGCGCAGGAACAATTGCAAACGCATGATTTGTCAGGCTATACGATGTATGCGAGTGGTGAACCGTGTCCAATGTGTTTAACAGCGATGTTTTTTGCAGGTTTGACTGATGTGTATTACTGTTCACCAATTGAGGAAGCTGCTGATGTTGGCCTTGGCGCGTCCGTGACATTGTATGAGGATTTTAAGAAGCCACGTGAAGAACGAACGGTTAAAATGAAGCATATGCCGCTGGAGGCTGGTCAAGAAAATCCGATGCTTCTGTTTGAAAATAGAAAGTAAGCCTACTGATTTTACAAATATCGCTGCCAATTGTTAACCTCCACTCTAAGGTGAGATGACATACAACGAAGATGCACGATCTGTTATACTAGTAATGATGATAGACACCGATGAGTGGAGGTTTCTAAACATGACCTTATATGAATTTCTTGTCTTGATACATGTGTTAGCGGCCATTTTAGGTATGGGGCCAGGCTTTGTTATGACATTTATTGTGGATCGAGCGAAAACAATGACGGAGCTAAGACTAGGCTTTGAATTAAGGCGCCGCATTCATATATTTATTATGATCGGGGCGACATTGCTGCTCGTTACGGGCTTAGGCATGGCGTTACTGAATACACGATTATTGTCTCAAGGCTGGTACATCGTCAGCTTGATTTTATTTGTCGCCATCATAGCAGCTGGTCCACTTCTTTTAGCCCCTTTGATGAAGCCTATTAAAGCGATGCTTCTGAGCTCAGATGGAGAGGTTATTCCTGATGCATACAAGCCACTGGCAAAGAAATTATTTATTGTTGAACATCTGACAAATATATTGATCATTATTATAATTGTATTGATGATTTTAAAGCCGTTTTAATGATGAAGCTTAAAAACAAATCGTCATTTGTATCAAAAGAGGTGTCTTCAAATTTTTGAAGAACTCTTTTTTACTATGCATGACAAGAATGACTCTTAGAGTACTTGTTGCATCTGAAATTGTCCTTTTAGAAGGTTAGATTGTTTACGAATGGTGCAAGCAGTGCTATAATAATTGGCAATAATTTTCTGTAGATTAACTTGCTGACAGCGAGGGTGTCATAATAAAGGAGGCCATTGATATGCGAAAGGTGACGTTAGAAGATGTGTTTGTTCATCCTATAACACAGAAATATCTCGGACGGTCTGGAATTGCTCATGCCGTTGCGGTTGCAGAGTTTGCTTATATTTTTGCCGGGCAATTTGACGTTGATCCTGACAAGGCTACGAAAGCGGCACTCTTGCATGATGTTGGTCATTATACGTGGTACCGTGATGGTGAATGGGATTATGACATGTACAAGGAAAACGATATTCACGCGATCAAGGGTGCTAATCGGGCGCATAAATTATTGGTAAGGATTGGTGAAGATCCGCAAGCAGCCAAAGAAATTGCCGTGGCCATTTTGCTGCATACGGATTCGTATTTGCCGAAGGGGAGCCTTGAGCGACAGCCGCTGCAGGAAGTGGTCGCATTTGCTGATGAAGCCGATGAACAAGCAGGTGGCAAGCATCATTATAAAACAATATCGCACGAGGCAGCGCTCAAGCGTATTCAGGCGCTTGATACGGCGATAGAACAAAAAACAGCCCAACATTTTGGGTGAGGGATAAATGGATAAGAACTGATCAACACGTATTGAGTGTGATCAGCTTTTTTATTTAAGATAGGCTCAATACCTAAAAAACAGCCTCGTTCGTGATGAACGAGGCTGTTTTGGTGATTTCTTATTTCTCGTTAAAATATTCTTCAAGTGTAAGCGCGTTGTTCATGATTTCTTGCGCTGTTTTTTCTCCGACGTAACGTAAATGCCAAGGCTCATATTGGTATAGTGTGATGTCTTCCTTGCCTTCTGGATAACGAATAATGAAACCAAAATCTGCGGCATGCTCTTTTATCCATTGTCCTTCAGGTGTTTCGCCAAAGTCCGTTACGAGTCTAAAGTCGACCGACTCACTTGTAACGTCCATTGTAAGCCCTGTTTGGTGTTCGCTTTCCCCTGGGCGAGCGCTAAACTTATTCGCCTCTTCTACACCATGCTTCTCGGCATACCTGTTAAATAAGAAGACTTGAGTGCTGTATGCTCGATAACCAGACTGGGCAAAGAGCGTTATGCCAGCTTGATCGGCTTCCGCAAATAGTGCTTCGAGCGCATCTGCTGCAACCTTTCGAAGCTGTTTTTTTGGGTAATCTTCTTCAAATGGAAAGCGGACATCTGGTACAACGAGATCGATCGGCACGTAGTCTTTAGGCAGGGCATTCGCTTTGTTAACTAACGCCAATTGATCATATGGGTTGGTGATCATCGCTGTCTCGGTAGCATCAGAACCAGAAACAGGTTCAGACCGCTCATTCGACAATTCCTTTCCAGGTTTAATCTTCGTTTCAAGTGCTTTTATATCCATATTTTTGAGTGCCTTGCGTGTCTCAGCATTATAAACGCCGACCGCTAGGACGTTATCGAGCTGCAGTTGGATGTCGGTGATTGCACGTGTTGTTGCATCGTCATAAATGCCATCTTCACTTACGACATATCCTAGTGTTATTAACGTTTTTTGCAGTTGAACAACAGCTTCACCTTCATCCTTTTTCTGAAGGTTTACCTCGGGCCAGACAATCGCTTCAGCATCATTCATGTCATTCTCCGCTCCTTCATCGTTATTGTTATTGGATTGGACAGAGTCTTCTGAATCAGATGCCGTGTTGGTATTCGTTTCATCCATTGTATGGTCTTGATTATTGTTTTGATTTGGATCAGTTGTATATGCACAAGCCGTGACAGTTGATGTTAAGAGAACCGCCAAGGCAATTGTTTTAAATGTGTTGTTCACGATTTGTCTCTCCTATTAATGCATGTATTTACTTTTATTATTCTCTCACAAAAAATATACATTGGGCAATAGACTTTGTGTTTTATTTTAAAGTGAAGTGTAGGGCGTTTGACACACGTCATAGTGATGAAAGACATATACTATTGCACTATCTGGTGAAGGTGTGACTGACATGGAAACATCAAGCCCCACACAATCTAATTTCGGTTTTCTTTCGGGTGTTTTGTTTTGGTGTGCACTGGTCGTTGTGTCAAGTGTGTACGTAACGACGCCTTTGACGGCGACGTTTTCATCTACGTTTAATGTGACGTTAACAAATGCGGTGCTGCCAACGAGCATCTTTTCTCTTTTCTATGCACTGGGTTTTTTATTTTTTGGACCGTTGTCCGACCGGTTAGGGCGGAAAAAGACGCTCGTAATTGGATTTATGGCTTTACTGGTTGCAACTGTTTGCACGGGGTTTGTTCAGCAATTTCATCTACTCGTCATCATGCGGGGCGTACAAGGGTTTATGGCGGCTTCGTTTGCACCGACAGCTTTGGCATATGTATTTGATATGTTTCCAAGGGCAAAGATTGGCACCGCTGTAGGTTTGATGAGCTTTGGTTACGTGGCTTCTGGCATTTTTGGTCAAGTAATGGCTCAGTGGATTAATCAAACGTTTGATTGGTCAGTGATCTTTTATGTGTTTGGATTGTTTTATGGTCTATCCTTCGTCTTAGTTCTGGCATCATTTCCACCCGATCAAAAGCAAACAAAACCTCCTAACGTCATCCGCCATTTTGGGCATGGGACGCGGATCATTTTTAGAAATCGCGCGTTAGTAAAGTGCTATGGCATTACAATTGTGCTGCTGTTTACATTTATTGGAATGTATACCGTGTTGGGAGATATGCTCAGCCGGTCGCCATTCTCTTTATCCGATGATCATATTTTAGTCGTTCGAGCGCTCGGACTTATTGGCATGCTTTGCTCGCCATTTGCTGGTATATTCATTCATAGATTCGGAAAAATGCGGATATTGCAGTGTGGTCTCGGCTTATCGATCATCGGGCTTGTTAGCCTTGGGCGAGCTGAACAGCTTGTCACCTTAACAGGTTCGACCATTTTATATGTAGCGGGAATATCACTCATTTTTCCCGCGATTATGATGTTAATTGGTGGGTTTTCTGGGCAGATGAGAGGGATCGCGAATGCGTGGTATGCATTTATTTTGTTCGTTGGTGCGACGATTGGTCCGATGTGCGCTGTGAGCATAGCGGCATGGGGTGGTGCACAGCTGACGGTCCTATTGTTAGGCGTGATCCTCATTGGTGCATTGATCATCGCCTTGTCTTTGCAAAAAGATGCTGAAAGGAAGAAGGCGGTTGATTCATTCAATCAAACATAAATGATTGGTCTCATGTTATACTGAACAAAACATGAACTGGAGGGTGAATATGTCATACATCATTAGTGTCGACCGTTTGAAAAAACGTCTAAACAATCATTTGGATAATACGTTGATCGTTGATGTGCGCTTTCGACTTGATGACGAAAATGCAGGACAAAAGGCTTATCTAGAAAGCCACATTCCAGGCGCGATTTATTTGGATTTGAACAAAGATTTATCGGGCAAGCCGCAAAAGCATGGGGGTGGTCATCCGTTACCAGATATGGATATGTTTGCTGCGAAGATGGGAAATGTCGGAATTGATCATGATACGACAGTTGTCGTCTATGATCAAGATAATGGCATGGTTGCCCCGAGACTTTGGTGGATGCTCCATCATTTAGGTCATGAAAACGTCTATGTGCTTGATGGAGGTTTAGATGCATGGATTGAAGCGGGGCTGGATACGAGTCGTGAAATCCCAGAGTTGAACCGTAAGACATTTACACCACACGTCCGTGATCAAGATACTGTTGATATGCTTGACGTTAAGGCGCGCGGGACGGAAAGCGATACGATATTAATCGATTCCCGCTCAAAAGTGCGCTATCTTGGACAACAAGAATCGATGTATTCAAAAGCAGGGCATATTCCTGGTGCGGTTAATTATTTTTGGAAAAGTGTATTGGATGAGCAAGGCTTTTGGAAGGATACTCAGGCTCTTGAGGCGCATTTTCAAGATATTTCCAAAGATGTTGAAGTGATTGTGTCCTGTGGCTCCGGTGTGTCAGCTTGCCCGAATATACTCGCCCTGAAGTCGATTGGCTATCCAAATGTTAAGCTATATCCAGGGAGCTTTAGTGATTGGATATCTTATGAGGATAATGTTGTTCATAAAGGTGAGGCTTAATCAGCTTGATATGTATGATTGCAGCTTAATGTAGCATGGGAAATTGGAGGATGTGATATGAATGTCAAAACGATGTTATTGGGCAGGAACAGACCCAGATTATATCGCCTATCATGATCAAGAGTGGGGAAGGGCACAGCACGATGATCGGCATTTATTTGAAATGCTTTGTTTAGAAGGTGCTCAAGCTGGTTTAAGTTGGATTACCATTTTAAAACGACGGGACAATTATCGGAGAGCCTTTGATCAATTTGATCCGAATGTCATTAGCGCATATGATGAAGATAAGATTCAGTCTCTCTTACACGATGAAGGCATCATTCGAAATGAACGAAAAATCCGCTCCGTCGTCAAGAACGCAAAAGCATTTTTGGCCGTTCAACAGGAATTTGGGCGTTTTGATACGTATATATGGCAATTCGTTGGAGGCCAGCCTATCTTGAATGAATGGGCAACACATGATGATGTACCGGCATTAACCGATGTGTCGACAGCGATGAGTAAGGATTTGAAAAAACGGGGCTTTTCATTTGTCGGGCCGACGATTTGCTATGCATATATGCAAGCTGTCGGTATGGTCAATGATCATACACAGGACTGTTTTTTGTATCATGGGAATGTGTGATTGATCCCAGGTTTACAGGCTATAAAACATTTACTAATTGAAGCTTGACTTGATGATAAGTAAAATGTCTAGTTGAAATGAGCATTAATACTTAGAAACATAGGGGCACGGTGCCTGAGCATCCGTGTCTTTTTTTGTTGTTTGTGAGGGGGATGATATGAGGTGGGAACCTGGTATTGATGACCTGTGTCAATGTTCTTTAGGATAAGCATGTATTCAATAGGCAGTAATAATTTGCTTTTCAAAACAAAACCACCTGTAATAAAATTATTACATATGAAAGATATAAAAAATGGTGATCACTTATTATTGACGTTGGAAGCACTGTCCAATCCGTATCGGCTCAAAATTATTGCGATTCTTCATCACGATCGGCAATATGTCAGTCAGCTGGCAAGGGACCTCGGCATTAGCAGACCATTGCTTTATTTACATTTAAAGAAGCTGGAGGAGGCAGAGTTGATTACAGGCCATCATGAAATCTCCGAGGATGGTAAAGCAATGAAATTTTACGAGCTTAGTCCCTTTAGCATCCGTTTAGATGCACCGGTTATAGCTGAAGCGGTGGAAAGCTTAACCATTAAGAAAAGAAAGGAGTAGGCTGTTTTTTCGAATAGAAAGAGAAAGGGGTATGGAACGTTTTATGGATCATGTTCATGTAGGAGATGCTTTAGTTCAATTAGTGGTGTTTTTATTCTCACTATTGCCGGTCGTTGTGATTGTTCTTGTGCTGGTATACGTCATACGGCTTGTTCGTCGTATGGAGCGTCGTGCAGAGGAACGGCTCCAATTTGAAAAAGAAAACGCTGCTCATCAGGAACAGCACATAGAGGTCATTCATGATGTCCAAGATCGTTTAAGCAATATTGAACGGATTCTAAAAGATGTTGATTGATGTCGGATATGGGCAGTAATGGCATGAATGAATGTTGATTTGAAAATGATGTAAGGGGATGGTCATTTATATGGATAGTTCTACAATTATTATGGGACTTTTACCGATTATTATAATGATTACACTGATCGCTGTGATTGTATCGGTGATTGTGTTCGCGGTAAAAGCTGTTCGGCGTATCGAAGGTCGAGCAGAAGAGCGATTACGAATGGAAAAAGCACATGCAGCCCGTCAAAAACAACAATCAGAAGCGATGAGCGATGTTCAAGAACGTTTAAAAGGCATCGAAGCCATTCTTAAACAAGTTGATTAGCCGTTTTGTTGAGTTCAATTAAGTGTTCTCATTCTGATGAATCTTGGATTATGCGGCTCTTTTTATAATTTACGCGGTTCAAATAGGCAATATACGTCTTTTTTTGATCATATGCGTCGGAAGAGCGGGATATGCGTAGGATTTCTTAGATATGCGGGACTGTGGTCCTCTTATGCGGCTAGTAGACTAGGATTATAATTAAAACTAAAAAGCAGCCATGCGATATGGCTGCTTTCCTATGTTCGAGCTTACAGTTTAAAAGCACGGATTTCGTTATTCATCTGTTCGGCTAATTGAGCGAGCTCATTAGCGCTATGTGACACTTCTTCCATTGAACTAGACGTTTGCTGGGCGGAAGCAGCTGCTTCTTCAACACCGGCAGCGGACTCCTCCGAAACAGAAGCAATTTCTTCGATCAGGTTGTTCATGTTACTACCGCTTTGCGCGATTTCTTGCAGGTTGCTCGATATTGCTAAAATCTTATCTGACATATTAGCGACAGCTTCATTAATGGTCGTAAAGCTTTGGCCGGTTTTTTGCATTTGCTCTGATCCAGCTTTCACTTCATCGTATCCCGTATTAAGAGACGTGACGACGTGATTGGTTTCATTCTGGATGTTATGGACGATATGTGTGATTTCACTGACGGAATTGGCCACCTGCTCAGCGAGCTTTCTGACTTCATCAGCGACCACTGCGAAGCCTTTTCCATGCTCACCAGCGCGCGCAGCCTCGATGGCTGCATTTAATGACAATAGATTTGTTTGACCGGCAATATCCTTGATGACGAGAACAAGCTTTGAAATCTCGTCTGAGTGGCGATCAAGTCCTTGTACTTTTTCCACAGCGTCTGTCACGATCGCATCGATGCGTTGCATTTGTTTGGCAGATTGATCCATTAAGGCTGCACCGTCCGATGTGAGCTGTGACACATCTTGAGACGTTGTGGCAACATCTTGCCCTTCTTTCTCAGAAGCTTGAATACGTTGCAAGAATACCGACATTTCCTCAGATAGATTAGAAGCAGAGTTAGCTTGTAATTCTGAGCCTGACGCGAGTTCTTCCATCGTGGAGGCAACTTGTTCATTGCCCGCTTTCACCTCGTCTGCCGAGCTGTTTAAACCATTACTTTGTGTCGACACTGTTTGAGAAACATGAGAGATATTTCCGACAATTTGACGAATGCTATCCTTCATTTTATTAACGGCTTCTGCCAGCTGTCCAATTTCATCGCGCCCGTCATAGTCCATCGATTCCACTGTTAAATTACCTGTAGCGACTTCAGATGTAATGTGTACAATTTGCTTTAAGTTTTTCGTAATAGGCTTGCTGACAAAATACATAAAGGTGATACCAACAACAAGTGCAATCGTTATGGCACCTGCTAGGAACCAGATCGCAAAATGGATGTTGTTACTGGCTCGATTGACAGATGTTGTTTGTTCCTTATGAATCATTTTCGTGAGTGCAGTGACTTTATCAATATTGGATGATGTGTATTCTGCTAAGTTATTATTTTGTTTCATAGCCGTATGCATGTTGTTGTTTTCGATAGAAGCGACGACACTATTAAGAAATAGTTGGTCAATTGTTTCGTTATTAGATCTTATTTCAGCGAAGATCTCTTGCATCTCAGTTGTTGAGAGCGCATTTTCCATTTGCTCTTCTAGTTCAATCAATTGTTGCTGGGATTCCTGGAAAGACGTTAAGTACTTATCGTTTGTCGTAGAAACATAGTATGAGACATCAAGATACTTGTTTTGCATAATCGTTGCGATTTCCAGCATGTTATTAATGTTAGAGCCGTCCTCTTCAATGGCTTTAACATCGCTTTGACCTTGTTGAAGCTGCAGGAACACTAAGCCGCCTGCAACGAGGAACATGAACCCTGTTAATAAATAGACAAGAGTATACTTGCGTCCAATCGGTAAGTGCTGCCACTTTTTATTTCTTCGTTTCTTTTGTTTTGTCTTGGTCGTCTTTTTTCTATTAAATAGCTTTATTTTCATTTTCATACACGCATATCCCCCATTTAATTGTATATGTCTTCTTTATATCGGCAATATGACCTAAGTATTTAGCACTAATTTTGTTTTGTCAAACGTTATAGAAGATTATGTCTACGTACATGTCGCTTTGCCCGCTTCATTTTAATGTGATCGACTTTACTTTTTTTGCCATTTTATATAAAAACGTTCAGCTGTCTATTAATGTTTCTTGGCTGCTAGCACAGAAATGGAGCCTGATTGCTTGATTATATGGAGATGATTGTGGAAGTTGACAATAAAACAGCCCTTGAACCAGTTGGGGTCCAAGGGCTCGGAGTCATACCACATCAAGGTTTACAGGGGAATTATGGTACCCTCCTCTTTAATAAGTAAGGTCATTTAATTTTATCATAATTAAGGTAATAGGTAAAATATGGTAGTGATTTAGTGTTGAGATGAGGGTGGGTGACGAGGTCTGTAATAGACGCGGGCGAATTGGTTGTGGCAAACATTTACAAGTATTAAAAAAAATGTTAAATTTACCGTAGAGATCTTGGGGAAGGTCTTAAGAATCATATCACATCAAGGTTTACAGGTAAGTTATTATGGTAAGGCAATAAGCCGTGGCGTTGGGGATCGCCGAACTCCGCTTTTATTTGCGGAGCTCCCCACATAATGATTTGATTCCAGACTAATATTGTATTTAGTCTTTTTTTATATGCAAAACAAGAAGATGAGGAGGGCGTGCCATGAGATTTAGTATTGGCTTGGATATCGGAATTTCATCTGTTGGATGGACAGTGATCGACCTTGATCGAGAACGGATTGAGGATATGGGTGTGCGCGTCTTTGATGTGGCCGAAAATCCAAAGGACGGATCCTCCTTGGCAGCAGCCCGACGAGAGGCGCGGTCCTCTAGAAAGACAATTCGTAGGCGGCGTTATCGCATTGGAAGAGTTCGTAAAATGATCGTTCGTCAAGGGTTATTATCAGAAGTTGAAGCAGATCAGTTATTTAATAGGGATAAAGAAGATCTTGATGTGTGGCTCATCCGCATATATGGGCTTGAGCGTAAATTAACAAATCGAGAATATGCTAGAATATTGATTCACTATGCAAAAAATCGTGGGTTTAAATCGAACCGAAAAAGTGACACACAAGAAGAAGATGGACAGCTCCTTCAAGCTGTTAAGGCTAATAAAGATCTCATGAAGATCAAACAATATCGCACTGTAGCTGAAATGCTTATACATGATAAAAAATTTGCTGGACGTAAACGAAATATAGATGGAGACTATTCTCGTGTGATCGCTAGAAGTGAGGTTGAACATGAAATACATACCGTGTTTGAGAAGCAACGGGAATTTGGTCATGCCTTTGCAACACAACAAAACGAGGATGTGTACATCAAGATTTGGTCTTCACAACGCCCGTTTATTACACAAGACGATATAGAAAGAAAAATAGGCTACTGTACGTTTGAGCCAAATGAAAAACGTGCACCAAAATGGTCCTATACCTTTGAACGCTTCTGTGCACTTGATAAACTAAACCGGTTAAAAATCACGTCTGATCGGACAGCACAGCGTTCGCTTGCAGATGGAGAACGCGTTGTTATTTTGAACAAGCTTATGAATCAAAGACATATCACATTCAAAGAACTGCGCAAAATGCTCAGACTCCAAGAATACGAACGGTTTGATGGGCTCATTTATGATTTAAATAAAACAAATACACAGAACGAAACTAAAGTATTTTTATCACTTGAAGGCGTTTATAACATGAAGCAAGCCGTCAAATCTGCCAAAGGCACATTAACAACCAAACTTCGGCCTATCGATTATGATACTTTTAGCTATGCATTGACCTATTATAAAGATGATCAAGATTCTCGGGATTATTTAAAAAATACATATGTTAATGAAGACGGGAAAAAAGAAATAAACCTTGCGAACCAAGCTTATGATGACGCATTAATCTCAGAGCTGCTTCACCTTTCCTTTTCTAAATTCGGCCATTTATCTTTCAAAGCACTAAACAAGATTATGCCTTATGTTGAGTCAGGTCTTCGATATGAAGAGGCGTGTGAAAAAGCCGGCTATCAGTTTAATCAAAGGATAGGGAAAACCCAACAGACGCTTTTACCTGTTATACCGACAAAGGATATTACAAACCCAGTCGTCATTAGAGCTTTTTCCCAAATGCGAAAAGTCCTGAATGCCATTATTAAACACTACGGATCACCGTCGTTTGTCTATATTGAACTGGGTCGAGAAATGGGGCGTCGCTATCCAGAAAGACGAGACTTGGAAAAGCAATATAACAGGAATCGACAATTAAATGACTCGGCAAAAGAAACAATCCGTAAATTGCGCCCTCAGAATGGTGTGCTAAGAGGTCACGATATTTTGAAGTTTAAGTTATGGGAGGAACAAAAAGGACGGTGCGCTTATTCAAATAATTTTATTTCGGTAGATCAATTGTTTGAAGCGGGATATGCCGAGGTTGATCATATTATTCCCTATAGTCGAAGCTTTGATGACAGCACTGCTAACAAAGTCCTCGTTTTAGCTGAAGAAAATCAAAATAAAGGACAAAAAACACCCTACGAATGGTTTGGAAGTGATGCGCAAAAATGGGACGCATATACCACCTATGTTCACACATTAAAAGTGCACAAAAAGAAAAAAAACCTGCTGCTTAACAAGCATTTCGATCAAGGAGAAACAGAACGATTTAAAGCGCGCAATATAAACGATTCACGCTACATTACATGCTTTTTAAAAGGATTCATCGAGGATAACTTACGATTTAATGGAAAATCGGATGAGAATCAACATGTCTATGCAGTAAACGGTGCTTATACAGCACTAATGCGTAAGCGTTGGGGATTTAACAAAAATAGACAAGCCGATGAACGTCTCCATGCAGTTGATGCAGCGATTGTGGCAGTTAGTCTTCCATTCAGGGATACAGTAGAGCAGTATTTTAAAAGAAGTGAAGCACATACTTCTCAGCCATTGAAGTGTGAGATTGAGGATGGACACTTCCCAGAACCATGGGAAGGGTTTAAGAGAGAATTGGAAGCAAGAATGATTCAAGATTCCGGTCAGCTAAGGTTTGCCCTTGAAAGCCTTGCAAAGAACAGTTATGATCAGAATTTTATTGATAGCGTAAAGCCAATCATTGTCTCGCGTATGCCGAAGCGATCGATTAAAGGCAAGATCCACGAAGAAACCTTGAGAAGACACAGAGATTATAATGATCGAGGGCTGATGCGAATTGTTACAAAGACACGACTGGAAAATATCCCTTTTGATAAAAAAACGGGGGATTTTCCGATGTACGGCAAAGAATCTGATCCCAAAACCTATGAAGCTATCAAAAAAAGGTATTTAGCGTATGACGGAAAAAAAGAGCAAGCGTTTAAAACCCCACTTTATAAACCGTCTAAAAGGAAGGACATGGCGCCGATTATAAGAAGTGTCAAAATAGAGGATACGACAAACCGAGCATTTGTCATCGATGAACATACTGTTGCAGCAAATGGTCGTATTGCCCGAACAGAAGTGTTTAGGCATAAAAAAACAGGGAAATATTATTTAACACCAGTCTATGTGAGTGAAGTGTTGTCCGGTGTTGTCCCAAGTAAGCTAATCACCCAAGGTAAGCCATATAAAGACTGGGCTGTTATTACAGATGACTATGAATTTCAGTTTAATCTCTTTCAAAATGATGTATTAAACATTAAATTGCCTAGAGAAAAAACAGCTAAAACACATACGAACACGAGAGTCAGTTGGGAGGAAGGGTTGTTCTACTTTAATGGTGTTGACACAGCAACTGCTCAAATTAAAATCACTGATCATAAAAATAGTTTTCAAGATAGAATCGGAATTACGGGCTTAAAGGTTTTTGATAAGTATCAAATTGATCCATTAGGAAACTTATCTAAGGTCAATAAAGAAATACGCCGTGATGGATAAGAATATTGTTATTCTGAAATCAATAGGTGAATTTCAACAAAAAACCACCAAATGTCAGGACGTGCCAGGCACGTCCTTCTGTTTCAATGTTTGCGAGTATGCTAAACTGAAAGAAACCTAGGGGAGGATGATTCGATGCAATACGTAACACTCAATAATGGTTTACAGATGCCACAGCTCGGGTTTGGTGTTTGGCAGGTTGAGGATGCGAAAGCTGAGCCAGCTGTTGCGAAGGCACTTGAAGTCGGGTATCGTTCGATCGATACGGCGAAGGTTTATGGCAATGAAGCGGGCGTTGGACGGGCGCTAGCTAAAAGTGGTGTACCTCGTGAAGAACTGTTTATTACGACGAAAGTTTGGAATAGTGACCATGGCTACGAAGAAACGTTAGCAGCGTTTGATGCCAGTCTTGAGCGGCTAGGCCTCGACTATGTTGATTTGTATTTGGTGCATTGGCCGACGCCTGAATATGATCAGTATATTGAGACGTATCAAGCATTGGAGAAGCTTTACCAGGATGGCCGTGTAAAAGCGATTGGTGTGTGCAATTTTAATGTCGAGCATTTAGAACGTTTACTAGATGAATGTGAGGTCGTTCCAGTCGTTAATCAGGTTGAATGTCATCCATATTTGCAGCAAAAAGCGTTAAAACAATTTTGTGCCAAGCACGATATTCACTTGGAAGCCTATAGCCCATTGATGACAGGTGGCGCGGTACTTGAGGATGATGTTGTTCACGAAATTGCCAACCGCCATGGCAAGACATCAGCTCAAGTCATTCTCCGTTGGCATCTGCAATACGGTAATATTGTGATTCCAAAATCGGTGACGCCAAAGCGAATTGAAGAGAATTTTGCTGTGTTTGATTTTGAATTAGATGTTTCCGAGCTTGATGAGATTGCGAAACTTGATCGGAATGAACGAAAAGGCATTGAACCGAACGAGATGAATTATAGATAGTGGCATGGCTTGTTCCGTGGGATGCTTGAAACATATCACGATATAATAAGGTCATTCGAACAGTAGTGAAAGGATGCTACTGTTCTTTTTTGTTGAATGTAAAACGAATGTTATTTTGTTTATGTCATCGGAAGGAGGGACATAAATAAGGGGAGGAGGGTACTTGTATGAAACATCATCCACTTTTAAAACAGTCGGTTCATCATAAACAGAAGCAAAATGGAGCGGCACACATTACGTGGTGGCAGCTGTCGCTCATTGGTATTGGCTCCATAATAGGTGCAGGATTTTTTCTAGGTACTGGACTTTCGATCAAAATTGCTGGTCCTTCCATACTGGTAGGGTATATGGTTGCAGGTGTAACCGCGCTGTTTGTTTTTAGTGCATTGGCCGAAATGACTGTTAATGATCCACAAACAGGTTCTTTCCGAACGTATGCCGGGAAGGCTTATGGACATTGGCTAGGCTTTACATCGGGTTGGTTGTATTGGTTGTCAGGAATTCTGATTATGTCTAGTGAAATCATAGCTTTGTCTACGTTTACACAATTTTGGTTTGAAACGATTCCGTTATGGGTGTTTTCAATCATTTATGCTTTATTAGGGATAGGAATTAATGTGTTGGGCGTTAAAGATTTCGGGAAAATAGAATCTCTCTTTGCAGTTGTGAAGCTATCTACATTAGTTGCTTTTATTGTTTTTGGCGGATTATTTCTATTTGGTGTCATTACGCCTAAGGAAGTTGTAAATAGTGCTCACGTGACAGCTCACAATTTATTCCCAAATGGTGTGATGGGATTATGGTCTGCCCTTATTTTTATCTTTTTCTCTTTTGGGGGGATAGCGGTCGTCGGTGTTGCGTCTTCGGAATTAAAAAATAAGAATGATATTCCCAAGGCGGGATTTAGTTTAATCCTTGTGCTCGTTTCGGTCTATTTATTGTCTATTTTCTTTGTGTTGGAAATGGCTGACTGGACACTCATAAATGAAAATGAAAGTCCGTTTGTGACGGCATTATCTGCTTTTCACATTCCTTTTTTAGATTCTCTGTTTAATGTAATCATTATAAGTGCGGCATTTTCCACGATGGTCGGGGCGTTTTTTTCAGTCAGCCATGTGATGCTGTCGTTATCAGAGGGTGGTGATGCACCAAAAGGGCTCCAGGAGAAAAATAGCCGAGGTGTCGCGTTAAAGTCGCTGCTTTTAACGTCTGCTGTTTTAGGTCTATCTATTGTGTTGTCGTTTCTACTGCCAGACACTGTATATGAATATGTAACGACAGCTGCAGGGATCATGCTAATTTTGAATTGGAGTATTATCCTTGCCTCACATATTAAATTACATCCAACCTATGCGAATCATCCGGATTCGTTTAAAGCATTCGGCTATCCTTTTACGTCATATTTAGGCATTGGTTTTATTGTGCTGGCGATATCAGGCGCATTATTTCATTCAAATGAAAGGGTAGGGTTGCTCATAAGCGGAGCACTTATTGCAACAATATTGTTGTGTTACCAGTTTTTCTTTGGATTTAAGAAGCCAAAATAGGAATGGACTCATTCGCTCTTTGTTGCAGGCGTTTAATCGACACAAGCAGAGTGATCGTTGAAAAGCTTTGCAACCGTATCTTGATGACAGCGTCCATTAAAGCAGAAGATGATAAACTTACCCTCATTGGAAAGCGTAATTTGTATGATTTGATTTTAGTCCTTTAGTTCATCCACAGGAAACGTATAAATTTAATTTTGACCGTATATATCACGACCGAGCCGCACATATCGCAAAAGCGCCGCATAATCTCTGAAAGGACCGCATAAACCCAAAAAGTGCCGCATATCGTCCACAGCAGCCGCATAAACCCCAAGAACGCCGCATATCCAAGCCCGAGCCACTCGTCCCTTAGTCCTCATCCAATACACATACATACAAAAGCAAGAAGGAAGTGCCCCAGCTTGTTCACTTCCTTCTTGCTCTTATAATTACAAGGATTTCATAAGCATCGCCCAGACCTTGTTCTTCAAATAATATGCTGTCTATTGCCCTCGTTTGCACTTTGAGCACATCCACCAACTACCCAAATATGCGCGCAACTGCATCTTTGAATTCCTGGAAAAAGTCAGGAATATCTTCTAGTTCTACTCCGAATTCCATATTGTGAGCAATCGATTCGTTATACCATTTTTGATCAGCAAACCCGGCATTGAAGTGTCGCCACACATCATCGCCTTGGCTCATTATTTTGTCTTCTAGATCAACTAAATTGTCTAGTTTATCCGCAACGATCAAATATTTCACGTCCAAATCTGCTTCCTTGACCGTTTCAATGGTGTGCTGCTTACGTTCTTGCCATGATTTTGATTTATCCTCAGTATGGGCGCTGACGATTTGTGCGACTCGAACTCCGAATTGTTTTTGAATATCCTCCATTGTGATGGGTGTATCCTCAACAACATCATGTAAGTATCCAGCACAAACAAGCTCATCAGATACGCCTGCTTTTTCGAGTCGTTCAGCAACTCTTATCGGATGTGTAATATAAGGGGTGGTGCTGCCTTTCCTCGTTTGCCCTTTATGGGCGTCCATTGCAAATGAGCGAGCGCGTGTCTTCATGTGTGGTACCTCCCTATGCTTTGATTTATGTTTTGATTTTATCATATCTAAGTGAATCCCTCCTTGTGTTAACAGGTCTTCAGACTTAAGTTAATTGAGTTTCATATATGAATGTCCTAATCGCGAGCGTTCATTTTATCTCAAGTTAACGGGCTGTAAAACGCCCACTGATTGAAGGATTGAGGGTTCCAGGTGTCTGGAATGTTTTCAGGAAATTACTCGGGTTAGCTGACATTTTGAAGAGCACTTTATATGTTGCCTAGCTCAATAAAAAAGTGACGAGAAAAAATGTTCATTATTGAGCAAATTAAGTAAAAAATGTATACTGTACATGTAAGGTTCACTTTCTAATAAACTTGGAGGTGCTTGTTGATGAAATTAAAGGGTAAGGTTGCTGTCGTAACAGGTGCAGGCTCTGGTATGGGTGAAGCCATTGCGTTATTGTACGCAAAGGAAGGTGCTAATGTCATTGTGGCAGATCTCAATGAAGAAACTGCCAATAAGGTGACGGAAGCGATTAAGCAGGCTGGCGGCGAAGCCATTGCTGTTGTAGCCGATGTATCTAAGGAATCTGATGTGCAAAACATGATCGATACAGCTGTTGATCATTATGGAACAGTAGACATTCTCGTCAATAATGCTGGTATTATGGATAACTTTATTCCAGCAGGCAACGTTACAGATGAGCATTGGGACCGAATCATTAACGTCAATTTAACGTCAGTCATGCGCACAACCCGAAAAGTGCTACCGATCTTTTTAGAAAAGAAAAGCGGCATTATTATCAACAACTCCTCTGTAGGTGCATTAAACGGGTCTAGAGCAGGGGCAGCTTATACGGCGTCCAAGCATGCTGTGACGGGATTTACGAAAAACGTCGCGTTTATGTATGCAATGGATGGCATTCGTTGTAACGCCATCGCTCCAGGTGGAGTAGAAACGAATATCAGCACGTCGATTAATGCACCAGATGAATTTGGCATGGGACGCGTCATGAGTGGCGTTAATAACAATCCTCGAAATGGACAGTCTGAGGAAATTGCAACGATAGCGCTATTTTTAGCAACAGATGATTCAAGCTTCGTCAACGGTGTCAGCATTGCAGCTGATGGCGGCTGGACAGCTTATTAACGATTATTATAAAGCAAGCGCTCATATCACATGCCATGATTATGAAATGGCATGTGATGTGAGTCTTTTTTTGAATTGGTCAGGCACAACTGAGGATAAATCGGTGAAACACACGCCCGAATCGGCAAGTCCCGAGGATAAATCGGCGAAACATGCGTCTGAATCGGCGGCCCACATACACCATTCTCCCCCTCTAAATAAATATTAACATCTTTCCACATATCTCCCATTACATTCCGTTAACTTTTTGTTATGATGAAAGTTACGGATGTTTATTTTGTGACGTTCAGTAATTTCAAAATAACAACAACTCAATAACCGTATATAACCGTATATTACATATTAAAAGCAAAAGGATGTGCGCGCATGGTACAAGAGATTAACAAGCGAAAAACAGAACATATTCATCTATGTCTAACAGAAAATGTTGAAGGGGTTAATAAGTCGACTGGTCTGGAAGGCATTTCCTTTATACATAATGCACTACCAGAAATCAATTTTTCCGATATTGATTTGCGGACGACGTTTCTCGGCAAGCAATTGAAGGCGCCTTTTCTCGTCAGCTCAATGACAGGTGGCTCTGAGCTCGCGACGACGATTAATCAAAACCTTGCTAAGGCAGCTGAGCAAAAAGGCTGGGTAATGGCGCTTGGATCAACACGTGCGTTCGTGGAAAGCGATGCGCACAAGGATTCCTTCACTGTAAAAGAATTAGCACCGAGTGTTCCGCTCATTGCCAATCTCGGAGCAGTGCAGTTGAATTATGGCTATGGCGTCGATGAGTGTCAGACGATCATTGATAAAACGGGAGCTGATTCCCTCGTTCTTCATTTGAACAGTCTGCAGGAGATCGTTCAGGATGAAGGAGATTTGAACTTTGCAGATCTCCTTCCGAAAATAGAAAAGATCTGCCGTACACTTGATGTGCCAGTCGGTGCTAAGGAAGTCGGTTTTGGCATTGATGGCACGGTTGCACAAAAGTTATATGATGCGGGTATTGCGTACATTGATGTTGCTGGTGCCGGCGGGACGTCATGGAGTCAGGTGGAAAAATTACGTTCTCAAGACCCATTACGAAAAGCTGCTGCTGAAGCGTTCAACGGCTGGGGTATTCCAACAAAGGACTGCATTGTGTCGGTAAAAAAACATGTTGATGGCGTTCCGGTTGTTGCCAGTGGTGGTATGAAAACGGGTGTTGATGCAGCGAAAGCCATCACGATCGGAGCGGATATTGTCGGTTTTGCGCGTTCGCTTTTAGAGGCTGCCACCAAATCAGATGAGGCTGTTATCCAAGTGATGGAGCAAATTGAGTTCGAGTTAAAAATGACAATGTTCGGCATCGGTGCGCGCACGCTTGAGGATCTGAAAAACACACAGCGTGTAGAAATTATGGGCACATCATTATTGGGAAAATAGATGATTGCATTTAAAGAACCTCTTATTAAAGAGAGGGTCTTTACCAATAGAAGATCGTAGTCCAGTTTAAATGTAGGGAAAAGGAGCTGATATTGCATCAGCTCCTTTTCCATGTTTAAAGACATATTTTAATCCAACATTGTGAAGCGATAAACGTTGTAAAACCAAGCGAATGAATCGTTATTTCACATGTGAGCACAATGCTATTATAGAGCCCAGGTCTGTGCTAAAATAGCAAACAGAAATGAGGTGCTTATAAATGAAAATAGAAGTTTGGTCCGACTTTGTTTGTCCATTTTGTTATATTGGCAAACGTCGTCTTGAACAGGCATTAGAGGCTTTTCCACATCGAGATCATGTTCACATTGAATATAAAAGCTACGAATTAGCCCCTGAATCAAAAACCGTAACCGATAAAAACATTCATGAAGCCTTGGCTGAAAAGTATCATATACCTGTTGAGCAGGCGAAAGCCATGAATGAACAGATCGGTGCTCAAGCGAAGGAGGTTGGTTTAACCTATCATTTCGATGACATGAAGCCTGTTAACACGTTTGATGCCCATCGCTTAGCTAAATTTGCAGAATCACATGGCAAAGGTCGTGAAATGACTGAGCGCATACTAAGAGCTTATTTTATAGAATCAGAACTGATCAGTGACCATAACACGTTGGCAAGGCTCGCAAAAGAAGTCGGTTTGGATGAAGCTGCTGTCTTGGATATGCTGCAGTCTGAAAAGTACACACCGAAAGTACGTGCAGATCAGTTGACCGCCCGAGAAATGGGTGTTGAAGGTGTCCCGTTTTTCGTCTTCAATGAAAAATACGCTGTATCTGGTGCTCAACCTCAGGAAGCATTTACAGAAGTGTTAGAAACAGTTTGGCAGGAGGAGCGAGATCGACCTGTTCTCAATACCTTAAACCCTAAATCCTCAAAGACTTCATACTGTACAGGAGATAGCTGCGAAGTCGATATGAACGATAATGAATAATGTGATATACCTTGCAAAAGACCAGCATTCCATAAGGGTGGTGACAGCCTTATGGATGCTGGTTTTTGTTATGGAGAATTTGTTCGGAGCAGTTCAGGTGTAAACTTGTGACTCTCAAATGTTAATTTCATCGATTTCCGCATCACACCACTCATTCATTTCCTACGCCATTCTCACTGTTCACAAGTTTTTCCACTTAAATACCCTTTGTATATTGCAGGGGTTATTTTGGTGTGCTATACTTTACTCTGAAGCTAATTGATAATGAATATCATTATTAATTAGAAGGCTTTTCTATTAATAATCATTAAAAATAAGCTAAGGATGGTTGGCAGTCTATGAAATTGCGATACTTGGTCCCTTTACTTTTCATATTATCAGTTGTTTCAATTTTCATAGGTGTGTCCAACGTATCGCCACTGGATATCTTCCATTTAACGGATATACAACTGGAAATACTACTGGTCAGTCGAATTCCGAGGCTTTTAAGCATTCTCATTGCCGGCATGAGCATGAGCATATCGGGGTTAATTATGCAGCAGCTGTCTCATAATAAATTTGTTTCCCCGACAACAGCAGGGACGATGGATTCAGCACGGTTAGGTGTTCTCGTATCATTGATGGTTTTCACAGCAGCAAGCCCTTTGCAAAAAATCATCGTGTCATTTGCCTTTGCGTTATTAGGCACATTCATCTTTATGAAAATCCTTGAAAAAATTAAATTCAAAGATGCCGTCTTTATTCCGCTTGTTGGCTTAATGTTTGGAAACATTATTAGTTCTATCGCTACGTTTTTTGCCTATCGCAATGACTTGATTCAAAATATGTCATCGTGGATGCAGGGCGATTTTTCAATGATTATGAGTGGCAATTATGAAATGATGTATATCAGTATTCCGGTTCTTATTTTTGCTTACTTATACGCTAATAAGTTTACGATTGCTGGCATGGGCGAAGACTTCTCTAAAAATCTTGGATTAAACTATCGACAAGTTGTGAATCTCGGATTAATGATCGTTGCCTTGATCACCGCGTCCGTCGTATTAACAGTAGGCGTCATTCCGTTTCTGGGCTTGATTATTCCTAACATCGTCACCATTTATCAAGGCGATCATTTGAAGAAGAGCTTGATCCATACAGCATTACTTGGTGCAATATTTGTCCTGATATGTGACATTATCGGTCGCGTTTTGATTTATCCATACGAGATTCCGATTAGTTTAACAGTTGGTGTTATTGGAAGCGCCATATTCATGTATTTACTCATAAGGAGACGGAAATATGGGCTATAAGAAAAAGGTTATCGTCTTAGCCGTCGTTGCAGCATTGTTGGCGCTCTTATATGTTTTCTATGATTTGTCTGGCAATATAAGCTACATACTTCCGAGACGCATCATAAAAGTCATCGCAATTATTTTAACAGGTGGCGCGATCGCGTTTGCAACGACCGTCTTTATGACGATTACGAACAATAGAATTTTGACGCCTAGTGTACTCGGACTTGATTCGCTTTATTTACTGATTCAGACCGTTGTGATCTTTGTATTCGGCTCACGCTCGCTCGTAATGATGAATAGCCAAATCAATTACTTATTGTCGATTGGTATTATGGTTGTTTTCTCGCTATTACTCTATCAATTTCTTTTTCGTGGTGAGGGCAACAACGTTTACTTTTTACTTTTAATTGGGATCATTCTCGGTACGTTTTTTAATAGCTTTACGTCATTCATGCAAGTGTTAATCGATCCGAATGAATTTATGGTTGCTCAGGACCGGATGTTTGCCAGTATTAATAACGTTAATTCGGATCTCGTTTATTTATCCATCGGTCTTATTGCGCTGATGATACTTTATTTTCTCAAGTATTATAAATACCTTGATGTGATGCAGCTCGGTCGTGATCAAGCGATTAATCTAGGTGTACCTTATGACAAAGTTGTTAAGCATCTTTTAATTGTCGTAGCAGTTCTGATTTCAATTGCAACGGCACTGATAGGACCGATTACATTCCTTGGATTGCTCGTAGTTAATGTAGCATATGAATTTTTGAAAACATATCGTCACATGTATTTAATTCTCGGATCCGTATTAATCAGCATCATTGCCCTTCTTGGTGGCCAGTTTATCGTCGAAAAAATATTTACATTCCAAACGACGATCAGTGTCATTATTAACTTTGTTGGCGGAATCTACTTTATATATCTTTTGTTAAAGGAGAATAAAGCATGGTAAACATCAGAAACGTGTTCAAGTCGTACAATGACAAAAAAGTAATAGAAGATGTATCTGTGTCAATTGAAAAAGGAACGATTACCTCGTTTATTGGTCCGAACGGTGCGGGAAAAAGTACGTTAATTTCAATGGTTAGTCGACTCATTTCGAAGGACAATGGTGACATATCGATTGATGGTCAAGACATTATGAAGACGAAGAACAATGAACTTGCTAAGAAGATATCCATTTTAAAACAGTCTAATGCCATCAATCTTAAATTAACGGTACGCGAGCTCGTATCATTCGGACGCTTTCCTTACTCACAAGGGAAATTAACTGCAGAGGATGAAATGAAGGTAGATGAAGCAATTCACTATATGGAGCTTGAGGATATGGCTGATAAATATATCGATGAGTTAAGTGGTGGTCAGCGGCAACGGGCTCATATTGCGATGGTCATCGCTCAAGATACGGAATACATCATGCTGGATGAACCGCTCAATAACCTTGATATGCGGCATTCTGTACAAATTATGAAGACATTGCGCCGCCTTGTCGATGAGCTGGGAAAAACCGTGATCATCGTCATTCACGATATTAATTTTGCTTCCTGTTACTCAGATAATATCGTCGCACTAAAGGATGGCAAAGTTGTGAAGCAAGGTCGGGCATGTGATGTGATTGATCAATGTGTTTTAAAAGACATTTATGACATGGATATTGATATTAAACATGTCGATGACAAACGCATTTGTGTTTATTTTTAAATCCTGGTTGTATACGGGTGTCGAATCGGATATAAAAAAGGTCCCACATGCAATGGTCATAGCCGCACAGCTCATTCCATTACAAGGGAACCTCTCACAGATTAGTGTACCCTATTTTTTCGATAAGGTAAATTAGATCATTCTATCGTTAAGACGCTATGTAGGAGGTGAATGACTCTTTTAATCAACGCTCATAACGATAATCGACGTTTAAATAGATGACGATTCGTACAACTCTCCGTAGCACCAGTGATGATATATATTTCTATACAAAGGAGTTTTCATAAATGAAGAAGTTTATAATGCTTGTTTTATTAATTGGGTTAGCGATGTTTGCCGCAGCTTGCGGGGACAGTGGAAATAATGACGAGGCTGAAGGAAATGACACGTCAGGAGCGAACAATGGAAGTTCTGAAGAAACAGCTTCAACGATTACGGTTGAACATGAGCTAGGCGAAACAGAAGTTGAAGTTAATCCAGAAAAAGTCGTTGTATTTGACTTAGGTATTCTTGATGCACTTGATCAGCTAGATATTGACGTTGTTGGTTTACCGAAATCAGTCATTCCTGGATACTTGAATAAATATGAGAGCGATGATTATGCCAATGTTGGTAGTTTGCACGAACCAGATTTTGAAAAGCTAGCTGAAATTGATCCCGATCTGATTATTATTTCTGGACGTGCATCAGCATCATATGACCAGTTAAGCGAATTGGCGCCAACTGTATTTCTCGGTGTTGATGCAACGCGTTATATAGACTCATTCAAGGAAAATATGCACACACTTGGCAAGATTTTTGATAGAGAAGCGGATATTGAAGAAGCATTGGCAAGCATTGACGCCTCTGTTGAAGAATTGAATAAAAAGGCACAAGCAGCTGACAAAAAAGGCTTAATCATTTTAGCGAATGACGATAAGATTAGTGCATATGGGCCGAACTCTCGTTTTGGACTCATTCATGATGTATTCGGTGTCCCAGCTTCTGATGAAAACATTGACGCATCGACGCACGGCATGAACGTATCATTCGAATATGTGATGGAGCAAAATCCAGATAAGCTGTATGTGATTGATCGCAGTGCTGCAATAAATGATGGCTCATCAGCCGAGCAAATCGTGGAAAATAAGCTCGTCAAAAACACAACCGCATTTAAAGAAGACCAAATTTACTACTTAAGCGCCGACGTATGGTATTTGGCAGGCGGAGGACTTCAATCCGTCCAGCAAATGGTCGATGAAATAGCAGCAAGCTATGAATAAACAGTGTATAAGCAGTCCATTGATATGGGCTGCTTTTCATTTTGTTGATTCATACCGTTGCATGTCCAGCATATGTGACTTGATTTTTAAACCGTAACTATGTTTGAATGAAAGAACAATACAATGAAATGAGGTTTACGGTTTATGAAGAAATGGACGGTTTTAATCTTGCTTTCAATGATGTTTCTAGTACTCGCAGCATGCAGTGACAATGATGAAGCGGAGCAGGATCATGCAGATAAAGATAATGGATCGGAAGCCAATGCACCAGTTGAAATAAGTGATGAAGAAAAAGTGGACGCGTCAAAGACCGTTCTAACAATAAATGGGACTGAAATTAAAGGTAAAGCATACAACGCAGTTTATGTTCAAGTCAAAACGTTGTACGGGGCAAACATAACCGATACAGCGCAACTGAAAGAATTAACCATCGAGCTGCTCACTCAGCAAGAGTTGATCAACCAAGACGCATCGAAGCTCGGGATAAAAGTAACTGAAGAAGAAGCCGAAGAAGAGCTTAAAACATACAAAGAGAAAAACGCCGATCAATTCCAAGCAGTCCTAGATCGGTTCCAGCTGTCAGAAGAGGCATTTAAAGAGCAAATGACAGGGGATCTATTGCGAGAAAAATATATTGATGATCAGTTTGATGTCAATGTGACGGATGAAGAGATCAAAGCGTTTTATGACCAGCAGTTTGAAGAACAGGACGGCGAGAACATACCAAAATTAGAGGACGTCCGTAATCAGATCAAAGAAGGCTTGAAAAGTCAAAAAGAGCAAAGCAAAGTCCAAGAACGCGTCAATGTATTGAAGGAAGATGCAGAGATTGAAGTGTTGATTTAAACTATAGACGTTTTTCTGACACGTTGGCACATTAAAGCACCCAGCCGCATAAAACGCAAAGCGCACGCATAAATCGCAAACGCGCCGCATATATCGCAAAGCGCACGCATAAATCGCAAACGCGCCGCATAAAACGCAAAGCACACGCATAACTCGCGAACGCGCCGCATAAATCGCAAAGCGCACGCATAAGTCGCAAACGCGCCGCATATATCACAAAGCGCACGCATAAATCGCAAACGCGCCGCATATAGCGCAAAGCGCACGCATAAATCGCAAACGCGCCGCATATATCACAAAGCGCACGCATATCGCTTGCTGCCCATGCTCATGCAATGCTCATGCACTCAGCAAGCGCCAGTCACGATTAAAAAGCCAGCCACACATGACAATCGGAAATGTCGTGTGTGGTGTTTTTGTAACAGCACTACATACATTGCATAAAATGATCATGATTCATAACATTTTTGTAACGTGTGATACGACGTGCCGTGCTATAATATAAAAGTGGATTTATGTTTGAAAACTGTAAAGGACTGATTAATATGGTAGATCCATTAATATATGAAGAATTGGTTCAATTGATAGGTGAGCACAATGTTGTTGCCAATAAACCGTTAAAGAACCATACATATACAAGACTAGGTGGCCATGCAGATTATTTTGTGACACCAGATTCGTATGAGCAGGTTCAAGCAATTGTTAAGTTTGCCAAACGGAGCAACGTGCCATTTACATTATTAGGCAATGGGTCTAATCTCATTATAAAAGACGGCGGTATTCGTGGGATTGTCTTGTATCTTGGCCAATTAGCGGATATCCGGACAACAGGGACAACCATCACCGCTCAAAGTGGTGCCCGTATTATTGATGTGTCACAGGAAGCGCTGGCACATTCCCTTTCTGGATTGGAATTTGCTTGTGGTATTCCTGGTTCTATAGGCGGAGCGCTATTTATGAATGCTGGCGCATACGGTGGAGAGGTTAAGGATGTGCTTCAGGAAGCAGTCGTTGTTGATCGCGATGGCAACCTCTTAACGTTGTCTCCTGAAGAACTTGATTTATCCTATCGTACGAGTAACATACCTGAAAAAGGCTACATTGTACTGAAAGCAACATTTGCTTTAGAGCCTGGTAAATATGAGGATATAAAAGCAATTATGGATGATTTAACATATAAACGAGAATCCAAGCAGCCGTTAGAATACCCATCGTGTGGCAGTGTGTTCAAACGCCCACCAGGTTATTTTGCAGGCAAGCTTATTCAAGACAGTGAGCTGCAGGGCCAACAAATCGGTGGAGCTGAAGTGAGTACGAAGCATGCTGGCTTTATCGTGAACAAAAACGGTGCGACGGCCGAAGAATATATTGGCTTAATAGAACACGTTCAGAAAACCGTCTTGGAAAAATTCGGCGTAAAGCTTGAGCGAGAAGTTAAAATCATTGGAGAAGATCCGATAAAGTGATATGTACTGTCATGTACGCTTTTGATGATAGTCCTCTTTAAAGAAAAGGTCCGACACTTGAAATGTGCCGGACTTTTTTCACGTCTTTATCCAAGAAAACGATGCAGGAATGTTTGTAGTCGTTCATTTTTAGGATTTTGAATCACTTCGCTCGGTGGCCCTTCTTCAGCGATAACACCTTCATCAAGAAAAAGCACACGATCAGCGACGTCAATGGCAAATTCCATCTCGTGCGTTACAAGAACCATAGCCATTTCACCTTCATTGGCAATATCACGAATGACTTCAAGCACTTCACCGACAAGCTCTGGATCAAGTGCTGATGTCACTTCATCAAATAACATGACTTTTGGTCGCATAACGAGTGCACGTGCCATTGCGACACGCTGTTTTTGTCCACCAGATAACTGATTGGGATAGTTGTCGAGCTTATCACCGAGTCCAACTTTTTCAAGCATCTGAATCGACTGTTCCTTTGCTTCCTTTTTACTCATTTTTTTCACATGGGTGGGTGCGGTCATACAGTTCTCTAAAATCGTCATGTGTGGAAACAGGTTAAAGTGCTGGAAGACCATGCCAATATCACCGCGAACCTGCCGCAGATGCTTTTCATTTGCTGGAACGAGCTCACCATTTTTCTCCATTTCCCATAAATTTTTACCATCAACGATAATATGTCCTGATGTTGGCTCTTCAAGTGTCATGAGCATTCGAATGATTGTCGTTTTACCGGAGCCACTTGGTCCAATAACCGCAACTTTTTCACCAGGAAGAATGTCGAGATTGATCCCTTTTAAAACATCAACATCCCCAAAGGATTTATGGACATTTTCGTATTTGACGATTGGGTCTAAGCCTTTGTTGACATTGGCTGTTTGTTCTTCGCTTGTAACTGTATCTACCATTAAGAAACAGCTCCTTCCGAGTCATTAAGTGTCTTGCTTCCATTCGTAGCTTTTTTATCAAATTTCATATTCATTTTCTTCTCAAGCTTATTAACGAGCAGTGCTGACGGATAGCTCATCAGTAGGAACAAAAGGGCTACAACGGTATAAGCTTCAATGTTCCTAAAGTGCTGGGATCCAAAGTCGCCTGCGAGATGAAGAATACCGACAACACCAATAGTCGCTGCTAATGGAACTTCCTTAAATAAGATGATTAGATAGTTACCAAGCATCGGTATTGTTGGTCTGATAGCTTGTGGCAAAATGATTTTTGTCCATTTTTGCTTTGTTGTAAAGTTAAGAGCGGTTGATGCCTCCCATTGTCCTTTATCAACAGATTCAATTCCTGAACGATACACTTCGCTAATGTACGTGCTGAAGTGAATTCCTAAGCCGATGACCGCACTCGTAAACGGACTGAGTGTCATGCCGACATAAGGAACCTCTGGCCAAGCATAAAAGATAAAATATAACTGAACGAGTGGTGGTGTTGAGCGAATAAACTCCATCGTCCATGTGACGACCCAATTGATTGCTTTATTAGGAATTCGTTTTAAAAACGTCCAAACGAAGCCGAAGATGAGGGCAAAAACATAACAGACGATCGTGAGCGATAGTGTGATCCATATGCCCTTTGAAATAAATGGTAACGCTTGAAAGAACAAATCATTATTCCAATTCATTAGCTGGCCACCCCTTTCTTAGAGATGTCTTCCATTTTGCGTGTCAGGAAGATGAGTGGCAACGCAATGATAAAGTAAAATACAAGCGCGAGAAATAACACAATCGGTGTCATTGAAATTTCACTGAATCGAAAGCGATCTCCGTAATATAAGATGTCTTTCATACCAATTAAAGAGACGAGTGACGTCGCTTTAACCATTTGAATTAAATAGTTGCCAAATTCGGGCAGCATCATTCTAACGGCCTGTGGAAAGATGACGAGTCGCATACGCTGAAAACGCGACATATTTAACGCCGTAGCAGCTTCGCGTTGCCCTTGTGCGACAGCTACGATTGAGCCTCTAACAACTTCTGACATATACGCACCATAGTTGAGAGAGATGGCTAGGACACCCGCTAAATAGTTACTGCCCAAGTCAATATTAAATAACATGGGGAGCGCATAATATAACCAGAACAATTGAACGATAAGCGAGGTGCCACGGAATATTTCAACGTAAAACCTGGTAAGCGTGCGGAGAATAATATTGTTTGAAAGTAGGCAAAAACCGGCAATGAACGCCAAGAAGTAGCCTACAACAATGGAACCAAGAAGAACAAGTATGGTGATTTTTACCCCTTGAAACAGGGTGGGAAAAATTTCGATTAGTGCATTAATGCTGATCACCCTTTCTAAAGTCAATAAGGTCTGCCTCCCGGCTATGGGAGCCAGACCCTATGGTGTCAAATGTTATGTGTCAAATAGAATCTAATTGATACCTTTTAATCCTTGTATACGTCGCCGCTACAAACAGATTCAGTCGTAATGCTTGGATCAACAGAGTTCCCCTCTGCGCTAAAGTAGTTTGCTTCGAGTAATTCCCCGACAGTACCGTCTTCTTTAAGCTCCTTTAGCTTTTCGTTATAAGCTTCGACTAAGTCAGTATGCTTTTGGTTGAACGCAGCAGCACCATAGCTTGGCACACCTTCAATGTTCGGCTGTTCGAAGTCTGAGACGAATTCCAAGTCATCATTTTCTGCAGATTCGAGCGCCATTTTAACAGTCATTTCTGTACCAGTTGTCACGTCAGCGCGTCCGGATGAAACGGCGGAAAAGCTCGCTGGAATGTCTGGAACTGCTAGGATTTGGTCCTCGCTGACGCCTTCTGTTTGAACATAATCAATCTCTGTAGCTCCAGACATAATGGCAACTGTTACATCTGGATTGTCGGCAATATCTTTATAGCTCGTTAAGTTAAGTGGATTGCCTTTTTCAACGATCATGCCTTCACCGTATTTCATTTCAGGCTCACCAAAGGCAACGTTTTCGCAGCGGTCCGGCTTAATGGCCATACCAGCTGTGATCACATCGAATTTCTCTGCATTCAAGCCTGAGATTAAATTGTCCCATTCTGACAGATGTCCCTCGACTTCTTCAACGCCGAGTTCTTTGAATACCGCCTTAGCGATATCAACCGCTGCCCCTTTTAATTCACCATCTTCTTCGTAGGCATATGGTTTTTCATCAGCAAAGCCAATTTTAACTGTGCCTGCTTCTTTAAGCTCAGCTAATTTACCTGAATCACCATCACCGCTCGTATCATCATTTGATCCACATGCAGCAAGTGCAATGAGTAATAACCCTAATACTGAAGTCAGTAATAACTTCTTCATGTTTTTAACATGACCTCCCTCTTTTTTTGAGCAACTTGTTTGAGTGCTTGCATGTCCCGCCAAAAGATGCGACACCGCGTCCCAAACAGTCATACTATAATACTAGCGATATATAAAAAGTCATTCAAACGTTATAAATTTAGATAATTTGAATTAAAGACTCATATAATCATGTATGCGTTATATGACTGATCTATACAAAAATTTCCTGTTAGATCATTCGATTTGCTACCGTATACTCTAAAAAAGCCTAAAATATGATTGGGCATTCATATTAAAATGGTAAAAGACATGTCCGTGTCGACCGTTAATAGAACAACATGTTAAAATGTGGTTAATGAATAGGAGATTACCTATAAGCAGATGGAGGTGTAGAATCATTGGGCATTTATATTATGATTGCTGTGATAACGATTTCTGTACTCGTCTTATCTCTAATCACAATATCAAAGGGGTACGCCTATAAACATACGATCGATCCGCTGCCAGAGGATGAAGAATCAGATACATAACCAAAAGTGAGGTGATATGTCATGAATCTATTACTCTCTGTCGTAATAGGCTATGTGTTCGGCAGTATGCATGGATCTCAATTAATTGGCAAGCTGAAAAATATTGATATAAAGGGAACAGGCCTAAAAAATGCCGGCGCATCAAATACGACGATGTTACTCGGGTGGAAATATGGAATTGCTGTTGCATTAATAGATATTTTAAAAGGTACTATTGCAGTCGTGTTCATTAAGATTGTATTGGTTAAACTAGGTGTTGGGAGTGATACGCAGCCTGTTTTTGTGTATTTAGGTGCTTTAGCAATTGTTCTCGGACATAATTTTCCTTTTACAATGCGTTTTAAAGGCGGAAAAGGGACAGCGTCGATGGTCGGTATTTTACTGGCGCTACAATGGCAGCTTGCCCTCGTCAGTATCGGTGTTTTATTATTGTTTGCGCTCAGCTCTGGTTTTTTAGTCATCGGCGTTTTGTTTATGTATGCAGCGTTTGTGACTGGGACGTATGTGCTGTATGGTTTGGTTCCAGCCATCACTGCTTTTATAATGCTCGCACTAAGCGTTGTGATGCACCGAGAAAACTTTCTACGGATATACAATAAAGAAGAAAAAAAGATTGCGAGCTTCTTCAAGAAGGGCGTTGAGTGAATGCAAGTGGTAGGTGAAGGCTATGGTTGAAGTGTTATTTTGGGCGATCATAATTGTGATGTTTATACTCAGCTTTGTCGGGTTGCTCTACCCCGTTATTCCCTCGGTACTTTTATTGTGGGTCGGGTTTTTGCTTTATCATTTCGGAATGAATGGCGATGCGCTCGGTTGGGTATTTTGGTCAGCTATGATTGTTTTCACAGTCATTCTAATCGTCGCAGACATTATTGCGAACAGTTTTTTTGTGAAAAAGTTTGGCGGGAGTAAGTGGGGCGAACGACTTGCAGGGGTGGCTGTTATTGTCGGATCATTTATATACCCACCATTCGGTATTCTCGTTGTTCCGTTTGTAACCGTCCTGATCGTTGAGATGGTTCAAAAGCGGACAGTAGAAGAAGCCTTTAAAGCCTCAATCGGTTCTTTAATCGGTTTTTTAAGTGGATCGTTTGCCAAAGCATTCATTCAGCTCGTTATGATTGCCGCCTTTGTGATCGGTATCATATTTTAAAGAGACTGCACGTTATTGACATTTTGAGAAGGGAAGCATGTTGTTATGAAACCAGCACGTGTACTTACAATTGCCGGAGCCGCTTCAGGTGGAAGTGCCGGTATTCAAGCAGATTTGAAAACATTTCAGGAGCTTGACGTATATGGGATGAGCGTTATTACAGCGATTGTTGGTCGTCATCCGAAGACGCATAAAAATGTTCATCCGCAAACATGGGAAGCGATTGAAGCACAGTTTGCCACAGCAATGAATCAAGTCGGTGTCGATAGTATGAAAACAGGTATGTTATTTTCAAAGGATGTTATTGAAAAGACAGCTGTTATGTTAAAGCAATCAGGTATTCAAGATATTGTTGTCGATCCGGTTATGGTCGGAAAGCTCGATTCTAAGCTGCTGGCTGATGATGCAATTGATGCATTGATCGATACGTTATTACCGCTTGCTAAGGTCATTACACCGAATATGCCAGAAGCGTCTCTCTTGCTTGGTGGCCGAAAGCTTGAAACAGTTGATGACTTGAAAACCGCTGCAGTTGACCTTCATCGCTTAGGGCCTGATTATGTACTTGTTAAAGGTGGTAGGCTCTCTGGACCGGCAGTTGACGTTCTCTATGATGGCGAGCAGATGACGACGTTTGAAGCGCCTCGTATTGATACGATGAATACGAGCGGCGCTGGATGTAGCTATTCGGCAGCAATTACAGCTTATATCGCGAAAGGTAAATCTGTTGTATCAGCTGTAGGCTTGGCAAAGGAATACATCACAGCTGCCATTGATCATAGCTTTACATATACGGATAAAGTCGGGCCAACTTATCATGCGGCGAGACGTCGTTTTGGGACAAAGCATGACATCAAGGTGGCTACAGTTACCCGTTAAGGAGCTGTTTGGTTGTAGGGGAAGGCCAACAAAAATGTGGAGGGTGAAATAATGGGAAAACGTGCCTTGTTAAACATTGATTACACATATGATTTTGTAGCAACAGATGGTAAATTGACATGTGGTGTACCAGGTCAAGCTTTAGAAGATAACATTGTTGCCATTACTGAGTCGTTCATTGAAGCTGGTGATGACGTATTTTTTGCGATAGATGCCCACATGAATGAAGATCAATTGCATCCAGAATCAAAGCTGTTTCCGCCGCATAATATTATTGGGACACGTGGTCGCGACCTGTATGGGAAGTTAGCGGACGTCTATGAAAAACATAAGCATGCAAGTCATGTTCATTATTTTGATAAAACACGTTATAGCGCATTTGTCGGAACTGATTTGGAGCTTAAGCTACGCGAAAGAGGCATTACGGAATTGCATTTAGTTGGAGTGTGTACAGACATTTGTATCTTGCATACAGCAATTGATGCGTACAATAAGGGCTTTGACATCGTCGTTCATAAAAAAGGTGTCGCAAGCTTTAACATGGCCGGACATGAATGGGCACTCGGACATTTTGAAGCGACATTGGGTGGTAAAGTCGTTTAACAAGAGACTGGGACAAAACTTAAAGTTAAATTTAAAAGACGAACAATGCTCAACATTAGCTCCGGAAATATACGAAGACTCCGGCGGGAGGAGAGGCCTAGGCGAGAACGCCCTTGGAATCGGCGGGATCGCCCTCGTAATCGGCGAGAACGCCCTCGAAATCGGCGGTATCGCCGATTAAGTTCGGTCGCGATCTATATTTTCGGAGCGGTCGTATTGTACGGATTTTCATTTGATAAACCTCTTTTGTCCCAGTTCTGCTTTAAATTGACAAAGGTATTGCCGGGGTGAGAACACGTATAGGTGCGTACTCATCCCGGCTTGACTTTACGTAATGAACCATTTATATTTAGACTATATTGAGAAACGATGATGAGGATTAGTACAATTTTATTGTCTTTTAAAGAGAGGAAATGGCTGGTGTGAATTTCTAAAGACATGATTGGAACCCACCTCTTGAGTTCGCCGTTGGAAAGGGAAACCCGAAAAACGTGCGCGGTTCATGACCGTTATCATACTAAGTGTGCAGGAGACGTCTGCCCAATTTTGGGGACGTATCTGCAAACAAGGGTGGTACCACCAACAAACCTCGGTCCCTTTTTGGATGGAGGATTTTTTGTGTTTTATTTTAGGCTGTTCTGAAAGGATATTGATTTGAAGGAGCAGACTATGTAAAGACAGTCTTTATTCCATATTCTTGAGCAAGTCGATGTAACTTAAATCATTATAGAGAGGTGTATACAGTGAGTAAAAAGAACAAGCAATTTGTAGAAAAAGTAACGGCAATGGAGGACGATTTCGCCCAGTGGTATACGGATGTTGTCAAGCAGGCTGAGCTTGTAGACTACGGCCCTGTCCGTGGAACAATGATCATTAAACCATACGGGTTTGCCATTTGGGAAAATGTTCGCGATGAACTCGATCGTCAATTTAAGGAAACGGGACACTCAAACGTATCTTTCCCATTATTTATTCCAGAAAGCATGCTCCAAAAGGAAAAAGACCATATTGAAGGCTTTGCACCAGAAGTGGCTTGGGTAACACACGGTGGTGAGGAAGAACTGGCTGAACGGATTTGTGTCCGCCCAACGTCTGAAGTTCTTTTCGCTGAATACTATTCGAAAAACATTCACTCATATCGTGACTTGCCAATGCTATACAATCAGTGGAGCAACGTTGTGCGTTGGGAAAAAACGACCCGCCCATTTTTACGCTCACTAGAATTTCATTGGCAGGAAGGGCACACATGCCACGCAACAGGCGATGAAGCCGAGCAAGAGACACGCCAAATGCTCGATGTTTATACGGATGTGTGTGAAAACTATCTCGCCATTCCGGTCATTAAAGGACGTAAAACGGAAAGTGAAAAGTTTGCCGGTGCAGAATATACGTTAACGATTGAAGCTTTAATGCATGATGGTCGTGCACTACAATCAGGCACGTCTCACTATTTTGGTACAGGGTTTGCCGAAGCATTTGATATTCGATATCTTGATGAAAATGGTGATCAAACACCAGTACATCAAACGTCATGGGGCATGTCCACACGTATTCTCGGTGGCTTAATTATGGTACACGGCGACAACCGTGGACTCGTTATTCCACCACGTATCGCACCAATTCAAGCGATGATTGTACCGATTGCACAGCATAAAGAAGGTGTGCTTGATCATGCGTATCATTTGCGTGATGAGCTCAAGGATCTTGTCCGTGTTGATATTGACGCGAGCGATAAAATGCCAGGCTGGAAGTTTAATGAGTATGAAATGAAAGGTGTGCCTGTCCGTATTGAACTCGGACCAAAGGACATTGAAAAAGACCAAGTCGTCTTAGCACGTCGCGACACAGGGGAAAAAGAATTCGTAGCAATGAGCGATGTTAAAACAAGATTGCCAGAGCTATTAGAAGAGGTTCAACAAAACTTATACGATCAAGCTGTTGCGCATCGCGCTGAAAAAACGTCTGTTGCGAAGACATATGACGCATTTAAACAGACGCTTGAAGAAAAAGGTGGCTTTATTAAGGCGATGTGGTGTGGCGACGAAGCGTGTGAGGAGCAAATCAAACAAGACACAGGGGCAACATCACGTTGTATCCCATTTGAACAAGATAAAGTTGCTGACACATGCGTCTGCTGCGGCAAAGAAGCCAAAGACATGGTCTACTGGGCACGCGCATACTAAAAATAGAACAAGAAAAATGAGCGCTTCATTTGAAGCGCTCATTTTGTTTTGCGGTGCCAGTCACTCCCCTGGTATTTCTTGAATTTTGTCGAAGGATTTTCAAGGAATGCGGACACGCGTCTAAAGCATATTATAAAACTTTTTCAATATCCTCTTTTAGTTGTTCAGGCTTTGTTTTTGGTGCATAGCGATCAATGACATTTCCTTCCCGATCAACGAGAAATTTGGTGAAATTCCATTTGACTTGCTTTGTCAGAACGCCTTTTGCTTCATTTGTTAAATATTTGAATAGTGGATCGGCATTATCACCCTTCACATCTATCTTACTAAACATGGGGAAGGATACACCGTAGTTAACCTGGCAAAAATCCGCAATCTCTTGATCAGAACCAGGATCCTGCTTGGCGAATTGATTACATGGAAAACCGAGTACAACAAAGCCGCGGTCTTTATAGTCGTGATAAAGACTTTCAAGCCCCTCAAATTGCGGTGTAAAGCCACATTTACTTGCTGTGTTCACAATAAGCAAAACGTCCCCTTTATAATCAGCGAGAGACTTTTCGGTTCCATCCATCTGCTTTACTGAAAAATCATGAACATTCACTGCTATCACTCCCCTTTTAATTTCAAGCTACCTAAACAGGAATTTAATGTCAACGTATATGCCCATAAAGGTGATTAGGCTCTGGGAAGGGGTTCGACAAATTTTAGGAAGTGACCGCCCCCTCAAATTCGACTCAAATGCTTTTCTTTGTTTATAAGTAGAATGATGAGCACGACCGTCAGCATTGCTACGATTAAGTAGAACAACGATACGTGCGGGAATGCCTCAATAAACAATCCTCCTAGAAAAGGACCAAAAATACTGCCGAGGCTAAACCAGACACCTACTAGAATATTGCCAGCGGGAAGCAGCGTTGCAGGCAGTAGATCCGTCATATAGGCGATTCCAAGTGAAAATGTAGAACCGACGGCCATGCCGGAAATTGCAAACAATATATATAGTGCAACAGCCGAGTCTTCCAGCATACCGGCTAGTGTGAAACAGATGATGCCGGTCAAAAAGACAAAAATCAACACTTTTCTACGTCCCAGCTTGTCGCTCAAAGCTCCGAGCGGTAATTGTGTGATAACACTTCCAAGCGCGAACAACGGAATAATAAGAGAAAGCGCATTGACATCATGCCCGACCCTGAGACCGTACACAGGGAATATACCGTGTAACGTTGCTTCGAGAATGCCATATGCAAATCCTGGCAGCATCGCAACCCAGGCGACTTTTAACGTCTTTGTAATTCTTTTCATAGAGCTGACTGACTTGAAGGCGTCTTCTTCCATGTTCGGTTTTTCATTTCTTACTAAGAAGATGAGCAGCCACATCATCATACTGAGAAGAGCTGATACCATAAATGGTAATTCCTCATTAATCTCGACAAGTCTTGTCAGTAAAGGGCCCATGGCAAATCCTAGACCGAATGAAAGACCGTACAATGCGACACTTCTGCCACGGGTTTTTTCAGAAACGGTCGTAGTAATCCATGTTTGTGTTCCGAAGTGCAGCATTTGATCACCGATGCCAATTAAAAGACGGAGTATGAACCAAAAAATGAGCGAATCCCATAGCGTAAATGAAAAAAGGGATAGAAATACTAATATACCTCCAAGAACGATAAACGGTTTATAGCCCATTTTCATCATCGGTTTTTCCATGAAAGGTGAAGCGATGAGTATACCAATATATAATGCAGTCGCATGAAGTCCGTTCACCGATGAACTAATGCCCGCATGTTCAAAAATAATGGCGATCGTCGGCATCAGCATGCCTTGGGAGAACCCCGATATTCCGACAATCCCTATTAAAATCCAAAATCTTACTTTTTCAGAGACCAATCAAAACAACTCACTTTCGAATGCTGAAAATGTTTAAGCTATGGTATCAGCCCACTTAAATTGATAAACCGTTAGGGAAGTGGTGGAATGACGCCGTTACCTTATATGTACAAAAAACATAATTCTCTCGGTACTTACCGTGAAAAAATGATAATGGCTTATAATCATAAAGACCGCCCATGCTAGTACATGGAGCGGTCTCGATGACCAATAAATCTAATCTCATAAAAGAGGCCAGACAGCTTTAAGCAAAAATAATCCCTCTGCGCTTCTTAAACGCAAAGGAGGGGTTCATTTTATGGTAATGACAGCTATTAAGATCCTAAATGCTAACATAAGCGTTCGGGCACGAATAATGTCCGTTGGCAAGCACCGCTCTGGAGTGTTCCAATGAAGATGACTGAAGATGACAGTTCTACCACACTCTTCATGAAAAGTCAGTTTACTGTATTTTATTATACCATCAATCGTGTTATCGGGAAACTACCTTCAACCCTACTGCGTCAACGAAAAGCGACGAATGGGCTAATAAGAACATGGTCGGAGAGGGTTGGTCATTCGACATAAAACGATATAATACGGGGAGTGACAGGCACCCCTAAGCACAACACAAATAAGCAGGAGAATCATCAACGGATGATGATCCTCCTGCTCTTACTTTATTGCGTAACTTTATCTGTTTCTTCAATGACGCGCAGTTTTTCTTTAATGTCTGCTTCAGTTAATCCATGTTCTTTTACATATATATTGCGTGGGGTTACACGGCATTCGTGTGTGCAGCCGCGCATATATTTATGCTCATTTTCTTCGGAACAAAGGATTTGCTTGTTACATTCAGGATTGGCACAGTTGACATACCGTTCACACGGTGTGCCGTCAAAGTAATCGACACCGACTACGACATGCTCCTTCCTGTTAATGGGTACAGAAAGGCGTTCATCAAATACATAGCATTGTCCGTCCCATAGCTCGCCTTGCACGTCGGGATCTTTTCCGTAAGTGACGATGCCGCCATGTAGCTGAGCAACATCCTCAAAGCCTTCTTTAATGAGCCACCCAGTAAATTTTTCACAGCGGATACCGCCTGTGCAATAGGTCAGAATACGTTTACCTTCAATGAGGTGACGATTTTCTTGCACCCATTCTGGGAGGTCGCGGAATTTTTTGATATCTGGGCGAATGGCACCGCGGAAATGCCCAATGTCATACTCATAGTCGTTTCTTGTATCGAGTACAACTGTGTTTTCATCTTGCATTGCTTCATAAAATGCCTTAGGCTCAAGATGCTCGCCTGTAAGTTCCCGTGCATTGTGGTCGTCTTCAAGACGAAGCGTGACCAGCTCGGGGCGTGAGCGACAATGCATTTTCTTGAATGCGTGTCCGTCATGAGGGTCAACCTTGAATACAATCCCCTCGAAAAGCGGATCATTCTGCATTGCCTCCATGTACGTTTCAGTACTTTCGACAGTACCAGACACAGTTCCATTAATCCCTTCGTGCGCAATTAAAATCCGGCCTTTTAGATCAAGTCCCTTACAAAATTCAAGGTGCTCTGCTGCCAATGCCTCAGGGTCTTTAATGTCTGTGTAGTAATAATACAACAGTACTTGATAATGTTTGTTTTCTTCCATGGTTGTTAACCACCTGTCCATCTATATTTGCAAGATATAAATGAAGGTGAACTAATATATAGATACATCTTGCACTAAAATATTATAACAACATAATCACTATATTTAAAGTAGATACTCATCTGATTCTGCTATTCATTAATGTATTGTATGATGATTCTCTGTTCAATTATCCAAATCATTTTTGACGAATGCATCAAATCTAGATGTTTTATTCGGATAATCAGTATCCCTCTTATGCTCCTGTTCTAGCAAACGTCCTATTCTTGAATGATTAATACCGTTTTTAACAGCTGTCTCTATAACAAAATATATGATGAAAAGTGATACACCGTAAAGAATTAACCCCTTAACAAACTCCATTAGTACACCCCCAAAAATAATCCAGTAAAATAATTCAGTATATTTTCAAGTCTAACATATAAGTAATTAACTGAAAAATTTACAAATCATACCATCACTATTAGTATTATAACTAACGTTAATATTGTGTTATGGGAGGGGTTTCATTGGAAGAACATGCATATGAACTAAAAGGCAATCGTGTAAAAAAACGCAGTAAGAAAAAAGTTATCTTAATCATTGTCAGCGTTATGCTGCTCATCGTAATTGGTGCAATTGTTTTTGCGAACGCATACATAAACAAATCATTACCACAGCTTGAAGGAGAGATCACGCTGTCACATCTTCAAGACGAGGTAACGGTGATCACTGACGAGTCAGGTGTCCCACATATAAAAGCGACCAACAATCATGATTTATATGTTGCTCAAGGTTATGTACAGGCACAGAATCGAATGTTCCAAATGGAGATGTCGAGAAGACAGGCATCCGGTACGTTAAGCGAAGTGGTCGGGGAAAAGGCGATTGATCACGATAAATACTTTCGTACATTAGGGCTACGACGAGCTGCTGAAGCGTCATATGACCTTTATTCTGACGAAGCAAAAGCAGTTCTACAAAATTTCACAGACGGTGTCAATGCTTATATTAAAGAAGCGACGGAAACAAATAACCTCCCGATAGAGTTTACGTTAATGGGGATGAAGCCGCGAGAATGGACGGTCATTGATTCTTTAACGATTGGAAAATATATGGCATTTGATCTTGGTGGACATTGGGAAAGGCAAGCATTCAACTATTATGCGCTGCAGCAATTCCCCGAAGAAAAAGCATTAGAGCTATTTCCAACTTATCCAGAGCAGAAGCCGACGATCATTGGAGAAGGAGAACTGGATATCGCGGCAAGCTTTGAAGAGGCCGTCATTCCTCATGCCTTTAATGGCAGTAATAACTGGGTTGTTAGTGGGGAAAAAACCAAAACGGGTAAGCCGTTACTCGCAGACGATCCCCACTTAGGCTTGGCAACACCTTCCATATGGGTGCAGATGGTTTTGGAAAGTGATGATATGAAAGTAAGCGGGGTTATATTTGCAGGGGTCCCAGGGATTATATTAGGCCATAATGACGATGTTGCCTGGGGTGTAACGAATGTTGGTCCAGATGTACAGCAGCTCTATTTAGAAAAAAGAAATTCTGAAAATGAGCATGAGTTTTTATTTGAGGATGAGTGGGAAGAAGCGACCGTGTACGATGAACCGATCCATGTAAAAGATGGACAAACAATTGACTATCAGGTCACTGAAACGCGACATGGTCCGATTGTGTCAGAGTTTGCTGAGGAGAGTGGGAAGGATGAGGTGTTGTCATTAAGATGGACGGCACTTGACCCAACGACAGAATTGGAAGCCATTTTAGACATTAATCAAGCAAGCAATTGGACGGAATTTGAAAAAGGACTAGAAAAATTTCTAGCACCTGCACAAAATTTTGTATTTGCTGCAAAGGATGGCACAATCGCCTATAAAGCAAACGGTAATATCCCAATCTATGATACTGGTGACGATGCGTTGCTACCTCTACCTGGTTGGGAGAAAGAAAAGGAATGGCAGGGGTTTATTCCCTTTGATGAGCTGCCAACCGTCATTAATCCAGACAAGGGCTTTATCGCGACAGCTAACAATAAAATTGTCGGTGAAGAGTATCCTTACCACATTAGCAATGTTTGGGCACAGCCTTATCGCTATGAACGTATAGCAGAGGTGCTTGAATCGAATGACGAATTGACTGTTGAAGATATGAAGGCGCTGCAAATGGACGCCGTTAACATGCAAGCGAGAGAATTTGTCCCACTTTTTTCTGGGGTGCTTGAAGAAATGGCATTAGAAAAACAGGAACAACAGGCGCTTAATCTTCTGACGGACTGGGATTTTTCTGACGACAAGGAAGATGCAGAGCCACTTGTTTTTCATCATTGGATGGATGAAATTGAGGCAATCATTTATAACGATGATATTTCAGAAGTGATGATGGGGATGTTCAGTGGAAAAGGCCAGGCAACAGATGAAATGTTGCGCAAAGCACTCCGCGGCGATCGCTCCGTTTGGATTGAAGAAGCTGGGGGTATCGAAGCGGTGTTGCACCAATCTTTAAAAACCACACTTAAAAAACTATCAGATGAGTATGGTAGCAAAATGAATGATTGGCGCTGGGGAGATTATCATAAAGTACAGTTCCAACATCCGTTGTCAAGTGTCAATCCTGTTTTAGCTTACTTGTTTAATAATAAGGCTCCAATGCCAGTTGATGGAAGCAGTGTCACACCGATGGCTGCTGCCTACGATGCTGAAACAGGTGAGGTCGACCATGGTGCATCATGGCGCTTTGTCATTGATGCAGGTGACCTTGAGACAGGTCATCATATCGTCGGACCAGGTCAATTTGGGCATTTTCGTAGTGACTGGTATCACGATCAAATGGATGACTGGGTTGAGGGAGACTATCATGAAACAAGGTTTGGAGAAACAGAAGGCTTAGAGTTAAAATTAGTTCCTTAGACGAAGTAAACCACTTCTGCAGATTATTCTTCTGTAGAAGTGGTTTTTTGGTGTCATTCGATAAAAATCTAGAAGTGACAACAAACACCTGAGAACTTGTCCCTTAAAATGGAAGCTTGTCTCTTATCCCATGTTCAGTTGTTCAGTCACTATGAAAATACCAATCCTCGCTAATCTCCTTCGTTATTGTTTTTAATGATCATTGTTCTAGTGCCGCTGTACAGCCCAACAGATGATAAACCGAGTGCAATTCCAACGAGAATCCCACCTTTTATACTACCGGGACTAGCATACGTTAAACCAGCAGCTATACCGAGTACGAGTGCGAGTAATGGTGCAAATTTCTTTGGGAGCCCAGCTAATTTTGCGACTTCTGTTATTCCAATAATGATTGGAATAAGCATCACGCCGTAAGCCTCCAATTGTAACATCTTCTTCACCTCCATACGTTAATTTACGCGCGCCTTGTCCTTCCAGATACGGTGGCAGCCTTCACAATTAGAAAAATGTATGATCGCCTAACAGCATTTGAACGGAAAAATGGTGAGACACTAAAATGAGCTCAGACAATATTAATATTTGAAATGAAAGCCCAAATTCGATACGATTCGTCATGCCCTTTCGTATAATTGGTAGCATAGATGATCACTTTATTTATGTATATTTTGCTTTTAAATAAAAATGTTTTTAAAAATAATGGATAAAGCTTGCAATTAAATGATGTATAGAGTAAAGTAGGTAATAGCAAAAGACAATTGAAGTTCCGCAATACTTTACGATCTCTTTTTCAAGGTGAAGTTAAAGTATTCATGTTTCAATTACTTTGCAAGCTTTTGAATAAGGAGGTCGTAAAACATGAATGGTAAAGTAAAATGGTTCAACGCAGAAAAAGGTTTTGGTTTCATCGAGCGTGAAGACGGTGACGATGTATTCGTACACTTCTCAGCTATCCAAGATGAAGGCTTCAAAACACTTGAAGAAGGCCAGGATGTTGAATTCGAAATCGTCGAAGGCAACCGCGGTCCACAAGCTGCTAACGTTGTTAAACTATAATTCATAGAGACAAAAGGGTCTGACGCTCGTAATGAGTGTCGGGCTCTTTTTTTTGTAGTTCACGAGAATGATAACCCTCTCTCGTGAAAAACACATTATAACGTTTTTACCTCCAAATTTAGTTGACATGTTCGATGGGATGAACACCTTTGCTTTTGAAGCAGAGCATGTATAATGAAGAGAAACACTTCATTTTTTAATATGGAGATTGTATGTGTGCTATCATTTGACGAAGACATGTCAAATGTTCTGGAACAAGCACTGTCATGTTTATGTCAGGGGGGATTTGGTTGGCGGATGATTTTAATTGGAGCTTGGAAACAAAAAAGTCATGGAACAAGATGGCGAACAACTGGCATTCAAAAAGCAAACAAATGTGGGATTACGGAAGTAGAAAAGATATTATCCCGTTTATAAACACGTACTGTCGAGATCAGCAAGCGATTTTAGATATTGGTTGTGGAGATGGGTATGGATCGATAAAATTACATAAATCTGGTCATTACGTTACAGGCGTCGACTTATCCGAAGAGATGGTCGCGCTCGCACAGCAATCTGCCCAGTCGAATGACATTACTTTTTTACAAGGAAATGCAACAGCTCTCCCTTTTGTTGAGCAACAATTCGATGCTGTCATGTGCATTAACGTGCTGGAATGGACAGAAATGCCGCTTGAAGCTTTAAGGGAAATAAAGCGTGTGTTAAAACCGGGTGGCCGGTTGTTTGCGGGTATACTAGGACCAACCGCAGGTCCGAGAGCACATAGCTATCCACGACTTGAGTATGGTCATGCCATATGTAATACGATGATGCCATGGGAATTCCAGCAGCTGGCAACAAACGATGTTTTTTTGTATGAGGATGGTATGGGCGTATTCAAAGAGGGTGTTAAGCGTGAGCAATACGCTGATTTACCAGAAAAGCTTCAACAAGCTCTAACATTTATGTGGGTATTTTGTTTACAAAAAAGAGGGGATAACGATGACTGATAAAAAGACAGAAGACTATATTATTGCGAGCTATCAAAATGATGAAAAGATGATGATTCTCGTCTATGCACAATGGTGTATTAATAATGATCTTGATCCTGAGACGCTGTACAAAGAAACATATCCGTCACAAGGCAATAATCAGGCATTGGCAGAAGCACTTGATTTAACTGTGTCAAAAGAAGAGTCTGAGTACATTCCAAATGAAACGGTTCTAAACGTATTACAATTGTTCGGTAATAATGATCTGGCCTTTACCGTACAACAGCAAATTGATCAAATGAAGCCAAGTAAATAGATGTGTGATAGAGGTGTTGTGGGGAAATTGTAAGACTTGAATATCGACCGAACGGATAATTGTGAGAAAAAGGCCGAGGGGGCATCTAACATCTTATTCCCTCGACCACCTTCATATTATTTACCGGATAAACAGCTTAATCAAAGCCTGGGTGCCGCTATTTTCTTCACCTTTATCAGCAAGCTCCTTATATAGCTTCAAGGACAAGTCAAGTCCTGGTGTAGACAAGCCCATTTCCTGTGCCGACTCAATGGCGATCGTCATATCTTTAATGAAGTGCTTCACGTAAAACCCAGGTGCAAAATCGCCTTTAATCATCCGCGGTGCCAGGTTGGATAAAGACCAGCTTCCAGCAGCACCTGTTGTGATGCTGTCCAAAACGCGGGAAGGATTGAGGCCAGCTTTTTGCGCATAAACGATTGCTTCACATACGCCGATCATATTCGAGGCGATTGTTATTTGGTTACAAAGCTTTGTGTGCTGTCCGGCCCCTGGTCCACCTTGATGTATGATATTCGTACCCATTAATTTGAATAGAGGAAGCACAGCATCGAACGTTGACGGCTCACCACCTGCCATAATTGACAGCGTTCCTTTTTGCGCACCGATATCACCACCGGATACAGGCGCATCGATAGCATAGCAATCACGCTTGGAGGCCTCTTCATAAATCCTTATAGCGAGTGCCGGCTTTGACGTCGTCATATCAATTAAGTATGTACCAGGCTGAACATGATTTAAAAGCCCATCTTCACCGAAATAAACGTGTTCAACATCAGCTGGGTAGCCGACCATCGTCACAATGATATCGGCTTGTTTTGCCAAAGCTTTGATCGATGGCTGCCACTCGGCCCCTTTGTTCAATAAAGGCATTGCTTTATCCTTCGTCCGCGTAAAAATATGAACTGGATAACCGGCATTTAGGATATGTTCTGCCATAGAACCTCCCATAACCCCGGTTCCGATAAAACCAACTGTTGATCTATTCGTGATCATACGGCTTAACCCTCTCTTTCTGGAATTAAATGACTGTCTTTCTTTAGAATAGAGGTTAAACAGACAAATAACAACATCTTTTTAGTATCGTTGTTGATCGTACGGCGTGATGATCTGCGCGTTATTCCGCGAAGTGTGCCATTTATTCCGCGAAGTAGCGGCATAATTCCGCAAAGCGTGCATGGTATTCCGCGAAGGAGTGGCATAATTCCGCGAAGCGTGCTAGTTATTCCGCGAAGTAGCGGCATAATTCCGCAAAGCGTGCATGGTATTCCGCGAAGGAGTGGCATAATTCCGCGAAGCGTGCTAGTTATTCCGCGAAGTAGCGGCATAATTCCGCAAAGCGTACTAGTTATTCCGCGAAGGAGTGACATAATTCCGCAAAGCGTGCTAGTTATTACGCAAAGGAGTGACATAATTCCGCAAAGCGTGTCATTTATTCCGCGAAGTAGCGACATAATTCCGCAAAGCATGCTAGTTATTCCGCGAAGTAGCGACATAATTCCGCGAAGCACCGGCTTTATTCCGCAAAGGCGAACTATTTTTCAGCAAAGAAAAGATTTAATACAATTCTATAGACATAAATTAAGGATGTGACATAATGAACTGGCATTTAAAGTCCTTTGAAGAATTAACGAATGACCAATTATACAAGATCATGAAAGCGCGGGTTGATGTGTTTGTTGTAGAACAGTCTTGCCCATATCCAGAGTTGGATGATTATGATCAAATCGCTATGCACTATTTTTTAGAAATTGATCAAAACATTGCGGCATATGTTCGGCTCATGCCAGCAAACAGTCGTTATGAGCTTGCTTCAATTGGCAGAGTAATCGTTACGAAACCGTATCGGCATAATGGGTATGCTCGCGACATAATGGAAAAAGCCAAAGCCTATATTGTACAAGAGTGGCAGGAAACACAGATAAAGATTCAAGCCCAGCAATACTTACAAAACTTTTATGAGTCGCTCGGCTTTGAACAAATTTCTGATATGTATTTGGAGGATAATATTCCTCATATTGACATGGTTTGGCAGCTTAAATAAAGTATCATTTCGCCGTGGGTGTACATAGTATAATTAGCATTCATTGTAATCTTGGAGGGTGATGATTAAATGTTGACCCACGAACAACTGGCAGAGTGTAAATCATTACTACAAGAACGCCAGGCACGGCTGATTCAGCAGGTGGAGGACCATTTCGGTAAAACATATGAGTTCATTAAAGAATCGACAGGTGAGTTGTCCAATTATGATAATCATCCAGCTGATCATGGCACAGAGCTGTTTGAACGTGGAAAAGATGTTGCCTTAAACGAACATGCTGAAGCAGAATTAGAGGATATTAACAAAGCTTTGCACGCGATAGCAGATGGGGCATATGGCATTTGTGTCGATTGTGGTCGAGATATTCCTTTTGAGCGACTACAGGCTGTGCCAACAGCGGACAAGTGTATCGAACATGCAAATCAGACGGTGTTTGAAAACAATCGTCCGGTTGAGGAAGGTGTGTTTAGTCCTAATATTAATCCAGATGATACAACACCTGAGACTCAAGCGGCTTATGACGCTGAAGACGCTTGGCAAGACGTGGCCCGTTATGGAACGAGCGAGTCTCCGTCTGATTTCTATGGTGACCGAGCAGATTATAATAACATGTATCCGAATGATGATGAGGAAATCGGTGGGACCGAGGCACCAGAAAATTTCCTTGCCGCTGATCGAGAAGGACGTTTCACAGGTGTGACACCGAACCATAAAAAATATGAAGCCGAGTATGATCGGTATCGTAACGACTAGCTCATATGGCACCGAGCATGTTTAACAGAATTTAGTGAAACTTAAGGCCCTCTTTATGCGTAGTAATGAGCAAAGGGGGAAACATGATGAGTGAACAAAAAGGTTGTATTAAATGCGGTAGTACGCAGGCAGGAACAAAAGATGTTTCTATGACGGGTACAGGATTGTCTAAAATGTTTGATATGCAGCACAATCAATTTACCGTCGTATATTGTGAGAACTGCGGCTACTCAGAGTTCTATAATCGTAACAGTTCAACGGCTAGCAATATTTTCGACTTATTTTTTGGTGGATAACAGCTATTATAACAAAAAAAGAAGGCGATTCCGTTTCGGAAAAGCCTTCTTCTGTTTCGTCTTAAAACAAGCTTCCTATGCCTCCGAGGCCGGCTGACCTCATAATATACCCAAAGGCAATTAAATTAACTGTATAAACGATTAAGAGTGCATAAATACGATCCATTCCCGTAACCGTGATATCGTTTAAAATAAATGTCGGAATGATTAATAGGATGCCAAACAAACTGATGATAATTGCAAGAAAACCGACAGTACCAATGCCAATCAGCATAAAAATCATTCCAATTGCGAGTAATAACGTATAAGGGATTAAATAAGCACCGAATTTAGCAACAACCGCTTGAATTGAAACAGCTGAACTAGCGGTAAGCTTGAGCGCCGCAAAGGTTAAGCCCATTGCAATCGCGAATAAAAGAATGAATAACAGTAACGGCATTAGGAAGCCGTCTACGAAAGAGACCGACATACCGTAACCGAACATACCTCCAAAGCCACCTATGAAGCTTGACATCTTCTTCATAAGTACGAAAAATCCTAATGCATAAAGTAACGTATAAACACTCATAGAGATAATACCTGAAACCATTTCTTGTCCAGAGATGTTTGCCGCCTCACTCGGTTTTTTGACGAGCTTCATAAAGAATTGGCCAAAATTGACAGCGGTCTGCTTAATGGCTTCGACCGTGTCATTTGTTTGTTTTTCTTCTGTATCACTTGCCTGTTCTGTTTGAATCGCCGCTTGATCATCAACTGTATGTGACGCATCAGCTGTAGCTGCCGATTCTTCCTGTTGAAGTGGTGCACCACAATGCATACAGAAATTACCTTCGTCTGTATGTTTGCCGCATTGAGGACATTGCATGTAATCACATTCCCTTCTACTATAATAATCGAGATATTTTTTCACTCACTTACATATATTCGACAAAAAATTATAATATCCTTTATTTTTACAAATGAAAAACAGACTGCTTTTAAAGCAGTCTGCGTGTATTTCCGGAGCTAACGTTTAGCAGTGTTCTTCTTATGCGTTAAACTTTATATCCTAGGCTCTTTAGCACATATTGATCAGTTTCCCCGTTCGACCAATTGTAAAGTAACTGTTTTGGGTTCTCCGTTACGATAAATTTGCAGTTCAACCGATTCTCCAATGGTTGTTTTTGAATAGAGGTAAGTACGTAAGTCTACAATTGACGTGACGTCTTTGTCGCCGATTTTTGTTATAATGTCAAATTGCTGTAGATTAGCTGCGGCTGCTGGTGAGCCTTCCTGCACTTGAGCAATGACAATACCGCCATTTTCATCCTCAGGCAATTGAATCATATTACGGTATTGTGCAGGTACTTGATTGATCGGTGCCATTGTAATTCCGATAAATGGACGCGCGACAGTACCGTCTGTTTCAAGCTGCTCCATAATTGGTAATGCTGTATCAATTGGAATTGCAAAGCCAATACCTTCAACGGCATTTTGGGCTATTTTCATTGAATTAATACCGATGACCTCGCCTTTTGAATTCACAAGTGCACCACCACTATTACCAGGATTAATGGCTGCGTCAGTTTGAATCACTTCTGAAACCCAATCGGCTTGTCTGTTGCCAGTTGTGTCGATGCTGACAGAACGGTCTAAGCCACTAACAATCCCTTTTGTGAGCGTGTTGGCAAATTCCATACCGAGCGGATTACCGATGGCGATAACTGTTTCGCCAACTTTTAAGTCAGCTGAGGCACCAATTTTTGCAACTGTATCGATTTTATCTCCTGGTATTTCTAAGACCGCCAAATCTGTTAAAGTATCGGTGCCAAGGACTTTGGCTTTAATGCGCTCTTCATCATTCAGTACAACCTCGACTTCTTCGGCACTTTCTACAACGTGTTCATTCGTGACAACATACGCTTTGCCATCCTGCTTTTTATAAATAATACCAGAGCCAGTGCCAGCTTCTCTTGAAGGCGTCCAGATGCTTTCCTGTTGTAATTTAATGACACCGACAACAGCATCTGCGGCCTCATCTATACCTGTTGCTGTATCGGAATCATCAGAAATGGTCTTAACGATGTTTGGCTTAATTGATGCTTCAGCAGCTGCAGCATCATCCTCATTTATGGGCCCTGCAAGGCTGATGCCTGGAATTAAATTGTTCACGAGTAACAGCACGATGAGTGCTGTTGATACAATACCGCCGAAGAAACCACCAATAAAACTCGTACCAACGCCAGAGCGTTTTTTGTTTCGTTGTGGTGTGTTCTTTTTGGTTGAGGATGTCTTGGGCGCTTCGGACGGGTGCTCTGATGAAGCTGTGTATGAAGCAGACCCTGTGTCCTCTTGGTCTATGTGTGAATTGCTGTTCTCTATCGAATTATTGACATCTGAGTGGTTGTTTAAGTGATCATCCATGTTTTCATTTGATGGTGTTTTGTTATTTTTTTCGTCCATAATGAGTCCCTCCTAACAATATCTTTGATTCACCATTTATTGTAAACATGACGTATGGCACTGCTTTGGGAGAAATGTGTAAAAATGATGGAATTGCGCTTTTTGTTGTCGCAGGTGAAGGAATTGTGTAAAAATAGAAGAAAGAAAACAATGAGATGGGGTTAAAGCGATGAATCAACATATTGGTATCGTAGAAGACGATCCGAATATCGGTAACATCGTATCTGCCTACCTGAAGCAAGAGGGCTTTCGGGTGACATTATCGGAATCGGCAGAAAAGGCGTGGACGCTGTGGGAGTCAACCCCTCCTGACATGTGGATTCTAGATATTATGCTACCAGGTATGGACGGGTATGAATTTTGTAAAAAAATCCGCGAGCAGAGTGACGTTCCGATCATCATTATTTCTGCTAAGGATGAAGAAATAGATAAAATTCTTGGTCTTGAGCTTGGTGGAGATGACTATATGACAAAGCCGTTTAGTCCGAGAGAATTAGTAGCGCGCGTAAAGCGGCTGTTTAAAAGAACGCTCTCGACGTCTTCTAACCACCAAGAAGCAGATGAACAACATCAAATACGTTCAGGCGATTTATTAATTGATTTAAATGAGCGTCTCGTATTTTGGAATGATCGAGAAATAGAATTAACAACGAAGGAATTTGATCTATTGAAACTGTTTGCCACCCATGCAAACAGGGCGTATTCCCGGGAAGAATTGCTTTATAATGTGTGGGGTTCGGATTATTTCGGAAGTGATCGTGCCGTAGATGATCTCGTTAAAAGACTGCGCCGTAAACTTCCTGATATGCCACTTGAGACGGTATGGGGTTATGGCTATCGCTTCAGAAATGATGAGGATTAGTTATGAAATTAAAATATCAGTTAAATGCAGCGTTTACGACGTTGCTGCTCGTCATTATGGCCGTTACGGGCTTTGTCATTTATTCATTGATTCTTGATATGCTCGTTGAAGATGAACAACGCCAATTAAAGCAAAAGGGAGAAATACTCGTTAACATTTTAAATCAGCAATACGATCGGCAAAATGTACAAGCCTTCAGCGACTTTTTGGAAACACAGGATTTACAGTTGTTTTTATATGATCGTGAATATAACCGTGTGCTGTATACGTCATTACCAAGACAGGCAGCACAAGGCTTTGTGAAAAGTAATGACATTGCTGATGCAAAAGAGACATTATGGACGTATAACAATAATAAGTATGTGACCTCGAGAATTTTATTTTACCCGCGGGAGTCGGGTATGGAGCTCATTATGCTGACACCGATGACAGACTTGCAAGCGGTGCAACAGTCATTTGTGCAGCGGCTGTTAATTGTCTTTTTAGTTGGTGGTGTTTTAGCAATTGTATTGAGTTATTATTTAACGAACAAGCTCGTCACCCCGTTAACGCAACTGCGAATGGAATTAAAAAAGATCGAGAAACGACAATTTGATGCGATTCAACCGATTCAAGCAACTGGTGAAATAAAGGATCTCGAGAAAAGCGTTCATGATATGGCGGATGCTTTACATAAGTATATGACGTCGCAACAAGCGTTTTTTCAGAATGCGAGTCATGAGCTTAAAACGCCACTTATGTCTATTCAAGGTTACGCCGAGGGGATCCGTGATCATATATTTGATGAGGCCGAAACAGAAAAAGGTCTCGACGTCATGGTGACTGAAGTGAAGCGGTTAAAGAAAATCATAAATGAGATGATTTTACTGGCAAAGCTGGACAGTGAACCGTCCTTTTATGAGCCTACACGAGTAGATGTTAAACAGCTCCTTGAACAGGCCATAGATCGTACAAAACCAATTGCTCATGAGAAAGGAATAGAACTTCATCTGAATGCAGACACTGATATAAACATCTATGTAGACGAAGAAAAGTTCTTGCGGGCATTGTTAAACTTAATGACCAACTGTATTCGTCATGGAGCGGGACACGTCCATATGACGGTTAAAAAGGCGCTCGATCATACGGAGATTGTTATAGAAGATGATGGTGATGGGATACCAGAAAACATTGTCCATCAAATTTTTCAGCGGTTTGTCAAAGGGAAGAGCGGAGAAACAGGGCTTGGTCTTTCAATTGCCAGAGCGATTATTGAACAATCTGGTGGGCGCATTACTGCTGGACAATCAGAATTTGGCGGGGCCAAATTTACGGTCTTAATATCTCTTAGAACCGAGAAACAAGAAAAAAAGCACCGGTAACGTAATTGACATCATTTTGGGGTGCCAGATGCAGATTTTTGACAAAATGAGTTGATATCAGGCACTCCAAAATCTTGTACTTGCTTATATGTGCTGTTTTTTGATATAATTTTATGGTTTAATGCAAGTTTTAACATGAAGGAGCGTACTTGAATGCAATTTAGAGAAGACATTCGCAATATCGCCATTATCGCCCACGTAGACCATGGAAAAACGACGCTTGTGGACCAGCTGCTTAAATATGCTGGTACATTTCGTGAAAACGAGCATGTCGATGAACGTGCCATGGATTCAGGGGATATTGAACGAGAACGTGGCATTACGATCTTGGCCAAAAACACAGCGATTCACTATAAAGATACGACCATTAATATTCTGGATACACCGGGTCACGCGGACTTTGGTGGAGAAGTTGAACGGATTATGAAGATGGTCGACGGGGTTCTCCTCGTTGTTGACGCCTATGAAGGTACAATGCCACAAACACGTTTTGTTCTGAAGAAAGCTTTGGATCAGAAATTAACACCAGTTGTTGTTTTAAACAAAGTAGACCGCCCAAATGCCCGCCCTGTTGAAGTCATCGATGAAGTGCTTGACCTCTTTATTGAACTCGGTGCAGACGATGAGCAGCTGGAATTCCCAGTTGTGTATACATCAGCTTTAAATGGTACATCTGCCCATGAACCCGAGCTTGAAGCACAAGAAGAAACGATGGACCCGATTTTCACGACGATTCTCGAACACATCCCAGCACCATCTGATAATCGTGAAGACCCACTACAATTTCAAATTACACTACTTGATTACAATGAATATGTCGGACGTGTTGGAATTGGACGCGTATTCCGCGGCAAAATCAGTGTCGGACAACAAGTTGTTCTCATTAAAAAAGACGGCACAACAAAGAACTTCCGCATCAGTAAGCTATTTGGCTTTATCGGTTTAAAGCGAACGGAAATTCAAGAAGCGTATGCCGGTGATATCATTGCTGTAGCTGGACTTGAAGACATTAATGTTGGCGAAACGGTTTGTCCAGTTGACAATCCTGATCCACTGCCAATGCTTCGAATTGATGAGCCGACGCTACAAATGACATTTCTCGTTAATAACAGTCCATTTGCCGGCCGTGAAGGTAAGTATTTAACTTCAAGAAAAATTGAAGAGCGCCTTATGACACAGCTTGAGACAGATGTGAGCTTACGCGTTGAGCAAACGGAATCACCTGATGCTTGGATTGTTTCCGGACGTGGCGAACTACACTTGTCAATCTTAATTGAAAATATGCGTCGTGAGGGCTATGAACTCCAGCTTTCAAAACCGAAAGTTATTTTAAGAGAAATTGATGGTGTGTTATGTGAGCCTGTAGAACGGGTTCAAGTTGATGTTCCTGAAGCATATACCGGTGCCGTTATGGAAACGCTTGGTGCCCGTAAAGGTGAAATGCTTGATATGGTTAACCAAGGTAATGGTCAGGTTCGCCTGGAATTTAAAGTGCCTTCACGTGGCTTGATCGGTTATACAACTGAATTCATGTCCCACACGAGAGGGTACGGTATTTTGAACCATACATTCGATGCATATGAGCCACTTGTTAAAGGTCAGGTTGGTGGTCGTCGTCAAGGCGTGCTTGTCAGTCTCGAACAGGGCAAGGCATCCACATACGGCATCATGCAGCTTGAAGATCGTGGTGTCATCTTTGTCGATCCTGGTACAGAAATCTATGCGGGTATGATTGTTGGCGAACATAATCGCGAAAATGATCTAACAGTTAACATTACGAAGGAAAAGCATTTGACCAACGTTCGTTCCGCAACGAAGGATCAAACATCTACGATTAAATCAACACGTAAAATGTCACTCGAGGAAGCTTTGGAGTATCTTGATGACGACGAATATTGCGAAGTTACACCAGAATCAGTTCGTTTGCGTAAAAAGATTCTTAACAAGAGTGAACGTGAAAAAGCAGCGAAAAAAGCTAAATTCAATTAACATGTGTTGAAGAGCGGCAAAAGCATGAAGCGTGCTTTTGCCGTTTTTTTAATGGTATGATTTGTTTTAAACAAGCAGTGAACATTTAAACGAGGTGAAATGATATGAAACGGTCGCTTAAACGATTAGGTTTTTTAGTTCGGTTTCATAAATCAGTCCCATTTTTTGTTGCCTTTTTTAAGTCAAGAGAGGTTGGGGTGCTTCGAAAAATATTATTTGTAGCATTGATTATTGGCTATTCAGTGTTCCCCTTTGATGTAATCCCAGATTTTCTAATCGTTTTTGGTGTCGTTGACGATGTCGCAGTAGCTGCATGGATTTTACAATATATGGTCAAAACAGCACCGAAGTCATTACGTGATCAATACGGATTAAATAGCTAGTTTTTATATGGTATGTGATCTTTACAAAACCTTTACTTGAGTCACTAGGGTTTATTTTTGTATAATATATAAGCAGTTACTTATATAAGGGGGGGAAAACATGTTAAAAACAACTTTAGATCGGGATCAGTTTGTTCGGTTGTTTAAACTACTTAGCTCAGATAAACGGCTTTCACTCTTGAAGCTGCTCGAAAGAAAAAAGTGTTGTGTGTGTGAATTGACTGCAGCACTGCAAATGAGTCAGCCGGCAATTAGCCAACATCTGCGTAAGCTTCGAGATTGCGGTGTTGTAACAGAAGAACGACAAGGTCAATGGATTTATTATGCATTAAACGCTGCTTCACCGATGAACGAAATGCTCAATACGATACTTGCCGAGGTTCCAGTGTGTTTGGATGACGTGCAAAGAATGGAACAGACAAATCAATGTTAACACTTTAATTTTTTTCACATCTATCGCTTTAACAGCCAGGGGGATTTAATTTGGATATGACAACGATTTTAGCAGTCGTTATTTTTCTTATAACACTTATATTAATTATTTGGCAGCCGAAAGGGCTCGGTATCGGCTATACGGCTGTTGGTGGTGCCATTGTTGCGTTGCTATTTAAAGTTGTATCACTCGATGACGTTGTAGATGTAACAGGCATTGTTTGGAATGCAACGCTGGCGTTTGTAGCCATCATTATGATTTCGCTTATTTTAGATGATATTGGATTTTTTGAATGGGCTGCATTGCATATGGCGCGTATGGCTAATGGTGATGGGTTACGTATGTTTATTTACATATCCATTCTAGGTGCCGTTGTTGCCGCCTTATTTGCCAATGACGGGGCGGCGTTGATTCTGACGCCAATTGTGCTCGCAATGGTCCGCGCGCTGAAGTTTAAAGATGCTTTTATATTGCCATTTATTATGGCGAGTGGCTTCATAGCCGATACGACGTCGTTACCATTTATCGTGAGCAACCTTGTTAATATTGTTTCGGCAGACTTTTTTGGCATCGGATTTATCGAGTATGCTTCTCGCATGATCATTCCGAACTTATTTTCACTCGTTGCCAGTATTACAGTGTTATACCTTTTTTTCAGAAAAGATATACCAGACAATTATGATGTAACACAATTACAAGCACCAAAAGAGGCGATTAAGGATCACCGCATGTTTCGTGCGTCCTGGGTTGTCTTAGCGGTGTTGCTCGTCGGATATTTTGCCAGTGAGTATATTGCTGTGCCAGTATCCATTATTGCAGGTGCAGTGGCGTTGGTCTTCCTGCTTATGGCACACAATAGTCAAGCCGTTCATACGGTCCAAGTGATTAAAAATGCACCATGGGCGATTGTGTTCTTTTCGGTCGGTATGTATGTTGTAGTCTATGGCTTGCGTAATGCTGGGTTAACGGATTTATTGGCACAGGTCATTCAGGTCGGTGCAGATGGTGGCTTATTTACTGGAACGATGCTGATGGGCTTTTTGGCAGCCATTTTATCTTCAGTTATGAATAATATGCCGACAGTAATGATTGATGCTCTTGCTATTGCTGATACGCATGCGGTCGGAACAGTGAAGGAAGCATTAATTTACGCCAACGTCATTGGGAGTGATTTAGGACCAAAAATTACCCCAATTGGATCATTAGCAACATTATTATGGTTACACGTTTTAAAAACAAAGGGTGTTCATATTTCATGGGGCTATTATTTTAAAGTCGGTATCATTTTAACGGTCCCAACACTATTTATCACATTAATGGGCTTATATCTCACATTGCTCATCTTCTAATACGATTCACGAGAGGAGTTTTAACATGGCGGAAAAACCGATATTATATTTTTTATGCACGGGTAACTCATGTAGAAGTCAGATGGCTGAAGGGTTCGGTAAAAAATATTTAAGTGACAAATGGGATGTGAGGAGTGCTGGCATTGAAGCACATGGTCTCAACCCACTTGCTGTCAAAGTGATGGCCGAGGCTGGTGTGGATATATCTGGTCAAGCATCATCTGTCATAGATTCAGATATTTTAAAGCGGGCAGCCTTTGTTGTGACACTTTGCGGCGATGCTAAGGATAACTGTCCGATGACGCCAGCTCACGTTAAAAAGGACCATTGGGGATTTTCTGACCCGGCAAAAGCAAAAGGGTCTGAAGCAGAAATATGGCAAGCATTTCAAGACGTTCGTGATCAAATAGAAGCGCGTATCATCGCATTTTCCGAACAAGAATAGTCCAGAACTGAATAAAAAATGACCCCCTGACGTTAGCGTGTTGCTCTAACTTTAGGGGGTCGTCTTATGATTAGGCGCCCGTCTTTTTCTTAGGTGTTTTTTTATCGGATTTACTGGTATTCGGAATATATTTCGTAAAGTAAGTGGCAAAGCTGAGACAAACAAATACGATGCCCCATGTGAAAATCCCACTCCACCGGAAATTCATTTGCAGCCCGAGGATGATGACGAGTGCTGCTAACAACATACATACGGCTGTTAAATACCGTTTCACCTCATATCCCTCCATATGATTGAAAATACAAACGAGGACATGCACGTTGATTTTTTCTCTATTCGTCTATCATATATTGAATCATATCAGTTTATTGACCGGCCACATCTCGTTTCGTGAAGAACAGCCATGACAATACCATAAACACAATATAGTAAACGACGAGCACGCTAATGGAAAAGCCGAGTGTCATGCCTTCAAAGAGCTGATTCGTGCCATCTTCATACATTTTTAAATTCGTATTGGCAAACAGAATGTACTTAGCCCACGCATGATCGGAGAAAAACATAACGATCGAATTACCAGTGAACATTAAGAATACAGCAGTTCCAATTGCTAATGTCCCATTTTTGAATACCGTTGAAATCATAAAGGCGAAGGTAGCCATCATGACAAGGTTGACAAGGCTATATCCGTAGCCTGTTAAAATGCTGTTAATGATGTTTATTTGTTCATAGGCTGTATTCATATCCAAGAAGTCAACTGGCGCGACGATCTCTGGATTGATTCCTTCGACACCGAATAAAATCGCACCGACAATCCAGGAAAAACTGAGTACGAACAAAAGTGTTAGAAACGCGAAAACTAAAACAGCAGCATACTTAGATAAGAGCACTTGCGTTCTTGAGATAGGTCTGATTAACAGGAGCTTAATCGTTCCCCAGCGGAATTCTTGAGCAACGATGCCAGCAGCGATGATAATGGTCAGTAAGCTGACAATTGATAGAAGCATCTCATTATCCTTAACGAATTGCCAAGCACCATATCCTGTCGGCTGAATGTCATGTTCAAGGTAATAATTGTTCTTTTTTACACGACTCATGTCAGGTCCAATTGAAAAGCTGTCTTCATTTTCTTCCATTTTTTTCTGATACTCTTCTTGTTCCTTTTGGAGCTGTGCATTTTCTTCCTGCATGACTTCTCGCCAGTCATCATTTTGATATTGATCCTCTAGGTCAACAAAGGCCTTTGTGGAAACACCGGCAACAATAATAATGCCAGCCAGGAGGATATACATAATCCACGTTGATTTACGTATATATATTTTAAATTGTTCATTGAAAACCATTTTGAAAAATCTACTCAATCGTATTCTCTCCAATCAAATCAAAGAATTTATCCTCTAGTGAATCGTTCTTCATGTTGACTTGATATAGTTGAATGTTATGTTCGATAAGTGCCTTCGTCAGGGGTGGCATTTGCTCTTTAGCACACTTGAAAGTCAGCATGTCGTCTTGAGTTGTAACGTCAAATCCGAAATCGTTTTGGATAATGTGAAGTGCCTCTGTTGCAGGTGTCGCTTCAAGAGAGAATTGCTTTAGATTTTCATCTTCAGTGTCATGGACATATTCAGTCGTAATTAACTCGCCGTTTTTAATAATCCCTATCCGATCACACATCAGTTCGATTTCTGAAAGCAAGTGACTTGATATGATGACGGCGACATTTTCCTCTTCAGCAAGTTTTCTTATGTATTTACGAATCTCTCGAATGCCTGCTGGATCAAGTCCGTTCGTCGGTTCGTCTAATATTAACACAGAAGGATTATGAAGTAGAGCCTGAGCGATACCTAGACGCTGGCGCATTCCAAGGGAATATCGGCCTACTTTTTCCTTGATCGGCTTTTCCATGCCGAGTAGTTTCACGACGTCCATAATGCGTTCATTGGTAATGCCTGGCATCATGCGGGCAAAATGCTTTAAATTTTGCCAACCACTCATAAATGGATAGAGCTCCGGATTTTCTACAATAGCTCCGACTTCACGGACGGCATCCTTATAATCGGTTTTAATGCTTTTGCCAAGAATCCGCACATCGCCATTTGTGATTTTCATTAATCCAACCATCATGCGAATCGTTGTTGTCTTACCTGCCCCATTTGGTCCAATAAAACCAAATACCTCTCCTTTGTTAATTGTAAACGATAGGTCCTTAATAATTTTTTTGCTTCCGATGGTTTTGTTTACGTTACTTAATTCCATCGCTGGTGCTGTCATAATTATCCCTCACTTTCTAATACATGTATTAATACGTCTTCAGACGAATAAAGTTTCATTTTGGAAATAATTGGGTTTATACTTATGTTTGCTCCAGTAAAAGTAAATATATTTTTAAAAACGACTGCTTTCTAAAGCTTAATCTGATATGGTCATAATAAAAGGCTAACCATAAACGAGGTCGTATTATGGTTAGCCTTGGAAAAGAAGCCGTTATTGGTTACGTTGTTCTTTGTTCATGCTTGGCTGCTTTAACACGTTCATGTCTGAAGCCTGCTGCAATATCGGCTTGCTTAAAATCTTTTGCATAATGAACCTCTTGAGCATCAGATAACTGTTTAAACTTAGTTGGTTGATATTGTGCTTTTGGCAAGATATCACTCTCCTTATAAAATGAAATGGATATATTGAGGGTTTTCCCAAGTGGGATGGTTTGGTAAACATGCATTTATTTCATAGATTCATATCGGTATACTAAAAGAGATATCTTTATTAAAAGGGGCGTTTTAGAATGCGTGAAGTCGTTATTGTAGAGGGGTGTCGTACAGCCGTCGGAAAACGAAAAGGTGCACTGTCGGAGATTCGACCTGATAAGCTAGCAGCGACGATATTGTCAGAAGTGGTAAAGCGCGCGGGTGTTCAAAAGCAGACCATAGATGATGTCATTCTCGGCTGTGTGACACAGCTTGGCGAGCAAGGGGGGAATATTGCGCGTACAGCTGCATTGATGGCGGGTTTCCCTGTTCACGTTCCAGGTGTGACGATCGATCGTCAATGTGGGTCAAGTCAGCAAGCTGTTCATTTTGCAGCGCAAGCGATTGCTTCCGGAGATATGGAAGTGGTCATAGCCGGAGGTGTTGAAAGCATGACCCGGGCTGTGATGGGGACGAATCTTGCTGAGCCGAGTGACGATTTAACAGCGCTGTATCCTATCGTTAACCAAGGGATTGCTGCGGAAATGATAGCCGATAAATGGAACCTGTCTCGACAAGCTCTTGACTCGTTTGCGTTAGCTAGTCATCAACGGGCCCTAACGGCGATTCAAGCTGGTCACTTTGCAGATGAAATTGTTCCGGTTGCCGGTCTGACTCAGGATGAAGGCCCGCGAGCAGATACATCAATTGAAGCACTTAACGCGTTAAAGCCTGTTTTTAAATCGGATGGCAAAGTCACCGCGGGTAACGCGAGTCAGATGAGCGACGGTGCAAGCGCAGTTGTTTTGATGTCTCGCGAAAAGGCGGATGAGCTCGGTTTGAAGCCTAAAGCACGCATTGTAGAACGAACGGTTGTTGGCTCAGATCCAACGTTAATGCTGACAGGACCAATACCTGCAACAGAATTGGCTCTGCGTCGTGCGCGGCTTGATATATCAGACATTGATCGCTTTGAAGTGAACGAAGCATTCGCTTCTGTCCCGTTAGCGTGGCTAGCAGAAACAGGTGCTGATTTCGATCGCGTTAATGTGAATGGTGGCGCCATTGCGCTTGGGCACCCCCTAGGCGCAACTGGAACAAAGCTACTCGTATCATTAATGAATGAACTTGAACGGATAAAAGGACGTTATGGGTTACTGACGATTTGCGAAGGTATGGGAACGGCAAATGCAACAATAATAGAACGCATTTCTTGATCCACGAAAGACGTTATGAATGACCCTAAGCAAATGTACGGTTTTTTTAAAGAAAAACGACGTTGCATTATGACACTGTCAGTCTATTCATATCGTCTAATAGAAGGTATATGCATAAAATAAAAACAACTAAAGTGAGGTCTTGTGCAATGTTAAAAGGGGGAAAGGTTCTTTCAATTGCGGTACTTAGCTTGCTGCTATTTTTGGCAGCTTGTGCGCAAATGGAAGAACGAGACAACTTAGAAGAGACAACAAAGACGAATTCAAGTGCATCAGAAAAACAGACTGCACTGATTGGTACAAAGAAAGAGATGATTCAACCAAAGAAGATTGAACAAGAGATTACGTTATCTGCTATAGGCGATATTTTAGTCCATAGCACCGTCTATGAGGATGCGCGTACAGAGTCGGGCTTTGATTTCAAGCCAATGCTAACTCATGTGAAACCATTTTTAAATGACACAACGATTACGTTTGCCAATCAAGAAACGATGATCGGTGGAGAAGCGTTTGGGTTGTCAACGTATCCAAGATTTAATAGTCCTTTTGAGGTAGGGGATGCATTAAAAGACGTTGGTGTGAACGTCGTATCTATTGCAAACAACCATACGCTGGATCGGGGTGAAGAAGTCGTTCAACGTGCGATCAAGCATTGGCAGTCACTTGACATGATGTATACCGGTGCCTATCAAGATGAAGCCGATCGCGAGCGGCTACGTATTTTTGAATCGGAAGAAGGCATCTCTGTCGCCTTTCTTGCTTACACATATGGGACGAATGGTATCCCCGTGCCAGACGGCAAAAATTATTTGGTGAACTTAATTGATCAAGAAATCATTGCCGGGGAAATCGCCCGTGCTCGCAAGCAAGCTGATGCGGTCGTATTGAGCTTGCATTTCGGAAATGAATACGAACGGATGCCTAGTGAAGCTCAAAAGCAGCTTGTTCAGTTTGCTGCTGACCAAGGTGCAGATATTGTGCTCGGCCATCACCCTCACGTCTTACAACCGATGGATTGGGTAGAAGGAAAAGATGGAAAGCACACACTCGTCGTCTACTCACTTGGGAATTTCTTATCAGGACAGGACGAATTTTACCGTCGCATAGGTGGCATTGCACAAATGACCATTAAGAAAACAATTGAAGCTGATTTGGAAACTATTGAAGTTATGACACCAAAATTCATCCCAACCTTTGTGAAATACGATGATCGTAGTCATTTCGAAGTGATACCGATGTATCAATTAACAGAAGAAGATCTTACAGATGCAGCTGCTCATTACGAAGCGATCAAGGCACATATGTCTCAATGGATGCCAGAGCTGGAATTTATCGAGGATTAACGGGTGCGTGCCCTTTAGAGTATGCTTGTTTTTTATCCTGTTGAGCCAGGTGTGCACCATAACGCATATCTTCACCTATAGCCGCATATCCAGTAAAGCGGACGCATATAATGCCAAACGCACGTAAATCATCAAAAACAGCCGCATATATCAAAAAAGTGCCGCATAAACGCTCATACAGCCGCATAAACCAATTATGAGCCGCATATCAATTCAATTCAGCTATAGCGGAATTGTCGAAAAAAAGGGCGTGATCAATTTTTCACGTCCTTATCTGTTTTTTACATTAATCATACAGTGTTTCGTATCAGAACTATATAATTCATCATGTGTTTTATGGTATGATTGCGTTATGTTTTTTGGATTGATCATATAATGATGTAAAAGCTTGGACGTGAAGGAGTTTATCGGTATGGAATGGAAAAATATTTACCGTGGTTTATTAATGGGAGCAAGTGACGTCATCCCTGGTGTTAGTGGCGGTACAATTGCACTGTTGCTCGGTATATATGACAGGTTAATTGCTGCGATTAATGGCTTTTTAAGTAAAGATTGGAAGAAGCATCTTGGGTTTTTAATTCCTTTGGGACTCGGGGTTGGCATCGCTGTAGTGTCATTAAGTCAAGTGATTAAATGGCTACTTGATCATTATCCAGTGCCACTACATTTCTTTTTCTTGGGCTTGATCTTAGGCGTACTGCCTTATTTATTTAAACAGGCAGATGCTAGACATACATTTAAACGTCAGCATATCATTCTGCTCGTTATGGGAGCAGCTTTAATTGGCTCAATCGCGTTTTTTAATACGTCTGAAGGACCAGTCATTGAAACAATGACACTAAGGACATACGGATTTTTATTTTTATCTGGCTTTATTGGAAGTGTTGCGATGATATTGCCTGGGATTAGCGGCTCTTTGATTTTACTCGTCATTGGCTCTTATTCAACGATTATGGCAGCACTGAGTCATTTCCATTTCGATGTGTTATTCGTATTCGGGATTGGAGTCGTTGCTGGTATCGTCATTATGAGTCGGATCATTCGTTATTTTCTTGAGCACTATCGAACAGCGACATTTGCATCTGTCATTGGCTTTGTTATTGGCTCACTTGCGGTCGTGTTCCCTGGCTGGGCGACAAGTCTTCCGCTGATGATCATTAGTATCTTAGCATTTGCAGTTGGCCTTTTAGCAGCAGTCACGCTTGGGCGTATTGAGTACAACCAGTAAAACCTTTTATGTTGATGTTTCGCGACTTCTTGATATTCTATTGTATAATCGTCTTTGAATTAAACATTCAAGTTATGGACATATGATGCAGGATATTCGTTTGTGCAATAGACGCACATACTGAGTTACCTGAAACGGAAGGCGTCCGCCTGCTGTGAAAGGTAACGGCGTTTTAACTTGTTATATACTTATGTAGGTTTTAGAATAGATCGTGTAAAATCAATGCGTAAATATATATTAAAGGGGTGTCTTAATTGAAACATATTCAAACAAGAGATGAATTTAACACGATTATCCAATCGGACAAGCCGGTCATTATAAAGTTCTATGCGAATTGGTGCCCTGATTGTAAACGAATGGATATGTTTATTGATGGCGTGATGAATGAGTTCAGTCAGTATGAATGGTACGAAGTGAATACGGATGACGTAGAAGGCTTGGCCAACGACTATGAAGTCATGGGGATTCCGAGCATTTTAATTTTCCAAGATGGCGAAAAGAAAGCTCATCAGCATAGTGCCTATACAAAAACACCGGAATCGGTCAGTGAATTTTTGCAGCAGCAGCTCGGTTAAATATTATTTGTTTTTCACATATGAGCATTAAACTGTAAGTACATGAAGTTATTATAGAAAAGCGGCATGAGAGCGCCATCCCAATCCAGGGCGTCTCATGCTGCTTTTATTTTATCTGTGCTAGTATGCGTAGTTACGATGGGATCCAACACATCACACAAGATCAAATGTTAACTGTTCGTCTTGTGTGAAGTATAATTTCGTATTTGATAAAGGTAGATGGTTAAACAATTTTCTCGGCTTAAGCTGATAGATATGTGCAAAGCTATCCTTGTCATACCAGCCGAAATTCACTTTTGTAATCGCCTGCGGATTGAGTAGACTTGTAGCTGTTTGGTAGTCTCGTGGTGAGCCCCATTCAATTAAAAATGGGAGCACTTCTTTCGTGTGATCGTATTCCGGAAAGAGCATCCGCCATGAGAGCAAACTGCCATCTGGTCTTTTCCGCTGTCCGGAATACGGCCCCTTGTATGGAATGCTGTGAGCATTAAAGTGGCTGACCATCTTATCCATCTGTTTTGTTCGAAGCGCGACTTGAAACGGCCCCGTCTGACCATTTTCTAAGACATGGACGAGATGGCGGATTAACGGATTGTCTGTTTGCTTCGCTGTTGCCTCGTCATGTATCCCAAGCCACTCTAAATAACTCGTATTTGCAAAGAATGATAAATAATTATAGGTGCCCCAATTGGTATGGTTGCCACCTTTTATAGCCTTAATTGAAAATTGATTCCCATATTTCAAGCTTGCGTCTTCAGCATTTTTTCCAGCGATAACAATATGATCAAGTGCCAACATAGCTCTCACTCCCTAGTTTTCAAAAATAAAACACTCATATTGCGTGATAAGTATTCATTATGAACAAAAACAGCTTGCATTTGCAACTGCTTTGATTTGGAACTTTAAGAATCGCTAAGAAGTTTACGTTCAAGCATCACTTTTGCCCACTAGTTTGGTATAGTACAATTAAAAGACAAAACTTATGTGAGCAGGTGGATGAATGGCACAGCCAGCTATTTTAATTGTAGAAGATGAACAAAAGCTTAGCCGGTTGCTTGAACTGGAATTAGAATATGAAAATTATCGTACCGTTATTGCAGATAACGGTCAGGATGCGCTTGATTTAATGCTATCCAAAACATGGGACTTAGTGTTGTTAGATATTATGTTACCAGAATTAAGTGGACTTGAAGTGCTTCGCCGTGTCCGTCGTAAAGATGAGACGACACCTATTATTTTATTAACGGCTCGTGATCAAGTGCATGACAAGGTGAGTGGTCTCGATCTCGGTGCGAATGATTATATTACGAAACCGTTCCAAATTGAAGAGCTTTTAGCGCGTATTCGCGTACATTTACGTCAGCCGGTCAAGCAGGCTGCAACGCAATCTGACGTTCTTGAAGTATGTGATCTGCAGGTTAATCTCGATGCACATGAAGTGAAACGTGCAAATCAGCTTATTGATTTAACCCCGCGTGAATTTGATTTGCTCGTATGTCTTATGAAACATAAAAATATAGTCATGACCCGTGAACAGCTGATTGAACACGTGTGGGGTTTTGATTACTACGGTGATACGAATGTTGTGGATGTGTATATTCGCTATTTAAGACAAAAGGTCGATAAAGGTTTTGAGATGCCACATATTCAAACGGTTCGCGGTGTCGGCTACACGATAAGGGACAATGGGCAATGAAGCTACGGACAAAGATTCAGTTGTTTACGAGTCTGTTTATGCTGATCTTAATTCTGTTGATTAACACATCGATCTATTACTTATTTTATAACATTACTGTCGACAGTGAGCTTGATGAACTTGTTGACCAAACGAACATGATCGTCAAGCGCTTGAATGAGAATCCTAACATACAAAAAAAGGAATTACTACGTGCATATTTGCCTCAAGACGGAATGATTCGGGTCATTCAGGCGGATGATACACTTCTGCTACCAGTGTTAGCAAGAGAGGAAAAGTATGCAAACATACCGCCCCGGTTTTCAGACATAGAGCAGCATGAGGTTCGATCCGAAAATCAACACCATGTGGCAACGGTCGCTAAACCGGTCATTTGGGAAAATGGGACCGTCGTTACACTTGAAGTGTCCCGACATTTGACGACATTAAAGCATACGATGACAACACTTTTGTATGTACTTGTCGCTGCATCTCTTTTTATGTTAATCCCGACTTATATCGCGGGTCATATGCTCGGTCGCTTTTTACTCAAGCCGATCAAAGTCTTAACAAAAACGATGCAGACGAACAGTCAACATGCCCAATGGGAAAAAATCGAGCTGAACAACCGCTCGCGAGATGAGCTCGCCCAAATGGAAGCGACCTTTAATCAGATGATTGAGCATATAAAAGACAACTTTGATAAACAGGAAATGTTCGTCTCAAATGCGTCACATGAATTAAAAACGCCCATTTCCATTATTAAAAGCTATGCACATATGGTGAAGCGCAGAGGGTATGACGACCATGATTTAATCGTTGAGTCGATTGAAGCGATTGATTCGGAAGCAGAACGTATGCAGAAGCTTGTGGAACAAATGCTCGAGCTTGCTAAAAACAAAGGTTCAACCAAGATGGATGATATGGATCTTGCTAACCTTGCAGCCAAAACGGTTGCGACGTTTAGGAAGGCTTACGAACGACAAATAACGTATCATCAACCAGACACTCCTGTATATATAAGAGGAAACTCTGATCAATTACAGCAAGTGCTTTATATTTTAATCGATAATGCCCTGAAATACAGTTCGGAAGATGTCATTATTCAGTTAGGTGAAAATGCTGATTGTGCATGGATTGATATTACGGATCACGGCCAAGGTATTCCAGCTGCTGCTCAGCCGCACATTTTTAATCGCTTCTATCGGGTTGATAAAGCGCGTAGTAGAGAGACGGGTGGAACAGGACTTGGCCTAGCGATCGCAAAAACGATTGCACAGACACACCACGGAGACTTAAGTTTAAATAGCGAAGAAGGCGTTGGAACTACATTTAGATTAAAACTTCCTAAACTTAAGGAAAGTTAATACGTTTCTCAGCAAATTCTAATGTTGTACTCAGTGTCTTATCATGATCCTTGGTTATGATGTAATTAGAAATCAAACAAGGAGGGTTTTAGAATGAAGAAAAAATTGCTTATGACTGGAAGTGCGGTTGTTGCAGCAGCGGTGCTTGGCCTTGGAATTTATCATTCAGATGCATCTCAGACAAACCCGGCGTTATCCACCTCAGATATTAAACAACTTGTAAAGGATCAGTATCCAGGGACAATTACAGAAATTGAACTGGAGAAGTCAAATAACAAAGCGGTATACGAAGTTGAAATTGTAGGTGATGGCAAAGAGTATGAACTCACACTCAACGCTGAAACAGGTGAAGTGCTCAAGCTGAAAGAAAAAACGTACTTTGCAAAGAAAACAGATAAAGACGATGACAATCAGCTTGTCGTAAACGAAAAAGATGATGACGATGCGAAGGACGATGATCGCGACGCATCTCAGCAAGAACAAACCAACAATGCATCAAAAGGTAATCAGACGAACAGCAACCAACAGAAAGACAATCAATCGTCACAAGCTCATGACAAAACGAATACTGAGCAAAAGCAGGTTGTCATTAACACGGACGAAGCGTCAAGAATTGCTCTAAAAGAATTTGCTGGGGCGATTACGTCTATTGAATTAGATGAAGATGATGACAGATTAATTTATGAGATCGATATTGAGTCCCAAAACGGAGAAGCTGAAGTTGAAATTGACGCTTACACAGGCGAGGTTATCATGCTTGAAATTGATATAGATTACGATGACAATGGAAATGCTTCCAACAATGACGACAATGATGATGACGACAACGACGACGATGATAACAACAATGATAATGACGACAACGATAACAATAATGATTAATATATAAAATAAGATAAACGTGCCACGAGAGAATGGATCCTCTTAGGCACGTTTTCTTATTTATATCTAAAAAGGTGTGACAACGCACATCTCAGTCAATCAAGTGACCACTTTAAAGTTATCTGTGCATTGAGCTTGTATGGTTTTATGTGTTTCGAAATAACGTTGAATGAGCTCAACGGCATCGCGTTGAATGTCCTTAACAATTGGTTTGTCTTTAAACATGTCGTAATTTCCGCCTCCACCAGCTCGATAATTGTTCAAAACAACATGATAGTGTTGATCACGCTCTAGTGGGTGTCCATGGTAAGTGATTGACTCTATACGTGAACCAACTGGCTTGGATACGTTAATGACATAGTCAATCCCTTCCCACATATCATAATTGTAATGCTGTGGCTTCGGTTCCATAAATTCAGGATTGACACATAACGTGCCATTTTCATCTCGCGTAAAATACGTTGCACTTTTTTCTAATGCTGCTTTAATGTCCGTGCCTGTTAACGATAAGACAACAAACGTATTAGGGTAAATATAGTTTGATACAATATCACGCATCGTTACGTTGTTAGAAAAACCGCGTGACTCATTGCTTAACAGAGCGGTCACTGAGATGTCAACATTAGCTGCATCCATTTGGATCTTTTGGATCAATTCAATAAAAGGATGTTTAGAAATTCGTGCTTGGAACGGATCTGAAATCGTCATATCGCCTTCCACGTAACCGACCGGTTCATCTAGCCATGTTTGTGTCGCTGCTTCAGAAGGCTGTATACGTTTAATGATATGTTGATCGGCAGGTACACCATCGAGTGAATGAATGTTGGCGTGTTTTTCATGAATTGCCCAACCATTAGCGTCTTTTTCTAAGTGAATGGTAACTTCTCCATAATACACCCCATTGCTGCCAGGCTGAATCACCGTTACACCGTTTACAACCCCAGTCAATGTCCGATGTTGATGTCCTGTTAATAAAACATCGATGCCATCAATATCCTGACACATACGATACGCTTGATTTTCCCCTGTTTGTCTTTCTGTTTCATTTCCAGTCTCTATATCTCGCTCAAACCCCCCGTGGTAAGCGGCAATGACGATGTCAGGTGCTTCATTTTGGTGAATATGGGTTACCCATGTTTGTAACGTCTCATACGCATCTGTAAAGTGTATCCCTTCTAGATGCTCTGGCGATTCCCAGTTTGGAATAAAGTGGGTGGTTACCCCGACGATCGCAGCCTTAACCCCATTTTCGAACTGCTTAATGATGTACGGCTTTCCGAACAAAGGGGCATTCGTATGCGTGTCAATTGTGTTTGCTGATAAAAATGGGAATTGGGCTGTTCTGACAGCATCAGTAAGAATGGCCTGGCCAAAGTTAAACTCATGGTTGCCGAGCACAGCTGCATCAAGCTCCAACGTGTTCATAATGTCGATCATTGGATTGATTTGATCCTTACGATGTTTAACGTAATGAGTCATAAAAGGTGTGCCTTGAATCAAATCGCCATTGTCAATGATGACGAGATTTTTCTCGTGCATTTTGGCGTTTTTCACGACAGTTGCATATTTAGCGAGGCCCAGGTCGGCTTTTTCATTAGTCCCGTAGACGATCGGCATTGCATTGCCATGCACATCGCTCGTATATAAAATCGTGACGGTCGACTTAGTTTCCATTGTTGACATCCTTTCTACTTGAATGACGCTCTTAATTACGACGACATATGTATTTTATTAAATACCATTTAAATCAAAAATACTAGAGACAGTCTTGAATTATATGCGATTTTAATCAAATCTTTACATTGTGGTTCAATAAGATGGCAACGCGCGCAATATAAGAATAAGTACGTTATAATGTCGATGAGGTGAGCTTATGAAGATTTTGGAAGTTATTAATGTTAATAAATATATTAAAGACGCAAGGCTCATTCATAATGTGTCCTTCTCCTTGGAGGCTGGCAAGGTGCTCGGTCTCGTCGGTCATAATGGTGCTGGTAAATCAACATTAATCAAAACAATTATGGGTGTTTTTGAAAAAACAGCTGGAGAGATCAGGATTAGTGGGTATGATCAGGATGACAATCTATTGTCGTATAAACAATGTCTCTCTTATATCCCAGAGGAGCCCTTGCTTGTGACTGAGCTGACCGTCATGCAGCATTTCCAGTTGTACGGTATGAGCTATGGTTTATCAAAACAAGAATTGGACGAGCGTGTGGAACGCTATGTCGCTGGCTTTGAGCTTGGAGACAAGCTCAATGATTATCCGGATGCATTGTCAAAGGGGATGCGGCAGAAGGTACAGACCATCTGCGCCCTGCTGCCTAATACACCCTTGTTAATTATAGATGAACCATTTATGGGTTTAGATATTTATGCGATGGATTATCTCGTTACATTAATAAAGGAAAAGGTAGCGGGAGGAACAGCTGTTATCTTATCGACCCATCAACTTGAGCGTGTTAAAGACATTGCCGATTATTATTTAATGCTTCAAGAAGGAGAAGTACAAGAAGAAGGATCAATAGCCGATTTTGAGGTCATTCAAAGGAGAACAAACGTATGAACCAGCCTGCCTCATTACATAAAGCTTATACGTTTATTCGGAGACAGCGCATGCGCAAAAAAATAAAGCTCTATAAAATGGCTTTAGGCGTTTTTATTGATAAGACGATTGCTACGTATTTATTGCTCATAGGTGGCTATACATTTGTTAGTGTATTTATCTTAGGAGATTTTCAGGAAACGTTTCACGATACGTTTGTTTTTGTAGAACAATTTGGCCAGGAACGCTTTTGGCTTATTTTAACGATTTTACCAATTAGGTATGTGAATCAAGCATTTACGAAACCAGGCGTTATCTTTTCAAGCTCAGAATTTCAGCTGGCGATGCTGCCTTATAAGCGGCTAAAAATATGGCTGTATAGTGCGGTCGTAAAGTGGTTGAGTCAATTGGTCATATTGAGTGTGGTTGGTGCTTTCATTATATGGCTCACCACGCTACCGGCGATGCTCGTGCTGGCATATATCGGATTAATCATGTTGTACAATATCATCATGACCATTCCACAATGGAAGCTTTATCAAAAGCATCTCATCATTAAAATAGGAGCGGTTATCCTCGTTGGTATTGTGAACATGATCGGCGTATTGACGCAGCCTGTTCTTGTTGGTGTTTTACTTTTGAGTGTAATTCTCGTTCTTAACATCATTTGGGGGCGAAAACTACTTGCCGATGTAGACTGGAAGAAGGTAACAGAGGCCGGAGACTTTGCAATATGGAGCATGCTACTCGTTAACCGAGCGAGTGGTATAACGATGAAGCAGGATCGACTTTATAGCATTTTTGAGAAGATCAAGCTATTTAAAGAACCGTTTCTGTATGGAGGCCGGGCAATTTACCGACGACTTTGGATTCTTTATCTCGGGAAAAACTATCAATTATTGCTACAACTTCTTGGCGCAGTGATTGCACTCATGTTTGTAGCATTGTATTTAGGGGACGTTTATTTTCATATCGGCGTAGCGATTTCAATTTATGTTTATACCCAATCAGCGGTCGCCTTTTTTACGAGACGCTTTCATGTTGATATTGTGCAAATCCTACCTTGGGCGCTCAATGATTATAAGGATGCGTTTAAAGAATGGATGCTGTACATTAGCATACCGCTGTTTATCCCAATTAGTGCTTATGCTGTTTCTAATTGGTCATTTTGGATTCCGTTAATATTTTTACTTTATGGATCGGTTTTCCTATTATCTCTTGAAATTGTGCTCGCTAAAACGGTATCACTCGTCGCCAAGGAGCGCGTCAATCATTTTGGTAATGAAATGCTTTTGTTGGTTGCGCTTATTTGTTTAGCTGTCATCGGCTACGTACCTGTAGTGACATTTAGTTTTGTCGTATTTCTTTGGGTGTACTTTAAAAAGCGTAAACAACCGAAATTCGCATAATATGAGAGCCCTCCCTACTGTTGTTTATAGGGAGGTTTTTTTTATGCTTGGAATAGGCTGTAATTGATAAAGTTAATGTAAAATATGTGTTTAATCGTTGAGCATCGGGGTATTAAGAAGGTGACAACTGTTTTTCCGCAATGCGAGGGTGAAATTGCGCAATGCGGTGGTGAAATTCCGCAATACGATGCTCGAATTCCGCAATGCGGTGGTGAAATTGCGCAATGCGGTGGTCGAATTCCGCAATGCGTTGGTGGAATTCCGCAATGCGTTGGTGAAATTACGCAATGTGGTGCTGGAATTCCGCAATGTGAGGGTAAAATTCCGCAATACGATGCTCGAATTCCGCAATGCGGTGGTGAAAATGCGCAATGCGGAGCTAAAATTGCGCAATGCGATGCTCGAATTCCGCAATGCGGTGGTGAAAATGCGCAATGCGGAGCTAAAATTGCGCAATGCGGTGCTAAAATTCCGCAATACGATGCTCGAATTCCGCAATGCGTTGGTGAAATTGCGCAATGCGGAGCTAAAATTGCGCAATACGATGCTCGAATTCCGCAATGCGTTGGTGAAATTGCGCAATGCGGAGCTAAAATTGCGCAATACGATGCTCGAATTCCGCAATGCGTTGGTGAAAATGCGCAATGCGGAGCTAAAATTGCGCAATGCGGTGCTCAAATTCCGCAATGTGGTGCTGGAATTGCGCAATGCGTTGGTGAAAATGCGCAATGCGTTGCTGAAATTCCGCAATACGATGCTGGAATTGCGCAATGCGGAGCTAAAATTCCGCAATACGGTGGTGAAAATGCGCAATGCGATGCTCGAATCCCGCAATACGGTGCTTAAATTCCGCAATAAGAGGTCAACTGTTAAAACAGATTCAGATTTCAAGGAGGGTCATCTTGATGGACAAGGACGTCGTTGTATATGTTAGTAGTGATTGTACGGCTAGTTCGACTGTGTTACGTCAGCTTGATGAATGGAATGTACCGTATCAAAAAAAGAACGTCTCGGAAAATCAGGATACGATGAAAGAACTGCAATCAATGGGTATTTTTGGTACGCCGGCAACCTTCGTCGGTAATGTTACGATCCTTGGCCTCCAATTAAACAAATTAAAACGTACGCTTGGCGTTTAACGATCGCATTACCAATACTTAATCCCCCTAAACTTGTTCTTTTTCCTATTATGCACACATAAATGACCGCATGCATAAACTAACTTGAGCAGCAGCATGTGCTTAACGCTGCTTAACGATTCCACAATCTAACACCATTAATATGTGATCATCAAGACATAATAAACGAGAGTCCGATGTAAGAGTAGCGGCCCTTCAGCCATTTTCCCAATACACCGGTGCTTACTAAAATGAAGATGTGAAGGAGCGAATTAGGATGGCAGGGTGCTTAATCATTCATGGATACACGGGAGGACCACATGAGCTTGAGCCGTTGGTGGCATACTTAAGAGAGCATATGAGCTGGGACATCGAAACGCCAACGCTCCCAGGGCACGGCGAGACACTGACAATAGAAGATATGTCACATGAAAAGTGGCTCACTGCAGCAGAGCATACGTTGAAGGAATTGCAAAAAAGGCATGAGCACGTATATGTGATTGGATTTTCTATGGGCGGTATGATTGCGTCATATTTGGCAGCGAAGTACAATGTGTCCAAACTCGTCTTACTGGCGCCTTCAAGAAAGTTTTTATCTTTTAAACAGATTATGCGCGATATTGGTGGCATTATATTTGATGGTGTAAGGGGAAAGGCGCAGGAAAATAAAATTTATATGCATTATCGCAGAAAGCTAACGACAGTACCTATTAAAGCGAATGTAGAATTTTTAAAGCTCGTCCGGCACACCCGTGCTTATATGAGTCAAATTCAAGCACCGGTATTAATTGCGCAGGGACAGCAGGATCATATGGTTCCGTATCGTACAGCATTTTTTTTGGATAAAGAAATTACGTCAAAGCAAAAGGAAATTGTTTTATTTGAGAAATCACGTCATCTCATTTGCTTAGGGGAGGACCGTGACACATTAAATAAAATTGTTCATGACTTTTTGGCAGATGGAACACAAAAAGATATGCAGTAAATTGCATATCTTTTTGTGTTTTAACATTTATTTTTTGTCGCCAAAGAACGAAATAACAAGTCCACCTTCACCAGCATATGTAGAAATTAACGGACCTGTTTCTGTTATCAGCGAGTCCTTAAAAGGATATTTGTCCATGATTTCAGCCAGCACTTTTTTACCTCTTGCTTCATCATTGACATGGGTCATTGCAATAATTTTATTTTCAAATTGCTTCGTATGATCTTCAATTTGATCGATGAATCTGCGAATAGACTTTTTGTCACCGCGCACTTTTTCAATGACTTCGATTGTACCGTCTTCATCTGTTGCTTTCATTAACAGCTTAATATTCAACGTTCTTGCGATTGTTCCTTTGACTTTCTCAAGACGTCCGCCTCGAACGAGATTCTCCAACGTTTTTAAGACGAATAACGTACGTGTTTGTTCGACCCGCTCATATAAATGATCAACGAGCTGCTCAAACGAATAGCCTTCATCAATTTTTTGACCGGCCTCATGTAATAAAAGTGTCACGCCACAAGAAGCCGTCTTCGTGTTGATGACTTCAATTTTTCTCTCTGGTTCTTCTTCAAGAAGCATCTGCTTACCAGAGACGGCGTTGTCATAAGTACTACTTAGACCTCTCGTCAAGCTTAGCATGAGAATCGGTTTTGCTGGATCAATTTTTTTGTACGCTTCATAAAAATCATTCGGACTCGGTGCGGAAGACCGTGGCAGTTCATCAGCCGCTTTCATTTTTTCATGGAAGGCAGCAGTACTTAAATCAATGCCCGTCCGGTATTGCTCGTCTGAAAAATGTAGGTAGAGTGGCACAACGGCAATGTCTAAAGATTTCTCTAGTGATTTAGGAAAATCAGCTCCACCATCTGCCATAAGTTGAATGGTCATATTTTCACCCATTTCTTACGTTTGTTTTAGTATAACAGGAAATGACAAAATTTTATATTATAAAATCATAAATGTTCTTTTTTTGCCAAAGTTACTTTGCGTTTACGTGATGTCGCCAATATAAATAAGAATAGCCCAAATATAACGATTGACCCACCAAGCCATTGCGACCCTGTAATCATCTCACCTAATAAGATAAACGCTAGAAATGATGCGCCAATAGGTTCAAATACGATGGCCATAGAAATAGTTGACGTACTTAGCCACTTTAATGCCCAGTTAAACAACGTATGCCCAAAAAATGTTGGTATAATAGCTAGGGCAATGAAGATGAGCCAATGGTCAGCTGGATAGCCGACGAATGAGTGATCAAGGATAAGGTTGTACATAATTAAAGTGATTGAACTAATTCCGTAAACGACAAATGTATACGTCATAAGAGACAACCGCTTTCTTACTTGCTGCCCCATAAGGAAATATCCAGTAATTAATATGGCACCTAATAAGGCAAGCATATCACCGTACAGTGCCATACCGCTAATTTGAAAATCTCCCCATCCGATAATGACACTACCGAAAATAGCAATGAGCATGCTCAAAATTGCACCTGGGGAAAACCGTTCCTTGAAAAACAGAAACGTCCCTAAAAAAGCAAAAATCGGTTGCAGGGTAACAAGAACGACTGAACTTGCAACAGACGTATAATTCAACGACTCAAACCAAACAATAAAGTGGAAAGCGAGAAAAACGCCAGCAAGTATAGATAGTATCCAATCTTTTTTATGTATGAGTCGAAACTCATGTTTGCATTTGACCAATATATATGGGAGCATAATGATAACGGCGAACAAGAGCCGGTAATTCGCAATGATGGATGCAGGCGCAAGGTTCGCCAGTTTCACAAGAACAGCTGATGACGATACGGAAATGACACCAATGGCAATCGCAACATACGGATTAAACGGAGGAAGTCGCATGAAAATAGCCTCCTTTTTAGATTCAAATAAAAGTCATGAATGTATTCTACCATGATGCCCAAAAAAAACATATAAATTAACAAGTGGATAAACATGTCGTGATTGTGTTATTATGAAGTGACTGTTTCAGGGTATATTATTATATATATAACCAGCGACAATTTTTGAATATAAAGGAGTAGACAAGCAAGGTGACAACATTTAATGAATTAAATATATCGACCCCGATTATGCAGGCTTTAGAAAACATGGGATTTGAGGAAGCAACGCCAATCCAAGGGCAAACAATCCCACTTGCCATGCAAGGTAAAGATGTGATTGGGCAAGCTCAGACAGGGACAGGGAAAACAGCCGCATTCGGCATTCCTATTATTGAACAAATTAATCCGAAAGACCGCAGAATCCAGGCACTCGTCGTCGCACCGACACGTGAGCTTGCCATTCAAGTTGCGGAAGAATTAAACAGACTCGGAAAAGTAAAAGGCGTTCGTGCATTGCCGATTTATGGTGGATCACATATGGGCCGACAAATTCGTGCATTGAAAGATGGCTCCCATATTGTTGTGGCAACACCAGGTCGTCTTTTGGATCATATGCGCCGCAAGACAATCCGCTCAAACGACGTACGGTTTATTGTTTTGGATGAAGCAGATGAAATGCTTAACATGGGCTTTATTGATGATATTAGGGATATTTTGAAAAACATTCCTGAAGAACGTCAAACGTTACTCTTTTCAGCAACAATGCCAAAAGAGATTCGCGATATTGCGACGAACATGATGAAAAATCCAGAGGAAATCAAAATTAAATCAAAGGAAATGACCGTTGAAAATATCGATCAATATTTCGTGGAAATTCCTGAACGGTTTAAGTTTGATACATTAACAAACCATCTTGATGTGCATGATCCAGATCTTGCAATTGTGTTCAGCCGGACGAAGAAGCGTGTTGACGAAATTGCAGAAGGCCTTCAAGCAAGAGGATTTCGTGCTGAGGGAATTCATGGTGATTTAACACAAAGAAGTCGTACGAGCGTGTTAAACAAATTTAAAAATAATCGTGTAGACGTTCTCGTTGCAACAGACGTAGCTGCAAGAGGCCTTGATATTTCTGGTGTTACCCATGTATATAACTTTGATATTCCACAGGACCCAGAGAGCTATGTACACCGTATTGGACGTACAGGACGTGCCGGTCGTACAGGTGAAGCCATTTCATTTGTTACACCAAGAGAAATCGCACATTTAAGACTGATTGAAAAAGTTACAAAGAGCAAGATGAAGCGAATGACGCCTCCGACAAACCAGGAAGCAAGACGCGGTCAGCAACAAGTCACAGCTGATAAAATCTTGAGCACGATAGAGCAAGGTGAACTAGAAGGTTATCAAGAAACTGCAAACGAATTGCTCAACGATCATGACTCAATTACGATTATTGCTGCAGCTTTAAAAATGATGACGAAAGAACGCCGCGATGTGCCTGTTAAGCTGTCTTCAATTGCGCCAGTTAGCGTGAAGAAAGCACAGAGCAGCAAGCCTAACCATCGTCGTAATAACAATAAACGCTTCTATGGCAAGCGCGATAACAAGCGGAGTCATGGCGGTGGTGGTCGTAACCGTAAAGGGAACTTCCAAAAGCGCAACAACCGTGACTAGTTCATACTCATAAAAGAAATTTAAAGCTCCTCGGGCACCGGGGGGCTTTTGTTATATGATGAAATAGCTTTAGATATTTTATGTTTTTTGAATCTATATGTAGGTCTAAATCGTATTGCTATTTGAATGCATAATATGTTGAATTTTGATGATTCGGGGGGGAGACTAGATGAGGTATGCACCAAAAGAACAAATCGCAACAGATGCCATTAAAGCTTGGAAAATGACTGCGGCTTTAGTAATGTTAATTGTTTGGATTATGCTCGTTGTCGGTGGCATTTTGACGTTTGTTTTTGATTTTCCTCAATGGCCATTATGGATTGCGATTGGAATCATTGTTTTGAGCACTTATTTTGTTATATTTAAACTTCCTAATATTAGATGGCGTAGGTGGCGCTATGAAGTATTTGATCAGGAAATCTATATTCAACATGGGATATTGATTGTTACACGTACACTCATTCCGATGGTTCGTGTGCAGCATGTTGATACAAAGCAAGGTCCTATTTTAAAAAAGTACAACTTAGCAAGCATCACGATTTCAACAGCGGCTACAACACATGGAATTCCTGCCTTATATGATGAAGATGCATCTAATTTACGTGATCGTATTTCTGCATTGGCAAGGGTGGATGAAGACGATGTGTGAGCCGAAGCGTTTACACCCAGTGACCGTTATATTTAATATGATTCGGTTCGTTAAGGAAGCCGCTCTCGGTTTACTTGGTATCGGTGTTATAGCAATCAAAGATGGTGCGTTTTTTTATATTGGTATCGCTGTTGTCGTACTGATCACGATCATCATTGTGTCGAGTCTTCTTGCTTGGTATCGATTTACATACGAGGTCAGCGAAGATGAATTGCGTGTGAAATATGGTGTCTTTATACGTAAAAAGAGATATATTTCCAAGAATCGCATTCAATCTATTGATTTAACGCAAAGCGTGATTCATAGAATCTTTGGACTCGTGAGTGTTGAAATTGAGACAGCTGGAAGTGGTAGTGATAAGGAAGCATCGCTCAAAGCGGTGACATATGCTGACGGTGTGAACATACGAAATCAGTTGAAATATGGGGCAACCACTGATACAGGCGATGCAGATGCCATGAGTGAATCAGAGCCTGTCCTTACAGAAGATACGCCACACGTATTGCATGCTGAGAAGGTTACATTTCGTCAATTATTTATTGCCGGCACAACGTCCGGTAGTCTAGGTGTGCTGCTTGCTTTAGGAGGAATTGCTTTTTCTGAGCTGGAACAGTTTATCCCTGAACATGTGTATGATGAGGCATGGGGGTGGATCGTTGCTCAGAGTATCGCAATCATAGTTGCACTTGTCGGTCTCATTTTTTTCGTACTTTGGCTGCTCGGAATTGCTGGTACGATGATTAAGTATGGCAACTTTACAATCTCGAGACATGCAGACGATTTATTTATTACGAGAGGCTTACTAGAGAAAAAGCAGATTACCATACCTTTAAAACGCATTCAGGCGATTGGATTTAAGCAAAGCTTGTTGCGACAACCGTTCGGCTACGGAACCGTTTATGCAGAAATTGCTGGTGGTTCGTTAGATGATAATCGGGAATTTTCTACAATTCTCTTTCCAATTATGAAGAAGAAACATGTAAATCGCTTCTTAAAGAATGTGTTACCAGAGACTGCTGTGATGCCTGAAACATACAATTCAGTTCCAGCACGTTCGCGGAAATTTTACGTGATACGAATGATTCTGTTTCCGTTAGCATTATTTGTACCAGTGCTTATATATGCACGATCATTTTGGTGGGTGCCAGGCCTTTTACTTGTTGGTGCATGTATACTCGGGTTCAAGCGCCATCGTGATGCAGGCGTGCAACGAGAGAATAAGTGGCTTCATATTCGCACACGAGGCTTTGCGTTAAATCATGTCGTAATGCATCATAAACGCATCCAAGCGTTTGAAAAACGACAGCATCTGATCCAAAAGCATCAAGCGCTTGCTACGATGGAAGTGTCGATTGTTGGCATGGCAGCAGGTGGCAGGCATTACGCCGTCCTCGATATGGATGACTTAGAGGCTGACACATTGTCAGATTGGTTTTCGCACCGGAAAGAAGACGGTGACGCCATGCGTATTAAGGGTTCTTTTACAGATCAGTAAATGGATCATTAATATTGATTATAAGAGAAAAGGATGTGCATTGATTTAAGGTGCCCGTCCTTTTTTATTGGGATATGCAACAAAACGACGCTTATAAGAAAACACCCAGTTTTTCGTTATTGCTAACGAAGGGCTGGGTGTTATATGTTAAATTATATTCATCCTGCTCAAAATTCCTAATAAGACGAGAAAGCCAAATATAATCCAAACCACTTTTGTAACGATCTTTTTTCGTTTTGCTTTCTTTTGCCAACGGTTTGGATCAAATTGTACCTCTCCGTCATCATGTCGTCTTGGCTGCCTCCGCTCCCAAGGTGACCATGCTCTAACCCCAATAAGCATAAGAGGGGCCAGCGCCAGTCCGCCTAGAAAACCGAAAACGTGTGCGGATATATTTATGTTTGGCTGAATAAACGTCATAACCATACCGATTAGGAAAATGACGACAATGATTTGTGTGCTGGCCTGATCGATTAAATCTTTTCGCATGGCAACCATGTACATGTAAATCCCAAAAATCCCATAAATAGCACCTGAGGCACCAAGGTGGGCAGTGAGTGAATTAGGGTCCATAATGTAGGTCCCAACATTACCTGCAATCCCTGCTCCGAAATAAGCGAGGATGAATTTAACTTTACCGAGCATTTTTTCTAAAGCTGGACCGAATAATACGAGTGAAAACGAGTTAAAAAGCACATGTGTAAGCCCACCATGTAAAAAAATCGGTGTAATTAATCGCCAATACTCGCCTGCGGTAACTGCAGGATTAAAGCCGATCCCCCAAAACTTGAATTCCACTGCAATGGGCAACCTGATTAAATCGATAAATACATAAAGCACAATATTGATCGCGACAAGGGTTGCTACGACCGGGTATAATTGAACAAATTCTTTTATGCTTCGCTCGTTGCGAATAAACATGACGACTGCCTCCCATGACCATGTGGCATTTTACACAATACCAATTAAAGCGGTATGATATAAACAGAGTTGCCATGATCATTGTATTCTAATAATAAGATTATCATACTAAAAAAAATATAACCGATGCAATATAGAACGTTTATCGAACAAGCCCGTGAAAGGACTGCAAGCAATATGATAAAAGGAATAGGAACGGATTTAATTGAACTGAAACGAATAGAAGACCAGCTGCTGAAAAGTGAGCGTCTCGTTGACCGTGTTTTGACAGATCACGAGCGTACGATATTTGATGCGTTGCAAAGCACGCAGCGCAAAGTAGAATATCTGGGCGGCAGATTTGCCGCAAAAGAGGCATTTTCCAAGGCCGCAGGTACAGGAATTGGTCAAAAATTTAGCTTTAAAGACATTGAAGTGCTGAATAATGAACAAGGTGCACCTGTGCTCACGTTGAAAAAGGATTATCAAGACATTGTATTTGTATCAATTACTCATACGAGTGCCTATGCATCAGCCTTTGTCGTAATTGAAGACCATACATAACATCAGCCACTCGTACGGACATCGTCTCATGTGAATCTCTTTGAGAAGACGTAAAGACAATGCTTGTCATAAGGCAAACCTGATCATAAAGATAAACACAACAGGGTTGTCTGCATATTCCGTAAGGTTGTCTCATATATTTTAGTGCGGGTAGGAGGGAATCCATTGTTTATTGTTACCGCAAAAGAAATGTACGATATTGATCATTATACGATGCATAACATCGGACTCGAATCAGTGTTAATGGAAAATGCCGGCAGGGCTGTCAGCGATCAAATGATTCAAAGGATCGCTAAGACCGATCGTGTTTTTGTGTTCGTAGGAGGCGGTCATAATGGTGGCGATGGCTTTGTTATTGCGAGAACGCTGCATAATTTAAATTATCACATCACCGTGTTACAGGTTGTTCCGGATGATCAGTTGGTTGAAGAAACGAGAAAGCAAAAAAAGCTTTTCACCAATTGTGGCGGCTATGTTGAATTAGCCAATTGTCATACGCTATCTGATCGGCTAGCGGAGGCGACTGTTGTAATTGATGCAATCACAGGCTTAGGCATAAAAGGCCAATTACGGTCACCGCTTGATCAAGTGGTTGCAAGTATCAATCAATCAGACGCATATGTCATAGCTGTAGATATCCCTTCAGGCCTTCCGGCGGATGAGGGAACATCGTCCTTTATTGCAATCCAGGCAGACGTGACAATTATCATTGGTGCAATCAAAGAAAGTGCGTGTTTACCAGACACGGCATCTTATTATGGAGAGTGGGATCTCGTTCATATTGGTCATCCGCCAAAGGCATTTGCAAGGCAACAGCTGAGGTGGTTGATGGATGCACATCAGTTTAAGCAATCAATGCCAAGGCGAACCAGAGAATCTCATAAAGGCGATCACGGCAGGGGCTTAATGATAGGTGGTAGTCACAATATGCCAGGCGCATCAGCTTTAGCCGTTAGGGCTGCTCTTAAATCTGGTGCAGGACTGATGACGGTTGCTTCCTCAGAGCGTGTGACGACTCATATTGCCAGTCAGTGCCCGGAAGCTATGTACATTCACCTTCCTTCAGATCAAGGTGAACTCGTCAAAAGCGACACATTATTGCTTGAAGGGTACGACGCGATTGCAGTTGGAGTTGGAATGGGACGCCGTCAAGAAACAGGAGCGTTTGTCAAATCCATTGTTGAAACAGCTCCGTGCCCTCTCATTATTGATGCAGACGGTATTTACCATTTAAACACGTGCCTCGATTTGGTGAAAGCGCGGAAGCACGCAACGATCATTACGCCTCATGCTGGAGAAATGGCACGTTTACTAGGGATTGAAATTGACGATCTTTTATTAAAGCCCTTCTATTATGCGCGTCAGCTGGCACAGACGTATAACATGTTCGTCGTGCTAAAGGGGAAGGCGACGATCATAACAGCACCAACTGGTGAACAGGCTGTTGATTTAACCGGCAATCCAGGCTTGGCAAAAGGCGGTAGCGGTGATGTGTTAACAGGTATTTGTTTGGCGATGATTATGCAGAAACAGAGCATTTTTCAGGCATTGTGTAATGCATGCTTCGTGCACGGCATGTCTGCAGATATCCAGGTGAATCAGTCTCATTCAGTCTATGATTTAATGGCGACTGATGTCATTGATGGTATCCCTGCAGTTTATCGTACATTACTCTAATTGTGGAACGATCAACAATGAGCAATGATCCCTTTGTCCGAATGAAAAAACCTAAGTTGTTTAGCATATTCGTGATCTAGACAGCTTGATGGAATTGACAGACAAGGGAGATATGTCCATGAGAACAAAACAAGGTCTTTTCCTAGCGGTTGCTGCCGTTATCCTCATGCTCCTAGCTGCTTGTGGCGGCAAATCACAGGAGGATGTCGTTGGTAATATCGAAAAAAATCTGGAGTCCATGAACGGTTATAAAGCAGAAGCCGAGATGCTGATGAATACGGGAGAAGAAGAACAACATTTTGCAATCGATATGTTGCATAAGAAAGAAGACTATTATCGTGTGAAGCTGCAAAACGATCAAGACGAACAGGGCAGTCAAATCATTTTGAAAAATGATGACGGTGTATTCGTGCTCACGCCAGAACTAGAGAAAAGCTTTAAATTCCAAAGTGATTGGCCAGAAAACAGTAGCCAACCATACTTGTATCAATCATTGGTCAATGATATTTTAAAGGACGATGAGGCAGAATTCGAAGCAACAGAAACGCACTACAAGTTCATGACAAAAACAAACTACCAGAGCAATAACAATTTACCTTACCAAGAAATTTATTTTGATAAAAAATCATACACACCTGTACGTGTCAAAGTACTCGATAAAGACAAAAATGCTTTAGTGGAAGTTAAATTTAACAACTTTGAGATGGATCCAGAATTCGGCGAGAATGATTTCGTGCTTGAAGATAATATGGACGTAAAAGATCAGGATGTCGCAACATCAGGACAAGAAGAATCCGAGGTTTTTACGGTCTTATTGCCGCTTTATTTGGCTGGGACTGATCTGTTAGAGAAAAAAGAGGTCGAGCTCGATGATGGTAAACGGGTAATCATGACCTTTTCTGGCGCTAAAAACTTCACTTTAATCGAAGAGAAGCGTACGAGCGTTCCAACTGCATCTGCACCCAAAGAAGTGACAGGCGACATTGTAAACCTCGGCCATTCAATCGGTGCACTCGAAGATGGTATGGTTGAATGGACCAAGGATGGTGTCGATTTCTACCTGGCTAGTGAAGATTTAACACGAGAAGAACTCATAGAAGTTGCGCAATCGGTTCAAGGTAAAGAAGTGAAATAAATGGTTCAAGCAAATAGCAGACTCTGCTTCGAAAGGGGGTCTGCTTTTATATTGTCAAAACGTATAAATTTGCCCCCCGCCGCATAACCGCCAATCCGCACGCATAAGTCCCTCCCGCGCCGCATAACCGCCACCCCACGCGCATATATCCCTCCCGCGCCGCATAACCGCCATCCCGCGCGCACAAGTCCATCTCCCGCCGCATAACCGCCACCTCGCACGCATATATCCCTCCCGCGCCGCATAACCGCCATCCCGCACGCATATATCCCTCCCGCGCCGCATAACCGCCGAACCACGCGCATAAGCCCCTCCCGCGCCGCATAACCGCCGAACCACGCGCATAAGCCCCTCCCGCGCCGCATAACCGCCATCCCGCACGCATAAGTCCATCTCCCGCCGCATAACCGCCATCCCGCACGCATATATCCCTCTCCTGCCGCATAACCGCCGCCCCACGCGCATAAGTCCCTCCCGCGCCGCATAACCGCCGCCCCACGCGCATAAGTCCCTCCCGCGCCGCATAACCGCCGCCCCACGCGCATAAGTCCCTCCCGCGCCGCATAACCGCCGCCCCACGCGCATAAGTCCCTCCCGCGCCGCATAACCGCCGCCCCACGCGCATAAGTCCCTCCCGCGCCGCATAACCGCCGCCCCACGCGCATAAGTCCCTCCCGCGCCGCATAACCGCCATCCCGCACGCATATATCCATCTCCTGCCGCATAACCGCCATCCCCCGCGCATATATCCCTCCCGCGCCGCATAACCGCCCCACACATCATTTCCGATTTGACAGGTTTAACCGAACAGGAAATAATAGACGTAATACATGAACACATATTATAAGATCAATAGCAGGAGGCTGCATGACGATGGCGCATTTTTACCGGCCGACATGGGCACACATAGATTTGGATGCAATTGGATATAATATTAACCAGATAAGGAAAACAATCCCCAAGCATACGAGCATAATGGCCGTTGTAAAAGCGAATGGCTATGGACACGGTGCTGTACAGGTCGCCAAGAAAGCATTAGAGTCTGGAGCGAACAAACTTGCAGTCGCTTTACTTGAAGAAGCGCTCGTTCTGAGAGACTCGGGCATAACGGCACCCATACTCGTATTCGGTAGAGTTGCCCCAGCCGATGTGCATATTGCAACACAAAACAATATTACACTGACATTTTTCCAAAAAGAATGGCTGGAAGCTGTTGCGCTTCACCCATCAGAAACACCATTAGAGGTTCATATGAAATGGGATACAGGCATGGGACGTGTTGGCGTTAGAACAGAAGAAGAATTAACAGCGATTTTAGAAGCACTTCAAAAGGCTAAAAACATTAAGCTCAAAGGAATTTATACACATTTCGCAACAGCGGATGAAGCAGCATGTGACCATTTTAATGAACAGAATAGCCGCTTCCAACAGTTAAAAGCCCTCTTTGAAAAAAAGTGGTCTTCGCCTGTTGTGTACCATACCGGTAACAGCGCCGCATCAAGCCGATATCCAGAAAAAATGTATGATGGTATACGATTTGGCATTGCTATGTATGGCCTGTATCCTTCACAAACGACAAAGGTCGAGCACCCGATTGACTTAAAGCCAGCATTTTCGCTTCATAGCCGGCTCATACATGTGAAAAAAGTCGAAAAAGGCGCGACGATTAGTTATGGTGCAACATATGAAGCCAAAACAGATGAATGGATTGGGACGATACCAATAGGCTATGCAGACGGCTGGCTCCGGAAGCTCCAAGGAATTGACGTCCTTGTTAATGGGAAACGCATGCCAATTGTTGGCAGGATTTGTATGGATCAAACGATGATTCGACTTGATCAGCACTATCCTATAGATACAAAAGTGACCCTAATTGGCCGCCAAGGTCGTGAGGAAATTAGTATGGATGACGTTGCAACTTGGTTGGATACCATTAATTATGAAATACCGTGTATCATATCAGACCGCGTACCAAGGGTGTATGATTCTGAATACAAATCATAAATAAAGCTGTTAAACCGACTTCAGATTAGCATAAACAAACGATTGGACTAATATATATACCACGTAGACATTCATTCAAACAGAAAAAACGCGTTTTATGTAAAAAAATGCCCAAATCACCTTTGCAATGCATGGTATTCGATGATATGATGAGAATGAATTCATATATATTGTTCAACAGTTGGCGGAGGTGTATGGTTTTGTCGGAGAGCTTGCAAGAGATTTTAGTAAGACTTCCTAAAAATCTGGTACATGAGGTGAATGGACTAATGAAATATGAAAACCGTGACTTGAGTGACTTCATATGCCAGGCTACGAGAAACTATTTGGAGCATAAAAAGAGCGAACATGTACAGCAATTCCACGCATCCATGCAGAAGGGCTATCAGGAAATGGCGCGCATTAACTTAAGTATTGCTTCTGAGGCTTTTCAAGCTGAAGAGGAGGCAGAAGATACCCTTGAGCGTGCCGTGATCGGGGTGTAGCCACTTGATCGTACAACGAGGCGAAGTTTATTTCGCCGACTTATCCCCTGTTGTTGGATCAGAGCAGGGTGGCATTAGGCCAGTATTGATCCTACAAAATAATATAGGAAATCGCTTCAGTCCGACAGTTATTGTAGCGGCGATAACCGCACAGATTCAAAAGGCGAAGCTTCCTACCCATGTAGAAATTGATGCTAAACGTTATGGATTTGATCGTAACTCAGTCATACTACTTGAACAGATTCGTACGCTGGACAAACAACGATTGACTGATAAGATTACGAAGCTTGATAAAGAAATGATGACGAAGATAGACCAAGCACTAGAGATTAGCCTTGGATTAAAAGATATGTATCATAATAAGGATCAATAGGTACACCCTTGTTGTTTAAAGCAGGGGTTTTTTTGTATTTTTAAATCTATAATTGCTCAATTGTGTTACTAAAACATTAAATATTTCCTATTTAATCATCCTGACATTGCATAATAGGTATGGACATGCAACAATAGAAAAAAATGTCATAATTTCGGAGGGGCTAAATGGATACGAAATTCAAGAAAATAGTCTTTGAAAATAGTGATATGATCGTCAATATGTGGATGAAAGAAATCGAAACGTTAAAAGACGGTAATTATACATCAAGTGTGTCTGACGAATTATTCGAAAGTACGAATCGAGAATTTGTTAATGTCATTTTTTCAAGCATTCAACATCGCGGGTCTACACATGTTGTTGAAGATTTTTCCGAGAAGCTGATTAATCTTGGTTGGCCACTCAGCTATATAACAGATGGTTTACAAGTGTTTAGGCGTGTGACGATCGACTTTATTCTTTCTCATACTGAACGTATCGATTCAACATATATTTCGGAGCTCATCAGAAGTGTTGATCTTTGGACAGAGCCGCTTATTAGACAGCTCGTCAATGAATACTCAGGCAGCTGGGAGCATATTGTCTCGCTCCAACGGGTTGCACTTCAAGAACTATCCGCTCCACTCATTCCCGTTATGGACAATATCACGATTATGCCGCTAATTGGAACGATTGATACAGAGCGTGCCAAGCTCATAATGGAGAACCTGTTAGACGGTGTCATCAAGCATAATTCAGAAGTCGTACTAATGGATATTACAGGCGTACCAGTTGTCGATACGATGGTTGCACATCATATTATTCAAGCTGCAGAAGCTGTTAGACTGATAGGATCGACGTGTATTCTCGTTGGGATTCGGCCAGAAATAGCTCAGACGATTGTTAATCTCGGTATTAATCTTGATAAATTCCCGACCCAAAGCTCGCTTAAAAAAGGCTTTAGTGCGGCCCTAAACATGACCGGACGCGACATTGTTGAAAATCAAGCCAAGCATAAACAAATTCAAGATATGATTGATTCTTTAAGTAGGGAGTGATCGTATGAAAAAAATACCGATTTTGAAGCTGCATGACTATTTACTCGTCTCTATTCAGACAGAAATTGATGATCAGACAGCGATGCAATTTCAAGAGGATTTACTGCAGAAAATCCACGTAACTGGTGCCACTGGTGTTGTAATAGACTTAACATCGGTCGATATGATCGATTCGTTTATAGCCAAAGTATTAGGTGATGTCGTAACAATGTCGGATCTAATGGGGGCGACAGTTGTTTTAACAGGCATACAGCCAGCGGTAGCGATGACATTAATTGATCTTGGCATACACTTGCAAAATGTCCCGACCGCTCTGGACATTGAACAGGGATTGGTCAAACTTCACCAGGAATTGGGGGCATAGCCTATGGAAAAATCCTGTGTGAGCATCAAAATCGAACTCGATATCGTTGCTGCACGTCAACTTGGACGAGAGCTCGCAAAGCAAGTCGGGTTTAGTGTTGTTGATCAGGCTCGATTTGCAACTGCCGTATCAGAATTAGCTCGAAACATCTATTTATATGCGGATCAAGGAGAAATCTCTTTTGATATTATTAAAAACATGAACCAATCAGGCTTACGTTTAACCGCAACCGATAAAGGACCAGGCATACGGGATATTAGTCAAGTCATGCAGGATGGCTACACGACGTCTGGCGGACTTGGTGCTGGGCTTCCTGGTGTAAGGCGGTTGATGGATGACTTTGATATCATATCAGAGGAGAACATAGGGACAACAGTAACGGTTGTAAAGTGGAAACGGTAATAAACAGCTTACATACGTATGAGCGACGCGCTTCCCTTTTTGTGCGAGGCTAATTGTGTGTAAATCATGAAGGGGGATGCTGACATTGGATGTAGCAAAAATAGATATAAACAGCTATAGAGATCTGTTAAAGAAATACATTGATCATCAGGACGAATCATCTCTTTATGGCGCCGAGCAAATGAGCAAGGCGTTCATTAAAAATCATATTTTGCCAGATGAAATCGTCAGCCTTCATATTCAATCCTTGATGGAACTTTATCCTAGCTTATCGCAAGACATTCAAAATTCGATGCGTTTCCTATTGGAGACGATGATTTACTATGGACTTGCCCATCAAGAATACCAAGCCTTAAGAGAAAATCAATTAGCACTCAGATCGGAAATCTCTTTAGCTGCAAACGTGCAAACTACATTGCTCAAAACGGATAAACCAGATATTGAAGGACTTGATATCGGTGTTATCTCCATGCCAGCCCATCAAATGAACGGGGACTATTACCATTTTATTAAAGGGAAACAAGATTCTCTCGGTATTGCTGTTGCAGATGTTGTCGGAAAAGGTATTCCCGCTGCTTTATGCATGTCGATGATCAAGTATTCAATGGATATTTTAGAAGAAGAAGCGATGATGCCCGCTAAGATTTTAAAGTATTTAAACCGAGTTGTTGAACGCAATGTGGATGCGAGCATGTTTATAACGATGTTTTATGCACAGTACACGCCTACAGATAACCTACTGCGTTACGCTTCGGCCGGTCATGAGCCTGGTTTTTTTTACTGTGCACAAACAGATACCTTTTCAGAAATAGAAACAAAAGGACTTGTCTTAGGTGTTTTACCTGATAGCGCATATCCGAGCTATGAACAAAAGATTAACAAAGGCGATATGATCATTTTACTGACTGACGGTGTGACAGAGTGTAGACGTGGGAATGAATTTATTAAACGTGAAGAAGTGTTGGATGTGATCAAGCAATACATGCACCTTCCTGCACAAGACATCGTTAATCACGTGTATAAGTATTTTGAGCGGCTTCAAGACTTTCAATTACGTGACGATTTTACGCTTGTTATTTTGAGACGTGAGGTTTAACCCCTGCTACAAATGGGTACAAGAGAAATGTGTCATCACAAACATCTTGGAAAAAAACGCGAGCATAGATATTGTGGGGAGGAATTAAAGTGGATCTATCAATAGATGTTGTCAACGAGCGTGATAAATTGATTGCGGTTTTAGTAGGTGAAGTGGATGTATACACAGCACCTAAATTGAAAGAATCACTTCTGTTCTTAGTTAAAAAGGAACAAACAATGCTTGAGGTCGATATGACCGGGGTTTCTTATATGGACAGCACTGGGCTTGGTGTGATTATTAGTGTATTAAAGGCAGCGAAAGAGCACGAGAGTCAGTTACGGCTCTCCAATTTACAAGACAGTGTGATGCGGCTGTTTCATATCACTGGTTTAGACAAAGTCATAGATATTAGTGTATCGATTCGAGAGGGGCGTTAATATGACAGATACCTTTGACTTTATTGAAATGAAAATACCCGCAAAAGCAGAGTACGTCGGCGTCATCCGATTAAGCTTGTCGGGAATTGCCAATCGTATGGGATTTAATTATGAGGATATTGAAGACTTAAAGGTTGCCGTTTCAGAGGCAATTACCAACGCGGTTACCCATGCTTACGATGATCATAAAGAGGGAGAGGTGACGATTGGCTTCGGTGTATATGCTGATCGAATAGAAGTCATGGTTGCTGATCATGGCGGTAGCTTCAACCTTGAGGATATTAAAGGGAAAATCGGCCCTTATGAACACGTTGAAACGGTAGAATCGCTGCGGGAGGGTGGCTTTGGTCTGTTCATTATTGATGCTCTTGTAGACAAGGTCGAAATTAATAACGAATACGGTGTCATTGTTTTAATGACCAAGTACCTACAAGAAACCGGGGTGGAGGTTGATGCCAATCAACTCTCAACAAGATAACATCGACCGACAAGACATTTATAAATGGATTGAGCATTTACATGAAAACCCAGATGATCAAGTTATTCAAGAAAAAATTGTGCTCGCTTACAAGGATCTTGTTGAATCAATTGCTCGGAAATATTCTCACAACAGTACGATTCATGAGGACTTGACACAGGTCGGTATGATCGGACTTCTTGGAGCGGTCAGGCGGTATGACCCTAATGTTGGTAAGTCGTTTGAATCCTTTGCGGTTCCTACGATTATTGGCGAAATCAAGCGTTTTATTCGGGATAAAACGTGGAGTATTCACGTGCCAAGACGGATTAAGGAGCTTGGTCCAAAGATTAAGCGAGCGGTTGAAGAGCTAACGGTTTCAATGCAACAATCCCCGACAATAAAGGACATCGCTGCCCATCTGGAAGTTTCTGAAGAGGATGTTCTAGAAACGATGGAAATGACAAAAAGCTATAAGGCGCTCTCAGTAGATCGAAAAATTGAGGCGGACTCTGATGGCGGAACAGTATCTCTGTTAGATCTTGTCGGAACCAAGGATAAAAGCTTTGAAACGGCGGACCAGAGAATGGTATTAGAAAAAATTCTTCCCGTACTTTCTGAACGTGAGCAGCAAATTTTGACATGCACATATTTTAAAAATATGAGTCAAAAAGAGACAGGCGAGCTGTTAGGCATTTCGCAAATGCACGTATCAAGGCTACAGCGCCGGTCATTGCGAAAACTCCGTGATATGATCGAGGCTGAAGGTGCGGAGGTATTGATGTGATAAAGAGTCGAACAGAAGTAGCTGTGTATCAAAAGCCTAAAAAAGGCAATTATTATTGTGGTGATAGCTACTATTATACTGAAACCGAGAATGAATTCATTTGCGTTATAGCAGATGGATTAGGGAGTGGCGAATTTGCAAAAGAATCATCACAAGTCGTCATTAACATTGTGAAAGCGCATATCGATGCGTCCGTTAAGACGCTTATTAAAATGTGTAATCAGTCATTAATGGGAAAGCGTGGGGTCGTCCTCGGACTGCTGAAAATAGATTTCGACCAAAAACACTATACGTTTTCATCCGTTGGTAATATTGGTATCGTCATGATATCGAACTGGAAAAAAAAGCGTAACATACCGAATGCAGGCTTTTTAGCTGGCTATGAACGGCCATTTAAAGTCGTAAGCGGAGAATTAAAGCCCGAAATGAGGTTTGTCGTTTTTTCTGACGGTGTAACAGATGCCGATCTATCTCAGCCATTTATGCTTTATAACAATGTTCATGAGTTAACCCATGCATTTTCCGAATATAAAGCAGATCAAGCAGATGACGACACGACGATGATCACGATCAAATACACTGGATAAATTAAAATAGTCATCAGAACACCCCACACGGGACTAGCATAAGCGGCTGGTCTTTTTTATTGTTCTTTGCCCCAAAACGCATAAGGGGGTATCAGGGCTAAAAGTCACGGTATTTTTTTGGATTAGGCATTTCCTTCCTTGTTTGATAAAATATATGAGAACATAAAGGAGGAACAATCGTGAATGAAGTTGTGAATAATGAAACAAACATTACGAACTGGGTTGCACATGAAACACAAACGAAGCAATCCATCGTCGAAACCGTTCTTTCCTTAATTAAGGAAGGTAACACTGTGCCATTTATTGCCCGGTACCGTAAAGAGGCAACTGGCGGACTTGATGAGGTTCAGATTAAAGACATACATGACAAATGGCAGTATGCTACAAATTTGGAGGAGCGTAAGGAAGAAGTTATACGCTTAATTGATGAACAAGGCAAGCTAACTGAAGAATTGCGTAAAGACATTGTACAGGCAACGCAATTACAGCGTGTGGAAGATTTGTATCGCCCGTACAAACAAAAACGCCGTACCCGTGCTACAATTGCAAAGGAAAAAGGACTTGAACCACTTGCGCAACAAGCTTGGGCTCAAGATGCTGTAAACATAAGAGACGCAGCAGAGGCCTATTTATCCGAAGAGCATGAGCTCAACACAATTGATGATGTTTTAGCAGGTGTGAACGATATCATTGCTGAATGGATTTCTGATGAAGCAGCATACCGGGAAGCAATTAGAGATATGACGTTTAAGCAGGGACTTGTTCACTCGGAGGCGAAAAAGCCAGAGCTTGATGAGAAAAAAGTATATCAAATGTACTATGACTATCATGAGTCTGTTCGCTCACTCGTTTCACACCGGATCTTAGCATTGAACCGCGGTGAAAAAGAGGATGTGCTTAAAGTAACGATTGAGCCACCTGCCGACAAAATCACGACATACTTGCATAAAAAAGTGATTAAGTCTCATGCAAGTGAACAGATCCGTTCCATTTTAGAAGCGGCCATTTCGGATAGCTATAAACGGCTTATTCAGCCATCTATCGAACGGGAAATTCGTAACACACTGTCAGAGACAGCTGAGCAGCAGGCGATAGATATCTTTTCCGAAAATCTTAAAAACCTACTCCTGCAGCCACCACTAAAGGGACGAACAATGCTCGGTGTCGATCCAGCATTCCGAACCGGTTGCAAGCTAGCTGTCATCAATGAAACTGGAAAGGTGCAAGCGATTGACGTGATGTATCCGACAGCACCACGCAATGATTATGCCGGATCAGAAAAGAAGGTTTTAAAATTTATTAAAACCTACAACGTTGAATTAATCGCGATCGGAAATGGCACGGCATCCCGTGAAACAGAGCATTTTATATCTGAGGTCATTTCAAACAATAAACTTGATCTACCATATATCATTGTCAATGAGGCTGGTGCCAGTGTTTATTCAGCTTCTAAGCTCGCCCGTGAAGAATTTCCAGACCTTCAAGTGGAAGAAAGAAGTGCCGTCTCAATTGCACGTCGTGTCCAGGACCCGCTCGCCGAGCTCGTTAAAATTGATCCGAAGTCAATCGGTGTCGGTCAATACCAGCACGATGTAAGCCAGAAAAAGCTCAATGAATCACTCAGTTTTGTTGTTGAAACAGCCGTTAACCAAGTCGGCGTGAATGTGAATACCGCATCATCCTCGTTGCTACAATACGTATCGGGATTAAGTAAAACAGTCGCCAACAACATTATTAAGCAACGTGATGAATTAGGTAAATTTATTAATCGAGCTCAATTGAAAAAAATCCCACGCCTCGGAGCTAAAACATATGAACAGAGTATTGGTTTTTTACGCATCATTGATGGGGAACACCCACTTGATCGGACACCAATTCACCCTGAAAGCTACAAGCAAACAGAGGCGTTACTCGCAATGATTGGTTGTACAATAGAAGATATTGGCTCAGAAGAATTGCAAGAAAAGCTCAACGCAATGGATCAAAAAGAAACCGCGGCAAAACTAGATATTGGTGTGCCGACGCTGGCCGATATTATGAGTGCACTCATTCGTCCGGAAAGAGATCCGCGTGATGAGTTTCCACAGCCACTTCTCAAGCAAAACATCCTCTCACTTGAGGATCTTGAGCAAGGGATGGAAATGCAGGGAACAGTTCGAAATGTCGTTGACTTTGGTGTGTTTGTTGATATCGGCGTTAAACAAGACGGACTCGTCCATATTTCCAAAATGGCTGATAAATTCGTCAAACACCCAATGGATATTGCATCAGTTGGCGATGTCGTCACCGTATGGGTCGAGGATGTTGACAAAGAAAGAGGCAGAATTGCTTTGTCAATGGTTCAGGCTAAAGTCAGTACACATTAATTTTAAAAAGAAGCCCGATGAGGATGGATGTGCTCCAACCTATCGGGCCTTTTAATTTATTCTGTTACGCTTGCTGCTTCAAGCTCACTTATTGAAATACCCATCGCATGTGCAACACCTTCACCATAAGCAGGGTCAGCTTGGTAGCAATGGTTGATGTGCCGCAGCTTAATATGCTTTTCCACACCTTCCATATTGCGAGCTGTATTTTCAAATAGTGCTTGCTTCTGATCATCAGTCATGAGATTGAATAGTTTTCCTGGCTGTTCGAAGTAGTTATCATCGTCTTCACGGAAATTCCAGCGGTCTGCATCACCGTAAAGCGGTAAGCTCGGTTCTTTGTATTCTGGTTGATCAGCCCATTCACCATAGCTGTTAGGTCCATAATGAAGTAAGCTACCATGGTTGCCATCAACACGCATCTGTCCATCGCGGTGGAAGCTATGGAACGGGCACTTCGGCTTGTTAACAGGGATTTGGTGATGGTTGACCCCTAGACGATAGCGTTGCGCATCTCCGTATGAGAATAATCTGCCTTGCAGCATTTTATCGGGTGAAAAGCTAATTCCAGGCACAACGTTTGCTGGTGTAAAGGCAGCTTGTTCGACATCAGCAAAATAGTTTTCCGGATTTCTGTTCAATTCAAATTCACCGACTTCGATGAGTGGGAAATCTTTTTTATACCACACTTTCGTTAGATCAAATGGGTTGTACGGCATGTTGTTCGCTTGTTCCTCAGTCATAACCTGTATATACATCTTCCATTTAGGGAAGTTTTCATTTTCAATAGACTCATAGAGATCCTTTTGATGACTTTCTCTGTCTTTCCCAACAACATGTTCTGCTTCTTGGTCCGTTAAGTTCTCAATCCCTTGTTGTGATCGGAAATGGAATTTTACCCAAACACGCTCATTTTCCGCATTAATCATGGAAAATGTATGACTACCAAATCCATGCATATGACGATATGTCTTTGGAATCCCGCGCTCACTCATTACAATCGTCACCTGATGCAATGCCTCGGGTAGAGATGACCAGAAGTCCCAATTATTATTCGCATCACGCATGTTTGTACGAGGATCACGTTTAACAGCATGGTTTAAGTCAGGGAATAATAATGGATCTCTGAAGAAGAAGACAGGCGTATTATTACCGACAATGTCCCAGTTTCCTTCCTCTGTATAAAATCTTAAGGCGAACCCACGAATGTCACGTTCTGCATCTGCTGCACCTCGTTCACCAGCTACTGTTGAGAAGCGGGCAAACATCTCTGTTTGTTTACCAACTTCAGAGAATATTTTAGCGCGTGTATACTTCGTAATGTCATTTGTAACTGTAAAGGTTCCAAAAGCACCTGACCCTTTCGCATGCATTCTACGCTCAGGAATAACCTCTCGATCGAAATGGGCCATCTTCTCTAGAAACCAAACATCCTGCAAGAGCATCGGCCCTCGTGGACCAGCTGTTAGCGAGTTTTCATAATCAGGCACTGGCGCTCCAGCAGCGGTTGTAAGTCTTCTTTTATGTGTGTTGTCATTGTTATTCATAAGTATACATCTCCCTTTGCTTATTTATAATCATTATAATAACATAGTTAATATTATATTACTACTGATATTATTACAATGGTGAATAAAAATCGTATAACATGCTTCACCATTATATTTATGACGATGGACAATCGTTATGTTAGAATGAGATACGAATCTTTAAAAAGGGGAATACAATGGACCATTTAAATGAGGCATCTCTATATCGTCTCGTCAACCATTTGTCTCAAACACACTTTAATAAGCCTTTTGTACATGTCGTACGGTTTAATTCCAGACTGCGAACAACGGGAGGGCGGTATATACCAGCAATTAATACGATTGAAATAAATCCGAAATACGCTCTTGAAATGGATCATGAAGAATTGGTTGGTATTATTAAACATGAACTGTGTCATTATCATCTTCACATAGAAGGAAAAGGATATAAACATCGTGATCGAGACTTTAAAGATCTCCTTAAAGCAACCGGCTCCCCAAGACATTGTCAGCCATTACCTTCTTTAAAGGAGCAATCCAATTATATTTACTCATGTCGATCATGCGGACTAACATATAAAAGAAAGCGCCGTGTGAATACGTCAAAATATGTATGCGGAAAATGTCGCGGACGGTTGGTTATGCGGGAGCACGTTTAAATGAGTATCATTTTCATGAAATGTATTGACGAACGATGTATCGCATGGTAAATTATATAAGCATTTTGTTTCTGCAAAAAAATAAAATGAGTCGTTGACAAACGTTGAAGATTGTTGTAACATATTCTTCGTCGCCAATAAAGTAAAGAGTTGCAAAGAGCTACATAAGGCTCGGAAAATTCTTTGAAAGAGTAGTTGGCTTGATGATATAAATATGATATAATGTATAAGTCCAAAACGCTTCTGTTTTTGACTTTACGATCTATTCCACAGTAGCTCAGTGGTAGAGCTATCGGCTGTTAACCGATCGGTCGCAGGTTCGAATCCTGCCTGTGGAGCCATACGGAGAAGTACTCAAGAGGCTGAAGAGGTGCCCCTGCTAAGGGCATAGGTCGCGATAGCGGCGCGAGGGTTCAAATCCCTCCTTCTCCGCCATTTCACATGGCCCGTTGGTCAAGCGGTTAAGACACCGCCCTTTCTCGGCGGTAACACGGGTTCGAATCGCGTACGGGTCATCTTTTTTATTGCAACTTAATAGGTTAGGTCTGGTAGTTCAGTTGGTTAGAATGCCTGCCTGTCACGCAGGAGGTCGCGGGTTCGAGTCCCGTCCAGACCGCCACTTATTGGGCTATAGCCAAGCGGTAAGGCAACGGGTTTTGGTCTCGTCATTCCTAGGTTCGAATCCTAGTAGCCCAGCCATTTCTTATGCAATGAAAAAGGTAACCGAGAAACATGAGCCATTAGCTCAACCGGTAGAGCAAGCCGTAAACATCCCAGAAAGAGCAACGGGTTGTAGGCCTGCGAGGAGTGAGACATCACTGATCTATCGTGCAACACGACGAGCATCGTCATTAAACGCTTCATAAAAGGAAGCGGACTTTCATTTAAAACATGAGCCATTAGCTCAGCCGGTAGAGCATCTGACTTTTAATCAGAGGGTCGGAGGTTCGAATCCTCCATGGCTCACCATCCAAGTGAATGTGGCGGAACTGGCAAACGCGCTAGACCCAGGATCTAGTGTCCTTGGACGCAGGGTTCAAATCCCTTCATCCGCACCATTTAAATTGTTCTTTTTATAACATTATATGCGGTCGTGGCGGAATCGGCAGACGCGCTAGGTTGAGGGCCTAGTGGGAGTTAATCCCGTGGAGGTTCAAGTCCTCTCGGCCGCACTTGTTTCATTTAAAACTATAACGCTATACTGAGCGATGCGTCATATTGCGCCCGTAGCTCAATTGGATAGAGCGTTTGACTACGGATCAAAAGGTTAGGGGTTCGACTCCTCTCGGGCGCGCCATTTTAATTTTGCGGGAAGTAGCTCAGCTTGGTAGAGCACATGGTTTGGGACCATGGGGTCGCAGGTTCGAATCCTGTCTTCCCGACCATTTAACAACATAATATTTTTATTTCCTTGCGGGTGTAGTTTAGTGGTAAAACCTCAGCCTTCCAAGCTGATGTCGAGGGTTCAATTCCCTTCACCCGCTCCATTCATTGTAATGGGCCTGTAGCTCAGTTGGTTAGAGCGCACG
>NZ_JABJXD010000005.1 GCF_019093865.1 Lentibacillus saliphilus
AATTCAATACCAACGTCATTTGACTTAGAACCCGAATTAATACCCAATGAATACGACACCTCTGGAAACTTAACCCCATTTAAAACTTACAATAGCTCCTACGTATGGAGTCGGTGGAGCCCGCTTGGATATTCGGACTTACTTGGCCCGATTGGAACAGCCTGGACTTTTAAAAAAGTTTCATTTAGTTATTCCTACAAGTATGTAGGGGGCAAACGGAGATTCACATCAATTTCTAATTTAAAATCGTATATAAAAGGACTAAATACAATACAATGGAAGCATAGGGCTGGTCATTATAACTTCAGGACTACGAAAAACTACAGAGATACTGTTAAATTTACTGTTAGAGGACACTACTACTATGGAATTAGCGTTGGTGGTACAATAATTGGAATTAGTACACCTGATGAAACTTGGACAGGAAGCTTACGACTTAAGTAAAAAACTAATTCTGTTTTGTTCCTTATTAAAAAATGCTAATGAGGTAACGACACCAAAGAGTCAACATCGGGTTAGGAGGAGGAAGCTTTGAACAAAAAACACTTGTTTTATAGTTTCTCACTATGCTTTGTGTTGCCATTTCTCATACCAAGTAAAGCTTTTACTGATGGATTGGTTACTTATAAATTCGGCTTCCCTTTTCCATATATCTTTGCGTTGCAACTAGAAACTAAAAGTATGTGGTTGGGCAGTAATCTTTTAAATGGAAACGAGGGTATTTCTATCAATCCCCTTACTTTCATTATAAATGTATTTATTGTTTATTTGGTCATAAAGTTTGTCGCTCGAGTGTATGAAAGAACAAAAAACAAAAGAAAAAAACTTGAATAAATGAAAAAGATACGAAGAATGTCTCTTCGTATCTTTTTGGATTAAAATATATTAAAGCGAACAGGATTGCGAACCGCATTTTAAGCACTGCGGACAATTCTCAACAATTACATGCTCAACGTGGCCACATTCTGAGCATTTCCATTCCTTATTCTCATCCTTGTCTTCTTCGACTTCTTCATCTGAGAGATAAGGAATTTGCACATCTCTGGAACCATCTCTATAAACAGTCATGCCTTTTAGCCCCATTTTATATCCCAGTTCATAAGCTTGTTTGATTTCTCCTACGGTGTAGTCTTTAGGAGCATTAATGGTTTTGCTTATGGAAGAACAAACATGTTTTTGACAGACTGCTTGCATGCTAACGTGTTACTCCGGGCTGAGGTCCATTAATCCAATATGATAAGGTGGAAGTTCTTTATCAGGGTGTTCATCTAAAAATGCTTGCTGCCATTTTTTCATTTTGTCATCAAAGTAATCAGTGGCGTCAATTACTTTATCAAGAAACCTGACACCAATCTCAACCGTATTCTTTATCTTTTGCCAATCAAAATCGTAAATGCCTCCAAGTTCATCTTCTGATGCCAGGTGTTCTTTATCATTGGTGTAAAACATATCCGGGTGCCAGTCAAACATCGTAAGCATCTGTGCCCCTCTGCGATTAGCCTGTTCGACCCAGTTCGTAAGAGAGCTGAACATATTCCCTGTATGAACTGCTCCTGATCTGCGACCTTTAGTTTTACTCAACGGAGCATCTTTGGGACGTAATACAGAAAGAGATAGGCCATTGCCTCCGCCTCTCGCCATAATTTCTGAAACCTTGCCCATCGTATGAAAAATTGCCTGTCTGCTATCAAGTCCTTTTTGTCGAAGGTGCTCCGGCGGCTCGATTGTGCACATTGTGAAACAGTCCTTACATAGAGGGCTGTTTTTTTCTGTTTCCGATAAAAAACCTTCTAATTTCCCCAAACCCAAATGTCTTTAATACGATTTGTGCATTCGGGAATAATGACCCTATACACAAAGACATTTCAACATACAACAGCAAAAACCGAACATTAAACTCAAAAACAACTACAAAGTTCGTAATGACATTGACGAACACCCGTAAAATTGATAAACTAAGTAGTGGATTGAGATAAAAGCATACAATAAATGATTTTTGGAGGTGCATCATGTCCTCAGTAGTAGTAGTAGGAACACAGTGGGGCGATGAAGGAAAAGGAAAGATTACAGACTTTCTTTCAAATCAGGCGGAAGTTGTTGCACGATATCAAGGCGGCAATAACGCAGGTCATACGATTAAATTTGCCGATCAAACATATAAGCTACATTTGATTCCATCAGGGATCTTTTTTAAGGAAAAAAGATGCGTACTTGGAAACGGCATGGTCATTGATCCGAAAGCATTTTTAGAAGAACTTGCCTATTTACACGGACACGGCGTAACAACTGATCAGCTTCATATTAGCAACCGTGCTCATGTGATTTTGCCATATCATATACAGCTCGATATTTTGCAAGAAGAAGAAAAAGGCGTTAATAAAATCGGTACAACGAAAAAAGGAATCGGCCCGGCTTATATGGATAAAGCTGCTCGTATGGGGATTCGCATTGCCGATTTGCTAGATCGTGACGCTTTTCATGCAAAACTGGAACAAAACCTACAAGAGAAAAACCGACTGTTTGAAAAAGTTTATAATGCACCGACGATGGACATTGAAGATATCTTTGAAACGTATTATGAATATGGGCAGCAGCTGAAGCACTATGTGTGCGATACATCTGTTGTTTTGAACGATGCCCTTGATGAAGGACGTCGCGTTTTATTTGAAGGCGCACAAGGCGTCATGCTCGACATCGATCAAGGGACGTATCCGTTCGTAACGTCCTCCAACCCAATTGCGGGTGGGGTAACGATTGGTTCTGGTGTTGGTCCAACGAAAATAGATCATGTTGTTGGCGTTACAAAAGCGTATACGACACGTGTTGGTGACGGTCCATTCCCAACAGAATTAACCGATGAAATAGGACAACGCATTCGAGAAGTTGGCCGTGAATACGGCACAACGACAGGACGTGCGCGTCGTGTTGGTTGGTTTGACAGTGTTGTCGTTCGTCATGCGCGTCGCGTTAGCGGCATTACCGATTTGTCACTTAACTCGTTAGATGTTCTAACCGGCATCGACACGTTGAAAATTTGTGTTGCCTATCGTTACAACGGTGAGATCCTTAAGGACTTCCCAGCAAGTCTTAACGTGCTTGCACAATGTGAGCCAGTTTACGAGGATATGCCAGGCTGGACAGAGGACATTACGGGTGCTCAATCACTTGATGATCTGCCTCCGAACGCGCGTCATTATTTGGAACGGGTATCACAGTTATCAGAAATTCCGCTGTCGATTTTCTCTGTTGGCCCTGACCGTACACAGACGAATGTCGTCCGCAGTGTTTATAGCTAACACACGCAAATTGCATATTATGTAATATACTGTAATATATTTGTAAAGTTAATCGAGGTTATATGCTTGTTTTATGTCGAAAAGGCCGCTCTTTTAAAGGGTGGCCTTTTAATTTTGTAATCTATTGGTAAAAAATGTAAACTATTATACAGTTTGTTTACATTGGCCTGTAAACTCTTCCTTCATTCTATTTCGTGTGATAGATTAGTATTTGGGTAAGCTAGAGAAAAAATAGAGAGAAATAGAGAGACATAGAATACATCATATACAACATTATATAGTTAGGGGGAGGAGCTATCGTGGCCTCACAATATAACGGCATGAGTGCTTGGCAGCGTTCATTAGCCATTGCTAGTATGTTTCTAACCTGTTTTGTCTTGTTATGGAGCATGTCGTCGACAATCGTCCATGCTGACAGCAATTCAGATTTGAAAACCGTTTACCACGTATATGTTGGCGATCAACATATTGGAGCGGTTGATGACAAGGGTGTGGTCGAAACCATTCTCGATGACAAGCTAAGAGCAGCAGAAAAGCAAGCAGAAGAAGATATCACCCTAATTTTAAGTGAACCTGTCACATATGTTGAGGAGAAAACATTTGATCCGCACTATGTTAATGAGACTGTTGCAGATTTTATCAAAACAGATGTAACAGTTGAAGCAGAAGCGGTTGGCGTCAAGGTCGGAGATGAAATTGTTGGTTACTTCAAGGACGAAGAGACAGCTCGTCAGCTCATTCACAACTACCAGATACAATATGTAGATGAATCTGTGCTAGATGACATTAAAGCACTGAAAAAAGCTGAGCAGAAAGACAGTGACGATGTCAGCATCCATCGGCCAACAGTTCCAAAGTTCAATAAAATCGAGGTTGAGGACATTTCCTTAAACCTAGGTGACACTATTATAACAGACGTAATTCTATCAAAAGACGTTTCATATGAAAGCAAAAATGTTCATCCGAAAGAATTGTTAACACTCAAACAAGGCTTGAAAAAGTTAAACAAAGGCACACTTGAAGATCAAGTACATACCGTTCAAGAAGGTGATGTTCTTGGCAGCATTGCTGGACAATATGATTTAACGACAAAAGGTCTTTTAGAATTAAATGAAGATCTTAACGAGGATTCTGTTTTACAAATTGGTCAAGAGCTTAATGTTACAGCATATGCACCATTGATGACTGTTATCGTCAACGAAGAAGAGCTCGTTGAAAAAGACATTGCCCATGAAACAGAATATGTTCAGTCTGATGAGCTGTTCAAAGGTGAAACAGAAGTCAAACAAAACGGTAAAGACGGTAAAAAAGAAATTCATTATGACATTGAAAAACAAAATGGTCAGGTCGTCAATAAAACGATCGTAAAAGAAACGGTTATCGAAGAGTCAGTTAAAGAAATTATTGTTGAAGGAACGAAAGTGATTCCATCCCGAGGTTCAGGAGAATTATCTTGGCCAACAGTTGGTGGTTACATATCCAGCTATATGGGAATGAGATGGGGACGCATGCATAAGGGCATTGATATCGCTCGCCCAAGCAACCGTACCATTAAAGCTGCGGACAATGGTGTTGTCACTTCAGCCGGATATCAAGGCGGCTTCGGGAACAAAATCGTCATCGATCATAATAACGGTATGAAAACCATTTATGCCCATATGTCATCATTAAAGGTTCGTGTAGGACAGGTCGTTCAAAAAGGCCAAAGCATCGGTGTGATGGGATCAACAGGACAATCAACCGGTGTTCACCTACATTTCGAAGTTTATAAAAATGGTGTACTGCAAAATCCAATGAAATATTTGAGATAAAAACAATTAAAGTCGGCTCATTCAGGCATATCCTGTGAGCCGCTTTTTTTATAAATGAAATGAGAAAGCCCCATCCGATGAACTGGATTGGAATTCATGGTAACCCATATACAGGTAAAGACATTTTGTGTAAAGTACGATAGAATGAACTAGAGATATATGTTGTGAACGTAAAGCAAATACTCTATTTAAAGACATCCTATCGCTTATAAAATTATAAGGACGTGAGAGAATGGCTTATAAAATATTAGTTGTCGATGATGAACAGCCGATTGCAGATATTCTGCAATTTAATTTGGAAAAAGAGGGTTATGACGTTATTTGCGCTTATGACGGTGATGAGGCGATTGCATTAGCTGAATCAGAGAAACCCGATTTAATGTTGCTTGATATTATGCTACCAAACAAAGATGGCAATGAAGTGTGTCGTGAGGTTCGCAAGACGCAATCGATGCCAATTATTATGCTGACAGCGAAAGATTCAGAGATTGACAAAGTGCTCGGCCTTGAGCTCGGTGCGGATGATTATGTGACGAAACCGTTCAGTAATCGAGAATTAATTGCGCGCGTAAAAGCGAATTTACGTCGTCAGCAAGCTGCACCTGCAGAAGAAACGACGGAGTCCAAAGATATCGTTGTTGGTAAATTAATTGTTCACCCTGATGCTTATATCGTGACAAGAAATGGTGAGCAAATTGAACTGACACATCGTGAATTTGAGCTCATTCATTACTTAGCACGTCATATCGGACAAGTTATGACACGGGAGCATTTGCTTGAAACTGTATGGGGCTATGATTATTTCGGTGATGTGAGAACTGTCGATGTGACCGTTCGACGTCTTCGCGAAAAAATTGAAGAAAACCCAAGCAATCCAGCTTGGATCATAACCCGTAGAGGTGTTGGATATTATTTACGCAATCCTGAATAGGAGTAAAGCTCATGAATAAAGTCGGTTTTTTTCGATCTGTCCAGCTTAAATTCATCATCGTCTATATATTGTTACTGTTAATTGCCGTCCAGGTGATTAGCACGTATTTTGTTGGACAATTAGAACGCGAGCTTGTGAACAATTTCAGAGGCTCGATAGATGATCGTGTAGACGTCGTAAGCATTTATTTAGAACAAGCCTTTGAAAAGGAACGTCCTGAGGATCAGAGTGGTCCGAGCCTTCAAGAAGAGATTCAAAGTATCGTGAGTGAAGTTGATACTGTTGAAATAACGAGCTTGCAGGTCATTAATAACCAAAGACGGATTCTCGGTACGAACAACTACCTTGAACAGGATATTATTAATAAAAAAACGACAGAGGATATTGTCCATAACGTATTGCGAGATGAGAAAGAGACGCATACGGTTCAACTGGATGGTGAAAATGGCAACAGGGTATTTATTAAAGCGATGCCGATCTGGAACGATGATGATACGGTCGCAGGCGTCATTTATTTGAAGGCTAATATGGAGGGTGTTTATGCACAGCTGCAGCGGATTAATGACATCTTCACGAAAGCCTCTCTTTTGGCGATCACAATTTCGGCTGTCCTCGGTATTATTGTTGCACGCGCGATAACGAAACCGATTAAAGAAATGCGCAGTCAAGCACTTACGATGGCCCAAGGCGATTTTTCTCAAAAGGTTAATGTCTATGGACACGATGAAATCGGCCAGCTGGCAGATACATTTAACGATTTAAATGATCGATTGCGTGATTCGAGGGCAACCACTGAAGAAGAACGACGTAAGTTAAGCTCTGTCTTGTCCAATATGTCTGAAGGGGTCATTGCGACCGATGAAACGGGTGCAGTTACATTAATGAATGATGCAGCCGGTCATTTAATAGAGCGAGATCCTGATGAGGTTATCGGCGCGTTTTTACTAGACGTTCTGAAAATAGAAGACCAGCACCACGATATATCAGAGCTCCATGAAAGCGGCTCTATGGTCATTGATTATAGTGAAGATGATGAGCCGTTTATGATGCGGGCGAATTTTTCGATTGTGTTAGACGAAGATGAAGACGTGACAGGCTTTATTACCGTATTGAGTGACGTGACCGAGCAGGAAAAAATTGAACAAGAGCGGCGTGAGTTTGTATCTAATGTTTCTCATGAGCTGCGGACACCGCTCACGACGATGAAGAGCTATATAGAGGCCCTTACTGATGGTGCTTGGGAAGACAAGCAAATTGCACCTAAGTTCCTTCATGTTACGCAAAATGAAACTGAGCGGATGATTCGTATGGTTACGGATTTACTACAGCTGTCACGTATGGATAGCAAGGAGAATACGCTTCATAAAGAAAAAGTAGACTTCATTAGTTATTTCCATGATGTGATTGACCGGTTTGCTTTGAATGCCGCAGATCATTTCACTTTAAAACGTCAGCTGCCACCGTCACCATTATACGTATGGATTGATAAGGATAAGATGACACAGGTTCTTGATAATATCATTTCTAATGCGATTAAGTATTCGCCAGAGGGTGGGGTAATCCATCTCGTTCTTAAGAAACAGAAACGTTCTGTCACTGTGAGCATTAAGGATGAGGGAATCGGCATTCCACCTGAGAAGCAGGATAAAATATTTGACCGTTTTTACCGTGCAGATCGCGCGAGATCACGGAAGCTTGGTGGTACGGGTCTTGGGCTTGCGATTGCTAAAGAGCTCGTTGACGCCCATCACGGTAAGATATGGGTAGAAAGTAAAGAAGGTAAAGGGACAACGATTCTCTTTACACTTCCGCTCATTAGTCCGAAGCGGAGGGGTGGCGGATGAACCTAGAAACGATTAAATCTATTATTTTAGTAATGCTCGTTGGGATTAGTTTATTGCTGACGTTTAGCTTATGGAGCTACCAGCCTAAAGATGAATTGCTCATTAATAAGCCACTTGTTAGCGAAGAAGATATGGATATAAAGGGAACACAAGAAACGAAGCGGGATATGGTTGAACCAATTGAAATGATTTTTCATAACAACGGTGCCCTTCATGGGTTTAAGGATCCTAATGATCGCCAGCGTATATACAGGGACATGCAGACATGGGTGCTGTATGATTTTAACCTACGCAATACAGCGAGCAATGTTCAGGATGATCAGATGGTAGAAATGATCTTTCGTGAACCGATTCCGATGCGCCTCTTAAATAGTTTGTTTAAATTTAATGAAGAGCCTTATTTACCAGAATGGTCGTTTGAGCGTATTTATATTACTTTTGATGAAAACACATCACATATGAATATACGCTTTGAGTCTACAACGAGTGGACAATACGCCTTAGCGGTCGTTAACAATTCGCGAAAATTTAATCTGTTGTGGGAATATGTCATGACAGACCGAGATATGCAGCCCTATTTAAAGGTCGACGGCATATCAGATCCTATTTACGTGCCTAAAGATCCGATTACGATGTACAACTGGTCGTTAACGACGAATGCGATTAATCCGAATCAGCTCGTTAACGCACTGTTTAATAATCCTTCGGTCGTTAAACATAACGTTTCCGATGATGAAATTATTTATACGGACGGACAGCAAGGCATGCGTGTGGATCAAAATAAACGGAGTATGGACTATTATATTGCCTATGACGTTAACAATTATGAGCTGATGGATCCGGTTGATTTGCTGGAAAGAAGTATTAATAGTGTGAATGAGCATCGCGGTTGGACCGGTGATTATCGCTTCTGGTCATTTTCACGACATGATAATGAGCTGACCTACCGTATGTTCTATGACGGTTATCCAGTCTTTAGTCAGCAAGGCTATTCAATTATTCAACAAACGTGGCGGCAGAATGAGTTGTATCAGTATAAACGTCCGTTATTTAACATTAACAATCAGATCGGTGCGACGAGTATGACATTACCATCTGGAAAAGACGTCATTGCTGCCATCGAAAATCAACAATATGCCAATTACGATATGAACAATATCCGTGACATTCGACCAGGCTACAAGCTGGTTTATAAAGATTCCTCCATGTATATTATGACATTGGAGCCGACCTGGTATATGGAATATGCCGGCGAGTGGGTTGAGATAAAAATGAGCAATGAAGGCTTGTTATCTCTGAAAGGAGGGGATTGAGATGCTGTGGAGACAAATTAAAACGCTGTTTATCTTCAGCTTCCTCATCCTCGACCTTTTTTTACTCATGCAGCTCATAGATAAACAGAAAAACAGTGATCTTGGCATTATGGAAAGTGAGGACACGACGATTGAGCAACAGCTCGAGGATGAGAACATTGACATTAAAGCCTCTCTTAGCCAAGAACAGCTGGAAGAAAATTATATTGCCGTTGACCAAAAAAACTTTGGCGATGCAGAAAAAACGTTGTTAAAAGCGTTAGCAGATCAGTCACATGTCATCATTGATAACAATTTGCTTTTGTCTCAATTAGATAAACCTGTTTCAATTCCAAAGGATAGCACAGCAGAAGACATCAAAGCGATTGCTGGACAATATTTTTTGTACCCTGAACAGTACACGTACTGGAACTGGAATAAAGACAAAAATATTTTGCTGTTTTTCCAAGAAAAAAGTGGTCGACCTGTTTATTACAATCAAAGCGGTCTCGTCATGATTTTTTTAAACGATGATAATGAAGTGACGTACTTTATCCAGACGATTCTCGGTGAGGCAGAAAAAACGGGCTCACAGAAACAGCTCATTAGCCCACTGAACGCGATTGATGAGTTATATAAAGGAAATGAACTGTATCCGAATGATGAAATTACAAAGGTCGATATCGGTTTTCATACGATGGTTCCTTTGCCAAATGGTATTCAGTCATTTGCCCCGTCATGGAAAATCACGGTCAATGACGATAAGCATTTTTTCGTGAACGCCATTGAAGGCCGAATCTTTTTCAGTAATGAATATAAGTTTATTGAGGACACGCTGATGGCGATTCGAAGTAAAATTCAAGCGTCTGGTCTTGATGAAGAGGAAAAAGAGCAGATTTTACCTTTAGTTGAACAAAATTTAGAAACAGCGGAGTGATCGTTATGACGTTACGATTTAGTGTATTGGCCTCGGGAAGTACGGGCAATGCCTTTTATATAGAATCAGACCAAACCAAACTACTCGTTGACGCCGGTTTAAGCGGCAAGAAAATGGACAGGCTGTTCAGCGAGATTCACGTGAATCCATCAGAGCTTTCAGGCATTCTCGTTACCCATGAGCATAGTGATCACATTAAAGGGCTCGGTATCATCGCCCGTAAATATAATTTACCGATTTACGCCAATGAACGGACATGGAACGCAATGGATGGCATGATTGGCAAGCTGACCCCTGATCAGAAGTTCCATTTTGGGGTAGAAGAAGTGAAGACATTTGGCGACATTGATGTAGAATCATTCGGTGTGTCACATGATGCTGCTGATCCAATGTTCTTCACCTTTCATAAGGATGGAAAAAAAGTCGCTCTCGTGACAGACCTCGGCTATGTATCTGATCGCATTAAAAAAACGGTCGAACACGCTGACGCCTATGTATTCGAAGCCAATCACGACGTATCGATGCTCCGAATGGGTCGTTACCCGTGGAGTGTAAAACGCCGTATTCTCGGCGATTCCGGTCACGTATCTAATGAAGACTGTGGCCTCGCCCTCTGTGATATTATCGGAAATGAAACAGAACGTATTTATTTAGCCCATTTAAGTCAAGATAATAACATGAAGGATCTCGCACAGATGTCTGTACAATCTATACTACAAGAACGGGGCATTACAACTGACCTCATCGTAACAGACCCAAACAGCCCAACACCGATCTATGATGTGAGCTGATAGGTGAGTCGGGCGCGGCCAGGCTGTGGCGTGAGGGGCGTGAAATCGGCGGGACTGCGCGAGGAATCGGCGAGATTGCGCTGGTCATCGGCGGGACCGTGTGAGGAATCGGCAGGAGTGCGTGAGAAATCGGCGGAGTTGCGCAGGAAATCGGCGAGATCGCGCTAGGAATCGGCGGAACTGCGTCGGAAATCGGCAGGACCGCGTATCCCACTCGCTAATAGGCCTGTAAGCACGCCTTTTACCCGCAAAATGATTCCGCGCGAAAGACGATCTGTAGTTGTTATTGCTCAAACCGATCATATGATGTAAGTAACGGGTGTCATGTCTGTTGAGATGTTTGAGAGGGTGAGTAGGAAATGGGCTATTATAATGATGATGGATCACATCACGATCGAAGACGACCAGGTCGTGGGCGTTATTTATTTTTATTTGGCATCGTAATTGGTGTCTTACTCGTGATCTTAATTTCGCCATCTATTGGCAACAACATGTTTAATCAGGGTGTATCTGATGATCGTTCGAATGAGCAGGTGGCAGATCAGTCTGATTCAGAGCATGTGCCTGAGAACATCAATCGCGAAATCACGTATGACGTAAACACGAAAATTACTGAGGTTGTGAAGCACGTGTCACCGACAGTTGTTGGCGTCATTAACATCCAACAGCAGGATGGTTTTTGGAATCAGCAGATGGAAGGCAGTGAGGCGGGTACAGGCTCAGGTGTTATTTACAAGCTTGAAGGCGGTACCGCATATATTGTGACGAACCATCATGTGATTGAAGGGGCTGACACGGTCGAAATCGTGCTGTCGGACGAAACACATCTGGAGGCCGCCATTGTGGGCAGTGATTTGTTTTCTGATTTAGCGGTGCTGAAAATGGACAGCGACCTGATTGAACAAGCCATTGCAATCGGTTCATCGGAAAGTGTAAAGGTTGGAGAGCCAGCCATTGCGATCGGTAACCCGCTCGGTATGGCTTTTTCCGGCTCGGTGACACAAGGCGTGATTAGTGGCAAGCAGCGGACGATTCCACAGGACTTTAATATGGACGGGCGTCCCGATTGGCAAGCTGAGGTTATTCAAACGGATGCAGCGATTAACCCAGGGAATAGCGGTGGTGCGCTTATTAACATTGAAGGTCAGCTCATTGGCATCAATTCAATGAAAATTAGCCAATCCAATGTTGAAGGAATTGGTTTCGCCATTCCGATTGACAGTGCCTTGCCAATCATAAAGGAGCTTGAGGAAAAAGGCGACGTGACACGGCCTTACATGGGTGTCGAGCTTTATTCACTTGAAGAAGTGCCCCAAGCCGAATGGCAAACAACGTTAAGACTGCCAACAGATGTGGAAGGCGGTGTTTACATCTGGTCTGTCGAACGCTTATCGCCAGCTGACCAAGCCGGCCTGCAGCAGCTTGATGTCATCGTTGCCCTCGATGATAAACCTGTGACGAACATCATTGAGTTACGTAAAATTCTTTATCAGGAAAAAGAAATTGGTGATGATGTCAAGGTGACGTATTATCGTGACGGAGAGCGGCAGGAAAAGACGATGAAGCTAGGTGTCCAATAATGATTAAATTAAAAAGGCGATGTGACAAATGATTTTGTTACAATCGCCTTTTTTGTATATACATATGTGGATGGTAAAAGGATCAGGAAACACTTTAGTTATACACAGCCTCCTGTGGATATACTGGATAACCCAATATATTGTGTTCACATGTTCAATGAAACACAAAATATCTGCGAACGTTTGTGCATATGTTGATAACTTTGTGGAAAACGTAGGGGCAACATATGATCTTATGGATAATTGGAAATGTTCGCGTCACTTCCGGTGATGCTGAAACAACACTAACAGGAGTATCATCATGACAATATCTAGTCGCGATTCAAACAGAAATGGAAGAAGGCCTTGTGTCAGTAAAACAGGAAGTTTCGTGAAATATAAGGCTGCAATCATAATGAAGATGAGTGGTGCAGCTGCTTGTTTAACATAAAGATGGGCCGCAATAAGCGCACCACATGCAATTTCGATCAGCGCAACAATGAATAATGTTTGTACGGCATAAGGCACGTTCAGACTCATAAAAATTCCTTGAAATTCTTCGACGACCAGCTTCATCATGCCAGACGTAATAAACACAATGGCCACAGCATAACGGTTCCAGCGCATAACAGGCATGTACAGCTTCAAATCATCACCCCCAATGGCTATGGTGATTTTAAAAAATAGGTATGACTCATCATATGCAGGGAGATGGACAAACTTGCCCTGTTTATGAGCTCGAGGTGGTTTTTTTTAGGTGAGAAGACGTCGTATGGATTAGGAAAAAGCGCTTCCTTCAAAGAGGGGGTTGCTGGTAACGGGTAGAATGGCTATTGAGCGGATGAATAACTGCTAAAAGAATAGAATTGCTAATCAGCGTGACGAGCGACTGATAGAGGGACTTGAACACCCGTTTCGAATAAAAGGCATGAACATTGCCACACAAGCCGATTAAAACTATAATCATAGTCAATGATGCCAATCATGACCACTATCAAAGAAGGACGTGCTTTACATATGCTCAAACGCTTTTTCTCTTATTACCGGCCACATCGCCGTTTATTTATCATTGATTTTACGAGTGCAGTAATCGTGGCAATTTTTGAACTGTTTTTCCCGCTTGCGGTGCAGTATTTCATCGACGACCTTATACCGGGCGGAGAATGGAATGTGATCATCACGGTTAGCGTCTTGCTCTTGCTCGTTTACTTGCTTAGTACGGGCCTACAATATGTCGTGACGTATTGGGGGCATAAGCTCGGAACCAATATCGAGACGGACATGCGTGAAGAGCTATTTCAGCACGTGCAGAAGCAGTCGTATCGGTATTTTGATAATACGAAGACCGGTCATGTTATGAGCCGCTTTACGAATGATTTATTTGAGATTGGCGAGCTCGCCCACCATGGACCAGAGGATTTATTTATCGCAGCGATGACTTTTTTCGGGGCGTTTGCCATTATGTTTACGATCAATTTCAAGCTCGCAGTCATCATTTTAATCGCCGCACCCGTGCTAATTTTTCTTATTACGTACAGCAATATTAAAATGAGTAAGGCGTGGCGCAATATGTATCGGGACATTGCTGATGTGAATGCCCGTGTGGAAGATGCAGTTTCAGGTGTGCGCGTCGTACAATCATTCACGAACGAAGCATTTGAAATCAATCGTTTCACAGAAAATAACTATCGCTTCCGTAGCGCTAAGCTCGGCGCATACCGCGTCATGGCGTTCGTAAACTCAAATATTTACATGCTTATGCGACTCGTGACACTTCTTGTCCTTGTCGTTGGTGCTTATTTGAGCTTCCAAGGTGAATTGAGCTATGGTGAATTTGTGTTGTTCGTGTTGTTTGTGAACGTTCTATTTAAGCCTATTGAAAAAATCAGTGCGCTGTTAGAGCTGTATCCGAAAGGGATGGCTGGATTCAAGCGCTTTACGGAAATGATTGATCAAGCGCCAGATGTCAACGACCGCCCGGATGCAAAGGCTGTTGCTCATTTAAGCGGCGATATCCAGTTCCAGAATGTGACCTTTGGCTATGAAAAAACACAAAAGCCTGTTTTAAACGATATTAGTTTTAACGTTAAAGCAGGCGAAACGATTGCATTTGTCGGACCATCCGGTGCTGGTAAAACGACGATTAGCGCACTCATTCCACGCTTTTATGACGTAATGGACGGCAGCATCTCGATTGACGGCATGGATGTCCGCGATATGACGAAGCACTCGTTGCGCAGTCAAATTGGTATCGTCCAACAGGATGTATTTTTGTTTACCGGAACGTTACGGGAAAATATCGCCTATGGCAAGCTTGACGCGACCGACGCAGAAATCGAACATGCCGCACGTCAAGCCCATATGGAAGCCTTTATTAACGAGCTACCTGATGGATATGAGACACAAGTCGGGGAGCGCGGCCTTAAGCTCTCAGGTGGTCAAAAGCAGCGGATCGCGATTGCCCGGATGTTTTTGAAAAACCCACCGATCCTCATTCTTGATGAAGCAACATCGGCTTTAGATACAGAAACAGAAATGATTATTCAGAAGGCGCTAAACGAACTCGCCAAAGACCGGACAACACTCATCATCGCTCACAGACTGGCGACGATCAAAAACGCCGACCGAATTATGGTCGTCACAAAGGATGGCATCGAGGAAGAAGGCAGCCACGAACAGCTCCTAACACGCAATGGCATCTTCGCCCAGCTGCATCGTATTCAGATGCAGTAGTGGCGGTGGGCGTTTGAGTTGTAAGCTAATTCATGTTAAGCCAGTAGTGTTATCACCAAGTGGACAAGAATCACCTATACAAAAATAAATGCGTCATCCACAGACTATCCACAGATTTTTGTGCATAACCTGTGGATGAGTATTTTTTGTATAACTAAAAGGTGATTCTCAGCAAATTCTCAGAACAATCGTCTATACTAGAAATAGACATCAAGAGAAGGAGACATTTGAGATGAAACAATTGATCATTGCAGTACTATTGCTTATTGTTATGACGCTGACCGCTTGTCAATCAGGAGAAACTGAAGGAGAATCGACCAACAATAACGATACCCTAGGCGAAACAAATGAGGCGGTTGATGATGCTGACGATGAAGCCGATCAAGAGACGAATGACGGTGAAGCAGAGGGGTTAGCAATTGAAGAAATGCCTGAATATGAAACGATTACGGCTCATATCGACCTTACTGGACTCAAGGCAAAAACAGTAGAGGACAACCCGTCAAAACGCATCATTATTTTCCAAAATGAGGCAGGGGCAGACACATACAAAACCATTTATATTAAAGATACAAATCGCCTAAAGCTCATCGAACTAGATGGCGGAGAGCTCTATAACGGTATCATAGACTAATCAAAGCTGCGCACGTCCTAATACAGGACGTGCGCAGCGGTGTTTTGGCGGAATCTGCACAGTTTTCGCGTGCCTGTCACTCCCCGAAGTTTGTCACATCTTGTCGCCATTCAGACGCTAGAATGCCGTAAATGACATGGTCGACGTAATGATCATAGAGCCATTCAGCATCACGAATCGTTCCTTCTTCTGTAAAACCGAGCCGCTCTGGAATAGCACGACTCTTGTGGTTGGCCACGGCTGCTCGAATTTCAACCCGATTAAAGTCCAGATCATTAAAAGCATAATCAATTAGCTTTTCCACAACCCTCGTCATAATACCCTGCCCTTGATACTGGACGCCAATCCAATAACCAATTTTAGCAATCCGATGTTGCGCATCAAGTTCGTTAAATCCAGTCACACCTGCAAGCTCACCTCGGTAAAAAATCCCTGCCGTAAGTCCCTTTTGATTGTTATATTGCTCGAAGCTCTGTTGAATAAATGCATCATACTGCTCAGGCCCGGTAATATAATCAACCCACGGCAACCATTCACGCAAATAATCCCGTGACTGATCAACAAGATTGTATATCGCCTCAGCCTCTGACATTTGAAACATTCGTACGACAATATCATCATCGACACGCACATTGAACAACCCGATCCCTCCAAACCATATGTATAAATAAACATATTATAAAGCAATCAACCAGGCGTCGCAACCACAATCGTCCCCAGCTAAGTAGGATAAGCGCAACGCCTCTTGCGTAACTAAGAATCCCCAGCTGAGCCGCATATATTGTAATTGCGCCGTATAAATTAAGAATCAACCGCATATCTATTGAAAACGCCGCATAAAGCCCAATTGCGCCGTATATATAAAAATTCAGCCGCATAACGACTAAAACGCACGCATATCCGGTGACCCGGCCGCATAAGCGCAACGCCTCTTGCATAACTAGGAATCTCCAGCTGAGCCGCATATATTGTAATTGCGCCGTATAAATTAAGAATCAACCGCATATCTAGTCAATGCGCCGCATATACCACAATCGAGCCGTATATATAAAATTTCAGCCGCATATCGGTCAATCCACACGCATAAACATCGATCGGGCCGCATATCTGCACCCTCGCCCCCCACGATTCCAAGAGCTACATATCCGTCACACCACTTCACAGAGCAAAAGGTAAGTCACCAACCATTGACCACTTCCCACTCAATCTCATTTGAATAACGACCCAGCAAAGGCGCAACCCCCACAAAAAAAGCTCAAGCAGCCGAACATGCATCGACTGCTTGAGCTTATATATCATATGGGGGAGATTTGTAATAATAGTATTACCTCTGCAAAACATATATAAACATGAATTTGAAAAAAAGTTTTGTGCCGCGTCCAACACATTCTAATTTTTGTAAGATTTCATCGTCCGTATTGACTGCGCTTAACACGTACCATCGTTTTGCGCGTCCCGAGCACAGCCCACATTTTCTCAATTTCCGTCGTCATCATATTCTCTCTACCAGACACACAGATAACACTTGACGCCGTATGAATCACCTTGTACAATTTAAACATAAGTTAAAAAACTAAACAAAAGTTTACAAAAGGGTCGTGATGACATGTATCATAAACAATGGCACGCGATGAACGCGAATGAACAACATATTTATGAACTGATCAAAGAGGACCCGTACATTTCCCAGCAGACGCTTGCCGATAAGCTCGGCCGCTCACGCCCAGCCGTCGCCAACCTGATTTCAGGTATGGTGAAAAAAGGCTATATTAAAGGGAAAGCGTACGTCCTAAATGAACCACAACAAATGATTTGTATTGGTGGTGCCAATATCGATCGCAAATTTTACAGCAAAGCAGCGCTGCAACAAGGCACATCAAATCCGATTCGTTCAACGCAAAATGCTGGTGGGGTGGCCCGAAATATTGCTGAAAACCTCGGCCGACTTGGTTTGGACGTATCACTCTTAACCGCGAGTGGACAGGATTCCGATTGGACGTTGATCGAAGAAGCGTCGGCACCATACATGAGCCTGGCCCATGTCGCTCAGCTGCCCGACGTGTCGACAGGTGCTTACACAGCCGTTCTCGACGACGATGGCGAAATGGCAATCGCATTTGCCGATATGGACGTTTACGAGCAATTGACACCGGAATGGCTTCATAATCACATGATGCTCATCACCCACGCATCATGCATCATGGCGGATTTGAACTGTCCAAAGGATACACTTGAACTGTTAACACAGACAGCCCGCACGCATCATGTGCCGCTCGTGCTCGTGACCGTATCCGCACCGAAAATGGACCGATTACCGTCGGACCTCACAGGTGTCACATGGCTCATTACAAATCGCGACGAATCTGAAGCGTATTTTAATGAAACGATCACGTCCCATGAATCATGGGAGCGGGTCGTCAACAAATGGCTCGCCACCGGCATCGAGCATGTTGTCGTCACAAACGGATCAAAGGGTGCAATGTTTGCCAGTCAAAAAGAGGGCATCCAGCACATCCCGGCAGCCAATCCCGAAACAATCGTTGATGTCACCGGATCAGGTGACGCCTTTTCCGCAGCGTTGATTCATGCATGGCTCAAAGGCCTACCCCTGCAGCAGATCGGCAGGGCCGGCATCATCAACGCCACAAAAACATTGCAGTCACCACATACCGTTAGACAAGATTTAACAGAAACGCAATTACAAAAAGACATGGAGGCATTTTAAATGAATCAATATCTCTCATTATCCCAAGAAGTGAAAGACTCACAGGCCGCTGGCAAACCAATCGTAGCACTCGAATCAACCATCATCTCACACGGCATGCCTTATCCGCAAAACGTCGAGACCGCTCGCGCCGTTGAACAGCTCATCCGTGATGAAGGTGCCGTTCCTGCGACAATCGCACTTATGGATGGCAAAATTAAAATCGGCCTTTCCGACGAAGAGCTGGAGGCCCTTGGCAACAGCACGGACGTCGCTAAAGCATCTCGCCGTGATCTGCCATACCTTTTAGCTACTAAAAAGACTGGTGCAACAACCGTCGCAGCGACGATGATCTGTGCCAGCCTCGCCGACATTAAAGTATTCGCCACTGGCGGCATCGGTGGTGTCCATCGCGGCGCAGAAACGACGATGGATATTTCCGCTGACCTTGAAGAACTCGCTCAGACAAATGTGGCTGTCGTATGTGCCGGCGCCAAGTCGATTCTCGATCTCGGACTGACATTGGAATACTTGGAAACAAAAGGCGTTCCCGTCATCGGCTATCAAACAGACGTACTTCCAGCCTTTTACACGAGAACGAGCCCATTCCCAGTCAACTTCCAAGCTGACGACATCGCTACGATCGCTGGCACGCTAAAAGCAAAAGCCGATCTCAATATGACAGGCGGCGCCGTGATCGCTAACCCGATCCCAGAAGCACACGCCATGCCTGAAGCCGACATTACAGCGGTCATTCATACCGCCTTACAGGAAGCCCAAGCGAACAACGTGACAGGCAAGGACGTCACACCATTCCTATTGGCAAAAGTGAAAGAACTAACTGACGGCAAAAGCCTTGAAGCAAACATCGCCCTCGTCAAAAACAATGCCATCGTCGGCGCCCAGCTTGCTGTACAGCTTAATGCCATGAACGGATAATAAGAAAGCAGTAAAGGAAGATACAATGCCTATTCGGTGTTGTATCTTTTTTTATGCGCCAAACAAAGCCATTTTCTATAATCTACTGGGTACTAGAAACATGTCAAAGTTTGTTCACATTCGACAATAGACACGCATTTTTGACAAATTTTTCATATCTATGAGCAGACTGACCTAAGACAAAGACACTGTTGTGATATATTCAAATTGTAGAAATATATTAGGGGGAGGCATTTTATATGATTATTGATTGGTCCGTTACACAGGTCTACAACACGATTATGGCCGTAGCGACTGGTGTTGGTTTGTTGTTAATCTTACGCTTCGGCAAACATCTCATGAACGAAAAAGTAGGGCAGCTAGAAGGGTGGGCCATTGGATTTGCGATTCCTGGCTTTATCCTCACACTAACCGGTGCTCATATGACGCTGACATGGCCATTGTCAAAAATGGGCTTCGCGTTTGATGACATTATTTTCGGAGAGCCATCACTTGCATTTGGTGTGATGCTACTTGCTGCCGCCGTGCTCCTTTGGAGAAAAGCAAATCTATACATGAAACAAGATATTAATATGAAGAATACAAAGGTTGTTTCAGGACTGTTAAAAGAAGAGCTGCCGATTTTATTAAAACCATTATCATATTTTGCAGCTGCGATGGGGCTTGGACTTATATCTATTTCTTTTGCTGGTGTCGGGTATCAACTATTCGTAGCGCCACCTGAAGAACCTATTTCCGGTTGGTTTCATGAATATCCAATGGTAGAAGCGGTCTTTATGTCTGGTCTTATTGCGATTACAGGCATCGGAGCCACGCTATTCCCATTTATGCTTAAAGACAATCCGAATCCAAACGTAGTAAAGACAATCACACTCTGCTGGAAAGTGGCCGGTATTATCTTCGTGTTATTTGGTGCCATGAACTACTTTACACACATCGGCTTAATTGTTAATACAATGGGCTAGTTATAAAACCCATTATAAGTGCTCGTTTACAGCTGCCTTTTTAATACAAGGGCAGCTTTTTTGTATCTCATTAATGATATCTCCCCTTAAACAACCATTCTATAAATCACGGTCAAAGCCACACCCCTCCAAAAATCGCATAGTGAAAAATTCCTTTTAAAATCTTAAACAACTATACATGGACATTTTACACATGCCATATACTATGCCTTTCAAAATATGTTCATATTTAACACTTAAAAACTATTTAAAGTTTTTAAGTTTCCTGTTATGATGAATACATGGAGAAGAAACTTATAAAACTGGCCAAGTAAAAGAGTTCGCTTCCCCTGATTTATGTAACATGTTTTTGTTATGTTTCATTTTAAATGTTTCCGATCCATGTTTTTTTCGGTTCTAGTTTTATTGTTTTATATCATGGTTCATGATCGATATTTCACAATTCATGATTCATGTCCAACGTTCCGAGATCAATCACAAATCATTATTTCACAAACTACATCTTAATTTGGAGGGAAGCGCATGACAAACGTAAATTGGCAAGATTTAATTCCTAAAGAAAAGATTGTTGAGTGGAGAAGACACTTACATCAAAATCCAGAACTATCATTTAAAGAATATAATACGTCACAATTTATTTACGATACATTGGCAACATTTCCGGGGCTTGAGTTAACACGTCCGACGGAAACGAGTGTTGTTGCAATCTTGAAAGGCGGCGCAGGAGAAGGGAAGACGATCGCACTCCGCGCTGATATGGATGCTTTACCGATCCAAGAAGAAGCGGATGTTGATTTCCCATCACTTAACGAAGGCGTTATGCATGCGTGTGGTCACGATGCTCACGTATCTATGCTTCTCGGTGCTGCGCAAGTGCTGTCAGGTATGAAGGATGACCTTGCTGGAACTGTGAAGTTTATTTTCCAGCATGCTGAAGAGCTCGTTCCTGGTGGTGCACAGGAAATCGTTGATGCCGGCGTTTTAGAAGGTGTCGATGAGATTTACGGCATTCATATTTTCCCGACATTCAAAAAAGGGACGATCGGCATTGTTGATGGTGCCGCTACAATTGCAGCGGACGGCTTCTATCTCAAAATCCAAGGTAAAGGCTCACACGCGTCAACACCAGAGCTTGCGATTGATCCCATTATTGTTGGTAGTGAGCTTGTTCAAGCACTTCAAACCGTTCGATCACGGAGCGTGAAATCAAGTGAAAATGCGGTCATTAGTGTTGGGGAGTTCATTAGTGGACAAGCGCCTAATATTATTGCAGATACAGCGAAGCTAAGCTGTTCAATTCGTTCCTTTAGTGAGGAAACACGTGACTTAATCGAGCAACGTGTGAAAACCATCATTGAGCATGTGACCAAAGCACATGGCGCAACGTATGAGCTCAATTATATTCGTGGCTATTCACCGGTCATTAACAGTCATGACCAAGCTGTCCAAGCAAAAGAATCAGCGACAAAAGTTCTGGGCGATGCACTTGTGTACGATGCAGAAACATTAATGGGCAGCGAAGACTTCTCTGCTTATACAAAAGTCGTTCCAGGCTGCTTTATGTTTTTAGGCGCTGGAACAGAAGAAGATGGCTGTGGCTATTTTAACCACCATCCAAAATTCAATATCGTTGAGGACTCTATGTTCAATGGTACAAAAGTAGAGGTTCAGCTCATTCTTGACCTGCTCGGAAAATAATTGAGCCATTAACCGTAAACACTAATATATGATCGTCAGCCTGTAACATCTCCTAACTTCGTCGCCGAGCCGAACTCGGTGACATGACTGACCATAAATAGAAGCTTTAACAATAACAGCCCAATCACAATCTGGAGGGACCAACATGACAACCAACTGGCACGATTTAATTCCAGAAGACAACATTATCGAGTGGAGAAGACATTTGCACCAAAATCCTGAGCTGTCATTCAAAGAGTACAACACATCTCAATTCATCTATGACACACTCGCAGAATTTCCTAACTTAGAATTAACACGTCCAACTGAAACAAGTGTCGTTGCCATTCTAAAAGGGGGCGCCGGAGAAGGGAAAACAATCGCACTCCGCGCCGATATGGACGCCTTACCAATTGAAGAAGAAACAGATGTTGCATTCAAGTCAAAAAACCAAGGTGTTATGCATGCGTGCGGTCATGACACACATGTCGCGATGCTGCTCGGTGCAGCCCAAGTGCTCTCAGGCATGAAAGAGGACCTCGCCGGAACAGTGAAATTCATCTTCCAGCATGCTGAAGAACAAGTCCCTGGTGGCGCACAAGAAATCGTCGATGCCGGCGTCCTTAAAGATGTAGACGAAATATATGGCATTCACATTTTACCAACCTTTAAAAAAGGCTCAATGGGCATTGTTGACGGTCCTGCTACAATCGCAGCAGACGGCTTCTACCTTAAAATCCAAGGTAAAGGCTCACACGCTTCAACACCAGAGCTCGCAATCGATCCGATTATCGTTGGAAGTGAGCTCGTCCAAGCATTACAAACCGTGCGCTCTCGTAGCGTGAAGTCAAGTGAAAATGCAATCTTAAGTGTCGGGGAATTTATTAGTGGACAAGCCCCAAATATCATCCCAGATACGGCAAAGCTTAGCTGCTCGATTCGTTCGTTCAGTGAGGAAACACGTGATTTAATTGAAACACGCGTCAAAGACATTATTGAGCACGTAACAAAAGCCCATGGTGCATCCTATGAGCTCGATTATATTCGCGGCTATTCACCAGTCATTAATGATCACGACTTAGCTGTCAAAGCGAAGCAAGCGGCAATTAATGCGCTCGGAGAAGACTTGGTGTATGACGCAAACACATTAATGGCAAGTGAAGACTTCTCTGCTTATACAAAAGTCGTCCCTGGCTGCTTTATGTTTTTAGGCGCAGGCACAGAAGAGGATGGCATCAAATACTTTAACCACAATCCGAAATTCGACGTTGTTGAAGAATCGATGTTTAACGGCACAAAAGTCGAAGTCCAAGTGATCCTCGACTTACTCGGCAAAAAATAAATAAGCACCATTCACACAATCATGTGATCGGCAACCAGCTCGTTTTAATGTAAAAAGCAGTTGGTTGCCCCTTTTTTATGCAAGCACGTTTACAACACAACGATTGCATTAATTGCCAAAGCCATCAGTCGTATATAACGGCCTTATGGTCGTACAATAAAACGGACTAAACACCACATCATGAGACGAAGACCACAAAAAGGAAACAACATTATATCCTTCAAAATATATACACATTTAACACTAAAAAACTATTGTTAGTTTTATGGTTTCCTGTTATTCTTTATTCATGGAGAAGAACATTTTTTACTTGGCCAAGTATATGTATGAGTTTTCCCCATTCCGAATAAAAACGATGTGTACAGAACATCAAGCATGAAGCCATATTCACGCAGATCAAGTTCAAGCACGCTTGACGACGTAATAATGGAGCCTTGCATCATCTTAAATTATAACCATCACGAAAAAAATCGTTTAGGGACGGTGAAATAACCAATGGCACAAAATAAAAAGTTCTTCTACGGTTGGTGGATCGTTATCGCATGCTTCGTTTCAATGACGACGTTATTCACACCAATTGTAAACTTAATATCATTATTTACAGACCCTGTATCTCAAGACCTCGGCGTTACAAGAGCTGAGTTTAACCTATACTTTACAATCGTAACCGTTGCATCAATGATTGCCAGCCCGTTTGCTGGACGTCTCATGAAAAAATTCGATATTAGACTTTATCTAACGTTCTTTACGATCCTTGGAGCAGCATCTTATGTCGGCTTTTCATTCTCGACGAACATCATTATGTTCTACGTCTTTGCAGCCCTACAAGGAATCGCGTTAATCGCTGGCTCAATCATTCCAGCTTCAGTTTTAATTACAAACTGGTTTAACGAAAAACGCGGCCTCAGCTTAGGGATTGCTTTATCTGGTAGTGGTTTCGGTGGGATCTTCCTAAGCCCGATCGTCAACTCGCTGCTCACACAATTCGGCTGGAGAACAACGTATTTAATTATCGCAGGTATCATCTTAGTAACGATTCTTCCATTCACCATCTTTGTCGTTCGTTTCAGACCTGCAGATATGGGCTTAACCCCATTAGGAGAAGCACCAGTTAAAGATCCTAAAGAAGCAAAAGAACTTAAAGGCTTAACCCAGTCACAAGCACTTAAAACACCATCATTCTGGCTCATGGCATTGGCAATTATCGTTACAGGTATCGTTGCGAACACAATGATCATCAACTTGACCCCTTACTTGACAGATATCGGTGCGACAACACAGCGTGCAGCCTTCTTGCTTGCATTCGGTTCAGCAACCGTATTAGTTGGTAAATTAGTCGTCGGTCGTTTGTTCGATAAAGTCAACCTGGTCACAGCCTTAGTGATCCTAAGTGTCTGTAACGTACTCAGCTTCGTTTCTTTATTAGGAGCAGACAAATTAATCCCAGGCTTACTTTATGCTACATTTACCGGATTCGGTGCAACAGCATTAACCATCGCACCATCATATGTAACAGCTAAGATCTTCGGTGAAAAAGACTTCAGCTCCATCTTTGGCGTTGTATCCATCTTTTCATCTCTAGGTACAGCTCTTGCAGCCGTTGTATCAGGTATTTTGTACAGCATAAACAACTCATACACTCTAGTGCTATACACACTTATGGTATTAGCAGCGGTAAGCTTCATCCTTTATACGTTAGCTGTTAAAACAAAACCAAAATATTAATGCAGCATAAAAGGACAACTTCAGCTTAAATTTGCCATTGAAGTTGTCCTTTTTAAATGACTTGGTCCTTCGACCGAGGGAGATCATGACCATGAACTATACAAAACAACAATGGAAAATTGCTCTAACCCTATTTCTCATCGGTACCATTGTTTACATCGATAAAAACCTGATATCACTCACGATACTCGCTTTAGGAGAAGAATTTGGCTGGAACGCGAGCCAAACAGGCATCATTCTTAGCTTATACTATTTTGGCTTTATTTTAATTACCTTGCCAGGCGGCTGGTTTGTTGACCGCTTCGGCTATAAGCGGTTCATCATCTTTGCGTTATCGGTTGTCGCCATATCATCCTTACTATTCAGCTTCGCCAGTTCCTTATGGCTGCTCGCCATCATCCGAATTGGGATTGGTGTCGGCCATGCTGGATATACGAACGGAAGCCCTAAAGTCATAAGCGAAAATTATGGAGGCAAGCAACGAACAGCCTTGCAATCAAAAATTCTCGCCACCTCAGGAATTGGCGGACTCATCGCTTATACAGTTGGCATCCAAATCGTCGGCTTCAACTGGCGCTCGGCATATTGGCTGTTAGCGATATTGGCAGTGATCGCTTTAATTTGTCTGATCATCTTTGTTCCTGATAAAAAACCAGAAAAACGAGACATCGAATTAGGCCGCACGTCGATATTTATCGCCTGGAAAAATAAAAGCGTCCTAATCATCTCAATGGGCATGTTTTTCACTAATTTGGTCACCGTCGGCATGATGTCGTGGCTCCCAGCAGTCCTGAAAGCAAACTTCGCTGTAGGGGATACAGAGCTCGGACAATATTTAACGATTAATGCAATCGTTATGGCTGCCGCAACGATGACCGCTGGCTTTGTCATTATGAAATTTTTTGCCAACCGGGAAAAACAGTTTATCACGATATTTAGCACAGTCGGCGCAATAGGCTTGGTTGCATTTATATATTCAACCCATATCATCGCCGCCATTGCATTGTTATTTGTCATTACGATCTTTTCGATGTTCGTCTTTACAGCTTTTTTAACGGTTCCATATAAAATTGTCCCATCCGCGATTATCGGATCGTCTTATGCCGCCATCAACATCGGCGCATTTATCGGCGGGATTGTCTCACCACTCATCATCGGCAATCTCATTACCGTTTCCGGCGGTTCCTTCAAGCTCGCCTTTATTACAATGGCCGTATGCTTGTTGCTCGCTGGGATCAGTGCAGCACTGCTACACATGGATCCACATGCTGTTGAAGAAGACGCCTAATCGGCACTTGCAAATACCCAAAACGATAAAAGCGGCTACCGCCTCATCATGAGACTGTAGCCGCTTTTATTGTTTGATTTTAAATGACGCACTCAATCCGTTTCAAACAGATGAAGGAGGTTCGGAAAATCAACCGTCCTCTCCTGATCAACAAGAAACATTTGAATGATTAATTTATACGAATGAATCAGGACAGTGTTAATATCGAATTCATAATCGGTCAAGTCCGTTTCAATCGCCTGGTCGATAATCGCCCTCAGTAGGAAAATTAATAAATCGACCGTATGCGCCTCACGCAGCTGCATCGGCGTATTCGGGATGTTCGGGATCTTCTTAATAAAGACACCCTGTGCCACACCTTCATCATAAATCCGCCGTACATACTCCTGCCGATTCTCACTGAACGTCTTAAACTTCTCCCATTCATGCGGCAAGTACTGCCTTAACTCATTCATATACTGCTTTCGGAGCATCTTAATATTGTATAAAAAGAACACAGCCTGCATCTTTTCAACATAATCTTCTTTTTCATCAATTAACTTTTTCATTTCTAAAAGATCTGTCGCAATAATCGAGTCAATAATCGCACCAATTAATTCATCTTTACTCGAGAAATGTATGTAAATCGTTTTTTTGCTAATTCGCAAATTCCGCGCCAATTCATCCATCGTGAATTTACGGAATCCTTTAAGCTCAATTAGCTTTTTTCCTTCTTCAATAATTTGCTGATCAACGTCCATTGGCTTCACCTTTTATCATGTGTCATAGCATTTAAAAATACCCGAATTCCTGTTTGTGCCTTCTCCTAAATATAACATAATACAAGCGCCTGCACAATTGAGCGAACCCCGTATTCGCCCGCCAAACAAAGTCAACCGTACCATGATTTACCCATATCATTTCAAGGTAGCACCGTTTTTTGAGGAAACGCATTCAAACCGTTATAATGGATATGAAAAGAAGAATAAAGAAGAGCGTGTAAGCGGCCGATTTGGTGACTGATCGAAAATAGCCTGCTCAAGCAGAAAACAACGATAGGCATACCGTAAAACACCACGCCAAACAATAGGATGTGACATATGAAGGTACAAATCGTTAACTACGACCCAACATGGCCCGAACAATACGAACGAGAAAGAGACGCCATCGCAGCGATCCTCCAGGACGAGCTCGTCGCCAGCTTCCATATCGGCAGCACCTCAGTCCCCGGATTAAACGCCAAACCGATCATCGACATCCTACTCGTCGTCGAACAGATTGATCGGCTCGATGCATGGACAGCGTCATTCGAGGCGCTTGGCTACGAGGTTATGGGCGAATTTGGTATCGCGGGCAGACGGTTTTTCCGCAAAGGCGCCACCGACCGAACACACCATGTGCACGCCTTTCAATATGACAACGTTACCGACATCGAACGCCACGTCGCCTTTAGAGACTTTTTACGCCAGCACCCGGACAAACGCATCGAATACGGCACATTAAAAGCCCAGCTCGTCGCCCAGCATTCAAACGACAGAGAGGCCTATATCGCCGGGAAAAACGACTTTGTTAAAGAGATTGAACGAGAAGCGCTGAAGTGGAAATGGCGGACGCGGGCGTAGGGGAGAGGGGCTTGATTTGGGTGTAGATGTTATGTGGGAGCAGAGCGGTGTATGAGTGGGTTGAGTGTTAAAAAGGGACCATTGCAATCACTGCTTATCACCATCGGGCAAACCGAATCACATAACTAAAACAAACATCATCACAGGACACAGAATTTAAGGATACAGAACCAAACGATACATACTCAGAAGACATATTAGAAAAAGACATAACCGATAGACGTAAGTCAAATACACAAGCGAAACACACAAGCCAAAGACATAAGAAAAAGACACATAGCAAAAAGACAATACGGCACAGAGCAATAATAGCCAATCCAGCATAAAGGACGATCATTCATGAAAATACAACTCATCACCGTCGGAAAACTGAAGGAAAAATATTTAAAGCAAGGCATCCAAGAATACATGAAGCGGCTCAGCACCTATGCCAAAGTCGACATCATCGAAGTCCCCGACGAGAAAGCACCCGAAAACCTATCAGACGCCCAGGCAACAGCCATCAAGGACAAAGAAGGCACACGCATCATGGGCCACATCCAGCCCGACACATACGTCATCACCCTAGAAATCAAGGGCGCGATGCCAACATCCGAACAGCTCGCCCAAAAGCTCGACACCCTCGCCACCTACGGCAAAAGTAAAATCGCCTTTGTAATCGGCGGGTCCCTAGGATTAAGTGAAGCCATACAGCAACGCAGCGACTACGCCCTGTCATTTTCAAAAATGACATTTCCGCATCAGTTAATGAGGTTGGTCTTGTTGGAGCAGGTTTATCGGGCGTTTCGGATTAATAGGGGAGAACCGTATCATAAGTAAATGCTATTTTGTCCCCTAGTTCAATTATGGATAAAATTACTAGAATAGTTAACAATTAATCAATTTCTGATACAATATAGATAACTATAATTCCCTATAGGAGTGTTTAAACAGACAAATGAAATTAAATCCTTTAGAGATTCGATTAGATTTATTTAACCCAAGACTTTCATTATTTAATTTTAACAATGAAGAGGAGGTTATACGACACTTAATCCAATACGAGAATCTATACTACTTAATTGATTCTTTTATCATTCATGGTTACAACACTTTAGGTGAAAGACTAATTTTATTAAATGATAATAAAACTTATACAGTTTTAGAAGGAAATCGAAGAATCGCGGCCTTAAAAAGTATGTTTATATACCAGAACTTACTGAAAGCGAGCTACAGAACAAAAGTATCTAATCTTAAACTTGAAGACTTTTGGATTAATGGCGATGTAATAAAGAGTAGAGAAGAAGCAGATTTTAAGATAGCTGCTAAGCATATAGCAAGTATTCAAAAGTGGAGATCAATTGATAAACATGTTTACTATGAAAATATGTTCAATAGACTTCGAGAGCAAATGAATACCTCAAACGCAATTGCTTATATTAAAGAAACTACCCCAGATAAAGAAAGCGAGATTAAAAAGTCAATCCGATTCTATAAGTATCTTTTATCTATTCATGCACAAGTAAAGATTAAAAAACCTAAACTTAAACCTTTGAGTCTGTTGAATAATGATGTATTAATAAGCAGAGTATATTCTTCTCTTAAGAAAACACTTAACCTAAAAGAGAACACTGATTTTGAATTAATACCCAAAGAAGGAAAAGAGGAAGTATATAAGTGTATTCTTCTAGCTATAGGTTCTGCGGCTTGGGATGAAGATAAAGAAATCAGGTTAAATACTAGAACATTTAGTGTGCAAAAGGATTGGGATAAAATAATAAATGAAGATCAAATTATACCAGGTCTAAAGTTATTAATTAATAAATATTTATATGATGACCAATCTCCCAAAATAGTGCCGACTGATAAAGGTGGAAATAACGAATCCAAACTTGAAAATGAAAATCCAGTAAAAAGCTCTGATGACAATTCTAATCAAGAGAAAAGGTCAAATAAACCTGTAATGAGTCAAGAAAGAAAATATAGGTTGTTTGTAATAAGTAAGCATAACGTTGTTAGAAAACCTATAAATGGTGTCTTATTCAATCTTATAGATGCCGTGTGTTTATATGACGACACTTCAAACGAAATCACAAAAAAGAGCTCCATATACAACAATGTAAGCTTTACTACGCAAGCAAATGATGACATATTAATTAAAGATAATTATGTTCTAGAGAATTCAAAACCTAAACTATACAAAGTCACTGCAAGCTACGAAAATCAAAGTGTTAGCTTCAATTTGATAATAGAACAAGAACAGTCTAATGCACGACCTAGCCAGGATTTACTATTTGATGATGAATGGCGTATTAGGATGGTATCAAAATTGGACGAACAGATAGATTATCATAAAATAAGGGATGTAATTTACTCATTATCTTTATACAAAAATCTTTCAAAGATTAAAACACACGATGTATTAATAGTTTCTTTCTTAATACGAGCACTTTTGGAATATCTCTCTAAAGCTTACATTGATAGACACCCAGAGGTAAATAAAAAGAACAATAGTTCAGATAATTTAGGGAGTAAGATTAAGATGGTAAGTGAGGATATGTATAATAAAAATCAATTATCGTTTAACTTGGAACAAAAAAAGTCAATAAAAAACCAAGATGACCTGGAACTAATTAATGGCATAGTACATGATTATAAGACAGTACTTACAAATCAGGATTTCATTAGAATATTTAAGAAGTATAAACCTTTTGTGGAATCCATTATAAAATCGCTTTAATATCAGCTAGTTAAAGGAATAAATACTATGAACAAAAAAATTGATAATTATAGTCCTCTAAGGTATCCGGGAGGAAAGAATAAATTATATTCATACTTAAAGTACATTATAGCAGAAAATGATGTTAGTACTTATATAGAACCTTATTGTGGTGGAGCAGCAATAGCGCTAAAGCTATTAATTAATCAAGATGTAAAAAAAATTATGATAAATGATTATGATAAATCAATATACTCTTTGTGGCATTCGATATTGAATAATCCAGATGAAATGAAACAAAGAGTATACAATGCTAAATTTAATATGGATGAGTGGATTGCCCAAAAGAACATTCAGAAAAATAAACACAATGCGTCTTTAATAGAACTTGGCTACTCTACTTTATTTTTAAATAGAACTAATAGGTCGGGTATAATTAATGCAGGACCTATTGGTGGTAAAAAGCAAGATGGCAATTACAAAATGGATTGTAGATTTAATAAAGAAATTTTGATTAGAAAGATAGACCTTATTTCAAGTTTGACTTCTAAGATAAATCTATATAACAAAGATGCTCTTGATTTTATCAGTGAAAATATTTCTAAAACTAAAAACTCACTAACGTTTTTTGATCCACCGTATTATTTAAAAGGGAGAGAACTATATACAAATTTCTATGAACATGTTGATCATGTGGATTTAAGGGATAGTATTAGTAATACCATGAAAAATAAAAAGTGGATTTTAACGTATGATATGTCTGAAGATATAAAGGCTCTTTATTTAGATTATGAATACTATACTTATTACCTTAATTATAGTCTTGCTAATTCGGGAAAAGGAAAAGAACTAATTATTTATTCACATAGTGTTTCATCATCAAATGTTGATAAATTTTTACAATTATAATAATTATTTATTCAGTTTAGTTTTAATAATATAAGTTATTATTAATTAAAAAATTAATAATAGTTAGAAATTATAGCGCCAACTAGTTTTCAGCATATAGTCTGACACTCCTCTCCTGCTCGTTCGAAATTGCAACTATTCTTCTGTGCGATACTTTTAAGCAGGGTGAAAAGGAGTCGATCATTATCACAAGTAGGATTAACATTTATAAAAGATGTTTACGATATTCAACGTTACGAAGTATAAGAGGTGAGATTATAGAAGAAATGAAAAATCAAAGGGGTTTATAAACAGGTTATCAAACTTCAAAAATATATAGGCATGGTGATGGTAACTCTTCAGAGATCTAAAGTTATAGGGCAAAGTCATAGGTGTTTAGATGTAATCCAAGAAGTAGCTAGAGGTATAAGGGATCACCCTAAAGCAACTATTGTAATTAGATGCTAATAATTAGGATAAAGAAAACACAGAGCATTATATGTTTTAAATAGTAGACTAAATTCTATTACAATTATTACATTTGACCCGCTTCTTGCAAAAGGTGAAAGAATTATAGGATTATTAAGGTATGAACTTAATATTGATAAAGGTTAATGTTAAAAATAAGAGTAGAGTTAAGACAAAGAAAAAGCAGTGTGATATCCACTGCTTACCTTATCCCCTATTTGCGGCAAACGCTGGTTAACTGTAATTTGCGGGAGAAAACGACTTGTAATTTCATAGTCTTTCGATCCTGGCTGTAGCTTTTCTAGGAATTGCTCAAGCTCTTTTTTTACTTTTTTCCCATCTATATGTTCATCGGGAGTGTGATATTTAAACACATGTAGAACGGTGCTTTTTCCATCTACAGAGAGTCGGGCATAGTTTGAATGTACGGAAAAATAGAGCGGATCCGTTATGCCCATAGCGAACAATTTTTTCGGATTCGGCAGCTCGGTTAAAGCAACATCGAGTGTGGCGCCCTTTACAGGTCTAATCTTGGAGAAGCTAGACTGTTCTCCTAACATGTGATGGAGCTCATGAGGACCTGTTGTACATACTACATACTTAGACAAAAGTTCCTCACCATTCGATAGAACTAACTTAAAATGGTCGTGATCAATGGGATCAAGGTGTTTGACGACCTGATCGGTTTGAATCTGTACGCCAGAGATCACCGCCCTATTGTTGAGTTGGTCTATGATTGTTTGCCAGCCGTTATCTAGATAAAGTACCCCACTTAAGACCGTTTTCATATGTGAGACAATCACTTTTGCACTGGCCTTATTAGGAGTATGGCAATACGTCGCAAGTCTGCCTAGTAAAAAGAGTAGTGACTGAACATTTGCGGAATCAGTCGTTTGCTGAACCCACTGTTCAAATGTGTGTTGTGCGAGCTTTTCCGTATTAATTGAAGTTAACTTCATCAAAACTTTAGCCCATTCCATACGTTCCTTCAAATTTAAAAGATTTGTAGTAAAAAGGTTTAAAGGCGTAAATGGTGCCGTATATTCCAGATTATCTTTAACTAAAGTGCCTCCTAATTTAGGTGACTTTCCAATAATGTGTATATTTAATTCTTCGAGAATCGACTTAGCTTTTCCTTTTTTAGATAGCGCATGTGGCCCTAAATTAAAGTATTGTTGATATATCTGATTCGTTCTAGCCCTTCCACCAACCGTTTTTCCCTTTTCGAGTACTAATATGGATAAATCGTTTTTCGCCAAATAATTAGCTGCCACCAAACCAGCTAAGCCACCACCGATAATAACAACATCCCATTTTTGTCCCATACGATAACCTCCATTTGTTTTTTTCATAACTCAAGACGATGAAGGGTGAGTGTATGTGACAATGATTTATGAAACGATTTATATTGAACAGGCTTGTCTTTATATAAATGACTTATTTATGATTAAATGGAATTAATCAGAGGGAGGATGGTTGGAGAATGACGGTAGCTAGAGAAATTGAGGTTGAACGATTAAAGAATAGGAAAAGAGAATTATTTGATCAAAATGTACTACACGTATTAAACGGTCAGGTCATGTACGAGGAATTTAAAAGTAAAAAGCTTATGGGAGATTCTGATTATGTACCTTTCAATGAAGCGATGTGTGTCAATGCGACGACGACATCAATATTCGATCATACGTTCATCCAAACAAGAGCGGCAGGACATGGTGACTCTGAAGATAATTATAGAACCAAAGTTATAGCCCCCTTAAAAAGTCTGTTCGAGCAAAGCTATGCTGCCATTGTTTTATGGTTTGGGGAAGATATGTTTTGTCAGATGAATCTTCTAACGATCCTTGCCTATCTTGAACAGTCACAGTATAAAGGTAACGTTTTCTTAAATTGTTTTAGAGAAGATGAATTTAAAGTCAGTCAAACGGAGCTTACTTTAGGTGACTATTATTCCGTCTATGAGGAAGTATTAGTCAATCATAGGAAACCATCACATGAAGTACCTTCAGTGATGAATCACGCTATAGATTTATTTTTAGAAATGCAGACAGACAACAATAGGGTCATAAAATACATTTTAAAACATAAACATCTTCCCACATCGGAGTTGCTTAAGCGTTTATTCAAGGTTTTCCCAACAATAGGCTATGGGGATATACAATACATGAAGCTGATTGATCAAATAAAGTGAATGCATTCAAAGAAGCCATTACTAATAGAATGGAACAATCATGTAAGGCGCTTTAAGCATATAGTTTTTTTATTGAATTAAAGTGATGAAACAGAACTTCCCTGACATTATAGATGTTGATTTTGAGGAAGTTTATGTTGAAGCAGATCATGTGTAATTACTACAAGTAATAGAGCAGATAAAAAAATATATTTCTTCAGGCGGAATCCTTTTCATGCTTAAATAGTTTTCACACTAAATAGGCCTAAAGGCAATGCCTTAATATGTTATACAGGGTGTGTAGAAATGAATAAACGTGATTACTTAGTAAAGACCTTTTCGCGAACCAAAAGGAAGGATTACGAGAATTATATTTTAACGGCTATCTGGCATAAATTAGACAACATGGACATCAAACCTGTGAGCCAACAGTATGTTAAACGTCAAAATGGTACGCATGCGTTGATGGATCTGTATTTCCCGCAGCTACACATTGGGATAGAAGTGGATGAAGCGTACCATCAAGATAATCAAAAAGAAGACAAACTTCGCATGGATGATATTATCTCTGCTGTTAATGAGGACTCTATCACGGATTTTCAATGGTTTAGAATTGATGCTACCAGATCATTAGACGAAATAAATGATAGCATCAATGAGATCGTATCAGTTATTAAGGACAGGGCTTCAAAAACAGATCTAAAGTGGAATACATATGAAGAAGAATTAAAGCAATTGAAACAACAAGAATATCTAACCATTTACGATGATATGTCATTCGTGGATATAAAAGATATTGCAAATACTGTATTCGGGAAAAATGCTAAACGGTATCAACGTAGTTATTTTAGGGTGAAAGATAAAATGTGGTTGTGGTGTCCAAAACTCTCAATTACAGAAAACGGTGATACTAAATCAGTAGCTGGAGGTTGGCTGAATTTATTAGCAGAAGATTGGTCATACATTGATGAATCTCACCAAGATGGGGGGATTGTCAAAGAAAGAAGCGGAAACTATAAGGAAGAAGTTGAATCTGCCCGTGAAAGAGCAGTATTTGCAAAGTACAAAGATAACCTTGGTTTTAATAGATATAGATTTGTTGGGATCTTCAAAGCTTCTGGAGTATCTCCTGATAATGAGAGTTTTATCAGGTATTTACGTGTGGATGATAAAGTAGAAATTGTTAATTAACCAATGGACGGGGAGTGTAATATTAACTACGAGTTGTACGTTCTTTCACTTACACAGTTAATATTACACTCCCTCAGCCCATGCTAACATCTCTTATACTACCTCCTGTAAAGTAATTGCCCAAACAGGAGTGCATGTAATTTTTTGGGTGTTGGCAAGTGGCTTTTTTTTATAGGTACATAAATTAACTGCCGTTTCCTACATTTCTAGTGTGCCATAAACACAAAAAGGCAATTGCTGAATTTTATCAGACAACTAAGCAGAACATTAGCCTTCGTGTAAAAAATATCTTTGAAGAAGAGGAATTCAATGAGAGTTTAGTTGTCAAGTTTTGCTTGACAACTGCGAAAGATGGAAAAATATCGTATTCGTACTAATAGAAGTACACAATTTCGCCAGTGGTCAAGCCCCTTAAAATTGGACAGTAAAGATTTGTGTACGCCTCTGGCTAAATAGTGCGTTGTCAAATAGGGGCTTGGATTTAAGGAACCAAGCCTCCATTGATTTATAACAACTTATATAAATAATATTCATTAACGGGCTTTCCGTTTATGATTAATGAATGCACTTTTTCGCCTTCTATTATAAAACCCATTTTTCGATATAAGTTGAGTGCTTTTATATTATCTTTGATAACGGTAAGCTCTAATCTTGAAATATCAATTTCCTTTGCCCATTCGAATACCTGGTGGAATAGTTGAGTTGCTATGCCTCGGCCTTGATATGCTTCAAGGATACCTAAGACAAGATATGCAGAATGTTGGTTTCGTTTTAGAGTGCCACCTAGCGCTGCAATAAAACCCACAATCTCCCCTTCAACCTCAGCTACAAAGAAGATAGATTTCTTTTCAGATAGAATTCTTTCTATCGATTTTCTTTGCTGTTCAACAGTCGTTTCTCGTTCCCCCGGCTCATACAACATAAATCCAGACGCATCTATTTTCTTACTTAACTCTAAAAATTGTTTTGCGTCACTTACTGCAATTGGTCTAATGATCATCGTAATTCACCCCTTTGTTTGTGATATTTTACCATAGTTTACATTATTAAAAAGGGTTGACCGAAAATAGATCATATTTAGTTCAAACATCTGGAATACCAAGTCTTTGTGCTGTGGTTAGCTCTTTTTTCTTTTATCAGCCTTCGCCTATTATTGACATATTTTCAACAAGATCCTATAAGACTAAAAAACTTACTTAGCTAACTATTGATATTGCAAAAGCGCTGTGCTAGAATTTAAGTATGTTAAACATTTCACAAACTTTTTGGGAGGCAAAAATTATGTTGACGACATTTAAGGCAGTTACTAAAAAATTACCAGAGGGTCTTCAAGTCGAATGTAATTCTAGAGGCTTTAAAATTCTTGCAGATGAACCAAAGGAATTGGGTGGCACAGATAAGGCCATGAATCCTGTTGAAATCGTATTATGTGCGCTAGGTGCTTGCCAATCGATTGTTGCGAGTGCATTTGCTCAGGCTCATAATTTCTCATATGAAGAATTTCATGTTGAGCTTGAAGGTGATTTAGATCCAGATGGCTTTATGGGACTTGCTGATGTCAGAACTGGTTTTCAAGAAATTCGCTTTACAATGCATTTCAAAACAGATGAATCCCAAGAAAAAGCAGAAGCCTTTGCAGAATTTATTGAGAAGACATGCCCAGTAGGTGACTGTCTAGCAAACGGTGTGAAATTAGTACAATCAGGGGTAGTTAGATATTAATTCATTTATGAAAAGGGGCCTAGAGCCCCTTTTCATAAATATGAGGAGAATAAAGATGCAAATTAAAATGTCAATCATTCCTGGCGGCAACACAGGGATAGTTGGAGAAATCCATGTTTCTCTTGGTAGTCAGGTGTCCGCTGGTGATACATTAATGGAAGTTGAGATTAGTAAAGGAAATCTCGAAATTACGGCTGAAGAAAGTGGCATCATCAGTCGTATACTCGTTGAAGAAGGCAGTGAAGTGTCTTCTAATGACGTGCTTGTTGAGATGGAGCCGATGCAATCGAATGGTATCGAAGCTAAAGGCGATCAGCACGCATTGAATGAGGAAATGCCAACTGAAGACATAGACACGGACTTACTCATTATTGGTGCTGGCCCAGGTGGATATGTTGCTGCGATATATGCAGCGAAAAAAGGGCTTCGTGTTACCCTAGTCGAAAAAGAGAAGACATTAGGTGGCACATGCTTAAATGTCGGCTGCATACCGACAAAGTCGCTTGTTAAATCGTCAGAGGTTTGCCACAGCGTTAAAAATAGCGGGTTGTTTGGAATTGAAACAGACTCAAGTCTTCAGGTTAATATGAAGCAAATGATACGTCGTAAGGAAGACGTCGTCGATCAGCTCGTGTCTGGTATATCCTTCTTGATGGAGAAAAACGACATTCCAGTCATCCATGGGGATGCATCCTTCCTTTCCGAAAATAAGGTCCTTGTGACGGGGAAAAATAGATACGACATTACGGCCAAGGATATCATCATCGCAACAGGATCAAAAATTTCTAAGGTGAATATCCCAGGTATTGATCTCCCGTTTGTCATGAATAGCACAGATGCTTTGTCTTGCACAGAATTGCCAAAGAGTATCACGATCATCGGTGGTGGCGTTATCGGTATGGAGTTTGCCTTCATTTACCGTAATCTAGGCGTTGACGTGCATGTTGTGGAATTTATGGATCGTCTCTTGAGCATGTTGGATAGCGACCTAACGGATGAGCTTGAACAGGAAGCAGAGCAGGCAGGTATCCACGTTCATACCGGAGCCAAAGTGTCTAAAATTCAAAAGGCTCATAACGGAGAAGCGATCGTGACCTATGAAACAGCGAGTGGCGAAGAGCTTTTGGTAAGTGAAAAGGTTCTTGTTGCAATTGGGCGTGAACCGAATATTGATGGATTGGGCCTTGATCAGGCAGGCGTTCAGCTCGTTGAGGATGGAAAAGGGATTGCCGTTGACAAACAGATGCGAACGAATGTTGAGCATATCTATGCAATTGGTGACGTCACGAACATTATGCAGCTTGCCCATGTCGCATCACACCAAGGCATTCACGCTGTTGATGCAATACTTGGCGCACAGTCGGAAATGGATTATACAGCTGTACCGAATGTGATCTTCACGTCTCCGGAGATTGCTAACGTAGGCTTGCAGGAATATGAGTGTGAGGCGCAGGGCATCGATTATCAAGTGAGTAAGGTCTCATTTGCCAGTAACGGTAAGGCACTCACAATGAATGAGCCAGCTGGTTTTATTAAACTCATTAAAGACAATCAATCCGGTCAGATTATCGGAGGGGCAATCATCGGCCCAGATGCGTCTTCTTTGATTAGTAGCCTGACAATCGCGATTTCAAACAAGCTGACCGAACAACAGATCACACAAACGATTTTTGCACATCCAACGACTGCTGAAGTGATTCACGAAGCGGCATTAGGGTTAAGTATCGGCGCACTGCACGAAGCGTGAGATATCGTTCGATCTGCAGAGCGCGATATCCTATCCCGAGCTAAGGGACAAGAGTCGTTAAAGTCATCAAGCTGCTGATTCAAAATTAATCATAACGCACCATCTACCCCAATAATTTGCTATAATAGTAAAATGGAAAATAACTCCGGACGCATGAGTTAAGAATGGTTGGTGCTTTAATTGTTTAATTTGGATGACTGTCTTGCTTTTATTACAAACAAACGCTCAAAGCTATTGGCAGAAGCCCTAGAGAATGAATTTAGGCCTTATCAAATAACGAGAAGCCAGTGGATTGCGATGTTTTTTATTTTCAATTATGACGCTTTGACTCAGAAAGAGCTGGCCGATAAAATGGGGATCAAAGAACCGAGTGTCGTGCGGCTTATTCAAAAGTTAGAGTTAAGTGGCCTTTTACACCGCTCAGAAACACTTGAGGATAAGCGGATTAAACAATTACAGTTGAGCTCTAAAGGTGTAAATGTTTATCACGAACTACTTCCCATTGCTGAGAATTTTAAAAAACACACGGTTCAAGGCATTTCTGAGGAAGATCTGCAAACGTTTAAGCACGTATTGGAGACGATGACGAAGAATACAATCAAAGAGTAAGAGAGAGGCTTCCCTGGTCATAGGTGAAGCCTTTTTTAGTGCGCGCATTAGGGGGATGGATTAACTTGTGAGTGACCGATTTTCTAACGTTCATGTTAAAAGGGAGTTAGTGTTGAATAGGTGGAATGGCGATTGTTTCATCGTCATTTAATGACACTTGCAGCTCGAGCTTTTGATTGATTGAAGCAAAAAACACATCTTTTGTAGCGATTCCTTGATTGGATAATTGCTGTTTGATCCATGCTTCATGAACACCTAAATCCTTTAGGACATTTGAATAAATCGATCCTTCTATAATGACTGGAAAGGTAATCTTAGAGGCTGTCGTTACAATCTTCATATCTTCTAACGTCACGGCATTGTTTTGTGGCTTTTTTAACACGCTTAACGCGCCATTCGCTTCGACAATTGCTGTTTCAACCTCACTTATATCAAAAACATCCTTCTCTCTGAGCATTTGAAGTATATTATCAATGGAATAGCGGATTTCTTTCAGATTTTTATTGAGGAACTTTCCATTTTGAATAATAACAGTTGGTTCAAATGTCAATAATCGACCGACTTTCCGGTTAGAAATCTTCCATTTTGCAACAATCTTTTGGAGGATGCCGATCCCAACGATTGCTACGGCTGTAGGCAGGTGGTGAATGCTAGGGTCTGCAATATCAGCACCAGCAACAGCTCCCAATGTGATGATAATTAAAAAATCAAACACAGGTAATTCGCCAATAGCACGCTTGCCCATAGAGAGCGTGATGAATAATAGCAAAGGCAAAATCGTAACGATTCTCCCGAGGATTAGGAAAGTTTCCTTCATAAATTCAATCATGACCGCCCCACTTTCTATATACGAATCGTTTAGTTATGTAGATATACCGGCACGATCATTGTTTCCATGATTGAAGTGGGGAATACATTATAAAAAATGAAGAGGAATCATTACGGAATAATACGACCGCTCCCGAAATACACTTCGCGACCGACAACCAGGATGGTTTAGTGTCGGCGTTGGCGCAGGACGCGCCGAATTTAGTCGACCATCCCCTCGGTGAGCCTTAGGCCAACAGGACGTAGGTCATGAAAGCGTTGCGACATGACGTCGCGGTCTTAGTCTTCCTTCCCCTCGCACTGCGGGGTCTCGCCTAGGCCTCTCCTCCCGCTGGAGTCTGCGTGTATTTCCGGAGCTAATGTAGAGCATTGTTCGTCTTTTAAGTTAAACTTTTAGTTATATTTCAGGGGCTTCGTTTACTATAAGACAAATACTTAAGCAATCATGCCTTTATAAGCAGGTTTTGCAGCCTCTAATTCTTCCATCGTCTGTAAAATCATATTTAATACCATGCGGTTTTCGATATTATGCATAACCGCAATTTGGTCTTTGATCGTTGAAATCGGTCCTTCTAGTGAAGCTTCTGTTTCGAAGCTGTTTAGGATGACTTGAAGGTAATTCGATGCTGTTGCAGCAACCTCCTGACGAACACCAAGCTTGTCGATCCACACGAATAATTCATAGATGGTCGATGCGGCTAATCGCTGATGCTTGAGCCATTCCTCCCGTGACACCTTTGACTCTTGGTTGAGGAGCTTTTTGCGGTCTTCAATCAAGTTTGTAACGAGTAACAAATTTTTGATGCCGTGATGGCTACCGGCGCCTTTTACCTTTTCTGCGAGCTCCTTCAGCATTTCATAGATCGTATCGAGATACATGTGGTTCAGATCTGTGTTCGCATCCTTCCGAGTATAAGGCATGACGAATTTATTAACGATGATCGCAATCCCAACGCCGGCCACTACAAGTGCGATGCGGTTGAGTGTTAAAAGTCCAGTCGCGCCTGTGATCAGGGCAGCTGAACCGATCCCTGTAAATGTGACGAGAATGGTGCTGTAGCGATAGGCTTTTATATAGTTCATCACGTAGCCAGAGAGCATGATGAGTACCGTTCTAGCTGTATTTCCTTGAAAGATGGAAAAGAGAATGGTGACTAAAATAGCTCCTGCAATCGTCGCAAAAATTCGGTCCCTTGATTTTTGCTGGGCGTGTTCATAGATCGGAATAACGACTGACAGAATCGTGAACATCATCCAGCGTCCTTCACTAATGTCAAAAAAGTCGACAATGAAGCCACCAATGGTAATCCCGACAGCCATTCGAATAGCGTACGAAAGCTTGATGGCTTTTGTATGCTTAGGTATCTCCTTTGGTTTTTGAAAAGACGCTGGTATGTGTTCTTTTTTCTTAGAACGGTGATAGTGTTCTTTCTCTAACGTGCTTAATTCGGCTAAGTTGTCTTTGAGGAAATCAATATGGTTTAACATACTTAGCACAAATAGATCGTGCGTCTCTTCATTCGTATATTTATCTAAAATATGAGCGAACGCCTTCTGAAAATCATCTCCTGTCCCGCTCGGTTTTAAATGAGCGGGCACCAATTCCAAGCACCGAATGAGATCATCCAGTATATCTGACGTTAAGTCTTCTTCTGTTGCTGTGTTCAGCAGCATGTTTATTTTTTCAAGAGAAGCAGAAATATTTAATTTTACTTGCCCTTCCTCGGTCAAGTAGTAATCTCGTTCTCTTTTGTCATAAATCATATTTCGAAGGCTGTTTATATCGGCTGTTATCGTCTCATTTAAGTTTTCCGTTTCAGATTTCTCTTTAATCTGCTTCACTCTTGCGATTAATGCCGTACAAATCGCTTCTATCTTCTTGTCGCCGCTTTTCGATATTCTATTTCTGTTAAAGAGCATTTGCAGACCCATAATCGCTAAAGCACCAAACACGAGAGAAGCGAGTCGGAGCGGCATTTGGTCAAGTGCGACAGGTGCAGCGAGAATGAATAAATATTGCAGCGAGAACGGCAAATATAACGGATTTTTTAAGTTATACAAAAGAGAATAGCTTAATCCAAACATCGTGATGAAATTAATCGGAATCGCGAGCCACATATTGAAATCTGCTAGAAAACCAGCTACGCCTATTAATAGGTTCAACACGATCAATCGTGCGGTGTTGCCGATCGGATGTATCGTTAAGTCTCTTTCCATCAGCATGAGCATCGCTGTAATGGTTGTCACGCCGATTAATATATTGTCATTACCAAAAACAAAGGTAAATGCCATTATAAAAGCGACAATCAAAACGAATAAGATTGTGTTGGATTTAATTAATTGTTTGTTCACCTTGATGAGTGTTCACTTCTTTCTGTTGATGATCCTGATGTCAACGTGTGTTGTCTTAGTATGTGTTGGGTCACAGTGAATATGTTTCGAGCGAGTGTCTAATGCCTATTTGTTCAGTGCTAAAAAGGTGCCTGTTCCCCGTTACGGTAGTGTTGTAGCACATCGGGGGACAAGCACCTGTATTTATGGGTTTTGGAAAATGGCTGACTATGCCAGGACACTCCAGATCACTTTTATCTAGGACAAAAAAGCCTCGCTTTAGAGAGAGACAGTTGGGTTCTCAATCACGACATATCACCTTAGAGGGAGATGTGCCCGATTTAGGGACAAGGAATAGTTTAGCACATAGAGCATGGAATTGTAAGTCAAAATGACCGAACAGCGATTTACCTGATCACTCGACCTCGACGGCAAACGCATAAAACGCGTCGCCGTGCGCCACATTTTCCTCTTCTGCATCCATCCACCACACGCCGTACGAGTAATAATAAACACCAGGTTCGGTCGGTGCGGTAAAACGGTTATTAGCTATATCGACTTCAGTTTCCTTGCCATCTTTTATCTGCAGCAGATGTAGCTCATTGGGCTTTGGCGAAAAGTTCATCCCTAATGTAATCGGCTCTCCAGGCTGAACGGGCAAAGGCGCCTGTCCTTTCAATAATTCAACTGGTCCAACCGTATCCACACACTCACCACTCCAGCAGTATGTACCAAGCATTGTTGGATGCTTTTCATTACTAATCTTAACATAGACTTCAGGTGGCTGATTACCGGACAATGGCGAATCCCCACCTCCGATGAGCTGACACCCTGTTAATATTCCGACCACCAATAACACAACACCGATCGTAAGCTGCTTCATGTGCTCACCCCTTTGTGAATTAGACGTTTAGTTTGTGTGTTGGTTTCAATGATAGAAAATATTCTAGTCGAGGAGCGGGTTATACCGTTGAAATAAGGATTTTTATGTGTAGGTTGTTGGACCAAAAATGTAAAAAAATAACGTTCTAAACAAAATCAGCACATGACAGCAATCCATCATTGCAGTATCACGCAAGCAATGGTAGGGTATGGGATAACAAATATTTGATTATGATCGTGTTTCCCCGTTTGAAACATACAGCCCCAGACTATTCACATATAGAACATCACCTATATCTAACATCAGAAGACACTATAGACGTATTAAGGATATTCCGATATTCAAGCCGAAATTAGAAGTTGAACAGAAACAACTTATGTGCATCACATATTCTGAAGCTATTTTCCCAATTAAGCATGAACGTTAGTCGCTCTTGTCCCATATCCAAGAATGTCATTTTGAATGAATGTCTAGTGTGAAGAAGGCGTAGGGTTGTTGGAGGAACGGTTTTCTTAGTGTTTAGTAAAAATAAAGGGGTTACTCTAATGTTAGATAACAGAAAAATGAAATATTTAGTTGTGATCTTAGCATTGCTGCTTGTATCGTCAATTGTAACGTCAGTGATTAACAAATATAAAGAAGAAAAATCAAAGCCGATGATTATGCGGGTGAACTAGGGCAGCTTTACTACTCGATGAAGAAGTTTGGAGAAACACTTGATGTAAATCCTGATCAACTTTCAGATGTCGAACGTGAACTGCTCAAAAAATCGTTAGGTCTTCATTTCAACTCTTTCAATCATGTTAGGACTAACATTTGGAAGTATCACAAAGAGGTTAGGCCAACCAATTACGGGTTTAGATTGCCGCATTTCTCGCGAGTTTTGGAGGTAATGCATCGGGAAGAAAATTGGAGCAAAGAATCTTTCGATAAAGTAAGTGATCAACTTGCAGAGGCCAGCAAAGACCTCAATATGTTAATAAATGATTATGATGTGGAGGATCTATATTCTAATGATTTTAAAAAGGACTTCAATGAATACATTCTTAAATATAATGAGGAATTTAAGGGTTTGCTTCGGGAGTTAAGGGTGATAGCTGGGGTGTGATGATCGGTGGCTTTACTTCTTCATATTTTTAAGTGTATTCTCTGATATAATAATATATATCAGAAAATGTATCGCTAGATTAGTTATATATGATCGTGTATATGGTAGAGAAGCTTGCCTATTTAGACTAAAAGAATAGCCAGAACTTCTTGATGATATTACTGAGCTTTGGGAGCGTGTTACAAACAATAGTGGACTTTTTCATAACCATCAGATGGATGTTGTAAATGCGCTTGTAAGTAAAGGCTGTATAAAAGGGATTAATTAAGGGGGATAACAATGGCATTTGAAAGACCACTTACGATTAACGAAGTCATTAATGATGTACATAGAAAGAAGTATTTACTTCCAGCAATACAAAGAGAATTTGTGTGGGATACCGAGCAAATTGAAACGTTGTTTGATTCTATTCTTAAAGGTTATCCGGTAGGAGCTTTTTTGTTTTGGCATGTGAATAAGGAAAATATCCACAAATTTAAATTCTATGAGTTCCTACGAGAGTATCATGAACGCGATCACACTCATAACCTTGAAGCTAATATAAGTGGAGAAGAGGATATTGTAGCTATACTAGATGGACAACAGCGTTTAACTTCATTATATGTCGGATTAAAAGGTTCTTATGCCTATAAATTACCAAGGAAGAGAGTAGATAATGATCTGGCTTATCCTGAGCGCCAATTGTACTTGAACTTGCTACAGGAGTCCTCAGAGGCTGATATGACTTATGATTTTAAATTTCTTACAGAAGAGGAAGCAACGCAAAAAGACGATTCTACTTATTGGTTCAAAGTAGGGGATATCCTGAAATTCAAGGAAACCTACGAAATTAATGATTACTTATATGAAAACGATTTGAATCTGGTGGATAAAGAAAAAGCTAAATTTGCCAATAAAACGTTATTTAGATTACATTATTCGATACATGAATCACTCTGTATTAATTATTACTTAGAAAAATCACAGGAACTCGATAAGGTTCTTAATATATTTATTCGAGTAAACAGTGGTGGTACGCCTTTAAGCTATTCAGATTTATTACTCTCAATTGCTACAGCCCAATGGGAATACAAAGATGCACGAAAGACAATAACGACTTTTGTTGATGAAATTAATAATATAGGTGATGGATTTAATTTTAACAAAGATATGATTTTGAAAACCTGCTTGGTTTTATGCGATTTTAACGATATCGCATTTAAAGTGGATAATTTTGATGCAGACACGATGAAGCAGATTGAACAAGAATGGGATGGAATTGCCCAATCTATCCGTCTGGCGGTTGAGCTCGTATCAAGTTTTGGATTTAACTATAAAACATTAACAGCAAACTATGCAATCATTCCAATTGCATACTATCTGTATAAAAAAGGAAATCCACAGAGCTTTGTAGACTCTTATAAATTTATAGATGATAGAAAAGAACTTAAAAGATTTATTACCATTTCTTTATTAAAGAGGGTATTCGGTGGCCAGCCAGATAACGTATTGAAGCCGATGCGAGAAATTATCAAGAATAACATGGTTAGCGATGGCTTTTCGTTTGAAACTCTAAAAGAAAAGCTGAGAATAACTAATAAGACACTACGATTCTCTCAAGAAGAGGTAGAAGATTTACTGTGGACACAATATGGAAACAGATATGCGTTTCCAGTGTTATCTTTACTTTACCCGCATATCGATTATAAAAATACATTCCACCAAGATCACATATTTCCAAAAAGCTTGTTACGATCCCGTGCAAAACTTAGAAAGCAAGGGTTAGATCAAGAAACGATTGATTTCTGTCTTGAAAACCATAATTATATTGGCAATCTTCAGCTTATCGAAGGCGTTCCTAACATGGAAAAGTCGGATAAACCCTTTGAAGATTGGATGAACCTGATTTGTCGTACTTCAGAAGAAAAAGATGCATATATGAAGACCCATATGATTCCAAATGTTGAATTAAGCATAGAAAACTTTGAAGCGTTTTTCACTGAACGTGAAAACATGATAAGAGAGAGGCTGTTGGAATTGTTAGTGAGGAAGAGTGAGTAGGCTTTAGTATACTGTGATGATTGGCCTAAAGAAAAGCTATTAACTCAAACAATACTGTACCCAAAAGATAGCCATAAAGTTTCACTAGGAAGAAGTAACCGCGGTTATTTCTTCCTTCTTTGAAGTTGAGCTTGAATTACTCAGAAAAATCAATACGTCATACAATGTGAAATATAAATGACCGAATATGTTGTAAGGAGCAATCATATGAAGATAGATGTAAATAAAATTATTGAAGAACGGCTTGCTGGGAGTATGGGTCTTGATAGGTACGCAGATATAATGAGCCGAGTAAACTCTATCAATGTTTCAAGAGATGAGGATTTCCAAAGGCAGTTTAATGGATTTTACAAAGTTCGCAGGAATGCTGCTTGGAGAAAAATATACTATGAGGTATTCGAAACTATGAAAGCGGAGCGAGCCACCTTTGCTATAATCATTAAAACATTGTTTGAAAAAACCGGAAACATTGAGGCGTCTTTTTCAAGTAAAATGTTGGCAACCTTAAATCCCAACAAACCTATCTGGGATCGCTATGTAGTCCAGAACTTAAACTTGAAACTCACGGGAAAAAGCAAGCATGAGCAGCTCGAAAATGCAATCGCTTTGTATGCAGCTATCGAGGAATGGTACAGCGAATTTCTCAGTACAGATGACGCAAAAAAGTGCATTGCTGCGTTTGACCGTAATCTCCCAAAATACACTAGACTGAGCGATGTGAAGAAGGTTGACTTCTTCCTTTGGAGCATTCGTTAACAAGCAATAGAAATGATCTACTAGTTTAGACAAGGATTCTATTTCGGTCATGCCGAATTGTATCAGTAATACATAATAATGCATCAGGTGTCATTGTGACAGATCTGCATCTAAGTGGTGACATAAACAACCGATGGAAGATATTAACGTTAGAAAGAGATTAGTGAAGGTGGAAAATTACTAGGAGACGAAGTTCTTAATCACCTAGTAGTAAATAGTGATAACAGCTTTACTGTCTTAAAAGAAAGAGGTTATATTTTAAAAGGGAGAAACCATTCCTTTTATTCTTCAAGATATATGAACAAATACTTTATATGATAGTATGTAACTAGGGATTAATAAGAATCTATTAGATAGATTAAATTATTAAAAGGACGGATTTTGACATGAAAACTAAAATTAATGAAGCAATTAAACAGGTTTTACAGCATTTTGACCAAAAGTATTTTATAGGAGAAGTATTAAATAAAAATAAAGTCATTCAAGATTTAGATACGTATGATAAAGATTTGCTTGAAGCATTTATTTCGAATGAAACACTAAAAAGTAACTTTACAATTGATATTGCAGGGAATATAGTCATACAAATAAATAGAATTATCGAACTATTTGAAACCGACGAATACTGGCAAGACTCGTATACAAAATACTCAAAGAAAATTGGATTAACAGTTGGCGGGAAATTTATCGGTGAATTGACAGATGTTGTATTAGATTTTCCTTATAAAGATACGGTATTAAAAGCAAGCATGAGTAAAGAAGATACAGATAAAGATGATCTACGCCCATATGAGCCGTTTTTAAACGAAGTAATTGCAAAAGAGGAAATGGATGTTTTATTAGAAAAGAAAATCTTAGTGAGCGCTAAAAAGTATGATGAAAACGGCGAACATGAGGTAGACAGTTTTAGTGAAGATGACAACTTGATAATGAAAGGGAATAACTTACTAGCGTTACATACATTAAAAGAAAAATATGCAGGGAAAGTGAAATTGATTTATATTGATCCACCTTACAATACAGGAGGTGATAGCTTCATCTATAATGATCAATTTAATCATTCTACTTGGCTTACTTTTATGAAAAACCGCTTAGAAATAGCTAGAAATTTGTTATCTGATGATGGTTCTTTATGGATTAATATAGATGATGATGAGGCACATTACCTAAAGGTATTAATTGATGAGGTATTTGGAAGGGAAAATTTCCTAAGTAACATCATATGGAAAAAGAAATATTCTCCACAAAATGATGCAAAATACTTCTCTGATATGCATGATCATATATTTGTTTATGCAAGGGATAAGGAAAAATTCGAAATAAATGGGCTTGATAGAAATCCTGAAATGGATAGTAGATATACTAATAGAGATAATGATCCGCGGGGAGTTTGGAAATCTGCTGATTTATCAGTACGCAGAGTCACTGAAAAAGATAGATATCCTATAACTACCCCTAGCGGAAGAATTGTGTACCCACCATCAGGACGGAGTTGGGGATTATCAAAAACAACTTTTGAAAAATATATTGAAGATAATAGAATTTGGTTTGGTGAAAAAGGGGATAATGTTCCCTCCGTAAAAAAATTTCTCACTGAAGTAAAGCAAACAGTTACTCCACAGACGATTTGGGATTATAGTGAAGTTGGACATAATCAAGATGCTATTCAAAATCTAAATAAGATATTTGGCGATACTGTTTTCACTACACCAAAACCGGAGAAATTACTTCAGCGAATAATTCATATAGGCTCTAAAGAAAATGATATTGTACTCGATTTTTTCATGGGTTCTTCAACTACTCAAGCTGTTGCACACAAAATGAACCGTCGTTATATAGGTATTGAACAGATGGATTACATTAATACAGTATCTGTTCCACGACTTCAAAAAGTCATCGAAGGTGAGCAGGGCGGCATTTCTAAAGAGGTCGAATGGCAAGGCGGAGGAAGTTTCATTTATATTGAATTAATGGAGAAAAATCGTGGATTCTTAAAATCCATACGTAATGCAGAAACACAAATAGAACTTCATGATGTATTTGATTTCATGTTAAAAGAAGCGGAAATTGATTTCCGTGTTGATTTAGAAGCGGTTAAAGATACATTATATGAGCTTTCATTTGAGGAGCAAAAGAAAACACTTATTAAAATCATCGATAAAAATCAACTTTACTATAATTACTCTGAAATTGATGATGAAAACGTTCGTGATTTAATTTCTGATAATGACTATACATTTAATAAAAACTTCTATGATAAAGGTGGTGAATAACTGTGGCAAAGAAAAAGAAACAGCTGCCATTACCTTTATACGATGAGGTAAGAGAACTAAATGAAAGTTTATTTAACGAAGAGGGTGCATGGGAAACACCTGATTACATTAAACAGAACATGGTACATACGTTTAGGTATTATCAAGATGCAGCTTTACGCTTTTTTCATTATTCACAAGCAGCAAGGGAGTTTCGTTTTAGGAATGTGAAGCATGTATTATTCAACATGGCAACAGGAAGTGGAAAAACAGACTTAATGGCAGGGCTTATTTTATACCTCTATCAAGAACGAGGTTATCAAAACTTTTTATTCCTAGTAAATACAAATGGTGTATTAAATAAAACAATTGATAACCTGACAAATATGGCATCGGACAAGTATTTATATGAACAACAAATTGAAATAGATGGGGAACGAATAGAAATGAAGCAAGTTCAAACTTTCCCGAAAATTCAAAGTAAGAATACGATCTATTTAAAATTGGCAACTGTCCAACGTGTTGCGGCTGATATTTATACACAAAAGGAAAATGCAATGGGTAAAGAAGATTATGCAAGAAATAAAGTCGTTATATTAGGAGATGAAGCACATCATTTCTCTGCTTCTACCAAGACGGAAAAAGAAACGGAACAATCATGGGAAAAAGCAATTTCCACTATTTTAAATGCAAATGAAGATAATCGCTTACTTGAATTTACCGCTACAATTGACTTGGAGAATAAAAATGTTTATGAAAAATACAAAGATAAAGTATTGTATCGCTATGCACTCGACCGCTTCATTCAAGATAAATATTCTAAAAATGTAAAGCGAATTCAGTCGAGTAATACAGACGTGGACAACATGATGAATGTAGTCTTATTAAGTGAATATAGAAGAAGATATGCACTGGAAGAGAATGGTGCATATATAAAGCCTGTTATTATGTTTAAATCACAGCGAATTGATGCTTCCAATGAAGCCCACGAACAATTTAACGAGTTAATCGATACATTGACCGTTGAATCTTTGAAAGCTTTTCTTCATAGACAAGCGCAAATTACTTCTGAAGACGATAGTGAAACATTGGCATTGGCACATAACTATTATCGTGAACGTAAGGACGATTTAAGTGAAATAGTCAGAGATATAAAACGGGAACTTGCTCCAAGCCGAATTATTAATGCCAATGACACGAGTCAATCGGGCATCTTAGAAAAAGGTCACTATGAGGCTTTAAATAGCTTAGAAAGTCCAATGAATTTATATCGAGTGATTTTTGCTGTGGCTAGACTTACAGAGGGGTGGGATGTATTAAACCTTTATGACATTGTGCGATTAAGTGATGATCCAAAAGTTAAAGGAACGAAAGCAACGACTATGTCAGAAGCACAATTAATTGGACGTGGTGCAAGGTATTACCCATTTTTACTAGATGGTGAACGATCATATACACGTAGATTTAATGATGATAGTGAAGATAGCTTGATTTTAGAGACGATTCATTATCATACAATCAATGAGCCTCAATACTTGAAGAACTTAGTAAGTGCTTTAGACGAAATGAATTTACCGACTGGTGAAGATAAAAAAAATCCATTAATTGATGTTAAGGTGAAGTCTACCTTTAAACGGACGGACATATGGAAATATGGAAAAATATATTACAATGAAACCATTGAAGTAACGGATGACTACTATGATTCATTAGAGAAATATGGTGTTGATACAAAAAATGATGTTGTCATTCCATATATATCTGCATTAAAAGAAGTAAGTTATAAAGATACTAAAGTTCAAGAAGACTATACAAACGCTTATAACGTTGCGGTTACTTTTGATAAGCGTTATCTCAATAAAATTATGAATCGTTTGTCGTTCTATCATTTCTCTAACTTGAAAAAGTATATTCCGCTACTAAATTCGAGAGAAGAGTTTTTACAAGAGAAATGGTTAAATATTTATAATCGAACGATCTATGTTACAATTCCACAAACAATGGATAGTAGTGTGCTAACGGCTACTGAAAAGTTAAACATTCTAGAGCGTTACTTTTCCTATGTCGCCAAACAAATAAAATCAGGTTACAGTAAACAACGTGGAACCGGTAAATTTATCGGTTACCCAATTAAAGAGTATATTGCAAACTACCGAAAACGTGTACCAAATTATGACACGGGTAAAACGTTTATGCAGGATATTCCGCAGACAGTGGATCGTTATGAAATAAAAGAAGATTACTTTGTTTATGATTCCGCTATTATTAACTTAACCGAAAAGCAATTAATCGATCGAATTGCAGAAAGAGTTGCGGAGTTAAAAGAGGAATATTCTGATGTGTATTTACTACGTATGGATGAAAATATGCATCGTGAATCAACAAAAAATAATAAATTAAAGTTGCATCAGTTTGGTAGTGGACATGATGAAGTGAATTTGGCAGGATTCCAGCCCGACTTTATTCTTTATTTACAAAACAGTGATTATTTCATTCAGATATTTATTGAACCTAAAGGACGGAATATGGAAGAAGAACAGTGGAAAGAAGATTTATTAACCTATATTAATGAACATGAAGCTGAGATTATATTTGAAGATGAAATAGAAGATGTAAAAATAAAAGGGGTTAAATTCTATACGATGAATGATGGAAGAGGAACAATTAGACAAATTGGTGATATTGCACTTGGAAGGGCTTTTAAAGGGTTGAGTATTTAAAAAAGCAAATACAACTAGACCAAAGATAAGCTTTCGGGGGATAGCATACTTACTTATGAATGAGATGAAAGAGGAAGTATATTCACAGGAAGTGCAAAGTTGAGTGTGTTTATACAAATAATAAATTCCATCAAAAAAGTACAAAACTGTTGCTGGATTTATCCTTAAGTAACTGGTAAGTATTTTGTCGTCTTAATGCTTAACGGTTTATGGTACTTTCCATTATATTTTGTGTAGCACTCCAAAAGTTATAAGTAACTTTTGGAGTGCTTATTAAGTGAGGCCGCATATCTTGCTGATATCTATTTAAACTACAATTGGATATGAAATAATTTATAGAACTAACTATTTCAACTACCTCATCACTTAATAAAACAATAGACCTTCGTCAATTGCTCATATGTACCTAAGTCCTTAATCGGAAAGTTAGTCTCTAGGCTGTAGCAATTTTGGTGTGTCAAAGTGTTGATTTCATCTAAGAAAACATAGTCGTCATAATTAAGTTCAATTTCACAAACACCGCAGTGAATACGCATAAAACCCCTCCTCAGAATACAGTTAACTTCACCATTTATTTAGAGTTGCTAGAAGTTTTTTTAGTTATTTGCGTGTGAAATGTCTATTGTTTAATGGCTAGGTGCTTTTTTGTGTTTGGAATCAATGTTTGATTGGATCTCTTATCAAAAGGGTGTTTTAAAGCATCATGATGATAAGGTGGGGAACAAACCCGAATAGTTTGTGGTACGTTCAATCGAGTGTGATGTTGGAGGACGAGCTGTTTTTGTTGTTTTCTAATGCAGTCGATGAGACGGTATCTAATTGTGTAGTTGAAGTAAGTAGCCATAGGTCCTGTGTCAGGCTTATGCATGAGATAAGGGTTCCATAATGTAACAAGACCTTCTTGAAAACATTTTTTGTTAGGGTCATAAAAGTAAAATGCGTGGACGTTAAAGTGAAAGCGCTTTCTGTTTTGCTCGTAAACATCTTGAAAGGAAAAATTATTCGTCATTGGGATCTCCTTTATAGAATATTAAAAGAGAGGATAATTCTAAGGGATGAAAGACGTTATAAACAAGGGTGTTATTAGTAGTGAGCAAGGGGTTTATATAGGAGGCGGGTAATTAGTTTTGCGAATTAATGTTTTATCAAGTGGAAAACATCATCATGAATCTCAAGAACATGAATTAATTTGAAAAGTGAGTAGGCTGATATATTGTATTGACCTCTTTCAATTCTCCCGAGATGTTTATCATCAATATTAATTTTATTCGCTACTTCTTCTATTGTCATTAATTTTTGTTTTCTATATCTCCGCAGAAGTTCTCCTAATTGCTTCTTAAACACAACCTCATCCACACTAATCCCTCTTTTCAAGGATATTATCCTTGAATGCAGATAATTCGTACACGCCGCAAACCCCACTTTTATTGGTCTAGGGCAAAATGATTTGAGGGTAGATGACAGATTTTTGCTTCGGGTATGTAAGTTTGCTATATTAGCGGTAATTGAGTCTATGTATTTGAGGCGCGTGAAATTTTCTTAATACAATCGGTATAATTGGATAAAGGGGAAGATAGGAGATGTCTTTAGCAAAAGCAGACTTTTATTTTGGGGCATTATTATCAAGGTTGGTGAAAAGTGGGTTTGCTCCTGCAATAATTGAAGAGGGTGAAAAACGACGTATATATTCATTGGCTAATGATTTTGGTGATTATACAGTTTATGCCAAGTACGCTTCTAAACCACACGGGGATAGAGCCGAAACAAAGAGGTGGGATTTTTGGTTTAGTCCTGATGAATTGTTAAGCTTCCAAGACGGTAAAAGAGTAGAGGAGTATATTTTTGCGTTTGTATGTGGATTGGAAGAACTGAAAGACAGTGAAATTGCCTTTTTAACTTATGAAGATATACGTAAATGCATTGGAGTAGATTATCTAACACCAAATCGTCGTGTGTCCGTAAAGCTAGAAAAGGGAAGTTGGAGTTTTACCGTTTACGGGACAGGCCTTGATGGACAAGAAAACCCGATTAAAATCACAAGAAATTTAGAGAAGCGTCTTAAGCAAATTTCAACTATTGAGGTCAATGAAAGTAAGTACGTTCAATTGGGGGATTGAATAATTTAGTTAAACGCAATCGTTCAAACTGGGTTAAAGAAGACTGCTGGGACAAAAAGGGGACATAACAGGGACGTTAAAATGTGAGGTAATACCTTGTTTTCAGAAAGTTTTACCTCACATTTCAAACTAAGCATAAAAGTTGTTTTACTAATAACACGTAAGGTGAACCGGGGTGTACTGCGGAGTTCTATTGCAATCAAAAAAGGGTGAAGCCTGGTAAGCATTCTACAATGAACTGAGCCTTTGAAGCTGGTACCGTAAACTAAAGCCTGGATATCTAACGATCTAGCCTCCATTGTATAAATCAGTTATACACTGTCACCATTGACCACTGCTACACAAATATATGATTTAGCCCTAATACCATTCCTGTTAACGTATTAACAGAAATGGTATCTTCTTTTGTAAAGACACCTTGAAATGCATAGTGCTCACCATTCAAAAGATGTATTTATGCAGATTCGTTCACTGGATCAACAAGCCAGTATTCTTTTACTCCTGCGACTTCATAAAGTTGATATTTCTTCCAGCGGTCTAATTTAACAGATGAAGGTGAAAGGAATTCGATAATCATGTCGGGTGATTCACTTCAACCCCTGTCATTCAGTTTATCTTGATCAAAAAAGCAACACATATGTGAATTTCTTTTAATAAACATCTTTAAATTTGATTTGTCTTATTTATTTTAGGTATAACCCCATATTCTAAAATGAGAATAACTAAAACAAATAAGAAACAAGCGATAGCGGTAATATTGCTTGTAAGTATATCTGAATTAAATATTTGAAAATATATTGCTATATTTAATATAAACGAAATCAAGAACCCTGCAATTGAAAAAGTCGCTATATATCTAGCTGCTAACAACCGTTTCGAAATAACTTCTTTGTTTTTGTGTACCTTAAAAAGATAACTTACTTCCTTCATCAAAATATAAGAAAAAAATATAGCAAGTAAAGCAACAGCAGCATACGAAATACCAATATTCATTACATAAACTCCTCTATGATATAGTGCTCAATGTTTTTTCTTCTTCACAATTCTGATCAGTCTCTTTAGAGGTGGAAGCTCGTACGGATAGCCGCTTTAACCTCGGACTAACTCACTTTCAACAGTTACTTTAGTTGATCTACTAAGATTTGCTTATGTTCAATCGATAAATGTAGTAATGTCAGTTTTTTATTAGCTATTAATTCAGTAAGATGGTTTGCTTCCTTCCACGCCAAGTCATAAAGGGACTGATCAATAATTCCGTAAAAAGTGACATCCCATGGATGGATGATTTATTTTTGGATATTGTTTTACTGCCATCATAATAAAAATCCTTCAATCGATACAAATAAAGACAATAAAAAGACAACAACAAATAACAAGCTATATGCTTTTCGGCCTTTTTGAAATTCTTCTAATCCCATAACCAAGATCGTTAGACCTAAGAACAACATCACATATGGATAAAACTCAATGTTTTTCGTAATGAGTCCAAATAGAGCAAATACCAGACCTATTGCCGCAAAACCATAACGTGAAATTTTCAGCAAAAAAACACTCCCTTATACATCGTATTGAATAAAACGATGCATATAGTGATACTTTACTTAAAACGAATTTTCCCCATTTACAAAAGGTATTAAGACCACGAAAAGCCGACCATGTAAAACAAGTGAAAAAAACCAAATGAAAGCCACTTTTTAAAGATATTCTTAGAAAAAATAATCCACCAAATCAAGTATTTGATCAACCACTCTGGGCATCTACGTCTTTTTTTGTACTTAAAAATAACACCACTAGCAGCGAAGCAAGATTCAAAACAAATAATATCCAGTTATAAATGCTTGTGGAATCTTCCAAAAGATAACCGCCATACCTTAAAGTGTTAAGTGCTAAAACAACCATTAACAAGATATATGTTTTCAAACTTGTTTTGCGTTTTTTTGACTGGTTATAATCCCTCATTTGAGTTCCCTCCTTGATTACATATATATGCTCAATCAGGTTGGACCACATTATTGTTATATATATTGGCAAGGAATCTAATGGATAAGACCAAAGCCCCTTTTTTTAAGCATTTTAGGTGCCTAGCACTTCCTGAGCCATAGCTTTTGTCATACAATTTTTACAGGATTGGACGTTGCCCACAGTCGCCCCAGTTTATTGAAGGTGTTTATTGTTTATCGCGTTCTTCTAGCCGTTCACATATGCGATTTACAATTTCTGATACGGGCTGTGTTCCATCAATGGTGATGTCCGAGTTTGGTTTAATGCTTTTTAACATTTCAATGTAACCTTTTCTACCTTTGGATATGTAATTTTCCATATCTGACAAGATATCTTTGACGGAAGCCGCTTTAAAATCTCTTGTAACGCGTCGAACAAGTGCAATGTCCAATGGGGTGTCAATAAATACAGCGCAATCAATCAGTTCACGAATTTTAAAATGTTTATAGGCGAAGGGAAAATCCAAGACAATATAACTGAGTTGTTCATTGCATAGCTCTTTTAAATCCATGATGAGTGGTGTTAAATCCCATAAATTATAATCAGAACCATTCTCTACCCAATTTATAATGTCATCAGGTCCATCAAAATTGTAGTCATCAAAATAAAGTGCTTTTGAATGATTTAATTCCTCAATTAAGTGTTTTGTAACCGTTGTTTTTCCTCCACCAGAAACACCAGCAATTGCAATAACAAACGGGGGTTTCTTTGCTCCCATAACATCATCCTTACCGCGTACGTTCAAATTATGATCTCCTAAGCCATTCCTCATGCCTAAATCAGTTCGGTATTCAACTAAATACCCCAATTGCCAAAGCCCACGGGTCTCAGGTCGTACCTCTGTCACCCATACCTTTTTAAACCACTAATTATGTTCTACTCTAAACATTATATACAACACATTCAATCAAAAGTCCTTTTTAGAAGATACGGTGCCTGGCACGCCCCGAACGATGTCTATTCATGTCGAAATCAAAAATTCCTAAAACAAATTCAACCGAAAGCGCCCCAAACCAACTGCTTCTTTCGATTATAGTCGTGAAAGACGCTATAAGGGGGTGTACGAATGGAACGAAAATCAATGACGGTAAAGGAAATTGCTACGTATTTGGGTGTGCATACGGACACGATCTATAAAATGGCGAAGGAAAATGAAATACCGCATTTCCGGGTTCGCGGCAAGATTCTATTTTCCCAGGACGCTGTCGATGCTTGGATTCGTGATCAGGAGCTTCAGTAATTGAAGCTCCTCGTTGCCGTGGAAACATTTCAATGTGTGAGGAAGGGCTGATATAGGATGAATTACATTAAAGAACTGAATGCATTTCGGGATTGGCTGCTTTTAACGGACGTGTCCACGAGTGCGATTGCGTTATGGCACGCTCTGATGATGATTAACAATTCGGCGGGCTGGAAGTGTCGGTTTAATGCGCCGAATTCTGTCGTGCAACAATTAACGGGGCTGTCGAAGCAAGGGGTCGCCAATGCACGTGCACAGCTTTTAGAGCATGAGATGATCAAGTATGAAAAAGGAAAACGCGGCAAGGCGCCGGTGTATCAAATGGTGTCATTGGTCCATTCAGTTGACCTATCGGTAGACCGATCTTTATACCAATCAAGTGACCATTTAGATGACCAATTCAATGACCAGTCTAATACCGATCAATTGACCGTACTTAAACAGAAATATAAACAAAAAAGAAGAAGACGACCGCGCGCGGATGATCATCTGTTGACCGTCTATGAACAACATTTTGGAAGTGTTGGGCCGTTTGTCGAGGAAGCACTTGAAGCGTGGTGTGCTGATTTTAGCGAAGAGGTTGTGATTGCTGCGATGAAGCTTGCGGTGAAATATGGCGGCAGGACGCTCAGTTATATCGAGCAAATTTTAAAAGAGTGGGCAAAGCAAGGACTGGCGACGATCGATGACGTCACAGCCTATGAGGCAGCTAAGCAAACCAAACGCCATAATACGATTCCGTTTAGGGAGCGAGCGAGGCAAGGTGGCAATGCGTTGTTCGATGAACTGAGACAGGGAGGTACATGTTCATGACACATGAAGAGGCTGTTGATATTTTGGAGATGATTGCGGAGGTGTATCCGAAGTTTGAGATGACGCGGAAAAAGGCGGCGTTGTTGCTGCCGCCATTGAAAGAGATGGATTATAAAGGTGTGCTGGACAAGCTGTCTGCCCATGTCGTCAAGCACCCGTATGCGCCGACCATTGCGGAGATTGCCGCGTACCCGCCGGAACGGAATTTACATTTGGAGGAGATGAGCCGGTGGCATGCGGAGGCGGCAAAGGTTTCTCCTGAAGTAAAGGCACGTTTTCGAGATGCGATGCTAGAGCTGATCACGGAGAAGACGAAGCCATGAGGATAGAAAATTACGAGGCAGAAGCAGCGGTGCTTGGGGCTGTGCTCGTTGACGGTACGCTGTTTAAAGAGCTGGAGGTTCAGGAGGCGCATTTTCATGATGGCCGTCATCAACGGATTTACCGAGCGATGAAGCAGGCATCTGAAGCGAGTGAGCTTATTGATATGGTTAGTATCACCACACGCCTTGGCGACGCGATTCATCAAGTCGGTGGAACGAGCTATTTACTAGAAATGGCTGGTTCGGTTGCCAGTACGGCAAGCATGAAACATCACGAGCAGCTTGTTTTTGCCGCCTATCGGTTAAGAAAAGCAAGGGCGTATGCGATCAGATATAGTGAGACACCAAGTGAGGAGGAGCTGAATGATCTGATCGCCAATTTAGAGGCGATCCGTGGTACAGGAGCGGTCATCGCTGAAAAAACAACTTATGATTATTTGTTGGAAATTACCGATGAAATGGTCGCCCCAGCGGATGAAACGTCCAGCTGCCTTACGACCTATCATGACCTAGACGAGATGACCGGCGGCATGCAGCGGGGGGATTTAATCATTGTGGCAGCCAGGCCATCTGTAGGGAAAACTGCCTTTGCCCTGAACCTGGCTGCAGGGCACTGCAAAAATGGTGGCTCTTCGTCTGTGTTTAGTTTAGAGATGGGCACGAAGCCATTGCTTAGGCGAATGATTTCTGCGGAAGGGTCGATCAACGGGCAGAAGTGGCGTAGCATGGCATTTTCCACAGCGGATTATGAACAAGCTTTTCATGCGATTGGCGAGATTGCAGACTGGGAGCTGGCGATTCTTGATCAAAAGCGAACGCTCATGGACATTACCGCCTCTATTCGAAAAAGACTGCACGATGATCCGGATGGACAGCACCTCATCATCATTGATTACTTGCAGCTGATTACCCCGGCCAATAGACGCGAAAGACGTGATCTAGAAGTCGGCGAAATTACCCGTGAATTAAAGCTCCTGGCCATTGAATTAAACATCCCGATCATTCTCCTCTCCCAGCTTTCCCGTGGCGTGGAAGCCCGACAAAACAAGCGCCCACTCATGTCTGACTTAAGAGAATCGGGCAACATCGAACAAGACGCCGACGTTATTTTCTTTTTATACCGTGATGATTATTACCAGAGGAAGGAAGACCAGGATAGGCTGGAAGTAATCATTTCCAAGCAACGAAACGGACCGACGGGAACAGTAGAGCTCGGATTTTTGAAGGCGTATGGGCGGTTTGTGGAAGTGGGGGAGTGAGCGGTTTTAGGGATTATACATACTCACAGGTTAAGAATTTCCAGTTACAACAAATAATTAAATGATTTAAAAACAATGGGGCATTACCAACCGCTTGATTAAGTATTTTATATAAATGTACCGTAGAAAATCTCTGGTGTTAATATAATTGGCTATTAAAGTTAAATTATTAAATACCACAATAGAATTCAAGCTAGTATTTATAAGAATTTACTTAATAATAACGTTTAGTTTAAATAGTATTACAAATTAATTGCATAATGGTAATCAAAGTGCTAGGATAAGAATTACGCACATAAAAGGAGGATGTAAATTGAAAAGTTTAAAAGAAATAGCATCAAATCGACATTCTTTGACTTTTAATGCTGTAAGAGGTAACCAGTTTGGACAAAATGTTATAACAATACAATGCACTGCGGAACAAATAATCAAATTTATAGAAATAGATAAAGATGTTCAAAGAGAATTAATAGAGGATCATGTTACAAATATTCAACGTTATATACAATATGGATTAGAGGGAAATGATATTTATTTTCCACCCTTGTTATTTTCCTCCCGTGGCAAAGGGGCCTATGATAAAGAATTGGGTCAATTTAATTTAAGATTAAATGAAAAGTTAGTAGTTTTAGATGGACAACATAGAATTAAGGCATTTGAAATGATAATTGGAAGATTAGAAGCACACTCTACGCCTACAAACTTAAAACACCTACAGAGAATAAAAAACTTTCCCTTAACAATTCAAATATTTACTGACCTATCCATTAAACAGGAGCGTCAGCTTTTCACCGATATTAATACTAAATCTTCAAAAGTTAGTAATACACTTTTAATAATGTATAAAAATGAAAATTTATGTGCGGAGCTAACAAAACAAATTATACTCAGCCATCCTTCAATATCAGAGGATAAATTCGAAACAAGAGGTAGATCAACTCGATCTAAATTAATGACAGCAGCAACTTTGAATAATATAATCATTACTTTGAATGAAGGGGTGCTAAATACCAGCTTATCAGAGGGGAAAATTACAAAAGATAGTTTCGAGCAGTACAAAGAAAACACAGAAAAGTTCCTGAATTCATTGGTTAAGTATGCGCCAGCCAACTCTATGGATCGTACAAAACAGATAATATATATACCATCTGTATTATATGGTATAGCTTACTTTGTTTTTATAGCATTAGAAAAATACCCATATAACGATATAGAAAGCCTTTTTGAAAAAGTAATAAGGAAAGTTGATTGGACACATAAAAATAAGGACTTCCTAAATTTGGGGATACCCTACAAACAAACTACAGGAAGATATAACTTCTCCAATGGTATACGAGGTAGTCGTTTAATAGCGGAATATTTATATGAAAAACTTGAAGATGGAAAGGAGAAAAATGATGGAGTCGGTTCGGTTAAAAGGTGACATTGAACTAATTGATGATTTTGGGGAAAAAGGGCTTATGTCAACACAAATTAAGGTTAGTGATATACTTAAATTACATCAGATAGATTCACAAGTTAACAGGGATATTAGTTATCCTAGACTTCCCAAGATAGAGAAGTATATAGAAAGTTTTGATTCTGAACACGGAATCTACTTCCCGTCAATAGTTGCAACTTTCAGAGAAGAACCCGGATATTTTTATGATAAGGAAAGAAGAGTGTTATCACTACCATCAGACACAAGATTGGTAATAATTGATGGGCAACATCGATTAAAGGCGTTAGAAAATTTCTTGAAAAAAACAAAATCTGATGAAGAAAAAAGACAACGTGTATTAAATAGCCAGTTAACCTTACAATTATATTTTGGATTAGCTGAAAAGGATGAAAAATCTTTATTTGCTGATATTAACTCAAATTCTAAAAGGGTATCTATGTCATTAGTAACGAGTTATGACACAAGAGAAATAATGAATGTTATTATAACTGACATTCATAAAGTGTCAAAATCATTGCAATCAGTAAAGATTGAATTTGAAAAAAGTAGGATTATGCGACCTAAAGATACAAGTTTTTTAACAAGCTCAAGACTAAAACAATTTATAAACTACTTACTGTTTGGTAAAAAGAACACAAATAATAATGATCAGCTAAAGATTAAAGAACAATATGATGAGGTTTTGAGTTTTCTAGAAAGGTTTTTTTATGTTTTTATTGATGTATTGCCAATGGAACCAGGTAATGTTATAAAATATGTTTTAGGTCATGAACCGATGCAAAATGCGATTGCTTTATACTTAAATGAAAGAATAATTGATAACAATTCTAATTATATAGCGTGGACAGTAGATTGGGCGGAAAAGGTTGAAGATTTAAAAAATGTAGATTGGTCTTTATCTAATTCTAAATGGAAACCGTATATGTATATAGCCAGAGCAAAAACACCTTCAAGATATTATGCTTTTATAGAAAACACTCAAAATAATTTATTGACCCTTATAGAAGAAGAGGTTTTAAAATAGGTAAGTAAATTTGTGGGTGACTTAATCATTGTGGCTGCTAGGTGGTCATTTCCAAGCAACGAAACGGACCGACGGGAACAGTAGAGCTCGGATTTTTGAAGGCGTATGGGCGGTTTGTGGAAGTGGGGGAGTGATCATACTTGTTGTTTGGGTGTGCTATCACTCCCGGCTTTTTACCGAAAAGATTGTTCGGATTTAATGAGCAAAAAATGTTCAATTTAAGCAGGAGAATACGCCATGCGTGAATAATTAAAGTTTGTTTAGATCTAAAGTAAAGTAAGTGATGACCAAAGAAATACAAACAAAAAGTACCCACAAATATTTTTTATGCGTATGTCTATTCTTATAGAGCATGATTAAAGCGATGGTGAACAATGTAATTGAAGTTAATAAATAGAGAAAAAAGGAATCGAAATACATTGATAAAGCCAATAAGATCCCAGATAAATAAAATCCGATATTTTCACTTTTCATTTTTATCCTCTCCAATTCATTAGCCGAGTTTAGTCGAGCCTTACGGATTTAATACTGTTTAACATCTGTCTTATTTTTATCTGTCCAAGAATATAAAATTTGTTCTCCATTTTTCATGTTTATTGCTACATCAAAATTTAGAGGATACACGCCTGCCTTTGCTTTTAACACTATTATTTCTTCTATATCTTCTTTTGGTATTGTATCTTCTTCAGTTATTTTCCACATTACAGCTTCTAATAATTCTTCTCGATCTTCAACCTCTTGTTTTGATAGTCTATTGAAGTATTGTATGCCTGAAAACGCCAAAGATACGATTAATAAAGCTGTTAAAGCAGTAATAATGATCCTATTTCTCCCTTTGTTTACCATTTTTCTCACCCTTGTCATTTTTTAAAGAATATAATTTGAAGAGATCAACATCGGAAAATCTACCTCTTTTTCATTCTGTTTGCGAACGACATCACGAGAAGCTGAGGAATCAAATTCAAAAAGCTAACCAAGAACAATAATTGATATGGTGTGAGAGGTTTAAAATAACCATCATCCCAACCAACCCCTAATGTGGCCTCCATTTTGCTGAGAAAATAAAATGAAATGATGAACGATGCTACATTACCTATAATAAAAGGTATTGTATTACTGAAGTATCTGCTGAGAAAGGCTAGAAGCGAAGTTCCTACGATCATAATCAAATAGCCAAACATAGAGCCGTTCGTAAAGTCTTGGTGCATCGAAAAATAAACAAATGGAAAACAGTATAACCCAACTATTAAAATACCAGTTATAAATTTTCTCACAATAACCCCCCTTTTTCACAGTGTACTACATATCTTTCGCTAAACGACACTAAAATCCCTTTTGCTAAAGACCGTACAAGCAACAATATTAATGTATTATTATGATATTAATTGTTTTTGAAATGTAACATATGATAGTTTGAGCTTAACTAAGCTGCGGAGGTGGACACAATCATATCAAGAAAAATGATTTCGGCATCTATCTCGGGGTCTTTGTTTGCTATTTTGTTAGGTTTCATCATGCCAAATCCGTTTGGTGAAACGATTTCATCAATGCCAGACTATTTATTATCTGCTTCATTAGCCACGCCTGGATACTTAGTATATAGTTTCCCAGTGATTTTATTTTACGGGGTGTTGACCTCTAGTGATAAAATCGGTCAGCTTATTTCGATATTCATTAAAAAAGAACCATCTGAAATTATTTTCTCTGCCATTTTGCATGCTGCTTTTGGTCTTATATTACTATGGTTAAGTTTAGGTGCCTCTGCGTTGTTCTTTTTGACCGATAGAGTTCTACAAAAGAGACGTGCAGAATATGAACCGATGCAAGCGCTCAAGAGTTTGGCAATTCCATGCGCGGTGTGGCTCTTTTTTATGACGATTGTATATTTGGAGGGTATATTAATAGGTGGTTAAACAGGTGAGGGGCAACCATTCGATAATGGCTTGCTCAAAAAAGTGTTGAGCGGAATGGTGCAACAGTTTTTTGATAACAGAATAGACATTGCCCATTCAGAGCCTCGTTCAGCTTACATAGTTGGTCAAGGTTCCTTTTTTATGAAATAATTGCCGTTCGATTAAAGCCGGAGCGGTCGCATGTGCAGGTCTTTATTTGGTAAACCTCTTTTTTGCTGCATGAACTCATGGGATATTAAAAAGCAACGCACTATAACGATACTCTTGATTTCTCGTAACTTCCCCCAGCCCATACCACTCCATATCACTCCAACGCCCCCAAGGTTAACACTCCTCTAAATAATCTAAAAAATATATTGACATCTGTAAGCACTTACATTATCATAGTTTCAAACGAAAACGTTTTCGTAAAACGTTTTCTCAAAAGGTGATGAAATGACAAAATATACGATCAAGGACATTGCGCGTGAAACGGGCTATTCGATATCAACCGTATCCCGCGTGCTCAACAACAAAGAAGAAGGCATGTCTAAAGAAACACGGAAACGTATTTTGGAAGTTGTTGAGGAGATGAATTACCGGCCTAACCAGTTTGCAAGGGGCCTCATTACGAAGCAGTCCAATATGCTCGGCTTAATCGTTCCGAATATTTCAAACCCGTTTTTTCCGGAGCTATGCAGAGGGGCCGAGGATGAAGCCGTGAACAATGGCTATAGTTTAATCATTTGTAATTCAGATGATCAATCGAGCAAGGAAGAGCGGTACATTCGCTTGTTAAAGGAGCAACAGGTTGACGGTGTGTTACTCGCAAGCATGAACAAGTTAACACGTGAAAACGAAGGGATTTTAACGGATTCGCAAATTCCATATATTTTAGTGGACCGTGGACTTGATGTGTCGACAGCGACGGGGGTGTTCATGGATAACTTCAAAGGTGGCTATTTAGCGGGCAAGCATTTAATTGAGTTGGGGCATCAGAAAATTGGTTGTATGACGGGACCTGTTGATATTACGAACTCGAATAATCGCTTGAAAGGGTTTCTACAGGCACTTAAGGAACATGATATCCCGATTCCATCTCATTACATTATGAATGGTAATTATCATATGGAGGATGCATATGATCAGGCCAAGCAGTTTCTTGCCAATAACGAGGTCACCGCCCTTTTTGCAAGCAATGACTTAATGGCTTGTGGTGTGTATCGCGCAGCTTTCGAATTAGATATTTCAATTCCAAACGATTTGTCTGTAATTGGCTTCGATGATATTCCGTTTGGAGAAGTGTTGAATCCAAAGCTGTCTACCATTCGGCAGAACACGTATCAAATTGGCAAGGAAAGTGTTAAGCTGCTCATAAAAAAAATTCACAATGAACCAGTTGAATCATTGTTTTACGAGCCGACCCTTGTCGTAAGAAAAAGCACAACAAAGCTGCCGGAAAGGTCGTTCTCTTAGCGAAAAATGATTCCTTGCTCAACGGTATGAAAATGTCCTAACAAAACCAAGCTAATAGAACCTATGCAGTTATGTTCAAAAAACGTTCACTTTTTATGTCATACTATTTAAGAGCATCGTGTTATACTATTCCAGTAGTTATTCGCAATATGTTATTTTAAGTTTTGGCTTTCTAAGGGAGGAAATCATTTTGTAAGGGTTGTCACCGGTGATTGAACATCAAAAATGATGAAAAGTGTTGATGCTGTATGGAGATTGCCCAATATGCTGTGTATCCAAGCAGTCATTTGCAGGGCATTCGAATACAGCTGTTGATTGTAATCATGAAGAAGTAGATGAAAGAGCTAAAGGAGTCGTGATTCATAGATGAGTATTCCAGTAATTATAGATTGTGATCCAGGTATAGATGATGTAATGGCTTTATTACTTGCTTTTGTTCGACCAGAATTAGACATTCGTTTAATTACGACAGAGGCGGGAAATCAAACGCAGGATAAAACGGCTTATAATGCAAGAAGTTTTCTGAGCTACATGAACCAAGAAATTGAAGTGGCTCGCGGTTTGGAGCAACCACTTTTTGTGAATCTAGAAGTTGCCGATGATGTTCATGGTGAAAGTGGCTTGGGAGATGTCATCTTCCCTGAACCAAATTTTGCGGAAAGTGACCGTACTGCCATAAACGCACTTTATGAAACGATCATGACGAGTGATGAACCAATCGTTCTGATTGCGACCGGTCCTTTAACCAATATCGGTGCCCTTCTGTTAGCACACCCAGAAGTAAAAGAAAACATTCGCTACATATCTTTTATGGGTGGCGCGGCAGTAGGCGGGAACATGTCACCGACAGCAGAATTCAATGTGTATGTTGATCCACATGCTGCTGATGTTGTATTCCGTTCAGGCATTCCGATTGTCATGAGTGGTTTGGATGTTACGCATAAAGCATTCTTGGATGAGCAAGACCTCAAACGAATTGAAGCGATTGGTACAGACCTTACGACAACACTTGTCGAGTTAATGACATTTTATACGAAGGCCGCAACACAAACGGCTTTTCATGAAGAGAATTTCGCGACCAACGTACGGTTGCATGACTTATGTGCAGTCGGCTATGTTGTCGAACCTGAGCTCTTTCAAGGAGATGATTGTTATGTAGCCATTGAAACGCAGGGTGAACTAACGAAGGGTACAACAGTCGTCGATTACGCACAGTCTTTACCTCACGCGAAGAATGTTCATGTGCTTCACACGGTCAATCGCGAGAAATTTGTTGATATGTTTATTGATGCTATAAAAAATGCTGAGCAATTAATTAAAGGGGGACATTCACATGTTGAAAAAAATTAAGGCGGATTTTAATTTATTGGCAGTTTTACTCATTCCTATTGGTATCGCAGTTAACTTCGTTGGCTTCCAGGTGGCACAGATTTTAAGATTACCAATCTTTCTTGACACAATTGGTACGATCTTAATTGGTGTCATCGCAGGTCCTTGGGTTGCGTTAGTAGCAGCTTTGATTACGAACTCGATTACAGCCATTTTTAATCCAGTTTACTTTCCGTACGTTGTAACGTCTATGGCAATTGGTGTTGGCGCAGGTCTTCTATCAAAATATGGCATGCTCAGCAACATCTTTAAAACAATCATTTCCGGTCTCGTCATTACAGCCATTGCTGTAGTTGTTTCGTCACCAATTACCGTTCTTTTCTTTGGGGGCGCAACGGGTAATACGTCTTCAGCGATTACGGCAACATTCCTAGCAATGGGACAAAATATTTGGGGCGCTGTATTTTCTTCAGCCATCATTACTGAAATAGCGGATAAGGTCGTTTCTGTGTTATTGGTTTACTTCGTTGTAAAGAGCATTTCCGATCGTTATTTATCAAAAATGAAATATGGTCATTTATATATGAAAAAGAAAAATACGAAGAACAGCAAGAAGAACGATCAAGCATCTTAATCGTTTTACTCTATCCAAAAGGGCATATTGGAGAGATTGCAATGCCCCTCACTTAAGACAACAAACGCTTAAGTGTGGGGCTTGTTATCTTTTATAGCCTCATTTTTGGAGTTGTTTCTATAACTCTAGTTTTGAAAGGAGCTACACCATGAATCAAAATCCAATTTTATCGCTGCATCCGTTAACGAAGTTCTACTTTGCACTATTCATTACGGTGTCCGTTATTATTGTGCCAAATTATATTTTTGCATATGCTTGGTTTCCGGTATTAATGATCATTGCTGCTGTGGCGAAGGTCGCGAAGCCATTTATTTCATTTATCCTTAAAACGTTAATGATTTTATTGGTCATTGTTTTCTTAATGCAATTATTCTTTTACCCAGGGGAAGATGTCATTGGCTCTTGGTGGATTTTTGATTTAACACATGAGGGGTTAATGCATGGTCTATCTTTAACGTCTCGTATCTTGGCAATTGGTTCGGCGTTTATTTTGTTTTTCCGGATTGTCGATGTCAAGGACTTTGTTAAAGCATTAGAGGATATTGGCATGCCACCGACTGGCGCTTATATCGTCTTGTCCACTTTACAAATCATACCTGAAATGCGTCGCCAATCAAATACGATTATGGAGGCACAAAAAACACGTGGTGTGGAAACAGATGGATCATTAATTGTTCGTGCAAAAGCCTTTTTCCCAACGTTAACGCCACTGATCCTGTCTTCCATTGCAAGTACAGAAGAACGCGCGATCACATTAGAATCTCGTGCGTTTTCAGCGCCTGGTAAAAAAACGAGCTTGCATAAACTAACAAAACGTCCAATTGACCGTGTTCTTCCATGGGTATACATCGGGATTATAATCGGACTCATTATTTGGAGGGTTTTCCTATGACGCCAATTATTCAACTAGACAATGTATCCTACAGCTATCCGGTTAGCGAAGACTGGATATTAAAGAATGTGTCACTAGACATTAAAAAAGGAAGCTTTGTGTCAATCGTTGGCAACAATGGTTCTGGTAAAACAACGCTTTGTAATATTTTGCGAGGCTTTATCCCTCATTTCCATAAAGGAGACTTGGAGGGGGCGATTAAGCTAGATGGTACAGATATGAGCGAGTATCAGCTGGGCCAGCTTGGTGAAAAAATCGGCTTTGTATTTCAAAATCCATTCACGCAAATTTCTGGTGTAAAGGATACCGTATTTGAAGAGGTCGCCTATGGATTGGAAAATCTGGGCGTTCCTGTTGAAGACATATATGAACGGGTTGAAGAGGTACTCTCGCTCGTTAAGATTCAAAATTTGCGCGAAAAAAATCCCTTTGAATTATCGGGTGGGCAGCGGCAACGTGTTGCTTTAGCTTCTATTATTGTCATGGATCCGGACATTTTAGTCATCGATGAGCCTTCCTCACAATTAGATCCAATTGGAACGGAGCATGTGTTTGAAATCATTCGTTTAATGAAGGAAAGAGGAAAAACGATTATTCTTGTCGAGCATAAAATGGATTTGGTCGCTGAGTATTCAGATGAACTCATCGTTTTAGATAAGGGAGAGGTGCTCATCCAGGGACCGACCCGCGACGTATTGGCAAGTGACGTCTTTAACAAGGCTCAGATTCAGTATCCACATGTGACAGAAATCGCGTTAGAGCTTCAGAAACAAGGTGTGCCACTCAACTTTCTACCTATTAGGGATTCAGAGATTACGACCTGTTTTGAGAATGATAGGGGGAATAAATAATGACACATCTACAATTGAAGGATGTTAGTTTTACGTATCCTGACGGCACAAGCGCAGTCGAACACTTATCACTAGACGTTCCTAGTGGTCAAAGGGTTGCGATTATTGGGCAGAATGGTGCGGGAAAGACAACGGCTGTAAAGCTCATGAACGGGTTGTTAAGGCCAACGAGTGGCGACGTTTTAGTTGGTGATTGGGATACAAAAACGAAAACGACTGCCCAAATATCTCGTAAAGTAGGCTACGTTTTCCAAAATCCAGATGACCAAATTTTTCATAATGAAGTCATGAGTGAAGTACGCTTCGGGCCAAAGAATATGGGCTTTGATGAAGAAAAGACGGAGGAAATTACGAATTGGGCAATGGACCTTTGCGGCGTTTCCGAATACGCAGATGAAAATCCGTATAATATGCCTTATTCTACGCGGAAATTTGTCACAATCGCATCCGTTATTGCGATGGATCCAGATATCATTATTTTAGATGAACCAACAGCAGGTCAGGATAAAATCGGGCTGGCGTTGTTAAGCACGTTGTTATCTGAATTAGAAAAGCTCGGGAAAACTGTTATAACGATTACACACGATATGGAATTTGTCACAGAGCACTTTGAACGCATCATCGTCATGGCGAATCGCCGCGTGATCGCAGACGACAAGGCTGCTAATATTTTTTATCAACATGATATTTTAGAAGAAAGTATGCTAAAACCCCCAGCGGTTGCACGAATGGCTTCTTTACTCGGGTTGCCTAATGGAATCCTGCATAAGGAGGAGTTAGTAGATTATTTGAAGCAACAGTTGTTATTAGGGGGAAACGTGTAATGAAGATTACGGTTATTGGGAGCATCAATATCGATTTGGTATATGATGTTTCCCATATTGTAAAACCGGGTGAAACAATCCACAGTACAGGCTATCATACTTTTTTTGGTGGAAAAGGTGCCAACCAAGCCGTTACGATGGCTCAATTAGGTGCTCAGGTTGACTTTGTTGGCTGTGTTGGTCAGGATGATTTCGGTAAACGGGCGTTAAGTAATTTAGCCGACTACCATATTTCGACGACCTATGTCGGTGAGTCGGGTGTGACCGGAAATGCGCTCATTCAAGTGAGCGAAACAGGAGAAAATGCGATCGTTTTAATGAATGGTGCGAATTATCATGTGACACCAGCTTCAGTCAAGGATGCCGAGGCTGCGATCGTTGATGCGGCTGCGGTATTAATGCAGCTTGAGATTCCTTTAGAATCGGTTGTCGCTGGAATGGATATTGCTGTGGCCAATCACGTTCCTGTCATTTTGAATCCTGCGCCTGCTCAAAAGCTGTCGAAAACGATTCTTTCAAAAGTGGATATTTTAACACCGAATGAATCGGAGCTCGCCATCTTAACTGGAATGGACATAACGACAGAAGAAAGCATCATAGCTGCATGTGACGTGTTGTTAGAGCAAGGTGTTAAAGGTGTCGTTGTAACGTTAGGCGAACAGGGTGCTTATTTTACAGATGGCAAGGAAAGCGGCTGGGTATCGGCAACAAAGGTAAAGGCTACCGATACAACAGGTGCAGGCGATGCATTCAATGGTGCATTAACGGTCGGGCTCTGTAAGCAATATAGCTTAAGAAAAGCAATAGACGATGCTTCCAAGGTTGCTGGTTATGTCGTCACACAAAAAGGTGCCCAAGTCAAAATTCCAACAGATCTACTTCCGAGCGAATCATGAAAGCGATCATTTTATTACTCGTATTGAGCCTTTTATGGGGCTCTTCCTTTTTGTGGACGAAGCAACTATTGGTTTATTTTGATCCTACGACTGTCGTCTTTTTAAGGTGTTTGTTCGGGTTGGTTGCGTTGTTTCCTTTTTGGCTGCGCAGTAAACATAAGATCAAGTTCAGGGTCAATCTATTGTTTTTAATCATCGTTGCTCTTGGAGCGGCCATTCCATGGTCCATTGTGAGCATTTCTTTGACCGAATTGGATACAGGGGTCGCTGGAATATTGAATGCGACTACACCGATGCTCGGTCTGCTATTGTCGATATGGGTCTTGCGCGATAAGCCGACCGGATATCAATATGTCGGCATTTTAATTGGATTTCTCGCTGTGTTGTCCTTGCTGTTATTTTCAGGACAGGCCTCTAATGCGGAGTTTTCCTATGTTCATGCCATGCTCATGTTAATCGCCACTTCCTGTTATGCATTAAATTCGATTCTTGTTAAAAAATACTTCCCGACCGTAACCGCTTTGCAGCTTGGAATGTGGACACTTGGAGTTGCGGCATTTTTAAATGGTATAATCAGTGCTTTTCAACAGCCGTTAGCGCTATTGCATTTAAATACATTGCCGGTTATCGGATCTTTATTTGTTCTTGGTTGTCTTGGTTCGGGATTAGGCTATGTTCTATTTTATCATTTGGTCATTTCGGCAAGTCCGATATTCGCCTTATTGACGACGTTTATCATCCCTTTTATTACGATTTTCTTAGGAATCTTTATTTTAGATGAACCGTTCCACCTTGGTATCGGAGTCGGTCTACCGCTCATCATCACCAGTCTTTTTGTGATGACGATTAAAAAGGATCGTGAAAAGGGTAAGGTAAAGATTGATGAAGAAACGTTGGCGGGGTAAGCTAGGCTAGGTGACTTGTTGAGGGAGCTTGGGAAAAGCGCCTTTTAGTATGTGCTTTTGATGTCAATAAATGAAGAATATTAAAGAGGATAGTATTGCTGCTGTCCTCTTTAACTTTTCTGTTTTTTGGATTTGCGGTTAATGAATTGTATTGCCCAGTAGATGATTAATGCGTTAAAGAGAAACATAAGGGGATTGATAGACATCCCAATATTTCCAGCAAAAAGATTACTGCCTAACCACATGCTCTTTGGCTCAAGTTGGGATATAGATATATATGGGAATGGAACTCCGAAGTTATAACTACCAGTGGAAAACTTGCTTGGTATGACAAAAGGTATCGAAATACTGATTAACAAACTTAATATCATGTTGCTCTTATTTAACGGTTTAGAAATGGCGCTTTCCTCCTCCCGATAAATTCAAATTTTATTGAGCAGAATTTTTATAATGACAACCATCTATGCAAAATGGGGTGCCGATATTACGTGTATTCATACAAAAATGAGCGGCTGGTGTTACGTCCGTCCGTTAATGGAAAAACGCCTTTATTTATCTTCCAATTCTTGAATTCTTTCCTCTAACTTTTTAATTTTTTCTGTTTGCTGGGAAGCAAGAGCAAAAGCAGCCTCAGCTAACCCCAAAGCTCCCCATACTACCCATTCCATCCATACCCCTCCTAATGTTTATATTTCTTAGTAACATCTTGACCTAATAAGGTCCACATCTGTTACGGTCTATCTTTTTGTTCATCAGACGCTTCAATGAGCTTTCCCTTTTTAATGGCGAGGAGATGATATTCTGCATTGGCTTCACGGTATTCCGTATAGATATCGGTAAGTATTTCCCATTCATATTGAGAATCTAAAATGATTTTTTTAAGAATCCTCTCGCGTGTAGCCCCTTTTAAAATGCAGTTCACAAACACCCCATTTTCTTTAAGGTTATCCAATATGTTCTCTACAAACTCTGTTTCCTTTTTCAAATCATTTTTATAGAAGTGTAACATTGAATCTAACAAAACGACATCAATGTCTTTTGATATCGGATACTCATACACGTTTCCTAATACGCCTTCAACATCTATCTTTCTTTTTTCAGCTTCTTGGTTGAGTTGGTTTATCCCAACAATTGAATGGTCAACCCCAATAACGTTATAGCCTAGCTCTCCAAGTAATAATGAATCTCTTCCTTGCCCACAACCTAAATCGAGTACGGTTCCTTTAGGCTGATAATTCGTGAAAAATTCAATGAGACCTGGATATGGATTGCCGAAATAATTTTGTTCCTTGTAATAGTTGTCGTATGCGACTTTTTTCATTTAAATTCCTCCGCTATACTAAAATCGCTTTTGCAATAGTACTTATCAATCTGGTCTCATAACCAATTAAAGACGGAATTATTGTTTCCGAAAAGTACTTGATGTTTCTCCTTAATTCAATCAATACTCGATTGGAAACTCATATCCCACATAGTTGAATGTGTTTATGAGTCCTATTTTTTCTGCAACTGCGACGGAGGGTTTGTTCATTTCCATGCAGTCCCAATATGGAATCATCTTATTCTCTAAGCACTCTGTAACAAATTTATAAGCAGTGATTTGTGCCAACTTTTTCCCACGGTGGGCCTCTAATGTTTCAATATCAATGCAGTGTACATGATTTGCGACAAAACCCGAAAAACAAACATTAACGACCTCATCTTGAAAAATAGCGCAATAGCCTATTCCATTACTGAGAAAATCCTTAGTCGAAGGCCAGAACTCTAATATTTTTGATTGTATAAATTCAATGTTTGTTATTGCGTTGACAGTATTATCTAGTAGGGTGTTGGATATCTTTATAACATTATACCCTTGTTCAATTACAGGTTCATTGCTACCTTGGTGTTGATCCTGACGTATGGTATATACCTTCTGATTCCATTTCCCCAACTTACGATGCTTAAAAACGTTTTCGATGGTTTTATTCCATTTTTCATGATTGCCAATTGCTTCAAACCATTTTAATCGTATCTTTTTTGCTTCTGGTGCAATTACATGATTAACAAAATGATTCAAGTCCTTTTTAAATCCTTCATTCTGCTCATTTCCGAAAAAAATGAACCCATCATTATTGCCTAACCAAATAATCCCAGACGTTGGATGTTCAACGTTATCTACAAAAATGCGACCAGGGTTTATTTTTTCAACGACTGCTATTGCTTCTAGTTGGCCTTGATCATTTATCAAGCTTCTACATTTGCTAAATTCAGCTTTATCTAATTCCAATATCATATGATATTTCCCCTCGTTTTCCAGGAAGTTAAGAGCAAAATTACGAATACTAATCACATGAGAAGGTATGATCGTGGTACAGGAATTCTTTACTCTTATCTAGTAACTGATTGAATTTGTTTCATTTCTCTTTCAATTTTTTTAATTGTTTGATCCATTTTTACTCTTTTTGATTTGAATATCTCATGATACTTAGGAGAAAGTAGCTGTTTATTATACCTATTCTTCAATGCAATTGTTTCCTCAGACAGGTTGTTATTGTTAACACTAACGGATGTTGAATTAGAGTATACCTATATGTCCTATCACGACTATAGACACTAGCTTTGCTATACGATATTAAAAGTAATAATCATTCCATACGACATTTTTCTACTTATCACAAAAAACAAACCTTTTCATGGGAAAAGGGATGACTATTACTTTAAAAGAGTTCTTGATGTTAATTTAAGTCTCCAACAATTTGATCCCTTTACTGGTTCCGACAGTTTGGGTTTAGGTAGAAGAGAGCATTTGATGAATGTGTTGAACAATGCTTCATGGCGTTTGTAGAAAAGGAAATTATGTTACTTTAGTAAACTCTGACGCATCCACTAACCCCTTATGCTTCTGCTTTTTTAACTTTCTTCCATTGTGAATACATCTCAAACATTGAAATCAATAAAGCGAACCATACAATCCCATTATTAAAGGCTATGCCAGCAGATGATGTCCCTCCTAATAATGTGAGCAACCCCATTAAAAATAGGATATAGATCATCCAAAAAACATGCCATTTTAACAACTCTTTTTTGTCTGTACCTCTATATTTCTTGAATATCAGGCTAAACACTATTAGTCCTAAAATAAGTGCAATAAGAACGCCTTTTGGTATTGCGTCTGCGAGTGGAATGAAAGGGAAATAGTCATATACAAGTAAGAGTGTAAAAGCAAAAATGTAAATAAAGTCTACTGTATTTAAGAATTTAATAAGATTACCCCCTTTTTTGCAATTTCCCAAATTATACCATATTACTAAAGAATATCATTGTGTGGGAGGTGTTTTTATCAAGCTGAATATCGTCTTAGGCCAGGGTGATTTTAAGCATAACTGAAGCGTAAAAAGTTCTGCTGGAGTGTATGTTTTCCCATTTACATTTATGTGATTAACCCAGGTCTGGGTTGTGAAATATGAAAGCTTAAAAAAACATCATATGCTTTTTTTGGAAATCATCTTCTCGTGTTATATTTAACATAGAGACAAGAAGAAAGCATAAACCAAAAAAGACCGAAGATACGCGAATATCTCCGGTCAGCAATGAATCGCTACCCTTCAAGAGGGGGCAGCGCGAACAAGGAATAGATCTCACCCGGCTGCGAAACTCAGGGAGGTCTATTTTTTCTGGTCTGTAATCGCGTAGTGTTCTTTTTGTTTATGAATCTATTTTAAGTTTTTTTATTAACGCCTCGACCTGCTCATCTTGCCACACATCAATAGATTCTTGTTTTGTACTTTCAATAATTTTTTTATATGTATCCTCGCCAGCGGGATTTTTTCCATCCCAGCGCTTCGGAACATTGTAAACATTAACAGTTCCATCACCATTGCTGCTGTACGTCACCACGCCATCTATTAGGCGAGAACCCGATAACTGAACAACGTCCTCTGGGTAATCAAGGCTCGTCTCATCATCAGGATTAAGTGGTTCTCCTGCTGAAATTCGCTCAGCATATAATTGATCTATATCTTGATTGGCACCAAGCTGCAACCAGACACGGGCGAATTCGATTTCCTCAGAAGAATATTCGGTTAAAAGATCATTTCCCCCGTCATCATTGGAACCTTCACTGACGTTATTATCTTGATTGGTGCTCACACCTGATGCTTCATCAACGTTGTTGGTAATATCATTTTTTTCAGCTGCTTCTTCACTATTTTCATCCGCATTATTATTGTTGCTTTTATTTGCTCCACCATTGGAATCATTTTCTGCATCAGCAACTTTATCATTATGATCGACATCATTATTTTCAACAGACGAACTCTCACAGGCGGTTATAAATACCGCTACTAAAAATACTGTTAGTAAGACCATTAAATTTTTCTTATTCACTATTTTATGCTCCTTCGTATTAACAAAGATTGCAGATTGCAATAACACTCAACAAATGTGTCTTTTCTGGCACATGCGCTTTTTAAATGATGTATTTCTAAAAAAGCGCCTGATTACAAAACATTGCACTTATGAATATCGATCATAATTGCTTATTTAGAAGTAACCCTCAAATAATATCCATCGGGGTCTGCTACTTTAAATCCTCTCATCCCCCAAGGATATTTTTCTACATCAACTTCGATAGGATAGTTGTTATCAAGGCATCTCTGATAGACTTCTTCCAATTCATCTACAACAATAATGAATTCAAAGCCGTTTCCTTTGATAGGGCTTTTGGCTTTTTTATTGAAATAATGTTGATCGTCCAAGATTGATTCAGAAGTTATTAACAAGGAAAAACAATCATAATTAAAACGTCCACATCGTTCATTTCTATCGTACATCTCTAATCCAATAATGTCTTGATAGAAATTCAATGATTTTTCAATATCCCTTACATACAGCTCAATTCTAAACAGAACACTCATTTCCTTTTCCTCCCTTTCAAAAAGGCAGATGAACAATTCCTTCACACGTGATCCGCACATCAGTTGAAATATAACTTTTGCTGCCGATTTCGACACAAATGGTTCCACCAGGCTGTAGGACGTTAAATATATGTTCCTTCCCCTTTTCAGCTAAAAAAAAGCCTAGTGCAAGGGTTCCAGAGCCGCAAGACCGTTCAAAAAATGTGGCCCCCGTATCGCCCACATAAACAAATGGACGAATTTCGTATGCCCCCTCCATTAAGTAACGATAAGGGATAATTCCAATGGCTTTGTCCTGCGCGACTTCTTTTACGGCCTCTAGAATATAAGTAAATTCATCCTCGTGTGGCCAGTAATTTGTAACGAAGTGAATAATACCTTCTAATTGAACGAGACTACCAGAAATGCTTTTGTTATGATATGAAATTACAATATCATTCATGGAAAACTGTTGAGGCATTTCGGCTTTAATCTCAAAAAAGGTAGGGGATTTCATCTTTACATCACATAAAAGTGGTGATTTGGCGCCAGAAGCTTCTATTAGAAAACGATTATCTTGACATATTTTTTGATACTTGCAATAGGCAGCTGCGGCCAAAACAGCATTTCCGCAAAATTCACCCCCAGACATCTCTAATCGCAGAACAGAACGATTATCCTGTGGAGAAACAATGAATCCTGCTTGTTCCGCATGAACATATTCATAGTCCATAATAGTGTTAGCGATGTGCACATAATCTGTCGGGTCAACATAGCTCGTAACGAGAACGGTCATATTTTGTGAAGGGCTAATTTTTATGTAAGTTAATTTCAAAGATGTATCCCCCTATTTTAAAAATGGAACTATGAATCATAATTAATATTCTGCTGCTTGTTCAACGAGATATTTTCCTATATATCGGCTACTTAAGAGCAATTTTTCACCGAAAGGGAAGGCTTGCCAAACTGACTGGCGACTTCTTCATATCAAGTCGTGTGTTTTTATGCTGACTCATAAAATAGTATTTCCTCTACTGGTGCTTGAGCATTAGTAGTATTCTTTATATAAGATAAGCACCTGCTTGTTTTACAATGCAGTTTTATCTCGATAAAAAATCAACGTAAATACATTTAGTAAAATGGTGACAATAACAAGTACTGTTGAAACAAAGGCCACAGCGCCTATTGTATCCATCAAGGCAGCCCAATCTTCAATTCTTACCAAATGAAGGTTATAAAAAATTTGTAAACATATCGCAATTGAACAAGCGCTGAAACTGATGATTGAAAAGGTGACCAATTTATTATTCGTTTGTTGTTTATTCCTCAAAAGACTAACAATAGGCGTTATCCAAGCTGCTAATCCAAGTATCAAACTGCCGATGTTAAGCCAACCAGCATCGAACATATGTCATTTCCCCTTCATTTTTCTATTCACCTTCTCAAACCCTGTTTGCTGAATACGAGCTTAGCATGTCTTAATCAAGCTGTGTTTTCTGTAATTTCCAGTTTTGAATCTCTATGATATTTCCTTCGGGATCTTTTGCATAGACGACTGTTAAGATTCCTAGAGACTCATATTCTCTCTCCTCTAAACTTCCATATTTTTGGCCGCCGTGTTCAATTAATGTGTTCAAAACTTCTTCAACGTTATCCACTACAAATGCAATATGTCCGAAGCCTTGAGAACTAATATGTGATTGCTGCTTATCAAGATTTTCAGGGTAATATTGAAAAATTTCCAAAGTCGGTCCGTCATCAAACCCAGGCAACGTTAAATGGATGCCTTTAATATGAACGTTTTCTATATTAGTGACCTTGTCTAACCATTTTCCTGAGAGGTCTCTTTCAGGCAATACAGGCTTACAGTTAAAAACCCTAATATAAAAATCAGATAATCTACGCCAGTCTTTTGCAACGATATTTGTATGAGCATATTTGATTGACATCAAGAGCCCTTCCTTTCAAGAAAGTAAATGATCCTGCCATTCTAATGCAGCAATCTTTCCTGTTAATGAAATAAAGATCAACATTCCTATTGGGTTCAGTCAAAGACGAATAGTAAGAAAAGACACCAAAAATAACAATAGCTACCATTGTTAATATAATAGAAATTCTTTTTTTAGTGACCTCCTTAATTATCATTAATTATTGGGAGTAAAGGATATTCAAAATGAGTATAACATTCATTCAATATATAATACCCTAATTGCTGATCTTTTGAGATATAGCCACATTGCTGCCTTATATTGAAAACAATTTGTGCCTCATCTTTTTCTGCTATATAATATTCCAAATTTGGAATGACATCGATCCAACCTTGATCAACATTTTTATCATATACCGATTTCAGATCGTAAATTATTACCCCTTTTTCCTCTTCGTCCTTCACTATTCTAATTTCGCTGTCGTTATTTTCCCCAGCAACATTTATAAATTCTTCAAGAATATCTTTATTTTTTAATTTATTGTTTTTCAATACAATATCATTTTCATCAGGTTGAAATTGCTCTTTTTGTTCGTCTCGAGAATCATAATTAGAAGAATCCTCCGTACCTTCCCGTTCTTTTAATTGTACTTGAGCAATGAGGACGGCAGACTGGAGACCGAAAACTATAGCAAGGTTCTCACTATGTTTCCCGTTATTTGTATCAATTTTATCGATTGCTTCGATAGCTGCATCAATGTGCTTTTGGTTAGTTGAATCCTTTATTTTATCTGGCTCTCCCTCTTTGACTTTCTCCACTTCCCCATCCTCAAATAAATCTGACACCTTTTTAACCGCTATATCAACATTATTTTTTCCAATATTGCATCCTTGTAACATTAACAAAATAACCAACAAGCTGATTACATAAACTTTCTTTTTAGGTCTTACGGCAGAATTCTTATTCAATTTTACAACTCTGTTCAATATAACACTCCCTTTTTACCACTTGTTTTTTTCGCAGTATCCAATGCATGAAGGTTCACGTCTGGAATGTCGCAATGTTACATTGGACAGTGCCTATTTATAATCTCAATTAGTCGTTCTGTATTCTCCGATGAAACATTTTCTGATAATCTTGCACCAGCAATGACTGGAGCCCATTGGAAAATTTCTGTTCTTTTTATTTCGCTTTTCTCGCAATAGAGTCTTAAATAAACTTCCGCTAATTCAGATGAAAATTGCGAATATAAAAGATAAGTGCGGTATACATCAGCGCGAAAATCTCCTGCACTTGCATCCACCCAATCTATAACTACTAATTCGTTTCCTGTCTCGATTAAATTGAATAAATGGAAGTCACCATGACATAGCCTATTCTCAAACGTTAATGATTCTAGTTTGTTTAACAAATAAATTTTTTGTCTTTCATCAATTATAGTTATGGCCGCAATTTGTCGATATAACTTTTCATACATTGGTTCAATGGTGTCTGGAATAATGCTATGAATTTTCCGTTGCATATTTATAGAAGTATTCAGGTAGCACTCAGCTTGTTCTTTATCTTTGAGATATAAATCTCCCAATGTCTCGCCCTTTACATATTCCATTATAATAGCTTGCTTACCATTTATAACGGTAACATCTAAGACCCTAGGTACGGGAAGTCCACATGAATATGCATATTTTTGTTTATTTGCTTCTTTTATGGACTCGTTATCCGGCAAAAAGTCATTAAACACCTTAATTATTTTGTCTTCAGTAAGATAAATCTTTGCAGTATTTCCCCTTGCTATTGGGTTATCCAAATTCATAGCGTGAATCCTCTCTTCTTATTGGGTGCCGCATCATATATCTTTCACAGTCTTCAACAATTTGGCCCTTATATTCGATACTGGCGCTAATTCTTATTCAATAATTGCGCCCGTTTCTGGCATAAAGCTGCGTAACAATCGTTTCAGATTCTTTAAATTAAATCTTAATCTTTATTGTCCAATCTACCTAATAACCTATATGGACTTGTTTCCCAAGCTTCATAAGGAACATAGCAAGTTGAATTCATAGCATCAATAGTGCGAGACCGCATATGTGGGCGTGTTATATAAGAACCAATATTAGCCTCGGTTAGAGCAATGAATTTTGCTTCTTTAATTTCCTCTGGTTGTATTTTTAGCTTCCCGCTTATGTATTCAGCTTTGAAAACTACTGACAAGATTTCACTTGAAGCATTGTAATAAACGCCCGTAATCCCAGTTGGTTTTATAACAATACCCGTCTCTTCTAAGGTTTCCCGGCAGACTGCTTTATCTAAAGACTCACCTTCCTCAACTTGCCCTCCTGGTGATTCCCAGGTATCTGAGCGCCTATGGGTTTTAACTAATAATGTTTCATCATTTTCATTCGTGATATATGCAGAAACAGCGACAATATGTTTTGGATAATTATTTACCATTTTCCCCATCCTTTCTCCCACATTCGGGCCTGTTTGCTGAATATGAGCACAACATTAAAACTATATGTCATGATCAAGCTGTTTCTTCATCTAAATGTCGGAACTTCAGCAACAGCAAAAGGAATATGATTTCCACAATAAGAATGGCCACTGCTAAGATCGTTGCGAATGCTAATGATGTGCTGTTGAACTGATTAACAGAATTAATTGTAAAAGGTGTGGCTATATAAACAAGAATGAATGAAATCATATAGAATTTCATTGTGCTGGAGGTTTTTCTAAAAAGCTGTGCATCGTCTTGTACCCGTGCAATTTCAAGCATAAGCTGGAATAAAAAAAATACGAGAAGTAATTTTAATGCCCCCAAGCCAAAAGCGTAAACCCACCACTTTTCTGTGGCGTGGATGAATATGGTTGGAATTGAAACGATCGTAAGTAGGATTGCTGTCGTATATGCTTTTTTTCCAATTGGGTATTTATCGAGCAAAATAGCTATCCCAGAGAATATTAATAGATATCCCACAGGATTAGGTAATAGATCAATAAAAACATCAATATCAATTAAAACCAACAAGAACCCCCAAAATATCCGTCCAAATGCCGTTCTCAATTTAAATCCCCCACATTCTAAAATACCTTTTATCTTAAAGCTTACTAATATTCCTACTTGAGTATGTTTGTGACCGAATTTTTTATTATCACTTAAAATTCTAACATATTGCCGGGTAAGTGTGAATCGATCATTTCCCTGGGAATACGTTCTCTCAACCATTCATCATTAGAGAGCCTTATCCATATAATTCATTAAGAGGTGATTCATTATGGCAAGAGTAAAGTATACAGACAGTGATGTGAGTTTAATGGCTCGGATGATGCGGGCAGAGGCTGAAGGAGAAGGGCAATTAGGGATGCTGATGGTTGGCAATGTTATTGTGAATCGAGCGAAAGCGAACTGCCTGGACTTTGTGGATTTGCGAACCATTCCACAAGTGATTTATCAGGTTCAGGGTGGAAATTATTCATTTGAAGCTGTACAAAAAGGGAACGTCTTTTATAACAGAGCAAGGGAAATTGATAAAAGGCTGGCGAAACGGAACTTGGATACATGGAGAGAGCACCCGTCCAAATATGCGCTTTGGTACTTTAATCCGTATGCGCCCTGTCCGCCTACATGGTACGGTCAGCCCTTTACCGGCCAATATAAGAAGCATTGCTTTTATGAACCACTGGCGAATACGTGTGAGGGGGTTTATTTGGGATAAACGTGCACTCAGCCTAGGGCAAACCTTCTCCTCTTATTTCATCTCCTAATTGATGAGCCGTCTCCTAATGAAGTTAGTTTTTAAAAAACTGCCGGGATCAATTCCTGGCAGTTCTTCTAATCCTACTGAAAAAGTCACTCCTGTCATTCAGAGTTCTTTTGGCAAAACCGCCTCTCTTAAAAAAGTATATAGATGATCAAAAAACAGCTCATCCACCTTGGGTTGTTTTTTTGTTGCCTCGATTCCACTCCAGCATTTCCAATCCCCCTTATGCCTCATTTCACACGCATTTTTCCAATACAATCTACATAACAATAAAACAACACTACAAACATTATAATGTTATATTGACACTACGTATAAATAGTGTTACGATATCGAATAATAGCAAATCTATTTGCGTTTGCTTAAGTTTTTAGACAAAAAGGAGGGGTCAATGAAGACGACTGATGTAGAGTTACGTTGATCTTAATGGGTGGAGAGAAACCGATGCTTAAAGGGAGGGTTTTTTAATGAAGTCGAAACGTTTCTGGCCGATGTTGCTTTTAATAGCAGCGGTTGTATTGACCATGTCGGCGTGTCAAAGTGATAATGCAGGTTCAGACTCAGGTAAAGATGATCCACAAGCAAGTGATGTGAATAAAACGGGGATGCCAATCGTTGAAGAATCACTTGACTTAGAGTTTTTTGCAAACAAGCCCGCACAAAATGAAGATAATGATTGGAATGATATTCTCGTTTGGAATCATTATCGTGATATGACGAACGTTAACGTTAATTGGGATTTAATTAGTCCTGATGCGCTTGATGAAAAGCGTAATCTTGCGCTAGGTGGCGGTGAATTGCCGGATGCGTTCTTCCTGTCATCACTACCGAACACGGATTTATTACGATATGGACAGCAAGATATATTTCTTCCTTTGAATGATTTAATAGATGAATATGCCCCGAACTTGTCTAAATTAATGGAAGAAGATCCGAGTATAAAGAAAGCGATTACATTCCCGGATGGCAACATCTATTCAATGCCGTCGCTCATTGAAAAGGATTTTCTATCATTAAGACTCAGTGCAAGACCGTGGGTTAATGAAGATTGGTTGAATGAGTTAGGGATGGACATTCCTGAAACGACTGGAGAATTCTATGAATATTTGAAAGCGGTTAAAGAACTAGATCCAATTGGCGATGGGAAAACAATTCCTTACGGTGGTACGCAGATTCAGGAATTAATTCAATGGCTAGCAGGCTCGTTCGGTGTCATGAATCGTGGTCCATCTAATACCGGTAATATTGATGTAGATCCTAACGATGAGAGTAAAGTAAGATTCTATGCAACAACGGATGAATACAGAGCAATGCTTGAGTACATTCATAAATTATATGATGAGAAGTTAATCGACCAGAGTATCTTCTCAATAGAGTGGGGTCAGTTCCTCGCAAATGCGTCGAACAACTTGTATGGCAGCATGATCTTCTATGATCCGATTGAGTTGTTTGGTGAAGATATTGGTGGCCAGTATAATAGCGTGGCTGCTTTGGAAGGTCCGGATGGCCATCAGAGCTACAACAAAATTTCATCACCAATTTGGGATACAGCGAATTTAGTCATTACGAATGAAAATCCAAATCCAGCGGCTACTGTAAGGTGGATGGATCATTTCTACAGTGATGAAGGCGCTAAGCTGTATTATATGGGTGTTGAAGGTGAAACGTTTGAAGAAGTAGACGGAGAAATTCAATACATGGATCACATTGTTAATCCGGAAGGCGATATGACATTTGAGCAGGCGCTTGCCAAGCAATTAACGTGGCTCGGTTCGATCAACGGTATTATTAAGGCGGATTATTTCCAGGGTGGCGAATCAGCACCACAATCGATGGCCGCTGCTGAGAAAATTGAGCCAATGGCTGCTGATGAAATTTGGCCGCGCTTCACATTTACTGAGGAAGAAAATAAAGTCCTTCAAGCTGCAGGTCAGGATATCGCGAAATACACGGAAGAAATGCGTGATAAATTTATCACAGGCGATGAGGATCTATCCGATTGGGATCAGTACGTTGAAACGATTGAAGGTATGAATTTTGAAGAAGTCGTTAAAGTGTACCAGCAGGCTTATGATCGTTACAGAGGTGAATAAAAGCAGTTAACCATTAGGGGCATGGCGGGTTTACAGCAAAAAAGAAAACGCTTACGAGCATCCTTGGGAACCATGCCCTTTTATTCTTTCTGTCTTAATTGTATGTTTGCAAGTTTCATAGAGCGCCGTATATGTTTTACGAGCATAGCGAAAAGGGGGTTGAACGTGGTGGCAGTGGAGCAGCCAGTCAAACATAAAGGTGATTCTAAAATACTTAAAAGCTTACAACGGAATTGGCAATTATATATTTTTCTTTTACCTGCCGTCGTGTATTTCTTTATTTTTCATTACATTCCAATGTATGGGATCCAGATTGCATTCAAAGATTACTTCGCAAATCTGGGCATGTTCGGGAGCCCGTGGGTAGGGTTTGAGCATTTTGAACGGTTCTTTGAGTCGTATTATTTTTGGAGGCTGTTGAAGAATACCATTATCCTCAATGCCTACAACCTTCTTTTGTTTCCTTTACCGATTATTTTTGCATTATCGTTAAATGAGCTGAGGAATGGCGCGTTTAAAAAATGGTCCCAAACGCTTACGTATGCGCCGCATTTCATATCGGTTGTTGTCGTTGTTGGGATGCTCGTTGCGTTTCTTGACCCGAATACGGGCTTGGTCAATCATGTTGTCCGTTTGTTTGGGATGGAGCCAATACCATTTCTGACGAGTCCAGAATGGTTTAGACATATATTTGTTTGGTCAGGACAGTGGCAGTCGCTTGGTTGGGGGACGATTATTTACCTCGCAGCACTGGCAGGCGTAAATCCAGAGCTGCATGAAGCTGCCAAGGTGGATGGTGCTACGCGATTCCAGCGTATTATACATATTAATATTCCGACCATCCTGCCAACAATCATCATCCTGTTCATTTTAAATATCGGCAATTTCATGCAAATCGGCTTTGAGAAAGTGCTTTTGATGCAAAACAATTTAAACTCCGAGACATCAGATATTATCCAGACATTTGTATATGAAACGGGTTTATTGGAAGGCCAGTACAGTTTTGCCGCAGCTATTGGATTATTTGAATCTCTGATTAACATTGTTTTGTTAATTACAGTTAACCAAATTGCTAGAAAGGTCAGCAATAACAGCTTATGGTAGGAGGTGTGAGGTATGTCGCGGTTTAGTTTGTCCGATCGAGCGTTTGATAGGTTGAATTTGTTATTTGTCTTATCCATCACGTTGATCATTATTTATCCGCTTATATTTGTCATTAGTGCATCGATCAGTGATCCGCATGCCGTTAATTCAGGAGAGATGTGGCTGTGGCCTGTTGATATAACGCTGGACGGCTTTAATCGGGTATTTCAAAATGACGCAATTTGGATCGGGTATCGCAATACGATTGTTTATACAACAGTCGGTGTGCTCATTCATTTGTTCATCCTGCTGCCAGCTGCATATGCGCTTTCCCGGAAGGAGTTAATGGCAAAAAAGGTGTTCTTATGGTTTATCCTATTCACGATGCTTTTTAATGGGGGGTTAATCCCGACCTACTTAGTCGTTAAATATTTAGGAATGGTGAATACGATGTGGGCAATCGTTATTCCAGGTGTCATCGGTGCTTGGTCTGTGCTTGTGGCACGAACATTTTTCCAACAAACGATACCTGATCAGCTCGTTGAAGCCTCAAAAATAGACGGTGCCAGTGATTTCTACTTGTTTATGCGGGTCGTGCTTCCGCTGTCCATGCCGATTATTGCGGTTATGGCTTTGTTCCATGCAGTTGCGCTATGGAATCAGTATTTTAACGCGTTAATCTATTTATCGGATGAAAAATTATTTCCGTTGCAGTTAATTTTGCGGCAAATTCTCATATTAAACGAGGTGAGTGCCGATAGTGCAGCGACAGCAGCGGGGGCTGCGCAATCATTTTCCGATCAAATTAAGACAGCCTCTTTGGTCAAATATGCTGTAATCATCGTCTCTGCATTGCCGTTGTTAATCGTATATCCTTTTCTACAACGCTTTTTCGTTAAAGGTGTGTTAATCGGTTCGGTGAAGGAGTAGTTCAAAGCTTGGCATTTGAAGTGGGGGTGAGACGAGATGGAAGGGTTAGTGAATGGCTACTATCGGTTTTCAGTTTGGACGATGCGCTTGGCATTTTTGAATGTGTGCTGGATTTTATTTAGTGCGCTCGGTCTGTTCGTGCTTGGTTTTATGCCGGCGACCGCTGCCATGTTTGCTATTGTAAGGAAGTGGGTTCGTGGCGAGGAAGATGTCCCGATATTTCGGTCGTATTGGAAGGCATTTAAAGCGGAATTTGTTAAAGCAAATGCGGCTGGCTTGGTCTTGTTTGTAATAGGGTATATGCTCATATTAGAGTTTAATATTTTGAGAGGTCAGGATAGCTTTATATATTTAGTTGTGAGTTATACGGTGTTGGCTTCTCTCATTTTATACGTGGCGGTATTTATTTATTTCTTTCCGATCCTTGTGCATTTCCGTTTGAAATGGGTCGATTACTTTAAGTGGCCGTTTATCATTAGCTTTACTCATCCTGTCTTAACCTTGTTTATTATGGCTGTTTTGTGGGGGGTCTATTATATTACATGGATCTCCATCCCGGCATTGTTCTTCTTCTTTGGCGGAAGTGTGACAGCATTATTCATCATGTGGGCAGTGTCCAAAAGCTTCCCAAAATACGAATACCACGAAGCTTGAGCGGGCAGGCATACGCCGCTACGGAAAAACACTACGCTTTCCGTGGGCGGCTGATGAGCCTCCTCGTGCTATCGCACTGCGGGGTCTCAACTAGGCCTCTGCTCCCACAGGAGTCTCCGTGTTTTTCCTTCGCTATGTGCTATAACAAGCCATTAGCGTTGAATTCATAACTTACTTTAAATGTAGTGAGATCAATAGCAGCAATACATCAAGTTCGTCAAAAACAAATATGAACATATAGGAGAAAAGCTTATGTTAAACATCCGTGGTGCAACATTAGTAAATGGAAAGCAGTGCAATATCGTTATTAAAGATCGGTATATCCAAGAGGTTACAGATGATGCTGTCCGTGGGGGCGATGTGATCTCGGTCCCTGAGGGTGTTTTCGTATCTCCGGGTTGGATTGACCTGCACACACATGCATTTCCAAAATTTGAACCGTATTGTGCGCATCCGGATACGATTGGCTACAAATCAGGCGTTACGACGGTTGTCGATGCCGGCAGCTGTGGCGCTGATGATATTGCCGACCTTTATGAGCTGGCCCAGGACTGTAAAACGAACGTATTGTCCTTTTTAAATATTTCCCGGATCGGTCTCAAGGTTTTAAATGAGCTCGCTGATTTATCGACGATTTCACCCGAAAAAATTTATGAGTCATTCCAAAAGTACCCTGATTTACTCGTCGGCTTAAAGGCGAGGATGAGTGGCAGTGTTATCGGCGACAATGGTCTCGCGCCGTTACACATGGCAAGATCTTGTGCAACGACTTTACATAAACCCGTCATGGTTCATATTGGCAGTGCCCCTCCGAAATTACGGGACATTTTAGAGGTGCTCGAAAAAGGTGATATTGTGACCCATTGTTTTAATGAAAAAGACGGCAACAATATGTTTATGGATGAACCGATGCTACGTGATGCGTTACAGAACGCGATCGAGCGTGGAGTTTATCTCGATGTTGGTCATGGAACGTCCAGCTTTTCGTTTCGGACCGCGCAAAGGGCAAAGCAAGAAAACATTCCGTTCCAGACCATAAGTACAGATATATATGAGCGTAATCGAGTTCATGGGCCTGTCTATGATATGGCGACAACACTGAATAAGTTTTTGGCGTTAGGCTATTCGCTGGAGGATGTCATCAGTCGTGTAACAGAAAAGCCGGCACAGGTGTTGAATCAACCACAGCTCGGATCATTGGAAGAAGGCTCTGTAGCTGATTTAACCTTTTTCAAAGTAGAACATACGCCTGTCGATTTAATTGATTCCCTGGGAAATAATTTACATGGATCAGTGCAAATCAAACCATATGCTGTCGTACTTGGAGGTGAGTATATTGAATGCAACACGTCATATGAACTTAAAAAAAGTCATTAATGCGAGTGGTCGAATGAGTATATTAGGAGTGTCAACGCTTTCTGATGACGTTCTGGAGGCAATGGCATATGGCGGTAAGCATTATTTTGAAATGAAGGATCTTCATGAAGAAGCTGGCCAGCTAGTCGCTCAATATATGAACACGGAAGCGGCCATGATCACAAACTCCGCTTCGTCTGCGATTGCATTAGCTGTCGCTGGGATGATAACAAGAGATGATGCGTCAGTCGAGCGGTTATTTGAGAAGCGGCATGAGCGACCTGGCGATATTCTCATTATGACGGGTCATTTGATTGATTACGGGGCACCAGTGGAAGTGATGATTCAGTTAGGTGGCGGAACAGTCAAAACGGTCGGTTACGCAAATGGGTGTACGTTGGAGCAGATAGAGCAAGCGGTTGATGACAATACGCGTGCGATGCTGTTTGTGCAGTCGCATCATTGTGTGCAAAAAAATATGCCGTCTTTAAAAGCGGTTGGTAAGCTCATGAAAGAATTAAATATCCCTTTTATCGTCGACGCAGCGGCTGAGAGTGATTTGTCCAGCTATGCAAGCGATGCTGACTTATTGATATACAGTGGTTCAAAAGCCATTGAAGGGCCAACATCAGGCATACTCGCCGGTCGGAAAACGTATGTGGATTTTGCTAAGCAGCATAATCGCGGGATTGGGAGAGCAATGAAGGTTGGGAAGGAGTCTATTTTTGGCTTGTTAAAAGCGTTAGAAGTCTATGCGGCATTTGACGCAAATGATGATCAAGAAAAGCAGCTGGCGATTATCGAGGCGCTACAATGCTTAAATGATGTGCCAGGAATAAAAGTAGCCCTTCACGAGGATGAGGCCGGGCGGGCTATTAACCGCGCCCGTGTGTCGATTGATCAACATCGCGCCCCTCACGACGCCGCTCATGTCATTCACGCGTTGAAAGAGGGAAATGTCGCGGTTTATACGCGTGATTACAACGTTAATAACGGTTTTTTTGACATTGATCCACGGTCATTAGACATAGCGGATGCTCAGTATATCTGTGACAAGATCAAACAGATCATGGGGGTGTCTTAATGCGTGACACACGTTTTTACAATAATAGAGTTTCCTTGAATGTATTGGCCAATAGCATTGAGAATGCCAAGGACATATATGATGTCACAGAAGGTCATGTTGTCATTGGGTTACTAGCTGCAAACTATACAGACATCCATGAGGCGGTCCATGATGTGCAGCGGTATTCGGAGGCGTTAGACGGGGCTATCTCGCTCGGTCTCGGTGCTGGAGATCCGAAGCAGTGGAAAATGGTTGCGGACATTTGCAAACGTGTGACACCTGAGCACGTTAATCAAGTGTTTCCAGCAGTCGCATATACAAGGGCGTGTATACAGGATGAGCATGGTTTTATCAACTGTCTCGTGAAGCCGTCGGATAAGCTCGGCTATGTCAATATTGCTACTGGCCCAGTATCAGCAGAGGGACCTGCAATCGATATTCCGGTGCGTTCTGCGATTACGCTCATCCGGGAAATGGGCGGAAATGCGTTAAAGCTGTTTCCTTTAAAGGGTCTGGAGAAGCGTGTGCACTATATAAAAATTGCTGAAGCATGCGCAGAAGAAGGTTTTACGCTAGAACCGACTGGTGGTATTACTGTTAATAACTTTGAGGAAATTGTATCATTGGCATTAGAAGCGGGTGTCCCGAAAGTCATACCACATGTATATTCATCCATCATAGATGCTTCAACCGGTCGAACACGTGTTGAAGACGTTCAGAAGCTATTTCAAATTATGAGGAAAATAGGGTGAGGGAATGATGGGAGCGAACAAACGTATTAAAGCTTTTGGTGAAGTCATGATGCGACTTGAGGCGCCTGACTATTTAAAGCTGGAGCAGGCACGGTCCTTGAATGTTCTATATTCGGGTACAGGGGTGAATATATTAAGTGCCCTATCGAGATTTGGTCATCAGACATCTCTCATTACAAAGCTTCCAGATAATAGTGTAGGCGATGCGGCAGTGGCTTATATCAGATCGTTGGGTATTTCAACGTCAGATATTGTTCGGGGTGGGGCGTATATCGGCAAGTACTTTTTAGAGAAAGGGTTTCATGTGAGAAACTCTAAGGTGACCTATTCCAATCGTAAGGAAAGCAGCTTTTGTACGTCCGTTCTATCAGAATATGATTTAGAAAACACGTTACAGGACACAGCAATGGTTCATTTTTGTGGGATCATCCTCTCTATTTCTGAGCAAATGAGATACAATGCATTATATGCTGCTGAAAAAGCGAAGCAACTCGGCAGTTATGTTGTATTTGATTTTAACTATCGGCCGAAGCTATGGGAAAACAACGATGCACAAGCGAAAGCGTGTTATGAACAGATGCTTGAGCATGTTGATGTGTGCTTTATGACGGAAAAGGACGCCCTGTATATCCTGCAAATGGGAGAAAAAGACCAGACAGATCGGAAACAGCAGCTTGAAGCTGTTATGCCGCTTGTATCCCAGCGTTATCACATTCCGGTTATTGCAGGAACGATCAGAGATAAGACTTCAGATGGCACGGATTGCATTCAAGGATATTTGTACCATGACGGCGATTTTTATTACTCAGAAACGTATGATTATGAAACGTTGGAAAGGGTCGGTTCGGGAGATGCCTATGCGAGTGGCATCCTGCATGGCCTGATTCGCGACCTATCACCTGAGGACACGGTTGAATTTGCGACAGCCGCCAGCGTGCTCGCTCATACAACATACGGGGATTCACCGGTTTGCTCGGAGGCTGAGATTTGGTCTTTGGTCAACAATAAAGATGTTGAGATGGAAAGGTAGATTCATATGAAATTAACGTTAAAAAAAGGCCCACTATATGTGCAAGTTCAGGAGATTTTAAAAAAGCGTATTATTAGTGGCATTTATCCAAAGGACAGCTTAATTCCATCAGAATTGGAGCTGAAGGAAGAGTTCGATGTTAGCCTGATTACGATTCGTCGGGCAGTGGAAGAGCTGTCTCATCAGGGGTATGTCGAGAAGAAAAGTGGTGTCGGGACGACGGTCTTAGATAACCACGCCGTTTCCAAGCTCTCTAAAGGACAGCGTTTCTCGGAGTATTTAATTAAAGAAGGCTACCATTTGAAAAAAGAATCTGCCTCTCTTTCAACAGTTGAGCTAGAAGAATCCTCTGATCTATTCAAGCACTTTGGTAAAACGTGTAATTGTGTTGAACGGCTTTATACGTTGAATGAAAAACCGTATATTCATTTCAAGCATTATATTTCAAAAGACGTTACCTTGCCAAATAATCCTGATTCTCTTTTGGACTCATTATATGAAATCTTTTTTCAGCAGGGTGTTACGTTTAACCGCTTTAAGGATGAATTTGGTGTAGACGTCCCTGATCAATCAATTGCCGATGCTCTGGAAGTCGAGCAAAAACCGCTGTTGCACCGGATCAGATATTCTTATGATGTAAATGAAGCGCTGATCGAATACTCGGTGGCTTTTTATAATACAGACATTCATAGATACGTCGTTAATTTTGATGTTTAATGAGCAATTTCTCCATACAGGGTGACGCCCTTTATGGAGAGGTATGGGTTGTTTTGTCGTAATATTCAGCATATGTGAGTTTGACTTTGGATATTCAGATGAAGAAAAACTGTAAATTAAACTTCCTTCAGTAGGTTAGGTGCGAATAAACGGATTGTTAGTTTATAGACACATGCATTTGAGTGAACAGTCTCTAAAAAACCAATAAAGGAGCGGTCAAATTGAAAATAGCATTTAAGGGCGATGTGGCAGAGGTTTTGGACGGTATAACACTTTTGCAATCTAAATTGGGCTTTGAAGTAACGAATGATCCTGATAGTCTTCAAGTGACGATCACAAAGCATGGAGATACATATACGGGGTTGAACGTATCGTTGTCTGAAGGGAAGGGAGAGATTGCATACGGTGCGCATGCGTCTTTTTTTAGAGGGCTAGGCTTATTTCTGGAGCACTGCTCGTCTTCAGATGCGTTTGAAATCGAGGAAGAGGCGCAATTTACAACGGTAGGGCCAATGTTTGATTTATCGCGGAATGCGGTTATGAAGGTTGACCGTTTTAAGGAGATGTTTCAGACGCTTGCTGTGATGGGCTTTAACACAGCAATGCTGTATATGGAGGACGTGTATGAAATTGAAGGTGAACCGTATTTTGGCTACATGCGTGGACGCTATTCATATGAAGAATTGAAGCAGCTCGATGATTACGCCGATCAGTTTGGCATTGAACTTATTCCTTGTATTCAAACGCTGGCACATCTGGAGGAGTTCCTGAAGTGGCCTGCAGCCGCACATTTGAAGGATACGCGGGGTGTCTTGCTCGTTGAAAGTGATCCGACATACGATTTTCTCAAAAAGATGATCGCGTCCGTCAGTAAACCATTTCGCAGCAAGCGGATCCATATCGGTATGGATGAAGCGGAGGAGCTTGGTAGAGGCCATTACTTGAACCAGCATGGCTTTAAAGATCGCCTTCAGCTCATGATCGGCCATTTGGAAAAGGTGTTGGACATCGTCGCAGAGCATGATTTACGTCCGCTCATGTGGAGTGACATGTTGATGAAGCTCGCGTCCAAAAGTGGGCAGTCTCATTATGACTTATCAACGGAAATACCTCAGGAAATGGTTGATATAACGCCGGAAAATGTTACATTTATGTACTGGGATTACGCCCATACAAAAGTCGAGCAATATTTAGCGATGATTCAAAAGCATAAGGCATTTGGAAGAACGCCAGCTTTTGCAGGGGGCATATGGGTATGGAATACATTTGCCACCAACTACGGTCTATCCCTACAAGCAAGTGATGCGGCTTTACAAGCTTGTAAAGAAGAGGGTGTTCAGGAGGTGTTTGTAACGCTATGGGGTGATGATGGCTATGAGAATAACTATTTCACCGCATTACTCGGGTTACAAATGTACGCTGAGCATGCGTATGCTAAGACGCTTGACCGAGATAAATTAAAACAACGCCTCGCATTTTGTACGGGACTGGATGAAGACACCTTCCTCTTGTTGAATAAGCTCGATACGCCTCCAGGGGTGGAAGAGGACAACAAAGAACAGACGAATCCATCGAAATTTTTGCTGTGGCAGGATGTGCTTTTAGGCGTATTTGACAAGCATGTTGAAGGGTTGGATTTAGCGCCTTATTACAAGGACTTAGAAGAACAGATCAAGCGTTCAAGAAACGAAGGCCATGCACTAGACTATATTTTCGATGTACCTGAAAAACTATCAGCTGTATTAAGCTTGAAGGCGACGGTAGGTGTTGAACTGAAGGCTGCTTATGACGCTGGTGATAAACAGGAATTGCGCAGGATTGCGGATGATATTTTACCGGCAATCTTGGAAAACGTTGAGGACTTAAGACAGGCGCATAGAAGACAATGGTTAACGATGCATAAGCCTTTTGGCTGGGAGGTTATCGACATTCGCTATGGTGGATTGAAAACAAGACTCGACACAGCGATTTATCGCATTAACGCCTATCTGAATGGCGACATCGATATGATCGACGAGTTAGAACAGGAGCGTTTATACTATCATAATATCGAACATTCGACGGGGTTAGGCTGGTCAAGTTATTATTACCGTATGGCTTCTCCAAATGTGTTCTTTCACGTACTGCCAATCTAACAAAAAAGGATGAATCATTATGGCTATTCAGGAAGACGGATATATTGTATATACCGGTACTTATGGGACTGAACAGGATCAGGCGATACAAGTATTAACGCTAGATAAGAAAGCACGATTTGTAAAGCAACTGTCAGCTGTTCAAGGGATCGCCAACCCTTCGTATGTAACAGTCAATCAAAAACAAGACACACTTTATGCGCTCAGTGAGGTTCAGGACGGTCACGTGTCTTCTTATCCGATTGATCGGGATACGCACCATGTTCAGAAAAGCAGTAGTCAGCAAGGAGACGGTGTAGAAGGACCGTGCTATATCATGCTTGATGAGACGGAGCGCTATCTGTTTGTTGTGAATTATGGTGGTGGATCATTATCGGTGTATCGACTCGCAGATGACCATACGATTTTGGAATTAACCGATCACCAAACGTACCCAGCTGGCTCACACCCACATATGATTGTCCAAATTCCAGGTACCAAGCGATACGTGGTGACAGACCTTGGACACGATAAACTCTATTTATATGAATGCACTGAAGGGAAGCTGACACGCATTCAAGAATGCGCAGCCACGCCTGGTTCCGGTCCAAGACATGCTGCTATTTTTCCAGAACATCGGACATTATATGTTGTGAATGAGTTTCATTCACAAGTATCCGTTTATACGTACGATCCGACCTGTTCGAGCCTTGAATTGGTTCAGGAAATAGATACGATTGCTGAACCGCTTGCAGTGAACAATTATGGCGCAGATATTCATATTGCATATGAGTCATCCTTTTTATATACATCGAATCGGGGCCATGATAGTCTATCGGTCTTTCATATTGGCGATGATGGCTTATTATCCTATGTGGATCATGTGTCGACGGAAGGGAAATGGCCGCGGAATTTTGTCATCACGCCTGATGAACGATTCATGCTCATTGCCAACGAAAAGACACATTCCATTGTTGTAATGGAAATCGGTGCCGAAGGAGTTCCGGTATATACAGGTGAACAGTATTCCATTCAGGCGCCTGTTTGTTTAAAGGTGTTTGAAATCTGAGCCTGTATTTAATAAAAAAGGTCGTAAAAGGGGCGTATCTCATCGAGGTACGTCCCTTTTTATGTACATATAGGTAAGGTGATTCACGTCTTGATCAATTGGTTAAAGGTGGTAATATATATATAAGATTCGCCACGCGGTTAATGTGACTATGTTTTTCACATGAGAAAAACGATTTCTCAAAGAAAAAAAGCTACATACGGGCTATCTTATTGATATAGGGGGCGTAAAATGATCGAGCTTCGAGAATTAACGACACATGATGGTACGGATGTATTTGAAATGGTTCAAGAGATCGGAACAGGGGAAAATGGCTTTGATAATAGCTTGTATTCCGATAGTTTTCTCTTATTCCAAGAAAAGTTGCTTAGTAACTATGAAATGTCGGAAGGAATAAATTTAGAGCCACAATATGTCCCGCAAACGATTTACTGGTTGTATGTAGATGGGAAGCCAGTAGGGTATGGAAAACTGAGACACTATTTAAATCAGAATTTGTTACAACACGGCGGGCATATTGGATATGTCATCAGCCCTACTAATAGGGGAAAAGGATATGCAAAAATTTTATTAAAAGAACTCCTTCAAAAGTCTAAAGAGAAGGAGATTGATCGAGTATTAGTGACATGTGATGACAGTAATATGGCATCTAGAAGAGTTATAGAGTCTAACAATGGACAACTAGAAGATGTGAAAGACGGTAGTTGTTTTTATTGGATTCATATTAAGTGAACTGCTCACCATTAGCTTTGTTTTATATGGTATATTAGACATAGAAGCATAAAAAGTGCATAGCATAATAAAGACCGTCCATGCATGTAACATGGAACGGTCATAATAGACCGAGCCCCACCAAGAGGGGCAGGCACGTTCAAGGAAAATAATCCCTCAAAGGGCCTTCAAACCACATGAGGGATTATTTTTTGTGTTTTTCGGACATGATAAACGCAATTAACATGCCAAATGAAACCATCAGCATTAGAACGCTTATTATATCCATAGGCGCCACCCCCCTTTTTGGAAAATCCAACTGCTCTTCCTTCACCAACGCTCCTACATAATCCTTCATGACGAAACATGGAAATGTTTCTGGCACCAACGTTTTACACCACCGAACAGTCTTCAGTCGTATTAAATCCAAATTTTATCCACTCTCCTAATGAATTCATTTTGTTGATTTAACGTTGATTTAACCTTCACTCGTTATAATGTTGTTTGGGTCAAAAAGGGTTAGACAATCGTTATTTGGCGGCGAAAAAAGGCGGAATATTCTATCTGAAGAATAAACAACTGAGGAGAGATGTGAAATGGGTAAGTTTTTAAAGTTTGAAAAAATGATCACCCCGATCTTCATCCAAATCGTTTTCTGGGTCGGCTTTCTTGGATCGATCGTTGGAGGGCTTTTCATGATTGGGTATGGGATCATATCGGATTCAGCCGGTTTTATAGAAATTATTTCTGGGTTTTTAGGTATGATTATCGGACCAATCATCATACGAATCTATTGTGAGATGCTCATTGTCATTTTCAAGATGCAGGGGGCATTAATTGATATCCGGGATTTACTGTCTGATCAAGCTGAAGAAAAGGGTGGTGAACAAAAAAGAGAAGCGATTTAGTACCCGCGGATCAATAACATGCTTGTCTCGCCTATGATCGAGCTTGTTTATTGAGGCATTACAATACTGTAATCATTAAGGAGGAGGCATTTAATTGGATCTATCAATTATGAAATTAATTCAAAAGACGTTTCCATTTATCTTGGCCCGAATTGTCATCTATGGATTATTCGGTCTCATTGCGCTCATATTCATCGGTATTATGACCGGAATCGGCTTTTTAATTTTAAAGTTGTTTGGTGAAAGTGGTGGGGCATTTGTGTTTGTCATCATTATTTCATTTGGGGTTATTTATGGGGGATTAAGGTTTTTAGAACGATATGTCTTATATATGGTAAAGATAGGGCATGTGTCGGTTATCGTTGAATTGTTACGAAATGGCAGCATACCAGAAGGAAAAGGTATGGTGGCCTATGGAAAAGAGCAGGTTACAGCGAATTTTGGTACGTCAAATATTGCCTTTGTATTAGATAAAATGGTGCACGGTGCCGTCAGACAGATTCAAAGATGGACCATACGTATCGGCAATATGTTTGATTTTATCCCTGGATCAAAAAATATTATTGGCATTATCAATGCCGTTATGTCAATCAGCTTGAGATATGTTGATGAGGCCATTATGAGCTATGTGTTCTTAAGGAAGAGTGAAAAACGAGAAGAGACCGTCTGGAAATCGGCATCTGATGGGGTTGTGCTTTATGCCCAAAGCTGGAAGGGGATTTTGAAGGCAGCTGCAGGCTCAGTTGTATTCATCTTTCTATTAAATATTATTCTTTTCTTAGTTTTTGTCTTTCCGCTAATGTTTATTTCAAAGCTCATTTCGGCAGATACGCCAGAATTAGGGTTCTTCCTTGGAGTCTTAGCTGTGATTGGTGCGCTGATCTTAACAACGCTATGCAAACGCGCGTTGGTCGATCCGATCGTCACAATCATTATGATTCGGTCTTACCAAATGGGTATTCGTAACCTCGAGCCGGCAATGGACTTACAACAGAAATTGCTAGGCGTATCATCTAAATTCAAGCAGTTATTTAATAAAGCAAAAGAGGAGGAAGCGTCCAATCCACCTCCTGCCGCCCAAAGCTAAGGGCGAGGTGTTTTGTTCCTTGTGGACTTAAGTGTGACGCGGTATTTAAAATCATACTATTCTATCCGATCCTTAAAATGGCTGGAAGCTGTTTTAGGGATCGTTTTTTTAGCGCCGCCATTTTCTGTATAGTGAAAAATGTGCGAAAAAAGATATGAGCTGTTGCCTTATTTATGGCATGATAAAAAATAGTAAAGCGGAAGCCCGGCATACACTGAATATCATGTTTGGAAATTTATACACGGGCTACGTGAGTAATCTAACGATGTTTGAAGTCTTCTATGAACGCTCACAGGGTGAAGCGTTAGCTGAATAAGTGGCGTTAGAGCAGTATTACGCATCGCAATCACATTCATACGTCTTGAATGTATATTCTTTGTAGAGCTTTAGTGATTTAAAGTCACTTGTATTGGACTCGAAAACTTTCACTAAAGGAGCTACGTCTTTTCGCGCAAACTCTTCTACCTTTTTGCCTATGTCATGTGAGACATCTACAACATATTCATTCATATCTTCGTATAAGTTATTGTGCTCACAGATGTCATAAGTGACTGCGATATATTGTTTAGTCATTGTAATCCACCTCGTATCGTATATTTAAGCATACAAACGGTTATAAAGCCGTTACTTTTCACTGCAGGCGAACATTTTCTACGTTCATGGTCTCAGCCTCGGAGGACTTTTTCAACAAACGCACTCATTAAGGAGATATGTACGATTTTAAACACCAATTTCAAATAAGTGATGCATACACAATGCCGATGTCTCTGGTAAACGACTTTCTTTAACAAAAGAGATGCCGTTTGTTCTTGGAGGGAACTTGCTGCTTTCTTCCATAATAGCAATCGGCTCAGCTTCCTCGTATAAAGTCGTTTGCTGAGTACCTGTTTGTTTAGAAATTACATAATGCCTACCATTAAAATGAAATTCTAACTTTCGCTCAGTCATTTTGAATTTAATCGTGTCTGTTAATGTTACGTTTTTGAGTCGAGATAAGCCATTTAGTAACCACTTTCGCTTTGCAACACCAATAACTTCAGCGTTTTCAAGTATCGTTTCCTCCATATCCTTTAATGACACATTTATAAACCAAGTTGTAAAATGAAAGGCTAAAAGCTTTTGCAAAACATTTTTATGGTATTTTTGGAGAGAGTAAACAACTTTTCCTTCATTGTTGAACACATCAATTTCAATGTTCGACGTAAGTCTTGTTGGGACGTCGTAATAAAAATCATAATCCAACTAAAATACCACCTTCCAAATAAATAATCTCACAGTTGATATAAAGACCACATATAGTGTGTGTTTATTTCAAAAAATGGTATTCAAGCACCATTCATCTTACTTGCTGTACAGACATCTTGTATTACAAAGAGTAGCAACGCCACTTTCAAAGATCTTGTTTCACATCTTACAACACACTGAATACAACTATAACCGCAACTTCAAAAACAAGTAAACAAATCATATATGTACCGTATTTAGAAGCATCAACAGTGCTTTCGTTTTCACCACTATGAAAAGTCCACAAATACAATCCGATAACTGTGATAACGAGAATTACTTTTAAAGCAGTTAAAAATGACATTTTATCACTCACTTCATACTTAAATTAAAATTACCAAACACCTCTGTATTGCATTGCTATCCATATAACAGCTACCACTCTCGAAAGGCCAACAGTAGTAAAGTATTAACCATGAAAATCACCGCTAAATCTTATTGCTTAGTTTTAATATAAGTATGTCTGGAGTCATCGGCTCTGTAACGGAATCTATATCTTGTGTAGTAGAATTATGTTGGTGTTGATCTATGATGTAAGAGGCGAAACAAATAACGTGACGGTTATAATCAATATAAGACCTTTTCTCAAGAAATGTTCTCTTCATTCGCAATTTTACCATAAAACACTAATAGACTTAAGCTAAATCTGACGTTTGTTGACTACATAACAATGTTTATGTTGTGAATTGAAGTATTCTGACTGTATCATTGTTTTTTCTATAGCAAAGGAAAACTTATTGATCCCTCGCTTCGTCTATATCTTTAAAGGGAGGTGCAAGTTGTGGAAGATATAACAGCGCATGTTTTTGAAAATGAAGATCAGACAGCGGTTATGGATGACATCATGACACATTACGGACAGGATATTTTGCAGCTTGTATATTCTTATGTGAAAGATCAGGATGTTGCCGAGGACTTAACCCAAGAGATCTTTATAAAATGTTATAACGCATTACATACATTTAAAGGGACCTCGACAATTAGAACGTGGCTGTGGCGCATTGCCATTAACCATTGTAAGGATTACTTAAAGAGCTGGTACAACAGAAATGTATTCACGTCAGAGCATGACGAGGTGTTCGATACTGCAGACGCACATAATGAACGCGTTGAGGAGACCGTACTTCAAAAGGATGCTGATGAGCAATTAATTGCTTCAGTGCTGGATTTACCAATCAAGTATCGTGAAGTCATCTATCTCTTTTATTTTGAGGAGTTACCGATTAAGGAGATGGCACACGTCATTGGTGCTAAGGAGAATACGATAAAAACCCGGCTTAAAAGAGCAAAGGAACTTTTAAAAGACAGATTGGAGGATGCTTCGGATGGAGAATAGGTTACGGGAATTACGTCAATCAATGGAGAATTCGACGTTCAAGTCAATAAGCTTCTCGGAAGAACTGCGACAGCGCGTTCATGAAGGGATAAGAAAGCAGAAAGAAACGGATGAGAGCATTTCTTTAGCTGTATTACAAATTCTTATGAATGCAACGACAGGATTTGATTTGACACAGCTTTTAACATCACGAGGCATTCAAGCTTTCCATCAAAACGAAGGGGCTCTATACACGCTGCTGCATCGTTTAGAACAAGATGGCTATCTAAATGCTTATTGGGATGATTCGGGTGTGAAGTTTTATCAAACGAGTGGAAAAGGAAAGGCATTATTGCTTAGAGCTGAGAAGAAAACTCAGCGTAAGGGATTTGTATTAAAGGAACGATTTGAGGGGTGATGATATATGAGGCGAACGATGACGTCATTTGTTAAAGAAGTGAGCAAGCACATTCAGTCAAAAAAAGCGAAACGAAAGGTTGAAGCTGAGCTCCAATTTCATCTGCAGCAAACGACACAAAAATGGATGGAAACGGGCTTAGATGAGGAGGTCGCTGAACAAAAAGCAATTAAACAAATGGGCAATCCAGTCATCCTTGGTCGTGATTTGAATCAACTGCACAGCCCGGGCCTCCTCGTATATGGACGACCATTGTTCATTCAGATCATGATGAGTCTCTGTGTCGTTATGGTTGTGAACATATTTAGTCTGTTTCCTGGGCTTATGATGAATGACGTCGCTCGGGATATGATTTATGGTTTTATTGCAGTCCTTACACTGTTTTTATACGTTTTTTTAGGAAAGAGATTTCTCAATGCATTGACGCATCAGGTGCTTCTTAAATCACTTGCGCCTATTCTAATAATCAATATGAGTCTCGGCATAATTGGCTACGTTATGATGTATGCAGGATCGGGTGTTACAGCAGAAAATGGACAGCTGCCGCTAATGATTCTCATGGCACTGAATTACGGTTTTTCTTCAATCATAGATTCGATTAGCTTTCTGCCGGAGATTTTGAAAATTGTATTACTAAGCTCAGTAGCGCCATTGCTTTTGTATGTTGGTAGTCGGAGCAGGCGGAAAACTGTTGAGTGGTGATGGGCGATAAAAGGTCTTGCTTTCCTTATGCATAATCCATAAACGTTCCCCAGTTTTCAATCGTATTGAATTGGGGATAGGTAGATTGAAAGTGTACGACAATCGGGCAATGATCGAGGTTTGGGTGCGATGAAAAGAAAAGTCGATCGCCATAGCGAATGGCTGTTAAGGCAAGCGGTAATTCTCGCCGGAATACCGTATTCCGAATGGCAATTGAAGCTTGGTCATTGGCTGGACCGTCTACGTTCAAATAAACATGGTAGACACAGCGCCCATTCGTGAATCGCCATTCCCCTAGAACCTCATCACGCATCGGGTTAATTTTATCGCGGGCAAATCGGAAGCCAATGGTTAAAAAAAGATCGCCGGTTTCATCAGAATGGGTCAGTGTGTAGCGGCGGTGGATGATAGGCTCTGTCGCCGTAACGCCTTCTCTATATTCTACAAATAGCTTATTCGGGTCAAATCGTCTCAAGTGATCACGTCCTTCAATTTTTCTACATACTATGCTGCTAAAAACATAGGTGTTCGGCGGGCGTTCTTGAGTCCAGCGACAAGAGCCGTCACTTGAAAAAAGATCGGCACATAATAGAAAAAACAAATCCCCCCGTTACAACGCCCCCAACTTTTGGTAGTATATTCATATATTTTAATTTCGGACATGAAGCTCTTAGTTCTACAAGGTAGGGGTTTGATGAAAAAAATATCATTTGGATTGATATATGAGTTGTGCTTAGCCACATTAGTCATTTTATCACTTGTTCTTGATTTGCCCTCAACACAAGGCGTTGTTTTTGACTGGTTTATATGGGGCATATTTGTGTTGGACTACTCATATCGATTTTTTAACAGTGAAAATAAATGGGCGTATTTTAAAAGTCGGCCGTTAGAATTTATTGCGATTCTGCCGCTGGACCAAATTCTCCGGACAGCGCGATTCGTGAGGATCATTAGGGTGTTACGTTTATTAATGATTGTTAATAGACGTACCTTCTTCTTTGACGAATTCTTGAAAAAGTACAAGGTTGATAAATTGATCGTCATCGTTATGGTTTTGCTTTTCTTAAGTGCTTTGCCGATGAAAATGATCGAACCGAGCTTTGAATCGTATAGCGATGCGCTATGGTGGGCGATTGTAACGATGACGACGGTCGGGTATGGTGATTTGTCTCCAGAAACACCGGTAGGGAGAATCATTGCGAGCGTGCTCATGTTAACGGGGATCGGTGTGATCGGTTTAGTGACTGGTACGATTGCGTCTGTTTTTACGAGTAACAAAGAGGAACAATTGCCTCAACCGCTCATCGATGTGAAGCAAAAAATAGATGCGTATCCGAAGCTTGATGACGTTGACTATGATTATATGATCAATAAGCTGGAACAAGCGAAACACGACCATAATAATGATCAAGAACCTGTCGTCACGACGCATCAGAAAGAGTGAGCGAAGGGCGGCGGTGTGATTGTGTTAGAAGCCAATAGATGGCGATACGAATAACGTTGAAGCATGCCTCATGAATTGTTGTGGGCATGCTTTTTAATTTACAAAGTGGGCTGCGAATGATATTATTCAACCGATTAGTTGAATATGTCGCGGGGGTGGTGCAGAATGGACGTTCGAGGATTTAAGGATTTTATATATGGTGCGTTTGCACGTATTGGCAAGACGTTATCGAGTCCTAAGCGGCTGGAGCTATTAGATTTGTTGACGCAAGGGCCGAAGTCGGTAGAAGCATTGGCAGCGGAAACGAAGATGAGTATTGCCAATACGTCGAAGCACCTGCAAGCTCTACTGGAAGCGGAATTGGTGACGTTTAGAAAAGACAAAAATTACGTCATTTATCGATTAGCGAGTGCGAAAGTGCGGCGTCTCGTCTTAGCCTTAAGAGAGACAGCAGAAGAGCGCTTCTCTGAGGTTAATGCTGCCCGAGGCGATTTTATTTTAAAAGGGAACACAATCGGCACGGTTTCAATTGCGGATGTGAAGAAAAAGGTGGAGGCAGGTACGGTCACGTTAATTGATGTGCGACCGCGTGATGAATACAATACAGATCATATTCCGAGCGCGATTTCAATCCCGCTATCTGAAATAGAACACGAGCTTAACGCATTACCTAAAGACAAGGAAGTTGTTGCTTACTGCCGAGGGCCGTATTGTGTGTATGCAACCGAAGTGGTAGAGCTTTTACGGTCAAAAGGATACAAGGCATCTTTGCTTCATTCAGGCGTTCATGAATGGAGGCAGGCTCAGCATTAAAGAGAACTCGTACCAGACAGAGATGATGGGGCGTTTTGGAAACAGGGGGATAAAGGATGATTAAGCCTAAAATTGGTATTCAGGAAAATATCGGTCAATTTCTTTTATTGGTCATTACGAATTTATTTGTCGGGTCGATGGTCGGAATTGAGCGGACGGTTCTCCCGATATTAGGGGAGGAACAGTTTGGTTTAGCGTCTACAAGTGCGGCGCTATCGTTTATTATAAGCTTTGGGTTTTCCAAGGCGGTGGTCAATTATTTTGCGGGGCACATCGCCGACAGATTCAGTCGTAAAAGTGTGCTTTTAACAGGATGGATCATCGGGTTATTCGTTCCGATCTTAATTATTTTTGCCCATGCATGGTGGGTGATCGTGTTTGCGAATATTTTATTAGGGATTAATCAAGGGTTAACGTGGTCGATGACCGTCAATATGAAGATCGACCTTGCAAAAGCGAATCAAAGAGGGACAGCTGTCGGCTTAAATGAATTTGCTGGATACTCAGGTGTCGCTCTGTTAGCGGCTGTTTCAGGGTATGTCGCTTCAGCTTATTCGTTACGACCAGAGCCATTTTACATCGGCATTGCGATTGTCGTCGTTGGCATTATTTTAACGTTGGTTGTTAAAGACACCGGGCAGCACCTTAAGGCCCAAATTGCGCATAATGCAACAGCGACGAAAAGCAATGCAGCCCTATCGTCAAAAGCGGTCTTTGCGTTAACGACGTGGAAGGATAAAAACCTGTCAACGATCAGCTTTTCGGGTTTAGCGACAAATTTAAAGGATGGTATGGCTTGGGGGCTCTTTCCGATTTATTTTACGACAGTAGGGCTAAGTGTGGGCGAGATCGGCACAATCGTTGCGCTATATCCGGCTGCGTGGGGGTTCTTTCAATTATTCACCGGCGTACTCAGTGATCAAATTGGCAGGCAAAAACTGATCACGTATGGCATGTGGACACAAGCGGTGGCATTATGGTTCATTTTAATCGTCAATAGCTTTGCTTTATGGGTGATCGGTGCTATTTTACTCGGGCTAGGGACTGCGATGGTATATCCGACCTTACAAGCGGCTATCGGTGACGTCGCCGCTCCGAACTGGCGGGCATCGTCCATGGGTGTTTACCGATTTTGGCGCGATAGTGGCTACGCATTTGGCGCATTGTTGGCCGGCGTTATCGCGGACTTCATGGGTGTCACCTGGGCAATCGGCTTAGTCGCGGTCTTACCTTTCATAGCTGGTGTCCTGTCGCATACACGTATGGATGAAACGTTGCCATTAAAGGAATAGTTGACGGTATCGGGCTAATTCTTTCGGGAGTTGGCCTTTTTTGTTTCGGTTTTATTCGGCTATTATATATACTTAAGAGGATTTTAAAAGATGGGAGCGGTTAAGTTGCGAAAGGTGAAAGTGTTTATTGCCCAGAGCTTAGATGGTTACATAGCAACGAAAGAAGAATCACTAGACTGGCTAATGACGGTTGAAGGTGAAGGGGACAACGGTTATGGTGCTTTCTATGAAACAGTTGATACTGTTGTAATGGGGAGAAAAACATATGACTGGGTCATGTCTGAAACGAACGGTTACTATCCATATCCTGGAAAACAAGGCTACGTATGGACATCACAAAAGGATAGACAGTCAGATGATGTCGTGTTTACCGATGAGGCGATAAGCACCTTTTTCGAGCGGTTAAAATCTGAGACAGGCAAGGATATTTGGATTGTCGGCGGGGGCAACTTGATCGCACAATGCCTAGAAGCCGGTGTCATCGATGAAATGATCGTGACTGTAGCACCAGTCTTATTAGGAGACGGCATTCCGTTATTCCCTCAAGGAGCTTATGCCTCTAAGTGGACGTTAGCAGGAACGAAGACATACCGTCAATTTATTGAACTGGCGTATGTTAGGGGTTAAAAAAGGTACATTTCATTTCTAAAACCGTTTGGGGACAAGGGGGTTAAGCCTGTGTCAAAGGTAGATCCACAGGCTGGGTAGCATGATTAATCCCAAATTTGTGGTCGGTCAATGCCCATTGTTCTCATGTAGTCTAATAACTGACCGGTGTGAACCGATTCATGATAGGCAATGCGTAATAACATATCGCCAAGCTTTTTGATATAGCCCCCTGCTTCAAGAAGGTCGATGTCTACGTGTTCGAGGTCGTCGGGGCTTATTGTGTTAATATAGCTCAAGAAGTCTTCATGATAAGGCTGTGCAAATTCAAGCTCGTCATCTACTGATATAAATGGTTTCGCTTCAAATGGATTATCGACTTGTGCTAAAGCATCGCCACCTCTTCCAATGAGCACTTGGTGAAAAAGAAACTCTGCTTGCAACACATGCCTCACGATTTCAGCACACGTCATAGCGTCCTCATCAGGCCTCCAATTTAAGTGATCCTCAGGTATTGCTTTCCATACTCTTATGCTCCGACGTCTAATTTCTTCAAAGTGCATAATCAATAGATCAGTTGCCTTCATCAAAACGCCCCCTTTTGGAAAAGCCCTCTCACCATTACTGTTTAGTGACTGCTGATAAGTTAATAACATGACCGAGTTCAAAATTCTGCTCTTGTCTCAAGTAGTGATTGAAGAAGCTAGGTTCTATTCCAGTTATCTGATGAAAGAATGGGACTTCCACCATCCAATCCGTTTCAATCATTTTACGCATATCAATTAAGCCTCGTTTAGCGACTAAATCAATCATTGATTTGATCTTTTGCGGCTTCTGGATAAGAAGTGTTTCATCAAGAGGTTCTCTTTTTAAATACCCTTTTCTGTGAAGCGCCGCATAAAAATTACGGTGCGTTTTGTTATCTAAATACCCTAAATAAGCAGCACGATACCCTAATACTTGCAGAGATGTTTTCCATTTCGTTTTCAAATCGATATAGGCATCGGGATTCGTCACCCGAGCAATTGATTGCATGTCTTTTAGGAATTCATCTTTAGGTAGAAGAAACGCCCCTGCAAATTGGTTGGCTTCCTTTTCAATCGCTTTATGTTCTTGACGATCTAGATTGGAGAACTCGACTTGATAGTGAAGTAATAAATGGCCGAGCTCATGTGCAATATCGAAGTTCCGACGTACAGCTGAACGCTTTAGGTTGCCTAACATAATGAAAGGTCGATCTTGATTCGTCCATACACTGTATGCATCAATGTCCTCTCCAATCGCTTTTTCAAAAACAAAAATCCCACTTTTTTCAACTAGAAACATTAAGTGATCATTTGTGTCATTACGAAGACCTAGTCTTTGCCGTGCAAGGTGAGCGATGGTGTTAATTTGTGTTTGTCTGTCGTCACTTGATGTATTTAAATAGCGAACGACGTCATTTCTTAAATGAATGATTTTTTGTGTGGGTAGTGTCATGTGAGCTGAAAAATAGTTAACAAGGCTATCTAAAAATTCCATGTGTTTAGCCTCGGATTGTGTTTTAGCGATTACATTTATCACTTTAGACCGGTATGCAATGTTCATGACGGGTATATTTCCGTATTCAAATAAACGGTTTAGCATATCCTGCTTATAAAAATATTTACTTTTTACATTAAAGATAGACTTTAAATGATTTACAATCTGCATTTTAGGTGATGTATAATTATTTTCGTATTGCCAAACGGCTTGTTCTGTTACATGTAGCATGTCAGAGAGCTGTTTTCGGGAATATCCATGCATGATACGAAGGTTTGTTAAGTTTTCACCAATAAACATTTTGCTCCCCCTAAATCATACAGTTTAGTTACGTTCTTCATCCTCCAATATACCAATATCAAAGGCTGCAGGATCTATTATATCATTGTCTTGTTGTGGAGCAATGATGTCTCGTTCTTCATCTGTTAACTCTGATCCGGAAATATATTCTGAAAGATCCTCAACTTTATAGGCTATATTATCTTCAGGATTAGGAAGGTAATGCATAATTTCCGATATTTGATAAGCGTCATCAATTTTGTAAGTAAGAATATGAAATTCATTATAGGATGATCTAAAGTTATCAAGGTCTTTCTTAATGAATTTTTCTGGAACAAACAAAGATAATTGTTCATTGCTTTCGGTAGGAAATTCGTAATGTGGGCTTATAGTTGAAAATTCAAGGGACTGATTAATTTTTGAGAGCTCATGAAGATAAGTGCGACGATGACCTTCGTTTTTATTTGGTAAGATTGCTTGCGAGAAATTGCTTTCGTTGAAATAGGCAGCATTTTTAATAAGAAATAGTTTCTTAGTGTCGCCATGAATAAATTGTAAGTAATCCCATGTTAATCCTGCTTTTGCCATTTTGAAACTTAAATTAAGATCACCACTGACCTCTGCAATTTTGTTTTCAATAAAATTGCCTTTTGTCCAAGCAAATGCAGAACTAATTCTCATAGTTTGATGCCGATCTTTTCGGTGATCAATATAATCTCGATACCCTTCAACAATTGCATTTACAATAATCTCACTTTCACTTGGATTAAACCTAAACTGTTCCATACAATCCCCCTTAAATATAGATTTGTCCCCATTGTAATTTAATTCCAATAAAAAAGATATGATTTTCTTTGAAATATATAAAGTTTTTATGATTAAACGCTGGTTATTTTATAGAATGAGGAAGGAGATAGTATATAACCTTGGTCTGTCTTATTTTAATGGTGTCTTTTTAACACAATCACAAAAACATAAAATCCACCCCTCTCTAAATACACATAGGGGTATTCCCCTAATTGTGCTTGAAGGCATTGTTTAATCCATCTTCCTCGTATATAATCATTAATACCCCTTAGGGTATAATGTAAAGGAGGAAATAGAACAAGATGAAAAACAATTTAGGTCAAAATTATAATCCATTATATTTCTTAGCATCATTAGGAAGCGGTGGATTAGCTGTATCGTTTTATATGTACTTTATGTTTATGGTGGATCACCCTGGTAGACCGATGGCAAACTTTGAACACGTATTTCCATTGATCGGAGAAGGAAATATTGTGGTATCAGTATTGATCGTCACTGCCGTTCTCGCAATTATTTTTATGGGCTTTAAGCATGTGCAATTATTGGTATGGAATATAAAAGAATACCGCACTTATAAAAAGACAGCTGCATATGAAAAGCTGAAAAACTCGAATGCTGCTGTATCACTCATGGCCATACCACTTACATTAGCGATGTCGATCAATGTGCTATTTATTTTTGCAGGGTTGTTTGTGCCAAATCTTTGGAATGTCGTTGAGTATATGTTTCCTTTTGCATTACTCGGATTTTTAGCAGTTGGTATTTATGCGTTAACGATTTTTAAAGGGTATATGACCCGTTTCTTAACAAAAGAAGGCTTTAATCCTGAAAAAAACAACAGCCTTAGTCAGCTTCTCGCTGTGTTTGCGTTTGCTATGATTGCAGTCGGCTTTGCAGCACCTGGCGCAATGGCTCAAACATTATGGGTATCTGTTACTGGTATCATGCTATCGATATTTTTTGCGACGCTTGCTATTGTATTGTTCGTTGTTCATTTAATTATCGGAACAGCTGCTATGTTTAAGCATGGCATCGATAAAGTCGGAAGCCCAAGTATTTGGATGGCAATTCCAATTATGACGATTCTCGGTATTACATTTGTGCGATTGTTCATGGGCGTTAACCATAACATACTACATGAAGCAAAGCCGTCTCCATTACTATTGTTGATCGTGTTAGCGGTCTTAGTGTCCATTCAAGTCGTATTTGCGATTGTCGGATATTCTGTCTTGAAGAAGATTGGCTATTTTGCCGATATGATTCACGGCCAAGGAAAGAGCGCCGGTACGTATGGTCTCATTTGTCCTGGGGTAGCCTTTATGGTGCTCGGTATGTTCTTCATTCATTGGGGATTTGTCCAAAACGGCATCCTGACGAAGTTTTCACCGGTTTACTTTGTCATGCTCGTTCCATACGTTTTCATTCAGTTTAAAACACTTTCGGTTATGTTTAAGCTCAATAAAAAGCATTTTGCAGAATCATCCTCAAGCAAGGTGCTTGTTGGAGAAAAGCAAACGATATAGGAAACGCTGTAAAAGCCATCTCTTAGTGAGGTGGCTTTTTTGAGTTGTGAGCTGAGATTTTTGGTACTGACATTCTAAACGGAGCAAGGCTTAAATTTGACTGCGTTTTTAGGAGTTCACCAAATAAATTGAAACTTTTTTTGGTTATCTATTGAAACGCACGTTACGTGTTGTTTTATACTGGAGGAAATAAGTGGGAGATGAAGCGATGTATACCATTGGGAAATTGTCCAAAAACACCGGCGTAACGGTAAGGACGCTAGATTATTATGATGAAATTGGACTGCTTACGCCTTCTGCAAAAACGGATGGAGGGCACCGTTTATATGATGAAGAAGATGTTATGCGTTTAGAACGAATTCTAGCATTAAAATACATGGGATTCTCTTTGGAACAGATTAAAGACATATTACAGCATTCGCCTTCAACATGGCAGCAGTCGATTCAACAGCAGTTAGAAATGGTTAAACGGGAGCAGGAGCGGTTAAAGACGCTAGAGCAAACACTTTTAGGTGTCTATTATTCCATTGAGTTTGAAAAAGATATAGATTGGTCCATGATATTCAGCATGATTAAACTATACCAGCAAGATCCTGAGGACATTTTTCAAGATTATCAAGCATACTTAACCGATGAAGACATGAGAAAGATTATCGACATGAATGCACAGATGAGTGAGGAAGACATAAAGGCATGGACGGAGATTAATGAAACGATTAAAAAGCATTTGCACCTTGACCCGTATTCAGACGAGGCTTGGCAGTTGGCTGAACGTTGGATATCGGAAAGGATATTTGGCCACGATGAAGCGTTGCTCGGAAATTTAACCGCGGCCTTAAGTGACTTAAAAGAAGGCGTGGTGTTTTATCCGATTACAAAGGACGTGGTCAGCTTTATCGAGCATGCTTATATGGCAAAACAAGAAAAGGGGGAAATAAAATGATACTTGATGTCAAAGGGGTAACGAAGATTTACACAGGCTCTAATAAGTCACAAAACATTGTGAATGATAATCTATCATTTCATATTAATGAAGGTGAGATTTTTGGGCTATTAGGACAAAACGGAGCGGGAAAGACAACGTTGGTGAACCAAATTTTAGGATTAGTGACGCCTAATTCTGGTGACATTCATTTGTTGGGGGAATCAGTACTTGCTTCACCGGTGCGTGCACGAACGATATGCTCTGTCCAGCCGCAATCACAAGTGCCGCTCGGTTTTCTGACGCCAAAGCAAGCCGTTACGTTGATGGGAAAAATGCGGGCCGGGAAGCATTTTGATGCAACACGGGTGGATGCATTGTTCGAGGCTTTAAGTATGGGGGAATGGGCTAATATTGAGGGGGAGAAGCTTTCTGGTGGTGCTAAAAGATTAACTGCGTTTTGTATGGCGGTGGTTGTGCCGGGACGCTTGGTCATTCTTGATGAACCGACGAATGATGTTGATCCAGTTCGCAGACGGTATCTTTGGCAGGTCATACGAGACTTAACGAAGAACGGAACTTCAGTGATCTTAGTGACACATAATGTCGTCGAAGCTGAGAAGGCGGTTGACCGTGTTGCAATTATTGATCAAGGGAAATTTATAACCCAAGGAACGCCTTCTGAAGTCAAACGCGCTGTCAGTGATCAGTTGCGCATAGAGCTTAATTTGGCTCAAGCATTCACTGATTTGGAGGTGCCTACATGGGCGTTATCCTCTCATCGGAACGGTGCTCGATTAATGTTCTCCATAGATCAAGCAGATGTATTGGCAACGATTGACTGGGCAAAGGTTCAAGTTGATCAAGGCTTGATTATCGATTATTCCTTATCTCCAACGACAATAGAAGATGTATATATTGAACTGACATCTCAAAAGGTGGTGGACTCGAAATGAATGTATTAAATCATTACAAGTACGTTTTTCAAATGCAGTTTTTGCGGAATGCGGGATTTTTAGTATTCATGGCACTTATCCAAATGTTGATATCAATAGGTATTGTGATTGGGTTTACATATCTGATACCGAATGCGAATACGCAATCAATCCTGTATTTAGCGACAGGCGCGCCTACAATCATATTAATTTTTACAGGAATCGTTATTTTACCTCAACAAATTGGTACGTCAAAAGCAGATGGGTATATGGCCTTCATGCGAACATGGCCGGTCAATCGTGCTGTCATTCTTGCTGCTGACACAACAATATGGTTACTCATTACCATTCCGGGAATCATTGTCGCTACAGTTGTTGCCCATTTAATGTTTAGCCCAGGTTATGATATTTCTTGGACAGTCATTCCAGCAATTCTTCTTATTGCTTTGACGTCTATTGGCGTTGGGTACGGATTTTCCTATCTCCTGTCTCCAGTAGCTTCACTCGCTATTTCTCAAGTTGTCGTATTCGGTGCGTTAATGTTTTCACCAGTCAATTTTCCAATGGAGCGTCTACCCGAATGGCTGCAAATGCTTCATGAGGTTCTGCCGATTTATTCGATGTCTGAAATCATGCGTGCCGCTTTAGCGTCGTCCACCTTTGATGTTGGGTTGGGTCATTATGTGAAGCTGATGATTTGGTGCATATTGGGATATGGTGGTGCGGTGTTTATATTAAACCGAAAGTGACGGCGTTATTCCTTAGCGCATATAGCTTAAGTATTGTTCGTGCCCCTACTAGAAAGCGTACGTCTTTGGCAACGATCTAAAGCTAAAGCCTTTTCTAATTTACAATGACAAAACACCCGTTGGGTTTATCTTGTTTATCATTGATAAGGAAGAGCCTTGTTACGAAATTTGCCGAATGATGATAGATGAGCAGTATCAGAAAAAGGGTTACGGTAAAAAGGCACTTGGGTAGCTATTGAATACTTGAAAAAAGAAGGTGCTACAAAAATAGAATTGTCGCATCGAATTGATAACCCTGCTCCCTCGAAAATGTATCAAGACTACGGATTACGCTATACAGGCGTTATAGAAGACGAGGAAAGAATGATGGAGTTGGTACTAGATTAAGGCGTATTTAATTCATTTATCGGGAATTAAATAGGAAAAACTTAAATATATAATATGAGCCACATGCAAGTTTGTGTGGCTTTTTGGTGTTACTTAATATCATTATAGTTTAAGGTCGATATTCTTCAATGTTGTTTTAAAGGGAATAAAACGTCTAGTTTTGTTTTTGTTCGTTTAAATGATCCATATATAGAGTTTTTCTCGTGGAGGTTCTGATATGACTGCAGGATGTCATTATAATGATCTAAAATATCATCTATATCTGCTGGGAGAAGGTTAGAGCTGGTTGTATGTCGTCTAGTCAATCGTCGAACCTCCAATCAGCTCATTAAGGAGTTCTTTTTTTTCTTCTTCTAAGTTGCTCCATTTACGGTAATCAGAGGGATCATCCAGAGCATCGAGATCATCAATATGATTTTTGAACAATGCTTCGGAGACAGATTTAGCGTGATACTCTTTTTGTAATACCCCAAAAATGAGCAGAATTGCTGTATGATAACACTCCACCACACGCTCTCCACACCAATTAAACTGTACTCGCATACTATAATCGTAAGGGAGGCTGTTTTCCATACACATCACAGACGCTCCGGAACGGAAAAATTCTTTTTTATGCTTAATTTCCATTTATCTGACGTTAAAATGATATAATAAAAGGTATCTATATATAAATGCAGATGGTCGATTACAAAAGAGAGCGTTAACAATTAGGGGAATTGTGCATGTATAAGCGTTTTGAAGCTAGAGGATGGCGCATTTAGCGTTTTTTACAGTGGCGCTAATCGTGCATACATAGGGGAAGGTGAGGTTATCATGAGCGACTTAAAGAATAAAAAAAGTGTGATTATGATTGGTGCTGGGGTTATGAGTGCGACGTTAGCATCGATGCTGAAGGAACTCGCGCCGGATTGGCAGATCACAGTTTACGAGAAGCTTGATCAACCGGGGAAAGAGAGTTCGAATGAATGGAATAATGCGGGGACGGGTCATGCGGCATTATGTGAGTTGAATTATACGACGGAAAAGCCTGATGGGTCGATGGATACGAGCAAAGCGACGACCATTAATGAGCAATTTCAGCTGTCACGGCAATTCTGGGCTTACTTAGTGAACCGTGGTCTCTTGCCTGATCCGGAAAAATTTATCATGCCATTGCCACATATTAGCCTCGTATATGGTGGGGATAACGTGCGCTTTTTGAAGAAACGCTATGACGCGCTTTCAGAAAATCCGCTGTTTAAAGGTATGTCTTATTCTGAGGATCCTGAGACGCTAAAGGAATGGATGCCGCTTATAATGGACGGACGTACATGTGATGAACCGATCGCGGCAACTAAAATCGATTCGGGGACGGATGTTAACTTTGGTGAGTTAACACGCTTGTTGTTTAATTATTTACAGGAACAACATGTTGACATTAATTATAATCATAAGGTTGATGACATTAAACGAAATGACGATGGTACGTGGGAAGTCAAGGTGTTTGACCATGAGCATGAGAAGCTCGAATACAGAAACGCAGACTTTGTGTTTGTTGGCGCTGGCGGAGGGGCGTTGCCGTTGCTGCAAAAAACGGGCATCCCTGAAGCGAAGCATATTGGCGGCTTTCCAGTGAGTGGGCTCTTTATGGTATGTACGAACCCTGACATTGTTGAAAAGCATGGCGCAAAAGTTTACGGAAAAGCCAAGGTCGGTGCGCCTCCGATGTCAGTCCCACATCTTGATACACGGTATATCGAGGGCAAGAAGACGTTATTATTTGGCCCGTTTGCTGGTTTTTCACCAAAGTTTTTAAAGACGGGGTCAAACATGGACTTAATCGGTTCTGTGAAGCCGAATAACGTCGTCACGATGATGTCTGCCGGTATGAAGGAAATGAAGCTGACCAAGTATCTTATCCAGCAGGTCATGCTGTCGAGTGAAAAGCGGATGGAAGAGCTACGTCAATTCATTCCGAATGCCAAGGCTGAGGATTGGGATGTTGTAACAGCCGGTCAGCGTGTGCAAGTCATTAAAGATACAGAGGATGGCGGAAAAGGCACGCTCCAATTTGGGACGGAAGTCGTCAGCTCTGAGGACGGGTCAATTGCGGCGCTACTCGGCGCGTCACCAGGCGCATCAACGGCGGTCCACGTCATGATCGACGTGCTGAATAGATGCTTCCCTGACCACATGCCGGGATGGAAGCCGAAGATAAAGGAAATGGTTCCATCATACGGGGTGTCGCTCGTCGATCACCCAACCCTTTTTGATGAAATCCATGCCTCAACAGCCGAGGTTTTAGGCTTAAGTAAAAAAGAATTGGTTCATTAAAAAGATATGCCAGACACGTGCAACAATGATTGTTCAGTTGCAACAGTGTCTGGCTTTTATTTGGTAATCGATTTGGTGAAATATTTAGAAAAACGTGATACACTTAGATTATCTCGTTTCACGATATAGACAACAACGTTTCTGACACCCATAAATTCTCGTGTCTATATAAGGGGGAGAAAATGAAAAAAATAAGTCTCATGTTTACAGTGATCGTATCAATGGCCCTAATCTTATCAGCTTGTGAAGAAGGAGAACAAAAAGAGGGAAAACAGCCAAACGAATCAGAGAATGACATGCAAAATGATGGCGTTGTATCGAAAACAGAAGAACAACATGAGGATGAAGAATATGAAAAATTTCCTACAGAAACCCCTTCGGTACAGAAAATAAATCCTGATGGATCAAACATAGCATTTGATTATATTTATGAAGAAGTATGCTGGAATGATTGTGATGATGACAGGACGTATAATTACCCCGACATTCACTCTGGTGATGTAGAAGTCGGTGACCGCCTCTTAATTGAGTGGGGAACTATGGAACCAGCACCATCCGAAGTGAACTTAATTTATGTAGACGGCTCAGGAGAAGAAATCAGTAAAGAACCTATCAACACGGATGGTTTTACGTTAAACATACGAATTGGTGAAAAAGAAATTGGAAAACAATATGCCGTTCAATTCTTATGGAAAGATGGAGAAAACCTTAAAGGTCAAAGCGTGTTAAATTTTAAATTAAACTGAGGTGTTTCACTAAAGGGTAGCTTTGTTGAAGTAAGGTAAAACTGACCTTACACATAATTGGAGGATTTGCTATCTCATTTAAATTAGGCGAAAAGACAACCTTATTTGTTATTGAGTATTAAGGCTGGTACATTGTAAGGCCAAAGGGTGAACCTATGTTGGATTGTACATTTACTTATCAGTATGTCTGCTTGGATATATGAGTTTACAATAGGCCAAATCATGATATATTATATACAATATTAAGAATCGTGCCATGCTGCGAACATGGAACGGTTCCAATAGACCAACCCTATCAAGAGGGGGAGGCACACATTAAGGAAGAGATCCCTCAGCGCGCCTGGCTAGCACACATGAGGGATCACTTTTCATTTCTGTCGAACATGTAAATCATTAGTGCGAATAATTTAGTCAACTTTGCGGGTTTTACGTGAAGACCTATTCAATCACTTTACAACAGGTCAAATCATGATATAGTGTACATATAAGGTGCTATATTGTATACAATATTAAAAACCGTCCCAGGGTATGAACATGGAACGGTTCCAATAGACCAACCCCATCAAGAGGGGAAGGCACACATTAAGGGAGTGATTCCTCAAAGGGCCTTGCGAGCGCATGAGGGATCACTTTTCATTTCTGTCGGACATGATAAATGCGATTAACATGCCGAAAGAAATCATCAGCGTTAACACATCGTTCATATCCATAGGCATCACCTCCCTTCATAGGAAATATCCTAGAAGGTAATGTGTGCCGTAACCCTCATGCGAAGCCAATCTATTGTAAGTATCATCATAACATACACGAACGCTTGTTTCTATATATTATAGGTGATTTCATTGGAAATTTTTTCATGATTGCATGTGACTCTGGCCATAAAAATTGTTTTACAACATGCCAAATCATGATATAGTGCACATATAAGGTGTTAAATTGTATACAATATTAAAAACCGTCCCATGGTATGAACATGGAACGGTTCCAATAGACCAACCCCATCAGGAGGGGAAGGCACACATTAAGGAAGAGATCCCTCAGCGCGCCTGCTTAGCACACATGAGGGATCACTTTTCATTTAATGCTTTAATAATGAGATAGTTTATCCATAGTTATCTCGTATGTCACGTAAGCCATGTCTAGCTCCAGCGCCCAGCAACTAGCAAACTTCGCTCACCTCCGTACGATAAGTCAACATCAGCTCCTTAAGTCGGTCGCTGTGTTTCCTTTATCTCCATCGGTGAACTCCAGTTTGTACGTTGCTGAACGGGCGCTTCCGCTTTTCTCATTGTCGGACATGATAAATGCGATTAACATGCCGAAAGAAATCATCAGCGTTAACACATCGTTCATATCCATAGGCATCACCTCCCTTCATAGGAAATACCCTAGAAGGTAATGTGTGCCGTAACCCCTCATGCGAAGCCAATCTATTGTAAGTATCATCATAACATATACGAACGCTTGTTTCTATATAAATCCATTATATCACTCAGAAATACCAAAAAAATGATCTGTTTTGATTTTGCATTTCTTATCAAAATTTACAAAGGAGGTTCATCATGCGATTTTTTACATTTGCCAAAGACAGTGGATGTAGGGTGACCGAACATGAATCGAATTTTATTATGTCACGGATTATGCAAACGAATCATGCGACTCAAATAGGGTGTATGTATTTAGATAAAAATGACATTGTCGGTTATCATCAAGCGGTTGTACCTCAGCTACTGCTCGTTATAAGTGGACAAGGCCTTGTACGTGGTGAAAGAGGGGAATATGTTGAGGTTCGATCTGGTGATGCGGTGTTTTGGGAGCAGAATGAATGGCATGAGACAAAAACAGATAACGGTCTCACTGCCATAGTTATCGAAGGAACGGATCTAGACCCAGCTAAATGTATGCCAGCCAAATAAATACCATACATAACAAAAGTGCCAGACACCAACCAAGTGTATATTGGGTTGAGGTCTGGCACTTTTTGATATCAGCTATTTTCGTACGGTCTTTTCTATGACCGTCTCTTCAGATGTGTTCACACCTGTACAGCAAGAATATTCTTTTGTTGAACAGCTATCCTTTAAGGCACACGTCGCACATTTACCTTTTTTACTTTGCTTGATGTGGCGAAAGAGCATAAAGCCAGCGTATCCAAATATGAGTAGGCCAATGATCCAGCTTGCGAGCATGAGTGACAGCTCCTTTTTCTGTGAGAGTTACCCGACTATAAACTGCCCGACTTGATAAATGAGGAGTGACAGAATATAAGCAAGGATTAAGGCGTAAGCGACGCTGAATAGCGTCCACTTTTTTGAGTGTGTTTCTTTATTGATCACGGCAACGGTCGATAAGCACGGGATATAAATTAAAATAAACACCATAAAGCTGTACGCAGCAATGGGGTCGAAGGTTTGATGCAAGACATCCTGTAGGCCTGATTCTGGTGTTCCATAAATAATACCCATCGTGGATACGACGACTTCTTTGGCTAAAAATCCGGTCATTAATGCGGCACCTGCTTGCCATGTGCCGAATCCAAGGGGGACGAGCAGTGGCGCAAACAAGCCGCCAATCATTGCTAGGAAGCTATCATCCATCGCAACGTCAAAGCCACCTGGTCCTGTGTACGATAGGAGCCAAATGAACACAGATCCCGCGAAAATAAATGTTCCAGCTTTACGTAAAAAGCCCTTCCCTTTATCCCACGTACTTCTCCATAATGTCATCCATTGCGGTAGGCGATAGGGTGGAAGCTCGATAATGAAAAAGGATTGCTCGTTTTGGAGCACCGTTTTGGATAAAAGCTTTGCTAAAATGAGCGCTAATACGACACCAAGGACGTAAAGTGATAACACGACGAGCGCTTGATGCTGTGAAAAGAATGCGCTGGCAAACAAAGCGTAAATCGGAAGTCGTGCTGAACAGGACATTAAAGGTGTCACGAGAATGGTCAATAACCGTTCTTTAGGGTGTTCGACGGTGCGCGCGGCCATGACGGCTGGCACATTACAGCCGAAGCCGATGATCATTGGGATGAATGCTTTTCCATTAAGCCCAATGCTTTGCATAATGCGATCCATGACAGTTGCGACACGGGCCATGTAGCCAGAGTCCTCGAGTAATGAGATAAAGAAAAACAAAATAAAGATTTGCGGTACAAAGACTAAGACACTTCCGACGCCACCAATAATCCCTTGTAAAATGAGTGCTTGAATAAAGTCATGCGCCCCGATTGATTGTAGAACGGCTTCTGTCCAGGCCGTTAATGGTCCTGCAAAGAAGGTGTCCAGCCAATCCGATATAGGGAAACCAACCCAATCAAAGGTCAGCATGAAGATGATGTATAAAAGTCCGAGAAAAATTGGGATGCCTAAAATGCGATTTGTTAGGATGAGATCAAGCTTATCGGTTAACGTCTTATGCTCGGATACCGGTGCTTGAATGACTTGCTCTAATACGTCTTGGATATAAGCTTCTCGCGTGCGGTAGATGGCGTTTTGTACAGACTGTTGCGTGTCCGTCTGTAATTGCGTATTCGTTGCTTCTACAATGTGCTTGAGCTCGGTGTCGATATTGAATTGTGATACATATGCTTCAACCTGGGGATTGCCTTCTAAATATTGTAATGCCAACCACCGTTTATAATGTGCTTGGTCTGGAATAAGTGCGATAAAATCTGATATTGCTTTTTCAATTGTCGTTCCGTAATGTAAGCTGAACGCTGGCGTCTCATGGCCAAACTGTGTGATCTCGTTTGAAAGGTGCTCGACACCTTTTCCCGAACGGGCGACAATTGGGACGACGTTTATACCGAGCGTCTTGGCTAACTCTTGCGCATCAACGTGTATCCCTCTGCTCTCTGCAACATCTGTCATGTTTAGGGCCATCATGACTGGTTTACCATATTCCAATAGCTGTATGGTCAGCTGAAGGTTTCGTTTTAATTGCGAGGCATCTACAATGTTTACGATGCCATCAAACGATTCCTCTAGTAAAAATTGTGAGACAACCGCTTCATCTCTCGAGATAGGGTTTAACGTGTATACGCCTGGGAGATCGATTAAATGACCATGGCTACCTCGTAATGTCCCGATTTTTTTCTCAACGGTGACACCGCTCCAATTCCCGACATATTCATACGACCCTGTTAACGCGTTAAACAGAGACGTTTTGCCTGTATTCGGATTACCAATTAACGCCAGCCTCATATACGCGCCACCTTAATGCAGCACGCATCCTTCTTTCTCAGGCTAATGCATTGACCGTTACAATTAATGATGCATGGACCGCCAAATAACAGTTTGTTTTTAACACGAATTTCCGCCTGCTCATGAATCCCAAACTGCTTCAATCGTTTTTGAATAATGTCTTGAGCATGGCTGAGATCAATGATTTTTGCAGTTTCACCAATGTTCAATTCATGTATATGCATAGTTATGACCCCTATTATAATAATGAAAATCATTCTCACTTAAGTATATGGTGAAAACGATGTTCAGTAAATACTAAAATCAATACGTTCACAAATTTGTCCGAGGTTTTGAGCCTGCCCCCCTCACCACACAGGACACATTCCCAGCCTAGCTTACATACAATATGGTGACGCTAAAGAGAAAGGAATGAGAGATTTGTACGATCCATATATGTATGGCAATCCTTATCAAACGATGCCAATGCAACCCCAGCCTACACAGTTTCCGAACCAACCGCAGTTCGTGCCTCATCAACAACAGCAAATGACGAGGTGTTCATGTGGTGCCTATCGTCCCGCTTATCATATGCAGGATTATTACAATGACATGCAATTAAAGGATTATGGTGGCCGCCCGTTCGTCGTTAATATTGAAGAGGCAACGACGGAAAATGACCTCTTCAGAATCGCGGTATGGACTGGTAAGCATTTACAGGTGACGTTAATGAGCATTAACCCAGGAGAAGACATCGGATTAGAAATTCATCCAGACGTTGACCAATTTATCCGTATTGAAGAAGGGCAAGGAATGACCCGTATGGGTGATCGGAAAGATAATTTAACGTTTGAGGCGAATGTCGGTGATGATGATGCGATCATGGTCCCTGCTGGAAAGTGGCATAACATCATCAATACCGGTAACACACCACTCAAGCTCTATTCGATTTACGCCCCACCTGAGCATCCGTTCGGAACAGTACACCCGACAAAAGCAGATGCGATTGCTGCAGAACAGTATTAGGCAATCATCTCGCACACCAATTATAGAAGCGATATTAAGAGAAAGTCTGCAAGTGGGTTGCAGGCTCTCTTTTTTTATTAACCAATTTATGCCTGTATAAATGGTAAGTTTAAACACATAAGGAAGTAACAACATAATTTATTCCAATATGAACCAATTTATGTGATATAAATCACAAATTAGCCAAATATAAATTCATCATTTGTTGATTATGAACATTGAGCTGAATACAATTTTATATTACCATTTGAATGTGAAATATTTCACATATAAAACCGCAGAGGAATTCGTCATCGGGTGCTCATACCCAGTGGTTAAAAAATCTCACCTCCTTACAAATGCTCTGGAAAGCCAGGCATTCACCGGTTTAATAATGTTATCAATCGTTGCTTAACCCGATACGGTTTTAGTCACTCGGGTTTAAAATTAATCTAGGCATTAAAGATCGTTTGACGCGCGGAACTTTCGTTTTTTGTCAGCAGGTTAAGAAGATTGTCGTAACGTAATGTGTATGTATTTCACGAGCACTTATAAGATGTTTTTAATTAAAATGCCCTATTATGATGGGATTTTCAATGATATTGAGTTGCGAAAGATACGAAGAAGAAACTGCTATTATTGCGAACTCTATTTCGGGTTTTACTTTTGAGCATCATAACGGTGTAGAGGGTTTACAATTACTTCCTGCTCTATGTTTAATTTATATTTTTAATGAATAAATACGTGGCATATCGAAAAAGATAAGGGTGCTAAAAACAAGAATCAATTTCGGTGAGAGTACCTAGATAGTGTCTACAAAATATAAATTATTAGCTGAAGAGCGGATATTATAAGAAGTTATTATGCTCAACCTTTCACAAATTAACACTAGGAATTGTTATGTAATGATAAAGGAGTGAATTAAATGGAAAAAGTAAGTGTGAAGACATTTATTAATAAAGTATTAGCAGGGGTTGCAATGGGGATCGTTGTTGGGTTAATTCCTAACGCTATTTTAGGTGAATTATTTAAATTTCTCTCCCAGTACCATGAGATCTTTGCGACTTTGAACAGTGTTGTTGTAGGTATTCAATTTACAATACCGGTTATTGTCGGTGTTTTAATCGCCATGCAATTTAAGTTAAACCCACTCCAGACCGTTATTGTTGGTACAGCTTCATTTGTCGGAAGTGGAGCGGCTGCCTTCCTTGAGAATAAGTGGGTTCTGACAGGTATCGGTGATTTGATTAATACGATGATTACAGCTTCTATCGCTGTCATCATCATTATGATCATTGGGGATAGACTTAAGAGCCTTACGATTATCTTGTTACCAATTATTGCTGGTGGCGCTGCAGGTTTTATCGGGATCATTATATTACCTTACGTAAAATTAGTCACAACTGCAATCGGACAAGTTATTAACAGCTTTACGACATTACAACCATTTATTATGTATATTCTCATTGCAATTGCCTTTAGCATCATCATTGTTTCACCGATTTCTACAGTAGCGATTTCAATGGCCATAGGTATCACGGGCTTAGCGTCAGGTGCTGCGAATGTCGGTATTGCCGCATCAGCGTGCATGCTTGTTGTTGGAACATATAAAGTGAATGATAAAGGTGTTCCGCTTGCCGTATTTCTAGGTGCCATGAAAATGATGATGCCTAACTTACTAAGGTATCCAATCATATCTGTTCCAATCGCCTTAACAGCAGTCGTGACCGCTATTGTAGGGAGCTTCTTTGGAATTGAGGGAACAAAAGAGTCTGCAGGATTTGGTTATTCGGGCTTAGTTGGTCCAATCAATGCGCTTAAGTTTATGGATGGAAACATCGCAATCAATATCATCATTTTGATTTTCGTGTACTTCGTCGTACCATTTATTGCGGCATTTATTATTCACAACTTATGTACGAAAGTGCTTAAGCTCTATGATCCATCCGTATTTAAATTTAATGAAGGTGAGAATGAAAAATGACAAAAATCATGATGTTTGGTGTTCGTGAACACGAAAAAGATATTGCACGCGAATGGGCAAAAGAAAATGATGTTGAGATTACCATGTCTGATGACATATTAACAGTTGAAGCTACGGAGCAATTACAGGGCTTTGACGGTGTGTCAACGCAGCAAACAGGTAAGCTTGATGATGGTATTTATGAACGTTTAAATCAATTAGGTATTAAGCAAATTGCACAGCGCAGCGCTGGGTTCGATATGTATAACCTTGAAAAAGCATCAGAAAACAACATTATCATATCAAATGTGCCAAGCTATTCACCAAATTCGATTGCTGAGTATGCTGTTACTGCAGCGCTCCAATTATTACGCAATACGCATTTAATTGATCAAAGAGTATCTGAGAAGGACTTCAGATGGGAAAAGGTCATAATGGGTAGAGAAGTGAAGAGCTTAGAGGTTGCGATTATTGGTACTGGACGTATCGGCCAAATAGCGGCGCAAATTTTTAAAGGCTTTGGCTCCAAAGTTGTCGGCTATGACGTATACCCAAATGAGGATGCTAAGCAATACCTTGAATATAAGGATAGTGTTGAAGACGCCATCGCAAATGCAGATATCGTTTCTTTGCATATGCCTGCGACAGAGGATAATTATCACCTATTTAATGAAGAGATGTTCAACAAATTCAAAGATAACGCAGTCCTAATCAATACAGCAAGAGGCTCGGTTGTTGATACAAAGGCCTTAATCAATGCATTAGATAGTGGGAAAATCTCAGGTGCGGCATTAGATACGTATGAATATGAAAGCACCTATTTCCCTAAAGACTTCCGTGACAAAGACATTACGGATCCAGTATTATCAGAATTATTGACACGTCAAGATGTGATCCTAACGCCGCACATTGCTTATTACACAGATATTGCTGTTAAAAACTTAGTTGAGGGCGGATTAAATGCAGCCTTATCAGTTATAAAAACAGGAACTTGTAATACAAGAGTTAACTAATTTAAACAAATGACCATTGATTAAAGACGAAGACTAGCAGCCCATTTAAGGCTGGTAGTCTTTGTTAATTGTGTCGTAAATCTGCACGCCACTTTTAAAACCACACATTGTTATACGCCATCAGATATAGAATGACGGATCATATTTCTCCGAACGTAATACACCTATTTTGGGTTGTAATCGTCTTAATAATGTTTACCACTAAACGATTTCCAAGATAAACCAATTATTGTGAAGTTTTTCACAAAGAAACAAAAATAAATTTGTGGTTTGTTCATTATGAACATTGAGATCGACCATCATAAAAGCTACGATAATAATGTGAAATATTTCACATACTTAAATGTAGGAGGGATTATTTAATGGCAACTCAACAACCAGCGATTAAGAATCCGAAGCTCCACTCGAATGCTCTTTGGACTCAGGCCTTTATCGGTTTAATTATTATCGCATTCGTTGGCTACTTTGGAATGTTTCTTAGTCACTCGAGCCAAAAATTAACGTTGTATTTATTGACGGGTGTGGCATTAGGTTATATTTTGACACGTGCAACATTCGGCTTTGCCGGTGGTGTTAAGAAGATTTATGTAACAGGATATGGTGGCTTATCAAGAGCACTTTTAATTATGTTTGCAATTACGATGGTCGGTATGATCGGAATTCATTGGTATGCTGCCGCAAATGGTGCGGTACCAGCATTTATGGCTGAAGCAGGGGATGCAATTATTCCTGGCTCGAAGTCGGTTAAACTTTTGAGCATTGCGACCGTTATTGGGGGCTTTATCTTTGGTATTGGTATGATGATGGCTGGTGCATGTGCATCCGGTACATTGACAGATATGGGTGAAGGCGCAACACGCGCGATGATCGTGCTGCCATTCTTTGTTCTCGGAACAGCACCTGGGGAATTAGTGAAGTATCAAATTCTTGAATCCCCTCTTGGCGCTTTCAGTACGACGATGTATTTACCAGATGTGTTTGGATACGTTGGCGCTTTGCTCATTTCGCTTCTCGTATTACTTTTACTTTATATTTTAGTGAATAAATATGAGGCATTTCGAAAAAAAGAAGGCTTTTACGAGGAAGAATTATTTTCCGATGAAGAAAAAGCAATCGAGCCTAAAAAAGAATATAAATTTTTAAGCTACGAAACGTATCATAAGTTTTTTGTAGAACGTTGGAGCTTTTTAACAGGCGGTATTTTATTAGCTGCGATGTTTATATTCATCGTTAATACAACAGGATCAAGCTGGGGTGTAACATCTGCATTTTCAAGATGGAGTGTCGCATTCTTGCAAAACTTTGGTTTCGACTTTAGCTCGCCAGCTTACACGAAAATCGTGGAGGATGTTAATAATGGCTTGCTGAATCACAATGGAACTGTGCGAAATATTGGTATTGTTTTTGGTTCAACCATTGCATTGCTTCTCGCTGGTAGATTCAAGTTTAACTTCAAGTATTCCACTAAGGACGTCTTAATTTATGCTGTTGGTGGCTTGATGATGGGATTTGGTGCAAGGGTCGCAAGTGGCTGTAACATCGGTGCTTTATTCTCAGCAATCTGTAATTTTTCATTAGCAGGCTGGGTCTTTATGGTTGCACTTGTACTTGGCGGTATCGTAGGTTTGAAGCTGTTTGAAGGAAAACTCAACATTATTCCACCAAATAGACATAAATCATAAATTTAAATACAACAATCAGGAGGATTATAAAATGAGTAAAAGAATATTAGTCATTGGTGGCGTCGCAGGTGGCGCATCGACTGCTGCAAGAGTTAGAAGAATTGATGAATCCGCAGAGGTTATTATGTTTGAAAGAGGCCCTCATGTGTCATTTTCGAATTGTGCACTCCCTTTCCATCTCAGCGGTATTGTGCCAAATAGTGATGATTTAGTTCTAATGAATCCTGCTCAATTTAAAAATCAATACAATATCGAAGCACGTGTCAATAGTGAAGTCGTAGAAATTAAGCCGAGTGAAAAGGCGATTACGATTAAAAATGTGATGACAAACGAAGTATATGATGAGCATTATGATAAGTTAGTGCTATCTCCAGGTGCAAATCCGATCGTTCCTGAGCTTGAAGGTATTCACAACTCTAATGTCTTTACGGTAAGAAACGTTGTCGATATTAGCAAGATCGATCTTTATATTAAAGAACATAACGTAGAAGACATTGCTGTTATCGGTGGTGGGTTCATCGGTGTAGAAGTCGCTGAAAACCTCCGTTTAGCAGGCTTGAATGTAACGTTAGTTGAGTTTGCCGATCAAATTATGGCACCATTTGACTATGATATGGCACAAATTCTCCATAAAGAGCTTTTAGATAAAGGTATCCAGCTCATTTTAAGTGATGGCCTTTCAAAAGTTGGCGATGATGTGATTGAGCTTCAATCAGGTCGTCAAGTGAAGGCACAAGCTGTCGTTATGGCAATCGGTGTTGAACCAGAAACGACATTGGCAAAAGACGCTGGTCTTGAAATTGGCGTAACAGGCGGTATTAAAGTTGACCATAACTACTTGACGAATGACAAAGATATATATGCTGTTGGCGATGCAGTTGAAGTGTATCACCAAATCACACATCAGCCTACACGTTTGGCTATGGCTGGACCTGCTCAACGTCAGGCTAGAGCAGCAGCTGACCATATTTATGGTCGTCCACATCGTCATACAGGTGTAATCGGATCATCATGTATTCATATATTTGATTTGAATGCAGCTGCAACAGGATTAAATGAAAAAGAAGCACAAGCAGCTGGTATTCAATATGACTTTGTCTATATTATCCCTGGTGATAAAGTCGGCTTAATGCCTGAAAGCAATCCACTTCATTTCAAATTGCTTTATGAATATCCAACAGGCCGAATCTTAGGTGCGCAAGGTATTGGTAAAGGTAATGTTGACAAGCGTGTTGATATTATTGCAACTATGATTATGATGGGCGGTACGCTTGAAGATCTTAAAGAGCTTGAATTATGCTATTCACCAATGTTCGGTACAGCAAAAGATGCTGTTAACTTTGCAGCGCTCGTATCTTTGAATTTATTGGATGGTCATTTCAAGCAAGTACCTGTATCTAAAGTCCGTGAATTAGTTGAAAGCAACGCATTTATTATGGATGCGCGTGAAAAGCATGAATATGAAGCAGGTCACTTGGTCAATGCTGTAAACATTCCATTAAGCGAATTCAGACAACGTTTAGATGAAATTCCAACTGATCGCCCAGTGTATGTACACTGCCGTTCAGGACAACGCAGCTACAATGCAGTTATGGCGTTGCAGCATTTAGGCTATACGAATGTCTACAATGTATCTGGTTCATATTTAGGAATTTGCCTATATGAATACTTTAATGATCAAACGACAGATAGAGAAAAAATCGTTACAGCTTATAACTTTAACTAATAGAACGTCCAGTAAACCTCTTATGTGAACGTCATTTCACATGAGAGGTTTTTTTGATGAAGCAGATATTTCTGGAGAGAGCGTCTTGTTTGTTTGTCACTTCGTTAAAGTTTATGTCTTATCATGCTGTCATAAAAACGTCTTATCATTTAAAACGATTACGAGGTTTCTCATATATAATATGAGGGTATAAAGAACTAGATTCGTGTGCGAGACATTCACGCGTCGATCACCGATGTTTAGCAATCAAGGGGGATACACATATGCATATATCACGGTTCAAAACAGGCGAGGCCGTTACGGATCAGCATGTTGTCAAAGCATTAGAGGAGAATTTATCAATGGTACGGTTCGATCGGGATCGCCGGATTGCCTATGTAAATGATGTATTCTCAGAAACATTCGGCTATAAGCGTTCAGAGCTGATGAACATGCCTCATAACGCGTTATGCTTTGATGATTTTTCGAAGAGTCATGAATACAACCGCTTTTGGCAAAGTCTATTTTCGGGGGAAAGCTTTCAAGATAAAGTAGAGCGGCGCAATAAAGCTGGCGAACGGGTCTGGCTCGAGGCGACCTACATGCCAATTTACAACGACGCCCATACAGAGATCATAGGTGTATTCAAGGTTGCGACGAATATTACGGAACGGTTTAACACGCTCTCAGAGGTCGCCACTCACTTAGAAGACATGTCCAGTACGTTGAATGACAATGCAGAGGAAGGAATTGAACGTTCAGAGTCCTTATTAGCTGCAATTGACCAAATAACAAACGTATCGAAGCAAAATACCGAGATGCTTCATGATTTACAAAAAGAGGCACGCTCCATTGGTGAGGTTGTAGAGACCGTTCGCAAAATTGCCTCCCAGACGAATCTGCTCGCATTAAATGCAGCCATTGAAGCGGCGCGTGCTGGCGAACATGGTCGTGGTTTCAGTGTCGTTGCCGATGAAGTACGTAAGTTATCGAATCATGTTGATCAGTCCATTATTGAAATTCGTGATACAGCTGAAAAGATTACGACGAACATTCATGCGATAAGTGAAGGTACACAAGCTGTTCAATCCCAGATGGGAGAAGGGCAAAAGCTCGTTCACTATACGGTAGATGATTTTAAGAATTTTAACCGCTCGTCGAAAGAGCTAGAAGCACAAGCGAAGCAATTTTCCAAACTGCTGTAACATATTTTTTTGTGGTCATTTCATGCAAGCTCCTTTTGTAACAAGGTCACCGTTGCAAAGGGGCTTTTTGCTTTTTTCTCTAATCATTTCAAACATGGTTCAGTCGGACTAATTAGGGGAACGATGTGACTATAAGTGTAATAACACACCTGGCACTTTGCTATCATTTTGAAGAGAAATTTTGTAAGATCGAGTTGGACTGTTAATGAAAGTGAGGACAACGAGAATGATGTTTGACAAAATATATGAGCAAAAATTGCGTGCGAAAGAAGAGATTGGTACCTATATTCAACCGGGGAAGGCGATCATTACACCACTCTTAGCTGGAGAACCATATACGTTAATGAAGCAGCTTGAGTCGATGGATCACCTTGAGGGGAATCGTTTGTTTCAAATGTTTTCTACGCGTCATGTGCTAGACGTTTCTCCAAATAAGTTGGAGCTCATTAGTATGTTCTTAGGCCCGTATGAACGAGCTGCATTTAAAGAAGGGAAAATCGACCTTTTACCAAATCATTTTTCTGATATTCCGAAGCTGTTAAAAAGCATTACGACAGAGCCTGTTGTGATGGCAGTTGTGTCACCGATGGATGAACGCGGTTATTTTTCCTTAGGGACGAATTGTGATCATAGTGCTGCCATGCTACCAGAGGCTGGCGCGGTGATTTTAGAAGTGAATCAACACATGCCTCGTACGTTCGGCGAAAATCAGATTCATATATCGGACGTCACAGCACTTATTGAGAACGACCAGCCGATTCCAGAGGCGTCAGGTGCGTCGGTGCAGTTGGATAAAGATAAGCGGATCGGTGAATATGTCGCTGAGCTTATTCATAATGGCGATGTGCTACAAGTCGGATTCGGCTCGATTCCGAATGCAATTATTGATAATTTGAAATCTCATCGCAACCTGACGATCCATACGGAAATGATTCCGGAGAAAGTAATCGAGCTGTTTGAGAGCGGGGCTGTGACGAATGAGCATAATCCGTTCAAAAAAGGAAAAATGACAGCAACCTTTGCCTATGGGTCACGTCAGCTGTACGACTTCATGCATGAAAATAAAGACATCTATATGCTGCCTGTTCATAAAACGAATTTTATCGGTGAGCTGCAGTCAGTCAACAATCTCGTAACTGTGAACGCGGGTGTAGAGGTTGATTTTCTCGGACAGGTTAATGCGGAAAAGGTAGGGAGTACGTATTGGTCATCGACAGGCGGGCAGGCTGATTTTCAGTTGGCAGCACGTATTTCTGAAGGAGGTCGTGGCGTCATATGTCTCCATTCCACGGCAAAACAGGATACGATTTCGAAAATCGTACCGACATTAAATCCCGGGACTCCGGTCACAACACCGAAAAATGAAGTTGATTATATCGTCACGGAATACGGGATGGCAAAGCTGCGCGGCAAAACAATCCGCGAACGAACAAAAGCGCTTATCGCCATCGCCCACCCTAAATTCCGCGACGAACTCACCTACACTGCTCGGAAAATGGGGTATTTGATTTAGGGGTGCCTGGCACCCCCCGAATAATGGTGAATAAGTATGCAGTGCTAGATATGCCTTTGTCCAATAAAAGCGTATCTGGCATTATTTTTAGCGTTGTTTATAGTCGTAAAATGGCGAAAAATGAAGGCTGAATTTTCTGATGATACATTCGGTTGATGATATAATAAAGTATGAATTGAAATTAAGAGGAGTAGTAAAATGATAAATATTTGGCTGAAAGAAGAAGAAGATCCTTACAAATTGTCACCAATAACAATTGAACAAATTTAAAAATTAGAAAAATCTATGGGTAAAAGGCTACCAGAAAAATATAAACGTATGGTTATGATCCAAAATGGAGGTTACATACGATTAAATACTTTCCCAATCAATTTAAAAGGTTCAGTGGGAGAGGAGTTTATAGAAATTGATTATTTATTTGGGATTGGTTCAAATGAGGGGATTTTAGACTCTGATTATTTGATAACAGAGTGGGGTTTGCCTGAAAATATCATATTACTTACTGGTGTGGGGCATTCTTGGATCGCTTTAGATTACAGGCAAAGTATGAATGCCCCTTCTGTTTTATACATAGATACTGATTTAGGAATTGAAAAGGAGATCGCCTTAAATTTCAGTGAGTTTATAGATAAACTTTGTGAAAATCAAAGTGATATAGATGATATAGATGATATAGATGGGAGGTCTTCAATAACAATAGAAGAGGCTGAAAGAATAATTCTCTCTAATCAAAGTGAAGAAAAAATAGACTACGCTTTAAATCAAGTACAGATGAATGATTTTGATCCAAATTGGATGTTGGATCAATTAATTTATTTATCCGATAAAGATAACGAGTCTATTTTGGAATGTGTAATGGAAACGTTTATAAGTGTAAAGGAAGTCTATGGTGACGACTTAAAGGAACATAAAATTATATTATTAACTGATAAACTAAAGTTAAATCCTGCTACAGATACGGCGTTATTAGAAGCTGTTATAGATGTAATGAATTAACTTCTATTATGTCTACAAAAGGATAAATGAGGGTGGAGTTTTAATACAGTAAATATGATTATTAGGGGGAGCATGAGTTTAAAATGATTAAAATAATCACGATAGGATTTTAAAAGTTATGTTAGCGTTAGTTTTAATAGTCTATTTATTCTTGCCCCAACTAAGCGTAGCTGCAGAATCATATCGTGATGATATTGATAATGAGGAAGCTGAACTGTAAAAAGAGTGGGATAATGATGAGTACTATTTTGACGATGATGAGGAATATGAAAATTACCTGTTTGAGCATGAAAAGATAAATGTAGATTATAGTGAAACTTATTTTACTGATATCTATCTATATAAGAACTTTAACCAAAACATTTCATATGAAATAAATGATGATGCTGTATACCTAACTAATCCATTGGAAATTATAGAAAGTCCTAGTCAAGGTGATTATGGAATTACAGCGTTTCCTTTTCTACTACCTTTATTAAATGCAGTGGTGATTCGTACAGGTGGTAGATTATTAGTTCGGCAGTATTTAACAAAAACAACTAGAAACATTGCGATTCGTAATGCGCATTTGGCGGGAAAAAGACACCCTGTTACTAAGGTGAGATTTAATAATAAAGGTTTTCCTATATTTAGTTCAAAGCATCATTATACAATGCCAAATACTTACTTGAAATCACCTAATACCGTTCATTATAGACTAGCTAATGGCAGTTTAAGAAAACGTTTTAATAACTCAAGTATGTTTAGGAGGCAATTTACTAAGCAGCAACAAAAAGATATTAGAAGTGGTAAAACCCCAAGGGGTTATACATGGCATCATCATCAAACCAGAGGAAAGATGCAACTTGTTAAAGCATCGACACACCGAAAAACTGGACATACAGGTGGCAGAGCAATTTGGGGCATCAAATAAATGTGATTTTTATGATCTCAAATAATATGAAAAAGAAGGATAAAGGGTGCAGCACCCCAAATCCTTCTTTTTTTGGTTTATTCATTAATGCTGGATACTCGTTATTATTAATCGACTCAACACAAGAGATATCCACTTCTACTCACAAAGTGGGTCCAAAACCATATCCGTTGATACGTTAATCGGATATAACCCCTTCGCATTCCAAAGTACGAGTCCTTGTGACATGGACATATAAAAAGAGGCCAGTTCCATTGCATCGCCTTGTTTGAAAATGGCTTGCTGTTGCCCAAGAGAAATTATGTTAGCGATCGCTTCTAACGATTCATAGTAGCGTTGTTTAATCACTTGCTTCGTATCGTCTGACAGAAAATCAGCATGAATGGCTTCAATTAACAACATATGACGATCCAAAGCGACATCTGCAGCTCCGGAAAATGTCAACTCTGTTAGCCAGCGGAGTTGATCATAAGGCGTTCCCTCTATATTCGCGGCATCCTCCACCGCTTCTGCAAACAAATCCAGGACATTCATAATTAACGACACATACGTATCTTCTTTTGTTTTAAAGTAATGATAAAATAACCCGTGGCTTAACTGCACAGAAGACGTAATATCACTTATTTTTGTTCCAGCAAACCCTTTTCGGGCAAAAATTTTTAAGGCTGCATGGCTAATTTCTTCATACCGTTGGTCGCGGATTAACTTCGCTTGTTCTTCACTTCTAACCATTTTTATAAACCCCACAATTTTATGTTTATACACATGCGCTAAATTTCATTATACCACTCCCAAACTAAAATAAAATGCTTTGCTCTTTCCGTTAATAAGATAGGAGTTTGAGCTGGCTTTATCTGTTAGAAATTTTTAATAAATAACGAATATAAAGTGTTCTAATTGGCCGAGGTTGATTGATTGACTTGTTAATCAATCGTATATATGATTGCATTGGTGTAAATATTATTAATCAAAGGGGATATGCAAATATGGGCAAGCTCCAAGACAAGGTTGCAATTATTACTGGTGGCGCTGGCGGTATTGGGAAAGGCATGGCGACAGCTTTTGTAAAAGAAGGCGCAAAAGTCGTCATTGTCGACTTAAATGAAGAAACTGGAAATGAAGTCGTTAAAGGACTTCAGGAATTTGTTCCAGAATCAACGTTTATTCAAGCTGATTTAACAAAGCACGAAGCGTTAGGTGATATTGTAAAGCAGGTTGCTGATAAGTATGGTCAATTGGATATCTTGGTGAATAATGCGCACGCTTCCAAGATGGCCTCTATTGAAGAGACGACACAGAAAGAATTAGATTTCTCCTTCAATACAGGATTTTATCCAACGTTTTATCTCATGCAAGCAGCTCTACCATATTTAAAAGAATCAAAGGGCAGCATTATTAATTTTGCTTCAGGTGCAGGGATTAATGGTCATGCCAACCAAGGTTCATATGCAGCAGCAAAAGAGGCTATTCGCGGTATTAGTCGTGTTGCAGCAAATGAATTTGGACCATATGGCATTAATGTTAATATCATTTCTCCGATTGCTAAATCAGAAGGTATGATTCAGTGGGCTGAAGCGAACCCAGAGTATTACGAAAGAATGCTATCCGGTATTCCAATGAGAAGACCTGGTGAGCCAGAGGAAGATATTGGCCGTGTTGCTGTATTCTTAGCGAGCGAGGACTCAAATTATATTACTGGACAAACAATTATGGTTGATGGTGGGTCAATTCAGTTACGTTAATATATAAAAATAGATGACGGTCACAAGTCAGCCATCCAATTGACTGGCTTGTGAATGATTAACATAAAAATAAACAGGGGGTTTCTACGGTGAGTGGAGAAAAGAGAAAGCGCATTCATTTCGCATGGTGGGTATTAATTGGGTTGTCGATTATGATCGGTTTAGCAAGAGGTGGGATTAATAATGCAGGGGGCTTATTTTTATCACCAGTATCACAGGATTTAGGAATAGGAATTGGGAGTTTATCGATTTACCTCAGTATTTCTTCTATCGTAACGATGTTATTTTTACCTCTTGCAGGGAAATTGATGGCGAAGTATGACATAAGAGGCATACTCATCATTGGAATTATCTTGCAAGCGGGGTCATTCGCTTTATTCGGATTTATGGATTCTGTGTGGGGCTGGTACATCCTTTCTGCTCCGATGGCATTCGGTGCGATATTTGTAACGACGATGGCAGGTCCTGTCTTAATTAATCGTTGGTTTAAAAAACGCAACGGATTAGCAATGGGGCTCATGATGGCAGCAGTTGGTCTGTTTGGTGCATTCATTCAACCATTTGCGGGTAATTTAATTGCAGAGCAAGGCTGGCGCAATGCATATATTGTTCTCGGTGTTGCAGCGATTGCAATCATTATCCCTGTCGTTCTATTAATGATCAGAAAGCAGCCCGAAGACAAAGGGTTAATGCCATATGGTATGGAGGAAGTTTCAGAAGGAAGTCTTGAAGCAGCCGCTACTGTTGAAAAAGGTGTAACCATGTCTGATGCTAAAAAATCGCTCGCGTTCTTTTCAATGCTATTATTCTTATTCTTTATGACGGCGATTGGTAGTTTCGCTCAGCACATCGGACCTTATGCAATGGGTATCGGTTACAGCGTTGAATTTGCTGGACAAGTTATGGGTGCATTCATGGTCGGTATGCTTGTTGGTTCACTCGCATTTGGTTTTCTTTCTGATAAAATCGGTGCACGTAACACAGCACTTTTTTCCATGGTCACAGGTATCGTATCGATGGCACTATTAATCTTTGTACCAGATAATCAAGCTGTATTCACACTAGCAATTGGTATTTTTGGATTTGTTACGGCTTCGATTGGTACGTTGGCACCACTTCTAACAACGTCTATTTTTGGAAATAAAGAATACAGCCAGATCTATGCATCTATTGGTATTGGTCTTGCTGTTGCGGGTATCGTTGCACTCCCAGGGTATGGGTTTGTCTATGATTTAACAGGTAGCTATACACTCGTTCTGTATACGCTTGTAGCGATGCTCTTAATTAATATGGTGTTAGTCATCCTTGCGTTTAAAGGCAAGAAGACATTGGAAGAAAAAGGACTTTATAATTAAAGTCATCTTTATAAGTCGATAAAACCGTCCGAGCTAGAGACTATGTCTTTGGTTCGGGCGGTTTTTTATTTAATGGATATGGTACGATTAAGCACATTTGCCCATTATACAGGAGATGAGGGTGCTCAGATTAAGCGTGATTTTTCAAGGGTTCATGAGTGTATGATGTATGAGCGTCAGCTTTAAACAGAACTCCCAGTCCATGTCGTTTACCCTTCATAAGCCCATCATGTAAAATTGGGCTTATCTCCCTCAATTATATATTCAGAATAGATTGACCGACACCGCGCCTTCTGGTACGATTTCAATAAGATTTTGTGCGGCGAGAGGGGACAAGCTATGGGGCGTTTATTGCGTAACAGTATCGTTTTTCCATTGGTCATTGTTGGCTTTGTGTTGTTATTGCTGCTTCCAAAAAATGTTGACGTCCAACAAGAGGGGGCTCTAAGTTTTTCTGCGGACTATCCATTTACATTTGACTTGTATAAGCGCAACATCGAGCAGTTTATTGGGCATTTATGGACTGAAAAAGGCTTTGGGGAAACGAGATCAGGTGTGCCGTTAACGGAGCATGGTGAACGGTATTTGAAGCGGAGTATGAAGGTCATTGTAGCGGCATTTGGCTTGTCTATGGTGCTCGGTTCACTGTTAGGTGTATGGTTTTTCTTCTTAAGGGATAAGTGGCTCGGGAAGCTATTCTCCTCACTTGGTTGGGCGCTTGCTTCGATTCCTGATTTCTTTTTATTTATCATTTGTCAGTATGGGCTCATTCTTTTAATGCAAAAAGGCTTTCCGGAGTTTAATTTATTCAGCAGTGATGATTGGTATAGCTTCATTATTCCATCTCTCGCTCTAACGATTTATCCGCTCTTTCATATGATCAAAATGACGCTGGTGACGATGGATCACGAAAGTAGCCAGGAGTATGTCAGAACAGTATTGTCAAAAGGGATGACGCGCTCGCGGACGACCGTACATATTTTTTGGAATGCGTTATCGACGATTTTGAATCAATCACATATGGTGTTACTCTATATCTTATCCAGTCTGCCGATCATCGAGAAGCTATCCAACTACAACGGTGCCGGATACCAGCTGTTGGAAAGCATTCTGGATGATGAGGTTATTTGGGCGTTTATGTTTTTCCTACCGTTTTTAGCGATGATGTTTATCGTAATGGTACTCGTTGAACTGGCGCGGATCTGGCTCTTACCGAGGGATGTGAGTCACGTATGAGGCAATACGTGATCACCATTAAACGACATGCACTGTTGCTTTGTGGTTTGTTGATGCTGACGTTTATAATCGGAATGGCTATTTTCGGACCGAGCTTATCGTTTATCGATGAAAATTTAGAGGAAGTGACCCATACGCTTACAGACGGACAGCTAGAGGTGGCACCGTTTCCCCCATCAAGAGAGCACGTGATGGGCACAGACCGTGATGGCCGTGATATCCTTAGCCTCATCGTCATGGGGGCTTCGCAAACGTTATTAATTGTTTGCTTGGTAACGGTCATACGGTATCTTGTCGCGATTCCACTCGCCTACATGGCGCACAAGCGTGTGTTTGGCATTGATACACTCGTGAAAAGCTTAAATCACTTTCTTTCCTATGTACCGACGATCATTATTGTCGTGATCCTGGCCATGCTTCCGCCAATTATTGTTTCTGATGCGAGGCCATTTGCGCTCGTCATCATCATTGCGCTCGTTGAGGCTGGCCGTGCTGCCCATACGATGAAGCTTGATTTCAACGCGGTAGCGGAAAAAGAATTTATGCTGAGCGGTGCGGCAGTAGGAGCAAGTTCGTTACGCATGCTCAAGGCGTACTATTTACCTTTTTTATATCAAAAGCTAATTATTTATGTGGTGTCTGATCTCGGTAAGGTGATGTTTTTGCTTGGTCAGCTCGGATTTATTGGGGTTTTTGTCTCTCAGGAGCTGGTACAAGTTGAAATAGGAATGTTTGAATTGAGAAATGAGTCAATTACATGGCCAATGCTTTTAATGGATACATTTATGGACCTCCGTGGCCCTGTCTGGATCATCTTCTGGCCTGCATGTGTCATGACTGTAACGATTTTTACGTTTAACATGATTGCCCAAGGGCTGCAACAATTGCCTAAGAAACGGGATTCGTTTATGTAGCTCGGTTGAAGCGGATAAAAAACCGATCACCTTACGACATGGTCGCAGGTGATCGGTTCTGTCATCGTTTGTATTAGTTTCCTTTAATGCGGCTAGCGATGTCGATGGTGCGTTTCGCTTGATGCTTAACAGCTGCTTCAACATCTTCAACCATGTTACCGTCTTGATCGACTGTAACGCTTGTGCCGTATGGGTTCCCGCCGGATACAAATGCAGATTGATCGGTATATCCAGGTGCGGCAATCAGAGCACCCCAGTGCATCATGGATGTGTATAAGGATAGGATCGTCGCTTCATGACCGCCGTGTGGGTTACCGGCAGAAGACATGGCACTGACCACTTTATTAACGGTTTTGCCAGCGCCCCATAGACCACCCTGCATATCGATAAACTGCTTCATTTGTGAAGGCATATTACCGAAACGAGTTGGGATGCTGAAGATAATCGCATCAGCCCATTCGATGTCATCAGATGTTGCCTCTGCAACGTCTTGTGTGGCATCGAAATGTGCTTGCCATGCAGGGTTTGAAGCAATCGCTTCTTTTGGTGCAAGCTCAGGTACTTTAAGAACCTTGACGTTCGCACCTGCAGCCTTGGCGCTTTCCTCTGCCCATTTGGCCATTTGATAGTTCGTTCCTGTTGAGCTGTAATAAATAACGGCTAAATTAATGTTTGTCATTGGTGTAATCTCCTTTAATAATATAATCTCCGAGTTGGCATCGGATATGTGTAATCATTAGTCTTTGGAAAAGTTAGATGCATGCGCGAAACAACCTGCTGACTCAGCTTTAGAAATTTTCCCTCCTTGAAGAATTCAGCGTGTAAAATTATCTCGCATTAATATATTACTAATTCGAGATATTAATGTAAAATAAAATGCTTAGCCTAGGCAAGATTGTTTGGTGAGCTAGAAAAGCCAGGCATAAGCAGAGGGCGATAAGACCCGTTCATAACTTTTTTGTGGTGTCACGTCACATTGTTTACAACGACTCAGCATGATAACCGAGCTTTTTCAGCTGTTCAATCATCAGTTCTTTTTCATCCGTATTCAGGCCACCCATGATGTGGTGAATGGCTTCAACATGCTTGGGAAAAATACCATCCATCAGTTCTTTGCCCGCTGGTGTAATGACGGCATAGGTCACACGACGATCTTTTGGACAAGCCTGGCGTGTTAGCCACTGCTTTTTCTCAAGCTGATCGATGACATATGTCATACTGCTACTCGAGAGCAGTATTTTTTGCCCGATTTTCTGAATGGGCTGTTCTCCTTTATGATATAACAGCTCCAATACCGAAAACTCAGTCAGATTGATGCCTTGATTTTTAATGTCGGCCGTGACGTGTTTTTCGATCGCTTCCAGTGCCCGTGTTAATACGACGAAAAGCTTTAAAGACATTTGATGATCGCGATTTTGCGGCTTGTTTGTGTCCAATGTGAATCACTCCAAGTTATTATCTCGAATTCGAACTAATTATATGCCGTGTATACTTAAATGTCAATAGACTAAACTAAGAGGACGCGGAAACTTATGGAAATTGATAATTTGTGGACTTCTGATTGGCGGTGTGTTAATTTTGTACTCTAACCAAGATGGCTACCATAAATTTACCAATAAGATATTGCGCTGTCATCGGTTAAAAGTTATAATAAATATGTGAAATACTTCACATTCACAAAGCATGAACACAATACTATAAAATTAATTTTACACAAGTATTCGTTAAGCGTTCGATCCATTTTAAGTAGCGAGGAGAGAGATAAGAATGAAGAAACGTGTATTTATACTCGGAGGTACAGGGTTATTAGGGTATCATACGACGAAGGAACTGTTAAAACGTGGTTATGAGGTGTCAACCGTATCATTGCCACCAATGCCGACGGAGGATTTATTACCGAAAGAGGTTACATGTCACTTAGGCGATATTAATGAGATGACTGATGAACAGATTCTCGAGATGCTGAAAGGTGTTGATATGTTCATACATGCGGCAGGTGCCGATGAGCGCACTGTACCGGAAGCCCCAGCTGCGCGCTTTTTCTACGAGCAGAACGTCATACCGACTCAGCGCCTCGCGCGTCTTGCCCGCCAATCAGGTGTGAAGCGCTTCGTCATTTATGGATCTTATTTTGCCCATTTTGCTGAACAGTGGCCAGATTTGAAAATGGCGACAGAACAGGCATATCCACGTACACGACTGCTTCAGGAGGAAGTGGCGATGCTTGAAGGAGAAGGCGAAATGGACGTTATGTCGCTACGTCTGCCTTATATATTTGGCACGATGCCGGGACGAAAGCCACTTTGGGAAATGTTCTTGCCATATATACAAGGAAAAGATGTTGTACACGTTTTAAACGGTGGCACAGCAATGGTTACAGCCCAGCAAGTAGCAGAGGCGACTCTCGGTGCTTTAGAGTTTGGTGCACATGGTGGTAAGTACGCCATATCGGACACAAACATGAAGCACAAAGACTTTTACCAACTCATCGCCAACGTTCTTGGTCAAACGGAAACGGTCATTCAGGTCGTTCCGTTAGATCATATGAAACCAGCCTATGTAAAAGCCGATGAAAAACTGGCTGCGTCTGGTCGAGAACAGGGGATGCATAACGCCATCGTGGCCGAGGTGCAAAATCGTGATGCCTATGTCGATCCGAACGACACGATGCCAATTTTGAAATATAACAAAGCCGATATAGAAGAAGAAATTATTAAAACGATTAAAGCCTGTCTGGATTAATTAAATAGATGCTATTTAAAACCTCGTATGAAAAAGCTTAATTTGTTCTCTGCTTCATACGAGGTTTTATGTTTGAAGTTTGACCACACCTCAGATGGGCTTCACATATTTCCAATGCGTCTATCCTCACACCTCAATCCATTCCAAAAATTCCAATCGATTGCCAAATGGGTCACTCACGTAAAATCGCTCTGCCCCAGGCAGGTTTGTGTCCTCTTGGATGGTGATTCCATGCGAGGTTAAATGCTGCTTTAATGCTTGAATATGCTCGACTTCGAATGCAGGGTGTGCTTTTTGAGCAGGCGTAAAGCTGTCCTCTATTCCAATATGGATCTGTTGGTGTCCAACACGAAACCATACGCCACCTCTTTTTTGCAATGAGCTTGGCTTGGGAATCTCTGTGAATCCGAGAATATCTTGAAAAAATGCTCTTGCTTCAGCTTCACAGCCTTCAGGCGCAGCGAGCTGGATATGATCAATGTGTTTGATATGAAAAGACATAATGAGATGCCTCCCTAATTATTTTCTATACCAGTTGAGGGCGTTTTGGTAGAGAACGTTTTCGGCTTGTTTTTCGAGTGAATCAAAAATGACATCAATATCTGCAAGCTGAAAAGGTCTTTTGGCTCGAGTTGACGGCAGGTCCGTGCCAAACATTAAGGCATTTGGGTTCACATCATAAATCTGTTTGATAACCGGTTTGGGATCAAAATCGAGGCGACCGAATCCTGTTGCCTTAACACGGACGCCTTTTTCAACGAGCCTCAGTAGATGAGGTAAGCCGTGTTTGGATAACCCTAAGTGATCAATGGAAACAGCGGGTAATCGGTCTATAATCGGAATCAATGGCGGTAAATCCGCTCCGTCAATGTATAATTCGGTATGCCAGCCGACGAGATCAAATACCTTTTTTGCAAAAGGCTCAAGATGAGATATGTGCGCTGACCCACCTCGTTTTACGTTAAAACGGACGGCTCTTACACCAGCTTGATGGAGTCTCAATATCTCCGCTTCTGACGTGTCAGCCGGGAGCTGCGTCACACCGACAAAAGACGGACCAAGCTGTTTTAATGCGTGTACTAAATACGATTGATCAAACCCTTGAAAAGAGCCCGATACAACAGCGCCACCTATGATGTTTACATCGTGTAGCCGAGAAAAATAATCGTTTTTTGTAAAGGGGTCTGGCTTGAAGCCTTGATTTTGAGATAGAGGAAAACGTGGATCAATGATATGCATATGCGCATCAAATATCTTCATGAGCATGCTCCTTCGTTAAAGGTCATACTGCTATCATACGAGGTATTTGGAAATAAGTATAATACTGGTTTTGTATATGAAATGATAAGTAATTGTGATCATCAGAAGTGCTCTATTTATTTTTTGTGATTTGAAAAGAGTAAGTGGCCACGCTTAGGGAAGGGGTATTTTTTTGTCATAGAGGCTCTGTTAATGGCAAGCATTGTTGAATAATGGAATTCATATCTTGAGAAGTAGTGATTTTATAATTGTTTTCACAGTTGATTCAGCTTCCTTATGGACCCTGACCTTATCTCTAAAAGGAAAATCGCTTGGTGTAACGGTTAATTTTGCAAGCGGTTCCAATTCTGTTTCACAAACCCATTCGTCTTTAATTCCACCTTGTTTGAATAGGGTCTTTGAGAAGAAATATATTGTTCCGTCTGTCCAACGATTCGGAGCGTCATTATTTGTTGAAAAATAATAATAACGTTTTTTTCCTTTATTAGTAGTAACCGATAAGCACAGGTTTCTAATGGAACCAACATAACCTTTTCTATTTACAACTGCAAAAAATAATGACCATACACCGTCTGATGAAGCAAAAACAGCTTTAATAGGCTTACCATTAAAGAGAGAACTATTTCTTGGCTCAAATCTATTTATTGAGGAATTATTGGAACCGTGTACGACCAAACCCTTTTTCTCAATTACATAATTTAAAAACATATATAATGGGTATCTACTGTTATATGTGAAAATACTACCATTATTTGATGATATATTTCTTAAGAACATTTCATCAAATTCTTCAATAGCATGCTCAGACAACTTCAATTCTTCTAGTTTTAACAAGCGGGTTCTATCTAAAATAAACTTTTTAATTGAGTTTAACATTCCTGTTTTATTAATAATCTCCCCCACCTTGATGAAAAGTGCATATCCTTCTTTAAGAAATGCACCCTTTAGTAAAAAGGACCGCCACTGTGACGATCTCATTATTGTATTAAAGCCCCCGTTACTTCAATAACTTATATTCAAGATTTCCGACAAGTTAGCTCTTAACGATATAAATTCTTCTTTAGAAACTGCATTTTCTGGTTCCACCCAGGAGAACCCATCATTTAAAAAACGTGGAATAATGTGCATATGATAATGCTCAACATCCTTATAAATCCCATTGTTTTGCATTATAGTAATGCCGTCAGTGTTTAATAATTTTTCAAGAGCAGTAGCTATTTGTTGAGATACAAGTATTACTTGTGTCAAACTTTCTTTGTCAACCTCACTAAACTCTTGATAATGTTTTTTAGGAACTACTAATATATGTCCCTTATTGATAGGGTATTTGTCCAAAAAACAACAAACATAAGTATTTTCATAAATTATAAAAGCATCTTCTTTTTTAGAGATTATCTCACAAAAGATACAATTATCCATTGACCTACCCTCCCCTGTTAGTTGAATAAGATTTTAGATTAAAAACAAATTTAGTTATTCAAATCGTATCACAAGTTTACTGATTTCACATAAAATTATGATGAAATCTTATCAAACCTTCAGGACTTATGCAAAAATACTGTTAAAACTAAACTTTACCAGAGCGCATATGAAAAGCAGCTGGACGCATCCAGCTGCTTTATAAATTAGACTAATTTGCTTAATTGATCAACAGTGATAATCGCGTTGGCGACATCTTCGGCAGTAATATCTGTCGAAAGGTTTTCGATCGTTTCACCTTGTTTTGTAGCGGCTGCGCCAACTTTTAATAAATCCTCGTAAGATACATTTTCTAAATGCATGTCTTTAAGTGTTGTTGGCAGATCGAGTGCTTTATAAAAATCAATATAATCCTCGAGCTCGTCCTCTGGGTGTAGCTCAAGTACGAGCTGAACAAGTGTGCCATAAGCGACTTTTTCACCGTGAGTGAGGTGGTGAATGTCGCCGTCTAATACAGTGAAGCCGTTATGAATCGCATGGGCACCTGCAAGACCGCCACTTTCAAAACCGAGACCGGATAGAAGTGTGTTGGCTTCGACGACAGCTTCAACATGCTCTGTGACGACGCCTTTTTGAACAGCTTTATAAGCAGGGACACCATAATTGAACAATGTATCCTCACAAGCTTGAGCAATTGCTTGGGCAGCAATTGTTGGTTTGCCACCGGCCATGGCGTTTCCGTTACTCTTAATCGTAGCGCGTGCTTCAATCCATGTTGCCATTGCATCGGCAATACCTGAAGAAAATAGACGTGCTGGTGCTTTCGCGATAACAGCTGTGTCTACGAGTACAAGATCAGGATTCTTGTGGAAGAACATATATGACTCAAATACACCCTCGTCTGTATAAATGACGGAAAGGGCACTTGTTGGTGCGTCAGTTGATGCCGCACTCGGTACGATAACGATGTTACTATCCAATCCACTTGCGACAGCCTTAGCTGTATCTAAGATTTTTCCGCCACCGATACCGACAACGAAATCAGCATCGTTTGCTTTTCCTTCTTCAACAATACGATTCACTTCATTCATGGAAGCCTCGCCGTTAAATTCTACAAAATGATAGTCAATACCTTTTTCTGAGAGACTATTTGTTACGGAAGACCCTACAATACCCCATACAACTTCATCTGAAAGAATAAGTGGCTTCTTCCCTAAATGCTCAATGTGTTCCCCGATATGATTGATGGCACCTTTTCCTTGAATATACTTGCTAGGTGATCTGAATACTTTAGTCGTCATGAGCAACATCTCCTTCAAGTTATTACTGATACATGTTCATTATACCCTGAATGATAAGAACATAACATACAGATTGAACTTTTTTCACAAACTTTACAAGAAGCTCACAAAACGTTAAAGATTACCATCTGTTTCGGATTGCATTATATTTAAAATCTGATCTTATCGGCATAATTTGGAAGTGGAAGGGAGGGGTCGTAGTATGTTGTATATTCAATGTCTTTGTAATTTTGTGTAAATATGATTATACTAAATGTAAGCTGTTATTTGTAGGAATTACAATTAAAAGGAGAAGTTTCGTTCTTCTGGCCTAGTCATTAAAAGCATGTCAAAAATGAACTGTTGATTACTAATCATCAACAGTTCATTTTTATATGAAATCATATGAAGTTGACTATTTACTGCAAATGACCGCCTTGCTGTGGTACAGTCGTGTAGCCGTTGAGCATTTGATTCATATCTTGCTGGGTTAGCTGTGGGACTTGGTAATACCCTTTTTGGTTTTGATATAAGAAAATTTCGTAGCTTAATTCGATGAAATTCGGTACCGTATCAGCGATGACCCGACGCAATACGGGATTCGTCATTTCCGCAGCGGTCATGGCGAGTAACGATGTCAGTGATTTGGTTTGACCAAGCATATAAGCGGACAAGCCTTGATCAGATAGCTCATTGACGGATGCGTTCGGCTTCTTCGGCTGTCCAGGCTTGAGGCCGTACATAACGTTATTGTTTTGTGTCATTTGATAAGACTGTGTCGGCACGGATGGGTCTTTTCCGGTTTGAAACGTTTCTACAATCGTGTTGTATGCCTGTGTCGTAAAGGCCGATTGACGTTTTAAAATGTCTTTAAGCTCAGGATCTTGAATGTGCTGCTCATACATTTGATACTGATCAAGCATACTAATGATGCCAGCAATCACCTCGTGCGCATCAAATAATTCATGGCCACCATGGTTTTGCTGGGGTGGGGTTGTCTGCATATTTGGTTGCTGTTGATTTTGCTGTTGGTTCATATGGTAAAGGCCTCCTTGAAAATGTTTATATCAATGTTTATCTTGTCACTGTAACTCAATTTCATGCACTGATTTATTCTTAATGTCACTGGTCAGTTAATAAAATTGTGGCATCGATCTGATGTTGGCACGTACATAATTTGAGAGCAAACGCTTATTAAAAAAAAGTGATTTAAAGTGAGGTGGATTTAATTTATGCGGTCAATTAACCCGAGTTGTTGGTCTGAGCATGATGAGTTAGATATTGTAATGGTTTGTAAGCCGACAGAGCTGTCTATACCGAATCTTCAATTGGCGGCTGAAGTTCAATGGAATGCGCCTGTTCATCATGAAAAGGCACAGGAGAATTTTCGAAATTTAACGATTGCACTCAAATCGGAAGGCATTCGTGTCATCGATTACTCTGATCTGTTATCTCAAGAGGATCAGCAGCTAAGTAGGCAGCTCATTAACCGTTTTTTTGTAAGAGATCTTGCCTGTGTCTTTGGTGAACAAATTGTCCCTGGGGTGGCAGGTACTTTTATGAGAGCGCCCGAATATGACATGGCGCACCGCTTGATGGAGCGGTCGTTTGCTCGAGATACGTTCGTTAAATGGGACGATGATGCGCATCATCCACTTGAATTTGGTGATGTGCTTGTTTTAAATAAAGATGCTGTGCTTATTAATGCCGGACTCAGGACGAGCATTGAGGGCATTTACAAGGTAAAGGACGATTTATTTCAAGCGGGATTTTCAGAGATTGGTGTGATGAACCTGCCCCGGCGCACGGACACGCTTCACTTAGATATGAATTGTAATGTGGCAGGCGACGGTATTGTTGTTGCTAAAATTTTTATGCGCCATTTTCCAGTTAAGGTACTGACAAAGGGAACGGTGCGGTATGGTATGTTTGCGGATTTTTTAAAGCAGCATGGGTTTGAGGTACATTGGCTCGAGCGTTATAACACGATTCCTGATATTAATTTTCTTAATCTCAGTCCGGATACAATACTCATTAGTCAAAACGCTGACCAATCGTTACTCAAATCTCATCCGATGCTCCAGCATAAACGCATCATCTCAATAGATGTAACCGAGCTCGAAAAAGCTGGGGGTGGCATCCGCTGTATGACATTACCGCTTAAACGAAAATAGGTCGGAGAAGGAGTAGGTTCTGTGGGTGAGGAAAAAGACGAGGGGCAGCTGAAATGGTGGCAGCTATCGCTTCTAGGAATTGGCTGTACAATTGGGACCGGCTTTTTTCTCGGGTCAGGTATCGCCATTCAAAAAAGCGGACCGGCTGTATTAATCCCCTTTATTTTAGCTGCGATTGGCACATATATCGTTTACAGCAAGCTGGCGAAGATGTCGGTTGAAGATGCGGACGCAGGCTCATTCCGCTCCTATGCGAAAAAGGCGTTCGGAAAATGGGCTGGCTTTAGTAATGGCTGGATATATGCGTTATCCGAGATGTTGATTACTGGAAGTCAGCTAATGGCTTTAGGGTTATTTACGCAGTTTTGGTTTCCGACCATATCATTATGGATATTGGTTGCAATCTATGCGGGTCTGGGACTAGCCGTTATTCTTACGGGTATGCAAGGGTTTGAGAAATTCCAGAACATTTTTGGTGCTGTGAAAGCTGCAGCCCTTCTCATGTTTATCATTGTCGCTGTCGTCATTATTGTTAAAGCGATGACAGGCAATGGTGGTGGAACTGAGCTGGTCGAACATAATCGCCCTTTTTTCTCAGAAGGTGTGTCAGGGATTTGGCATGGCTTGCTCTATGCGTTTTATGCATTCGGCGGCATAGAGGTGATGGGCTTTCTCGTTGTTGATCTCAAGGATAAACAATCGGCACCAAAAGCGGGCCGGGTCATGCTGATCGTGTTAACCGGTATGTATGTCGCATCCATTGCAGCAGTGCTTGCGCTCGTCTCATGGCAAAATGTGACCGCCGATGAAAGCCCCTTTATAACGGCGCTCAATGCGTATCAAATCCCGCTCGTTGATGATCTTTTAAACGGCGTTATGATTGTCGCTGGTTTCTCAACGATGGTGGCGTCTATGTATGCCACTTTAACGATGCTAACATCTCTTGCGGAGGATCATGATGCACCGCCTGTTCTTGCGAAAAAAGGGAACTGGAAGGTGCCGATACCAGCTTTTTTGTTTACATCAGCAGCTGTCATTGTGTCGGTCGTAATTGCGCTTTTACTCCCTGATAAAATCTTTGAATACGTCACAACAGCGGCTGGTCTGATGCTCATTTTTAATTGGGCGTTCATTTTAGTGACATTCAGTAAGTTAATGACCCCGTCGCGTCTTGAGTGGGTACAAATAGCAACAGGTCTCCTCATTATAGGCGCAGCTGTATCAGGCACCATCACAGAAGGCGTAAGCAGAATCGGCTTAATCATTAGTGGCGGATTTCTTGTAATCATAGCCATAGCAACTTGGCTTCGGTATCGAAAATCGGACAGCTGATGAAGGAACTTTTGGCGTTCCTCCATCAGCTGTTATTTTTTAATCGGGGGTTGCTGCTGCGGGTGAAAAGGACAGCGAGACGGACTCGAGTCATCGTCACTAATAAAATACTGCTTCCATTCATAGTTATCCGCTTGACCGTACCATTTTAAATCAGGATGACCAGGCATGCCATCGTAATCGACGAGCCGTTTCCGAATGATGTTTTTCATTTTGCGACCAAACTCAGTCGATCCATTGAGCTCATCGAATACCCATCGCGGCTGAAAAGCAATGAGTAAGCAAGGGAAATGACGGCTCTGGCGGTCGATATGAGCCGGTGTCGCACAAAAGGCGAAGTAAGGCTCTCCTGCAAAGGAAAATTCCCACTCGTGATGCTCAGGATCTAGCGGAATGTGAGCCGGCCAATCAGATTCATCCAATGCAGACGTTTGACTAAGAATCGACCAAAATAATGACCGATAGTCCTCAATATCATGCTGTTGCTGGAACGCGTCGGGGGTGTGAATAAAGGCAACCAATGATGTATAAGAACCACACTCACGAGAGACATCACCGTACGCCTTTAATGCGTGCGCCAGATCATCGGCCGCTTCTAGTGGGCTGGGATCTTCTATAAAGCTAAACCGCAGCTGATTTTCCAGAAACCCTAGACGAGCCGGAACACATGGATACGTGTTTGTATCAGCGAGCATTGATTCAAACGCATGGTAGGCTGCCTGCTGCCAGTCTGGAAGGGCGTCGAGCTCTGCCTCCAAGCCCGATTTGTCATAAAGTAATTCCATTCGGCTAACCTCCTCATATGACAGCATATTAAAGAGGAGGTAAATGGGTGCATGCCCGAGTTTAAACAGAGGCATAATATCAAAATGCGCTTGTGAATTGTGGGAAAAACGTTAGCGCTCCTCGAAATGAACGTCGCGAACGCCAAATGTATGTGCCATGAACGAAATAAGTCTTACATCAACGACTCATCAGCATTTGCACGCCTTCATAGCAAAAATACATACCAAAGCCGATCAGCATCAAGCCTGCGCCGACTGTTATCCCATATAAAACACGTGTAGAAAAGAAACGCCTGAATGAGCTTGCAACGCCCGCCATAAATAGATCCCAAACGAGAATGCCAATAATAATGCCACTACTATATAAAAGCAGCTGCTGATGACTGTACATCCCACTCGTTTTGGCAAGTACCGCGCCATATATGCCGAGCCAAAAAATGATGTTAAGCGGATTAGAGATGGCAATTAAAAACCCTGATCTAAACGCCTTTTTTATGGACGATGTATCAACTTCAGCCTGATTGCGCAACTTCTCCTTAGCCCCGACGATCGTTTCAACACCCGTATACGTTAAAATAAAACAGCCGAATAGCCAAAGAAATGTTTTCATGAGTGGCGTCGTGAGAAATTGATAGACACCGAAATATATGAGCCCCATGAACAATAAATCGCCCACCATGGCACCGACGCCGACAATCCAAGCGTGGAGAAATCCGTGATGAATGCCCTTGTCCAATTGTGCGGCATTAATCGGCCCTACTGGTGCAGACAGTGATAGTCCCAGTAGGATATAACCAAAATATAAACTCATTTAAACCGGCCTCCTGACATAATTCCTGTTAAAGTATATTCAGCAGCACCGGCTTGTACGACTATTTTTTTGCTAATGATTGCGATTGACCTATTAAAATCATTGCACAAAATGCGTGTTTACTAGAATGCTTGTACAGCATTTTGGCAATATCAAAGACGCGTTCACAAATCTGCGAACACGTCTTTTATAAGGTGGGCGTTACTCAAAACTCATATCAATTTCCCTCTTATCGCCCTTTGCGATCTTCGGCATACGTACTTCAAGAACGCCAGACGGGCTAATAAACATGGTATATTTAAAGAGATTGAATCTATTTAATGTATGAATGTGTGGCCTTCATAATTTTTTCCAATTTATTGTGTAACGAAACGACACTTCATGGTACTAATAAATGAAACAAAGACATGATCCGATGAAAAACAGACCAGTCATTGAGGATGAATGATTCAGCACCCACCCTTAAACACCAGCCTAGAGATGATGATTACAGCAAAAAGGAGAGGCATATGAAACTCGAGTCGGTATATGAAAACATACAACCACGTATATATGCTTTTTTCCTTGCGAAGACCTCGAATCGGCAATTGGCCGAGGATTTGACGCAGGAGGTGTTTTACGAGGCGGTCAAAGGGATGGGCACGTTTAACAATGGGTCAACTCTAGAAACATGGCTGTTCGCTATAGCTAAGAACCGTTTGAAAAAGCATATTCGCTCTCAAACATATCAGCGCCGGCTCAAGCGGCTGCTCACGAAAGAAGAGCGCTTCGAAGTGTCACCAGAAGAGTCCTTGTTGCTAAAGGAAAAACAGAGCCTTGTCCTTCAACAGATTAACACGCTAGATGACATGGCCCGGGAAATAGTCATTCTTCGCGTATACGGCGCGTTATCGTTTAAGGAAATTGGACAGCTCGTGAATCAGACGGAGACGTATACAAGAGTTACATTTCACCGTGCGAAATTAAAATTGCAAAAAGAAATGGAGGATTATGATGGATAAATATGTGCGTTCAATCGTCGAGGATTTGCTGCCGCTATACACAGAGGATCTTCTGCAAGACAGTACGAAGGCGTGGGTTGACGAACAGCTCAAGGAGGATACCGAGCTTAGAGATCAGTTAACACAGGCCGAGACCCCTTTAATAGATCAAGAAGAGCAGGATTCAACAGTTGATTATGCTAAAATGATCCAAAAAACAAACCGCAAGCTTGCATTATATCAGCTTATTTTTGTGGCTTTATCGTTTTTCCTTGCCATCAAAACCTCTTTATTGAATGGTAGCTTTGAATTTATCTTGTGGTATACGTTATTAGGATTCCTCACCTATGTGTTTTATAAAGATATGAAAATCGTGTTTTACATGTCGTTTATTCCAATATTTATCTGGTCGTTTGGCGTCAGTGTGAGCGATTATATCGCAGGGGAGATCGATCTGAGTGTCATAAACATGTCGTTTGTCGGATTTTTCCTATCGTCTGCATGGGGAAGCGTAATCATCGCTGGCTTTCACTATCTGTTTGCGTTAATTGGAAGTACGATCAGCTTACTCATTGTCAAAATTAAAGCGGAGGAGGGGAATTGAATGAAACTGAAAAAAATGATCTTGATCATCTTGGCAGCGATTCTTTTTGGCGGTGTATTGTTCTTTTATAATGCGTTTAACGGAAATCCCATTAGTAAGCTGTACGCAAAACGCGTTCTCGACCAGCATTTGGAGGATGCTTATCCAGACGCAAATTTTTCTATTAATGATGGCTTTTACAATTTTAAAGATGGTTCATATAACTTTGATGTGACGGAGCTTGGTGAAGTAGAGGAATATGACCAACCGAATACGTATGATATGAGCGTTAGAGGGTTTTGGAAGCCTGAAGTGCGGTTTGATGGCATTTATAATGACAGTCTGGACGAATCTTTAATGAAAAAAATGAGTTATTTTGCCGAAACTGAGCTACTAGAGGTGTTGTGGGCATCTGTTCCGTCGGTCAAAACGATTAGTGTGCGCATTGAGATTCAAAAGGGTGATTTCGGTGATGACGTAGAATGGGATAAAGATTTACAATTCACGAAGCCAATGGGCATGCATATTCATTTGGATGCGACTGATCATGATGAAGCAGCGGTTTTAAGGGATGCTCAGATGATCCAAGAGACGCTGAACACAGAAGGGTATAACTATGAATCGGTAACGATCAATGGCAACACGTTCGGTCAGGAATACAAGGATGATGGCATGGGGCCACTAAGATTTAGCGCATCGTTTACACCCGATACACAAATAACGTTAAAAGACATTGAAACGATTGAGCAATAATTGGGGGGAACATATATGTCAAAGAGGAAGGAAGACGAACATGAATGATGCGGCACAGAGCTACTGGAAGACATTTTGGAAAAGTGAGCAACCACCGACCCACGTTGAAGCGTGGCAATTCGGAGATGACGCCGATTATTTAGCACAGCTCGTCATCGACGGCATTAAAACAGCAACATGTTCAGCACATGTTCTATATGAAATCGAAGGGGAAGCCCTGCCGGCTGTCGGCGATTACAGCATTATTTTAAACAGCGTGGACGAGCCAGTTGCCATTATCGAGACGACGGACGTCACAGTCATGCCAATGAACGAGGTCTCAGAGGCATTTGCAGCTGCAGAAGGAGAAGGTGACCGTACACATACATATTGGTGGACCACACACGAACGCTTTTTCACAGAAGAACTAGAAAAAATCGGTCGCACCTTTTCCGAGGACATGCTGCTCGTCTGCGAACGGTTTAGATTGGTTGACGTGAAAGATCAATGACTGTAGCGCACAGGCTGGCAGGCGCATATCACGCATGATGTCCGCGCCCCGGCGCATATATCCATTGTGAGCCGCATATATCGCGCTCCCCACGCATAAATGCAAAATGAGCCGCATATATCCCGATCAGCACGCATATATCGAAAAAGCGCCGCATCCCGGGCCATGCAGCCGCATATCCCGCCTGGCGCAGCGCCCAGCACGAGAGCCAAAGAGGAAGAGCGCCCCGGCGCATATATCCGTTGTCAGCCGCATATATCGCGCGCCCCACGCATAAATGCCAGATGCGCCGCATATATCCCGATCAGCACGCATATATCGAAAAAGCGCCGCATACCGGGCCATGCAGCCGCATAAACTGCAAAATAGCCGCATATCCCGCCTGGCGCAGCGCCCAGCACGAGAGCCAAAAAGGAAGAGCGCCCCGGCGCATATATCCGTTGTGAGCCGCATATATCGCGCTCCCTACGCATAAATGCGATATGCGCCGCATATATCCCGTTCAGCACGCATATATCGAAAAAGCGCCGCATCCCGGGCCATGCAGCCGCATAAACTGCAAAATAGCCGCATATCCCGCCTGGCGCAGCGCCCAGCACGAGAGCCAAAAAGGAAGAGCGCCCCGGCGCATATATCCGTTGTGAGCCGCATATATCGCGCTCCCTACGCATAAATGCCAGATGCGCCGCATATATCCCGTTCAGCACGCATATATCGAAAAAGCGCCGCATACCCGTCCGTGCAGCCGCATATCCCGCCTGACGCCCGCGCCCAGGTGCAGTCCTCAAGCCTAAAATCAAAAAGGAATTTGAACCGATTGGATACTTCCTTCTTAAGCTTTGAACTGCCATATCTTTATTTGCAAGATACATAAAGGCGAACGATCATGATTTTTCCCACATAATAGCAATTCATCAAAACAACAAAAAGGAATGATGTCCATGTTGATCAAACCAAATAGACTTATGCCTGGTGATACGGTGGCGACAGTTAGTCCGTCATGGGGCGGTGCTGGGGAAGAGGGATTGCGTTGGCGTTACGAGCAAGGCGCTGAACGTTTGCGAGATGTATTCGGTTTAAACGTTGTTGCCATGCCGAACAGTTTGAAAGGTGAACAATATGTATACGACCATCCAGAGGCGCGCGCAGACGATTTAATGCAGGCGTTCCAGGATGACAGCATAAAGGCGATCATTGCAAATATCGGCGGAAGTGACAGTATTCGCCTGTTGCCCTATATCGACTTTGACGTCATTCGTGACAACCCAAAAATAGTCATGGGTTATTCTGATGTGACGATTGCACATTTGTTTTGTCTTAAAGCGGGCGTGTCATCCTTTTACGGTCCGGCCATCATGACAGATTTTGCCGAAAATATTGAGATGGATTCGTACACCGTTGAGCATATTAAACGGACGTTATTCTCGAACGAGGCGATCGGACAAATTGATCCAGCTAAAGAATGGACGAGTGAGCGTTTAGAATGGGATATCTTTAACAAACATACAAGACGTAACATGCAGCCAAATAAGGGTTATGAGCTGCTTCAAGGGTCAGGTACGGTCAGCGGTCGTTTAATCGGCGGCTGTATATCAGTGCTGGAATTTGCTAAAGGAACCGCGATCTGGCCAGAACCGTCCTATTGGGAGGACAGCATATTATTCTTTGAAACGTCTGAAGAAATGCCTGATCCAACGTCAATGGTTTATTGGTTCAGAAATTATGCAGCGCAAGGCATTTTACAAAAAGCCAATGGCATCATTGTTGGCAAGCCTCAAAATGAAGCATTTTATGATGCGTATAAAACAGCGATCAAAACCGTTATGAAGGAGTATGGTCTAGAACATGTGCCGATCTTATACAATCTGAATTTTGGCCATACCGAACCGAAAATCGTGCTGCCATACGGTGCGCGGGCAGAGATCGATTGTGAGAAAATGACGTTTGCGATTTTGGAAAGTGGCGTTGTTTAGAGAATACATGAATAGTGTAAGATGCCAATATGGTATAATAAGAAAACGACAGTATAAGGTGGTGTGTTGAGTGAGTGTTGATCGGGAAGAATTGAAACGATTGATCGACCACATGCATGAAGACGACACAGCTGAGGTATTTGATTTTATTGGTTATTTAAAAGTGAAACGAGAAAGGGAAGCGATCAATCAATTAGATGTAGAATCGTTTTCTGTTGATCAAGAACTTATACAGCAAGTAAGGAAAAGTCAGCTAGAGCGAGAAAATGGAGAAATATATGATAAAGAACGAGGGTTTGAATATCTCAATTCTCAATTAGAGGAATATGAGCGTGGACAAGACTTATAAGGTGTATTGGTCGAAAACAGCATTAAATGAATTAAGTCACATTCTTGCTTATCCTCCAGAAGTCAAAAAGCGTATTTATCTCGAATCATTCTCTAGACTATCTTTTATGCCAACTTTAACTGCTAAGCAAATAACAACTGGTCCTTTGAAGGATTACTGGATTAGGTTAGGCTTGTATCAAGTCATATTAGTGTTTCAGGTAGATGAAGATGATGCAATTGTCTGGGTTGATGGTATAAAGCATAAAAGAGAAAATGCTTATTGGAATCGAAAATGAGTGATTATCTTATTAATAGAGGAAAATTCAGTTTAAACGGATACCAAGCTCTCAAACAGCTCGGTATCTTTTTTTATAAAAATAAGTTGACTCTCACGTTACGTCAGGCATTAAAGTAATAAGTGAAGGAGGTCGTGTCGATGACAATGAAGGTCAAGGACGTGTCAGAGCTTGCTCGTGTGAGTGTACGCACGCTGCATCATTATGACGAGATCGGTTTACTCGTCCCTGATGAGGTGTCAGATGCCGGGTATCGGCTGTATTCCGATGCCAATCTTGAACGCTTGCAGCACATTTTATTTTTCAAGGAGCTCGGCTTTCCGTTGAAGGAAATCAAGACGATGCTAGATAATCCGTCATTTGATCGGGAGGAAGCACTCCGTCTCCAGAGAAACATGCTCGTTGAGAAGCGGCGACATTTAGACAGCATGATTGATACGATCGAGCGCACGATCCAATCGACGAAAGGAGAGATTCAATTGACAAAGCACGAGCAGTTTAAAGGGTTTCATTTTGACAAAGATCCTTATGAACAAGAGGCCAGAGCGCGCTGGGGTGATCAATCCGTTGATGCCTCTAAAGACAAACTCGGCCGTTTGAACGAAAAGGAGCAAGACGAATTGTCCACACAATGGGATGCTTTATTTAAAAAACTTGCCGAATTACGCGACGAAGCACCTGACTCAGAAGATGTGCAAGCAACGATCGGCGAATGGTATACCTTTTTAAACGCCAATTTTGGAAACTACTCGCCTGAGGCGTTTGCTGGGCTCGGACAGCTTTACGTGGCAGACGAACGGTTTACGGAAAACATCGATCAATATGGCACAGGTCTTGCTCAATTTATGAGCGAAGCAATGGCGGTATTTGCAAAGAAACAATAACAAAATCCCACTCAATCAATCAGCTCGTTTCTTTTAAAAGGAACGAGTTATTTTTATGGAAAAATATGGTATATTGGAAGAAGGGTGAAATAAAGGGGGAATATTAATTGAAAAATATACTTTATGTGTTTTATGTAGCGATTTTAGCTGTAATTTCTGTCATAACGCAAGAAGTTGTCACCTTTATTATGCTTGGCTTTATTTTGTTGAGCTTAAATAATATTCATAACGTGCTAAAGCGGCTGCTTGATGCCCAGACAAATACGCAAAGAAAAGACCATACATAACGCTCATTTTGAACAGATTTCACTACGAAAACAAGACATAACGCATCCACCTCTTGACATCCTTCCTCACAACCATGAATATAAGAACAGGGTCAGGCAAGGTGATATCCTAGCCGACATGTAATATACCAACATCAAGATAAATGAGGGAAAACGATGAACTATGACGTGATTATCATTGGCGGAGGTCCTGCCGGCTTAATGGCATCTGTTGCAGCAGCTGAAGGCGGCGCCTCGGTTCTATTAGTAGATAAAGGTGAAAAACTAGGCCGGAAGCTGGCAATATCAGGTGGCGGACGCTGCAATGTAACGAACCGCATGCCACTTGATGAATTAATTAAGCACCTACCCGGAAATGGGAAGTTTTTATATAGTGCGTTATCGAGTTTTAACAATGAGGATATTATTGCATTTTTTGAAGGGCTCGGTATTCCTTTGAAGGAAGAGGATCATGGCCGGATGTTCCCTGTGACAGACAGTGCCAAGTCCGTTGTCGGTGCCTTGTTAAACAAAATCAAGCGCTTGAACGTTGAGATCAAGGTGAATGCACCGGTGGCAGAGGTCCTTTATGACGATGAACGCGTCCAAGGCATCCGTCTCAAATCCGGTGAAACAGTCCATGCAAAAAGTGTAATCGTTGCCGTTGGCGGAAAATCGGTACCAAACACCGGGTCTACGGGTGATGGCTATGCTTGGGCAAAAAAAGCTGGCCATACGATTACCGAGCTGTACCCGACAGAAGTGCCACTGACATCAAGTGAGCCGTTTATTAAACAAAAAACGCTCCAAGGCTTGTCGCTGAGTGACGTCGCCTTGACGGCTTTCACGCCAAAGAAAAAGGCGATTAAAACGCATCGCTGGGATATGCTTTTTACTCATTTTGGCGTGTCTGGACCAGCGGCCTTACGACTTAGCCAATACGTCGTAAAAGCATTGAAAAAATATAACGCCGATTATATTACGGTCACGCTTGACGTGCTTCCAGACGATGGTGAAAACAATGTCTTTGATCGCTTAATGGCTACGGCTAAAAAACAACCCGACAAGGCCATCCGTAATGCTTGGAAAAGCTTTGCCCCGGAGCGGTATTTGCTGTTTCTCCTCGAGCATATCGACCTTGATGTGAAAACAACCTATCATCAGCTGCCAAAGGATAAGGTTCGCGCCTTTGCTCAAATGCTGAAGGCGTTTCCGATTAAAATTGATGGGACGTTGTCGATTGAAAAAGCATTTATCACGGGTGGCGGCGTGTCGCTTAAAGAAATCCATCCGAAAGCACTGGCATCGAAAAAAATGGATGGTCTCTATTTCTGTGGGGAGATTTTAGATATTCACGGCTATACGGGCGGTTACAATATTACATCCGCCTTTGTCACAGGCCACGCTGCCGGAACAGACGCGGCTGCTTCGGCGAAAATGACCGAGTAGAAAGTATTTAATTGAAAGAAGGGATGTTGTGCGAACGTCTTTTATGCTAGTCAAAACAAGAGCGACTAACGTCATATTCATTTAGTCAGTCTAGTGAATACACATCCCCTCAATGATCAATCGAACTAAAGCGTTGGTATCCAGTTCTATCTGGAAACAGCGCTTTTTTATTGCCATCACACAGACTCAAGGGCTTTGCTGAGATATCTAGTTTAAATATTTTGATAGATCAGAATACCTAAAAAGCGCTATCGTGATAAAAAAGTCCTTTTTGAGTTGACGATAAAACAATACATATTGCTCATTGATGAAACGTCATAAAGTTGCTACAATTAACTAAACTATCAAAATAGAATTATTAATTTAGAGTGGTCATTTACCAATTACGATTATCTAGCAAGACGTTATGATAGGAAAAATCACTCTTTGAGATAGATGTCTATATATCATCAACATATGAAAAGCTTCAGATCCACATCGATAAAAGTCCAAATGACATACCCCAACAATGTTGATCCATCCACAATACTCGCATACCAAACCAAACTAAATTTAGATATAAAAGTTCAAATCGCCACGCCTTCATGACCAACATCGTGTTGACTTGAGGCTCAAGCCGTGCCCGCGGAAAGCGTCCGCCTGCAGTGAAAGGTAACAGCGTTATAGCTGAATGTATGTTGAAAAATCACTTTGAATCAATAGGCTTAAAATCAAGGCCTAAATATACTATACGAGGAGTATTACAATGCTCGAAATTAAAAATATTTCCTTTTCATATGGCGGAAATACACCCGTATTAAACAATTTAAATATGAACGTTGAACAAGGGGACTTTTTGGCTTTAGTAGGTCCGAATGGTTGCGGCAAAACAACCTTAATTAAGCTCATCTGTGATCTGCTTGAAAAGCAAGAGGGGTCTATTAAATTTAATGGCATAGATAATAGTGATTTTAAAGTAAAAAATCAAATTTTATATTTACCTAGTGATGATATATTACCAGAGTTTCTCACAGGTCGAGAATATATCAAGCTCATGCATAATATGTATGAAAGCGCAATCGATCAGACATACCTTGATAGCTTGACTCAATATTACGCGTTTGAAGCTGCACTAGATATTTTAATTGAAGAATACTCAAATGGCATGAAGAAAAAAATACAACTCATTGCAGCAATGTTAATAGCACCTGAGGTATTAATTATCGATGAGACGTTGAATGGCATTGATGTGGAATCACGTGAGATTACAAAACTATTATTATTAAATTTTTCAAAGCAAGGAAAGACGGTCATCATGTGCTCCCACGACTTGCATTTGTTGGAAGAGATATGCAACAAAGTGGTGGTTTTGTATGGTGGAAGGATACATACAGAAAAAGACATGGATGATGTTCGGGGATCATCAAGCTTGTTAGCCATTTTTAGAGAGATCATCGACCACGAAGATTTAAGAAGCGAAATTATGTCCTCATTATAAAAATTTTGAGATATAGGTGGCCGTATAAATGAGAATACATTCTATTAAACATTTAGTTCATTTGTATAGTGTGTTTTTTGTTCGTAAAATATTGAGCTTTGGAGTATTGAAAAACCCTATAATCCGAGTGCTGATGTTGATTTCATTTGTCGTTTTGCTCACCTTTATTTCTTTTTCAGTGTTTGTCTTTTTCTCTGAAACATTGCAAACACAAGAAGTTGTTTTGTTTTTATTAAATACGTATTCAAGCACGATTGTACTCTGGACAATCGTTGTGACAATCTTTCTTAAACTTGTTTTTTCTAAGGTAGATGGTTTTTTAAGAATGACGACTAATTTTCCGATCAGTAGTAAAGAACGTAATTTCTCCGTCTTTATTTATGAAACTTTAATTTCCTTCATCGTTATTTTTCTAATTTCCTTCTCTGTCGTACTATCTATGATTTTAGTCCACCAATTTGCATTTATTGATGTTTTAATTGTTAATTTATTATATGTAAGCACATTAAGTTACTTGATGTTACAGGTTATATCTAAGCTTGTGTCATTTGCTTGTGTGTCTTTCCGAATTCCTAAGTTGTTTCATATCATTAATCTTTCGGTTTTAGTTTTTGTTTTTGCGGTGTTTTTCAATGAATCTCAGTTATTAGTAACAGGGTTGGCAAATGATTTACTTCAAGAGACGAATGAAACGAAGAGCATTCTGTTATTTTTACAGCAATTTCATCAAGATCATGGTTTGATGTTTACGACGCTCGTATATCTTAGCAGTGTGATCGGTTTAATCGCTTTAATTATCATGATCCCAGATCAGTCCTACATGGCTAGCACGAAACATGTTCGGCTATTAGGGGGATTCAAGACGATTTCTATCATTAAAGCCTATGTTATCAGTGCGATCCGTAACATTAATACGTTAAACACAGTCGTGTTTGTATATTTGGCGGCAATCATTTTAATGGTCTTTGATCTAAGTGATTACATATTGTATACGATTATCATGATTGCTTTTAATAGCATTTATAGCTTTACGCAATCGCAAAATTTGCGGCATATCATGTATCGGTTTAATTACAAGGCTTGGAAGGATTATCTTTACTTGCTTGCTTCACAATTATTCATAATCTATCTCATCTCTATACCTTTATTGATACTGGGCTTTTTTGTAATCGAGTCCTATCTTCAATTTATTATTCCATATATTGTTGTAACGTTTGGTGCACTTATATTTGTAATGGCGGGCATTTTATTTCCGCCGTATCATGATAATCCATTTTCAGTTGTTACAAGTGTAGCAGTGGTCACAATTCCCATTTTTATTATTGGAATATCACTTACGTTCTTGAATTTAAACCTGTTGTGGAATGTAGCAATTATGATCTTGTTTTATTTTGTAATTATCCATTTTAGCATTCAAGGATTAACACATTTGAAAAGGGGCGTTAGAAATGAAAAATTTGGTTAAGTATCTCAACAGCTTGGTTGCAGCAACGATAACGACATTAATTATTTTGACATCGAGCTTTATGGTGATGCTCTTTAGTAGTGGAGAGGAAGGATATAGAACATCCTATTTTGGCAGTATTTTTTTTAAAAGTACCCCTACACCTGAAGATACATTAGAGCTGGAGTTTGGTGTGGCGAACGGCGTTCCAATTGTGATAACTGTCGTCGTATTATCTGTGCTTTATTTTGTGTTGCTTAATTTGAAAAAAACACGAACTAAATCTTCATGAAGCACACATATCCAGTTAAGCAACTCACTTTTATGAAGGTTTTGGGTATCTTTATAGGTCATTATAAAACAGTGATTATAATGCTTGTTTTGTTTACGCTGCTCCCGTTATTGGTGGCGACAAACTGGGCTATGATCAGCTACATTATCCAATTTCATGTTATTTTATTTGGCGGTCTCTTTATTTCCTTTGTCATTCATGAGTATTTGCATATACGATTTTTAAGAAATGCCAGGAGAGACGGTCACGTAGAAATAGAATTCACGTTGACTAGAATATCCATTTATCCGAAATTCGAGTTAACGCCAAGGGAGATTGTTAGAGTTGCTATCATACCAATCATCATATTACCGATCATCGGACTTGCTCTCATTTTGCTGGCACAATTCATCCATCAAAGATTTCTCATGTTCACTGGTTATGTCTATGTGTTTCATGTTATTAACATTATCCCGCCACTGGGTGATGGGATGATGATAATAAAAGCTATATTGAACAAAAAATCTTCAATGGGAGGGGGGTGAAATGTAGTGGCATTAGTTAATCGTTTCTCACTATTTTTTGTACTCGCATTAGCTACATGGCAGGATAGTGTTAAGGCGCGCAAGGTGCAATTTGATGGCTGGTTTATCGTGTTACTAGCCGTACTTTTAACGCTTGCATTTACAATTTTTGCTGGTCTAACAATCTGGTGTCTCGTTTATCAGGGAGGATCTTTTTCTGGTAATTGGGAATGGCACAGATGGGGTGTCAGTGTAAAAGCTGAGTGTGTGTAATGGGGGGCCTTCTGAAGTTCGTATGACGAACTTCAGGAGGCTATTTATATGCAAATAGGAAAACGTTGCTTCCTATGATGCATCCTTCATGGATAGCATGAACCTTTTATACATTAATCATACAACAAAATCGTCGATGATGTTCTTTATTTTTTTATAAGCTTGGCGATGGAAACATAATATATGAGATAGTGAATGACTAAAATAAACAGAAGTACATATACGAGCATATTAGTCTTCAATTCAAAGGAGATCATGTGTAAAACAAATGCAACTAAGATTAGTGATGGAATGACTGTGGTGTAATATATATAGATGTTCTTCGTAGCTGTAGCGTATATAAATTTCGTGCCTTCGTCTTCTTCATTAATTTCTGGTGGTTTTAATGAAAATGCAGCTAGCTTTCCTTTGGTGTTTTTTTGAAAAAAATAAGAATATATGATGAGGAATGCAGAGTAACCAACGAAGCCAATTATGATGATCCCCATAAAGAGATCGACATCAAATCCGAATAACTTAACAATTGCTAGATTGGGATTCCTCATAACGAGATCGATATACCAAAAAAATAGTAATAAGGAAAAATAGAAGCATGCCATTATGAGTGGATGATAGAGCTTGAATTTGTTCATGAATCATCACCAATCTTCTCTTCCAATATAAATAAATCCTCTACTTTGCAATCAAACACTTTGGCACATTTTAAGGCAAGTAAAACAGATGGGAGCATCTTATTCTTTTCGATAAAACCAATTGTCTGTCGCGTTACTCCGATTCGTTTAGCAAGTTTTTCTTGTGAATAGTTATAACGTGCCCGATACTCCTTAACTCGATTTCTCATGATAATCTCTCCTGTAGACTTCCACTTTGTTCAATAAGAGAATTAGTAAAATGTTTAATGTAAAGGCGTAGGTATGCCTTGATCATGCATCCTCATTGCCTTCTATACAAAACCATATTGGTAGAAACATTCAAATAAAAATGATCTTTAAACTGTGTGGAAATGGATCGATTTTATAAAAAGCTACTTGGAAAAAATGAAACTACAACGATCTGATGACAACATTGTAAAGGATAGGTTGCAATTTGTAAAGTATATTTACGTATTTGAGAACATTTTGTGTTTTGTTCGTCACCAATATTGTTATGGCATGATCCATTCATTTGTGTAAGAAATCGAAACGAGCATAATTCATCCGTCTCATAAATATATATAGGACAAGGTGTGTTCCCAATTTCTTCCCAATGAAAGGATTAAACATATGGAAAAACCAAATCATCGTCTATTTCTCGTTATGATCATGGTGACGTTTGCGTTTAGTGGCTGGGTGAATGTTGAACCAGCTCTATTTGATTTGCTCCTCATTGGTTTGTTTGTAATAGCATGTTTGGCACGCCTGATGATGTTTAATCGTCCCCTCCTCTTGCCGCTCTTTCTTCTCTGGGCATACGTACTCAGTAACTTGTGGTCGATGTATGGTGTCGACCATTTTGGTGATTCATTCTATTATTTGGCCATTACAGGTTATTTAAACGTGCTTTGGTTCACCATCATCGGTGTCACCAATCGTTTTGGCGAACAGGGGAGAAACGCGATCATATGGGGGTATGTCGCCGCTGGTGTGGCGTCGGCTGTTAGCGGAATTGCTGCCTATTGGGGTGTGCTACCCCTACAAGAATTCTTTCTGTATCTCGGTAGGGTGAAAGGGTTGTTTAAAGATCCGAATGTATTCGGGCCGTTCCTCGTTCCAATTGCGATGCTGTCTATTATGCAATTAATTTCGGCAGTGAAACGGTCACATCAACTTTTCTGGTTATTTAGCTTCCTTGTAACGACCGTGGCGACGCTACTCAGCTATTCCCGAGCAGCATGGATGAACTATATCGTTTCGTTTTTATTGTTGTTCGCTTTACTCATATTAATTGGAAAAAAGAAAGAATCTGCTCGCCGCTTGCTTTATTTATTCGTTGGGAGCTGTGTCACCGTTGTGCTGTTGCTCGTCCTTTTAAATACAGAGACGGTTGGCGGCATGATGGCAGAACGCTTTAAACTACAAAAATATGATGAGGACCGGTTTGCTACTCAGACGAATATTCTTGATCACTTTGAAGACTATATGATCGGCGTTGGACCTGGGCAATCAGAACGACTGGCAAATTATGCCCCACACAGCCTCTATGTGAGAGTGCTCGGAGAAAATGGCATCTTCGGATTTACCGTATTAATGGGCTTTTTAGCACTAACCTTATTCCGGTCGTTTTATATGAGCATTTATACGAAGCACCGAATCGCGATTTTGTGTACAGCTTGTTTAGTCGGATTATATGTGAATAGCATCGTCATTGATACGCTGCATTGGCGCCATTTTTGGATATTGTTGGCGATTCCGTGGACATTTTCAACGGAGGGCTCACGCCTGACCACGTCGAAAGGGGGCACGTTATGAAAAAAGTATTGTTTGTTGCAACGGTTTATACGCATCTGGACAATTTTCATAAACCATTTATGCGTCTTCTACAATTAAAAGGGTACGAGGTGCATGCCGCTGCGAATTCGAATGAGGGCGGAATGGATGCGATTGAACAGCTCGATGTCGTCTGTCATGACATCTCCTTTGCCAGATCACCCCTCAGTGCCCAAAACAGGCGCGCGTTGAAGCAGCTTGCCACCTTGTTTCAAACACATGATTTTACATTAATCCACGTCAACACCCCGATTGCTGCCTTCTTATGTCGATATCAAGCACGTCGATATGATCAAGGCCAAATCCTTTATACCGCTCACGGCTTTCATTTTTATCAAGGTGCGCCGCTGATGAACTGGGCGTTATACTATCCGCTCGAACGATTGGCCAAAAGATGGACAGATGGTCTTATTGTTATGAATGAAGAAGATGCTGAACAGGCACAAAAAATGGGCTTCGTACGACACGAGGATCTGTTTTTTGTAAACGGTGTTGGCGTCGATGAAACGATTTATCGAAAGAAGCCCCGTATGACGGCGTCTGAAATTCGCCAGCAATTGAACATACCAGAAACGGCTTTTGTTGTTGTTTGCGTTGCCGAGTTTTCCAAAAATAAAAATCAGATCATGCTCATTCGTGCATGGGAGCGCCTCGTTAAACAGCATAAAGACATTCACCTTATTTTTGCAGGGAGTGGCGCGACAGAAGCTGAACTAAAAGAAGCTGTCACAGAGAAAAACATCCCCCACGTTCACTTTCTCGGCAAGCGATCTGACTTTCCGGACATTCTGCAAGCATCGAATTGTCTTGTTCTTGTATCCAAACGTGAAGGCTTACCTAAATCAGTAATGGAGGGCATGGTGTCTGGGCGCCCTGCTATCGTTACAAATGTAAGGGGATCACGAGATCTTGTGACGCATGAGGAGACTGGTTTTATCGTAGAGGTGGACGATGATGAAGCACTCGTTCAGGCGTTGCATGATTTAATGAGTAACGATGACCTGTGTACACAAATGGGAGAAGCAGCTGTAAGGGCAGTGGAGCCGTTCACCTTGCCACATGTTTTGGAGCATATGGAGCGGATATATAGAAAAATGCTGTCGGGGGATGGGGAGGTGTCATCTTGAAGTGGTTGCTGAGATATATTGTGAAGCTCGTGTTCATGGTGCCGATTGGTGTCGTTTATCAATGGATATTCAATAGGGGGCATCAGCCAGTGATTTTAATGTATCACCGTGTTCACGACGCGGTAGAGAAAGAACTGGCTATTAAAGTCGATCATTTCAAATGGCAGATGGCTTATTTACAAGGACATGGCTATCACGTCATTTCAATGGATGAGCTTGTCGAGCGAATCAAGACAAACCGAACAGCGGAAAAATATATCGTCCTCACATTTGATGATGGCTATAACGATTATGCTGAGGAAGCCGTTCCAATATTAAAGACGTATCACTATCCGTCGCTGAATTACTTTGTCCCTGGATTCATAGACACGGACAGACGGTATTGGTGGGATGAAGATCTTGACGGTGCACAAACGATGACATGGTCACAGATTGACGCGTTAAATAAAAATCCTCTCGTCACATTTGGAGCGCATACGATGACACATCCCGACTTGGACAAGCTTCCAGGGGAGGCCATTCAGCATGAGCTCAGACAGAGTCAACACGTTTTGGAGGCGCAATTGCACAAGCCCGTCTCTCACTTCAGCTATCCAAGAGGTCGAATGAGCCCAGAGGCTGTTGAGCACGTTCATCAGCTGTTTCAAACCGGTGTGTTGATTTTTTCTGGTATTCCCATTCCACAGGTCCATGCCAAACAGGATTTAGCCAGGCTCAAACGGGTACCCATTCAGCGGAGCGACGGCAAGCTATTGTTTGTTGCTAGAATCAAGGGGTGGCTCATTGTTGAGGAATGGTTGCGAAAGGTTTTTAAAGTTATATAGATGGAGGGGGTAACAGGCATAATCAGAACACTCAACCCCAAGTAACAGCAATTACTCGGGGTTATATCACACAAATTAGTTTTCACCAATCATTTCCTACTATCATCCAATTAGTTTTGCGTTCTGTTGTGCGTTGAAATCAATCACAGGGGCATTGAGCACGTTTGAAATTAAACTATGGATAAATGCAACTGGTAGAAGGGGAATAATGCTTAAGATCATCTTAATTTCATAGAAAAGATTTGTCTTTTCGATTTTTTTACCCTTCATGCGACTTCTAAAAGCACTTAATGGAATTCCATAGATATTCCCAATCATAATTGTACGAATGGCACCGAGTATGCCTAACGCTTTTTCAAGTCCATATACGTTGACAACACGATTCCATGCAACTTCAGTTGGCTGGCCTTTCATATCTGCATAATGCTGTGCAAAAACAATAGCCGTCATTTCATCAGCTGGAATTTCTTCCGTGACGCCTGATAGCAGCATCTGTATCTCCTTGTCGCTCATCCCTTCTTCTAGTGCGATTTTAGTATGCGCATATGAGCAGATTTCACAGCCGTTGACCTCTGTAACAGCGAGCATGATTCTTTCAATAAAATGTGAAGATATTTGATTGTTCTTCTTGTTCCGCTTCATATATTTAAACGTTCTTAAACCTTTATAAAGCGCAACATAAAATTCCTTTACGTTATAAATTTTGTTATATAACCTCTGTTCCATTGGGATCACATACCCTTTCTTTTTTTGTGAAGTTTGTCTATCACTTGTACGTACAAGTGATAGCTAAAAAATAAATTATGTCTGATCGCCCCTTTTTAATAGTTCATTTGATTCATAAAGTGCTTGTGCGATTTCATGACTTCTGTCCTCGCCCAAAATAGATGTGTATTGCTCTTGCAATTCATCAAAACACGCATCAATTTGTGCAGACAGCTGTATGCCTTTTTCAGTTAAATGGATATGTGATTCTTTCCACTCCGAGCGTCGATAAACTAAGTTTTGTTTTTCGAGTTTATCGATAAACCGTGTGTTTGTCGATTGTGCAATGGATAATTTTTCACATAATGCCTTTTGAGTGATACCGGGATACTGATTTACAATGACTAATAAATATACATATGTAGGTGACAGATCAATTTATGAGAAAACGTCTTCAGCAATCTTTGTCATATGCCGGGCAAAGCGATTCGATGTAAAATACAAACACATAGATAAAATGGATTCATCTACTTTCATGTCAGTCCCCCCTCACTTGTATATACAACTTACTAAAAAAATCATTAGAAGGCAAATCATTACCGTGCGCTTATTTTGAAAAAACGTGACATCATCAGGTGTTACGGTTTTTCTGAAGAAAAGAAAAAAAGAGCACTACATACTGCTCAATCCTTTCGGCATGTTAATAGCGTTTATCATGTCCGATAAAAATAAAACGTAACCCCTCTTGTGCTGGCAGGCCATTGAGGGGTTACGTTCCGGAGATTACAGAGAAACTGTATATTGACCAAGCTATTCTTCGGTTTCTTACTGGAGCTTCTTTGTTCTAATGAGCCATCACAAGCTTATAGGGGAAACGCCTCTATCCTACTTCATAAACACCTGCCATGACTTTCGGGTGTTAAACGGAATCGGTGGATGAATGAACAGACTTTGACCGTTTAACACAAGGCGCGCATTCTTTTTGAAATAAGCCGTATATGACAGTCCATACGTTTTTCGAACTGCTTTGTAAGCCGTCGTTAAAAGAAACGGCCGTTTTTCCACATGGTGGGCATCTGATGCAATAAGATGAACAGCGCGGTGCTGGATCAATTGATTGGCAAACTTACGAACGCTTCTCTGACTATGGTGTGTTAGGCTTCGGGCAGAAATTTGGACCAACGCGCCTTTTTCAATAAGCTGTACCAATTGATCTGGATTCTTTTGAAATGGTGGGTTTTTCTCGGCATGGGCGATAACCGGTATAAACCCTCTCATTTGCATATTGAAAAATAGATCCTCTATATAATGAGGGATTTGGGTTGTTGGCATTTCAATCAGAACGTAAGGTGAGCCATTCAATGATAACACCATTTCATTGGTGTTTAGGGCTGTATCAAGATCGGCAAACAGCTGAATTTCCATACCTGAATGAACCGTTAAAGGAATTTGCTGAGCGGCAAGCAGCTTATTGAACTGCTTCGTACGTTCTTTAATTGCTTCCACACTTGGTTGGGCATACCCCAAACGGAAGTGAGGCGTAGCAATGACGTCTGAAATCCCTTGCTTGACCGCTTGATGTGCGAGCTGAATGGCGTCTTCCTGTTGTGCTGGTCCGTCATCAATATCCCATAAAAGGTGGTTATGAATGTCAACGCTCATAAGTGTATCGCCTCCTTAATAATAGTAATCCTGTACATGCTTCATTTTAAAATTGTTTAAGATGACCCCAAGCACTTTGCTGTCAGATTGCGTAATGCGCTCAATCGCTTGCCTAGCATCGGGATAGCGCGTTGATTTTGAATCAACGACCATAACTGTGCCATCAGCGTGACCTGAAATGAGAGGCGTATCGGAAACAAAGGTCGGTGGACTGTCAATGATGATGATGTCAAAGTCATCTTTTAGTGCTGTGAGTAGTGCGTTTATTTTTGCGACGTTCAGTAATCGCGCTGAAAAAGGTGGCGGTGGTCCTGCTGTAATGATTGACAAATGCTCGATCTCACTTTCTTGTATGATGTCTGAAATAGGCATTTCATGAAATAAATAGGACGACATACCGACGTGATTCGGCAGCTGAAATGCATAATGACAAGAAGGCTTGCGTAAATCCATATCAATATAAAGCGTTCGTTTTTTACTGTTGGCGAACAAAAGCGCTGTATTTAAACTTGTTAACGATTTTCCCTCTCCTGGATTTGGACTTGTAAATAAGATCGTTTTCAGTGTTTCGTTTTTAATGAGATACAGTAGTGAAGCGGCTAGATTCTGATAAGGCTCGATCGGTGTCTTGTCCTGCCAGTGATGCATGAGCTGTTGTCTTAGGGCGTTTTGTGATGAAATGCTGTCTTCTGAAGCGGGCTTTGGGAGTGTTGGGATAACGCCAAGGACTGGCTGCTCTAGGTGTGTCGTGACAGCTTCTTCAGATGACAAAGACGTGTTGAAGATATGTTTAAGAAGAACAATGCCCATGGCGAATAGACCACCGATCAGTATACTAATAATCGTGTTAACAACAGGCTTCGGACAGATTTGCTTGGCGTCGGGATTGTATTCTGCTGGGCTTAATAGATGGACATTGTCGAGCTTCATCAACTCCGCTGTTCGTTTCTGGAAGGATTGGGCAATCAAATTCGCCGTGTTAACAGCCGTTTTCTGATCTTGATCCTCTACTTTTATGACCAATACTTGTGAATCATGCAAAGGCTCGACGGTCATTTTTTGTTTTAAATGTGCAATCGTTAATGAGTTTTCCAAATCGCTAATAACAGGATTCAAAACGGTTGGACTTTCGATGATGGCACGATACGTATCAATTAATTTCAAGCTGGAATCAATGTCTCCAGGGCTAGGGAGTGCTTGTCCGTCAGCTTGCTCCGTCGTAATGAGCAGCTCTGTTTTTCCCTCATATACGGGTGACATCACTTGATATGTCACAAACAAAGACATGCCTACCGTACTGATCATAATGATTAAGATTATCCAAATGTGGCGAAATAGAATCGCGGCAAGTGCTTTTAAATCGAGTGTCATATCCATCGTTAAGCTCCTCATTAATAGATTGATTATAGTATATGAAGGGCTTGGACAAACCATGTCGTCTTGATTGATATTTTCATAGAAAAATTCTAGGTCTAAACACCTAGTCTGTCTGCATACACTGTCTTATAGATATTCAAGGGGGACAGAGTCATGAACGTTATTGTGACTGGTGGGGCTGGCTTTATCGGCTCTATTGTATGCGACGAATTGATAAACGAAGGGTATAAGCCGATTGTCGTTGATAAGACGGCAATGACAACGTACGATCATCATTATCGTTTAGACATCTGTGATCCTGGATTAAAAGCTGTGTTTATAAAGCATCGGCCGAAGTATGTCATCCACTTAGCAGCACAAGTCGACGTTCAACAATCAATCCAAGATCCGCTGAACGATGCCCAGATGAATGTTATGGGCTTGTTAAATGTTTTAGAAAGCTGTCGATTAGCGGGTGTAGAAAAGATCGTGTTCGCGTCGTCGGCGGCGGTTTATGGCGCGCCTAAAACTGAAAAGATGGCGGAGGATCATCCGATTCAGCCGCTTTCTCCGTACGGCGTTACCAAATATACGGGTGAATTATATTTGCAGACATTCGCTTCCTTACATGGATTACCCTATACGATATTGCGATTTGCGAATGTGTATGGGGTGCGTGAACCTCATGATGAAACGGGCGTCGTCGCGGCATTTATGAATCAGTTTTTAAGAGGTGAGCGTCCTATCATTTATGGAGATGGGGAACAAACAAGAGATTTCGTCTACGTCCGTGATGTTGCCAGGGCGAGTGTTCTTTCCTTAAAAAAAGCAGAGAACACGATCTTGAATGTCAGTACAGCCGAACCTGTAAAGGTGAACGAGCTGTACACATATTTAGCGGAACTTCTTGGTATTCACGTGACGCCGCGTTACACGAATGAGAAGGTTGGCGATATTAAACAGAGTGTCCTTGCGAATGCATTAATTCAAAAAACGTTGAACTGGACACCAGCGTATGACCTGCGAGCAGGGCTGCACCATATGCGATTAAATTATGAAACACAGTATGATAGACGTCATTTAAGTGGAGGTGCATAGTATGCTAGGGACAGAACAGTCGTCACCGATCGCCTCTATGATTCATCAACCAGTTTTAAGCCGTCGTCATCAAGTGGTGAAGCGTGGTATAGATGTGGGCTTATCCATCATCTTGCTCTTTATGACGTTGCCCTTGTTTGTTCTTCTACTTTTCATCATCCCACTGACTTCTTATGGGCCACCGATTTATAAACAGATTCGCGTTGGAAAGGATGGGCAGCCCTTTTATATATTTAAATTTAGAAGTATGCGATGTGATGCGGAAAAAAAGACTGGTCCGATTCTGGCAATGAAGAATGATGATCGTGTCACACCACTCGGACGAATCATGAGAGCAACGCGCATAGATGAATTGCCTCAATTCATTAATGTGCTTATAGGACAGATGAGCTTAATTGGACCGCGTCCTGAAAGGCCGTTCTTCGTCAAGCAGTATTGTACCGGAATGCCAATTTATACGAAACGGCTCAGTGTGAGGCCAGGCATCACAGGTTATGCACAGGTACGAGGGACGTATCATACGCCAGTCGCTGAAAAGTTGTCCTACGACCTGTACTATATCGAGCATTATTCAATTTGGTTAGATATGAAAATTTTATTATTAACATGTGCGGTCATTTACAAAAGGACGTGCTAAAAAAGGGTGACAATATGAAGCGAATAACGATTGCATTTCTTGATGGAGATAAGCGGTCGACATTAGCAATGATTCGATCCATCGGCAAGCAAAAACAGTATCGTATTCTCGTCGGTGGAACAGGGAAATCAGCGTTTTGTCGGTATTCTAGATATGTCGACGGATCCTTTCTATATAAAGATCCGTCTCAAAGCTATGCGCAATTTGTTGATAGTCTTCAACGGGTACTTGATACGGAAGAACCAGATTATATTTGTCCAGGAAGTGATCTGACGTTATGTGCCATTTATACATCGCCAATCTATGAATCCATCAAAGAGCGATTGATTGCACCGCCAAAACATATGTATATGCAGGCATCTGATAAAAAGCAAATAACGGAATTGGCGGAAGCGTGTCAGGTGAAGACGATACCGGAAGCGACTCCCCATACGGCCACTTATCCCGTTGTCGTTAAGCCAAAGCTGTCCCGCTTCTTTGTAGGCGATCAATTGCAATACGGGTTTAGGCAATTTGTTCAAAACGTGGAAGAATGTGATAAAGCTGTTGAAGCAATGAAACCCCATGTTGAACCGTTAATCCAGGAGGTCATCTCGGGAAAAGGCTATGGCGTTTTCGCGGCTGCGAAGGATGGTAAACCGATCGTTTATTTTGCCCATGAGCGGATAAGGGAGGTGCCACCAGGCGGAGGTGTGAGTACATTAAGACGGGCAAATGCTGTGCACCCAGCCTTGAAGGAGGCAACCGAAAAAATCATTCGTCAATTAAATTGGACGGGTATTATGATGGTTGAATTTAAAGGCGAATCAAAAGCAGAAGCTTACTTTATGGAAGTGAATGCACGTCCATGGGGGTCTTTAGATCTTGCTGTCCGTTCTGGGGTTGACTTTCCTGGGCTCATGATCGATTTATTCGTGCATGAACATAGCTTTGAACAGCTCTTTCAGACATACAATCGTAAGCCATACAAGCCGTGCTATTCAAGGTGGATTATTGGAGAACTCAATTATATTCGTTATGTGCTAACGAGTGCGCGTCCGTTTATGGAAAAACTGCGGCTTATGTGTCGCGTCATGAAGCCACATCGGCGTGAAACGTATGATACGTTACGATGGACCGATCCGCTACCGTTTATTGCTGAATGTGTGAACGTGATAGGTGGGGTCCGCCTTAAGAAAGGCAGTCGCTCTAAGAAAGTTGGTGGTTTAGGTGATTCGAGCAAAAGCCTTAAATCGGATCAGATCTAAAGGGTGTGTGGCGGTTGTATTAGCCGATAACTTAGGGGCGTTAGCACTCGTGCGACAGCTAGGAGGCATGGGCATCCCAGTGATCGTATTTGGCAGTGATGTCGTTCAAGCATCGCGGTTTGTGACAGTGAAATTTAGTGTAAGCAACGATGCTGAACTCAAAGAGAAGCTAATCGAACTCCCTGATCTCGTCCGCGTCCCGCTCGTGTTATTGACAGACGCTGACCATTATGTAGCGTTCATTCATCAGGAATGGGAAACGCTTAGTCCGTTGTATCATATACCATCCTCAACTAGGAATGGGGCATTGACGGATAAAACATCGTTAGCCGAGTTGAAGGATGATGCTGTTCATATACCACAGATGTATTCAAGCGTCGAACACGTCGAAACACGTCATCTTCCTGTCATCGTGAAACCGCTTCTTAACGCCCAGCAACAAGCAGAAAAGGGTATTTCGAAGGCTTATATGTGTCACACCATTTCTCAACTAAAGGAAACGGTCTCTCAGCTAGAGCAGCAGTGTGTACCATTTATGAACCAGCAATTAGTTGTTGGTGCTTCGCCAGTTTATAGTGTTCTTATCTATCGTGGAGCAGATGGAACCGTCATGCATGGCTTTACGAGTCAGAAGCTGCGCAGCTTTCCACTGGACTTCGGTACGGGGACGATGCAGGTTCTTACGGAAGCGCATCAGCTTCTTCACATCAGCCGTCATTTAATGAAGCGGGTGGATTATGTCGGTATCGCTGAGTTTGAATTTAAATTTTGTCAAAGACGCCAGCAATTTTATTTGATTGAAGTGAATGGCCGTTTTCCGTTACATAGCGCGTTGCTCCAGCACGCTAATCCGACTTTTTTACACGGGATTATAACTGATTTGGTCGGTGACGTGCCTCAGTTAAGAAAGCGAAAGAACCTTACGAAGCCCGTCGCTTGGTTGTACGCAATAAATGACATCCGAGCCTTGAAGGTAAAAGACATTATACCTGCTTATTTTAAACTGTTTCACACATATCACGTCCAAGCTGCACTTTGGTCTTTCGGTGACGTGCGCCCAGCTGTGGCACATATCAAATATCTCGTTTGCAAAATGATATGGAAGAGAAAAGCTTCGAATATGAATGTGTCTTTATTGAAATGAAGAGGTTGGGACATAACTTAAAGTTTAACTCAAAAGACGAACAATGCGCACCACTAGCTCCGGAAATATACGCAAACCTTTGCGGGAGAAAGGGAAGGCAAGCTAAAGTGGCAACGACAATCGCCACGCCATCATGACCAACGTCCTGTAGGCCCGACAGAATCGGCGAGAACGCCCGCGGAATCGGCGAGAACGCCCACGGAATCGGCGGAATCAGCCACGGAATCGGCGAGAGCGTCCTCGGAATCGGCGAGAACGTCCACTAAACCGTCCGGGTTGTCGGTCGCGATGTATATTTCCGGAGCGGTGGTTTTATTCGGGTTTTGATTTCCCCGACGTCCTTGCTTTTGCTTGTCAGGGGTGATGGAGATGCTTGCGGTTTTGTTCGTCTTTTTGGAGCGCCCACCATGAGATGTATCCGTGTATGATAAAACCACATGAAGCGGCTATGCTCAGAACGACTAATGTATGGATGATCGATAAGCCCCCAATATTGGCCGCTATGAATGCCCCGCCTACAAAAGAGATGCGAATGATTTCTCTAATCAACTGCAAGCCTTGACGTTCTAATATGAGAAGCGTTGACGCAACTGGAATTGTCACAAATTGAAACAGATACATGCTCGCTAAAATCGGTATAAAAATGCCAGCTTGCTTCCATTCATTACCGAATATAATTGGAATGGCCCATGGTGAGACGATCGAGATGAAAATCATAGCAGGTGTCATGATCAAAAATAGTGTTTTAATGGTTTTCAGAAATAGCGGCTTAATTTTTTCTGGCTCAGAATGGAATAAAGTAGATGCCTCAGTATAAAACACATTTCCCACAGACGTTCCAATTAAGTTCAAGGGTGTCCCTAAAACGCGCTGAACGAGTAAATACAAACCTGTCACGCTTGCTCCGAATTGAAGCGTCAGCAATATAATCGGAAGCTCGACGGATACTTGCCGTGTGAGCGATGAAGGACTTGATAATAGCGGGAATTTCTTATATCGAGATGCAAGATGCCGAAGCTGCTTTAAGGATAGCTGTGTAAAATGGGGCTTGTCCGTTCTCGCGATGGTGACCATGAGCCGAAAGGTGCCAATCATGCGACCTAAGACGTCCCCGGCAAGGAGAAAGAGCGGACCTTTTAACATAAACCCTCCAGCAATTTGTATCGTTGTGATGCCAATGCTGTTCGTTACTTTGGTCTGAGAAACGGCTGTATATAGCTGCTGACGAAATGCCCATTTACGTAATACATTAAAAGCCCCAATACCGAATAAACCAAGGGGAAGACATATGACATATAAGTCCGGTATTGTGAACGGGTCTTTCAACAGTGCAGCGAGCGTCCCTGTTAATAAGACAGTTATCACAAGAACACAAAATGATAGAACCGTGATATGTGCTCGATCTTTGATGTTATCCGGTAGTAGAATCGCATAATCATATTGTAATGAACCAATTGAAGCTAGAATTGCCAAAGTAGAAAGATAGACCGCAAGAACCCCTAGATCACTAGGTGTGTAGAGTCGGGTTAAAATAGGCGAAGCGAGGAAGACGATCGCTTGCGCTAAGCCTGTCCCACTCGTTAGAATAAGAATTTTTTTTACATATGGTTGCGTCATAAAAGCAAACTGCTTCACGCTCGGCACATCCTTTTAACACATATAATATAAAGTATATGTATAAGTGTTATAAGAATGATATGGAGATTTATGGATATTCAAAATTGTCTTTGCTAAGATAGGAAGAGATCTATTTTATGGGGGGAGAAAAATGTACCTAAAGGCATTTAATTATACGCTTATGGGTGTTGTTGGAGTATTCTTTTTTGGTAGCTTTCTAATGGAATCGAAAGCGATATATGCGCTTGGGGGCACTATTATTTTGCTAGCTGCAATTGGTGCATGGCTCAATACGCGTGTCATTCTTAAAGAACTAGCCGATCTAAAGAAAGAGATGAAAGACTGTTAACAGGAAGAGGGTGTTTAACTTGAAGCATAAACGTGATTGGGTGATCGGGGGCGCACTCCTTATAGTCATTATTATTGGATTTAACGTGAATAGTTCTATATCCCATATGAAGTCAGACATGGAACAAATGGCTGAGAATCAGCATCATCGTTTAGATCGTATGGAGGATAATATCTACAGGCTTTCTGACGACCTCACCACACAGTTAAAGCAATTTAATCAAGAACAGATGTGGATACAGGGCCAAGCGTATAATGTGCTTAAGACAGACCTTGACAGCAATACTGTTCGAGTCACATTGAACTGGCAATTGAAAGAGCTTGCAAACGATGCCGATGTCTCTTTGTTGGTTCGTGAGAGCGATAACCATGAATGGCAGGTGCTTGAGGTTGAGGAATCAGGTGGTCTGAATTATGCTGTTACACATACATTTTCATTGAATCATAATTATGATGCACAAGTGATTGCGAGCTCGGAGGAAAGTCAAAAGAGCGCGGCGTTGCTCAATTTGAATTTTGCTGAGATGATGCAGGAGCGTATTGCAATTAACGCACACATTACGTCATTGTTTTCGGATAGTCGCTTCAGTGTTGATGTATTCATTCATCGATCAGAAGACGGAGAAGGCATTTTTAAGGAAGAAACCGTTGGTGCCATCAAGAAAGCAACGGCTTACGTATATGTTAAAGGAAAGCTGTTGGAGGAGGTTGATCTACTTTCAGAAAATGAATACCATCATAAGAGCCCTTCTAGTGAAGAACTTCACTTCATAGACACGATTGAATTGAAAGAACAGACTGATGATATAGACGTACGCGTCATTGTTGAAGATGAACGAGGCTTGAAATATGAAGGTGAAGGGGTCATTATAAATTGATGTCATTAGGGGCCCAAAATTAAAGGCCCCCTTCATTGTTATTTATAAAATATCATATGTGGTTTTTCTTCTTTATAATAATTCAGTCTATCTTGTAGCGTACCCGTATGAAATTCAAATTTATGACCGTCGGGGTCTGTGAAATAGATGGAGTGTTTGTCTTGTTCAGCTCTTTCTCTCCCATTGAGAATATGAACGCCGAGCTTTTCTAGTCTGTGGAGCGTGTAGTCAAAGTCTTTTTCATCAATGGAAAAAGCAATATGGGTATAGGATTGGTTAATGTCGTTTCTCGGGATATCTTTTTCTTCATTTAATGCAATCCATAATCCGTCAAGGTCAAAATAAGCTGTGCGCCGTCCTTTGACTAAAAGCTCCGCATGGAATACGTTCTGGTAAAATTCTATTGATTTATCAAGATCGGAAACAGAGAATAACATGTGATTAATGCGCATTTTGACCCTCCTGTACTTAAATTAATTAAGCCTATTATAACACTTTGGGCGGGCTTAAATTTTCCTGTTTGTTATGATTTTTATGACGTTCCCTTTATACCTTGAAAAAAAGGTGTTGTTCCTCTGGATCTCTTTAATGTGTTTGGGTAAGTCCGTGTCTAGAACGATAAAACAGACTTCTGAAATGGCGTTCAGAAGTCTGCTTTAGTCTGTTATTTAGTTTTTCTCAGCTAGTGCCTTTTCAAAGTTCTGCCGGATCCGGTGGAGTTTCTCGGCATCGGTTAAGAGGCGGTAGCCCGTTGCGGCGAGGGCTTTAGCACCGGTAATGAGCGCGCGATTACCAAGCTCCGATTTGGCGGCTTCGCGGAATTCGGCCGTGTGTCCGACTAAATCATCTGCACCTATTTTAATGAAACCGTGGGCTGTTGGAACCTCGTAGCTGATATTGCCGGCGTCTGTAGAGCCTTTTCCTTTTCCACGTTCCGTATGGACGACTTCTCCGAGTGCTTCAAGCTCTTCGCCAAGAACGCTGTCCAGTTCATCATTCAACACGAAGTCCTTCACTTCATTTTGGAAACGTTCCACATCGACGGTTGCTCCGGTTGCGAGCGCAGCGCCTTCAGCGATGGCACGCACTTTTTCGGATGTTTCCACAGTTTTTTTCTATGTTTCTGCCCGGATGTAAAAGCGGGCGGCTGCGTATTCAGGAATGATATTTGGCGCATCACCACCATGGGTAATAATGCCATGAACGCGCACGTCTGATGGAAGCTGCTGGCGCAGGGCATTGATCCCGTTAAAAAGCAGGATAACGGCATCAAGAGCGTTGATGCCTTTCTCAGGCGAACCAGATGCGTGTGCTGGCTTCCCGTAAAAGTGGAAATTGAGTGGGTCAACGGCGAGCGTTTCGCCGGATAGAGCTGTCTTCCCTGACGGATGCAGCATGAGGGCGACATCAACATCTTTAAGATAGCCATGCTTCACAAAGCTGCCTTTCGCGCTCCCATTCGGGCCGCCTTCTTCAGCAGGTGTGCCAAGGACGACAACACGACCGCCGGTTTCTGGTAGTGCATCGGCTAATGCGATCGCGGCCGCAACGCTCGTCGTGCCGATGATGTTATGTCCGCACGCATGGCCTAAGCCAGGCAAAGCGTCATATTCGGCGAGGAAAGCGACTGTTGGACCCTCAAGCCCAGAATCCTTCACGGCGTAGAAGGATGTTTCGTGACCTGCGACAGCTTTATCAACGTTAAAGTCAGCGGCTTCTAAAAGAGCGATAAGCGTGTCGCTGGCGTAAAATTCTTCGTTACCGATCTCCGGGCGGGCATGAATATCCTGGCTGGTTGCAATATAGTGATCACGTCTCTGTTCAATAGCATCATACAATAATTGCTTTGGTTCATTTGAAACTTGAGTCATCATAAAAACCTCCAGTATATTATTTTTTTAAGCTTTCGAATGACTTGTCGAGCTGGTCTTGTGTGAGCTTGACGAGGAAGGATCCGCCATTTGTATCTGCTTCGACCGCTTTAGCAATGTCGTCCTCCTGATAAAGCTCGGCAATGCGTTTGTACGTGTCGTTGTTTTTGTTTTTACCACTTACAGCCAGGATGTTGACGTACGGGTGGATACGCTCATCAGATTCTTCCTCTTTGAAAATTGGGTCTTCTGCGGGTGAAAATCCGGCTTGACCTGCGACCCCGTTATTAATAACAGCGGCTGCGACATCTGGCAGAACACGCGGTGTTTGCTGAGCTTTCATTGGGATAATGTCTAGGTTTAATGGGTTTTCAACGATGTCTGATGGTGTGCCGAATAAGCCAAAGTCCTCGGTCAGTGTAATGAGACCGGCGCTTTCTAAGAGACGTAATGCCCGTGCTTGGTTGGATGGATCATCTGGTAGGGCAATTTTGTCGCCTTCTTTAATCTCGTCAACGCTAGTGATTTTTTCTGAGTAAAGTCCCATCGGAGCGAGCATCGTTGAGCCGATTGGAACAATATCTTGGCCGCTTTCTTTAACGAACTGACCGAGAAATGCGATGTGTTGGAAGGCGTTCATGTCAATGTCCCCTTGAGCGAGGGCATTGTTTGGCAATGTATAATCAGCAAACTCGATGAGCTCGATTTCAATCCCTTCTTTGGCGGCTTTTTCTTTTAAAATCGGCCACTGAGCACCGTCTGTTCCGTTCACCCCGATTTTAACGGTGACGGTGTCTTCTGAATCTCCATCCTTGGCAGCTGTGTCATTTGAACAGGCTGCAATCACACTTAAAGTCAATACGGCTAAGCAAATCAATAATCCTCTTTTCATACTAAAACACCCCTTCTGTATGCCGTTCTTAACGGCGCATTAATTTTTTTGATAATGTATTTCCGATCCACTGTGCCAACTGCACCATGACGATGAGGATGATGACGGTGACGAGCATGACGCTGCCGTCAAACCGTTGATAGCCATATGTCATGGCGATGTGACCGAGGCCACCGCCACCAACAGTTCCTGCCACTGCTGAGAAGTCGAACAGTCCAACACAGATAAATGTGAGACCAAGAATGAGTGGGCCAAGTGCTTCAGGAATTAAAATGGTAAAAATAATGCGTAATGGACTCGCCCCCATTGCTTGAGCGGCTTCAATGACACCGGGATCAATACTGACGAGGTTGTTCTCGACAACCCGCGCGATAGAAAAGCTCGCGACAATCGTCATTGGAAAAATCGCAGCCGCTGTTCCGATCGTTGTTCCGACGACTAATCGTGTGAGCTGTGATATTGCAACAAGAAAAATGATAAAGGGAACAGGGCGAATGATATTAATTAAGATGTTTAATGCTTGAAACACCCATTTATTTTCGAGAATGTTATTGTCGCGTGTGACAAACAGTAACAGCCCCATTGAAATGCCGATAATTGAACCGAATATAAGCGTCGCAACGACCATAATGAGTGTTTCTCCTGTTGCTTCAACAATGCGTGGCCAAAATGTCATCCAATCAACCTTCAATGTCCGTCACCTCCTCAAGTGTAACGATGTCATTTAATGCTTCTAGTGTCCGACTAATCGCCGTCTCTTGACCGGTAAACGAAACGATTAGATTACCGAACAGTTTATTTTGGAGCTCCTGAACAGAACCGTAAACGATATTAAAATCGACGTTGTGCTTTTTTGTAATGCTTGATAAGACAGGATCGTTGGTCGTGTCTCCGGTAAATGTGACACGATAAAGTGACCCTTCATTATGTCGCCGCCATTCCTGTAAAATGTGTGCGGACGGCAGGTCTTGCTGTACTGAACCGATGAATCGGCGTGTTGTCGGGTGCTGTGGGTTCGTAAATGTATCAAATACCGGTCCGCTTTCAATAACAGCCCCGTCCTCCATAATGGCGACTTTGTTACAAATCGACTGAATGACATGCATTTCATGGGTGATCAATAAAATGGTAATGCCAAGCTCCTGGTTAACCTTTTTTAACAGCTTCAAAATGTCGCCCGTCGTTTCAGGATCGAGTGCAGATGTTGCTTCATCACAAACAAGGACATCTGGGGACGTTGCGAGGGCCCTTGCAATGCCGACGCGTTGCTTCTGTCCGCCAGAGAGCTGATCAGGATAGTGCTTCGCTTTATCAGTGAGCCCGACGAATTGCAATAGCTCCTGAACACGTTCGGTAATTTGTGTCTTTTTCATTCCGGCGAGCTTTAACGGGTAAGCGATGTTCCCAGCAACGGTACGTGAGTTAAACAAATTAAAATTTTGAAAGATCATCCCGATATTTTGTCGTTCTTCTCGCAATTTTTTCGGTGATAACGTGCTAATATCCGTTCCTTGGATGATCACTTTTCCTGCTGTTGGACGTTCAAGCATATTGACAAGTCTAAGCAGTGTTGATTTGCCAGCGCCACTAAAACCGATAATCCCAAAAATATCCCCTTGTGCGATCGTTAAGGATACATCTTTAACGGCTTGAACCTCTGATTTTCCGATATAAAATGTTTTAGATACATGTTTGAATTCGATCATGCTATGACCCCCCTCGGTGTTCTTCGTTTAAAGAAATGTGTGAGTTCGTGTACCCAACAATAAAAAAATCCCTCCTTTTCTTAACGGATAAGAAAAAGAGGGATTCCCATAGCATGTAAGTATGTATGAAATCTCATCTCGTTCTTATCTTTCAAATGCAGACACGTGTCATGCATTTGTGGGAATTGGCACAGCGTTCCAAATGGAATCTGTTGCCGAGACGTCATAGGGCCCATCCCTCAGTCTCTCTTGATAAGAAAATAATGAAAAATGATTTAGTTTTAATTAATAAATGTAAGTGTATACGGGGTTTTGGCTAAAGTCAATCGGTTTTATGAAATAAAAGTATTCAGATAACGGTTGTTAAAATGTCAAAAAGCTCATGTCTCTACACTTGCGATATCCCTCAGTGTTCGTCAGTTAGAAAATAGAAATATACAATATATGTCATTTTTAACACTTGAAATTTACTTTAAAAAAACCGATATCAATAGTGTGGGGAAATAGAGTCATATACTCGATTTTCGCACGATTGTTGTTTAACGTGCAGGTTGAACAGCCATTGAAGTATCAAACGCTTTCTTCGGTAACATCAAATATGATGTAGAGGAGAAGGCTATTTTGAAACAAAAAAAGAATCGCCAAGCAGAAGGATCTCAACATTTTTGGAGAAGCATTTCATTTAAAGTTGCCATGGTGCTGTTGGCAGCGGTTGTAGTCGTCTTTTCAGTTACCGGTTTGCTCATCTTTTCGTATACGAAGTCATTGTTGATTTCGAATGCTGAGGCGAACGTAGAGACGAAAACAGAAGCTGTATCCAATCAGGTTAATAGCATGTTCTCAGAAAAAAGTGCGATCGTTCGACAGATTGCATCGAATCAGCAAATAGCAGATTACTTAGAATCCGCTGCGAATCGTGATGAGGCTTTAACCGATCCGAGCTACCGAGGTGTCATGGACTCTCTGAATAAAATCGTTCAGACCGACAAAGATGTCGCCATGGTATGGGTGGCCAGCAAGAAGGGGAATTTCTTAATCGGTAATGATGACCTTATTCAGGATGAAAGCTTTGATATAGAAACACGTCCTTGGTATGAGCCAGCATTAAACGAAGAAGACGTTTATTTTACCGAGCCTTATATGGATCAGGTATTTGGTAAGGTCATCCTTAGTGTGATGAAACAAATTAAGGTGAACGGCCAACCATACGGCTTCGTTGCGATTGATATTTTCCTAGATGATTTGCCAAATATTATGCAGACGTATACGAAGGATGAAGACGGCTATACATTTTTACTAGGTGCAGATGGTACGGTCTTGTATCACCCTGAAGAGTCACATATTTTAAATGATAAATTACAAGATTTAGAGGGTGACCTTGGTTCAATTGGAGAGAATATGATTGCCGGCGAATCAGATATGAAGACGGTAGATGTGAATAATCGTAAGGAATATATCGGTTATGCACCAATTACCTCAACAGGCTGGTCAGCAGCTGTTGCACTCCCAAGAGAATCAGCTCTATCTGAATTATCCTCGTATACGACCAAAATGGTCAGTTACTTTAGTATAGCGAGTCTATTTGTCATTTTGATCGGCTATGTTTTGACCCGTTACATGCTACGTGCAATCCCTACCATTACATCACGTTTAAAAGAAATGGCTGCAGGGGATATGACGACGCGAATCGATATACAGTCAAAAGATGAAATTGGTCAAGTGGCAGATAGTATTAATACGATGATTGAATCATTTGCTTCAACGGTTGATCATATGAATGACTCAATAGAGCGGATGAGTGCGTCGTCTCAACAATTAACCGCTGTTTCAGTCGACTCAGTTAAATCGTCTAATGAAGCGGTCGAAGCCATTCAGGAAATTGTGCGAGGTGCTGATCAACAAGTAGAAGCGGCTGAACAAACCTCCTTATCAATGGAAGAAATGGCCGCCGGTGTACAAAAAATTGCCGAATCTGCCACAGCTGTCTCGGAACAGACGAACGGGTCGGTAACAGACGCAGAGAATGGCTACAGAGAAGTTCAAAAGGCCATTGAAAAAATGAAGCGTGTCAAAGAGACTGTCGGTGTTTCTGCCGAAGAGCTGAAATCAATGGAACAGCATTCGAAAAAAATTGATGAAATGGTGTCAGGCATTAATGATATTGCCACGCAAATTCAGCTGTTATCTTTAAATGCATCTATTGAAGCTGCAAGGGCTGGTGAACATGGCCAAGGATTTGCAGTTGTGGCCGAGGAAATTAAAAAGCTGTCCCTTCAGTCCCAGGAGTTCTCAGGAAATATTACAACAATTATTCAGGACATTCATTCTGTTACATCTAAAGCAACTGGTTCAATAGAGCAGGGTGTCATAGATGTTGAGGAAGGATCCCAGATTTTAAACCGTTCAGGTAAGGTTTTCGAGCATATTACGAACGCATTTCAGTCAATTGCTGACCAAGTCCTTGAGGTGTCCAGTGCATCAGAACAGATGTCAGCTGGAACAGAAGAGGTTACGGCAGCCATGAACGATATTTCAAACGTGACAAAGGGATCGTTTGAATTTACCCAAGGCATATCCGCTGGATCAGAAAGACAGCTGCAGCTTATGGATAACATCTCAGAATCTGCGAAAATGCTTAGTGATATGGCCGAGGAAATGCAAGACATCTTAGCACGATTTAAAACAAAATAAATCTATCGGATAAACATTTGATAGAATACTGAAAAAGCAAGGGGCTGTTGTCCCTTGCTCTTTCTATATCAAATACTTTCTTGCTTCAATGCTTCTATGATGTTTTCTTTTTTCACCTTCGAGCTCGAATAAAGCATGGCAGAGCCAACGATTGTAAACACGCCGATGATGACGTACAACATATCTAACAGTGGGAGTGTGAAGGCAAAATCAAACGAATTCATCAGTGACATATGAATTAAATACATGACACCAATGCTGACTGGCAAGCCATACAGAAGGGATTTGATTCCGTAAAACAAGCTCTCATAATTCATCATTTTGTTGAAGCTCTTTGGCGTCATACCGACGGACTTAAGCATGGCAAATTCACGTTTTCTTAAAGATATGCTTGTAGAAATCGTATTAAAGATGTTTGCGATTGAAATGGCTGTGATCAATGCAATGAACCCGTATACGAATACAGACATCATTAACGTCATTTGCTCCATTTGTTGCCGACCTTGATAGACGTTGTAAATGCCTAAATTGCCTTCTCGTATCGCTTCAATTTGTTCTTGCGTCTTCATTGGATCCGAGCTTGATAAATAAAATCTCGTATAAACACCTGCATCGGCGGCATCATTCAGGATTGCGTCAAGTGTTTGTTTTGAAATGACGACATCTAAGATACCAGGAGCTGCTTGCTGATCCATACCTGTAGGCGTTTTATCGGTGACAGCGGCAACTGTAAGGTTACTATGAATATCGGTCTCAGCCTTAGATAATTCAAACGTCTCACCAACGTCTGTGTGAATGGCTTTTGTCACTTTGAATTTACCAGTAGTCTGATCACGATAATGAACGGTATCAATGACAATGGCAAGGTGTTGATCCGTATTTGTTAGTTGATTGACATCTGTTCCGACAGACTTAGCATACGCCTCCAAACTATCCTCATCGAGTGCATTCAACCTGATATAGTATTCGAATTGCCCGTTCTTAAACCCGTCAGTGTTTTCCCTTAGATCATAAGCGGTTTTCTCTTTGTCCACCCATGACGTCAACGCGACTTCGTGAATGACCGTTTTTTCGGTCACCGTGTCTAAGTTGCTCACACCTGAAATGAATGTATCAGAGAAGCCGCTGCTCGTTGTCATAGCAATGTCATAATCCCTGCCTTCTTCTGCTAGGTCATATGATTTTTGTAAACTGGCTGTGAAAAAAGAAACACTTAAAAATAGAACGATACTGATCGCCAAAGAAAAAATGGTAGCCTGATAGCGTCGACGATTCCGTTTCATATTTTTCAATCCAATTTCAGCTTCAATTCCGAACAGCTTTCGGGTTAATCGTGATGTTTTGACCGCCTTCCGAGACAGCTTAACATCAGTTGCTTGTCGAATCGCATCAATTGCGGTAATTTTAGATGCGCGTTTGGCCGGAATATAAGTTGAAATAAAGATGGTTAAAATTGAGACGGCACAAGCGGTGATGAGTGACCACGGTGTAACCGTCAAGCTCAGCGATTGATCAATACCGAAAGCACCCTGAATCGTATTGTTGATAAACAGAAATGTAATTCCAATACCGGCAAGTCCGCTCAAGATGCCGATCGGAATGCTAATCAAGCCGATAATGGCCCCTTCAAAAAATACTGAATTCCGTTTTTGCTTTCGTGTGGCCCCAACACTTGAGAGCATACCTAAATGACGGGAGCGCTCCGAAACCGATATGGCAAATGCATTGTAAATTAATGAGACAGAACCAACAATGATGATGGCTATGATGATTGCTGACAAAGCGAAAAGGGTTTTTTGGAAGGCTTTATCATCTGTCACGCCATAAAAACGGAGCAAATCATTATTGAATTGAATCGCATTAGACTCCATGTTAATGTCGCTGGCGAGTTGATCGGCATGGTCGTATAAGGAACGGTTTACGTCGTTTAAAATAACAGAAGCATTGACATGAGCGTTTGACATCGCATCTTCATCGAGTAAGGTGATAACCGTATAACCAGGCGACCATGTTGGTTCCCACGTTGGGCGATCGATGACGCCGACGATGGTGTATGATTGTGTTTCTTTTATTTCAAGTGTCTCTTTCCCAGCCTCTTCTAACGGATAGGTTTGATCGAGTGTGAGATTTTCTTCTGTATTCAAGCGTTCGCCAATATCAAGCGTCAATGTGTCTCCGATTGCAAAGCGCACATGTGCATTCGTTTCAATATGCTTGGAGATGACGATTTCATCACTTGCTTGGGGTAACCGCCCCTTGCTCAGTTCAATCGGGAACTTCGTAAAGCCTTTTTCATTGTACGCTTTCACAAACATATACGGTTTTTGATCATTCTCGCTGTCCTCAAGCATGGCATAGCCAATATCTTGGGACAAAATGACATCCTTTGTTGCCTCATCTTGTTTAATGGCATCAATTTGCGCTTCGTTTACATCCTTATATAAAACATGCCACTCTCCATTGTTAGCAATCTCTTGCTTTTGAACGAGGTTTAGAAAAGAAACAGCAAGGGTAGAAACCGCCGTTAACATAGCGACAGATATAATAACACCAAGGATTGTCACAAGTGTCCGCCGCTTGTTCTTCTTTAAATTACGGAGGGTAAGCTTGTTGACGATATTCATGACCGAACCACCTCGTCCTTAGCAATCCTGCCGTCTTCAATCGAGATGATCCGATCGGCTTGAAGCGCAATCCGCTCATCATGGGTAATGACAATCAACGTTTGATCATATGTTTTGTTGAACAACTTTAGGAGATCAACAATTTCGCTGCTGTTTTGACTATCGAGGTTTCCGGTAGGTTCATCAGCAAGCATGAGTGCAGGATTGCTAATAAGCGCTCTCCCGATCGACACACGTTGCTGCTGTCCACCAGAAAGCTGATTCGGTAAATGATTGAGCCGCTCTTTTAAGCCAAGAATGTCAACAATATCATTAAACTGCTTTCGATCAACCGGATGGCCATCCAATAGAAGTGGCAGCGTCATATTCTCCTCAACGGTTAATACCGGAATCAAGTTATAAAATTGATAAATCAAGCCAATTTGTCGCCGGCGAAATATCGCCAGCTGTGTTTCGTTCAAGTCATAAATCGGTGTGTTATGGATGCTTATGCTGCCACTCGTCGGCCTGTCCACGCCACCGAGTAAATGGAGCAACGTTGATTTCCCTGAACCAGAAGGTCCTATGATCGCAACAAACTCCCCTTTTTTGACTGAAAAAGAGACATCATCAAGTGCTTTTACTGCTGTCGCGCCTTTACCGTACACTTTGGAAAGATGATTTACCTGTAAAATATCCATGTTTTATACCTCCATATGTGCTTCTTGTCTTTAGTGTACCGATCCAAAGTGACAGTAACGTGAATCGCTCAGTGACAATTTAGTCACTTAAAGAGAGGGACTACCGATCCCACCGCTTGAAACCGCATATATCGTAAAAGAGCCGCATAAAATCAAAACGGTCCGTATAAATCGTAAAACAGCCGCATAACAAGAAATTCCACCGCATATATCATGAAACGTCCGCATAACCAATTGACCCGCCGCATAAAACCCATTTCAGCCGCATATCCCGTCCGAGCGAGGACTCTCAATTCCGAACTCAGCCTCATATCCAGTCTCTCAAATCCGAACTCAAACACAAATCCAGCTCGCGCCCACAGCGCCCAACTAAATCACCTGCTTATAAAACTTTATGGAAAATTGCGTGCCGTGACCTTCTTCACTGTCGACATCGATCGTGCCGTCCTGGGCTGAAATAATGCTGTGTGCCATGGCCAGTCCGATACCGACGCTGTCCGCACTCGCATGCTTCCCTTTATGGAATCGATTAAAAATGTGCGGGCGTTCCTCCTTTGGAATACCGACGCCTGTGTCACGAATACAGATCTCTGTGAACAGCACATTTTCCGAATAACGAATAGATAGTGCACCACCCTCAGGCGTATGCTCAATACAATTTTTGACGATATTGACGAGCGCTTCTGTTGTCCAATTAAAATCGCCTAAAAAAGAAATAGCCGCATCGCCCTCAATCGTCACGACAATATTTTTCACATCAATTGGAACGCTTAATGGCGCCAGTGCTTGATTCACGACGTCTGCCACACTGACACGCTCCCGTTTAAAGTGGGCCGTGCCAGCATCTATTTTAGATAGCTTTAATAAAGCGGTGACGAGCCAGTCGAGCCGCTCCAATTGCGTATGGATGTTATGCGTGAATTCGATGCGCTTATCCTCAGGCAAGTTCGGGTCCTCTAACAGATCGGTCATCACCCTCATTGATGTGAGGGGTGTTTTCAACTGATGGGAAATATCAGAAATGCTCTTGCTTAAATGAACCTTGTCTGCCTTAAGTAAGCTGCTCTGTTCACTTAAACGATTGGTCACTTTGTAAATTTCATTTTTTAAAATGCTTAATTCACCTTCAGCGTTATCCCGAACATCGAGTGTATAATTGCCATTTGTAATATTCCGCAAATAAGTCGATAGCTTTTTGATTTCCTGATAGCGCCATGCCGTTCCGAGCAGCATAAAAATAAGCACAAAAACCGCTAATCCAATGACAATCCATACCGAATAAGCCGGAAAGAATGCCGCCAGCAAAACAGCCAAGCCTGTTACCACAATTGATGCAACGGTTAGCCACCTAAATTCTTTATTGCGCCACATTATCACTCACCTGCCCTGTACCCAAGACCACGCATCGTTTGGATGAGCTTCGGATGCTGAGGATCATCCTCGAGCTTTTCTCTTAATCGTTTAATATACACCGTCAATGTGTTGTCATTCACAAAGTCACCCGCAACATCCCATATATGCCCCAACAGCTGATCTCGTGATAACACCTGTCCGGGATGACTGGCAAACGTCAACAAAAGCCGGTATTCTAAGGCAGTGAGTGGTATTTCCTGACCATTTTTCAAAACGATCGCTTGTGCTGTTTTAATCGTAACGTCCCCGATCGTCAGCACGGATTGTGTTACTTCTGTTCGGTCGTATCGCCGCTTGACCGATTTAATCCGTGACATTAATTCGCGAATTCGAAACGGCTTTGTAATGTAATCATCAGCACCCATATCGAGTCCCATCACAACATTGACTTCATCATCAACCGCAGTCAAAAAAATAACTGGAATATCAGCCTGTTGTTTAACGAGGCGGCATAAATCATAACCGCTGCCATCCGGAAGCGATAAATCGAATAAGCAGAGGTCAATCGTCTCAAGCTCTTTCGTAATCACCTTTTGAGCACACTGTGCACCGTGGCATAAAACAGTTGAATACCCTTCTTGTTCTAAAGAGTATTGCAGGCCGGATGCAATGGTATGATCGTCTTCAACAAATAAAATTCGCAACACCCATCATTCCTTCAAATAAATTTAACGACGCTTTATATAAGCGTTATGCCAGAGCACGAGCACAACGCCAAAGATTTAAAATCAAAACAACCCATGATTACCTTGAGTTTATCATAGATATCGGTTTTAAGCCGATCATGCCTTTTTATCCACGCTCAGACCGTGAAACACATCTTTTAAACATAACTCATGATAATCGCTGTTTAACTGCCTATATGTAAATGTTACCATTCGTGTCAGCGGTGTTTAAAAGAATAAATACAATTCTGAGCAGTGTTAACAAAAAACGCCGATCAATATCATAATTTTTAATGGGATGGAACGATGAACAAAATCGACATCTATTATGTGCTTGAACGCCTACTAGAACCGCTTGAGCACCTAACACACTTGTACATCAAAACTCCATAGATCATCTCTAAAATACGAACCCTCTGTCGTCTCTCTCTATCATAAATTAGGTTAGTCACGAAAAGCGATGTATTCACAAAATTGTAACGCGTGTGGCAAACATTGAAATTCAACACTTCACGAACATACATGAAATGTGTAAAATAGACATATCCTAAAAAACGCTCCAAACGTTTTTAGGAAAAACGGTTGTTCATTTCGGAGGGTCTAATGGAACCAATTGCTGTACAGACCTATTATCAGGTTGAGCGTCAGGTTGATCGCACAGGGCAGTCTCTACGAAAAGATGCACATTATCTTTATTTATATCAGACAATTGTCAGTTCAACATCTCACATATTTAACATTTCCGATGTCCATGATATGTCTTTTCGTAAAGTGGGTAAACAAGGTGGTCTCCTTTACTTGCATACAATTAGTGGCGTGCATGCTTATCCGGTTCACGCATCTCCCCATGCGTTTATGACTGCCTTTCATCGTCAGTTAAAACACGTCTCAGGACTGGACTTCTAAAAAACCGCTGATGAACTGACTGCTCGAACGATATGTGGTCTGCTCCTTCAATGCTTCGATCTGATTCAATCAACGCAAACAACTTAATAGATTGGTGAAGCACCACCATATACTTAAACACATCATGATTGATCTTAGGAGGAATTTATATGGACATGCTCTATGCTGCACCGCTCATTCAAGATCCGATGGCCATCTTCGCTTACTTGACGGCAGTTGTCGGTCTTATTTTTATTCTTGGGGAATCTAAACACCCTATTTTGGCAAAATTCTTTCACTATGCACCGCCGCTCATTTGGACCTACTTTATTCCAATGATATCCACAACATTCGACATCATACCGGATCAATCGTCACTGTATGATTTCGTCTCGACATATGTATTGCCATTTGGTTTATTGTTATTGCTATTATCAGCAAATGTACCAGCAACGTTGAAGCTCGGCTCAAAGGCATTGCTTATGTTTTTTGCAGGGACGATCGGAATTATCATTGGTGGTCCAATTGCTCTGGCAATCTTCCAACCGTTTTTACCTGAACAAGCTTGGACAGGTGTTGCCGCACTTGCAGGAAGCTGGATTGGTGGAAGCGCGAATATGGCCGCGCTCATTGAAGCAACGGGTACACCGCAGGAAATTTTATCCCCGATTATCGTAGTCGATACTGTCGTCGGTTATAGCTGGATGGGTATTATGATTTTCCTTGCTGGGTTCCAGCATAAATTTAACAAATGGAATAAAGCGGACAACTCCATTATTAAACAAGTGAATGAAGATATGGCCGCAATCGAACGAGAAAATGCGCGTCCTGTTGCTGTCCCACAGCTTGCCGCCATTATCGGTCTCGGGTTTGGTGTTTCGTATATCATCAGACAATTTTCTGAGACGTTGCCTGTCACATCAGTGCTCTCAGCAGGAACATGGACGATTATGATCATCTCAGCTGTTGGAATCATGTTGTCATTCACACCTGTTCGCAAGCTCGAAAATTACGGTGCGAGCAAAGTAGGTTATGCAGGTATTTACATTTTACTCGCAACAATCGGTGCCAAAGCAGACCTTGCCTATGTATTGGATGCGCCACAATATGTACTTCTCGGCATCGTTTGGCTCGTCATTCACGTCATTATTATTTTCACTGCCGCCCGTTTGCTGCGCGCGCCATTATTCTTTGTAGCTGTCGGATCACAGGGTAATATCGGTGGAACAAGCTCGGCCCCAGTTGTCGCGTCTGTTTTCCAGCCATCTCTTGCCCCGGTCGGCTTATTAATGGGGATTCTCGGGAATGTTGTTGGCACATACGCAGCTGTCATCACCGCCGCCCTTGCTGAATGGGTGTCCAAGTTTTATTTTTAACATAGTGAAGCAATAATACATTGTTATCAGTCGTATATGGTGATTAAAAAGCTCCCATTAAGGGGGCTTTTTGTATGTGGCATAACCTTATGTGTAGGATTAAGAATGTGTAGGATTAAGAGAAGGGAAAAGTGAATTGCTTTTAATAAACATCTTTAAATTTGCTTGATCTTATTTATTTTTGGTATAATCCCATATTCTAAAATTAGAATAACTAAAACAAATAAGAAACAAGCGATAGCGGTAATATTGCTTGTAAGCATATCTGAATTAAATATTTGAACATATATTGCTATGTTTAATATAAATGAAATCAAGAACCCTGCAATTGAAAAAGTTGTTATATATCTAGCTACTAACACCCTTTTCGAAATAACTTCTTTATTTTTGTGTATCTTTAAAAGAAATCTTACTTCCTGCATCAAAATATAAGAAAAAAATATAGCAAGTAAAATGACAATAGTATATGAAATAACAATAGTCATTATATCAACTCCTTTATTATACTATTTATATAGTAACAAAAATTGTCAGATATATATATGAAAGGTGAAAAGCCTTGCGAAATAGACGCCATAGGGTTACCTCTCACTGCAGGCGGCGACTCCTGCAGTGAGAGGAACAGCGTTATAAACCTTTTATATGAGTAAGCTTTGCGCCCCTTGCTTTCCGCTCTATTGCTCCCACAAAATATCGCCCATTCCTTCCACGCCGTAGCCAATTGCGGCGAGCTTGTTTTGGAAATCCTTGTTATTCAAAATAGAAAGAAGGTGGCTTCGAATCGGTGTGTTCTCAGCGGTCTTGAGCATCACCAAGTCATAGCTTTCTTCTATCATTGGCACAAAAGCAATGTTAGCTGTTAAGGCAGCATGTTCAATTCCAATGCCGACATCAGCTTGCCCACTGGCAACGGCTGATGCAATATCCTGATGGCTATAGACGACATTGTCATACCCGTCGATACTTGTATGATCAATATTGTGAATACGTAGCTGCTCGTCCAGTAGCACACGCGCCCCCGCACCAGGCTCGCGGTTGATCAGTTTTATGCCTTTTTGGGCGATGTCAGCCCAGGTTGTGATGTTTTTCGGATTACTTTGAGCGACATACAATCCGGCCATACGCTTGATAAATTTAACAACGATAAACGACTTGCTAACGAGTATTTTACGAATGTAGGGAACGTTGTAGTCACCTGTGTCTCCGTCAAATAAATGGGTGCTTACAATATCTGCTTCGCCTTTGTACATACTGATTAAGCTGTCCAAACTGCCGACATACGATCTTAAAGGACGCATGCCGCTATCCTCTAAATCAAGCGTCCTTGCTAAAATATCAAGGCTCGTATCTTGACCACTAATGACGAATTGTCCAGTTAATCCAGCGTGAGCTGAAGGTGGCTTCACTGCATTCAGATGACCACTGTCCTTCTCTTGCTTCCCTCTATGTTTATACGCTTCAAGGTCAGCTGCATCAATGCGCATTTGCCGTCCGACGCGATAAGCCTGCAGCTCGCCTTTTTTAATCAAATCATATACAGTCAATTTCGATACTTTGAGAAGGCGTGCAATCTCTTCTGTTGTGTAAGATGATTGATCCATCGTCAACATCACCCCGATCCTATTATTACTTCTATTCTATCATAAGCTTGACAAAGGAATGAAATTATAATTAACTATAATAAGACATAACTAGTTATATCTAGTTATAATTAATTATAGTTAAGGAGATGCACTGATGAGAAAACAGTTGTATGGCTTAATGGTTCTAGTTTTGACGATGGTTATGTTAACGGTTTCAGGTTGTAGTAATGAGAATGATCATGAAAACGATCAGACGGAAAATGGCGCTTCAAAGGATACACCAGCTGAATTGACAATTTCTGTCGCGGCGAGCTTAGCTGACGTTATGGAGGATATTAAGACAGACTATGAAGAAACACACAACGTCACATTAACCTTTAACTTAGCGGGTTCAGGGACGCTGGCACAGCAAATTCAACAAGGTGCACCAGCAGATGCGTTTATTTCTGCCAACCAAAATTGGATGGATACGCTGGAAGAGGAAGGCTTGCTCGTAGACGATACGAGAGCAGACATCACAGGCAATCATCTTGTTTTAATTAAAACGCAATCATCTGATTTAAATTATGAATCCTTTACCGATGTGTCTGCTGATGAAGTTGATCAAGTCGCCGTCGGAAATCCAGAAAGTGTCCCAGCTGGAAAATATACAGAGCAAGCTTTAAAATCAATTGATAAATGGGATGCATTAGAAGGTGTTATTGTGCTTGCGAAGGATGTGCGTCAAGTACTTACATATGTTGAAACAGGCAATGCTGAAGTTGGATTTGTGTATGAAAGTGACGCATTAATTTCCGATAAAGTAGATATTCTCGCGAAGTCAGAAGCGGGTATGCACGATCCAATCATTTATCCCGGCGCTGTCATTGCCGATAGTGATTTTGTAGAGGAAGCAACAGCCTTTATTGAATACATGCAATCAGATGAAGCTCAACATAAATTGGCTGAATACGGATTTAATAAATAGACTGGAATGAATGCCAATGTTTGACGAAAATTTATCCCCTTTATGGCTATCATTTAAAACAGCAGCGATTGCAACCGTCATCGTGTTTATCGTCGGTGTCTTTTTGGCGCGCGTTATTGCGAGACGTGATTTCCCTGGTAAAGGGATATTGGAAGCGATTTTCTTATTACCACTCGTCCTGCCGCCGACAGTTGTTGGATTTGCCTTGCTCGTCTTTTTTGGCAAGCATGGCCCAGTCGGCGTGTTTTTAGACAAATGGTTTGATACGCAAGTTGTTTTCACATGGAGTGCCGTCATTATTGCCGCGGTTGTTGTTGCATTCCCACTCATGTATCAAAGCGCGGCAGCAGCGTTTCAACAGTATGATGACAATGTGGAACGGGCTGCCTATACGATGGGAGCTTCCCGGTGGCGCGTGTTTTGGACCGTATCATTTCCTTTAGCATGGCCCGGGATTCTTTCAGGGACGGTATTAACATTTGCCCGCGCCCTCGGTGAATTTGGTGCCACCTTGATGCTGGCTGGGTATATACCAGGTGTGACGGATACGATCCCGTTATCAATCTATTTTGCGGTTGAGTCGGGTAATATGGAGAAGGCAACCTTCTGGGTCGTGATCATTATTGCGCTCGGCTTTAGTGCGATTTTATGGCTGAACTGGTGGAGCAAACGGAGTATGATGCGGTATCGGGAAAAGTAAGTCAGGGAGGTGGACGTATGCTGCACGTTAATATTCAAAAACAACTGAACCATTTCACGCTGGACACAGCTTTTGAGGTTGGGCAGGAAATCGTCGTTTTGTTTGGCCCATCTGGTTCAGGCAAAACAACTGTCCTCAATAGTATCGCTGGACTCGTTAAGCCAGATAGTGGCCGTATTGTGTTAAATGAGCGGTGTTTATACGAAAAAGGCGGCCTGAACTTAGCCCCACAGCATCGACAGATCGGTTATTTGTTTCAAGACTATGCGCTATTCCCGCATATGACGGTTTGGAAAAATATTATGTATGGGGCAAAAACAGAAGCATTGGCAGAAAAGCTGATGAGGCAGTTAGGCATTGATCATTTAAAGACACAATACCCGCTACAAATTTCCGGTGGGGAAAAGCAGCGTGTCGCCATCGCCCGAGCCCTGGCTACAGAGCCGGAGCTGCTTTTGTTGGACGAGCCGTTTTCGGCACTTGATGATGAAACCCGGGCGAAAGGTCATCAAGAACTGCTTAATCTCCATCAGCTGTGGAAAATTCCGATCGTCATCGTCACACATTCTCATGCAGAAGCAGAAAAACTCGGTGATCGGATTATGTACATTCATAAAGGCGAACTCCAGCCGGAGATGGTTCGAGGTTAACGTTGATATGTGGCTTCATCAGTCACACAATTAAAAGACAGGACACGCTTGATCAATTCAAGTGTGTCCTGTCTTGTTTTAAACTACGTCGTGAGTTCAAAGAGGATGCTCTCTAACATGCTAGAATTAGGTCATAACAAAATTTATCTTTTCGACAAAATAAGGCAAAATGCCACGCTTGATTATGATATCTTTGGCTTAGCATAGGGCTTTTAACGTTTTAAGCTTTGTCTCAGTCTCTCTGAAAAGAAGGAGCCATTTCAAATGTTAGGTCGAATATTCATGCTGGAATTAGGCAATGACAAAGGTTTAAGGTCATTCAAGAATGTTATTAAACTATTTCTTACGTATATTTTACCCAATACCGCAGCGGTTATCGCTGCTGGTGCACTCGGAATACAATCATTTTATCATCCAAAGGACATGCTTTTGTTTGTCGTAGGGTTAAATGTATCCGTGACGATCATTGTCCAATACATTTCCCAAAGACATATCTTTGGTACGTTAGAAAATGAAGCGTTGTTGACGTTTATACCTACAAAAGTAGCGTCGTTTGTTATGCGGCGTTTGTTCTTTTTCTTTACAAAAGCGTATGTCCCAGTTTTAATATTTAGCGTCGTGTTCCTCAGCTACTTTGTTCCAGGTAACGGACTTCTATTTATGATAACGTTCGTTACTTCTGTCGTTATCATCGTTTATTTCCAGGTTTATTTAGCGATGATGATTCGCTATGTTACCAACACAATGAATGCAGTGCTTCTGCAAACATTCCAAGTTGTATTTTTCTCGCTATCCTTTATGTATCTATTGTTTTTCTGGATGTTATCTGGGATTTATGTTCTGGAAACGTTGGAAGACTATTTTGACGGAGCGATCATGCCTGCAATTCAAGTGAATCCGTTCTATTTCTCCATCCTAATGATGATCGTTGCGATGATCGCTTTTTGCTTTATGCTTTGCATCAAGCGCGTCCATATAACGACTTTAATTCCAAATCGAAATCTGAGTCTTAATCTTCCAACGGCAAGAATGGAACAGTTATTTCAACGGCTATATGGGGCAGGTTTATCAGATGTCCAGACATTGTTATTTGCGAAAGATATAAAAGACGTTTTCAGAAATAGTAAAGTGCTTATCACGACGTTTGGACTTTACCATGTTATAAATATGGTTTTTATGAGTGTGTTTTTCTTTCTGTCTCTCAGAACAGATCCAGGCTTGTTCATAGCGAAGTTTTATTTAGGGTGGATTCTTGGACTGCTGGTGTTCGTGTTTTTATTGAGTGCGGGTTATAAAGACATTCTCGACATTCGTCATGACGAAGATGTTTTAAAAAGCTATCATATTCCTTTATCAAAATTAGAAGTCATTCTAGCAAAAACAAATGTCTTACGTGCATTTATCTCCCCTAAAATTACAAGTATGTATGTCGTATTTATTGTTTCTCTACTCATCATGAATGCCTACACCTTGGCAGCTATATTTCTATTCAATTACTTACAATGCTTTTTATGGAGGAAGATCTTCGAATTATGGCGGGTGAAACAAGCGAACGATAAAATGTTTAGGGGTCATGTCATGTTTTCTGTAGTGAATGTCATGCTCATACTCGTTTCCGTATATGTGTTATTACAGCTATTCAGTAGCACACCAGCACATGGCTTTCTGTTTCAGAGCATGTTTTTAGGTGCAACTTTGCTCCTTTATGTCTTCAATGTAATGATGTTTAAGCACATGTTAATTAATGAGGGAGGCGATAAGTATGCTTGAGGTTCATGATTTATCTTTTTCGTACGATGACGAGACAATTGTACTTGATCGTGTGTCGTTCATCTTGAAGAAAGGATGTATTCATGCTTTGTTAGGTGTGAATGGTTCAGGTAAGACGACGCTTTTTGATTGTTTAAGTGGGTTATTAAAAAGCGATGTAACCCTGGATCAAAACGTGCTTCAAAACAAACTCCTGTATATCAAGGATGACATGCATTTTTATAAAAACTTAACTGGAAGGGAGTTTGTCGATCTGATCTTTTCTTTGAAAAAGAAACGATTAGATGTGCATCAATTTAACACCTTGCTTGAGACATTAAAAATGGCTCATAAAAAAGATGATCGACTATCCTCATACTCTTTAGGGACGAAACAGAAGCTCGTTTTAATTATAGGTTTCTTGATGGATTATGACTATATTTTGATGGATGAGCCTTTTGCTGCAATTGATTTCATTTCAGTGGATGTCATCACTCAATTTTTAAAAAACCTGAAAGAAGACGGTAAAACAATCGTTGTGTCCACTCATCAAATAGATATCGCACAGGAGATGGCTGACGATATTTTGTTTTTGAATGATGGCCACGTGCATCAAATTCCGAACCAATTTAAAACACCAAACGACTTAAAAAACTATATCCGGGTAACTGTATGATAGTGCCCATTATCGCAGCTGAATTCGTTTATTTAATTGCCACCACCGCTGTTCGCTGACGCAGCCGAAGCAGCGACAACTGCAGCGGTCATAGCTGCCTGCTGAGCTTGTACGATCGTCTCCATCGTCGTATACAAGCTCGTATTGACGATATCCCCATGCGTCAGTTGACTTTTGACATGAAAATGAACAGCTAGCATAACGTTAAAATCATTTTGCCATCTAAAATGCTTTCTATTTTTTAAGGTTGTATACATATCTTTAATGTCATCCATGTCATATTGATCTTCAGGCAATAGAGCGAGGAGACCCATGACTGCATAATAGGCGAGCTTAGTGCTGAAACCGTTCTGATGAAAACGATCATAAACTTGAATTGTACGATCAAGCAAAACGTCTTCATTTTCGTCTTTTGACATCGCTAGAATATGACTTAGAAATTGCAGGTTATTGCCAAATGTAAAGCCGTTTTTCCGTAGATTGGAATAGAAATAGCCACTTTTTTGAATCGATTTCTCGTGTTCAGAGACGGTTGCTAAAAGGGTTGCCATCGGATAATCTTCCTTGGACGTAAGAAATCTGTGCTCACTTTTCATGTGCTCATACATATCTTGAGCTTTTTTGATGATGGTCTGTTCCTGTTGGTCGTCATCACTGTTTATTAAGACAGTAAGTGCTGCTATATATGTATAAGGCCCTCTGCCAAAAGACGTACGAATGAGTTGATCGTATAGGTTGAACATATTTTCAATTTTTTCTTCCGGCTCTGTAAAATGGATATCTAGCATTGCGGCGGCTGTAAACCTTGAATAAGACCGCATTGTGGAAAATAACGTTGCGCGCTTTTTTATAAGGTCCGCTATTCTAATGAACTGTTCAAGGTTGAAGGGCTTATCACTGACCGCATAGCTTGAGGCGACTGCCATTAATACCTGCTTATTTGGAACGTTCCACTTAAGTCGTGAATGAAGTTGGTCGAAGGTCGTAAAGAATTGCTCCAGTTCTTGATTCATGGGTCATGCTCCTTTTGCGCGTAATAGGTGTTTTCGTATTGCTCTCTTACGTGTTTATACGTTACAGAACGCGAAAAAGATTCATTCACCTTACGCTGAGCCCTTTGACATCGTTAATTCTGCAACGCACAGATTGAAATGTCATTCTAACAATAAGACAATCCATATTCGTATACACAAAAAAACTACCCAAGCTGTATAGAACAGCTTGGGCAGTGTTAACGTGCTTACTTTTGGATGAACATTTGCGTCCAGTAATGGCCGTTGGATACATACCCGACACCGATATGGGTGAAGGACGGCTTTAAAATATTAGCGCGGTGTCCTTCACTGTTCATCCACGCATTCACAACTTCCTGGGGTGTAGGCTGACCCTTGGCGATATTCTCACCAGCTGACTTGTAGGTAACACCAAACTGACGCATCATTTCAAAGGGCGACCCATACGTTGGACTAGTATGAGAAAAGTATCCTTCTGTTTGCATGTTTTGTGACTTTTGCAAGGCAACTTTACTTAACAATTCATCTGCAACCAATGGCTTTAAGCCAGCCTTTTGGCGTTCTTGATTCGTTAATGAAATGACCGCAGACGTATATTCATTCATTCCTTCTGTCGGCTGTGTTTCTGGACGATTACGTTCTTGTGCATCAAGCTCGCGGTCGGCACGCCCGTGTGTAGTTGGGACTCGAACATCACTGTCGGTCACTGGATTCCAACGGGTGTTCTCCGTTGTGATTTTGTCGTTTGATGTATCAGTTGGTGGATGCTCGCTACTCGAATCTTCTGTAGTCGCAGCTGAAATGTTTAAGTTATTATCATCCATCGCACCATTGTTGTCCATACACCCGGTCAGTACAATAAGTAAAAGCAATAACGTTATAAACAAGATCTTTTTCATTTTACACATCTCCTTCAACACTCTTTTCGTATAGCGTGTGCGATAGAAGGAATTTTATAAGTGTAAAAGAAGAAAAACCTGCTCGTAATAATGATTCATTCTCATAGAGCGCTTATGCTCCCCAATATAAACTATAATTCAAACGTCATGCGATCCTCCGCAATGTGAAACCCACGTGCTTCTAATTCACGTCTGGCATCACTGTTCTTTGGGATCACAGGATTACCGTGGTTTAAATGCGTAAAGTAAATGTCACATACGTCTGTGAGTGCTGCCAGTCTCGTCATCGTATCGGACATAAGCGGGTGGGGGATTTCACGAAAATCCCGGCCAATCCCTGCAAGATCATGTTTAGAAAAAAAAGTTCCATCTAAAAGGCACATATCCGCCTCGTGACAGGCATCGGCAATATCAATGTGCCAATCCTCCCATTTGTCAATGTCGGGAATATAGAGGGCTTTTTTATGTGGGCCTTCAATCCAAAAACCGAATGTCTCGGAAAATTCATTGCGATGCGGCACGTCTACAGGCGTTACTTTAACCCGGTCATTTAGCTGCTGTGCATGCCCGTCGCTCAAAGCGTTCACTTCAATGTTCCCAAGTTCTATGAGCTGTCGCCACGGTGCTTCAGTTTCAAGAAACTGTTTCATCCGCTCGCCAGTGAAAATAGGGATGTGTCTCGTATTCATCGCTTCCCGGCCAAGGAATAGAAGCCCTGGATAGTGGCCGAGGTGCGCATGGGTTAGAAAAATGCTCTCCATGCGCCGTCCTTCTAGACCAAACTGTCTCTGAAGTGCAATCATTTGCGTTTTTATATCAGGCGTGGCATCAATCAAGTGCCAGCTTTTTTCTTCAGGTAATACAATAGCGAGTGCTGCTGCCTGCCGTGCGTAGGCGGGATCGTCCATTGCCTGCAAACAATTAGCGCAAAAGCAGTTTGGCTGTGGTAATCCAGCATCCTGCGCTGTTCCTAATACGTGTAACAAAACCTTGCTCATATCGCGATGTCTCCTTTTTGATCCACAGCTACCGCGTCGGACCCGTAATTTTTCCGAGTGATCGTCCAACCGGTAAAGCCAAATATAATATTAATGAGTGGTACGAGAATGACAAAGAACGCAAATGGAATAAATTGACCAGGACTAATGCCGAATAAACCTGAAGCAAACACAGCCGGAACCCCCCAGGGAACGAGGTTAATCCCAACAGTACCAGCCGATTCCACACAACGTGATAAATTTTTCGTATCAATGTTCATCTCCTTAAATTTATGAACAAACGTTCTTGCTGGCAAAATAATCGCTAAAAACTGTGCCCCGCTCGCAAAAGCGACTACGAACGTGGAAAGAATGGTTGACAGAATTAAGCTTCCTGTTGATTGAACCCGTGCCATCATTTTTCGCGTTAACACGTCAAATGCCCCCGATTCTTCCAGCACACCACCGAGTGCTGTTGCAAGAATGAGCAGTGCAACGGTGCTGAGCATAGACGTTAACCCACCGCGATTGAGGAGGGAATCAAGTGATGCGACCCCAGACTCTCCGGTAAACCCACGCGTCATTACTTGCATAATCTCTGATACGGATGTTCCTTGCACGATGACGGCGAGAAGAGCTCCTGCTAACGCCACACTTGTGAGCGCAGGAATTGCCGGCATACGCAGCATCATAAGGACAATTGTGAACACGGGCATCAGTAATAAGAGTGGATGAATGACGAATAAATCATTAAGGCCATTTGTAATGCCAGTGATGATATCTGAATCAGCCTGACCGACGCCCGAGCCTGTGTTGCTAACGAACCAGTAAAGGACGAGTGCGATGATAAAGGCTGGAATCGTATCCCAAAGCATATGTTTAATATGACTGAACAGATCGGTTTCTGCCATAGCTGGTGCGATATTCGTTGTGTCTGACAGAGGTGAGAGCTTATCACCAAAAAATGCGCCAGATATAACAGCTCCACCTACGAGGCCGGCTGGGAAGCCAAGTCCTTCACCAATCGCCATAAATGCGAGTCCAACCGTTGCGATAGACGTAAAAGAACTACCTAAAGTGATTGATACGATTCCTGTAATGAGTGCAACAACCGGAATGAATATTGACGGATCAATAATTGATAAACCGTAGTAAATGATCGTTGGAATGACACCGCTCGCCATCCATGATCCGACGATGACCCCGATAATGAGTAATATAAACACAGCCGGTAAAGCACGTCCGACGCCATTCGTCAGCATCGATTGAATCTCAGTCCATTTCCACCCAGCAATAGCTGCTACACTAGCGGCTGCAATCATGCCGATGATGAGCGGCATGTGCATACCTGCTTTCCATACAAATACAGACATAGATGCTGCAATGATTAAAGCGAGAATCGGAATGATCGCCAATCCCGCTGATAGTTCCTTCTTCATGTTATCATCTCCCAATCGTTTATATGTGATGTCAAAAGGCCCAACCCACGAACCAAGTCGTCCTTTTTTCGTCATTTTTATATGTGATCGCTACGGAAAAACACTACGCTTTCCGTGGGCGGCTGATGAGCCTCGGGCCAACAGGATGTTGGTCATGAAGGCGTTGCGACATGACGTCGCGGTTTTAGCCTTCCAACCGCTCGCACTGCGGGGTCTCACCTAGGCCTCTGCTCCCACTGGAGTCTTCGTATTTTTCCTTCGCTATGAGTTACTAGCGATATAATCGTTCATAAAGCCGTTTTGTGTGAAAATAAGATAAACAAAAAAAGCTTCCATCCCTAAAAAAGGGACGGAAGCTCCGTGGTACCACCCAAATTAACAGCCATTAAGCTGCTCACTCTTATAGATAACGGTCGAAACCGGACGTCACAACGTCAGCTCCCTGTTTGTAATTCGCCGATACACCTTGCCTAGTTCGCACCTTCCACCAGGTCTCTGTTTTCAACCATGCATCAACTACTTCGAACAGTTCTTCACTTATACCATATCAAATTGTCATAAAGCCTTAACGGGCAACTGCTTTAAATAAAACAAAAAAGCCCCCATCCCTATACAAGGGACGGAAGCTCCGCGTTACCACCCAAATTAACAGCACAAAATGCTGTTCACTTCATATCGATAACGGCCGTAGCCGGACACATTCATGTCAGTTCCCTGTTTGTAATTCGCCAATACACCTTGCCTGATTTGCACCAACCATCAGGTCTCTTGTTTCAACCATGTATCAACTACTTCGAACAGTTCATTACTTTTTGAATATCATAAAATGACAATACGTCTCACTAGCGCTAGTGATATTAGACATAATCATAGAGGACATAAAGTTGTTTGTCAACACGTATTTTAAAAAAAGCCTCAGGTCGATCTTGATTTAATCTCCTGACATTTCCACAATGTAGTACTTTTTTAGAAAAAAGGCACTTTGTTATTGACAAAGGTTCTCAGTTATTATAAATTTTGCATAGAGGCAAAACTTTAGTCGTGACAAAAATAACTTAGCAACAGGCAATGGCCTGAGGAGAGGATGTACAGAAATGAACGGAATGAAAAAAATAGTCATGGGTATGGTTTTCATACTATTTGTATTCGGCTTGACGGCATGCTCGGATACAGATGATTCAACAGCAAGCAATGATGGGGAAGGTAAAATTCATATCGTCACAACGATCGCTCAAATCGCAGAACCGATTTCTGTTATAGGTGGGGACTTTGTTGAGGTAGACAGTTTAATGGGGCCGGGTGTAGACCCTCACTTATACCAACCGACACAAGGAGATATTAAAAAGTTAAATGAAGCGGATGTTGTTCTTTACGGCGGATTAAATCTTGAAGGCAATATGATTGAAGCATTTGAACGCATTGGCGAACAAAAGCCAGTTGTTGCCGTTTCTGAAGCAATTTCTGAAGATCAGCTTCTTTTAGATGAAGAAGGTGCCATTGATCCACACGTATGGTTCGACATCACGCTATGGAAAACCGCTTTAACGGAAGCAACCGATGCGTTGAAATCGTATGCACCTGACCATGAAGACACATTTGAGAAAAACAAGGAAGCGTATTTTGCAAAGCTTGATGAGTTGCTAGACGATGCAACTGAGAAGATGACGGCAATTCCAGATGAGCAGCGTGTACTCGTGACAGCTCATGATGCGTTTGGGTATTTCGGTCGTGCGTATGACATGGACGTCGTTGGTTTACAAGGGCTCAGTACAGAAGATGAAATTGGTATATCAGATATCGACAATACAGTTGATTTATTAATGGAATATGAGATACCTGCTGTGTTTATCGAAAGTAGCATCAATGAAAATTCCATTAGAGCGGTGATTGAAGGCGCGGAAAAGAATGGTCTAATGGTGGAGCTAGGCGGGGAACTGTACTCCGATGCGATGGGTGACGCGGATACAGAAGAAGGGACGTACATTGGCATGTATCGTCATAATGTAAAAACAATTTACGAAGCGTTGTCAGGAGTGGATAACTAATGTCTGTTTTAGCTGTTCGAGATTTATCAGCATCGTATCATAAAAATAAAGTATTGTATGATGTTGATTTTGAAATTAACCAAGGGTCGCTAACTGGAATAGTCGGCCCTAATGGAGCGGGGAAATCGACGTTATTAAAGGTGATGCTTGACCTTCATCCGAAGTTGTCAGGCTCTGTCGTCTTTTTCGGTAAAAATTTGTCCCAAACAAAAACGAGAATCGGTTATGTTCCACAACGTGGGTCTGTTGATTGGGATTTTCCAACGAATGCCCTCGATGTTGTGTTGATGGGGCTTTATGGGAAGATTGGTTGGTTTAAATGGCCATCTAAAAAAGACAAAGCGCTTGCGATGGCATCGCTCGAAAAGATGGGGATGGCTGATTATGCGAACAGGCAAATTAGTCAGCTATCTGGCGGTCAGCAGCAGCGTGTTTTCTTAGCACGCGCCCTTGTTCAGGATGCCGATCTTTACTTCATGGATGAACCGCTTGTAGGTGTGGACGCTGCAACGGAGTCAGCGATTATGGAGACATTAAAGCAATTAAAAGAGAATGGAAAAACGGTGATGGTCGTTCATCACGATTTACTCACTGTCGAGGAATATTTTGATCATGTCATGCTGTTAAATAAAACAATCGTTAAGCATGGTCGAACAGATGAGACGTTTACAAAAGAAAATGTGCAAGCGACATACGGAGGCGCATTACGTTGGATGAAGGAGGCGTAATGCGATGTTAGATATGTTCTTTTCGCCAAACGCACAGTGGGTCTTGTTCAGCGCACTCACGCTCGGTGTTGCAGCTGGTATGGTCGGCTGTTTAGCTTACTGGAAGCGGCAAAGCTTAATGAGTGATGCCTTGTCGCATGCTGCCCTTCCTGGTGTGATCGTTGCCTTTATGATCATCGGTACAAAGCATTTGCCGCTGATGATCCTTGGCGCTGCAGTGAGTGCTTTAATTGGTGCATGGCTCATTCAGTGGATACAGTCAAACAGCCGTGTGAAAGAGGATACGGCGATGGGCATTATTTTATCGGTGTTTTTTGGGTTTGGGATCATGATGCTGACGGTCGTTAGCCGATCTGCTGGTGGCAACCAAAGTGGGCTTGATAGCTTCATCTTCGGCCAAGCGGCATCAATGGTACGAACGGATGTCTATACGATGCTTGCCGTCGCCATTATCATTATTTTTACGATCGTCATCGGCTTTAAGGAATGGAAGCTGTTCTTATTCGATGTCAACTTTGCAAAAGGTTTAGGGATGTCCAGTCGCTTGATGAGTACGATATACTTACTCATGCTCGTTCTCGTGATCGTGATCGGCATTCAAGCTGTAGGTGTAATTTTAATGGCAGCTTTGCTCATCATTCCGGCAGTGAGTGCGTATTATTGGACACATTCCTTTAAAGCGATGTTGGTGTTATCAGCTTTATTTGGTGGGGTATCAGGTGTCGCCGGAACGGTTATTAGTACGATGGGAAATGGCTGGCCGACAGGACCGTTTATTGTGTTGTCTGCATCTGTCCTATTCCTTGCGTCCTTCTTAGTCGGTGCACGAAAAGGGATGCTCGTTAAAGCCATTCAGTTTAAAATTCAGCAACGACAGCACGCACTTGAAGGGGGGCGTCAGTCATGACCTATACAGCTTGGATATTATTAACAGCATCGTTAGTTGGTTTGTCATGTGGGATCATCGGTGTGTTTTTAATTTTACGCCGCATGGCAATGATGGCTGATGCGATCAGTCATACTGTCCTGCTCGGTATCGTTACGGCTTATTTAATCACCCGTGAACTCAGTGGTGTCCATATGCTCGTCGGTGCGATTATTGCCGGTCTGTTAACGGCTGTATTGGTGCAATGGTTTCATTCACGGGGTGTGCAGCAGGATGCGTCAATCGGTGTTGTATTTACGACGTTATTTGCGATTGGGGTCATTTTGATTGCGACTCAAGTCGGGAACGTGCACTTGGATGTTCAGCATGCGTTAATGGGAGAGATCACATTTTTACCGTGGAATACGATTCATCTCCCGGTGATAGGTGATATTCCAAAAGCAACGCTCATGCTCATCGTCGTGTTCTTGGTTGTGCTGGCGTTCATTATTGCGTTCTACAAAGAGTGGAAAATTACGACCTTTGATGCCGGGCTGGCAGCAAGTCTCGGTATACCAGTTGTTTTAATGCACTATGTATTTATGACACTCGTATCAATTACAACAGTTGCGTCCTTTGATGCGGTCGGCGCGATTATGGTCGTTGCCATGCTCATTACACCAGCTGCCGCAGCATATTTATGGACGGATAGATTGTCCGTTATGCTCGTATTAAGCGGTGCTTTCGGCGTTATTTCAGCCATTGGTGGTTATTATTTAGCGGTGTGGATTGATACGTCTATTTCCGGTTCAATGGCGTTTTCCACAGGCATTCTGTTTTTAGTGAGCTTTATCTTCTCACCCAATCACGGACTCATGTCACGCGTCGTTAAACCTTATACAACAACGGAATAGAGACAACAGAAAAAGAAGGTAGGATACAACTGAAAATCTAATCCAAACAACGGACAATGTTCTACATTAGCTCCAGAAAGATTAAGAGGCTGGGACAAAAGAGGTTTATTCAAATAAAGAACCGAACAATACGACCGCGGGCGGCTGGTTAGCCTCGGGCCAACAGGATGTTGGTCATGAAGGCGTGGCGATTGTCGTCGCGGTTCTAGCCTTCCATCCCCACGCACTGTGGGGTCTAACCTATGCCTTCCTCCCGCAGTCTGCGTATATTCCCGGAGCTAATGGTGAGCATTGTTCGTCTTTTGAGTTAAACTTTAAGTTATGTCCCAACCTCTTGGTTTTTTGTTATAAACATAAGTTTTTTCAGAAATAATTTACTGTCAAAAATATTATTTAATGATGGTTTCTAAATTCTCTAATTGTGACTTAGATAATTTACCAATAGTAGCCGTTTTATTTTCTCTATCATGCGTTTTCAACATTATAGCCTCTTCTCCATCAATCCATATTTTAAGTGAATGGGTATATATTCCTTCTTTGTGGTTAATTTGAAAAATTGTATCAGCGTATGTTTCTTCATGCCATTCTTCAGTTGAAAAAACTATTTCCTCAAATAGCTGTTCAAATTCCGATACCTTTTGCTCATCTTTTATTTCCTTAGTAAACTCAAATTCATACTCGCTAATTTGATGTCCTACAAGCAAAATCTTATCAGGTGTCATAACTTTACTAAAAGCATTTATCATAATTGGAAGTAATAATATAAAAACGATCATAAAAAATATTGTGATTTTCTTTTTCATAAAATCATCTCCTTTAAGATTTACTTTAAGACATGATTAACACGCCTTTATGTCTAGTTATACTCGGGTACGTTGGATGTAACGTATGTTTGAGCTAATAGATCATGAATAGAACGTTTATCCTCTCTTGTTGACACAAAATAAATACTTGCGATTAAAAGGATGCCAGCAAGAATATAGTAAAGTAATTGCGCCAAAAATCCTCCGATGATCATAGCACCTAACGTTAACTTTTTGTTTGTCAGATGGGCTATACGGATACCTAGTATTCGTTTTCCTATTGTATAACCGTCCCAAAGTAGCGGAAGGAATGTTTCATAAAAATAAGAAAAAATCACTGCAATCACGACCGGATGATAATCAACAATCGTATTGATTAACAAGGCAAAACAAAAAGTAATGACTAAGTCAATAATAAGTGCGATCCCACGTTCAGTCATACCAACAGGACTATCCTTTAAAATATTCATGAATACCCCTCATCACTATATTGTATTCTGCTTGTGTTCACGAATTAATTTCTCAAATATAGGCTAGATGTTTACTTTCTTCTTTAAAAACAAGCGCAACCCTTATATTGCTCAAAGGGATTTAAAATAATTCTGCAAATTTAGTTTACACGGTGCACTAGCTAAAGTAAATCCTTTTGACAATTACAAGATTTTTTATCTAAAAAAGATACCACTCACTACCTTGCTTTATATAGTACTGTCTGATATGCTGTTCGTAACAACGTATTAAACATAAACAAGTACTATACATTGAACAATAGATAAACCGTGTAGGAAGGAGTGGCTGCATGAACATTCAATTTAAAAAAGGCGTCCTCAATATTTGTGTCCTTGCCCTTTTGAATAAACGTGATCATTACGGCTATGAATTGGTCAGAGAAATATCAGGACAAATTGAAATATCAGAGGGGGCTGTCTACCCGTTACTCAGAAAGCTTAAGCAAGAAGGCTATGTCACAACTTATTTGCAGGAATCAACAGAAGGGCCGTCACGTAAATACTATCAATTAACAGAAGAGGGGCGATCAAACATGTGGGCGTTAATTGAAGAGTGGTCTGATTTTTCTCAAGGGGTTAACCATATTATAAAAGAAGGTGTAAATCATGACTAAAGAAGCGTTTTTCACGCAGCTGAAAGCATCATTAAATGGCATGTCTGAAGCTGAAAAACAAGATATCCTTCAAGACTTTGAAGAGCATTTTGCCATCGGTCTCGCAGAAGGCAAGACAGAGCACGATATTGCAGAAGCACTCGGCCAGCCAGAGCAGATCGCCAAAGAACTACACGCAACCCATCATTTAGAAAAAGTGAATGACAACATGTCAACGGGCAACATTCTTCGTGCTGTATGGGCTGTCATCGGGCTAGGATTTTTTAACCTCGTCATTGTCCTCGGACCGTTCATAGGCGTTGTTGGGATTATCTTTGGTGGCTGGATGACAGGCGTATCGTTCGTTGCAACCCCTATACTCGTCATTACGAGTGCGGTCTTTAACCCGGACATGTTTTTATGGTTCGATCTGTTCTTCGCCTTATTGTTGGCCGGTTTCGGCATTCTGCTTGGAATTGGGATGTACTATGTAACACGTCTACTGATAAAAGGATTCGTTAAATACTTGCATTTCAATGTGAGACTTGTAAAAGGAGGCATGACCAATGCGTAGTGTGAAGTGGTTCGTTGTTGTTGCACTTATTTTTATTGTGATTGGTGGTATCGGTAGTTTAATGACGTTCCAATCCGTTATGGCTGATGAAGACGCTACTGAGAACGAGCAAGTCAATGTGGAAAATGTGACAACGATTGACGTAGCGAGTGTGAACGAGCAGGTCATTGTTAAGAAGATCGCTGATAATGCTCAAGCGACTGTTGAATGGACGGGTAAAGTCAGAAAAGGCCGTGAAGATCGCTTAACCGTAGAAGTGAGCGAAGATACATTGTCTGTCAAAATGAAACGAGAAAGATTTAAGCTATTTAATTTTGATTTTAACTTTTTTAATAATAACGAACTCATCATATCTCTTCCAGAAAAAGCTTATGAATCACTAGAGGTTAAAAATAACAATGGGGATATTAGCATTGATCATTTTATTGTTAAAGATGTTCATGTGGATACCGATAATGGCCGAATCGAACTGGCAAACCTTACAACAAATCGTGTACACGCTGAGACCGATAATGGAAAAATATATATGGAAGATGTCTTGGGTGAGGTGACCGGTCGCTCAAGGAATGGCTCTGTCACACTTGTTACAGCTGACTTAGATCGTCAAATCAACTTAAAAACAAATAACGGTCGAATTGTCGTCGAGACTGCTCAACAGCCAACAAATGCGATGATTGACGCACATACAGACAACGGTCGAATTGATATATTCGGCGAAGATGGTCGTAGTAAGCTGTATGGCGATGGCGACAATCAAGTGAAGCTCACAACGAATAATGGATCGATTACGGTTGAAGAAAGATAAAGTGGGTGTTTTTTGTTCGGTGCTATGGTAAAGATCAAAACGATGATATAAACGCGTGGATGCTGAAAAAGACCTGTTTTAAGGTCAAGTGTCTAACGCGTTTTTTTATGTGCCTCATTTACATATATGAGTTGACACACATATTATAAAAAGATAATATGATGTCGTATTAGCATTTTCTAATATATAGGAGGGTGTAAGTTGGCAACACAAGACCTCGATCTAAAAGTGAAATTCCTACATGGATTTTCTAATAAAATTCGGATTCAAATATTGGACAGTATAAAGGATAAGGAAAAAACCGTCTCACAAATTATGGATGACGTTGACGGGAGTCAGTCGAGCATCTCACAACACCTCGCCTGTTTACGCGGGTGTGGCTTAATTGTAGGAAGACAAGAAGGGAAGTATATGTATTATCGTTTGCTTAATGACAAGGTTCGCCATTTACTGAATATGTTTGATGACGTTTTAATGGACGTGCAAACAGGTGTCATGTCTTGTGACCGGCAAATTGATGATGAATAGGAGGTGAGGTGTGTGGCAAAGGAACATACACCAAGAGAGACTGAAAGCTGCTGCAGCAAAGAAGAAAAAGAAATAACGACGTGCTGTAGTGAAACAGAGTCCCACATTTGTGAAAATGTTTCCCTAGATCAAAAAAATTCTATCGATAAAAACCATGCCAAAGCAACAAGCGAAACACCAGGTATGAAGACGTATCAAGTAGACGGCATGGACTGTGGTAATTGTGCAAAAGGCATTGAAAAGCATTTAAGTGCGTTATCAGGCGTACAAGCTGCCCATGTGTATTTTTCAACCGGACAAATGAAGCTGGCGCATACGTTAAGTGATGAGGCAATTGTGTCTGAGGTCGGGAAGCTTGGTTATACAGCGATCCCTGTGACACATCATCGGGAATCCACTCAGTCCATTACTAAAAAAACCGGCTATGCCCCGATCATGTTATCTGGCATTTTTATTGCAGCGGGCTTGGTTGGTCAATATATGGCGACGCCTGATTGGATGGTGGCTCTTCTATTTGCGACAGCCATGGTGATCAGCGGACGCAAACCGGTTAAAGCGGCTTTTTACTCGATTAAAAGCCGTTCACTCGACATGAATGTGCTCATGTCAATGGCCGTCATTGGCGCTGCCATTATCGGAGAATGGCTGGAAGGGGCCATGGTTGTCTGGCTATTTGCCTTAGGTAATGTGCTGCAGGACCGATCAATGGAACAGACGCGGCAGTCCATTCGTGGCTTAATGGATATGGCACCATCAAAAGCATGGGTTAAAACAGCTGACGGACTTGTAGAAAAAGCTGTCGAAAACATTGCGATCGGTGATGAGATCGTTGTAAAGCCTGGGGACCGTATCCCACTTGATGGCAAGGTGCTTGCGGGTGTAACGAGTGTGAATCAAGCCCCCATTACGGGGGAGTCAATCCCTGTTGATAAAACGGTTGGTGACATTGTATACGCTGGCACAATCAACGAAAGCGGATCGCTCGATATCGAAGTGACGAAGCTTGCTGAAGACACGGCGCTCTCGAAAATCATTCACATGGTTGAAGACGGGCAGGAACAACGTGCGCCTACTCAAGCATTCATCGATCGATTTGCCGCGATTTATACGCCGATCGTCTTTGTTTTGGCACTTGCAATCATTGTCCTACCGCCATTATTCGGTTTCGGAGCATGGAGTGATTGGGCGTATAAAGGGTTAGCCCTTTTAATCGTTGCCTGCCCATGTGCGCTCGTCATTTCAACACCGGTTGCAATTGTCTCAGCCATTGGCAATGCCGCCAAGCAAGGTGTTCTCATTAAAGGTGGAACCTTTTTGGAAAAAGCCGGTCATATTGATGCGATTGCCTTTGATAAAACAGGAACACTCACAGAGGGCAAGCCTGATGTGACAGACGTGAAGCTGGTTTGTGGTACGCATGAAGATGTGCTCGCTGTTGCGCGAACGCTTGAGGAATATTCAACACATCCAATAGCTAAAACGATCGTCACCCATGCCCGTGACGAAGGTATTCAAGCAAAAGCAGGTGCGTTGTTTACCAATCTACCCGGTCGAGGCGTGCAAGCAACGATTGCTGGCGACGTCTATTATGCTGGTAATCAAAAGCTGTTTATTGAACTGGAGAATCTGCCTGCTGATGTAAAAGGAACGGTTGAAGGTTTGCAGCGGCAAGGTAAAACGATCGTTATCGTCGGAACAAATAGAACGATACTTGGCGTCATTGCGGTTGCTGATACGATACGCCCAATGACAGTAAACGCAATTGATGCGCTTAAACAAAGTGGTGTTAAACAACTCGTGATGCTGACGGGTGATCAAGAAAACACAGCCAAAAATATTGCCCAAGTCGCCCATGTTAATCGCTATTTTGCGGGGTTACTCCCAGAGGATAAGGTACGTGCGATTCAACAATTGCAGCATGAGGGCTTTAAAGTCGCCATGGTCGGTGATGGCATAAATGATGCGCCCGCACTTGCAACGTCTGACCTTGGCATTGCGATGGGCGGAGCGGGGACAGATACAGCGATGGAGACAGCGGATATTGTTTTGATGGCAGATAACTTAGAAAAGCTGCCACATACCATTCGGCTAAGTCGGCGGGCGTTACGTATTATAAAGCAAAACGTCTGGTTCTCGCTCATCATTAAATTCGCTGCTCTTGCACTCATTTTCCCAGGCTGGTTAACGCTCTGGCTTGCTGTTTTAAGCGATACGGGTGCTGCCATCCTCGTCATTCTCAACGCTCTACGCCTCTTGAAAGCAAAGTAAATGAAAAAAGGTTGCCCAGACACGTGTTCTAGGCAACCTTTTTTCACTTCAACTAAGCCTTCCGTGCTCTATCCGTTAAGAGGCTTTTAATTGCTTTTTTGTTTCTGAGCGGTCTACCACAGCGGCGCCGATTATATCACCCATCACATTCGAGGCGGTTCCTGCCATGCCGATAAGGGCATCGACACCAGCGATGAGTGCGACGATTTCAAGTGGCAGGTTGAACATAGCTAAAACAGCGGACAACGTGACCAATCCAGCTGCGGGCACCCCGGCCGTTCCGACAGAAAGCAGCGTACCAATTAACACGATGACAAGAAAGTCGGTCACTGATAAGTTTAACCCGGTTATATTGGCGGCGAATACGAGTGAGACCCCCATGCGCAACGCACCACCATCCGAATTAAACACCGCACCTAACGGTAATGAAAAGTTCGCAGTCGTTTCAGATACGCCGGTTTTTTTAGCGGCATCAATTGCAATCGGTAGCGTAGCAATACTGCTCGATGTGAAAAAGGCTGTCAGAAAAGCCTCTTTTGTTTGCCCTACAAATTGCCGGATTGAATACCCTGATACCTTTAAAAACGCTGTATACACAAGCAACATTAACAAGGCAATACCGATATAAAACACAGCGACAAACTGGAGAAGTGATGCGAGCGTACTCCAGCCTTGACCGCCAAACGATGTTGCACTGATCGCAAATACCCCGATAGGCGCATACAGGAGGATGCCTTGTAAAATCTTGAAGAACATATCGTTCAATGCGGTAAAGAACGTATTCAATAGCTCGCCATATTCGTTCGTCTTTTTGTCTGTTGAATACCTCATGACAGAAATGGCAATGCCAATGATCACAGCAATAAACAAGATTGCCATTAAATCACCAGCTGTAAATGCCTGAAATATATTTTTCGGTACAATTTGTAGCAGTACATCCGAAAAAGACGGTGTCTCTGGCTGTTCCACCTGGGCATCTGGTAGTGTCAGGTTTTCGCCAGGGTTAATCCACAGGGCAAGACCGAGACCAATTAAAACGGCTGCAGCGGTCGTAGCCATATAGTAGAGTAATAGTTTACCACCCATTCGGCCGAGCTGCTTCGTATTCATGCTGTCTACGGCTAAAACAACCGTCAAAAAAATAACCGGTATCGCAATTAAGCTTAATAAATGAATGAGAAGTGTTCCGAGAGGCTCAAGAAATGTCACCTCATTACCAAATAAAAGTCCGACGATGATACCGAGTGCGAACCCGATGGTCATCTTTATAACAAGGGATGTGCGCTTATAAGCTGTCCATAATTGCATCCTTTATATCAACACCTTTGTATGATTTGATATTCATTCTAACAAACAAACTGTACCAATGTATAATTTGAACGCTTAATAAGGTATGTATGATGTAAATTGAGGGCGTCTGCACAGATTATGCATATGTATCAGTTAACATGTGTGTTCACTGAGAGATGTATAGTAAGCTAAGGGGTGAGGATGATTCATGTTCGATCTGTTTAATAAGATCAGCAATGCTTTAATTGGATCAGTTATGGAGTTAGCGTATGGCTTTGAGCATTTGCCGCTCTTATTCGCACTTTTCCTCGGCTTAGTTGGGGCGGTTGCACCGTGTCAATTGACGGGAAATGTGAGTGCCATTACGATATATGGCAATCGGTCGTTAACGCAAAACGTCCCGTGGCTGCATGTCACAATGTTTATCGTTGGTAAGCTTGTCGCTTTTTCTGGATTAGGGCTGTTCATATGGTGGCTCGGTCAAGACATCTATCAACAATTGACGTTGATGCTGCCGTCACTGCGAAAGGCAATCGGACCATTATTAATCGTCATCGGTTTGTTTATGGTCGGTTTATTGAAAATGAAATGGTCATGGTCAATCGGGCGGTTAAACGTCAAACGGTTTAATGATAGCTCTATCGGGAGCTTTTTATTAGGGTTTACGATTACACTCGCCTTTTGCCCGACGATGTTTATGCTGTTTATGTTTACATTAATGCCTGTCGTCATTGTATCCCCCTATGGGGCTGTGTTACCTGCAATTTTTGGCATCGGCACGTCACTGCCTTTATTGATCGTCATCTTTTTAATATGGTATTTTGGTGCAAGTGGTGTCATATTAAAGCGTAGTCGAAAGGTTGGGGCGATCGTTCAGCGCGTCGCTGGCGTAGTTCTTATCCTTATAGGGGTTTTAGATACAATGACGTATTGGAACTAAAAGAGGGTTGTTATGTTCAATAAATTATCGCTCAAAATCGGATTGTTATTTTTAGTATTTATGCTGCTCATTGAGACATTTTTGTTTTTCGTTTTATATTATAACCTGGCGGATGATCGCATCGATGAAGTCATGGAGAGCTTGCTTGCAAGGGGAAATACGCACCGCGATGTTCTAGAGGATCATTTTGATGAGTCTACTTTACAGCATGTCGGCATTATGGAGTCAGCTTCTGAATACACCGTCGTCATTACTGATGAAACGGGTGAAGTGACCACGGCATCGGGTGCTATAGAACCAGAAATGGCGGCGATCATTGCACAAGGTGAACACGAGGGTGTTCCTCAACAAGGTGAGGTTGTTGAAAGCAATTGGCAGGACGTCGCATTTATTGCAACAGAAAGTCCCATAACGATTGACGGCACACACAAAGGACATGTGTACATGTTTGCATCGACCAATCTAGTGAAAAATATGATTGGACAGCTCGCCGGTCAGTTTATTTTGATTGGCATTATAACGCTTGGTGCAACGGTAATCATTGCATTTATTTTATCTGAGCTCATTGCACAGCCATTGATTAAAATGAAGGAAGCGACTGAACAGATTAGTACTGGCAAGCCAAAGGTCACGTTGAATACTGAGCGTCACGATGAACTGGGCGATCTCGCTCGAGCGATAACGACGCTTGCTAATGATTTAGAGCAGGTGAAACGGGCACGTCACGACTTTTTGTCCAGTATTTCTCACGAGCTCCGAACACCGTTAACGTATATTAAAGGGTATGCGGATATTTTGCATAAGCAAGACTTATCTCCTGACAATGTTGATCGCTTTACATCCATTATTCATGAAGAAAGTGAACACATGTCGCGATTAATCAAGGATTTGTTTGATTTGGCAAAGCTTGATCAAAATGAATTCGTCATCCGCCGTGAACGAATTGTGTTATGTCAGCTCGTAACTACGGTGGCCGAACGCATGGAGCCTGCCTTCGCAAGAAAAGACATTGCTTTGGAGGTCGATTGTAATTTCGATACCGAGGTTGCTGTTGATTCGGATCGTTTTCAGCAAGTATTGATGAATGTGTTAGATAATGCACTTAAACATACAGATAGTGGTGGGGAAGTCTCGCTCACTGTCGCTGATCAAACAAATACTGTCACCATAGCGATTGCGGATAACGGTGAAGGCATTCCAGAGGAGGATCTTCCTCATGTGTTTGAGCGGCTGTATCGTGTTGAAAAATCACGCTCACGAAAAAGTGGCGGTACAGGACTTGGTCTCGCGATTGCAAAAGAAATTATGACAGCACATCAAGGGTCAATTGACATTGAAAGTGACCGAGGCAATGGGACGACGGTCTTTATTCGATTGAAAAAGGAGTGATCGGCACATGACAAAGGTGCTCTTAATTGATGATGAACCACGGATGCTTGATTTATTAGAGCTGTATTTAGCGCCACACGGATACACGTGTAAAAAAATGTCCAATTCGCTAGAGGCATTGGACCATTTAGAATCATATGTCTATGATTTAGTCTTGTTGGATGTCATGATGCCGGAAATGGATGGCTGGACGTTAGGAAAAAAAATCCGTACCATATCTGACGTTCCAATTATTATGATTACGGCACTGGATCAGCATGAAGATATTGTGAAAGGGCTGAAGCTAGGGGCGGATGATTATATAACGAAGCCATTAAATGAACAAGAATTGTTAGCGCGAATAGAGGCCGTTCTTCGGCGCAGCGGGTCAAAAACAAAAGTAGAGCTTAATGGACTCGTATGGAATGAAACGACTTTCACCCTTTCATTTAAAAATGAGCCAATTAAACTGACACCAAAAGAATTTTCAATGGTCGGGTATTTAATGAAAAACCCGGAACAGGTTTTCTCCAGAGAAAAGCTCATTGAATTAATTTGGGGACTCGATTCCTATACTGGTGGCAGAACGATTGACTCTCACGTCCGCAACGTACGGGAAAAGATTCGTGTCGCAGGGTTTCCGGTCGACGACCACTTTAAAACCGTCTGGGGCGTTGGCTATAAATGGACAAATCAGGAATCATGACAGCATCTGTTTCTAGTTGGTCACATAATCTTGATCATTTCTTCACATTTATTGATTACCCTTAAAGTAAGCAATTGAAGGGAGGAAGGATCATGAAGAAAAAAGTGACAGCTCTTGTTTTCACATCATTACTTCTATTTGGTATGGGTGGTATCGTCTTTGCCCATGATGACACATCTAACGAATCCAACAGATCTAATGACGACTGGGGATATGAAGAGATGGTACCATTTATGAAGGACGTGCATCCGAACTTAAGCGATGAACAATTTGAACAAATGTATGAGTTCTGCCATTAAGTTTATTTGAATATGGATCGGGACTGGGATGTACTTAAAGTTTAACGCAAAACACGAACAAAGCTCTACATTAGCTCAGGAAATATACGCAGACTCCGGCGGGAGGAAAGGCCTAGGCGAGACCCCGCAGTGCGTTAGCACGAGGAGGCTCACCAGCCGCCCGCGGAAAGCGAAGTATATTTCCTGAGCGGTCGTATTGTTCTTTATTTGGTTAACCTTTTTTGTCCTAGTCTCGCTTTTTTTAAATGATCCGATTAAAACATCGTGTCGAATGATTCAAGCAAAATAAACAGCCCTGCGATGGCGCCACTCATTGTAAGCGGTGATAGCCAGCGAATGATACCTTTATGCTGCAATTGCTCGGCCATCATATACATAAGCGTGAACAATGAACCGACAAACAAAAAGAACATCACCTTGGTCATGGCATCCGCATATTCAAGTGAAATCATCGCACCGAGCATGGTCCCCATCATGCCACCCATTAAACCAGACATAATCCCATCAAGCACAGCTATTAAGCTAGAGAAAATACCTGAAACAAAACCAAGACATATGCCAATCAGCATCCCCCACACCGTCGCTTCAAAATAGGCATCAGACAACGTAATCCCTAAGATAAGCCCGACTAAAAGACCGCCACCCATGCCTACAGTCATAGCGATCATCATCCCTGTCATAACAGGGAGACGATGTCGATATTTAATGTTCAGCATCATAATGCCCGCTATCAATAAGCCACTCACTAATACAATCATCACTAGAGACACATTCATCGTTTTACCCTCCAACAGTCTGTCCACATGCATAGTCCATTATATTAATCTGTTTTTGGGATTATTCATGATGAAAAGAGACCTGCGGTGATATGTCAAAAGATAAATAAACACGTATGGCGTTATTAAGATTCAATTTAATCAAATCATTTCTTCAGATGAAAGTAAAATAAGAATTTAATTTTTATGTTATCTACAATCTTTTATAGTCTAAAAGTATGATTTTTAACCCGAAAAATGATTCTAAAGGTTCACGCAATTTTTGTAATCCTTCGATATGATGATAGAGATGACAAAAATGGTTAAAATTCCCTACGTTTGTATAAGGTCTGTTATATTTAACACATTTAATCACGGAGGAGATTTCATATGAAGATGGGGCGTTACATACGATTATTCGGTATGGCAATACTTATTGTCGCCTTACTTGGAGGCTGCTTTGGCGGGGACGATGCTGAAAAGACGGACGGCACAGGTAATAGCAATGATTCACAAACGACTTCTGGAAATAATGATCAGCCTGAGAATGAGAGTGACACCGACAACACCGAGACGACTGATGAAAATGATGAAGCTGAAAAAGAAGAAGACGACGCTTCAGGAGATGAGAACTCAAAAGGCGTTGCACCGAAGTCAGCCTCAGAACAAGTGTCATTTACGCAAGTCACTTGGTTCTTTGGCTCTCCAAAGCGACAAACAGAACCTGGTGTATGGTACTATACAGCAGAAGACCACCCTGCCAACCTTGAAGATACGTTTGATTGGGAGGAAGAAGATGTACTCCTATGGCAAATTGGGGATGAAAAGTATGGTGGCTACAGTGCTGACACAGAAAAACTGGAGATCGTTGACGAAAACTTAATCAAAATTGTTGTATCCTTTGATGAAGATGGTCCTGATGAATCGAACCCAGATCGCATGCCACGAAATTATATATCAGTAGAAAAAGGGGCCCTGGATGGGAAGAGCTTTTACGTTGAAACAGTAGATGGAGAAGAGCTGTCATTGGAGTAAACAGACTGTAAAGTGGAACGGCTTCAAGCAAGTGTTCGAGCTTTCGCTTATGAATAGATGTCATATAAATAACTCAACTCAAAACGTCGTAAACGTGAAAAGATGCCACCGTCGAGGGGCATCTTTTATGTTGCGTCAATTACGTTAAAAGACATTTCTAAGATTCAAAGAGATAACCTAAAAACATGACGATATAAAAACTAAATGTCATGATGACATTTAAAACTGGCAATATAATGCTTTTACCTAAAGCACCAAACGCAATACCAATTGGTCCGACGATATAAACTAAAAGCCAAAGCGGACTTGAAACAGAAAATACGATATTAGGGATCCAAATTAGAATACAAAGCACAAAACAGAGCAATGACCATTTTTTAAGTCGAGCAGCATCCATTGCCACCCACCTTTAACCTCATTGTATTGGTAGCAGCCGTTTCCTTTTGCTTGAATGGTAGCATACAGCGGTACATGCTAGGGTATATATTTTAAATAAACATATCATTTTAATTGTTAGGTTTATTGTAAGCGACGAAAATTTTAAACCAATAGGAAGGGAGGCCTAAACGTTCTAGGGAACCAGTAATATATGAGATGTTAAAAACAACGAAACATAATAAGCAGTTCCAATCTCGAGGAGACAATAAAACATACAGCATCAATCTATGAAAACCATTTCATAAATCCCAATAAAGTTGTGGAAAAATTGCCTTAATCGTGATAAAATTTAAGGAGAGATGCTAAAGGGGAATCTGCCTATGAAACGATGGATGCAAAAAATATTTGTTGCACTTATTGCGGTTTTAACACTAGGTTTATATATTCCACAATCACCGCTCACTGTTGATCATGATGAGCACAAAGGCGAAGTATCTTCTAAAACGGGCTCTGAGAAGTCTGTTCGTGCAAACCATATAGAGGATGCGGGACATACTGCTCAGGCGTTACCGCGAACCGAATCAACGGAAGCATTACAACCAACATCCGGCCTACAGGATGCGAATGAATTGTTTGCGCGCTCGATCGTAAACGAGGCCAAGACTCAGACAATTACGAAGCTCGGTCCGAAAATCGCGGATCGCATTGATTTAGATTTCACAACTGATATTTTACCTAAAATAGAAGAGGTCCTTGACGGTCTATTACAAGAAGCAGGGACTGAGAATATTCCTTATTATAGCATTACAGAGCAGCCAACTGGCGGACTCGGTGAAATGATTTTTAATGTGTATGACGAACGTACGAAAGAAGACATTGCTCGCTTCCACGTTCGCAGAGATAACCGACCTCAAGAAGGCTATTGGTTCAACTTCCATTATCATTTACAGGATGACAATTTCGAAAACCACCATACGATTGGTGATGTGTATTGGGATAAAAATACCCCACCAAATTGGATGGCGTAACACGATCAATGAGGCTCGCCCTAAGCTTGGGGCGAGCTTTTTAGCACTGCTTTTCTATACACGTTCACACATTTATTTGCGATCATCCGCGCCTTTAACAGCGAGCGCCTCAAATATGATATGATACATAATACGTAACATTGAATCTGAATCTATGCTGCCAGATGCGATTGTCCGGTCAGTTGTAAAGGAAGGTCATATATGTCAGAAGAAAATATAACCCGGCTCGAGCTGGATGGTAAAGAAATTATCTTGATTGGTACGGCCCACGTATCGCGGCACAGTGCTGAACAGGTGAAAGAGGTTATTGAGCGAGAAACGCCTGATTCCGTCTGTGTGGAGCTGGACGAACAGCGTTATCAATCTATCCAAGAAGGTAATAAGTGGAAGGAAATGGATATTTTTAAGGTTATAAAGGAAAAGCGTGCGACCTTACTCCTTATGAACTTAATCATATCGTCCTTTCAAAAGCGTATCGCAAAACAATTCGGCATTAATCCTGGTCAGGAAATGATTCAAGGCATTGAGTCGGCAAAAGCACTTGATGCCGAATTGGTTCTTGCTGATCGCAATATCCAAATCACCTTTTCCCGTATATGGGGAAATGTCGGCTTGATGGGGAAGGCAAAGCTTTTGATGCAGGTGATCGGAAGCATTTTTGTCCAAGAAGACATTACTGAAGAAGAACTGGAAAAAATGAAAACCCAAGATATGCTCGATGCGATGCTACAAGAGTTTACAGTGAGCTTTCCGCGTTTGAAAACGCCGCTCATTGATGAACGTGATCAATATTTGGCACAGAAAATCAAAAACGCGCCCGGCGATAAGATTGTTGCCGTACTTGGTGCAGCGCACGTTCCAGGCGTGACAAAAGAAATACACAAGGAGCATGATTTAACTCAGCTAACGAAGCGACCACCTAAATCAAAGGTACCGAAAATCATCGGCTGGTCCATCCCGATTCTAATTATAAGTTTAATTGTGTATACGTTTATGACCAATCCATCCGCAGCCGCTGATCAAACGTTAAGCTGGATTTTGTGGAACAGCAGCCTTTCAGCACTTGGTGCACTTGTCGCTCTCGGTCATCCGTTAACGATCTTGACGGCATTTATCGTGGCCCCGATCACATCGCTCAATCCGTTGATGGCGGCAGGGTGGTTTGCAGGTATTGTTCAGACCTTTGTGAAAAAACCTGTCGTCGCTGATTTTGAAAATTTATCAGACGACGTTCATACAGTCAAAGGGTTCTGGAACAACCGCGTTACACGCATTCTGTTAATCGTTGTTTTAGCAAATATCGGCAGCTCGCTTGGTACCTTTATTGGCGGTGCTGACGTCCTTCGTGTGTTTTTTGAAAATCTATAATTGAGAGTAGCAACAAATAAGCGTGATGATGCTCTTGGAAAAGAAAAGGTGAACGATGTGCTTGAAGATACTGGCGAACGGGTTATCCCAGACAACATGAACATTTTAAATGAGCTATTAATAGAACATATTGCGCGGTATCATTTTTCCGCGTCATATGCCAAGGGACGCATACTTGACTTCGCTAGTGGCACTGGCTATGGCACGCACATTATCGCCAAGCGTCGTAAAGCTCATATTGATGAAATTGTTGGTGTAGATATTGATCGAGCGACCATTGAGTACGCACGGGCGACCTATTATCATCCTTTGTCCAGCTTTGTGCAAGGAGACGTGACAGATCCAGCCATTGTCAAACAGCTCGGAATGTTTGATGTGATCCTGAGCTTTGAAACGATTGAACATATTCACGAAGAAGAACAATTTATGGATAATATTTTTTCAATGCTTAAGCCAGGAGGCACACTGATCATATCGACACCATTCGGAAAAGGGCGTGGTATCCCGAGTGGTCAGGAATTCCATGTCCATCAGCTAAAGCCTTCAGAGTTCAAAGCCTTATTTACCCAATACAAAGACGTCCAGTATTATGGGCAAAAAAGTGCCCTCATCGAACCAGCCGATTTCCCAACGGACGTACTCACACATCCGCTCGGAATCGCTGTGTGCCGAAAATAGAGGTTGTACAATAAATGACGTTGGTGGGGAAAA
>NZ_JABJXD010000006.1 GCF_019093865.1 Lentibacillus saliphilus
GATGTTTGACTCTCTTATTTGGTTTTGAAGGTACAAATTATTTGTATCTTGATATACAAACAAGTATAATATATATTGTTGGTTCATATAATAAAGGCGTACTGTGCAACACGACGAACAGTCTTTACGCTTTAAAAATGCATGATCAACAACTCAATATTATCTCATATCGCGGGGTGGAGCAGTCTGGTAGCTCGTCGGGCTCATAACCCGAAGGTCGCAAGTTCAAATCTTGCCCCCGCAACCAAAATCTTTAAATCGTAGTACTTTACATTTAAATATGGTCCGGTAGTTCAGTTGGTTAGAATGCCTGCCTGTCACGCAGGAGGTCGCGGGTTCGAGTCCCGTCCGGACCGCCACTTCTTAATTGTTATAGTTTGATATATAAAACACACGATTCCCTTCGTGTGTTTTTTCGATTGTTTTAATGTTTATGTAAGACGTTACTCTCTATACGTTATCTCCCACATGTTACTTTATTTTTTCTTTTGATCCGGTTTCTGCTATCATGAATATAGCATAGTGAAATGCAAGGTGATGTCGTGATGAATGAGTTTGAATTTATTAATACCATAAAACAAAATGCTTATAGGCAACCATCTTTAATAAAAGGTATTGGAGATGATGCAGCTGTTTTTCGTCAATCATCTCAGGATGTTGTAACAGCGATGGATACGTTTGTAGAGCACGTTCATTTCTCAAAACAGACAATGTCACCATCTGACATCGGATATAGGGTACTAGCAGCAAACTTAAGCGATATGGCCGCAATGGGTGCGGAACCTGCATTTTATCTCGTCTCAATCGTTGTAGGTGATCATTGGAAAAAGAATGAGCTTCAAGATATATTTAAAGGTATGCAGGAATTAGCGAAACAGTATTCGATTGATTTAATTGGTGGCGATACAGTATCAGGTCATGAATTATCGATAACCGTTACAGTCATTGGTTATGTTATAAAAGAAAGAGCCCGTTTTCGAAGTGCTGCTAGAGACGGAGATGTTGTTTTTGTGACGGGAACGTTAGGTGATGCTGCAGCTGGTTTACATATGTGCCTACATCCAGGTGAGTATAAAGACAAGCATCACTTTATTCGTAAACATATTAGACCTGAGCCACGTATCGCATTTGCACGGGCATTAACGTCATTAGATAGAGTCGCCTTAAACGACATTAGTGATGGTATTGCGAATGAAGCATACGAAATTGCAGATGCGTCAAATGTAACTGTTCATTTATATAATGATAAAATACCAAGGCATTCAGGATTAAAGCAATTTAGAGCGTCTGATGTACATAATTGGGTATATTTCGGTGGGGAGGATTTTGAACTCGTTGGGACAGTACCGGAAAAAGATTGGGAAAAGGTTATGACTGCTAGCGAACAAACATCAGTCCCTGTCACAAAGATTGGCTATATTTCGGCGGACAATGAAACTGGTGTTGTTTATCTTCACGATCAAGATGAAGTGATTCGTTTAGGTCAGTTTGGATATCATCATTTTTAAGTAGGTGTTCATATGAAAAAACGTGTGATAAAAACAAAATCAGAAACAGCAACGATTCAGGTAGCTGAAAGGTTAGCGATGCTTTTAAGACCATCTGATGTGATTACCCTTGAAGGGGATCTTGGTGCGGGCAAAACGACTTTTACAAAAGGAATTGCAAATGGCCTTGGTGTAAAGCGCAATGTAAATAGCCCAACCTATACCATTATTAAGGAATATGCTGGCGAGTTGCCGTTGTATCATATGGATGTGTATCGTTTAGAGGACTCAGAAGAGGATATTGGCTTTGAAGAGTATTTTAATGGTGACGGCATTACAGTTGTGGAGTGGGCGCAGTTTATTGAACCTTTTTTGCCACGAGAACGACTGGATGTGCACATTTCATATGTAGATGATTATTCGCGAGAATTGGTTTTTACACCACATGGGAACCATTTTGAGTCGATTGTTTTAAAACTACTTGGTTAATCAATATGCTATTGGATAAAGCCGTATTTTGTATTTGAAGGAGTCAACAAGATGAAGATACTTGCGATGGATACATCTAACAAAGCGCTTAGTGTGGCGATTGTAGATGAAGGTGAAATAATCGCTGAATTAACGACAAACATTGCTAAAAATCACTCGGTACGCTTGATGCCGGCAGTTGAGCAGATTATGAAGGAGGCCAACCTACAGCCAAGCGAACTTGATAAAATTGCTGTCGCAAAAGGTCCTGGTTCTTATACAGGCGTTAGAATCGGACTCGCGACAGCTAAATCAATGGCATGGGCACTGAATATTCCTGTTGTCGGAATATCGAGTTTGCAAGCAACAGTTTATCAGGGCCGTTTTTTTGATGGGGTTGTATCGCCCTTTTTTGATGCTCGGCGTGGCCTTGTTTTTACAGGTCTATACCGGTGGACGAATGGTAAGTTAGTCTTACAACGAGAAGAGATGAACGTTTCGATGGAAGCGTGGTTAAGTGAATTAAAGGCTTCTGATCAACGTGTTCTTTTTTTGAGTCCAGAGATCGAAAGCTTTCGATCAATGATAAAAGATGCGCTTGGAGAAAAAGCTGTCATACCAGAAGCGCCCTTTCATATCGCTAGAGCATCCCATCTCGCTATGATTGGTATGGGTGAAACGGCAGACGAGACACACATATTGACGCCGAATTACTTGCGCTTAGCTGAGGCAGAAGCAAAGTGGCTAGCCGCTCAAGAGGACAGTCAGAACAATGGTTAAAGCAGCATATGAGATTAGAGAAATGGATGCAAACGATTTAAAACGTGTCATGGAAATCGATGCAGCTGTTTATCAGACACCATGGTCGCAAAAGGTGTATGAACAAGAATTAGGGAATAATCCACACGCCTATTATGCTGTTATTGTTGTTAATGGTCACGTCGCTGGCTATGCGGGTGCTTGGATTGTCATGGATGATGCACAAATTACGAATATTGTTATTGCGCCGGAATTTAGAGGACAAAAGTTAGGCTCTCACTTATTTGAGCATATGCTCCAAATGGCGATATATAAAGGTGCCCAACGTCTATCTCTTGAGGTACGCGTATCAAATGTTATCGCACAGAGCATGTATCGTAAATTTGGACTCGTACCAGGTGGCATACGAAAAAATTATTATAAGGACAACCAGGAAGATGCGGTTGTCATGTGGGTGAATTTATTATGACTAAAGATATTTATATACTTGGAATTGAAACAAGCTGTGATGAAACGGCCGTTGCCATTATAAAAAATGGTCAAGACATCGTTGCAAATGTCGTGGCATCACAAATTGAAAGTCACAAACGGTTCGGTGGTGTCGTACCAGAAATTGCGTCACGTCACCATGTCGAACAAATTACACTCGTGCTTGAAGAAGCATTTGCAAAATCAGAGCTTAGCTGGGACGATATTACAGCTATTGCCGTCACAGAAGGACCAGGACTTGTCGGTGCTCTGTTAGTCGGTGTCAATACGGCAAAAGCGCTTGCTTTCGCCAAACAAAAACCTCTTGTCGGTGTGCATCATATCGCTGGGCATATATATGCCAACCAACTTCAGCAGCCATTGATGTTTCCATTGCTCGCCTTAATCGTTTCTGGCGGACATACAGAGCTTGTCATCATGAAGGCACATGGTCAGTTTGAAGTCATTGGTGAAACGCGAGATGACGCTGCCGGTGAAGCGTATGATAAAGTGGCTCGAATGCTCAATTTACCATATCCAGGCGGCCCAATGATTGATAAGCTTGCACATGAAGGGCAAGCAACGATTGATTTTCCTCGCGCTTGGCTTGATCCAGATAGCTTTGATTTCAGCTTTAGTGGTTTGAAGTCATCCGTGATTAATACGATCCATAATGCAAAGCAACGTGGTGAACAGCTTGAAAATGCAGATATTGCGGCTAGTTTTCAAGAGAGTGTTGTTGAGGTTTTAACGAAGAAGACGTATGATGCTGCCATTCAATATGATGTGTCACAGGTCATTGTTGCTGGCGGCGTTGCAGCGAATAAAGGCTTGCGTACGAGCTTAACGAAAGCCTTTGAACATACGAACATTCCACTCGCTATTCCGCCTATTCATTTATGCACTGATAATGCAGCGATGATTGCTGCGGCGGGTACAATTGCATACGAACAAGGTAAGCGAGCCGGTATGGATTTGAATGCCAATCCGTCGCTCCCACTTGAACAGTAAAAAAAGTTGTCCACATATGCCGTGGACAACTTTTTTAATATGCTGTTATAACCGCGTTTGATTTGTGGACACATTTTGTGGATAACAGCAGATCCGATTGTTGATAATGTGAATAATGATGTGAAATGTGAGCATAAAGCTATCGAAAATGTTGATAAGTCTGTGGATGATCTGGATAAGTGCATGTGTTCGTCATTATTCGACAGAGTTCGCTTTATGCCTCATCTTGTAGTTCTGTCCACTCTTCAAGCAACTGCTCAATGCTATGTTCTGTTTCCTTCGTTTTTTCTTGTAGCTCAAGTGCTTTTTCATGATCTTGATAGATCTCAGGCTCAGCAGCACGATTTTGAAGCGCCTCAAGCTCTGTTTCAAGCTTTTCTATTTGTTGTTCTAATTCTGTTATGCGCCGTTCCCGCTTACGTTGATCTCGTTGCCGTTTCTTTTCTTCTTCAAACGTCAGACGGTTGTTGTTTTGAACAGCCGCTTTTGGCTGTTCGGTTGATTGCAGCTCTTCTCGCTCAGCTTCTTCCTTCTTTTTCTCAATGTAATAGTCATAATTACCAAGATAGCTGGTCACACTGCTTGCTTGCATCTCTACAATGCGATCGGTAATTTTATTAATAAAATAACGGTCATGTGACACGAATATAATCGTTCCAGGAAAATCAGCTAATGCAGATTCAAGTACTTCTTTACTATCAATATCAAGATGGTTCGTCGGTTCGTCGAGTATGAGTAAATTAGCCTTTTGCATCATCAGCTTGGCCAATGCAAGTCGCGCTTTTTCACCGCCACTCAGATCATACACGTGTTTAAGGACGTCATCGCCAGAGAAAAGGAAGTTACCGAGAACCGTTCGAATGTCCTTCTCATTAACAAGTGGATGCTCATCCCATAGCTCCTGTAAAACCGTTTTATTGGAATTCAACGTAGCTTGTTCTTGATCATAATAGCCTGCTTGGACATTCGTCCCTAATTGAATTGTACCAGCTGTTGCTTGAAGTGAGCCGAGTATGACCTTTAGCAGCGTTGATTTTCCAATACCGTTTGGTCCGATAAGCGCGATGCGTTCTCCCCTTGATACATTTAAATTAAAGCCACTGAACAACGGCTTGCTGTCTTCTTCATATTGAAAAGAAAGCTCACGAATCTTTAAAACGTCATTACCACTTTGCCGATTGATCGAAAAGGAAAAGTTAGCAGAGCCCTCATCACCTAAAGGCCGATTAATTTTATCTAATTTCGCTAGATCTTTACGTCTGCTTTGAGCACGTTTCGTCGTTGAGGCCCGCGCTATATTACGTTGGATGAAATCTTCCATTTGCTTGATTTCCGATTGCTGTTTTTCAAAAGCCTTGAGATCGCGTTCATAATCAAGCGCTTTTTGATCGAGATACTTACTGTAAGATCCGATATAGCGCTTGGAATGATGGCGGCTAATTTCATAGACAATCGAGACGGTTTTGTCTAAAAAGTACCGATCGTGTGATACAATCACGACAGCACCTTCATATTTATTTAAATACTCTTCTAGCCAGCCGAGTGTATCAATGTCAAGATGGTTCGTCGGTTCATCAAGAATGAGTAGATCGGGTTGTGCAAGCAGCAACTTCCCAAGAGCAAGTCGGGTTTTTTGTCCGCCACTTAATTCCTGTATGGGAGTTGCATCATCATAGTTGGTAAAGCGAAGCCCGTTTAAAACCGCTTTAATTTCTGCCTCATAGCTGTAACCGCCAGCTTTTTCAAATTTGTTTTGTAGATCATCATAATCTCGCAGCAATTTGGCATAGGCTTCATCATCAAAGCGATCTGGTTCACCCATCTGCTGTTCCATAAGACGGAGCGTTCGTTCTTGCTCCTTTAAATGGTTGAAAACAGTCATCATTTCATCCCAGATCGTTTTTTCGGATTCGAGACTCGTATGCTGTGACAGGTAGCTCGTCGTTACACCCTTTGGCTTGATAAATTCTCCTTCATCGTAAGACAAGTCACCATTCATAATTTTAAGCAGGGTAGATTTGCCTGCACCATTACGACCAACAATCGCAACTCGATCCTTGTCTTGAATTTCCAGCTTAATGTTTTCCAATATCGTGTCGGCGCCAAACGATTTACTCACGCCGTTTAATTGCATAATAATCATTTTGTTCACCTCATATTCACAAGTGTATCGTATTATTGCTAAAACAAGCAATCATATTGTGAATCAACTCACGACTTATTGACAGTTTTCTGCTAAAATGGAAATGAACACACATATGGAGATGATTAAATGTCGCAGTTCACGCATTTTAATGAACAAGGCAGGGCACATATGGTTGATATTGGTGACAAGAAGCCAACAGAACGGACGGCAATTGCCCGTTCAAGTGTCGGTGTCACAAAACATATCTATGAACAGATCACGACGGGAAGCATAAAAAAAGGTGATGTGCTTGCTGTAGCACAGGTTGCAGGTATCATGGCCGCTAAACGAACGTCTAACTGGATTCCGATGTGCCACCCTCTGCCATTGAAAGCAGTTGATATTTCCTTTGATTGGAACTTAGAGCATGCTTCATATGAGCTTGTTATCGAGGTTTTTGTTAAAACAAAAGGTTCAACAGGCGTAGAAATGGAAGCGCTGACGAGTGCTAGCGCAACCGCATTAACAGTATATGACATGTGTAAGGCGCTTGATAAAGGCATGGTCATTGGCCCAACGTATTTGGTTGAAAAAAAGGGCGGTAAATCGGGAGACTATATTCGAAAGGAGAACGGATCATGACACAAAACAAAATACCACAGGCTACAGCAAAGCGACTTCCTCTTTATTATCGATATTTAAGAAATTTACAATCTCAAGGGAAATCACGTGTATCCTCAAAGGAGCTGAGTGATGCTGTTAAGGTTGACTCAGCGACAATCAGACGAGATTTCTCTTATTTTGGTGCACTTGGAAAAAAAGGCTATGGCTATAATGTAGAGTATTTACTTGGCTTTTTCCGTAAAACGTTAGATCAGGATGAATTAATTGAAGTCGCTTTAGTAGGTGTCGGCAATCTTGGTGCTGCTTTCCTTCATTACAACTTCATGAAAAATAATAACATCAAAATTGCGATGGCATTTGATTCTGATCCAGAAAAAATCGGAACAGAGATTTCTGGCGTACATGTGTACAATATAGATGACTTAGAAGAAAAATTAGACGACATTAAAGTCGCAATCTTAACGGTTCCAGCATCTGTTGCTGATGCCACGACCGAAAGACTTGCAGATCAAGGTGTTGAAGGGATTTTAAACTTTACACCTGCCAGAATTAACGCGCCGAAGCATATTCGAATTCATCATATTGATTTATCCGTTGAATTACAAGCATTGGTCTATTTTTTAAAGCATTATCCGTTAGTGTAAGATCATATATGAAAGAGCTGATGACAACATATCGGCTCTTTTTTTATGCTGCAATTCCGGAAAAGTTTGGATATTTGTAATTTGCTTAAAGGTAAGGTACGCTTAAATCATTCGACATACGAAATAAACGAGCAGGAGGTCAAATTATGGAACGTATTCCATCGAAGTGGCTCGTTGTCATTTCTATATTGTTTGGAACGTTTACAGTCATTTTGAATAACAGTATGCTCAATCCGATCTTGCCACATTTCATGGATATCTTCGATGCGGATGCCGTCGCAATTGGCTGGGTGTTAACGATTTTCATGGTGTCAATGGGGATGACAATGCCATTAACCGGATATTTAGGTGATCGGTTCGGAAAAAAACGTATTTATATTATTGGTCTCATCTTATTTATGGTCGGTTCAATATCAGGTGCCTTGTCACCTTCACTCCTTATGATTATTGTTTCAAGAGCCATTCAAGGTACAGCAGGGGGACTCATGATGCCAATTGCAATGGCACTTGTCTTTCATGCCTTTCCTCGCAATGAACGGGGTCTCGCTGTGGGGATTTACGGGATTGCGGCAATGGTTGCTCCGGCGATCGGTCCGACGGTCGGCGGCATTGTGATCGAGTATTTTTCCTGGCCATTTTTGTTTTTATTTAATATTCCCTTTGCAGTGGCTGGCATCTTTTTCTGTGCCAAATATTTAGTGCCGACAGAGAAGGATCCGGATTTAAAGTTTGATCTTATCGGTTTTCTTCTTGTGACTGGTGGTGTCGGTTCGGTGTTGTTTGCCCTTGGCAGAGGCTCGACCTTAGATGCGCTGTTATCTCCATCAAATATCATACTCATCATCGTTGGTGCCCTTCTATTAGTCGTTTTTGCCAAGTATGAGGGTAAGCAGACACAGCCGCTCCTTAACTTAGCAATCTTTAAAATTCCGACATATTCTGTATCAATCGTTGTGACAGCAACCGCTTCGATTGGATTGTTCTCAGGTATATTTTTATTACCACTTTTAATTCAAGACGTATACGGACTGTCTGAAATTCAAACTGGTCTACTATTTTTACCAGCGGCATTAATGAGCGGATTATTTATGTCAATCGGCGGGAAGATTCTTGATGTGAAGGGACCGAGATATGTTGTTCCAATTGGCCTTCTTGTGCTGGGGAGCTTTACCCTTTTACTTGGCTTTAATACATTAACGACGTCGTTTTGGTTTATTTTAATTGTTAATGTCATTCGAAGTGCCGGGCTAGGAATGTGTAATATGCCAGCAACAACAGCAGGGATGAATGCAATACCGGACGATCAGGTTGCCCAAGGCTCTGCGATGAACAATGTGATCCGGCAAATATTTTCATCGTTTGGAATTGTGTTCTTCTCGATTTACTTTGAAGTACGTCGGGGATTGCTTGCGACAGGTTCAGCGGGGTTGGAAATGCAAGAGGCTACGCTCCAAGCTCTCAATGAAGCGTTCTTAATATCTGGTATCGTTATTTTATGTGTGGTACCGGTGTCGTTTATTTTAAAAGGCGCACAGAGCGTTAAAAACGAATCAGAATCAGCTGCGTCATAAAGATAAGAGCCCGTTTTGGTTAACGGGCTCCTTCTTATGAATTCTTCTTATTTTTTGCGTGTAGGTGGGTGCGTAGGAAGCGCAGTCCTATACCGATATCTAAGGCGGCGATGACAGCTAGAGCGATGGTCATCGCATTAAAGCGTTCGCCTGGTACTGTAAGGGCGAGGTAAAAGAAAAACGACCCTAGTATAAAATAAATTATCGTATTTGCTAATGGTGATATACGCATGTTTAATCAGCCTCCAAAAATCATTTGCAGCTTTTCCATATTTTCCAGTTGCTTCTCCATATTTTCCAAAACACCAGACATCTGTAAAATAACCGAAATTGAGTTCAGCGTCATATGTACAATGATTGGCACAATAAGCCGCTTTGTTTTAACATAAAGAAAGGCAAATACAAAGCCCATCGCACTGTAAATTAAAATGTGCTCGATTTCACCGTGAATCACGCCGAACACACCAGCGGAAATGAACGCTGCGATAATAAAATTAAAGCGTTTATACAGCGAGCCAAATACAATCTTTCGAAAAATAACTTCCTCTAAAATCGGTGCAATGATCGTCGGTACAATGAAAAAGAGTGGCACAAGCTCGATCATATCTATAATCATCATCGTATTCTCTGAGCCGGCTTCAATACCGAATACATACATCTCAATAGAAGCAGCAATCGCATTGGCCATATAAGCCATAAAGACACCGAGAATCGACCAAAGTACGATTTCCCCTTTTGAAGCGGCATTTCTTAGCGGTGCTTCACGCATGTAAGGCTTCATAATGAATCCAATGACAACCAGTCCAATCACAAAGCTGATTAAGCTCCAATAAACGATCGCCTCATTTTGTGTCAATGGTAGTGCAACATATAGCAACGGGGCAAACAGTAATCCCGAAAATTGCATAATGATATAGGCTAAAATGACGCCCCAGTATCGTCCTGTCAACATCAACGACTCCTTCTAATTGGTATATAGTATATGCTTATGCAGCATATTGAGCGGGAATCAATTTATTTTTTCCATATGAACGTATTTTAGCATAATCTTGTCCCATATAGTAATAGTATGGTTGGACAGGGAGGAAATAGGGTAAACTCAAAAGGGCGTTTGTTGTCGTGGTTTCCGCTCAAAAAAAATATATAAGTTTATCTCTTGCATTTTCCAGATGAATTATTTATTATATTAATTGGAATTAGCACTCACCGATGTCGAGTGCTAACAAACTAAAAATCTGATGAGGAACTAAGGAGGTTTCGACATGATTAAACCACTAGGAGATCGTGTTGTCATCGAGCTTGTTGAACAAGAAGAAAAAACTGCAAGCGGCATCGTACTTCCCGATTCTGCAAAGGAAAAGCCGCAGGAAGGCCATGTTGTTGCGGTAGGTTCCGGCCGTGTAACAGACAACGGAGAAAAGATTGCGCTTGAGGTTAAAGAAGGAGATCAAATTATTTTCTCCAAGTTTGCCGGCACTGAAGTTAAATATGATGGTAAAGAATACTTGATTCTGCGTGAGAGCGATATTTTAGCAGTTATTGCTTAATCGCTAACCGGTGCAGAACAGAATACACATACTTAAACTAAACATTTTAAGGAGGCATTTTTACAATGGCTAAAGATATTAAGTTTAGTGAAGACGCTCGTCGCGCTATGATGCGTGGTGTAGATACATTAGCAGATGCTGTAAAAGTGACATTGGGACCAAAAGGCCGCAATGTTGTTCTCGACAAGAAATTCGGTTCCCCGCTCATTACAAATGACGGTGTAACAATTGCTAAAGAAATTGAACTTGAAGATCGTTTTGAAAACATGGGTGCACAGCTCGTATCTGAGGTTGCTTCCAAAACAAACGACGTTGCTGGTGACGGTACAACAACTGCAACTGTTTTGGCACAAGCAATGATTAGCGAAGGCCTTAAAAACGTCGCTTCAGGTGCTAACCCTGTCGGTGTTCGCCGCGGAATCGAAAAAGCGGTTGAAACAGCGATCAACGAATTAAAAACAATTTCTAGCCCAATTGAGGGCAAAGATTCTATTGCACAGGTTGCATCGATCTCAGCTAACAATGAAGAAGTAGGTCAACTCATTGCTGAAGCGATGGAACGCGTTGGTAACGACGGTGTTATTACAATTGAAGAATCAAAAGGCTTCAGCACAGAGCTTGAAGTTGTTGAAGGTATGCAATTTGACCGCGGTTATGCATCTCCTTACATGGTTTCAGACCAGGATAAGATGGAAGCCGTGCTTGATGATCCATACATCTTAATTACTGATAAGAAAATCGGCAACATCCAAGAAGTATTGCCACTTCTTGAGCAAGTTGTTCAGCAAGGAAAGCCAATCTTAATCATTGCTGAAGACGTTGAAGGCGAAGCGCTCGCAACACTCGTTGTGAACAAGCTACGTGGTACATTCAACGCAGTTGCTGTTAAAGCACCAGGATTTGGTGATCGTCGTAAAGCAATGCTTGAAGACATTGCTGTATTAACAGGCGGCGAAGTAATTACTGAAGATCTCGGCCTTGACCTTAAGAGTGCAACACTTGATCAGCTTGGTCGCGCTTCTAAAGTTGTCGTTACAAAAGAAAACACTACAATCGTTGAGGGTGCTGGAAACCCAGAAAACATTTCTTCCCGTGTCACACAAATCCGTGCACAAGCAGAAGAAACAACATCTGAATTCGACAAAGAAAAACTACAAGAACGTCTTGCTAAGCTTGCAGGCGGCGTAGCAGTTATCAAAGTCGGTGCAGCAACTGAAACAGAATTGAAAGAACGCAAGCTACGTATTGAAGATGCATTGAACTCAACACGTGCAGCGGTTGAAGAAGGTATCGTATCCGGTGGTGGTACAGCCTTAGTTAACATCTACAAAAAAGTAGCAGAGCTCGCACTTGAAGGCGATGAAGCAACAGGAGCAAGCATCGTACTTCGCGCTCTTGAAGAGCCAGTACGTCAGATTGCCCACAACGCTGGCCTTGAAGGATCCGTCGTTGTTGAGCGCTTGAAAGGCGAAGAAATCGGAGTTGGCTTCGATGCAGCTACAGGCAACTGGGTTAACATGGTTGAAGCTGGTATCGTCGACCCAACAAAAGTTACACGTTCAGCCCTACAAAACGCAGCATCTGTTGCAGCTATGTTCCTAACAACAGAAGCCGTTGTCGCTGATAAGCCTGAGGAAAACGAAGGCGGCGGAATGCCTGACATGGGCGGCATGGGTGGAATGGGCGGCATGATGTAATACCGCCCCCCAACCCTTGATATATAAGGGCTTGTATGTGAGATTAGAGTGATTTTCTAAACTTTGTATATTATTGTAGGCTTCTCATAAGTTGTCCAAACTTTTGAGAAGCCTCTTTTTAAATCTTTTTAAATTTCTTTTTATATGCAGATAGATATTGTTTATTTTACGGAATAATTTAATTTTGACGGGATTATTGAAATGGAATCAGAAGGGATGAGCGTAATTGAACTACAGGGTATTCTGGCTGCTTCTTTTTATCCAGGGTTTGTAAAAAACGCTAATTCCTTTTTTATCTACAAAACAGATGTTTATTATAACTGAAAATTACGTCATTATGTAACGCTAGTGAACAACCAATATATAATATTACATATATAGAAAAGGTAAAAAAACAAGAAGACTTGTTTATTCTAAACATTCTTCTTGTTTTTTTGTAGAAATAAATAATAAATAATGAAAGAGAACGAGGAAGTTATTTGTAATGTTAGCAATTATGAGTGACTTATGATAAGTGTTTTTTAGGAATAATTGAAAGGACAATACTACTTTATTAATTTAGGTTTGTCTTTTGGGTAAAGATTTGGGAGCCGATGAAGCTAAATTTATAATAATACGATACTAGTATAATTAAATAAAAGATTAAAATGTCGATAAAAAAGTAAATAATCTTTTTGTAATGTGTATAACTGACTTATATAAAGTCTAATAGGGGGAAAAACTTTGAGATTTTTATTTTATGTACTTTTAAATGCTATACTAATTTCTTTATCAGTAGTTGTTTACATGGAGTCTAAAGAGGGTGAGTTCCAGCATCTGATTGCAATTTGTATTTCTGTTATTGTTATTAACCTAATAATAGTTTTAGGAGATATCATACTAAATAAATTTGTCTTTAGTATTATTATGAAATACGATGAAAAGAGAAGAAAGAAAAAATATAGTCTGTATAATTGGGTAGGGGAATTAGGGCAAGACATATATTTGTATGAGGAACTAAATAAGGTTAAAGAAATAACTAATAATTCTATTAAACAGAACTTCGATTCAATTAAATTTTTATTGAAGGAAAAGTACCCTAATAAAAAGGAATTAAACGAATATAAAATTATACTTGAAGCAAGAGAAAAAAGTGAGCATGTTAAAACTTTAAAAGGTGTAGCGCAAGCATTTCTTATAGCGGGTTCATCTCCATTATTAATAAACGTTACTACAGGTGATATTGATAATGTTATCAATTTATTAAGAAATCTTTTTGTTTTTGTTATAACCTGGTTTGGTTTCCTTTTTATAATTAGGGATTTAAATCATCAAATGGACCGTAATATACTTTTGCTTAAATTGGTTAATATTTGTTTAGAAGAATACGATAGAGATAGAACTGCTTAAAACAAGGTCTGCCGTCTTACACGCACCAGTACTATGGACAATGATTACACGATTGATGACGCTTTGACTCGTTTTTCACTGGGCCTCATTACAGGTCCATTTCGTTCATTAATCGACCAATTCGACTCTGATAACTGGGCTAATTCTTTCTTTATTTTACGTGTTCCATAGTTATTACGGCTCTCTTTAAAAATGCGGGCAATTTCCTTTGAAAGCTCTTTATCTTCCTCTTCCTGTGCACTTTTACATGTTAAATAGTCATGATAGTAATACGTACTTTTGGGGATATTGAAGACGTCGCACATTGCTGAAACCGAATATTTGTGAGCAATATCGAATCACATCTATTTATGTTCTATGATCAGCGCAGCTTGCTTTACAATATCGTTCTTCATAAGTAAACCTTGATTTTCTTTGGAGAGGCGAATCAATTCATTTTGCTATTATGAGCGATTTTCCCTTCGCAGCGGAGGAGCCTGTTCACGATGATTCTTAATCCAGCGATCTAAAGCAAATGGAGTAATATCATATTCTCTAGCAATATCTGCACGTGATTGATTTTGGATTACCGTAATATTGTTAGTTGGCAGTTCGATAAGCACTTTATTAGCTCACTTAATCCATTTTCAAAAAAACTGGTATGATGGGCGGGCGGTTTGCTGAATCTATTAAGACAATGTCCTGGAAATATGTAAAAAATCAGATGTTAATTGGACTGGTGGAGTGTAATTTTTACTGATGTCGTGGCTTCGTATTTAATTAAGAGGAAACTGGTGCTTTACAAAAATATAAAGGTAGTGTTGAATTAAATGTGAAGAAAGTGGAATAAGGAGGAAACCAATGACTCAGGCAGTTGATGAAAGTAAGAAGGTTTTTTCAAAGGAAACAAAAGATTACTTTAAAAGTTTTGAACTTACGTTCACCTTATATCCTGATAATCAAACAAAGTCATATAAATCGCTCGATCATTTTTATTCTTTTATACAGAACGAGGTTGACTTTTGGAGAAAATGCACAACAGGAAAACCTAGTGCAATTCGTTCACACTTTGTCAAAATACTAAATTGGTTGGACCAAATATATAATTATAATTTTCAAAATCAAGATAGTGCGATTAAGAATAACATGAGACAAGTAATAAATAACATTAAAGCAAATCGTTATCCCTGTGTTTTTTCAATAACGTCGAGAGCAAAGTTTATTAAGGAACAGTATGAAATACATCCACAATTTGCAGAATCAGCGTGTGAATATCTTTTAAATATCAGCGGAAATTCCACCTTACAATTAAATATGAATGATAAGTATATCTTTAAGGGGCTAATTGATTCATACTTGTATGAATATCCTCAAACTACTAAAAGTATTTTTAAAAATGAGCAGGAGTCGCTTTATCATTTAAAAACAGATTACAACGATTCTCTAAATAAACTTGATAACGAGTACTATGAAAAGATGAAATATTTAGATGGTAACACTTCGAAATACCAGAGTGACTTAATCACATGGAAAGAGGACTTGCAAAATACAACAGAATCCTTTGTGGAAGATAAAGAATTAGAACTTGAAAACTTAGTTAGTTTATATGAAGAGAAATTGAAGTTAGAAGGCCCGGCAAAATATTGGGAGGAAACAAAAGACCAATATAAAAAAATTGGAAAGCGTTGGATGATAACGGCCGTATCTATTTCAATATCATTCATCACTTTTCTTACTATATTGCTTTTGAAACTCACTATAAATGATACGGAACTAAATTTAAATTCTATTAAAATGATGTTTATCTTAACGGTTATTATTTCTATTGGTATTTTTGTAATTAATTTTTTCATAAGACTGTCAACAAGTGCTTATCATTTGTCTCGTGATGCGCATGAAAGACATCAACTAGCTTATGTTTATCTAGCGTTACTAAAGGACAAGAGTGTGGAAGAATCCGATCGTTCAATCGTGCTCCAATCACTCTTTAGCAGAGCAGATACAGGATTACTTAAAGGAGAATCTAGTCCATCTCTACCAGATGGTTTATTGGGGCAAGCACTTAAAAATATGAATACTAAACAATAGCAATATGGGTATTATGATGCTAAATAAGGTGGACAGACGAAAAGACCTCTAGTTTTAGGTCTTTTCGGTTTTTTGTTATATTTTAGGTGATTCCTTTTTAAGTCAATATATAGGAACTATCTTCGTCAAAATGTAGGTGTCATACTTAAACGAAATATCTCTTATTATTAAGTCTTAAAGTGAACAGAATGAAAGTTGTTTAAAGTTAATTGTTCCTTCCTATGTTCTTCTAATAAAACAACTCATTTTAAACGTTGACACTCCAAAAATAACAAAATGCATCTCAAATACGTCTTCGTTATAATTTAAAGCCCTTTTTTATTTTTAATACTAAAAGCAGCCTAATGTTATTGGAATATCAGTATATTGATTGGGAGGATCTTATGAAAAAAGTACTGTAAAACCATTCTTCTTCCGTTATTTCATCTTTGTAATAGTAAGGTAGATATTATACGCATTATCATAGGAGTCAATATAGTTTTAAGGCTCAAAAAAAAATGATGAAATCGGCTGGGATTATAGGCAATTTATACCCCGAAATAATATAACCCGTTCAGACATAGATAAGATGATCGACATAAAAAGCGAATAGGTGACCTTAAAGAATCTTTAACACTAAAAGAGAAGCAAAACAATTATTGATGGCGCGATTAAACATATGACAATTTTTAACAAGATACCCTTAAAAGAAATTAACGTTTAAGGTGTTTTATTATGTCCACATATACCAACAAATACAAACTTGGCATCAAACAATGTATAGCCAATCGGTTCGTGGGCACTACTAAAATATAAGCTTCAGTATAAAGAGCATCGAGGAATGCACCTAGCGCGATCGCCACTTCTGAACGAGAATATGTGAACGTTTATCGAAAGATCTGTTGCTGAACTCGCGCGCATTTTTAGAAAAAAATTACTGAAAGCGTAGTCTAAACGAGGAAAGCCTGTTATAATTGGCACCTACAGTAATCACAGGAGTGGTTACCAACTCACCTTCCTCAGCAAAAAACAAGTAGTAAAGCCTGGGTATAACTCGGATGCGAGCTAAACCAAGACATCACTTGCTCAAAAGTGAGCTAGGTTTAGCGGGTTTTTGCGGTGTGGAATTTGGGTTAATAAATTCATCTAGTAAGGGAGACTATCATGAGCGGCTATAACACAGTATTAGGAAGAAATACGGAAAATGCACCAAACGAAAACGGTCTATATTCACAGACTGTAGCTTTCTCTCACTACAATAATCTTTCAGCTCAATTACCAATTGAACCGAAATCGGGCAAGTTGGTAGCTGGTGGAATAAAGGAGCAGGCTGAACAGTGCTTTAAAAATATTAAGGCGATTTTAGACAGCATCGATCATGTTATGAATGATGTTGTTCGGATCACTGTATTCGTTACGGATATTAAAGACGTTGACGCTGTAGACGAGGTTTATAAGTCATTCTTTACAACTTATGTTCCTACACGTACGGTAGTCGCAGTGGCAGCTTTACCAATGGATGCTTTGGTACAAGTTGAAGCACTTGTTTCAAATGGTGAAGGTACAATTCCAAACGCGCCACAAGCAGGCGATCTCATTAAGCTTACAAATAACACAGCAAATGCACCAACATGTGCTCTATCTACACAAACTGTGTCATTTTCTCATTACAATAATCTTTCAGCTCAATTACCAATTGACCCTAAAACAGGCAGACTGGTAGCTGGCGGTGTAAAAGAGCAAGCTGGACAGTGCTTAAAAAATATTAAGGCCATTTTAGAAAGCATCGACGTTCCATTTGACGATATTGTTAAAATCAACGTCTTCCTTAAGGACCTATCCGATATCGATGCCGTAAATGAAGTTTATACAACATTTTTCCCAGACTCAGCTATCGCTAGAACTGTAGCCTATGTCCCTGCACGGACAACGGTTGAAGCTTCAGCTTTACCGATGGATGCTTTAGTCCAAATTGAAGCAGTCGTTTCACACGGAGATGGTACACCGCCACAAGCTGTTGAAGACAGACATGGACTTGTTATCTGGGCAAACAACACTGACGACGCACCAAAGGATTCACTATCTACACAAACTGTAGCATTTTCTCATTATAACCACCTTTCAGCTCAATTACCTTTGGATCCAAAAACGGGTGAAATGGTAGCTGGCGGTGTAAAAGAGCAGGCTGAACAGTGCTTGAAAAACATCAAGGCAATTGTAGAAAGCATCGACCACGTTATGGAAGATGTTGTTAAAGTAAATATCTTCGTTAAAAACATCGCAGATATGGATGCTGTAGATGAAGCTTACAAAACATTCTTCCCAGGCGGCGTTCCTGCGCGGAGAACAGTTGGCGTATCAGCTTTACCTAAAGATGCTTTAATCCAAATTGATGCAGTTGTAGGAAACGCTGAAGGAACACCTCCTAAAGCATAATAAGTTATTGTAACTGCTTATATTGAAGACATAAAAGAAAGCTTTTCATGAGTTCATTGAACTTTTGAGAAGCTTTTTTGTTTATTGCTTTAGAATATATGATTACTGAATTCAGTGAATGACTGTCCGGTTAAAAATGTTTTTTGTTTGGAAAGTAGGAGTGTCAGACGAATTATTAAAAAAGTTTTGCGAAACATTGATACTTTTTTTTTTTTTGATAAAATTAAAGTGATTTAGAAACTTGATGCTTTCTAAATTGTATGAATATATCGAAGGAGGTTTTACTATTCAAAAAAAGATCTTAGGTGCTTCAGCAGTGATTTTAGGAATGATCATTTTACTTTTTTTATTGGTTGGGGACTACTATGACCTTCAAAAAGAGTTAGAAAGAGCATCAGCAGAAATGAATCCCCTATTCATATTAATGTCTTTGTGGGCGTTCTTATTCGGTGTATTGATGGAATGGAAAGGTTTAAGTTACCTTTTGAAAGGACAGTTTAAGTTTAACTGGAAGCTTCTTATTCCAACAGTGATATTGTCTGTTTTTGTTTTTATACCGAATAGCTATTGGGTGAAATGGTATGGGGTATCACAGGATTTTTACCCTAACATCTTCTTTTTACCTGAAACACATATGATTTTAGCCGTTTTAGCCGGAACGATGTTGGTTCGCTCTTTTACAGACAATAAGTAAAGCACTATCTTCATAAATATCTTTCCACATACGTTATTATTTTGGGAGATACGTTTTAAAGTTTGCTACGATGATAAAACACACTTCAAGCTGAGGACGCTCTTCAGTTTTTATATTTTTTTCCTATGAAAATCCGTTTTTAACATAACAGTGAACACCGTCTTATAAGTTGATTCACACAGGCATGACGTTAATAAACCTGTGTGAATCGCTAATCGAAGAGGACTTACTATTTTTTGTGTTTAGTCGTTTTTTTGCTCTGGGTTGTTTCAGCTTCAGGCTGGTCATCATAATAGGGCGCATCAGGGTTGTACAACCGGTATTCATTGGCGGCATCTTTTTTTGGGCGTTTTTTTGACATGTTTTCACCTCCGTCATGATATGTTCTAGCTTTATGAACTGGAGAATCCTTTCAAAAAGTATGTTCTCCTGTTTAACGAAGCGGTATACAGACGATAGGAGGGAAAATGTTATACGTACCGACGTAATCATATGGACAAAGAGTGGGGGAGAAGGGATGCATACCAGAAAGATAATAGGTGTTCTGGCTTTTGTTGTTTTTATAGTTGTTACAGGATTTTCTTTATATAAATGGGTGAGGTTTGGAACGATAGATGGTGGTTCTATTTTTTTGAGCTTTTTAAGTTTAGCTTATTTTTTCAACTGGATGACGTGGGGAAATGTTGAAGGCCCGAGGGAAAAAGATGAATTAGACCAACATATTGAACTTAAAAGTGCAAAGATAGGCTATTTCGCTTTAATGATTTTATCGGTATTTGTTTTATTCGTTTTTGATGGTGTATCCAATTTTAATGACATTGAAAATTTCCCTTTACTGATCGTGGTTGGTCTTACATTTGTAACATTGCCTATTACGGAATTTATCTACTCAAAAAAGTATAAATAACAGAAAGAGGACGCTGTCGTGTAACCTTTTCGAAAGCGTCCTTTGTCATATAGTGATGTCTTTGTTCGGTTCACAGGAAAAAAGATGTTCATACTCATATTAATGCAGATTACTCTTTTGATTTCTTAACGCATATTTTAATGACATCTTTTCCGGTGTGACTGAAGGCTAATGTTTCGCCTTCATCTCCTTTTCGAAAGGCCGATTCATAGCTGCTGACTTCACAGATAATGTCCTGCTTAGTAATGATATAGGATGGATTGGGGTGTTTGGTGTCAATTTCAATTAAGCAATGAAATGGGATCTCGTCAATAATTGTTTTCCCACTCGCCTTAGGTGTATCATATGTGATGATTTTACGCAATTTACCTTGGATGACGATGACCTCATCACACGTTTTATCAATGACTGCATGCACTTCTTTTTGAACGGATACGGTTCCTTTTATGGCTGGTGGGACAAGCTGTGTTTGATGTTTGACTAATTCAAAACAGCATAGCTTCTTTTTAGCTGGTGGTCCAGGTGGACCGGGTGGCCCCGGAGGTCCAGGCGGTCCGGGTGGGCCTGGTCGCCCAGGCTGTCCAGGAGGCCCGGGAGGTCCTGGTCGTCCAGGCTGTCCAGATGGCCCAGCAGGCCCCCGTGCACCACGTGGTCCTTGCTCACCTTTGTCTCCCTTTTCGCCTTTTTGTCCTTTTTTTCCACGCTTGCCAGGGGGACCGATACAATTGCATTTGTCCTTACAATCACAGTGTTCATGGCTTTTATGTGCCTCTTTTTCATCTTTTTCTTCTTTTGCCTGTTTGGCTTTATGCGCTTCTTGTATTTCCCGAAATTTCTTAGACTTGGCCGCCACCCTAATTCGCCTCCTTTGCTGTACCCGTTATTATGTTATGTAACAGAATCGTTTATTGTTTCAATGAATTTAGGTTGTTCATCTATACGGCTTTATGCCCCATGACATAAGATGTACTGATAGACTATTCGGAGAGGAGGGATGATGTGAGCGAAAATCATAAAAAAACATATCCAACAGATGCATATGATTGTGTTTGCGATACCCTTCTTTCTATTCAACATGCCCAGAGAAAAGCGAAAGCATCAAAGCAAGCGCATAATGGATATATCCCAATCATGCTGCAGACGCCTTATGGGCATCCATTTATGACATTTGGATCTGTAGGGAAAGATGATTGTTTCGTAACTGTATTTTTTAAAGTGAAGGCAGTTGATTGTAAGCAGCAATGTGCCACACTCATTTTGCTTCGTCCGAATCAATCGATTATTAATAAAGAGACAGAGGACGTGGAATGGCAGGACATTTGTGCAGTAGATTATGTAACAGAAACCGATGAATGTATAACCGTTAAACTGGATTGCTATAATGCTGTAAAATGCTTGTCGCCATCATTCGGTATTTCTAGTGAGGGCTATAAAATGACGTGATGGAGAACCTCGGCATTTTTATTTTTGAAATGTCGCAATTTACTTTTAACGTATGATCGACCAGTTTATTTGACTTTATAATAACGTTACATGGAGAAAACCTATCTAAAAAAGATAGGTTTTCTCCATTGTTAAATGTTGATCATGCATATAACCCTCTGTTGTTACCCACAGAATGGAAATCCGTCATCTGCAAACGCACCTTGGTTAAAGGCGGTCAGTATATCAATTGTGTTTGCTGGTACAGGACCAGGATTGTCTGGATCCGTTGTAGCAAAATAATCATCTGCTGTTTCAATGGCAGTTGCAACGGCTTCTGGAGGCTCTACAGTCTCGCCTTCATTAACACTGCAGCGCGTAATATTTAATTTTGCTGCAAGTAGCTGTCGACGTAGTTGGTTGTATTGTGGTGGCGGACCTGTCTGAAGGATCTCTCTAGCACGTTCAGGAGTGGTCACAATTTCCGTGAACATGCCACCTGGTGTACCAATGGTCTGCGGCAAATACATTAAATACTCACTATCTGGAATAGTCTCGTTGCGGTCCATCCAAAACCCGATTGTATTTGTACAACATTCACCAGGCTCTGGTCCTGACTCTCTCCTGCGCACACATACTTTAAGAATGTCTTTTTCGATCAATTTATAAGCGACTTCCTCTTCTTCCCCGGTTTCTGTGTTAGTCCGCATCCCAAAGTTGTTTAATTGCTCAAAAACAGTGCCAAGGACTGTACAGCCAACAACTTCAAAATCCTCAGCATCGCCTTCATTAACATCCTCACGGTCAATCATACACTGAAAACCAATTTCATCTCTTCTGATTGTACCAGGCTCAGGAATACCGAGAGAATTAAGTGCATCATACGTAATGGTTTTTATGAGTCTCCCACCGACAATAACCTTTTCCGGTACAACACCTTCGATCCAGGCTTCGCAGACGCGATTGACATCGACAGGGTTGGCTGTAATAGCTGGTTCTACAAGCTGTGTTTTATGGTCAATCATGATTTGGCAGCATGATTGAGGGTTAATAAGCAAAAAATTAGCCATTCATTAGACTCTCCTTTCTTATATGGTTCACTATATAAATATGTCGCGCTACATTCGTATGGTTGTAGATTTGTCCTATGTGTTTCGTTTTTAAGTCATTACACTATGTATTAAGTGTCAGGTGTAAAATTTACTGACATTTATCTCTAACAATAATAGTGGAACTTTAGAACCATACTTTGTGAAACACTAAACAAAAAGACCTATATGCCGATAAAAAATAGTAGTATTAAGTTATGACTTAACATGTCTTAATGCCGCATATTTTAACAGACAGGAGATACACCATGAGAAAGTTATTTCAGTTTAAAAGTATTAAGACAAAGATTCTTGCTGGTTTTACAACAATTATTATGTTCGTTTTCTTACTGAGTTTACTAACGTATCTAGCTTTTGAGGAAGTCAATAAGCAGACCGTAGAAATCGTTGATAAACAGGTTATGCTGATGATGCTTAATGAGGATTTGACATATAACATGTCAGAGATAAGGTCATTTGTTCGAGGGTATGCTTTGTTTAATGATGAAGAGAGTAAGCAGACAGCATACGAGCTATTAGAAGAAAGTAAGGAAATTAACAAACGCATGGAAGAGGTTGCAATCACAGACGTTGTTTTTGATTTGTTGGAAAAGAAAAGCCAGTGGACTGCAATGATGGAAAAGGCTTTAGAGGAAGTAAATGATCATCGCGATAAAGCCGCCTTACGTACCTTGGAGTCGGCTGCACCTCTATCACATGATGTTATTGAAGGTTTCGAGCAATTAACAGACGAAAAACGGAAAAATGTTGAAACAGGCGGTGACTTAGTTATTACCGTTGGAAAGGCGTCGAATATTTTCATCATGGTTATTTCGGGGTTAGTTGTTGTAATTGGGGTTGTCATTGCATTACTCACATCAAGGTCAATTGTTAAGCCGATCAAAGCTGTAATGAATCGGATGACTGCACTCGCACAGGGAGATTTAACACAAGAACCCCTTTCTGTAGATACAAAAGATGAAACAGCTGAGCTTGTAAAAGCGACAAATACGATGAATGAAAATAATCGTGAATTGATTGGACGTATCAAGGAAGTTACTGAAATCGTTTCGGGGCATAGTGAAGAATTAACCCAGTCTGCCAATGAAGTGACGACAGGAACAGAGCAGGTTGCGGTAACGATGCAGGAGCTGGCAACAGGCGCTGAGACTCAAGCAACGACTGCAGGCGATTTATCTACTGTTATGGGAACATTTGTAGAAAAAATTGATGCAACGAATGAACAAGGGAATCAGATTGAAACGTATTCAAATGATGTTTTAGATAAAACCAATCATGGTGGTCAGCTCATGCACCTTTCAACAGAGCAAATGGAGAGAATCAATCAGATTGTGAAGGATTCTGTGGTAAAAGTAGAAAGTCTCGACAGTCAATCACAGGAAATTTCCAAGCTCGTATCGGTTATAAAAGATATAGCCGATCAAACGAATCTTCTTGCCTTAAACGCAGCAATTGAAGCGGCACGTGCTGGGGAACAAGGTAAAGGATTTACGGTAGTAGCGGATGAAGTGAAAAAACTTGCCGAACAAGTTTCGGATTCAGTCAATGATATTACAGGAATCGTTAACAATATTCAAAATGAATCAGACCTTGTTTCTACCTCTCTAAAGGCTGGATATGAAGAAGTAGAGCGTGGTACGGAACAAATTCACGCTACTGAACATACATTTAATGAAATCCGTGATGCGGTTACTGAAATGGTCGTTAGCATTCAACATGTATCTAACAATTTGGATGAGCTCGATGATAATACTCAAAAAATGAACGCATCAATGCAGGACATCGCAGCAATCTCAGAGCAATCAGCTGCAGGTATTCAGCAGACAGCAGCCTCCGCCCAGCAGACGAGCAGCTCTATGGAAGAAGTCGCTAAAAGCTCTCAGCAGCTCGCAAAAGTCGCTGAAGACCTAAGTGAAATGATTGGGAGATTTAAGCTTTAAGAAGGAATATATAGTGGTATCGGAGCTGAACTTTGGAAGGTCAGCTCTCTTTTACATTGTCTCTCATCTAGAAAAAATGAATCAAATGCTTCATTTAGAGCGCGGTTATTTATGCTATAATACAGGACAGTATGATAGGGCTTTCATGGGTGGTGGCTCACTTTCCTTTCTTGCTTTTATCCAAGAAGGGAGGTGATGCCTAATGACAGTTTTTGAGTCACTGGTTCTGATGCTCTCTTTTGGAGCGTTAATCGTGTCCATTCTGTCAGAAAAAGAATAACCACCCTTGAGCCTGGCAAGCAACGAGGGTGATTAAGTCATCTGATATTGTGAGTCGCCCCCTGAAGGGCTATCGTACACGTGACCGTTCCATGTATCAGCATGGGCGGTCTTTTAATATGTTATGCGCTTCTCTAATTAGAGTATACCTTATTTCAGTCGGAAAATAAACACGGCTCCATAGCAAGTATCACGTCGCACCATAACCGACATTTTCAGACATAATCCGGAGAGTGCCAGGCACCCCCATCAAAACTTCCATACACCTGTAACATCTAGAAATACGATGATAATTGCAATGGGCACGATGTATTTAATCATTAAAAACCATATGGCGAATATGCGTTTACCAATGGTGGAGCCCATACTCAATTCCTCTAGCAAAACTGTTCTTGGAATTTTAAACGCTGCAAAGATGGAGATCGCCAGTGCCCCGAGTGGCATGAGTATATTAGAAACGAGATAATCAGATAGATCAAACATCGTTTTGCCAAAGATCGTAAAGTCACTTAATACGCCGTAAGATAGTGCGGCCGGAATACCTGCAAGGAAAATGCAGATGCCAACAATCCATGTTGTTTTTCTGCGTTTTTCACTTTTCCCTTTTGTTAGCGCTGCAACAATGATCTCAACCATCGAAAACGCAGACGTGAACGTTGCAAATAAAAACAGCATAAGGAAAATAAACAAGAAGCCGACACCGAAAGGCATTTCGTTAAAGACTGCTGGTAACACGATAAATAATAGGCCAGGTCCTTCTGTTGGTTCAAACCCAAATGAAAACACGGCTGGGAAAATAGCCAGCCCGGCTAAAACCGAAATGAAAATATTCATTAAAACAATTGTAAAGGCTGATTTAGACAAATCTTCTTTTTTAGATAAATAAGAGCTATACGTCACCATAACAGACACACCGACACTTATTGAGAAAAAGGATTGTCCCAGTGCAAATAGTATTGTTTTTGAATTAAGGCTTGAAAAATCCGGATATAAGAAAAAAGAAATGCCTTCACTAACGTTATCTAATGTTAAAGAGCGGATGATTAAAATGATAAAAGCAATAAATAAAGCCGGCATCATAATTTTACTTGCTTTTTCAATGCCTTTTTGAACGCCCTTAGAAACAACAATAATTGTAACGACCATAAAAATAAATTGCGCCACAATACTCATGTATGGGTTGGCGATGACGTCGTTAAAGAGTGCACCATATTCAGTTTCCGCTAGTCCAGTTAGCTGACCTGTGATCGTTTGAAATAAATAAAGCAGGATCCAACCACCGACAACACTGTAAAACGATAAAAGAATAAAACAGGTTATCATTCCAAGAATTCCGATGTAATGCCATCTTGAGTGAGGTGCAAAAGCTGTATAAGCCCTAATGGCGTCTTTTTGTGAGCCCCGACCAATAATAAATTCAGCAAGCAAGATCGGCATTCCGATAAAAAGGGTGAAAATCATAAAAATGAAAAAGAATGCGCCGCCCCCTGAAACGCCTGCGATGTAAGGGAACTTCCAAATTGCTCCTAGTCCAATTGCCGATCCAGCAGTTGCTAATATAAATCCAATCTTCGAGGTCCATTGTTCTGTAGGTTGTTTCATCGAAATCTCCTTGTCCATTTATAAGAGTTAAATAAATCTATTATATTGAATTTGTAGTGGAATTAAAAGTGTAAATGTGAACACTGAGAAAATAATGATGGTTAATACGTCTTCATGTGTAAAGTTTTTTGATATTAACTGGGGTTCAAAACTTAAACAAATGCCCCCCTATAAAAGTCAGCAAGGTAGCCAGCAGCTTATAAATGGGATAGGCTTAATTTAACCGTCATAGTGATCATTATGACATTGTCCATTATGATTAAAAAAAGCAACATCCTCAAACGCGTACTAAAATTCTGTCCGTCATTTCTTTGGTCTAATATAATATCATGTATTATACTTAATGTAAGCGTTTAAATAATTTGGGGAGGCTCTTATGATGACTGCGAATCAAACAATTTATGTGAACGAATTCACGAATGGTATTTTGGATCCAAATGAAGAAATGCTAGGTCCAGTGAAAGATGGTGGTCACATCATAGCGAATACGGCACCTGGGTGTTGGGGACCAATGATCACACCTTGTATTCGTGGTGGGCATGAAGTTACAAAACCTGTAATGATTGAAGGCGCAGAGGTTGGGGATGCCATTGCAATTCGAATTAAATCGATTGCAGTGACCTCGATTGCAACGGCATCTGGGAATGATCAGCCGGTAGACGGTCGGTTTTTAGGTGATCCATTTGTCGCTGTAAAATGTCCTAATTGTGGAGAGTTGTATCCAGAAACGAAAATAGAAGGTGTTGGACCTGAAGCGATTCGTTGTAAAAATTGTGGGCAAGATGTAACCCCATTTGTGTTTACAAATGGTTATACGATTGCTTTTGATTCAAATCGAAAAGTGGGTGTCACGTTAAATAAACAGGCTGCTGAGGCAATCGCTAAAGATGGTCATCACTATATGTCGACACCGGAAAACTCAGTGCAAAACCCAATCGTCACATTTGCGCCCCATGATATGGTTGGAACTGCTGCGCGTCTGCGTCCGTTTTTAGGTCAGCTCGGAACAACGCCATCTAGACCATTACCAGATTCACATAATGCAGGTGATTTTGGCCAATTTTTAATAGACGCGCCTCATGAATATGGTTTATCCAAAGAAGAATTAGAAGATAGAACAGATGGTCATATGGATATTAATAGAGTGCGGGAAGGCGCTATATTAATTTGCCCGGTAAAAGTTAAAGGTGGCGGTGTCTATATCGGTGATATGCATGCGATGCAGGGCAATGGTGAAATTGCCGGACATACAGCTGATGTGGCAGGTATTGTTGACCTGCAAGTAAAAGTTATTAAAGGGCTTACCATCGATGGACCAATGCTGTTACCAGTTGCGGAGGATTTACCACATTTGGCAAAGTCTTTAACAAAAAAGGAAAAAGAAGCGGCATTAAACGTTGCTCAACAGTGGGGCGTTGAGGAGATTGAAGATTCACTGCCAATTTCCTTCATAGGCACGGGTGCAACGCTGAATGATGCAACAGACAATGGATTAAAACGTGCTGCTGATGTTTTAGGCATAGAGGTTGCTGAAGTGATGAACCGAGCAACAATTACGGGCTCTATTGAAATTGGTAGGAATCCAGGCGTTATTACCGTTACAATGCTAGTTCCGACGAGATATTTGGATCAGATTGGTTTAACAGAAATGATTAAAGAGCATTATCATTACGATGTTTAACGATGATCGATACAATAAAGGCTACGATTGTTTAACAGTCGTTTAATTGGCTCAATCACTTTTAAAAATGATCACACCATATCTATTATGTTGTGATCATTTTTTCTTTGAAAGATTGTACTCATATTGGAGGTTTGAATGTACATTGCGTTGTTCTAAAGCGCTTATGAACGAGAAAAAGTGGTCATAAGATAAAGTGCTTTACGTAAATCGACAGGCTCTTCCCTAAGTAAAGTGGTTGTTTTACAAATCGTAATGTACTATTATAGCGTTATTCACCATTAATGTCTTATCTTGTGAATCAACTAACAAATAGACGCTGTATACAGCACCGAAAGGGGAAATCATCATGAAAATAGGCATAGACAAGGTCGGTTTTTTTGCGCCACATCTATACCTTGATATGACGGAACTGGCAGAGGCACGTGAGGTTGATCCGGGGAAATTTACGATCGGCATTGGTCAAGAAAAGATGGCGGTGGCACCACTTACACAGGATCCTGTAACGATGGCTGCGAATGCTGCTTGGGAGATTGTCGATGATGTCGATAGAGACGCGATTGATTTCGTTATTTTTGCGACGGAATCTGGTATTGATCATTCGAAATCAGCTGCGATATATGTGCATCAATTACTTGGACTCAAGCCTGGTGCACGCTGCATTGAAGTGAAGCAGGCTTGCTACGGGGCTACGGCTGCCATTCAAATGGCAAAAGGACATGTGGCACTGCATCCTGATCGTAAAGTGCTTGTTCTTGGCTCGGATATTGCGAGATATGGTTTAAATACTGGTGGTGAGGTCACTCAAGGCGCTGGAGCTGTTGCTCTATTAATCGGACAAGATCCGAAAATAATGGCACTTGAGGATGATAGTGTTTATTTAACGGATGACATTATGGACTTTTGGCGTCCTGTCTATTCAGAAATGGCTTTTGTTGATGGTAAATTTTCTAACGAACAGTATTTATCGTTCTTTTCCCGTGTTTGGGAGCAATATAAAGTCCAAAACAACTTAACATTAAAGGATTTTGCAGCGATTTGTTTTCATTTGCCTTATACGAAAATGGGCTTAAAAGCTTTGCGAACCGTACTTGAAGAAGGTGACGAAGTTGTTCAGGAACGTCTGCAAGCAAATTTCCAAAAAGGTCAAATTTATAATCGAAACGTCGGAAATATATATACAGGCTCGCTTTATTTGAGCGTGCTGTCTCTGCTTGAACAACAAGACGATCTGTCTGCCGGTGACCGAATTGGTCTCTTTAGCTACGGTTCTGGAGCGGTTGGGGAATTCTTTAGCGGCATTTTGCAGCCAGGCTACAAGACCCATTTACATGTGTCAGCACATGATGCATTATTTGCGGCGCGACAAGCATTAACCGTTGCGGAATATGAAGAGATTTTCCAAAGCGGCTTGCCAACGGACGGATCGGCAATGGAGCTTAATATTGATCTCGATCCTGCGCCAATTGTTCTGGCAGGTGTGGAAGATCATATGCGGAAGTATGTGAATAAGGCTAGTGAGGGCATGTGAAGACTGTTGAACTAAAAAAATAGCATGAAGCTTTGTGTGTAAAAAAGCCTGATAGATGGACGGGAAAACCGTCAATTCTATCAGGCTTTTTTTTATGACATTGGCTTATACTATATTTGCCCAATCAGGAACATTTAAGCTGGTGAGTATGGCAAGCTCCTCTTCGCGTTTTTCTAAGTAGGAGCTGATCTCTTGCAAATCTTGATCAACGTATGCAGGATGGGTCATGACCTCAACAGAAGCAGTATCAAGGGATTGGAGGCGATTAAAGATCTTATCGTTAACACCCTGTTCATAAAAATCGGTATAAAGCGTTTCTGTCAAAAGCAGCTGATGCTCATCTTTTAAACTATCTACATAGCGCACTTTAACATTGTACTGTTGAGCTAGGTTAATGACGATATCTTTTAGTGGTGGCCAGCCATGAACATGGTGATGGCTATCAATGTGGTGAAGCTTTAATCCTGTTTCCAAAAAAGCTTCAATCTGATGCATCCACTCTTTTCGAACCGCCTCAACGTTTGGCGGCTCCATGCTGGCGAACGTATTTTTGAATTTAAACAGACCATTCTCATCTACGAGACTTGTGACATCATTAGAAATCGGCTTTCCCCACGTTAGAACGAGATGAATGCCAATCTTTAATGAAGGATGTGCTTTTGCTTTACGAACCGCATAATCAGTTGCGCGACCATTCATCATTAAGGTTGTAGCTCCGACGACGCCCTTCGTATGTGCATGGATAATTCCATCCGTTACCCCTTTTGTTAAACCGAAGTCATCTGCATTAAATAGCACTTTCATATGTATGCCCCCCTTAATGATTAAAAATCATGCAACGGATAATCCCGTTCAATTAAGAAATTTGTTTTATCTCCTCGATAGTACGCACGGGAAAATTCAATACGCTTCCCAGTTTCATCCTCCGCAATTGTTTCCATGTAGAAGCAAGGTAGACCTTCTTCACACTGCAAAAGTTCGCAAATGTGTGCGTCAGCCAAAGTGATTTCAATATGTTCAGTCGTCTTTGCAATATGAACATTGAAATGTTCTTTTAATGCTGAGTATAAGGATGTTTCGACCTGTTCTTTGTTAATGCCAGGTGCAACAGTCCAAGGAACAAAGGCAATCTCATATTGTGTTGGCTCTCCATTCGCTTTACGTATACGTTCGATACGTTGAATAGGATCCTTTATAGAAATATCTAGAGAATGCAATAGATGTTCATTTGCTGGAACGACACTGATATCAACCAATTCGATTTGTGGCGTTTTTCCTTGTGTGGAAATTTGATCACTATACTTTTTGACAGTGTGGGTAAGTGTTTGTTTAACCTTTTCATCTGCTACAAAAGTGCCTTTTCCTTGCTTGCGGACAAGATAACCTTCTAGTGTCAGCTGATGAAGTGCTGTTCGGACCGTTGTACGGCTCACATTAAATGTTTCACAGAGCTCTAACTCCGGAGGGATTTTTTCACCTTTTTTATAAACATTTGTTTTAATGTCATTGAGTAATTTGTCTTTAATGTATGCATACAATGATTTATTATTTTCCATGGCCCTACTCCTTATATCGTAAGTTTAATGACGTCATTTAAACAGATCTAATTTATTAAAATGAGTATAGAGCGTTATGAACTTGAAAAGTCATACATATTAATAACATGACGATAACAATTGCTGCTCTTGTCATAATGAATACTTAGTTTAAGTGTACAAGATCCTCCTTATGATAACAACTAATACAGTCATAGGATCATTATAAATAAAATTTTAATTGTTATAGACAAATAAATAAATGTATGATACATTTTAAGTGAGCCGAGATATATTTTTTTTAAAATATATTAAAGCGCTTTCAACCCAATACCCCTTTAGGTGTAAGTTCTTGTCGGTTGAAAAAGATGATAAATGTTATGTATGAGAGTTTATGCTTAGACATATTCTAGTTGTTATTGTATGATACAAATATAACTTGTAGATACAATTAGCACCCTAGTTTAAAAGGAGAGATAGATATGTCAGTAAAAATTGTTGTGGTTGGTGGTGGATCAAGCTATACACCCGAGATCATTGAAGGCTTAATTAAACGGCATGAGCAGTTTCCAGTTTCTGAAATTGTTCTAGTCGACATAGAAGCAGGAAAAGAAAAACTTGAAATTATAGGCCATCTCGCAAAACGGATGATTGAAAAAGCTCAAAAACCTATTAAGCTATCTTGGACATTAGATCAACGAAAAGCACTTGAGAATGCTGATTTTGTATCTACGCAAATACGTGTCGGTGGATTGGAAGCGCGTTCAGATGATGAGCGCATCCCACTTAGTCACGGATTCATTGGTCAGGAGACGAATGGCGCTGGTGGGATCTTTAAAGCATTCAGGACGATTCCGGTGTTGTTGGAGCTTGCCCGGCAGGTTCATGAGATTTGTCCGAATGCTTGGATTATTAATTTCACCAACCCTGCAGGTATCGTCACAGAAGCGTTATTAAAGCATTCACCTCACAAGAAGGTCATCGGTGTGTGCAATATTCCTTATAATATGCGTCATTCAACAGCAGAGATATTGGAGGCTAATCCAGATGACGTCAAGATTGAATTTGTAGGAATGAACCATTTCATTTTTGGTAGAAACGTGTTTGTAAAAGGTGAGGATCGCACGAGTGACGTTTTGGAAACGTTATTAAATGCCGATCTCGATTACTCACCAGCAAATATTGTGAACCTCGGTTGGTCAAAGACATTCATCAATTCCACACAGCTTTTGCCAAATCCTTATCATCAATACTATTTCCAAACAGAGGAGGTATTGAAAAAAGACCTAAAGGCTTATGAGGAGCATGGTACAAGAGCAGAGGTTGTGATGGATTTGGAAAAATCTCTTTTTGAGATTTATAAAAATCCTGATTTAGATGTGAAGCCAAAGGAGCTTGAAGAGAGGGGTGGTGCATTTTATAGTGATGTTGCATGTAGCTTAATGGATTCGATTTATAACAATAAAGAAGATATTCAAACCGTCAATACATTGAACAATGGGGCAATTTCCGATCTACCAGATGATGCTGTTATTGAAGTCAATGCTGTCATAACACGTCATGGTCCGAAACCAATTGCTGTCGGACGAATTCCTGCATCTGTTAGAGGCATTACGCTCAATATGAAAGCGTTTGAGGAGCTTGTGATTCAGGCAGCTGTTAGTGGAAATTATGAAGATGCTTATCTAGCAATGGTTATGAACCCGTTAATATCAGATGAAAAGAAGAGTAAGACGTTATTAGACGACTTGTTAAAAGCTCATGGGGTGTATTTACCACAATTCAATCTATAGGGGGATGAAAATGAATAAATTCATAGAAATAGCTGGTCGTATAGGCGCACAAAGACATCTTGTTGCAATTCGTGATGGTTTTGTAGCTGCCATGCCACTCATCATTATTGGTGCGTTCGCCGTGTTATTCCAGAACTTCCCACCAATTGGGAAATTTGATTTCGTCGGTATATTAAATAATATTTTTGGTGAAGGAAACTGGCAAGTCACGACAGGAACAATATGGAACGGTACATTTGCCATACTTGGGATGCTTATTGCATTCACCATTGCGTACAATTTAGCCAAGTCATATGAAGTAGATGGGTTATCAGCAGGGCTAATTGCAACAGCATCTTATATTATGCTTGTGCCGGCTACACCTACTGATTGGGGTCTGCAAATGGCATGGTTAGGCACACAAGGCCTTTTCGTAGCGATCATTTTAGCGCTCGTATTAACAGAGCTATTTAGGTTACTGGTCAATTCCAAGTTTACGATTAAGATGCCGGAGGGTGTTCCTGAAGGGGTCGTTAAATCCTTTAAATCTTTACTCCCAGCAACAGTTATTTTATTGGGGGTTGGTATTTTCCAAGCGGTATGGGCAGCGCTAATCGATATCAGTGTATTTGAAATGATATTTAAAATTATTCAGGAACCACTTCAAGCGTTAGGCAATACATTACCAGCAGCATTACTTATTGCATTCTTAAATCATATCTTATGGTTCTTTGGATTACATGGTACGAATATTCTCGGTGGTGTTATTGAGCCTATTTATCTACCATTAATTGAGGAAAATATTGCTGCATTTAAGGCGGGCATGTCTGCAGTCGACGTACCAAACATTGTCACAAAGCCTTTCTTGGATTCTTTTGTCTTTATGGGAGGATCAGGTACAACGATCGCATTACTCATTGCTATTTTCATTGTTATACAGCGTGAGAAAAACCACCCGTATCGCCAAGTGGCAAAGCTAGGGGCTCCAGCATCATTTTTTAATATTAACGAGCCTGTCATTTTCGGTTTGCCAATCGTACTAAACCCAGTTATGCTCATACCATTTGTATTAGTGCCGGTAACATTAACGGTTATTTCCTACTTTGCTTTATGGCTCGGCATCGTACCAAGAACTGTTGCCTTTGTACCATGGACGACACCACCAATCTTGAGTGGATATTTGGTAACAGGTGGTAGTATTCGAGGTATACTGCTGCAGCTGGTGAATCTGTTTGTAGCAATCGTCATATATATCCCATTTGTTATGGCTGGGGTTAGAGCTTTAAGACAGAAAACGGAGGGTCAATCATGACGACACATCATGAAGGTGTAACAGAAGATATTCAAAAAGACATACAAATGCTATCCTTTACGATCATCCTGCATGCTGGGAATGCACGCTCATCTGCAATGGAAGCGATACATTGTGCAAAAGAATATAAGTTTGCTGAAGCAAGAGGTAAGATAGAGGAAGCAGAAGCAGAATTCACCAAAGCGCATCATGAGCAAACAAAGCTATTGACAGAAGAAGCAGAAGGCAACAACCATCAAGTCGGTGTTATTCTCGTTCATGCTCAGGATCATCTTATGACAGCGATGACAGTTAAGGATTTAGCGGTTGAAATGATTAGTATGTATGAGAAAATGCAACAATTGGAGGAGGAGAGATAAGATGAATATCGCTCTAGTCTGTTCAGCAGGTATGTCCACATCCATGCTCGTAAAGAAAATGAGAGAGGCTGCAGAAACAAGAGGGATGGATGCAACGATCGATGCTTATCCAGAATCACAATTAAAAAGCAGTCTAGATGAGCTTGATGTCGTTCTAATCGGACCACAAGTGCGCTTCTTGGAAAAGAACATCAGAGCACTTGTAGAACCAAAAGGTATCAAAGTCGACATTATCGACTCAATGGCATACGGCATGATCCAAGGCGACAAAGTCCTTGAACAAGCCATCCAACTGAAAAACGCTTAAATGTAGTTTTGCTACTCCCAATTTTGGCCGAATGATGTTTATTCATCATTCGGTATTTTTTTATGATCACTTTGCTCTTCTTCTTAATCTCCCTACAAATAAATTAGTGGATACTAAAAGGCACGCATTCTGCTCAAGAATGCGTGCCTTGCATTGATTCCATTTCAAAGTGTCATTATTTTTGGAAAGCTAGCTTCAACGTGTTGTCACCAAGCGTATATGATTTCATATCCTCATTTGCCTGATCTTCACCAATGGCGAGCTCTTTAACAAGAACGTTGTCGCGAATTAATGATTCATTCGCTTTAATGGCTGCAACGATATCATCATCACCATCAAGGACGATGTTGATGCGCAAGTCAATTGGGAGATCCTGTTGCTTGCGTTCGTCTTGAATGGCACGGATCACTTCACGTGCCAAGCCTTCAAGGCGCAATGCTTCAGTAATCGTTGTATCGAGAACGACGTGGAAGTCTTGGTTTGATCCCATAGACAAGCCTGCATCAGCGATACGCTCAACCGTTAATAGATCCATCGTCACTTCCGTGTCGCCATCATCTGTAGGTACGATTGCTTTTTCATTCGCAACAATCTGTGCGGCCTGTTCATCAGACAATGCTTCAAGATAGTTCTTAACGACGCGAACGTTTTTACCGAGAACAGGTCCAGCTGCTCGGAAGTTTAGCTTAACGTCATAGCGTACAAGATCATCAGATGAATGCTTGACAACGACGTCCTTCACATTAATTTCATCCTTGATGATGCTGCTGTATGTTTCAAGTGCGGCACCTTTATCCGGATTAACTGGAATGATCGTTAGCTCTGAAAGCGGCTGTTTTGTTTTGATGGCTTCAGTGTTACGAACACCACGTGCCAATTCAACAACCTGTAGGACAGCATCCATATCTTTTTCAAGCTGTTCATCAACGAGGGCTTCATCCACTTTCGGGAAAAATGCTAAGTGAGCACTTGTACCAGTTAGGTTTTGGTGAATATCCTCGGCAATAAATGGCGTAAATGGTGCCATAAGCTTGCTGAGCTGTGTCAACACTTGATGCAATGTATGATAAGCAGCCTGTTTGGATGGCGTCATGCCTTCTTCCCAGAAACGGTCACGGGAGCGGCGGATGTACCAATTGCTGAGCTCGTCAATGAAGCGTTCAAGCGCTTTAGCGGCTTTTGTAAAATCATACGCATTAAGTGCTTCTTCAACGACGATCGTCACCGAATTCAAGCGCGACGTAACCCAACGATCAAGCAACGTTTTCTCTCCAGCTTCTGCTTCGTCAAATGTGTACCCATCAATGTTGGCGTACAATGTGTAAAAGCCATGTGTGTTGACGAGTGTGTCAATGACCTTGGATTTCGCTTCAATAACAACACGTTCGGAAAAACGTTTGTTATTCCATGGTGCACTGTCAGCTAGAAGTGCCCAACGGAAGGCGTCTGCACCGAATTTCGTAACGATATCGGTTGGATTAAGTGCATTACCCTTACTCTTAGACATTTTACGGCCTTCTTCATCGAGAATATGTCCAGTGGATAGCACACGCTTGTAAGGTACTTTTCCAGTAAATAAGGTAGACACAGCGAGTAAGCTGTAGAACCAGCCACGGGTTTGGTCAATACCTTCACAAATCACATCAGCCGGGAATTGCTTCTCGAATTGTTCTTTGTTTTCAAACGGATAATGCTGCTGTGCATATGGCATAGAACCACTGTCAAACCAGACGTCGATAACTTCAGGAACGCGGTGCATGATGCCATCACATTTTTCACATTTCAGCTCTACACGATCGACATATGGTTTATGCAGCTCAATATCACCGATGTCACCGATCGCTTTTTCCTGAAGATCTGCTTGACTATGTGGTGCATATTGATGATCACAGGAATCACAAATCCAGATCGGGAGTGGTGTTCCCCAGAAACGGTTACGTCCGATATTCCAGTCCACCATATTTTCTAGGAAATTTCCGAAACGGCCGTGCTTGATATGATCTGGGTGCCATTCAACCGTTTCGTTATTAGCAATAAATTGATCTTTAAGGTCTGTTGTTTTAATGAACCAGCTTTCAATTGCGTAATATAAAAGCGGTGTATCGCAACGCCAGCAGTGTGGATAGCTGTGCTCGTACTTTTCCTTATGGTATAAAAGCCCTTTATCAGAAAGGTATTTAACAATATCGACGTCACAATCTTTAACAAAACGACCTGCGAAAATTGGAATATCCTCCGTATAACGGCCTTGCCCATCGACGACGTTATAAAAAGATAGCCCTTTTTCTTGAACGAGCTTGTAGTCATCTTCACCGTAAGCAGGCGCTGCATGGACAATACCTGTACCGCTGTCAGATGTGACAAAGTCTGCTGCGACAACAAAATGCCCTTTTTCTGGCTTCATAAATGGGAAAACAGGCTCATAATCGATACCGACAAGGTCGTTCCCTTTATGGCGCGATACGATCTCGTAAGACTCACCTAGTACTTTGTCAACCAAAGCTTCTGCCAAGATATATACGTCACCGTTTTGCTCAGCTTTAACATAATCAAGGTCAGGATTGACGACGAGCGTAACGTTAGCTGGCAATGTCCATGGTGTCGTTGTCCAGCCGAGGAAAAATTCGTTGTCTGAACCCTTCACTTTAAATTTCGCTGTTGCAGACAGGTCTTTAACGTCTTCATAACCTTGGGCGACTTCATGAGAACTTAAAGTCGTTTGACAGCTTGGGCAGTATGGACTAACACGATGGCCTTTAGAAAGCAGGTTCCGTTTATGCAAGTCACTTAAAATATACCAGACGCTTTCAATGTAACGGTTTTGCAGCGTCACATAAGGATCATCCATATCGAGCCAATAGCCGATGGATTCAGTAAACTCACGCCATTCCTTTTCATAGTTGAAAACACTTTTCTTACATTCTTCGATAAACTTTTCGACACCGTATTCTTGAATTTCTTGCTTGCCAGAGATGCCAAGCTGCTTCTCAACTTCTAATTCGACAGGCAGGCCGTGTGTATCCCAGCCACCTTTACGTAGAACCTGATAGCCTTGCATCGTTTTATAACGGCCAACAAAGTCTTTGATAACACGGCCAAGCACGTGTCCAGCATGAGGCATACCGTTAGCGGTAGGAGGCCCTTCATAAAAAACAAACGTCTCCGCACCTTCGCGTTCATCCATAGAACGTCTGAACACATTTTCCTCTTTCCAATAATCTTTTACGCGATTTTCGCGGTCCAATGCCGCTTCTTTTGTATTGACACTACGCATAATTTTTCACCTCTTAAATGACATGTATTTTGAATGACAACCTAAGTGCGTTGTCTGGAAATGACTGTATGATGGCGTTCATAATCGAGTGCGTAAACACAAAAAAACGCCCACTGTATAAAAACAGGGACGGACTATTCCGCGGTACCACCCATATTCCGTACACATTGTAACGTACGGCACTCGGTAGACGAATAACGGCCGCCAGCCGGTTTTACCTACTTGGTTTCGTTCGGTAAAACATCTCAGAGATGATCTTCAGTCAACATCCGTCATCGCTTTCCACCAACCAGCGACTCTCTAGAGACAGGATCGATGCCTACTCTTCTCGTCAACGACAGTAACATGTATATATTAGATCGTACACCGGATTCCCTGCTATGTAAAGTATTATTATTGAAAGTCTTGCCTATTTTAATGAAAACGATACGAGGTATTTCCGGTATATTTGAATCACTGTCTTAAATGCGCTATAACATCTCAGCATATTCAGATGTTCCCTTTTAACATCCTCAAGAGTCTTATGTGAACTCGATCATATGGCATATCCTTCTTAACCTCACAACTCGGAATTACCTGATGTCCTGTTCCAGCCATTTATGAGAACGCCGCTATGCTTTATCGAAAATTTTTGTCTATTAAAATGAAAACGATACACCGGTATGCTATACTCAAACTGTACGTACAAAAAATCTGAAAGTGGTGAATCACTTTGGTAAGATTACGTCAGTCAGTCTCCCAACAGTAACAATTTTTTAAGGAGGCTATTTAATTGAACAAAACGGATATCATTCCATTTTACGGTGGCACACACCCTGAACTTTTTGAAATAGAACGCAGATGTATGGATCGCCCTGGAAAGGTCATTGATTTCCTTGACCAGCGGCTACCCAACGGAAAAATTATCGATATCGGTGCTGGCAATGGCTACACGGCACAGTTGTTGATAAAAGAAACCAGACCAATTGTTGCGCTAGAACCGGATGAGATGATGATTGATTCTACCAAGCCACTCATTTGGGCGAAAGGAACGGCACAACAGGTCCCTTTTCATGCGAATACGTTCGAAAGCGCGTATGCGACGTGGGCGTTCTTTTTTGATGGTATGCCTGATGTAGACAAAGGACTTGCGGAGGTCGAACGCGTCGTTAAACCCGGCGGTGAGATCATCATTGTTGATAATTACGGACACGATGAATTCTGCGCCTTATCCACACGGAAGATTAATAGTAATGTGGATTATTGGACGGCAAAGGGCTTTGATTACACCGTTATTGACACAGTATTTGCGTTTGATTCAGTAGAAGAAGCACGAACGCTGCTGTCATTATATTTTGGTGACGAAGCGGGGACTGTGAATCAAACTGTATTTGACTATAAAGTCGTTGCTTATACGAAAACGAATCATAAATAAATCTGACATTAAAACATCCTCTTTGGACTGAGTGCCTGAGGGGATGTTTTTTTGTCTATTAGGATGCCATTGTTTAATTTTGTGTAGGAATTTTACAAAGGTGTATTCCCTCAGGTATGTATCGAATGCTGTGGATATTTGTAGTATAATGTACATTAGATTCATTTTAATATACTCGTTTTATTGATGGGAGGTTGTGGCATGGCAGTAGACCACGCAAAAATAGAAGAAGCTGCACGCATGATTCTCGAGGCAATTGGTGAAGATCCGACTCGTGAAGGGCTTCAAGATACGCCAGCGCGAATTGCAAGAATGTATGCAGAAGTATTTCAAGGTATGGATCAGGACCCGAGAGAATATTTTGCAACAATTTTTGGTGAAGATCATGAGGAGCTTGTGCTCGTTAAGGATATCCCATTTTATTCAATGTGTGAGCATCATCTCGTACCTTTTTATGGAGTCGCTCATGTCGGTTATATTCCAAAAGGCGGTCGTGTAACAGGACTCAGTAAATTGGCCCGTGCAGTTGAAGCAGTGACGAGACGCCCACAATTGCAGGAGCGCATTACAGCCACAATCGCTGATTCGATGATGGAAACACTCGACCCACATGGCGTCATTATCGTCATTGAAGCTGAACATATGTGCATGACGATGCGAGGGGTTAAAAAGCCAGGATCAAAAACAGTCACGTCGGCTGTTAGAGGTATCTTCAAGGATGACCCCGCATCCCGAGCAGAAGTATTCAGCTTAATAAAAGGCCAGCAATAAATAAGAGTTTGAACTGCTTCAGAAATGGAGCAGTTCTTTTTCATGGTCAAACATACAAAGCTTGTCCATCCATATGGTGTATAACATACTTTGAAACTAATCGCCCTCTATAATCGTATATTCAAATAGAGGCACATACTGAGTTACCTGGAACGGAAGGCGGCGAAACTCCCGCAAGAATCGGCGAGTCGCGCGTATAACTCGGCGAAACTTCTGAGAGAATCGGCGAGTCGCGCGTATAACTCGGCGAAACTTCTGAGAGAATCGGCGAGTCGCGCGTATAACTCGGCGAAACTTCTGAGAGAATCGGCGAGTCGCGCGTATAACTCGGCGAAATTCCTGAAAGAATCGGCAAAGCCCCACTGCAAGCGTCCGCCTGCGGTGAAAGGTAACGGCGTTATAGCGGAATGTATGTTAAAAATTCACTTAGAATAAATAGGCTTTACATCAATGCTAGATATACTATACAAGGAGGCCGTAAGATGAAAAAAATCACATTAGTTCTGTTTGTACTGCTCGGATTATTCGTGTTCCCATTAAAGGTTCATGCGGTCGATTATACGATCGAAAAAACAGATATTCATGCGTATTTACAAACAAATGGTGATGTCAAAGTTGAAGAAATGCATACATATGAATTTGACGGGGAATTTAACGGAATTACGAGAACACTTATCCCTAAAGACAGCACACAAATTCTCGATGTACAAGCGACTGAAAATGGATCACAATTGAAGGTTGTGCAAGAAGACAATTTGTATAAAGTGTATCGTGGCGGGACGGATGAAACGATTACCGTTCAGCTCACCTATACGATTAAAAATGGTGTCGACTTGTACACCGACATGGCACAATTGTACTGGCCATTTTTTGATGAAAGCAATGAGTCTGACTATGAAAACTTGAATGTGTACGTTCATCCTCCTGAACCAGTAGGGGACGTCGTATTTCTCGGATATGATGCGGCTTGGGAAACGGGAGAAGCGGATAGCAGCGGCGTCGTCCATTTTAATATGGGTTATGTTAATAGTGGTACAAATGGCGATGTACGAGTTGCCTATGATCAAGCGCTTTTTTCTGGTGCCCCGTTAGCGGCAAATCGAACAATTCGTGATGATATAGTGGCAGACAAAGAACAGATTGAAGCTGACAAAGCAGCATTTCAACAACGCAAGAACATGCTTGATCAGTTGGCGCCTTATGTGTTAGCTGGATTTGGTCTTTACTTAATCATTCTAATATTGCGTGCCCGTATCCAAAAACACAACGTCAATTTAGAAGTAGATCGTCAGTTTGTTGCCGATTTCTTTGTACCTAAACTTGAGATAAGCATGCCAGCGACAATTCAATATATGAAGGGCGTAACTGTGAAGATGGCAGATGTGTCAGCAGCGTTGCTCGATTTGGTTCGTCAAGGCTATGTCGAACGGGTTGATGATGAAACGTTTAAGCTAATTAATCGACAGGTAACGCATGACCATGAGCATCTGTTGATCAACTGGCTGTTTGGTCGTGTCGGTAACGGACAGACATTTAGCTTTAATGATTTAGAGCGCTACACGAACCTCAAAACAAATCATGAACAGTTTAGAGACGATTTAAGGCTTTGGCGACAAGCCATACAAGGTGAAGTTAAGCAGGCGGAACTGTATCAAAATAAAACGGGTTACAGATGGTTCATCGCTTTATCGAGCTTACTGCTTCTCCCATTAGCAGTTACGTTTATCATCTATGACTTGTTGCTCTGGATGTTGATCGCACTCTTGTTAATGGGTGTACTCATTGTGTTTGCAGTGGCTCACAATCCAAGAACGGTAAAAGGGATGTATATTAAACGGCAGTGGGATTCATTTAAAGAAACGTTTAGTGAAATCACGCCAGATCAATGGGAAGATTGGCATGATGATGACCAGAAACGGGCGTTCATTTATGGGGTTGGCTCTAGCGATAAAGTGATTATGGACAAAAATGAGGCGTTTGTTGAACAATATGCTGGGCCGAGGACTAGCTACTCTGACATGTACACGTTTTTGCTCATCGCAAGCCTTGCCAACATGCATTTTGGTAAAGCAGATACGGTGGCAGCAGCTACGATATCATCAAGCGGTGGTACACCAGGTGGTGGCGCTGGTGTCGGAGGCGGTGGTGGCGGCTCAGGTGCGTTTTAATATTTGATTATCGAAAGAACCTAGAGTTACTACACGTCTTATCCAATAAGCATACCGTATTATGTCCCGGGCAATATCAATATCAGTTTCTCAGTGGAAAAAGCAGGTGCGGGTATACCTCCTCGTAACCTGCTTTTTGTCTGTCTGTTTAGCCACTAAGAAATTCAAGCAAGAGCCATCGAACAACGATCCCTAGTCCCAATCCAATTGGGACAAAAATGATTGAAAGCCATACAGGTCCAAATAATTGTCCCCCAATCGAAAAGACTGGTGAGTAAATAAGTCCGACCGTAACGACATATGCTGAACAGGCAAGAGGTAAATAAGCAAAATCACTGCGTCCACCACCCCCATCCTTATAAGCATCCCACATTGCAAAAAAGTACAGACACGGATAAAACATGAGCCATGGATAGTTCGTTTGTTCAATGGCTTCTTCAATGTGGCCGTGAAAGCTGAGAATGATGACGTGATTAAGATTGCCAAGCACATTAACGATTAATTCGAGTGTTATGAGTGTTAAGCCTTTTATATATTTATGGTTTAATAGTTGACCAAAACCAGGTAACGCAATACTCCAAAGTAGCATCCCAATTGCTCGATTGTTGTTGTGCGATGTGTGCTTCATACATATCCCGAGGTCACAATGAGGTGATTCGAATATGAGGTGGATGAAAAAGCTTGCGTCTCTGTTTTGGTCTGTTGATAAAATGAGCGTGTTTGGATTAAATAAGGGATGAATGACATTTTCATCTTAACCATCCCTTTAATCCCCTTTCTTGTTTTGATTGATCAGTTGATCACGATCAACCATTTTTGGTGGTTCTTCCATCCACCCTTTTTGGATCAAAAGCGTTGCCCCATCTTCGGCGTATTTTAAAATCTCACCAACGAGTCTCATATAATGTGCGGCTAAATCTTTGCGTGTATACGTCGTTAACGCCATACCGTAAAATGTGACGCTAATGACAATGAGCTCGGTAACAATGTTCATCATTAATTTATCGGAATAGGGACTTGCCTTATGCTCGTCCGTCACCATGGCATCTGCCCCCATAGCAACGGGTATATTTTCTTCTTCTAAGACAGATTGGAATACGTTGACATGCTTCTTAGCAATATCCAACCCTCTAACGATATAATCTCTTACATCATCTGACTGTGCCACTTGTGAAAACCCCATTAACGTAGCAATGCCAAATTGATTTCGCTGCAGGTTGTCATTTAAATAGGCAATTTCAAGTGCTGTTAAAGGTCGTTTATCTCCAAACCATCCTGTCATAAAGCTTTGTTTCTCCACAAAATCAACGTCTTTCGTAACCGGAATGGTAGGAGGTTTAGGATAAATCCCTTTTTGCAGCGCAAGTGTGACGGCTTGATCATTCAATTGGTCAAATATATGTGCCCGATCGGAGAAAAATTCCCGAACATCTTCTCGCATCGACATAATGGTGGCATGTGTATGGGCCATCATGCCAAAGGCGCCAATTTGTGTCATATACAGTAAGTAATAGTCATCTGTATAAAGCCTGGGCGCTTCCACATTTATATCTTCTTCAGTAAATGCAAGAGGCAGCGGGTGGTCGGCTTGCTTAAAGAAGCCTTCCAAGCGCTTTAAATTACCTTGAAGAAATGCTCTTGTTTCAACAATCACATGCTTAATTGCATCATCCTCGATATGTTGAAGAAAGGTTTTAAGTACGTTTGAGCCGATTGAAGCATTCATATAGGCCGCCCATAATTGAGACCATTCTGCGGCGTTCAACTCCAAGTTCGTATTACTTCTCTCCATTATTCAGCGCTCCTTACTAATTAATTAGTTAGTATAGTTTGGATGAAAAGCGCTTCGTTATACAGAGTTTACCATTTTGTATAGAAAATCGCTTTTATGGGAAACAGAAGAGCATACAGTTTTTGTGAGGGATGCCGATGAACTTTAAATCGCTTATTGGTCGTATGAAAAAGATGAACCAACAACAAAATCAGAAACAGACTCAAAATCAAGGCGAGAACCAAACTTTTAATCAATTAGAGTTAAGCGATGTACTCGATGACAACATGACCGCTATCAAACAGTTCATGGAAAATCCGAGGGATCTTGTGGCCAGAACATTTCAGATCCGTAATGCAAATGTGACGTGCGGCATTATATATATTGATGGACTCGTAAATGGAGAGCTTGTTAATAACGATGTGATCAAGCCCGTGCAAACAGCCGCAGCTCACGACAAGCTGCCAGACGCAACAATGGCTGTTTTCGATATGCTATTTCAAGATATTATTGCTACTGGTGATGTGAAAAAAGGGAAGACGATGGATGACGTTATGAATGCCCTTTTGTCAGGTACAACAATATTGTTATTGGATGGAATGAACCAAGCCCTTTTAATTGATTTAAAAAAATGGGAACAACGGTCTGTTGGTGAACCGGTCTCTGAAACGGTTATCAGGGGGCCGCGAGATGGCTTCGTGGAAAACCTTCAGACGAATTTAACGCAAGTACGTCGTTATATTAGAGATGTGAATTTAAGGTTTGATACGCATCAGATTGGTAGACGCTCGAAAAAAGATCTTGTCGTCGCTTATGTAGACGGCATTATTCATCCAGATATTTTAAAAGAAGTTAATCGTCGTCTCAAAACGATTGATATGGATGATGCCCCGGAATCTGGCTTTATTGAACAATGGATAGAAGATAGTTTTTTATCTCCTTTTCCTCAAGTCATTAATACAGAACGGCCAGATAAAGCTGCGACTGCCATTATGCAAGGTAAAGTCGTTATTTTGTTAGATGGCACGCCATTCGTCTTAATTATGCCGGCGACGTTAGATAATGCCCTCCAGTCTCCAGAGGATTATTATGAACGGTGGACGATTGGCACACTTGTCCGTATGTTGCGTTACACAGCTGCGTTTATTGCGGTGTTTTTACCTGCTTTATATATTGCACTCGTTACCTTTCACCAAGAAATGATACCGTCCAATTTGGCCTTTTCAATTGCTGCGACGAGAGAAGGTGTTCCATTTCCAGCTTTTATTGAAGCGTTATTAATGGTTGGAACGATGGAGCTATTACGAGAAGCTGGTGCGCGCTTACCACGCACGATTGGACAGACCATTGGAATCGTTGGTGGACTCGTTATTGGTGATGCAGCTGTTCAGGCCGGCATTGTCAGTCCAATTATGGTCATCGTTGTTGCTCTAAATGCAATTGCTTCTTTTGCGATTCCAACGTATAGCGTGTCGATTGCATTCCGAATACTCGTGTTTGGAATGATGATTGCTGCCGGCGCCTTTGGTTTATATGGCATCATTCTCGGATATATTGTAATTAATATTCACTTAACCAATTTGAAAAGCGTTGGTGTGCCTTACACGGCACCGTTTGCACCGACGTTTCTGAAAGACTTTAAAGATCTCGTGTTCCGCGCACCTGTTCCGCTCATGCAAAAACGCCCAGAATATGTGAAGCCACAAGACGATCAATCTGCTAATAAAGGGGACTAACGCATATGAAGCATTTTGAATATGCAGATGAGAAAATTACAGACAAAGAATTAATGATTGCGATGCCATCCGTTGTTATCGGTGTCGGTATTTTATCGATGCCAAAAAAGATTGCGACAGAAACAGAAGCAGCGGATGGTTGGATACCACTCGTCGTTGCGGGGCTTTTATTTCTCTTTATGTCATGGGGGTTTGCTAAGTTCGTTGCGCAATTTCCGAATCAATCCTTTCTTGAGTATTCGTCTCGTATCATCGGTCGTCGGGCCTCAATCCTCATTATTATTGGATATGCTATTCTCGTCGTTTTGGGGATTGCTTCACAAGTAAGGGGGTTAGCGGATGTCGCTAAGGAATATTTATTTGATCAAACGCCAATTGAAGTCGTTGGACTTTTATATGTATTACTCGTCATTTATGCTGTATGTGGTTCAAGGGCAGCATTGTTTAGAATGAGCATGCTGTTCTTTCCCATTGTTATTTCAATCACGTTGATCGTACTTGCATTCAGCATGAAGGAATTTGAACTAGGTAACGTGATGCCAGCTTTTACAACTGATACGAAAGGCTATTTTGAAGCGATGAAGAGCAGCATAAGATCCTATATCGGGTTTGGGATTATTTTGTTTTACATGGTGCTCGTTAAACGCCCGGCTAAAGCGCCCAAAATGGTGGCGATTGGGATGGTCATTCCGATAGTCGTTTACATCTTATTATATGTCGTCATAATTGGTATTTTCGGCAATGCGATTACGTCGAATCTCATTTATCCAACTGTTGAGTTGGCGAAAAATGTCAGCATACCAGGGGAATTTCTCGAGCGGTTTGAATCGATCTTTTTTGTCATTTGGATTATGGCGACGTTTACGTCCTCGATATTATTTCTTGATGCGGGTGTCTATGGCTTAACGTCTATTCTAGGAAACAATCGTAAGATTCCAATTGTACTGATCCTATCACCCCTCATTTATTTTGTTTCCATGGTTCCGGAAGAATTGCAATACGTTCAGTTATTTGGCATGGTCTGGGGATATTCGCTTTTAATATATACTCTTTCTGTTGTGAGTATTTTGATGATCGTTGCTAAAATTAGGGGGATGATTTAGGTGAAGCGAACAGCTTTAAGTCTATGTATCATTGTTGCACTTTTGACAGGATGTTGGGATGTTATTGATATTGAAGATCGAGGGTATATTATTGGAACTGCGATTGACTTAAAGGAGCGAAAGGGAGAAGGGGCGTATAGTCTGGCGCTCACGAATCAATTTGTTATACCTGGAAATATGACGAGTGCGCCTGGTGAAGGTGGTGGAGGGTCAAAACCATTTACCAATATCACTGTAGATGGCGAGAGCCTCATGATTATCAATCGCAAAATGGGTGCAGAATCAAGTCGACTGCCTTTTTATGGTCATTTGAAAATGCTCGTTGTTTCTGAAGATATTGCTAAGGAAAAAGATTTATTTGCTGGTGTGCTTGATTTGTTTATTCGAATGCAGGAAATGCGCCGTGATATTAAACTCATAATTGCAGAGGAGGAAGCAAAGGACGTCCTAAGCGTTGAACCGGACATTGAAAAAATACCTGCGCTATATCTTGACGCGTTAAGTGAGAATAGTTCAAAAACGATGTCGATGTTAGCGCCAGTCACAGTTGGAGATGTACATGGATTTTTGCTTAATCATCATAGCTATGCGCTTCCAATGTTGAAGAAGAAAGTTGACAAGCTCGTCCAATATGAAGGTGCAGCTGTATTTAGTGGTAAGGGAAATAAGCTGGTCGGATCTCTAAATGATCAAGAGACAAAATCGCTTAATTTAGTTACGAAACCTTTTAAAGGCGGAACAATTGAATTCGAAATGGATGGACATCCTAGTGTATATGAATTGGAATTTTCAAAGCCAGACATAAAAGTTAAAACAAAAGATCCCCAAAGCATCAGTGTTGAAGTTAGTGTCACGACTGAGGGGAGTATGGCTGAGATGTTCGGTAGCAAAAGTTTAATTAATGAAAAGGAAATAAGTAAAATACGCACGATCTTAACAAAGAAGCTTGAGGATCAAATAAACGCGTTAATTAACAAATTACAGCATGAGTTAAATGCAGATTTAATTGGGGTGAATAGTGTTCTGGAGCAGAAGCACCCTGACATTTGGAAACAAATAAAGGATGATTGGGAACAAGGAGAAGACCTGTTTTCTCAAGTTGATATTAAAGTAAAGGCAACGGCTCATATTCAAAGTGTCGGGGCATCAGATCGGGCAAGTGATGGAGGAGGAAAAGAATGAGTTTATGGAAGCAAATTCTATTGACCTTTCAAGAGTGGTTAATCATTTTTTGTACGATTCTCGCTTTTGTCATTCCGTTCACCATATATAAAATCAACCAAAAACTCCATGAATACGGCGATCCACCTTGGAAGAAAGAAGAGTAGCGCTCAAAGTGACAGGCGGCATTTAAGGTGATAAAGTTGGGGAGATTATATAATTTGGGGTGAGGATATGGATGTAACAACTTATAGGTCGTTGGATGCGACTGATCTTGCTGAAAGGATTCACAAAGGGGAGACGTCAGCTGAAGCAATTATCCAGTGTGCGTTTCAGCAGTTAGACAAGGTCAATTCAGAGCTGAATGCGGTTATACATAACCGAAAAGCGCGTGTGCTAAGTGAAGCATGCAATGTAAACAAACAGGATCAAAATCCTTTTTCAGGTGTACCGATGCTGTTGAAAAATATATCTCAAGCAATGCAAGGTGAGCCTTTAACATCTGGCTCTCGGTTAATGTCATCTTACGTTGCAGAAGGTCATTCGAATTTTGTAACGAAATTGCTGAACGCGGGCTTTCTCGTAATGGGGCATACAAATGTTCCAGAGTTTGCCTTGAAAAATATTACGGAATCAAAATTGCATGGGGCAGCGCGAAATCCGTGGAACATTGAGTATTCGCCAGGGGGCTCTAGTGGTGGTGCAGCGGCTGCGGTTGCTGCAGGAATTGTACCGATAGCTGGTGCGAGCGATGGTGGCGGATCCATTCGCATTCCGGCATCATTTACCGGGTTGTTCGGGTTAAAGCCTACGAGAGGGCGTACACCGGTTGGTCCAGGTGCTGGTCGTCAATGGCAGGGGGCATCTATTGATTTTGTATTAAGTAGAAGTGTCCGTGATAGTGGTGCGATGTTGGATGTGATGCAGGTCGTTGAGCCTGCCGCTGCTTTTCAGGTGCCCTTATATGAAGGCTCGTATGCGAATGATATGACAGAGTCGTTTGCGCGTCCGCTTAAGATTGCGTACACGACTGCGTCACCAGTTGGCACACCTGTGTCAGATGATGCTGTTCGCGCTGTTGAAAAAACGGTGAAATGGCTTGAAAGAGAAGGGCATATCGTTGAAGAACAGGACAACGGTGTTGACGGCATGCAGCTCATGCGTAATTATTTTTTGATGAATAGTGGTGAGGTTGCGACGGTCGTTGCCAGTATGGAAGAAAAGCTGGGACGCAAATTGACTGCTGATGATATGGAAATTGAGACGTGGATATTGAATGAAGCAGGAAAATCGGTATCGGCAGCAGCGTTTTCCGCAAGCTTGGCATCGTGGGATGAAGCGGCAGCACAAATGGCGCGTCTTCATGAAGACTACGATTTTTATTTAACGCCAACAACTGCATTCACGGCTCCGAGGGTCGGGGAACTCACTTTTTCGGAAGGGGAGCAGCAGCGTTTGCGGAATGAGGTTGCTCAGCTAGACGGCGCTGGGCAACAGCAGCTTATTTATGACATGTTTTTGCCAAGCTTGACGTATACGCCTTTTACCCAGCTGGCAAATTTAACTGGACAACCTGCAATGTCTTTACCGGTTTACGTCTCAGATAATGGGTTGCCGCTCGGAGTTCAATTCATGGCGCCAAAAGGTGCAGAGCATAGATTGCTTCAGCTCGCATATCAGGTTGAACAATCAGACATATGGATCGGTATAAAGCCATTACAACAAGTTGAGGAGAATGCTGTTTAAATAAAATGAGGCTCCTCGTATTGTATACTTAGGCATTGATTTTAAGTCTTCTAAGTGATTTTTTAACATAAATTCAGCTATAACGCCGTTACCTTTCATTGCAGGCGGACGCTACCGCGGTGCTCGCCGATTCTTTCCGGAATTCCGCCGATATGGACGCGGATCTCGCCGATACTTTCAGTAGTTTCGCCGATTTGGCTGTGGGAGTCGCCGCCTTCCGTTTCAGGTAACTGAGTATGTGCGTCCATTTCATAAATGAAATTTCCGGAGCGGTCGTATTGTTCTGATTTCCATTTGGTTAAACTCTTTTGTCCAGACCCTTTTAAATTCTCTGCTGTCGGTATGTTCATGCTTTGACTAAAAAACGTCTATTACAGACAATGGTGTCTGAATAGACGTTTTTAACGCTTTATCACTAAAGATCTTTCTTTTTTACAATAACGGCATGGCGGCCTAATTGGTCGTAGCTCTTAAAGAAGGCATTTTCATCGTAAATGACCTGACCTTCAAGCGGATTCATCACATGCACGCGACCATCTTCCCAGCCTGTTAATACGACGGCATGTAGATTTGTATATGATTCATGAAAATCATTCGTTTCGTTCATGTACCATCCGCCTTTTTTCATTGGTGGAGATAAATCAAGTGTCACCCATATCACAGAAGGAATCTCCTGCTTTACAAAAGACAGTAGTTCTTCTTTGGTGGCACCACTCTTATTGATGGCTGTAAGCATCTCATTTTCTTCTTCAATAATTGTATGAGCTGCTTCTACAATCGGTTCAGCAAACACGTACCACCCACCGACCTCCTGACGAGGATTACCCGCATAAGCCTTATGAGGATCAGGTCCATAACGACGGCCATCCTGATAGGTAAATTCAGTTTGATTTAAATAAGAATCTGCCATAGTTAACTTAGATACATCGATCCCATAATAATTTAACACCGCAGTTAATGATGTGATTTCACAGCCATTAGGTAACTCTGGGTTTTGCATAACAAGAGGAACCTTCATAACAATAGGCTTCCCTTCTTTAAGCGTATGGACATGACGAGCTGCTTCAGTCTTTTCGCTCGCTATGTATTCAACACTTACCACAATTAGTAGGATGAAAGAGAAATATAAAATGAGTTGAACGATGTTACGCTTTGAAGTCATTAACAATACGCCTCTTATGTTAGTTGATAAAGTTCATTCTCATATGAATATGATATATCTTTAAAATACGTTTTATACCAAACTAAAAACATAAATATGGTCCATACTTTTCTGCCGTGATTCTTCTTACCTTCGTAATGGTCGTTCAATAACTGCATAATTTCTTCTTGGTTGAAAAATTGTTTCGTATCGTCATCCATAAAATAAGCTTTAATTTTTTCATAATACTGTTCATCTCGAATCCAATTGCGGATTGGAACTGGGAATCCTATTTTTTTACGATTAGCGGATTCTTCCGGCAGTGCTCTGGCCGCAGCTAATCTTAGGGCGTATTTCGTATCTTTTTCATTGACGCGATAATGAGACGGAACTTCAGCTGCGACTTCCATAACTTTTTTATCTAAGAAAGGAACTCTGAGCTCGATTGAATGCGCCATACTCATCTTATCAGCTTTTAATAAAATGTCATCGACTAACCATAACTGAAGATCGAGGTATTGCATTTTCGTAACATCATCATAGTCCTTTGCTTTCTCGAAGTGAGGTCCGACCAAGTCTTTAACAGATGGCCCATCAAGATAGTCATCTCTTAAGATGCCTGAAGCCTCCTGTTCGGAAAAAATCTTAGCTTGGCCAATAAACCACTCATCTACTGGTAATCCACCTCTCATTAGGAAGTTTTTACCTTTAATGTTAGGCAGCTGCTTCGCGATCATGCCTAGCGGTTTACGAAAGAAGCTCGGTAGTTTTTTATACTTTCTTAACAAAGGGGATGTTTCATATTCTGCATAGCCCCCAAACAATTCATCTGCACCTTCTCCTGATAAGACGACCGTCACATCACGACTGGCTAATTCAGATAAGAAGTATAACGGAACAATGGATGGATTGGAGTGTGGCTCATCCATCATATATTGGATCTCTTCTAATTTGTCAAAGCACTCATCTGGATTGAGAACTTGATTAACATTTTCAATACCTAAGTGGTCTGATAACAGCTTCGCATTATCGATTTCAGAAAAATTCTGATCACTAAATCCAACTGTAAAGGTTTTATTCGGCTTCAGCACAGAGGCAACATAGCTTGAGTCTACGCCACTTGATAAGAAGGACCCAACCTTAACATCACTCATTTGGTGGGCATGGACGGACTCTCTAAATGTTTGATCAATGCCGTTGACAATATGCTCCAAAGAATCATCTGTTGGATTAAACTGTGGTGTCCAGTATCGATTAATCTCTATTTCACCATCTTGATACACCATATAGTGAGCAGCCGGTAACTTAAAAACCCCTTTAAAAAAGGTTTCGTTTAATACAGGATACTGAAAGGTTAGATATGGTTTTAAAGCGTCTTTGTTCAGTTCTTTCTTGAAGTGAGGGTGAGGTAAAAAGCTCTTAATTTCTGAACCAAACAAAAATGAGTCGTTCATTTGACTGTAATAAAATGGTTTAATCCCAAACATATCACGAGCGGCAAATAATTTTTTCTTAGACTTGTCCCAAATAACGAAAGCGAACATCCCGCGCAGCTTTTCGACGATCGCTTCACCAAATTCCTCATAACCATGTACAAGAACTTCGCTGTCGGTATGTGTTTGGAACGTATGTCCATTTTGTATTAAAGCTTCTCTTAACTCTTGGAAGTTGTATATTTCACCATTAAATATTAAAACAACAGATTGGTCTTCATTATAAATCGGTTGACTGCCATGCTCTAAATCAATAATGCTTAACCGTCTAAAACCGAGCGCAATGTCACCTTCAATAAATTGACCAGATGAATCTGGGCCGCGGTGAACAATTTTCTCGGTCATTTGTTCTAATATTTCATTTGGGTTTTCAGTTTTTCCGATAAATCCAGTGAACCCACACATCTATTCTCATCTCCCTCAATGACTTCATAAAGTACGTTTATATGTATCATTCGTTTTAGTCGAAAAATATCGACTAAAACAGTGGTTGAATTAATCAACTAATGTATGAGTTTAGTACTATAAGGAAGTGATTCAAAAGACCTTTATAAAAAACCCATCCAAGTTATGGTATAACAAAAAAGATGCTTTTGTCATGTCATAAATCCATAAATAGACAAAAATGTTAAATTAGAGGTGTTATTGCTGTTTTTTGTAGATAAATCCGAGTGATTTCTGGAAGTTTTGTGGTAGAGATATCTTTATTTTGCGAGTTTGTTAGATCGAGTTTTCTCTCTCTATGATGTTATATTTTTTCAAGCTAAGGAGATAATAGATCATATACTGTCCTTTTACTTCATCAAGTCTTTTTAGTATATTAATAGTATCAATGACAACATCATAAGCTATCGGCACATTCATACGGAAATAAGTCAGTCTTTTTTAAAAATAGAGAAAGAGGAGTCGATTAGATGGTTCAAGGAACACTTACATACAATCAAGAGGCTGCAAAAATTATCGATAATATTAATAAAGTTATGGTAGGGAAGGAAGAGATCGCAACTTTAAGTCTCGTTGCCTTGCTGGCGGAAGGACATGTGCTTTTAGAGGATGTACCTGGCGTGGGCAAGACGATGCTCGTTCGCACCCTGGCAAAATCACTGGATTGTGATTTTAGACGTATTCAATTCACGCCAGACTTATTGCCGTCAGATGTCACGGGTGTCTCTATATATAACCCGAAAGCAATGGAATTTGAATTTCGTGAAGGGCCGATTTTCGGGAATATCGTCCTTGCTGATGAAATTAATCGGACGTCGCCGAAGACGCAATCGGCATTGCTTGAAGGTATGGAAGAAAAAAGTGTGACGGCTGACGGTGTGACACTCCCCCTTAAACAACCTTTTTTCGTTATGGCCACACAAAATCCGATTGAATATGAAGGCACGTATCCTCTACCAGAGGCACAGCTAGACCGGTTTATTATTAAAATGAAAATGGGTTATCCTTCAATTAATGAAGAACTAGAAATGCTTGAACGGACATCAGAAGGCCATCCAATAGACACGATCTCAGCTGTTATGAATAAGGAAGAACTGACCTCATTGCAAAAACAGGTTAAAGCTGTATATGTTGATCAAACGGTCCAATCCTACATAATCAATCTTGCAGCAGCAACTCGAGTCCATCCGTCTATTTATCTTGGGGTAAGTCCTCGGGGATCAATGGCATTAATGAAAACTGCCAAAGCCTATGCATTCATCTGTGGACGTGATTATGTATTGCCAGATGATGTGAAATATTTGGCGCCATATGTGATGACCCATCGTGTCATTCCGACTACGGAGGCAACGTTTAATGGAGTGACAGCTGAACAGGTTGTCGCTGACGTGATTAAGCAGACGACGGTTCCGATACGAAAGGACTTTTAAGCATGAAGGGCATTTTAAAATTCCTTGGTCAGCTGCTTTTCGTTTTGGTGTTGTTTGCCATATTGTTCACGTATGCCATGTTCCAAGGTGGATTTGTCAGTTGGTTTTTGTTTTATGCGTTAATGCCCGTTTTGCTTTATTATGCGGGGTTACTCTTTACTCCAATTCATAAGTGGCGGATTGAACGGCAATTGAGTCAATCGACTTTGAATACAGGCGGGCGAATGACGATGACGGTTCGCATGCATCGCCGTTTTGCATTCCCTCTATATTACATGGTCGTTGAGGAGCAGGTTCCGGAAAGCTTAATCAAACGTGATTCACCTCAAATGCGGTATCAGATTTTTGATGGTGTCAACACGGCGAACACGCGTCCATCAGTCAAGCGAATGATCCATCCGTGGTTTAAAAAAGAGATTGAGTGTACGTTTAGCTTGCCTGAGATGCCAAGAGGTGCCCACGAGCTAACAACGATTCGCGTTACAACTGGAGATATCTTTGGCTTTATAAAAAAAGAGCACGTATTTTCCGTTTATGATGAAATCGTCGTTGAACCTGCTACGAGACGTGTAAGACTATTAGAGCAAAGAAAAAGCTTTGCTCAAGGGAATATGGTCGCGTCAGGAACGAGTCTCAAGCAGACGAACGTTGTGACGGGTGTTCGGGAATATATGCCAGGAGATAAATTTTCCTGGATTGATTGGAAGCAAACCGCGAGAAAAAATGACATTATGACGAAGGAATTTGAACAAGAACAAAGTACAGAAACAATGATCGTTATGGATGCATCTTGCCCTATTAACCTCAATCCTGCGGCATTTGAAGCAACTGTTGAAGTCGCTTTGTCGCTGATGAAGGTGCTGCGACATAGTGCTTTGCAGGTTGGATTTATGTCAATAGGTGAAGACGTCAGGCACTTTCCTTTTTATCATGACGCCGAAAAGGCAGATGCGATCGGTCAACATTTAACACGGGTTCAACCAACAGGTGAAGCGTCATTTGCCGATGTTCTGCGTCAGCAAATTGAGCGCAATTACACTGGACATGTAACAATTGTGATCACCTCTTATGTAGACGAGATGTTAGGCGATACACTAAGACGTATGAAACAGCGGGGGAAGCGGGTAACGCTTATCTATGTTCAAGCATCACGTCTCATCTATGAGACTGATCGTGTTCTGCTGAATCAATTGCAGCGTGAGGGCTTGATCGTGAATCAGCTCACGGAAAAAGAATTAATTAAGCCAATGATTGAGGTGCGTACATGAGCCGTTTAAAACAAACTGATGAGACACGTTTATACAGTTTTCTGTTATACGCTTGTGGACTTCTCTTGTTTTTAGAATGGATTTATCCAGTCAAGGAGATTGCGCCCCCTTTTAATCTGAATGTATTCATTTTATATACCATCTTCTGTTTCCTCATATCGTTTTTGCGTCTGAACTGGCTTCTGGCATTCGGATTAAAAGCTTTTGGTCTTGTACTGCTCGTTGACAGCTTATATTTAGAGGCGACACTCTTGTCAAGACCGTGGTTTTCTGAGGTCATGACAGAAATCTGGTATAACATTGATATGGTACAAGCTGCTCAGTGGATTGATTTAACAGCGATGTTCCGGACAACCTTGCTATTGTTGTTAATTTGGCTCATGAGCTATTTGCTTTATTATTGGTTTGTTACGGCCAATCGGATGCTGCTCTTTGTCGTACTGACAATTGTTTATATTGGTGTATTAGATACATTCACGACGTATGATGGCATGTTGTCAATCGTTCGAACGTTTGTGATTGCGTTTTTTGCGCTTGGCTTTTCAAACTTTTTAAAAGTCATTCAACGTGAAGCGATTGCCTTGCCGAAGCGCATGTATGCGTGGCAGGCACCGATCATTATTGCTGTTTTAGCGTCTACGACAATCGGTTATGCGCTACCTAAATTTGCACCACAGTGGCCCGACCCTGTCCCTTTTATACAAAGCTATGCAGACAATGCAGGGAGTGGTGGATCAGGCTCAGGCACTACGGTTCGTAAAATCGGCTACGGTGAAGATGATACGAGACTTGGTGGGTCCTTCGTACAGGATGAAAAGGTGATTTTTAAAGGCGCTTCAAAAGAAAGAGGCTATTGGCGGGTTGATTCTAAAGGCATTTATACAGGAAAAGGGTGGGAAAGCTTTTCCAACCTTGGATACGTTGACGCAGGGATGGGATCTGTTTCTCTCAATATGTTCAACAAGGCTAGGGTTGAAACGGAAGAACAGCCCGTCACTGTTTCATTTGCTCCAGGAAAAGGAATTGGTAAGCTGCCGTATCAATATGGTGCTAAAGTTTTCTCGTTTGAACCTGACGCCAATGCCACTATCTCATTTGTCCGGGAAACAGGTAGTGTGTATGCGACAAATAATGATGTAGCTGTGGACCGCCCGGAATACTTAATTGATATTGATCGTCCGTTTTTTAATGAGGATGAGTTGAGACGAGCACCTGAAGATGATCCAGCTGATATCGAGAGGCGATATACACAGCTTCCAGCTACTTTGCCAGAGCGTGTTTATACACTTGCTGAGGAATTAACGGCAAATGTAGACAATCGCTATGATAAAGCGAAAACAATTGAACAGTATTTCGGCCGTTCAGGCTATACGTATCAAATTAGCGATGTCCCAGTGCCAAAGGAAGATGAAGATTATGTTGATCAATTTTTGTTCGATTCAAAGGTCGGCTATTGTGACAACTACTCCACAACGATGGCTGTTATGCTTCGAACACTTGGTATCCCGACGCGCTGGGTGAAGGGCTTTACCCCAGGTGAAAAAGTGGATGACACTGAGCTGGATGGTCATAAGCTCAATATTTATGAGGTCAAAAGCTCTAATTCCCATTCATGGGTAGAAGTGTATTTTCCAGATTACGGATGGGTGCCGTTCGAACCGACGCAAGGCTTTTCCAATCCAACTGAATTTACAGATGATACTGCGCTTGGCGACGAACAAGATGACGAGCCGCTTGAGACACCAGAGCCAGATGAGCAGGATACACCTGAAATGGATATGCCAGATGAACAACAGCCTGAATTAGATGAGGGAGGCGCTGCTGCGGGATCTGACGATGAAGCGACGGGCACCTTTAACTGGTGGCTTCTCGGCGGTGTGATTGCCTTTTTGGTCGTGTTGAGCCTTATTGTATACAAGCTGCGTTGGCAGTGGCGAACCGTTTATTTCGGTGTCATGATGCAACGCAAGGCGTCATTACCTCTGTTTCAAAAGGCATACCACCATCTGCTTCATGTCTTAGATCATAAGGGCTTGACGAAAATGCCTGATCAGACATTGCGAGAATATGCAGCCCGAATTGATCAAAGGTTTGATACCCATTTAATGGGAGATTTTACAGCCTATTACGAGCATATGATATACAGTCGTGAAGAGCAGGAGGATACTCGACAATTGACGGAAAGCTGGAAATTATTGATGAAACGTATCCTATCTTGACTAAAACATGATTAGGTGGTTAAAATAGATATAATCTAATTAGACGTCGTTCGTATATCCTCGATAATATGGTTCGAAAGTTTCTACCGGGGCACCGTAAATGTCCTGACTATGAAGGCGGATAATCTTTGTTTGGTGCTACTATGCCAACCTGGATATCTGCCTTTCTGCTGTCATACAACCGATGTATGTGTGGGAAGGCGTCATCCAGGTTTTTATTTTTTAAACGATAAGGAGCGAGAAGATGGAACATAACGACATGATATTGGTGCTCGATTTTGGCAGCCAGTACAATCAGCTCATTACGAGACGTATTCGTGAGTTCGGTGTTTATAGCGAACTTCATTCACATAAGCTGACGATTGAAGAAATTAAAGCGATGCAGCCTAAGGGGATCATCCTTTCAGGTGGTCCGCATAGCGTGTACGATGAAAACAGCTTCCGATGTGACCCAGCTATTTTTGACCTCGACATTCCTGTTTTAGGTATTTGTTATGGCATGCAGCTCATGTCCATTCATTTTGATGGTAAGGTTGAACGGTCACGCCAGCGTGAATACGGAAAGGCTTTAATTAATGTTGACGGTAATCCTGCACTCTTTGCTGATCTACCAGCAGAACAAACGGTATGGATGAGTCATGGTGATAAAGTCGTTCAGGCACCAGAACATTTCCAGGTGAATGCAACGAGCCCATCAACACCAATTGCAGCAATTAGCCATGATACAAAACCATTGTACGGTGTTCAATTCCACCCAGAAGTGAGACATACTGAATACGGCAACGATTTATTAAAATCATTCGTCTTTAATGTGTGTGAATGCACAGGCGATTGGACGATTGCTAATTTTATTGATCAAGAAGTGGACAAGATTCGTGAACAAGTCGGCGATCGCAAAGTGCTATGCGCATTAAGCGGCGGGGTTGACTCGTCAGTTGTTGCGGCACTCATTCACAAAGCAATAGGCGACCAACTAACATGTATTTTCGTTGATCATGGACTGCTCCGCAAAAATGAAGCCGATGAGGTTATGGCGACATTTGCTGGTGACTACCAAATGAAAGTGATTAAAGTCGATGCGAAAGACCGTTTTCTGTCCAAGCTAAAAGGTGTCGACGATCCAGAACAAAAACGTAAAATCATCGGAAACGAATTTATTTATGTGTTCGACGATGAGGCTGAAAAATTAACCGATATGGATTTTCTCGCACAAGGTACATTGTACACTGACGTAATTGAAAGTGGCACAGACACCGCTCAAACGATTAAATCACACCATAATGTCGGCGGTTTGCCAGAGGATATGGCGTTTGAATTGATCGAGCCGTTGAATACATTATTCAAGGATGAGGTACGTGAGCTAGGTACACAGCTCGGCCTACCTGATACGATCGTTTGGCGTCAGCCGTTCCCAGGACCAGGCCTAGCCATTCGCGTTCTCGGTGAAGTCACAGAAGAAAAGCTTGAAATCGTACGTGAATCAGATGCGATCTTACGCGAAGAAATTGCCAAAGCAGGCCTCGACCGCGACATCTGGCAATATTTCACTGTCCTTCCTAATATTAAAAGTGTCGGCGTTATGGGCGATGCCCGGACGTATGACTATACAATTGGAATTAGAGCTGTAACGTCAATCGACGGCATGACATCTGACTGGGCCCGAATTCCATGGGATGTCCTAGAAAAAATATCAACCCGCATCGTCAATGATGTCGATCATATTAACCGCGTCGTGTATGACGTAACGAGCAAGCCACCTGCGACGATTGAGTGGGAATAAGCTATTGATTTTTGAATGATTTATATTGCTTGAAAAACAGTTATATCAGTGGTTTGAACGTTATCTGTCTAGATGAAATAGCCGTTAACCCACAACAATTATATTTCAAAATGAGACTCTCTTTTATTCACATTATTTGTGAAAAAAGGAGGGTCTTTTTTATGACTAACATTAAAGCACTGCTAGTGATTTTAAGGTGAATTAGCAAATTGAGAGAAGATAATCCCCCTATATCCTATCTCAAAAAGTATACTCCATTTATTCCAGAAAGCCGTGCACTATTGGTAAAGTCTTTCATATCAAGGAGTGCTTCCTAAACATACCGATTCATTTTTTTAGCCGGAATGAATAAATATCAGTATACTTCTGTTTGATAAAATGTCCTGAACTATTTTATATATTGATATAGAGAAAATTTTATGTGTTTAATGGATTCTGTAATCACGCGGTTGTCGAAAGAACAAAATTTAAAGCTCAATAAGCTAAAATGATATTGTTTCAGCAAAAGCACAAGAGTCACCTATGCTATCTGTAAACTCAAAAATTTACCAAGCGGAAATGGAGTGTTTTGATAAGTTAATTAATATATAATGGTGGGTAATATATTTTTTCATAAAAGAGGCATACTCTTTGAATTATTTGGTAGTTGAATTAAAAAAGCAAAATATGATATTCAAGGTGATATATCTAAGTTAAGAGAGGATTGGATGAGAAAACCCCTTAATTATAGGTATGGAGCATATATTAATATTTTGGATAAGAATAAATTTATAGCAATATTATTAGGGAGTGGCAGGAGTCAAGTAATAGATGAACTTGCAATTATATTAGTTTACAAATAATAAATGAAGAGTTGTTAAATGAATTGGATCATTACACAAGATGAATTGTTCGAAATAAAGAATCAGCTAAATCGTTTGATAATCTAATACTTAAGACTTATGGGAGAGGGTAGCTTATTTATTTATAATGTTAGAAGTGTGGAGAAACAATGCATCTTTTATGCATAAATAATTTAGGTGACCAAATCTATTCTCCAATTTTTGTATATTTATAGTACAATAGGCATATACAATCCTTTAAGGAAAACGGTGATATCAATGAGTAGCAACTTTTCATTTTTTTATGGGAAATGGGATGTACTTGCTAACTTGGGAGAGACAGCTGAGAAAAATGTATATCATGATCCACATACAACGATAATGAAACTGCGTTTATTTGCAGAGACAATAACAAAATTTATTCTTGCTTCTGAGAACATTAAAGAGGCATATGGTACAACACAAGTAGACCGTATTAATATATTACGCCGTGAAGGCTTACTTGAGCCAGAATTAATTGATATATTTGATACCCTTCGTCGCAAAGGTAATGTAGCAATGCACGAAGCGGGGTATGGAAAAACAGAAGATGCTAAAATTCTAGTGCATTTAACCTTTCGTTTATCTATCTGGTTTATGGAGGTGTATGGTGATTGGGACTTTCAAGCACCAGATTATGTAGAACCACAAGAGGAACCAGAGATAGATACGGTAAAACTTCAGCAGGAATACGAAGAAAAGGTTAAAAGGCTTGAAGATGAATTAGATGCAATTCGCCAGCAAGCGGAAGTAGAACAAGCAGATGTGAAAAATGGACGTAAAAAGTTATCGAAAAATTTTATGCGACGTCATCAATTAACTGAAGCTGAAACACGCACCATTATCGATGGAAAACTGCGTGCTGTTGGTTGGGAGGCAGAAACCACCGTTCTAAACCATCATAAGAATGGCACCCTTCCAGAGAAAAAACGAAACATGGCGATTGCTGAATGGAAGGTTAAGGGCGGAAGAGTTGATTATGCACTTTTTATTGGTCTTGAACTTGTTGGCTTTATTGAAGCAAAGGCGAAGAAGAAAACAATACCTAGTGCATTAGAAAGCCAAACAAAGGTGTATGCAAAAAATGCAATTCAAATTGAGGATGAAGTCGTTACACCGACAACAGGTGAATACAAGGTGCCATTTTTATATGCTACAAATGGTAGAGCATATTTACGGCAACTTCAAGAGGAATCAGGCATTTGGTTTTGGGATTCCCGTAAACCATTCGAATATGCTCGTCCACTAGAAGGGTGGCACTCTCCTGCCGATTTACAGCTTCTTCTTAGTCAAGATGATTCAGATGCTAATAAGCGGCTAGAGGAAGAGGATATTACAAAGTTTGGTCTAAGACACTATCAACAAAAGGCTGTACTTGCTGCTGAAGAAGGGCTAAAAGAAGGGCTTAGAAGAATGCTCCTTGCGATGGCGACAGGAACCGGAAAAACTCGTACTGCCATTGCTCTCATGTATCGACTCATTAAAACGAAAAAGTGCCGTCGTATCCTTTTTTTAGTTGACCGTAATTCATTAGGGAAACAGACAGAGGATGCACTTAAGGATACAAAAATAGAGGGCTATTCATTTGCTGATATATACGATGTGAAATCTTTAGAGGATATGTCCCCAGAAGTTGAAACAAAGGTACATATTGCGACAGTCCAGGGAATGGTAAGGAGACTTTTCTATAGCGATAATGAAAAGCTTCCAAGTGTAGGACAATATGATTTTATCATTGTAGATGAAGCGCATCGTGGCTATACAAGTGATAAAGAAATGACGGACGAAGAATTGGAGTTCCGTGATCAAAATGATTATATCAGTCAATATCGACGTGTTATCGATTATTTTGATGCGGCATGTTTAGGACTTACAGCAACACCTGCTCTTCATACAACGGAAATTTTTGGAATGCCTATTTTAAAATATTCATATAGTGAAGCGGTTTTAGATGGCTATTTAGTTGACCACGAGCCACCTTATCTTTTTAAGACAGAACTTGCACAAGTCGGCATTACATTTGAAAAAGATGAAGAAGTAGAAGTGTATGATGTAGATAAAGGCGAGATTCAACTAGAAAAAGTGGAAGATACTGTGCATTTTGAAGTGGAGCAGTTTAATAAAAGGGTTATTACTGAACCATTTAATCGAGCGATTCTAAATAAGCTTGTTGAATATATAGACGCGACAGGAAAAGAGAAGACGCTTATTTTTGCTGCGACTGACCAACATGCTGATTTGATAGTTCGATTATTAAAGGAAGCATTTAAAGAGCGTGGCGACGAGATTGAAGATGATGCCATTATGAAAATTACTGGTTATATCTATAAACCGTTAGATGCGATTAAACGATTTAAAAACGAACGACTGCCAAATGTCGTTGTTACAGTTGATTTACTCACAACAGGTATAGATGTGCCCCCAATTACAAACATCGTATTTTTACGGCGTATACAGTCTCGTATTCTGTATGACCAAATGTTAGGACGTGCGACTCGTCTTTGCCCAGAGATTGGGAAAACACATTTTAATATTTACGATGCAGTGGGGATATATGATAGATTACAAAGTTATACAGAGATGAAGCCTGTTGTAAAGAAACAAAATTACAGTATTGGTGAACTATATGAATCACTTGCCAATGCTACCACAGAAGATGAGGCTTCATTTTATCGTGAGCAATTAGTAGCGAAAATTCAGCGTCGTAAACAAAGACTGGATGAAGAAGGAAAACAAAAATTTGAAGAACTATCGAATGGAAAAAATTTCGATGAGTGGGCGAAGGAAATTCAGTCGTATACCCCACAAGAAGCAAAACAACATAACATGCTGTTTGAATACATGGGAACATATCGAGTAACAGGAGAGAAACGATACATCTCCAATAAAGATGATGAAGTAACAGATGTGGTGCGAGGATATGGAGAGGGAAACAAGCGCCCAGAAGATTATTTAGATGGATTTGTACGTTTTATCCAAGAAAATATCAATGAAATACCCGCTCTTCATCTTATTTGTACACGACCTAAAGACTTAACACGGCAGGATTTGCGTGAGCTCATTACCATTTTAGAAACGAAAGGCTTCAAACAATCTCATTTGCAAACGGCTTGGAAACAAACAAAAAATGAGGACATTGCAGCAGATATTATTAGCTTCATTCGTCAAGCAGCATTAGGTGAAACACTTGTTGACCATGAAACACGTATTAAGCGGGCAATGCAAAAAGTGTATTCGCTGCATGATTGGACTCCGAGGCAGACGAAATGGTTAGAGAGAATCGAAAAACAATTACTCCAAGTACCAGTTCTTGCACCAACCGCTGAAGAAGCATTCTCCGAGGGACAATTTAAAACTTCTGGTGGATACAAAATGTTGAAGCGTGAGTTCGGTGACTATATTGATACAGTTGTTACCACTATAAATGAGAACCTTTATATTAGTTAATATTATGCCTCTTTATGGAGGCATTTTTTGAGTTATAATAGGTAGGTTGCATTAATTAATTGGGACAAAAAGACCTAAATTAAAATATACCTAGATTCAACAGGAGGTTAAGAAATGAACAACCAAGAAATCGTACAAAAGTTATGGAATTTATGTAATGTGTTACGTGACGACGGAATTACCTATCAGCAATATGTAACGGAATTAACCTATTTATTATTTTTAAAGATGATGAAGGAACAGGAAACAGAAGGTGTAATTCCAGAGGATTATCGATGGGATGCGTTATTAGATAAAGAAGGTGTACAGCTAAAGACATTCTATCAGCGGTTGTTACTAGATTTAGGAAGCAGCGCAAATGAACAACTACGGCTAATTTACAGTGATGCTACTACAAGTATTGCGGAGCCAAAAAACTTGGAGAAGATTATTAAATCAATTGATGCTCTTGATTGGTACAATGCAAAAGAAGAAGGACTTGGAAACCTTTATGAGGGACTATTAGAAAAGAATGCAAGTGAAAAGAAATCGGGAGCGGGACAATACTTCACTCCTCGTGTACTGATTGATGTGATGGTTCAGCTTATCGATCCGAAAGTTGGGGAACGATGCAATGACCCAGCGTGTGGAACTTATGGTTTCATGATTTCAGCTGACCAATATTTAAAGAATAAAACAGATGACTATTATGACCTTGCCCCTCAACAAACTGAATTCCAAATGAAAGAAGCCTTTACTGGAATGGAGCTTGTAAAAGATACGCATCGTCTTGCATTAATGAACGCTTTGCTTCACAACATGGAAGGACGGTTAGAACAAGGAGATTCTTTATCAGGGAATGGAAAATGGATGAAGAACTTCGATGTTATCTTAACTAATCCGCCATTCGGAACAAAAAGAGGCGGGGAACGTGTATCCCGTGATGATTTAACGTTTGAAACCTCAAATAAGCAGTTGAATTTCTTACAGTTAATTTATAACGCATTAAAAGATGATGGAAATGCAAGAGCAGCAGTTGTCTTACCCGATAACGTATTATTTGAGAGCGGAATTGGTTCGCAAATTCGCCGTGATTTGATGAATAAATGTAACTTACACACGATCTTACGCTTGCCAACGGGTATATTCTATGCTCAGGGTGTTAAAACAAATGTATTATTTTTCACAAGAGAAAAAACAGACCAAGATAATACCAAGGATGTTTGGGTGTATGACCTTCGCACAAATATGTCTTCATTTGGGAAACGTAATCAGCTAACAATGGCTCATTTTGAAAACTTTATGAAAGCCTATGTAGCAGAAGACCGCTCAAAAGTGGAAGACGAACGTTGGAATAAATTCACACGAGAAGATATTGCTAAAAAGGATGATAGTTTAGATATCGGATTGATTGCAGATGAATCATTGTCCTCATATGAAAACTTACCTGACCCAATTGAATCGGCGGAAGAAGCGATAGGAAAACTTCGGCAAGCGATGGGGTTATTAGGTGAAGTAGTTGATGAATTACGTGCTGTTGAAGATGATGAGGTGGTCAAACAGTGAGTAAGAAAAAGAAGACCATTGAGGAATTGTTAGAAGAGGCTATAGTTCCCGAGGAAGAGCAGACATATGAAGTGCCAGAAAATTGGATATGGAGTAGACTTGGAGATTTGGTGAAAGTACAAACTGGGAAAAAAGATGCTAATCATGGCACAGAAGATGGTAGATATCCATTTTTCACTTGTGCCTCTAAACCTATAAAAAGTGAAACCTATTCCTTTGAAGGTGAATCCATCTTATTACCTGGAAATGGTGCAAATGTGGGTTTAACGTTATTTTACGAAGGGAAATTCGAAGCATATCAAAGAACCTACGTTCTAAACGGATTTCAAGGATACATGAAATATCTTTATTATCAATTGCTGTTTGGGTGGAAAAATTATAACGCCAATAAACAATATGGTTCAGCAACAAATTATATTAAACTTGGTAACATAACTCAATACGTGATACCATTACCCCCTTTAAACGAACAAAAACGGATTGCTGAAAAGGTTGAGCGGCTTTTAAGTAAAATTGATGAAGCAAAGCAGTTGATTGAGGAAGCGAAGGAAACTTTTGAACTTCGTCGAGCAGCTATTTTGGATAAGGCGTTTCGTGGAGAGTTGACTAGGAAATGGAGAGAAGATAACGGTATTGATTTTAATTGGGTAGACACTAGATTTGAGAATTTAATAGAAACAGGCCCTCAAAATGGATTATACAAGCCTCAAAGTGCATATGGTAAAGGAACAATGATTGTAAGGATTGATAATTTTTATAATGGTAAGGTTAATAGCTGGGAAACATTAAAAAGATTACAATTAGATGAAAGAGAAAAAGAGTTATATGCACTTAAAAACGATAATATTATTATAAATAGGGTTAATAGTATTGAATATTTAGGGAAATCAGCTTTGATTAAAAATTTAGATGATTCATGTGTGTTTGAGAGTAATGTTATGAGATTAAGTTTAAATGAGAAGGTAAATCCAGATTATTTGATACTATTTCTTAATTCACAAATGGGGTTACAGGAACTGAGAAAGAATGCAAAACATGCGGTCAATCAAGCTAGCATTAACCAGCAAGATGTAAAGAATGTTCTAATTCCCTTACCAAAAATTGAAGAACAACTTGAGATTATACGTTTGCTTAACAATTTAATGTCGAATAAAGATAAGGCTAGTAAGTATTTAGAAATGAATAATGTAATTGATAGTTTAAAGCAGACTATCCTCTCAAAAGCCTTTCGAGGTGAACTTGGAACAAATGATCAAAGTGAAGAAAGTGCGATTGAATTACTAAAAAAAGTGTTGGAAGAACAAGTAAAATAGTTCAAGAGGGCATCCAAATTGGTTGGATGTCTTTTTAGTTGTCTCGTGCATAATGTTGTTTGCTTGTAGTATATGGTACTGGACCATATACATTCACAAATTGGTATTTGGTAAATTCTCGGCACGACTCAATAATTGCTATGACTTAGCACGGTAAAATGATTAAGCGAAATGTAATTAGCTAGCGAAGTTCGATAACGGTTACCGCATAGTGACTGTATATCGGATAGAGGACTGTTGAGAGGAAAATATTGCCGCTCTTATCATGTTGATATAGATAAGGATGTAAATTTGAAGTAAAAAATTTAATTATTTACAAAATTTTAACAAAGTATTAGAATCTAAATTTAGAATACGCTAATATAAATTCATCAGTAAAGTATAGAAGAAACAATGAACATAGCACATATATTAGTTACTAATCAGCATTATATTATACATTAATAATCATGTTCCATTTCAGAATTATAAAGAAGATAGGTGGAATTTTTAAAGTCTTTCTAGTAAAATAAACGGCAACTCTATTGGTGTTGTTGGTAAAATGTGGTATTATATAATTAGGATGATGGTGTAATGGAAACACACTTTTATAGAGTCTAGTTGGGTTCGATTCCCAACCATCAAAGGGTATATTAAGGTAATGTACCTTTTGATGATTGGGAATATCTTGGAGGGAATAATTTTGTATAAACAACATGTACAGAATCTTGCAAGTATTGATGGTGCAATTAAATTAGTTCAACTAGATTTAAGAAGATACGTTTCAACGCAGCAAGAAAACAATGAATATATTTATACAAAAATATTATCCTATTTAGTAACTTGTTGGACAGAAGTAAGAGTTTTAAAGCTAGCATATGAGCCAAATGGCTTTACAGAAGTAGAAATCGCACAGATTATTTCCGCCTCTACATTAAAAGATAAATGGTTAAAGGCTTTAAATATTTCCGTTTGCAAAGCCTATCAACTGAATTTTACTGATGATATAGAAGAAATCAAAAACAAATTGGATTATACCCCGAGAATGAGGTATACAGAACTTGTAAAACTAATTGAAAAAGATTTAATGTTATCAATAGAAATAAGAAATAGAATAGCTCATGGACAATGGGTCTATGCATTCACTAACACTTTGGAGAATATTTCTTCTGATTTGACAGGTGAATTAAGAACAGAGAATATCGTAAAACTTCAACTAAGAATTAAGCTGTTTATAAGTATATCTATAATTATTCATGACCTTGCTGTTTCACCACCTACTTTCGAACAAAATTTTGATAAAAATTTTAAAAAGGTGGAGCAACAAGTAAAGAACCTACATAAAAGAAGTTACGAAGATTATAAGGATAGAATGATACAAAAATACAGAAGGGGTATACAGAAAAGGCGAAATTTGTTAAATGGTTTATAATAAGCATATTTCTTACCTCATTAACTTTATATTTTTCAAAAATATGCTGCCTATAGATTTTGGATAGCTTCTTTTCTTTGTATATTGTAAGTAGATAAGTTGTGGTTTTAAAAGGATTGTGATACGTGTATTGTGGGGCGAAGAATGAGGGTTAGATAGTATCATATGAAACCTGTTATAACCTGTCAAAAGTAAAAATAGTTATTTCGGAATATCCCATTTAAATTTACTACTTAGGGATAACAGAGTTGTACTGTTGTAGTCTGGCTCTTTACTTGTGATAATAATTCGGTTGTCTTTGTGGCAACTGAAAATATAATCGCAATAGCTGATAGTATCAATTTTATTTTTAAGTGGTAAATCGAGTAGGGCGCAAAGGGAAGTGTCAAATTCATTCATTTCATCGCTAAAAATATCGCCCTGTTTATATGCTCTAATGATAAATTATTCAAATGTGACTATGTAACCAAGGATAGCAGAATTGTAAACTATCTTTTCTTTTATTATTTTGTTGTTATCGTATTTTTTGACTATTTCGGTTTGAAAGAGGTTATTTGATTTGAGGAAGAAAAGTAGTATTTTTTCGACGATTTTAGTCAATTGTTTTTGTTTGTTTATATATCATTGCCACACTTTAAAAATTTGATATACCATAGGTATAAACCATAGTACAGATAAGTTAGAGTGAAGAAAATTAAGGGTAAGGGTACTAGTTCTCTCCCCCCAGGTTGCACTTAGTGTAGCGGTGATACAGAAATATAATCTAAAATGATCTTTTTTTGTTTAACAGGATACTATTTTAAATTGGTTGCGATTCTTCATTCTGCATCAGTAATAAATGATACATTATCCGCTTTAGCAGTGACACTTGCACCTTGAGTTTTGGAGAAGTAAGAGCCCACCTCTAAATTAGTGAATTGGATAATTGTACGAATTGGGATTACTTCTCCTTTCTCAAGGTGTTTTGTTTAGGACTTTCACACCTAACTTTTCCATTTTGTGAGCAGGGAGAACAACTGAATAGCGGTAACCTTCTAATTTGCCAGTTCTCTCACCGTCCTTATACTCGTAACTTGGTGAAATATCCACAAGAAGCATTGTTTCCCCCGAAGATTTTGGGTCAATTCGTAGATCAGTTATTCTTATTGGCGTGTTAATTCTCCTTTCTGTTCAATAACCAGTGACATTATTCCAGCAAAAGTTTTTAAAATAACAGGGGCGTAAGTACCTCTAAACTTTCTTGGGTGTGGATTTTCATAATAGTCGGTTGATAAAAATTCATTATGATTTATTTGCTTGCGTACCAACTGATATTCTTCACTACTTTTTGGAATTTTATTTTCGAGGTACTTCATAATTTCTTCTTTGTCTTCAATTGAGATATTCGTAGCTTCATCAAATCCCTTTCTGAATTTAAATGAATCAAAACCACCTTTGAAGGTTACAACATTTAGAGCAGAGTTAAAGGCATAATCTAATTGTTTAACTGTCAACATTTAATTTCCCTCCTTATTGTTTTCTGAACCGCGATCTACTCGTTCTTTAATACAACGAGTAATGTATGCTGTGGGGGTAGTTCTGTCTTCTAGCATTAGTTTCTTGAATTCTGTGTATAGGTTGTCGTCGATATTAAAACTTACTTGGCGTCTTTTTTTTTCTTTTTGTTCCATAGCTGAAACCTCCTAAGCATTTCGAATATAAATCTACATATCTACATATCTACATATCTACATTACTATATGGAGTGAAAGTTTTCAAGTCTCTATACAAACTTAAAGCACATCAAATCAACTCTAATTATTTTCAAATGTTATTGAGTGGGAGTAATTCACTAAGAGCATTTGAAGTGAAAACGTTGATTTGACTGCATTTCAATGGTACGTACAATGAATAGGTTCTCCGCAAAAATTCCGCAAGAGAAAACGGATATAAATGAGGGATATTGTGTAAAAGTAATATCTCTTTTTTGTTTTCTTTTACCATGATACATTTTTCTCTTTCAGACAAGCTAATCGAATTATTCTTATTTAACGTTGATTTAACGTTAGTCTTATATGATGAAAAAACGGTATTGTCATAAGAAAAAGAAAAAACTTTATCAATCGTACTTCAAAAAACAAGGGAGGGGTGAAAGATCTAAAAGCATTAGAGGTTGTATTATTGCTTTGTATTTTCTTAGTTAAGCGCTTCGAAACGATTTTTGGAGATGAGAAAGACAAGGGCATACCGTAAATTTAGAAGAAGATAACGGACACTTTCATGAAATCTCTAAGAGAAGATGAAACAATAAGTATTTTCATAAGCAATACCGATAGGAAGACGAGCTAACACAAGTTGTACTGCCTTATGCTAAAAATGCGGAAGAATCTTAATGAACATCAAGCATTACGATGGTTAACAATGAAGTAAAAGGAGTTATGTAAAAATGAAGAACAGTAATTGGGGATGGAATTATCGGAAACACATGCATCGTAGCATCTTGATGCTATTGTGTATCGTACTCGTTTTTAGTTCTGGTCAAATGGGCGTACATGTAGCAGCAGTTGAAACAGAACAAAATTCAAATGAAGAAGTTGTAGATGAGGAAGAAGTGACTCATACAAAAGAAGAAGAGGAAGCGTCTGTTGAAACAGAAGCAGATGAAACACATCAAACGATAGAAACAGTGAAAGAGCAAGGAAAAACCAGTGATGTAGAGGCAGTAAACGAACAAGAAAAAACAATCAGTAACGAAGACGCACATCTTGAGGAATCAGAAGAAACGACTTTAACGGAAGAATTGGAGGAATCTCAGACTCATCCGTCAGAGGAAATGCCACAAAATGTTGAGAAAGAAGCACCAAAAGTAGACAGCAGCGAAGGAACAGAGAAGAGAGAATTACAAGCTGTTCAACAATCAACCACTGAATCTTCACGTAATGTCGACGCAATATCAGAGTATACATTTTATGATAATGGAGACGGTACAGCGATCATTACAGGTTATACAGGATCAGATACAGATTTAGTAATTCCAGCTGAAATTGGTGATGAAAATTTAACTGTTACCACGATCGGGAATAGTGCATTCCGTAATGGGGGATTAACATCTGTTGCGCTGCCAGAGAGTTTAGAAGTGATTGGTTCATGGGCATTTAATAATAATCATCTAACGGAAATCAACTTTCCAGAGAGTGTAACGGAAATTAGTAGTTTTTCATTTGGAAGTAACGCGTTGACAGAAGTTGTTATACCAACAGGCGTAACGATTATTGCAGGAAGTACCTTCACTGGCAATTCGATTCAATCCGTCCATATTCCAGAAGGTGTTGAAAGTATTCAGAATGAAGCGTTTAGAGATAATGAGTTAGTGGAAGTGGTCTTACCAGATTCATTAACGGAGATTAAGACGCGCGCCTTTTTTGGTAATCAGCTAGAGAATTTAGAGATTCCTGCACAAGTTGAATCGATTAGTACAGGTGCATTCCGAAATAATAATTTAACGAGAGTAACGCTGTATAACTCAAATCCGGTATTTGAAGATACCAATATATTTGCAGGTAATGTTGCAGATGCTGCAGACCTTACTCTTGTCGGTTACCCAAATTCAACAACTGAAGCACATGCAAATATAAACGGGTACAGTTTTGAAGCGTTACCGGAATTTATATTTGCTGATAATGGCGATGGTACAGCGACAATTACAGGTTATACAGGAACAGATACAGATTTAGTCATTCCTGCTGAAATTGGTGATGATCATTTAACTGTTACAGCAATCGGAGAGGAAGCGTTTAGAAGTAAAGGATTGACCAGTGTTACCCTTCCAGATGGTGTTGAAAGGATTGAGACACTTGCATTCTCATACAATGCATTGACCGAATTGACAATCCCTGGAAATGTAGTATCAATGGGTTGGCGTGTTTTTTATGCCAATGATATTGCAACACTTACGCTTTCTGAGGGGATAGAAACGATTGGGAGCGGGGCATTTGGTTATAACCAATTAGAACAAATAGAGCTTCCGAAAAGCTTAAAAACGATTAGCTCTTTTGCGTTTTCTCATAATAAATTAACAACTTTAACACTTCCGGTAGGTGTCCACAGTGTGATGAGAGGGGCATTTCGTGGTAATAACCTTACAGAAGTTACAATTCTTAATGCAGACATACTGCTTGACGACGACCGTGAAGATGTGTTTAAAGAAAATGTCGATCATGCGGAAGATCTTACATTGATTGGTTATTTAAGTTCGACAACAGAGACGTATGCGAAAGAGTACGGATATGGCTTCACGCCAATTCCAGTAGATATTACCGAAATTGTTTCACCTGAAAATATATCAGTTGAATTCGGGACACCATTTCAAGAGATTGGTTTGCCAGAAACAGTGGAAGTGCTAACAGCTAACGACAAGACATTCCAAATGGATGTTACTTGGGATCAGGGCACTCCAAATTATGATGCTAACAAAGCCGGCATGTATATGTTTGAAGGGGAGCTAGTTGCACGAGATGGCCTGGAAAATCCGCAGAATTTAACGGTAAGTATTGAAGTTGTTGTCGAAGAAGGAGAAGTCATAGCTCCATTTGTAACGGAGATTGCAGATATAGACGATATGACGGTTGCCTATGGAACAGATATTTCAGAACTAGACCTCCCAACAACTATCGAAGTGACATTTAGTGATGAAAGTACTTTAGAAGTACCTGTTACATGGAAAGCGAGTGAGACGACACCATATGATGGTAACAAAGCGGGAGAATACATGTTTATTGGGAAATTATCAGAGGATGTATGGAACCCGAACAATCTTTTTGCAACCATACAGGTAAATGTGACAGAACAAGAAAAAGACGCTCCGAAAGAAGAGGATCCAGACGAGGAACAGGAAGAAAAAGATACAATAAAAAAGGAAAAAGAAACAGATGATTCTTCGGATGTTACAGCTTTGCCAGACAAGGAGAACGAACAGAAAGGTGATAAACTTCCATCCACAGCAACATCGATGTATTCGTGGTTGAGTGTCGGAGGCCTTCTCCTCATTTTAGGTGTTGCAGTGATGTGGCGAAGTAAGCGGAAGCGAATGGAACAAGCGTAATAAGCAGTATGGAAACTGGCTGATGTCCGCTTATAAATGGTATGAATTGTGTATCAAGAGTTAAAAATATATACGACTGTTACTGCTAATTTGAAACTATATTATTTACTCTAATCGTTTTTTTAGTATGCTCTACCTGTTCTAAATCAAAAAAACGTTATAAAGTGGAAATACTTGCAGAAGAGCTGGCCCCTCATAAGGGGCTCGGCTCTTCGCTTTATTTACATTGCATTATTTGTTTTTGACCTTTTACGTAGGTAATGAGAGTGAGTAGATTCTTTGGTGAAGTATCTTCATTTTTTGCTGCCGGTTAGTAAGACGTAATACATTCTTTTAACGCACCATAACCACCATCTGTTTGTAATCTAGGCCGTTAATCAATAGTCTGTAATGTCTTCAGCAGGTCCGAAGATCTCAAAGTGAATATCAGTGTCACTTACATTGTAAGATTTCAAGATGTGGTAGACTGTCCGCATAAAACCTTTTGGCCCACAGAAGTAAAATGCAGCATCATTGGTTGGGAGGAGATTGTGAAGCCATTCAGCATCAATATGACCCACTTTGTCGCACTGATCACCTTCGCAGGGATCGCTGTATATAACGTAATGTTTGACGTTTGGATGTTTCTCGCTAATTTCAACCACACGGTCTTTCATGGCATGAAGAATGCTGGAGTGGGCGGCATGAACAAAGATGATGTCACGTTCAGGTTGCGTGCAGACGGCGGTTTCAAGCATACTCATCATAGGAGTTAGTCCGACACCGCCACTCATAAGCACCAAGGGACGCTGATCTGTTTGGTCTAAGAAGAAGTCTCCTGATGGTGCACTAATCGGAAGAATACTTCCCACATGGACGTTGTTATGCAAATGGGTTGAAACAACTCCGTTAGGCAGTCCGTTCACACCGTCTTCACGTTTTACGGAGATGCGGTAATAGCCCTCTTCGGGTGAGCAGGACAGGCTGTATTGGCGTAAGTGTGTGTACGGCGAGCCATCGACATTGACTTTAACGGTAATATACTGACCAGGTTCAAAAGATGGAAATGGCTTTCCGTCCACGGGTTCAAGATAGAAGGATGTGATGACGTCGCTTTCCACAGCTTTTTTTACCACTTTAAAGTCTCGAAAATCTGTCCAACCGCCGACTTTGTTCAAAGTCTCTTGATACATATCTCTTTCAACGCTAATAAATACATCGGCAATCACGGCGTAAGCTTTTTCCCATGCTTCCATGATGTCGTCTGTAGCCACGTCGTCGAGCACATCTTTAATTGCGAGCAGTAGGTACTTGCCTACGATTGGATATTGGTCTGGCTTAATGTTGAGGCTTTTGTGCTTATGGGCAATCTGCTTCACAACAGGAAGAATATTTTCTAAGTTGTCAATATTGGCGGCAGCGGCGTATACAGTGTTGGCAAGTGCCTTGGGCTGGTCACCTTTACGTTGGTTGGTCATGTTAAAAATGTTTTTTAATTCAGGATGATTTCCGAGCATTAGTTCATAAAAGCGTTTGGTAATTTGGTTTCCATACTCTTGTAAAACAGGTACTGTTGCTTGAATGATTGCTTTCGTCTCATTGTCCAATTTGGAGGTGGTTTGCGTTGTCATAATAACGATACACTCCTTTAGTTTTAAACATGTATTTTGAATACATGTTTATTGTACATTGGGATAAACACTATCTCAATAGGGTAAAAGAAGGTGTGTGTTACAATTATGTGAAGAGGGTACTTAGGGGGTCGCTTCTTATGAATTTAAAAAAATATACGGATTACGCGCTACGTGTACTGATCTTTACTGCAATGAAGCAGGATGGTGAACTTGCAAGCATTAGAGAAATTTCCGATGTGTATGATATTTCCACGCATCACTTGGGTAAAATTGTGCACGAGCTGACGAAACTTGAACTGATTGAATCGGTTCGCGGTCGCAATGGCGGGATACGGCTGGCGCTTCCGGCTGAAGATATGAATGTGGGGAAGCTTGTACGTATGCTGGAGGGGGACTTTACGATTTTAGAATGCTTTGATACAGAGACCAATCATTGTGTGATATCCCCAGGATGCACGTTGAAACACGCCTTGAACGAAGCCTTGCATGCCTTTTTTTCTGTACTGGATCATTATACTGTCCAGGACCTTGTGGCCAATGAGCGAGAACTGCTTGAACTGATGGGAATTTAGCATATCGTCAAATTTATTTTTAAATTTTATCTGCTTTATAATCTACAATGTAGAAAGTAGATGAACGTATGATGGCCTCCAAAAATAATTATATTTATACAACATCATATGTTTAGATTATTTGTTTCAAATGAGTTCTACTGCTCGTTTTTTCGTGGCATATCAAACCCCCTCCACAGTTGTACAACCGGAAGGGGGCAATTAGATAACGACATTAGCATAGCCGTCTTAAACTTATAAAGTTGCAATTTGACTTTAAGTATAGATCTAATAAACGTCCTTAAATCTAATTCGTTTCATATGACTTATTCTTCTCGAGCATTATAATCGCAAAGATCATTACGATGATTGTCATGAGTATAATTGCTAATGATGGCGTGTAGCTATTGAATACATCTAAAGTGAGACCGAAAAATAATGGTCCAACAGCGCCTAATAAAAATCCGCCAAACTGCATTTGAGCAGACCAGGTTGTGGCGTTATCGATGCTTTTTGCTTCTTCAATAGGAATGAGCAAAGCGAGAGGAAACAGACCACCAGCTCCAATTGCTAGAAATACTGTCGCAGCCCAAGGGGAAAAATGCCCCATTAATAGCACAATACCAATTAGCTCTGCAAAGCTGCAGATGAGTAACCACATTTTCCTGTTACCTGTTCTTGCAACGATCGCAGGTACTAGAAAACTAATTGGTATTTGAATGACCGTGAACACGGTTAGGAGGACGCCTGATTGTGAATACGTCATTCCCGTTGCTTGAACAAAAGGTGCTAACCACGCGGTAATGGTATAGAAAATAGATGCCATACAGCCAAAAAATAACATGAATAAATAAACGCGTTTATTCGTAATTCGTAAAGATGGGGCTGTTGGTGTGGTGGCCGTCCCGTTAACTTCTTTTTGTTTTATTAAAATAGGCAAAAGTAATAAAGCTGCGATGACGGCTAAAATGCTCCAAAAGCCTAATGCTGATTGCCATGATTCGTTAAACATTTGGAATAAAGGGATTGAAAAGCTTGTTGCAACCGATGCTCCGATGACCATGGATACAGAATATACGCTCGTAACACCAAGCTGATCAGGGAAATGCTTCTTGATGAATCCTGCAATGAGTGGACCGGCAATACCAATTCCGATGCCAGTAAATAGTGATGTTGAAATTAACACCCAGCTGCTTCCAATAAATCCTCGAAAAAGTGTTGCGATAAAAATGAGTGCCATTGCAATTAGTAAAGATTTTTCAATTCCTAACCGTTTGCTTAATTTAATGGAGAGTAAAGCGAATATCCCCATACAAAAAACGGGAACAGATGTAATTAAGCTCGCTGCCGCCCCGCTCATTCCCAAATCAGTTTGGATGATATCGAGCAACGGACCGACAGATGTAATAGATGGTCTTAAATTTAACGAAAGAAAAAAGATGACTAAGATAAGATAGAACGTTCGCATGATACGACCTGCTTTCTTTATTGATTCATATAGTTTAGTATGAAATTAACGATAGATCAATACTATTTTTTCTATATGAACGATAGTTCCGGACTATGGAAGGGTGGAAAAGATGGAGATTAGACAACTGCACTATTTTCTTATGCTGTGTCGCGAGCTTCATTTTTCGGAGGCAGCATATAAGCTTGGCATTTCTCAGCCTACGTTAAGTCAACAAATACGTGTGCTAGAAGATGAAGTTGGTGTCCCATTGTTTGATCGAATTGGCAAAAAGACTGTCAAAACCGAAGCTGGCACGGTTCTCGAACGCTATGCTTTAGAAATGTTTCAGCAGCTTGATCATGCCAAAGAAGCGATAGCAGATCTTAGAGATTATCACGCAGGAAATGTACGAGTCGCTGTGTTACCGTCTGATTTAGATTATCGCTTAACACCTTTGTTAGTTGATTTTCACAAGGCATTCCCCAACACGAATGTTCAAGTGATTCCGTCCATCGATATTATAGATAAAGTGCTTAACAATGAAGTGGATATTGGTGTTGGATTAGCGGATCATTCAGATACCCGTTTACACCAAACTCCGTTTTATACAGAAACGTATAGTCTTTATGTTCATAGCGACCATGAATTCGCTCGTAAAACACTGATCTCACCACAAGATTTGCGTCATATTCCTTTAGTGATGTATCCGAAAGGGTTTTATGGTCGTGATTTAATCGAGATGTGGGGAAAAGAGCATGATCTGTCTATCAAGCCAATTATGGAAACGGGGTCAGCAACTTCCTTGTTTCAGCTTGTCAATGAAGGGATTGGGGCGACAATTCAACCGAGCCAATTGATTGATAGCTTTCAAGCGTTAGATATTCGCGCGGTTGAAATCAAGGACTCCCCCATTAGAGATTTAAATATCATTTATCGCAAGGATAAGTATTTAAGTTTAGCAACACAAACGTTTATGAATAGATTAGAAGATTTCTTTCGGCGGAGAGCATGAGAACAGATAGGATTTTATATGACGGATAAAAGCGGTGCATAGAGCCTGGATGCGCTGTTATCGACGTTATAATAGATGTTCCGGCATATTTTTTCATAAAATAGAGGTTGTTATCTTTCGGCAAATGGCTTAAAATCGTTGATACATCCATTAAGCATCTCCATATAATTCCGAATGTAGATCATAGATTTTGTGCGGATGATCACTAAAATCCGAACATTAAACTTAAATTTTTATTTATTGTTCGTTTAGGGGTTGCTTTTTAGTTTGGACCATAGTAATATATGACTATGCTTTTGAGAAACGACTTTTTTGCTGGTAGACAGCACAATCTAAAAGCATCTTTCAACTTCATACGATTGCGTATAATTTAGGGGATATGGCCCAAAGTCTCTACCGGATTACCGTAAATGATCCGACTACGCAAGATGACATAGACGACATAAGCGCTGTTTTTTCGTGACAGCAGCTTTTGTGTTCGACTGTTTTTTCTTGCACATTTATGTAGAGCATCCCAGGGCTGGGGTGCTTTTTTTGTTTTTCAGTGTGTGCGCGTAAATGGCCGTTGTTTTTCAGGGAGGGTGCTCAGAATTCCGCAAATCGGCGCTGTTATTCCGCAAAGGGCGCTCGGAATTCCGCAAAGCGTGCTCGAAATTCCGCAAAGCGGCGCTGTTATTCCGCAAAGAGTGCTCAGAATTCCGCAAGGCGGTCCTGTTATTCCGCAAAGGGTGNAGTGCTCAGAATTCCGCAAGGCGGTCCTGTTATTCCGCAAAGGGTGCTTGAAATTCCGCAAAGCGGCGCTGTTATTCCGCAAAGAGTGCTCAGAATTCCGCAAGGCGGTCCTGTTATTCCGCAAAGGGTGCTTGAAATTCCGCAAAGCGGCGCTGTTATTCCGCAAAGGGCGCACGGAATTCCGCAAAGCGCCCTGCTTTTTAGCATCCGAGCGGACGATTTCCGTTAAGCCGACCATTTTCCGTACTGTAACGCGTGATAGTTATTTCATCGTAAGCACTTATTTTTTTATTAAGCCGGGATGTGACCGGTCTATCACGCATACGAGAGCACACTGATCGCCACGTATTTATTATATTTTTAGGAGGAACAGAACAACATGAGAAAGTATTTTCAATTCGATGAGTTAGGTACAAACTACCGAACAGAGTTTATGGCGGGTATGACAACATTTTTGGCAATGGCGTATATTCTATTTGTAAATCCAGCCATTTTGAGCCTCGCTGGAGAGACATTACCTGAGGGTATGACACGTATGGATGCTGATGCGGTATTTGTTGCGACAGCTGTTGCAGCCGCTGTTGGTTCTCTATTTATGGGGGTTATTGCCAAGTATCCGATCGTTTTAGCACCAGGTATGGGATTGAATGCATTTTTTGCTTTTACGGTTGTCCTCGGCCACGGTATTCCATGGCAAACGGCTTTGGCTGGTGTGCTCGCTTCTGGACTTATTTTTATCGCTCTTACATTGACGGGCTTACGTGAAAAAGTCATCAATGCCATTCCAGCTAACTTAAAAATGGCTGTTGGTGCCGGTATCGGTGTTTATATTGCCTTTATCGGTCTGCAAAATGCTGGTATTGTCGTCGATAATCCGAACACGCTTGTAGGAATTGGACAATTAACGTCCCCAACTGTGTTGCTCGCTATTTTCGGCATCGTTGTATCTGTTGTTATGCTGACGATTGGCATTAGAGGCGGTATTTTTTACGGAATGATTTTAACGGCTTTAGTAGGTATTCTTGTAGGTCTGATTGATGCACCGAATGGTATTGGTGGAATTGTGAGCTCCGTACCAAGTGTTGCACCAACATTTGGACAAGCGTTCCTTCATTTCGGTGATATTTTCACATTGGAAATGCTCGTTGTTATTCTGACATTCCTATTTGTTGACTTCTTTGATACAGCTGGAACACTTGTTGCAGTTGCGACACAAGCTGGTTTGATGAAGGACAACAAGCTGCCACGTGCTGGAAAAGCATTGTTCGCTGATTCAGCAGCAACTGTTGCTGGTTCTATTTTTGGTACTTCAACGACGACAGCATACATCGAATCAACGGCAGGTGTTGGTGCTGGTGGTCGTTCAGGCTTTACATCAGTTGTTGCAGCTGGATTCTTCTTGTTGGCACTCTTTTTCTCACCATTGTTAAGCGTTGTAACAGCAGAAGTGACGGCACCTGCATTAATCATCGTCGGTGTTCTTATGTCCAGCTCTTTGAAAAATATTGCCTGGGACGAGTTTGAAACAGCTGTTCCTGCCTTTTTAACGATTATTATGATGCCACTAAGCTACAGCATTGCAACCGGGATTGCGATCGGGTTTATTTTCTATCCGATTACGATGCTGTTGAAGGGCAGAGCAAAAGATATTCATCCTGCGATGTATGTATTGTTCGGCATCTTTGTTCTCTACTTTATCTTTTTAAGCTAATAATCCATATAGATTCATATAAAAAGCGGCACTTCCGTACGTTTTCGGAAGTGCCGTTTGTCTATCCAATTATTGATGTGGTGCGCGTTTGCCCCATGGAAGAATATGATAAATGGTAAGTGCAATCGTTCCGACAGTGGCAAGACAGCCCATGCCGAAGTATAAGGTGGGCGCGTCAAAGGCATCGATGATTGCGCCGCCAGCAAGTGATCCGATAATACCCGATATACCAAAAAACACGGAATAATAGACGAGGTGTCCAGTTGACTGAAGTAACCTCGGGATTAATCGGCTGATATAGTCGAAAGAAGCGAGATAGAAAATCGCAAATGTTAATCCGTGTAAAAATTGCAATCCGATAATTTCTACTGGGCTACTAGCCGCTGCGAATAAAAACCAACGCAAGCTATAGAACGCACCTGAAATAATAACGAAAACGATCGGATGGTATTTACGAAACCACAAGCCTGCTGTTGCAAAAATAGCAGCTTCACTAATGACGCTCACAAACCAAGATAGTCCGACGAGTTCTTCGCCGCCTCCGAGTTGAGCAATATATAAACCGATGAAACTATCATTTGTCCGGTGGGTAATCGTTAAGAGCATCATAAAGAGCATAAATAGAATAAAAGGTTTATTTTGTAATAATTGCTTAACGTCCTTTAATTGAATTGGATCTGAATCGACTTCAACATCTTTTAAGCGAAACGTAATGATCAGGGCGATGACACCAAAAAATAAATACGGATAAATCATATACTCAATATCTGTTCGGCGTAAAAATTCACCGATGATTAACGAGGATGTAGCAAAGCCAATTGATCCCCATGTGCGAATCGTACCGAATGATACACCGAGATCGTGCGCCCGTCTTTGAGCAAGGCTGTCACCGAGTCCGCCGATTGGCGATGTAAAGAAGTAAAAGACCGCACCCATAATGAGGATGGCTAATAAACCATTCATTTGGAAAAAGACAATACTACTCATGATGAGTCCAATAATACAGATGAGTAGAATCCGTTTAACGGTTTTATACTTATCACTCATGTAGCCCCAAAAAGGCTGAGAGAAGATCGATGCAAGTGGTCCAACGGCAAGTACCCAGCCAATTTCGGTTGCATTTAGTCCTTTTGCTTTTAAATATAATGGCAGGAAGCTGATAATGATCGTGTTCGTCGCATGAAAGCTAAACAACAACATTTTCAGTGGTGTTAATGAGTCCTTTTTTGACAACGTATTCCGCTCCTTACAGACACATCAATGTGGTCATGTCTGATTAAAATCGTGTTGAAAAATCACTTGAATGCTGGGATCAACATCCAAAGGGCGCGCATGATGGATATCCATAGCCAGTGAGCTGGCAACCGATGTACACGCACGTTCTCTGTACATCAGTGATGATAAGCGATCAATCGTCCCATGTATCTTGAATAAATTCATCCCGTCCGGATTTGGCACGGTCCTCTTCATAGACATCGGCATGTGTTTGATAAAAGTTTTGATGTGCAGCTTCTGCAGGATAGAATGTCGTTGCAGGTAAAATCTTTGTCACAATCGGTTTGGAGAATCGCCCACTTTGTTCAAGTGCAGCTTTTGCAGCTGTCGCTTGTCTGTGTTGCTCGGAATCGTGATAAAAAATAGCGGTACGATAGGCGGCACCTCGATCATGAAATTGACCACCATCGTCTGTCGGATCAATTTGTCGCCAATAGACATCTAGAATCGTTTCATAGGAAATGATGCTAGGATCAAAGGTGATTTGAACCGCTTCATAATGTCCGGTCGTGCCGGTTTTTACATCTTCGTAGGTTGGATTGACGAGCTCTCCACCCGTATAACCAGATATGACGCGATGGACACCGTCCCATTGATCAAATGGCTTGACCATGCACCAAAAGCAGCCGCCGGCAAATGTTGCGTGTGTTGTATGTGCCAATAGAGCACCTCCTTTAAAAATACCTTAAAAAACGTACGATATATATTGTAGAATTTCATTGAATGCCTTATTGTTTACTATATCATAATTATATTGAAGGTGACATGATGCACAATCCGTCTATACATCAATTGTATATAGGTAAAGTAAAAGAATTAGGAGATCCGCATAGTACGGATAAAATGGATCGTCCTTGGACAAGCGGTATGTTTAAAACACCTGTTCAAACGGCTGTTTGGCTGAGTGAAACAGGCTTTATTGGGGATGAAGTCGCCGATAAGAAAAATCACGGCGGACCAGAGAAGGCGGTTTTCGCATATCCAGCTCAACATTATCGTGATTGGCAAGAGGAGCTTGGACGGGATGATCAGGTCATGTTCCCAGGTGCGATGGGAGAAAATTTCTCTGTGATCCATATGGATGAAACAACGGTATGTATTGGTGATACGTACCAATGTGGTGAAGCGGTTATTCAAGTGTCACAGCCGCGTCGCCCGTGTTGGAAGCCTGCGCGGAGGTTCCGTATTCTTGATATGGCACTCCGGATTCAGCATTCTGGTAAAACCGGCTGGTATTATCGCGTGCTCAAGTCGGGATATGTGCAGGCGGGTGATGTGTTTGAGCTTTTAGACCGTCCTTATGAAGAATGGACGATCGCGGCGTCTAACCGAGTTATGTATGAGGGGAAAAAGGACATCGATCAAACGAGAGCATTGGCGTCATGTGACCGACTTGCGGAAAATTGGAAACGTACCTTAGATAAACGGCTACAAGGAATCGAAACGTCCAGTGACAAACGCGTTTTCGGCCCTAACCGATAGGTCACAGTCATATGGTAGTGATGATAAAGGGCGAGAGAAAATACGCAATACAATAAAGAATGACATGCAGCGTCATAACAAACCGCGCGGTAGAATTAAATATTTTCCAATCGTTAAATGCATACATGAATGACATTTCGGGAATGAGCATTAAGCGTGCTGTATACAATGTAATTAATGAAACATGTAAAGGAAGGATTGGTCAGTTTGTTCGATAATGCCTATGTCATGGTCGTCATTATTCTTGTTATTAATATCGTTTACGTTTCGTTTTCGACGATCCGTATGATTCTTACATTAAAAGGACGTCGTTATTTGGCCGCCATGATCAGTATGGTTGAGATGGTTGTCTACGTATTAGGACTTGGGCTCGTCCTTGATAACCTTGACCAAATACAAAATATCATCGCTTATGCAGTCGGTTTCGGTCTTGGTGTCATTGTTGGGACTAAAATTGAAGAAAAGCTTGCTTTAGGTTATATTACCGTTAATGTGATTTCCTCAAATCCGAATATAGACTTTACACGTCAGCTTCGTGATAAAGGGTACGGAGTGACGAGCTGGTTCGCTTATGGGATGGACGGTGATCGCTTGGCAATGGAAATACTAACACCGCGAAAGTATGAACGGTCATTGTATGAAACGATAACGAACATCGATCCAAAAGCATTCGTTATTTCATATGAACCGAAGCACATTCACGGTGGCTTCTGGGTCAAGCAGGTTCGTAAAGGGCGCTTGTTCAATCCGAAAAAAAGACAAACGAGCACGACGACTAAGCCGGCGTCAAAACCACAACCGTCAACAAAGACAATGTCACCAATGGAGGAAGCTGTTCAAGCGAACGAAAAGCATTTAGAGGAGAAGCGTCAGAACGCACAGCAAACACGTGAACAGGATACAACGAATATCGCTAAAAATGCAGCGGAACCACAAAAAAATGCTAACAAATCCCATTCATCCGAGTAAAACACGAACATTGATGTTTTAAAATGGTTTTATGTTCGTTTTTTAGTTGACGATTATAATGCGTTTCTGTTACGCTAATGATAGAAAAATATAAACGACCTCATATAACCTCAGGAATATGGCCTGAAAGTTTCTACCTGGCACCGTAAATGCCAGACTATGAGGGAGGATGACCAAACGAGATATGCCGCCAGTTCATGGTGTGGCTGTATGTTGTCTATTCATCTTCTCTCATATTGAGGGAGACGAATAGACATTTTTATTGCTTTTATTGTCATGAAAACCATGAAAAGGCGAACAATATGTGAAAAGAGGGATTCATTTTGAAACAAATTGGTGTCATTATGGGAAGCCTATCAGACTGGGAAACGATGTCCCACACATGTCGTACGTTAGACGAGCTCGGCATCACGTATGAAAAAGAAGTGATCTCGGCACATAGAACGCCTGATGATATGTTTGAATATGCAAAAACCGCCCAAGCACGCGGTCTAAAAGTGATTATTGCTGGTGCGGGTGGGGCGGCGCATTTGCCAGGAATGGTTGCATCACAAACGTCATTGCCAGTTATCGGCGTTCCGGTGCAAAGTAAAGCTTTAAACGGTATGGATTCGTTATTATCGATTGTACAAATGCCCGGTGGTGTTCCAACGGCTACGATGGCAATCGGCAAGGCGGGTGCCATTAACGCTGCTTTATTTGCTGGACGCATGCTAGCTGCGTTTGATGACAGCATCGCACAGCAGTTATCCGCTTATCACCAATCGATGACCGAAAAAGTAACGGAAATGAGGGATCAGCTTGCAGAAAAGTAACGTCATTCTTCCGTCACAAACGATTGGCATTATTGGCGGCGGTCAGCTCGGACGCATGATGGCCATTGCGGCTAAATATATGGGCTATCAGGTTGTCGTCCTTGATCCAACGCCAAATTGCCCAACAGCACAGGTTGCGGATCAACAGATTACAGCAGCTTATGCCGATTTAGAAGCGATCAAGGCGTTAACGGCTGAAAGTGATGTTGTTACATATGAATTTGAAAATGTTGACCTTGAGGCTGCCGCTCTTATTGAAGCAGAAGGCAAGCTCCCACAAGGGGCTGAGCCACTTGCTGTTACACAAAATCGTGAGAAGGAAAAACAACTCATGAAGCGGTTGGGACTTCCAGTTTCCCCTTTTGTGATCGTGCATAACGGTTCCGAATGTCGCGAGGCGTTAAATGATATCTCTTTTCCGTCTGTCATAAAGACGTGTCGTGGCGGTTATGACGGAAAAGGGCAGCTGAAGCTTGCAGGCCCTGAAGACCGCGAAGCAGCAATTGCATTTGCAGAGGCGAACGGTCACTGTATTATCGAAAGCTGGGTGACATTTGATAAAGAGGTTTCTGTCGTGTTTACGAGAAGTCAAACGGGTGACATACAGTTTTTCCCGCTAGCAGAAAATGAGCATCGTGACCATATTCTGCATCAAACGACGGCACCTGCCTCAGTCAGTAAACGGGTTGAGGAAAAGATCCAAGCATGTGCCAAACAGATTGGCGATGCATTGAACATTGTCGGCACGTTTACGATTGAATTGTTCGTCTCAGGCGAGGACATTTACGTTAATGAGATGGCACCGCGTCCGCACAATTCAGGGCATTACACGATTGAAGCGTGTAATATATCACAGTTCGGACAGCATATCCGGGCCATTTGTGGGTTGCCACTGATGGACATCAAGCTATTACAGCCAGCGATCATGCTCAATATATTGGGTGACACGCTGGAAACAGCGAAAAAAGTGTTAGCTGATCATACATTCGGACATGTTCATTTATATGGGAAAGAAGAAGCAAAGCCAAAACGAAAAATGGGGCATGTAACATTTGTCGCAAATACAATAGATGAAATTAAACAGCAACAAGACATACTGAAGGAGGACATTTGATGATTGAACGGTATACGCGCCCTGAAATGGGAGCGATTTGGACAGAAGACAATAAATATAAGGCATGGCTTGAGGTGGAGCTGCTTGCATGTGAGGCGTGGTCTGAATTAGGCGTTATCCCTCGTGAAGATGTAAAAGCATTACGTGAACGTGCCTCTTTTGATGTAGAACGCATACAAGCAATTGAAGCAGAAACACGTCATGACGTTGTTGCATTCACAAGAGCTGTATCTGAAACCCTTGGGACTGAGCGGAAATGGGTGCATTACGGCTTAACCTCAACAGATGTCGTTGATACAGCCTTATCATATGTCTTAAAGCAGGCGAACGCCATTATACGTAAGGACCTCACAGAGCTGATTGACGTATTGGCGAAAAAGGCTGTTGAGCAAAAGCATACAGTGATGATTGGACGGACGCACGGCGTTCACGGAGAGCCGACGACCTTTGGGATGAAGCTCGCGCTTTGGTACGAAGAAATGAAGCGTCAGCTGGAACGGTTTGAACTAGCTGCTGATCATATTGAATACGGCAAATTGTCCGGAGCGGTCGGAACGTATGCTAACATTGATCCATTTGTCGAGCGCTACGTATGTGAGCAGCTCGGGTTAAAGCCAGCACCAGTGTCCACGCAAACGCTGCAGCGTGATCGCCATGCGTTTTACGTATCGACATTAGCACTCATCGCTGGAACGATCGAAAAAATGGCTGTTGAAGTGCGACATTTACAGCGGACAGAAGTGAGAGAAGCAGAGGAGTTTTTTGCGAAAGGTCAAAAAGGCTCATCGGCTATGCCGCATAAGCGCAATCCAATCGGATCAGAAAACATGTCCGGCATGGCCCGTGTTATTCGGGGGCATATGATTACCGCACATGAAAATATGGCATTGTGGCATGAACGGGATATTTCTCATTCGTCCGCTGAGCGCATTATTCTTCCTGATACGACCATTGGACTCAATTATATGCTGAGCCGCTTTACACGCATCATTCGTGACTTAACGGTTTACCCAGAGCGCATGCTTGCCAATTTGAATGTTACACACGGGTTGATTTTCTCTCAGCGTGTCCTTCTAACTTTGATTGACAAAGGCATGGCGCGGGAATCGGCTTATGACACTGTTCAGCCGAAAGCGATGGAAGCTTGGGAAACAGGCACAGACTTTAAGACACTTATTGAACAGGATGAGGCGGTTACAAACGTCTTATCACCAGAAGACATTGAGGCCTGCTTTGATGTGACGTATCATTTGAAAAACGTTGATGCCTTATTTGAACGCATCGGTTTGACCGAAAAATAATCTCAATTGGAGGAATCACACATGACTGAACAACAGTTTCCAACACCAGAGTCGATTGAACAAAATGAACTTTATCTTGAAATGGGCTTGAGCAAGGACGAATATGGTATGGTCAAGGACATCTTAAAACGACGCCCGAATTGGACGGAGACCGGTCTGTTTTCCGTTATGTGGTCCGAGCACTGCAGCTATAAGACGTCAAAACCTTTGTTGAAAAAGTTCCCAACGAGCGCGCCACACGTGCTCCAAGGACCAGGTGAAGGTGCTGGTGTTGTTGATATCGGTGACAATCAAGCAATTGTCTTTAAAATCGAAAGCCATAACCACCCTTCCGCAGTTGAACCGTTTGAAGCAGCTGCAACCGGTGTTGGCGGGATTGTTCGTGATGTGTTTTCCATGGGGGCGCGTCCAATTGCCGCGCTCAATTCACTCAGATTTGGTGAATTGGACTCAGAGCGGACAAAGGAACTGTTTACAGAAGTTGTTCGTGGTATTGCACATTACGGCAATACACTTGAAGTCCCGACAGTCGGTGGGGAAATTCAGTTTGATGCGTGCTATGAGGAAAATCCTCTTGTGAACGCGATGGTTGTTGGCTTGCTTGATCATGACGACATGCAAAAAGGTGTGGCCGCTGGCGTTGGCAATACGGTCATTTATGCGGGTGGCGCAACCGGCCGTGACGGCATCCACGGAGCAACGTTTGCCTCTGATGATTTAACAGACGAATCCGAATCAAGCAGCTCTGCCGTTGCAATTGGTGATCCAGAGCTAGAAAAACGTTTAATTGAAGCATGTCTGGAAGTGATTCATTCTGATGCGCTCGTTGGCATGCAGGATATGGGGGCTGCTGGGCTTACGTCATCTGCGAGTGAGATGGCGAGCAAGGCTGGGACAGGTATTGAAATGCAGCTCGATCATGTTCCACAAAAGGATTCTAATATGAACGCTTATGAACTCATGCTATCTGAATCACAGGAGCGTATGCTACTCGTTGTTAAAGCAGGGCGCGAGCAAGAAATTATTGATCTGTTTGCAAAGCATGATGTTCATGCGGTGGCCATCGGGCGTGTAATTGAAGACAAAGTGTTCCGTCTTGTTCATAACGGTGAGGTTGTTGCGGACGTTCCGGTGGATGCACTTGCGGAAGAAGCACCTGTGTATCATTTACCAGCGCAAGAAGCAACGTATTATCAAGAATTCCAATCGTTAGACCAAAAAGTGCCAACTGTATCGAATGTGGCTGACACATTCAAACAATTACTTCAGCAGTCAACGATTGCATCAAAGGAATGGGCGTATCGGCAGTATGATGCGTTTGCGAAAGGGCATACAGAGGTTGGCCCTGGTTCAGACGCAGGTGTTGTGGCAATCCCAGGTCATGATAAAGCAATAGCGATGACGACGGATTGTAATGGACGCTACATTTATCTTGATCCTGAAACAGGTGGCAAAATTGCCGTTGCTGAAGCCGCGCGTAATCTCGTCGCATCAGGTGCTAAGCCGATTGCTTTAACAGACGGGTTGAACTACGGTAATCCAACAAATCCAGAAGTTTTTTGGCAAATGGAACAAAGCATTGATGGCATCAGTGCAGCCTGTGACGTATTAGACACACCTGTTATTAGTGGGAATGTGTCACTTTACAATCAATCTAACGATCAAGCGATTCATCCGACACCGATCATTGGTATGGTCGGACTCTATGAATCTCGTAAACATATTACACCGAGCCATTTTCAAGCAGCAGGCGATTTGATTTATGTGATTGGTCAAGCAGAAGCTGAATTTGGCGGCAGTGAGCTACAAAAATTGCTTGATGGTGCGTATTCAGGTCAAGCACCAGCCATTGATTTAACGGTAGAGAAAAAACGTCAAGAAGCCTTGTTAGCAGCTATTAAAAAAGGTCTCGTTACGTCAGCACATGATGTGTCAGAAGGTGGTCTAGCGGTTGCTTTGGCAGAGAGTGTCTTCCATAATTCATCTCTCGGTCTTGATGTTGAGCTTGAGGGCGAACCAGTCGTTCAGCTTTTCAGTGAAACTCAATCACGATTTGTTGTGACCGTTAAGCCAGAGCATAAAGATGCGTTTTTAAATATGGTGTCAGATGCACAATACATCGGTCATGTAACAGATGATGAAGTCATAAAGATTGGTGTCAATGGACAGCAAGTGATTCATGAAGCAACAGAAGCACTCAGCACATTGTGGAAAGAAGCTATTCCAGCACTGCTGAAATAAACGGATAAAGCGAGGCGCGTTCAATGTTTGGAATTTGGGGACATGAAAAAGCAGCAGAATTGACGTATTACGGCATGCATGCGATGCAGCATCGTGGGCAAGACGGTGCGGGGATTGCAGCCAGTGACAAACAGACGATTAGATTGCACAAAGATGTCGGTCTCGTAAATGACGTTTTTGATCGCGCCCAGTTCGACCGTCTGCCTGGGCAAGCAGCAGTCGGCCATGTGCATTATGTGACGAATGGCGATACAGGCTATAGCAATGTTCAGCCACATCTGTTTCATTCACAAACGGGCAGTATGGCACTGAGTCATATCGGCAATATCGTCAATGCCGACACGATCCGTGGTGAGCTCGAAGGCGAAGGCAGTATTTTTCAAACACAGGCAGATACAGAGCTACTGGCGCATTTGATTAAACGCTCAGGTCAGGCACTGTCTGAAGATACACTTGTTGCTGCCTTGAAAAAGCTAGCAGGTGCTTATGCTTTTATCATTTTGGCTGAGGATAAAATGTATGTTGCACTTGATCCGCACGGTATAAGGCCGTTATCGATTGGTCGTCTTGGGGAAGGGTATGTTGTTGCATCTGAGACGTGTGCCTTTGATTTAATTGGTGCAACGTTCGAGCGCGAGGTCCTTCCGGGTGAGCTGATTACGATTAGTGATGAGGGGCTGACGTCTACGCGCTTTGCTTTGCGCCAGCAGCGGGCTCTTTGTGGGATGGAGTATGTCTATTTCTCCCGTCCAGACAGTGATTTAAATCATGTGAACGTTCATGCGTCACGAAAAAGAATGGGCATTGAGCTTGCCAAAGAGGCGCCCGTTGCAGCCGACGTCGTAACCGGTGTTCCGGATTCTAGTATTTCAGCTGCGATTGGCTATGCAGAGGAAGCCGGTCTCCCTTATGAAATGGGGTTAATCAAAAACCGTTACGTCGGACGCACATTTATTAAACCGTCTCAGGAGCTACGTGAACAAGGGGTAAAGATGAAGCTGTCCCCAGTCAGAGGGATCGTTGCTGGAAAGCGGGTCATTATGATTGATGATTCTATTGTTCGTGGTACGACATCGAGACGGATTGTGCGGATGCTGAAGGAAGCGGGTGCGACAGAGGTTCATGTACGAATCGCGTCTCCACCAGTGACCAATCCATGCTACTACGGAATTGATATGTCGACGACAGCAGAGCTCATCGCAGCCAATCATACACTTGCTGGCATCGGGGAAGAAATTGAGGCGGATAGTATTGCTTACTTATCCCCAGAAGGACTAGAACGTGCCATCGTGAAAGATAAAACGATTCATCAAGGTATTTGCAAAGCGTGTTTTACAGGGCAATATCCGGTTATAACAGAAGACTAACGCATTCATAGATAGCAGTCGGTCAGATTATATGAGAAAAGGTGGAGACAAATGGCGGATTTATATAAAGAAGCTGGTGTTGATGTTCATAAAGGCTATGAAGCGGTTGAACGCATGAAGAAGCATATTGCCAAAACAGCCCGACCGGAAGTCATTGGGGATGTTGGTGCGTTTGCTGGTTTATTTAACATCGCTTCATTTAAATACGATGAGCCAGTCCTTGTGTCTGGAACGGACGGTGTCGGTACGAAGTTAAAGCTGGCTTTTCAACAGGATAAACACGATACGATCGGCATTGACCTCGTTGCTATGTGTGTGAACGATATCGTTGCTCAAGGTGCAGATCCGTTATTTTTTCTAGACTATATTGCATGTGGAAAGAACGAACCAGAGATGATTGAACACATTGTTGCGGGTGTGTCTGAAGGTTGTGTTGCAGCCGGTGCTGCTTTAATTGGTGGCGAAACAGCAGAAATGCCGGGCATGTATGAGGTTGGGACGTATGATTTAGCCGGGTTTGCCGTTGGGATTGCTGATCGATCTAAGCTCATTACAGGTGATGCGATAGAAGCGGGTGACGTCATCATCGGACTACCTTCAAGCGGGATCCATTCCAATGGCTACTCTCTCGTTCGTCGGCTCATAGAAGGTCTTTCTTTAGATGAACAGTATGAAGGACTGACCGAACCACTCGGGCAGGCCCTGTTAACACCGACAAACATCTATGTAAAGTCGATTGCAGCTTTAAAGGAAGCCGTCACAATCAAGGGCATTTCACATATTACGGGTGGCGGATTTTATGAAAATATTCCTCGGATGCTGCCTGAAGGACTGGGCGCTCAAATTGACAAGAACAGCTGGCACGTGCCAGAGATCTTTTCCTTTTTACAAAAGCGTGGCGATATGACGGATGAAGATATGTATGGTGTCTTTAATATGGGGATCGGTATGATGGTCGTTGTTGCCAAGGAAGACGAAGAGCAGGCTATGGCTGCACTCCAAGCAAAGGGTGAAAAATCTGTAGTAATAGGTGAGGTTTCAACTCAAGAAGGTGTGCATGTGATCAATGGGTAATGCGAAGGCGGCGGTGTTCGCATCTGGTACGGGAAGTAATTTCAAGGCGATTGTAGAATCGCCCTCTCTTGCCTGTGATATTGCCCTTCTCGTATGTGATCAACCAACTGCACCTGTAATTGACCTTGCCCGGCAGCATGGCGTACCTGTCTTGCTCGTTGATCCGCGAGATTATCCGTCCAAAGCGGCCTTTGAAACGGTTATTTTACAAAAGCTAGCCGACGATCATGTCGATTGGATTTTCTTAGCAGGCTATATGCGATTGATCGGCCCTGTTCTTCTTAACGAATGGGAAGGCCGTATCATTAACATTCATCCGTCCCTATTGCCAGCTTTCCCTGGAAAAGATGGGATTGGCGATGCGTTTAGAGCAGGTGTTACAGAAACCGGTGTGACGATCCATTATGTGGATCAAGGCGTGGACACAGGTGCGATCATTGCTCAGGAGGCCGTCCAGATTTTTCCGGATGATACACAGGACACGTTAAAGAAACGAATTCAAGCGGTCGAACACAGACTTTATCCAAAAGTGATCCATCAGCTTGTCAGCCGTACTTAAGATAGAAGATGCGTTGAATGAATAGAAATAGACAGATAGATTTCTGAGCATAAGATCATGAAAAAGATTGCTATAAAGGAGCTGGCTTAATGCGTAAACGTGCACTAATCAGTGTTTCAGATAAAACAGGACTTGTTCCGTTTGCAGAGGGACTTGTGAAGCTAGGTTATGAATTGATTTCAACAGGTGGAACACTTCGGACGCTTCAGGAAGCAGGACTTCCAGCCATACAGGTCGCTGACGTCACCGGTTTTCCAGAAATTCTCGATGGACGTGTTAAAACACTTCATCCAATGATTCATGGCGGATTGTTAGCAAAGCAAGATGATGACAATCATATGGCACAGCTTGATGAGGCTGGTATTGCGCCATTTAATCTCGTATGCGTGAATTTATATCCATTTAAAGAAACGTTAAAGAATGAAGACGCGACAACGGCCGAAATGATTGAGCAAATTGATATCGGTGGACCATCTATGCTGAGAGCCGCTGCTAAAAACTATGCAAGCTTGACGGTCGTCGTAGATCCATCTGATTATGAGGACGTATTGAATGATCTTGCGAAAGACACGAATGATCTGCAAGCACGCCAACGCTTGGCCGCAAAAGTATTCACACATACGGCTCATTATGATGCTTTGATTGCTCAATATTTTAACGATCAAATCGGCAATGTTTATCCAAATACATATACAGTAACGTATGAAAAATCGAGTAAGCTACGTTATGGTGAAAATCCGCATCAAGAGGCGGCCTTTTATCAAGCACCATTGGCGCCAGCGCATAGTCTTGCCCAAGCAGAGCAGCTTCACGGCAAGGCGCTATCCTATAACAATATTCAAGATGCTGATGCGGCACTAGGTATGCTCCGTGAATTTGACGCTCCAGCAGCTGTCGCCGTCAAGCATATGAATCCATGTGGCATCGGTTGTGGAGACGACATTCTAGCAGCCTATGAAAAAGCGTATGCGAGTGATCCGGTGTCGATCTTTGGTGGCATTGTGGCGTTGAACCGTGAAGTCACACCAGCGCTGGCAGAAAAGCTATCTGATATTTTCCTAGAAATTGTTATTGCCCCTGATTTTTCGGAGGGTGCATTGGCCACGTTAACTCAAAAACAGAACATTCGCTTGCTGAAGCTGGCAGGCGTGACTGATCGCCGTCCTGTACATAAGCTCACAAGTGTAACTGGTGGCGTGCTCATTCAGGATGCTGATGATCAGCCATTCGATCGTGCAAAGGCTGTTTGTGTGACAGATCGTCAGCCGACAGAACAAGAATGGTCAGATTTGTTGTTTGCTTGGAAAGCTGTTAAGCATGTGAAATCAAACGCTATTCTCCTCGCTAAAGATGGCCAAACGATTGGTGTTGGTGCTGGACAAATGAATCGTGTCGGTGCGGCCAAGATTGCACTCGAGCAAGCAGGTGATCAAGCAAAGGGCTGTGTAATGGGCTCAGATGCTTTCTTCCCAATGCCTGACACGGTTGAAACAGCTGCAAAGCACGGCGTAACAGCGATCATTCAACCTGGTGGCTCGAAGCGTGATCAAGATTCTATTGACGTTTGTAATCAATACGGCATTGCCATGATTCATACAGGTATGCGTCATTTCAAGCACTAAACGATGCTTGGAAGGTACGTTAATAATTCTTGAAAGCCAAACATATTTTATTGAAAAGAGGTTGGTCCGATGAATGTACTTGTGATTGGTAAGGGCGGCCGTGAGCATGCCCTTGTGCAAAAGCTGGCAGACAGTTTGCGCGTTGACACGCTGTATGCAGCACCGGGTAATGCCGGAATGAAGGAAGCGACATGTGTTGATATAAGCGAGAACGACATCGATGCGTTGGTGCAATTTGCCGAGCAGCACGATATTGGTATGACGATCGTCGGACCAGAGGCACCGCTCGCGGCTGGCATAGCCGATCGTTTTCAAGAAGCTGGACTGCCTGTTTTCGCTCCGACGAAGGCAGCTGCTCTTCTTGAAGGGAGCAAAAGCTTTGCCAAGGCGTTTATGCAGCGGCATGATGTTCCAACAGCGGCTTATGCGACGTTTTCTGATCCTAAAACTGCTAAAGCGTATATAGAAGAACAGGGCGCACCGATTGTCGTTAAAGCAGATGGACTTGCAGGTGGGAAAGGCGTTGTCGTCGCTGAAACGACCGCCGAAGCGATTCAAGCGATTGACGATATGCTCATCGGTAAAACTTTTTCTGAAGCGGGTTCAACGGTCGTCGTTGAAGCGTATATGGCAGGAAAAGAATGCTCACTCATGGCCTTTGTCAATGGTTCTAACGTATATCCGATGATAACAGCGCGAGATCATAAGCGTGCCTATGACCAAGATAAAGGACCGAACACAGGTGGAATGGGCTGTTATGCACCTGTGCCTGATATGACTGAAAGCATACTTGATTTTGCATGTGAACATATTTTACAAAAAACAGCAGACGGCCTTGTCGCGGAAGGCCGTCCGTTTACAGGCATTTTATATGCGGGGCTTATGCTAACAACAGAAGGTCCGAAAGTCATTGAATTCAACACACGCTTCGGAGATCCCGAAACCCAAGTCGTGTTACCTCTTTTAGAGAATGATCTTTTGCAAGTGTTAGAGGACGTTTTAGCCGGGATTGACCCGCAGCTAACATGGGAAGCACGTTCATGTGCAGGTATTGTCGTGGCGGCGGAAGGCTATCCTGCCGCTTATGAAAAAGGCATGGCACTTCCTGAATTTGCGGGTGACACGTATACGGTTATGGCAGGTGTGGCTGAAGAAGAAGGGCGCCTCGTCGCCAATGGCGGACGCGTCATGCTCGTTGGCGCCAAGGGTCAAACGGTAAAAGACGCAGCAGAAATGGTGTACAAAGCACTGAACACGACCGGAAAGCTAGAAGGCTACTTTTACCGAAAAGATATAGGGGTTTAAGCGTCCGATAGCTGCTTGTAAATTTGAAGAGGTTTAGACATAATCTAAAGTTTATCTCAAGAGACGAACAATGCTCACCATTAGCTCTGGAAATATACGTAGATTCCGGCGGGATCGCCCACGGAATCGGCGAGGTCGGTCTCGGAATCGGCAAGAGTGCCCCCGGAATCGGCGAGAACGCTCTCGGAATCGGCAAGAGTGCTCTCGGAATCGGCGAGAGTGCCCCCGGAATCGGCGAGAACGCTCTCGGAATCGGCAAGAGTGCTCTCGGAATCGGCGAGAGTGCCCCCGGAATCGGCGAGAACGCTCTCGGAATCGGCAAGAGTGCTCTCGGAATCGGCGAGAGTGCCCCCGGAATCGGCGAGAACGCTCTCGGAATCGGCAAGAACGCCCGCGGAATCGGCGAAAGCGGCCTCAGAATCGGCGAGGTCGGTCTCGGAATCGGCGAAACCCGCCCTCGTAATGGGCGAGCGGCCGACTAAGTCCGTTCACGTCCTGCACCAACATCGACACTAAACCGTCTTGGTTGTCGGTTGCGACGTATATTTCCGGAGCGGTCGTATTGTTCGGCTTTTCATTTAATAAACCCTCTTTTGCCCCAACCTTTTCGATGTTTTTAAGAAACCACTCCCTAAATCTCCGCTTGTCAAAAAAACGTCACTTTCATTCTTAAAAACTTTACCGTATGAAAGATAAAATATGTTAAAATGATACAAATCACTGTTTGGAGAGTTGTTTTATGTTGGAGAAAAAATTTTATTGGAGAAACACTGAAATGCGCAAGCATGTAGCAGTCATTGACGGCAAGCGTCCACCATCGCTCGTTTTGAAAAATGCTGTTTACTTAAATTCATACACAAAAAAATGGACAGAAGCTCACATTTGGATTGACCGTGACCGTATTGTATACGTTGGCAATGATTGGCCGACAAACTTAAACGGGACAGAGATTGTAGACTGCAAAGGAAAATTTATCGTCCCCGGCTATATTGAACCTCACGCCCATCCCTTTCAGCTTTATAACCCAGAAATATTAGCACAACAGGCAGCCGCGTTTGGAACGACAACACTTGTTAATGATAACCTCATGTGGCATTTTTTATTAAACAAAAAGAAAGCGTTTTCGCTTATGGAGGCCTTTCAGGATTTGCCTGTGTCGATGTATTGGTGGGCCCGCTTCGATTCTCAGACAGCACTTCAAGATGAAGAAGCAATTTTTAATACTCGAGATGTTTTGTCGTGGCTTGCCCATCCGTCGGTTATTCAAGGGGGCGAGCTGACAGCTTGGCCGGATCTTTTAGATGGCGATGATCGACTGTTGTATTGGATTCAAGAAGCTAAGCGGAAGGGCATGCCTGTTGAAGGTCATTTACCTGGTGCATCTGAAAAAACGTTAACGAAGATGAAGCTACTCGGCTTGACGTCTGAGCATGAATCCATCACAGGCGAAGATGTGCTCAACCGACTTGAGCTTGGCTATCATGTCGGACTACGTCATTCGTCCATCAGACCAGATTTATCAAATCTGATTGACGATTTGATCGCTAAGGGACTGTCGACGTTTGACAATGTCATGTATACAACAGATGCCTCGACACCCGGATTTTATGAGAATGGCTTAATTAATGCTTGTATTGATATTGCGATTCAAAGAGGGGTTCCATTAGAAGAAGCGTATCATATGGGGACGTATAATGTAGCGCGCCATTTTGGACTTCAAGATCAACTTGGTTGTATCGCGCCTGGGCGAATTGCTCACCTCAATATGCTTGATGCAAAAGACAATCCACATCCGATACGCGTTTTAGCTAAAGGTGAGTGGGTTGCCGAGAATGGTGTGTTCACCGGAAAGCATATGATTGATTGGAGTGCGCACAATCTTGAACCTGTCGCTTTTGACTGGACGTTAAAAACGGATGACCTGCAATTTTCAATTCCTGTTGGACTTAAAATGCTCAATGATGTCATTATTCAGCCATATGCGATCAAAGCAGATGTGTCATTAGACCAGTTGCCACATTCGAATGATGACGCGTTTCTAATTTTGTTAGACCGTGACGGTAAATGGCGTGTGAACACAACACTCAAAGGCTTTACGAATCAGCTCGGTGCTATTGTCAGTTCTTATTCTACGACAGGGGATATTGTCTTAATCGGGAAAAATAAGCAGGATATGAAACTTGCCACAGATCGCATGCAAGCCCTTGGCGGTGGCATCGTGATCGTTCATGATGGTCAGGTTTTAGCTGAGCTGCCGTTAACACTCGCAGGCGCGATGTATGATGGGACGATGGCTGATTTAATAACAAAAGAAAAAGAGATTCGTGAAACGCTTAAACAATACGGTTATCCGTTTGAAGACCCAATTTACAGCATATTATTTTTATCATCGACGCATTTACCTTATATTCGCATCACACAGCAAGGTATTGTTGATGTAAAAAAGCGTGAAGTGCTCTTTCCAGCTATCATGAGATAGCGTATAGTAGAGGTATACTCATACATGGGGATTTTTCCTTCTACTTTAAAATAAAGGTGGGATATCATGAAACAACGATGGCTCATTTTGACGGGGATGCTGCTCCTTATCTTTTTGGTAACAGCATGTTCCGGCGATGACAAAGCTGCAGAGACTGACATAAACAAACCTAAGGAAAATGGTATTACAGAAAAAGAACCACCTGAACAGGAAGAACAGAACTTTGCTAACACATACCCGCTAACGGGCATCGGTACAAATGACTCAGTTGATAATCGGGCTGTTGGTGTCATGATTAACAATCATACGAAAGCACGTCCGCAATCGGGATTATCACAGGCGGACATCGTCTTTGAAATTTTGGCAGAAGGTCGGATTACCCGTTTTCTTGCTTTATTTCAAAGTGAACAGCCTGATATCGTCGGACCTGTTCGCAGCGCACGAGAATATTATTTCGATTTAGCAGATGGCTACGATGCATTGTACGTTTATCATGGTGCGGCAACCTTTATTGATCAAATGATTCGAGATAGAGGCATTGAGCATTTGAATGGTGCGATGTATGACAACGACCGTCATTTATTTAAGCGCGAGGCTTTTCGTAAAGCGCCACATAATTCCTATTTGCTATTTGATGCTGTTGCTGACGTTGCTCAGTCAAAAGGCTATCAAATGACACATGATTATGAGCCTTTACCGTTTCTTGCTCAAGAAGACGTTGATGAAATTGAAGGTGATGCGGCTGAACATGTCGAAATCGTTTATTCTAATACACCAATGGAAATTGTAGAATTTGATTATCATGAATCAACAGGGACATACACGCGCTTTAACGACAGAGAACAAACAGTTGAGCTGAATAGTGACACACCGATTGCCGTAAACAACGTCTTTATTGTAGAGGCTTCCCATCAAATCATTGATGATGACGGCCGTCGAGCAATCGATCTTGATTCCGGTGGCGATGCGTATCTCATTCAACAAGGAAAGGTCCAGCACGTGCAATGGGAGAACCGTTCGGGTAGAATTATTCCTGTGAAAGACGGGCAGCCAGTTGGATTTGTACCCGGTAAAACTTGGATAAACGTTGTGCCAACAAGCCCGGGAATCGCACAATCCGTTCATATCACGAACGACTAATTATTTTGATGATGGATCAGGAGGATGAGGCATGCAAATCGATAAATTGCGTGGTGAACAGCTCGACCAATTGTTTGAGGCTATTTTATCTTTGGAAACAAAAGAAGAATGCTACCGTTTTTTTGATGATTTGGCAACGATGAATGAAGTGCATTCCTTCGCTCAGCGCTTCCAGGTCGCCAAAATGCTTGTAGATGGCCAAACTTATCAGGCGATTGAAGACCAGACGAAAGCATCCACCGCAACCATCTCCAGAATTCGCCGTTGTATTAACTATGGTAATGGCGGCTATGAAATGGCGTTAGAGCGAATGAAGGGGAAGGATGACGCTTAATTCCTTTTCTATAGGGACAAGCTTAAATTCTAAATATTTATCATATAGAAAGCTTCACACGGTCAGTGATCATCGTGTGAAGCTTTTTTGTATAAGTACAGGATTGTAGAATACAAAATTTAAACAAAAATCCATTGCATCTAGTATAAAATACACAGTCTTTTTTACTCATGACAGCTATACAGAAAACCTGTAACATACATTTGTCTGATTTATTAACTAATAAACAACAGTGTGAATCAATTTCTTTAACAGATTTTTATTTTAAAATATACAGTTACATATGAATAAGGGGGAGAAAAATGAGGAAAATGCTGTTACTGATTTTAATGCTGTTACTATTTGCAGCGTGTTCCACAGATGACACATCAGAAAAAAAGGATCATACTGATGGTCATGCTTCATCAGACAATGGGGAGAGACAAAATTATCCGGATCATCTACCAGAAAGCCTGTTTAGCTATGAATATGATTCGGAAGACGACTATGAGTTTCGATCACTATATAGTTCTTTAGATGGCAGTACCATTTTATTTACCACAGAAGAGGAGATTAAAAGAGAAAGAGAAAAAACAGCTTATGTGAAATATGGGAAAAACGATGTAATAAATTTAAAGGAGCTTTCAAATGCAAGTGAAGCTGATTTGGAAGACCGTAATTGTACTAGACTTCATTTGTCGCCAAATGGACAATACATAACGTTTAGCTGTTCCTTGGATGAGCGAATGTTTGTTGTTTATGATACGGAACAGGAAGAGATTGTACACCATGAAGAATCTTTGGATGATCCAGCATTAAGAATGTTTGGTATTACAGATAATATGGACGTTCTTTTGGAAAATATTGATAGAGATACAGTGGCAATATATACACCTGAAACAGCGCAATTAAAAGAATTTAATTTGCCGGAACTGTCTGGTGTACCTGATGAGACTTTTGAAAGTGTTTATGCTGCAAATAATGGACAAACAATTATTTTAAATACTTTTTCTCGATTATATGTATTGGATACAAAATCTGGAGATTTAGAAGAAATTGCAGATGTAAAACCATATGAGGAACGATTTAAGGGCGAAACAGAAGGCATTAGATTGAGCGACATAAAGGTATCACCAAATGGAAAGTATCTCTTCTATAGATTGGATGATATAAGTTCCGATATTTATCAAAGCTATAACTTTGTTAATGTAGAGCAAGGCGAAACCGAAAGTTTTACAGATTTTGGATATGATTTTGTGGAAACAATTGATAACAATGGAAACGCCGTTATTAAAGGATTGGGAAACCTCTTTCTCTATCAAATTGATAGTGGGCAAAATCGTATCATCCCTAATGTAGAAAGTGGGGTGTATACAGATGAGATAACATTGACGAGCGATGGCAAAACACTATTTTTTGCAGACAGACAAAATGTTTCTGATGATACTGAAGCATATCATTTATATCGTTTAACGCTTGAAGAGGCTAAAAAGTATGAAAAAGTCGACTTTCAAGCAACGAAAGAAGATAGGGATAAGCTGTTGTCAGAAGTACAAAGCACTTCAAGTAATAAAGAGGGATTTACATTTTATCCGGTTGAAGGTGATGTTAGCGACATGTTTAATGACGTTTGGGAGAGAAGTAAACATGTTCTATACCCATCTGTTTTTCCTGAACAGATATCGTTAGTTAACCATTATTTAGGGTTAAAGCGTGTTACTCAAGAGATCAAATTAGATGCAACTGAATTAACTCAGCGGCGTTTAATTAATGTTTATGCCGCAAGTTATCCTGATAAAGAGAGGAAAGACTTCTGTATTGATAACGACTTGGAATTAGTTGAGACGAAAGACGGTGTCGATTATTTTTTCTACCTTTTCTATAATGATGAAGTCGAGCTTGCCTTTGTAAAAGATGATTGGTGTTATTCAATTGAAGGGAAAGGTTTTACCAAGGAAGAAATGTTTGATATAGCAAATTCTATGGGAAAACGCGAAAATAAACCAGCTGATGTCCCTTTAGATACTGTTAAATTGCCAACAAAACTTCCATTTAAAGATGTGATTATTAAAAATCCACGTGTTGCGCATCACGGAAGAACTGATAAGTATGTATTCTCAGTAGAATATGAAGATCACTCTATACCTTTGAAAATCACATATGTAGTTGGATATCAAGAGCCATCTTTTATAGACAATGACGAAACTATGGAAGTTGAACTTACCCATTCTATGAAAGGTTTTTATAATGAAAAGTGGCTACAATTGTATATAACAGATGGGACGAACTACTATGGCATTGAGACCGATGTTGAGATCAAAGATATAAAAGAATTAGGAGGTAAGGAAACAATAAAGGAAGCGTTAATTGAAATAGCAAATTCGGTTGAGTAGATACTCTACACTTTATAAAATAGGTGCAGTCCTATCAGGCTGTACTTGTTTTTTTATGATTTTGTTGGACAGTATATTCCGCTCATTGATATTGTCGACTCATCTACACCAATTAAAACAACGATTACTGTTGAAGCGCTTAACGTAGCAGAAGAGGACATTACAGAGCTCAAGACAGGAATGGTGACATTCCAGTTCATCGTAAGGTGACAACATTTGAACAGAAGCAATATGATCCATCTGGTGATAATAGCGACTTACATTATTTGCATCCTGTTGACAAAGTTGAAATAGGAGAGGCGGAGGATACGCTTGCTGCGAGCCCACTGGGTATTTACCAGTATCAATATGGGACTCACGAGGAAACAGGTGACGAACTAAAGCCGACCCACTTGCCAGGCAATTACTTACCAATGCCTGCTCAAGGATTAATTCCTATTGAGTGGGCGACACATTACAAAGGTGAGGCACCCATTGATGCCATTCGCGTGAAGGTTGCGGGCATCGATGGGTATACGAAAGATTCGGCACAACACATTAAAGATATTGCCGCCGATTGCGCGAGCATTATTAAACGACCCACAGCTGCTCATATGTGATGAGCCAACAGGCAACCTTGATCGCGCGTCTCGAGATCACATCCTCGCTATCTTGAAGCAGCTCCAAGAGGAAGGGCGGACCATTTTCTTTGTAACCCATGATTACGGAATTCTTCCTTACGGTGATCGCGTTCTGCAGCTCAGTGAAGGGGTATTGGAAGAGATTGATCAGCACGTGTTGCATACTTGATCAATCGGTTCATTTATATATGTAAAAAGAAAAACATGCAATGAGCGATCTACCACCTATCATTGCATGTTTTTTATTTGACACACCGCCCTTACACGAGAAGTTGTTTGATCTCGTCTGGTTTAAGAACTTTTCCAGTAACTTTTACTTCTTCATTAACTACGAGGGCTGGGGTGCTCATAACACCGTATTGCGCAATCTCTTGAAAGTCGGTTACTTTTTCAACGGTTATGTCTTGGTTCAGTTCTTTTACAGCGACTTGAACATTTTTCTCTAATTGTTTACATTTTGCACATCCAGGTCCTAACACTTTAATCGTCATATGACACATCTCCTTAAAATATATAATTACCTATTAATTAAAATAGGAAATCTAATGCATTAAATGTATAGCCTATTATAATAATTCCAATCGTAATGATTGCAATAAATAGAGTTAACAGTTTTGGTTTAATGACCTTACTCAGCATAATGAGAGAAGGCAGAGATAAAGCAGTTACCGACATCATAAAGGCAAGGATCGTACCAACTTGAACACCTTTTCCAAATAAAGCTTCCGCGATGGGCAGTGTTCCAAAAATATCAGCATAAATCGGTATGCCTATAACTGTTGCGATGAGAACTGCAAGTGGATTATCTTCTCCGATAACTGTTTCAATAACGGATTGAGGAATCCAATTGTGAATCAAAGCGCCAATGCCTACCCCAATTAAGATGGCGTACCATACTTTTTTAAAGATGGCTTTCACTTCATCTATGGCATAGCCAATTCTTTCGTTATATGTTAATCGATCGATGTCATCCTCCGTACTGCCGCTATTCATGACAAATGATTCTATATGATGTTCTAACTTTAATTTGTCAATGATCATACCACCGATTACAGCAAGAATGAGACCGACAATGACGTAAACAGCAGCGATTTTGACCCCAAAGAAAGAAGTCAGTAACAAAAAGGAGGCTAAGTCAACCATTGGTGAAGAAATTAAAAATGAGAACGTGACGCCTAATGGTAGCCCTGCTGTCGTAAACCCAATAAAGATTGGAATACTCGAACAGCTGCAGAAAGGTGTGATGGTGCCAAGTAATGCACCGAGAATATGACCTTTAATGCCTTTGATGCCTCCGAGTAGTCTCTTAGTTCGTTCTGGAGGGAAGTAACTTTGGATAAAAGATATGATGAATATTAATACGGACATCAATATAAAGATTTTGATCGTATCATAGATAAAAAAATGAATACTGCCACCGAGCTTTTCATCAACTGAAATATGAAATATGTCTTCCACGAGTAAGTGAATAAGATTCGACAGCCACTCCATTTTAAGGAGCTGGTCGTTCAACCATGAAAATATGTCCATGACGCTTCCTGCTTTCTTTTAATCGAGTAAACGTGTTTCTATTAAAGGAAGAATGGTTTCTTTAATTAAATGATAAACCGTGTACCGACCTTCTTTTTGCGATCGAATCACATTCCCTCGTTCCAATAGTTTTAAGTGATGTGAAATGGTTGACGTTGGAACCCCTAATCCATCAACGATTTCGCACATACAAAGGTCATCAACGTATAACATTGCAATAATCTGTAACCGCGTTTCATCACCTAACGCTTTAAAAAAATCGGCTTTACCTTGTATGGTGGCCTTATCATTAAGTACCGGCAATACTGTTTGAGACTGCATGACAATGGCTTTGGTTTCAGCGGTCGTTTTTACCGATGTTTTCATAAATGCTCTCCCCCTAGTAATATTATAAAACTAGTTTTCTAGTTTTGTGGGCGAAAAAGTTACAATTTGGTTAAGAATGCTTGTTGCTACATCTTTTTTTCGAGGATCTCTGAGGTTTCACACCGATTATGCTTGTAAGCAAGGGTAATATATATACATAGAAATTCTCACTTTATTTTTTTTGAAGTTCATATTTTAACAGTATTTCTTCCTTAACATAGTGAACATATACTGGGGAGAAATCACTGTCAATATGATTGTTTGTTTCGCTGAGTATATGAACATCTTGTTTAATAGCATTTATAAAGAATAAATTGTTTATATTTTCTATGTGACACTTATGCACTTTATAAATGTTTCTGTCTACATTAACTATACTAAATTCTTTGTACGTCCACTGTATTACATACAACATAAAAGTAAAAAATAATGTGTTTCCTATTCCGTATATCAATATATCTGTAATATGACTCATTATAAAGGTATTGTCCTGTATAAAACCATCCATATAATATGACATTAATACTATGTTAAGGATAATTATCCCAATATAACCTGTAACAATAGTTAGGTTAGTGAATTTTTTGATTTTCCCCCCTTGACTTATACGTCTCTTGAGATTTGGTGCTATTAATAAGGTGCTAATTATTAAATAGATGCATATTACCAAAAAAAATAAAATTAAGGATGTCAATGCAAGGAAATGATTGTTTATTACATCAATTTTCTCTGCAATAAAGTAACTCAATGTGTACAGTGATAGAGTTATAAATAATGAAACAAATATAGACTCTAGAAATTTTTCCCATATACCTTCGTGTCTGGGGGTTAACTTTTTTTCGAATGTTGTTTTTGTTAGTGTTTTCATAAAAATTCTAACAACAATAAACGCTACCCCTATAACTGATATTATGGGAGTAATAAATCCTAATATATCTTGTATTGGATTTAATTCCATTGTTTTCACCTCGACAAGAAATTTATAAAAAATTAACTTTGAAGTCAATATATTTAATCAAAATATATAATCTTTTTATAGATTATAATATATTTTTTGTAAACGAACAAAGGAAATTCTGGTAGATATTTTTATTATTCATCCTAAACAATTTCGACCCGTTTGGAAATGTTCGATTAAATTCTTAGTACACTGGGTTAGCATTGCGATGACCTATCCTTTAGACGCCCCCATGCGAGGGCTTTTTTTGTTATAATGAATGAACGTACTATAATGATGGAGGCTTGGACTTTTGGATACGAATTTAATGAAGGAATGGACACATATATTTAAACTTGATCCGGCGAAAGAGATATCTGATGAAGCGCTTGAAGCGGTGTGTGAATCTGGAACCGATGCGATTATTGTTGGTGGAACCGATGATGTGACGCTTGATGGTGTGCTTGATTTGCTATCGCGCATTCGTCGTTATACCGTCCCGTGCATTTTAGAAATCTCTAACATTGAATCGGTGACACCCGGTTTTGATTATTATTTTATACCGATGGTGATGAATTCACAGGACAAAAAATGGATGATGGACGTCCAGCATGAAGCGATTAAAGCATATAAGCCATTGATGGAATGGGAAGAAATCCTTATGGAAGGCTACTGCGTTTTGAATGAAGAAGCGAAGGTGTTTCAACATACAAATTGTCGACTACCAGATGAAGATGATGTACTGGCGTATGCTTACATGGCTGAGCGGATGTTTAAGTTGCCTATTTTTTACATGGAATACAGTGGCACATACGGCGATCCGGCGCTTGTTGAACGGGTCAGCTATGAATTAGACGAGACGCTACTCGTATATGGTGGTGGCATTGAAACGGCTGAGCAAGCCCGAGAAATGAAAGCTTTTGCGGATGTTATTGTCGTCGGCAATAGTCTTTATACGAATTTCAAAGAGGCTATTAAAACAGTAGCAGCGATTAAAGGTTAACTGTAATCAGACATTAGAAAGGGGCGTCCAATGATGAATCAATTATTGAACGGATTAAATAAACAACAGCAGGAAGCGGTCAAGCATACAGACGGGCCACTGCTCATCATGGCTGGTGCCGGTAGTGGAAAGACAAGGGTGCTTACCCACCGTATTGCGTATTTACTTGATGAAAAAGGTGTCGCAGCGCGTAATGTGTTGGCGATTACGTTTACGAATAAAGCAGCTCGAGAAATGAAGGACAGAGTGTCACGTCTTGTCGGTCCAGAAGGCGATTATATGTGGGTGTCGACCTTTCACTCGATGTGTGTGCGGATCCTTCGCCGTGACATCGATCGAATCGGCTATAACCGCAACTTTTCTATTTTAGACACAGGTGATCAGCTGTCAGTCATTAAGCAGGAGCTAAAAAACCTTAACATCGATCCGAAAAAATTCGAGCCAAGAGCGATGCTCGGACAAATTAGTGCGGCTAAAAACGAACTGATTACACCAGAAAAATTCAGTGAGCAGGTCGGTAATTTTTACGATCGTCAGGTGGCCCAAGTATACACGGCTTATCAAAAGACGCTACGGAAAAATGAGTCACTCGATTTTGATGACTTGATCATGCAGACGATTCATTTATTTGACCGGGTTCCTGAAGTTCTTGAATACTATCAACGTCGTTTTCAATATATTCATGTTGATGAGTATCAGGATACGAACCATGCTCAGTATCAGCTCGTTAAACAGCTCGCCCGAAAATATGAAAACCTTTGTGTTGTCGGTGATTCGGATCAGTCGATTTACAAATGGCGCGGTGCGGACATTATGAACATCTTGTCCTTTGAAAAAGATTACCCATCAGCACGGACGATTTTCCTCGAGCAAAATTACCGGTCTACGAAATCCATTTTAGAGGCTGCCAACACAGTCATTGCCAATAATACAAGTCGTAAGCCAAAAAACCTGTGGACAGACAACCCAGATGGGAAACAGCTTCATTATTATCAAGCGTCAACTGAACGTGATGAAGCGCTGTTCGTCACAGAAAAAATTCAAGAGCTCACGCGATTTGGTGACTTCACACCAGCCGATATCGCGATTTTATACCGGACAAATGCGCAGTCACGGGCGATAGAAGAAACGTTGATGAAATCAAATATGAACTATCAGCTCGTCGGAGGCACAAAGTTCTATGAGCGTAAGGAAATTAAGGATATGACCGCATACTTACGTTTGATCGTGAATCCTGACGATGATATTAGCTTTGAACGGGTTGTGAATGAGCCGAAGCGTGGCATCGGTGCAACGTCGGTCGAACGGCTCAGAGCGTATGCCAATGCCAACGATATTTCTTTATTTACAGCGACGAAGGAAGTGGACTTCACGGGTGTTCCAAGAAAAGCAGCCCAAGCCTTATCCGAATTTGGCGCGTTAATCCGGACGCTCTCACAGCAGCAAGAATTTTTAACAGCAACAGATATGGTCGAAGCTGTTTTAGAACGGACAGGCTATGAAACGATGCTGAAAAACGAACGCACGATTGAAGCACAAACACGGCTTGAGAACCTAGAGGAATTTATGACGGTTACGAAGGCGTTTGAACAGTCGAGCGAGGATAAGACGCTCGTTGCTTTTCTAACAGAGCTGGCACTCATTGCGGACATCGATCGTGTTGATGAGACAGACCCTGATCACGATGAGAAGATCACGTTAATGACACTTCACTCAGCAAAAGGCCTCGAATTTCCGGTCGTCTTTTTGATTGGTATGGAAGAGAACGTCTTCCCGCATAGTCGAGCGATGTTTGATGATGCTGAGCTAGAGGAAGAGCGTCGTCTTGCTTATGTTGGCATTACACGTGCAGAGCAAGAGCTATACATGACAAATGCTAAAATGCGTACGATATATGGTAGAACGAATATGAATCCGATGAGTCGATTTATTAATGAAATTCCGGATCATTTAATAGAAGGTATTGAAGTCGCTAAACAGACGATGTTCGGTAGCCGTTCGGTTGAAAAAGCAGATCACGTTCAAGCACCACGCCCAAAACGTGCCGCTCGTAAAACGCCAACGACCGGTGCAGAGCATGAAGTATGGTCAGCTGGCGATAAGCTGAATCATAAAAAGTGGGGCGTTGGAACGGTCGTTAAAGTCCAAGGTGAGGGCGACGCAATGGAGCTTGATATTGCGTTCCCAGCGCCAACTGGCTTGAAGCGTGTTTTAGCAAAATTTGCGCCCATTACAAAAGAATAAGGAGGGACTTGACGCGTGAACAAGCAACAGGCAGAAAAAGAAATTCACCAATTAAGAGCGCTTATTCAACAATATAACCATGATTATTTTGTTTTAGATGCACCACAAGTGTCTGATGCAGAATACGATCGCACGATGTGCCAGCTTCTTGATTTAGAAGACGCCTATCCTGAGCTCGTGACACCGGATTCCCCATCACAGCGGGTCGGGGCTGAGCCGGTAGGTGCCTTTGAAAAAGTCGCCCACCGTGTACCGATGCTCAGTTTGAGTAATGCCTTTGATGAAGGTGAACTACGCGACTTTGATCGTCGCGTTCGCCAAGGTGTTGAAGGAGATGTGACGTACGTTTGTGAATTGAAAATAGATGGACTTGCTGTGTCACTCACATATGAAGATGGCCAGTTTGTTCGTGGTGCAACACGAGGAGATGGAACAACAGGTGAAGACATTACGAGCAACCTACGTACCATTCGCTCCTTGCCGCTCAAATTAAAAGAGCCGACAACGATTGAAGTACGTGGCGAAGCATTTATGCCCCACAAGTCGTTCCTTGCTTTAAATCAAGCACGAGAAGCACGTGATGAAGAACCGTTTGCCAATCCGCGTAATGCAGCTGCTGGCTCACTTCGCCAGCTCGATCCGAAAATCGCCGCTAGTCGTAACTTGGATGTTTTTCTTTACGCTGTAGGTGAATGGGAGGAAGAGACATTAGCTTCTCATAGTGAACGGCTGGAAACCATACAAGCACTCGGCTTGAAAACAAATCCCGAGTGGAAAAAGTGTGCAACGATTGATGACGTGATCGATTACGTCAATCACTGGACAGTTGAACGGCCCAATTTAAATTATGAAATTGATGGGATCGTCATAAAAGTGGACCGCCTTGACCAGCAGGAAGCGCTTGGCTTCACAGCCAAAAGCCCACGCTGGGCCATTGCGTATAAATTCCCAGCTGAAGAAGCGATTACGACGTTAACCGATATCGAACTGAGTGTTGGACGTACGGGTGTGATTACACCGACGGCGATACTTGAGCCAGTGAAGGTTGCTGGGACGACGGTCCAGCGAGCGTCGCTACATAATGCTGATTTTATCGATGAAAAGGATATCCGCCTGGGCGATACGGTTGCCATCAAAAAAGCAGGCGACATTATTCCTGAAGTTGTTCGTGTCATCACTGAAAAGCGTCCAGACAATGCCGAGCGTTATGCGATGCCAGAGCATTGCCCAGATTGCGGAAGCGACCTCGTTCACCTTGAGGAAGAGGTGGCACTACGCTGCATTAATCCGGATTGTCCGGCGCAATTACAGGAAGGATTAATTCACTTCGTTTCACGAGATGCGATGAACATAGACGGTCTCGGTGAAAAAGTTGTAGGTCAGCTGTTCCGGGAAAAACTCGTTCAGACGATTTCTGATATTTACCGTCTTGAAAAGCCTGCTCTTCTTGAATTGGAACGGATGGGGGAAAAGTCAGCCTCTAATTTGATTCAGGCGATTGACCAATCACGGAGCAATTCTCTAGAAAAGCTCATTTTTGGCTTAGGCATTCGCTTTATCGGGTCAAAAGCTGCCAAAACATTAGCTGCTCATTTTAAAACGATCGACGCACTTGCTCATGCCACATATGATGACCTCATAGCTGTTGATGAAATTGGCGAAAAAATGGCTGATTCAGTCGTTCGTTATTTTTCCGAGCCACATGTTGATGAGCTGATTAAGGATTTACACGCACTCGGTGTCAACATGACCTTTAAAGGACGAGAACCGAGCACATCCGTATCCGACTCTCCTTTTACCGATAAAACGGTCGTGCTAACAGGTAAGCTTGAGCATTTTACCCGAAAAGAATTGAAGGATACGATAGAAGCGATGGGCGGATCGGTCACAGGCAGTGTCAGTAAAAATACTGACATTGTTATCGCTGGAGAAGCAGCAGGTTCAAAATACAACAAGGCTGTTGAGCTCGATATTGATATATGGGACGAAGCCAGATTACAGGAAGCTTTAAATGCGTGAGGAGAGGGGTATTATGAAAAAATTAGCCATCTTATGCGGTATTGCCCTACTCATATCCGGTTGCACACCAGACATGAATAAGGAAGATGAGGTTGTTCAAAAAGAAGATGAAAACAAGGGGCAGCCTTCAATTGTTACGAGCTATCAGCTGTCCGATGAAAATTACCGCACGATATTACCTTATGAGGTGAGTGAAGCACGGGGTGTGATCACGGGCCAGATTGCGAACCGTGTTGATATTGATGAAATGGAACAAGGATTAAGACGGCTGTCTAAAGCCTATTTTGATCCGAAAAAATACTACTTTGAAGAAGGTCGGTATATCACCAAAAATGAAGTGATCCGATTAATTGACGAGCTAAACCCTGAGAAGGATCCGTTTAAAGAAGAAGATGATGTCGACCGTGAGGAGAAGGAAGAGTACCAGAAGGAAAATCCACGCTACTTGTCTCATATATTAGAGCAAAATTATATTAAAAGGAATGAAGACAACACGGTTGAGGTTGTTGGTGTGTCAATTGGGATTGCACTGAAATCTGTTTATCATTTTTCAGTCGATGGCTATTCCTTTCAAAAAGATTTGAAACATAAAGAGGCGATTGCCGCGGGCAAAAAACACGCCCAATCCATTTTAGAATATTTAAGAGGAATTGATGAACTGGCAGACGTTCCAATCATGATTGCTTTGTATGAAGAGGCAGATCAAGGCTCTCCCGTACCTGGCAGCTATCAGGCGCTCACATATGCCGAGCCACCAGGTATGATGGTTGATAAGTGGGAAGCTCTCAAGGAGGAAACCATTCTATTTCCTTCTAAACAAGCCGAGGAAAAGTATTTTGATGATTATCAGCTTATGAAGCGATTCGGTGAAGGGGTTGCAGAATTTTTCCCGAATTATGTGGGATATGTCGGTGAAGGGTTTTATATTGATGAAAATTTAAAACGACTGACGATCGAGATTCCGATATCTTTTTATGGAAAAGGTGAAGTGATTGGCTTTACACAGTATGTTTATGGTCTTGTCAAAGAAACCTTTAGCAGCCAGTATGAGCTTGAAATAAAAATCACATCAGATGACGACGTTGAGAGCATTATTAGTCGACCGGCAGGCGAAGACGATCCAGATGTATATATTTCTCACTAGTATATGAATTCATTGAAGTGAAAAAGAAAGTGCGTTAGAATTATATGTGGAAATAAACGGCCTGAGCATTCTAGGGCTGACTGTAAGGAAAACTAAGGGGAGGTTGGAATTATGGTTGTCGCATACAAGCATGAACCGTTTACAGATTACACAGTGGAAGAAAATAAACAAGCTCTGCTGAAAGCCATCAAGGAAGTTGAAGCAGATATGGGGAAAGACTATCCACTCATTATTGGTGGTGAGCGGATTACAACTGAAGACAAAATCGTTTCAGTGAATCCAGCGAAAAAAGATGAGATTGTTGGATATGTTTCAAAAGCGAATCAAGATTTAGCAGAAAAAGCGATGCAGGTCGCTGATCAAACCTTTGAAACGTGGAGAAAGTCTGATCCGAAAGTTCGAGCAGACATTTTATTCCGTGCAGCAGCCATCGTTCGGCGGCGAAAATTGGAATTCACTGCTCGCCTTATTAAAGAAGGTGGCAAGCCTTGGAAGGAAGCGGACGCTGATGTCGCAGAAGGCATTGACTTTCTCGAGTACTACGGCCGTCAAATGCTTAAATTAAAAGATGGTGTTCCTGTGAACAGCCGTCCGATTGAATATAATCAGTACAACTATATCCCACTGGGTGTCGGTGTCGTTATTTCACCTTGGAACTTCTTGTTTGCTATAATGGCGGGCACAACGGTTGCGGCGATGGTTACTGGTAATACAGTTTTATTGAAGCCAGCTAGTTCAACGCCTGTTATCGCTTATAAGCTCATGGAAGTGCTTGAAGAAGCCGGAATGCCAGCAGGGGTTGTGAACTACATTCCAGGCCCAGGAAGCGAAGTCGGCGATTATCTCGTTGACCACCCACGTACACGTTTTGTGAGCTTTACAGGTTCACGTGCGGTTGGTACACGCATTTTTGAACGGGCAGCTAAGATTCAAGACGGTCAAAAGTGGTTGAAGCGCACGATCATAGAGATGGGCGGTAAGGATACGATCGTCGTTGATAATGAAGCAGATCTCGAGCTCGCAGCTCAGTCGATCGTCCAGTCTGCATTCGGATTTTCCGGACAAAAATGCTCAGCATGCTCACGCGCGGTTATTCATGAGGACGTTTATGATCACGTGAAGGATCGTGTCGTAGAATTGACGAAAGAGCTGACAGTCGGTAATCCTTCTGATGCAAACAATTTATTCATGGGTCCTGTTATTGATCAAGCTGCTTATGACAAAATTACAGGCTACATTGATATCGGTAAAAATGAAGGCGAATTACTCGTCGGTGGAGAAGGTGACGACAGCATAGGCTGGTTTGTTAACCCAACTGTATTCGGTGACGTCGATCCGGAAGCACGCATCATGCAGGAAGAAATTTTTGGCCCAGTTGTAGCTTTGACAAAAGCGAAGAATTTCGATGAAGCAATTGATATCGCTAATAATACAGAATACGGACTTACAGGCGCTGTGATCACGAATAACCGTGCTCACCAAGAACAAGCGCGTCAAGATTTCCACGTCGGCAACTTGTACTTCAACCGTGGTTGTACAGCTGCAATCGTCGGCTATCAGCCATTTGGCGGCTTCAACATGTCAGGTACAGACTCAAAAGCCGGTGGTCCAGATTACTTAGTTCAGCATATGCAAGGTAAAACAACATCAGAAATGTTTTAAATTGTTGCGTATTAAATAACACTGTTACATCAGACACCTCTTGTTAAATTCTTTGCAAGAGGTGTTTTCATAGTTTTCATAGCCAGTTTTCATAAATATAGGAAAGTAGGAAAGTTTTTAGGGGGTTAAGTGCTATATTTACCCCTCAACTTTCCCAATATGACATAAGCCAATATATGTTATGATAGATATACAGATAAAGTTAAGCAAATGTTCTCGAAATGCACAACCCACTTTAATGTATATCTTCTGTAGAGCACAATAATTCAAGTCTAGAATAAGAGAGTGTGAACAGAAATGGGAATTGGAGCCAAGATAAAATGGACGCGCCTGGAACAAGGGATGACACAGGAGGATCTTGCTGAAGGAATCGTGTCAATGTCTTATTTATCGAAAATAGAGAACGAACGAACTGCTCCAAGTACAGACGTCGTTGCCATGCTCTGTACACGGCTTGGGATTGAAGCAGATATTGATTTTGAAGAACGCTTACAAGAAAAGCTGCTTGAGTGGTATAAATTGCTCCGGAGTATGGAGGATAAGCAAAAAATAACTACATTATATGAAGAAATAGACGGCTTAATCAGTATGAGCAAGTCTCAAAACTTGTTATATGAAATTCACCGCATTAAATATTACTTGATATTTGCTGAATATGATGACGTGCTTGTGCACATTAATAAATTAAAAAAAGTAGCCGAAACCTTTGATAAGTATCAACAATATTTTTGGTACAAATACCGAGGGAACTACTATTCATTAATGGGCGACTTTTCAGAAGCATTAAGATTGTATCAGTTAGCAGAGGAAAATATGAACCATATTGATTTAGAAGAGGAAGAGCTTGCAGATATAAAGTATTCCATTGCTGTAACTCACAGTAAGTTAAGACATACACTTGAAACGATAGAATATACAGATCTAGCACTCGAAATGTACCAGAAGGAATACAATTTTACGAGATGTGCGCACTGTCATATATTGTTAGGCATATCCTATAGACGCTTAAAAATGTATGATAAAGCGATTAAAAATCAAAACCTTGCGAAGCATCTCGGCGAAATTACTGAAAATAAACAAATCATTCAACTGAGCAATCAAAATTTAGGTTATCTCCATTCTGTAAAAGGCAATACGGAGGAAGCGATTAAATACTATGAAGAGGTTGCGGCAGACGAAACAGTTGATGTCATAGAAAACCTAGCGGCAACAACCTCCTTAATCCGTGAGTACTATAAACTCGAGCTTTATGAGAAAGCAAGAGAGATGATTGCCAAGAGTACGGAATTGCTGGAAACACGATTATACGGAGATGAATATAAATATTTTTACTACATGACATATACATATGACTTTGCATTAAAAGATGATCATGACAATTTCGAAGCACTTGTAACAGAGGAATTTCTCCCTTATTTACGCAAAAACAAGGATTACGCAAGCCTTGTGACCTATACAAAGATGATGGCTGCACATTATGAAAAGCAGCAAAGGTACAAAGAAGCATCAAGGTTCTACAAGCTGGCTAATGTTAATTATCAAGAGCTTGTAGACGTTTAAAAGGAGGGGATATAATTGAAAAAGATGGTTGCAGCTATTTTGCTTGGTTCCATGTTGACTGTGGCGCTCTTTGTGACATCTGGTGACTATATGGACCAGACGATTGAGCGAGAACCGCCGATCATCATTCAAAACGGCGTTACCTCTTCCAGTTAAGTGATGGAAGGCTGGTAGTAGTTTTTTTACCCTATTACTATATGATGTACTTGCCTGAAATAGCCGATGCTATTTCAGGTCTTTTTTTGTTTCAACAGTTTCTTTGGGGACAATTAGAGGTTCACGCCGATTTCGATGCCGTTCTCGCCGATACTGAGGCCATTCTCGCCGATTTTGAGGCCGTTCTCGCCGATTTTGAGGCCATTTCCGCCGATACTGAGGCTGTTCTTGCCGATACTGAGGTCGTTTTCGCCGATACCGAGGCTGTTCTCGCCGATTTTGAGGCCGTTCTCGCCGATTCCATGGCCATTCCCGCCGATACCGAGGCCATTCCCGCCGATTCCGATCTGCTTCCGGAGCTAGCGTTTAGCATTGTTCGTCTCCTTATGCGTTAAATTTTAAGACTTGTCCCAATTTCGTGTGTAGACTTCTGTGCGGGCAGTTTAGGAGGTTTCATCTAGGAGACAGCCCTTCAAGATTAAATATAATACACTAAAAGTAAAACGATTGTAATGAAAGACAAAGACAATGCATGAAAACGCATATGTTCGTAAAAATTAAGATTGACCCGGTCAGAAAGATCTTCTTTGTTGTCCATCTCCTTTAATAAATCTCTATCCTTTTGGAAGATGGAGCGAAATTTCCTGAAGCCGAATGTAATACCGTTGAAAAAACCACCTTTACTAATGAACAGCACAAGCCACAATATAATATATATAAAAGTTAAATAAAACAAAATATTTACGTAATTAACCAAAGAGAAATTGGAAGATATTACAAACAGTATAATGCTTGCAAGAAGGTTCATGATAAGCATGAACCATTTGTTCTTTAAGCTAAAAGTCATCTAATTCACCTTTCTTACACGTTTTATCTTATATTATAGCAAACAAAGTATAAAAAATGATAAAGTTTTTAAAGTAAATTAGCCCTTAAGAAAGCAAGAAGTATTAGGAGTTTCGGTTTATTGGTTGAAATATTATGTAAATTATAACTAGGAAATTTTTAAAAAAGTAGTGCGAAAATCAAATTTATCATGTATAATATCGCTCATAGGCTAAAAACAACATCTTAGAGGAGGGTACATCTATATGAAAATGTCAAAACTTTCATTACTATTCATGCTTGGGCTTTTGCTAACATTTTTAGCAGCTTGTGGCGGTAGTAATGATGATACAACAGGATCATCAGATCAAAATGGAAATGATACCGAAAAGGTCGATCAAGTACTTAACCTAGTGAATGGCGACACGATTCCAACAATGGATGTGTCCTTAGCAACAGACCAATATGCATTCCAGTTTTTAGGCATGACAACTGAAGGGCTTTATCGCCTAGATGAAAATGCATCGCCTACTGAAGGCATTGCAGCTGACCATGAAGTCAGTGAAGATGGCTTAACTTGGACATTCACACTTCGTGAAGATGCACAATGGGAAAACGGTGATGCCGTAACAGCTCATGACTTCGTTTATGCATGGCGTCGTGCTGTTGATCCTGCAACTGGTTCTGAATATGGTCCATTCATGATGAATGGCATCATTAAAAATGCTGAAGCGATCAGTACAGGAGATATGGCAGTTGAAGAATTAGGTGTCAAAGCAGACGGTGATTATACATTAGTCGTTAACCTTGAAAAACCTGTTCCATACTTCCTATCATTGACAACATTCGGTACGTTCTATCCACTCCATGAAGAATTTGTGGTAGAAAAAGGCGAAGACTACGCTACTAACAGTGATAACTTACTTGCAAACGGACCGTTCAAAATGTCCGATTGGGATAGCACAGCAAGCTCATGGACACTTGTTAAAAATGAGAGCTACTGGGATGCTGACACTGTAAACATTGAAAAAATCAACGTTAATGTTGTAAAAGATGCACAGGTTGCTGTTGATCTGTATGAAAAAGGCGAGATTGACCGTGCCGACTTATCATCAGACATCGTTGACCAATATATCTCACATGAAGATTTTGTTGCAACACCACTTACATCAGTATTCTATTTGAAAATGAATCAAACACGTAATGAAGCACTTGCGAATGTGAATATCCGTAAAGCGATTAGCCATGCTTATGATAAACAAGCATTGGTTGACACAATCCTAAATAACGGTTCACTCGTTGCTTACGGTAATATTCCAGAAGGCTTCTCATCTCACCCAGAAACATCAGAAGACTATCGCGACATCAATGGTGACCTTGTTACTCAAGATGTTGAAGCAGCTAAAGATTTCTGGGAAAAAGGTTTAGAAGAGCTTGGAACAGATTCAGTTGAAATCGAATTTCTTGCTGGTGACAGTGAAGTCGCTAAAAATATGAACGAATACTTGAAGAACCAACTTGAAACAAACTTACCTGGTTTAACAGTTAACTTAAAACAAGTTCCATTCCAGCAACGTTTGGATTTAGATACAAACATGGACTATGATCTTCAATTCTCCGGATGGGGACCAGATTATCAAGATCCATACACATTCTTAAGCCTCTGGATCACAGATGGTGAGAACAACAAAATGGGTTACTCAAACGAAGAGTATGATGCATTACTTGCAAAAGCTCAAGGCGAACTCGCTACAAAGCCTGTAGAACGTTATGAAGCTTTGCTAGAAGCAGAACAAATCTTATTTGAAGATGCTGCGATTGGACCTATTTATCAAAAAGCAACCGCACAGCTTATTTCACCACAAATGGTTGGCGTCTTCATGAATCCATTTGGCGCAGACTACGAGTACAAATGGGCTGAAGTCGTACCAGCAGATTAATTTATATTAAAACTTAGAGCTTACTAATGGAGTAAGAGAGTGTATACCGTTATGGCATATGCTCTCTTTTCCGTTAGACCTAATTGTTATGCAATTTGGAAAAGCGTTGTTTTCGTGACGCTTTATTAATGTTAGGTCAATTCTCATCTGGCCTACCAATTATTAGGAGGTGCAAAAGTGGCACGGTATATCGCTAAACGATTGTTTTATATGTTTGTCGCATTATTTATTATTGCGTCAGTATCGTTCTTCTTGATGAAAATGTTACCTGGTAGTCCACTATCTGCCCAGGACAAGTTATCTGATGAACAACAAGAAATTGTTCTAGAAAAATACGGGCTGAACGATCCTCTTCCAGTCCAATACGTACGCTATTTAGGAAACATTGTTAAAGGTGATCTTGGGATCTCGTTTCAATTCTCAAATACACCAGTCACCAAAATAATTCAAGATCGTATCGGTCCATCTATGCAGTTAGGATTCCAGGCATTGGTCGTCGGAACGATATTAGGTGTTCTCTTAGGAATGATTGCAGCCATATTCCATAATGGTTTTCTCGATTATAGTTCAACGCTATTGGCAGTTCTTGGGACATCGATCCCTTCCTTTGTATTTGCCGGACTACTTCAATGGGTTTTTGCAGTGGAGCTCGGCTGGTTCCCGGTAGCTTTCTGGGGAGGATTTGAATATACGGTTCTGCCAACCATTGCACTGATGATTTTCCCAATGGCTACTGCAGCACGTTTTATCCGTACAGAAATGCTGGAGGTACTTGGATCAGATTTCATTACAACAGCACGAGCAAAAGGTATTACAGAGTATGCTGTCGTCTTTAAGCACGGACTCCGCAACTCATTGATCCCGCTCATCACAGTAATTGGCCCCATGGCAATAAGCCTATTAACAGGCTCACTCGTTATTGAACAAATTTTTGCCATCCCCGGTATTGGTGAACAATTTGTTAATTCAATTATGGTAAATGATTATCCGACAATTATGGGCATGACTCTATTGATTGCCTTTTTGTTCATTTTAATCGTTTTAGTTGTGGATATTCTTTACGGATTCATTGATCCAAGAATACGGATATCGGGAGGGGAAAAGTAAGATGGATCAAAACAAACTGTCAAAAGACATGTTCGAACCTCTCGAGCATAAAGAAGATACAAGTGAAAAAATAGCGCGTCCAAGTCGTTCATTTATGCAAGATGCAACAAGAACCTTCGTGCGAAATATCGCTGCGATGTTTGCCTTGACTGTTCTCGTCGTTATTTCTGTCATGAGTATCATTGGACCAAGTATGAATGAATTTGGCTACGATGACCAAGATCTAACGCGAGCAAAAATACCACCACGTATTCCAGTTTTAGAGAATATTTCTTGGTTGCCATTTGACGGTACAATGACAGAGACATTCCAAGGAACAAATGTAGAGGATGCGACAGCAAAAGCGATAATGCGCTTTAAAACAGAAGAAGAATTTGTAGATGTAAAAGTCCTTAATGAAGGTAATGGTACGAGAAATTCTGCTGAAGTGGACGTCACCTACCATAGTTATCAAGCACTTGGCCTTGATGACACGTATTTTTGGTTAGGGACAGACAACTTAGGACGTGACCAGTGGACACGACTTTGGAAAGGAACACGCGTCTCGATGATCATTGCGCTCGCTGCAGCTGCAATTGACTTAGTCATCGGTGTCGCTTATGGCGGTATTTCCGCATACCTTGGTGGTCGTGTTGATAATATTATGCAACGTATTATTGAGATCCTTGTTGGGATTCCGAACCTCGTTGTTATTTTGTTAATGATTATCATTTTACAGCCAGGTATCGTGTCGCTCATTGTCGCGATGATTATTACGGGCTGGATAGGCATGGCGCGGATTGTTCGCGGTGAGGTGTTGAAGTTAAAGAATCAGGAATTTGTGCTCGCATCACGAACATTAGGTGCGTCTACAGGACGGATTATTACAAAGCACTTGTTGCCAAACATAAGTGGCATCATCATCATCAATACGATGTTCACGATTCCGAGTGCAATCTTTACCGAAGCCTTCTTATCATTTATAGGACTTGGCTTGGTACCACCAGAAGCATCACTCGGGACGTTGATTAATACAGGATTCGATAATTTGCGCACATATCCTTATATGTTTATTTATCCAGCGGCTGTTATTTCATTGATTATGATCGCATTCAATATTATGGCGGACGGATTGCGTGATGCGTTTGATCCGAAAATGCATAAATAGAAAGGCAGGTGTCCATATATGAGCAAATTATTGGAAGTAAAAGATCTTGCAATTTCATTTAACACGTTTAGTGGGGAAGTACAAGCCGTTCGTGGTGTTTCCTTTGATGTCGCTAAAGGCGAAACGCTTGCAATCGTTGGGGAATCAGGTTCTGGTAAGTCGGTTACAACCAAATCACTCATGCGCTTGCTTCCTACACCTCAAAGTGTGATAAAAAGAGGACAGATTCTCTTTGAAGGAGAAGACCTCGTTAACAAAACAGATAAAGAGATGCAAAAAATTCGCGGAAAAGATATATCAATGATTTTCCAGGATCCAATGACATCATTGAATCCAACGATGAAAATTGGTAATCAAATCATGGAAGGTCTCATTAAGCACCAGAACATGAGTCGTAGTGAGGCGAGACCGAAAGCCGCTGAGCTTCTGAAACAGGTCGGAATTCCGCACGCAGAAAAGCGTCTACATCAATATCCTCATCAATTTTCTGGGGGGATGCGTCAGCGTGTTGTAATCGCTATGGCACTTGCATGTAATCCGAAGCTGTTAATTGCTGATGAGCCGACAACGGCGCTTGATGTAACCATTCAAGCACAAATCCTTGAGTTGATGAAGGACGTACAGAAGGAGACCGGAAGCTCGATTATCTTTATTACGCACGACCTCGGCGTTGTTGCGAATATTGCTGACCGTGTTGCTGTTATGTATGCTGGTAAAATTGTCGAGATTGGTACAACTGAAGAAATCTTTTACAATCCACAGCATCCGTACACATGGGGCTTGCTAGGCTCAATGCCGACATTAGATGACACGGATGAACATTTAATGTCAATTCCAGGTAGCCCTCCGGATATGTTGAATCCTCCAAAAGGAGATGCCTTCGCACCACGGAATTCTTATGCGTTGAAAATTGATACTGAATTAGAACCACCAATGTTCAAAGTATCTGATACGCACTATGCGGCGACATGGCTTCTTCATGAAAATGCCCCTAAGGTTGAGCCGCCAGCAGAGGTTAAGCGGAGAATGGCTGGCTTTTCAAAAACGGGTGAGTTTCTGAAAGGTGAGGAAGGTGAAGATCAATGACAGTCGAAAAGCTGTTAGAAGTGAAGGACTTAAAGCGTCATTTTAATATTGGTGGAAAAGCAACCGTTAAAGCAATTGATGGTGTCACCTTTGATATTTATAAAGGTGAGACATTTGGCTTGGTCGGTGAATCTGGCTGTGGTAAATCGACGACAGGTAGAACGATTATCGGATTGTATGATGCAACAGACGGCGAAGTTCTGTTTAAAGGGGAAGATGTCCACGGCAAAAAGTCTGCTGCAGAAAAAATGAAATTCAACCGTAAAATGCAGATGATTTTCCAGGACCCATCATCTTCACTTAATTCCCGGATGACGGTTATGGATATTATCGCAGAAGGCATCGACATTCATAATTTGGCCGAAAACAAAGAAGCCCGCAAAAAGCGTGTTGAAGAGCTCCTTGAAACGGTCGGACTTAACAAGGAACATGCGACCCGTTTTCCACATGAATTTAGTGGTGGACAGCGGCAGCGGATCGGTATTGCCCGAGCACTTGCTGTAGAACCAGAATTTATTATTGCAGATGAACCAATTTCGGCATTAGACGTGTCCATCCAAGCACAGGTCGTTAATTTGCTGAAGCAATTACAGGACGAATTTGGCCTCACTTACTTATTTATCGCCCATGACTTGTCGATGGTTAAATATTTAAGTGATCGAATCGGTGTTATGTATTTTGGTAACATGGTTGAGTTAGCGGATAGTCATGAATTGTATAAAAATCCGATTCATCCGTATACGAAATCATTATTGTCGGCGATTCCACTCCCAGATCCAGAATATGAGCGGAACCGTCAGCGTGTTGAATATGATCCGTCCATTCACGATCCAAATGAAGAACAACAATTCCGTGAAATCAAGCCAGGCCACTGGGTAAGATGCTCAGAGACGGAGTTTGAACAATATAAGAAAGACCTCAATTTAAATTAAAAAAGTGCTGTCTTATAAGTCTAGAAGGGACTTTTAGACAGCCTTTTACTTACATATGGATTATTTTATTGGGAACGACAGCCTGATCATATGAAGCAGGCATATAACGACGAAGGACTGGAAATACTGGAGCTACAACACAACAGAGCAAAATGTAAGACATCTCATTCGCTTGCAATAGTTGCTAAACAGGCGTTTGTTCTGCTATTATCAATAGTGTTGTAGCTATTTTTTAATAGGGAAATTCGCCTATTCATAAAGGCTATTGTCCATTAATGCTTATAGACAATCCAACCGTTTGGATGGAAAATATAAATGGAGGTGCCGTTCATGGCTAATATTACTAGGGACCAAGTGATGCACGTTGCTCATCTGGCCAGACTCGCTGTGACTGAAGAAGAAGCAGACGCGTTTGCCAACGATCTTGATGCCATCATTAATTACGCTGAACAGTTAAATGAATTGGATACAGAAGGCGTAGAGCCGACAACACACGTACTTGATTTGAAAAATATTATGCGTGACGATAAGGCCGAGAAATGGGCGCATCGTGATGACGCATTAACAAACGCACCAGACAAGCAAGGCGGTCAGTTTAAAGTACCGTCAATCCTTGAGTAGGGAGGGAACACCATGTCATTATTTGATTTAAGCTTTAAGGAATTAGAACGTCAACTACATAATAAAGAAATTACAGTAGAGGACCTTGTTGACACATCCTATAAAAGAATTAAGGAAGTGGATGATGATGTTCATGCATTCCTTTCATTAAATGAAGAACAAGCCCGTGAGCAAGCGCGTGAGTTGGACAAGGCGGGGCATGACGGACGTGCGAAATTATATGGCATTCCAGCAGGGATTAAAGATAACATTGCCATTAAAGGACAGCCTTTAACGTGTGCCAGCCAGTTTTTGAGAAACTTTAATGATCCGTTGTACAACGCAACAGTCGTAAACAAGCTGAATGCTGAGCAATCCGTTACGGTTGGTAAATTGAATTTGGATGAATTTGCGATGGGGTCATCGAACGAGAACTCAAGCTTCGTTCCGACACGTAACCCTTGGGATCTAGATCGTGTTCCAGGTGGCTCAAGTGGCGGTAGTGCTGCCGCTGTTGCAGCAGGCGAGGTTTTATTCGCCCTCGGTTCAGATACAGGTGGTTCAATCAGACAGCCAGCGTCATTTTGTGGTGTCGTTGGGATGAAGCCAACGTACGGACGTGTATCACGTTTCGGACTCGTTGCATTCGCCTCATCTCTCGATCACATCGGACCAATTACACGGACTGTCGCTGACAATGCCCGTGTACTCGAAGTCATTGCCGGTCATGATCGAATGGATTCCACAAGTGCTGATGTTGATGTACCTGAGTATTCAAATTTAACAGGTGATATGACAGGCATGAAAATTGCCGTTCCAAAAGAATATCTCGCTGAAGGTGTTTCTGAGGAAGTTAAAAACACAATTTTGGACGCTTTGAAGGTCTATGAATCCCTCGGTGCAACATGGGAGGAAGTGTCCTTACCGCATTCTAAATATGCTGTAGCAGCTTATTACTTGCTATCATCATCAGAGGCATCCGCTAACCTCGCGCGTTTTGACGGGGTACGTTACGGTGTGCGCTCAGAAAATGCCGAAAATATGATCGACATGTTTAAGCTCTCACGTAGCGAAGGCTTTGGCGATGAAGTTAAACGCCGGATTATGCTCGGTACCTTTGCGCTAAGCTCTGGTTATTATGATGCGTATTATAAAAAAGCTCAAAAAGTCCGCACATTGATTAAGCAGGATTTTGATAAGGTGTTAGAGGAATACGATGTTATCATTGGACCAACAGCACCTACAACAGCCTTTAAGATCGGTGAAAAAATAGAAGATCCATTAACGATGTATGCAAATGATATTTTAACCATTCCTGTGAACCTTGCGGGTAACCCTGCATTGTCAGTTCCAGCTGGTTTTTCTGAAGCTGGTCTGCCTATTGGTTTACAAATTATCGGTCGCCCGTTTGCAGAGGCAACCGTTTATGAAGCGGCATATGCATACGAACAGGAAACGAAACATTATCTTAAAAAGCCTCACCTAGGAGGTGGCGCATCATGAACTTTGAAACAATTATCGGACTTGAAGTCCACGTTGAATTAAAAACAGATTCAAAGATATTTAGCTCAAGCCCAAATGCATTTGGTGCTGAACCAAATGCGAACGTGAATCCGATTGACCTTGGGTACCCAGGAACATTACCGGTTCTCAACGAAGAAGCCGTTAACTTTGCGATGAAAGCCGCTATGGCACTGAATTGTGACATTGCCACAGATACAAAATTCGACCGCAAAAACTATTTTTATCCGGATAACCCGAAAGCTTACCAAATCTCTCAATTTGACAAGCCAATTGGTGAGAACGGCTGGATTGAAATTGAAGTCGGTGGCAAGAAGAAGCGTATCGGCATTACGCGCCTTCATTTAGAAGAGGATGCTGGTAAGCTCACACACGGTGACGACGGCTATTCACTCGTTGACTTTAATAGACAAGGCACACCGCTTATTGAGATCGTGTCTGAGCCTGATATGCGTTCTCCAGAGGAAGCCTACGCATATTTAGATAAGCTCAAAAATATCATTCAGTACACAGGCGTATCTGATTGTAAGATGCAGGAAGGGTCGTTACGCTGTGATGCGAACATCTCTTTGCGCCCGATCGGTCAAGATGAATTCGGCACAAAGACCGAGCTGAAAAACCTTAACTCCTTTACGTTCGTTCAAAAAGGGTTAGAATTTGAAGAGAAACGCCAGGAAAAAGTCTTGCTTACAGGTGGCATCATTGAACAAGAAACACGTCGTTACGATGAAAAAACGAAGGAAACGATTTTAATGCGTGTCAAAGAAGGCTCTGATGATTACCGTTACTTCCCTGAGCCTGATCTTGTACCGCTTTATATTGATGATGCTTGGAAGGAACGTATTCGTCAATCGATTCCAGAGCTACCCGATGCTAGAAAGCAACGCTTCATTGATGGACTTGGATTGCCAGCATATGACGCGGAGGTTTTAACAAGCTCCAAGGAAATGGCTGATTTCCTTGAAGCAACGATTGCCGATGGTGCTGATATTAAACAAGCATCAAACTGGCTCATGGGTGAAATCTCAGGTTATATGAACAAGCATTTAAAAGAATTGCATGATCTTGCCATTACACCTGAAGCTCTCGGAAAAATGATACAGCTTATCGAGGACGGAACGATTTCGTCTAAAATCGCTAAGAAGGTCTTCGCTGAGCTCGTAGAAAAAGGCGGAGTTCCAGAACAAATCGTTAAAGATAAAGGCCTCGTCCAAATTTCTGATGAAGGCGAGCTGACAAAAATTATTACCGGTATTTTAGACGACAACGAACAGTCGATTATTGATTTTAAAAATGGTAAAGACCGTGCCCTTGGATTTTTGGTTGGTCAAGTTATGAAAGCAACAAAAGGTCAGGCCAACCCACCAATGGTCAACAAAATTCTTATCAGGGAAATGAATCAACGCTAAGAAGAAGGATGAACGGCTGCCGATATGAAGTGGCAGCCGTCACCTTATTTTTTATAAAGCTAGGCGCCAGTGCTTTAAAACATACGACACGCATATGTTAGATTAGAACATATACCTCTGCCATCATCCCTCACGAAATGACCTGCCGCCTACTTACACAATATTTCCTTGATTTGTATGGGAGGAATCTCTTTGAAACGAGCCCGTGTAATATATAATCCAACATCAGGCCGCGAACTTTTAAAAAAGGAGCTGCCTGCTATTTTGGAGCAGTTAGAAAAAGTCGGTTATGAGGCTTCAGCCCATGCGACAACAGGCGAAAGCGATGCGATTTATGCAGCAAGAACAGCGGTTGAGCGCAAGTTTGATCTTGTCATTGCTGCAGGCGGTGACGGCACAATTAATGAAGTCATCAATGGTATATCTGAACAGCCTTATCGCCCTAAAGTGGGCGTCATCCCAGGCGGTACGACAAATGACTTCGCCCGGGCGTTACAAATTCCCCGCGATGTCAAGAAAGCTGTTGAGGTCATCGTCGCTGGTGAAACGATGCCACTTGATGTTGGCCGCGTTAATGATCAGTATTTTATTAACATTGCAGGTGGCGGGAAACTAACAGAACTCACCTATGATGTTCCGATCAAGCTGAAGACGATGCTTGGTCAGCTCGCCTATTATATGAAAGGGATCGAAATGCTCCCATCATTAAAGCCGATTAGAGCGCGAATTGAGTATGATGGAACAGTTGTCGACGAGAAAATTATGATGTTCCTCGTCTCTAATACGAATTCTGTTGGCGGCTTTGAAAAACTAGCACCAACGGCCAAGCTCGATGATGGTTATTTTGATATTCTTATTTTGCGTGAAGCGAACCTAGCTGAATTCATCCGCGTTGCGACGCTCGCTCTTCGTGGCGCACACCTTGATGATAAGCACGTCATCTATGCCCAAGCAAAGCATATTAAAGTAGACACAGATGAAAAAATGCAGCTTAACATTGACGGCGAATACGGTGGCCTACTACCAGGGGAATTCCAGAACCTACAACAGCACGTCGAATTCATCGTCCCAGCATCATTTATCGACAAACAACAAGACACCTGACCATTTCTGGGTCAGGTGTTTTATTCAGCGTTTGGTGGTGCCTGTCACTTGGCGAATAGATCACATAGAAGTCATATGCTGTATCATGTTTTATGAGCACTCCTCACGCCATATCAAGTCTTTTAGGGATAAGACACCACCCTACTTGAAAATACTAGACCTATGACTCGCACGCGCTTTTCATAGATGTGATAAGATATACACAATACATTAACATTGAACATAAAGGAGAACACAATGGCAAAACGCACAGCTCCCGTACATAAAAATGACAGATTAACACTTGAAATAGAAGACCTCACTCATGAAGGGAATGGTGTTGGTAAGGTCGACGGCTATCCGCTCTTTATTCCGTATGCCCTCCCAGGCGAAAAAGTGACCGTTCACGTCGTTAAAGTGAACAAAAACTTCGGATTCGCTAAGCTACTCGAAGTCATCGAACGAAGTCCACACCGTGTTGAACCTCCATGTGACGTGTTTTACCAATGTGGTGGCTGCCAAATTCAGCATATGAGCTATGACATGCAGCTCGACATGAAGCGCAATCAAGTCAAAAATGTGATGCGTAAAATTGGCCACCTTGATCACGTACCTGTTCATCCAGTCATTGGTATGGACGATCCTTGGCGTTACCGCAATAAAGTAGCAGTCCCTGTTGGGGAAAAGAATGGCGAGCTCATTACAGGATTTTATAAAATGCGTAGTCACGACATTATCGCCGACATGGACACATGCGTCGTCCAGGACGAGGTAAACGATCGAATGGTGGAGGCGGTCAGACGCATCGCCACAAATCTCGGAATTACCGCCTATGACGAGAAAAAGGACCGCGGCGTTCTGCGTCATATCATGGTCCGAACCGGAAACGAAACTGACGAGACGATGATCGTCCTCATCACCCGTACTGACAAATTACCACATAAAGACGCTCTCATCCGAGAATTAACTGAAACGTATCCACAAATCAAGTCGATCGTTCACAATATAAATGATCGACGTACAAACGTCATTCTCGACCGTAAAAACAAAGTCATTTGGGGTGAAGATTACATTTACGACACAATCGGTAACATCCGATTTGCGATATCTGCCCAGTCCTTTTACCAAGTGAACCCAAAGCAGACGAAAAAGCTGTATGACAAAGCACTTGAATATGCCAATGTCGGACAACAAGACATCGTTATCGACGCTTACTGTGGCATTGGAACGATCGCGCTGTTCCTTGCACAATCTGCCAAAAAAGTGTATGGCGTCGACGTCGTTCCAGAAGCGATCAGCGATGCCAAGCAAAACGCCCGACTCAACCATATGGACAACGCCGAATTCCACGTCGGTCAAGCCGAAAAAGTCATGCCATGGTGGCAATCGCAAGGGATGAAGCCAGACGTCATCGTCGTCGACCCACCACGCAAAGGCTGTGACGAGGCATTGCTCCAAGCAATGCTCACAATGCAACCAAAACGAATTGTCTATGTGTCATGCAACCCGTCAACATTGGCAAGAGACTTACGCATTCTAGAAGACGGCGGGTATGAAACAAAAGAAGTCCAACCTGTAGACATGTTTCCGCAGAGCATGCATGTGGAGTCTGTAGCGTGGTTGGAGAAGAAGTTGTCCCATTAAAATAAACATTTCCAATTCGATCCTTAGTCAATGGTTTTTCAATAGCTTTTCAATGGTTTGGATAGGTTACACATAGTTTGACATTATAAGGATTTAACATGTTAAAAATGATAGCGTGACGACCATTGATGAAATAGAAGGTACTATGACTTAAGTAGGAAACTCGTTTGTGTTGGTAAAAATATGGTTATTCTTTTGAAGTCCTTAGAGCCAATATTTATACACAGAGCTATCGTAAAGGAAAAAGAAATCAAAGAAGTTAATGTTACTTTTGGAAAAATGTTGCCTGATCAAATGACAAATCTGATAAAACCAGAATATGAATACGGTGCTGACTCTTCCACACTGAGCAAGGCAATGGATGAGGTGAACTTTTAGCAGACTATTTTCCGATTATCTTTTTTAAATCAGTGTCTTTTTAACAAAAAAGAAGTATCAAATTTCCTAGCAATTTAACCCTCGCTGTCTCAAAAAAACACCCCCGAATTGATGTCATACACTATGCATCTAAACGGGGGTTTATTGTTATGAATCTGTCTTAATTGGTTTGGGAACGCATACGTCATCTGAATAACGCATATCAATTCCGCTGCATGGAATACGGTTTAAGTGGTGGTTTAAAATAAATCTCTTAGGCAACGAAGCCATGATACAAAACGAACTGCCATTAGTGAGTTCGCTGGTTTTGCTGTAAAATACTGGTGTTAGTCTCACCCGTTGACGCAATTCACCTCATTATGAGAAAGGTTGTTGTGGTTATCAGCACAAATGCCACTCCAAGTGTTAAAGCAATTGTTTTTGTATTCTTTTTTTCTTCCTTATCATTTGTTCTGTTTATTGTAAACAAGTATATTGAATAAGCAATCAGAAACAATGGCAAGACGAAGAAACCGTACTCTTTAAGCCCTTCCAATGGATAATCACCCCAGTTTATTGTGGCGTTATATTAAATGCCAAAGCCTACGTCATGGAGACGTGTACACCTCTTCTATAGTTATTGGCATCTATACGTGATGACACGAGATAGAAATAGACAGTTCCAATCCCGCCAACGAATGCTGTTGGTACGTTTCCAAAGAACGTTGATACTACCGCTACACCAGTATAAACATGGCCAACAGTTGCAAGGTTTGAAGCTAATATCCTAGATTCTAAGTCGTTTGCATAACGACTATATCCCCACCAGTGATATTTGACAGGTGTTGGTCTCCCGGCAAATAGTTCATTGTCTTCAGAGCTCACATATAAATTTGCAATGCTTAGGTCATTAGATGCCGACAATTCCCCACTTTTGATTTTGGAATTCAAGAAATCAAAGTGTTTTTTCTGCCCCTCCAACAACCCCTCTGGAACGCCTTCAGTAACAGCTAACTTTTGATTTAATACAAAAAAACCTTCTTTTGGTTCAAGCTTAGTTTGATTTGATAGAACTACTGCCGAAAATGCTCCCCCAGTTATCAGAGTATAGGTCTTAAATTCGATTATAATCTAAACAATTAGACGAATCTAATTATAACTAAAACTTCACAACGCATTAATTAAGTTACTAATATTCATGCTTAATCCATCAATTGCTAAAACTATCCATAATGCGCCACCTATAATGCAAGTGCCAAGAAAAAGAACATGCCATGTTTTCATAACGATTTCCCCTCCTTTTTAAATAGAGTTATAATTAATGTACAAATTTCATCACAACAAGGAAGTGAGACTTAGAGTTCGATTATTTTTAATATTATAACACAAGATAAAAGTTATTGGTGACTTCTAATGTGTCTTACTAATCTGTCTCTTGTACATTTAGTGAGTCGAACCTGCCACAGTAAAGCATAAATTGACAGGAGATGTTTTTTAATAGTTGCTAAGATGACAATAAGGAGTTGAAGCCATGGCATGGGTAGAGTCAATACAAAAGGCGATTGATTACATGGAAAAAAATATTATGGAAAATATCACGATTGACAGTATTGCTAAACAAGCCAATGTGTCACCTTTTCATTTCCAGCGAACGTTTGCTGTTTTGACAGAAGTTACGGTTGGTGACTATTTAAGAAGACGGAGATTAACATTGGCTGGAGAGGAATTACTGACAACGGATGCTAAGATTATTGATATTGCCTATAAATATGGCTATGAAACTCCCGAGGCTTTTTCTAAGGCTTTCCGCAGACAGCACAAGGTTACTCCGAGTGAAGTGCGAAAGCATCAGGGGAAGCTGCAATCCTATAACCGCCTGATAATACAGGTAACATTGAAAGGGGCAGAACCAATGAAGTATAGTGTAGTCGAGAAGAATGCGTTTCAAATTGTTGGGGTTAAGCGCGAATATTCTAGTGTGGCAGAGGGAGAAACCGTAGTAGGCATTCCGGAACTTTGGAATGAGGTCAATCAAAATGGGACAAGCGATTTGCTATTTCAATTGAATGACGGAGTCGTAAAAGGCGTTTTAGGAGTTTGTGGGCAAGTTAGTGAAGAGCAAAAAAAGGCGAATGTGTTTGATTATTGGGTGGCGACCTCGTACGCTGGTAAGGTTCCAGAGGGGATGCTTTACTTAGAAATCCCCGCTTCCAAGTGGGCGGTTTTTGAAGTGCATGGACCAATGCCTACTGCGATGCAAAATGCGTGGAAACGAATTTTTTCTGAATGGTTCCCTTCAACTGGGTATCAGCATGCCGGTACACCAGAATTTGAATTATATACGGATGATGATCCCAATAATCCAGATTTCTACTCGGAGATCTGGATTCCAATTAAATAATTTCACTATTTGTATATGGTGTTCGGCAATTGGATCGCGTTAGTTCAACAACTCTAATAACTAAGAGGAGCCAAAGTATACATTATTTTATCCATTTAAATGTATATCTTGGCTCTTTGTTATTCATCTTCACGTACAAAATTTGGACTATGATTAACGTATGTCTTATTAATTCTTTGTTAGAGAGAAGGCAGTATTGATACACCGAAGAAACACATGTCAAAGTCCACCTATCGAAATCTTGAAAGCATCGGAATATCCCCAGTTCTCATTCCAAAAAAATCTTTCCACCCAAAATCACATCAGGTTCCCAAGTTTGTTGAAAAAAATCATTCAAACTTTGAAGCATCAAAAAGTATTCCAAATGAAACCCTCTTATAGAGTTAGGTTACAAACGAAGAAGAAAAAACCTTTAACTGGGGTTCTTGTCAAATCTAACAAAACTACTAATTGTCTTGGTACAATTAAATAAGAGTAGCAGTCAGTAGCGAGAGCAACGAAATGGTAAGGGAAAAGTATAGAATCGTCATATGACATACTTTTTCTGACCTTACCTAATAAAAAGGTGGTTCTTTGTTTTTTTGTAAGCAGTAATAATTCCTTTGAAAGATAAAACTTCAAAAAATACTGTAACATATTTATCGGTAAAACGTGTAAATAATGTAAAAGTAATGAGGGGGGGTCAAATGCGAAATCAACTAAAATTAGAAAAACTATATAAACAGTATGCAAAGACCCTCTATTTTTATTTATTAAGATTAAGTGGCTCGAAACAACTCGCAGAGGATTTAACACAAGAGACGTTCGTTCGTGCTACTGTTCATCTTAATAAATATGAAGGAGAAGAGGCTCGTGCTTGGCTTTTTAAAGTAGCACGTAATGCCTATTTAGATGAATGGCGAAAGCAAAAACGGAGGAAGACAATTCCCCTCTTATCAGTATTTTCGTCCAAAGAAGATATGATTAGTCGGTATGGGATTCCTGAAGATTCCCTTTTAATGCAAGAAACGCAGCAACAACTTGAAGATTTATTGTTTTTTTTGCCTGAACAATATAGGTCGATCATTTACTTGCGTGAGTATGAGGAATTTAGCTATAAAGAAATAATGGAGACATTGCAATTAACAGAAGGGCAAGTGAAAGTGAAACTTCATCGAGCTAGAAAGCGGTTATCGAGCCTTGCTGAAAAGAAAGGGTGGTATTATGACGGAATGGAATAAAGAATTGGAAAAGAGAATATTAAAAAAATCAAAGTTCACCTTATCGTTTCGGATTTTACGAACATTGTTAATGGTATTAGTTATTTATGCTTTATACATGATGATTACGAATGTCGTTGCAGACAAACTTGCCGTTGGAAAGGAAAATATGTATTATTCAAGTCTTGCACTTGAGTGGACTGTCCCAAATGTTCGGGGTGATTTCGATATTAAGGAAGAAGCAATGACTGTTTTTGGAACAAAAAGATTGTCCTATAACTTACTTAAAAAAGTAGGTAGTGAGGATGTTGTGATTGGTGAAGCACAAGTAACAAAGAGACTGTTCAGTGGTCTTTCAAATATTAACTACTCCCACCCTGGTTTACAGCAATTAAGCGAATTTTCCTTCTCGCTACCTGAAGATCCACAAACAAATAGGAAACTGGAAGCTAATACCTCACCTCATGTATGGGAATCATTAGAGATGTTACCTGGTGGAACGGTAGGAGAGTTAGCTTTTTCAACTACAAGTTTTATGAAATCAGAAAAACTAATTGAAAATTTACATGAATACGATATTCATATATTATGGATGCCTTTATTTACTGGGGAATTTGTAAATTTTAATCCAAACGATTGGAGTGAAGGTAGTAATTTGATCATGGTTTCAGATGTAATTGGTCTAACAGGTGGAATTGATCATGACGAAAATTATCATCAATCTTTACGGATCAATTGGTTGGATGAAGGGTCGTTAAAGGAAAGTAAACAATTAATGTTAAAAAATATGAAAGAACTCCTAAATAAACCTAATAGTTATTATGAGAAATTTTTAGGTTTGGGGCACTTGAAAGAAAAATATCAATACTTAGAAGGCGAGGGTTTTATTGTATATGGAGCCGTTGTAACAGGTCCTGTAAAAGAATTGTTAAAGTTAAAAGATGCCCCATTTGTTCAAGGTGAACAATTAGGTGAAGTTAAGTTATGGAATTGGGAGAAACAAAATGAATAAAATTGGAATATAAGGGGTTTAAATGGCAATAAAAATCCAATTTGTGATCTCTGTTATGCACCACAGTCTGCAACTAATGCAAACTATGATGTGTGTTGGAATGTCAACTTAGAAGGTAAAACTGCTGTTATTCCACCTTCTAATTATAATTACGTGTATCGGAGTGTACTATTAACTGCGAAGTAAGAGTCGTACGCTCTCTCACTTACATAGTTAATATTACACTCTCTATTACACGTCCCAATTTTAATACGCAGGCGGGATGTTTTCTCTTTATTTTTGCGATATTGTTTGATGGCTTATTTCTGATTGTAAGACCAACGCCTGGAATCAGCACCTAGTATAATAACTGGAAAATCCATATACCGTGCTTTCTACTCGCTAAGTAGTTAAAATTCTTTCTTGTTCATAATCGACACACTAATTTTATAAGAGAGTAGTAGAGCTACAACTGCAATAACGATTGCTCCCATATTTAACATTCCGATGCTCATTGTTGATAAATTATTTAACATTGAAACCAAATCAAAACTGAATGACTTTGCAATTTTAACGATAAGGACGCCGATAATAAACATTAAACCTAAAGCGCCCATAATACCTATTCGGCTCTTTTCTCCACCAAATTTTAATTGAAAAGGAAGCATAAACGCTAATATCATTAACATTGCTGGCAAAACCATAAGTGCAGTCATTAAAGTATCAAGTATTAAATTATGATCTCTTGTTAGTCCTGCACCCAAAACAATAATCGTTCCAAGTAACCACGAACTTCCACCAACGATAAGACCAAATCCGTACTTTTCTTTGACATAGCATTTTCGGTTAATTGGTAATGAGAATATAAAGGCGTTCCCATTATCAAATTCATCATAACTGATCGTACTTAATGTGAATAATGAACCTATAAATGCCATATACCCAATGATAAATGAGGAGACTTCTGTGAATACAGCCATTCCAACTGCTATCGCAACAATGAGCAGATAGAAATGCTTTTGAGCTTTCATGAGTTTGAAATCTTTAATTAATAGTCCTTTCATAATTCGACACCTCTAATCATCATTGTAATGACTTCATCAATCGTCCCTTTTTCAATTGCGATTTGCGGGTGGTTTTCTATATAATATTGCTTCTGATTTGTCAAACAACTATAACCGTAACTTTCTTTCTTGTAACGTAAGATATATTGTTTATCAATATCGGCATATTGTTTCTGATCTACTTTTAACAAAGCGTAGTCGCTTAGTAGAACGTCTGTATCTTCGTGCATGATGATTTTTCCTTCATGTATCATATAAAGGTCATCGCATAAAGTTTCCAAATCGCTGGAGATATGAGAACTAATTAAAATAGAACGTTCCTCATCTTTTTCCATAAAATCTCTTAACATTTCTAATAATTCATCTCTGGCAATCACATCGAGCCCTGCGGTTGGTTCATCTAATATTAGTAATTTAGCATTGTGCGAGATGGCTATCAAAATTTTTAATTTTGCTTTCATACCTGTTGAAAAATCTTTAGTTTTTTTATTTCGTGGCAAACCAAACCTCTGTATCTGTTCCATAAAAAATGGTTTATCAAATGCTTTATAAAGATTATCCAAAATAGGAATCATATCATTAATAGTCAAATATCCACTAAATCCAGAATCTGATAAAACAATTCCCAAATCCTGCTTATCTTCTGTCTTGAACGCTTGAATATCCTTTCCTAGTATACGGACTGTTCCACCATCACTAGTAATCAAGCCTAAGATTGCCTTGAATGTTGTACTCTTACCTGAACCGTTTTGTCCGATTAGACCTGTTACACGACCTTGCATGATTTCTAACGAACAGTCTAATGAGAAAGCATCATAGTTCTTTTTTAAATGTTCAATCTTTAACATATATCAACCCTCCAAAATCAATTCAAATAAACTCTTAATGTCTTCATCACTTATCCCACAACGTCTGCCCTTTTGAATAGCCATTTCCAAATCAGCTTCCACTTCTTTTTTTTGTTCCTCCAATAAAAGCTCTGTGTTTGTCGCTGCTACATACGTTCCTTTGCCATGAACCGTTATGGTAAAGCCTTCAGATTCCAAATTATCGTATGCTTTCTTAACAGTTAGAGCACTAACTTTGAGTTCTTTTGACAAAGTACGAACAGACGGTAAATTATCATTTTCTTTCAGCTCGCCATTACGTATTAAAGTTTTGATTTGATCTACAATTTGCTCGTAAATGGGAACCATCAATGAGCTGTTAATAATAATCCTCAATTTTTATATCCCCTCCGTTCGTTAACAGTATATAACAGTCGGTAACTGTTGTCTAGTGTTATACTCTGTTTATTGAAATTAGATCGTTCTGTGGATATGATTTTGCCGGTAAGTAAAATATTTTGGATGAAGATATTTACAATGAATACCGTTTTAGGTCGATTTCTCCAAATAAAGAAGATTATTTTCATAATGGGTGGTAACATAAATAAAGAGCCGTTAAATTTTTCGTCTCTTTATTTTTTTATTTGCCTGTTAAAAGTACACAACGCTTGTGGTGTTGGTAGCGTGGATATCTAGGTCGGTATGGTTTTCAACACGGGCTATCTGGATAGTTCAGGTTACGGACTAGAAATAGGTTGAGTTAGTAAGATGGATGTTTTATCAAAATAGTGTTTAGGGAAGAAGGTGAGTTCTTGTATAAAATTTTATTAGTTGAAGATGACAAAGCGTTATCAAATGGAATTGCTCTTGCTTTGCAAACTAATAGTGTAGAAATCATTCAGTGTTATGACATAAAATCTTCTAAAACTAAATTAAGTTACAATACATTTGATTTAATGATTTTCGATATAAATTTACCTGATGGTAATGGCATGGACTTGCTTTGTGAAGTGAAAAAAGTAAGTGATACGCCTGTCATTATGTTAACGGCAAATGATATGGAAGTAGATATTGTAGCCGGTCTTGAAATGGGGGCAGATGATTATATCACAAAACCTTTTAGCCTTGCCATACTTCGTGCAAGGGTAAACACCCAACTTCGAAAGCGTTCTAATGCTAATGCCAAAGAGAATACTTTTATCCAAGATGCTTTCCAGTTTGACTTTGATAAAATGGAATTTCATAAAAATGCCACAGCCATAGAATTAAGTAAAACCGAGCAAAAATTGTTGCGTATATTAGTTGAGAATAAGGGTGTTACCTTGGATCGTAGTACTTTAATTGACCGAATTTGGACAGATGGTGCAGAGTATGTAGATGAAAATGCATTATCTGTTTCCATTAAAAGATTACGTAACAAATTGGAGGACATCCCTTCAAAGCCACAATATATCAAAACTGTTTATGGAATTGGTTATGCATGGGTGGTGACGTAAGAATGAGCCTATTTAGAGTAAACAAGGTCATGGAACGATTAAATCAAATGGTTGATAATGCGATAGAAGGAAGGCCAATAGAAAATGGCTTTGATGAAACTAAAATGTCAGCATTGGAGACAAAATTATCTAACTATCTTGCTATGAACAGCACTACTAAAGAAAAATTGAAGGAAGAGAAGTTTAAAATCAACGAGTTAATCTCTGATATTTCTCATCAAACAAAGACACCTCTTTCAAATATACTGCTTTATACACAGCTACTTGCAGAAAGTGACTTATCCGAACAAGACAAAAATTGTGTTGCTGCATTGACACAGCAAGCCGGAAAATTAAATTTCCTAATTTCTTCTCTAGTAAAAACATCAAGACTAGAAACTGGAATAATTGCTGTAACGCCTATACGTTTTAGTATAAATAATCTTTTGGAAAATGTAATCAATCAGATAAAACCAAAAGCGAGCGATAAACAGATTACATTATCTCAAAAGGGAGAAAACATACAGGCTTTCTTTGATCCGAAATGGACGGCTGAAGCGCTATATAATATAGTTGATAACGCAGTAAAATATTCTAAGGTGGGTGGGAAGGTTGATATAGTTGTTACTGCATATCAACTTTTTTGTCGCATTGATGTGACTGATACAGGAATTGGCATCAGCGAAGAAGAAACCACAAAAATATTCTCGCGTTTTTATCGATCACAGGCAGTCAGTAATGAAGATGGTGTAGGAATAGGGCTATACCTTGCAAGGGAAATTATTGCAGCAGAGGGGGGCTATATTAAGGTGAGGTCAGAATTAAACCGAGGCTCTACTTTTTCTGTGTTTTTACCAATGGAAGGATGAAATCTTTCAAAACCGTTAGATTTGTCCCCTCTCTCGAAAGATTGTAGAAAGATTTATGGTTTATAATCTGTATTGTAGAGCTACGATACAGATTTTTTTTATGGAGGTGACTAATTATGATTATTCTTGAAACAAGGAGCTTAAAAAAAATATATGGTAGTGGCGATTCTACTGTTCATGCTTTAGATGGTGTTAATTTAAAAGTGGAGAATGGCGAATTCGTATCAATTGTGGGTACATCTGGAAGTGGTAAATCTACCTTATTGCATATGCTTGGTGGACTTGATCGTCCTACAAGTGGTGACGTTATTGTAGGTGGAAAAGAGATTTTTACATTGAAGGATGAAGAACTTACTATTTTTCGTCGGCGCAAAATTGGATTTGTTTTTCAAAACTATAATCTTGTACCTACCTTAAATGTTTATGAAAATATTGTTTTGCCAATTGGTCTTGATGGAAATACGCCAGATAAAGACTATGTGGATAATATTATTCATACGTTAGGGCTTAAAAGTAAGTTGCGAAATATGCCGAATAATCTATCGGGTGGACAACAACAACGTGTTGCAATTGCTAGGGCGTTGGCATCAAAGCCAGCGATTATTCTTGCAGATGAACCAACGGGAAATCTTGATAGCAAAACGAGTCAAGATGTATTAAGTCTGTTAAAAGTAACAAGTGAAAAGTTTAAGCAAACGATTGTTATGATTACTCATAACGAAGAAATATCTCAACTTGCAGATAGGGTCGTTAGAATTGAGGATGGGCAGATTGTAGGTGGTGTCAGCAATGCTTAAGGTAAACAGTAAAAAGGCTATAAATTATTTAGTGAAAAGTAGTTTGAAACAATATAAAATGCGTAATTTGTTTACGATTATTACGATTGTTTTATCCGTAAGCTTAATTGCTGGCCTTGCCTTTCTATCTTCAGCAATAGAAGAAACAGAGCGAAAGGAGCTTTCCACAAGGCAGCATGTCATTTACCATAATGTAAATGATAAGCAGATATCAGCTTTAAAGAGTCACTCTCAAATTTCATTTGAAAAGGACATTAAAAGAGGACAAAGCTTTGAACAAGAGGATTATATTATTACGCCATATTATATAGAACAAAATGATTCTCCTTTTATAACAGTCGATATTGCTGAGGGAAGATATCCAGAGCAAATAAATGAAGTGTTGGTATATGATCAAATGCTTGTTCAAATGGGCATTAAGCCAAGAGTAGGGCAAAGTATGTCCATTACTTATCTTGACGGAACAACCGAGGACTATACTGTGTCTGGTCTATTAACTGCAGAAACAACTGATGTGTTTCCTGTTTATTTTTCAAGAGAGTATGCTTTAAGTGGAAGTCAGTTAAAAGATGTTCCATTTGACCTTTCAGCCCAAATTGAGGGTGCTGAGAAAATGGGAAGCGAGGAATTTTTATCAGTTATTCGTGGAATAGGTGCAGGTTGCGGTATAGACCGCAAGAATATAAACGAAAACAATGCTTTTCTAAGAAGTCTTACTTATAATTATACAGAAGTTATCATGATTGCGTTGTTAGCTTTTGCTATTTTACTTGTTAGTGTTTTGGTTATCTATAGTATATTTTATATCTCTATTTCGGAAAGAACTAGACAATTTGGTCAGCTTAGGACAATTGGTATGACTAAAAAGCAAGTGAAAAGAATGGTGAGAAAAGAAGGTGCGGTTCTCTCGTTAATAGGGAGTGTAATAGGTATTATCATCGGTGCGGTGTTTGCATTTTCAATGAAGCCACAAGGTTTTAGCCTTGATGTTTTTGCACTCTATGCAATAGCTATTTTCGCTGCGAACTTTATCACGGTGCAGGTGTCTATTGCAAAGCCGGCAAAGCTTGCAGCAAGTATCTCACCAATTGAAGCTACAAGAATGAGCGGTTATGAAGTAAAGAATAAGAAAAAACAAACGAAGAATCTACAAAGAAAATTGTCACCACTATCTTTGAGTATGATTTCTACTAAAGGCAATCGCAAAAAATCAATGATGACGATCATTTCGTTAAGCCTTGCAGGTATTGTATTTATGTCTGCAAGCAGTTATGTGGATTCGATGAATGCAGAAGAATTTTCTCGGGAATCTTGGTTTAAATTTGGTGAATATACGATCAATATTTCTTCAAATGCTGCAAAAGTGAATGATTATGGAGACATGGGTATTAAGGCAAATAATCCTTTGAACGACACTCTTATTGAAAATTTGCAGGCAGTTGACGGTGTAAAAAAAGTTATTGCTATGCAGACATTATCAGTGAATTACACTTATAATGATGTGACCAAAAAGGATGTAGCTGCTCCATTTACTAAAGATGATGCAGGTCTGATGTCTCAGTATTTGAAGGCAGGTAGCATTGACTACGAAAAAATGATTGAAAATAAAGAAATCATTATCGCGCATAACGAAATTGCAAAGGAAATTTTCGGTTGGGATTTCAAAGTTGGAGATACTGTGAGCTTAAAGTGGTATAATGGCGAAAATGAAGTAGAGGACGTCTTTACAATCGCGGGAATATTGCAGCCGAGCACTACTTTATACAGGAACCAAGAGATGTTTAGGCTTGCTCATAACGCAGGGTGGTTTATGATGCCACAGGGATTGCTTGACACAATGATGACGCCTAAATTTAATTTAAACACGCGAATTATTGTTTCTACGGAGGACTATTGGAACACAGAAGAAAGAATTGAAAAAGAAATTCTATCATTCACAGCAAATAATCCCCTTGTTACCTTATCTACGCTCAAAAGTGAAATGGAGAATGATAAGCAACTATACAGTGTGATATATTTTACCTTCATGGGGGCAGCATTATTTGTCATAGCTTTTAGTATCATTAATCTACTCAATACTTTGATATCTAACACAATGGCACGGAAAAGAGAGTTTGCCTGCCTTGGTGCAATTGGTGCAAGTAATAGGCAAATAAAAATTATGATTATAGGAGAAGGGATGTACTTTGCAGCAGTTAACCTAATCGTAACAGTTACTATCGGTACTTTGATGGGATATGCACTTGTGAAATTTGCAAAATGGAACGGGGTTAGCTTTTTGGTGTATCAGTTTCCGTTGACCTATTTGCTTGGTTATTGCCTATTTGTGCTGCTCGGTACCTTAGCAATATCAGCGGTTATTTCTAAGGTTTTAAGTAAAAAATCTTTAATCGAAAGGTTAAGGAAAATTGAGTAATAAGTCTAAACGTGCAACAAAAACACAGACTGTAGCAGAGGGGATTCGACAGTCTGTGACTGTACTTATCTTTTAGGCGTTTTCTAAGTTTTTCAAGCGCACAGCCAACATTGACTGCTTTGTCAATATGCTTTTGAAATAATTAATTTTAGCGCTTTTGTTTTAGCTGATCATTCAAATACATTAAATGCTTCTAACATATCATCAAAATAAAATCGATGCGTAATGAGTTTTTCTGGTTGAATTTTTTCAATGGCCTTACCATCTGAACTGTGGATAACATGCGTAGGCCCAAATTTCTTGGACATCTCGAACTGTTATCATCTAGGTCAATCATAATAATTTCTACTGGAGAATAGAATTGTGCTGTGAGGGAATTTTATTATAAATAGTTAACTAAAACATAATTGTCATCATTTCAACACATTCCAGCTGCGTTTTAATTTATAGATTAATATAAATAATTCATAAACAGATCTTGGTTGAATTTCTTTATAGCCTCATTCGTGATGTGTGATAACGGCATATTACTGTGTTTAAGCCATCCAAAATAGACGAGATGATCTGAGAAATTTTCAACCTCTAACGTAATAAGGTCTCCTGATAAGACAAGTGGATGATGGGCAAATGAATAGTCATGCCCAATGGTAACGGCCACACCTTCAGTTAGCGCCATCGTAATGGCGTCTCCATTGTTCGTAGAAAATAAAACTTCAACGTCACCAAACACATTGGAAAAATCACGGATGAACGATTTAACATAATCATCCTTATACAGGACAAAGGTTTGTTTTTTTAGCTCCTGTGGTGTTATGGTCTTTTTTTGTGCCAGCGGTGATTTTCTTCCGACACAAAGCACCATTTTGCCTTTGATCACGGGCTCAAAAGAGAGGCCGATACTCTGTTGAAGAAGTTTGTCGCTCATTGCTATAAAACCGGCATCTATACGTCTTTCCTGATAGTCCTCCATGATTTCGAACGAACCTTTTTCATTAATGTCCACTGAGAGGTTTGGATACTTTCTTTTTAGTTGTGTGGCTGTTTTAACGAGCGTTGCCATGACACCTGGCAGTCCTACTAAACGAAGCTCGCCTGTTATTGTATTCTGTTCCTCTTTCGCGCCCTCTCTAAGCTCTTGAACACTGTTTAAGATTTCATGAGCTTTAATAATGATTTTCTTTCCATCTTCAGTCGGTAACGCGCCGTTACGAGAACGGTTGAATAGCTGTATACCTAATTCATTTTCAAGTGCAGAAATGGACTGGCTAATACCAGATTGTGTAATATGGAGCGTTTCTGCAGCTTTTGTAATGGATTTTCCTTTGGCAACTTCTACAATATGCTCAAGCTGTTCTATATTCACTCGTTCACCTCATGTACTTAAGTAGTACTTATAGTATCATAACTAATATTAATTTCGGTAATCTATAGGTAAATATTATAATGTGTATAAAGGTATTATAGAATAATTTAATTATACCTAAAAAAAGCAGAACACCAAAAGGGGATGTAGTACAATGAAAGCAGCAGTATGGTATGGAAAATATGACGTACGTGTTGAAAGTACAGAAGAACCCACAGTTGAATCTGGAAAAGTTAAAGTAAAAGTTGCTTGGGCTGGTATTTGTGGTAGTGATTTACATGCTTACCACGGAGAAGGTATTCCAGTAGACGAGCCACATCCAGTTTCAGGTCAAAAAGCACCTCTTACATTAGGACATGAATTTGCAGGTGTCATTGAAGAAGTCGGAGAAGGCGTTTCTGGTTTTTCAGTTGGTGACCGTGTTGCAATAGAGCCACTTATATATTGTGGTGAATGTGAATATTGTAAAGAAAATCATTATAACAAATGTAATTCTGTAGGATTTATCGGACTACAAGCAGATGGTGGCTTCGCTGAATATGTTGTATTAACACCAAATACACTGCACAAGCTTCCAGAAGAAGTATCCCTTGAAGAAGGTGCACTTGTTGAGCCAGCTGCCGTAGCGCTACACGCGGTACGACAAAGTAAAATAAAAGTCGGTAATAAGGTTGCTGTATTTGGCGTAGGACCAATTGGCCTATTAACAATTATTGCTGCTAAAGCTGCTGGTGCTACAGATATTTATGCAGTTGATATGTCACCTGAAAGATTATCAATAGCCAAAGAAGTAGGCGCTACTCATATCATTAACCCTGCTGAAACAGATTCAGTACAAACCATCTTAGAATTATCAAATGGTGGCGTTGATGTTGCGTATGAAGTTGCTGGTGTTGAAGTGACACTTGCGAATGCATTGTCTACTGTTAAAAAAGGTGGAGAGGTTATGGTGCTCTCTATTTTCCCACAGCCTGTAAAAGTAGATATGTTACAGCTTACCTTTAAAGAAGCTTACATTACGTCTACATTAGGCTATCGCAACATCTACCCTGACGTCATTTCATTAATTGCATCAGGTGCCCTTGATGTGAAGAAGGTTATTACGAAAAAAATTACGTTGGATGAAATTGTTGAAGACGGCCTAAAATTATTAGACCGTGACAAGAGCCAAGCTAAAATTTTAGTGGACGTTCAAGCTTAATAAAGAAGAGAATTCTAGGCTGACTTCTAGCGGGGAAATTCTTTTTAAGATGTTTTATAAATATATTAATTGTGCGTGGCGGTGGACGTTTTTAGTTCACCGCCACGTTGTTTTTTCGGATTTGAGTGCAACTTAAATTGGTTGGAATGGGTATTTGAAAGGAAAAGTTTAAAATTAGTATGTTAAGTGTTATGATTTGAAAAAGAATCATAGAAACCTAAACTCATTTTTGATAGATGACTTGAAAAGCTGAAGAAATTCCTTTGTATTCATTTAGAAAGGGAGGGGTTGCGATGGCATATTCAACAGACGCTTCCAGTTCGTTGCGTCTTGATGGTGAAGCAAAGACGATATCAATTGTATCTAACAATTGTTGTTACGGTCCTTATTATTTAATGGAAATTGAAATAGAGCAGCATCTTACGATTACAGACGATGGTCAAGTGTCGTTCACTGGCTTCAAATTAGGTAACGGGTTGGATGAATATGAGTGCACCCGTACAAAGCAATGTTCTTTGGATCAACAATCGACAGATCGTATTTTTTCGGCCTTCACGAGATTTTTCAGTGATGAATTTGTTGAAATGTTTGCTACAGATATTGGTACATGGGAACTGACAATAACCAACACGACAGGGCAGGATTTTGTGTTTAGAGGCCCTTTGTGTGAGGATTATGAAATAGACGGCATAGATCTATCGGATATGGTGCGCGATGCATTGGGCATTGAAAATCTTTTTGTTTTTGATGGCAATAACAAGCCAGATCAGGTAGAGCGCATTTCGGTGGATTATTACAAGACTACAAACATAAAGCCGTACGCGCTCATAAATGAGTTGGAAGACGACCGAGTCACGTGGGACTATTCGGAACACGTGGTTATAGACCGTGAGACAGAAACGATAGAGCACATTCAACAAATCGATTCTGGTTGTGTTGTGTCGCAGCAATACCGTGTTGAGGGAAGGGTGTCAGAATTTCTTGATGATCTTGATGCAGAGTGCTTATTTGAAGATATTAAGGGGAGCTCTCTTGGTGCTGAAGATCCAAATGAAAAAAGGACATATATCATTACACTGGATTTTAAGAACAATCCACAGCGTGTCATCGAAGGTTCGTTTGACAAAAATGGACTCCCAGAAGATTGGTCAGAGTTTGCAGAAGATCTGTCTAATTTTTTAAGTGCGTACAAACACGGAGATATTTTTAATCGGTCTATATATAGCAAGGCAAAACGCCAGGCAAATGAGTATATGTTTTGTAGTGTTGTGTTCCATTATGGGGATAAACGTTATTATTACATTGCAGATGATGACACGATTAAGGTTGGTGATTTTGTACTTGTTCCTGCTGGTATGGATAATCACATAGCTAAAGTGCAGGTGGTCGATATTGAATATGTTTCCAAAGAGGATGCCCCATTGGATGTTGATCAAACAAAGCATATCATTCGGAGATGCAACGAAAATGATTGTGATCCTGCATAATACGTGTAGCAAGTATCAATCATGTTTAGCGATAAAGGAAACAAACTGGGACAAAAGAGGGTTAACCAAATGACAATCCGAACAATACGACCGCTCCGGAAATATACTACGCCTTCCTCCCACTTTCCGGAGTTGGTGTTGAGCATTGTTTGTCTTTTACGTTAAACTTTAAGTTATGTCCCAGCCTCGTCCTAAGTTAAACGATTACTTTGTTAGAGGTGTAATGCTTTATAATGTTCGATTACACTTTCCGTAATTAACGGCGTATTATAAAATTGTACTTGTCAAACCTTCAAGCTGTTTAGAGCCATAAATTAGTAACGTAATGAGGACTACGAGCATGATTGCGTTCGCAAAACTTTCTCCATCAAAACCGCTCATTTATCATCATCCTTTATCCATTTTTTTTTGAAACGCTTCAAAAACATCGTCTATCGTCATATCACCATTTTCTTCAAGAAAATCTGCTAATTTATCCGCCTTTTCATTCCCGTTTGTCAGGTACTTTCCAATGAGTGTTACCGATACGATAGGTGAATTGCGAAACAATTGAACAGCATCTACTTCCAATTTACCTGAAAGCAATAAAGCAGCTGCAACGAGGTCTAAGTGTTTGCCTTTAAATAAATCCTGCATCGTATAATTTGAAAGTGGATTTTGTTTCTTTTCATTACCTTTATTCGGCTTTTGAGGTGCCTGATTTGGTTGCCTTCTTTTATTGTAATATTGACCATTCATTGAAGAAAGCACCCCCTCAAATTAATTTATGCCACTAATACATCCGTGTGAATGGATTACACCTATGGTTTTCAGTGAAAAGACAATTTCTAAAATGTATAATCGTTGTGTACCACATTTGAGCGGAGAGCATAAAAGAATAGCCACCTCGTATGACAGGCTTTGAAAATAGGGATTGGAGTGAGATAAATGAGGAATGAAGAAGAGATGATGGATCTCATTATGGGCGTTGCGAGGAATGATGACCGCATTCGCGCTGTTTATATGAATGGGTCCAGAGTAAATCCTAATGTCCCGAAAGACATTTTTCAGGATTATGACATCGTATATGTCGTAACAGATGTAGCACCTTTTATTCATGATCAGGCATGGTTGACCACGTTTGGTGAGTTAATCATGATGCAAGAGCCTGACAAAAATGATTGTGGCGAGGAGGGCATCGATCACACGAAAACGTATGGCTTGTTGATGCTTTTCACAGATGGTAATCGCATTGACCTTCGTCTGCAAACGAAGGAAGCGATGATAGAAACGTATGGTGAAGATAAGCTCACGCGACCATTAATGGACAAGGACAATAGTTTGCCTTCAATTCCTGCTCCGACTGATGTGGATTACCACGTGAAGCCACCTACTGAAGAGGTGTTCAATAGCTATACGAATGACTTTTGGTGGTGTTTACAAAATGTTGCTAAAGGAATTTGGCGTGATGAACTTCCTTATGCAAAGCTGATGTTCGAATATACGACGAGAGATGCACTCCATAAAATGATCACTTGGTGGATTGGGATTCAAGAAGGTTTTCAAGTGTCGCCCGGAAAGCTTGGGAAATACTTTAAAAACTATCTTCCTGAATCATATTGGAGCATGTACGAAGCCACGTATTCTGATGCTGATGAAACACATATGTGGGACGCCTTATTTGTCACGTGTGAATTATATAGGACGCTGGGTCAAGATGTCGCAGCTCATTTTGATTTTACATATCCAATGGGCGACGACCAAAACATGACGAACTACCTGGAGCGTGTCAGGCAATTACCGGCTGATGCAGAAGGAATCTATTAGACTTCGTTTCATACCATAATCAATTGCGCGCTAGCTATACGCCATATGTTTGCTGATGAAGTTGTTTTAACTGATCGTTAATGAGCCTCCTTGTTCTACTTGTATTGTATTTGAAACCGAGCCTGAAGTAGAGGGATTTAACAAAGGTCGTTATAGTGAACTTCGTGCGATAATAATGGTTTGACGGGCCGTTATCTGTGTACATTAATTCAAGCTGCTTAAATAATTGTAAAACCCATTGTTCTAAGTGACGGTCACTCAATCCTTTTTCAACAAGGACTTCAATTACAAAGATAAGTCGCTCATCTTCTTCGTCAATATATGTTGCATCCTTAAACAAGCAATGTTGTATCGTATCAAGGGTTTCTATGTAGGTGTCGAGGTTAATCTTTGGGTGTGCAGCGAGTGACGCCAATAAATCCGCGCCGTGTGCAATGCTATGAGCCCACCCTTTTCCTGGGACATAGCCTCTCGTATCCTGTTCATGTTTTAAGTACGTTATCGTTTTGTGATAAACAGTCTTGATATCGTCTTTAGATAATACGCCAGTGTCACGGTCCTGATGTATGAGCGCTGTGATGACCAAAGATGAAAAGGATCTGGTAAATACCGCGTCTGTGTGTTTTTCTCCTATTTTATAAAACAAATGCTTGTCATCGAGACAAGTTGCTAAAATATGTTGGTATTGAAGGTCAGATAGTCTATTGTCACTAATGATTTTAATAAAGGTGGGATAGATAAGCTGATCTCTTAGTTCGGGATCAGTTGCTCCAATATGATTTAACATTTCATCGATTAATGCTTCTAGCTGTTCATAGTTTAATTGATCGAGATCCATATTTTTTAATTTTAGTTTTAGCATGTCAGGAGCTCCTTGTCGCATATTTTTGCCGCAATATGAGTAGATACGTACACTTTGATATATCCACTTTAAATAAGTTTCAATTGATTTACAATTAGTTGCAATTAAACGCACCAAAAAATGAGTGGAGGCGATAACGTGAAACAACCAAAAAGACCGAAACTGCCTTTATCTGACGACGAAAAACGTGAGCTTAGACGGTTGAAGATCAAGTTGAACGAATTTCATAACTTGGATGTAGATCAGATTATAGAGAAGGAGCTAGGCTGTTGGACAGATCCTTGTGTTGAAGATCAAATTATCTGTATCATCCACTATGCCAATCGACCTGAGAGTGATAAACAGTGGTATGATTTCACAGCTGAGAGGAAGCGGTACAGGGTGCAAAATGGTTATCCTAGTGATCGGCCTCAAGTCGCGTGGTATGAGGAGCCACAATCTTAAAAGGCAGTGACCATTATGCAATATAACATGTTACCCTTTAAGAATACCCCTTCCAACAAAAATTCTTGAAGGGTTGACAAGCCCATGTTCCCTGATAAACATGTCCGGTCGCGAAGTATAATTTCGGAGCGGTCGTATTGTTGGGGCTTCATGTGAAAGGGCTTTTTTCTAACTGTTAGGACAGGCAGGGGGAGAGACATGCTTCAATTCCTCCCCCGACTACCGAGCCATCTTGTGCTTGAATTCCATTTGAACCCATTTATCAAGTATGCGTTCAATACGTGCGCGATTAAACCGTTGAACGATAATGATTGGTAGGTTAAAGAGAAGGGCATATACGATCATAACCCATCCTGCCCAGACTGGATTCCATAGAAAAAAAAGTGGCGCTGGGAGGATCGACAGCCAATGGGTTAGTTCTGCTCGCTTGGATTCGCTTAAAAACAAAATCAAATCTCTAATACTTCTACCTGGTAACTGATGTTTACTAAAGCCTTGTTTAAGGATCAGTGTGCCATCGGGAATGAAATCTTTCCACGCTTTAATCTTAAAGACGTGCTGCCAAAAGTCTCCCTCACGTTCCCAGGAGCGGATATGATAGATTGTATGCTGTTGGTCGAAATATGATCTTGGGAGCTTTAAGCATATGACAGAAATAATGATGTGAAAGAAGCCCCACGCTAAAATATCCACTACAATTGTCCATGGTGTTGATAAAGAAACAAATGGCATGTACGTTCTTCCTTTCTTACACTTTAATCTGTCTACCCCGCCATGATACGGAATGACGGACATGGGTCCGATACAACGAATAAAGGAAAATCACAGTGAAAAATGAAAGCAGTAGCGGGTGAAACAGGAAGATCCATATTTTGAAGTTTCCTGTTCGTCTTGCAAGTACCCCCAACTGAATCATATAGATCACATAGAGCATCCCTGATAAGAGGATGAAAGAGAGATTTTCAGCATATATGGCTAGGCCTCCGCCTACAACGCTCATCATGCCACCTGCAATCCAAAGGTTGATCAATCCCATAATAATTGGATGGGTTGATTGCGAGGCTGTGGCGAAATTTTTCGTCCAGCCTTCGACGAGCTGTCGAAAGCCTTCTGGATACATACGGAAGGAAATAATGCCTTTTCCCCCGTAACAATGAACAGGTAAGCCGGCTTTTTTAAATTCAATTCCGAGCGCTAAATCATCCATGATTGCTTCTTGGATGTGTTCATGGCCCCCGGATTTGAAATAGTCGTCACGATCACTCAAAATGCATGGACCGAATGCCCCGGCTGTCTCGAATCGGTCTTTCCAAATCGAAAAGACATTCATGCCAGTAACGACGATAATATTAAAAATGGCTGATGCCTGTTCGTATAGTTTTTTTGTTTCATGATACGGCTGTATCGCCATGATGCCGCGTGCGCCCGCTTCCTGAAAAGAGCTTAATAAATGTATGAGACTATCTTTATGCGTCATTTCCGTGTCAGCGTCGAGAAAGAGGAGCCACCTTCCTTGAGCCGATAGAGCGCCATTCCAGCATGCGCGTGACTTTCCTGCCCATCCTTCGAGACTTGTTGTGTTCGAAATGACTTTGGCGCCATAGCGCTTTGCTACAAAAGCCGTTTGGTCTGTTGACTCATCATCAACGACGATCAGCTCGAACGCTTGCAAGGATTGCTTGCTTAACGAATTTAATAACGGCTTAATGCGCCTAGCTTCATTTCGGGCTGGGATAATAATGGACACGAGTGGTAGGTTCTCGTTAACATCTTGTGTCTGTTTAGGAGTGGGCAGCTTCCAAAACATTAAGAAGCCCGAAATGATAGATATGATGACGACACACATACTGATCATGAACATTGAAAATACGATATGCTTCCCCTCCTATTGCAACAGCCCCTTTGATCTTGGTATGAGGGGCGTTTAATGCTTGAAACCATCTCGCCGCAAAATTTTATCCTTTACTTGCTGTCCACTCAACGTAACCATTGGCATGCCACCGCCAGGATTAACCGTTCCACCGACAAAGTACAAGTTATCATATCGTTCACTGTGCTTTGGATGCTTAAAGCCGCGATTTTTCTTTTTGTTTGAGACAGTGCCATATATAGAACCGCGGTGCGACAAATAGGTACGTTCAATGTCATGTGGCGTCCATACATCGCGTGTCACGATATGCTCCCTTAAATTGTCCAATCCCATGTTTTCCAGTTTAATTAAGACCTTTTCCTCTAATGTCTTGTAATCATCCGGTGTAAATGGGTTATCTTGAATGTATGGGATGTGCGGAAGAATTTTTAAATTTTCATGTCCAGGTGGTGCTTGGGCTGGATCGGTCTTATTTGCATTGACGAGATAAATTGTTGGATCGTCTGGCAGCTGATGCTGATGGAAGATCTTATCCATCTGTTCCTGTAAATGCTCTGAGAAAAAGAAATTATGATGGCCCAGCTGTGGATATGTTTTGTTCACACCGAGATGTATGACGAGTCCTGAACTGGACGGTTCGAACGTTTTCTCCAGATCGGCTATGACGTCGTCTTTTTCTCCTAATAAAGCGTGATAGGTTGGGATGACTTCCATATTAGAAATATAATAATCTGCTGTAATGCGCTCCCCACTGTCCAGTCGAGCACCAGTGATGACACCTTGTGACTTTTCAAGCTGAACAATCTCTTTTCCGGTATGGAGGTTGACCCCACATTCTTTCGCGAGCTCAACAAGGGCGTTAGCGAGTAAATGCATGCCACCAGGAACATACCAGACGCCCTGTGCGTGCTGCATATAAATCATCATGTTGAGAACGGCTGGTGCATCGTAAGGTGATGAACCGACATATTTTATGAAATAGGCGAGCATATCTCTGAATCTAGCATTACTGATGCGCTTTTTGATGGCGTCGTACATCGTAGAAAACAGATCGAATTTAAGTGACGTTGTGAGCCCGTGGTGTTTAAGAACAGCGCTTGTCGTGTCTAAGCCTTCTTTAAAATAACCGGATTCTGTTAGATCGTATAAGCCTTTTGCATACTCTAGGAACGCTTTATATTCCGCGATATCTTGACTGCTTAGAGTGGTATTCATCTGCGTCATTTTGTCTAAGTTTCCATACAAATCGATCATCGTCCCGTCAGGAAAAAACGAGCGCCATTCTTTATCGAGTCGTTGAATTTTAACGTAGTCTGCCATTCTTTTTCCACTGTTTGTGAACAGCTTTTCAAAAATATGCGGCATCGTTAGGATAGATGGCCCTAAATCAAATCCGAAGCCGTCTTGCTCAAGACGATTTAACTTTCCGCCTAAATGATCATTTTTTTCATAGAGTGTGACGTTGTATCCGTGTTGTGCAAGAGATATGGCTGCGGACAATCCACCGAGTCCACCGCCGATGACGAGTACGTTTTTCATAAATTACACCTCTTTTTGACTGAATCGCTTTAAGCGTTAAGACATTCGCGGATGTTGATCATTTTATGCTTTTGGACAAAGCTTCGTTTCGTGAAGCAATCATAATCGTTCTTTCGGACAGCATTTAAAATCTCACGATAAATGTGTGCAGAAGCGGCAACGGGCTGTTGACTGTCCGCATCAAATTGGTCGATATGCATTTGAAAAGTATCGTAAAGTGCTTCAGCACGTGCGGCGAGTTTTTCCCATAGCTGGATAAACTCTGGTGTAATGTGGCCGTTTAAAAAATCGGTCATTGTATAATTGGCTTTGGCCATTTCTTCTAATGGTAAATATATACGATCTTTATCACGTAAATCTTCACCGATATCACGTAGCACATTCGTAATTTGCATCGCAATGCCTAGATTTAAAGACACCTCTGTTAAATCCTCACGTACTTTTGACGCAATAATGGGCTGCAGCATTAACCCGACAGATCCTGCGACAAGCTTTGAATAGTGCTCTAAATCATCTAGTGTTTTCGGAATTGAAAAGTTGATATCCATACGCTGTCCAGCTAGTTGATCATAAAAAGGCTGGATATCCATGTCGAACCACTGGAACACATCTCTTAACGCGCGCCACAATGGGTGACTTATTTCTTTACCTTGCTCAAATAGCTCAAGTTCTTTTTCCAAAGTGTTTAAGGCTAGCAGCTGTTCGGAAGGAGATGTGTGTTCATCAACACTGTCATCGGCAATGCGACAAAACGCATAGACGGCATAGACAGCTTGAGCTTTTTGCTTCGGAAGCTTGGAGAAAGCGAAATAAAAGCTTTTGGAATGCTTTCGAATAATACGTTCGCAATAAGCGTAATCAGACTGAATTTGCAATGCGATCGTCATGATCATTCCCCCTCTGTTTATTAGAGTCATGTGCATAAGCAACGGTCTTCTCATCATCACGCAATAGCTCTTCTACAGCGATTTTTGCCGATAGTAAAACAATTGGTACACCTGCGCCAGGATGGGTACTGCTTCCGGTAAAATAAAGATTTTCGCAGTTTTTGGCCTTACTTTGCGGTCTCATATGATTGCTTTGTGATAAAGTTGGCTGTAATCCGAAGCAGGCCCCATTGTAAGCGTTGAATTTTTCTGCAAAGTCGATTGGTGTTGTATAGGATTCTGAAACAATCTCTTGATCGATTTGCTCGAATCCTTTGATGCTTTTGAGTGAATTCAAGACGTAATCTCGGTAATATTGAATCGTTTCGTCGTTCCATTCGTATTTGGCGGTTGATAAATCAGATACGGGAACGAGAATGTACAGGCCGTCTTTGCCCTCTGGTGCGAGTGATGGGTCCATTTTGGAAGCGATATAGACGTAAAATGACGCATCGGTTAACTTGTTCCCGGCAAAAATATCATTTAGATTTTGTTCCAGATTGTCATTAAAGAAAAAGTTATGAACATGGTCGATGTCGTCGTATTTTTTGTCCATCCCTAAATACATTAAAAAACAAGAACAGGAATACTTCATATTGTCGATTTTTCTGTCTGTATATTTACCCTTCGCCTTCGTGTCTAATACGAGATGCTTCATAGCATAAGGGAAGTCGGCATTACATACGACATAGTCTGCGTCTATATCTTGATTGTTGACCAGTATTCCTTTTGCTTGCTCGTTAACGATTCTTATTTCTTCAACATTTGCGTTATAATGAACGGTGCCGCCTAATTCGAGAAACAGTCGTTCCATAGACTGTGCCATCGTGTACATACCGCCTTTGATAAACCAAACCCCGTAAAGAAACTCAATCATCGGGATCATTGTATAAAGGGATGGTCCATTAAAAGGTGAGATGCCAATATATAATGTTTGAAAGCTGATCATTTCTTTGAGGCGGTCGTTTTTAATGTATTTGCTAATAAAATGGTCGGCACTGTCAAATGTCTTTAGCTTTAAGGCTTGTTTAAGGGTGGATGGGTTATAGAAATCGGAAAAATGACGAAAAGGCTTTTGGATAAAATGATCTCTGGCAACGATGAATCGTTTATAAATTTCATTGAGATAATCGAAAAAACCTTGGCTATCTTCATCACCGAACGATTCAAGTGTTTCCATTAATGACGTCATATCTGAAGACATGTGATAGGGTTCATCTGGACGATCACGGAAGTAAACGCTGTACATTGGATCGAGTTTTTCCATTGGAATGTAGTCGTCAGGGTCACGTCCGCAAAGCTCGAATACCTCTCTGTATATTTCTGGCATCATGACGATACTTGGTCCTAAATCAAACTGATAGCCATCTTGGTCGATGCGATGCATTTTTCCACCGGGCATAGATTCTTTTTCATAAATCGATACGCTATAACCAGCATGCTGGAGTCGAATTGCGCTTGCTAAGCCTGCAACGCCAGCGCCGATGACGATTACTTTTTTCTCGTTCAATCGAAACGCCCCTTTTTAATTTTTTTATGATAATGGTATTATTTGTACAATGTTTTATAATGAAATTATACATGATATTATATATATGTCTATACTTTAACTTTGATTCGCTTGAAAAACGTATAATACGGTTTATATTTGTATAATGTTATGGTATAATGATTATACAAAAGAGTTGGACGTAGGAGAAAGGATTGAAAACATGACGGATCATTTTTTGATTAATAAGGTGTCGGAAATGACCGGTCTCTCAACACAGGTTATTCGTAAATGGGAAGATCGTTATAGCTTAATTCAGCCGAGTCGTCAGGATAATGGCTACAGACTATACAGTAAAGATGACATACATACATTGCTCAAAATAAAGGCTTTAAGGGAACAGGGGCATTCTGTGCAAAAAGCCATCGACATTTACGAGTCAGAAAAAGCTGTTGAAGATCAGACTGGTCGTGCGGAGAAGGGGAACGTGGGAGAAAGTCATTATGTGAATCGGATGCTTGAAAGTGGCGCCGTATATGATGAAGCAACGCTTACTTTGTTGTTGAAGCAGGCACATCATGAATTTGGGCTCGACTTGTTTTTGCAGAACACGATAAAGCCATTTTTATTAAAGGTTGGAAAGCAGTGGGCGACGAAGGAATGGGATGAAAGTCAAGAGGCAATATCGAGCCTCGTAATTAGAGACTTTTTAGCTCAGATTGCACGTCATTTTGATCACGCCCCTGATGCGCCCCTTGCACTTGGCTGCTGCTTGCCAGGTGAGAAGCATGAAATTCCACTGCAAATGATCTTGTTGCGAATGAACATGCAAGGTTGGAAGACAATTTTTGCAGGAGCCTCGCCATCATTTAAGGCGATCGAGCAATTGGTGGCTCGGTTGAAACCGAAGAAAGTTCTGTTATCGGCATCAACGAGGCAACCGTTTGAAGAAGATCCTATGATGTTTGACAAGCTTGTAGATATTGCCCGGAGCAATCCCGACGTGACGTTCTATTTGGGTGGTGTAGGTGCGCTAGATTATGAAATCATCTACCAATCTGACTGGCTCACATTTGCCAAGGATATGGATGATGTGCTTTCTCATGGGAAACGTGCGGATGAAGGCTCTTTAGGCTGACGGTTTAGGGTGGGCGTGTGGAGGAGAATCGGCGAGACCTCACGAATAATCGGCGAACCCGCATGAAGAATCGGCGAAATCGCGCGAAGAATCGGCGAACCCCGTACGAAGAAGTGCTGCCCGGGCTCGTACGTGGATAATCTCATGTACCGGAGCACAATAAAACACCCTAAAAGCTCGTTTTTGAGTCTAGCTTTTAGGGTGCTTATTAATATTTGGGCGCGTGTAGCTTAAACGCCTTTGTATGCTTGACGATAAACCTCGGCGAGCTCGCTCACTAATGGTAGTTTAGGATTGGCGATGGTGCATTGATCGTCAAAAGCCAATTCAGCGAGGTGCTCAACGTTGGCTTCGAAATCTTTTTGATTAACACCTGCCTCCTTAATGCTCATAGGAATGTTTAAATCTTTAGCGAGTTTAATGATCGCCTGTACCAAGCTTTCGACACCTTCTTCTGGCGTGCGTGCAGGGAGGTGGAGTGTATGGGCGATTTCTGCATACCGTTCATGCGCAATAAAATGTTCATATTTCGGGAAGGTGGCAAACTTCTCTGGTTTCCGAGCATTATATCGAATGACGTGTGGTAAAAGAATTGTATTCGCTCTTCCGTGTGCGATGTGATAGGCGGCGCCTAATTTATGTGCAAGGCTGTGATTGACGCCTAAAAATGCATTTGAAAATGCCATTCCAGCAATGGTTGATGCGTTGTGCATTTTTTCTCTTGCTTCTTCATCATCGCCATTACGATATGCCCTAGGTAAATATTCAAATACCAATTGGATCGCTTTAATGGCTAAGCCGTCTGTATAATCATTCGCCATGCTTGATACGTATGCTTCAATTGCATGGGTCAATACATCCATACCGGTGTCAGCTGTAACGTCTTTTGGTACAGACATGACGAATTGCGGATCGATGATCGCCACATCTGGTGTTAGCTCATAGTCAGCAAGTGGATACTTCGTGTTCGTCTTTTTATCTGTGACGACGGTGAACGATGTGACCTCTGATCCTGTTCCAGAAGTTGTCGGTACAGCGACGAATTGAGCTTCTTTACCGAGCTTTGGATATTTAACGATACGTTTACGGATGTCCATGAACTTCTGTTTTAAATCGTTAAAATCAACATCAGGATATTCGTAAAATAACCACATCGCTTTCGCTGCATCCATTGGTGATCCTCCGCCAAGTGCGATAATAACGTCCGGTTTAAATTGCTGCATTTGCGCTGTGCCTTTTTCGATCGTTTCAATAGATGGATCAGCTTCAACATCTGAAAAAATTTCACAATGGACATAGTCGGAACGTTTCCGTAAATAATAGAGTGCTTGATCAACATAGCCAAGCTCAATCATCATCGGATCTGTTACAATAAATGCTTTCTTGATGTTAGGCATTTTTTCCAAGTATTGTATGGCGTTTTTCTCGAAATAAATTTTTGGAGGTAATTTAAACCATTGCATATTGTTGTTCCTCCGAGCCATATTTTTGATGTTCATTAAATGGACCGTGCTGACATTGGAGGATACCGAGTTGCCTCCGAATGTTCCGCAGCCTAATGTTAGAGACGGCATATGTGCGTTATAAATATCACCGATTGCCCCTTGCGAAGAAGGAGAGTTGACGATGATTCGTCCAGCTTTCATGCGCAGAGAATATGCATCGATCACACTTTGGTCAGTTGAATGGATGACAGCTGAATGTCCGAGACCGCCAAAATGAAGCATGTCATCAGCACGTTGAATGCCTTCGTCTGCATTAGCGACTTTATAGCAGGCTAAGACGGGACTGAGCTTTTCCCTTGATAATGGATATTCTGGGCCGACACCTTCAAGCTCTGCTATCAAAATTTTAGTGTTTTGTGCGACTTTGACCCCTGCCATCTTGGCAATTTCATAGGCAGGCTTGCCAACGATGTCTGCATTTACAGCACAGGTCTTAGGATTGATAACGAGCTTTTCGACCTTTAAGCGCTCTTCATCTGTTAAGAAATAGCAATTGTTCGCTTCGAGCTCTTGTTTAACCGCTGTATAGATGTCTTTGTCAATGATGACAGCTTGCTCAGAAGCGCAAATCATACCGTTGTCAAATGTCTTCGATAAAATAAGGTCATTAACAGCCCGTTTAATTTTAGCTGTTTTTTCAATGTAGCACGGGACATTCCCAGGACCGACCCCGAGTGCAGGTTTCCCTGAGCTGTAGGCGGATTTAACCATACCAGATCCACCAGTTGCGAGAATAAGTGATATGCCGTCATGATGCATGAGTGTCTGAGTTGCTTCTACGGAAGGTTTTTCGATCCACTGAATACAGTGTTTAGGTGCACCAGCCTTGATCGCAGCTTGATACAGGATTTCGGCGGCTTTGGCGCTACATGTTTGGGCGGAAGGATGGAAGGCGAATATAATAGGGTTACGTGTTTTGATAGAAATCAACGCTTTAAACATCGTCGTTGACGTCGGATTTGTGACAGGGGTAATGCCACAAATAACCCCAACTGGCTCTGCTAATTCGACGATCCCCTCTTGTTTGTTTTCGTTTATGATACCGACTGTTTTGTTGTATTTAATGTTGTGGTAAATATACTCCGTTGCAAAAATGTTCTTAATGACCTTGTCTTCAAAAACACCACGCCCAGTTTCTTCAATTGCGAGTTTAGCCAATGACAAGTGTTCACCAAGCCCTGCTAAAGCCATCTCCTTGACGATTAAATCAATTGTAGTCTGGTCCAATTGTTTAAATTCCTCTAAAGCGCGTCCAGCCTGATCAGCTAATACGTCAATGGCCTGAGAAACAGGTTCACCATGCGGTCTTACCTTTGCTTGTTGTGCCATAGTAATGCCTCCCTTTTAAATTGTGAATTAATGAGCATAAAATACTTTAAGTATATCCTTTACATCTATATTATATATGGATATTTCATGTTTTACCATAATTATATTGTGAAATAATGAGCATATAAATATGAAAGCGATTTAGATAAAATGATCTAAACGCTTTCATTGTTGTAAGGGGTGGATTGGATAGAATTGTGAAAAATATATGACAATAATAAAGTGCATATTGTGTTTACCTAAAGTGGTCCCGGTTTTCTGTTAAATGCGGCATCATGTATGTTGAAAAACGCCCTAAAGGTATGTCTTCAAGGTGATGTTAGACGAAGATCATCTATAGAGTCATAGGCTGTTATTCAAAAAATGATCATTCGTTCGGGATCTTATCAAATAAGAGAAGGGAGAATGTTGCAATTGGCCCTAAGAATAAAGAAAGCAAGAACCAATTCAGGCCACTTCTGTTCTTACCTTGAGCAATACCAGCGTTTATTAAGGCGAGGGTTCCCCAACCGACAAAATATTCATCACTCATACGTGTCACATCCCTTTAGAAAAAGTTATTAACGTTAAATTTACTGATAAACAGATGAATGTACTTGAATTTACCTAAAATCCTCCGATAATATATATAGGTTAAAAGGATTAGTTTAAAAGAACTAATTAGGTGCAGGCAGCGAGCTCGTTCTAAGCGGCCTGTTTGAGTGTCATTATAACATTTCATAGATTGATTATCAGATATTTTCGATTAAAAAAAGAGGGAGTCATGATAATGGCAGAAATGATGAAAGTAATTGTATGTAAACTTCAAGATCAAACGTATGGCGTTGACGTACAGCATGTCCTATCAATTGAGGAGATGACGACGTTAACACCTGTTCCAAAGACGTCTGAGTTTATTAAAGGGATTCTGTATTTGCGAGGCGATACGATTCCAGTCATCGATTTAAAAGAGCGTTTGCGTATTAGTGGAGAATCTACGGATAATCAACGCATCGTCATTGTAAGTATGGAAGATTCTCAGATTGGTTTTATCGTTGATGCCGCAACAGATGTAATTGATATTGATACGTCAGTTATTGAGGCAGCACCAAGCATTTTAGGTGAAGTGGATAAAAGATATATTTATGGTGTTGCTAAGCTTGAGGAGCGCATTTTAATTTTACTTGATCTCGTCAACATATTAGATTTTGAGGAAGCAAATGAAGTGAAGCAACTAGAGGGAAATATGGAGAATATAGGCTAAGAAAAAAACAGGGGGGACATAAAGAATGAAGAAGTTATTTAACTTCAAAAAAATACGCACTAAAATATTGTTTGGATTTGGTGCAGCAATCTCGATGATTGCAATTATGATGGTTTTAATATTTTTATCCTTTCAAAAGATAAGTGATGAAACAAATGTTATTGTTGATACTGAATTACCTTTAATGGAATATGCAGAGGAATTGACACTTAATATGTCTGAGACAACGGCATTAATGAGAGGGTATGTACTCTATCAGGACGATGCCATTAAGCAAGATTTAAGAGAAACGCTTGATCAAAGTGAACAGCTTGAACAGGACTATTTAAGCATGGCGAATAGTGAAGAAGCACAAGCGTTGTTTGCCAAAAAAGAAGAATGGGAAGCTCTGTTACAAAAGGTTATCCGAGATGCTGGGCTTGGCTATCAAGATAGTGCCATGTCTATTATTACTGAAATGAAGCCTATATCTGATGAAATTATGACAGGCTTTAAAGAATTAGCAAATATGGAAGTTGTTAACATTGAAAAGGCTGGCGCGACTGTACAAAGAACACTGGTGACTACAGCGATATTCGTTTATATCATTGCGTTTTTCGTTCTTGTTGTGAGTGTTGTCGTTGCATTTATAACGGCGCGTTCAATAGCGAAACCGATTAATCGGGTCATGCACCGCATGAATGCTTTAGCAGATGGTGACTTAAGTCTAGAGCCTTTGGAAATTAGATCTCGTGATGAGGTTGCTCAACTCGTTGAAGCGACGAATACGATGAACAAAAACAATCGCGAGTTAATGCACCGCATATCAAATGTAGCTGAAACGGTGTCTAGTCAAAGTGAAGAATTAAATCAATCCGCAAATGAAGTGAAGTCAGGTACTGAACAGGTTGCGTCAACGATGGAGGAGCTGGCTTCAGGAACGGAAACACAAGCAAATAGTGCAGGAGAACTGTCTCACTTAATGAGCACGTTCGTTGGGAAAATTGAATCTGCTAATAAAAGCGGCGAGCAAATTGAACAAGGCTCTCAGGAAATCTTAGAAATGACAGATGAAGGGCGTAAGATGATGATCGCGTCCACAGAGCAAATGGCGCGTATTAATCATATTGTTAAAGACTCTGTTAATAAAATGAGTGGACTGGATGCGAAATCGCAAGAAATCTCTCAGCTCGTAGCAGTTATCAAGGATATTGCTGAACAGACGAATTTGCTTGCGCTAAATGCAGCGATTGAGGCAGCGCGCGCTGGGGAGCACGGAAAAGGCTTTGCAGTCGTAGCTGATGAAGTCCGTAAGCTAGCCGAGCAAGTTGCATCATCTGTTAATGATATTACTAAGATCGTTACAAACATCCAATCGGAATCTACCGTTGTAACAGAAGCGCTCAATAATGGATTTACTGAAGTTGAACAAGGTACGACGCAAATAGAGTCTACCGGGGAGACGTTTGGTAAAATTAGTACGAGCCTGACTGGTATGGTAGAGGCGATAAAAGGCGTATCGGATCATTTAAACGATATTGCGTCGGGCAGTCAGCAAATGAGTGCAGCTGTAGAGGATATTGCATCTGTATCAGAGGAATCTGCTGCCGGTGTTGAACAAACAGCAGCTTCCGCCCAACAATCCAGTAGTTCAATGGACGAGGTCGCTGCAAGCTCAGATCAACTTGCACAATCAGCTGAAGAACTGAATGAACTCGTCGGTCGATTTAAATTATAAAAAATAGCACGATAAAAAACATCCCGTATCACCAATGTGGTACGGGATGTTTGTATGTCATTCGAGCGTGCTTTTAATCATTTTATGAATAGACGATCATGTTATGCGTTTTCGGCTGCTTCGATTTTTTTCTTGTGCGCTAAATACATGCGTTTAGATACAAGGGTCTGCATAATGATGAACAAGCCACCGACAGCCCAGTACATCGGTAGAGCAGCTGGTGCATTTAACGAGACAAAACCAATCATAACGGGTGAAATTAACCCCATAATCGCCATCTGTTTCTGTTGCTGCGGATCAAGGCCAATTTGAGAAACCTTGAATTGAATAAAGTAGATGACGACAGCTAATCCGGTCAACAGAAGATCTGTTTCGCCGAGATTAAACCAAAGGAAATTGTGTGCTGCAATTTCTGGTGTTTTTCTAATTGCATAATAGAACCCGATTAATATCGGAAATTGAATGAGCATCGGTAAGCACCCTGCCATTGATGCTAATGGGTTGAAGTTATGCTTTTGATAAAGCTGCATCATTTCTTGTTGCATCTTCGTCTGTGATTCACGATCTTTTTTATCTTTATACTTCTTTTGAATTTCGTCCATTTCTGGTTTGATAACCTTCATTTTGTCTTGCATTTCTAGGCTATTCCGCGTCTGCTTCAGCATGAACGGCATAACTGCTAATCTAATAAGCAGTGTGATAATAATAATCGCTAAGCCATAACTTTCGTTCAACATGTTCGCAAGTCCTTTAATTAGGACAGAAAAGGTATATACGAAATAATGGTTGAACCAGCCTTCTGTATCAGCACTAATCGGTTCATTTAAATCTGTACAACCACTTAACAGCAAGATTAATACGAGGCCGATTAAACCGTATTTTTTAATGAATGTGAATATAGATGTTTTTTCCATGTTTGTCCTCCTCGAATGTTGTTCATGTCATTGAAGTAAGAGGAGGTATGGCCATCAGCATCATCATCTGGTGCATCAATACGCTTGAAGATGTGCGTCAGCCATGTTTGTATTTCCATGTTTTCGGTAAATGGTTGGTCTGGAAAGCTTGCAGCATTTTGTATCGCAATCGTTCTCTTGATATGCAACCGGTGCTTAATAGAAACCGGTGCATTCATGTGAATCAACTTCATTGCCGCGGCTGCTGTCCCAAACATACTGACGTAAAAATAGAACGGTGAAGCATCATTTAACAGCTCATTTAACAATTCAATCAACATCTATATTCACCTCCTTTTATCGTAAGAGCACATTTTGTTGATTGTTAGATTTATATTATAACAGAAGTTTCATCATGAGGTATAGGGCATGTATGTTAATATAAGCTGGAATTAATCGCCTTTTCGCATTGAAACACTGAACCCATCGTCTATGCCCAATAGAAAAAGCTGCTCTCTAGATTTTATCTAAAAAACAGCTTTATAATGATGGTTTAATTATTTAGCGAAACGATGGTTGCCGATGGTGACAGTTGTTTCACGAGATTTGATCCAATTACTGACAGCGGTTTTAGGGTTGTAGAAGTAGATTGATCCACGTCCTTGGCCACGGAAAGCAACCGCTTCATTAACGGCACGCATATCTGTTGCAGTATATCCGTTATTGATGGCACCGTTTTGAACAGGTGTGAAGGCGTAATGACCACTTACACGCTCATAGATGACGCCTCTTACTGTATTAGGGAATGATTTATGATCAACGCGATTCAATACAACGGTTGCAACGGCGACTTTTCCAGCATATGGCTCGCCTTTTGCTTCAGCGTTTACGAGCTTCGCCATTAAAACACGGTCAGCTTGTGAAATCCCATTGCCTGGTATGTTTATTGTTTCTCCTGCATAGAGCAGGCTATTGGTCCGGTTGTTCGCACGCATTAAATCGGCTACGGATATGTGGTGTTTATTTGCGATCAGCCAAAAAGAATCGCCTTTCTTTACTTGGTAAGATGCTGCATCAGCAGATACTGGCACGGCAAATAAAGTTACCGCTAGTGCAGCTGCCACGATTGTCTTAATCAATTTCATGATGATAACCTCCTCGTATTTAAGCTACGATTACAGATTACTAGATGTAACATAGTTTATCATTAACCAAAAAATCCCTTGTTGACAAACAGGTGTTAGGATGCTATTTGCAGTAAGGCTTAACAGATTTCAAGGAAATGCTTACCAAGCGTTGAAATCATCCATATACCGGCTATGTTGGGTAATGGTGGATTGATTTTAACAAACATATTGCGAAATATGACAGAGAACTGTATCGGGATTTCTTATTAGGTGATTCGAGCCATTTTTTTATACGAAGTTTAAGAGTACTTGATTGGCGTATCACGTCAGACATGATATATTGATCATATATGTACTGTTTTCCTGGTGTGAATAGTAAGGAGCTGTAATATATGAATAAAATAAACATATTAACGGATGACGTGAATCATGTAAATGAAAGGTCACACAGTGTTGGGGCTGTGCTAGCTGATCTGAAATCGTTGTTTAAAGGTCTCGTTCTCGTGTTGAATGTGCTACCGGTCTTTGTCGGGTTTTGGCTCGCCATTTATTTCACGACGGGGACATTTGCTGGTCAATGGGAGAACCTATTTCTCACTGTTGTTGGTAGCACGTTTGTGATGGCTGGTGCGCTTGCGTTGAATAATTGGTACGAGGTTGACCTTGATCAGGCGATGGAGCGGACACAAGGACGTCCGACTGTAACCGGGCATTTTAAATTAAGAACAGTCCTTCTTATCGGGAGCGGCTTAAGTATGGCTGGTATGCTCATGCTCGTCTTTACAACTTTAGAAGCTTTTGTTTATGGGTTAATTGGGTGGTTTACATACGTTGTCCTCTATACATTTTGGTCAAAGCGCAAGTACACTTTAAATACGATTATTGGAAGTGTATCCGGTGCTGTGACGCCTCTTATCGGTTGGGCAGCGGTTGATTCGGCATTCCATATCGTACCAATTGTATTGGCTCTGATTATATTTATTTGGCAGGTGCCTCATACATTTGCGATTGCAATTAAACGTTATGATGATTACAAGCGGGCTGGTGTGCCAATGCTTCCTGTTGCCTATGGGTTCGATGTGACGAAACGCCAGATGCTTATTTATATTATTGCTTTATTTCCACTGCCATTTTTTATCGTGAGCCAGATTGGGATAACATTTTCAGTTGTGGCGTCTCTTTTAAATATTGCCTGGATTATTCTATCAATCAAAGGGTTTAAAGTGGTCGATCACAGGGCGTGGGCTCAGCGAATGTTTGTGTATTCACTCGTGTATTTAACGACAGTGCTATTGTTGATGTTCGTCGTTACATTTCCGACTTTTAGTTAAGTAGATATAAAGAAAGCTGCAGACATGATATGTGCAGCTTTTTTTTATGCGATAGATTTAGACTAACTTTAATTTTGCATGAAATCTATTGAGAGAGTGTGGTATGATGTTCGTAAAATTGGGGGGATGTTGTTGGGACTCATGGAAAACATACATAAGAGTAAAGCGGCAATTCAGCAGGTGATCGTTGGTCATGATGAAGTCATCGAGCTCATGTTTGTGGCATTGCTCGCTAAAGGGCATGTGATTTTGGAAAGCGTCCCTGGCTCAGGTAAAACGAAGCTGGCTAAAGCATTTGCAAGAGTCATAGACGGGGATTTTAGTCGGATTCAGTTTACACCTGATGTTTTACCGAGTGATGTAACGGGCATTCAATTTTTAAACCCTAAAACGAAGGAATTTGAACTGAGAGTTGGACCTGCTAAAACAAATATATTACTAGCGGATGAAATTAATCGGGCCACGCCACGTACCCAGTCAAGCTTACTCGAGGTTATGGAGGAGCAACAAATGACGATTGACGGGATTACAGTTCATGTCCCATTGCCGTTTCTTGTAATGGCGACGCAAAATCCTGTTGAAAGCAATCGGGGGACATTCCCGTTACCAGAGGCACAGCTTGATCGGTTTTTGATGAAAATAAAAATGAACTACCTTTCATTTGATGATGAAAAAACAATATTATCGCGCTATAGACAACATGATCCGCTAGACGATGTAACCGCAATCTTGTCTTGTGACGACATCGTTCAATTGCAACAGTCTGTTTCTGAGGTCGCGGTGTCTGATGTGGTGGAAAATTATTTACTTAATATCATACATCAGACGCGAACAGATCCTGATATTGAGCTTGGTGTCAGTTCACGTGCTGCACTTGCACTTATGCGAGCTGGGCAAGCAAAAGCTTTTATTGCGGGAAGAACGTTCGTATCCCCAGCGGACATTAAGACCTTGGCGGCACCGGTGTTAGAGCATAGAATTGTTTTGTCGATGGAAGCATCGATCCAAAAAACGAAACAACACGTCATTCGGGCACTTTTAGAGCGTGTTGATGTACCCGTAGAACTTGGTGTCGAGTAGTGGTGAGCGTGTGAACATTTGGAGCTATAATCCATTCAATTTGAAACGTTGATCTTAACCGTCCTAAAATATCACTCGTATATACTCTTTTTAATTGAGAATCGTTATCAGTTGCTGTATAGTAAACAGTACCATATGATTCATATCATTGATTAAGGAGAATATATGATGCACATATACTGGACTAAAATAAATCAGATTATTGAAGAAACACCTGAGGTAAAAACGTATTTGCTCGATTGTCCGGAAGACTTTACATGGGAAGAAGGGGCCCACACCCATTTCGCACTGGAAGGTTTTAATCACGGAGATAAACCGAACCGCAGCTTGATTCGCCACATGTCAATATCCACTTTACCTCACGAAAATGCAATCGGAATTACAACACGTATCAAAGAACAGTGTTCAGAGTTTAAAACGATTTTAAGACATCTTGAGGCTGGCGATGAAGTTGCTATATTTAAAACGCATTCGAATGTTCCACTTAAAAGAGAAGACAAAAATGTGTATCTGCTGTCATCGGGTGTCGGTCTGGCAACATTCAGACCGCTTGTACTCGATTATTTCGAACGTGCTGACAAGGTCAATCAAATTCATTCCCTTAACATCGATTCATCAAAGCAATTCTTGTTCCCTAACATTTTTGAATCCGCACCTGAGAAGAAGTTCACATCACAGTTTGTCGACAATCGTAAAGATTACTATGAGGAAGTGAAAAAACTGGCTGCGGATCATGAGGGACTTTTCTATATTGTCGGTAGCGATGAATTCATCGTTCAGAACATTGAAGTACTCCGTGAACGAGGAATCAGTTCGGAACAAATTATGCTCGACAAGCATGAACATCAATTGCCTGAGTTTTTATCGTTTGACCTTTCCGTTTAATCGAGATGAGATCGTTTCTTGCAAAATATTATCTAACTACTCCTTGGCTGGGCAATTGTAGAAAAACTAGAAAGATAGTAAGTGCTGCTTGAAAGAGGTGAAACTCATGCCAACATGTCAACAATGTGGTAAAAGATGGACCTGGAAGCAAACGATGCGAGCGTCTTTTACGTTAGACACGGGTTATATGTGCCCTTATTGCGAAACGAAGCAATATCTGACGAAAAAAGCTCGGCATAAAACGAGTGCAACGGTTTTTGTCATTCCTATATCATTATTATTGCCTGTTTTTTTCGATATGCAATGGTACGTTCTTGTGCCTATTTATTTGAGTGTGGGCGTGTTGATTTTTCTAATTCAACCATTTTTAATGGACCTATCAAATGACGAAGAGCCACTTTGGTAGCGACATGACGCTCATATAAGTGTGTTTTTTATTGCGCTTTAAACGGGCAGATGTCAGTGAAACGATTGACATCTTCCCGCTTTTATAAAACCTACATCAACTGTTGCTTAATGTGTGCAATGGCCGTTTCGGCAAGAGGCTGATCAAACCTTCCGTCCACTCTCATCGCTGACCCGAAGTGATAATCCTTTGCCCCAATCTGTTGATGAAGTGCGCTAATGTTAGCTGCACTGAGACCGCTCCCAGGCATAATACGCGGACCACCAGATTTTTCAGACAAGGTAACGAGCTGCTTTAACATCGCGGCCCCTTCTGCACATGTTTTCTTTCCACCGGATGTTAAAATACGCGAAATATGCTGGCTGTATTTTGACAAAATGGCATAGGCGTCAAGCTGAGACTGGGCGTCATCAAACGCTCTATGAAAGGTTATGTCCATCTCTGGTGCCAGCTCTATCACCTTCGTTAAGAGCTGTTCATCGACCTGACCATCCTCAGTAAGACAGCCAAAGACGATTCGCGTCCCCCCTAATTGCTGGATAATGGAAATATCCTCTTTTATGACGTGCCAATCTTCTGTTGTATATGTAAATCCGTAGCTGTGCGGGCGCACCATGACGTGAACGGGAAGTGGTGCGCTTGAGAGCACACGTGCTAGAGTGCCATAGCTTGGTGTCAGTCCCCCTTCCTGCATGGCACTGACGAGCTCGACTCGATCAGCTCCGAGCTTCTTCGCTTGCAACGTATCTCTTTCATTAAGTGTAATGACTTCAATATTCACTTTCATCACCTCATCATTAATAGTCGGGACAATCGTGTGGCAAGGGCGCCTTTTGAACAACGCGTCCTTTACGTCCTACAGTTGTTTCTGCGCGACTTAAGGCATTCATAATGGCTGCTTCAGTCGTTTCAACAACGGCTTGAAATAAGTTGTTCATCACTGGACTATCATCAGGAATAAACGACATATGCTGCATGTTCTTTGACGGGTCTTTCTGGTGTGTGTTAGCCGTTGAAAATGCAATGGCAATGTCGCCACTTCCATGTGCAATGATGCTCCCTGTTCGGGCAAGCCCTGCTGTCGTTCTTTTGGCCAAGCGTTTTAATTGTCGGTCATAGAGTGGGGCATCTGTTGCCAAAATGATCATTATAGATCCGTCGGCTGGTTCGGTTTCAGCTTCTGACCATTGTGCAAATTGTGCATGCTCAGGTTTTCCAAAGTTTGTTAAGACGAGACAGCCAACTGTGTAGCCGTCTTCTTCAGTAGGTACGATGCGCGAAGCAGACCCGATGCCGCCTTTATAGCCAAAGCAAATCATCCCTTTTCCAGCACCCACTGCCCCTTGCTCGACAGGGCCACTATGAGCTGATTCGATTGCTTGAATCGCGTGTTCAGGCGTAACAGCCATATGTCGCATCGAATTTAAATAGCTATCATTACACTCTCCAACAACGACATTGAGAGAGCTTGCTGTGTCACCAATCGTGTCGTTCTTTTGTAACATGTATTGCAGCGTACCTTGAAGCACTGCACCGACACTGAACGTATTCGTCAGCATAATCGGTGATTCTAATTGCCCGAGTTCATCAAGCTGAACAAGTCCAACAGATTTTCCAAAGCCATTAATCACATGACTCGCGGCAGGTACTGTGTTTGAAAATAAATCATTCCCATGGGGCAAAATGGCTGTAATGCCAGTACAAACCCGCTCTGAATCAGGCAATGATTGCTCAATTGTGACATGACCGACCTTCACCCCAAGTACGTCAGTTATACAGTTATGAGGTCCTTTTTCCAGCTGCATAAGTGCCGCTCCTTTCTCCGTCGTTATACTGGACTTGGAGTCATTACTTATAGCTTACCATCACGCTGACTGAAATGCATGAATGAAACAGGAAGGAACATATAGTCATAATACAAGCATTTTTATTGGAGGCTAATCGCATGTGGACAGAATTCAAGGAATTCGCTGTACGGGGAAATGTTATAGATTTGGCTGTCGCTGTTGTCATTGGCGCAGCCTTTGGTAAAGTCGTTTCGTCACTGGTAGAGAACATTATGACACCAATCTTTAGTCTGTTTCTAGATGTCGTTGACGTGTCATATTTAACATTAACCATTGCTGACACGGATATTTTTTATGGGATGTTTATTCAGTCGATACTTGATTTTGTATTGATTTCAATGGCGACCTTCTTTTTAATTCGGATGATTAATCGTTTTAGAAGAGAAAATGAGAAGGAAGCTGAAACCGGTAAAAATAAGCAAGAACAGGTGCTAAAGGAAATCCGTGATCTATTGAAGGAAAAGCACCCTGTGAAGCCAACTGCGCATCATCAGAAACTGATTGTTCATATATCGGGAAAGAGATATGATCCACGGAAGTAGGCGATTCCGGTTCCTGTAAAATGACTGGCCTGATCTAGGAGAATACGCCTTACTTCCAAAAAGACAGACGAGGAAAGACCTCATCTTTATTAAGGTCAAGCTGTTTAATACCTTATCAATAAGAGTCATGATAAAATAACATGGATGATTAACCGACGATTCAAAGCATGTTCGTTTTTTTTATAAAAAGCGGTCATACTTTCATCAAATTTTCACATACGCCATGTACAATGAAGGTGAATTGCCACGATCAGGAGGAAGATATATGCCATCAGCATGGGTATTGACATCAATTGCGATATTAGCCGGAAGCTTTTTAGCCGGGTTTATATTGTATTTTGGTTTAACGCCACTTAAGAAGCAGGAACGCAAGAAACAATTGGAAGATGTGTTAGGGACGGTCATTAATTTCATCATTTACATATGGCTTGGAAAACTGCTTTGGGGGCTGCCGACACTCATTCAAGATCCGCTTGCGGTGCTGGCATACCCGAGTGATTCGAAAGCCTTTTATTTGGCGACGTTGTTTAGTGCCATTCATCTCGCCTATAAAGCATATAAACACGGGCTCGCGCTCTGGTCACATTTGAGTGCGTTGTTATACGTGTTTATCGGTGCGTCGTTTACGTTTGAATTTATTAGTATGAATACAGCGGGTGGTGGCCAATCATGGATGGTCTTAGCTTTACTGTTTGTGCTCTTACTTATGATGATCGCTTTGCAAAATCGAATGACTATAAAGCTGCACCTCTCGTTCATTGTGTTTTTGTGGGGCGCTGGGTATACAGCTTTAAGCTTCATTCTCCCTTATGTGGCGCTGTTTGATTACATGCTCGCTTGGTGGTATTTTGCCATATTTAGTATCACAGGGCTCGTTTGTTTCGTGATTCAATTAAGAAGGAAGGTGACAACATGACTGGTGTAGCTGATCTATCGATATGGCTGGCGCTCGGCGCTGGTATGCTGTCTTTTTTATCACCGTGTACGTTGCCCATATTCCCAGCTTATTTGTCCTATATTACCGGAATGAGTGTTAAGGAATTGCAAACGAATCAAGACATGAAAATACGGAGCAAGCTGCTCATTCACTCGGTCTTTTTCTTGCTCGGCGTGTCGCTCGTCTTTATTGGACTTGGTGTTGGTGTGTCGTTTTTAGGAACGTGGATTCAAGACTTGATGACGGGCACATCGGGTGTGTTACTCCAACGAATAGCCGGGATTTTCATTATTGTGATGGGCTTGTTTGTTGCGGGCTGGTTAAATATTCGTCTTTTTATGAGAGAAAAGCGGTTTAAAATGACACAAAAACCTGTCGGATATATTGGGACTATTTTTGTCGGTGTTGGCTTTGCGGCAGGCTGGACGCCTTGCATCGGACCGATTTTTGCTTCGATTTTATTTTTAGCAGCGAGTAATCCGGGGCAGGGTACGTTATATACGATTATGTATGTGATCGGATTTGCCTTGCCGTTTCTCATCTTAACCTTCTTCATCGGATCATCGCGATGGATCGTTCGCTATAGTGGTATCATTATGAAAGTCGGTGGATCGGTCATGATTTTAATGGGGGTTTTATTGTTTACTGGTCAAATGACGCGTATTTCCAATGCACTATTGAAGTTGGTTGAAAACACATGGCTGTCTAATTTGGGTTAGTGTGGGAGGATGAATACAATGAAAAAAGCGATTATTATTGTTGTAATTACCGCCATGTTCGGCTGGGCGATTTATGATTTTGTCATAAGCTCAGATGCTGCAGATACAGCTGATCAAGCTGAGCAAAATGATGGTGGGGCTGGTGAAAATGATAATGACAGTGCAGGCGATCTTAAAGTCGGTCTTGATGTGGGAGATTTAGCGCCTGATTTTGAATTGACGACATTAAAGGGGGAAACAGTAAAGCTGTCTGATTATCGTGGGAAACGTGTGTTTCTCAATTTCTGGGCAACCTGGTGTGGCCCTTGTCGTGCGGAAATGCCTGATATGGAACAGTTTCACATTAATAAAAATGTCGTCATATTAGCGGTTAATTTAACGGAGTCAGAGTCGAAAAGAGAAGATGTACCACAATTTGTTGAGGACTTTGAATTAACGTTTCCAATTCTGATGGATGAAGAAACTGAGGTCGCTCATCTATATAAAATTCAACCGATCCCCACAACCTACTTAATTGATTCCAACGGCATTATTCATCGTAAAGCCTTTGGGGCGTTGAATTATGAGTTGATGGTTCAAGAATTTGAAAAGATGGATTAAAGGCCACGATAACTGAGGTGTCTTATATGAAACAGACGATACTTGTCGTTGAAGATGATCCAATGATCCGGCAGCTCGTGCGGATTTACTTGGAAAAGGCTGGTTATGATGTTGTTGAAGCCGCAGATGGTGAAGTGGCTAAAACAGTTTTCCTAGATACCCATCCGTGTCTCGTCATCTTAGACTTAATGCTTCCCAAAGTGAGTGGGGAAGCTTTTTGTCATTGGGTTCAAAATGACGTTTCTGATGATGTATCGATCATTATGCTCTCTGCTAAAGCGCGGACAAAAGATAAAATTGATGGGTTAAAAATGGGGGCAGATGGATATGTAACGAAGCCGTTTGATCCGGAAGAGCTCATTGCTCAAGTAGAAGCCGTCCTGCGCAGAACCGGTCAGTTTTGCCAAAAAATCACCTATGACGGTTTGAGCATTATGCCAAGGAAGGGTCAAGTGCTTCTGTACGATAAGCCACTTGATTTAACAAAGCATGAATTTACGCTGCTGTATCATTTAATGCAGGCACCGGATGTTGTCTTTTCTCGAGAAGCACTTATGGGGCAGCTTTATCCACACGAAGAATCGATCGTCATGGATCGAACGATTGATGCCCATATTAAAAAGCTGCGCAGTAAAATTGAGGACATTCCTGCTGAACCGAAGCGGATTGTCACTGTTCGTGGAATGGGGTATAAATATGCGACTCATTAATCGACTGTTGCCACATAGCTTGATTGGCCGCTTAACATTCGTCAATGTTGTTGTGATCGCTGGTGTGATTATTGCGAGCAGCTGGGCACTTTACAATACAGCGTGTTTTCTAGCTGAGGGGCTGGGGCGTTTAGATGAGCAGCGGCAGCTTATGTTTAATCGAACGCTGTTAAATTATTTGCTGACGTTTATTATGACGTCCTTGATAGCAGGCGGTATTTTACATTTTTATCTCACTAAAAAACTACTAAAGCCTGTTCGTCAGCTGATCGCGTCAACAAAACAGATGCGGGCGGGAAAGTTTCCTGACCCATTGCCTGTTACGTCTCAAGATGAGCTCGGGTTATTTGTTGAACAGTATAATGCATTGATTGCGCAAATCGAATTGAATGAAACAGAACGGCAGAAATACGTTCAAGATTTATCACATGAATTTCGTACACCTTTATCAAACTTGAATGGTTACTTAAAAGCTTTATCAAAAGGTGATATTGCTGGTGATATGGCTATGTACCAGGCGTTATATGAGGAATCTGTTCGGTTGACGTCAATGGTTGAGCAATTGGATCGGTTGAAGGAATGGGACCACACCGCAAATCGATCGATTATGGCACGAGAAAGTGCTACGATGGAGGACGTGATCAAACAATCTGTCGCAATGTTTGACTGGAAGGCACAGGAACAAGGTATAACGCTTAAGGTAGATGTAGCTGACGCAGAAATGAGCATTCACCAAGAAGGTATTCAACAAGTGATCAGTAATTTCCTTGATAATGCAATTCGGTATTATGAGGGAAACGGTCCAGTCGAGGTCATTGGGCATCCTTCTGGGAAAGGTTATCGTGTCAATGTTACCGGACCAAGTATAGACATTCCTGCCGACGCAAAGCAGCACATTTTTGATCGTTTTTATAGGGTTGATGCATCACGAAGTCGAGAAACAGGTGGCAGTGGTTTAGGGCTGTCTATTGCCAGGGAAATAATTACGCAGCATGGTGGAGAAATAGGTGTTACAACGTATCCTGATTCCCATTTAACGACATTTTGGTTTGAGTTACCGCAAAATGTATCGGTTGATTAAAGACATGAATGTGGAAAAAACGTCTGTAATCCGCTAAACTTGACCTGACGTCATTGATAGGGGGGATAAACGATTAAATTTCTGTTGTATCAAATTCTTGCTATAGCTGTTATTTGGTCTGGTATGGCTTTCTTTTTAGAGCACCTAGAAGGCTTAGAGAAAGTAATATTTTATGTCGTAACCGGTTGGCTCATTTTTTTAGTCATAGCACTCATGAAAAATGTCGTTATGAATCGCCGCCGTTCAGAAGACAAGAACCCGCAAAGGTAAAACTTTTGACAGGGTTCTTTCGTTATTGGATATGAAAAAATGTTAGGTGCGTGTTTGCAAATGAAGCGCAATCGATTAAACTAACTACATAGTCATTAAAGGACATGCTCTCTCGAAGCTACGGGTGTATGTAACGAACTGCATGTGTTGGCACATCAATGACGACGAAATTTTATAAGAACAAGAAGCGGGAATGCAGTTTTTAAAGAAGCAGTCCGAACATCAGGGAGATGAACAACATTGAAAGATTTATTAACAAAAAAATGGGCTGTAATTAGCATTGCCATTTTTTGTGCAGTTTTATGGGGCAGTGCGTTTCCAGTTTTAAAAATTGGTTATGCTGAAATGCAGATGGCGGCCGATGATACGATGGCTAAAGTAGTGTTTGCAGGCATTCGCTTTTTAATGGCTGGCCTTATTTTATTAATTGCACTCATGTTTATTGGCAGGAAATATTTACGTGTTACGAAGCGGCAATGGCCGTTTTTGATTGTATTTGGCATCGTTCAAACTGCGATTCAATATTTTTTCTTTTATAATGGATTGGCAAATACATCAGGTATTCAAGGTGCAATTCTCGTATCAAGTGGCACCTTCTTCACGGTAATATTGGCGCATTTCTTTTATCGAAATGATCGGTTAAACTGGCAAAAAGTCATTGGCCTACTCGCTGGCTTTACCGGGATTGTTGTGGCAAATTGGGGGCAGTCGTGGTCGTTTGGTTTTCAATGGAATGGGGAAGGCTATATGATTATGGCAGCTTTGACAGGCGCAATTGGTACGATTATGGCTAAGGAAATGGCTGTCGGTATTCATCCATTTGCTTTGACAGGCTGGCAGTTGACGATTGGCTCGGTCGTTATGCTGATCATTGGGTTGCCGAACTTGACCCCGGGAGCAATCGTATTTACACCATTTGGCTGGGGGCTCATCATTTATTCAGCCTTATTATCAGCTATTGCCTTTGCGTTATGGTATTCGCTCTTAAAATACAATAAAGCGGGCGAGATCAGCATATACAAATTTATGACCCCTGTCTCAGGCGCACTGTTATCCGCTTTCTTTGTTGCGGGTGAAGTGATGAATGTGATGATCATCGGTGCGCTGGCACTTGTTGCAGCCGGAATTATTGCGATCAATTATAAACCGACTGGACATTAATGGTATACTTCAGGAGACAGACGTTTTTTATAAGAGTTGATTAATTAAAGCAATAGATGGGAATATAGTGGGTAAAGGAACATTGAACACAATAGTTTTGTGAGGAGGGCATACATGAAGCTTTTTCAAGTAAGAAAAGGACAATTTGTATTTTATCAAAATGAACTACACAAGGTATATTCTGTGAAGCCAATGTTTAAAAAATCGGTGCATTTGTATCGGTTAAAGGATATGAAGCAGATTTTAACGAGTGCACCGGAAATTCATTATTATAAGCCACAGCACCATGACACGTTTATCTTTTATGGGAAACGTTATACGATCGATCAGGATGTTATCCCTGAGCCAGGCGACTTTATTTTAATTACGAAGCCGACGCCCGATTTTCTTGATCATTATTCTTTAAATGATATTGAGAAAGTGGATAGTATTGAGGATGGAAATGTTGTGACGACGCGAGACAACGGTGTTAAGCATCATGAATATGTTGTACTCGTTCGCGGACGTAAAGAAGGCGCTACCGAGATTGCCTATTATGATAAGAATCTTGTCCCAGAAGAACAACAGATTGAAGATGAATCTATATCATACCTCGCGGAAAATGATGACGTGATTAAACCATCTGTTGGAGATGTCTATTATGATATTCGCGAGCAGACGAAAGCGATTATCGTAGCGATGACAGTGGATGAGGTTGTTTTTGGCCACGGTGTAAAAGTGCATATTAGTGAGGTTATAGACGATAGTAAATATGAACTCATCTATCAGGTGAATGAAGATTTTTAGGGACAATTTGGATCGAAACGGCACTCCGAAAGTTAGAGATGGTCTAGCTTTTGGGGTGTTTTTTTATGTGTGCGATTGGTGTGAATGCATGACTTGTGTTTGTGATAGGGAGACGGGAGGGATATGCGGCTGATTTGCGTTTTATGCGGCTGGGAAACAGGATATGCGTTACTATTTTGATATATGC
>NZ_JABJXD010000007.1 GCF_019093865.1 Lentibacillus saliphilus
AAATTCAATACCAACGTCATTTGACTTAGAACCTAGAATGTCTATCCAGCGGCTTTTGTAATCAATCCAACTTTACAGCAGGAGCTTTCTTCTACGGTAAAGCATCGTTCCTGCACCGACAGTTAGCAAGGCGATACCAATAACGAGGTACATAAACATATTCGTTGCTGTTTCAGGAAGTGTCTCCCCGTCATCTGTTCCTTCCCCAGGTGTTGCATCGTCATCGTCTTTACCTGGATCAGGTGTCTGATTATCGTCATCACCATCACCTGTTCCTGGATCTTCTGGGAGATCTTCACCCATGAGATCGACAATCCGACCTTCACGCTCAGGGTCAACTATACCACCGAGGTACTGTTCTTCCACCATGTAATCACGAAGCTGCTGCCAATCAATTTCACCGATATCTTTGACACGTCCTTCATCGTAAGCCTTAGCAAACGTTTCAAACCCGTCTCCGCCTTGACCAGTAAAGCCGTTCGTTGTCACTAGATATTCAGCTGTGAGATCAAGTGGCATCTTTTCCCCGTCTTTTTGAATGTACATTTCTACAATGCGATTGCCTGGATCTTTTGTGCTATCAAAGTAGAACTGCATACCTGATACATGCAAGAACCCACCATTTTCAGCCGGTGCCTGACGTACACTGTGCTCTAAAATGTCCTTTATTTCTTGACCGGTCAGTGTAGCAACAACTGGATCATTGCCAAACGGTAAGACTTGAATCACTTCCCCAGTTGTAATCGGTCCTTTGTCAATTGGGGCACGAATGCCACCACCGTTTTGGAAGGCAATGACCGTTTCCGGGTACTTTTCCTGTGCTTTAGAAAGCATCGCATCTGTAATCAAGTTACCAAGTGCTGTTTCGTTCGCACGAACACTATCATCACCAGGTTGATCTTGACGCGGGTTGATCAGGTCCTTCATGGCCTCCGCACCAATTTCTTCATTCATTTTTTCATCAATTTGTGACTTAAATGGCTCCAACACTTCTAGTGCTTCTGCATCAGCCTCATAGGATGATACGTCAAGAAGCTCACCAGAATGACCGATAATCTCTCCGTTTTCATCGAATGAAACATCAACAGTGCCTAAATAATTCCCATAGTCACCAGCTTGAACGATCACTGTCGGCGCTTTTGCATTGCCGTCAGCATCCTCATCGACGATAACAGGGGCTTCCACTTTAGAATGAGAGTGACCACCAACAATGACGTCAATGCCTGGTACTTCTTCTGCTAAACGTAAGTCATTACCAACATCCGGAGCACTGTCAAAACCAAGATGGTTGACTGCTACGATTTTATTAATGCCTGCATCTTCAAACTCTTGTACGGCTTTTTCAGCAGCCGCCTTATAGTCAGCAAATTTAACATTCATTGGACTTGCGATGTTCACTGTATCCTCGGTCGTTAGTCCGAAAATACCAACCTTTTCTCCATTGATTGTTTTAACGATAGAATCATATATTTCACCATCTTCTGGTGTCTCAACGAGAGATTCATTCGTTTCCAAATCCTTCATAAAAGGATCTCCTGAAAAATCAATGTTCGTTCCGAGGAATGGGAAGTTCGCTCCCGCAACAAACTCAGACAATGATTCTTGACCGTTTTCCTTTGAACCGAGGTCGAATTCATGGTTACCAAACACCATTGCATCGATGCCCATTAGATTCATAAGAGCCAGGTCAGCCTGTCCTTTAAACTCGTTAAAGTACAATGTTCCAGAAAAGACATCTCCACCGTGTAGGAGCAACGCATCTGGTCGATCTGCACGATAATCTTTAATGGCCGAGATCATATGTGGATAATTTTCCACACGGGCATGTGTGTCATTCATATGCATCATCGAAAGATTGAATTGCTTCAAGTCGATTTGAGTCAATATCGGATCATGGTCACTTGCACGACCATGCATATCTGTAAAGTCTGCATTGACATGCATCACATCTACTTCTGTAGACTGTGCTAAATTATTAGATACGAGGATATGATCCAATACTTGAGAGTTACCTTGATAAACATATGTGTATCTCTCTTCTGCTGGCAACATATCCATCATGTTTGTAAGTTCATTACCTTTAAGAACGTCAAGCGGATTTGAAAATTCAAAGTCGTTCATATCACCGAGAACAACAACATTTTCCGCTGGATTATCTTGGTTAATGTCTTTTACAAACTGATTTACAAGCTTAGCTAACTCAATGCGCTGTGGTTCACTGCCTAATACGGGTGGCTGGTTTTGTCCAAACGCACCATCATCGCCCCGTTTTGAATTAAAGTGGTTGGCAATGACGACAACACTTTCCCCTTGAAATTCAAACTGTGCTGCTACTGGTTTTCTTGTGTTGTTAAAGTGCTCTGAATTTGGCGAAATGCGGCCAGGGTTAAGTGTGAGCTGACCGTTTTCATAACCGACAGCTTCAGTTGCTGTTCCGTGTGCACCATCCGTTAAACTGACACGCTCAGGATTATATAAGAAACCAACACGGATATTACCATGTGGCGCACCGCCATCCTGATTGTATTCAGGATTAATGTTGGAATAAGCGTAGGTAGGACCACCTTGTGCTTCAATTTCTGAAATGAGACGTTCATAGCTTTCTGATGCATCAGCATCATTTGGACCTTCATCTTGACCGTTGTTGTCCATGACTTCTACAACACCGATAATGTCTGGGTTTTTCATGTCTTGAACAAAGGCACGAGCAATATCCTTTGCTTTTTTGGCCGATGTTTCTGACGTATTTGCTGAGAAATTTTCCACATTATAAGTGGCAACCGTCAGCTTTTCTTCATCTTTAACGATCGTTGTTTGCTGCGGCTGTTTCTCGCTTATTTCGTGAGCTTCTTTTACATCATTTAGATCTGCGTATACTTTGAAATTACCATATCCGTAGTTAACAACACCAGTAATGGCTTCGGTAAATTGATCACCGGTTTTTACGGCAAAATCTCTTGCATCTGTATTAGGATATAGCTTGAACTGAATCAATTGTGCATTTGGTCCATCTTCCGTCAAGCGGATGCCACCATTGACCGTTGTGTTTTCTGGTGTGAATTCTTCAGTTACAACAACAAGGTCACCATGCTGCTGCGGCGCAACGGCTCTTGACGGTGCAACTTCAACCCGCATACCTTCAATGCTCTCCCAATAATCGATCGCATAAAGCTCTGGCTCAAACACATTAAAGCCTTCTTCTCCAACAATGTCAGCTGGAATACCACTTGACGTTATTTTGAGCGGTGCAGGTAATTCTACATTGCTCTCCTTAACTGTAATGACACCCCCGCGATCGTCGCGCGCATTAATTTGTGTTATCGGCAAGTCAGATTCATCACGATCACCATACCCATCAATATGGTACTCATCGACTTTACCTGTTACTTCAACGAGATCACCAACTTTAACCGTATCCTGATTGCCTGTATAAATCACAATCCCTTCAGAGGTCTTAGGATTATTATCATACTGATCTTCAGGTGTCTGCATATGGAAATAGTTGGCGCCTCTTATTTCATACTTATACGTAACAATGCCCTCGACATTCTCTACAAACTGCCCTTTCATTGAGGATTCTTGACTTTCCCCTTGAATATGATGAATTTTAACTCCTTCATCAGCATTGTATACGGCATATGTGAATTCAACGACTTCACTCGTTGTCAGCCCATCCTTTTTGGCGACTGCTTTAATTGTCACATCTGCTTCCACAGTAATCGGTGCATCGTAAACGGTACCATGGTCAACTGGGTCGCTACCATCTAACGTGTAATAAATAGTTGCATCTTGCGTTGTAGTCGCAAGTGTTACGTCAGTACCAGCTGGAACGACACCTGCATCTGGGGTTGCTGTTACTGGCTGGACAACAGAAGCATCTGCAACGATATCTGCTTGATTTCTTGGAATCAATTGCATCTCGTCATTGAATTGCGACACAATACCTGTGATTGAATCATAGGTTGCACCATTCGTTAAATCGAGCATATTTTGTTCGTCACGAACGATAAATGTATTGCCTGCCGCATCTTCAGCTGTATAGTTCGCCCAGCTACCACCATCATAAACATCTGTAAGCGTGACACTTTCGACGACGGCTAGTTCAGATTGATGCTGGCCTAACTGGTCACCGGAAAGATTAAGTGGAGCCGGAACACCGACATTAGGAGTTCGATCCTCCACGGTTGAATTCTGTAATTGAAGCAGTCCATTATACGAATCCAAACTACCCAACACAGTAATTTCATCACCGAGATTAACGTCTAGTGACGTTGGCCGCACAGCAATCGCTGCTGTCTCATCTTGTATGTGAATTGTATTTTTTAATTTTGCTGTGACAATGCCTTTTGTTTTGGCATCTCCCGTCCCCTGTTCTCTCACTTCAGCTATCGTTTTGATCTCTAAAGGTGGTTCTGGATCAGTTGGATCACCGTTCGCAAATTGCATATCTGTTGGGTCTTTAAGTCCATTATGTCCGAAGTAAGCCTCCATGCTCCCTGTTACAACGACTTCCTTATCTAAGTTATCTGGATTTGTTTTCAAGCCAAAATCAGCGCGAAAGTCTGAGGATACTTGGACATATAGCATATGATCGATATTTGTTTCATTCTGATCATCTGCAATCGCGAAATTATAATCATCTCTGAATTCCTCAGGGTCATTCGTTACGTTATCGCCACTCTTAACATAGCCAACAATATACCCTTGAACACTTTGTGTACTACCATCATTCTCTAAGGCAATAGCTTCAGACACAGAGATTGGCGCATCAGCCCCTTCTGCTTTAACAGTGAAGGGTGCAGCCGCTGGAGTAAATAAACTGAGTACAAGAACAAAAATCAACATCATGCTATAGTACTTTTGTCTTACTTTTGCATGCATTTTTGTCTCCCCTTAAGGTTTATTTATCTCTATATCCATATATGTATGAATGACCATCTCGTTGTAAAAGGCGTCCTGTTGTATGCGGCGCATTCTAGGGATAAGAGATAGTTATCACATTGGCCCTATCATACGTCTCAACAGTTTATAATTCATTTTAAAGTTAAGTTTGTTTCATCCCCCCTTTAAAGAGATTTAAAGTACAGCAAACATGCCACTTCAAAATACTAGATAGATAGATGCAAGTCAACGACATGGGAAATAATGTATAAAACATTTACAAAATTTAACGTCTTATTAACATGCCTTATATAGCAGTTTAGTGATTAAAAGCCGCCAGAACTCATATCTAGCGGCTTTTTATAATGACATAACGTTACTGCTGTGCAAGCTTTCTTCTACGGTAAAGCATCGTTCCTGCACCGACAATCAACAAGGCGATGCCAATAACGAGGTACGTAAACATATTTGTAGCTGTTTCTGGAAGCGTTTCTCCTTCTTCTGCTTCATCTCCTGGTGTTGCATCGTCATCTTTGCCCGGATCAGGCGTCTTACCGTCATCTTCTTCACCAGTTCCTGGATCGTTGTCACCAGGCTCTTCTGGTAAGTCTTCACCTTTCAAGTCAACGATACGGCCTTCTCGCTCTGGGTCTACTTCACCACCGAGATCTTCAACCATATAATCTCGGAGCTGCTGCCAATCAATTTCACCGATATCCTTGACGCGGCCTTCCTCATACGCTTTAGCAAATGTTTCAAATCCGTCTCCACCTTGACCGGTAAAACCGTTTGTCGTTACAAGATATTCAGCTGCTAGATCAATAGGTGTTCGTTGACCATCTTTTTGCACGTACATTTCAACGATGCGATTTCCTGCATCCTTCGTACTATCAAAATAGAACTGCATGCCAGACACGTGCAGGAATCCACCGCTTTCAGCTGGTACCTGCCGTACGCTATGCTCTAATATATCCTTGATCTCTTGCCCTGTTAACGTTGCGACGACTGGATCGTTACCGAATGGTAGAACTTCAATGACTTCCCCAGTCGTAATTGGACCTTTATCAATTGGTGCGCGGATACCTCCACCATTTTGGAATGCAATGATCGTCTCAGGGTATTTCTCCTGAGCTTTTGCAAGCATTGCGTCCGTAATCAAGTTCCCAAGAGCTGTTTCGTTCGCACGAACACTGTCTTCCCCTGGGTTCTCCTGACGTGGATTAATCAAGTCTTTCATGGCTTCTGCACCAATTTCCTCGTTCTTCAAAGATTCAATTTCAGACTTATATGTGCTCATTACTTCAAGCGCTTCTGCATCTGCCTCATAAGCTGCTACTTCAAGCAGTTGTCCAGCATGTTCAATCACTTCACCTGCACCATTAAAGGTGACATCTACAGTTCCTAGAAAATTACCATACTGACCTGCTTGCACGATTACTGTTGGTGCTTTAGCATTGCCTTCAGCATCTTTGTCTACAACAGCCGGTGCTTCTACTTTAGAATGGGAGTGACCACCAACAATGACGTCGATGCCTAATACTTCTTCCGCTAAGCGCAGATCATTACCAACGTCTGGTGCACTGTCGAAGCCAAGATGATTCACCGCGACGATTTTGTTAATACCTGCTTCTTCAAATTCTTGTACGGCTTTTTGAGCTGCAGCTTTGAAATCTGCAAATTCAACATTCATTGGGCTCGCAATGTTCACAGTATCTTCAGTCGTCAATCCGAAAATACCGACCTTTTCCCCATTGATTGTCTTGACGAGAGAACGATATATTTGTCCTTCTTTTGGAGCGTCAACGAGTGATTCATTTGTTTCCAAATCCTTCATAAATGGATCTTTTGAAAAATCAATGTTCGTACCGAGGAATGGAAAGTTTGCCCCCACAACAAATTCAGACAACGATTCATGTCCATTTTCCTTTGAACCGAGATCGAACTCATGGTTACCAAACACCATTGCATCAATACCCATCATATTCATGAGAGCGAGATCTGCTTGTCCTTTAAACTCGTTAAAGTAAAGCGTTCCAGAAAAGACATCTCCACCGTGTAGCAATAATGCATTTGGTTTTTCTGTACGTACATCCTTAATTGCTGAAATCATTTTCGGATAGCTCTCTACACGTGCATGTGTATCATTCATATGCATGAGTGACAGATCAAAACGAAGATCCACAATTCGGTTCTCTATTTCCGGATTGACTTTGCCACCAAGGTATTCGTCTTCAACCATGTAGTCACGGAGCTGTTGCCAATCAATTTCACCGATATCTTTGACGCGGCCTTCTTCATATGCTTTGGCAAACGTTTCAAATCCATCTCCACCTTGGCCAGTAAAGCCATTTGTCGTGATGAGATAGTTAGAAGTCATTTCAATTGGAACAAGCTTCCCATCTTTTTCGACGTACATTTCCTTAACGCGATTTCCAGCTTCTAGTGTACTATCATAAGAAAATTTCATACCGGAAACGTGCAGGAAGCCACCGTTTTCAGCTGGCGCCTGACGGACACTATGCTCTAAAATATCTTTAATTTCTTGTCCAGTCAGCGTTGCAACAACTGGATCATTACCGAATGGCAAAACTTTCATAACCTCTCCAGTTGTAATCGGTCCTTTATCAATTGGGGCACGTATGCCTCCACCGTTTTGGAATGCGATGACTGTTTCAGGATATTTTTCCTGAGCTTTTGCGAGCATCGCATCTGTGATCAAGTTACCAAGTGGTGTTTCATTAGCGCGAACACTCTCATCAGAATCCTTGTGACGTGGGTTCTTCAACTCTATTAAAGCCTCAGCGCCAATTTCTTCATTTTTCACTTTATCAATTTGAGTTTTATACGTTTCCATTACTTTTAAAGCATCTGCGTCAGCATCATACGTGCTTACTTCCAATAGTTGACCAGAATAGCTGATAATCTCACCGGACTCATCAAATGATACATCAACTGTGCCTAAAAACTCCGCATAGTCACCAGCTTGGACAATGACTGTAGGTGCCTTATCATTTCCATTCGCATCCTTATCTACAACGACAGGTGCGTTCACCTCAGAGTGCGAGTGACCACCGACAATAACGTCTATACCGGGTACTTCTTCAGCGAGACGAAGATCGTTACCAACCTCTGGTGCGCTGTCGAAGCCAAGGTGATTCACCGCAATAATTTTGTTAACGCCAGCATTTTCTAGCGCTTCAACAGTTTGTTCAGCAGTGACTTTAAAGTCTGCAAACGTTACGTTCATAGGGCTAGAAATAGCGACTGTATCTTCAGTTGTTAAACCGAAAATCCCTACCTTTTCCCCGTTGATTGTTTTAATAATAGAATTATAAATTTGGCCGCCAGCTGGCGCCTCAATAAGTCCGTCACCTGTTTCAAGATCCCTCATAAATGGATCCTGTGAAAAATCTATGTTTGTACCGAGGAATGGAAAGTTAGCCCCAGCAACAAAGTTAGACAACGATTCATGCCCATCTTCCCTTGATCCAAGATCGAATTCATGGTTTCCAAATACCATTGCATCAATGTCCATTAGATTCATTAATTCCAAGTCAGCTTGTCCTTTAAATTCATTAAAGTAAAGCGTTCCAGAAAAAACGTCACCACCATTTAACAGCAATGCTTCTGGTTTTTCAGCACGGACATCTTTAATCGCTGAAATCATTTTTGGATAACTTTCCACACGGGCATGTGTGTCGTTCATATGCATAATTGATAAATCAAATTGATTGTTGACATCCTGACCTTTTGCTTCAACCGTAAAAGGTGAAGCTGCTGGAGTAAATAAACTGAGTAAAAGAACAAAGATTAGAGCAATGCTATAATACTTTTGTCTCATTTTAGCATGCATGCTAGTCGCCCCTTGCAAGTTATTTATCTCACAATCGTTGAAATGACCAATATGTTCATGGTGTCATCAATCGTCTCGTTGTTAATTGTGTGTTTCAAGTTATGGAGATATGATGAATTTCCTTTACATACAACTGATTAAAACGTCTTTTGATAACGTTTTCAATAATCGGAATGAGTTAAATGCCTCCTTTTCTATGAACATGAAGAATACATGTTTAAAATACAAGATTACGAGCTTTATGTCAATCAAATGGAAATAATTGACTATCGTTAGTTGAGTCGCCTTCTCTGTGACACCCCTATAAAAAATAAAAGAAACCATAAAACTGCGAGATGCCTAATGGTTAGTGATTGACAATCAATTTTCCACACAAAGAAACTGACCAAGATGCTTCAAGGTCAGCCATACATAATGTTTTATTCCTCTTCGTTTTCAACTGGATATGCATAGGTTACAAAGCGATTCGGGGCACTGCCAACATAGTCAAACGGATAACAAGTTGTGACAACGAGCGCTTCTTCACCCATTTTACGAATAACAGACGTATCATCTTCAGGGACAATTTCCGTTTCTCTTATTTCATACGTATACGTCCCATATGGTGTTTCTACTTTGTATTGGTCTCCAATTTCTATTTTATTGAACTCTCGAAAGACGGTGTCACGATGTCCCGACAAAACGATTTGTTCGTTTTGCCCAGGATAGACAGAATTTGCCAAGTGTCCGACGCCTTGCCTTAATGATTCAGCATCTGTTCCCTCGACGATTGGGAGTGTTTTTCCTAGCTTAGGAATTTCCAGAGTGGCAAATGCTTCACCGTGCTCCGCTTTAAATTCATACGGATTGAAGATTATATCGGAATCTAGACCATTTTTACTGATACCTTCATTAATTCTTTTTTGGGCTTGTTCCAACGATTGTTTTTGTGCTTTCTCATGGGCCATATATTGATATCCAAAGACCGCAATACAAATCAAACCTATAATCATTAATGCTTGACTCAACCGTTTCATAACATCACCTCTGATTATGTCAGTAAATACTTAATTTGAGTCTACAATATTATGGTAAAAATAGCCATAATTTTAAATACCTCATGCTATAAAGACACAGACTCAGTGTTTTTATGATGTCTTTCTTCAGATTCATGAATAACAGTTGTTCCTACTAAATCACCCGCTACATTTGTAGCTGTCGCGCCCATTCCTACAAGCGCGTCTATTGAGGTTAATAATGCAACTACTTCTATCGGTAAACCAGCTTGGCTAAACACTGTTGCAATCATAATAATGCCAGCTCCTGGAACTCCGGCAGTTCCAATTGTGGCGAGGGTTCCAACGATCACAATCTCAACCATACTCCCAAATGACAATGGCATACCTATGACATTCGCTGCGAAGACAACGGACACACCAACTCTGATTGCAGCACCATCCATATTGATCGTTGCACCTAATGGTAAACTAAATCCATACAAGCTTTGTTTAATGTTCAATTTTTTGGCAGCGTCTAAGGTTAACGGCAAGGTTCCAGAACTACTTTGTGTGACAAATGCTGTTAAAATTGGTGTACGTGCATAGGAAACAAATTTACGTACATTAATTTTGAATAGCTTTAAAATGACTGTATACAAAAGAAGCTGTATCACAATTGCTATATAGAAAACACCTATCATTGATCCGAGTGATGTTAATGTATCCAATCCTTGTACACCAACCGTCTTAGCGATAATGGCTAGGATACCAATCGGCAAGTATTGTAAGACCCATGACATGACCTTAAACGATGCTTCATTAATTCCCGAAGCAACATGATAAAGCAAATCACCAACATCTTTTGTCGTTTCTTGTCCGCGCAAGACGGCAATCGCGATACCAAAAATAAGTGCAATAAAGATAATGCCTAGCACATTTAATTCACTAAATGCTGTCACGATATTATCAGGCACAATATTCAATATCACATCAGTAAGAGCTGGCGCATCAGGTACAGTTACATCTTCATCCACCGGGATTTGTAAACCAGAACCAGGGTTGAACAAATGCGCAATTAATAATGCAATTGCAATACCGAATGCTGATGTAATCAAGTAATAAACAAATACTTTTCCACCCATTCGTGCTAAATTCGTAACGTGTGATTGATTAATACCAACAATAATTGTAAAGAGAATAAGTGGGATAATGAGGAGTTTAAGTAAACGAATAAGTAAATCTCCCAATGGACTTATAACACTTGCCTGTTCGCCAAATATAAGTCCAATTAGAACACCTAATATGAGTGCAATTGTAATTTTTATTATTAATGGGATTTCAATATATCCCTTCCATAGTTTTTGCATAAAGCGTCACCCTTTTTTTGAATAATACTTTGCATTGTACACGAATTGCTCATGCTTCGCCTAGTAAACAGCTTATGCATCATACTTATATAACTTGATCTTGAAATGACTTCATCAATCTTACCTTATTAATAGTGCTTCAACGTAAAAAAAAGATCCAGACAAATCGTCTGAATCAGCAAAATGTAGCATATGAAGCGTTCATTAACGATATCCATACGCGACTGAACGCCGTTTGAAATCTCTCAACACACTTAATTAATCGCGTACGAATTACAGTTATCTACGTCACCATCCATTTTAAACCATGTGCCATCTCGCCTATATTTGTATGTTTCCCCATGCTTAAAGTAAACGTTGATATCGCCAATATCTGCTTCAACCTTCGCAAGCTGATCCTCAACATAATTAAGCCGTTCTTGCATTTGTAAAGAGGATAAATGCTTCTTATACACGTCATCAAATAATCCTTTTTGGCGTTGAGTCAGGTTTTTATACCCGTCTATATGTGACATACATAATTCTCTAAACAAGTTTTTCACCATACAGATCACCTGCCTTTTAAATTATATGTATTTCACATAATCAATGTTTCGACGTGCTTGATAATTTTCAAAAAAAAAAAGGCTATTATCGTTAAATAGCCAATAGTGTCCAATTCTATATCGAACGTGAACCAATTGGCGGATGGGCAATCATGGTGCATTGCATAGCACGTTAGACCCCTGTCTTTGCGTCCCACCTTTTCAAGTGGTTTGCCGTTTACAAATGGATTTGTAAATACTACCATATTATATAATTTTTCAAGCAATGATACAACCACACTAGAGATTTTTTTTTAAGCTTAATACAAATGTAATATTGGTGGCATTTTAATTATTGCGGTTTTATTCACTACAAAATATTCATTTAGTTTAGCTGCGACCAGTCAATGCCTTTCATTCCTGCCGCTTCCAACATAGCATTCGTCTGTGAAAATGGCTGACTGCCAAAAAAACCACGATGTGCTGATAGTGGGCTCGGATGTGGCGATTTAACAATATAATGCTTTGTTGTATCAATGAGAGTTTCTTTACTTTGAGCAGCTCGGCCCCACAAAATATAAACAACAGGTGTTTCTTTCTTATTCAAATACGAAATAACTGTATCTGTAAATTGTTCCCACCCTTTGTTCCGATGTGAATGCGCTTCTCCCTCTCGTACAGTTAACACAGTATTTAATAAGAGGACACCTTGCTTGGCCCATCCTGTTAAATTGCCATGCTGAGGAGTAGGACAACCGATATCACTTGCCAACTCTTTAAATATGTTAACCAAAGAGGGCGGTTGCTTAACGCCCGTTTGTACCGAAAAACTTAGCCCATGGGCTTGATTAGGACCGTGATACGGATCTTGTCCTAATATAACAACCTTAACGTGATGAAAAGGTGTTAAGGTTAGTGCATTGAAAAGGTCTTCCCTAGGGGGATACACGGTATGTATGGCATACTCACGGTTTAAAAATGTACTGAGTTCAACGTAGTACGGTTTTGTAAATTCATTTTGAAGAATCTCTTCCCAAGCATGCATGGTGTCTGGTACCTCCCTTGCTTTGTCGATGATGCAGATTTAAAACCTCTCTTAAAAGAGAGGTTTTATAGGGCATACATATTCCACGATATTAGCCGTCATACAACGGAATACTAGCGATTTAATTGGCCAACAATAAGTCATATTACTCAATCTAACTTTTAATCTAGCATCTCTTTAACTTTTGCAACTTCTTCATCGCTTACATTCATATAATAGATGCCGTCAATCATCGTCCCTGTACCTTGGAGCATATATGAATTGATGTTCTTTCGCGTATCCTTATATCCTGAGAATAAATTTTTCATATCATCAAAGTCCATACTCGTTTCCATATTATTACCGAGAATGTTAATCATACCGTGAATTTTTGTAACCGACCCTGCCGTTGCGCCTCTTTCAATAATGGCTTCAATAATCTGACGTTGACGTTTCGTTCGACCAAAGTCGCCAGCGGGGTCTTGTTTCCGCATTCGAACGAAATGCATCGTCTTGTCACCATCCATAGAAACAGTACCCTTCGGAAAATCATACGCGCCATCAGACCACGCGATCTCATTTTCTACAGTTATTGGACCAATTTCATCAACGACCTCCTGTAGCCCTTCCATGTTTAATCGTACAAAATAGTCAATATCAATATCAAGAAAGTTTTCAACCGTGGCAACCGACATATCAGCACCACCAAATGCATAGGCGTGATTGATTTTGTCCATAAATCCTTTTCCAACAATCGTAGTTCTCGTATCACGAGGAATCGACACAATTTGCATTGCGTCATTTTTCGGATCAAGGGATAGAACCATCAAGGCATCGGAGCGCCCTTTATCTGCCCCACGTGCATCAACGCCGAGAAGCAATACATTCACAGGCTCTGTCGCTTTCACTTTCTTTTTTGTTTTTTCAATATCAATTGATTCTACTGGCTTGTGCATCTTTGTATTAACTGTTTCCTTGGCATTATTTAGGATTGAATACCCATATACACCAGTTCCAAGCAATAATGTCAATAAAACGACTACCGGAATGATCAGCCATTTTTGTCTAGATCCTCGCTTATTACGTTCTGTTCGTGTCATCATGCAGCCTCCAATTTTAAGCAATCATTACTTTTAAGGTGATTTGTTCAATGTCATTTACAATGGTGGAGCAATGATTCTGGGACCATGTACGATCAGAACGATTAAAAATCGAACATATACGATACGTTTCCTAGTCGCTCCTTTTGTAGCAGTCATTACATTCATATTTATATATATGGTCAATATAGATTAGACGATTGTAACGGCTAGAGCGTTACAATTAAAATTACTTTTTCATAGAATTCCGTTTACAAATCACCCATTCATTGAAACTACATTATACACGATTCAATCGCAGAACAAAATGAAGATCGCTATTATCTCTTCGTTAACGTATCATTCTTAGGATATGAAATACATAATAGACATCATTATGACGCCTTATTAACTTAACAAAAAAACAGAAAGCGTCGTCTTTAAGTATAAGGACGCTTTCTGGCTTTTAGTTAAAACAAGAGCGCCCAAAAAGGACACCTCGCAGCAACAAATAATTACTCATGCGCCGCAATGAGCGACATATTCCCCTTCAACTCATAAGATTCAACAGACGCCGGTAGCAGGAAATGCTGCCCTTCAGTCAAAGCGTATGTTTGCCCTGCAATTGTTAAGCTGCCTGCTCCTTCAATTACGCTGACCAACACAAAATCAGCATCAACCGGGGTTTCAACCTTACCATTTAACACCCAATGATACACTGTAAAATATTCTGCTTGGACAAGTCGGGTCTCCGTTAAATCACCAATGTCATGCCTCACCTTCTCTTGCTGTTCCGCCTTATGAGGATACGTTGTGACGGCGATAGATGAATCGATATGCAGTTCACGTTCCTGACCATGTGCATCCTGTCGTCCATAGTCGTATACGCGATACGTTATATCCGAGCTTTGTTGAATTTCCAATATAACAATCCCTTTACCAATGGCATGGATCGTTCCGCTTGGCACATAAATAAAATCGCCTTTCTTTACCTTAACACGACGGAGCAACTGATCCCACTCTCCATCTTCAACCATCTGTTTAAATTCTTCCTTTGATGAAGCATGATGACCGAAAACAATCTCAGCATCATCATCACAATCAAGGACATACCAGCATTCTGTTTTGCCATAAGGCTGATGTTCAACCTGTTGAGCATACGTATCATCTGGGTGAACCTGAACAGATAAATTGTCGTTCGCATCCAATACTTTAACGAGCAAAGGAAATGCATCATCCGTCGATTCACGGCCAAATACGTCCGGATGATTGGTCCAAACATCTGCTAACGTCTGACCTGCAAACTCCCCATTCACAATCACTGATGGGCCGTTTTCATGTGCGGAAATCACCCATGCCTCGCCCGTGTGCGTGCTCGGAATATCGTAGCCAAATAGCGTCCGGAGTTTGTCACCACCCCAGATCCGCTCCTGAAAAACAGGTGCAAAAAAAATAGGTTCCTGATTCATGATCCTGCCTCCTCTATTTTAAATTACAAAGTCTCATCTATTTGCTGTAAAAAATGATAGACAGCACCGATTAAATTCGCGTCAGCTAAAAAATGACACCGATCAACGTGCGGAATGATTTGAGCAACATCAATTGCCGATACGATGCTGCCCACTTCTTTCATGACGCGTTCAATCATATCTGGTCGCGTACTAATTGCACCGCCAAGTAAAATAAGCTCTGGATCATACGCATATTGAATGTTGTAAATGCCAAGTGCAAGCATATTGTAAAACTCATTAATGGCCTTGATACAATCCGCATCTCCACTTTGTGCCAATTCAAAGACACGCTCTCCGGTTAAAGTGCTTGCATCTACCTGTTTATATCGCGCCACACGGCGAATGATTGAAGATGTGGACGCAAGCTCACTAAATGTATTCATCCCTTGACCTTGACCAAGATGTATTGGATCAAGAATCATATAGCCAAATTCACCACCATGGAGATTAGCCCCTTTATGAATGGTACCATTTTGAATCAGTGCACCACCAATACCTGTACCAATGACAACGACCGCCACATCTTTTTTTCCTGCAGCAGTCCCCTGCCATACCTCAGCTAATGCAGCACAATTGGCATCATTTTCAATATGTACCGGAAGTCCCGTTGCAGTTTCGAGAACTGTTTTCATGTTTGGTCCATGAATATAAGGAATTGAGCTCGAACCATAAATAACACCGTCAGAAGCCACAGCACCAGGTGAACTGACTGCGATGCCATCAATCACCTCTGTTGAAAATGTATCAAGACACCTCTTTATCGATAACATGAGTTCATCAAGTCTCTTTGGCGTTGGCACCTTTCCTTTTTTCAAAAGCTGGCCATCACGTGTAACAAGACCGTACTTCATATGTGTTCCACCCATATCCAGCGCAAGAATATGCCCCATCATCACCGCCCCTTTCCTTCAATCCTCTCAAATTGACGCAAACAAGATTGACCCTAAAAAGAGCCAATCTTTATGTTACAAACCATTATTACGGGCAACATCTTTAAACCAAAGACCACTTTTTTTCAATAGACGGTCTTGCGTATCCAAGTCTACCCGATAAAACCCGTATCGATTTTTATAACCATTGAGCCATGACCAATTGTCAATAAACGTCCATACGTGATAACCAAAGCAATTTGCACCTTCTTCAATCGCTTGATGCAACCACTTTAAATGTTCTTCATAAAATTCGATTCGATAATCATCCTGAATCATGCCCGATCCATCCATAAACCGCTCTTCGTCAGCAACACCCATGCCATTCTCAGCAACATACCAAGGAATATTGCCATAGTTCTCTTTTAAATTGATGGCGATATCATAGAGCCCTTTTTCGTATATTTCCCAGCCACGGTAAGGGTTCATACGACGCTCTGGCCAAATATACGGATCAAAGAAATGCTCTGGCATGATTGATGCTTCATCCGCAATCGGGGTTTCTTTTTGCTTTATACGGCGTGGCTGATAGTAATTAACACCGAGAAAGTCAACCGTATTCTCCCTTAAAAGTGCCGCATCGTCTTCATGTACAGCTGGAAGCATCTGATGTGTGCGCAATAAATCAATAAGATCTTCTGGATAATGCCCCAATACAGATGGATCAAGAAAGCTTCTATTAAAGAACAGGTCGGCTATATGTGCTGCCCGAACATCTTCTTCACTATCACTCCGCGGATAAGATGGCGTTAAATTCAATATGATACCAATTTCACCATCTTGATTAGAACTACGATAAGCTTGAATTGCCTTTGCACTTGCTAGCATCGACTGATAGGCGACAACGACCGCACGTTTCATATCAAACACACACGGATAGTGATAATCGTTCACATACCCCATTTCAACAGGTACAATCGGTTCATTAAACGTTGTCCACAGCTTGACTCTATCTCCAAATAAATCAAATGCAGTCTGTGCATATTGTTGAAATTGATCAACGACCGCGCGATTTTCCCAACCATCCATTTGTTGGAGGTGAAGTGGCATGTCAAAATGATATAAATTCATAATCGGTTTTATGCCTTGAGCGAGCATCTCATCGATCATGCTATTATAAAACGTCACCGCATCATGAGAAACATGTTCACCATCAGGCATCAACCGTGCCCATGATAGTGACGTCCGAAATGAATTCATATTGATGTCTTTCATCCGTTGTATATCTTGCTTATATCGGTGATAATAATCCGATGCAACCGCTGGGCCAACCCCTTGATAAAATCGTTCAGGTTCAATTTCAAACCAGTAGTCCCATATATTTTTAGCTTTTCCTCCAGCTTCGGCTGCTCCTTCTGTTTGCGTAGCTGAGGACGCGGCCCCCCATAAAAAGCCTTCTGGGAATGTTTTATTTGCCATTTCATCTCCTCCTTCATATCCGTCACAAGCATGCAGTCTAAACTGACTCAATCAAAATAGGTCTAGCAGACACGACTCGTCAATTATTGACATCGTGTCCACTATACCTGAATATCTAAACGGGCGACAAGTCTTAAGGGGCGGGTAAATCCTCTAGCCTTTTACTGCGCCTGCTGTCATACCTTGAATAATTTTCTTAGAAAACGCTAAATAAACGAGCAGAACTGGCAATACCGTGACCGACATTGCTGCCATCATTTGCGGATAGTTAACCGTATATTGACCATTAAAATTCGTCAGGCCAACAGGTAACGTTCGAAGTGCTGGATCTTGAATCAAGACGAGCGCAAATGGGAATTCATTCCACGCTGTTAAAAAGCTAAGAATCGTTGCAGTCGCAATAACGGGCCCCGCAATTGGAAAAATGACACGAAAAATAACTTGGAACGTGTTACAGCCATCCATAATAGCTGCTTCTTCAATTTCTTTAGGGATTTGCTTTATAAAGCTTTCAAATAAAAAGATCGCAATCGGAAGCCCAAATGCCACATAAGGTAAAATTAACGTATATGGTTTATTCAAGAGGCCAACATTTTTAAATTCAATAAAGATCGGCACTAAAAGACCGTGAATTGGAATGAGCATCCCGAACAAAAACAGAATATAAATGATCCGTCGTCCAGGAAAATCGTGTCTTGCAATCATATAGCCAATGATAAACGCTAAAAAGATGATCAAAAAAACGGATATCAAACTGACATATACACTGTTGAAAAAGTAATTGTGTAGCTGACCGATCTTAAATGCTTCAATATAGTTTTCTAAATTCCAGTTCTTCGGCAAAGCAAAGATATTCAGTGTGAATTCCTGTTGCGTTTTAAATGACGAGTATAGCATCCAAACGATCGGAAAAACGGCCGAGAGTGAAAAAATGAGTAAAGCCGTATTCATAATCGTTTTGCCAAAAGATGATACTTTTCTCATGATTTCTTCTCCCTTCCGATCAGTTGACTAATAAAGATTAAACCTAAGCTGAGCACAAGCATGCCGACCGATACAGCACTACCATACCCGAGCTCGAAACGATTAAATGACACATCGTATGCATATTGCGCCATAACGGTGGAACTGTTTCCTGGTCCGCCACCTGTCATCACGAAAATATGATCAAAAACCTTCATATTACCCGCTATACAGAGCATAATTGTCACTTTAAACGTGTTTTTCAACATTGGAAACGTAATGTACCATGTCTGTCGCCATGCAGACGCACCATCAATTTTGGCTGCCTCATACAATTCCTCTGGTATGTTTTGCATAGCTGCCATAAATATAATGAGATAAAACCCAATAAACTGCCAAATTAGCGGTGCTGTTACAGAGCCCATGACGATATCAGGGTCATCGAGCCATGGTTGAATCCATGACTCGAGACCGATTGAACTCAAGACGTTATTTAACAAGCCGTAATCGTGATTGTAAACCATTGACCATAAAAATCCGATGACGACAGCTGCAAGTACGTTTGGAATGAATATGACTGTTCGGTGGAACTGCTTCCACTTCACCCATGAACGTGTCAATAATACACTGATGAGAAAAGCAATTCCAACCTGGCCGATAACACTTAAGACAATAATGAACAAGTTATTGCCGAAAGCCTTCCAAAAGACCTGATCCTGCATGAGGGTGGCGAAGTTTTGCAATCCGACAAATGTCATATTCGGTCCGCCCGACCATTCAAACAGGCTGTAGCGCGCAGCCATAAACAATGGCACAAGAACGACAAACGTGTATATAAGCAGACCGGGCAACAAGTACATATAAATTTTTAAGTTACTTGGTCTGATTGCATTTTTAGCTTTCATAAAATCACCCTTAACAAACGATTGAGTTATTATTTGCTTTTACGCTCGTACTCTTGCTGAATTGCTTTTGCTGCATCTTCAGGAGATACTTGATCAATTAACATATTTTGTAGATTTGAGTTCATGACTTCAATAATAGATGGCGCAAGAACTGTATCATAAATTGGTACATACTTATTGTTTTCTACGATGTTAAGAATTTTCTTCGTCAATACAGGAATGTCCATATCTTCTTTTCCAGGTACTGTTATAGCTGGAATCTGACCTTTAGATAGAATAAGCTTCCCGGCATCTTGGTTGGTCAGATGATAAATCATCTCTTTGATTTGAGCGAGCTTCTCTTCTGAAACATCAGCATTAATGGCATATGCCCAGCCACCGCCGCCTGAAACAGTATTTTGTTCGTCTGCAGCACCTTCAATTGCAGGGAAGATAGCAATCTCTGTTGCAGCTAGGATGTCTTCAGGTGCATCACTTGTTAGCGTACCTGCTGCCCAGTCACCTTCAATAAACATTGCAGCTTTTCCATTCATATACATTGCCTGCTGTTCACTGTTATCAATACTATTCATGTTGGCATTAAAGGCATCCTGCTGAGCAAGCTGGTAAATCGCACTAAGAGCATCAACGAATTGTTGATCGGTGAATTTTGCATCACCTTCTTGGTTCATGATGTTTTGGAACCACTCGGAGCCCGTAAATCTATTGGCCAATGTACTTAAATAGCTTGAATTCATTACCCATTTTCCTTTGTTACCAAGGGCAATCGGGGTAATGCCAGCGTCATTTAGCTTGTCAATTGCAGTTGTAAATTCATCCCATGTTGTTGGAAATTCATTAATGCCTGCTTGAGCAAATAAGTCTTTGTTATAATAAATCAAATGCGTTGCGCCACCAGAAATTGGAATCCCATACACATTTCCATTAGCTTCATAAGGGGTCATTGTTCCTTCGACAAATTGATCTTTCCAGCCATCTTTTTCATTTAAGAAATCATCCAATGGAAGGATTTGTCCGTTATCGGCAAAGGTTTGTGTCATAGAACCTTTAATTAAAAACACATCTGGTAATTCATTTCCAGCTGCTAAAGTTTTGATTTTCGTTTCATAATTGTCATGTGATTGAATTTCTTCATCAATTTTAATATCTGAGTTTTCACCTTTAAATTCAGCAAGTTTTTCAAGCTGCGCTGTTGGTGCTGGCTCATTTAGTTCTTTATTGTAATAGTGCATCATTGAAATCGCTGACGCATCGTCTGTAGCACCTTCATTATTGTCGCCTCCGCATGCTGACAGCACACCTAGCGTTAAAATAGCAAGTAGTAAAGCTAACGTTTTATACATTGATGACGTTTTCATTTTCATTCCTCCTTGTAATCGTATACATTCAAATTATATCGTCGATTTTCGACAATTACCCCCTCCTATTTTGTTCTATTATCTCTAATTTTATTTATCTTAAATAGCCGGCTCCAAAATATGGAACCGGCTATCTAAAGGGGATCATTAAAATGTTTTTGCAAAAATTGTGAGGAATAGATTAGGTGTTGCTGCGCCATGTCATTTAATTTTTGGCTGTGTATGAGCTTTAAAAGCTGTAGGAGTCATATTTGAATACCGTTTAAAAACCCTTACGAAATATTTATAATCAAGAAAGCCCACTTCTTCAGCTACCTTATAAATCGGCATGGCTGGATTGTCTGTAAATAATTTCTTCGCTTGCTTAACGCGATATATGTTAAGCCATTCTATAAACGTCTGACCTGTTTCTTTTTTAAATAACTTACTAAAATGAGAAGGCGATACAAAGCTGTATTTTGCTAAATGATCTAATGTTAATGGCTCTTGATAATGTGCTTCTATATAGTGGATTGCTCTCGTAATCACATGATTTTTGCTATTTTTACGCGCGCTTTCAACTGTTTCAATCATGTTTATAAGCTGTTGTTCCATCAATGCTTGTACATCATGAATGGTGTCACTCGTTTTAATAATCTCTATTGATTGGTCATCTTGTATCATATGACGATTAAATTTCAGTTCTTGATCCATCATGAATATGACTTTTAATGCCCAATTTTTCACCCATTGCAGCGCCATCTTGTTGTTAGAAAAAGCGACAAAAACATCTTGTAATGCTGCAGTGGCTCTTTTTGTATCTAGGGAGCGGACGTGTTGAATAAAGTCTGTTTCATTTCGCGTCATCTTATCCCAATCAAACTGATCATAAGACGGCATTGTATTTAACGAATCGCATAATGATGTATCGTACTTATAAATTGCATTCTTCCCTGAATACTTCTTCTTATTAAGCGCTCGCTCTGCTTGTAGCACTGCAAATGCTAACTCTTCTATTTTGTCAAAAACAGAGCTTAATCCAATCGTTACCGTAATCTCTGTTTCGATGCACATGTTAGCTTGCAAGGCCTGTGCTTGCTCTAAAACATGAGCAGTTTCAGAAGTGTTGATATTAAATATGATGCCAATGTGACAACGATTCCGTTTCCAAATAATTGGTCGGCGTGCCCCGGTCGGAAAATGAACTTGAACACGCTGAAATACGTCATTCTTAATGCGTGTGAGCTGTTGAGATGACATGTTAGTTTCCATTATTTGATAATCATCTATTTCAATGAGCAGCAATTGGTAATAAGGTCCTGTGAATTGAAGGCCAATTTGCGCTGCATAAGTTTTGTTCGTTTCATTGAATTCTTTTTCCTGCGATATGATTGCATTAAGCCATTGTTCACTTATGACATTCAAATTCGCTTCATAGATTTGCGAAATTTGCTGTTGTTTATTATTCAATGCAACTTTTTGATCAATCGTCTGTTTAATCGATAAAATAACCCTTTCTAGTTCCTCACGGCCTACGGGTTTAATTAAGTATTCTGATACTCCGAGCTTGATTGCTTGCTGAGCATAAGCAAAGTCCTCATATCCACTTAATATAACAATATGCATATCGGGATAGTCATGATGTATGTTTTCTGCTAACTGTAACCCATCCATAACAGGCATTCTAATGTCTGTCATAACAATATCTGGCTTCAGCTCACGGATGATATCAAGTGCGACTTTACCGTTCTTGGCTTCAGCAACATCCTCAATGCCGTATTGCTCCCAATTCATAGAGGTTAAGATGCCTTTTCGTACGATGCGTTCATCTTCTACAATGAGAAGCTTCATTCTCTGTCCTCCTCCCACTTTTGCAGAATGCACACTTTTAATCCGCCTGTTTCTGTTGGAGCAAATAACATATCTCCCATCTCGCCACTTTGAATTTTGATGCGATCATAAATGTTTTTCAAGGCTAATCCTTTATAATCATCTGACGGTTTAACGAGCATTTGATTTAACGCTTCTAAGTCGGCACCAACACCGTCGTCTTCTACACTAATAAGCAGTAAATTGTCACGCCTTGTTATTGACACAAAGATCGTGCCACCGTCTTCCTTAGGCTCAATACCATGAGTAATTGCATTTTCAATCAAGGGTTGTAGAATCATTTTTACGGTTTTGGCATGTCGTGTTTCAGGTTCGATGTAGACGTTAAACGCAATCATATCCTCGTAACGGACTTTTTGAATATCGAGATAATGAGACACATATTCTATTTCATTGTTAATACTCGTGACATCTTTTTGATCCTTGAGCATAAGCTGAAATAATTTAGACAATGCATGTGTCATCTTTGCCGATTTCGGCGCTTGTTCCATTTGTCCCATCCAATATATTGTATTCAGTGTATTGTATAAAAAATGGGGGTTAATTTGCGCGTGAAGTGCTTTTAACTCCGCTTCTTTATTTTTAATCTGAGCAAGGTAGACCATTTCAATAAGAAAGGTAAGCTTTTCAAGCATCGTGTTAAACCCTCTGCCCAGCATTGCAATCTCGTTCTGGCCTTTTGGTTCAAAGCGTACAGCTAAGTTGCCATCCTCCACCCGTTTCATTAAGGTTTGCAAATGATTAATCGGTCTGACAATGTATTTTGAGAACTGATAGGCTACAATTGTATAAATTAATAAGCTGACGATCAATGCAATAAGGATAAGTGATGGAATAAACTGATTCTCTTGCATCAATGCGTCTAATGATGCGACATGAACGATGGTTAAAGGGGTCTTTTTAATGCGATGAAACGTTCGGATATAATCGTTTCCGTCTACTGATGTCTCTGACGTCCCACTTTTCACATTGGCGATCGAATCAAATACTGACTGCAGTTGTGCTGGGCTGAACTGATTTTCATCATGCTTAACGACGATCTGTCGTTCGGAATTAATGAGAAAATAACTAGCCGTCTCTTTCGTATTATTATTTTCAAATAAGTTATAAATATAGCTTGGCTTTAACTTAATGGTCATATAGCCTAGCGGTTCAGTGACATCATACACATTTTTAATCAATCGAGAGTACGAAATAACATTTTGTTTGGTTGTAATGAGCGCAGAGCCATTCAAGTCATTTAGTTTTCTTTTTGTATGTGATTGTAAAGGATCCTCTTTTGATCCCGTATTTATAAGCACATCGCCTTGAGGATTTTCAATCTGAATGGATGCAATATAGTCTTTAGATCCAATTAGATGAAGGAGCAGTTGTTCAACACGCTGCTTTTTTTCATTAAATGGATCTGTATTGTCTGAGTCAGATGCATCCAGAAGATCACGTGCTTGTTCGCTTTGGATGAAAAATAAAGACAAATCATGGATGTCTTCTAATACAAACGCGATATTCCCACCAATTTGATCAACTACATTCATATGTGCCTGTTTCAATTTATCTGTAATCATATTTGTGGATGTCACATATGACATAATCCCCACAACCGTAAGCGGCACAAACACAATTAACAACGTAAATACAAAAATCCGTTGCTGCAAACTTTTTCTAAATGTCGGTCGCATCATAAAAGCCCCATATCTTTTTTAATCCTATTGTAAATGAAGTTGGCAGTGCCTGTCACTTGTCGGAATTTGTCAATTGGCTAACTATAAAAATAAATTTTTCTAACTGTGCCATCTCAAATCCACATAATCACTTGGAAGCATATTCGTATATTTTTTAAATACTTTTACAAAATATTGATATTGACTATATCCGACTTCAAGTGCGACCATCGATATTTTTTCATTTCCTGTACTAATCATTTGAATGGCTTTTTGAATACGATAACGATTTAAGAAATCATTAAAACTGAACCCTGTTTCTTGTTTAAATTTTTTATTAAGGTAGGTTGCACTCATTCCTATTTCTTCAACGAGATCATTTATTGTTATTTTATCGTGATAGTTTTCTTGAACATATTGAAGCATTTGAGTGACATGCTGACTCGTCTTGTTTATACGCCCTAACAGATTCGTATCATATACATTCACGTTTTCCTTTGTGAGAATTTGCGCTTCTATCGCTTTATACGCTGTTTTTATTTCAAGCACGTCTTTTGCACGATGAACAGCCTTATACAATTCTTTATGATCAATTGGTTTGAGTAAATAATCAATGACTTCATATTCAAGTGCTTTTTTTGCATATGCGAAATCATTGTATCCAGACAAAATAATTGTGCAGAATGTCTGTGTTCCGTTGTATGCTGCTAACATATCAATCCCGTTCATGATCGGCATGTTTACATCAAGTAGGACAATATCTGGAACAAGGCTCTCAATTTGCTCCAGCCCTTCTTCACCATTGCACGCTTCTCCAACAACAACACAATCCATTTTAACCCAGTCAACCATATATTTTAACCCTTCACGAATCACTTCTTCGTCCTCAATTATCAGTATTCTGTACATCGCTAAAATCCCCTTCACAAAATGGCATACGTACTTTTACAACCGTTCCCTGTCCTTTTGTACTCATCACCTCGACACCATACGGCTCTCCATAAAGCAGAACAAGTCGACGATGCGTATTGTATAATCCGATTGCTTGCTTTGCTGTTTTTGCATAGGTCAGCTTATCATGTATTTGAATGAGCTTTGCTTCACTAATCCCCGATCCATCATCAGAAACAGTAAATTCAATATCGTTTCCTCTAATTACAGCACCGATTTTTAGAGTGAGATGAGTCTGATGCCTATACCCATATTTAATGGCATTTTCAATCAATGGCTGTAGCAAAAGCTTCGGAACATAAGTCTGCTTGATTTGTTCTGGTATTTCGATCTTATAATGGAGTCGATCAGTGAACCGCATTTTCAACAGTTTCAAATAATCAAAGATATAATTTAAATCTTTTTCAAACAACACATTCTGTGATGTATTTTCAATGCTGTAACGCAATAGACGGGATAGTGAGAAAATAATTTCCTGGGCTTTCCCTTTATCCGTCAGCATTGTATATCTTAACGTTTCCAACACATTAAATAAAAAGTGTGGATTGAACTGACTTTCAAGTAGACGTATTTCATTGATTCGCCGTAAATTAGAGAGTTCCTCATTTTTTTGTATGAGTTCATTTAAATGGTCAAGCATATCATTATATTGATCAGCCAAAATTTCAAACTCGTCGCCTGTTTCAATTCTCACATATGATTGAAGATCACCTTGCTTTAATTGTTTCACAGCTCCAAGTAATTTTTCGATCGATTGGACATTTTGGCTGGACATCTTTTCTGCAAGCTTCTGAACCAGAATAAAAAGTAATCCACTTGTAACGACCATAAACAATACATAAATCCAGATAATGAGACTACTATTATTAATTGAATTCAATGTATACACACGGTAATTCCGATCGTCTATCCTTACTTCTTTCATATAATAGTGCTGCCCCTTCATCTCAACTCGATGGTCAGACAGTTGATTTACTGAAAACTTATTCATAAGCCCTTTTACAATGCCATTTGTTGTGGCAATGACACGCTCATAATCATCAGTAATTACAGCAATATCTGCGCTTCCACCAAATATAAGATGCTGCAAATCTTCTTCATACAACTGAAAAACAATATATCCAATAATGTGATCATTTTCTAGTACAGGCTTTCCCATCGTAAAAGTGGTTGTTTTTCCATGGGGATAAAGCATCGTATTTGTCTCCATTAAAATACCATGAGGATCTTTATGCATGCGAGGAATAATATCACGCCAAATATAGCCATTTATGCTACTATCAGAAGGCGTTGTTGACGCTAAAAATACCCCATCAGCATTTATTAAGTGAAAAGCACTTTTAACCCTTTGCTGGTTATTAAAATTATAAAATTCTTCATACACACGATTGTTATATAAATGCGTTTTCAACGTAGTCGTTACAATTGGTAAATGTGCCATACGCTCTATTTCTTTATAATAGGAATTCTCTACATTCGTAAATGACTCAGAAATAGCCGTCCCTGCTTGATGCGTGTCATACATTATTTTTATCCGGAATATACACACTGTAAAAAAGAAAAACAATATCATTAAAACGACGATAGGAATGAACGTATATTTAAGGAAAAGTTCTTTTGTTGTATCTTTAAAATTTTTACGTTTTGTAATCATTTCCTCTCGCCTCCATGCCAATTAGTAACTCTATATTATTATAATGCCAAACCACTTTTATTGCTTGATTCTCCTGCTTGTTTTAAGAGATTCGGTCTTTATAGCAGGCTTAATGGTTAACAATACATATACGAAAAAAATGTCCGAATAACAGAGCACATTTACCGCTCGACATATCGGACATTTAAAGATTATAGTGACACTTCTTTTCGACCCGTCAGCTTAAAGAATATGAGTAACGATATTATCGTGATAAAAATTAGAATCGTTGCTAACGCAGCTGCAATACCGTAGTTACCTCGAATAACCTCTGTGTAAATAGAAATCGTCATCGTCTTTGTATGTGCAGTGTATAAAAGAATTGATGTACTTAATTCACTTATAATTGTAACCCAGCTGAGAATTGCACCTGAAATAACACCGGGTAGCATCATTGGCAAAGTAACCTTGAAAAAAGTCTTCAAATTGGATGCACCCAAGCTTGCCGACGCTTCCTCTATACTAGGATTAATTTGATGAATGATTGCCGCACTCGAGCGTATTGTATAAGGTAGACGTCTTATGACAAACGCAATGATAATAATTGTCGCTGTCCCACTCAGCATTAGCGGTTTATTATTAAAACCTAACAAAAGGGCAATACCGAGCACTGAACCAGGAACGATATATGGTACCATGGACATTATATCAAGCCCATTCGTCAGGATGTTACGGCGTCTAACCGTTACATAACCAATCAAGATTGCAATTAACACGACAAAGAATAGCGCAATTAAACCGAGGGTGAACGTATTAACGAGTGCGTCTCCAGCACGATCAAATGCGACTCTAAAACTATCCAGTGAATAACCTTTTACAAATATTCGCCCAGAAGTCTTTAGAAACGCTGTGTATATCACATATACCTGTGGCAAAATAGCCAAACCGATAAACCCGTAAACATATATGTGGGCGAGCACATTCTTAAATCCTTTTTCTTGTTTAGCTTTAATCGGACGCAATGCATTCATAGAGAAAGACTTTCGGTTTGATATATACTTTTGCACTAAGAATACGAACAGCGCCAAAACAACGACAATAACACTAATTGCAGCAGCGAATCCATCATCTCCGCCCATCTCACTAATAAATTCATTAAAAATGAGGACAGGCATTGTTTTAAAGCCCTCACCAATTAGCATCGGTGTACCGAAGTCCGCAAGTGCGCGCATAAAAACGAGTAGCGACCCCGCTAACAAAGTCGGGACAATTAATGGTAAAACGACACGCAACATTTTATTAATGCCCGTATAACCCATACTTTCTGCTGCTTCTAATAGTGAACTGTCCACACCTTTTAGTGCACCCATTAAATACATATATACGAGTGGAGTTAGTTGAAGCGTTAATACAAGCAAAATTCCTGTAAATCCATATATGTCAGGTGTGTTAATATGGAATATGTCTTTCATAAAATTCGTTACAACACCATTTCTGCCCATTAACAAAATCCATGAATAGGCACCGATAAAAGGCGGAGCCATTGATGAAATTAGAATTAAAATTTGTAAAAACAGTTTTCCTTTAATTTTAAACGTCGTCATAATATAAGCAAGAGGTGTGGCGAGTATGACCGTACTAATTGTAACCGCCACAGTAACCTTTAGACTGTTGAAGAGGGCACCGTAATAATATTTTTTTTCAAAAAATTTATAAAAATGCTCAAGAGAAAACGTACCTCTATCCCCACTTACAAAGCTTTCTTTAAACAAAATAAATAAAGGATAAATGAGTACAAGGCCATAAATGATTAAAATCCCAAGCGTAATCGTCGTCCATACGTCTCTTTTTTTACCTTGGTTAATCATTTTGAACGGCCTCCTAGCATTGTCCTTTCTGTATTATGATCAAATACGTTTATCTTTTCTTTTTTGATACGTAGTTTGACCAGTGTACCCGCCGGTAAATAATCACCAAGAATTGACTCCTGAATAATCTCAACGTGTTCTCCATCACCTAATTCAACGAGGTAATGGGTATTCATACCAAGGAATGAACTCGTTAAAATAGTGCCTTCCATGCCGGACTCATCATCATCTATAATAAATTCTTCCGGTCGTACTGAGAGCTTAGCCATCATTGTTTCTTGATTTGTTTCTTTTGACCAAACGATATCTTTAATGGATACGTGATATGACGGATCCATATGGAGTCGATAACTGCCATCTTCTCTTCGGTTAATTTGACGCTCAAGTACATTCGTTCGCCCAATGAAAGACGCAACAAATATATTCTCTGGACGCTGATAAATTTCCTTAGGTGTTCCAACTTGTTGAATTTCTCCTGATTTCATTACAGCAATTCTATCAGACACGGCCATCGCTTCTTCTTGATCATGTGTTACATAAATTGTTGTAATGCCAACCTTACGTTGAATACTCTTTATTGCTTCCCGCATTTCAACACGCAATTTGGCATCAAGATTAGATAATGGCTCATCCATCAAAAGGACATCTGGCTCAATTACGATCGCTCTCGCAAGCGCGATTCGCTGTTGTTGCCCACCTGATAAATTTTCAGGTAACGTGTCTTTAAACTGACTTATTTGGACGACTTCCAATATATCGTCTACTCGCTTTTCAATCTCATCTTTTGGTAGTTTTTTATTTTTTAATCCAAAGGCGACATTCTGTTTTACAGTCATATGAGGAAAAATTGCATAGTTTTGAAACACCATTCCGATATTTCGGTGCTGGGGTGCCAACTCATTAACGACTTTGTCATCAAAATGGATCTCCCCACCTTCTATACTATTAAATCCAGCAACCATCCTTAAAAGCGTGGTTTTCCCACAGCCAGAAGGGCCAAGAAGAGTGAAAAATTCACCCTTCTTGATTTTTAGAGATAGCCCTGGAATAACTGTCGTATCACCATATTTTTTAATAACGTCTGTAAAGTGAATTGCTATGCTCACAATTATCCCCTACTCTCTGCATTCTCTATGTTCTATTCTTGAGCATCTGTAAAGACTTCCATATATTGTTCTACGATGCTATCACGGTTATCTTTAATATAAGCTTCATCTTCTTGAATGACGTAAATGTCTTCAAGTGGTGTCATGTGATCGCCTAGTTTTGCATCCTTATGCAACGGACGGTTAGTTAGCTCCGTACCAAATGCACTTTGTGCTTGCTCAGATGTAATAAAGTCTACAAACTTCTTCGCGTTGTCCATGTTTTTTGCATCTTTAATAATTTCTACACCCGCATCTAGAAATACAGTTCCCTCTTTTGGATAAACAATTTCTACTGGAGCACCATCACGGACATAGCTGGCAGACGGATCTTCATACGTTAAACCAACAACATACTCACCATCAGCTACACCTTTATGAACAGCACCTGAACCACTTGCTACTTTCCCATCTAGATTCTTAACTAATTCTGATACATAGTTCCAACCTTCTTCAGACGTATAATCCCCACCCATAGCCAGTAGCATGTTGGTTAATTGGGCGAACGCTGAACTCGAGCTTGCTGGATCTGCAGAAGCGATCTTTCCTTTTAATTCAGGATTTAATAAATCTGCATAGCCTTCTACTTTAATGTCACCGATTAAATCTGTGTTAACGAGAAGAACACTTCCGTCAGCCACGAACGGTGTTAAAAATCCATCAACATTTTGATGCTCAGGAAGCATATCGTCATTATTTTTAGATGTATATTCCTCGAAGTAATCTGCATAGCCTCGTGCTTGAGCTTTACTTCCTCCAAATAAAACATCTGCATATGGATTATCTGCTTCTGATTCAATTCGTTTAATTAATTCACCTGTGCCCGCAGAAACAAGTTCAACTTTTATACCTGTTTCTTTTTCAAACATTGGTATAATCGTGTTAATTATATCTTCACTATTAGGCGAATAAATGACGAGCTTATTCTCATCTTCATCATTACTACCACATGCTGCTACAAACATGAGCAGACCAAACATTAACAACATCATCACTAATTTTTTCATTATGACGCCCCCAATTAATAGTATGGTTTATTGCACAGTTCAATCATAGAACGAATTGTAAGCACTTACAATAACACTTTCGAACATATTTGTGTAATTTTAAACACTATATGAGTTATATTTAGGTATTTATTATAACTATGTGTGTATATTTTCATTTAAAGTATATCAGATTTTTTATTAAGAATTATTTATTTATTTCAGGATATTAAAGTTGCAAAATAAGAGGGCGGTCATTCTGCTATTTAAACATATACGTCTCCTTTGCGATATATGCGTCTACAGATGCAAGTATGCGGCAGTTTCTCATTATATGCGTGTGAATTTTCATTTATAAGTGTGTATGACGATATATGCGGCTCGAAATGATTTTATACGGCGGCATGCATAGTATATATGAGACTCATAAAATAGGCGCACTTCTTATGCCCCTTCTATCATAGGCTAATACTGAAATAATAAATAATGGAAGGTGTTGCATAATGAACGGAAACGATTGGTGGAATTATGATCAGAACACACCATGGGAGCAAACTGGCCCTGGTATGCCAGGAATGCCCCAGCCCTATGGACAGTATAATCCAGGACCATATTATGATCCTAATATGATGAATTGGGGACCCAATAATCCAAATTGGCAAGGTATGAACAACTGGGGTCCTAATAATCCGAATTGGCAAGCGTGCCGTGATCGCTGTTTTAGATTAGGTTACCGCCCCGGAACAAGCGCGTGGAGAAGCTGTGTGCATGGATGTATGGGAACATAACTTATTGAGGAGGAGACATGAGTGTACGAACATCAATCAGCATATCAATATCAATTAAGACAACAAGATCCGAGTATTCCGGATCAATGGGTGACGTATATTCAACCGCTTGTTGACCGAGCACTTCAGGAAATGGAAGAAGGCATCAATCCAGAACATTTGTATCAGGAATTCATATTATCGGGGGTTCTTGTTGGACTAGGATATTCACCTGATCAAGCGATTGAACAGGTGGAAGAATGGGAAAAAGGGGAGTCAAAGCTACTGCAACAAAGTAAAATGGGTGGTTAAATAACACTTAATTTAATTGTTACAGTACCACACTTAAGCCCCCATCAAATCAAAAAACGATTCAGCATAATTTGGCATGTTGAATCGTTTTCTCGTATTTATAACTTACAATTAACGCCGGGCTTGGTTTAAAATATGTTCAATTTCCCGATATCCATATCTTTGTGCATGTTTCAAAGGCTGCACACCCTCTCGATCACCGATATGAATATCTGCACCATGATCAACTAGGAGCTGAACAATGTGTTGATATTTCTGTCCGCCATCCCCTAAGATAATGGCTTCTAGCAGTGCGGTCCAATGCAAATGGTTAATATGATTAACATCGACATCTGAATTTTCAAGAAGTTCTTTCACGACTTCGACATGTCCACGCTCCGAAGCGGGAATAAGGGCAGTTCCTCCAAAACGATTCGTAAGTGCCGTATCTGCGCCAGCTCCTATTGCAAGTTTAACAATATCAAGTAGACCTTCAGCACCTGCATACAATAGCACATTACTTAAGTGATAATCGCGAATATTTATATCCGCTCCTTTTTGAATGAGCAACTTGACCATATCAACTTGATTATAAAACGTTGCAGCTAATACAGCTGTTCTCCCTCGATCATCCATCATATTAATGTCTGCTCCAGACTCAAGCATTGTTAAAATCTTTTTTGTATTTCCTCGTGCTGCTGCTACTATGAAATGCTTCCCCATCCCTTACTCCCCTTGCTTCGATTATAATACTCAAAACGACTCCTATATATCACATATAGAAGTCGCTTGAGTTTTGCAAAATAAATTAGCTATTAAGCGTTACTGTCTTACGCGTTTCAACAGTCACTTTGCCATTCTTAATCACGAACAATCTTGTTGGTAGGTCGATAATCGCATTCGTAACCGATTCTGTATCAAGCAACACAACGTTTGCAGTTTTGCCGACCTCAATGCCATAATCCGAAATACCAAGTGCTCTTGCTGGATTTGATGTAATCATTGGTAACACGGTTGGAAGGTCATCCGCACCACCTAAGTGAGCAGTTGGAATCGCAAGCATCGCTGTCTGCATAACATCACCTGTTCCGTATGGCGTGAATGCATTGCGGATATTGTTTGTCGCAATACACATATTAACGCCACCGTCACGTAAAGCTCGTACTGGTGTTAATGCACGGCGTACATTATATTCGTCTCCACGACCACCAAGATGTAGATCGGTTGCCGGTAAACTCATAACACTAATGTCTGCTTTAGCCATTTTCTCAACGATTGTTTGTAGACGTTCCTTTGGTAAAGCACCTAAGCTTGTTAAATGCCCGACCGAAACACGACCAACGAACCCTTCAGCGATCGTTTTGTCGCAAAGGTATTCAATAGACATACCTTCTGCATCGTCTTTGAAATCCTGATGGAAATCAATTGGTTTATCATATTTTTTAGCAATTTCAAACACTAGGTCGATATGTTCTTCAGCTGACGTATCATTATACGGAATACCACCAACAACATCAGCACCAGCATCCATTGCTTGATACATCATTTCCTCTGTACCTGGCGCTTTAAGGATACCTTCTTGTGGGAACGCAACGACTTGTACATCGACATAGTCTTTATATTTTTCCTTTAAGTCCATAATAACGTCAAAACCAGTAAAGCCTTGTGCCGGATCAAATTCCGCATGCGTACGAACGTGTGTTGTACCGTGCTTAATTAGCATTTGCAAAGTACGTTCAGCTCGATCAACAATATCTTCTTTTGTAAAAGTCGGCTTAAGCTTAGCTGTCACCTGAAGAGCTTCTTGTAATGTACCAGACTTATTTGCAAGGCGGTCAGCAATTAACGCTTTATCAAGGTGAATGTGGCTTTCAACTAATCCAGGGATCAGGACCTTTCCATTCGCTTCAATTACCTGACTCGCAGTAGCTTCAATATGATCTTCAATCTGTGTGATTTTACCATCTTGAATGGCAACATCTTTTAATCCCATGTCTTCAGCCAATTTTGCTTGCTTAATAAGAATATCCATTTCTTTCCCCTCCATTATTGAAATATAATTTAACAAATGTATTGTCAAAGCGATCATAACTTTTCAACATGGCTTCAAAAGAAAAGATGATCTATTGCCTTGCTAGGGAAGCAAGGCAATCTTTTTATCCAAAGAAATATGACAGAACGAGTAGGAGTACCATAGACATTCCAACCCATTTACCATTTCCTTTAACAACTTGAATAATTGGAAGCTGGAAACCAGCAGAAAGTGCCTGCATTGTAATGTTAACAAAGCTCAACTGACTTCCGAGACCAACACCCATTGCTACAAAACCGAGCGCAACTGGTGAGAAATTCAATGCAGCAACAACTGGTAATATCAGACCAAGAATAGACCCGACATATGCGCCAGCAGGAATACCAATTAGGATACCCGCGACAACAGCAGCTGGAACAACAAATGCTGATGGTGCTTTTTCTGCGATACCTGCGATAACCTGGAATGCACCAGTATCACCAATAATATTAATGAATGACAAGAAAATACCAACTGCAAATAGTCTTGTCAAAATATAAGTTGACCCATCAACAACTGCTTCAAGAGATTCGTTCATGCTAAACTTCGTGCAAACAAAGATCAACAATACTGTAACGACTGTGTACATAAGTGGGTTGAAAAGGCTCATTCCAATTGCATCATTAATAAATGGACCTACGATAACAGCTGCGAGCATGAATATCGCTGGAATTGTAATTCTGAACAACTCGCCATCACTTAATTTAGCAAATTCTTCATTCTCTTCGCCTTTGAACAATGTTTTACGTTTTTTAGCACCATAGAAGCCTAAAATAACAGAAAGAACTACAAACACAAGGGTGAATAATCTCATTTCAGCCACATATTCAGCGACTGGAACACCAGATATCTTCGAAACAATACCAGACTCAAGTGATGCTGGTGATGTTGTAAATGCGACAGCAGATGCGATCGACATAGCTGCAATCAATTCTGGAATTGCACCAACAGCAGCCATGGCCAAAGGTGCGATAACCATTGCACTACCGCCACCGATACCAGACATATATGTTGCTGCGGCTTGCAGGATAACGATGAATGCTGCGACGTACTCATTTTTATTACCAATTTTACGACGTACAAGTGCTAGAGCTGATGTATAACCACCTGATTTAAATACGGCCATAGCAATAGCAGAGTTGATAATTGGAACTGTAATTGAAAGCATGCCAGGAATGGTACTTAAAAATTGTTCGTTCGCTTCAGCAAGTCCAATTCCTCCAATTAGCATTGCAATTGTGCCCCCAACAAAACCAGCGGCAAGCATATCAACTTTCAAAAATAATAGTGCAACAATGACGAGCAAAGGCACAATAACTAAAATGGCATAAAACCCTGTAGGTGTTGCAATTTCTTCTGCACCTCCAGTCGCGAAAATTTGCGCACTGGAAATAAGCATAAATAAAAGTGCTGCTCCGATAGAAAATAAGTTACGTTTCTTATTTAACATAGCAATAAACCTCCTTGTAAAATTGCGGTATAGAATTCTTATACCGTTCTTTTGTAATGTGTATCTTAAAAAAGTGTCATGACTAATATGCGCTAAACATAATTGCTCAATACTTCACTTTCACGATAACATTTAACGATCAAAATAATTGATTGTACTTTAGGACTGCTCAGTCTAGGTGCGCACCTATCTGTTAAAGTCATCCCTTGACGTTAAGATACCATGATGCGCATTACAAAAACATAAAAAATACCGGTGTATATATTAAATAAAGGTTAAACTTTTCACAACTCCATTTATTGGTAATAACAAATCCCGTTAATTGGAAATACATTGAATATAAGTATACTTTAGCCATGAAAATTCACTAACTTAATAATATCCATCCATAATACCGTTGACTTTTCACTATTTTCCTTTTATTATAAAGAACATATTTTTAATTTCTTCAACGCTTTATTGTCTTAATATTTAGATTGTTATGTATTACACATCTTTTACGGACTTTCAGGAGGACACACCATGAACAAATCAACTTTTATTATTGGGTTTATGTTGTTTGCGCTATTCTTTGGAGCAGGCAACTTAATTTATCCACCTATGCTTGGACTAGAGGCAGGCACATCATTCTGGAGTGCCATAACTGGATTCGTCATTACTGGCGTTGGACTACCAATTTTTGCTGTTGCTGCGATTGCACTCGTCAAAAGTGACGAAAGAGAGCTCTCTGATCGTGTTCATCCAATTTTTGGTCTCATATTTACATCATTAATATACTTGGCGATTGCACCTTTTTTCGGTATACCACGTGCAGCATCAGTTGCCTATGAGATGAGTGTTGAACCGTTTATTCAGACATCTCCATGGATGCTTTTTTTATTTACCGGCATTTTTTTCGTGTTGGTTCTCATTGTCAGCTTAAATCCGGCAAAAATCGTTGATCGTATTGGGCAATTATTAACACCAATTTTATTGCTCTCAATTGTTGTACTGATTGTTGGTGCCGTATTCGTTCTCGATACCCCATTTTCAGAACCGAGTCCAAAATATGCATCCGCACCATTTTTCAAAGGATTTGTTGAAGGGTATCTTACAATGGATGCAATAGGGGCTTTGGCATTTGGTATCATTGTTGTGTCGGCATATAGAAATGAAGGCATCACTAAGAAGTCTACATTAATTAAAGAAACACTTAAATCTGGTTTAATTACTGGGCTAGGGCTTGTATTGGTTTACGTATCGATCGGGTGGATTGGTGCTAAGATGGGAACGTTTGGGACTTTTTCTAACGGAGGCGATATTCTCTCAGCGGCGGCCGAGCATATATTTGGAAGCTTTGGGGCCTTGTTGTTAGGTGTAATCGTAGCATTGGCATGTTTTACGACATCTGTTGGTCTCGTCGTAGCTGCCGGGCAATTTTTTTCTCGAATTACCAAATTGTCTTACGGGAAAGTTGCAGTTCTTGTCACGCTCGTCAGTTTCATTATCGCGAATCAAGGACTCAATACCATTATCTCCATTTCGGTTCCAGTCCTTGTATTCTTGTATCCGATCGCGATTGCTGTTATTATCCTAGCATTTTTATATCCTTTCTTACAACACAAGCAGAGCGTATACCGGGGCACGATCTTTATGACAGCTTTATTCAGCCTATATGATGGTTTAACAGCATTTGGCTTTGATTTATCCACATTCAAACCTTTTATGGTTCAATTACCTTTATTTGCAGCTGGACTTGGTTGGCTCGTACCAGCAATTATTGGAGGCATTTTCGGACATGTCATAGGAGCCTTCAATTATAAAAAAGCATAATATGGAATAGAATACCTTTAAATCATAAATAGAAACCAGAAGGATCGAATTCCTTCTGGTTTCTATTTGATTTGGACACCTTCATGTCCAACGATATACAGCTTTATTCCGCTTCTTGAAACATGCCACCTGCAAGCTTTTTAATATGTTCAACAGAGCTTGGATTTTCTAAACCGGTTATGTCTCCACTTACATTTCCATTTAAAACAATTTCCTTCAATAACCGTCGCATTATTTTACTGCTTAATGTTTTAGGAAGTACATCAGCGACAATGATTGTTTTAGGTCGGGCGATTTTACCAATCTGATCGACAATTTGATCCGAGATCGCTTGTTTAATCTCATCTTTGTCAAGGTGCCCATCAAGAAGCCGCACAAATACGACTGGGACTTCTCCCTTAATTTTATCCGGAACACCTATAACAGCAGTCTCGGCTACGGTTGGAACTTCTAGAACCGCAGACTCCATTTCCATCGTGCTTAAACGATGACCAGCGACATTAAACGCATCATCTGAACGGCCAACGACCCAATAATGACCATCCTTATCGACAAGCCCGAGATCACTTGCATAGTAGCATCCCTCGACTTGACTATAATAAGAGGCGATGTAGCGATCATGTTCTCGCCATAGCGTACGGCATAGCATCGGAAATGGCTTACGAATGACAAGATTACCAACTGTTCCTGGTTCCACTGGATGCCCAGCGTCATCAACAACTGCCATATCAATTCCGAAAAATGGAATGCCCGCAGACCCTGGCTTCATTGGTGTTAACCACGCTGCACCTGCAAGTGGTGTGCCCGCTGTTTCTGTCTGTCCCCACGTATTATTAATACAAATACGTTTATCGCCGAGTACGTCATAAGTCCACTCCCATGTTGCCTGATCAAACGGTTCTCCCACAAGCGCGATTACATCAAGACATGATAAATCGCGATTTTCAAAGGTTTCAGTTCCCATACTTTTTAGCATTCGAAGCACTGTTGGTGCAGTAAACCATTTCGTGACACGATAATGATCTAAAATTTCATAAAAACGATCTTGGCTTGGATAGTCGGGCGCACCTTCATAGACAACTGTTGTAATACCATTTGCTAATGCCCCTACAATTCCCCAAATATGCATCGTTAACCATCCAATATCAGCAGAACACCAGAATACATCATCATCATGTAAATCTAAATGATATTTGCTATAAATGTAATTTTGCACGACAAATGCCATCCCAGCATGAACGACACCTTTAGGCTTGCCAGTCGTTCCACTTGTGTAAAATACGATACCCGGCTCATTCGCTTCTATGTGCTCTGGTTCACAGTGATTAGACGCTTGTTCGCGAAGCTGATGCCAATAAAAATCTCGCCCTGGTTTCATACTTAGTGGTGTATGCATACGGTCGACTACAATGACAGCCTCTATCGAGGATACATGACCAACAACCTCATCAACTTTATCTTTTAATTGTATCAATTTGCCACGTCGTTCGGACGCGTCTGCAGTTACAACAACTTTCGGTTCAAAATGAATCAACCGATCCTCAAGTGCTTTTGGAGAAAATCCAGAAAACACAGCATTATAAACGGCACCTAAACGGAAACATGCAAGAATAGCGATAAATGCCTCAGGTAGATTCGGCATATAAATAGCTACACCATCACCTTTTTGCACACCAAATGACTTAAGCACATTAGCAAAGCGATTCACTTCTGCCAATAGCATATTGTACGTAAAAAAGGCCTTATCACCATTTTCCCCTTCCCAAATTAGAGCTGTACGATTGCCGCCGCCATTATTGACATGGCGATCCAATAAGTTGACACATGGGTTACTAATGCCATCAACAAAAAATTTGAAATTAGGGAATCCACCACTCATCGTTTCTGTCCATGGTTTATACCAAACAAGTTCATGGGCGACACGATCCCAAAATTGCTCAGGGTTTTCCTGTGATTTATTGAGCATATCGTCAAATGCTAGACGACTACCAATGGTCGTTTTACCAGCCTTATCGTCACTCGGTTCTACGAGGCGGCTCGCACTGACCATCTTTAAAATGCTTTGAACATCCATCCATATTCCTCCTAAACGTTGGCTCTTTGACGGATCCGATTATTTTTTAGTCCCTGTCATTAACATTAGATGTTATGACTAGGTACTATTATATATATATCATAGTCGATTTGAACAGTCTTTTAACAAAAAAAATCCCATATAAATTATTGCAAAGTTGCTTGGTCAAGTATTGTTCGTACAGTGTAATCCCTTGATATTAATCGTTTATGATGAACATTTCCACAGACACATTTTTGACACAAAAGCATATATAAGGAATATTCAAACATAAAAATAGCATATGTAACGGTTCATGTCGTATTATAAAAGGGGTACTATGGCGTTGCTTTATAAGTGACACTGTTTTATAGGAGGTATGTAACATGGCATTCAAAAAGACGTACGTTGCTATAACACTGCTGATCTTGACTTTATCAGCCTGCTCTTTCCCGCAAAACCACGAACCGGTCAAGCATCAACAGGTGACTAACAATACAGCCTCACAGCAAGATGGATACGTCCTAAAGGGCGATGTTCGAAACATTAACGATCATCTTGACTGGACAAACATAGAACTTAATACGATCTATTTTGCTGGCGGATGTTTTTGGGGTGTAGAAGCATTTATGGCACGCATATATGGCGTCTATGATGTAACGTCAGGCTATGCTAACGGAGAAGGTGTAAACCCTAAATATGAAGATGTTGTAATCGGAAAAGGGAAGTTTGCTGAGACTGTTCGCATCAAATATGACCCTCAGCGCGTTAGCCTTGAATCCTTAATCAATAAGCTATTTCTCGTCATTGATCCAACATCAGTCAATCAACAAGGAAACGATATCGGCGTTCAATACCGGACTGGCATCTACTATGAAGAACAGGCTGACGCATCCGTCATAGAAACAGTTATTCATGAACAACAAAAACAATATGATGATGACATCGTAACAGAAGCAAAACCTCTTAAAAATTTTTATCGAGCAGAAGATGAACACCAAGATTATTTAGAAAAGAATCCAAACGGTTATTGTCACATCAATCTAAGCATCTTAAACACATTTACAATAGATCCCATCTCAAAAGATAAAGCCATTGTGCAGTCTTTGAGTAAGTGACCTTGAGAAGTTAAAAACCGATATGCTAAAAAAGGATATCCACTCATGTTTACTTGAACACAGTCGGATATCCTTCTTTTCTTTAAAACACACTTAATGATAAATCATTGTGGTCTACTTTTCTCTGCTCGTCTACCTGGCTGGCGAACAGTTGCAATTAAAAGCGTTAAAATAAGAAACAAACCGAGATACCCAATAAACGGATAAAACAATGCAACCAAATCTGTAAAGCCAACAAAGCTTGCTGCAAATCCAACCAATACTGTTATGATAACAAACCGTTTAAATTGTGGAGTTCCTAAGGTCGTGAACCGGGCACCAAATGAAAAAAACATACTAACTGCCGTATTAAAAATCATGCAAAACAAAATGACTGCCATCAATATACCTAAAACAGGTGAAATATCGTTTACAATTTGCAATGTCGGCATGTCAACGTTTGCGACTGTCTTTATTTTTGAAAATATCGCCAAGTGACTCAACATAATCAGTATTCCAATGCCGAGGCCACCGAGTAATCCTCCTAAAGCTGCCTTCTTTTCATTCTGTTCGGCTCCTCCCATAACAAGGGCCATCGATACACCAACTGCAATATTAAACGACACATAATTAATGGCCGAAACAAACCAATTTGGTAATGTTGTTTCTTGTGCTTGAGCGATTGGATTAAGAATACTAAATGGTTCAGACAGTGTCATAAGACTATATACAGCTATACCTAAAATAGCAATTAATAAAAATGGTGTAATACTCCCAATAACTGAAACAACACGTTCTACGTCCAGCATAATTGTCAATATTACGAGCGTTGTCATGACCATCGTTCCTAGAATGGCTGAAAGTCCAAATTGCTGGCTAAATATAGAACCTGCACCTGCAATCATCACAACTCCGACGCCAAATAAGGTCATTATGATAATGTAATCAACAATTAAACCGAGATAACGTCCACTTATCGTATAAATAACATCTTTATGTGATTCAGCCTTTAGCCTGCTACCAAGTCTGGTGATCGTCATACCTAGAAAAGCAAACAAAGCTGTCGCAACGATTGCTCCAGCAATCCCCCAATAGCCAAAGCTCGTAAAATATTGTAAAATTTCCTGCCCTGACGCAAATCCTGCGCCAACAATAATACCAATAAACGCACTACCGATCTTAAGAATTTCCTTCATATGTCCCTCATCCTTGTTTGTGTGTGCCTCATGTGTGATGCCTGATTTTAATAATAGCATGACATGATGTGTCGAATTATGTAGATGACACCTTTCCAGTTTATCATAAAGTGGGGGAAGCGTGTTTCACTGAAAGAAATAAATGTTTTTTACATTTTTGTAACATCATCATTTTTGCATCTCCCTTTTCAATATCATCATGAATGATTTTGGTCTTATGCTGTACAATAAGTGTGTATCATGACTCAACTTCATAAAAGGTGGTCTATAGAGATGCCCAAAACAACCTTTAACGCGACAGCTCACTTGCAAAAAGGGGTACAAGTAAAAGCGCAATCAAGAAATTTTGAAATCACTGTGGATGAGCCTAAGAGCTTAGGTGGTACAGATACAGGCATGAATCCTGTAGAGTTGGTATTATGTGCATTAGGTGCATGTCAGTCCATCGTTGCAGGCGCTTTTGCTGGAAAATTTGGTATTACCTTCAGTGATTTTCGTGTTGAACTTGAAGGGGATTTAGATACAGACGGCTTTTTAGGTAAATCAGATGTGCGAAAAGGCTATAGTGAAATCCGCTATAACATTCATATCAAAACCGATGAACCAAAAGAAAAAGTCGAGGAATTTATTGAGTTTATTGAAAACACATGTCCAGTTGGCGATACAATTGCTAACACGGTCACAACGAAGCTCAATAAAATCATTATTGAATAATGGACTAAACAGCCTTGCTTTCTGTTTTTGAGAGCAAGGCTGTTAAATCAGATAATAATTGTTTTAAATATTTTTTAGACAAATCCCGAAAAAGTTTAATGATTGTTAACTATTATTTCGAGTAAGATTGAGGGAAAAAATATAACGATCATATGGATATCTTGCGAACGTTAAAAATGCAGGCCGCTGATGATGAAGATAAGTCAAGCATTCCATATAAACGAGAGGACTGTCCTCTCTGACATTCAATAATTCTGCTTGATGTTGATTAGCAGCTGCAGCCCCAAGAATCATATCTCCTCTGTCAATCGTTAACTGATAATCCTCTTCAAGTATGGTATATAAGGATTGACAGCCTAAATCCTTTTTATGAAGATCTGGCGCCAATTTATTGTTCATATAAACTTCCTCTAATGACATGGGTTCATTATCAGCCAAACGTAGACGATATATTTTTATCAAACGTTCATACTCAGACAAAGCTAACTTCTCTTTCAGTTGTCTATCCGGAACAACATTGTTTTTAATATCAATTATTTTTGAAGAAGGAATTCGATTAAGTGCTTTCATTTGCTCAGTAAAGCTTGTTAGATAAGATAGCTCATAATTAGATTTTTTTTGATTAACAAATGTTCCTTTCCCTGGCTGTCTAAATAAATATCCTTCGTTCATCAATAACTCAAGGGCTTTTCTAATTGTGTGGCGACTCACTTTTAAATCAGCACTTAAAACAACTTCTGGAGGTATTTGGTCACCTGCATTCCATTCACCAGAAACCATCTTTTTTTTCATCCATATATAAACTTGTTTGTAAATAGGTCCTAATGCATTATCCTTTAAAAAATCAGTCATATCAATCACCTTCATTCAACAGTACGTACAATTATATTATCATATACTTAGGATATATTTTCCACCAAAACAAAGTTATAATTTATTGTTACATTTTATAGAATATATAACTTTGGTCCCGGTTAAGCTATACCGCAGAATTATTAACATAACAAATAACCAAAATTCACATCATCTATTTCCTTAAATTACTATAAAAACCTATTATTTTCTACTGCTCACGTTCGTTTGAGTATATAATTTTACTATATCTTATATCTCTTATATAAAAGAAAAATAGCATACCAATCATACTGCGATTTGGTATGCCATTTAATTAGTTTTATTTATTTCCATCAAAAGTGAACTACGTTATTTAATACGTACTCTTTTTAATATCTCATTAATAGTTATTTTATATGAATAAACTGTTTAGCGACTTGTTGTGCTGCTCTTTTCACTTCATCATCAAGCGCTGTACCGACAACAATAATATGAACGCCTGTATCACGGAAAGCTTTTACATTTTCAGTATTAATGCCACCTTCTGCTAAGGTTGGTACTTTAACTGTGGATACGAGAGCATGAAGACGTTCTTTAACAATGTTCGGTATATCTCCTGCTGCAACACCTTCATAACTCATTCCTGTCATAAGACCTATCATATCAACACCGACATCTTCCATCTGCCTAGCAACATGAGCCACATCCTCAGGCATTTCGGCTGGTAAACCGAATGTATGCAAATCACTAGGGTGTCCAATATAAGCATCGACAGTCAAACCATATTTGTGCGAAACTTTTACAAGTTCCTCCAAATCATGAAGGTTAGATTTATGTGTATGCAAACCATCCGCACCACTAACCGACATCAAATGGAAATCAGCTTCTTCAAGAACAACCGGTATCACTTCTGTAAACCCACCAGGTACACCTACAGTTATAAACGGCTCTTCGCCTACTGTATTTCTTACCCCTTTTGTAACTTTTGCCATTTCCTGTAAACTTATTTCATGGCGAATCATCTCAGCGTCATGCATAGATGTGACACCTTTATGTCCCCTTGCCAGAGCAACTGCAGGGTGATTCGGTTCAAGTAACTTTATTCCTGATTCAACGACAGCCTTGGCAATTCTAGCATCGTCACCTGTAATACCTGTACTAAGTAATGTTTGACCACCATGATCCTCGATGGCATCCCAGACCTTTTTCATAGCACGTGTTCTTTTTTGTTCCATATCACCATTAAACATTTAAAACACTCCTTTTAAATATTTGTTGTGTTACGCTTTTTTTGCTTTAAGTGCTTTGTTTGCAAATGCCGTAATTAAGAAGGCACAGAGTAAAGAGCTTACCATAGCAACAATCAATCCAATGAGATTATTTGAAGCAAAAGGTGCTACGAACGTTGGTAAATAAGCAGTTCCTCTAACATCAAATATCCCAACAAGCATTCCACCAATTCCCCCAGATAAAATCGCTCCTGCAAATACAACTTTATTTGAAAACATGAAAGGATAGGCTGATTCAACAAAAGTTCCAAATCCTAAGTTTATCATAAAACCTGGTGTTGCGATTGCTGCTTCCCCCTTGTCTCTTGGGAATAAAATATTTGCCAAGTTTATGCCAGCTGCAACCATGACAAGCCCAACCATATCAACAGCACCGAGAAAGCTTACACCTGTTTGTTCCATCTCTAATAGCACAATAGGCAAGATGGCCGCATGATAAACCCCGCCCAATATTGCAGGCCATATAAGCAACCCTGCAATAGCGCCAGCAAGAATTGGACTAAATGCAATAGTCTGTTCAATGAGAAGTTTAATATAATCACCAAGCATTAAAGCAACTGGTCCAACTAAATAATATACGAGTAAACCTGAAACAACACCCGATAGACCACCTGCAACAATGTTAACCGTTGTCATTGGGAAACGCCATTGCACACATTTCATGAATAAGAACTGAACTAGCAAACCAGCTCCAATACCGCCAATAATACCACCAATAATGCCACCATCCACTGAAAGCACACCAGCAATAATACCCGCAACAATGGATACTTCATCGAGATCAGATACTTGCTTAGCAGCAATTACAGCCAACACAACTGGAAGCGCTTTAATAATTATGTCAAATACATCACCAAGCCCTTCAAACATAGGAATCTTACTCAGAGCAAGAATTAGTGCCATTGAAATAAATGCAGGTAAAGAGGAAATCATAATTCCCCTAATATTTATCTTTTTGAACCCGGAACCTTCACCTTTCTTGCTCTGTGCATCAGTTGACTTTGTAAACGCAGGTCTGTATTTTAAGCCCCAGTGCCTTGTCAAAGAAGATACAAAGGATATTGCTCTTGTGCGGTTGGTAGTGCCAGTCGTCCCCGAAGTTGAAATTACATTTGCACCCTTTGAACTAATATTTGCCATAGCAGTACCACCTGTTCCAACAATTGGCAACTTCTTTTCAACTGCTGCTAAAATAGCTGCTTTATTGGCAAAGTCTGCATCAATGCTCATTACAATTAAGCCATCAATCTCGCCATCCTCAATCAATTGAGCAATTCGTTCATCCTCTTGCTGAGCTTTAATATTCGTTTCTTTTAAATTTCCTCGAAAAACTTCATTAACTTCCCCATTACCCCATGTAAACAGACTTGCCTTTGTGGTATCCTTAGCCGAATCCATAGACACATCAGCACCGATAAATTGTACAGCGCTTACATTTAACTCAGCAGTTTTACATTGAACAAGAATCTCTGTTAAGAGCTTGTTCGGATCCTTCCCGCCTAAGTTATACAAATTCCCACCACTACTGCCCAATATTGCTACCTTTTTCACAATGCTCACTCCTAAAATTATACTTGTAAGAATGAATACTCATGACTTTTTTTAAATGTACGTACATTTATTATACGTACAATATATAATGTATAGAATAAAATGTCAACAACTATTATAATTTTTAATAATAAAAGTTTATTTTTTCATGAACAATGTGATTTTTTATATGAAATTGACGCGATAAAAAAGATCGGGTGGATAAATTATATTTTTTCATCAAAAAATGCTGTTGTTGCCACCAGCATTTTTGTAATACCATATTTAGTTATCACGTTAATCGTCATTCGACACTCTTCAACAATATTTCCTGGGAAATATTTAAATTATAGTTTGGCGTGTTAACCCTCCTTATTTAAAAGCACACAATTCATTATTGATTTCCTCTATATATGTTTGATCATTTTATAATTTGTTAGGTTAACGCCCTGTCGTTCTACAGTTTGTGCATGAACCATCGTAAACCCTTTAGCTTTAAAAAATGGTTGAGCAGTAATGCTTGCATACGTTGTAATGCTTGTTAGATTCAACGTCCTCGCTTCTCCTTCTAACCTTTCAACTAAAGCAGTGGCAATTCCTTGCCCCTGAAAGTCTTTATGAACATAAAGTCGATCTAAATAACCTGCTTGCGTCATATCACAGAACCCTACTACTGTGTCATTCATATTCGCAACAAATGATATATTCTCTGTTAATGAAGCTGTCCATTCCTTTATTTTACTCACTTTTTCTGTCTTCGGTGCCCAAGCATTTAACTCAACTTGAGAATAGTCTTTGGCATTAACAAAATGAATCGTTTCATAAAACAATGATACAATAGCCTCAATATCCGCCTCTTGAAGTGTCACAATCTCCATTCACTTAATTCCTACCTACATTTAGATTTGGGATCAAACTACTTTCACGAAGAATGCATCCCAATTAGCTATTTCTCAACAATAAAACGACCCTTTTCTTCATGCCCCCAGTTTAGTATGAATGTGTCATTGTTCTCAATTGAACCTACACCTGCAGGGGTTCCTGTAAAAATGATATCGCCGCTTCGCAAGCCAAACGTCTGATAAATATATGTTAAAAGCGTTTGAAAACTAAATATCATGTCCTTAATATGACCAACTTGTACAGTCACGTCATTTTTGATTAAAGAAAAGTGAACATCTTTACATTGAGCTTCACCTGGATAAGGCCAAAATTCGGTTAAAACGGCTGCATTTTGAAAGCCTTTTGCTAGCAGCCAAGGATGACCTTTTTGTTTCAACTCTGTTTGAACATCTCTTAGTGTGAAATCTATTCCAAGTGCCATATGGGTAACGACATCGCTCACAACGAAATCCTCATTTACGACATCGCGTCCGACGTACAGGACAAGTTCAATTTCATAATGAATTTCACCTTGATTATCTGGAAAACGAATATGTTGCTCATCAGCCTTTGCCAACGAATGCGTTGGTTTCGTAAAGATCATTGGCTTCTTTGGCACAGCATTACCAAGCTCTTCTGCATGACGTGCGTAGTTTCGCCCAACACAAAAAATATTCCGGATGTCCATAGCTGTCACCTCGCTAAAACAGTTTTGTTTCACCATTATAACAATTACAGACCAAAGATGTACGCTTATATGAAAAATTCAATTAGTCTTTGCTATTAGTACAATAATGATAACAAAAAAATTCTAAAAACTTCTTGACAAATTATTTTGAGTCGTATAACATCAGACTAATATTTATTAGGTGGTGATGATTTTGACAAAAGAAAAAATACTGGATGCTGCAGTCAATCAGTTTTCACAGCACGGCTATCAAGGGGCAACCATGCAAAAAATCGCCTCTGAGGTTGGGATTAAGCCCGCTTCAATTTATTTTTTTTATAAAAATAAAGAGGACGTATTTACAGCTGCCTTTCAAAGACTGCTAGAAAGGCACTTAGATCACATGAAATCTGTTTTTAGTCACGTACGACATAAACCTTTGGTAGACATATTCCGTGCACTCATTGAAGGTTCAATCACGTATCACAAAGAAAATGCCTATCAAACTGCAGCATACGTATCTCTTATCACGTCACCACCACCTAAAATCCGGCAATATCTCCACAAGCATATGAAGCAATTTGATGAATGGCTACTTGTTGCGTTAACAGATTCTATCAAGCGGGAAATCCCAAACATCTCCACCTCGCAAACAACAGCCATCACAATGCAATTTGTTCTGTTAATGGATGGGATATTCTGGGAGACCCTATTGTATGACGCTGACACCTTAAATCAACAGCTGGATTATGCACAAGAGATAATGCACACAATAATAGGGGGAATGAAATTTGGATCATGATTATGCAAGAGAACCAGTACCAGTAGGTGAAAGAAAGAAATGGCTGTCTATCAGTATGATTTGGATAGCCGTGGGCATCGATTTATCAGGGATGTTATTCGGTGCGACACTCGGTAACGGCATGAATTTCACAGATGCACTTTTTGCCGTAATGATCGGGTCTGTTATCCTCGGAGTGCTGGCCGCGTTTTGTGCGTATGTAGGAGCTGTTACCGGATTATCTACGTCAATGATATCACGGTATACATTCGGATTGTCCGGGGCAAAATTTGTATCCTTTTTCCTCGGGGTATCGCTACTCGGCTGGTTTGGGGTTCAGGCAGGATTCTTCGCAGAAAACGCTTATGTGGCAATTGAAAGTGTAACTGGACTTAATGTCCCAATGCCACTTCTTGCTGGAATTGGTGGCATACTCATGATGACGACAGCCATTATAGGATACAAAGCAATTGAGAAACTCAGTTCGTTTTCAGTACCATTACTGCTCATACTCATCGTACTTGCTATCGTTTTTGCTGTTAATCGGTTTGGATTGGAAGAGCTGTCTCGCCCTGTCGATAACATCTTTTCAATTGGAATGGCCATTTCACTCGTTATTAGTATATTTGTCGTCGGTGCCGTGATATCACCGGACATTTCGCGATGGGCCCGAACAAAAAAAGATGCTGTCCTCGCCTCTTTTTTCGGATTTTTCTTTGGTAATAGTCTCATGATAATCATCGCTATGATTCTATCACGCATCATGAATGAAGATAGCTTAACAACGATTATGATTACAGTTGGGCTCGGCATACCAGGCATCTTAGTCCTTATTCTCGCTCAGTGGACAACAAACACGAGCAATGCTTATTCATCGGGGCTGAGTTTATCAGTTATATTCACGAAAACAAACAAAGCAGTTCTAACATTAATTGCTGGGCTCGTTGGCACGATGCTGGCGGTATTAGGAATCTATGACTATTTTATAGACTTCCTCACTGTTATGACGATGTTTATTGCACCAATCGGTGGCGTATACACAGCAACATACTATATTGGTGGCAAGACATTTTTCAGCGACGTTGGTCATAAGGCATTCAAACTGCTTCCACTTCTAGCATGGGCACTTGGGGCATTTATAAGCTGGTTAACGATGGACCCACCTATTGGGTTGCAGCTTTTTACGTTGACGACAATTCCCTCTTTAGATAGTTTTGTAGTCGCATTTATTTTTCAAGCCATTTTTATTACGATTTATAAAAGTCGTGTAGCAAAAGGAGCATATCAGGATGAACGTGTTAACAGAACAGGATATTAAACATATTTCAGTAGGTGCTGCAGTTCTTGGTACCGGCGGTGGAGGTGACCCTTATATTGGTAACCTCATGGCACTTGCAGCAATTCGTAAGTACGGCCCTGTCCGTGTCGTTACGGTCGATGAACTGGATGACAATGCCCGGGTACTTCCTGCTTCTGGCATGGGATCACCAAGTGTGCTCGTTGAAAAAATCCCCTCCTTTGAGCAATTATCAGCGCCACTAAAAGCGTATGAACAAGCAACCGAGACAAAGACCGATGTCATTATGCCGATCGAAATTGGAGGCGTAAACTCACTCATTCCTGTCGCAGTTGCCGCGATGAATGGCTTGCCAATATTGGATGGAGATGCGATGGGACGCGCCTTCCCTGAAGCACAAATGGTCACATTTCATCTCGACGGGCTAAAACCAGGGGTGGCAGCCATAGGTGATGAGCAGGGCAATGCAGTTACAATCCGTCCAGTAGATGGCTTTTGGGCTGAAAAGCTGGCAAGACAAGTAACGATAGCCATGGGTGGTTCATCCATCGTATGTGATTATGGCATATCGGGAAAACAAGCTAAACAAAGCGTGATCCCCGGAACATTAAGTCTTGCTCGTAAAATTGGTGCTTTACTGACAACACAAGTGACGACAGATATTCACCCTATTACACAAATGCTCGACATTTTAGAGGGCGTCAAGTTATTTAAAGGGAAAGCCACCTTAATTGAACGTCGTATTGAAGGGGGATTCACAAAAGGTGAGGCGACATTCGAAGGCATGGATGAATTTAATAGCCAGACGTGTAAGCTCTTCTTTCAAAATGAGCATCTCTTGGCAGAGGTAGACGGTCACCCCGTTGCCATCACGCCAGACCTCATTGCAGTACTTGATGAAGAAACCGGTATGCCGATTACAACAGAAGGCCTGAAATACGGTGCTCGTGCTGTAATTGTCGCATTCCCCGCCAACGAGAAATGGCGCACAGAAATTGGAATACAGACAGCCGGTCCAAAATACTTCAAATATGACTATGAGTATATTCCATTGGAAACATTGGCAAAGGAGCGCATAAAACGATGATTCGACTTGGTATAGATGTGGGCGGTACAAATACGGATGGTGTTCTCCTTGGCCAGAACGACGACATTATCGCCAGCACAAAATCTGTCACAACGAAAGATATTTTCACTGGTATTGAGAACAACATCAGTTATTTACTTGATCATACAACAATAAATGCCGCAGATATAAAAATTGCAACACTCGGAACGACCCATTGCACAAATGCTATTGTAGAACGCAAATCACTAAACAAAGTAGGAATTATACGGCTTTGTCTGCCCTCAGGTTCTGCAGTTCCTCCGCTTCTAGATTGGCCAGAGGACCTTGTCAAAAAGTTAAATGCCGTTTCTGTCATGGTGCACGGCGGGTATGAATACAATGGTACGCCGATATCACAGCTTGATAGGAATGAATTGAAGAAAGCTGCAGATCAACTAAGCGGAAAAGTAGACTCTCTTGCCATCATCGGTGTATTTTCACCCGTACTTAGCGAGCAGGAAGAACAGGCAGCACGCTTTTTTGCTGACGCGATGCCTGGAATACCTATTTCGATATCCAGTCAAATTGGTTCAATTGGACTGATCGAAAGAGAAAATGCTACGATTTTAAATGCCGCACTCATGACAACAATTAAGCATGTTGCACAAGAATTCGAGCGTGCATTAGCTGCAAAGCAAATTGATGCAAACATCTTTTTCGGACAAAATGATGGTACATTGATGACGAGCGACTTTGCACAAAAGTATCCCATTTACACGATTGCTTGTGGGCCCACAAACTCTATTCGAGGTGCCGCTCACCTTTCTAAAGAACCTAATGCAATCGTGGTGGATATCGGAGGTACAACGACAGATATTGGTGTATTGTCAAATGGCTTTCCAAGACAAACATCTTTAGCCGTTGAAGTTGGCGGTGTCCGAACCAATTACCGGATGCCCGACATTTACTCCATTGGCCTTGGTGGCGGAACTAAAATATATAAACAAGGAGATCGTTGGCAAGTTGGCCCAGAAAGTGTTGGCTATCGTCTCACAGAAGAAGCATACGTATTCGGTGGTCAAACATTAACAGCGACAGACGTTGCCATCGCAGCTGGCTCCATGCACATAGAAGATGCTCAGACTGATAAGGTGAAATCTGTTCCAAGCTCATGCATCTATCCACTTCTCGTAGACAAAGTTGAACAAGCAATCGATCGGATGAAGACAAGTGCTGAAGACATCCCAGTGATACTTGTTGGCGGTGGCGCAGACCTTATGCCTGAATCACTCAAAGGTGCGAGCACGGTGATTCGACCAGAGCATGCTGGTGTCGCCAACGCAATTGGTGCTGCTCTTGGTGATATTAGTGGAACAGTGGAGAGAATTTATCCACTCGAGGATCAGAGCTATCAAGACGTCATCCACTCTGCACGCAAAGAAGCAATCCAGCTCGCTATTGACGCTGGAGCTCATCCAGATAAGACCGACATTATTCAGCAAGAGGACTTCCCGCTTGCATATCTGCCTGGTAATGCGATTCTCGTACGTGTTAAAGCAGCCGGCCCTCTCAAGCTCTAATTTTCAATGTCACGCATACAATAAGGAGCATCCCTTATGTATGCGTGTTTTTTGATTTTAGAACACACCAAACGCATATATCAAAAAAGCAACTTATAAACACTCAAACAAACGTATAAAACTAAATGCAGCCTTATAAAGCATTTCTTGAACGCATAAACAAAAATCGAGACGCAAATATCTTTAATACGACGCATATTTTCATTTCCACACTAGTATGCCTCACGTTCAACACCATTCAACCCAACCTTCATCAAAACATCCTGACTCAAAAATGACATACATCGTTTACTTCTATTAAATAATGGCTAAAATTATGTTGAGTACCAAATCGAACGTTAAAATTATGGTCTGGGACACATTTAATCAGCTTGACTCAGCCTCATTCCATTCAAAAATATGACATTATAAAGGAAGATTTAGCCCTTTTTAAGTTCGATACCATAATAAGGGTATGACAGCCATCTATAAAACTTGCTACAATAGATGAACAGACAGGAGGGGTGTTTACGTGAGAAGGATACGACAACTATTGATGCTCATATTGATTTCAGCAGTCTTTTGGCATTTTTACGGTGACACATATGACAGCTCCGGAATAGATGGGGTTGTTGATGATGTTCGTCATGACGTGAACATGATCTCAGAGAAAGCAAACTTTCCTGCTGTTTTTGATCGTATTCAATTTGAATTGCAATATTTAACGAATTCACTAAAGGAGAAACTGAACAATGAAGGAAATAACAGACAACCGCCTCCTGAAAAGCCCGAATTAGCTGCCCCTTCAAATCAGTCTTTCTCAGTATATAACATCGAGATCGGCGATGAGCGATCAGACGTTGAACAGGAAATTGGACCACCGCAGCGCGCTTCTTTAAACGAATATGGTGTTGATTGGGTTGCTTATCACGAAAACTATCATCATTTTTTTATGGCTGCCTACAACGAACAAAATCAAGTCGTTGGCTTGTATACAAATCAGGATTTACTAACTTCGACTCAGGGCGTATCATTTGAGAGCTCAAGAGATGCTGTCCGAGAACAATTAGGAGACCCTCTTCGCTACATTCGCAAAGGCTTGATCAATTACGATATTCAATCAAATGGCGATCACGATACGTTTAAAATAGACGGTCAATTTATTACACTATTTTATGACAAACATGAAAATGATACAGTAACTGCCGTTCAAATCATTAATCAGCAGCTCGAGAAACAGAAAAAATCTTTTTATCCAGATCCGAGTGACGCTCTGCAAAAAGGATTCGAATATCAATTATTCGACTTAACGAACGCTGCTCGGGTGGTGCATGGTCTTAAGCCGCTTTCTTGGGGAGAGAATGCTTTAAAAACAGCGAGAGATCATAGTATCGATATGGCGCAAAACAGTTATTTTAGCCATCAAAACTTAGAAGGACAGTCTCCTTTTGATCGCATGAAAGAAGACGGCATCAGCTATCGAATGGCTGGTGAAAACCTGGCGGCAGGACAATCAAGCAGTATCTTTGCGCACGAAGGTTTAATGAATTCTTCAGGACACCGAAAAAACATCTTAAAAGAAGATTTCAATACGCTTGCAATCGGCGTCGCATTCAATGCCGACACACATCCCTATTATACTGAAACGTTTTGGGAGGAATAATGGCTACATCCTTTAGCTAAAAAAGAAGGATAGCTGCGACATAACTTAATAGTTTAACTCAAAAAAAGAACAATACTTAACATTAGCTCCGGAAATATACGCAGACCCCTGTGGGAGGAAGGCATAGGTGAGACCCCGCAGTGCGTTAGGGGGAAGGAAGCCTAAAACCGCGACGTCCTGTCGCAACGCCTTCATGACCAACATCCTGTTGCCCTGAGGCTCACCAGCCGCCCACGGAAAGCGTAGTATATTTCCGGAGCGGTCGTATTGTTCTGATTTCCAATCGATTAAACTATGTTGTCCCAGGCTCTTCTTTCATATAAAACATCATTATATTTTAAACTGATGGGTTAAATCATTTAGTTGTTCAGCCAACTTGGCAAGGTCATTTGAACTCTCTGCAACCTCTTCCATAATAGCACTCGTTTGTTCGGAGGATGCGGACGTTTCTTCTATACCTGCAGCCGATTCTTCCGTAATTGCGGCAACATCTTCAATCGATACACTCATTTGCTGACTACTTGCTGCAATCTCTTTTAAACTGTCAGACGCAGCTTGAACATTGTCAACCATATTCATAACTGCTTGATTAATATCAGAGAACTTAACCCCTGTTTTTTCGATTTGATTTGTTCCCTCTTCGACCTCTTTATACCCAATCTGTAATGAATCGGTCACGACGGTTGATTCACTTTGAATACGAGTCACAATATCGGTAATATCCGAGACTGAATCTGACACCTGTTCAGCTAGTTTTCTCACCTCATCGGCGACAACTGCAAACCCTTTACCTTGCTCACCTGCCCGTGCCGCTTCTATGGCCGCGTTTAATGCGAGTAAATTCGTTTGATCAGCGATGTCCTGGATGACAGAAATCAATTTTGAAATATCTTGGGCATGGCGATCAAGTCCTTGTACTTTCTCAAAAGCATCTTGAACAATTTGATGAATGTGATCCATTTGTGCCTTCGATACATCCATTAATTCACTGCCTTCACCTGTCATTTGCAATACACGTTTGGAATGTGTACGAATATGCTCCCCGTTCTCGTTCGCAACTTCAATATCTTTGACAAATGATTGCATAGCCGTTGCTAAATCACCGGAACGTTGTGCTTGTGTTTCAGAGCCAGCAGCCAATTCCTGCATCGTTGTGGCAACTTGTTCCGATCCTGCTTTCACTTCATTGGACGACTGTGTCAGCTCTTCACTTTGACCGGAAACCGTCTCAGACACATCATGAATTTGGCTGAGTAGGTTCCTCATTTTTTCATTCATCTCATTCGTTGCTAAGACGAGCTGCCCTGTTTCGTCCTCAGACGTCACACGTAACGGTTCTTGACTCAAATCGCCATCGGCAATGGCTTTCATCCGTTCCATTACAGTTTGAATTGGTGCTGTAATACGTCTAGCGATAAATGCTGACGCAATGATCGCAATAACGAGTGCGCCCCCTAATCCCATTAAAATCGGTTTTATGATCGTTCGAGCATCTTTTTCAAAATCTTCAACATGAACTGCGCCTCCAAGAATCCAGCCTGTTGTTGAATTCTTGACAATGGCCATTACCTTATCTTCATCTTCAAATTGATATTCCACACTTCCACGCTCACCTGTATCTACAATTGTTTGGTAATACGCTTCTTGTGATTCATCTTTTCCGACGTATGTATCATCTGGATGTGATAAATAATGTCCTGCATTATCAAACAATACAGCATAACCATTGTCACCAATATTAATATCATCGGTCATATCAATAAGAGCTTCCAAACTAACATCTGCAGCGACAACGCCTTCTAGCTCGCTCCCCTGATAAAATGCCTTCGCAGCTGTCACGATTTGCTTCCCCGTAAATGCATCTGTATAAGCGTCGGTCCAGATGATATCGCCTTCTGCCGCTGCCGCATCCTGATACCAGCCTCTTTCGGTTGGATTATAATCGTCATCTAATGTGACTTGAGGATATAAAACTGTTTTAGCGTCCTTTGTTCCCATATATAAGGATAAAATTGAAGGACGTGTCTCCTTTGATTCACTCAACAAGTTCAGCAACGGGGACTTATGACTCGGGACATAACCTACAATTAAAGGATTAGATGACAAATGATTCAACGTATTTTCAACGTCATGAAAATACATCTCAAAGGTACCGTCTAATCCGTCCATCTGGCTTTGCACACTACCGGTTAACGCCTCAATCGTCGTATCAACACTCGCTCTATAGCTCACAACAGAAATAATTGCCCCAGTCAAAATGATTAACACTAAAAAAGGCAATAAAATTTTATTCTTTAATGATTTCTTATACATATGACCGGGCTTCACAGTTCGATCTTGCTTTACTTTGTCCTGTTTTTTCTTCATAAATTGATCGCTCCTTCTTATGAGTCTTTTATGAACGTAGATGAAATAATGTCACATATCATATTACGATTGACTTCTATTCGTATGAGGATCCTTTTTCAGAAAAAGTTCACTTGCAATAAATCGTTGTTACCAATCATCAACTCCTTTGATTTGATCATTAATTCACAATTTAAGTTCTCATATTCAGTATATATGGATTTCATCTCCAAACCAATTATACACAGAAGGATAATACCTCTTTTGATGTGATTTTAGGTACAAGTTAACAATTCCGTCACGATTAGCTATGATGTTGTGCTCTAATGAGTTGTTTGTTGCTGTTTATGCCATACTTTACTAAACTAGGAATATAGATATAGTAACGGAAAATAGAGGAGGAATGATCGCATGAAAAAAATAATGAATCAGCCGAAAGATGTGTTGAACGACATGCTCGAAGGGTTCTGTTATACGCATGAAGACCTTGTCTCACGAATAAATGATACTGGCGTCATTTGCCGCAAGTTCGTTGACCAAGGGAAGGTTGCGCTCGTCAGTGGCGGCGGAAGTGGACATGAGCCTTCCCATGCTGGTTATGTCGGACAAGGTATGCTCTCGGCAGCAGTGTGTGGTGAAGTGTTCACATCCCCTACGCCCGATCAAATTTTAGAAGCTATTAAACAAGCTGACCAGGGTGCCGGCGTTTTGCTCATTGTTAAAAACTATACGGGTGACATTATGAATTTTGAAATGGCTCAAGAGCTTGCTGAAATGGAAGGCATATCCGTAGAGCATATTGTCGTTAACGATGATATTTCGCTCGAGCCACGTCAAAAATCAGACAGACGTGGTGTTGCCGGCACAGTATTCGTTCATAAAATTCTTGGAGCGGCAGCTGAAAACGGTGCAACACTCTCACAACTCAAAAACATGGGGAACGACATTGTCACACATATGGCAACGCTAGGTGTCTCACTTTTACCTGCAACGGTGCCTGAAGTCGGTAAGCCTGGGTTTGATCTTGCTGAGGATGAACTTGAATTTGGTATCGGCATTCACGGTGAACCTGGCTATCGGAGAGAGCAATTAAAACCATCTAAAGGCATCGCCCAAGAGCTTGTTTCACAACTAAAGTCAGAGCTCCAATGGGAAAAAGGCGAGCATATTGCTGTCTTGGTTAACGGGCTTGGTGCAACGCCTTTAATGGAACAATTTATTTTTATGAACGATGTACAATCAATGCTACAAGAGGAAGCGTTGGTTGTCGATTATAAAAAAGTAGGTAATTATATGACGGCGATTGATATGGCTGGCGTATCGCTTACAATCCTGCGCCTCGCTGACGCTGATTGGAAAACCTATCTACAACATCCCGTACAAACACCAGCACCTTTTTAACTAGGAGGATATGATATGTTAACAGTTGAAAATACAACAACATGGCTCGTAACATTTACAGATAAAATCACACAACAAACAGCTTACCTCAGCGAGCTGGACCAAGCGATCGGTGACGGTGATCATGGCTCTAATATGGCTCGTGGCACCACAGCAATGAAAGCTAAATTGGAGAATACAGCATTTACGTCTGTGTCCGAACTCTTTAAAGTCGCTGCTATGACTTTAATATCCACAGTCGGAGGGGCATCAGGTCCTTTATATGGTTCAGCATTTCTCGCAATGTCCAAGCAGGCGGAAGCATCAACTGAAGATGTACCAGCTATTATAAAAGCAGGACTCGAAGGGATTCAAAAAAGAGGTAAAGCCGAACGCGGTGAAAAAACGATGGTAGATGTCTGGGCAGCTGCCTTAGATGCGCTCGACACGAACACATTAACACACCATACGATCGAAGAGGCCGTTCATGAAACGAAACATATTCAAGCGACGAAGGGCCGTGCTGCCTACCTTGCTGATCGTTCTGTCGGACATCTTGACCCGGGCGCTGTCTCTACTGGATACCTTTTTGAAGCCATGCTGGAAGGAGATATTATCCAATGACTCAGGCTCACTTTGGTGTCGTCATTGTGTCCCACGTTCCTGAGCTGGCAAAAGGGCTCGTAGCGCTATTGAAAGAAAGTGCTAAGGACGTTCCGATTACGTATTCGGGTGGAACGGACGATGGTGATATCGGATCAAGCTTCACCAACATTTCACAGGCAATTGAAGAAAATACGGCAGATGAGATTTTTGCGTTTTACGACTTAGGTAGTGCGAAGATGACGCTCGAGATGGTGATGGAAATGACCGACAAACAGATTCATCTTATGGATACAGCTTTGGTAGAAGGCGCATTTACAGCAGCGGCACTTCTCCAAGGTGGCGCACCGCTTGAACGGATCATGCAGCAATTAAAGCCGTTGACGGTGAAATAACTGACGCGATTTAACTGCATATTTTAAAGCTATTTAAAGAGCCATGCGAGACTGCATCATTTTAGATGACCTCCATCGGCTCTTTTTTTGCTTTCCTAACATAATTCAATATGATGAAGGATACCACATACCATTCCAAGCATTATAATGAAATCGTTTTTACAACTTGCTATAATAAAATTCATAGTTACACGTTTACTTGTTCCATTTCATAAGGAGGTTGAGCACCCAATGCGTTTTGACAGACAAGAATTCAAAATCTTCTCGAGTATACCTGAGGATGAAATGACTAAAATCCAACCTTTATTAACGGAACGCAAATTCAAAAAAAATCATATACTTTTTTTTGAGAACGATACGAATGACAATGTTTATATTATTAAGTCCGGCTTGGCAAAGGTCTGTCGCTATTTTGAAGACAAGGAAATCGTTCTTGGAATTGCCACCACTGGAGAAATTTTAGGCGAGATGGAAATCCTCTCTTTTCATTCCGACCAAATTTCCTCAGTCGAAGCAATGACCGACCTACATACATGGCGCATATCAAAACAGGACTTTTCAAAAATTATTGATCAGTATCCCTCTGTTTTAAAACACATGTACTCAGTTCTAACCGAAAGGGTCCGTTCTCTCAACCGCCTTATTCGTTACTTAAGTTTTTTAGATGTCCGGACGAAGGTTGCCAACTTGCTCATTGATTTTTACTATAATATTGGTGAACAAGAAGGCGATACGTACTCGATCAATCTAAAGCTCAACCAAACATTACTAGCGAATATGCTCGGTGTGACGCGAGAATCCGTTTCCAAAACGTTGTCTGAGTTCCAAGATGAAGGTCTCATCGACATGCATCACAAGACATATCAGATTCTTGATTTAGAAGGACTAAAGGCACTGTGCGTGGAAACAGAGGATAATCCTGAGCTGCGCTTATGGTTTCACTAACACCTTCCGAAGCCCTTCAGACGAAAAAAACGCTTATTCAGTGCGTTATTTAACACTTTTTCTGTGAAATAGATTACAAAATTAGTGTTAGTTATCTAACAGTCAACACATTTTATGTATGCTATGATCTGATTAAGAAAGCGTTTTTCTAGTTATCATTAACGGAGGGATCAATTTGAGTATTCACATTGGAGCAAAGAGCGGAGATATTGCAGACTCTGTTTTACTACCTGGTGACCCATTAAGAGCTCAATATATTGCGGAGACATTTTTAGAGGATGCGGTTTGCTACAACGACATTCGCGGTATGCTCGGGTTCACAGGAACGTATAAGGGCGAACGCGTATCTGTACAAGGTACAGGCATGGGCATGCCATCGGCAGCGATTTACATTCACGAGCTTATAAACGATTACGGCGTTAAAAATTTGATTCGTATTGGTACATGCGGAGCGATACAAGAGGATATCGCAATTAGAGATGTGATTATGGCACAAGCCGCTGTAACCGATTCCTCGATGATTAACAATAGCATAACTGATTATCAGTTCTCGCCAATCGGCAGCTTTACGTTTATGAAGGATGCTCATGACATCGGCACGGAAAAAGAACTCAACCTTCACGTCGGAAACGTCTTATCGTCAGATGTTTTTTATTCAGAAAAAAACTATAAACCTCTTATCAATCACGGTGTGTTAGGTGTCGAAATGGAAACGGCTGCTCTATATTACTTAGCCGCTAAATTCGGTGTTAAAGCTTTGTCGCTTCTTACCGTTAGTGACCATCTTTTAACAGGTGCACAGACGACAGCAGAAGAAAGACAAACAACCTTTAACGATATGATTGAGGTCGCTTTAGATACAATTATTAAGCAAAAATAGCTTGAAGAATTGCTGTTTACGCTCAGCGACTCACAAAACGATTAAACAAATAAATTTGACTGAAACCCCTTTTAAAATCCCAGCCGAAAATGATCGGCTGGGATATATATTGTGGCTTAACAGTGATTTATCGGGTACCCTGCTCGTTCTCTCGTTCATCACCTTCTGAAATCTTACTAATCAATTTCAAACGTATATATGGACGCCTCCAATTCTTGATACCAATCATCACGTTTCCATTCGGTATATTTTCCGAGACACGCACAGATCATGTGCGTATTATTTATTTTTGCTGTCTTTCGATAATGAACATGCCCCATAATCCCGTAGCGCACGTTATAATCCTGATACAATTTCCCATACGCGCTACTTCCAAGAAATGCATTAAAGTAATCCCAAAGTGGGTGTGGCGTTGGAACAATAAATTCCGGGTGTGTCACAACATGTGTCATCATAATGATGTTTTTGCCACGATGTCTTTTGAGTTCATTCTCTAACTTCCCCATAAAATAGTGATGAACTGCTTTATTGTCCATACCCCATTGAACATATTTAGAATCCTTCCACGTTCGGTCCATATGGTGCATGTCGTTAAAATCAGCTTCGGTAAAAGCCGGGTTACCAAAAGAATAATCATACCAGCCTGTATTACCGATTACGACCCAATCGTCATTTAAATGATAAGACCTTTCTGTTAAACTTCCTTTCCATTCACTCAAAGCTTGATGAATCTTCCAGGCGTCCTTCACATCATGATTAATGGACCAATAGTCGTGATTACCTGGAACAAATAAAACCTGTGCTGGGCAAATATGATCAAGCGTCTCTAGAACATCTAGTGTCATCCGGTAATCATCAGACACATCCCCGGCAATTAATAAAACATCAATCTGTTTTTCGGTCACAATTGAGTTCAAACCTTCAATAAAACGCGTCTGATCCGGTACCATATGTAAATTTGCATCGATATGCAAATCAGATACAACGCCGATTCTCATGAGACATGTCTCCCTCCTCATAAAGATGGCAAGATACGTGGTGCATACCTGCCATTTGCACACGTTCTGGTTTCACATGACCACATTGTTCCATTGCAAGGGGACACCTCGTATGAAACGGGCAGCCTGCTGGTGCATGAGCGGGGTCTGGCATATCCCCCTTTAAAATAATCCGGTCGGTTGTACCTTCCATCGTTGGCTTAGCAGAAAACAGAGCTTGGGAATATGGATGTTTAGGCTGATCTCCAATATCCTCTGTCGTTCCTGTTTCCACTATTTCACCTAAATACATAACCGCAATTCGATCGCAAAAATATTGCACGACATTTAAATCATGCGAGATGAATATATACGTTAAATCATATTTATGCTGAAGCTTTTTCAATAAGTTTAATATCTGAGCTTGAACAGACACGTCAAGTGCCGACACACCTTCATCAATAACGATAAGCTCTGGTTTTAAGACCAAGGCGGCAGCAATGGCAATCCGTTGTCTTTGACCACCACTTAACTCATGTGGGTATCTTTTCAAAAATGACGCATCCAATCCCACATCTGCTAATACTTGAATCACACGCTTTCTTCTCCAAGTCTTATCACCCAGCTTATGAATGATTAATGGCTCCTCCAAAATCCATTCCAATGTTTTCTTCGGATTTAACGAGGAATAAGGATCCTGAAACACAATCTGAACCTGCTTTCGCCACGCTTTTAATTGCTTGGCAGACAGTTCAGCAAGATCTTGACCTTGAAAACGAACAACACCACTCGTCTGCTTAATTAATTGAGCAATCACTTTTCCTGTCGTTGACTTGCCGCACCCACTCTCACCTACTAACCCAAAAGCCTCCCCCTTATTTAAAGAAAAGCTAACACCATTTACAGCTTTTACGACAGACTGCTCTTTCCCAAATAGCTTTTTATCCTGATAGTATTTATGAATGCCTTCTACTTCAAGAACTGGCTTCATTCCAAAACACCTGCTTCCGAATACAAATGGCACGCAACAGACTGTTCCCCCATGCGAACTGGTTCAGGAAATTTCTGTTCGCAAATTGCCTGTTTGTGTTGGCAACGACTCGCAAAGGGACAGCCTGATCCACGCTCCTTAAGCCCCGGTACCGTTCCAGGAATGGTATACAGCATCTGCCCTTTTTTCGTATGATCTGGAATTGATTGAATGAGCGCTTTTGTATAGGGATGCTGGGGATTTTGGAGTAAAGCTTCAACAGTCCCTTCCTCTACAATACGCCCAGCATACATGACGATTACGCGATCACATACACTGCGAATGACACCCCAATCATGAGATATAAAAACCATCGACATGTTTCGGGTCGCTTTTAACGATTTAAAGAGGTCTAAAATTTGAGCTTGTATCGTGACATCCAAAGCCGTTGTCGGTTCATCGGCGATGATAAGATCTGGCTCACCAATTAAGGCCATCGCGATCACAACTCTTTGCCGCATCCCACCTGATAAATGGTGGGGGTATGATTTGTATAGCGCTTCAGCACGCGGCAAACCAACTGAATTCATTACCGAGATGGTCTTCGCTTTCATATCCCGTTTCGTCTTTTTCGTATGCTTCTTAAGCACTTCTTCAATTTGTCGGCCTATCGTTAATAGCGGATTAAGCGACGTCATCGGCTCCTGAAAAATCATCGATATCCGCCTGCCACGAATTGCTTGCCATTCTTGCTCATCGAGACGTGCCAAATCTGTATCATCGAACATAATCGATCCCTGTGATAGCATTGCATTATCTGGCAAAATGCCCATGATGGTACGTGCAGTCAAGCTTTTCCCACAGCCTGACTCTCCAACAATACCGACTACCTCATTTTGGGATACAGAAAATGAAATATGATTAAGTGCAGGATAATGTCCATCTGAAAAGCGAAAGGAGACATTAACGTCATCAATTGTCAATAAAGCATCTGTCATCATCATTCCTCCTACGCTCTGTTGTCGTTTGAATCCCTTATGCCGTCACCCAATAAGTTAAAGCCTAATACCATTAGCGTAATCACTAAGCCGGTCGTAATAACATACCAGGGGGCCGAAGTAATATATGGCTGTGCTTCTTTTAACATTCTCCCCCAGCTCGGATCTGGTGGTTGGACGCCAAGCCCAAGATAACTAAGTCCAGACTCAGCCAAAACCGAACCCGAAAAACTCAAACTCGCTGCAACGAGAATCGGAGACGTAATATTCGGTAACAAATGTCTAAAAATAATTCGCAGAGAGCCTGCACCTTTTGCAATACTTGCTTGAACAAAGTCAAATTTCTTATATTGAATGATACTGCCTCTAATAATCCGCGCAAAGGTTGGAATACTCATGATTCCAAGTGCGACAATCGTACTTCCCATACCAGGTTCAAAGACAGATACGAGCATAATTGCTAACAAGATACCGGGAAATGCTAACAACGCATCGACAAACCGCATTAACAATTCATCAAGCCAGCCCTCAAAATAGCCTGCACATGCCCCGATAACTAACCCGACTGTTAAGCCGATGGAAACCGCTGAAAAACCTGTTAAAAAAGCTGTCTGACTGCCTTCCATAATTCGACTTAAAATATCCCTTCCAAAATTATCAGTCCCGAAAAGATGCTCAGCTGATGGAGATGATAGACGACTTGCTGAATGAATTTCATTTGGATCATATGGTGTATAAAAAAAACTAATAAGCATTGTGATACTTATCGTCACAACTAAACTGATACCGATGAATAGCGGTATACTTTTAGGTTTCGTCATCATCTCACCCTTTCGACCTAATTCTTGGATCTACAAGTCTATACAATAAATCAACGATAAAGTTAATTGTAACGACAATAATAGATAAATAGAGGATCATCGTCTGAACCAATGGAAAATCACGTGATGTGATCGACTGAATCAACAAATTCCCAAGACCAGGTAGCGCAAACACGTTTTCAATGATAATGCTGCCGCCTAAAGTGTCTGCAATCGTTAAGCCTAAAATCGTCAAAATTGGAATGAGCCCATTTCTTAAAATATGTCCGTACATAATCGCTTTTTCCGATAGTCCCTTACATTGCGCAGTTCGTACATAATCCATTTTGGCTTGATCAAGAATCGTATTCCGTAAATACCGTATGACGACGGCAATATTTGATATCGCTATGGCAAGTGATGGTAAAAAGAATGATTTCAATGCCCCAAAAAAGCTTTCCGACCAAGGAACGTATCCGTATGTAGGAAATAGGCTCAAAACAACGCCAAATAACAAAATCAGCATAAAGCCAAACCAAAAGGACGGAATCGAAATCCCGAGCTGCGTTAAAATGGATAGCACGATTGAAGTCCATTTTCCATCTTTTTGGGCAATATATAACCCCAACGGAAGTCCAATCACAACGGTTAACAAAAGAGATAAAACCGTTAATGATAACGTAACGGGCAGCCGGTCTTGTATAATATCTGCTACTGGCAGCTGATAGCGCAGCGACTCTCCCATATCACCTTGAAAAATGCCAGTAACCCAATCGAAATATCGCTCAGGAAGCGGTCGATCAAGACCCAATTCGATTTCTAAATTTCGGATTTGCTGCTCATCCGCATCCAGCCCTAATATAATATGGGCTGGATTACCGGGAAGCATTTGAAAGACAAAGAAAATAATGACCGAGACCAATATGAATGTCATCAAAAAACTGCTGAATTTATAAGCAAAATACCTCACATTTGTGTCCCCTTTTTAAGCTTATTCGGTATAGTGGACGTCTTCCAAATTAAATTTTTGTATCGGGTACATCTTCATACCTTCTAACCCATTTGTCATGGCAATCGTACGATATGGATCCATAATAAACACTGAGGCTGCTTCTTCTGTCAATATTGATTGTGCGTCTTTGTACATTCGAGCCATTTCTGTCGGGTTTGTTGCTTTTAAAGCTTGATCAATACGTTCATCATATTGTGCATGTTCAAAGTTAATAAAATTCCGTTTATAATCGGTCACATATCGTCTAAGAATTTCATATGGATCTAGTTTTCCTGTAAAACCGATAATCGTTGCTTCATATTGCTCATCTGTATAAACATTTTCTAACCATGAACTAAATTCAATGAGTTTAAGGTCGACGTCTATATCAATCTCCTTTAGCTGTTCAACAATAACTTGCGCCGTATCAACGTGAAACTGATAATCTGACGGGACTGTTAATTCCAATTCAAATCCATCTTCATAACCCGCTGCTTTCATCAGTTTTTTTGCTTCGGCAATATTTGTTGCATAGACATCCTCAAGACCAGCTTCATAGTAAAAATCCATTGCCGGACTAAAGTTAGAACCGAGTTTAATGCCGTCTCCATCACTAACTGTTTCAATAATCATATCTTTATCAACCGCTAAATTAATCGCTTGACGAACTTCTTTTTGATTTAACGGTTCAACTGAATTGTTAAGCGCCATGATTTGGACCATATTTTGGGGACCTGATACGGTCTTCACCTGATCACCTAATTGTAAAAGCCCTTGAGCGCTAATGCCTGGAATTATATCAATTTCACCTGCTTGCATCGCTAAAATAGAAGATTCTGGATCAGGCATAATTTTGAATTGAACTTCATCTAAGAAAGGGATTTTGTCAACGTCATAGTAATCGTCATTTCGCTTTAGCTTCAGCTCTTGGCCAACAACGTAAGATTCAAATTTAAAAGGCCCTGCCCCAATCGGCTTTTCACTATGATTATCATAGTCCGCCGGAAGAATTGGTCGAATGTTTGCGGCCAGAAATGCTGAGCTTCTTTCTTTCAAATGAATGATGACCTCAAAATCAGATGGTGTCTCGATTTTTTCAATAATTTCAAACTGAGAAGAAATCGGTTCCCCACCATTGAGACCAGCTAGCTTCTCGTAAGAATATACAACATCCTCTGCGGTTAGCTCTGACCCATCATGAAAGACAACATTATCCTTTAGTCGAAACGTATATTGCAAGCCATCGTCCGAAATATCATAGTCTTCAGCAATGGCGGGTACAAGCTGTCCTGACTCATCTGTATCTAGTAATCCATCAAATACATTATCCATCATCGACATTGTATCCGTGGCAGCTGACACATATGGATCAAGATTATCAATCTCTGTACTCATGGCAATTCTCACGACACCACCAGACACCTCAGCTGATGAATGATTATTTTCCTGACCATTTGTAGAGTTAGAGCCGTTCGCTTCATGATTCTGTCCATCTGTGTTAGAGCAAGCTGTTAATAGAATAAATACGAATAAAGCAGTAAGTGTTCTCGTAGCTAAATTCAATTTCATGAGTTTCCCCTCCATTAAATATGCCTATTGTCATCTAACTAAAACGTTTTATTTTTAGGATATACTGATAAATCTCATATACTGACTATCAATAAATTACTCAATTTTCAAAAGTAACATCGCGCTTTAAACTATTATATGTTCGATTTTCTAATACATCAAGGAGTTCACCAACACCCGAAATGGTGTGCACATCTTGTAATTCCTCAATTCCAAGCTTACCGAAAGGATTAATAAGGATGCTGTCCATCCCAACCTTTCGAGACCCAATCACATCATCATAATAATTATCACCAACATATAAACAGTCAGCAGCAGAAACGTGGGCCTGATCCAATGCATACTGAAAAATTCGTTCATCCGGCTTTTCAATTTGAATATGTGATGAAATGACTTGATAATCCAAATAAGGCTGAATGCCCGTTTGCTTTAGAACGTGGTCAGCTGTCTCATTCCAATTAGAAATAAGACCTATTCCGAAGCCTTTTTCCTTCAATTGCCTTAGAACGGAAATGGTCTCTGGAAAAGCATGCCACTCTATTTGCTTTAATCCTTTTCCTGGAAATAGATGTAACTGCCCTGGTAACACATCTACCTCTAAATGCTCGTGTAATAATGTGTTATAAAGCTGTTTAGCCTCCGCATCCATATGGCCTAACACACCTGGATACTCACGCATAAACGTCTTATCAGCTAAATGGTAGGCCCTTTGAATTGATAATATCGACCTGTCAATGCCCAATTGACCCAAATGCTGTTGAAATACTTCCTCTCTGTTTAACCGGGCTAACGTATATCCGAGGTCAAACCAAATAAACGTCATACTAGCACCTCCACTTAAGCTTAATTTTCGGTACAGTACCGCATACCGATTCCTTACACTGTCATTGTAGCAAGTGAATGTGTAGTCAATATAAATGAGCCGTAAATTTTGTGTTAATTAGGGTGGTGAATAAATGGGCTTAGGTTCAGGTTGTTGCCAGAATGGGACTTGAAGAGATTTACGATTTTGGAGGAAATTATTTGAAGGCGCTCACAAAAGGTTAAAATGAAAAGAGGATACTTCGCTCTGCCTAACGATGTAAATGATTAAATAAACTATTTCAAAGAAGAAAATAATAAATTTACAAGAAAGATTGATAGAATTTACAACAAAATCATGAACGTGGCTCAGCATGTCCAAAAAGCCCCCCGCCCCATCCACTGCAAACGGATATAATGCATTATAGCCGCATATATTACAAAACCAACGTATATAATGAAATACAAACGCATATATCTCTATTTCACCGCATATTGCGAATTTCAGCCGCATATGTCGTTGTCAAGCCGCATATATTGTCGATGAGCCGCATATGCACTCATATTGACGCATATGCGGCTTGTCAGCTGCTAGAGAGAAACACTATTCAATCGATCATTTAATTTGCCCTTTCAAGCAGATCACAAAAAGCATGCGATTCCTCAAGCTGATTCTACTACTGAGCCGTATAACCGCCATCAATGACAACTGCCTGACCAGTAACACTTTTCGCCTTATCGCTTGCCAAAAATAAAGCATAATCAGCAACTTCCTCAATGTCTAATAGACGCTTTTGGGGAATGAGCGGATACAATACCTGTTCAAGAACGCGTTCTTCTGGAACGTGTCTTGTGCTGGCTAAATCCTTTATTTGATTCCGGACCAATGGTGTGTCAACGTAACCTGGACAAAGTGCATTCACCGTAATACCTTCAGATGCATTTTCTAATGCGGCCACTTTTGTTAAGCCGACAACACCATGTTTAGCACTATTATAGGCAGACTTTCCCGAAAATCCAATCAAGCCGTTAATAGAAGCAATATTTATAATAGAGCCGGATTTTTGTGCCTTCATCATCGGTAAAACCGTTTTAATTGCGATAAATGGTGCAACGAGCATCACCTTAATCATCCGTTCAAAAGTTTCGGTGGGAAAATCTTCAACTAAATCGACATGCTGTAGACCGGCATTATTAATGAGAATGTCAACCGTCCCATACTTTGCAACAGTTTGATTGATCGCAGCTTGCAACTCACTTTCAACCGTCACGTCACACTGAATGCCAAGACAATCATAGTTATGTGTTCGAAAATCCTCCACCTTTTCTCGAACCTTCTCCCCATCCACATCCGAAAAAACGACCTTTGCACCATTGTATAAAAAAGCACGCCCAATTCCATAACCAATCCCACTGGCTGCTCCTGTAATAAAGACAACTTTATCCTGTACCAATTAAATAACACCGCCCCATAAACTGAATCCTTCATCAAACATGTGCCTTCTTCCTAACGCGTCTTAAGTTATCAATCTACTGTTTTGCAAACCATCCTTCAGTGCTGCTTTGTTAATCTTTCCAACATGGGTTTTAGGGAGGGCTTCAAAGAAATAAAATCGCTTTGGCACTTTATAACGAGCAAGTTTTTCTGCGCAATACGCTTTTAATGCGGCTTCACTCAATTCAACTGTTAAAGCAACACACGCGACAACAACTTCTCCCCACTTTTCATCCTGAACAGCAATGACTGCCGCTTCATCAACAGCTTCATGGGCTTCTAGCCATTGTTCAATTTCCAATGGATAGACATTTTCTCCGCCAGTGATGATCATGTCCTTCTTCCTTCCCACAATATAAACATAGCCTTCTTCATCCTGTCGTGCTAAATCACCAGTATGAACCCAGCTATCAATCAATGTGTGTGCCGTTTCATCTGGTTGATTCCAATAATAGTCAAAAACATGCGGACCTCGTATTAGTAATTCACCGACTTCATTGCTCTCCGACTGATGCCCGTCCTCAGTTATAATTTTAATCTCATTAAATAACATTGGTTTGCCAACCGAACCGGGTTTTCGCATTGCATCACTGGGATCAATATAAAAATTATTTGGACCAGCTTCTGTTAGACCATAGCCTTCTTTAAACGCAATACCTTTTTTCGCAAACGCCTCATAAATTTTTTGTGGACAAGGGGCCCCACCCGAGACAAGTACCTTCAAATCTGGAAAGCTCGCCTCTTGGAATTTGTCTGTTTGAATGATCATATGATACATCGTTGGCACGAAAAGAGCTGTCGTACATTTAAATGCGATTAAATCCTCTACAGCTTTTTCAGCTTCGAAGTCCGCTGTCAGCACAACCTTCCCCCCAACTAAAATCAGTGGCAGTGAAAATACATTCAACCCACCTGTATGAAACATCGGTAAAGTCGTTAGAGTTGTATCTTCATCACTTAAACCCCAGCTAATAATCGTATTAATGGCATTCCATAAAATCGTGCGATGTGATAAAACAACGCCTTTAGGAATACCTGTTGTTCCTCCAGTGTAAATAATAATGAACGGATCATTTTCCTGTATTAAAACAGCTTCTCTTTGTTCATAAGTCTTAATCGTATCTATGTATGTATGATCAATGATGTCTAGTAAAACGATTTCCTCATCGAGCTGCGGTAATTTTTGATGAAGCGATGAATCGACGCCGATCATCTTCGGATTGCAATCACATATAATATCATTCAGTTCTGTATTCGTTAATCGCCAATTTAGAGGAACAAAAACCGCCCCAATTGTCATCGCAGCAAACGTAAAATCAAAGTAACTAATGTGATTAGGTGCCAGTAAAGCGACGCGGTCGCCTTTTTGGACCCCTATATGCGTAAAATAGCTCGCCAATTTATTAGCGCGCTCATATAATTGGTCATATGTCCAAGATTCTTGTGTACATGAATCAATAACAGCTGTTTCATTCGGTTTTAAATGTATACGACTGTTAAACCAATTCATATCCATTTTCATTCGTAATCCTCCTCTGATGAAGTGTGCCCAGTTATTATAAATCGCTTCAGTTACATAACAGTTACACGATATTTTTAAAAAATGATCATTAAAGTGTGCTCAAAAGAGCATGTTGAAAAGGCTATCCCAGAATCGGAATAGCCTGTGAAGAGATGCCTTACATCATGATGCCACCATCAACATGAAGGGCGTGACCATTAATATACTCAGATTCTTCTGAAGCAAGGAATAAATAAGCGTTTGCGATATCTTCCGGTCTTCCTAATCGTTGCATCGGAATCTGTGACTTTATTTGGTCAATTACGTTCTGAGGAACCGTCTCGACCATGCGTGTTTCTGTAAAACCGGGAACGACCGCATTTACATTTATCCCTTTTCTCCCTAGTTCTTTGGCCCACGTTTTTGTCATGCCAATAATACCAGCTTTTGCTGCTGCATAGTTTGTTTGACCGACATTGCCATATACACCTGAAACCGATGATGTGCTAATGATTTTACCCTTTTCCTGCTCAATCATAATTGGTGCAACCGCCTGCGTACAATTAAACACACCCGACAAATTCACTTGAATCACGTGCTCGAATTGATCAGGCGTCATCTTCCGCAGCATCGCATCCTTTGTAATACCTGCATTATTGACTAAAATATCAATACGACCAAACTCCTGTTTCACAGTGGCTACCAATGCATCTACATTTGTTCTATCAGCCACATCGACAGGGATAAATTTACAACGTGCATGCTCATTGCGTAGTGCCTGTTCACTTTGCAGTCCTTTGTCTTGATCAAAATCTGCAATAACAACCACTGCACCTTCTTCAGCAAATCGCTGTGCAGTCGAAAAACCTATCCCCTGTGCGCCCCCTGTAATGATCGCCACGCGCTCTTTTAATCTTGTCATCTATAAACCTCCTCAATTAAGACGATTGGTGGGTGTTCCTAATAAAACGTTTACATTTTGCTTTTAAAATTCCGCACGATACATTAAACGAAGTCGAATTGATCGTAGCCGAACTCGCCAAAAACGACAATATTCGTCATTATTCGGGTAGTGCCAGGCACCACATACTATAAAAACGCTTCTATTGTATCGATCAACTGGTCAAGGTCATCAATCATTGGTGAATGTCCACAGTTTTTTAATTCTTGTTGCTGTGCCTTCCGACCATAATCTTCTATGAGTTCCTCCGTCATTTGTCTTGTAACGACGAGATCATTCTCGCCCCAAGCGATCATGACAGGGATATTAATTGCCTTAATTTTGTCTTCTCCCTGAACGAGACCATTATGAACATTACTTATATTAAAGCGATTTAATGCCTGATAACATTCAGCCAAATTACGTTGTGTCGTCATATCTTCTAAATAAATTTGATACTGATCTGGATTCGGCTGTTTTGTTGTATAAATGAGCATGTCCCATACCTGCTTCAACATGGAATAATTGTTTGTGTTATACGCATCCTGTATCATTTTCCATTTTTGATCTGCATAGATGTCTTCCAAAGTCGTAACACGTTTTGTTACGTCAGGCATGCCCTGTTCATCAGAGGCATAATACGGATAGCCGCGTGATGATGCAGACGCCAATAAAAACAACTTCTTACAGTAATCCGGATAATCTGCACAAAACTGCTGACAAACAGCGCCCCCCATTGACCAGCCTATGAGGGAGAAATCTCTTAATCCCATTTGATCAACAAATTGTTTAAGGTCATTGGAAAAATCAGCGATATCTGTAATCTGTTCAACGTAGCTCGACGCACCAAATCCACGCAAATCAATTGCATACACTTTAAATCTAGCAGGCAGCTTTTCTATCAGTACATCCCAATGAACAGAGGACGTCATATTTCCATGCACTAAAATCAGTACGTCCTCTCCACCTTCTCTTTCCCGATAGGCCATATTTTCACCATTTGTTAAGGTCACTGTCCTTATGTGCATAAAACCCCTCCTATTATTTAAACACGTATATATAAGGACGCCAGTCCACTAATGGATATGGGCGTCACACCTCATTTCCACTTTCTCCCCATCTGATCACATTTGCCCCCCATGCATAGCCAATACCAGCAGAAACGAGAACAACGATGTCTCCGTCTTTTAATTTCCCTTCCTTCTCAGCCAACTCAAGAGACAGTATTTGATCAATTTGTCCAATATGTCCATAATGCTCTAAGTAAATGGATTGTGTGTGATCAAGACCAAGCTGATCTAGTATATAACTGTGCGCCGATCGTTTCATATGGAGCATTGCCACATAATCAATTGATGCTCTCGTATAGCCACTTTTCGCCAATGCCTGATCAATACATTTAATAAAATTACGCATCGATTTATCATCTAAACGTTTTTTCATACTTGGTGGATCAATTACATCTAGCTGATATTGCCCAGCAGCTAAAGTGTCATGTGTGATGGGATTTTTGGTTCCCCCGGTTGTGACGACGACATCTTCAGAAAAGGCACCATCCGTCATCATGTGTGATTCTAGTAGTATATTTTTAGAATAATCCCTTTGAAGAACGATCGCGCCACCTCCTGCAGCAAGATTGAACATAAACCGAGTGCGGGGATTGTTATAATTAATAAAATCCTCATTCCTGTAGCCGCCTGCTAAGAGTACCGTTTCAACCTCTGAATCGGCCGTCATGATATCTTTAGCAATTTTCAATGCCATAATTGTTGTTCCACAGCGAAGGGCAGTATCAAACGCCCAAGCATTCATTGCGCCTACATCGTATTGCAGCTTGATGCCAGCGGTCCACAATAAATATTCTTTATGCTCTTCCCCGATATAAATAACGAGATCAATGTCAGCTGGTACAATCTCTGCATTGGCAATCGCGCGTTTTGCAGCGCGTACCCCCATTTCAACTGTATGATCATCAGGACCAGCGATCGGTTTTTCCTTAATCCCGAGCTTTGTCTCTACAACATCCACCGGAATAGCTGATTGCTCTGCTAACTCCTGTGACGTCATTCTTTGCTCAGGTATATAAGTCCCTATCCCCTTAATCCCTATTGATACCATTTTTCACCCTCCAGTCTCCAGACAGCCTTTAGTAACTAGCCATTATAGCTTTTCGGTTCTCTGTATACATAACCCGATTTGCCCTATTATGATCCAACACCTTTGAGATCATTTCTTTTACGAAGCGGGTGGCGCGTCAGTTTAGCCCGTATTGTCCCGACAATTCCTAATGGGAAAAAGATGACGACTAAGATGTATACCGTACCATATAATATGATCCAACGTTCAAAAATCCAATGAACATCAGCTAGTCCCGACAACCAATGGTGGGCAAATTCCACTAAACCCGCTCCTATAAGGGGGCCAATTAATGTACCCACCCCTCCAATGATCGTCATTAATAAGACATCGATCGTAAAATCTGTTGCAAAGACACTCGTATCAACGAAGCGTAGTGAGATGATATACAGAACACCAGCATAAGCAGCGACAACCCCTGAAACGACACTCGCAACGACTTTATAATGTAATACGTGATAACCGAGTGATTCTACCCGTTGTTCATTTTCTCTAATCGCCATGAGCACTTTTCCGAACGGCGACGCTGTTAAACGTCTTAACCCGAAAAAGAGCAATGCAAGTGAGATGAGACAGAGTAAATATATCATGTTTGAATCTCGTAAAATATCTGGTAATCCAAATGTAAATCCGTCATTGCCACCTGTAAACGATGTCCACTTTTCAGCAGCGACTAAAAACAAGCCCGCTAACGCCAATGTGAGCATCGCATAATAATGACTTTTTAAGCGTAATGTCAAGATGCCAGCAATAAAACTGACGATACCAGCCAAAACAACTCCGACGATAACAGCGAGCACTAAATAACCGACTGTTGGTTCAAAGCGATCAAACATAATTGCTGTAGAATAAGCACCTATACCAAAAAACATGACATGCCCAAAGGAGATAATCCCTGTATACCCCAGCAGTAAGTCATAGCTCATCGCGAAAATACCAAACACAAAAATCTGTATAAGAATAAATTGCATGCTTCTTCCTGTAACCACTAGCGGCAACAGAGTGAGCAAAAGAAACATAAGTAAATAAATAACCGTTCCTTTATTCATATGACGCAACATTTTTCATCACCCTTTCACCGGAAATAGGCCCTGTGGTCGAAAAACGAGGACAATGACCATTAATAACATATTTGTAGCTAGAGAGAGTGACGGAACATAATAGGCCATAAAGGCTTGCATGCAGCCAACGAGAAGTGCTGCGACGAGTGAGCCTTTAAAACTTCCCATTCCACCAATAATCACAACAATAAAGGCTAAAATTGAAAACTCTAGTCCCATTTCAGCATAGATGACACCAGAATAAGGTGCGTGTAAAATTCCGCTGAGTGCAGCTAAAGCAGCACCAACCATAAAGACAACCATAAAAACGAGCTTAATATTAATCCCAAGGGATTGGACCATTTCTTTGTTCATCACACCCGCACGAACAATCAGCCCAATGCGTGTTTGCTTGAATATATATGCAAATACAAAGAAAACGACTAAACCAATCAGTATAATAAATAACCGATATTTAATCAGGACGATGTCACCGACCATAAAACTTCCTTCGAGAAATGCAGGCGGCGCAACTGCCTTTTGACTAGGTCCAAACACAACTTTAATCAACTCTTGAAGGACGAGCATGAAGCCGAGTGTAATTAATATTTGTTGAATATGGTTACCATAAACTGGTCGAATGATCACTTTTTCCGTAACAAGTCCAATCACTAAACCTGTTACAATTGCTGCAGCTATGCCGACAGTAAAGCTATTCGTCACGTGATACATCCAGACCCCACTGTACGCACCCCATATAAACAATCCGCCATGCGCAAAATTCAAAACATCCATTAAGCCGAATATTAACGTCAGTCCAGCAGCAAGGAGGAATATTAACATACCAGTTGCCAATCCATTAATTAATAAAACGAACAATAAATCCATTTCATCTCCCTCCTAAGAAATGCCTAAATATGTTTTCATCATCGCTTTATCTGTCTTCAGTGCTTCCATCTCTCCATGATGCACCGTCTCACCGTTATCAATAATAAAAAAGCGATCACCGATTTGACTGGCCATTAAAAAGTTTTGTTCTACTAATAAAATGGTCGTTTGATCCTTCATCTGTTGAATGGATTCTGTCACCTTCTCGACTACAACTGGTGCAAGTCCTTTACTTGGTTCATCAATTAATAACAGTTCATTCTCATTTACATAAGCACGAGCAATAGCCAGCATTTGTTTTTGTCCGCCGCTTAATTGACCGCCAGGCTTGCGCCAAAATTTTTTCAGATCGGGAAAAAGCTCCAAAACCCACTCTAATCGCTTCGTTGATTCAGCATTTTCTTGCTTCATTGCGACACTCATATTTTCCCCAACAGTCAAATCAGCGAATATCCCCTGATCTTCAGGAACGAGTCCAATACCTTTATTGGCGATGATATGTGGCTTCTCATTAGCAATATTCTCACCTTCATACGTAATGGTCCCTTTAGAAACTGAATTTAGACCCATTATTGTTCGGAGTGTCGTAGTTTTGCCAGCGCCATTCCGACCAAGCAATACGTTAACTTCCCCTTCTCTAACATCAAACGAAATGTTGTGCAAAATATGATATTGATTGATATAAGCTTCAACCTGGTTTAGCTTAAGTAAGCTGTTCATCGTACATCCCCCCTAAATAGGCAGATTGAACCGTTTCATTAGCAGCGACAGCTTCGGGTGTTCCTTGAGCAATCAACTCACCATGAAACAAAACGAGCACGTCATCTGATAAATCCATAATTAAATCCATTTTATGTTCAATGAGTATGATTGTCCGGTCTCCTTCTTCTTTAATCTGCCTAATCACATCAATTATGGCTGGTACTTCCTCGAGCGACATGCCTGCGGTTGGTTCATCGAGTAACAATACATCTGTATCTAACGCTAGCAGCATCGCCATTTCCAGCTTTCTTTTTTCTCCGTGAGCTAAATTAAACGCTTTTGCGTCGGCCTTATCCAAAAGCAGAACTTTGTCGAGTAGGGCTTCTGCTTTTTGTATGAATTTTTTATAATGGAGAAAGTGAGCCACCATTTGGTAACGTACATTCGCTTGAGACTGTACCGCAAGACGAACATTTTCCAGTACGGTTAAATTTGGAAAAACATTCGTTAATTGAAAGGATCGTCCTATACCAAGTCGAGTACGTACTGGCGGCGACAACTTTGTAATGTCATTGCCTCTAAAGTAAATCGAGCCATTTGTCGGTGCTAATTGTCCACTTAGCAAGTTAAATAAAGTTGTTTTTCCAGCGCCATTCGGTCCAATGATTGACGTAAACTTTTTTTCTTCAATTTTGAGCGATACATCATGAACAGCTTGATGACCGCCAAACTTAATCCCTAATGATTGCGTTTCTAAAATCGGCCCCATCTAGATCCCCCTTTGTCTAAAGTCGGCCCCTCATTTTAAGTAGGGGCCGGCTAGTTTATTCTTGATTCATAATTGGTGGTGCCGTTTCCTCTGGGGTTAATACACGATCTAACACTGGAACAGGATAATCATGTTCATCACTTTCCTCTAATGTAATCGCGTAAAGAGACTGTAACGCTTGATGATCCTCAGGTCGAAATGTCATCGTCCCTTTTGGTGTGTCAAATTCCATACCTTCCATTACGTCAATCAGCTTTTCAGCTTTCGTATCTCCATCTGTTTTTTGCAGCGCTTCCACAATTGAAATTGCCGCTGTCATCCCACCGGGTGTAAACAAATCTGGGACGTCACCATCGAATTTTTCTTTATGTTTTTCTACCAGCCAGTCATTCACTTCATTATCTGGCAAAGTATGATAATAAACGGAGAATCCTTTCATACCAATTAATTGGTTCATCGTTCCAAGCGCTGCAATATCTGGCGCGCCTGTTGTAATTTGAATGCCTTTCTCTTGTAGCCTCATATCCGAAATCTGATTCCATGGAGAGTTCGCCCCTGCCCAAACAACGAATAAGTAATCAGGGTCTGCCTCTATGATTTTTTGAATATTAGCGGTGAAATCTGTTGCTGTTTGATCAGCATATTCCTCATGAACAATGTCTGCTCCTAGCTCTTCAGCAGCCGTTACGAATGCTGAAACCCCGTCCCTTCCAAATGAATAATCTGGTGCTAATGTGGCAATCTTCACACCATCATCAGCTATGGCAGCAGCAGCGGCAATTGCATCCTGAGTTGAGTTTCGTGAAGTTCTGAAAATGTAATCGTTGTATTCAGACCCCGTAATACTATCAGCAACCGCAGGCTCAACAATCATAATCCGTTCATACTCCTCTGCCAAAGGGGTCACTGCTAAAGTATCACCAGAGCTGGATGACCCGACGAGAAAATCGACTTTCTCATCCTCTAACAGCTCCAACGCCTTTTGGCGCGCAACTTTTGGATCGGTTTCAGTATCCTTGAAAATGACTTCAATGTTCTTACCTGCCACTTCATCCGTTCCATCTGTCGCATATTCAATTCCTAGCTCAAATCCTCTCTTCGTTTGAACACCGTATGATTCCAATGCACCTGTTAAAGAAGCCAAAACGCCAATTTTTACCGTCTCATCTGAATCACCCGACGTCCCCTCATCATTTCCGCAAGCTGATACAAACATGATCACAGCAAACATCATGATCATTAAACAGAGTGTGCGTGTTCCCCTCATGTATAATCCCCCTCTTTTTTCATAAATTGTTTTGCTATGATCATCTTAAAAGGAAGCAGTTACAAAGAAGTTACAAAACAAAAAAACCATCTCCTCCACATGATTGTTAGACCGAGATAGTTTAATAATTGAATGAAACGATTCCGTTCGTTTCTACTGTATAATAGTCTTTTCAGAAATATTTCCAGATGGAAAGTTGACGCTCACATGAACATCTACCCTAATCTTCGTATGAATCACGTATTTTCTGTGTTTGTCCCATGATGAGCTGATACATATCTTGGGTTGGTGCCATTGGCTCAACACCAAGCTCTTTTTGGAGTACATAAGAGCACTTTTCAAACCATTTAATTGCTTGCGGGCGATTATTGTTTTGATAATAACTATACATCATTAAGCGATAAGCCTCTTCCCACGTTTGATCAATTGTCAAGATCCGTTCGCACCAGTCGATACATTGTTTAAAATCGAGTAGTCTAACAGAAATCTGTGCCATTTTTTCCGCACCGTGCAAATATAATAACTGAAGTCGCTCTCGTTCACTGACTGTCCAATCCGCTAGACGCATATCCGCGAGGAAATCATCGTGATAAAGCACTAATCCCTTTTCTAATAATTCCTTTGCATACCTAGGATCTTTCTCATCCAGACCTTGTGACATGCATTTTTCAAACTGAATAATATCCAATTCAAAACCTTGATTAAGACCATAAGCACTTCCTTTTCGGGCGATAAAATAAGGTGTTTCTCGTGCTTTTCGAGCCGGTTCTAACGTTTTTAACAGCGTATTAAATGTCACCTTAAACTTCTTATTTGCAGTTTGTTCATCTTCCTCTGGCCATAATTGCTGTAAAATATCTTCTTTTAACAACATACTGTGTCGCTTTACGACCAACAAGGCTAGTAGTTCTTTTGCCTTTTCCCGCTGCCAATCTTGAGGTCCAACTTGGTTTTGACCAAGCCAGATGGTCAAAGGACCAAATGTTTGAATGGATAAGGTGTAACCAGGGTGGGTGCTCATATGATCATCTATACCCACCTCATGCATGAGACGAGAGACAGACTGTGGTTCAATTTCTAAAGTCTTTGCCTTTATAAGCAGCGGACCAATCGTTTGTAAATCTGTTGGCCCGAATATCGTGTGTTCTTTTATAAAAAAGAGATGGTTTTCGATTTGAATATGATGTAAAAATGTCGTTATTGCTGTCTCAAATGCTTCTTGCATATTTTTTTCATGGTAAGCATATGCCTGCCAAAAAGCTGTAGCCATCATAATGTATCGATCGCCACAGTCATTCATACTTTGCTGGACGTCTTCAAAAAGAGGGATTGCTTCATCGAAATGGTCATTATATATTTCCGTAATGCCTAAGCACAGTTTGATTAAAGCACTCAGCCAGCGATCATTTACGGCTTCCGTTTCCTTTAAGCCTTTTAACGCACTTTCTTTTGCACGATCATATTGACGCTGTTTACCATACAAAATTGCTAACCCCATATAAGGCTCTGCTTTTCCCCTGGATACATTAATCGTCTCCATAATATTAAGCGCCGTATAATAGCATTGCTCTGCCAAATTAATGTCATACCGATCGAGGAGCTGAACAGCATGCCCCATCCTCATCCATCCACACGCTTCGACAAAAGGTGATTGACTGGAAACACCTAGCTGAATACCGTTAGATGCTAGTTTTTTACTTTCTTCAGCGTCTCCCATAAACGCATGAATGATTGATAGAAGAATATCGGTTTCACGATGCGCCTGTGGCAAATGCTCATACGATACCGAATACGACTGTTGTACGGTTCCTTGTAAATATGTTCTCGCTTTCTCTAGGCGCCCTGTTCGTAAATATATGCGGGCTTGTAAATTACTTTCTTCCATTGGTAAATCAAGTAATTGTGCCCGATTAAACCATGATTCAGCCTTCGTAGCTTGTCCAGCGTTCAATAAATTTTCTGCCATCAGCTGATAAAGCTTGGCCATTTCTGCTTTTGATGCACCTACTCTTTCTTGAAAGTAGATCGCTTGTTTTACAAAACGCTCTGCTTTATCCGGCTGAATCGTATCTAAATAAATACGCGCCTTCCCTTCAAACGCAAGGCCGATCAAATGAAAATGACTTTCATCGTATTCAGGAATAATCCGAATCATTTTTTCATAGTGTCGTTCTGCTTCTTCATACAATGAACGATAGCGTTCAATCTCTCCTTGAAAAAAATACAAAACTGGATATATATGCTTTTGTTCTTCCGGAATTTCAGTAAGCCGTTCATACAAGCTTTGAAGTCTTCCTGTAGCAAGCATAACGAACCCTTGTTCACTAATGATTTGCGCTATCCTATCATGTTTTTCTACTTTTAGATAATGAAGCAGTGCAGCATCCCAATCCTGTTTAGCCTCAAAATAATCCGCTGCACGTATATTCAATGCCTCATATAACGCTTGATCCATTTGGCGTAATCTATTTTCTAGAAATGACTTAAATAAAGCATGAAAACGGTATGTTCGTTCATGCCCTTCTACAACGAATAAGCTTTTTTCGACAAGACTGTTCAACATCTCATCAGACTGACTAAGATCGAGTACGTTATCACACAGTTCGGCATGGAGCTCTTCTATCACACTCGACTGCAACATAAATTGCTGCAGCTGCTCTGGCTGTTTTGAGAGGACTTCAGCAGCCAAATAATCGAATAAATCCTTTAATGAAGTCTGCTTGTTTCGCCATATAGATTGAAGTGGCGTACCGGCATCAACTTGCTGAGCCAGCATATTGAACGCAATTGCCCATCCTTCCGTTAATGCAAACATATCTTCAACATCGCTCATGTCCATTTTCAAATCATACATATCCTCTAAAGCAAATGACATATCTTCTTTAGATAACATCAAATCTTTTTCTGATATCTCGAGCACATCACCTTTTACCTTCAGTGCTGTTACCATGTCCCACTGCGGTCGAGAGCGACTTGACAAAACGATACTCAAGTTCGAAGGGATATACTCCAAGATAAATTGCAGCCACGTTTCGATATCAGCCGAAGCATGAACGTGATGAAAATCATCTAAAACGAGGACAACACGTTCCTTAAGCTGAAGGATGTCATTAATAAAAGCTGATGCCAATATATAAAGGTGCTCTGTCGTCACATAAGAATGGAGGTCCGTTAATTCTTCTTTAAATTGTTTGCCAAACGTTGGATGTGTTTGTTGAATCGCATAAAAGACTTTTGTTAAGAACGGTAAAATATCTTCATCTAACCTTGATATGGAGAACCAACACACGTTTGAATATAATTGATGTGCAAACAAAGATAATGCCGTACTCTTACCATAACCTGCACCAGCAAATATGATTGAGAGCGATACCTTGGGGATCTTCAGTAGCTTTTTATTCAATTGACTTCGTTGAACATATTCCGCTCTATACGGTGGCGGAGCAAGCTGACTTTGTATAATTGGAATATTTTCAACCACTAATGACACCTCCTTTTTTATATACGCACTCAGAACACGAAAGAGAGGCTCAGCTTTCCTATTCTTTGCTCACTAACCTTATACATTTAAATTAGAATACGAGGATAATTGGAGACTGGGATTAAGTAATGGCTTGAGCGATTTTCTGAAGAACTTCAGCATACGAAGCATAAGAAAGCGCTTTTATAATTCCTATTTGTTATGTTTGTGACACCTATGTTACCCTCTTTAAAATATGAACCTAATTCCAATTGTAATCTAATCTTTGTACTCATTATAATCCGAACGATTCAACGATTCTTTAAAACTATATTAGCACCGACACATTAAAAATTCCACAACCTAAAATAATTGAACTTGGGTTGTGGTCGTTGTGACTTGAAATGAATATCAAAAATCTTTATTCTTGAACAATAATGAACGTTTTTTTCATGTCGGTTCGACACGAATCGGAGGAGTAACCCACGCTTCCTACACAAAAAAATGGGAGCACATACATCTGATGTGCTCCCATTTCGATCTTACCTCAAAATTCTTTACTTCAAACTCATATCAATAACCATTCGACCTTGTATCGTTCCATCTTCCATCTCTTGGAAAATGTCGTTAATCTCATCAAGTCTCCGTGGTTGAACGACTGGTATAACTTTGCCTTCTGCACCAAACATGAATGATTCTTCGAGGTCTTTACGTGTTCCTACAAGTGAACCGATAACCTCGATCCCATCAAGAACGCTCTTAATGATGTCTAAATCCATTTTTTCTGGTGGAAGACCTACGTTAACCACTTTAGCTGTTTTGCGAACGGAATTGACTGCTTGGTTAAAGGCTGCTTTTGATACAGCTGTTACCACTGCCGCATGCGCTCCACCGACATCTTTTTGAATGGCTTCATCAACATTCGGAGTCGTTTTTGCGTTATAAATTAAATCAGCGCCTACTTCTTTTGCGAGCTGCAATTTATCATCATTAATGTCAACCGCGATCACTTTTGCATTAAATACTTTTTTCGCGTATTGAACAGCAAGGTTACCAAGTCCACCAGCACCAAAGATTACGATCCATTCACCAGGATGAACGTCTGCTACTTTTATCGCCTTATACGTCGTCACACCAGCGCACGTAATACTTGTTGCTTGCTGTGGATCCAACTCATCGGGAACTTTCACGGCATAATCAGCTGCAACGATGCATTGCTCAGCCATCGCCCCATCAACACTGTAGCCGGCATTTTTTACATATGGACAGAACGTTTCCCGGCCTGTCACACAATATTCGCACTGACCGCAGCCTTCGTAGAACCATGCAACACTGACACGGTCGCCTACTTTCAGACTTGTTACACCTTCTGCAATTTCTTTTACGACGCCTACGCCTTCATGACCAAGGACGCGTCCTGGCACATCACCAAAATCACCTTTGGCAACATGCAGGTCTGTATGACAGACGCCACAAAATTCAATATCAACTAATGCTTCTCCGGGTTCTAACGGACGCAACGAAACTTCCTTTACTTCGACAAGCTTGTCTTTATCAGAACTAACGACTGCTGCTCTCATAATTAATCCCTCCACAAATAGTTTGCTCAACATTTCACAAAGTTTACATCTTTATTATAATATGTCTTTACTGTTCTAACAAGCAATAACCTATGTTAAATTTAATCAATAGTGATGCTGTTGTTCTTGAAAACATGACAACCATAATGTTAAAAGATCTCTCACCTCTCAAACCTTAAGTATAAGGTGGTCATAAATACTATGCGGGCCATTCTTGAATCAAACAACGTTAGTATATGCGTTAAATTTTAGATTTATGTTTTAAGAAACCGAAAAAAGGAAGTCACCTCTTTTGATAACTTCCACCTAATCATATATGAAATTTGATTTAAATATGTGCTTAAATGTTTGTGTTTATTTGTAACAATGTCATTCATCTAAGCTTATAAGCAATGAGCTATTCAACAAGTAATCAACCTCATATTTTTTAGCGAGTGACAGAATTAAGCGCAATAAAACGTCTGCTCGTACCTCATCTCGTTCAAAATAAAGCGTATTTTGCTTGTACGCTGCTTTCTCATCTTCGGTTGCATATTTTTTAAAATAACCCCACATATGCTGATATGTATTTAGGACGGAACCTTTTGTTGGCTCGATCTGTTTAGCATCATCAATTAAACGTGTTACATCCTCTATCGTACATTTTGTTTTTAAAACATTTCTCACTTGAATATAATGCGTCTGACTATGAAACATCACACCATACTTTTCACGTCTCCATAGCTTCTCCATTTCATAACGACTGCTCATAAAAGATCTCCTTTCAATACTAATTTCCACGATGCGCAGGCCAGCATGTTCATATCACATACTTTTTACTATTTCATGCTATTAATCAAGCATACCTTTTTTGTACATTGCTTCCAATATACTAGAAGATCCTAACAACAATTTCCATAAGAATGACTAAACAAGCATTATGATGTGGATATGTAAGTAATTGCCTGTTATATCTTTATGACGTATTTTACCCCTAAATATGCGTATTTGTGCTCACTAATCACGGTTGAGAATCTTTAAAAAATGAATTAGTGTTTTAATGTATGACAATAGACAGAACAATACACACACATTTTAAAAGGGGATATGTCAATGCTCACAAGAAAAAGATTTTATTCAATGCTTATAGTAGCCACCATGTTACTTCTGTTCACTGCTTGTAATACCTCTAATGAACAAGAGGAAGAACTAGAGAAGGGAACCATAAAAATTGGGATGAATAACTGGGCTGAAAATATCGCTGTGTCAAACATGTGGAAAATTTTGCTCGACGAAAAAGGTTATGACACAGAGCTGGTTCAGGTTGAAAAGGCTGTCATGTATCAAGGACTTGCCTCAAATGATTTGGATATAGGTATGGAGATTTGGCTACCTAGCACTGACCAATCATATTACGAAGAATATAAGGATGATATTGAATTACGTGATACGTGGTATAAAGGAACAGCTCTAGCGCTTACTGTTCCATCTTATATGACAGACATTAATAGTATCACTGACTTAAATGACATCAAGGATTTATTCGATTCTAATATTGTCGGTATTGATCCAGGATCTAGTATAATGAGCATCACGGAAGATGTTATAGCTGAATATAATTTAGACTTTACGTTAACAAGTGCTTCGGAACCGGCTATGTTGGCAGACTTAAATAATAAATATGACAACGAAGAACCTATTGTTGTAACGCTTTGGAAACCACACTCATCGTTCGCCAATTTGGATTTAAAAATGTTAGATGATCCAAAAAACTTATATGGAGATTCTGAAGAAATCTATTACGCCTCACGTCTTGAATTAGAAAAAGATCATCCAGATGTCGTTAAATGGTTTGATACATTTTTTCTTGAAGATGATCAGTTAGGAAGCTTAATGGCAGCTGTTGAAGGTGCAAGTTCAGAAGCTGAAGGCGCTCAACATTGGATTGACGACAATAGAGACCTTATTAATGAATGGTTCGTAGAGTGAATAGCTCTATTTGTATGATCTAACGGTAATCACAAACTGTTCTTTTGCATAGTTTTTAATTAATTCTTTTTGTTGGCCATGAGAAAGTTCTACTGGCAAAGCCACGTTGATTTCTCGTGCCAACCAAAAGCTAGTGTCTTATCAGCAGAAATATAAATTCAGTAATGAATCCGAATTTAAAGCTATTTATCAAAAGCACTCTGCAGAACGACCTAAACTATTAGAAGATAATCAAAATCAACGTAGGGCATTAAGAAATGAACGTGATGTACTAGGAAAAGCAAAATCAATCATGGAAGGTAAATTCATTCAGAAAGTTGCATCTAAGTACCCAAATCAGCCTGAAATGGCTCATATCAACTACAAGACTGCCAAATCCATTGATTCTGTCAATAAAGAAGCAGGTAGGGAAATTTCCGTTCAGGAGTTTAAAGAAGCATCTAAGAACCATAATTTTACCCCTGGACATGCCGATAGTAAGGGTAGGAGTAGCTCAGATATATTTAGTGGTATCGTTCAAGGAATTGAACAAGCCCAACGTTCAATGGAACGTCAGCAAACAGGACAAAATAGAAAAACTAAAAGTAAAACAAAACCAAAAACACTTGAAGATCAACTTGAATTATCTTAATAAAAGTCGAAATTTACTTGGCATTTTGCTGTTCCTTGATTAATTTTGTTTATAAAGTAATTAGAAATTCGATAGGTATAGAGTACCCTTTTGGAATAAAAAGGAAGGGGGGTTACTTTTTTTAAAGAATCAAGAAAGATACAAAGAAATAACAACATTATCATCAAAATTAGCATATCCAATCCTTAAATAAATCTCTGCCTTATTGGGAAAACAAATGGTTAACCGTATCGGTAACCTTATTGCTAAGTCAAGCTATGAAACTGCTTTTAGCATTGATCTAAATAGATAGAGTCCCTTATAAAATACATAAAACCACTTCCCTAAAAAAGCAAATCGGTTTTATGTATTTTATGGACTTTTTATTCTTAATAATTCAGAAGCTAAAACTTATTAATTTAAAATTAATTATAAACGGTATACGTAACTGGTATATTATTATTAGTTCCAAATGTATTTGCATTTTTCCTATTAGTAGTAGTATCAGTACCGAAATACACATCAAACCAATATCTCGAATGTATTCCAAATAAATCCCCTGTATCAGTAATGGTGAAGACACTTTTCGTTCCATAACCAGGTAAGTTTAATGCTGAATGGGTTCTTAGAGTTGTTCCAAATTTATAAATTGGATTCCTATCTGAAGAACTTTTTTGGTGTATAGCAACGGTTTCATATTGTTCGTTTGGAAACAGCATACCTCCATGCCCTTCTCTTTTCCCTACATATGCAGTAACATCTTGATTATAATGGGTAGTAGCTGCCATAGTTGGTCCAGCAAATAACACTATATTTAGTAGTATGATAGATATGGCAAAAAACACTTTTTTCATCCTGACCCTTCTATATTTTTATATAATTCACCAGTATTTGCATTAAATTGTAAACCTTTCATTTCATCCCGTTTTTTATTCCAACCAATAACATCAATAAGAATTACACTTTTATCAATATCTTTTGCAATTCTAAAGTTGTACCCTTTTGCCCAATCATCACCTGGATATAGTTCAGTGATCTCCTTTGCTTTTTTTAAAAGTTCGGGAGTATCAAATTTAATTTCCGAATTGTCTATAAAATAATTCTTTGGTATAGGTGTGTCATCTTCACTTGTTATGTCTATCGCTTTTTTAATTTCTGCATCTTGTATTTGCACTAAAAAAATCTTATTCGTGTCTGGTATGCCAAATAATATATCCCAATATCTTCGTTTTCCATCCCCCCCGGTTATCCCTTCATCATTATCAACACTTGTACCCCTATATAATTGTGCTTTCTTATCCCAATTCACTGCATTCTGGTAGGCAATAGAGATTGCCTCATTTAGGGATACTTCAACCGATAAATTTGTTGTAGCTACTGCTGATTGTTTATCATTATCTGATTTTGAATTAATACATCCACCAAGTAAGATAATAAGACTGAAAACAATCAAAATTAGACTTTTTTTCATGTGCTTACCCCAATATACTTATTATAAAAACTATTATCTCTAGTAATAATTCTACTTTGCTATATACAATTCCCTTTAAAAAATGGAAACTTTCGTTCGACAAAAATAGCTAATTTCATCAATATGCGTTATTTGTAATGTCCTGATGTCAGAGGATTGTCTTTAGGCAGAATTAGTTGTATTCACGTATGAATATCTTTGTATTCTTTTTTTGAACACATTTTTCTAATCTATAAACCCAGTAAAAGCCTTTCGCCACTGCAATAAGAAGCCGAAGCGACTGCCGATTGTCCTTTTCCTCTTGAAATGGCTTGGACAGAAAAATGATAGATAGCCATGATAAGTTCCCCCTTTCTTTTCACGAAGTGCAAACTTTAACCGAAACGGAATGGGAAGAACCGGAGATTGTTTCCGTTCTGTTTTGGAATCGCCTGAATAGGCGAAGCACTTTCGTTGCGTTAGCAACGTTGCCGACAGGCAAAGGTCTTTTGTTGCGTAGCAACCGCCACGTACACCTGTAAAGCATTCCTATTTAAAATAGTAGCGCTCTACAGACAATAAATCTACAATTGTACTTTAAAAGCCCTCCTTCATATTTCCGTAAGGAGGGCGATTGTGTGTGGTCACTGCTCTAATGTTGGTTTGACAACTCTTCCCACGAACAGTTCTTTGCCATCTGTATAGCCTTCTTCCCGATCGATGAGTTCTTGGATTAATTGACTTCGTCTCATGTTCACTCGATCAACATATTCTGAATTCGGCATCAGATTAACGCATTCATGAGGGTCCTTGACCAAATCAAAAAACTGTTCTTCACCTGTTTGTGAAAACCAAATGTATTTATCCTTGCCATCGGTAATATAATGATAGCTCTGTACTCCGTGCTCATGCTCACCATGGATATAGTCACGCCAAGTTGTATCTTCTTTTTTCCATAGTGTATACAAGCTCTTCCCGTCAACCGTTTCAGGAATAGCAATGTGAGCAATGTCCAACAACGTCGGCATAATATCTCGCAGCTCTGTCACCTGGTCCAGCTGTGTATTCTTTTCGACATTCAATAGTTGACCAGGATCTGAAATTATGAACGGCACTTTTGCACTGCCCTCATACGGCAAAGATTTTCTAAACAAGTTATGATCACCTAGCAATTCGCCGTGATCCGAAACAAATAAAATAACCGTATCATCGTAAACACCATATTCCTGCATCGCCATCAAGAAGCGACCAATTTGATGGTCAATATGAGTAATTAAGGCATAATACGCTGCCTGGGCTTGCTTTAAGCGTTGCTTAGGTACCTTACCTTTTGCCGTCACAGGATTAAGACCAGCCCGTTCCTCATCTTCTGTCATGGCCCAATCCCCAATTGGTGGATCTGATAGTTCTAAATCCTTATACATATCATAATAGACTTGAGGTGGATCAAAAGGTGGATGCGGCCTGACAAACGACATATTCAAAAAGAATGGCTTTGTCGGGTCACGCCGTCTTAGAAAATCAATTGATTGCGTAACGACCCAGTTCGTCGGATGCAAGGCTTCAGGCAAAGTCCATGGCCTAGCAACCGTTGACGAATTACAATCGAGTCCTAAATCGGTTAAATCAACATGCGCACCAGCCCGTTCACGTAGCCATGGTAAATAATCGTCGGTTTGCTCAAAGGATTCATGCGTTTTCGTCGTATGCTTAAACCGGTTGTAATGCATGTAACCGTCATGAAGTAAGATATTATGATACCCACATAAATTGCGGGTCGGATATACATGCATCTTCCCAATACATTGAGTATGGTAGCCCGCTTTGGCAAACGCATCAGGCATCGTATGCTCATATTCCCACGGCACCTTGTCCTCATATCCGACACGTCCGGTTGACGTCTGAGACATCCCTGTCAAAACAGAAGCCCGTGCAGGTACACAAGACGGTGTTGCGGCATAGGCTTGTTTAAACAGGACCCCATCACGTGCAAGCTGATCTAAATTTGGTGTATCTACGACAGGATGATCTAAAATACTTAAGCAATCTGCCCGCATTTGATCAACCATAATAAGGAGCACGTTTGGTTTTGATTCCATCATGATCCCCTTTCTTGATGATATGGTGTGTGACAACAGGCCACACACGCTTTAATGAATCACTTGACAAAAACCATTCACATAACGCACGCAAAACACTTGAATGGTCTCCCTCACACTCATTTAAACGCATCAAAAACACTGCGACCTGCCCCAATAATACCTTGCTGGTTACCGAGTTGACTCACCGTCATCCCTTGTAGAATATGCTTTTGTTCATCGATTAAATAACCATCGAGCTTGTCTTTAATCACATCTAAAAGCGTTGGATTATGGGCGATGACACTGCCACCAAAGACGATCTGATGTGGATCTAATAAACTATTAATCATATAAATGCCTTGTGTCAGTGATTCAGCAGCTTCATCAACGATCGCCTTTGCTTCTAGATCTCCATCATAATACGCAGCAAACAAGGCTTCTCCAGTCATCGTATCCGTTGCAAAACGCTCATTGGCCTGTTGCGCTAACACCGGCCCTGATGCTGCTTGTTCTAAACGTGTAACAGCCGTGCTTGTTGAAACTGGGACAAGACCAATTTCGCCAGCAAAACCAGCACCACGGATAAATTCACCATCTTGAATAATTGCACTAGAAATGCCTGTACTAACCGTCATATAAACGAATAACCCTTTTTGCAGTTGGGCTTGTTTCCATTCCGCAAATGCAGCCATGTAAACATCGTTATCTATGACAACCCGTTCTATGTTAAAAACATCTTTAATGCGTTCGACAAATGGAAAATTAGACCACGGTAAGTTGTTTTGAAAAACGGCGATGCCCTTTTCACGATCAATTTTTCCCGGAACGCCAGCACCAATGCCCCATATTTGATCCATTGATATGCTCGAATGGTTCATGAGCTGGTTGACACAACGAACCACTTGTGAAAACATCTTTTCCCGATCAGACGGGTCACTTTTAACGGTTTCTTGTTGAATGACGTCACCTTGATCATTCACAATGCCACACGCAATTTTCGTACCGCCAATGTCAATACCAATCGCATATTTCATGTTACATGCCCCTTTCTTCATAAATCCCCATGATGACCTAAAGGGTGAGCGCATAGAAAGACTCGCTTTCTAGCACCCACCCTCTAGTATTTAATTTAAACAAATTTCCGATTATAATTCCACAGTAAAACGAGGAGTCCTGCTAAACCGATTAATTGCATCAATAAAAATCCTTTACCAACAGTCCGTTGACCAAAGACGATTAAAAACATACAGAAGAAAAAGAAGACCACTTTTAAAATACGTGATACTGTTTCATTCATTTAAATGACCTCCCATACCAATTCGCTAGGCTGTAAAGTCCGGGAATGCTTCTGACCCTTTCCATCGTACACATCTGTCACCTGTACGTCATTTGAATTGTTCACGATGGCATACTTGCCGATGCTTGGATACACATGGACCTCGCAATGGACATTAGAGGCGTACCATTTGTAGAAGTCATCTTCTTTATGTGCCCCATAATACATCGCACGAAGCAGCAAGCGTGAATTGTCATGGCTGTATGGTAAACCAGAAATGTAAATGCCACGCCCGCTTCCAAATGAAGCACTTGATAGCTGGACACCATCATCTGTATGAACGATAATATCGGTTTCTTCACTTAAAGCATAAACATGTCTCATGCCTTCCCCAAAGTCATAGTTTGATATGTCTTCAGATAGAAAATGACCTGTCGTCGTTTCAGTGAAATATTTATTCGTCGACAAACCGAACCCGAGTTCTTTATCGACACCGAGCACGTTCGCCAGCTGGAAGAAGCGCCCTTCTCGATGTGTTGCAGATGGATCGCCAACACCGATAAATCCGCCACCTTGATCAACCCATGCTCTTAAAGTTGCCAGTAGCTTTTCGTTGTTCCATTTCTCTCCACCGGAAAATGCTGTCCCAACATCACCTGCATTAATAATGACATCGACATCCTTTGGCACGCCATTATTAACGACATCTTCAAAGCTGATAAACGTTACATCTACTGGTAGTCCGCTCAACGCTTCTAAAATACCATGATAGGAATACGCTTGTTTATACCATTTTCCGTGCGCGACAATATGTGTTTGCCACGTTCTTAATTTCCCCCATGCATTTAATACGGCTACTTTGAGTTCCGTGTGAGGCGTCACACCTTTGATCATGCCATGGATGTCACGGAATTCATCTGTCATATTTTCAACGTACTCAACAAACGTTGGGAATTTTGCAGCTAAGCTGAGATACCCACCGAACCCAATTCGATCAAGCGGTTTCCGCAAGAGTGCGCGTCTTGACTTTAACCAAATGTCATTCATTTCAATGACTGGATCGTTGCCTTCAAAGAATGTATCAGGGAAAAAGTAAGGTAAATAACGACCTTCTGTATAAGACACGTGTGGAATGTCAGCGATCACCCTGAGCGTCGCACCGTCTCCTACACTACCAACAACCGCATCAATTCCGGTTTGTTTAAAATAGTCACCATATGGCTCAGTCCCAATCCAGTTGTCGCCTAAAAACATCATTGCTTCTTTATCGTTGTCATGGACAATATCGACCAATTGTTTGACTTCCTCAGCAACAAAACGTTGAATGAAGTCAATATAATCTAAATACGCTTTAGAAGGCACACGGAACGTTGAATTATAATAGCCTTCGTCAACGATATCTTCTGGACGTAGACGATAGCCCTTGTCTTTAGCAAATGCTTCTAACGCTGCAACCGATACACTCGCGCCATAGCCGAACCAATCGACAAATTTCTCTTTACCTAAGTTATTAAACACTAATGTAAAATGATAGAAAAACGTCGTAAACCGCACAACATCGGTGTCAGGATTTTGGGCGAGCCACTTTTTCAAATTCTCTTTTACGAATTGATTTGAGTGAGGCTGGCGCACATCAAATGGAATATCATGTGGCTGGTCACCCCAATCATTCGTAATATGATTGTACATATGTGTAGGGTCCCACGTCATATAAGCTAAAAAGGAAACAGTGTATTCATGCCACGGTATCGCATTCTCTATGACAACGAGGTTATGATCTTGATCGACATGCCAGCTCGCTGATTCAACGACATCACCTGTCGTGCGATCAATGACTTCCCACCATTGCTTCGGATCGTGCACATAATCGGCTCTGATTTGCTCCTCGTAATAGCCTTCCAGAAACGCAATTTTAACCGTCTGATCCTTCGCCATATTATATTGTGACATCAGATAAATTTGTTGAATTTCCTCAGGATGTTGTTTAATAAACTCATTTTGACCACGCGCAACGAAATATTTGGAATAGATTCGAGCGTCGAGCTGTTTAATGTCCTCATCAAGCTTTGTGCCATCACTGTCGCGAATGGCATCAGCACCCCAGCGCGTCATTAGTTCCTTCGTTTCTTTGAAAAAATTTTGTTCACTCGGTAATGTTACTCTACCAGTTGTTTTCTGCATGGAAACCACCTATCCCTTCACGCCGCCAACGGTCATTCCTTGCGTTAACCGTTTTTGCACGATGATATATAAAATTAACGTCGGCAGCATGACAATGACCATCCCGGCATACATCGGTCCATAGTTCACGGCTGCCCGTTCAGCTGCTAATAAGTTCAATAGTCCAACCGGCAATGTTTTGTGATCACCCGGCATTAACGTCAAAGCTAAAATATATTCATTCCAAAACAATAAGAAGTTAAATAGAATGACGATCGTAATACTCGGTGCCGCCATTGGAAGCATGACGGAAAACATCGTACGGAAATAGCCTGCACCATCAATACCTGCTGCCTCTTCAAAGTCAGACGGCAATGTCTCAAAGTAACTCGACAAAAGAAATATTGTAAACGGTAATGCTGTTGAGGCATAAATTAAAGCGAGCACAACGCGATTGTTTAAAAACAAGCCTTCATCAAGCAAAGTGCGAATACCGGAATCCCAGCCTAGAAGCATAAGGAAAATCGGAACAGCGATATAACTGACATTAATGAATAGCCCCGCTTTAACAAAAGAATTGAGGAAACGACTACCCGTAAACTTAAAACGCGACAGCACGTAAGCAGCAGGAAGTGCGACCACGAGCAAGAATACAAGTGCTAACGCCGTTACAATGACGGAGTTTAATAAATAGGATCCCATTTGCGCTTCTTGAAATGCTTCGATAAAGTTCTGGAAATAAAAGCCTTCAGGTAATGCCCACGGATTACTATAAAACTCTTTATTCTCTTTAATCGACGCTAAAAACACCCAAGCGACAGGGATTAAAATTGAAATTGCAAGACCGATTAAGGCTACAACGATAAATATTTTAAAAAGGGTCTCAGTACGCATACCTTTTGATTTGTTCATCACTCTATGCCTCCTTAATACTCAAGCACGTCACGTTTCGTAATGCGACTAACAATCGCTGCCAAGACAAATGAGAACGTAAAGACAACAACACCAATCGCCATCCCGTAACCATACGTCGAGTTTCCGTAAGCTTGTGCATACATATAAGACAGAAATACTTCCGTTGATCCATCTGGACCGCCACCAGTCATCGCCTTAACGAGCAAGAAGCTTAAGTTAATCGTACTGATAATGTAAAACGTGAGTGTCGTGCGAATGTTATTCCAAATAAGTGGCAATGTAATACTCGTAAACTGTTTTAATTTCCCGGCACCTTCTAAAGAAGCCGCTTCATAGTAGCTTGCTGGAATACTTGCCATACTTGACATATACATGACCATGTAATAGCCGATCGCTTGCCATACGAGCGCGCCTGCAACACTATAAATAACGATATCATGATTCCCAAGCCACATTTGCTTTAAGCCATCGATACTTAAAACGTCGAACACACTATTTAACAACCCACTTTTAGGATCGTAAACAGCAGAGAATATCCCAGCAATAACAACAATTGATAAAATGTTAGGAATGTAAAACACAATCCGGAAAAAGTTCGTTCCTACGATTTTTTCCTTTGTTAAGATTGCCGCAAAGAAAACCGCTAGAACGAGCGTAATAATCGCAACCAGCACAATTAATAAAATCGAATTCTGAAATGATTGGATGAAGTTCATGTCATTCCATAAAATTTTAAAGTTATCGAGCCCGACGAACTCTTTCGTGTTAGATAGTCCTCCCCAGTTGTATAAAGACATGCGAAACACTTCAAAAGTCGGGACAACCATAAATAGAGTAAATAAAATGATGGCCGGTGATATACAGACCGTAATAAATATATTTCTGGACATTTTTTTACTCACTGTGCTCACCTCTCTTTAAGAAAATAAGGCGGCTAATCTATTACAGATGGTTGCCGCCTTATTGATTGTTTCATTCAATTAATCGTACATGTTTAGTTCATAGCAGGTCGGAGCTTACCACTCACGTCTTCAAGGTCTTTTTGCCATTGCTCGACGGTAATTTTTCCAGCCATGATGCTGTCGACTTTACCATACAATTCATCACTTATGCTTGCTCCTGGTACAGGCTCAGTTGAAGCAAATGTACCCATTGCTGGTAAAGCACCTTCTTCATAAATGCTGTAGAATAACTGTTGTTGGTCTTCTAGCTTCTCAACAATACCGTCAATCGGTTGAACAGCTCCAGCTTCTAGGAATGTTTCAGCAGCCTCATCAGAGTAGAGGTATGATAAAAATTCTTTTGCTGCTTCTTTTTGTTCTGCTTGTTCTGGAATCCAAATTTGTTCAAAGAATGTAAAGGCGTAACGATCCGCACCTTCTTCAAATGCTGGCACAGACATCATGCCCCATTCAAATCCGTCTGCTCGAGGTGCTTCTTCCATTTCACCAACGACCCAGCTACCGTTTGGCATAAACAACGCTTCGTTATCTAAAACGAGCTGCTGGTTTTTCGTGAAATCGTTTGGATTCGCATTAGCTACTGTATTTGGGTGTGTATACTCAGCTAATTTTTCAACCGTTTCCAATACTTGCTGTGCTTCATCTGTGTTCCACACGCCTTCTTCATACGTCATAGCCGCATTAAACAGATCTGGTCCACCTGCAGCATATAACATAGAGCGCATCAATGTATCAAAGTAACCCGCAATTGGGTATGTGAATAATGAGATGTCTTCTTCTTTTGCTTTTTCACCAAGCTCCCACATGTCATCCCATGTTTCTGGAACATCCCAGCCTTTTTCTTCAAACAATGCCGCATTGTAGAATAGGCCTGTTGGGCTATAGAACATCGGTGCTAAGAACGTATTCAAGTCACCGTATGGGTTTGTTGCTAGCGTATCTGTAAATCCATCAAGGATCTTTTCTTCAACTGAAATGTCTTCACCATAAACATTCATGCTCAAAACATCATTTAAATTTTCAAGTGCATTTTCTTTAATCATTGTTTCAGTTAGAGCTTGTTCTCTATCCGTTGCAAGTAAAAATACGTCAGGGTAATCTCCAGCTTGCATTTTAGGACGAATTACTTCTTCAATGTTTTTTTCGATCGTTAATTCAATCGAAACGTTTTCATTTGCAGCCTCATAATTAGCAGCAATGTTTTCCCACATCTCTTTACCATATGCTGATTCCAAAGCTGCAAGATGAAGTGTGACCTTTTCCTGATCGTCTCCATCTGCACTACCGTTTGAATTATTATCAGCACCAGCATCCTCGTCACCACAACCTGCTAGACCGATGAACAACAAAAGTATCAACGCGAACAATACACTTTTTAATTTCATCATACATAACCCCCTGGTTAGTTTTAACTACACTTTTATCGTACAGTTCATGAAGCGCTTTCACAATAAACATATTGTTGGTTTTTTTAGGTTTATTGCTTTTTGATTATGTAGATAGTAAAATAACAGACATACGACACAATTAATCGCTTACATGCCGATCATAACGGCTAAACGGATTTTTGCTACCTATTTAAAACTCTAACAATTGGAGTGAATTCGATGGCACATGAAGTGTATAAATTAAATGATTTACCTGAAGTCGATCTTGCCTTCAAACTATTGTATATCACACACTCTGAATATGATAAAGGCTGGCACAGCACGTCACATACACACCATTTCACGGAGCTATTTTATATCGTTAAGGGAAAAGGTGCGTTTGTTTTGCCGACACATGAAGTTCCGGTCAAGGAAAATGACCTTGTCATCATCAACCCGAACGTTGAGCATACGGAAAAATCAAATCCGAAAGATTCACTTGAATATATCGCATTAGGAATTGAAGGTATTTCCTTTTCCTTACCAAGGAATGATTCGCAAATCGGATTGTTTACCTATCAGGGTGATCGCGACGATATCTTATTTTATTTAAATAAGATTATTTATGAAATCCAGCACCAACGCATGGATTATGAGCTCATTTGTCAAAATATCATTGAAATCCTCATCGTTAAGCTGCGTCGCGCCAAAAATATTAAAGTTCAAAACAACAATGCCCAACAAATGCGGCAAGCGGTTGCATTTGCAAAGCATTATATTAATCAAAACTTCCGTGAAGACATCACGCTCGATGCCCTAGCAAAAGCGTGTAACATCAATAAATATTATTTGGCACATATTTTCAAGGAAGAGATCGGTATCTCACCTATCGGCTACTTAAATCATGTGCGTATTAAAGAAACGCAAATTCTACTCGAAACGACGGATCATACAATCGCTGAAATAGCGAGTTTTATCGGCTTTTCATCACAATCCTTTTTCTCACAAGCCTTTAAAAGAGAAACCGATCAAACACCATCTGGCTATCGAAAAAATGCCCGCAACCAAAGCGCCCTTAAACAAAAAAAATCAACTCAGAACAAACGTACACAAAAAAAATTATAGCTCGTAAATTTCCAAATAAAAAGACTTGACTTATATGTCAAGCCTTTTTATTTGATACACCTTTCATTGGTCATTCAAGTGCTGGATAAACCGTTTGAAGGCTGCGTCGTTTTTGAAGACACCTGCATCCTCTAAGACTCGGGCAAACTTATTGCCGAGCTCTTTTTCAATCACAGCATCCGCTTCTGCATCGTCCTTTAACGTCCCGTACATAGCCTTCAGTTCATTCGTCCACGCTTGATGATAGTCTGGCACATCACTATGACGACCGAGCAATTCATGTTTGACCTCTTCCAACTCAGCCTTCAATCGCGCTGGTAACACCGCTAATCCCATCACTTCAATTAAACCGATATTTTCTTTCTTAATATGCTGCACATCCTCATGTGGGTGGAAGATACCCATTGGATGCTCGTCACTCGTACGATTATTCCTGAGCACAAGATCTAGCTCATATTGACCGTCACGCATCCGCGCGATCGGTGTAATCGTATTATGTGGCGTGTCACCCGTAAAAGCTGCGATCTCTGCATCAGGATCACTCCAATGCTGCCACGCCGCTAAAACATGATCCGCAGCGGCTACCAATTCGTGCTGATCGCGACATTGTAAACGCATCACACTTAACGGCCATTCTATGATACGAGCCGTTACATTAGGAAAACCATTCATCTCAAAGGCAAACGCCTGTTTTGCCCGTGTCATCGCAAACTCATAGTGCCCCGCCTGATAATGGTCATGACTTAAAATGGAACCGCCAACAATTGGCAAGTCTGCGTTTGAGCCAATAAAATAATGAGGGAACTGTTCAATAAAAGCGAGCAGCCTGGCAAATGTTGTCCGGTCAATCTTCATATTCCGATGTTCTTCACAAAGCAAAATACTATGCTCGTTATAGTACACATATGGAGAATACTGCAAATACCAATTCTCCCCTTGGAGTGGGACTTGAATAACCCGGTGATTCGCACGTGCCGGATAGCCTATCCTGCCAACATAGCCTTCGTTTTCTTTACAAAGGACACATTTAGGATAGTTGACGTCTGTTTTCATTTCCCGTTCCCGCTTGATTTGCTCTGGGTCTTTTTCTGGCTTTGACAAATTAATCGTAATGTCAAGCTCACCATAAACCGTATTCGCCTTGAAATGAACATTCTTCTGAATGCGATTCATCTGGATGTAGTTGCTATGCTTACTTAAATGATAAAAATAATCCGTCGCTTCTCTTGGTGATTGGTCATATTTTTTATAAAACGTGTCGTGAATGGTAGAGGGATGCGGCATAAAGATGTTCATAACATTTGCCATGAACATTTCCTTATCATCGAACACATCTTCAATAACGTCGTGCTCAATTGCATAAGCAACGATCGCCTCAAGAATATTAGGGATCGAATCGTTCGTCGCATTAGGAACATGTTCTGGAACGTGCTTTATATCGAGCATATGGAATAGCTGATTTCGCACATAAACGTGATCCATCTCTTCGATTAAACCGACATCCGTGGCACGTTCGATTAAGCCAGCGATATGCTGATGAATCATTCTGTCTCACCCGCTTTATAGCCCGTCGGATTGGCCTGATGCCATTCCCAGGCATCCTGCATAATCGTTTCAATTGAAGTCCGCGTTGGATTCCAGCCTAGGATACGCTTTGCTTTATCAGACGATGCAATGAGCTTCGCAGGGTCACCAGCTCGGCGCTCACCGATCTGTTCAGGTATCGCTTCTCCAGTGATTTTCCGGGCGGCATCAACCATTTGCTTGACTGAAAATCCTTGACTACTTCCGAGGTTGAAAATGTCACTTTCTCCGCCGTTTCGCAAATAATTTAAGGCAAGAATATGCGCCTGAATCAGGTCATCGACATGGACATAGTCACGAATACACGTCCCATCTTCTGTTGCATAATCATCGCCAAAAATCGTGATATGGGAACGCTGTCCAAGTGCTGTTTGCAAAATAATAGGGACGAGATGTGTTTCAGGACGATGATCCTCGCCAATTTCACCAGACTGTCGAGCCCCGGCAACATTAAAGTATCGCAAAGACACATAATGAATGTCATGTGCTTTAGCGGCCCATTTCATCATTTTTTCCATGGTTAGCTTCGTTTCCCCATACGTATTCGTTGGGTTTGTCGGCATCGTTTCGGTAATTGGCACAGCTTCAGGCTCACCGTACGTTGCAGCTGTTGAGGAAAAGACGATAAACTTCACGTCAAATTCAACCATGACTTGTAATAATACTTGTGTACCGTACACATTGTTATCAAAATAAACCAGTGGCTTTGTCATCGATTCACCAACAAGTGAATTCGCTGCAAAGTGAATAACGGCTTCAATGGATTCCTGTTCAAAAACACGTCTTAAAAATGCAATGTCTTTAATATCACCTTCATAAAAGGTCGCCTCTGGATGTACGGCTGCCTTATGACCTGTTTGGAGATTATCAACGACGACGACATTAACGTTTTGATCAATGAGCTGGTAAACGGCATGTGAGCCGATATAGCCGGCACCACCTAAAACTAAAACACTCATGTATCTTACCTCCTTAGCGTGAATGATCTTTTACGGTTCAATCTGTTCAACCTTTATCTGTTCAAGGATTGTTGGTAGTTTATCAGGATTGATAAAACCCGTTTTTTCTTCCATTGCATTTAAAACACCTGTCGCCATGCCGAGCTTCATCATATCTACCGGCGCTAATTGTCGAGAAAAGCCAGCTGCAAATCCAGCGATGACTGAATCGCCAGAGCCAACTGCATTAACGGCTTGAATCTTGGGGATGTGTACATGATAAAACGATTCCTCATGTTTAACAAGCGCACCATTTGCTCCGAGCGTCACAACGACCCACGGTATCTCTGCTAGTAGTGAATGCTGACGAATCGCTTCAATTATTTCCGCTGTCGATTCTATGTTTTGACCTATTAAATCAGACAGCTCGGATTCATTCGGCTTAATGAGGTAAGGCTGATATTGACTGTTCAATGTTGCCTGTAACAGTTTCCCGTTCGTATCGAGCAAAACCGGTGTCTGAGCTTGGGCAGAAATCTCTAACATCGCTTTATAAAAATCATCAGGTAGTCCCTTAGGTAAGCTACCAGAGAGCGTCACAACATCGGTTGCGTTCACAATCTGTGAAAAGTGTTCCAATAATCGAGTCTGCTCTTCCGCTGTGATGTTCGGCCCGCCTTCAAGGATTTCTGTTTGGTTGCCTTGATGAATGACAGCGATGCAGTTCCTCGTGTCACCTTGTATACGTACGAACTCATCAGCAATTTCAAGCTCAGTTAGCTGTGTATGAATATAAGTGCCTAACTCGCCACCTAAATAGCCCGTTGCAGCAACATCTTCTTGGAGCTGCTTTAGCACTCTGGCGACATTTAACCCTTTACCACCAGGCGTTTTAGATACGTCCTGTACCCGGTTAACAGCATCTACATGTAATGTGTCCAGTGAATAGCGAATATCAACGGAGGGGTTAAGCGTTACAGTTAAAATCATTTTTAATCACCTCTCATGATTCGAATAAGTCAACCGACCAGACATGTTCTCTATATGTCCGGTCGGTGGTAAGTCATGATAAAGCGGATCGTTTCTAAACTATTATGCCTTTCCATCACTTTTGCAGATTAATATTTTTTCAATAACAGCTTCCTTCATCTTATCTTTCGCAGGGCCCATATATTTACGTGGATCTGTTTCCTCTGGGTGCGCGATTAAATGGTCTCGTAAGCCGTTAGAGAAAGGAATCTTTAACTCTGTTGAAATATTAACCTTGGCACATCCGTGCTCAATGCACTTTTGCACATCTTCCTTGGAAATACCGGAAGCACCATGTAATACAATTGGAATATCGACGAGCTGTCTAATTTTCTGTAATCGGTCAAAATCTAAATCCGGCTTTGTTTCGTATAAACCGTGTCCCGTACCGATTGCCACAGCTAACGAGTCGACACCTGTTTTTTCAACAAATTCAACAACCGTATCAGGATCTGTATAAGCCGCATCCTTTGCTTCAACAATTAAATCGTCCTCTTGGCCAACGAGTTTTCCGAGCTCAGCTTCAACGGTCGCACCATACGAATGCGCTAAATCAGCAACTTTTTTGGAAAGGGCAATGTTTTCTTCAAATGTATTGTGAGACCCATCAATCATAACAGATTTTGTACCGAGCTTGAGCGACTCTTCAATTGATTCAATCGTTTCATGATGATCGAGGTGAAGTGCAATCGGAATATCATTTTCTTTCGCCGCGACTTCTGCCATCGCCTGAATATAAGCACGCCCAGCATACTTCATCGTCCCCGGTGTCGCTGCTAAAATAACAGGGGATCTTAATTCTACCGCTGTTTCTATGACTGTTTGGATCGTCTCCATATTATGAATGTTAAATGCCGGTACTGCATAGCCTTCTTGTTGCGCCTTTTCAAGCATTTCCTTCGTATTTTGTACGTATCCCATTCCGTTTCCTCCTCATTATGTCGAGCTGTTTATGGTCGTTTAGGTCTAAGAGATTTGGAACAAATAATGTCGCTTTTTAATGCCACGGATAAATCGTAACACCCTTGACGACACGGTTCACTCTACCATCTGGACTTGGATTGTCTGGCGTAATGCCAAGCTTAATCGATGTTTTCAAGGCAAGTGCTTGGGCGAAAATCACATAAAGCAATGCGAGAGTGAAATCATTGCTTAAGGCGTCTGTTTGCTTATTAACTGTAATCAACCAATCAGCAAGCTTTTCGACTTCTGCATCTTTTTGTTCATCAACAACAACGAGTTTAATAGGCGAGCCGTCTGTCGCCAATTCTCGTAATATATCTAAATCATATTTGCGTGTGTACGGATCCTGCGACATGAAAATAACAACGACAGACGTGTCATTTAAAATCGTCTTTGGACCGTGACGGAAGCCTAAAGAAGATTCATGTACGGCGACCACTTTGCCTGATGTGAGCTCAAGCATCTTTAAGGACGCTTCATGCGCCAGTTGACCTAATAGACCTGACCCTAAAAAGACGATCCGTTCAAAATCGTATGCGACAATGTCATCAATCACGTCGGCAATGTCATTAACGACCTGTTTACCATTTTCGATAACACGATCGATATCGGTAGCGCTCTCAGCTTGAGTTGTAAAAACACCATAAGCCGCAATCATCATGCTCGTAAAACTGCTCGTCATGGCAAAGCCTTGGTCATGCGCTTTTTCTGGCGTTAAAATGAGCAAGCTGTTGTCATCACCCTGAACATTTTTGGCTAATTTCCCATCTTTATTGCACGTAATGATAATTTGATAAAAATCATCAATGATTTGTGTACCGAGCGTCACAGCCGCAACACTTTCCGGACTATTCCCTGATCTCGCAAATGAAACCATGATTGTCGGAACATCCTTCAATAAATAAGCCTCGGGATTAGAAACGATATCCGTTGTTGCGATTGATTCAAACTGAATGCTCGTGTCATTCAGTTGTCTTAGCATCGGGGCAACCGTATCTCCAGCAAAAGCTGATGTACCTGCTCCAGTGAAAATCACGCGAACTTGACCATGCTTTTGCTTGATTCCTTCTAAGAAAGCATCATATTGCGGCTTTTCTTGAAAAAGGTCTGTCACCATTTCACGCCAAACATTCGGTTGTTGATAAATCTCCTGTGCAGTGTGTGTCGCCTTCAATGTGTTCAATTGCTCAGACGTTAAGTTAAACATTGTCATCCTCCATTTTTATGTTTTTGAGTGGTTATGTTGTCATAACCAGTTTAGTGAGCACTAACACTACTGACAGTGCAATAGTGCTATCGTTACGTTAATTCAACGGTATAATTAAATTTATCACCACGCGCAACACTAATCGTATATTCGATTAATTGCTCTCGAAAATAAGCATAGCGCTTAATCAGCATTGCTGGCTGTTCTTCATTCATGTTCAAGTACGCCGCTTCCTCCGCCCTAATACTCGCAGCCGAAAAGCGCTCAATGGCTTTTGTCACACCAATTTGATAGTCCTGTTGGAATACATCATACATCGGTCTTTCTACCAGATCAGTTGCTGTTAAATGGGGAAACATCTTTTTCGGCAAATATGATGTTTCATACATGAGCGGTTCATGATTAGCAAGACGCAAACGGATCACTTTATAAACATGTTCGAGAGGTTCAAGCCCCATTTTCATCGCCAATCGTTCATCAATTGCGAGCTCATTAAATGAGAGCACCTTCGTCGTTGGAACCTTATCCGCCTTTTTCATTTCCTCTGTGAAGCTATACAGCTTTACCAATTTTTGATTAAATGATTTAGGTGCAACAAACGTCCCTTTGCCATGGAGCTTATAAATATAACCTTCTCGTTCCAATTCCTGTAGCGCTTGTCGCACCGTAATACGACTTAAATCGTGTATCTCACACAATTCCCGTTCTGATGGTAGCTTTTCATGCTCATGATACCGCTCATCACCAATTTGCTTAATAAGCGCTTCCATGAGCTGTAAATAAAGTGGCACCTTACTTCCCTTATCCAATACCCAACTGCCACCTCCTCATAAATTACTCCCAAAGTGGTTATAACCAGTCATATACATTGTAAAAGACAATGAATAAAATGTAAAGCGGCGAGCGAGCTGTTGCGTCGGTAGTAGTGGTATTACGCAATGTGGAGCGGTTATTTCGCAATGCGGGCCGGTTTTTACGCAATGCAGTGCTGTTTTTTCGCAATGAGGGCCTGTTTTTACGCAATGCTGCACTGTTATTTTGCAATGAGGGCTTGTTTTTACGCAATACAGTGCTGTTTTTTCGCAATGAGGGCCTCGTTTTTCGCAATGCAGTACTGTTATTACGCAATGAGGGCCTCGTTTTTCGCAATACAGCGCTATTATTACGCAATGAGGCCAGATTTTTACGCAATGCTGCACCGTTATTTCGCAATACCAGCCGGGTTTTTCGCAATCCAGCACGATTATTCCACAATGCGCAACAGCTTTTTTACAAAGTAGTGTATATGACGTCTTAATATCAAGCTCTTAAGCCCTTGACTGTAACGTGTATTGGCCTTATTGTTAAATTAATATATTTAGAAAGGACGTGTTGTACATGAATGTAAACATCAAATTTTTTCAGTTAAACTCAGGAGGATTTATTACAGCATAATCCCTGTATAAACGCCTCCTAGACCGTGAAAAATTAGGAGGAAAAGAATTTGAATTTAGTTCAATTAGGTTGGAACGATTTTTTTCAAGCAGATTTTGTAACGAGATTTTCAGATGAATGGACTGTTGGTCGTGTCATTGGTCAAGGGAAAAACGTATATAAACTAATAACCAATAGTGGTGATGCACACGGAAAATTATCTGGAAAGTTCCAGTATGACACTATGGATCAAGCAGACTTACCGGTAGTCGGTGATTGGGTTGTTTTAAGACAAACGGACGGTGATCCATTGGCCATTATCCAAGGTGTGTTAAATCGCAAAAGTGTTTTTTCCCGCAATGCACCCGGAGACAATGTAGAAGAACAAGTCATTGCGGCTAACATCGACACAGTTTTTCTTGTAAATGCGTTGAATAACGATTTTAATGTGAGAAGAATTGAGCGCTATTTAACGTTGGTTTGGGAATCAGGGGCAAATCCAGTCATCATTCTTACAAAAGCTGATTTGTGTACTGATGCAGATGAAAAATTGCGTGAAGTAGAAGACATTGCAATTGGCGTCCCTATTCATCTGACGAGCTCGGTTACAAACCAAGGTATTGGTGACATTAAACACTATTTTACTGAAGGACAGACGATTGGCTTACTCGGATCATCTGGTGTCGGAAAATCAACCTTGACCAATATTCTACTCGGTCACGACCAGCAGTCGGTCAATACGATACGTCAGGATGATAAAGGTAGACACACAACAACCTCAAGAGACCTCATCCTTTTGGAAAAGGGCATGATTATTGATACACCCGGCATGAGAGAATTGCAATTATGGAGTTCAGACGAGGGATTGTCGCAAACGTTTCAAGATATTAAAGATTTGGAGATGGCGTGCAAATTCAGAGATTGCACCCATGATCGTGAACCCGGATGTGCCGTTAAAGGAGCCATTGAAGATGGAACACTCCGTAGCGACCGCTATGAGAGCTATTTAAAATTGAACAGAGAAATTGAATATCTAACCAATTCCACAGCCTATATCAAAAATAAAGAGCACAAGATGAAGCAATATAGACATCAAGCATCCAAAAACCGCCAGCTAAAAAAGCGGAATTAAGCGTGTAGTGGGGGTGCCTGTCACTCCCCGAATTATGTCGAAAAAACATGACGGTTGGAAGCAGGCACCCCTCACAAATAAAGAACCAAATTGAAGTCAATTTCCTAATTGCTTCAATTTGGCTTTTTATTACGTATTAATCGCCGTTAACATGATACGATTACTTTCTGATTTCCGCTATAATGTCTCTTTCAAGACGCTGATTGTCTTCAGCAATGATTCCTGGAATTAGAAACAAATCAATAAGCACCCATATGCCTACTATAATAATTAAGACAAATCCAACTAAAATAATTGCTGTAAGCCATCCAACAATTGTTAATACAAGTTGAATGACGCCTGTCGCTGTGCGTCCGAGATAAAAACGATGAATCCCAAGCGTACCAAAAAAGATTAATAACAAATATGATACCAACGTACTCTTGCCTCTCCGATTTAGTTCAGAGTTAACAACTAATCTTTCTTCATTTGTTAAAGTCATTTTTCACAATCACTTCTCTCATGTTATTAAATTACTGAATTAAGAGTACCAAAATACTGATTATAACTCAAATAAACACAAGGAAGTATTTTCTTCGTGCCTGTTTTTCTTGGTGCCCAGCAGGAAGCATTATCCAACGCAAAACACAAGCCGAATTGAAGCATTTATTCACTTCAATTCGGCTTTTTTCTAAATAAGCGTCTGTAATCGAGGGCTCCCTAATCCCCCTTAACCGCCTTTAAAAACTGTTTCATTGCTGGTTTGTCTTTCACCTCGCTAAGCCAGTGGTTTAAAGCTTGTTCGCCACCCTCAATATACTGTTGAATCCCCTTTTGGAGCGTCTCTCTATAGTGATCGTCCTCTCTCGCTTCATCTTCCATACCGATCAACATTTTCTCCCAGTCTTCGTGCTTACCATAAGAATCAGGCGGTTCAGGATGTTGACGCGCAAGTTGGACCACGTCTGAAAATGATGTGCCGAGATAAAGTTCTAGCGCAAGCCACTTGCCAACAAAACGGTTCCCATATTCTGGTTCCTGAGACTTCTCAAATGCCTCTCGTGCTTCAGATAGCTTTCCTTGCATCATCTGCGCATGACCATACTTTCCCTGCACATAATCGAACCCTTCCCTATCATTATTGTTCAGTTCTCTATAAAAATGAAACCAATGTACAACATCTGACCATTCTTCTCGATTGTAATGGTAACCTACAAGGTCTGATATATAGGGCAGAGCGCTCGCACCCTCCTCTTTTTCCACCAACGCTTGTGTATACGGATAGGCCAGCTCATTTCTTGTTTCGAACGTGCCATCCCCTTTTGTGCCAATCAGGCTATAAATCATCCGTAAGCTGTGCAAATCATCAGGATTATGATCGTAATTGTCCATGTAGGCAGATAATGCTGCCTCAATCTTATCATCAATAAGCAAACGATCAGCATCCGTTAACTGACGTTCCTGCAAACGAAAGGATGGTAAGTTCCCCATAGTATCGTCATTCAAGCGATAGCCATTCGTGCGTGTGATCAGCTTGCCATCATCATCAAAAGCTTCCACTCTCCAGGACAAACGAATGTTTGGATTCGCCACACCCAATATGACTGAACCATCTACCGTCTCTTCATCTCCTATTAAAATATTCCCTCGCTGAGCATACAGCTCTTCTATCGGTAAAGACAGCTCTGTCCCTTTAATATGTGTCTTAATGCTTCTTCCAATTGATCCTGAATCGATAGGCACATCCATACTAATATTGTAATAGGCTGCATCGTCGACTGCCTCCCATGAAAATTGAATCGTATCCCCCGTTATCCTTTCCCCATTAATAGGTGACTTCACATCGAATAATTTCTGAAGTGTAATGTCATGTGTGATGTCCTCACTGCCATCAATCGTTATCCAATCATACATGTCTATCGGGTACACCCAGCCATCAATTTGATCAAACTTTAACCCAAGAAAAATTTGGTAGTTACCAGGAACCACCCCTTGAAAATTAAAACGACCCTGTTCATCTGTAACGATTTGATACGGTTCATCTTCTCCAATGGAGCGATTGACATCATGTTCTTTTCGTAGAAACACACCGACACGCTGGACTGGTTCGCCATTTGATCGAACAACCTTCCCCTCTACATTACTCGCATCCGTGTTCGATTGTCTTACCTCTATCAAACGAATCGCGATTAATTGCAACATATCATAATGAGCTTGATCGTCAGTATATGTCTCGGTCTTATCAGCCTTTTGTTGTCGAAACTGTTTCTCATAGGCAGTCAGCTGCTTTTGAATGTCTTGATAAGCTTCCTCCACACGTCCTTCTCTTAAAATAATCCTTGCTTTCAGTTCCCCAACTTCACCTCTTATAAAGGCATCATCTTCATTTAGCGTTGCAATAACGTTTTGCACATACAGATTTGCCTCTTGCAGCTTATTAAAACGTAATGCTAGTCTAACGCGTTCGAGGAGTAAATCTTGTTTATCAAACCGATACATATCATCTTTGAGACGTTCAGCTGCTTTCACAAGCACATCATCGGCGTTTGACCAGTCACCAAGCTCTTCAAAATACATCATTAAATCCTTGGCAGCTTTCGCATAATAGTCATTAACCGGACCTTCTTGAACATATTTCTCAATGTATGGTCGTTTTTCAGGCCAAGAAAAAGAAACATCATCACGATCGTCTACTTGTGAAAAGGCTGGACCGACATACACATCAAAACGGTAAAACCGATCCCCTTCAATCATATAGTCTTCAATTAAACCCCATTCTTGTGACGCCAACAGGTGCCCCTCTTCAAGCATTTGAAGCAAATCATCTTTTGCTGCTTCGTCTCCTTTTGCCAATCGTTTTTCTAGCATGTATAAATTAACTTGCGGCGCAATAACAAGTGACATTAGAGGAATGAATAAAAGGACAGCAGCTATTCCGAAAACAAGATGCTTCACCTTCAGTCTAATCTTCATACCGAGCCACCAGCCTTTCATAGTCGCTTTTCCAATACGTATTCCCCGCAATTTCAACTAACTCCGTTTTGTCCCCTGTGTGACGCATGTTTGGCACAATGATCTCCTTATAGCCAAACATCAACAATAACGTCATACACACCGCACCTACAGGAAGAAGGGGAATCGTAATCTCCTTGTTCCAAATGGCTGAGATTTTCTGACGCCTAGTGATCGGATGCGTTCGTTGCAAGACGTTTTCTTGCTTGGAAAAATGATAGTGTGCCAGTTCATCATTGAGTTGCGCTTTTATCCGATTCTTCTCCACAGTCATCATACCCTTCTCCCTTCTCTATAATATCTTTTAACATATTGCGTCCGCGTTTGAGCCTCGTTTTGACGGTGTTTTCTTTAAGATGTGTATATGTCGCGATGTCTGATATTTTCAGCTCATTAAAGTAAAATAGAACAACAATTTCTCGGTACTTATAATCCAATGATTGAATCGCCTCACTCAGCTTTTCATCTGCAGTCTTCGTCAACAACGCTTCCTCTGGATCAACCGCTGATTCATCTGCTTCCAACAGCTCCATCGACGTGTCAAAATGGAGACGAATGTTTTTCCAGCTCCACCTACGCATCCGGGATCGACACCCGTTCACCGCGATCGTTGTCAGCCAGCTTTTCAATTTCTCTTCATCCTGTAACTGATCAATTTTTTCAAAGGCGGTGACAAACGTATCCTGAACAACTTCCTCACCCGTTTGATAATCCTTAACCAATAATATTGCTGTACGGAGGAGGTAATCGCCATACTGATTCATAAGTTCAATAAGTGCATCTTCATGTTTCTCTCTTAATCGATCAAAATCCAAGCCAGCTCCCCCTCCCTGTACATATAGATGCGCCTAGTCTAGAAAAAGTTTCATGTATTGTTGCTCGAATTTTTTTCTAGAATTAACCACGCCCATCTCACCTTAACATACCATAGTCAAATCACTTCGACGGTCAGATCTTTCCTAACAAAAACAGTCACTCACGAGGACAAATAATACCTAGAAGTGACTGTCACACATAAACGACTTGAATAAAATAACGATGATGGCTCAATGTCCTCAAGGAAAATGGAGGCTAAAGAACCAATTTCCCGCTATTCAGTTCTATGCTATAATAAATCTATCATAAGGAGGTGATATAAGTGGATAAACAAGATCAGATCATGAGTATGCTCCAATCGATTATAGAAACTCAGGATAAGCAAGGAAAAACACTTGAAACACACGGGCAAATGCTGGAGGAACTTGGGCAAATATTAACGGCATTACGCGCTGGACAAGAACATCCCAAAGTAGAGTTAGATGACCTTAAAAGTGCGACAGCTAAAAAACTGGACGATATAAAGGAACAAATGAGTGATCAATCTGCCAGTATCGCCATACTAAAAGAAGATGTGTGGTCTAGCAAAGTAGACATTCACCGAATCAAAACAACGATGGGGATAAATAATTTGTTCGCCGTTTACTTAGTTGGTACAAGCAACAAACATGTTTAATGTGGTAACAATCTATCAATACACGAAAGATAAGTCACAGAAAAAATCCAAACCTACCTTAAATATTGAACACTCTTCCTACTCACACTTACCATCAAAATTAAAATCACCACATCATTTGCACCACGACACGATTAATAACAAATCCTCATTCGTAAAATGGATTGTACGACACACATAACCCAAAAATGAACCTACCAAAATACCCCGCCCGCTCTAATTCAGAGAATGGACAGGGTATTTTTATGTCATTCGAGATAATATACTACATCTCTGGGAGGCACAAATTCTCCTTACAGCTCATACCATTTATTTTGGATGATTTTTTGATACCAGTAGTAGCTGTCTTTTGGAGTTCTTTCAAGTGTTCTGTAGTTAATATGGACAAGCCCAAAGCGCATCGTATAGCCTTTCGCCCATTCGAAGTTATCTAGTAAAGACCAACAAATGTATCCTTTTACCGGAACACCGGAATCCATTGCCCGCTGCAATGCAGCAATATGGGTCTTTAAATAATTAATTCTTCCTATATCGTTGACTTCATTATTATGAACGTCATCATTATAGCAAGCACCGTTTTCCGTAATATAGATAGGCGTATCACCATATTTATTATGAACATAGGTTAGCATTTTATAAAAGCCTTCTGGATATATAGGCCAGCCAATATCTGTTCGATTGTAGCCCATATCAATCATTTCGCAATCAAATAGTCCACTATTCTTTTTGTATCTCGCAACACTACCGTCATAATAGTTGATGCCTACAAAGTCAATAGGTTCCTGAATCAGCTTCATATCACCTTCAGCAATATGAACTGTTGCCCCTTTTTGTTTATACCACTCTACTAAGTAATCTGGATACTGTCCTTTAAAAAGAGGTTCAAAAAACCAGTCAATGATAAATCCGATTTCACGTTGGCAGGCATCTTTATCCTCTTGCTCTGTACTAAAGGGCTCTTTCCAAGTTGAATTAGGTGCAATCCCAATTTCTCCGTTCTCAATGCCTAAACGTCGGAATGCTTTTACCGCTTTCCCATGAGCAACCAATAAATGATGTGACACATCCACTGCTAATTGCAGATCTGTGTGCCCGGGCGCATGCTCACCAATGTAATTAGATAAAAATGAAACACACCATGGTTCATTTATAGTAATCCACTTCTTAATTTTCCCGCCAAACTCTTGAAACATCAATTCAGCATATTGGACAAATGCTTCTATTGTGTCACGATTTGCCCAGCCACCTTTATCCTGCAAGGCTTGAGGTAGATCCCAATGGTATAACGTACACATTGGCTCAATGTCATTTTGAATTAACGCATCAACCAACTTGTGATAATAGTCTAGCCCTTTTTGATTGACCTCTCCTGTTCCGTTTGGAAAAATACGAGGCCAGGATACAGAGAAACGATACATATCCGTTCCTAGTTCTTTTATAAGCTGTACATCTTCTTCATATCTATGATAACTGTCACAAGCTATATCTCCATTATCCCCATTATCGACCTTACCTGGTGTTTTGGAAAACGTATCCCAGATTGATTGGCCTCTACCGTCCTCGTTGGCAGCACCTTCAATTTGGTAGGCAGCCGTTGCGACACCAAATTTTAAGTCCTGTGGTAGTTGAATGATTGCCATGTCACATCTCCTCCTTAGTAATATCTCGTTGTATCACTTAATCATATTTTCGGTGTGCATGATTCGCGGACAATTAATTCTGGTTCCACAAATATAGGATTTTCCTCCTCTGAACCTTCAATAAAATCATGAAGCATACGCGCAGCCAATGTTCCTATTTTTTCCTTGTCCTGTCTTACCGTTGTCAAGCTTGGTGAACTAAAGTGGCACGCATCAATATCGTCACACCCAATGACGCATATATCCTCTGGAACGGACATACCCGCTTCCTCTATTGCTTTAATCGCTCCAAACGCCATCAGATCAGATGCTGCATAGACCGCTTTAGGAATCGTAGAATTAGAAAGTATTTTTTTCATGGCTTTATAACCACTATCTTCAAAAAAATCGCCATGCTGAATCCATTTTTCATTTATTGACAACCCGAATTGTTTCATCGCTTTATAAAAGCCATCTGCACGTAGTTTTGCGACAGTCGAATCCTTTTGACCATTAATAAAGGCTATCTCCTGAATTCTCAATGCATGAAGATGCTCGACTATTTTATATGAGATCTTTTTATTATCTGTCATGACATAGCTGAATTTTGGTCCATCTAATGCCAAGTCAACCCCGACACAAGGGATATCACTTTTGACAAGTTCATAGACGGATTCCTCAATTTCTTCACCTGAAATGATCAAACAGCCATCCACTTGAAAATGATGACAGCGCGCTAAATAACTCGAAGAATTTTGCTGGAATTGTTCATTAGAGAACATTAACATGTCATACCCCAATTCACCAATATTCTTTTTAAAGGATGTCATCACTTCATTAAAGAATGGGTGGGTAAAATCCACATTGATTTTACCGGCATAAATGAGACCAATAAGATTGGATTTTTTGGTGGCCAGTGATTTTGCAGAAAAGGTCGGTCTATATCCGGTATCCTCAATCACCTGCAACACTTTTTTTCTAGTTTTTTCACTAATACTTCCCGTGTTATTCATTATTTTGGATACAGTACCTGGCGAAACACCTGCCATTTTTGCGATATCTTTTATTGTTAGATTCATGGTCATCCCTTTCTTTATTTAACGGACCCTTCCGTAATACTAGAAATGAACAGTTTATTAAACATCAGGAACACAACTACAAGCGGCAGTGTTGCCCAGAACACGCCTGACATAACCATACCAAAATCAACATTATTCGTTGTATTTAAGGATGAAAGTGCTACTTGTATTGTATAGGAAGCTGGATCTCTAAGCACAGTAAATTGCCACAGAAATTCTCCCCATGTTGCAGTGAACACAATAATGCCTAGTGTAGCAAATGCTGGCAGGATGATCGGCAGAACGATGCTACGAAATATCTTAAAATTAGAGCACCCGTCCAATTTTGCAGCTTCTATTAATTCATCTGGTACAGAATTACTAATGTACTGTCTCATAAGAAAGATTCCTAGCGGATTAAGGAAAAATACAATCATAACCCCGAGCAAAGTATCTAACAAGTGAAATTTTGATACCAAATAATATTGTGGAATTAACCCCAATTGTGGCGGAATGATCATCGTTAAAAGAATCGCGAGAAATAACACGTTTTTACCAGGAAATTTAAATTTAGCAAAAGCAAATCCAGCTAATGAACTGATTAACAATACAACTAAGGTTACGACAACACATAACACAAATGTATTCCAGAGCGCACCGAAGAATGGTATTTTATTCAAAACGGCCTGAAAGTTTTCAACGAGACGATCGCCTGGAGTCATCGTTGGCGGAATCGAATTATAAGCTGCACTTGGCCGTGTCGCCATCACAAACATCCAGTAAAAAGGAAAGATAGAGATCAATGAGACAACGGCTAAAAATCCATACATAAATACTTTTTTAAGGGATTCTAATTTCTGACGAGCTGTACTCATGATTTAGCCCTCCTTTCTTTTTTCCCAAGACCGGATGACAGATACGTATTAATAGCTGAAAATATGATAATCAATGCTAATAAAATAATAGCGGTTGCCGATGCCGTTCCAAATGACTGTAAATTGAAAGCATCGCGATATAAGTACATAACGATTGTCATGGCTTCAGTTCTGCTGAAGGCTGCGTTCCCTAGGAATACAGTTGGTTCTGTAAACAATTGCAATGCACCTACAGTAGAGAAGAAAACTGTTAAAATGATGAAAGGTTTTAATAATGGAATCGTAATGTAGCGTAGCTGTTGAAGGATATTAGCGCCATCAATACGGGCTGCTTCATACAGGCTTTTCGGGATACTTTGTAAACCAGCTAAATAGATGATCGTGTTATATCCAACCCAACGCCAAAACACCATAATAGATATTGCTATTTTTGCACCCCATTCACTCGTTTTCCAAGAAACCGGATCTAGACCAAATATATTGAGTACATAGTTTGCTAGAGCAGTCTCATTATTGCTAAAAAACACACCGAATACGAGTGCCACAGCAACCATAGACGTAATATATGGCATAAAAATCATTGCCCTAAACGTATTTTTAAATTTTAAATAAGTTTGATTTAAAATAAAGGCCAAAATGATTCCTACTACAAGCTGGGGAGCAGTTCCCATTAATCCCATGACAATCGTATTATAAACCGATTTCCAAAATACTGGATCCTGTAAGACAATTGTAAAGTTCCTTAATCCAACAAACTCCATCTCACCTAGCCCATTCCACCTTTGAAAAGCTAAATAGAGACTAAATATAGCTGGATAGAGCCCAATAATAGCGAAAATGATGAAGAATGGCGATATATACAAATATGCACTGATTTTATCTTTTTGTTCCTCCGATCGATATTTACGTTTCCACATAAGAGTTAAGTCCCTCCCATTCACTTAAAGCTCATTAATGGGGGCAGTCGCACTCCCCCCATTAATGTCCCATTTTAATATATCTTGTACTAATTTGCGTTAACAATATTGTAATCTATTATCTTGAAATAATCGCTTTGATTCGATCGACGGCTGCCTGCCACTCTTCATCAGGGTCAGCTCCATTTTGAATGTTTAATAACGAATTTAAAACTTCATCTTGTGCGCTTACATATTTCGTACCTTTATATGTGAACGATATATCTTCGGCGGCTTTTGCAAAATATTGTGCTGTGTTCTGACCACCAAAGAATTCATCAGATGCATTTTTAAACGCTTCCATTTCATACACAGCTGGAGCTGAAGGGAATAATCCTGCACTTTCAAATGATTTCAATTGATTTTCTGGTGATACGAGCCATTTGATAAATTCATAAGCTTCTTCTGAGTTCTTAGTTTCATTCGGGATTGTAACGTATGATCCACCCCAGTTTCCCGCAAATTCAGTTGGTAATGTAGCCACTTTGAATTGTCCATTTGCTTCAGGAGCATTTCCTAAAATCCACCCCTTTAGCCATGCTGCACCCATTTCTACAGCAAAGTCACCATTGTTAACAGCATTTCCCCACTCTGGTGTCCACATATCATATTTACCTACAAGTCCTAGATCATTCATTTCTACAGCTAAGTCAAATGCCTTCTTTACTGCATTGCCATTTTGCTCGATAAGTAGATTTCCTTCTGTATCAAAATAACTTTCTTCAGCACCATCCATAATTGCGCGATAAGCCATTTCCATACTGTCCACAAACGGTTTGTCCAACTCTTCCTTTATTGTTTGACCGGCGCTAATGAAATCGTCCTTTGTTTGAATAAGCGCTTCGACTTCATCCGGATCTGTTGGTAACCCTGCTTCCTCAAATAAATCGACGCGATAAAACATCGCTTTTGGACCTATATCGGTCGGTAAGCCAAATAAAAACTCGCCATCGGTGCTTTTACCAATATTCCATTTCCAATCAAGATAGTCATCTTTTATGTCTTCAGCGCCGAGGTCATATAGGTTCACAAAACGATCTTGAGCTTGTTTGAAACGGTCAAGCTGATCCACTTCTAACATCGCTATATCAGGTGCGCCACTTTCCGCAGAGAGTGCTGTAAACAAGCTGTTATGGTGATCTCCTAACTCAGAAACCTTAACGTTAATCTTTATTCCAGGATTCTCTGCTTCATATTCTTCAGCTAAATCCTCGTAGTTGGTTGCTCCAAACACCCAAAAGTCTAATGTGACATTTTCATCGTTATTTTCGTTTACATTCCCACTGCTGTCGTTATCACTACAAGCACCTAAAGTAAGCGTTACCATTAAAACTAAAAAAAGAAGCAAAGACCGTTTGAAGTTTAACATGTGTAAATTCCTCCTATACATTTGTAGTTTTAAGGGAGTGTACGAAATGTCGTATCCCTAGCAAGGAAACCGGTTTCCTTAATTGGTAAAAAAAGTAGGAAATCGCTTTCCTAAATTCATTATATATCGAGTTTTATTGTAAATCAACTTTTTTTTAGATTATAAGAGTTTTATTTATCATAATGCTTTTTATAGAAGTATACTTACAAATGGAACACATTCAATTGCAAGATGTGTAGAAAAGTAGGCTATTGTTCAACTTGTTCGCTTGTCATAAACTCTTTAGAACTCATTTATAACCACATTTTACACGTATATGAAGTTACCTGATACGTTTTTCAAAAAAACAAAGAGACATTACATAACGTAACATCTCTCCGTTTTTCTAATCCTCTCAAGCTCCTACTTATGCCCGTTTAGCTAACTGAGCACTTTCTTCCTTTTCTTCCTTCATTTTCTGCTGGAAGCGTTTTGTTTCAAAGATGATAATGCCACTCAACCCGAGGAGTCCGATCAAGTTTGGAATGGCCATGAGACCATTTAATACGTCTGCCAATGCCCAAACAGCGTCAATCGAAGCTGTTGCACCGACGAATATGAACAATACGAATACAGTCCGGTATAATTTAACAGCTGTCGGATTTTTAAATAAGTATTGGAAGCACTTTTCGCCATAATAACCCCATCCTAAAATGGTTGATGTCGCGAAAAATAGTAGTCCAAATGTGATCAAGTATGGTCCAGCACTACCGAGTAACGTTTCAAATGCTGAAGAAGTCAAAACACCTGCTTCAATGGACGTGTTTTCCCATTGACCTGACATGACGATAGTGAGACCGGTAATCGTACAAATAATGAACGTATCAATTAAAACCTGAGTCATCGATACTAACGCCTGTCTTCCAGGCATATCCGTTTTTGCAGCTGCAGCAGCGATCGGAGCAGAACCCAAACCGGCTTCGTTCGAGAATAGCCCGCGAGCAACCCCAAAACGGATAACGGTACCAATAGCACCACCAGCTATCGCTTCACCAGAGAACGCATCCGTGAAAATAATTCCAAATGCTTCTGGAACAAGATCAATATTCATTAAGACAACAATTAAGCCAGCCAAAATATAAAACGCAGCCATAATTGGTACAAAGAAGGCTGTTACACGACCAATCCATTTAATACCACCAATAATGACCAAGCCAGCAAAAAGAACGAGCACCACACCTGTTACCCAAAACGGGACGGAAAATGTATCGTTCATTAAATCAGCAACAGCCTTTGACTGTGTGCCATTTCCAATTCCAAACGCAGCCAGGGCGCCAAAAATTGCAAACAAAACACCGAGCCATTTTTGCTTAAGACCGTGTTCTAAATAATACATTGGTCCACCTGACATTTTTCCGTCAGCATCTTTTACACGATACTTTACCGCAAGGATCGCTTCACCGTATTTTGTCGCCATTCCAAATAAACCAGCGAGCCACATCCAGAAGACCGCACCAGGTCCCCCCATCACAATCGCAGTTGCGACACCAACAATGTTACCGGTACCGACCGTTGCAGCCGATGCCGTCATAAGTGCTTGGAAGTGTGAGATATCCCCCTCTGACTTCTTATCCTGCTTCGGTGAAAATGCCAATTTTAACGCATAAGGTAAGGAACGAATTTGTAAGAATCCAAGACGCAATGTTAAATAAATACCAGTTCCAACTAAAAGTACAAGTAACGGTACACCCCAAACAATTCCACTAACTTCCCCTAAAAATTCTTCAATGTCTTTCATGTACAATCTCCCCTCTGAATGAACTTAAAAACTAAAGCCTCGCTTATGTGTACAAATTATCCTCCCTTCTCACCTCTAATTGTAAGCCCTTTCAAATGTCTGCATGAAATAATTTCAGTCTAGTTGGACTACTATAATTAAATCTGAAATATTAGTCGATGTCAATGAATATATTAAAAAATGTAAAAAATCGACTTAATGTTTAGTCTCGGGTAAAAATAACTAAAATATCCGAATGGATCCCCTGTCTTAAATCCCAAGTACTATCACCTTATGTGCAACAATCAAAAGTCGAAGGGGATGACAGTGGCAAAACTAAAAACCCGCAGATGAACGTATTCGCTCATCTGCGGGAACATATTTTATGGCAACCAAACTTTTGTGTTATTGCAAGAGTGGCTGCAATGCATTTACGATGTCAGCATCAACTGCAATTTCACCGCCCAAGATTGTGAGCTTCTTGAGGTTATTTTCCGTGATGTAGTTGGCAGTAACGTCAGGCACATCGTTTCCAACGAGCAATACTGTGCTATTACTTTGTGCTGCTAGAACAGTACCTGTCAATGCATCTGCATATTCTTTACCAGTTGCAACATACATATGCTTCGTGCTTAGGTCAAAGTGGTTGTTAATGGCTACGTTTGTCTCGTAACGATTTGCACCACTCAGACGATTTGGTTCTGGTAGGTGTGACATCACGTCATCAGAGATGGCCATCGTACCACCTACAACGATCGTTTGTTCAACACCCAGTTCACTTAGAGCTGTTGCAGTTGCCTCAGGTAATGAATCAGGCCTTGTTAGCAAGATTGGCATACCTTCTCTAGCGGCATGAGAAGCAATCGAAAGGGCGTCAGGGAATTCAACACCACTTGCAACAGCAACTCCATTAGCGCCATCAGGGGCAACTTCCATAGCAATTAACCGAGCTGTACCATAACGTGACTCTCCTCTAATACGCTCAACAGTTAACGCCATATCCTTAAGCTCATTGACAACTTGAGACGAAATTGCAACCTCTCCACCGAGCACAATAACATGTTCAGCATTTAATCGCTCAAGCTCTTCCTGAACCGCTTCATTGAGTCCAGACGTTTTGGTTAACAAGATTGGTGCGTTTAGCTTATGAGCAAGTGGTGCACCAGCTAAAGCATCCGCGTAATCGTCACCGCGTGCGATAACGACCGTATCAGAATGTGTCCAACCTTTTTTGCTAACCTCTATTGCCGTGTCATAACGTGTTTCCCCTGATAAACGTTCCATGTTCTCAGGATAAACATAGAGTTGACCTTCTGCCTCTGCCATTGCTTTGTTACCAGCAGCGTCTTCCAATTCCACCTTAACGACAGCACCCTCAAGCATCATGTTCGTTGGTACGGTCCACGTTCCAACATAAACGCCTGGTTCAACTTCTTCCATGTTGGTTTCATGTGTGCCAGATAGATTTGGTACTTCTACTGCGAAACTAGCATGGCCACCTTCAGTACTGCTTTCAAATGAGATCTCTACTTGATCTCCAGGGAATACATACTGATCCGTCGCTGGTTGTAGATTCTCTATAACAGGAATTGTTTGATTCATTGTTACTGTAATTGATTCAGTTGTCTCATTACCTGCACCATCTACAGCTACAACTTCAACCAAATTATCTCCTGATTCTAGAATAATCTGTTTTGCGTATGAACCATCCTCTGCAATATCCGCCTCATGTCCATTGACAGTGACATGATCAAGGTGGGCGTCAGCTACAATACCTTCTATTGTAGCTGTATCACGATTTGTAATCGCACCATCTTCAGGACTGTCAATTGATAATTCAGGTGAGACCGTATCGAGGATAACCGTACGAATCTCGGATTCCTTCGCGTCATCACCGTTCACGACCGAAATGGCCTTCAGATCGTTTTCACCTTCTGTCAAGTCCACGTCAATGGCATACAGACCATCGTCACCGACATCTTGTGTGCCAGACTCTTCACCGTTATTCATGAGTTTCACAGTTGTTCCAGAAGAAGCTTGTCCTTCTACTGTAATAGACGTGTTATTCGTTAATGCACCTTCTTCAGGTGAATCAATTGTAGGTGCCTCAACCTCATAAGCAACGCGAGCACGAATCATATAGTTACCTTCATCCTCAGGTGTTTGTTCCCATGCGCCTGATACGCCTTGATAACTACGGCCAGCAAATGGACCATCTTCATCCGTTGCCAGGCCAGGTGCATTTGGATTGTTGACAGCTTGTACATAAACCATGAAGAAATCACCATCAACAATAATGTTTTCTTCTCTCAAGTCAACAACTGTCCACTCTTCCAAGTCTCTGATTGCTTCAGCATCGATCGGACCAGCCAGTTTTTCTCCTGGTAATCCTTCTTCATCAGCACTCCAAACCTCAACAGAAAACTCCGTGCCTCCAGGTGTTGGCCATTCTTCATTATAGAACTGGAAAACACCATCCGTTACGATAGCAGTGTCCTTACCTTCTGGAAGTGACATTTTAACAGCCCACGCATTGCCTGCATCATAAAATGCACGCGCGTTTTCAATTGTGCCGTCATCATATCCAATTTCTCCACCAGGTACAGTATAGAATGGCTCTAACGCAATATCTTGCTCGATATCACCATCAACTGTGACACTGATTTCTTTACTGTAAAAATCTTTCGCCATTACTTTCAGCGTGTACGTACCTTCATAGGCTGTCAATTCATAGTTACCTGCTGCATCTGTTTCAACAGGCATAACATTGGCATCCTCAACCAAGAGAACTGTTGCACCCTCAATTGCATTGCCTGTTTTTTCATTCGTTACAGCACCACTAATTGTTCCTTGTGGCAATTCTTGGAGATTAAAGTTGGCAGTAACAGTTGCTTCTTCGGCCACTGTTACAGTTTGTTCTTCTGATTCAAAACCATAGGCTTCAGCCTTGACCGTATAGTCACCAACAGCATGTCTGAGGCTATACGCACCTGTTGCTGGATCAGTAGTTGCTGAGCGCCCTGATTCAACGACCGAAATATGTGCCTCCATTGGCAGTGTCGTCGGACTAGCCGTTAGATCGTTTGATGTTGATTCATCTAAAGTCTCAGCTCCAGACTGACCACCAGTATTCGATGTGCCAGACAAAGCTACATCATCAATGTACCAACCTTGTTCTGATACTGAACCATCTGAAGTCGCTTGAAAGCCAACCATGATCGTTTGACCACTATAAGCGCTTAAATCAATCTCAGCGCTTTGCCAATCATCTGTTAAGCCATCAAACGTCTCAACTTGCGTCCATGACTCGCCATCCGTAGAAACGACGACATGAGCAAAGTCATATGCACTACCAGAAGCATACTTTTCAAAGTCATGCCAGTGTTTAAACTGCAAGTATGATTCACCGTCTGGCAAAGTAACAGGTGGCATGACGAGAGTTGCATCCATGTTACTCTCATAATTCCCTGCTAGATTCGTTGCATATACATTTTCCCCAGAAAATGCATCTCCTGGACCTGACGTAGGTGTACCTCTTTCCCACGTGTCACCGTCACCAAATGAATACCAACCAGCTGGTGCTGTTTCAAAATCTGTAAAATAGCCGTGTGATATACCATCAGAAACAGAGACTGTATACTCATCACTTGTGACTTCATTTTCACCATAGTCGTTAACCGTCCAGTAATAAGTGAGTTCAGTGCCGGTAACGTCATCCCCTGGAATCGTCGCTTTGAACGTTCCACTGCGGAAGTCACCCGAAATTTGTTCTGCTTGCACTGTTTTCTGTTCTGTATCGTTTTCATACGTCAATTGAACAGATGTCACGCTGATATTATCACTCACATGAATCTCAAGTGGTAAATCAAAGCCCGTATATGTTTCGTCGACTGGGTCGTGCTCAAATTGTGGCGCTTCTGTATCTTCACCATCTTGAGTTACCACACCTTCAATCGTGCCTAATCCATCCATTATAGATGACACGGCATCAAAAGCATTCACGAGACCAGATCCAAAGCCGTTGTTCGGTGATTCCGGATATTCATCATCCGTCATTGGAATGGCCGTATTCATCAATAATTCTTCCATGTCATCAACAGACATACCAGGGTCAACCTGTCTTAGCAATGCCGCAACAGCTGATACAGCTGGTCCTGCCATCGATGTTCCACTATTAAGTGCATAGCCTCCACCAGGAACAGAAGATCTAATTGCTACACCTGGTGCTGAAATGTCTGGCTTAATTTCGTCATAAGGAGATGGACCTCTCAATGAGAATCCTGCTAGATTGTCATTGATATCCGTTGCGCCTGTCGCGAACGATTCTGGATAGTTCGCAGGTGTTGCAATCGACCCCGGACCACCTGGGTTAAATATCGTCGTGTTACCTGCAGAGAATTCCGGGAAAATATTTGCATCTCTCCAAGCGATAACAACATCACGATACCATTCATCGAGACCTGGGCCACCACCCCAAGAGTTATTTACAACGTCTGGTGACTTGGAAACATCTTCATTTCCTTCTGAATCAGTTGGCGCTAGAATCCACTGAGCTGCTGCGAGCAAATCAGTGTCTGTGCCGCCATCTTGAGTGAACGCTTTAACCGCAATCCACTGTGCACCTGGTGCAACCCCGACTTGGTTATCGCCATTTGGTTCACCACCAACCATTGTACCTGTTACATGTGTACCATGACCTTGATCATCATATGGTTCACTTAAACCAGCTGTAGCATCAAACCAGTTGTAATCGTGGTCGACGTCACCCGAACCAGCATTATAGCCACGATATTTTTCCTTTAATGCTGGGTGTTCTAAATCCACACCAGTATCAATTGAGGCGACGACAGTTCCAGAGCCATCAATCCCCATATTCCATACTTGTGGCGCGTTTACACGCTCAACATTCCATTCAACTTCATTGTTGACGTCTGATTGTGGTTTGTCCTGATTAGGAGTGGACGTACCTACAATTAATTCACGCTTTTCGTTAGGTAGAATTTTTTCAACCTCTGCGAATTGCGCTATTTTTTCAGCTACGGCTTTTGTAGCTGTTACCGCCATTCCGTTTACGATGTAATAAGGTGTTACATTTTCCGCATTACCATTTGCAATCTCCTGCTCAACATAATCTTTAACATTTTGCTGAGATTCAATGGCTGTGGACTTTAAAGCAGAAACGACTGCTGAACGCTGCATCAATTCCGTCCGGTAAGCTGATAGATTAGCAGATTGTGCTTTGCTTCTCCCTTGTTCAGCAGCTTTTTTCGTATCTGCTTTTTCCTTGAATTTGACCAAAAACGTTGCTTTTTCCTCATCTGCAAACACTTCATTTAATCGCTTGCTCATTTTTTCCTTTGCACTGGCCCCTGTCTCATGCATTGAACGAGACACTTGACCATCTGAAGTTGCCGCAAACGTCATACTCGGTGCAACGAGAGAGAAAATCATTAACAACACAGACAAGATACTAAATGTTTTGATTTGAACCTTCTTTTTCAAAAAAAAGTTCCTCCCTAAAATAGATTTAGTCTCAAGGGATGTGATGTCTGATTCTCGTTTGATTCCCAGAACAACAAAAAACAACACCCATTGCCTCCTTTCCTGTTGCAGTTCTGGCAATCATGATGTTGATCAATATTCTATTATCGTAGTTGTAAAAACATCATATCACAACACTTCGTAAAATTGTAGGTATTTTTAATAATTTATTTTATCAGTTAAATATTTATTGATTTGATAGGATTTCTTGACGTGTTTTTATTCAGAAATCGCGTAATGGCCTGCTTTTCGACAAATTTTGGCTAGTAGTCAGCGTCGGAAACGACTAATAGGCAGTTCATGCACATTGCAAACTACTCGTCACAAGCAGTAAAATGATGATACACACTTTTAAGTTTAGAGAGGATGAGTTGTGATAGACATTACGAAGCAAATTTTAAAACGGAAGACATCAATCATAACGACTTTTATCCTTCTCGCTGTAATTAGTGCGATCGTTCAGTTTTTTGTCCCTGTTAATTACAGCATGGTTGATTATTTGCCAGAGCATGCACCGTCGACAATCGCCATGGATGTCATGGAGGATGAGTTTGACGGGGCGATCGCCAATACGCGCGTTATGATAAAAGATGTGACGATTCAACAAGCACTTGATTATAAACATAAATTAGAATCCATCGCTGGTGTCACAGACGTCACCTGGCTCGACGATGCAATGGACATTCGCACACCGATAGAGGTCGCGGATGAAGATATCGTTGACACATATTATAAAGACAATCACGCCCTATTCACATTTCATGTAGAAGAAGGCAAGGAGGTCGCAGCTACCGATGCGATTTATGATGTCATTGGTAAGGATAATATGTTGGCTGGGGACGCATTGAACACAGCCATTTCTCAAAAAATGACCGGACAGGAGACGTTAAATGCCGCAGCGATTCTGATTCCAATCGTTATTTTAATTCTGCTCCTTTCAACACGGTCATGGTTTGAACCGGTCTTATTTTTGACAGCCATTGGTGTTTCAGTCTTGATCAATCTTGGCACCAACATTTTCATTGGTGAAATTTCGTTTATTTCCCAAGCAGTTGCACCAATTTTACAGCTTGCAGTATCACTCGATTATGCGATTTTTTTACTGCATAGCTTCGATGATTATCGGAAAACGATGGCACCAGCACAAGCAATGGAACACGCAATGAAACGATCTTTCCCGGCCATAGCCGCCAGTGCATCAACGACGTTTTTCGGATTTTTGGCACTTACATTTATGGATTTTGAGATTGGAGCAGACCTTGGTCTCAACCTTGTTAAAGGTATTTTTCTCAGCTTCCTTTGTGTCATGATTTTTTTACCACCTTTGACACTCATGTCATATCGACTCATCGATAAGACATATCATCGACAATTTTTGCCAAGTCAATACAACATTGGAAAGTACGTCATGAAAATGCGTATTCCTGCTTTAATACTCGTTGCACTTTTAGTTGTCCCAGCTTTTCTCGCACAAAGCCAAACGAATTTCATTTATGGCATGGGGGAACTTCCAGATAACACGCGTGCTGGTGAAGATGCCGCTGCAATCGAAGACGCATTTGGAAAATACACACCTATGGTTCTCCTCGTTCCAAAGGGTGATCTGGCTCGAGAAGAAGCGCTCGTCGATGAGCTTGAGGAGCTCACAAATGTAAAAAGCTCTATTTCTTATACCAAAGCGGTCGGAACGGCGATTCCACCCGAATATGTCGATAAAGCCGTTAAGGCACAATTTTTCTCAGACGATTACAGTCGAATCGTTTTAAACACGACGACTGATACAGAAGGTGACACCGCCTTCCAACTCGTTGAACACGTCAAATCGATTACAGATTCATATTACGCTAATGACTACCATGTGACGGGCGAAAGCGTCACCCTTTATGACATGAAGCAGATCGTCGAGAAAGACAACAGACTCGTCAACATTCTGACCGTGCTCGCAATCGCATTCGTATTGCTTGTGACATTCCGATCGCTGTCATTTCCAGTCGTGCTCTTACTAACGATCCAAACGTCCGTCTGGTTTAATTTGGCCGTACCTTATTTCACAGACGACCCGCTCGTTTATATCGGTTATTTAATCATCAGCATCGTCCAGCTCGCAGCCACAGTCGATTACGCGATTCTTTTAACCGAGGATTATACGAACAACCGCAAAGACATGAGCGCAATGGTGGCAATCAAAAAAACAATTAACGAAAAGATATTTTCAATCGGGGTGTCTGCTTCGATTTTATCAAGCGTTGGATTCATCTTGTACTTAACGTCTTCCGATCCTATCATTTCATCGATAGGCAGCTTGCTTGGACGCGGTACGTTGCTGGCATTTATTATGGTGTTGTTCTTTTTACCAGCACTGCTTCTCGTATTCGACCGCCTCATTGCAAAAACAACTTGGAACGCTCATTTTTTTAAAGGGAAGTGATGATGTGAAACAAATTTTAACACGGAAGTATTTCATTGCTGGTCTATGTAGCATTGTCTTGATGGCATCATTGCCGTTCTCTGTTTTCTCTGAAGAAAATAAAGACATTGATTCAGATGGGCAGCATGCAATGACTGGTACCTTTTCAACAAAGGATGAAGTTGTCTACGGTAATTTAGATGCTAGTGGTCATATCAATCACATGTACGTCGTCAACACGTTTCATATAACAGAACAAGGTAAAATCGTCGACTACGGAAATTACAACGACATCCGTAACCTGACTGACTTAACCCAGATCGAAAAGAAAGACGATGAGACAATTGAATTTGACGCCCAAGAAAGTGAATTTCATTATCAAGGCGAGCTGGAGAATCAGCCACTCCCCTGGAATATTTCAATTACGTATTTATTAGATGGCCAGAAAATTGATCCCACTGAATTAGCTGGAAAAAGCGGGTCAATTGAAATCCAAATCAAAACATCTGCCAACGATGCGGTTGATCCAGTGTTTTTCAACAACTTCTTACAGCAAATTTCCGTCACACTTGATCCGGCCAAGTTCAGCAACATTCAAGCACCAAAGGGGACTAAGGCCAATGTCGGTAAGAACAAGCAGATTACGTTCTCTATTTTGCCTGAAAAAGAAGACGTTCTGAAAATCACCGCTAATGTGACAGAATTTGAGCTAAAGCCGATTCAGATCAATGCACTACCGGCGAATATCGCTATTGAAAACCCTGATGTCGGCTCGATGAAAAATGATATGGAAACATTATCAGATGCTGTTCGGGAATTGAAGTCTGGTATTACCCAGTTAAATGACGGCATTACAGATTTGAACACAGGTGCCCATGATCTTGCCACAGGGTCAGGTGAATATGCGAGCGGAATTAATGCACTGAATTCGCGCTCAAATGACCTAATCACTGGCTCTGAAAACATTCAAGCGGCTTTACACCAAATGCGTGACATGCTTGAAGGAAAGACAGATGCACCTGATTTAAGCGAGCTGAAGCAGTTGCCACAAGGCCTACGTGACATTGCTGGTGGCTTGAACGAATCAGCTGCCGGGCTTGATACGTTAAAGGAAAATTATAACCAAGCCTATACCACATTGGATGAAGCGATAACCGGGATACCGGATTACAGCATTAGTGAAGAAGACATTGAAGCACTTTATGCAAGTGGTGCAGATCAAACAGTCGTCGATCAGCTTGTGGCAACATATGAAGCGGCGCAAAGAGTGAAGCAAACGTACCAAGCCGTACAAGGTGGATTTGCCGCAGTGACAGGGACGCTAGATCGCATATCACAACCATTACAGGACATGGCAGGATCGTTAACGACTATTGCAGACAATGTGGATGCTGAAATAGAACAGCTCGATCAGTTGAGCCATCTTGCCGAGCTGCAAAAAGGTCTATCTACGCTCGCTAAAAAATACAAATCGTTTCACTCTGGCCTCGTTGGCTATACAGATGGAGTGAATTCATTAGCTCATTCTTACACCGAGCTTGACCAAGGTATCACCTCTTTATCAGGTGGCACCTCATCTCTTTCAGATGGTGCAAATGACCTCCAAGCTGGCGCTCAGAAATTGCAGGATGCAACCGACGATTTACCTGATCAAATGCAGTCAGAGGTTGACGAGATGCTTGAGGAATTCGATTATTCGGATTTTGAGCCCGTGTCATTTGTTTCCGATCAGAACGAAAAAGTTGAAGTCGTTCAGTTCGTCCTCCAAACAGAGAGCATCGTGCTGCACGAGCAAGAAGCTGATGTCATAGACGAAAAAGAGGAAAAAGGTCTTTGGGAACGATTTTTAGACCTGTTTAGATAATTTGACCTCTTGATCCATAAGAAAGCCCTAGGCATTAACAGCCTAGGGCTTTTTGATTTAGATAGACTCGTAACAAATTATACTGCCTCTACCTGCTCATCTTGTTGATTCTTTTTTTTACTTAAGGAGTTTGTAATAGATGTGATGGCGCCGTCGCCAGTTACATTACAAGCTGTCCCTAAGCTGTCTTGTGCAAGATACAGTGCAATCATTAAAGAGACCATTGTTTGATCAAAGCCTAGCATAGATTCCAATAAGCCAAGTGCGGCTATAACAGCGCCACCCGGAACACCAGGCGCTGCGATCATCGTGACGCCCAACATTAAAATAAATGGAAACACGGAACCAAAAGTAGCTGCACTACCTTGCAGGAACATAACAGCTAACGCACAGCTCACTAGTGTAATTGTACTTCCCGATAAATGGATATTCGCCAGCAACGGAACAGTAAAGTCAGCAACGCGCTCTCTGACCTTTAACGTTTTGGCATGCTTTAATGTCACCGGAATCGTAGCTGCTGATGACTGTGTACCCAAAGCTGTAAAGTATGCAGGTAGCATCTTCTTCAGCATAGAAAAAGGGTTTTGCTTACTTAACGCACCCGCAGTTGTGTATTGTGCAATCAAATATAAAACATGCAAAATTACAATCATCACAAATACTTTTGCAAATACACTTAAGATCGTACTCACTTGACCAGCATACGTCATATTCGCGAAGATACCGAAAATATGAAATGGCAATAGCGGAATAATCATTTTTTCAATGACTAATTGAATAATATCACGAAATTCCTCAGTGAAACGGAGCAACGTATCCCCTTTGATTGCAGCTATCCCAAGTCCAATAACGAAGGACAGTAGCAACGCCGTCATAACACCCATTAGCGGGGCCATTTCTACAACAAAAAACGGATCACTTAAACCTTCTGTCGGATCAGAAAACGCTTTCAATGATTGACCACTTAATAGGGTTGGGTAGATTGACTTAGCCACAACAAACGCTAAGATTCCCGCGATTATTGTCGACGTATATGCAATCGCAGCTGTTAAGCCTAAAAGCTTACCCGCACCTCTCCCCATCGATCCAATACCAGGCGCAATAAACCCGAGGATAATGAGTGGAATAATAAATCCTAGAAAATTACCAAAAAGTCCATTAAACGTAGCGAATAATTGAATAAACCATTCATTGGAGAACGAACCGATCGCAACACCTAAAATGATTGCTACAATAATCTTGATTAGTAACCCAATACCTTTCACTTTTGTGACCTCCTTTTTATGCTTAGTGCTATTTTACAACAAACAATTTATGACGTCTAATAAAGTTGTAAAATATCGATTCGTGGAAAAATATGTCTATTTACGTTTTTTTTGCATTCTTTAATTAAACGTTTAGGGCACACGGTTTGGAAGCCTTGGATAATCGTGAAGTGACAGCACCGCAATCTAAAGCTACAATAAATGTAGAAACTGATAGATTTAGATCGTGAGAAGCGAAAAGGAGGATACACATTAAATGGACCATCAAACATATAACATACTGGATAAAAAGCTAACAGCGATGTGTGAGGCTGCACATATTCCCGGTATGGCTTTAATGATCGCAAAAGCTGGTAAGCCTATTTTCGCAAAAACGTATGGGTGGCGAAATGTCGAGGAAGAGCTACCCGTAACCTCAAATACCATCTTCGGCGCCGCATCGCTAACTAAATCAGTAACTGCTCTAGCGATTATGCTGCTTGAGGACATGGGGAAACTCAGCACGGACGATTCTATCAAACAATGGCTCCCAGAGTTCAGTTTGCCAGACAGCACATACGGCGTAGAACACATAACAATTCATCATCTTCTAACACATACGAGCGGGCTACCCGGGCTACCAGCAGTCCATGCGGCAAGGCTTCCGAGTATCCTGCGCGATCCAGATGGCAATCGTTTATTTGATGAAATGCCGAGCAACGTAACGCCTATCACCAGCGTACCTGAACTCATCAACCTAATAGCAGATCTTGACTTCACAATGCTCGGGGCGCCTGGAGAGATGTTTAACTACTCGAACGAGGGATATGCTCTATTACAGGAAATAACAGAACGAGCCAGTGGTGAATCATTTATACAATTCGTTGATCGTTATATCTTCCAACCGCTCGACATGCACCGCTCCTATTTTACGGAAGAAGATATTGAGGATAAAGAAGATGTGACCGAATTATATGCCTATGAAAACGATCATCAGTCCTTTTTCCATTCGCCAGCTTGGTGGGACGTCGGGGCCATTTATTCAAATGGATCACTAAAAACATGTGCCTCAGACCTGATGACGTACCTTGAAGTTTATCGTCAAGGGGGCACCGTGTTCAATACCCGAATCATCTCGGAAAAAGCCATTAAAAAAATGACTACATCTCACGTAACGACACCTAATGGAAGTCAATACGGATATGGTCTCCAAGTTGACGCAATGGACAATCAGAAATTTGTCGGGCACGGTGGCAGCATTAAAGGGGTATCGTCTAACATGCAATGGGCAATAGACGATGATTTAACTGGAATTGTTCTGATCAACATCGCTGACGCAGATGCTGCCGGTATTTTGAAAACCACCATGAAGCATTTGATAAGAAGCGATGAGGAGGCACCAACAGAAACAGCTTTCTCAGGTGTGGGCAAACATAAAGAGGGTGCACATACAATCAAAGGTACACCAGTCATGATGGATAAGCAGTTAGCGCGCTTTACAGGGGTGTACCGATCTGGTGAAGGCCAGAATGCTGAGGTTCTCTTGCGTCATGGCGCTTTGCTTTTAAGACGCAATGGAAATGACACAACACTCTACCCATGTGATGAAAACCAGTTTCTAACGTCTGATAACAATCGAATCACATTTTTATCAGACAGTGATGGATGCATTACCGGCATTTTTATAGGCATGCGCCACATTCAAAAGATAAAATAACCCCAAAAAAGGCCAGCCCCTAAGAAACTCTAAGAGGCTGGCTCGTCATATCAACAAAATCAGACAAAACTCGGGTGGTGCTAGGCACCCTTAAACGCATGCATGCATTCGTTTATAATAAGGGAGTCTTGAAATCGGTGCTGTCACTGACATGCGACATGGTCCATTCACTTGTGTACCATCATCCCCTATCCACGTGCCCGCGGGAAACACAATTGTACGTTCTTTTACACCCTTTTCCAATACCGGAGCAACCAGTACATCTTCCCCTAACATGAATTGATCCTTGACGTCTGCGTATTCAGACGCGTTGAAGTGATATGCCATATGCCTAACAATAGGTTCTCCGGTTCTTGCAGCATGCTTGGCAAGTTCGTTAATAGATGACGACATGCTCTCGTGAATTTTGACCGCTTCTAAACAATAATTTAAATGCGTTTGATCGAGCACACGCCATGGTGCGGTTGAAAACTGCATCATTGGAAATAGCGCCGAACACTGCGCATACCTTACAAATAACTCTTGATCCCAAACAAACTCAGGGTTTACTAAGTCGTCGTATTGACCGCCACCAATCATATCCGGACATATAAACGGGTAGCCCATCAATCCCTGTGCAATCCCATTTGGAACTAAACTTTTCAATGCATCCCAGCTATGATTTTTATCGCTCAGTCTTTGAACGAGCGGCTGATTACCTAGTTTCCAACACGCTCGATATTCATTAAAGGGGTATTTCAAACCAATTTCTGCCCATTTTAAACTATGTTCATTTGGTGTTAGCGTCTGATGACACACATCCGATTGACGATAGTATTGAGGATCACCACCGTCCATTTTAAAGCCATCAATGTCGTATGTTGTCATAAGAGCATCCATTTCAGCTTCAATCCATTTTACAGCCGCTGCATTGGAACAGTCTAAAATGGCACTATAGCCATTCCACCATTTTCTAATAACCGGCTCCCCTGCTTGATCTTGAATAAGGCAGCCTTGTTTATGTAACATTCGACTCGCATAACTATCGGGACTTATAAATGGACATAACCACACCATCACTTTAAATCCCAATTCACGAAGCTCTTCTACCATTGCTTTAGGATTCGGAAAGCGGCCAGAGTGAAAATTCCAAACACCAAAATCCTCCTGCCAGCCATCATCAATCATTAAGATCCCTGGTGGAAATCCTTTATTTAAAATATCATTCGCAAACTGAAGCACCTTTTCCTGAGTCGGTTCATAATTCATTTCCATCCAAGTGTTGAATTGCGGATATGAAAAAAATGCTGCATCAGGCATTTGATTTGAAGGTGGAAAATAGGTTTCAGACGCTTGCACATACGCGTCTTTCAATTGTTTTTGTGTATCCTCACATATAATTTCTGAGCTGCCTTCAATTTTTAAAACACCAGAATCAAATGTGAAATCAATAGGCTCTTCTGACCAAACAAACCGCCCCTTATTAGACACTAAGAATGGCGCGCCTTGGTTGTAACGTAAGTCCCCATATAGCTGTCTTGAAAAAGTATTGTGATAGGGCATTTCTTTACCATCTTCCACAAGTCCACCCCACCAAAGTTCCCCTTGATTCAGGACAATTTCCTTTGAATACGCCTTCGTCACGTTCATCACCTTCCGCTAGATATTATGTTGATGACTGAATGAATTACGGATGATAAGACATTATATTGAAGAATCAACTCTGAAATTCGACGAACCCCCTCTCTACGTTTTTCGACATATATTCACAAAAGTCCTCCCTATTAATCAATAATCATTCCAGTCAAAATTAAACATATTACCGGAGATTAATGCCCTTAACTCAAAAACAAAAAGACGCTGTTCCTGCATTTGTTACTTAGGAACAACGTCTTATAGTCGATAAAACTAGATTTTTCGAGTATTCACAGGTTCTCTAAATCAGACAGTCTTAACCGACATATCTCTTTCGATAAAAGACAGCGGCAATTCCGCCTACAACAAGTAAGATTATTCCAAAGAATAAAGTCGTATACATATATGTTGCCGTGCTTGGTAATGTTGTATCTTTATCTTGTTGATTTGTGTCTGGTATAGTGACATCTTGATTCGAGTCATCCTCATGCTCATCACGAGATTGTTCCGAGTCTTCTGGAACTGTTGGTTGCTCTTTTGCTTGCTTTTCTTCTAGAGCTTCGTAAGCTGTCTTAAGATCTTTCACTGCCTTATCTACCTCTACTTGTGTTACATCATCACTCAAAAATACTGCCTGCGCCTTTGCAAATGCTGTGGCGTATGAAACCCACGTAGCTTCAGTATACGCCTCTTCCTCTAATTCTTGTTCTATTAATGAATCTATCAATGTTTGCAACGCATTTTTATCGACAGCTGGCGTCTTTTCACGCTTTGTCATCGTAAAGGATTCAACGAGTTCATCATCAATCGTGTAAGTGTCCATCACTAGATTTTTTTGATCAATTTCGATGGCTGTGTACACCTGCTTATCCTCCGCAAAGACGAAATCTATATAATCTTCAGAGCTACCAGGATAAAACTTCGGACCTGCTGAACCACCGATAACGTATTGAGTACCTTTTCCATCCGGTTGTACTTCACCATTCTTCATTGGATGGCTTCTCATGTATGCATGGTCATGTCCTGATAAAACAAGATCAACATCGAGCTCTTCTAGCAACGGAGCAAATACCGACATCGTTGCATCATCACCGCGCTTTGGATTGCTCTTATAAGGAGAACGATGGAACATAACGATCGTCCATTTATCACCCGCACTTGCTATTTCTTCTCGAATCCATTCTTCTTGTTCTTTCATATCCTGTACGCCAAATTCGGAATTTAACATGATGAATCGTACGTTACTATAATCAAATGAGTAAACAAAGTTGTCTTTCCCATCTGGTCCATTTTGTGGGTACGCGTACAAGTTCTTAAAGATGTTAGCACCGTCTCCGTATACATCATGGTTTCCTAATACCATCATTAACGGCAGTTGATCCGCCAATCCTTGTGATGCGTCTTTGAACAACTCCCACTGAGACAAACGATCGCCTTCTTCCACAATATCGCCTGCATGAAGCACGAATTGCGTGTCCGGATAACGTTCAAGCCCTAGTGTAAAGAGCTCCGTAAAATATGCAAACCCTTTTTGATCATATGCTTGTGTATCAGCAAAAAACAAGAAACGGAATGCATCCTCTTCCGCTGATTCTGTCGTGAATGTTTGAACTTCACTCCAACCATGCTCAGTGCCATCTCCAACACGATATGAATACGTCGTACCAGGCTTTAATCCCTTAGCTAAGACCCTATGCAAATTCATCTCACCAGTGGCATCTCCAAACAATACCGTTGTACCTGTAAATGTAAGTGGCTTTGCATCCGGTTGACCAGCAGGGACAACCTCAACCTCTGATCCTTCTGTTAAAGTATCTGTTTTCCATGTGAAATACTGCGTTGTTTTCGGATCATCAACCCATGTTAGCGTTACATGCTCTGGTGTTGTTTTCCCGAGTTGTGGTGATATCGTTATAGCTTCAACTTGACTGACCAGGTTTCCCTGAACAGCTTGCAGCTTAAGAGGGATACGTGATAACGTCAAGTTCTCAGTTTCAATAATACCTTGCTCATTTGTTTCACCTAAAATTGTTCCCCAATCCACTTCCTGTACAGCATCTTTTGGTATGTGATAATAACGTTGCTGACCATTTGGCATAAAGATACGATAAAAATCAAATCCACCATATGGTGTTTTAGCGACAGGAATAAGTGTGCCAACCTCCACTTCTTCGTAAGGCTCACCGGCTACCCCACTACCACCTTTGTAAATATGCGTCGGTTCAACAACTTTAATTAACTTTTGACCACCTGTAACGCTAATACCCGCATCTGAAACAGGTTGTCCATTTTTGTCTGTCACGGTAATAATTGTAGGAGTCCCTTGGGAAAGTCCTTTTAATGACAATGTTAACGGCTGAGAAATATGCCCAACATATGGCGCAATGAAAAATGGCAGCCCCTCAACTTCTCCTCCTGTATAAACATATTGACCGTCCGTTAGTCCCAGCTTAAAATCTCCACTCGCATCCAAGCCTAAATCAAAAGTTAATGTCAGTATCTTTTCCAGCTCGGTTAATGAAACAGATGTTAAATCATTTAGATTGACAGCAATGGTACCAGCTTCCGAATTTACGTCATATGTGACAGCCTGCTGCATTTTTTCTGGAACATCTATTTGAATACCTTCTTGTTTTGTATTAGCGTCTGCCAACAACAGCTTTTGAGGATTATAATTAAGAATAAAAGAAGCACCTGTTAAAGCTTGACCATTTTTCAAATCTATCGTCGCTTTAAATGAACTACCAGCATATGTTTCTTCATCGACATTCCATTGAAGTGTCGGTCCGTCCGTTTCAACAGTAAAAGACCAATTAGTAAAATTATGATTACCAGCCTGATCAGCTACATTGACCCAAACGTTATGTAGCCCTTCTGCTAACGGTGATTCTGGTGTATAGCTTATAGTGCCATCTGTTTCATTGATGATCGGAGAAACAACATTCCCATCAACTTTCATTTCTGTTTGTGTAAAGTCTAATCCAGATTGATCATCACGAGCTTGGACTGAAATCGTCGGTTGATTCTCGTTAACAACCTTACCGTCAACTGGCGTAAATTTCGTCAGTGTCGGGTTCGTCGTATCTTCCTCAACTTCTTCATAAACGGCTCGAATATTATCTACATAAATCGTTGCTTTCCCTTTCGCCTCTTCACTTGTTGCCATATAGCGAATGGCTTGATTTCCTATTTTGAATGGTGGCGTCCAATTAGCCGGAATCTCTGCTTCAACATATTTCCAGCCTTCCCAAGTGACACCATTTGGATAGCTCGGTGTATAATCGATATTAAAATTTTGTCCATTTGCATCATATAACATTTGCCTTAACCAATGCCCTTCTCCATCACCATAAACCCACATACTTATTTTTTTCGGATGACCTGGAATGGTAACCTCTTCAGTGCGATTAGCATAAACACCTGATGTTCCAGGCTGATTGCTGTAGTCATACTCAATTTTTAACGACTTCTTACCAAAACGGGCTTTTTCATCTGTTACATTTACGTTTACATTGTTCGCGCGTGCTGACGAAACACCCCATTTATCGTCACTATTTTCAAAGTCATCAAGGATGTAATTAGGACCAGTTGGTTCCATCTCAGAATCAACTACTTTTATTTCCTCACTTTGTTCTAGTTGATAGACTTCTGCATCATTCACATCCGCATTTTCTTCCGAAGTAGTTTCTGATATGATATCATTCCCTTCTGTTACACCACTTGCATAAGCAATACTAGGTAATAGGCTACTCATGACGAGCATACATACAAAGGTTGTACAATAAATGACGTTGGTGGGGAAAA
>NZ_JABJXD010000008.1 GCF_019093865.1 Lentibacillus saliphilus
TGCGCTTCTTGTAAAAGCGACCTCTTAAATATATCATGCTTGCGTTTTAGTGTCAACAACTTTTTTCAAAAACTTTATTTGGTTAAAAGCTGAATTGAAATGTGTTGCTCACACAACCTTATTTACTTTACCACGATTTTTCCCGAATGGCAAGCGAAAATACAAAGAAATTTATGGTAAATAGACTTTTATTTAATTCGTTCGTTTCCAATCGGAAACCGCACTAATATAAAAGGTGACACTCACCCTCGTGGATGAACGTCACCTTTATAGTGGAGTAGTCGTTTCCTTCTATTTGTTACGCATCTGCGGGAATAATAATACGTCACGTATTGATGGTGAATTTGTCAAAAGCATAACGAGACGGTCAATCCCTATTCCTAAACCACCGGTTGGCGGTAATCCATATTCCAGTGCTTCGAGAAAGTCTTCATCCATGACATGAGCTTCATCATTACCTTGGTCACGCTCTGCCACTTGTGCCTCGAATCGTGCACGTTGATCGATCGGATCGTTAAGTTCACTAAATGCATTTGCATGTTCACGACCAACAATGAACAATTCAAAACGGTCTGTGAAGCGTTCATCATCCTTGTTTTTCTTAGCTAACGGTGACACTTCTACAGGGTGGCCATATATAAATGTCGGTTGAATGAGTTTATCCTCGACCTTTTGCTCGAAAAATTCATTCAGTACATGACCGAATGTCATTGTATCTGTAATTTCGATACCGTGATCCTTCGCAAGCTGGCGTGCTTCTTCATCACTCATTTTCTCCCAAAAGTCTACGCCTGTATGAGCTTTAACAGCATCAGCCATATGCAGACGCTCCCACGCTGGTTCTAGCGAAATTTCTTCTTCACCATAAACAACTGTCGTCGTACCGAGTACTTCTTTAGCAATATGGGCAACCATTTGTTCAGTTAACGCCATGATATCATGGTAGTCGGCATACGCTTCATATAGTTCAATCATTGTGAATTCAGGATTGTGTCGTGTAGACACACCCTCGTTCCGAAAGACGCGGCCAATTTCGTAGACCTTCTCCATTCCACCAACGATTAATCGTTTGAGGTGAAGTTCAATCGCAATTCTCATATAGAGTGGAATGTCTAATGCGTTATGGTGTGTTTCAAATGGGCGAGCAGTTGCACCACCAGGGATACCGTGCATCATTGGGGTCTCTACTTCTAAAAATCCTAGGTTATCTAAATACTTACGCATAGACTGAATAATTTTAGAGCGCATAACAAAGGTTTTACGACTGTCTAGGTTCGTAATTAAATCAAGATATCTTTGGCGATAGCGCTGCTCGATATCTTTTAAACCATGATACTTTTCTGGTAAAGGACGTAATGATTTTGTTAGAAGTTGAAATTCCGTAACTTTAACGCTTAGTTCACCGACCTTTGTCTTAAACACCGATCCAGTTACACCGACGATGTCGCCCATGTCAATCGTCTTAAAAATCTCGTAAGCAGCTTCACCAATAGCATCTTTACGAACGTATAGCTGTATTTGACCACTTACATCTTGTATATGAGCAAATCCCGCTTTACCTTTTCCGCGTTTCGTCATAACTCTACCGGCAATTGTAACTTCAATATCTTTTTCTTCTAGTTCCTCTTTTGAAAATGCCTCATATGCGCTATGTAAATCCTCTGCTACGTGCGTTCGAGGAAATTCGTTTCCAAACGGATCGATTCCTTGTTGGCGATATGCATCAAGCTTGTCTCGTCGAACGCGCATTTGTTCATTTAACTCTTCTGACACAACGATCACTCCTGTTTCTTTTTTTATACTATATCATACGAGCATGGGTTTAAACGTCATCATACCTCTAAGAGTCAACGATTATTCTAAATTGACGTATCTTTATTGACTTGAAACGGGCGAAAATCTGCCAGCAAGAACTGACAGATTCTCCCCAATTCTTATGATGCTCTTGAGTCGGATTCCATTTCATGGGCATACGTAAATAAAATATCTTGAAGCTCTTGTCTTGTCTCAGCGTCATTGATTTGACGTCTGACGCGACCATTACCTCGTAGCCCTTTTAAATACCATGCAGCGTGCTTACGCATTTCCATAATCGCTACCTTTTCACCTTTAATTTGAATTAAACGATCCATGTGTAGCATGCAGACATTTATTTTCTCGGTAGGTGTTGGTTCTTCCAAAAGTTTACCTGTTTCAAGGTATTGGACAGTCCGGTATATCATCCACGGGTTTCCTAACGCGGCTCTTCCAATCATAACGGCATCTACGCCTGTTTCATCAAGACGTTGTTTCGCAATTTGTGGAGAGTCGATATCACCATTCCCGATAACAGGGATCGAAACAGCTTCCTTCACTTGTTTTATGATGCTCCAATCAGCTGTTCCCTCATATAATTGTTTGCGCGTACGTCCGTGAATTGCAACAGCCTTCGCACCCGCTGCTTCAATAGCCTTCGCATTTTCCACTGCAAAAATGTGATCCTCATCCCAGCCACTACGCATTTTAACTGTAACTGGCTTATCAACAGCCTGTACGACTGCAGACACCATTTCATATATTTTATCAGGGTCTAACAACCATCGGGCACCTGCGTCACATTTCGTGATTTTTGGAACTGGACAACCCATATTAATATCAATGATGCTTGCATTGGAGTTGGTCTCAACAAATTGTGCCGCTTCAACGAGCGTATCCTTTTCACCACCAAATATTTGCAAGCTCATTGGCATTTCCGCCTCATCGATATAAAGCATTTGCATCGTTTTTTCATTTTTATTAACGATCCCTTTATCACTAACCATTTCCGCGCAAACAAGACCAGCGCCAAATTCCTTAACAGTCAATCGAAACGCATAATTACTGACGCCTGCCATCGGGGCAAGTACAACTTTGTTCGGAATCGTAATATCTCCTATTTTAAACATTGATGATCCTCCTTTTCGCGTTCTTCAAGTAGCAGCTCTTTATTTTGAATGTCTAAAATGTGTGTTATATGATTGAGCATATCTTCGTTTGGACGTTGTTCTCCACGTTCAATAGAGCCTAGAACAGCAGTGGGTACGCCAAGCTCCTGGGCAAACTTTATTTGCGTATAGCCTTTCAGCTTACGAAACGCTTTTATGCGTCTGCCAAGTCGGTCTTGTTCCATCGTATAACATCCTTTTTTTCATGATCAGAGCATACCTCTAATAAATTTTTGACTGTCTTGTCTAATCCGGGCACACTTACATCCGGCGCCAATTGTTTAAGTGGCACAAGTACAAATGCGCGTTCATGCATACGGGGGTGAGGTACAGTCAATACATCCGTCTGTATAATGGCGTCTTGATACATAATAATATCAAGATCAATCGTTCTCGGTCCGAATCGAATGCTTCTCTTTCTTCCGAGCTGTTGCTCAATTCCCTGACAAGCCGTTAGCAGCTCCAAAGGTTCTAATGACGTCTCTATCCGAACAACCATATTCAGAAAGTGCGCCTGATCCGTGTATCCAACAGGTTCTGTTTCATAAATAGGCGAGCGCGCTTCGACTGATATATCATTATGATGGTCTAAAAGGCGAAGTGCTTCCTGCAAATGTTCATAACGTGGTTCAATATTCGTCCCTAGGGCAATAAAAATTCCTGTCATAACGAACGCTCCCGACTGATTTCAACAGCAACAGAAGCAAAATGACCTGGTATTGGTGCATCAGGCTTCGTTACTTTTACAACACAGCCCTTTAGCTGATCGAATGTTTCAAATAACGCATTAGCAATTGTCTCAGCGAGTGTTTCGATTAACTTCTTAGCTTCACCTTCAACAATATCTTTTACGATGTTATAAACGGTACCATAGTTAATCGATGCATTCATATCATCTGTCGCAGCAGCCTGACGCACGTCCACATGCAGCTCCAAATCAACATAAAAACGCTGGCCAAGATGATTTTCCTGCGGGAATAAACCATGATAGCCGTAAAAAGCCATTTCTTTTAAAATGATCTTATCCATAACAATGCTCCTTTATTTAACCGTCTTTCTTTAAAGCTTGTCTGCAGCGAGCATTGCGTCCATCATTTTAGCAAGCTCGACGTGAAGTTTCACATTATGAACGCGTACAATTTGTACACCTTTAGATATACCAAGGCACGTCGTTGCCCCTGTTCCTACATCACGTGCTTCAGGAACTTCCTGATCAACGATCGTACCAATAAAGCCCTTCCTTGACGTTCCGAGAAGAACAGGAAAACCCATCCCTGTAATCTGTTCAAGATTATTTAACACAACAAGGTTATCGGCTTGAGTCTTTGCAAAGCCAATCCCTGGATCGAGCACAATATGCGCCTTTGGAACACCTGCTTTAACTGCAACCTCGATACTTTCGTGCAGGTCTCTCTTCATATCATCGATTAATGAATCATACTGTTTGGTCATACGATTATGCATTAAGATAATTGGCACGTCATATTCAGCGGCAACAGCAGCGATTTCCGGATCCCGTTTGGCACCCCATACATCATTGATAATAGACGCACCAGCTTCCAATGCACAACGAGCGGTTTCCGCTTTATACGTGTCAATAGAAATAGGCGTGTCTACTTTAGCGCTCACGGCTTCAATTATAGGAACGACACGGTCAATTTCCTCTGTTTGCGTGACAGGGATATGTCCCGGGCGCGTCGATTCACCACCAACATCAATAATTGCGGCGCCTTCAGCCTCCATTTGAATGGCATGCTGAACCGCATTGTTCAATGCCATGTATGAACCACCATCAGAAAACGAATCCGGCGTCACATTTAAAATACCCATAATATGAGTTCGATTGTTCATATGAAATTGATTTATATTGAAATGTGTCTTTGATTTAAGCATCATGACATATCCTTTTCTTAAAATGTTCGGTTCTTATACTATCATATGCACGCGGGAAAAACTATCTATTTATGTTGCGCGTTTCACACATAACACCGTTTGACGCAAAAGGAAAAAGAAAGCAGTCACCGCGAGTAGGTGCTGCTCTCTCCTTTATTTACGCTTGATCTTCATTTTGATACAGAGCGGTGGACAAATAACGCTCACCGTTATCTGGTAAAACGGCCAAAACCTTCTTGCCAGGTCCCATTTGTTTCGCAACTTGTTTGGCTGCTGTGATCGCGGCACCGCAAGAGATTCCACCGAGGATTCCTGTTGAAACAGCTGTTTCACGTGCTGTGGCAAACGCTTCATCGTTAGATACTTTAATGATGTCATCATAAACATCCGTATTTAAGATGTTTGGAACAAATCCAGCGCCTATCCCCTGAAGCTTATGTGGACCTGGTTCGCCCCCAGATAAAACGGCTGAATCCTCAGGCTCGACTGCAACTATTTTGATATCAGGGAACTGTTCTTTGAGTACTTTTCCAGCACCCGTAATGGTTCCACCCGTTCCAATCCCAGCTACGAAGGCATCTAGTCCATCTTTCATTTGTTCAATAATTTCTTTTCCTGTCGTCCGAGCATGTACGTCTGGATTGGCCTCATTGTCAAACTGCTGCGGCATATAATATCCATGCGCTTCTTTCAATTCTTCTGCTTTTTTAATTGCACCCTTCATGCCGTCTGCGCCAGGGGTAAGTACAAGTTTCGCACCAAATGCACGTAACAGTTTGCGGCGCTCCTGACTCATCGTATCCGGCATAACGAAAACGGCTTTGTACCCTTTTGCCGCTGCAACCATGGCAAGACCGATACCAGTGTTCCCGCTCGTTGGTTCAATAATTGTATCTCCTTGCGATAAAACTCCTGAAGCTTCGGCAGCTTCTATCATCGCTAAAGCAATTCGATCTTTAACAGACCCACCTGGATTGAAAAATTCTAGTTTAACGTAAATTTCAGCCATATCATCCGTTTCATCGGCAAGTTTTACAACTGGTGTCTGACCGATTAGCTCTGTAATATTGTTGACTTTACGCATTTATAAAAAACCTCCTATAATATTTCCCTTTAATTTATGACGTTTATATCATATGCACAACTGGTCATTTAATTGTCAATTTGCACGCCATTTCATTCACCATAAATCCACTCAACATCTGCTTTTTGCCATAAAACACGTGCATCAAGATTTTGATTCATCTCATCGAGGGCAAGCTCATTTTTGATATACGGCTTAATTTCATCGTACGTAAACGTAATAGTAGGCAAGGTTTGGTGCAAATATACAAGCGCAACGCCTTTGTCTGTTGAGAATGGGTCACTGTACGTAAATGGCTCCATATCAGATACAACATCATTATAGCCGTTAGGAATAAATTGGCTTGTCGTTACAAAATAACCGAGATAGCCGCCATCTTCACGTGATTCATCATCAATCGAATACTCTTGGGCAAGCATTGAGAAGGATGCACCTTCATCCAATTCAGCCTTCACCTTATTAGCGGTGGCCATATCAGATACTACGATATGAGATATTTGAATACGCTCATCAAAGTTGTATTGATTTTTATATTCATCGAAAAATGTGCGAATCTGCGTTTCGGGAATGGATACATCTTCTGTTAAAAGCGTTTCGAGCTCATAACGAAACACAATATCTTCCCGCCATTGTTCCTTCCACTTTTTCGTCTCTTCCTCTGACATAATGCCACCAATAGATACAAGGTGGGCAAGCTCTCGTTCAATAATTTTTTCATCAATGTTGATGGTACGTTCGTCAGCCATTTGTTGTACGACCGTTTTATCAACAATTTTTTTAAGCTGCTTTTGTCCATATTCACGCCGCAGTGCTTTCATCCACGTGTCATATGATATGTCTGTTCCATTAATCGTAGCGACCGGTTTATTCACATCAATATGTGCCTCGTCATCGGACAACTCACCGTGCTTTTGTTGGTCATCACCCAAAAGTATAACTGTGGCAATGTTTGTAATTAAGAGCACAACGACCAAACCGAATAGTAACTTCTTTGGCATGGGTGACTTCCTTTCAAACTATTTTATCGTGAAGAACCTTATGTCTTAACCTGATGGTACAAGGTTCATTCATATCTTTAGCCGTTATAAATTCTCGTGTGTGTAAAGATTACATTATTTTATTGATTGTTTGAGTACTTCCAATTCCTCTTCCGAAAAGCGGTATGTTTCATTACAGAAGTGACACGTAGCTTCTGCCCCGTGATCTTCCTTTATCATCGCGTCAATTTCTTCAGCACCTAGTCCAATGATCGCTTGTTGAACACGTTCCTTGGAACAGTTACAGTTGAAGCGAATTGGCATCGTTTCATGTAGTTTTAACGCATCATCACCGAACAACTTTTCTAGTATTTGTTCAGGTGTGTGACCTGCTTCGATCAGATGTGAGATGGACGGAAAGCTTTGAATCCGTTGTTCTAAGCTTGTCACAACTTCATCATCCGCACCTGGCATAACTTGTACGATAAATCCGCCAGCAGCAGCGACTGTATGATCGGGGTTTACTAGAACACCGGCACCTACTGCTGAAGGGATTTGTTCGGAATGCGCAAAGTAATACGTTAAATCCTCACTAATTTCCCCAGAAACAATTGGGACTTGTCCCGTAAAATGGTCCTTAAGGCCAGTGTCCTTTACAACACTAATTTGTCCTGTTGTACCGACAGCCCGTGCAACATCTAATTTTCCTTTTGAATTTAACTCAAAATCGACATGTGGGTTAATCACATAACCACGTACATCACCATTCGCGTAGCTGTCTGCTATAATGGCACCAACCGGGCCATCGCCTTCTATTTTTATCGTTACTGTATCATTACCTTTTTGCATCGCGCCCATCATCACAGCTATTGTCATCGTTCTACCAAGTGCAGCTGTTGCGGTTGCCCACGTGTCCTGTCGCCTTCTTGCTTCTTCTACTGCTTGAGTTGATTGTACAGCATATGCCCGAACATATCCGTTATAGGCGGTTGCTTTTATTAAATAATCTGTCATAAATATACTCCTTTTAACGTTATGAATTAGTTTAACTGCTTATAAATGAGGTATAACCCTTTTAATGTCAAATGTTTATCAACATGATCAATTGTTTCTGAGCCGTTGGCAATGAGACGGGCGAGGCCACCTGTTGCGATAACAGTCGGTGTTTGCTTAGCTTCGCGCTTCATGCGATTCACAATACCGTCAACCTGACCAACATACCCCCAGAATACACCAGATTGCATTGCTTCTACGGTAGATCTTCCGACAACAACTTCTGGTTGCTGTATCTCTATTTTAGGGAGTTTCGCAGCCTTATGATAGAGCGCTTCTAAAGATACATTCACGCCCGTAGCAATTAAACCTCCTGCATACTGCTCCTGTTCATCTACATAACAAAATGTTGTTGCTGTGCCAAAATCAATAATGATGAGCGGTGCATCATATTCGGCAAGAGCCGCCTTTGCGTTCACAATTCGATCAGCACCAATTTCCTGGGGGTTTGGATAACTCATCTTGATGATTGAAGCAAAGTCCGTCTTTCCAATGACCAATGGTTCAATGTTGAAATAAAGTCGGCACATCTTTTCAAGTGCAAACATAATAGGCGGTACAACAGATGAGATCACAATGCCTTTAATATCGACGAGCGCCAACCCTTTATGCTCTAACAGTGATTTAACTAGCATGCCAAGCTCGTCTTCCGTTTTATGGCGGTCTGTTTTGATCCGCCATTCATATTTCAATGCATCTTGTTCGAACACACCTAACACAGTGTTAGTGTTTCCTATATCAATTACAAGTATCACCTTGGACCATACCTTCCATGTTAAATTCAAGCAACTGTACCTTTTAATATAACATAATTTCATTCTGAGACAGAAGAACAAGCCTTTAACCGTCTCTTCCCAACGGCCCCAGCTTGTTGAATGATATGAAAAGAGCCTAGGAACAAGCCTAGAATTTTAATCAAGTGATCGAACAATAAAATTACCAAGCTCCGGAGCGGTCGCAATTTTCCACTTTCACTTTATTTTTATCTCACGCCCATAAGAAAACAACCTCACCATTCTGTATGGGAGGTTGTTTTTGTTTTAGTCTTTTTTATCATCTTCATCAGAATCATTCACGGTGTCATGATCTGCATCTTGGTCTGATGTGTCTTGCGGCGTTTCGTGATCATCATCATTTTGAATCTCGTCACGCTGCTGTTTATATTTAAGTTGAGCTTTTTCTTTTGCTTCTTCAAATGTTTCCGGCTTATTATCTTTTGATTTAATGTTAACTTTAACATCACCATCACCAGAAACGATTTCTGCCACTTCTTCCTCTTCCACTTCAGGCTCTGGAAGAACACCATCATCAAATAACGATTTGATTTGTTTGGCATCAAGCGTTTCGACATCTAATAACGTTTTAGCAATCAGCTCAAGCTGATCTTTATGCTCCGTTAAGATTGTCTTAGCTCTGTCATAGCAGTAATTAATAAAGTTTTGAATCTCGGTATCAATTTCATATGCGATCGTATCACTGTAATTCTGTTCGTTCTGAATATCGCGGCCGAGGAATACTTCACCGCCACCGCCACCAAACTGCAATGGGCCTATCTTATCACTCATACCGTATTCAGTAATCATCTGACGTGCAATACTTGTTGCACGCTGGAAGTCATTCGATGCGCCTGTGCTCACTTCACCGAAGATGATTTCTTCAGCAACACGCCCACCTAATAGTCCAGTGATCTTATCGAACAGCTCTGGCTTCGTCATGAAGTAACGATCTTCTTTAGGAAGCATTACTGCATAACCACCAGCCTGCCCACGTGGGACAATCGTCACTTTGTGTACAGTATCTGCTTCGTCGAGCACCATACCAATAACTGTATGGCCACTTTCGTGGTATGCAACGATATTTCGTTCTTTTTCTGAGATGACACGGCTCTTTTTAGCTGGGCCAGCGATGACACGGTCAATCGCCTCGTCAACATCAAGCATGTCAATAGACTTCTTATCACTACGCGCAGCAACAAGGGCTGCTTCGTTCATTAAGTTTTCCAAGTCGGCACCAGAGAAGCCTGGCGTCCGCATGGCAATCGTTTTTAAATCAACACTATCATCGAGTGGTTTATCTCGCACGTGAACTTCAAGCACTTGTTCACGACCCTTAACATCAGGGCGGTTAACCGGAATCTGTCTATCAAAACGGCCTGGGCGTAAAAGCGCAGGGTCAAGAATATCAGGACGGTTTGTCGCTGCAATGATGATAATGCCTTCATTGGCACCGAAGCCATCCATTTCAACGAGCAATTGGTTCAATGTCTGTTCACGTTCATCGTGACCGCCACCAAGACCAGCACCACGCTGACGACCAACTGCGTCAATCTCATCAATAAAGATAATACATGGCGAATTCTTCTTCGCATTTTCAAACAAGTCTCTTACACGGGATGCACCAACACCGACAAACATCTCAACGAAGTCAGAACCACTTATTGAGAAGAACGGTGTACCAGCTTCACCTGCAACCGCACGTGCAAGTAACGTTTTACCGGTTCCCGGAGGACCAACGAGTAAAACACCTTTAGGAATGCGTGCACCGAGAGCTGAGAACTTTCTCGGGTCTTTTAAAAACTCAACAACCTCAACAAGTTCCTGCTTCTCCTCATCAGCACCAGCAACGTCCTTAAAGCGCACTTTTGCCTTCTCATCGCTAACGAGCTTCGCTTTACTCTTACCGAAGTTCATGACGCGGCCGCCACCGCCGCCACCTTGAGCTTGGCTTAAAATAAAGAAGAAGATTAAACCGATGATCAGAAACGGAATCATCGTTGTCACGAGCGTTAAGAAGCCGCTCGGCTGTTCCTGCTCCTTCGTTTTAAGTATGCTTTGAGCCATGCCTTGTTGTGTAATATCATAAATCACTTCCGTATTATCCGGAACTTGAGCGACAAACTGTTTGTCGCCATCATTTAGAATACCCGTATAGCGAACAATGCCATTAACTGGCTGATAAGTCAGCTCTTTAATTTCACCATTGTTCAGGGCTTCCATAAACTCTTTTACATCATATTCCTCTGCTTGATCGGTTTGTCCTCTAAAGAAACTTAAAACACCTACTAAGACGAGGAAAATAAACACATATAAGATAACGTGTCGAACTACACGGTTCATTTGCAACCTCCTCCCAAACGGGGAAAAACTATATTACATCGTACCATAGTGAAAAGTATCTACACAACTATTTAAGCTTGCTCATATAGATCGTTGTCGCGCAATAGAAAAAAGAGGTCATTCGTCTTCTTGACCACCGTAAATTTCAGGCTTAAGCACACCTATATAAGGTAAATTGCGATATTTTTCTTGGTAATCAAGCCCGTAGCCAACGACGAATTCGTTAGGGACTTCAAAACCGATGAGGTCAGCTTTAATATCAGCTGTACGGCCTGCTGGTTTATCAAGCAGCGTCACAATCTTTATGGAGTTAGCCTTACGGTATTTAAATAAATCAACGAGGTAATTTAATGTTAAGCCACTATCAATAATGTCCTCAATAATGAGTAAGTCACGGCCTTCAACCTTTGTATCAAGGTCTTTAACAATTTTAACCTCACCAGATGAACGCATCCCACCTCCGTAGCTTGAAACGTCCATGAAATCCATTTCCAAGTGAATGTTCATATGACGCAGCACGTCGGACATAAATGGCATGGCTCCTTTTAAGACACCTATAGCCAGCGGGAACTTTCCATCATATTCCTCTGAAAGTTGTTGCCCAATTTGTGCACATTTTGCTTTTATTTCTTCTTCCGATATGAGTGTGTGCTTAATATCATTATGCACAGAAACGCCTCCTATGTCTCACCTTCAAAATAATCAATCTGAATATATGGGCCGTGTGTGTGATCTTCTGCGGAAGAACAATTTTTCCTTAAACCCGTGAGCCAAATCAACTCCCCGCTTCCGTCAACAACGATTGGCCATGTGTCTCGCAAATGGTGCGGGACTTTTGCATCGATGAATATATCTTTGATCTTTTTATGGCCGTTTAGCCCTTTCCAGCGCATGCGATCTCCAGCCTGGCGTGTTCTAATATGTAAAGGTGTGGAGAGCTGTGATGCGTGGCAGATATAGCGTTGTGCTGTCTGTTTATCAGGTTCATCTGTAACCTTACCTACAAAACGGTCACCGTTTGGCAACATGACTTCACCAGGAATGTTAAATGGGATATCCCCGTCAAATGTTTCAGATGCTTCCCAAAAATAAAACGTCATCGTCCCGTATGATTTACGCAATACCAGCTGCCTCGGAAAGTCAACTTTACTGTTGCTTTTTTGGCTATTTAACAACGTTAAAAAAATCGATTCATGCCTATAAGATAGATCATTCGGCACTTCATTATACAGATATTTCAATATTAGATGATAAGCACGTCTTTGTAAAGCAATCGAATATAATTTAAATTGATCAATTTTAAAGACAGCCTTATCTTTATTTTCAGCAAAACGAACGGTCTGTTTGATCATATTTTCTGTCTCGATCGCCAAGTGTGCTTCATCAGCTTGCAGCGACTCACTTAAATGCTGTATGCTCAGATGCAAATTAGGATTGCGCTCTTTTAAAAGCGGGACAATCTGCTTGCGAAATGCATTACGGGTATAGTCTGTTTCGTCATTTGATGGATCATGTCGTGGATGGATACCGACAGACTGGCAATATGCTTCTATATCGTTTTTCGTCATACAAAGCATCGGCCTAATTAACGTCCCACTAGAAAATGGGCGTGCAACTGGAATACCTGACAGCGTTCGGGGATTGCTTGATCGCACCAAATTCATGAGCACCGTCTCCACTTGATCGTCGCCGTGATGACCTAACGCAAGATAGTCAGCTTTCTTTTGTTCCATCTGTTCTTTGAAAAATTGATACCGGAGCGTTCGTGCAGCAACTTGTGTTCCAACACCATACGTTGCTTTATACGTTTCAACATCAACAGACGTTCCAACGCATTCAATGTTCCATTTTTCACACATATCTTGAACATATAAAAGGTCTGTCTTTGACGCATCTCCACGAAGTTGATGATCTACTGATAGTGCGATAATCGTTAAATTCCATTCCTGCTGTAGCGTCTTTAATATGTGTAAGAGTGCCATTGAATCCGGGCCACCAGACACACCTACAAGGATGGTTGAGTATGGTTTGAGCAATTGATGCTCATTTATAAATGTCATGATTTTATCTCTCATACGTGCTTCGCTCCATTATTATATTCCCATCTCATCTATCGTATCACAACATACTTTGAGATATAACCGTATCGTTCATTTTAAGGTAGTATAAGTGAGGTTAAATAGTATAATAGAGCAATCATAGCAATTGACCCAGATTCTACAAGCAGATGGCGACTCTCGTTAGGCTGTCGCTGCTTGCTTGAAGGTGCTTTGTTTTTCTGCTGTCGATCAATAGCATTAACAACATCCTTCTTCATCTCACGGCTCGTTTTGTATTGTCCTTTAACTGCTTTTATGAGACACGTCTCATACGTCTTTAGCGGAGAAGCTTTTTGTATGTTCTTAATGAGAGTCACCTTTGGCTGTGCACCCTTTTCAAATCGATTTGGATAAGCCATATTGATGATGACCATAGCGAGCGCGAACAAATCATATCCAGGCTCTGCTTTACGGGAACCCATCTGCCAATAGCCGCGATCAAAGAACTCCGTATATTCTTTGATTGCCCGACCAATTTGCGTCGTGCCCCCAACATCAACCCAGCGAATGCGAATTGGTGCTGCTGTGACGATTAGATTAGCTGTTTTTAAGTCGCCAAACACCCAGCCCTGTTCATGAAGCTGATCCAAATCGTCAAGGAGCTGCAAAAGAAAAACCCCGACCCATTCAAACCCTCTTCTTTCTATAAACGATTGAACTGCTTGGCCTTGAACATATTCCATAACATAAAATGTGTAACACCTGCCATCGGGGGCTATCCAGTCATCGACATCCAGTAAATAAGGTCCAAGACGATTGCCCTGGACCTTCGCAAGTGATTGGAGTACATTAACCTCTAGTGTTAACGATGTCCCTTTTTCACTTATTTTTAATGCAGCAGGCTCACCATTCCTTCGTGTTAAATATACAAATCCAATCGCACCTGATCCGAGCTGTCTCTCAATCTTGTATACGTGCTGATGCCATTTACCGGTAATTACCGCACCGGGTTGTAGCTTACTGCCTTGCTTCGTCGATGTCTGCTTCATTTCGAACGCTCCTCAGTAAGCGTTTTTTGCCAAATTGATAGACGGCTTCACGTATAGCTGGACCTGTTGGCGTAATCCCTCCACTCGTTAGTTTAGGAAATACCGTTGATACCGCATCAAGCTTTGGTGACCAGTCAAACACTTTATCAATACTTTTACGCTTTCCTGGAAAACGAAAGATGCTAAACCGGTTACGACCGATTCTTGCATTTAAGCTAATGGATAGATCAATAAGAGCTTCCTTAACAGTTTCGAGTTTATCATGCATACTCGCACTCGTATCAACGAGGACAAGCACTTCTAAATCACTTGTTTCGCCCATGTCCTCGACGACTTCCATCACCTCGCCGCGCTTTTCTGGTTCTAAATCTTCCATAGTTTGACCAGGTCCAAGGATGTGCTGCAGCTCTTGGTTAACAAAGCCTTGAAGGGTCTGCGTCATTGCCTGCTTTGTAACCATTTGAACCGTCTGTGATAGCATCTCCTTGTAGACGATTTGGCTGACGCCACCGCCGGAGCCTGCAATATCCTCGACTTCCTGCAAGCCATCTGGTTGCTCTGTATGCTCATCCTCCAAAATGCCAATGACATTTACTGTAATACCTTGTTGATTGGCGAGTGCCGCAGTTGCTGCCGGATCCTCCCCTTTGTTGGAACAGCCATCTGTAATTAAAAGTATTTGCTTTAACGTTCCTTTACGCACATTCCACACCTCCAATTATTCCACTACCATCATCACCGAAAAAAGACGGTCATATACATAGATGGAGGTTTCTATCGCGTTAACGCGCTTTATTATGATAGATTGGAATGGCGGACCATTGAGGTGCATGCTTCGTGACCTTAGCAACGAGTACGGTCATATCATCAACAATCTCACCTCCGCGCGTCCGAACGACCTCTTCAAGTAATAAGTCCGCAATCGCTTGAGGATTATCCGTTTTCATATCACCTATTTTACGCTTCAACCATATATCCGTATTTTGCACATGTTTAGGGCCATCAAATATGCCATCGCTCATTAAGATTAATAAATCTCCCGACTGCAGCTGCTCATGAACAATATCCACATCAAACTCTTCGATAATACCCATCGGTAGATTACTCGCTTCTATTTTAATAATATCTCTGCCCCGCTTGATAAAGCTCGGCATTGAACCGATTTTCAGAAACCGAACGTATGCATTATGCAAGTTGATAACGGCGAGGTCGAGGGTTGCATACATTTCATCTGTCGTTCTCAATGCAAGAATAGAATTAATTGATTTGATGGCGACTTTTTCCGGAATACCTGTGTGCAAAATCTGTTGCAAGAGCCTCAACGTCTCGCCGCTTTCCTCACGCGCTCGACTGCCATTACCCATACCGTCGCTGATTGCCATGGCATATTTCCCTTCTCCCAGCTCCATCGTCGTATAGCTGTCGCCAGAAATAACGCCTCCTCCCTTCGCAGCATTAGCGATGCCTGTTTCAACAACATATTCTTTCGCCGAACCGAATGCGAAATAGCAATAACCGTTCGGGAAAGGAGAGATCTCCTCTTGTTTTACGACGACAAACTCATCGAGTATGTCAGACAAAAGTGGGGCAATGACTTTCTCACCTTCACCGTGATATTCATAAAAAGATAACACCATTTCAATATCTATATTGCCTTTTTCAAGACGGAAAATATCCAGTTTCTCCAATTCAATCCCGATGCTTTGCAAAGCTTGAACAATTTCTCGTTCTTGGCGATCATGTTGTTTCCGCTCTTTTAAAATTTCCTGTGAAAAATTATCCATGACTTCAGAAACCCCTTGAAGCTGATCAGCAACAAATCGCTTGCTTTCCATCACTTGTTTTTTCAACTTACGATTCGCTTCAAAAAATGATAATTCATCCTTCATCGTATCAATGACTTTTTTGGATTTAACACAATGGTTCTCAAATTGGCGGCTCAGCGTGTTTGATGGTTGTTTGTTAACGGATAGTTCTTGTTTCATATTTTCCATCAAGGCATACGTTTTATCAAAATTGTCTTTCCAACAGCGGTCCTTCATAAAACAGAGCTGACAGGTGCTCTCAGTCACTTGACTTAAAAAGTAATCCGTCTCCTTGCGATCACTTTCCTCGTCAAGCATATCGTCCTTATAGCCGGCAAAACTTCTAGAAAGCGCCTCAAACACATCAGAAAACTGCTCAACGCGCTGAGCGGTGACGTTGCGGATTTTTTGTAAATATTGCTCTTGTTCATTCGTATACTCTTCTGTTCCTGGGATATATCGAGAGATTCTTTTAAATAAACCTGCTGGTGTGAGCATAAATAAACCTACTGCTATAAATGACTCAACCATGGATGGCAATAATATCGATGTGTCTCCGTAAATGCCGACTAAAAATGTTCCTACAACAAGACCTGCGCTGACACCGAGCTTTTTCCCTTCTTTAAGCAAACCACCGAGTAAACCAGAGAACGCAAGCAAGCTCATTTGATACAGATCAGCGACATTGGCAAGTGATAAGATCAACCCTGCAACAACACCGACTGTTGAGCCAATCGCAGCCCCTCCAACAAAGGCGAGCATTAATACGATATACCGCGAAAAAATCTGTTCAAAAGAGGCATCATATATATCCCACCCGATTGTACCTGTTAAAATGGATGCTACGAGAATAATCATCGAAACAATTTCTTCATTTTTTAAATTTGGCTTATACTTTTTGGGTGATAATAATGGAATACTTTGCATAAAGATAAGAACAAGCACAGAACCGAGCACACCTTCTACGAGCAACAGCATCCACTGATAGGATGTCAACACACCCGACATGGAGTATACGAACAACCTCGATGCTACGGTCGATAAAAATATAAATACAGGGACAAAAATATGCTGCTTGCTTGCATGCTTAAACAGACCGGCAAAAAACACAAATACCATAAGCGCTAATGTTACAAATAACCCATGTGAAACACTGTACGTTAGCGCGCCTGCAATAAGGGCAAGCATTACTTTTGGCGAGTGACTTTTTTGGATGGACCAAACCGTTGCAAGATAGGCCACTGCAAAAGGCGATACATCGGATAAAATAACAGCCCGTCCTAACAGAAATCCGACAAAGACATATATCCAGCCCTTATCCAGCAAAATGGTCTTTAATGTAGCCTCAATACGTTGACGACTATTTAAAACGCTTTGTTTCTCTTCTATTCCTGGAACTGATTGGATCATATAAACCACGCCTCCTATGACCGTTATTAAATCATAGTCGCCAATGATTTTTTGTCAAAATGAGTGGACAGGTTATAAAAATCGTTCGACGCATTTCTAGCATGACGTCGTTTTTTACGGTGTGCTCTTCACTAGAGTGAAATGCTTGTCTGTACAGACGTTTTAGCCTATAAACGAAAAAAGTTTACATACCAATTACCACTTTATCTCCCTAATGCGAACACGCTTACGGATCATTTTTCATAATTATATGTTGAAATATGTTTAATCAGTCAAGTATGACAACATGTTTTTACAACAAATTAGAAATTGGTGTTAAAAAAACAGAGCTTAATGCGACCGCTCCGGAAACATTCGTCTTTTGAGTTAAACGTTAAGGTATGCCTCAGCGGCGTTCTTTTTTTAATGAGTTTCTATTGACATAACGACAACCCTGTTGTATTATATTTTTTGTTGGCTTATTTGGCGGTGTAGCTCAGCTGGCGAGAGCGTACGGTTCATACCCGTGAGGTCGGGGGTTCGATCCCCTCCGCCGCTATAGGAGAAAGAAAAGTGTAGGTGACCCGGTTAGGGTGCCAGAGCTAGACAAAGAAAAGCAGGAATCACACATGATGTGTGGCTCCTGCTTTTTTATTTATCGATATAAGAGCATATTTAAATAGACAGCAACTGCTATCCTCTTTTAGCACCTCGACCTCCACGTCTGGATTCCGTGTGCTTCTTTAAAGAGGCTAAACGGTCTTCAGAGTCTTTAAGAAATCGATTCATTTTTGCTTCGAACGATTCGGTACGTTCCTTTGGATTTTTTTGGCGGACAGGCTTATCCTTCGCTTTTTTTATTGAGAGGCCGATTTTACCGTCCTTCTCAACATTAATCACTTTTACCGTGACCTCATCACCGACTGTCAAGTGTTCTTTGATATCCTTGACATACGCATCAGCGACTTCACTAATATGGACAAGTCCTGTTGTTCCTTTCTCCAACTCGACAAACGCTCCAAAATGGGTGATCCCCGTCACCTTTCCCTGCAGCTTACTGCCTACTTCGATCGACATAAAAAAAATGCTCCTCCTTAAGATTTTTAAAACTTGACAACTGCTATTCATGTAAGTGCTTACTTATATGACATTGTCAAATTAAAACACTCTTTATTATATTATAGCCAAATTTATAAAAGTGTGTCAATAAGAGGGGTCTTCATCCGGCAGTTTAAAAATTAATTCGCCTTTTTTTGAAAAAAAGTAGTTCGTCCGAGCAATTTCAAGGACATACTCATCGTTATTCAGTAATTGAATTTCTTCTCTTAGTTCAACTTCGTTATGTTGCATCTTATCCAGTTGCTCAGTTAGACGTTCATGCTCAGCTTGTTTTTCAGCATGTATACTACGCTGCTTCATATGATAGGCCGTCATACTTCCAATGGCAATCACCAAAACGACTGCAAAAAGGATCAACCGACGCATGAGTCGTTGCTTTTTTCTTTTTTGCCGATCAACATGGGCATCATATTGTTTCATATAACTGGATTCTAATTTGGTAACTGTCGTTCTTTTTGCAGACATCCTATTATGACCTCCATTTACGCAAAATATGTTTCGTCCACTTAATCACTATCTTCTCCATTGTACTATAAAATCCTGCTATTTTGTGCAATATTCTTTGAACGGATTGAGGTAATAGGTGATAAACGATCCGAAACAATCCTGCTATGGGCCAGTAAATGATTTTAAATAGGAATAATAAAATTGAAAAAAGCACATTCACAATGACGAGCACCATTGCCACAATCAAACGAAAAAGCCATTGAAGAGGTGCTATAATAAGGACTTCAACGATACGTCGGAAAATGGTATACACACGCTTGATTATACGAATGATGGTCTCTAGAACGCTTTGATAAAGGGAAGCGACCAATGCACGATAGGTCGAGTAGCCGAGTAAACACGCAAGAAATATATATAATCTGAGCGCTCCATTGTTGACTAAAAATAAGACATAGAACAAAAGCAGCGTTTGTGTCAGCCAAAACGAAGCTTCCATAACATACTTGATCAGCGTTTGCCCTTTCCAATGGATAGACAAACGCCGATACGTGTCCTGCGCCATCCCCAAATACATACCACTCGCAATCATAACGAGCATCGTGACGAGTTGGACGTTAAGCGTCATCTGAAGAGCTTGCTAAAGAATCCTTTAGCCTTCTCCTGGGAATGCTCGTCCACATAGGATAGCTCATAAATACGACCTTTAATTGACACAACGCCTTGAGAGACATCAAGATTTTTTAAGTGCAGGTTTTGCCCGCGCACAATTAAATAGCCCATCACGGTCTCCAATAGAAACTCCTCATTATCAAAGCTATCAACTTCTTTAACACCTGTGATCTCAATGCTTTTACGGTTATGGATTTTTAATTGATGTTCTTTTTCCATCCTTGGCGCTGTTTCCTTAGTATAATAGTTCATCGCTTAGCCCTCCTTATCCATACCAGTGTATGCAGAGAGGGACAAGGCTAGAACTGAACTATTCGGTCAATTTTTCTTCTTTCAGCACTTTATATAACATCTCAGCTTCACCTTTTTTAACATGCTCCTTTAAAGACGTCACTTCAACGGTCACGAGCTTCTGCCCAAATCGAATGGTTACTTCATCACCGACGGCAACATTAGTAGAGGCCTTCGCCTGCTGCCCATTAATGGTAATTCGGCCTTGCTCAGCGACCTCTTTAGCTAACGTACGCCGTTTAATTAGGCGTGATATCTTCAAAAATTTATCTAAACGCATCGTGATCATTCCTTTTCTTTAATTTTTGCTTCATTCCAGTACGTATCAAACTGTTCTAATGTCATCTGGCTCATATCACGTTCATGCTCTTTCAATTTAGCTTCAATATAGCGAAAACGTGTTGTAAATTTGTCGTTTGCACGATTCAAGGCCAATTCTGGATTGATCTTATAATGGCGCGCCAAGTTCGTCACGACAAATAAGACGTCGCCGAATTCTTTTTCTAATTCTTCTTGGTCGCCGTCCTGAATGGCTTCCTTCACCTCAGCAACTTCTTCTTTCAGCTTGTCCCAAACGTCTTCTCGATCTTCCCAATCAAACCCAACCTTCGCTGCCTTCTTTTGCAGCTTATAAGCATGAATCAGTGCCGGTAATCCTTGTGGAATGCCATCGAGTACGGATTGACGGGTCGCACCTTTTTCTTCTTTTTTTAATTGATCCCAGTTTTGATACACTTCCTCTACCGTGTCGACTTCCCTATCGGAAAAGACGTGAGGGTGGCGGTGAATCATTTTATCCGTCAGCGTTTTAATGACATCGTCAACTGAAAAATAACCACTGTCATCACCGATTTGACTATGTAGCATTACCTGTAAGAGCACATCACCTAGCTCCTCGACTATGCCCTCATCATCGCCTTGATCAATCGCTTCTATTAACTCATACACTTCTTCAATCGCGTATTGCCGTAAGGATTCATGTGTTTGCGCCTGATCCCACGGACAACCGTTTGGCCCACGCAACTCAGCAATGACAGCACGCAAGCGGGAAAATTGGTGATGTAACAAGTGGCTTGGAACAGGTGGTACATAGACACTCGATAAATTGCTAAAGTGCTCGTCATAATCAAGCTCAACAAGCGGCGTTTGAATCCGTTTTTCATCTTTTGTGCCGGCAGCGTCAATAATGGTTACGATGAAATCTGCTGGAAGTTCCTCAAGCAAGGAAAGCTTCACATTTGAAGCGACCATCCGGTCATATACCTGACCAAAAATGATATGCTGACCGAGCTTAAGATCTTGTCTTTGAAACTCTGTTGCGTCGATCAATTGAAAACCGTCAATTGGATCAATGGAAAGGGCTGTAAATAGGTCATCAAGAAAGCTTTGTCCCCCGATTATATTAACGGCTACATCCGGATGTTCAAGTAAAAGCTGAACCGTCTTTTCTGCCATCATGGGATGTCCAGGTACGGCGTATACGACCGGGCCGTGCTCAGTTGCTTCAACCAATCGCTCGACAATCGTGTCATAAACGTCTGAAAATGTATCATGTGCCTCATAAATGCCATCAAAGGCATGAAAGCGCACACCTTCTTGTTCGAGTGTTTGAACAACTGGATGATCCGCCGTACGTAAGTAAATTATTTCTTGTTCATCTGTTAATCGTCTATAAATACCGAGGGGCAATTGCTCAATATCACCTGCCCCAAGGCCAATAATATCTATCTGTCGCTTCATATTTAAATCCTTCCTTTCCGAAGTTTCATAAGCTTGGACGCGAATGGTAGCATGGCGATATCATCATCCTTCAACGCCCCAAATCTTATTAATATCGTTATATAAATCAGTGCACCTGATAGGACAAGCCCGATAACATAGAAAAAAAGCACACCACGTGATGGTACCATCGACATGGGGACTAACCATTTGATGACGGCGAGGAAAGCCGACATACTCAATCCTCCTAGTAAAAAGACAGACCAACTGACGAATCCTTTATAGGCAAATTGTGCGAGCTTTTTGGATAACAATACAAGGACAACAAGTGTTAGCAAACCTAGGGCAACAACTGTCGCAACTGCACTCCCAGTGATCCCCCATATCGGTACAAACACTGCATTGCCAATCCACTTCACGATGCCAGCACCTACAATCAAGCAAGCGGTCATCATCATAAAACCCGCACCCTGTAATATTGAAATGGCTGTAATCGCAACAGAGCTTAACAGTAAGGCTAGGGCAAGCACCCTTAGCGCAAATGTACCATCATCATTTTGAAACAGTAGTGTATTCGTTTCGGGAAAAATCATGATGAGGCCTATGGTGGCACCACCCGCCAAATAAAAACTGAATGCTAATGTACGACCAACGGATTGCTTCACAGATGCAGGGTCACGCTCCAAGGTCTTTTTCGTGATTGTTGGGATCAGAGCGAGCGCAAAAGACGATCCCAAAACGGTTCCAAGCTGGATGAGTGGTTGCCCACGATCGAAAATGCCTTTAGCCTTTATCGCAGCTTCTTTTGTTAAGCCATACGCTTGTAATTGCGGCACGAGTGACACCATATCAACCGCTTGAACAATAATTAAGACCATATGATTCAAAGCTGCAATTAATCCGAATCCACCAATAACTTTCAGCACACGTCGCCATTGGACCGGATGCTGATGTGACACTATTGACCGTGATTTATCTTTCTTCACAAACGGACCGAGAACAAGTATAGCCGCGAAAGCCCCTGTCATGGACGCGACTGCACCAATTTTACCAATCGCATAGATGTCAGATCCAGTCCTACTAATGACATAGGCACCCATAATAATGATGATCGCTCTGACGAATTGTTCAGCGACCTGTGAATACGCAGTGGCCTGCATGTCGCCTCTCCCTTGCATAACGCCTCGTAGCAAAGATGTGACTGGAATGAACAAAAATATATAAGCTGTCAGTCGATACCCACTTGCCAATGCAGGGTCCCCAGCAAACTGTGCGAGCTGATCCGCTCCAGCATATAATGTGAGAAAAAACAATCCATTAATGATCACTAATATGAGCGAGACCGGGCCATAAAAAGACCGCCAACTCGGCATTCGCCCTTCTTCACTTTGCTCTACAGTGAGCTTAGACACAGCTGCAGGGAATCCATACAGCCCGAGCATGATGGCAACACCTAATATTGGATAAACCTGCTGATAGATGTAAAACCCCGCATCACCGATAAGGTTTTGCAGTGGAATTCGATAACCCGCACTCAAAACCTTGCCAATAAACCCCGCCAGCGTCAGTAAGAGTGCGCCTTTAATAAGTCCGTGAGATTGCTCCGCTTTCATGATTTAACGCCTTCCGTGTGCCAGCACCATTACACCAGCACATTATGATAATCGTCTTAATGTTAGGTTTTATTATAGCATAGACTTGCACACGCTGTAGGAGCGAGATGATAAAATGACCTTATATAAAACGCGTTCGGGATACATATAAGAACATCATGCCCCGCTCAAAGTAGTGAGCGATTCTTTGAACAGCGTAAACGCAAATGTTATACTTTTTTAAACTGAGCGAAAAGAGGCTATTATGGTGAATCACATCCAAAAGCGAATGAAAATTGTCCGATGGATTATTAATGTAATGTTTTTGCTGTTATTTGCATTTTTACTGAGGACGTATTTTTAAAGATAGGTGGAAAATTGGCTATGAATCATTCAGGAAAAATAGACCTTAGCATCGTCACGCTATTATTGGTTATGTGTATTGTGAGCCTTCTGTCAATAAGTACCGCCTATCAACTAGGATTATCTAATGAAAATTATACAACTAAACAAATTGTGTTTTATATCGTTTCTTTTGCCGTGTTATTTAGTATGGCATATGTAGATCCTGATTTTTTAAAACGTATTTCAATTTATATATATATTGGTTGCTTACTTCTACTTCTTGGCATATTACTACTGCCCGAAAACATATCACCAACGATCAATGGGGCAAAAGGGTGGTTCCGCTATGGAGGGGTTTCACTACAACCAGCCGAGCTATCTAAAGTAGGATTCATACTCGCCTTAAGCTCGATCGCAAAAAAACATAGTCTTTATGAGCCGTCATTACGAAATGATTTACAGCAGCTTCTAAAAATGCTTGGCTTATTTATTCCGATCGCGATGATGCTCATCTCTTATCCTGATTTAGGTAATTTATTAACACATGCTTTTATCCTCTTCTGTATCATGTTGGTATCAACAATTCGGCCAAGAACCTTGGTTTATCTATTATCACTTCCCACCGCTTTTTTCGTTGCAGCTTTTTTGCTTTACCGCTATGCGACGGAATTCTTTTTTGAATCTGTTTTAGGTCTTTTATCGGATTATCAAGCTAAACGGTTTTACGGCTGGCTCCAGCCTAATGAGTATACAGAGGCTGGTCACCAACTCATACAATCAATAACGAGCATTGGTGCAGGTCAACTATCTGGTTATCAAAATATAACGCACGTTCCTTATGCCTATTCGGATATGATCTTTTCCATTATTGGGTCTCAATACGGCTTTATTGGTGCAACACTCGTCATTTTAATGTTTTTCTTGTTAATTTACCGGATTACCGTCATATCTTTGAACTATCATGACCATTTTGGAAAATATGTCGGTGCTGGTGTCTCTGGACTGATCACGTACCATGTATTTCAAAATATCGGCATGAGCATCGGTTTACTTCCGATCACAGGTATTGGATTGCCTTTTATTAGCTATGGTGGCAGTGCTCTTGTTACGGTCATGGTAGCAATCGGCTTCATGTTGAGTTTATATAGACATACAAAAACGTATATGTTTGAATAACGCTTTATTCAAGAATCACTGAAATTAAAAAAAACCGCATCAACCAGTCGACCGACATGTTCAATTCTAGGTCATTCCCTACAATTAAACATGGTATCAGACTGGTGGCGGTTTGGGACATATAGGCATTATTCCATTTGTTTGGCTAAAAAGCTTGCGGCTGTGGCAATTAATTTTTCCTCAATCTCGCCAATTGTTTCCTCGCGGGAAAATAAAACGACGCTTCCGATCGGATCCCCATTGGCGATAATTGGACTTAAGCAATATGAATGAATGTCTTCTTCTTTTCCGTCAAGTAATTCCATCACTGATGTATTCGTCTCCATGACCGTCGTACGATTTTCAAGCGCTTTTTCGAGTTCAGATCCAATATGTTTATTCAGATAATCTTTTTTGGATTCTCCTGCTACAGCAATGACTTCATCTCTGTCACAGATCAATACAGGGTGATGCATGGACTCAAATAAAGCCTCTGCGTATTCTTGGGCAAAGCTGCCCAATTCGTTGATGGGGGAGTACTTTTTCAAAATGACTTCTCCATCACGGTCAACAAAAATCTCTAATGGATCTCCCTCACGAATACGTAATGTACGCCTAATCTCTTTTGGAACAACCACTCTACCCAAATCATCAATACGTCTAACGATTCCTGTTGCTTTCATATGTGAAGCCTCTCTTTCTTTGATGATTGAGTCAACGCGTAACACGTGACTCATTCATAAAGTGTGTAAAAAACACCATTTATGGGTTTAGTATGAATCAACACCAAAGAACTATTCATGAGAAGGCATAATTTAGTTTGAACGATTGACTTCATTTAGACGAGAGATGAATGCCTTGACATCCTTATACCTATTATGCTCGATATCTTTCGTTGGACGGAAAACAATTTTTAAATTCTTGTTTTCCGTCCCAACTTGTACGTGCCGACCAAATTCAATCGCAAGTTGAAAAAGCTTTGCCCCATCAACCTCTTGACTGCGGTTTACTGTCAGAAGGAGCTCGATTTTTTTGTTCGTCTCACTAATTGATTCAACACGTTCACGTTTAGCATGCGTTTTTAACGATGACACGGTCAGCAAATTTCCTACTTCTTCAGGATAGTCTCCAAAGCGGTCAATGAGTTCATCTCTTAATTCGATTATATCCTCAGCCCCGCTAATCGTTTGGAACTGCTTATACATTGCAATTTTTTGTTTTTCGTCATCAATATAGGAATCGGGAATGTATGCATCGAGATTGAGTGCGAGCTCAGGCTCAAACGCTTCAATTTCATCAAGTTCTTTACCTGATTTTCGCGCATCAATGGCATCTTTCAGCATTTGTGAATACATATCAAATCCAACAGAATCAATAAATCCGTGCTGTTGAGCACCGAGAAGATTACCAGCTCCTCGAATCGATAGATCACGCATGGCAATCTTAAAGCCCGAACCAAGCTCTGTAAATTCCTTAATGGCTTCCAGACGCTTCTCAGCAACTTCTGTTAAAATTTTGTCCTTTTGATACGTAAAATAAGCGTACGCAACGCGATTGGAGCGTCCAACCCGTCCCCTTAATTGATACAGCTGACTTAACCCCATACGGTCTGCGTCATAGACGATGAGCGTATTGACATTCGGTATGTCTACACCCGTTTCAATAATCGTTGTGCTGACGAGCACATCATATTCACCTTCTAAGAAACCGAACATGACGTTTTCGAGCTCTGTTTCATTCATTTGTCCATGAGCAACCGCAATTCTTGCATCATCAACGATCATTCCAATATCGCGCGCCATTTTATCAATATGCTCAACCCGATTATAAAGGAAAAAGACTTGCCCACCTCGAGACATCTCTCGTTCGATCGCTTCTCTGATCATAATTGGATTATACTCAGCGACATACGTTTGAATTGGAAACCGATTTTCCGGCGGTGTTTCAATGACCGACAGATCACGAACACCGAGCATTGACATATGCAGTGTACGCGGAATTGGTGTCGCCGTTAGCGTCAACACATCAACATTTGATTTCAACTGTTTGATTTTTTCTTTATGCTTCACACCAAAACGCTGCTCTTCATCGACAATGAGTAGTCCAAGGTCATGATATTGAACGTCTTTTGACAAGAGACGATGTGTGCCTACAACGAGATCAACCGTTCCAGTTTTTAACCCGTGAAGCGTTTCCTGATGTTGTTTTTTTGTACCAAAACGACTTAAAATACCGATCTCAACAGGCTGCTCCTGGAATCGCTCGCGTATTGTTTCAAAATGCTGCTGAGCTAAAATTGTTGTCGGAACAAGAATGGCCACTTGTTTACCGTCTGCGATCGCCTTGAATGCTGCCCGAATAGCAACCTCTGTCTTGCCATAGCCGACATCACCACAAAGGAGTCGGTCCATTGGCCGCTCACGTTCCATGTCCCCTTTAATTTCCTCAATACATCTCAGTTGATCTTCGGTTTCTTGATATGGGAATGCAGCTTCGAATTCATCCTGTAAAACCGTGTCAGGAGAAAAGGCAAATCCCTTTCGTGCTTCTCTTTCTGCATACAGCTTAATGAGATCATCAGCGATGTCTTCAACAGATGATTGAACTTTACGCTTTACCTTTGTCCATTCAGATCCGCCCAGTTTATACAACTTCGGTTCTTTTCCTTCAGAGCCTACAAACTTTTGAACGAGATCAATTTGATCGATTGGAACAAAGAGCTTATCATCGCCCGAATATTTGATGAGCATATAATCCTTATGCTTACCGGCTACCTCAAGTGTTTCAACACCGAGGTATTTACCAATTCCGTGATTGGCATGAACGACATAGTCCCCGGTTTTGAGCTCCTGATAGCTCTTAATACGCTCGGCATTTGATATTTTTTGCCGCTTGCGTGTTTTTTTCGTCTTCTTTTTGAAGAGCTCATTCTCCGTAATGATGACCAGTTTATGCATGGGGAATTCGACCCCTGCACTCATCGAGCCGATCAAAACAACTGGTTCCTCTACATAAGGGAGTTTAAGCGTTTCGGACACTGTTGCCGCCATATCATAATCCTGGAGGATTGACTGTATTTTTTCGGCACGTTTTTCATCTGGCGCAAGAATGATCACTGAATAATCACTTTTTTTCCAACGCTGTAATTCATTTTTAAACAAATTCATTTGTCCGTGGAATTCCTGCATTGGCCGTGAAGACATATTAATAATGTTTTGTGGCTGTGTATTCGGAATGTGACGTAGGAAAACCGACAAATAGATACGTTGTCTTGGAGATATGTGATCCCAAATTGTGTACCAGTCATAAGAAAACGTCATATCTCGTACCATTTGATGTGATTCTAGCAGGCTGCTATACCATTCGGCTTCTTCCTTGTCCAAGTGTATGGCTGTTTCATGAATTCTGCTCATCTCATCTAACATAATGAGACCGTTATCTGGTAAATAGTCTAGTAAACTTTCAGGGGTTTCATAATACAAACCTATATACTTATGCATACCTTCAAAACGATTTAACTGTTTAAATTGATCAATATCATACTCGATGACGCCTGTAAGTGTTTCTTTGGCTTCGTTAGTTGTCAGCTTCGATAATGATGCAGCAAAAGCTTTTTCTAATCGCTGGCCCGCACTGAGCATGTCTTCATCTGTTAACAGCCACTCTGTTGCCGGTCCGATTGAAACAGACTGTAGTTTGTCCAAAGAACGTTGTGTTTCTGCATCAAATGACCGGATTGAATCCACTTCATCGTCAAACAATTCAATACGGAGCGGGCGTGCTTCCGTTAATGGATACACATCAATAATACCGCCACGCCGACTAAATTGACCTGGTGCATCGACCATATCCGTTCGTTCATAGCCCATATTAATTAAAGCCGCTAAGTATGCTTCAATATCAATGCTTTCATTAAGGGTAAACGGCAATTGATAGCGCGACCAATAAGCACTCGGTGGTAGTATCCGTTTGAGTGCCGCAACTGGGGCAATTAGTATCCCTGCCTTTTTTGTAACCCACTCTGTCAATGCTTCAATGCGCTGGCTTTTCAACTCTGGGCTTGCGACAGCAATTTCAGATGCAATGAGTTCATTCACGGGATATAAATAAACGTCTGCTTCAGGTGATAATTCAATGAGATCATCATAAAGCTGCTGTGCTTGAGTCAGCTGATGTGTCACGAGCAAGACTGGTTTATGTGTGGATTCATTAATCAAAGAAGCGGTCAAACTACGGCCAGATCCTGACGTTCCAGCAACAAGCTGTTCAGTCATGCCGTTTTTGATGCCACTCATAATGGATTGTATGTCTTCACTTGTTTGTAAATAGTTCCGAATTGCTTTCATCGTTTAACCCCCGAATAATTTAAAACATCCCAAGTATATAAACACCTTGGTTAATAGGGAAAAAGCCAATTTAAGGCCACTAGCCCTCAATCTTCTTGTGTGTAAAAACACCGCATTCATGAGAGCTTGCGGTATGTTGAACAAGGTGCTAAAAAGCGCAAAAATGCCTTGGTCTTCTCCCAAAGCGATTTAAGCGCGTATGTTTATTGTATAAAATGATCCAATTCATGATACTGTGGGTGCTGTCCAAGTGATTGCTCACAATTTTCGCAAATAGACCGGATTTGAACGTCTCCATTATTCTGATAATGAATCATATGCCTTTTGTCTTTTTCGGATAGTTGATCCCATCCGAGCATCGACGTATGGACTACACGTTGGTCTAACCTTCCGATCTCATGCCCACAATGACTGCATTTATATATAATTGCCATCGACAAACCTCCTCGAAATTCTCGGGGTCATTAAAAGTTTGTCCGAATGGCAACATTTTATACACATGGGGACAGCGCAAACATACAGCTATTTTAAAATCGTCTTATTTGACGTATATGCGTCTCTCACCCATTAAATTCATTCATAACAACCATAAATGATTTTTCCATCCATGCTTCACAAGCGTCTGCAGCTTTATGAATACTCTCTGCAACCGCCTCTTTCTCATGCTTAGCAAAAGGGTTAAGAACATGGTCTACAACTGGCGTGCGGCCCTCAGGTCGGCCGATACCAATTCGAACACGATTAAAGGCCTTCGTTCCAAGATGATCAATAAGAGAACGGATGCCATTATGGCCGCCGTGACCACCTTGCTGTCTCAGCCTAACCTTTCCCGTTGGCAAATCAAGATCATCGTATATGACGAGTATGTCTTCTGGAGCAATCTTATAATAATCAGCAAGCGGGCGCACCGATTGCCCTGAGAGATTCATAAATGTTTGTGGTTGAAGTAAAATAATTTTATCACCCGACACATGCTCCACTGTATACTTGCCCTCAAACTTATCTTGATTGAGCTTCCAATTCTGTCTTTTTAAAAGCTCGTCAATGACCATAAAGCCAATATTATGACGGGTATTTTTATATTTTCGGCCGGGATTTCCGAGCCCTACAATGCATTTCATAGTATCGTCTTCCCTTAAAGAAAGTATCGTATCAAAACACAACAACCCCTCCTGGCCACTCGTCAGGAGGGTAATTGTTATGCTAACATGCTGTTATTCTGCTGCTTCATCCTTGGAATCGACAAGCTCAGGCTCAGCATTTTCCACGTCAGCAGTTGTTTCAAGCTCTTCTTCTGATATTGGTGCAAGGATCGTTGCGACTGTCGTATCTGCTTCATCAAGAATTTCGTATTGATTAGATGTTGGTAAATCGGCAACCGATACAACATCACCAATACCTAGTCCTGCTACATCAACGACAATTTCTTCTGGGATATTGTTTGGCTTAGCACGTACTTGTAACACATATAACGGTTGCTGTAGTACGCCGCCTTCTTTAACGCCTTCTGGGTCACCTTCCAGACGAACAGAAACTTCTACATCCATTTCAGCCTTCATATCTACAACATAGAAGTCTGCATGAATCAATTCATCACGAATCGGATCGATTTGGTAATCGTGAAGCATGACGTCTGTCGGTTTGCCATTTTCAATATCTAGTGAAATAATCGCATTTCTACCTTCATCACGTACTGTTTTAATAAGGTCTACGCTATTAACAGCAATTGATGTTGCTGCTTTATCCTTTCCATATAAAACAGCTGGCACGTGACCGCTTTCCCTGATTTCCTTTGTAATTGATTTCGTGTGGTCATTTCTTTTTGTTGCTTTTAATGTGACTGTCATCTTGCATACCTCCATCATATTCGTTTTAAAGTACTCGTACCATAAACCGGATAACTGCTTTCTCTTTTAACTTAGCCCCCTGTGGACCTACATTAAACAATGGGCAGAAAGGATGTAAAGATGATGTGCCGCTTTTTAGTCGAACAGCTTGCTGACCGATTTCAATTCATGGACACGGATAATGGCTTCACCAATGAGTGATGCAACGGAGAGCTGGGTGATCTTGTCAATCTTCTTCTCTTCAGGTAATGGAATCGAATTCGTTACGATCAGCTCTTTTATTTTCGAGTTTTGAATGCGTTCAATGGCTGGTCCGGATAACACAGGGTGTGTACAACAAGCATACACTTCTTTGGCGCCATTTTCTATTAAAGCGTTTGCTGCTAGTGTAATTGTACCAGCAGTATCAATAATATCATCAATTAAGATCGCTGTTCGACCTTCGATATTACCAACAATGTTCATCACTTCTGCAACGTTTGGCGCTGGTCGTCTTTTATCAATAATACCAATCGGTGCACCAAGTCTATCTGCCATTTTACGGGCACGGGTCACACCACCATGATCTGGTGATACGACAACGACTTCATCAAGATTCTTTTTCTCGAAATAGCTCGTTAAAATAGGTACACCTTGTAAATGATCAATAGGAATGTCAAAAAAGCCTTGAATCTGTGGTGCATGTAGGTCAAGCATAATGACACGGTCTGCGCCAGCTGTTTCTACTAGGTTAGCCATGAGCTTAGCTGCAATGGGTTCTCTTGAGCGCGCCTTACGATCTTGTCTCGCATAACCGTAGTATGGCATAACAATATTAATGGAGCGCGCTGATGCCCGTTTAAGTGCATCAATCATAATTAAAAGCTCCATAATATGCTGGCTAACCGGCGGACATGTTGATTGTACGACATAGACGTCGTTGCCGCGAACACTTTCCTCGATGTTAATTTGAATTTCTCCATCACTAAATGTTGATACAGTACATTTTCCTAGAGTCGTGCCAATATGATTTGCAATTTCTTCTGCTAGTTCGCGGTTTGAATTCAACGTGAAAACCTTTAGCGCTGAATCCTTGTAGGTCGATGCCATGATATAATACCCTCCGTTAGTCTTTTTGTCTGTTCTTAATCTTTGCTGCATAGCCTTCTTTGTTCGCCTGCTTCTGTCTTGCAATAGCAAGTGCTTCATCAGGTACGTGCTTGTTAATCGTTGAGCCTGCTGCCACATAAGCGCCTTTTCCAACTGTAACAGGTGCAATTAAATTGGAATTACAACCGATAAAAGCGTCATCCTCAATTGTCGTTAAGTATTTGTTCTTACCATCATAATTTACTGTTATTGTACCACATCCGACGTTGACACGGCTGCCAACATGAGCATCACCGATGTAACTAAGGTGTGACACCTTGCTTTTTTCTCCAATTGTTGCCTTTTTAATTTCTACAAAGTTACCAACCTTTGCGTCATTGGCGATATCTGCCTCAGGACGAATATGCGCATATGGACCAATTTGAACGCGTTTGCCGATTCGACTATGTTTAGCAACACTATGTGCAATAACCGTTGCTTCATCAACGACACAGTCAATAATTTCCGTATGTGGACCGATTTCAGCATGAGCATGAATAACAGATTGACCACGAATGATCGTGCCTGGATGAATCACTGCATCAGCCTCAATCATGACGTCCGGGCTAATATACGTATGGTCTGGATCAATAATACCCACACCATTTTTCATATGATTCCGGTTAATGCGGTTTTTCATGATTTTTTCTGCTTCTGCTAATGCAGCACGATCATTTACACCAAGCGTCTCATCAGCATTAGGGGTTAGGTAAGCGGTCACCTTCTCTGATCGGTGCTTTAAAATCTCTATGACATCCGGTAAATAATATTCACCTTGTGCATTGTCATTTTGCACGTCTTGTAGAGCTTCCCATAATGCCTCGTTATCAAAACAGTATGTTCCAGTATTGATCTCTTTAATCAGTTTTTCGTCGTCGGTTGCATCTTTATGTTCAACAATCCGTTCTACATCACCAGATGCATTGCGAACGACTCGGCCGTATCCGGTTGGATCAGGCATTTCCGTTGTCAAGACGGTTGCCTTAGCGCCATTTGCTTCATGAGTCGTAATTAATGCACGGTATGTATCACTCGTTATAAGTGGGGTGTCACCACATACGACAAGCGTTGTTCCCGATTTTTCCTTTAATAATTGTTCAGCTTGTTGAACGGCATGTGCTGTGCCAAGCTGTTCATTTTGAATCACGCATGCACTCTGATCACCAATTTGCTCGGCAACTTGCTCAGCACCAAAACCGACGATTGTAATTAAAGAATCAAGTTCTGTTGGTTGAAGCTGATCAATGACATGTTGTATCATTGGTCGGCCCATAACGGGATGCAGAACTTTATACAGTTTTGACTTCATTCTCGTGCCCTGACCTGCCGCAAGTATAACCGCATAGCGTTGTGTCATGAAGAAACCTCCATTCATTTTATCCATTAAAATAATATCTTAAATAAGCTTGTATTTCAACATATATTCAAGGGCAACCATAGACTGAGCGTAAAGACTTTGAACAGACTATGGCTAATATATTTTACGAATATTTAATTAAAGTGTTTAAGCATTACGCTAAAAAACCAGAAAAACCTTTTTCCACAAAAAAAGAAGGTCTATCTTGTTCAGACTAGACCTCCCGTTCCCCCTAGGAAACGCCTGCTTCTTCTAATGTTTCTTCTTGTTCTTTTTCCCCCACACGCTGATACTCTGCTAAAACAGCGTCTTGTATCTTACCCCGTGTCCCTGAATTAATAGGATGTGCAATATCTCTAAACTCCCCATCAGGTGTACGTTTGGATGGCATGGCGACAAATAAGCCGTTGTTCCCATCGATCACGCGGATATCGTGAACAACAAATTCGTCATCCATAGTAATTGATGCAATTGCCCGCATTCTTCCCTCTGTACTCACACGGCGCAATCTAACGTCAGTAACTTCCATAAGATGATCCACCCCTTTGTTTTATATAAAACCTTATATCTATATTCTACATTTTTCCAGTAAATCCTTCTTAAACTAGATAAAAATAATATTTTTTTTTGAAAAATATGTTTTTGCAGTTAGAATTAAAAAAACCTTCCACAAATAAAGAGTGTTCTGGCTGAGAACATACTGGAAGGTTTGATCATTATTTTATAGCAATATTACCTGGTTGAACGGTAATTTTACCTTGTCTATCATCTACATCAAGTATTTTTATAAGGGATGTATAATCGTCTACGACACGTTCATCCTCTTCATCATCAGCCTCCGCTAAAACACCAATTGCAGCCAGGTGCGCGTCAAATTCTTTGAGTAGGTTTATCATGCCGGTAATCGTGCCTCCAGCTTTCATGAAGTCGTCAACAATACAGACATGCGCCCCTTTTTCTAAGCTTCTACGCGGTAATACCATCGTCTGAATTTTACGGGATGATCCAGATATATAATTGATGCTAACGGATGAACCTTCTGTAACTTTTGGATCACGACGGACCGTTACAACAGGGACACCGAGATATTGTCCAACAGCATAAGCGAGTGGAATACCTTTCGTTGCAACTGTCATCACAACATCAATATGGAGATTCGAAAATGCTGATGCAAAAATACGACCAATTTGCTGCATCGTGTGTGGATGTCCTAAAATATCACTCATATATAAATAGCCGCCTGGCAAAAGCCGCTCCGGATCTTCTAACCGCTCACATAACTCATTTATAAAGGTCATTTTATTTTGCTGTGACACTTCAGGTATGTATTTAACCCCTCCATAGGATCCAGCCGTTCGGTCTAGATAACCGATTCCTTCTTTACGGAAAACGTCATTAATAATATCTAAATCCTCACTAATTGAAGATTTTGATGCCGCCATTTTTTCAACAAAGCCTGGAAGCTGTGCCTGAAGATACGGATTTTCCAAAAAAAACTGTGTTAACATAACCAATCGCTGGCTTCTTCTCATAACTACACCTCAAAACCGAATATTTAGCTTAAATATATCATTATTATTCGTCTTTTAGCAACAATCAACCCATCACTCGTACGAGCCTCACATCATGACAAAATCCCCGAAGTCCATTATAGGCGCGTTTCGCTTTGCTATAATGCTCAACAAGACCGAAAATCGTCGGACCACTGCCGCTCATCATGACACCTGGTATATCATACTGTTGCATTTTTTCTTTAATACGTTGAGCTTCAGGATAAAGCGTTAATGTTACACTTTCTAAGTCGTTGCCCATATGATCACACATTGCATAAAAATCATGCGTTTCTAAAGCTGTGACGACACCTTCTGTATAAGTGCTTGGCACGTCATTCAACGTTAGCTTTGGGAAAATTGTCCGTGTCGATACACCGATATCCGGTCGCGCCAATACGACCCAACAGGATGGGGGTGCTGGTAAATGGGCTATATGTTCACCACGTCCTGTTGCTAAAGCTGTCTTTCCATAAACACAAAAGGGTACGTCCGAACCGATCTGAGCGCCCATTTCTGCAAGCGTTGCATTTGATACGTGATCCAGCTGCCATAGTCGCTTCAGTCCTCTGAGGACAGCAGCGGCATCACTGCTTCCGCCCCCTAATCCGGCAGATACAGGTATATGCTTTTCTAACTCAATATGAATGCCTTTTGTTATGTGGAAAGTTCGTTTAAATAGTGCGGCCGCTTTATAAGCAAGATTACGCTCATCATTTGGTACATATTGATTATCAGCCACGACGGTAATGTCATCTCGATGAAGCGGATACAGTGATACCCGGTCAGCCAAATCAATTGTCGTCATAACCATGTTGACATCATGATATCCATCCGCACGTTTATTCAATACATCTAAGGATAAATTGATTTTTGCCGGTGCTTTTTCAAAAACAACCATCACCTGTCACCCACTTACAAGAGTATATTGAAATTGTATCATAACGGTGGCGGCTGTTGCGACATTTGCTATTGGATGACCTTTCGCCATAGAAAACAGACCCTGAATGATGTCAGGGTCTGTTCGTCATTTGCTCTTCTGCTATTTCAATGGCTCGTTTCACCATGTTTCCGGCATCCCGTGCTCTTATGCCGCCCCAACCTTCTCGCTTAACGGTATCATAAAAACCCAATTCCTTGGCCAGTTCTTCCTTCATCTGTTGAGACATCATCCCAGAACGTCGCGCCACGAAAGACAACCCCTTTCAATTGAGTTCCTTTGGCGACACACTTAGTTTGTACAATGACACTTCAATTACACCTGCCATATGCAGGCAGCCTCGAAGCTAGGTTGTCTTAAAGAGTCCAAATGGGTCTAGGTCATTATGACACCTTAAGGGATCTAGCATAAAAAAACAAACAGCAAACGAATGTTTACTGTTCGATGGCGATGACATTGGATGTATCTTCATTAAAACTTAATTCAACACTTTCTGTCAGTACGTCTGCATAGCTGTAAGAAACACGCTCGAATGCATTCTCATCTTGGTCAAGTTCTACAACGAAGACGGACGGATACATCTCTGCGAGTGTGCCTGTACGTTCTATCGTCTTTCTTCTTCCCCCATTTGCTTTGAGGGTCAGGCGATCTCCAATACGGCTTTCAAGATGCTGCTTGATTTCGATTAATGTTTTTCCCACTATACTCCACCTCACTTTATCTAACATACCACATTTCGCCCTGGTAGTCAAATAAAATATTTAATTATAACAACATATTACAAACGATGTCAATAGAGATACACGATATGTCACCATTATTATGCGTAATTGTTAACAAATTATGTATCTCAATTGAAAAAATTGTAATATGAGCTATTGATTTCAAGTTAGAAGACGTTATAGCAGGCGTTCGACGCACAAAAGGTCGGCTATAAAACAAATTTTGTTGTTAAATCACAAGCAAATCCGATACCGGAAAATGATCAAACATTTTTTTCATCATCTGCCTCTGCGTGATCTGCCTTCTTCGATTCATCTTCTTTAATATGAGGCATTCCAGTCCGCAGCAATCCTTTCGTTTCAACACCACCAATGCCCTTTTCACCTGTTAATGTGTTACGCAACACGTCCCAGACATCCACCTTATCCATAAACGACGTATAAGCGACTCTTGCTGCAATATAAACTGGGTCTAAAGCATGAATATTAATGCGTGAAGGAGAACTGGCAAAGTTTGCACCAGCACGAATGAGGGATTCAAAGTGGGATTGACAAGCACCCGCAAAAATGACGAGTTGATCAAGAGACGGTACGGTATCACGTGCATTACGAACTGTTTCCACAAAATTTTGCGAGTGTCTGTATGCGCGAAGGTCATTGCGCTTCCCTTTATTTTTTGAGTAGGCATCATGCCCCGTTACAACTAACATATCTGGACGCACTTTCTCAATTAATGTCGTGACCTCTGTCGCCATTTCTTTTTCATTCAAATGCACACCGTGGACATGGAGCCCCAGCTGCTCATATAATTGAATGCATTTCCTTAAATACATCGGATCACCATCAATATGAAGCACTTGAGCTGGAAGCTGAAAAAAAGACACTTCCTCACTGTAGCCGTGTGATGCTTCATAATCACGCTTTTCCTTTAACAGGTGATAATCTTGGCGGAATAAGCGATAGGAATATAATTCTTTTTCTTTACTTTTTTGTCGGATATGACGAACTTCTTGCTGATCTGCTTTCCGTAAGTCATTCAGTGGGGCATCTGCTTCAAGACGAATCTCTTCTCCATACAAAATCGCGACATTTGAATGAATGGATGCCACACGAAACAACACATCATGGTTATATGAGGATCGTGTTACTAAGTCATCTTGCGCAAAATACATAAAGCCACCTCGCTGTCTTTACAACCTGCATCATTGTCATAATAACAGGTTATGCACAGCTGCCCATAGATGTGCTTTAGAGAAAGAAAAAACGACTACATATATGGATGCAGTCGTCTTATCAATTCATCATTGACGGGTAAACACGTTGGCGAGGTTGGCGAATTCGGCCATACTTAGTGATTCGCCTCTTCTCGTACCGTCTATATCAGCTTTTTCTAATAAGCTTGAAATCGTCTCTTTATCGTATGTATCTTTATAATACGTTGTTAAGTTATTTCGAAGGGTTTTCCGCCGTTGAGCGAAACTCGCGCGAACAAGCGCAAAAAAGGCTTCCTCATCATCTACTTGAACAGGGGGCTCAGCACGTTTGACCAATTTTAAAATACTCGAATCTACATTCGGCTGTGGCATGAAGGCTGTTTTAGGAACGGTCATGGCAACATGCGCTTCTGTATAATACTGTACAGCAATCGTCAGCGAGCCATAGCTTTTACTATTCGGTTCAGCAGCCATGCGTTGCGCAACTTCCTTTTGAATCATAACAGTAAGGCTATCAACAGGAAGGTTATCATGAAGCAGCTTCATTAAAATTGGTGTTGTTATATAGTAAGGGAGATTGGCAACGACATGAACGGGCTGATCCGCCTTGAAATGTGTTTGAATCGCTTCTGACACGTTTGCTTCTAAAATATCTTGATGGATAATCTGAACATTATCATAGTCGCTTAGCGTATCCTTTAGAACTGGCAGTAAACGCTGATCAATTTCAAATGCCAGCACCTTGTCGGCATGAATAGCCAGCTGCTCCGTAAGCGCTCCAATCCCTGGTCCAATTTCAATAACACCTGATGCTTGATCAATACCAGCATGATGAATAATGTTTTCCAAAATATTAACATCGATAAGGAAGTTTTGACCGAGACTTTTTTTAAACTTAAAATGATACTTCGATAGAATATCCTTCGTCCTTGATGGTGTGGCAATATATTTTTTATGACTCATGTTCATCAGCCTCCTGCAAAATGGCGGTCATCGCCTGATCAAGCTCTTGCTTATTTATATTGAACATCGTTAAGCGTCTCAGTAATTGCTTCCCGTTTGTATGACCAATGTTTAATCGCGTCCCGAGCTGTTCACGGCGCCGGCTTGAGCCTTCTCCACCAATCAAGCCGTATGACACAAGATCTTCTCGTGTAATATCACTTTGAGCGGCATCCTGACGTTCATAAACAACTGATAATGCCCGTTCAATCGCTTCTTTAGATGCGTGCTCTATTCCGAGACTTTTATTAGCTTGTCGTGATTTTGCCTCTTGTTTTTCCAAAAAAGCATGCTTACAGCCTGGAACGGCTTCATCAATTAAACTTCGAATACGTTGCCCAGGAAAGTCTGGATCTGTAAAAATGATGACACCCCGTTTTGCCTGCGCGTGGCGAATTTGATCAAGTGTCTGTTGATTCAATGCTGAGCCGTTTGTTTCAATTGTATCAGCATCAAGCACTTGCTTGATTTTTGCGGTGTCATCGCGGCCTTCAACGACAATAATTTCTTTAACTTTCAATGTTTGAGCCTCTTTCCATTCTTCAATAGTCATGCACTTGTACTAATCTATTTATTCTACAAAAAAACAACGCCCTTGTCATCATAACATGACAAGGGCGTTTTGCTAATCGAGTATTTTAATCTGGACTCTTCGATAGCCGAACCGTAACGCTTCTTTTCGCGTTGGAACATGTACATCAATACGGTGACCTTTGATCGCACCACCTGTATCCCCAGCAATCGCTTCACCATAGCCTTCCACCCATACACGCGTACCGAGCGGAATGAGATTAGGATCGACTGCAATAACCTTCTTATACGGATTAGCCTTTAAGTTAATACCTGTCGCGGTAATCCCTGAGCATCCGTTACAATATGCTGAATAAGCAGTTGCTGTAACTGTAAATGTTTTGCCACTCTTGCTTGTATCAGACAATGTCACGAGGTCAGGTTGTTTCGTTCCGACAGCGACAATTTTGTTTGAGCTTTCTTGAACAACATTCTCTTCAATAAGCTCTCTTGCAACTTCTTGACCATTTTCTAGTGTGACTTCATACGTTTTGACAACTTTACCTTCACTGCCATTAGCGATCACTTTTTGTTTCCCTTTGGCTAACGACCCATCACGTCTTGTCTCTGTTTGGAATGGGACCGACTGTTCAACTTCTTTTGTCGTCTTTTCCACACGTGTAACGTTAATAGGGGTCTGTTCGGTAACAACTTGATCCAAAGCCGGCTCTACCTTGTCTAACTCATTGAGCGTGATGTCTTGCTCTCTTAGTAAGCCTTCGATCGTGCCACCAGTTGTCCAAATGTCTTGTTTGTCGCCACCAACATTAATGGTTACTTTGAATGCTTTATCTATTGTAATGGTTTCTCCATCTTTGATCTGTTGATCAAGGTCGATAGAGATGTCGTCTTTTACAGAATAAGCTATGTTGTGTTCATTAAAAAATGCTTTAATGTCATCGGCTGTTGTGTAGTAAGTCTCTTTTTCACCATCGATGATAAGCGTGACTTTCTTTGCTGTCTCGTACTCAATCGTCATGCCGTCTTCGATTGCAGCATCCTGTGCATGTGATAAATAATCATGCTCTTTGACTGAAATGCTCAACTCGTCAAGCAGCACATCTACTGTATCAGCATGCGTTCTTACCGTTTGTTCATCATCGTTTGCGTGAACGGTTACTTCTGCTTTTGTTAGTTCAAAAACAGTAACACCTGCAAACACGGCAAGCAGGGCGATTCCAATACCTGAGACAACCAGCTTTAGTTTCGTGGCTGGCAAGAGCTTTGAAATGAATTTCATGCTATTGCCTCCTTTCAACGTCTCCGATTATACTCAGTACATATGTGCAATGTCAAAGCCTTTACGATTACGATTATTTTACAAATACATTACAATTCGTCCGAGAACAGAGTGTAAACTAGGCACAATAGGCGATTGAGCGATTCGGTTTAAACACAAAAAATAAGGCTGGACAGCTTGTCCAACCTCATCATCATCGATCGTTTTTAAATTTATTCATAACGCGTTATTCATTTTCAGGAGATATGTTAAAGCGTTTGAACGCATTTTCTGTTGTGATTTTCTCAATCTCGGCAACATCCATTTGCCGTAATTCGGCAATTTTCTCAGCTACAAGTGCGACATAAGCTGGCTCATTTCGTTTACCTCTATTTGGATGTGGCGCGAGAAATGGGGCATCCGTCTCAATTAAAAGCCGATCGAGAGGCACGGCTTTAGCAACATCTTTTGGCATAGTCGCATTTTTAAACGTGACAGGTCCACCTAATGAAATGTCAAAATTCATATCAAGACATGCTTGGACATACTCAACCGAGTCATTGTAACAATGCATGATACCGCCCACTTCAGCAGCATCCTCTTCTTGTAAGATCTGAATAATATCTTCTGTTGCTTCACGATTGTGTATAATAATTGGCATTTTGAGCTTTTTAGCGAGATGAATCTGCTTGCGAAACACATCCTTCTGAACATCTTTAGGTGATTTATCCCAATGATAATCGAGACCCATTTCGCCTAAAGCGACGACCTTTGGATGTGCGGACAGTTCTTCAATCCAGCTTAAATCCTCACCGGTCATATCAATTGCATCAACCGGATGCCAGCCTACAGCCGCATAAATCGTATCATGTTGTTCTGCAATTTCAAGCGCGAGGGGAATTGTTTCTCGGTCAAAGCCGACGACGACCATATAGTCTACACCAGCCGCTTTCGCCCGTTGAATCGTTTCCTCACGATCCTCAAAAAATTGCCTTGCATTTAAATGCACATGTGTATCAAACAGCACACAATCACTCCTTGTTTCGACCTAAGGTGAAAAGGCTGGGATAAAAGAGATTTACCGAATCATAATTCGAACAATACGGCCGCTCCGGAAATATACTTCGCGACCGACAAACACGATGCTTTAGTGTCGACGTTGGCGCAGGACGCGCCGAAACTAGGAGACCGCGGGCGGCTGGTGAGCCTCGGGCCAACAGGACGTTGGTCATGAAGGCGTTGCGACAGGAAGTCGCGACTTTAGCCTTCCTTCCCTACGCACTGCGGGGTCTCGCCTAGGCCTCTCCTCCCGCCGGAGTCTTCGTATATTTCCGGAGCTAATGTTGAGCATTGTTCGTCTTTTAAATTTAACTTTAAGTTTTTGTCCCAGCCACTTTTAAAAAGATTTATTTAACGACAGAGCCGTTTGGTAATGACTGCTCTACAGATGCTAGCACGAGGTGTCCTGCTTCGTCCTCACCACATAAAATCATCCCTTGTGACAGCTCGCCGCGTAGTTTAACAGGTTTTAAGTTTGTGACACAAATAACTTTCTTACCGACTAGCTCTTCTGGTTTATAATGCTCAGCAATACCAGACACAACTTGGCGCTTATCAGTGCCTACATCAAGCTGAAGCTTCAATAGCTTATCGGCTTTCTTCACCGGTTCTGCTTGTAACACTTCTGCAACACGCATATCCAGCTTCAAGAAGTCATCAAATACGATTTCGTCCTTTTGCTCAGACTGTGTTGCTTTCTTTTCCTTTTTTTCAGGTGCCGGTTTTTCCATGAATGCTTTGATCGCTTGGACTTCTTTCTCCACATCCAATCTTGGAAACAGCTGATTGCCTTTTTGTACCCGTGTTCCAGCAGCGATTAAGCCATCCTCTTTCAATGTATCCCAAGCCATCAGTGCATCGTCTTTAATGCCGAGCTGTTGAAAAATGCCAGCAGGGGCTTCTGTCAAAAATGGCTGTAACATAACAGCAACTTTCCGGAGAGATTCTGCTAAATGAGCCATTACATTGCCAAGACGCTCTTTCTTTGCGTCATCTTTAGCCAACACCCAAGGCTCATTCTCATCAATATACTTATTGCTTCGGCTAATTAATTGCCAAATCGATGACAAAGCAACAGAAAATTGCATAGACTCCATTGCCTCTTCAACATGCTGTATCGTTTCCTGAGACAGCTTCTCGAGCTCCTGATCAATGTCGGTCTCGCTTGCAACAAAAGCAGGGATGTGACCAGCAAAGTATTTTTCAATCATGGCCACTGTTCGGTTAAGCAAATTACCAAGGTCATTGGCTAAATCATAATTGGTCCGTTCAACAAAACCTTCAGGCGTAAATACACCGTCGTGACCAAAAGGCACTTCTCGCAGTAAGTAATATCTGAGCGCATCAAGGCCATAAATGTCGATCAATTTCACAGGATCAACAACATTGCCTTTCGATTTGGACATCTTACCGTCCTTCATTAAAATCCAACCGTGTGAGAAGATTTTCTTCGGCAACGGTAGATCAAGAGCCATCAACATGATTGGCCAATAAATCGTATGGAAACGGACAATTTCCTTACTCATAAGATGTACATCTGCTGGCCAATATTTTTGATAAAGTGTATCGTCATCACTGCCATAGCCAAGGGCGGTAATATAGTTTGTTAAAGCATCAATCCAGACGTAAATGACGTGCTTCGGATTGCCAGGTACTTTAATACCCCAGTCAAATGTTGTCCGAGAAACAGCAAGATCACCGAGTCCTGGTTTAATAAAGTTGTTGAGCATTTCGTTCTTACGACTTTCAGGCTGAATAAATTCAGGGTGTTCTTCATAATAAGCAACAAGTCGATCAACATACTTACTCATTTTAAAGAAATAAGATTCTTCTTTTACTTTCTCCACTTTGCCGCCACAATCAGGACAATTGCCTTCATCAAGCTGACGTTCTGTGAAGAAAGATTCACACGATGTACAATACCAGCCTTCATATTCATCAAGATAAATATCACCTTGCTCCATCAACTGGGCAAAGATTTTTTCGACAATTTCTTTATGACGTGTTTCTGTCGTCCGGATAAAATCATCATTACTTATCTTGAGCTTCTTCCATAAATCCTGAATTCGACTAACGATGTCATCAACGTATGCTTGTGGCGTAATACCCGCCTCTTCAGCCTTCCGTTGAATCTTTTGTCCGTGTTCATCAGTCCCTGTTAAATATCTAACATCATACCCACGTAGGCGTTTATAGCGTGCCATAGCATCTCCAGCAACCGTTGAATAGGCATGTCCGATATGTAAATTACCACTCGGATAATAAATTGGTGTTGTTATATAAAACGTATTATGATTTGTTTCCATCATTTACCTCCTCGTTTTTTTAACGCCCTTTATCGATGTAAAAAACTAATACCATTGTAGCGATTTTTCGTTGAAAATGCTACACTTCAGGCGTTTATTAATAATCCATTCATAGTAAAAAACAAGTAAATCATCCATTTTTTAGGTGTTGACGTTCATGGGTATCATTGGTAATATATTAAAATCATTTTCCAAAAGATACTAACCACAAAATCGTTAATGGAGGTACAACTATGAAATCAACAGGCATCGTACGAAAAGTGGATGATCTTGGACGTATCGTTATTCCGAAAGAACTTCGTAGGTCTCTTAATATTGATGTAAAAGACCCGCTCGAAATATACGTTGATCAGGAGAAAATTATCCTTCAAAAATATAATCCAGATTTTGCCTGCCTTCTTACAGGCGAAATATCAGACGACAACATGAGCCTAGCAGACGGCAAGATCGTCTTAAGTAAACATGCAGCACTCAAGCTCATAGAAGACATCAAGCAAAATTTGGAAAATGAATAAGCACATTAAAGTAGGCTGACAAAGACGTCAGCTCTTTTAATGTGTTCTCATGCAATGATCACAGAACTCAGTCAATGTGATAGGCTTGATATACGTCGCGTTTAGGTATGTTGCGATCAAGGGCCGCTTGTTTAATGGCAGATTTGCTCGACATCTGTTCGTCGACAATATAATGGTCCACATGCGCTTTAATCGTATATGATGCCCACCACATTGATTCGGTATCATTGGAGGTCTCATGAGCTCCTTCAACGACGATACAGCATTCACCTTTTATCGGATGCGTGTCCATCCAATCTACGAGTTCACGGACTGTGCCACGAACAAATTGCTCGTACTTCTTCGTCAGTTCCCTCGCAATCGCTATGTGCCGATCACCAAAGACGGACTCTATTGTCGACAGTGTATCCTTTACCCTGTATGGCGATTCATAAAAAATGAGTGTTGACGTATGCTGCTTGAGTCGTTCAAGCTCAGCGACTTTTTCTTTCGTTTTCCTCGGCAAAAAACCGATAAACGTGAACGCTGAAGCAGGCAACCCCGAACCAACCAGTGCACAGAGTGCAGCATTTGCCCCAGGTAAGACAACAACAGACAAATCCTTTTGAATTGCGGCGACCACTAAATCATGTCCTGGATCGGATATGGCTGGCATGCCAGCATCACTAACAACAGCAATTGTTTCACCTTGCTTTAACCGAGATATAAGGGCTTCTTCGCGTTCCTTTTTATTATGTTCATGATAACTTATTAAGGGCGTTTTAATGTCAAAGTGATTCAACAGTTTTTTTGTATGTCGTGTATCCTCGGCAGCGATAATCGTAACCGATTGAAGCACGCTTAACGCTCGATACGTAATATCCTCTAAATTACCAATCGGTGTCGGAACAACATATAACACACCAGAAGATGATGCTTCAAAGCTATTTTGGACATTCATGATGGAACCCCTCCTGTTCCGCGTTAATCAAAGTGAGCTTATCATGGCGACTCAGACGTTTGATTCGATATTCTTCGCGCATTGCTTCCACTTTTGTTTCAAAGGTTTTTTTATGAATCACTTTAAATGGTCCCCGACCACGTGTATATTTAGCGCCTTTTCCCGCTTCGTGCTGCTTTAGACGTCTTTCAAAATCATTTGTATAACCGGTATAAATAGAACCATCACGACATTCTAGCATATATACGACGTGGGCATTATCCATGAATGATCGCCTCAGCTTCATCCGTATAACTGCCATCTTCATGATAGATGTATAATGGGGGTAATATTTTCAGATCAGCCTGTCCATCACGTATTGCTTCTATTAAAAGCATATTCGCTTCTCGTCCTTTTTTCGGATAAACGAACCTTAGACGTTTCGGCTCTAGCTTATATGTACGGAACAGCGAAATAATATCAACCAGTCTGCCCGGACGATGCACCACCGATACCTTACCACCTGGTTTCACATGAAGCTTGCATGCCTTTACAACATCCTCAAGTGTACAGCGTACTTCATGTCTGGCGATCGTTAAATGCTCATTTTGATTAAGCTCCGTTTTGGCCGGGGTTGAGAAATAAGGCGGATTACAGGTCACAACATCATAGTTGCTATGACCAATGTCTGGTTGAAGGTCTTTTAAATCACCTTCTACAACCGCTATTTGCTCTTGAAGGTCATTCATTTCAACATTGCGCTTCGCCATACTGATGAGCCTAGGCTGTATATCAACCGCTGTTATAGTAGCGTGTGTTCTTCTCGACAAAAGAAGGGGAATAATGCCATTCCCTGTACCAAGATCCAGAATGCGTCCACGTTTGATGGGAACATAGGTGAAATTGGCGAGTAAAATGGCATCGAGTGAAAATGAGAACACGCTTGGACTTTGAATGATTTTCATCGTTTTATCAGCTGTTGCATAATCGAGTCGCTCATCATCATATAATTCAGTCATGCGTCTTAATCGTTCCTTTCTCTATTTGAGAAAGCTGTCCCACAGTCTCTTTTATCGACATGCGGGACAGCTTTTATCCTGATCATTTCGTCTTATTTAAAAACTCCAAGCAAAATAGGCAATCTTTATCCTGTCGCGGGCTTCCAAAGTGAACGTTGCAAATATGAAATCCCTCTTCATACAGCCTGGCCAGATTGTCATACCCTTCACCAGGAATTTCTGTAAAGCCCTTTTCCATCTCTTGATCGGCTGCTTTTTCAATATCTGTATCGAGACGATTTCTAAGGTGATGGTTTTCCATATCTAGACGGTTATTTTCTTCAAGTAAATGGCCTAGCTTTCTTTTTAAGTCGCCGAGCTGCTCGTACAGTTCACCAATCTGTTTCTCCATATCGGATACTTGGTTAAAGATTTCTCCTTTTTTCACGCTTATCTCACCCCACTATTCTGTGGCCCGGGCGGTAATGATGCCTTCTTCGATGAGTTCATCCACTGTGTATTCAATCATGCGTTCGTTCTCCGCAACCTCAATGTGAACAAGCTTTTCCAGCATGTTCAGGCCAACGACTTTCCCTTTTCCATATGATGTCATTACATTTGTACCCATGTCAGGTAGTTCTCGCTTTGCCTCTTCATATTGGTCATTTTCATATTTAAGACAGCACATAAGACGCCCACAAAGACCTGATATTTTTGCTGGATTAAGAGACAGGCTTTGATCCTTTGCCATTTTTATGGAAACAGGTTCAAAGTCCCCTAAAAAGGTCGAACAGCATAGCATACGACCACATGGGCCGATGCCACCGAGCATTTTTGCTTCATCACGAACACCGATTTGCCTTAACTCGATTCGCGTTTTAAATTGCGATGCCAAGTCTTTAACGAGACTACGAAAATCAACCCGGCCTTCTGCTGTGAAGTAAAATATAATCTTATTCCGATCAAACGTATACTCTACATCAACGAGCTTCATCTCTAAATTGTGCCCAGCGATTTTTTCGGAGCACGTCTGTAATGCTTCCTTTGCATGTGTATCATTTTCAACTACGGTGCGCTTATCTTCATCATCCGCAATGCGAATGACCTTTTTCAATGGCATGACGACATCTTCTTCATCAACCATGCGCTTTCCGATAACCGCTTTACCAAATTCGATTCCCCTGGCTGTTTCAACAATAACGTAATCGTTCAGTACGATATCATGACCAGCAGGATCGAAATAATATATTTTACCCGCTTTTTGAAAGCGGACACCTATGACTTGAATCAATTTTGATCACCTCTGTATTTGAAGTGCCAGTTGTTCTATTACAAGTGTCTGATGGACATTTTGTTGCAGCTGCCGTTTTGCAGCTAAAATATGTTGCAGAACAGCAAGCAATTTTTGTTGGGAAAACGCTAATACACCCTTTTGAATAAGGTCATCATTAGAGGTGAAGACCGTTAACCCACCCATTTTATCTAAATGCGCATACAATATGTCTCGATAAGCCAATAGTAATAAATCCAACCCTCTATCCTGCTGATGCCTTTCTTTGAAATGTGGCATCCAGCGATTATGAACAAATACGTACAATTCTTTCGGCTGTGTACAGGATATGTCCATCCATTGTATCATTAATTTTCTTGCATCTGCAAACCACACATCGTCATTAAGTGTCTTTGCTTCAGTTATATTGTTCGTCATTTCACTTATAAGTGTGGCACTGCGTTCATCCATACCCTCGTCTATGAGGCGTTGCTGAAATAGCGTTGGATCAAGAGGCTTCAAATCAATCATCTGACAGCGTGATCGAATTGTCGACAGCATAGATTGACTATTTTCAGTCAGCATGAGCGCTGTCGTATGTGAGCCTGGTTCCTCGAGAAATTTAAGAATGCGATTTGCTGCATTATTCGTCAGCTTATCTGCTTCCTTAATGATATAGACCTTTTGTGTCGATTCTAATGCCGAATAAGTAAATTCTTTTTGCAGGTGATCAATTTGTTCACGCTTAATTGATTGACCGTCTGGTACAATCCAATGCACGTCAGGATGGTTGCCTGAGGCGATTCGCTTACAATCCAGACATGTGCCACACGGCTCTACACCTGATTTATGAGCACAAAAGAGTGTACATGCTGTCAAAAAGGCGAGCGCTTCCTTACCGGTTCCGCGCGCGCCTTGAATCAAATATGCATGAGACATACGTCCTCTTTTTATACTGTTTGTCATAATCTTGCCTGCTAATGGCTGAACGGCAACGATATCGCTCCAAGTTTTCATAGTGTGATCTTCTTTCCTATTATTATTGCGCTCTTTATGCTGCTAAGTTAATGAGAAGTCCTTTAATTTCACCGATCATTCCTAATAAATCAACGGTCTTTTTCTCCTGACTCATTAAGTCCTCTGTTAAGGCAATGAGCTTTTCGTCTATTTCTTTCACAATGGCGAGCTTCTGACTGTTACCATTTAAATTAAAGCTATGATCTTGTTTTAGCTCTAATCCATTGTCAACAGTCTTCTTCAAAAACTCTCTCACCATCACTTTGAATTTCGCCAAGTCCTTGAAGGAACGAAAGCGCGCGAGTCTATCACCCTGCACTGTAATATTCTTCATCAATTGTTCAATTTCCTGCTGTCGGATATGCGTTGTGCTAGAACGCACCAATTGATCAAATGCTGATTTTCCTTCGGTTGACCGGGGGTGCTTTGTTGGTGTTGCATCGAGTTTAGATACCATGTCTTGATTGATTTTCATCGTCATTACCCCTCACGTGCATAACATACCATTCATTAAAATTGGAAGAATGATTCGATCGGTAAAATAAATACGGTTGCACCACCAACCTCGACTTTTACAGGTTTTGGAATATAAGAGTCGGCATTACCGCCCATCGGTGATATCGGTGCGACCATCTGTTCACGCTGTGAGCAATTGTCTCGAATGACATTCAACGCTTCATCAACGTATTCATCTTCACAACCAATCATTAACGTTGTATTTCCTTCTTTTAAAAATCCGCCTGTTGTTGCCAGTTTCGTCGTTTTAAAATTTCCTTCTCCCAGTGCGTCGACGAGCCGATTAGAATCCTTATCCTGCACAACGGCTATTATAAGTTTCAACGTTTTTACCTCCCATTAAATTTTGGTTTTATTCAAATAGGTCATTACATATGTGAGCGCATTCTCGGTAACCTCTTCTTCTGTTTGTGAGGCATCGATTATGCGAATGCGACTAGAGAATCGGTCTGCCAGCTGATGATACGCTTCATAAACGCGTTCATGAAATTGCATGTTTTCCATATCGAGACGGTTTTTTTCACGTTGATCATTTTGTGCGATCCGCCGTAAACCTTCTTCTGGAGTGATGTCAAACAAAAGTGTTAAATCAGGCATTGCGTTCTCGATCGCAAATTGGTTAATGTTAAGCACGTCTTCCATATCGAGGCCACGTGCGTATCCTTGATAGGCGAGACTTGAATCAATAAAACGATCACAGAGAACAATTTTGCCAGCTTTAAGAGCGGGAATGACTTTTTCTACTAAATGCTGACGACGTGATGCGGCGTATAAAAGGGCTTCTGTTCGGCCGTCCATCATCGTATGAGCTGGATCTAAAATAATATCCCTAATAGATTCTGCAATATCGATCCCACCAGGTTCACGTGTCACGACGACATCATATCCCTTTTCTCTAAGGATCGTGCCAATCGTTTTTAATATGGTGGTTTTGCCGGCACCTTCTCCACCCTCGATCGTAATAAATGAGCCTTTCACACGCGTTACTCCTTTTAGTCATCCAAAAAAGCAAGGATCACTTTATTATATGTGTACTTCTAGGATGATAGCATCCCATTTTTATGAATTTTAATGTTCTGTTACATACATTTAATATAACATAAACAGAGGCTTTCGGCATTTACTTCTCGTTATTTTGCGATGTCAAGATGATACGTTGGGCATAATTCGGGCATAAGAAAATGTCTTTGTGCTGAAACAAAGACATTCATGAGTCTAGGAATATAGTGTTGGTCTTGTAACTGGTTTTAATTTTTCGAGATAGTATTGATATTTTACTTCGCGAGGTTCTGTGTGGACCATATTGTATTCACAGTCCTGACAGATAAATAAGTGATATAAATGAATGCCATACGGTTTCTTTTCCTCGCAGATGCCACATTGCTCATACATGTGTTTGTCCATGCCTCCCACCTCCGTTAGTCACAGTGTGTCCAACAAGAGTGGAATCTATTCATAAATCTTTGAAACATGGAATCTTTTTTTTAGTTTTTTTAGCCAAGTATAAACAATTGAATGGCTGCGAGCGAGGCAACACCGAATAAGCCTAGAAATCCTGAAATAATTGATGTAAACAGATTGATCGGGATATGCAGGCCGAATGCGCCACCAAACACATTAAAAAAGAAGAGAAACAATACACCGATGCCAAGCTTTACCGTCCCTTGTGCAATCCAGCGCATCGGCTTAACTGGCGCACCGACAAATAACAATACGACGATTAATGCAACCATAATGGAAATAACGACTGTTGAATTCACCAAACCTCACCCCTCTAGAAAACTTGTCCACTAGCACTATATGCTTCAATAGAGAAGAAAAGAACCTAGGGCGTAAAGAAGAAACGTCATGTTGTTGAAACTGTTTTTTAGAGGTTTGCATCGGGGAAGCATGTATATATTGTGTTTTTCTGTGGCTGGCGTATTGATCGGGTAACGTTATTGTTGAAGGGGCTTTAGTTCAAATTATGCTCTAGCGGACGCCGGTCATGTTATGCGGCGGATTTACAATTTATGCGGTTGTGTGGGCGGTTATGCGGGGGCGGGGGCGGTTATGCGGTGCTTTTTCAATATATGCGTGCGGTTTGTGATATATGCGGCGCGTTTCTCGTTTATGAGTGAGGGGGTGTCATATATGCGTTTAGTTATGGCGCTCTCACATTATACGATCGGTTTTTTTGCTTTAAAAAAGGCAAGGAAGTCATTACTGCCTTCTTTGCCTTAATTGTAAGTTATGATGTTTAGCGATACATAATGGCGCTTACTTTGCGGTGTTTTGCTTCTCTTAGTAAATATAAGTATTTGGCGCGTGCCAAATGCTCCATATACAAAGCGTTCCATGTTGGATCGACGCTTTTTTCGGTAATCGCTCGCATTTGTTTCCAGTCATGCTCCAACGTGAAAATAGCGCTTAAAAGCTGCTCATCAATATCGCGTTTTTTTAGTCGCTTAGCCATGCTGTCACCTTATCCTATAGATCTCGTCTGCCTTCAAGTGCCTTGGACAGCGTGACCTCATCAGCATATTCAAGGTCCCCACCAACAGGCAACCCATGGGCAATGCGTGTCGTTTTAATACCTGATGGCTTCACAAGCCGCGAAATATACATAGCGGTTGCTTCACCTTCTATATTCGGATTTGTTGCTAGAATCAATTCTTCAACCTCTTCATTTTTCAACCGTTCAAGTAGGTCCGGTACATTGATGTCTTCAGGACCAATCCCATCCATTGGAGAGATTGCGCCATGAAGGACGTGGTATCTTCCGCGATATTCCTTCATTTTTTCCATAGCGATAACATCTTTCGGATCCTGCACCACACAGATAATAGATCCATCTCTGGATGTGTCCTGACATATGACACATGGATCTTGATCGGTAATATTACCACATGTTGAGCAATGAGTGAGCTCTCTCGTTGCATTCACGAGGGCATTAGCAAAGCCTAACACATCGTCATCTTCCATATTAATAATATGAAATGCGAGCCGGGATGCCGTCTTAGGACCGATACCCGGTAGCTTTGTAAAACTGTCAATCAGTTTTGAAATGGGTTCAGGATAGTACATAGATATGCCTCCTAGAACATTCCACCAGGTAATCCTTTCGTGAACTGTCCCATTGTGTCATTTGTTTTGTCATCTACTTGCTTAAGTACATCGTTTGTTGCAGCTAATACAAGATCTTGTAGCATTTCAACGTCATCTGGATCAACAACGTCTTCTTCTATTTTAACGTCAACAATTTCTTTTTTACCGTTTGCTGTAACAGTGACCATACCGCCACCTGCAGACGCTTCAAACGTCATTTCATGCAATTCTTCTTGTGCCTTCATCATTTTCTTTTGCATTTTTTGCATTTGCTTCATCATATTGTTCATATTTCCCTTCATGGAAAACCCTCCTCGTTTTTTTTACATCAATTTGTTTAATTGGACTTCAATTATATGAATGTTGCTTTAATCATGGATGTGTAATAAATCGTCGCCTACGAGCTTGCGTGCTTCTTCAATAAGTGGATCCTTCTGCTGATCGGTTTCTTCCGTCGTCGCCTGCTCTTGGCCTTTTATATATTCATTCCGCAGTTCCTGCCATTCATGTGCCGGAATCGGGATGATCTCCATTTGCTTGCCGAGCTCCTGTGCAAGAACTGTCTCAACGGTCTGACGGTTATCGAGAAACAATGAGCAGTGAATTTCATATTTAAACGCCACAACAAGTGACTCATCGGAAGCCGCTGCTGGCTTACTATCTTGAATCGTCGCATGAGCAGGTGCACTTCTCGTCTTTAAATTGTTCAAAAAGCTCGCCCATTTGCCATGAACATCCTTCAAGTTTGGCTTTGTCGCTTCTGATAAAACGTGGCGAATGCGCTCATAAGGTACTTTATAACCATTTTTATTTTGTCGAGCTGGTTGCCTACGTCGTTCAGGGGTAGGCGTTCCGGATGATTGTCCTTGTGGGGGGGCTTGTTGTACTTTTTCTAATTGTTGTTCAAGCCTTGCCAATTTATCCTGGAGTGCTTGCAGCTCAGTTGAATCAACAGCCTGTGTCGGCGTCTTTTCCTGTGATAAGCGATTTGTAATCGTCAACAGCGCCATCTCAATGAACACTTTTGGACTGTTCGTCCATTTGAGTTCCTGCTGACATTCATTTAACGTCATCATTGCTTCTTGAAGCCACTGAACTTGAACTGTCTCGGTGAGTGCTTTAAATGCATCGTTAACGACTGCGCGCTCCAGCATTCCCTCTAGAGTAGGTGCGCTTTTATACAGCAGGACGTCGCGTAAATAATAAATCATGTCAAACACGAAGCGGCCAGGGTCCTTACCGTGTTGAATGACGTCATCAAGAAGTGTTAATGCTGCGTTGACATCTCCGTCATGCATCGCTTTGACGACGTCGGTTAAGATGTGCTGAGCGACACCACCTGTTACAGCGAGCACTTCATCCATGCCGACATGTCCGTCACTGAATGACACTGCTTGATCGAGAATACTTAACGCATCTCGCATCCCGCCTTCTGCTGCAAGGGCAATCGCCTCAAGGGCGTCATTAGCTGCATCAATCGCTTCAGCCTCCGTAATGTATTGCATACGTTCGACCATCGCCTTGTTCGGGATTGGCTTAAAGTCAAACCGCTGACATCTCGAAAGGATCGTAAGCGGAATTTTATGCGGTTCTGTCGTAGCTAAAATAAACACAACATGCTTTGGTGGCTCCTCTAACGTCTTTAAAAGCGCGTTAAATGCACTCGTCGAAATCATGTGGACTTCATCGATGATATACACTTTGTAAGGAACAGAGCTTGCTGCATATTTCACCTTGTCCCGAATATCACGGATATCCTCTACACTCGTATGTGACGCAGCATCCATCTCGATCACATCGGAAATTGAACCGTCAAGAATGCCACGACATGCTGCACATTCATTACACGGTTCTTCTGTCGGTGCCTGCTCACAGTTGATCGTTTGGGCAAATATTTTCGCGGCACTCGTTTTCCCTGTACCACGTGGGCCGGAAAATACGTACGCATGCGAAAATTTCTGCTGCGTGATGGCATTTTGCAGTGTTCGGGTTATATGCGTCTGTCCAACAACATCCTTAAATGTTCTTGGACGCCATGTACGGTATAATGCCTGATAGCTCATCGTCTGCGTCCCCTTCAATAATATCTCTTCCATTATACCCGATTTGCAGGTCGATTGTGAACCATAGTGAGTGGATTTATGAAAGTGATGTATTCAAGCTTGAATAACCCATTAAAAATGAAAAACCCCTTTCGCCCAAATGACGAAAGGGGTTTTTCTATGTACACCGTGCACCCACTGTCGATGTGACAGCCCTATGCGTTACCTAGCTTCATGGCTCGGCCCAGGCGCTCCCGCGGCACACAGAAGGGACCACTTACTGCTGCTTCCTTCCGGACCTGACAGGGTTCATGGGTTTCTGTTGCGCAGGACCTGAACGTCAACACCACTCCACTAGGGCAGACCATAAAGCCGCCACACCTCGAATGGGAATTCAGCCTTGCTATAGCGGATTGCAAGTACAGGGCACCGCTACCTCCCCGCCTAGCACGGTACTCTATATTATACTGGTCTCGTTTCTAAAATGCAATGCCTTCCTTTTGTTTGGATATATTTTACTCGTTAAAGAGTATTTGGTCAAAGCACACAAGATTTATTCCAACGCATCAGGCGTATCGTTCATTTCAGATGGATGCTTTGTTTTTCTTTTTTCCCTTAATGCTCGAAAAAAATCAGTAAGTAATCGGCTACACGTCTCTTGAAGCACCCCTGTTCTCACTTCAACCTGATGATTAAAACGATCGTCTTCTAATAGGTTCATCAAGCTTCCTGCACAGCCTGCTTTTGGATCAGCTGCCCCGTACACAACACGCTTTATTCGTGATTGCACAATTGCACCAGCACACATTGGACATGGTTCAAGGGTCACATACAATGTACAATCCTCTAGACGCCAGCTGCCGATTTTCTGATTTGCTTCCTCAATCGCATACAATTCAGCGTGTGACAACGTTTTTTCCGTCGCTTCTCTTAAATTATGACCGGTTGCAATGATATTTCCATCATATACAATGACGGCTCCAATAGGGACTTCACCGAGCTCTTGAGCCTTGCGGGCCTGTTCAATGGCTGCGGCCATATATACTTCATCTAACATATGTGTTCACACACTTTCTCATCATTTTTCGCTTCATATTGTTGATCCTACTTTTCTAACAGCTCTTTTCCTATTCAATGATCAATGTATTTGTTAAACTATTGGCAAATCATCATATTTATTATGTAAATAGGAGATACTGATCATTATTATTATACATCCAGTTTAACCTAAACGATACTCATTTTGAATAGATGGGGTGATGTGAGTGACAACTGCTCTGTTTAATGAATTCACATGGTATAACATATGGGGTCCAGGTTGGCTAATACTTATGTTCGTGATTGGGTATTTATATACACAGTATATTGTGCGCTCACCTGAATATGAATTATTGGCAGGAAAACGTGCGCTTTTTTATGGCGCGCTCGGCTTGTTATATGTGCTTCATGGCAGCCCATTTTCAATTATTGCGGATCATTATTTATTCAGCGCCCTTATGCTACAAATGGCTGGTACGTTATTTATCGCCGTCCCCTTCATGATCCTTGGTCTACCGACAAGCTGGTTTCGAAAATTCGTTTGGAATCATAAATTACGCTTGTCTATGGCGATTGCGGGGCATCCTTGGATAACCGTCATTATATTTAATGCACTGTTTACTGCCTATTTCATGCCAAGCATTTTTAATATCGTCCACGAAAGTATTGTATTGTCTTTGATCGTTAAAGCGACGTTGTTCGTTTATGCCTTTTTTATGTGGTGGGTCATTATGAATCCACTCCCCGGCTTGAATGAGCTCGCTTATTTAACTCGTATTGCGTACATTTTCGTAGCGGCGCTTTCACTCATGCCGATCGGTTTTTTCTTTCTCATTGTACAAAACGCGCATTATCCCGTCTACGAAGCTGGTGCAGGAGCTATTTTTCCTGCGATGACCGCCATTTACGATCAGCAATTCGCTGGTGGGATTTTGAAACTCATTCAGCTGTCGAGCTTTATTTTTGCCATGTTCCAGATTTTAAAAAAGTGGGGGCGTGAGGAAGAAGCGTTAGAAGGCACAGTCGATGATAAAAACATTCGCATCGTCCAAGGGATTGTCATTCGACTCGACCAGAAAAAATAGCTGTCCAGACTGAATGGATGGGCATAACCAACTCCCCTCGTTCATACATTGTATAAGAGTGCTATGCCATGATGAAGGAGGGGTTATTGTGCAAATTCACGTTGTCAAACCAGGTGACACGTTATTTAATATCGCAAATACATATGGCACAACGATTCAAGCCATCAGTGATGCGAATGAAATTGATCCGTCGTTACCACTCGTTGTAGGTCAGACACTGGTCATTCCGATTGTTGGGCAATTTTATTTCGTTCAGCCCGGTGATTCTCTGTTTACGATCGCCCAAAAATTTGGGACGACATATCAAAATCTCGCACAGGTCAACAGCATTCCTGTTAATTTCACGCTTCCGATTGGCTTCCGACTTTATATACCGCCACGGCCAAAAGTACCTGCTACAGCAAATGCCTATGTTGAGCCGATCGGTAATACCGTATCTGAGACACTAGAAAATTCGGCGCGAAAAGCAGCACCTTATTTGACGTATCTTGCACCGTTTAGCTACAGAGTCAATCGCGATGGTACGCTCTCACCACCGCCTTTAAATGATTTTAAAGCAATTGCTGAAGCGAACGGTGCTAACTTGATGCTCGTCGTGTCCAATCTTGAAGAGGGGGCATTCAGCTCAGAGCTCGGGAACATTATATTAACTGTCCAAGCGGTTCAGAATACATTACTAGACAATATTATTAACACTGCAAAAGAAGTCGGTTTTACAGACGTTCATTTTGATTTTGAATTTTTACCACAGAATGATCGTGAGGCATACAATACTTTTTTGCGGAAGGCTAAGGAAAGATTGTCACAAGAAGGGTTGTTAATGTCTACCGCCCTTGCGCCAAAAACGAGCGCTACTCAGAGTGGACTTTTGTACGAAGCGCATGATTATGCCGCCCACGGAGAAATTGCCGATTTTGTCGTGTTGATGACGTATGAGTGGGGGTATAGCGGTGGGCCACCACTACCTGTTTCTCCGATCAATGAGGTCCGTAAAGTCGTCAATTATGCATTAACCGAAATGCCCGCCGAAAAAATTCTGCTTGGACAAAATTTATACGGCTATGATTGGACGTTGCCATTTGAACAAGGTGGAGATCCGGCGCGTGCGCTCAGCCCACAGCAAGCGATCGCCCTTGCCCGCGAACAAAACGTGGCGATCGAATACGATACAACAGCTCAAGCCCCATTTTTCACGTATTATGACGCAAATGGTGCCCAGCATGAAGTATGGTTTGAGGACGCGCGGTCAATACAGGCTAAGTTTGATTTAATCAAGGAGCTCGGATTACGTGGCATTAGCTATTGGAAGCTCGGTCTCGCCTTCCCACAAAATTGGCTTTTGCTACAGGATAATTTTGATATTCGCAAGCTGTGAGAGGACAGTTCGGCATAGATTAAAATGATCATTGCATATATGGCATGTAAGCAAAATCCCCTTCCCGTCGTCTTTTTCTGGAGGGGGATTTAAGATGTCAGCATCTACACTGGCCACATATCTCTTGGGTTCATTTCGTATATTCCATTTTCTCGGTACATGAACTGCGCCATAATCCACTCGCGACGAATGGTAGCAAAATCGTCATGGTATTGTTGTATGTGTGCGTTAATATCCTTTTCTTCATATGATTGACCTTGCTCTAAGCCGCCAAGCATATATTCAAGTAAAACGAGCTTCTTCTTGCGCTGTGCCGGCAACTGTTTTAAGCGACCATCTTTTTCTGTAAAGTTACGGATCAGCTTCGCCTTTTCTTCCTCATTAATATCGAACACTTCAAACATGTGCTCACCTCCAATCCGATTAATCGCAGTTGACATTTGTTCAAGCTTCCGTTCATTCAAATGAAAATAAATTGTGTTTTTATCGCGACGTTGATAAATGACGTCAATGTCTTTTAATTTGGCAATATGGTGTGAAATGGTTGGTGCTTTCAGCTTTAATTTTCCAGCAATGGCTTGACCATGAAGCGGGCCATTTTTCAATAAAGCAATGATACGTATGCGGGTTTTATCGCCTAACGTTTTATGAAAGCGAACGAGTCGATCTAATTGCATGATTTTACCTCCCATCTAATTAGATTATAATCTAATTAGATATATGTGTAAATAGATAGCATAAAAAAGGAGCATCACTGCTCCTTTTAAACTTAGTTTATTTTTCTAATGTAGATGTGTCGCCTGTTGGAAGGCCGAGCTCCCATGATTTCAATAGACGGCGCATAATTTTACCGCTGCGTGTTTTTGGAATCGAATCGACGATCGTCAGTTCACGTGGTGCGGCATGTGCACTGAGACCTGTTTTTACAAACTGGCGAATGTCTTCAAGTAGGTCATCTGATTGTTCATACCCATCATTTAACGTAATAAACGCTTTAATGATTTCTCCACGCTCTGGATCGGGTTTGCCGATCACGCCGGCTTCAGCAACAGCTGCATGCTCTAACAGCTTGCTTTCCACTTCAAATGGTCCAACGCGCTCTCCAGACGTATTAATAACGTCATCGAGTCTTCCTTGGAACCAGAAATAACCATCTTCATCACGATAAGCACTGTCTCCTGATACATACCAGCCATTTATAAAATAGCTGTCATATTTACCTGGATTGTTCCAAACCGTCCGCATCATTGCCGGCCAGCCTGCTTTGATCGCAAGATTGCCCATTTGATTCGGTGGGATTTCATTGCCTTCATGATCTACAATAGATGCTTCAATGCCAGGAACGGGCTTACCCATTGAGCCGGGACGAATTTCCTCAGAAGGCAGGTTAACGATCATATGGGCACCTGTCTCTGTCATCCACCACGTATCATGGATACGGAGATTTAACGTATTCATCCCCCATGTAATGACCTCTGGGTTAAGTGGTTCCCCAACACTGAGCAAATGACGCAAGGAAGAGAGGTCAAATTGTTTAACCGTCTTTTCACCGGCACTCACGAGCTTACGCAAAGCTGTTGGCGCTGTGTACCAAACGGTTACATCATAGTTTTCAATGGTTTGATACCATGATTCTGGCGTAAAACGTCCTCCACGTACGACATTCGTAACACCATGCAGCCACGGACCAAATACGCCATAGCTCGTCCCGGTCACCCAGCCTGGATCAGCTGTACACCAATAAATGTCATCTTCTTTTAAATCAAGTGTCCAATAAGCCGTCATGTACTGTTGGATCATCGCATTGTGTACGTGTAAGATGCCTTTCGGTTTACCCGTTGAGCCTGACGTGTAATGGAGCACCATGCCGTCTTCAAGATCGACCCATTCAATATCAAATTGCGAGGATGCTTGAGCCATTTCTAATTTAAAATCAATATATTTTTCGGATGGATGATCGTGGTCACCGACAAGAACGATTTTTTCTAATGCTGGTAAGTCAGCTTCAGGAATACGCTCAAGCAGTTCAGGCGTTGTGATGAGCATTTTTGCTTCACTATTTTCCAACCTGTCACGAACGGCTTGCTCCATAAAAGCTTCGAAAAGCGGCCCAGCGATGGCGCCTGTTTTTAAAATGCCGAAAAATGATACGTAAAATTCAGGGGTTCTCGGAAGAAATAAAAAAACACGATCGCCTTTTTGAATGTCATACGCTTTAAGGACGTTGGCAAATTGATTGCTTTTTTCACTCATTTCCTTAAAGGTTAACGCTTCTTCACGATCAGGTGATGAATAATAGAGTGCTACTTTGTCCTTTTTGGCAGGATCCGCAGCATGCCGATCGATTGCTTCATAAGCCATGTTGACCTTTCCCGTTTTGTCCCAGCTGAAGTATTGGTGGACATCCTCCCATGAAAAAGTCTCACGCATCTGACCATAATCTTGTAAATTAAATTCCCCTTCTTGTGCGGGTATGCGCTGCATATCCATCAAATCACCTCTCCTATAATTTGAAATCGGTTACAAACATCAATGTTTGTACCAAAGTTGTGTTATTTCAGATGATAGTCATTATTTTAGAACATTTTGTGACATTTTTAAAGAGTAAACATTTAAAAGTATGAATTTTTTAACGAGGGAGAGCTAACAAATGGACCTCCTTGTAACGGATGTCCATTTGTTTTAAAACGGTCTTCAATTCATGTTTATGTTACGGGAAGAACAGTATGTCATATGTCAACTTGAAATTTTTTTATCATTTCAAGGTTATTGAGCATGCATTATTGGTGAGGGGGTGTGCTGCCTCTGCTGCTTAGTACGTATGTATGTTTCTCACAAAAACGGCTCAGTGTAGGTTAAACTCAAGAAGTGTGTGTCTGGTAGGAGCTGTTCATCATGGTCGTCAAAATCGGGCAGTAGGTAGGTCGACATATTTGTGTAGACCAGCTTGCTTTTGGAAACATGACGGCAGCGGCATGATGTGATATATGCGGCTGTTTTTCTATTTATGCGGTTGCCCTGGTGGTTATGCGGCGCATTTTCAACTTATGGGTGCGATTTCTGGTTTATGCGGTTTGTTTTGCATATATACGTTAGATTCACGATATATGCGTTGGCATTTGGATATATGCGGTTGTGCGTTTTTTTCATAGATGACTATCATTGGTTTCCAATCTACAGACGAACGTTAGTATTGATCATACAACTTATCAAACCAACTCATATCGATAGGACCATTTACAACTTCATAATAATCACCGTCATTAGTATGTAAGCGATCTTCATAAATGGAGGCGATGATCGGGTTGCTGTCTTTTGGATAAATCGTAATTGTATACCCTTTTTCTTTAGAAACATCACTATTCCATTCACGATCTTTCATCTTTTTCACCCGATATTGGCTCAAAAGCTCGCTTAATGTTTTGGCGTCTTCCAGTTCATCTGTTCTCAAACGATGATCAATTTGTACGTAATCAACTTTATCTATATTAAAGCTAATGACTTCATTTAAGTCTTTTTCTTTATAGTCATTGACGACAAAAATAACTGGTATCGCAATCATAACGGCAATTGGGATTAACATGGTTTGACGGGTTACAAGTCCCTTGCTTACGGCAAATGTCGTTAGTATGTTGGACAAGTATCCAGATAAGGGAATCACAATTATACAGTAAAGTGTAATCGTCATGATGATTGTAAAATCATTCACTTTCCACAGCATCCAATAGTTATAAAGCACTTTAAAAAGATACGCGTGTATTAAAAGTAAGATGATGAACACCATCGCAAATAAACCTTTTTCCTTAACGATTTCAATCCACCCCTTTATAGTTTGACTATTCACTTTACATGTCTGTGTTCACTTATTTTAGCACAAAAATCTAATAATTAAAATATAACTAAAAAATAAAAAGTATAACACACAACAAAAAACCTTAGATGAATGAGACGTGCTTATTCCATCTAAGGTTACAGCTTTAACATATTGGTAACGCCCCCGGCAGGATTCGAACCTGCGACACATGGTTTAGGAAACCAATGCTCTATCCCCTGAGCTACGGGGGCAAAAAAGCAAGCATTACTATTATACAAAAATACCTTCCTATTGAAAAGCGAATCTTTTTTTCACATGGAACATCAATCGGTTGTGTGATAAAATAAAAACATTGTCGAACGTTGATGGGAGGAATGAGGATGCAGGACGTCCCTTTTATAGCGATAGAAGGACCAATCGGCGTTGGAAAGACATCACTTGCCAAGAAGCTATCGGTCCACTTTGATTACCACTTGCTGAAGGAAATCGTTGAGGAAAATCCCTTTTTGGGTAAATTTTACGATGATATTGATGAGTGGAGCTTTCAAACTGAAATGTTCTTTTTATGCAATCGCTACAAGCAGTTAGAAGACATCGAAAAGAAGTATTTAAACGTACAAAAACCGGTCATTGCCGATTACCATATATCGAAAAACATGATTTTTGCACAGCGCACCTTGCACAATGAAAAATTTACGAAATACGAGCAAATCTATCATATATTAACGAAGGATATGCCACTTCCAAACATGCTTATTTACATCCATGCAGGGCTTGATACACTCATGGAGCGTATTCGCATGCGCGGACGGGATATTGAACAGAACATTAAACCGTCCTATTTGGCCCAGCTTTCCGAAGACTACGAGAGCTATATGAAATCATTTGAACAGCTTCATCCGGACATTCCTGTAATTCGAATTAACGGAGACGAGCTTGATTTTGTTAAAAAGCAACACGACTTAGAACAGATTATCGCCGACGTTAGTGGCTTTTTAAACCATCATACATCGAACGTATAAGTGAGGTACACACATGAAAAATCTTAGAAGCGTTTACAATATTCCGAACGACAGCATCATTACAATTGCCGGAACAGTGGGCATTGGTAAATCTACGATGACGAACGCCCTTGCGAAGGCGCTTAACTTCAAGACGTCTTTCGAGAAGGTTGACACGAACCCTTATCTCGAAAAATTTTACTATGATTTTGAACGGTGGAGCTTTCATCTGCAAATCTACTTCCTTGCTGAACGGTTTAAAGAGCAGAAGAAGATTTTTGAATATGGCGGTGGCTTTATTCAAGACCGCTCCATCTATGAAGATACCGGTATTTTCGCTAAAATGCACTATGACAACGGAACCATGTCACCAACCGACTATGAAACATATACGAACTTATTTGAGGCGATGGTGATGACACCGTATTTCCCACATCCCGACTTATTAATCTATCTTGAAGGGTCCTTCGAGGAGATTATGGAACGGATTAATAAACGTGGCCGCGAAATGGAAAAGAATACGCCAATTTCATACTGGGAAGATATGTACAACCGATATGAAAATTGGGTGAACAACTTTAACGCCTGTCCGATCATGCGCTTAAGCATTGCAGATTACGATATTGTCGAAGAAGAAGGATCTATTGAACCAATCCTAGAAAAAATCGGGCACTTTATCCAGCAATCACGCAAATGGAAAGCTGGTCAGCTATAACGATACGATTAAACAGGTCGTTAGCAAGACGGTAAATCAAGTAGCAGAAACGCATATATCCCATATGCGCCGCATAAAAAGCGATTCAACCGCATATATGCTCAAATAGACGCATATCGATCAAAACAGGCGCATAACTCGAGAAACAGCCGTATAAATGGGTTTCGAGCCGCATAAAAGGACACGCAGCCGTATAACCGGCCATACACATCATTCAGCGGTCATAAGCACGAATTTCGCACACACAATAAAGCCGGAAGGAAGCATCCCTAAACAAGGAACTTCCTTCCGGCTCTTTCGTTGACCTCACTTCTAATAAAAAACAACCTTTATCGACCAAGCTCCACCGAACGTGCACGCGCACTTTCAACGCATGCTTTAATGATCGCTTCAAAATCATGAGCTTGCAATGTGTTGATACCTGCCTCAGTTGTGCCGTTAGGGCTCGTTATTTTTTTCCTTAATAAAGCTGGTGCATCAGAGGAAGATGCGAGCATATTGCCAGCACCTACGACCGTTTGGATGAGCAGTGATCGCGCGACGTCACGATCAAGCCCTGCATCAAGCGCCGCTTTCTCCATCGCTTCGATTAAATAATACATGTAGGCTGGACCACTTCCGGAAATTGCTGTGACAGCGTGCATGTCCTTTTCAGCCACGACCGTTGTTGTTCCAATCGTTTGCAAAAGCATCTCTGCAGCCTTCAAATGGCTTTCTTGAACATACGCCCCCGCACAAATCGCCGTTGCAGATGCACCAACAGCGGCTGATGTGTTCGGCATCGCGCGAACGACAGGAATATCTCCCGAAAATCGTTGTTCAATAAATGTCGTTTCAAGTCCGGCAACGACCGATATAACGAGTTGATCAGAGGTCACATCTTGTTTAATCGCAGCAAGAGCCGCTTCTGCATCATGAGGCTTCGTTGCCAAAATAATCATATTAGCTTCCTTCAAGGCAGCTTGTTTATCCGATAAACAGGTCACGCCGTACGCTTCATTTAAAGCTTTCAACCGCTGTTTATTTTCTTTATTTGTAACATAGATATTTTGACAGTTGAGTACTTGAGCATCCACTAAGCCTGCGATCATCGCTTCTGCCATAGATCCCGCACCAATAAATACGATTTTTTCAGCCATTGTGTCCCTCCTTTTCAAAAACCTATATAAAAGCCATCCTACCCTACAAAAGGGCAAGATGGCGATGACTTACAATACATAGGATCGCCCATACATACGTTGTAAGTACTATAGAACGCATCACGCGTCATGTCAACTAAGCATGTCTTTTAAAACCGTCATTATGAATTCGCTGCTTTTTCAATTGTGTGTGTACCGTGATAAGTGCCTAGTTTCTTCAACAGCTGATCACTTTCCTGATTCAAGCCTTTGATCTCAACTTGTACGCCATTTTGTTCATATTTCATGACGACTTTATCAATGGCACCCACAGCAGAATCATCCCATAGATGAGCGTGTGTCAAATCTATCTTCACTGACTCAATATCCGATTCATAGGAAAAGCCTTCAATAAATTCTGTTGTTGAGGCAAAAAAGAGCTGTCCAGTCACTTGATACACAACCTTTGCAGACGCATCTGTTGCAAGTCTTGCCACTTTTATTTTGGAAATCTTGGCGGCAAAGAAAATGGCACTCAGCATAATACCGACGAGCACGCCTTTTGATAAGTCATGTGTGAACAGCACGGTTACGACTGTCGCAACCATTACTGTCGTATCTGTAATTGGTGTTTTATGCAATGTCTTAAGGGTTGACCATTCAAACGTACCGATCGACACCATAATCATAACGCCGACGAGCGCTGCCATCGGAATTTGAACAACAAAATCACTTAAAAGCAAAATAAGCATCATTAAGAACGTACCTGCTACAAGTGCTGACAAGCGTCCGCGACCACCTGATTTAACGTTAATAACTGACTGACCGATCATTGCACAGCCTGCCATGCCACCAAATAGTCCTGAGACGATATTGGCAATTCCTTGACCGCGTGCTTCTTTATTTTTGTCACTCGTTGTTTCAGTCATATCGTCGACAATTGTCGCTGTCAGCAATGATTCAACGAGACCGACAATGGCAATTGATAGGGAATATGGAAAAATAATTTGCAACGTTTCAAGGTTAAACGGTATATCAGGAATCATAAATATCGGTAATGATTGGGTTAATTCACCCATATCACCGACTGTTCGCACACCACTGCCTGTTGTAATGGCGATCAGTGTAATCACGATGATTGCAACGAGTGGTGATGGGACGGCTTTTGTCATCCGCGGTAAAATATAAATAATGGCTAAAGCACCCGCTACCATCGCGTACATCACCCACGTTTCACCTACGAAATGGGTGATTTGTGAGGTGAATATTAATATTGCTAAAGCATTAACGAAGCCGACCATGACAGCCTTAGGAACAAATTTCATCAGTTTACCAAGCTTCAGTGCTCCCATAATAATTTGCAAAATACCTGTTAAAATTGTAGCCGCTAATAAATACTGTAAGCCGTATTCTGCAACGAGCGTTACCATTAATAAAGCAGTCGCTCCGGTTGCAGCCGAGATCATACCAGGACGCCCACCGACAAAGGCAATGACGACCGCAATACAAAATGATGCATACAGCCCAACCATTGGATCAACGCCAGCAATAACGGAAAAGGCAATCGCTTCAGGAATTAAAGCTAAGGCGACAACAATTCCAGCCAACACATCTCCTCTTATATTGCCAAACCATTCTTGTTTTAATGTCAATTCATTCACATCTCTTTCTACATTGATTTTTTATATTTAAACCATGCACACGACAGCACATAGTCTTTTGGATTTATGACATATCCAGTCAAGTGACAGGTACCTAAAAACAAACGCCCTACACGAACAATCGTGTTATAATGGGGAAAATATGAAGTTGAACGTCATTAAGGGGGGTAACCATGTATCAAAAAATCTTGCTTGCATCGGATGGTTCAGAGCATGCATTACGCGCTGCGGACCATGCATTTTCACTAGCAAGCTTACAAAAGGACGCTCAAGTAGATATCATTTATGTTGTTGATACAAAACACGCTAAGGAAGATGTTATTCATCACTGGGGAGAAGACACATCTGTATTAAGAAAACAGCGGATGTCGATGTTTGAGCAAAAAGCGCAGTATCATAACGTTCCTTACGAGCTCACATTTCTACACGGCGAGCCTGGACCAACGATCGTCAAACATGCCAATCATCACGACTATGATATCGTTGTGATCGGCAGTCGGGGACTTAATGTCCTGCAGGAAATGGTTCTTGGTAGTGTGAGTCATAAAGTAGCTAAGCGGGTCAATTGCCCAGTCCTAATCATTAAATAGTCCATAAATAAAACGAAACCACCACTGCACATCCAGTGGTGGTTATATATATAATTATCATTTTAAAATTTAAATGGAGGAGGTAGAGGGATTCGAACCCCCGCGCGGTTTGACCCGCCTGTCGGTTTTCAAGACCGATCCCTTCAGCCAGACTTGGGTATACCTCCATGCAACGTTTAATAATATACAACAATTTGCGACACTTGTCAATGGAAGATCGATATTTTATTTTATTTAATAAAAAATCTATGCACCGTTTCGTTAAATCATCATCCCGTCCTCTAGATGTGGACGGGATGATACATACCTTACTTATTGAATAACAGTTTTTCCACCCATATATGGTCGGAGTACTTCAGGGACTACGACACTGCCGTCTTCTTGCTGGTAATTTTCCAAAATCGCTGCAACGGTACGGCCGATGGCAAGGCCAGAGCCATTTAATGTGTGGACATATTCAGGCTTACCTTTTGGTCCTCTGCGGAAACGAATGCCTGCACGACGCGCTTGGAAATCTTCAAAATTTGAGCAAGAAGAAATCTCTCTGTACGTCTCCTGTGCTGGAATCCACACTTCGATATCGTATTTCTTTGCCGCTGTGAAGCCAAGGTCACCTGTGCACATGCTCATAACACGATATGGCAAGCCGAGAAGCTGCAATACTTTTTCTGCATGATTCGTCAGCATTTCTAACGTCTCATATGAATCCTCAGGCTTGACGAAATGAACGAGCTCCACTTTGTTAAACTGGTGCTGGCGAATGAGTCCACGTGTATCACGCCCAGCAGATCCTGCCTCTGAACGGAAACAGCCACTAAATGCTGTGTATCTCTTTGGAAGATCCTCTTCCTTTAAAATTTCATCGCGATGATAGTTCGTAACAGGCACTTCAGCAGTTGGAATTAAGAAATAATCTGGTCCATCAAGCTTAAAGACATCTTCAGCGAACTTTGGCAGCTGCCCTGTTCCTGTTAGACTGTCTCTATTTACAATGTATGGTGGCAGCATTTCTTCATAACCGTGCTCATCTGCATGAAGATCCATCATAAAGCTCATCAATGCGCGTTCAAGACGTGCGCCAAGACCTGTATAGAAAATAAACCGACTTCCAGTTACCTTCGCAGCACGCTCAAAGTCAACAATGCCCAAGTTCGTCGCGATATCCCAATGCGGCTGAATCTCAAAATCAAAGCTAGGCACGTCTCCCCATGTACAAACCTCTACGTTATCATCTTCGTCCTCACCAACTGGAACACTTTCATGAGGGATATTCGGAATCGACAGCATAATATGTTCGAGCTGTCCCTCAATATCTCTTAGCTCCGTATCTAACTCGGCAATCTCGTCACCAACTTCACGCATTTCCTTAATGACCGCATCGGCATCCTGACCGGCTTTTTTCAGCTGGGGAATTTGTTTTGATGCTTCATTGCGCTTCGCCTTCAGTTGCTCCACCTTAGCAATGAGTGTACGACGATGTTCATCAAGCTCTCCAAATCGTTCAAGTTCTGATAAATCCTCACCTCGATGATTCAGCTTTTCCTTCACTTCAGCAAAATGTTGTCTTAAATACTTCATATCCAGCATGTTCATACCTCCATATGCATATATATTTTGTAATTTAAAAACGACTGGTCTTAACAGAATACAAAAAACTCCCACCCCTAAATAGGGACGAGAGTTGAATACCCGCGATGCCACCCTTGTTGAAAAGACAAACGACGGTCTTTTCCGGCTCATGGCGATTAACGGTGCCGTACCGGGTCTGCTTACTAATGATACTCACCATATTCGGCAAACCAGTTCAAGGAGGGATTCACAACGTTTTTCTACCAACTCACACCGACCGCTGGCTCTCTGTTAGAAAGGACGATTGCTACTAGTTCCTATCATTACTATTGATGCTTGATTATGTTCTATCATAGCCAATTTAATATGATTATGCAAGCACGCACATTATTGACACGCTTTTATGGATATTTCGATCATCACAACCATTAAAATATTCTTGCTATTTTGGATGATTTATTATATATTTGTAATTAGGTTGCTCCACTAAGCAATCATTTACACACATACTGGGGGGTATTAAAACTATGAAGTCTAGAAAAATGCTATGGCTTGTATCTCTATTGTTTATGCTCGCATTTGTATTAGCAGCATGCGCAGGAGACGGTACACCAAATAACGACTCCGAGAACAACGACGACAACGGAGCGGCTGAAGGAAATGATGATTCAGATAACGCTGCAAAAGGCGGAGACATCATTATTGCAATGGGGTCTGATGCTGTCACGTTATCAACACAAGGATCAAACGACGTGCCATCAAGTAACGTCGGAGAAAACGTCTACGAGACGCTAACCGTCCTCGATGAAAATCAAGAGGTACAACCAGGGTTAGCAGACTGGGAAGAAATTGATGAAACAACTTGGGACTTCCATATAAAGGAAGGCATTAAGTTCCATGATGGCGAAGAGCTGAACGCAGAAGCTGTAAAGCAGAACTTTGACCGTCTCGTTGATGAAAAAATCGCTTCTCCACGTTCCTTCTTGCTTGAAGCTGTTGACAGCTGGGAAGTAACAGGCGATTACACACTGCGCATTAATTTGAAATATGCATACGCACCGCTCTTATCTAACTTAGCTCATAGTGGAACAGGGATCATGAGTCCTAAAGTAATTGAAGAAGATTATAAGCAGTTAGAAGAAGGCGGCGATCCTGACGCATACATTAACAAAAATCCTGCTGGTACAGGTCCATTTAAATTACAAGAGTGGACACCAGGTGAAAAGATTGTATTAGAAAGATATGAAGACTATTGGGGCGACAATGCCAAGCTTGATACAATCACATTTAAAGTTGTAAGTGAGCAAAGTGCACGTATTGCTGAGCTTGATACAGAAGGCTCTCACATTGTTGACAATATCGGTCCAAACAACGTATCACGAGTTGAGGGAATGGATAATGCTGACGTTCTTCAGGAGCCAAGTGTTTCCCTTTCATACGTTGGCTTCAACGCTCAAAAAGAACCTTTTGATAATGTAAAAGTCCGTCAAGCGATCTCAATGGCGATTGATAAAGATGAGATCATTCAAGGTATCTATAATGGCGTTGGTATTCCAGCGATCGGTCCATTGGCACCACCCGTGTTCGGTTATGATGAAAATGTTGATGGTCTAGAGTATGATGTTGAGAAAGCGAAAGAATTGCTTGCAGAAGCTGGCTATGAAGACGGCTTTTCAACGACAATCTGGACAAACGACAATGAGCAACGTGTCGATACAGCTGTTAATGTCCAGGCTCAACTGAAAGAAATTGGTATCGACGTTAAAATTGAAGAGCTCGAATGGGGCGCTTACCTAGAGAGAACGGCCAATGGCGAGCATGACATGTTTATCCTAGGCTGGTCTGTCGTAACGTCAGATGCGGACTATGGCATGTATCCATTGTTCCACTCTTCAGCAGTCGGTGATCCAGGAAACCGTTCATTCCTTGAAAATGACGAGCTTGATAAAGTCCTTGATGATGCACGAAAAGAAACAGATCCACAAGCACGTCAGGACCTATACTCACAAGCACAAGAAATGCTCGTTGAACTTGCACCAATGCTATACATCCATCACCAGGAGTATCTAATTGGTGTCAATAGTACCGTTAAAGATTTCTCAATTAACCCACAAGGCATCTATCAGCTTAAAGATGCATATATTGAACAATAAATGTCATAAAGCAACCTAAGGGGCTCGTGCCCCTAGGTTGCTTCATAATGTATCTATCGTATCGTTGTTATTCAGCCATTTCTCAAGATGTGAATGAATAAAAATTGATAAGAGGGTTAAAGATGAATTTACCATTAATTATAACGTTGGTCGTCTGTGCGCTTTTATTGTTGACGATTGGTTTTTTAACCAAAAAGAGATGGTTACAAGTCGTATCATTGATGATGATTTCCATTTCGATTTGGCAATTTGGTAGTCTTTTGATTAGTAAGCTATAGCTCTATTATAATCGTTTTATACAAACAAAGGCTGACTCCAAAGTGTGTGCTACTGCCCTACAAACCAGATGAACATCTGGCTGATAGGCGCACACCTTTGAGTCAGCCTTTTTAATTTGTTATATTTAGTGCCCACATCTCACGTTTATGCATTATGTCAATGTTGGTTCATTCTCTTGGCTCTGTTCATTTGGCGGCTGTCCCGCATAAATCTTTTCTATATGATGGCAGGCAGCTTGATGGCCTTCCTTCATCATGGACAAGTTACGGAGCTGTGGTTCTTCCTGTTTACATAGGTCTGTTGCAAACGGACACCGCGTATGAAAGCGACAGCCTGAAGGTGGATCGATCGGTGACGGAACATCACCTTTTAAGATGATCCGTTCTTTTTTATGCTCTGGATCAGGTGTTGGGATCGCTGACAGAAGCGCTTTCGTATAGGGATGCTGTGGATTATCAAATAACGATTTTTTATCTGCAATCTCCACAACTTTACCGAGATACATTACGATAATACGATCTGAAATGTGTCGAACAACACCGAGATCATGGGCAATGAATAAATATGTTAAATTAAATTGCCGCTGTAGCTTTTTCAACAAATTAAGCACTTGAGCCTGAATCGATACGTCAAGCGCAGAGACAGCCTCATCACAAATAATGAGCTTCGGATCAACCGACAGGGCGCGGGCAATTCCGATCCGCTGTCTTTGACCACCTGAGAATTCATGCGGATACCGATCAAGCTGTTCAGCGTTCATTCCGACTGTTTCAAGCAATTCAACGGCACGTGCTTCCCGTTGATGTTTCGGAACGACATTTTGAATGGCCATCGCTTCGGTTAAGATTTTTTTAACCGTTTGACGCGGATTTAAGGACGCAAATGGATCCTGGAAAATCACTTGTAGATCCTTACGTTTTTTCCGCATCTTACGTTTACTTAAAGACAACAGATCGACCCCATCAAACTCTATCGTCCCATCGGTCGGTTCATCTAGTCTTAGGATGGCTCTTCCTGTCGTTGACTTCCCACAACCAGACTCTCCTACCACACTTAGTGTTTCGCCTTCGAAGATTTGAAAGGAGATATCATCAACTGCTTTAACGTGGTTGACGGTTCTTCCTAAAAAACCACCTTTAATCGGAAAATATTGTTTTAAATGATCGACTTCAAGAAGTTGTTTTTTGGTCAACAACATTCACCTCCGGATCGCCATCCCAGCGGTCACTATAGATCCAGCACCGCACGTCACTGTCGTCACCTAGATGATCGAGTGATGGCATTTCTGCATTGCATAGGTCAGTTGCAAACGGACATCTTGGCGCAAAATGACAGCCTTTAGGCATATTTTTTGGACTCGGGACGCTGCCACGAATTGGCTCTAAATCTTCCACATCAATATCATGACGCGGAATCGAATTGAGCAGGCCAACTGTGTATGGATGTCTCGGATTTTTAAACAATGAGATAACATCCTGATATTCAACAACCTTACCACCGTACATGACTGCTACATAGTCACACGTCTCTGCAACAACGCCAAGGTCATGGGTAATCATAATGACTGACATTCCTAAGTTATCCTGTAAATCATTAATAAGCTCTAGAATTTGCGCTTGAATTGTCACATCAAGTGCGGTCGTCGGCTCATCCGCAATCAAAAGGTCTGGCTTACATGCGAGTGCCATAGCGATCATCACCCGCTGTCTCATGCCACCTGAGAGCTCATGCGGGTATTGCTTGAGACGCGCTTCAGGTGATGGGATACCGACGAGCTGAAGCAATTCAACGGCCCGTTTATTACCCTTTTCTTTTCCTATACCTTCATGAACCTTTAACGTTTCACGAATTTGTTGACCAATCGTATAAACGGGGTTTAAAGACGTCATCGGCTCCTGAAAAATCATTGAAATTTCATTACCGCGAATATGTTGAATCTGTTTCGTACTCAGTTTTGTTAAATCTTTTCCTTTAAAATTAATGCTTCCGTCTACAATCTTTCCCTTGGAATCAATCAACCGCAAAATTGATAAAGCGGTAATGCTTTTACCTGATCCTGATTCCCCGACAACGCCGAGCGTTTTTCCTTTTGGAAGCTTGAATGAAACGCCATCAACGGCTTTAATCTCGCCATCATCATCAAAGAATGAGGTTCTTAAATTGTTTATGTCTAAAATGATTTCCTCGCTCAATATGTCTCACCTCTATCTAGTTTCTGAATGTATTTAATCCAGATCAATGCGTTTATTTAAAAACTTATAAGATATGTCAACGAGCAGGTTCACAAATACAAACACGACAGCGATCACAAGGACAGCAGCTTGAACAACAGGGAAGTCTCTGGCCAATATCCGATCAATGACCAATTTTCCCATACCATTTATCGCAAAAACAGATTCTGTCAACACGGCACCAGCTAGTAAACTACCGAATTGCAAGCCTACGACAGTCACAACTGGAATTAAAGCATTTTTTAAAGCATGCCGATAAATAACGATGCTTTCCTTTAAACCTTTTGCGCGGGCTGTTCGAATATAATCCTGTGAAATAACGTCGAGCATACTCGATCGTGTCATCCGTGCGACGACCGCAGCCCCCATCGTTCCGAGCGTAATAACGGGTAATACAACTTGTTGTGGTGTTCCCCAACCGGTCGCAGGCACCCATCCTAGATTAATCGCAAACCATTGCATTAACATGAGACCGAGCCAGAAGTTTGGCATCGACAAACCGAACAGTGCCACAAGCATAATCGATACATCAGAGAAAGAATATTGTCTAACGGCAGAAATGATGCCGGCAATAAGCCCAATAAAAATACTAAAGATTGTACTGTATACTGCCAGTTCAAACGTCACCCAAAACTTGGGCCATAGCTCTTCACTAACCTCTAAGCTTGTTCTCCACGAATTACCGAAATCAAGCATAATGGCATCTTTGAGAAAGTTAAAATATTGAACGGGGATTGGATCATTCAAACCAAGACGTTCTTCTATTTGTTTGATCGTATCGGCAGGTGCACTTTCTCCGGCAATGATATGGGCTGGATTCCCCGGAGTGAGGTGCATCAATGAAAAGACAAGTATCGTAACCCCCAGTAAAACAGGGATAAGCTGTAGCAGTCGACGAACTATAAATTGGAACATACTTGCACCTACTTCCTATTTTTTCATTTTTGGATCTAATGCATCCCGTAAACCATCACCAAATACGTTAAATGCCAGCACGAGCAGCATAATTACGAGACCCGGATATAATGTGATATGACCTGCATCCCACATAAAGTCACGACCTTCACTTAAGATCGCCCCAAGCTCTGGAGATGGTGGCTGGACACCCATACCAATAAAGGAAAGACCACTCGCAGACAAAATCGCACTCGCTATAAATAAGCTCGCCTGGACAATAATAGGTGATAATATATTCGGTAAAATATGTTTAAAAATAATGCGGATATCAGAAGCACCAAGGGCTTTCATCGCATCAATGTACTCTAAATTTTTCGTTGCCAGTGTCGAGCCACGAACAATCCGTGCAAATGTTGGTACCGCAAAGATTGACACAGCGATAATGACATTTTCCTCAGAGGCCCCTAAAATACTAATGAGTGCCAAAGCGAGCAAAATGCCCGGAAATGCCAGCAATACATCCATAAATCGCATAATAACAGCATCGACTTTTCGACCATAGTATCCAGAAATGATGCCGATTAAAATACCTGCTAAACCACCAAATAAAGTCGATAAGAGGCCAATTTTCATCGTAATGCCTAATCCATGAATGACCCTTGAAAACACATCTCTCCCGTGATGATCAGCCCCAAACCAATGCTCGGCAGACGGGCCTTCAAACTTAATGCTGTAATCAGGCTGTCGTATATCGTACTGCGTTAAGTATGGTCCTATAAGCGCTACCAATATGAGAAAAATAATGAGATAGCCACCTACCATCGCACTTTTATTCTTCTTCAGCTTTCTATAAAAGTCTTTAAGTGAGCGCTTAAAAGGACTATCTTTTTTCTTTTTCTTCCGCTTGTCATCGTCAAGCGGCTCTACTCGTTCTTCAGCAGTCATGTTGTTTTCCCCCCTATGCTTTATAGAAAAAATGAAAGAATCCGAATTTTTTATGTGCACGAATTCTTTTAAAACGATATGAATATATATTACAATTAAAGCTGTCTGAATGCAATAACGCAATCTACTAATTCCCACATTTTGAAAGTTTACCATTTTAGTAAAAAGAGGGTTTTGACATCATTCGACAAAACTCGAGGAGTTGACAGGCACAAAAAATAGGATAAGGACAAAAGACTATTAATTAAATAAAAAAGACGAACAATACCACCGCTCAGGAAATATACTTCGCTTTCCGCGGGCTAACAGGACGTTGGTCGTTCGATGTTGGCGCAGGACGCGCCGAATTTAATCGAACATCCCCTCGGTGAGCCTCGGGCCAACAGGACGTTGGTCATGAAGGCGTGGCGATTGTCGTCGCGACTTTAGCCTTCCTTCCGCTAACGCACTGTGGGGTCTCACCTATGCCTTTCCTCCCGCCGGAGTCTACGTATATTTCCTGAGCTAGTGTTGAGCATTGTTCGTCTTTTGGATTAAACTATAAGGTGTATCCTAGCCTCTAGCTTTCTATTAAAACCAGCCTTTTATTGTTGAGAAGAGGTTACTGAAAAAGTCACCAACTGAGCCGAGCATGAGCATAAACCAGTTTGATTTATCAACGGACTGTTCTGCGACGAGCGGAACAGTGAGCGTCTTCTGTCCAGGAAGAATGCTTCCATGGTCAGTCCCATTATAAACGAGTTCAGCTGTACCGACTTTTTGTCCTTTTTCTATTGGGGCAACAAGTTGGCCATCTTCATTCAACTGATCTTTATCAATATGAAACGTGACAGTATATTGATCCTGATCACCTTGTCTAATAGGCAGTGTAAATGCTTTTTCTGTTGCAATTTCAACTGATTCTTCTTTACCTTTTACAACGTCTAGCGTTTTTTCATCATCTAACTGATAGCCAGCAGGAATGACTTCTTGCTCGGCAAAATTGTTATAGCCGTAATTGAGTAATTTCTTTGTTTCATTAAAACGCTGTTCACGTGTATCTGCATTCATCACAACTGTAATGAGTCGCTTGCCATCACGAATCGCTGTTCCAGTAAAGCAATTACCAGCTTCTTCTGTGTAGCCGGTTTTCAAGCCGTCAACACCTTCAAAATAGAATTGCTCAAAGTTAACAGAATCGTGTTTCAGCATCCAGTTCCAGTTGATCATCAACTGATCATCAAATACCTCTTGTGGAATGCTTGAAATATCAAGCGCTTCTGGATAATCCTCAATTAAGCGATGGGCAAGAAGGGCAGCTGATCGTGGTGATAATAAATTCATATCATCTGGACTTGTCCCCTCTGGGTAGTGATCACCTAAATGGGCATTGTTAAGGCCAGTCGCATTCACAAATTTATAACCATCCATACCAAGTTCTTTCGCTTTATCATTCATCATTTTAACAAATTCGCCTTCAGAACCCGCAATTAATTCCGCAAGTGCAATCGATGTTGCGTTATCGGAATAGATCGCCATAGCATGGTATAATTCACGAACGGTATAATCAACATTTTGCCGCAAACCAATTCCGGAAAAGTTGTTGTTCGCTGAAATCCCATATGGGTAGTCACTAATCTGTGTTGTCGTATCCCATGTGATGCCATTTGACTCTGTTTCAACTGCTTCCCACACAAGGTATTCAGTCATCATTTTGGTCATACTAGCAGATGGTAAGGTGCTATCCGGATTTTTAGCATATAAGACTTTGCCCGTATTTGCATCTACCAATATCGCTGCTTTGGCTTCAATGTCCAAGATTTCATCTGCCTGCGATACAGAAGGTCGCAGAAGGACCGGAACAAGCAAGACCAACACCATAAAAATCCGTAACGGAATCCATTTTTGTTTCACTTTCTCTACCTCCACCTTGAAATATACCGTTCTTTTTTTACTAGATTGTAAACTGATGCTATCTTGTTATTTTATCATATTGTGTATCTAAAAAATAGATGGCAAGGAGAGTTTGAATCATGTATTTTATGAGGTAATTTACGGCAATCATAGATTTGGTCAAAAAAAAGCAGCTCTCTTATGAAAGAGAGGCTACTTTTGTCGAATTGATGTGATGTTAGATTGAATAATTTGGTGCTTCTTTCGTAATTTGTACATCGTGTGGATGACTTTCTCTTAGACCAGCGTTCGTAATGCGAACAAAACGGGCATCCGTTCTTAACGCATCAATTGTTGGTGTTCCACAATACCCCATTCCAGCACGTAGACCACCGAGAAGCTGATGGACTGTATCAGCGAGCGGTCCTTTATAAGCGATACGGCCTTCAATACCTTCTGGAACGAGCTTTTTCGTTTCGTCAGTATCTTGGAAATAGCGGTCTTTTGAACCAGCTTCCATCGCACCGACAGAACCCATGCCACGATAAACTTTATACTGACGACCTTGATAAATTTCTCGTTCTCCAGGGCTTTCTGATACACCGGCAAATAGACTACCGAGCATAACAGCATGAGCACCAGCTGCTAATGCTTTTACGATATCACCGGAGTATTTAATCCCCCCGTCAGCGATAACTGGCACATTGTACTCAGCTGCTGCGCGCGCACAATCATAAACAGCTGTTACTTGTGGCACACCAACACCTGCAACAACGCGTGTTGTACAGATAGAGCCTGGACCGATTCCGACTTTGACAATAGAAGCACCTGCTTCAATAAGTGCTTTCGTTGCTTCAGGCGTTGCAACGTTACCAGCAATGATGTCAAGGTCTGGCCAACGCTTGGACACGCGCTCAACTTGTTCAATAACACCTTTTGAATGACCATGTGCTGTATCAATAACAATGACATCAACACCAGCTTCAACCAATTTTTCAATACGTGTCATTGCGTCAACAGTTACCCCTACAGCTGCACCAACGAGCAAACGTCCTTGAGCGTCTTTCGCTGCATTCGGAAATTCAATGACTTTCTCAATATCCTTAATCGTAATAAGCCCTTTTAAAATATTATTGCTGTCAACAAGTGGCAGCTTTTCAATTTTATGACGCTGGAGTAACTTTTCAGCTTCTTTTAAAGTTGTTCCAACAGGTGCTGTGATTAAGTTCTCATGTGTCATAACTTCAGAGATGGCGATGGAATAATCCTCAACAAAGCGCAAATCTCTGTTCGTCAAAATACCAACAAGCTTTTGTTCATCAATGTTGTTGACGATTGGCACACCAGAAATACGGAACTTACCCATTAAATGCTCAGCATCATACACTTGATGCTCTGGCGTTAAAAAGAATGGGTTCGTAATGACGCCACTTTCTGAACGTTTTACGCGATCAACATGCTCGGCTTGTTCTTCAACAGACATGTTTTTGTGGATCACGCCGAAACCACCCTGTCTGGCCATCGCAATCGCCATTTCCGCCTCAGTGACGGTGTCCATACCCGCACTAATTAATGGGGCACGTAATTTGATTTTTGATGTAAGCTCTGTACTGACGTCAACTTGATTTGGTAACACATCCGATGCTGCTGGGATCATTAGAACGTCATCAAATGTAATACCTTCTTTTGCGAATTTATCCTCCCGCATAGTTGAAATCCTCCTCGATGAATTAGTGAATATAAAATGGCACAAATGGGCGAAACTAAAGCAACTCTGTGTCTATTGTATTTTAGAATACGTCATCAAAACGGCTTTTTCAATACCTGATGTACGGATATAAAAAGTAAATGCATTCAAAATTTTTAAGGAAAAGGGGAATGATCACAATGAAGCAGCAACATGTGCATGCGTTATATACATATCTTCAATCACAAAACTCAAGTCGTTCGTATTTATTACAGTGTTACAAGCAGCTTGATGGCATCGATGCTGAAGCGAAAAGTTACGATAATTGTACGACTTTCATGTATTATCTTGACCATGGACACACATTTTATAACAGTGGAAAAAAAGCCGATGATCGTCTCAAGCCATTATTATACTTTTATGGCATGGTCCATTTGCTAAAGGCTTGTATTTTAACGGTACGACCGGACTATCCCGAATCTACAACGATGCTCGCTCATGGTGTGTCATCACGTAAAAAGAAGAAAAAGGATTACACCTTCATAACCGATGAAGTAAAAGTACAGCATAAGGGACTGCTGCCTTATATGAGTGAACATTTATTTAATTTAAAGCAGCTGCCTTTTACGAAAATAACGATGCAGCAGCTGCTTGCGGTTATCCCTGAGCTTGTACCATTGTATCAATGGCACAAAGCGCCTTCTATGGTTCAAGTAGGTACGCTCGGTCATAACGAGTTGACCTTTCCACAGACACTTCTTGATCAGTATCATTTAACAGAGCATGGTTTTTTACAAAAAGTACAAGCCTTTTTACCACCGATCACCCACCAGGACATAGATCATCAGATGATTAACATTCACTTAGACGCAGCACTTCTTGGAGAAAATGGGCCGTTTTACGTCAATAGCACCCTTAAAAGCGTTTATTTTCCTATCCGTCGTGAGCAGTTTTTACCAATGTCTGAGGTGATCGTTCACTATCTCATTCTTTACAATCTTGGTATGCTATCGCGCTATGAGCCCGCTTGGTGGGGTGAATTAATTGCAACGAAGCCAGATATGGACTACCCACTTATAAAGGGGTTTCTTGATTGTACGAGCGATAAAATCCCTTTGATGCTAGGAGAGTACTTGTATCGGCAGTATGAGTCTAAGGATTAGAAACGTTTACCCTAATATATCACTGATAAAAAGATCCGGATGGTCCTTTAAAGCAATAAAACTGTCATCGTCATCCATTCTCACCATTGGCCTTGTAGGGTTTTGATTATCAACAAACACAATATCACCAACGCGATGATTGCTGAGAACGACTTTTATGCCAACGGTTACATTATATAAATTATTAATGAACGTTTGGACGACATTCGGATCAAGATTTTTAAACTGCTCCCGCTCTAGTAATTCGATGACCTTGAATGGTGATGTCTTTTCACGGTACGTACGTTCACAGGTCATCGCATGGTACATATCACATACAGCAACAATGCGAGCGTACATTTGTATTTGGCTACCTTTTAAGCCGAGCGGATAGCCTTGACCATCCTGGCGCTCATGATGCTGTAGCACTGCCAGCTTCACGGGCTGTGATAACGTTGGTAGCTTCTCAATCATGTAATAAGAATGGGTTGGATGCGCTTTAATAATATTAAATTCAGCATCAGTAAGGGGGACTGTTTTTTCAAGAATTGTTGCATCAATTTTTGCCATGCCACAATCTGATAGTAAGCCGGCAAGACCGATCTGGAGCCACTCACCTTTCGGATACCCCATCTTCCTCCCTAAAAAAGACGATAATACACCGACACTTACGGCATGATGATACAAATAATCTTGCTTTGTGGCGAGATGATGAAGTTTATAAACGGCCTGTCCAACATCATCAACCCGTTCAATCAAAGGAAGGAATAGCTTGCGAAGTGCAGGTAAATCAACTGGCACTTGGTTCTGCCACTTGTTAAAGTGCTTCTTAAAACCGGCTACAACGGTTTTATAATGCGCCTGAAACGACTTTTCATCTCGATCTATTTCGAGATCGTTCTGATTTTGTGCAGGCGGTTCATCAGTTGTATCCGCTTCCGCCTGTTCTGATACGAATTCGCCTTTCACAATAGACACTGATTCGATTTGGAACAGCTTTAATACCGAAATATGCTCTGCAGTTAACACAGTCTTTTTTTGGACAATTGGCTTTCCGGATCGTCCAACAATCTCTTTTAAAACGACATCCCCAGGTTTTAGTTGTGACACATTGATGTGCATCTCTCTTCCCCCTAAAGTTGATTCTCGATTGATCAGCTGGATCTTTTTTACGTTTAAAGAAAAGGCGACTCTGTGAGAATGCTCATTGCTCTCTGGAGTCGCCCTGCTTGATGAAGCTGTTAATCGATATTTTCCTCGTCATCATTCGTCATCGAATCAACACTGTCAGCATCTGAATCGCTCGAATGCTCATTGTTCTCGATGACTGCTTCATCATCTTCCTCTTCATCTTCCTGTACTTTTGCAACGGTCGCGACTGCTTCATCATTTTGCAAACGAATTAAGCGAACACCTTGTGTATTACGTCCTGTTTGTGAGATATCCTCAACTGGAATACGAATCAACACACCAGCAACAGTAATAAGCATAATGTCCTCTTGACCTGTTACAGTTTTAACAGCAACAACGTGGCCTGTGTCATCATTTAGGCGGCACGTAAAGATCCCCTTACCACCACGGCGTGTTGTGCGATATTGCTCTTCAGGTGTCCGTTTACCAATACCTTTATCCGTAACATGCAAAATCTGATCGCCTGGCTCAATGATTTCCATTGAGACGACTTGATCGCCTTCTCGAAGCGAAATGCCACGGACACCAGCTGCTGTCCGTCCCATAGAACGAATTTCGCCCTCTGGAAAACGAATCACATAGCCGTTGTTTGTTCCAATCAAGATATCTTTATCACCATCTGTTTTTCGGACAGATATGAGCTCGTCGCCTTCTCTTAGTCCTAGAGCAATCAAGCCACTTTTACGGATATTCGCAAATTGTGAAAGGGTTGTGCGCTTGGAAATACCGTGTCTCGTCGTGAAAAACAAGAATTCATCATCGGAGAATTCATTCACAGATATGACCGCATTAACCCATTCACCTTTTTCAACCTGCAGCAAATTGATTAAAGGAATCCCTTTCGCTGTCCGGCTAAATTCAGGTACCTCATAGCCTTTCGCACGGTAAACCTTACCTTTATTTGTGAAAAATAAGACGGTATCATGTGTCGATGTTGATACGAGATGTTCAACAAAGTCGTCCTCATTCGTACCCATTCCTTGAATGCCTCGGCCACCGCGTTTTTGAGTGCGGTAAGTGGAGGAAGGTAGGCGTTTAATATAGCCTTGATGGGTCAATGTGATGACAATGTTTTCTTCAGGAATTAAGTCTTCATCCTCAAAAAAGTCTGTACCACCGGTTAAAATCTCAGTACGGCGGCCGTCATCAAAACGCTCTTTAATTTCCGTTAATTCTTCACGAATAATTTCGAGCACTTTTTCTTCATCAGCCAAAATGGCTTTCAATTCTGTGATGAGTTCAAGCAAATCATTGTACTCATTTTCGATTTTTTCCCGCTCTAGTCCAGTTAAACGCTGAAGGCGCATATCTAAAATGGCTTGTGCCTGCTTGTCAGACAAGCTAAATTGAGTGATCAAGCCTTCTCTAGCGATGTCAGTCGTTTTTGAGCCACGAATCAAGGCAATAATTTGATCGATATGATCTAAAGCGATTCGGAGCCCTTCAAGAATATGGGCACGTGCTTCAGCTTTTCTTAATTCGAAGGCTGTGCGGCGTTTAATAATTTCAATTTGGTGTCTTAAATAATGCTCGAGACATTGCTTTAATGTGAGCACTTTAGGTTGACCATCCACTAATGCGAGTATGTTAATGCCGAATGACGTCTGCAATGCGGTATATTTGTACAAGTTATTCAATACAACATTCGCATTCACATCACGTCTTAATTCGATAACGATGCGCATACCATTCCGGTCAGATTCATCTCTAAGATCGGTAATACCATCAATGCGTTTATCGCGAACAAGCTCGGCAATCTTTTCAACCAGCTTCGCTTTATTCACCTGATAAGGCAGCTCCGTTACGATAATCGTTGCCTTGCCATTCGCATGCTCTTCAATATCAGCTTTCGCACGAATTGTAATAGAGCCTTTACCTGTTTCATAGGCTTTACGAATACCACTACGTCCGAGAATATCACCTGCTGTTGGAAAATCAGGACCGTGAATATAATCATCCATCAGCTCTTCTATCGTAATATCTGGATCCTTACTTAAAGCGAGAACAGCATCAATCGTTTCACCGAGATTATGCGGTGGAATATTTGTTGCCATCCCGACAGCGATACCCGATGCACCGTTCACGAGTAGGTTAGGGAAGCGAGCTGGAAAAACGACCGGCTCACGTTCAGTACCATCATAGTTATCGGCATAATCAATAGTGTCTTTGTTAATATCACGCAATAGCTCCATTGATATTTTTGACATACGTGCTTCGGTATAACGCATCGCAGCAGCCGAGTCACCATCAACTGAACCAAAGTTACCATGCCCATCGACGAGCATGTTGCGGTAGCTAAAGTCTTGAGCCATTCGAACCATCGCTTCATATACCGCTGAATCGCCGTGTGGGTGATACTTACCGATAACTTCACCGACAATTCTTGCACTTTTCTTATATGCTTTATCCGCATGCATGCCAAGGTCGTTCATCGCATAAAGAATTCTGCGATGAACAGGCTTAAGACCGTCACGTACGTCTGGAAGTGCACGTGAGACAATAACACTCATAGCATAATCCAGAAAAGACGTTCGCATTTCCTGGCTAATATTAATTTCTTTTACATTTGGGCGTTGTTGATCCGCCATTTCATTACCTCCCTGGAAGAACCCGGCTCAAAGCCAAGGCCTATCTCTATGCTCATTGATCGTTTATATGCTTGATCACACATCAAGATTTTTAACATACTGAGCATTTTCTTGAATAAAGTTTCTCCGCGGTTCCACTTTATCGCCCATTAATATGTCAAATACCTGATCCGCTTCAATGGCATCTTTAAGCTCTACTTGAAGGAGGGTGCGTGATTCAGGATTCATTGTCGTCTCCCAAAGCTGAGTTGCATTCATTTCACCAAGACCTTTATATCTTTGAATACCTGGCTTTGGTGTTTGTGATAAGCCTGCGAGAATGTTATCCATTTCTTGGTCGTTATATGCATAATGGATCGCCTTACCTTGCTGCACCTTATAAAGTGGTGGCTGAGCAATATAGATGTAACCATGTTCAATTAACGGACGCATATAACGATAGAAAAAGGTTAACAATAACGTACGAATATGAGCCCCATCAACGTCAGCATCTGTCATAATGACAACTTTATGATAACGGGCTTTTGTAATATCAAAATCTGCATCAATACCTGTTCCGAGCGCCGTAATCATCATCCGGACCTCATTGTTAGATAAAATTTTATCTAAACGGGCTTTTTCCACGTTGAGAATTTTACCGCGGAGTGGCAGGATCGCCTGAAAATGTCGATCACGACCTTGTTTAGCACTTCCACCAGCCGAGTCACCCTCAACGATATAAAGCTCACTAATGGATGCATCTCTAGATGAACAATCAGCAAGTTTTCCCGGAAGATTACTGATCTCTAAGGCACCTTTACGACGCGTTAATTCACGGGCTTTTTTCGCTGCCATTCGAGCACGTGACGCCATTAATCCTTTTTCAACGATGATTTTAGCTGTTGAAGGATTTTCATAAAGGAATTTAGAAAACGTTTCACTAAAGACACTATCCGTTACAGCACGAACCTCACTGTTGCCGAGCTTTGTCTTCGTTTGCCCTTCAAATTGTGGATCCGGATGCTTAATCGAAATGATCGCTGTCATTCCTTCACGAACGTCATCGCCGGTTAAATTTGGATCGGCTTCTTTAAATAAATTGTTTTTACGAGCGTAGTCGTTAATGATACGCGTTAGTCCAGTTCGAAAACCAACTTCATGCGTTCCACCTTCATACGTATGGATGTTGTTCGCAAATGAATAAATATTGCTTGCAAAGCCGTCATTGTACTGAATGGCGACTTCAACTGCTATTTCATCTGCTTCACCTTCTGCATAGAATGGTTCGTGAAGCACTTCTTTTGTCCGATTAATATATTCAACGTACGAGCTGATGCCACCTTCATAATAATAACTAACTGGCTCAGAATCATCGCGTTTATCTTCAATCGTAATCGTAATTTTTTTGTTCAAAAAGGCGAGTTCACGAAGTCTTTGCGATAATGTTTCAAAATCAAACTCGGTTACTTCCGTAAAAATTTCTGGATCCGGTATAAAATGGGTAATCGTCCCTGTATGATCGGTTTCGCCAATGATTTCAAGGTCACCTTGTGGCTTCCCTTGCTTAAAGCTCAAAAAATGAATGTTGCCATCACGGTGTACATGAACATCAAGTTGAGAGGACAGTGCATTAACAACAGAAGCACCGACACCGTGAAGTCCGCCCGATACTTTATAGCCGCCACCGCCAAATTTACCTCCAGCGTGTAAGACAGTTAATATGACTTCTACTGCTGGACGGCCGGTTTTTTCATGTGTATCAACAGGGATACCACGACCGTTGTCTTTTACTGTAATGCTATTGTCTTTTTCAATGATGACTTGAATATGATCACAATAGCCAGCAAGTGCTTCGTCAATACTGTTGTCGACAATCTCCCATACAAGGTGGTGCAATCCTTTTTGACTCGTAGACCCGATATACATGCCAGGTCGTTTACGAACAGCCTCTAAGCCTTCCAACACCTGTATTTGATCGGCATCATATGCCTGATTTGTTATTTTTTCTTCCATGTTCACTTCACCTGCGTTTCTTTTTATTGAAAAACGTGCATCTTTTAATCACTCACTCTTATTACATCGAGCTATACTCAGTCAATTTCAATATGATCCGAGTAATCTTCGAGCTTGCTAATCACTGAAACCATTCCAGATCTTTTTTTCAAAGTCGCTGCCGATAATGAGCTGTAATAGATCCGTTCAGTTGTTATGATGACCGTTTTTGCTTGATCTGGGTCGCCATACAAATCTCCATTTGCTTTTGTTTGTGCGATTGTTTCTTGTGTAATAATTGAAGATGTGACGACACTATGATCAATAATTGCAACAATGTCCTTTACCTGAAGCACATTGTCATCACCTATATATATAAACATCGCAATCTTCTCCCCCTTGAAACTAGCGGATCTTCCCGTTTTGAACGTGAAAAATATCTGCCTGTTTTAATGTGTCATGATTGATACCATCAACAGTTGTTGTCGAAACAAATGTTTGGACTTTCCCTTGAATGGTGTTCAGTAAGTGGGATTGCCGGTAATCATCAAGTTCACTAAGCACATCATCGAGCAGTAGGATCGGGTATTCACCAATTTCGTTGTGAATTAATTCAATTTCTGCAAGTTTCAAAGATAAAGCTGTCGTCCGTTGCTGTCCTTGAGAGCCATATGTTTGTACATCTCGGTTATTGACGTTAAAAACGAGATCATCGCGATGAGGTCCAATTAACGTCGTACCTCGTTCTATTTCCTTTTCTGCAATTGCCTGAAACTGAGATATGTAACTACTCGTTATTTTCTCCTCATTTGCAGCTTCTGATACTTCAATTGTCGGAATATAGACGATTTCTAACGTTTCTAGTTCATGACTGATGCTGTGATGAATTGGTCCTGCCCATTTTCGTAAAAGCTCTAGAAATTTGTAGCGCCGGGATAAAAGCGCCGCAGCATGCTCAGCAAGCTGCTCTGTTAACACATACAGCATCGTACGGTCTTCTGTTTGTCTACGCTGTAGCTGCTTCAATAAATAATTACGCTGCTTTAACACCTTTTGGTAAAGACCAAGATGATATATATATTTCGGTTGAATTTGGCCAAGCTCCATGTCTATGAAGCGTCGACGGTTTTGCGGTGGCCCTTTAACAAGTCCTAAATCCTCTGGTGCAAACATAACGATATTCAAGGCCCCTATATAGTCGCTTAAACGTCTTTGTTCAAGCCGGTTCAACCGTGCCTTTTTCCCTTTTGCGGAAATGGTTAAATCAAGAGGAATGGACTGATTGCGCTTCGTTATTCTTCCCTCAATCCGAGCAAAATCAGCATCCCACTGGATGAGTTCCTTTTCACGTGGGGTACGATGTGATTTCGTAAACGCAAGCGTGTACATAGCCTCCATTAAATTGGTTTTACCTTGAGCATTCTCACCGATGATCACATTGACTTTATTGTCAAATGAGACATCAAGCGAATCGTAATTGCGAAATTGCTTTAACATCAATTGTTCTATATGCATGTTGACTCCTCATTTAACGATGTGAGTGGATCATTGAGCGCTCAGGTGGCTAAGTTCGGGGAACACACTGAAGACGATCATGTTAAATAGTGAGCACCTATTTTAATTGCGCGCAACGACAAAAGCGCCTACACCGTCAACTTCAACGGTATCTCCAGGGTATAGCTTTCGACCCCGTCTATGTTCACGTTCGCCATTAACGATTGCACCTTCTTCTTTAATAAACCCTTTAACCATTCCGCCTGATTCCAAAATGTTGGCAAGTTTGATGAGCTGTCCAAGCGTAATAAATTCGGAATCGATCACGATTGTTTCTTGCATGTCTGTTCACCTGCCATTTTCAATGACATGTTTAAATGTCATTCAGAAGTATTAAATCCGAACACGATCCCATTAAAATGTCCATATATCTATTTTACTAAAGTTTAGCCATTAAAGAAAGGGTTGACCTATAAAACTGTAAAAAACGTTTGTGATTGGCTTAAAATTGTTTTTTCTATGATGTTCTCATAGTTAAGTTTGCAACATGAGGGGAGATCTCATTCTTTTAAACGAAAATTGACTTTTAATAAACGGGCATTGTCTAAGTTAATTAGACACAAAAAAAGAGATTGTGACAAAAGAATTCTAATCAAATAAATTACGAATAATACCCGCTCCGGAAATACACTTCGCTTTCCGCGGGCGGCTGGTGAGCCTCCTCGTGCTAACGCACTGCGGGGTCTCGCCTAGGCCTTTCCTCCCGCCGGAGTCTACGTATATTTCCGGAGCTAACAACGCGTGTTAGTCGTCTATTTGATTTGAATTTTTGTTATGTCTCAATCTCTTTTTACTAAATTAAAACGTACGTACGGGTACGATCAGTTGGAGAACGGATTGATCGTTTTCTGGTCTAATGATGAATGGCCGCATTGCGCCAGTGAATTCAATTTTGATATCTTCAGCGTCAATCGCTTTTAATGCTTCAAGCATGTAGGCAGAGCTAAATGATATGTTCAATGATTCACCGTCTATACCGGATACTTGAACCTCTTCACTTACTTCACCTATATCTTGAGAGTAACCTGAGATTTCAATGAATCCATCTTGATCTGCGACGAGCTTGACGACACTATTATCATTTGTTCGAGCAAGCAATGATGCACGGTCAACCGTTTGAATTAATTGTTTTGTTTTAGCATGAATGACTGTTTTACTATCATCAGGAATCAACCGTGATGTCTCTGGATAATTGCCTTCTAGCAAGCGTGATAAGAAAGATAAATGCTTTGTTCTAAATAAAATTTGGTTTTTCGTAATGCTAATTTCTACATTTTCTTCAGAGTCATCTAATATTTTATGAAGCTCATTCATACTTTTACCAGGAACGACACAAGTAAATTCTAATGACGTATGGTCAACTGGAATTTCTCGAGAAGCAAGGCGATAGCTGTCTGTCGCTGTGAAATTAAGCACGTTATTTGCCATTTGGCATTTAATACCGGTTAAAATCGGACGTGTTTCCATTGTTGATACAGCAAAAACAGTTTGTTTAATTAAATGCTTTAAGAGCGTTGTATCAACACTAAAACTATCATCTGTTTCAACTTTTGGAAGCTGTGGATACTCTGAAGCATCTTGACCGTTCAAATTAAAAACAGCTTTACCAGAACGGATCGTTACCTTTAATGAATCATCTACATCGATTTCAACCGTTTGTTCAGGTAGTTTACGTACAATTTCTGTAAAGTATTTTGACTGAATGACGATTGAACCTTCTTCTATATTTTCCACTTGGACGATGCCATTTTCTTCAGCTGGAATAAATGACTCAATAGAAATGTCTGAATCACTTCCAGTTAACGTTACGCCGTGCTGGCGAACGTCGAGTTTCATCCCTGTTAAGATCGGGATCGCTGTACGAGGTGATATTGCTTTGGCAACATCTTGAATGCTGGCGATTAATGGATCGCGTTGTATAGTGAACTTCATTTTTTTGGATCCTCCTGAACGAGATGTATTATATATATTTCTTTATAAAAAGATAATAGTAATAGTAATAAGGGCTGTGATTATGTGGATAAGCTACTTAAAGCTTTGCGAAACATTATTATCCACATGTGCATAACCGCTGAATAAGTCAACACCTTCATTCACATTATACACAGTGGACAAATTATTGAGTAATGAAATCCTGTGTCGATTAAATCGATTTAAGCTGTTCTTTGATGTCTTCTATATTGCGTTCTAAATCAATGTCATTTTCTAACAGCTTAGAGATTTTGTCGTGAGCATGAATAACAGTCGTATGATCACGTCCACCAAATTCCTCACCAATTTTCGGGAGAGAGAGGTCTGTTAATTCTCTCGCCAAATACATGGCAATTTGTCTCGGAAACGCAATGGATTTCGTTCGCTTCTTCGCTGCAAAATCCTCTATACGAATATTATATTTTTCACCTACAACGTGTTGGATTTTTTGCACGTTGATGATTCTTGGCTTATTGCTCGGAATAATATCTTTAAGCGCATCTGCAGCTAAGGATGCATCAATATCTTGATTTACTAGAGATGAATAGGCGACAACGCGTATGAGTGCGCCCTCTAGTTCACGAATGTTCGTATCAATTTGATTAGCGATATAAATCATCACTTCATCAGGGATATCGAGCCCTTCTGCTTTCGCCTTTTTATATAAAATGGCTGTTCGTGTTTCAAGATCAGGCGGGGTAATATCCGTAATGAGTCCCCACTCGAATCGTGAACGTAAGCGATCTTCAAGTGTCGGAATTTCTTTTGGAGGCCGGTCACTGGAAATAATAATTTGTTTATTATCTTCATGTAAGGCGTTAAATGTATGGAAAAATTCCTCTTGCGTCGATTCCTTTCCAGCTATGAATTGAATATCATCAATTAATAAAATATCGGCGTTTCGATATTTATTGCGGAAGTTAATCGTTTTATTGTCCATAATGGCATTAATAAATTCGTTCGTAAATTTTTCAGACGACAAATAAACGACATTTGCACCAGGATTGTGCTCTTGTACGTAATGACCGATCGCATGCATTAAGTGTGTTTTACCAAGGCCAACACCTCCATATATGAAAAGAGGGTTATAGGCTTTAGCGGGGGCCTCAGCAACGGCTAGAGATGCAGCATGAGCAAAGCGGTTACCAGCACCGATGACAAACGTATCAAATGTATATTTAGAATTCAGCATTGTTTTAGGTGCAATCGTTCCATTATGGCCATTCATTGGTGTCGCTTGCTCTGCAGTAGCTTCATCTACATCATCTTGTTTTTCTTTGTTATTCGGAATGACAAATTTAACGGTTAGCTCAGCACCAGTTAGTTCTTTTAAAATATCAGCAATCAATATTGTATAGCGATTTTCTAACCAGTCTCTAGCAAATTCATTTGGGGCGGAGACGACTAATAAATCGCCTTCTAAACTCTTTGCCATCGTATTTTCCAACCATGTTTCGTAGCTCGGTTTGCTTATTTTATCTTCAATTTCTTTAAGTGTCGCCGTCCATAATTCATTAATATTTTCCACTTTTCATATTCACTCCTTTCTTAGATCGTATTTTATTTGATGTCGCTTTTTAGTGATGACAGAAAAAGCCTCTCTCAATAATGACAGGTGAAAGAGGGTGTCACTTTAATAAACAGACATAATGGTACATCATTCAACATAGACTTAAGAAGAAGTACCATTTCTGGACATATATTTGCGAAATCAGGTGCGTGTAAAAGATGAAGCACCTGTGGATATGAATTGGTTAGCAGACGCGTCAAAGAGAGCGCTTGTTGACAAAATCCACAATGATGTGTATATGTTTATCAAAAGCCTGTTAACAATTATCCACAAACTATTCACAACTTGTGTATAACTTAAAACCAAAATGAATTATGCACAAGTTAAAACAATGATATCTTATCAAAAAAACCGTTTGAATGCAATGGTTTTTCGACAGTTATCCACATTCTCCACTTCTTGTGGTGAAAAGTCATCCACATGTCTGTATTTTGTGGTTAACATGTCGATTAATGTTGTGGAAGGATGAAATATGTTGTTTGGGTGATGGATAAGTGTGTGGATAAGAGAGAGGGTATAATATGATCGTGAAAAATAACGCTTATCATAATTCGAGCGATCGGAAATGAATTACAAGTTGACATAGCATGTATATTTTACGTATAATTACTGAGACTGATTTTTAACTGGATTTTTTTCAATCCCTTGGGGAGGTGCAGCATAAATGAAAAGAACGTATCAACCAAATACGCGTAAACGCAAAAAAGTACACGGCTTCCGTGCCCGTATGAGCACAAAAAATGGTCGTAAAGTTTTGGCACGCCGTCGTCGTAAAGGAAGAAAAGTATTGTCTGCATAGGCCACTGAATATCAGTGGTCTTTTTTCCACTTTTATAGAACACGTTCGGTCGCATGCTTTTAAGGGTGATCACATTGAAAAAGCAATTTAGAATAAAAAAGAATAGTGAGTTTCAAAAGGTGTTTGATACAGGGCAGACATTTGCCAATAGACAGCTCGTGATCTACTATACAAAAGTACCTCAGCAGGTGCATTTTAGAGTCGGATTATCTGTAGGCAAAAAGATTGGGAATGCCGTGACACGTAATCGCATTAAGAGACACTTACGTCAAGCGTTCCAAGAGCTTTCGGAGCGTATTTTACCTGAATACGATATCGTGATCATTGCGAGAAACCCGACAAAAGACCTTGAATTCAAAGACATCAAACGTAGTCTCAACCATTTGCTGAATAAACAAGGACTATTATTGAAAAGATAGCCTAGGTTTTTAATGGATTGCCCTTAATCATTAATGGTAAACTAAACATAAATGATATACATAAACCTAATTGGACTGGTTTTTTGTTAGGAGGAAAGAAATTGCGCAAAAAGGTTTTACTCGTCGCAGCCTTGTTGGCACTCGTTACATTACTGTCTGGCTGTACGGACATAAATGAACCAATTACGGAAGACAGCGAAGGCATTTGGAACAACTGGTTTGTTTGGCCGATGGTACTGGCCTTAAGGTATTTTGCGGATGTATTTAATAATAGTTACGGAATATCCATTATTATTGTAACGATTATCATTCGCTTAGTTTTAGTGCCGCTTAACGTTAAGCAGCTTAAAAGCTCTAAAGCTATGCAGGATATTCAACCTGAATTAAAAGAATTACAAGCAAAATACAGTTCAAAAGATGCGAACACACAACAAAAGCTACAACAGGAAACGATGGCACTGTTTCAAAAGCATGGTGTGAACCCACTTGCTGGTTGTTTACCTATTTTTGTTCAAATGCCGATTTTAATCGCACTTTTCCATGCGTTAAGGCGCCCAGAAGGCATAGAGGCAGGTCAAACATTTCTTTGGTTTGCACTTGATTCGCCAGATATGATCTTACCATTGATCGCAGGTGCCGCAACATTTTTACAACAGAAATTAATGATGGCAGGAAGTCCGGCAGCACAAAACCCACAAATGACGGTAATGCTTTATGTGATGCCGATCATGATCACTGTGTTTGCGTTTTTCTTCCCGGCAGCGTTGGCCTTATATTGGGTTGTCGGTAACATATTTATGGTTGCCCAGACGATGTTTATTCGTAAACCGATGATGAAGGGCACCGAAACTGGAGGAGACAAAAAGTGAAAGAAATAACTGCTAGTGGACAAACGGTCGAACAAGCGGTCAAGTCAGCATTAGAGCAGTTAAACACAACACGGGACCAGGTTAAGATTGACATCATTGATGAAGGTAAGAAGGGCTTGCTCGGTGTATTTGGCTCGAAGCTTGCTGTTGTTAAAGTAACCATGATCAAGGATCCGATCAAAACAGGGGAAGAGTTTATATTAGATGTGACAGCGAAGATGAATGTGCCTGTTCAGGTTTCAACTGTTAAGGATGAAGATACGCGAACCTTAACCTTCAATTTAGAAGGTGAAAAAATGGGAATGCTCATTGGCAAGCGTGGTCAGACATTGAATGCGTTGCAGTATCTCGTTCATCTCGTCGTCAATAAAAATAGTGAAAATCATTTTTCAGTCATTGTTGATGCAGAAGGCTATCGTGATCGTCGCAAGGCTTCACTTGATAGTTTGGCTCATAAAATGGCTGAAAAAGCGCTCTATTTACAGCGGAAGGTTGCGCTCGAACCGATGCCAGCATTTGAAAGGAAAATCATTCATCAGATGCTTCAGTCGGATGATCGTATTTCGACGTACTCAGATGGACAGGAGCCCCATCGACACATCGTTATTGTACCGTCACAATCTAAATAATCGTTATGTAAAGCCTATTTAACCCACTTGAACGTAAGCTCAAGTGGGTTTTTTATGTGTTTTCGGTTATAATGAAGTACGTTAAAGAAGAATAAGCTTATCCACATGTGCATAACTGAGCTCCGACTGGAAAATTTTAATGCTGTGGATATATTTATTTTTAGGTAGGTTTATGATATTCTATTTAGTTAGTGACTTATCTACATGTGAATAGTCGCTAACGTTGGTGATATATACAATAACGATTTTTATATAGAGTGAAAAAAAGATGATAAAGGAGGGTGCAGCCGATGGAGACAGATACAATTGCAGCGATTTCGACCCCTTTAGGCGAAGGCGCAATATCGATTGTTAGACTAAGTGGGCCGGATGCTATAAACATAGCTGCACGTATTTTTAACGGGAAGCAGTTAACAGATGTTGCAACACATACAATCCATTACGGCAAAATCATTGATCCTGAAACAGGTGATGTTGCTGAAGAGGTTATGGCAAGTGTGATGCATGCACCAAAGACATTTACGAGAGAAAATATTGTAGAGATTAATTGTCATGGTGGGTTAACCGCCGTTAATCGAGTGCTTGATATATTGCTGTCGAATGGTGCGCGCTTGGCTGAGCCGGGAGAATTTACGAAGCGGGCATTTTTGAACGGACGTATTGATTTATCGCAAGCTGAAGCTGTGATGGATTTGATTCGTGCGAAAACAGACAAGGCGATGTCGGTTGCACTCAATCAGATGGAAGGCCGTCTATCGACTTTAATACGAAAGTATCGTCAACAATTGCTTGAGACGGTTGCACACGTCGAGGTTAACATCGATTATCCGGAATATGATGATGTTGAAGAAATGTCACATAAGATGATGCAACAAAAAACTGCTGAAGTTCATGATGATATTGAAGAGCTGTTATCTGTAGCGAAACAAGGAAAGATATTACGTGAAGGGCTGGCAACAGCGATTATCGGACGCCCAAATGTCGGCAAATCATCGCTCTTAAATGCACTTGCCCAAGAAAATAAAGCAATCGTAACAGAAATACCAGGAACGACCCGAGATGTGATAGAAGAATATGTGAACGTGCGCGGTGTTCCGTTGAAGCTTGTGGATACAGCTGGTATTCGTGAAACAGAAGACATCGTCGAAAAAATTGGTGTTGATCGCTCACGTCAGGCGTTAAAGCAATCGGATTTGATTTTGTTTGTGCTTAATTATAATGAAGCGCTATCTCCTGAAGATATACAGCTGCTTGAATTAATTGGTGACCTTGATTATGTTGTTATCATTAATAAAACAGATCTGCCACAAAAGCTCGATCTTGATCATGTTAAAGAGCTTGCTGGATCACACCGTATTGTTGAAACGTCTCTTATTGATGCAAAAGGCATTGATCAGCTTGAAGAAGCGATTGCAGATATTTTCTTCTCAGGGCGTTTAGATGCAGGGGATATGACGTATGTATCGAATATGCGCCATATACAGCTGCTTAAAAAAGCAAAAGGTGCGTTGGAGGATGCGATGGCAAGTCTTGAAATGGGAATGCCATTAGATATTGTCCAAATTGATGTGACGAGAACGTGGGAATATTTAGGTGAAATTATTGGCGATACTGCAAGTGATAGCTTGATTGATCAGCTGTTTTCGCAATTTTGTTTAGGCAAATAATGAACGTTTGATATATGAGGTAAAGCGACCGCCCCGGAAATATACTACGCTTTCCGTGGGCCAACAGGACGTTGGTCGTTCGATGTTGGCGCAGGACGCGCCGAATTTAATCGAACATCCCCTCGGTGAGCCTCGGGGCAACAGGAGGTTGGTCATGAAGGCGTGGCGATTGTCGTCGCGGTCTTAGCCTTCCTTTCCTACGCANCGACCGCCCCGGAAATATACTACGCTTTCCGTGGGCCAACAGGACGTTGGTCGTTCGATGTTGGCGCAGGACGCGCCGAATTTAATCGAACATCCCCTCGGTGAGCCTCGGGGCAACAGGAGGTTGGTCATGAAGGCGTGGCGATTGTCGTCGCGGTCTTAGCCTTCCTTTCCTACGCACTGTGGGGTCTCACCTATGCCTTCCTCCCGCTGGAGTCTACGTATATTTCCGGAGCTAATGTAGTGTAATATTTACCTTTTGATCTCACCGTTTATATATGACGATCATGTCATTTAATTGGACGATGTGGAACGGGGTGGAGGTTTAATATTTCTGCTCCCGTTTTTAACGGTGCGTCCGGATGGTATTAGAATCGACTCGAATAATAAAGGAAAGGAATGAATGAATATGGTATATGATGCTGGACGTTATGATGTCATCGTTATTGGTGCTGGTCATGCCGGTGTAGAAGCAGGACTTGCGGCTGCTAAAATGGGTGCCAAGACACTGATGCTGACGCTTAATCTAGATATGATCGCCTTTATGCCGTGTAACCCGTCACTCGGTGGTCCGGCAAAAGGCATTGTTATTAGAGAAATTGATGCCCTTGGAGGCGCGATGGCCAAGGTTATAGATAAAACGTATATTCAAATGCGCATGCTTAATACACGTAAAGGGCCTGCCGTTCAAGCGCTTAGAGCACAAGCTGATAAGCCAGAGTATATAAAAGAAATGAAGCATTTACTTGAACGTGAAGAAAACATTACCCTCCGTCAAGGCATGGTGAATGAATTAATCATTGAGGATGGGATCTGTAAAGGGGTTATTACCGAAACACACGCTGCGTATTATGCAGATGCGGTGATTATGACAACGGGTACCTTTATGCGTGGGAAAGTGCTCATGGGTGACTTGGAATACGAAAGTGGTCCAAATAACCAACGCGCATCCATTAAACTGTCTGAATATCTTGAGCAAACAGGGCTTGAGTTAACGCGTTTCAAGACAGGGACACCACCTCGTGTCAACAGTCATACAATTGATTACTCAAAAACAGAAATCCAGCCTGGTGATGATAAACCCCAAGCGTTTTCTTATGAAACGACGGATTATATAACAGATCAAATTCCATGCTGGCTCACATATACGAATGAATTTACGCACCAAATCATTAATGATAACTTAACGTTGTCATCTATGTATTCTGGTATGAAGCGGGGTACGGGACCACGTTACTGCCCTTCAATCGAAGATAAAGTTGTACGGTTTAACGATAAACCACGCCATCAAATCTTTTTAGAGCCTGAGGGCAGACAAACAGAGGAAGTTTACGTACAAGGTTTATCAACATCCTTACCAGAATCTGTACAGCATGACCTCGTTAGAAGCGTTCCTGGGCTTGAACACGCTGAGATTATGCGTGCTGGCTATGCAATTGAGTATGATTCTGTTATTCCAACACAGCTATGGCCGACATTGGAATTAAAACATATCGCAGGCTTGTTCACAGCTGGCCAAATAAATGGGACATCCGGTTATGAAGAAGCGGCAGCTCAAGGGTTAATGGCTGGCATTAACGCGGCTCGCAAAATACAAGGAAAAGACCCCGTGATTTTAGACCGCTCCCAAGCGTATATTGGTGTTATGATTGACGATCTTGTTACGAAGGGCACTCAAGAGCCTTACCGTTTACTCACGTCACGGGCTGAATATCGCCTTTTGCTGCGTCATGACAATGCAGATGTGCGGTTAACCGATTTAGGTCATGAGTTAGGACTTATTTCGGAAGAGCGGTATACGGACTTCTTGGATAAACGGAAACAGGTCGAAGCGGAAATTAAGCGACTACGAAAGCTTATTATTAAACCGACAGAGGCCGTTCAAGATATGTTGAAGGTTGCAAAAGCAACACCGCTAAAAGAAGCTGTTAAAGCATCTGACTTGCTCAAACGTCCTGAAATGACGTATGATCTGCTTGACTCTGTGATCGAATCAGATGACAGCCTTCCAGATCATGTGAAAGAACAAGTTGAAATTCATATTAAGTACGAAGGCTATATTAAAAAAGCGAATGAACAAGTCGAACGTATGCTTAAAATGGAAGATAAGAAAATTCCAGAACACATCGATTATGATGCGATTACGGGCCTTGCATCAGAAGCACGTGAGAAATTAAAGAAGGTACAGCCATTATCGGTTGGGCAGGCATCACGTATATCTGGTGTGAACCCTTCAGATGTGTCCATTCTGCTTATTTATATCGAGCAAGGGAAAATGGCATACACTGCCCAATAAACAGAAGAGCAGTAATATGTTAAAAGAAAAATAAACGCGTTATCTAAAGGGTAAATTTATCATAATGATATCACGAATTGCCTAAGACCATTCTATTGGCCTATCTAAGAGCGTCCATTTAGGCACACTCATTTATGAAATAGATGCACATACTGAGTTACCTGGAATGGAAGGCGGCGACTCCTGCGGGAACAACACGCGTCCGAAGACCCCACAGAAAAGGAAGGAAGGTTAAAATCGCGACGACAATCGCCACACCTTCATGACCAACATCCTTTTGGCCCGAGGCTCAAGCCGTGCCCGTGGAAAGCGTCCGCCTGTAAGGTAACGGCGGTATAACCCTTTGTATGCTTAAGGGTTCAGAATAAATAGGCGTAAAATCAATGCCTAAATATACTATATGAGGAGTTCTAGTTTTGAATCCTGAACAGTTCGTTTTAGCACTACAAAAAAATGGTATCGATCTTGATGACCGACAAATCAACCAGTTTGCGACCTATTATCGCACGCTCGTTGAATGGAACGAAAAGATGAATTTAACGGCATTAACATCGCCAGAAGATGTATATCTCAAACACTTTTACGATTCGATTAGTGCAGCCTTTTTTGTGGATTTTACGGGTCAACACCATATTTGTGATGTAGGGGCCGGGGCCGGATTTCCAAGTATCCCACTTAAAATCTGTTTTCCTGACCTAAACATTACCATTGTCGACTCTTTGAAAAAACGTATCGGATTTTTAGAGCATTTGAGTGATCAACTCGGCTTAACTGGTGTTCAATTTCACCATGATCGTGCAGAAACATTCGGAAAAAATAAACAATTCAGAGAAAAATACGATATTGTAACAGCCCGAGCTGTTGCTCGTATGTCGGTATTAAGTGAGCTTTGCTTACCGTTAGTGAAGCCATCAGGTATGTTTATTGCAATGAAGGGCGCGCAAAGCGCTGAGGAATTATCCGAGTCTAAACAAGCAATTAAGCTTTTAGGAGGCGCCATTAAGGAGACACATGCTTTCACATTACCTAGTGAGGAAAGTGAGCGCGCGATTATCTTAGTTGATAAGATCAAACAGACACCTAAGAAATATCCGCGTAAACCAGGGACACCAAATAAGCTTCCATTATAATTTTTATTGTCATATAAGTGCTAGATTATTGTTTGTAGACATGTGAGGTTTGTTTTTGCTTGCATGAGATTCCCTTTATGAGCGCGAGTATGATAAAATAATAGTAATCCAAATAAAGCGCGGCAACTTGTTGTTGCAGCGTTTTATACATAACGTCCAAAACCAACAACATGTGGTTCATTCAAGTGAACGACAGTTTACACATATATGATATTAATTGTTCCACGTGAAACATTTGTTTATTGAAAGGTGGTGTAACATATGTTTAATCGGATTTTTAATACAGGGGACAAGCAAGAGACTGATGAAAATCTCATACAATCAGACGAAGTGATTGAAATTCCTGTAACGGATATACAAGCGAATCGATTTCAACCGCGTGCAATTTTTAATGAAGAAAAGATTCAGGAATTATCACAGACCATTCATACACATGGCATGATCCAACCAATCGTTGTCAGGAAAACGGATGAGGACGGTTATGAGATTATTGCGGGTGAAAGAAGATGGCGTGCTGTTCAAATGCTTGGCTGGGATAACATTCCTGCGATTGTCAGAGAGATGACTGATACGGAGACGGCATCTGTTGCGCTTATAGAGAATTTACAGCGGGAAGAATTAACCGTTATTGAGGAAGCTAAAGCATATGCTCAGTTGCTTGAGTTACATGCTTTAACACAAGAAGCTTTGGCTCAGCGATTAGGAAAGAGTCAGTCAACAATTGCAAATAAATTAAGGTTGTTGAAGCTTCCATTGGATGTTCAAACAGCGATCCTTAATAAAGAGATCACTGAACGCCACGCAAGAGCACTCATTAAACTGGGCGAAGAAGAAAAGCAATCAGCTGTTTTGAAGGTGATTAAAGACAAGCAGCTTAATGTTAAAGAAACAGAGGCTTACATAGCAAATCTTCAGCATAAAGATGAGAAAAAGCCTAAAAAACGTCCAAAGCTTAAAGGCATTAACAAGGACATCCGCATTGCAATGAATACCATTCGCCAGTCACTTAATATGGTATCCGATACCGGTGTCGACGTAGAATCAAACGAAGAGGACCTTGAAGATTACTATCAAATCACGATTCGAATTCCGAAAAAGAAATAATTGCATATCTTTATAACAGCTATTTTTAAAATAAAACCCATGCTTATGTTTAAGCTGGGTTTTATTTGATTCTCCTTATAACCCGCACTCAAAAGCAGATTTGCTAGGAAGATAGAGTCTATTAAATGAATATGATATTTAATTCATCTGGTCTACATGATAAAATAAATAGACCTGTTCAATATTAATGTTCGTAAAAATGACCCATGATATAAAAATGATATAAAAAAGATGACAGTATTTGTAAGCATTTAAGTTAAAACGTGATAGAATAGAATTATATTGTCAGAGGTAGGTGCCAAGATGGGTAAAACAATCGCTATCGCCAACCAAAAAGGTGGCGTCGGCAAAACAACATCAGCAGTGAACTTAAGTGCAGGACTCGCTCATTTAAATAAAAAAGTCCTCCTTGTTGATATTGATCCCCAGGGAAATGCAACAAGTGGTGTAGGCATTAATAAAGCAGACATGGAAAAATGTGTGTATAACGTTCTGGTGGACAGTTTACCTGCTGAAGAGGTATGTGTTCCAACAAAAGTAGCGAATCTCGATGTTATTCCAGCAACCATTCAGCTTGCTGGTGCAGAGATCGAGCTCGTTCCAACGATTTCAAGGGAAATTAGACTAAAAAAAGCTTTAGATGAAGTGAAGGATAGATATGATTACATTATCATCGACTGTCCCCCGTCTTTGGGTCTCTTAACAATCAACGCGTTAACATCCTCAGACTCAGTTCTCATACCAGTTCAGTGTGAATATTATGCGCTAGAGGGTTTGAGTCAATTGCTGAATACGATTAGGCTCGTACAGAAGCATTTAAATAAAGCGCTTATGATTGAAGGTGTGTTATTAACGATGCTCGATGCCCGTACAAATCTAGGATTACAAGTTATTGAGGAAGTTAAAAAATACTTCCAGGATAAGGTGTACAATGCCATCATTCCTAGAAATGTAAGATTAGGAGAAGCGCCGAGTCATGGTAAACCAATCATTCAATATGACGCAAAATCAAAAGGTGCCGAAGTGTATCTTGAGTTAGCGAAGGAAGTGATGACCAATGACGCGAAGGTTGGGTAGAGGACTAGATGCACTATTTACGGACATTGAGCAAACAGATCATGATACCGTTCAAGAAATCCCGATAGATGAATGTCGTCCCAATCCGTATCAGCCGCGAAAGACATTTCATGCCGATGCAATAGAGGAACTAAAAGAATCAATTTTAGAATATGGCATCATTCAACCGCTCATTGTGAGACAGAGCATTAAAGGGTATGAAATTGTTGTTGGTGAAAGACGCTTTCGTGCCGCACGTGAAGCAGGCCTTAAGAGCATTCCAGCAGTTGTAAAAGAACTTACAGATGAAAAAATGATGGAGCTCGCCTTGCTGGAAAACCTCCAACGTGAAGATTTGACACCGATAGAGGAAGCACATGCCTATGCAAACCTCATGAAAGAGCTTCAAATTACCCAAGAAGACCTGTCACAAAAACTTGGGAAAAGCCGTTCGCATATCGCTAATATTGTGAGACTACTATCGTTACCAGATCAAATTGTCGCTCATATTAACAACGGAGAATTGAGTATGGGTCATGGCCGTGCCTTACTTGGATTAAAGGATAAAGATCAAATGATCCCGATTGTTAATAAAATACGTAAGGACAAGCTGAATGTGCGCCAGGTTGAGCAATTAATCGTTCAAGCAAATGCAGCTCCTACAAAAGAGAAACCTAAAGCTAAAAAAGATATATTTTTACAAGAGCGCGAAACAGTATTGAGAGACAAACTTGGAACAGCCGTCACGATTCAACGTGGAAAGAAAAAAGGGAAGATCGAAATCGAATTTTTTAGCGATGATGATCTTGATCGTATAATCGAGTCATTAGGAAAATAGTGTAATAGCTGGCACAATGATGCGTGTAACAAGCGTCATTGCGCCAGTTTTTATTCAAAGCCTTCAGCTTAGTTTGCCATATGGAGTGTGATGAAATGATCTATTTTGATCAGGCAGCAACATCTTTTCCTAAACCAATAGAAGTGATCGATGCCGTCGTTGAAACGATGAATGGAACGGGCGGTAACCCAGGAAGAGGCACACATCAGTCAGCACGTACGTCAACATCAATGATTCAAGCAGCACGAAGAAAAGCTGCAGCTCTGTTTGGATGTCTGCGTCCAGATCACGTTCTCTTTTTTTCTAATGCAACTGTTGCCCTTAATCAAGCGATAAAAGGCCTCAATCTAACAGCAGGTGACCATGTTATTGCCAGCGTCTTTGAGCATAATTCAGTCAGACGCCCTCTCGTCCACTTAGAAGAAAAAGCAAACATTCGTGTTACGTACATAGATTCATGCCCACAAGCTGATTCGTTTGTTTCAGAGGTGAAGGACGCCTTAAAACCAGAGACGAAAGCCATTATCATGACACATGGCTCAAACGTTACCGGAGATGTGCTTCCTATTGAAGCAATAGCAGCTGTTGCACAAGCGCATGACTGCCTTTTCATTGTGGATGCGTCACAAACGGCAGGTCATATTCCCATACATATGCAGCAAACTGGGATTGATATGCTTGCGATGCCAGGTCATAAAGGGTTAATGGGACCACAGGGCATCGGTATGCTGCTCGTTGCAGAAGGGATAACGCTAGAACCGATACACCATGGTGGAACTGGAACTTATTCAGAGCTGCCGCATCAGCCAAATATTTGGCCTGATCAGTTTGAAAGTGGTACGTTAAATGTTCCAGCAATTGCCGGGCTACACGCAGCACTCGAGTTATATGAACAACGTATTAGTGAAAATGTTCCACGTGAAACAATGCTCGCTCAAAAGCTCAGAACAGAGTTAAAAAAGATTCCTAATGTGAAGCTGTATGGCCCAGCCAGTGAGCAGTTGAAGCTCCCAATTGTTGCGTTTAACATTGTTGGTGCAGATTCTCAAGAAATAGCGATGATTCTTGATTCACATTATCAAATTGCAGTCAGAGCAGGCTTGCATTGTAGCCCACTCGCTCATGAACACATAAAAACGTTACAGACAGGTATTGTCAGAGCTAGTCTAGGCGTTTATAATACAGAACATGAAGTAGACATATTTATTAAAGCGCTTGGTGAAATAGCAGCAGCTTATTCAGAGCTGTAGTGGTCCATTCGCTAAGGAATGGGGGAGACGCTATGGTTCTGTTCGGGACCATTGTAAATGGTATATGTATTATTGTAGGAAGCACACTCGGTCTATTTTTATCTAAAATCCCGGAACGTGTGAAAGAAACAGTTATGCACAGTATCGGATTAGCCGTTTTATTAATTGGCATGCAGATGGCATTTGCAACACAGTCAATTATCGTTGTACTTCTTAGTATGCTGATCGGAAGTGTAGTTGGGGAGTTTATCCGATTAGAGGAGTCGCTCAATAATGCCGGTGATTGGTTTGCAACCCGTTTTGCGCGCTCAGCATCAGAATCCGGTATGAGCTTTTCACAAGGTTTTGTAACAGCAACACTCATTTTTTGTGTAGGTGCAATGGCGATCATCGGTCCACTTGATAGTGGCATAAGAGGCGACCATGAAGTGCTTCTAACGAAAAGTGTGTTAGATGGTTTCACGGCACTTGTACTCACAACAACGTTAGGAAGCGGTGTGTTATTCGCCTTTATTCCGGTGCTCCTATATCAAGGAACGTTAACGCTAATTGCAACACAAGTTGAACGATGGGTACCACAAGATGTTTTAAACGGGCTGATTGCAGAAGTAACATCTGTTGGCGGCTTAATCATTTTAGCAATTGGTTTAAATATGTTAAAGATCACTAAAATTAGGGTTGGTAATTTAATTCCTTCCTTGGTGCTCGTTGGACTCGTTTATTATGTGTATCACCTTATATATTAAAACGTGATGAAAACGACATCTCCTACCATATGGAGAGTCGTTTTTTGTGTTTCTGAATCTGTTTGAGAAGGGATAGCGAATCTTAAACCCCTTATAGAAATGATCATCAATTTGATTTTAAAGTCTTATACTGTTTGGTTATCAGGCGATAAACGCTTCATAGCTGTTGGAACAGAATAATAGGTGAGCTGTTGATCGAGCGCTTCAAATGTTGCCGCAATCTTTTTTGCCATATCTACGACGATTGATAAACGCGTGTTTTGAAGTACAGCGTAGGACATAAACCCACTTACATTAACAACTCCTGTAATATGTACATCACCAATCTCCGGTAATGTCTTATTCAAGGCTGCCCCTGGCTTTAACGGAGCCCGCTCAGCAATGATCGTTCCAATTGAACTTGTTTTGCCAAGGCACGCATCTACAGCAATAATAAATGGATTATGATGCACATGATAGATGTGAGCAAGAGATTCTTCCATGTTTGTTGCATGAATTGGTTGATGTAACGTGCCGTATATTGTCAAATGCTTAGGTTTTAACTCAGATAAATACGATCCAGCAAGGGGTCCGAGCGCATCACCTGTCGAACGATCTGTGCCAACAAACACGACGACATATTCACGAGGTACGACTGGTGTCCAGGAAAGAAGTGTCTGACAAATTGTTGCGATTGCATCAGGCCGTGTATGTTCAATTCTTATGAAGGAGTTTTTTGAATTAATTCGGTTTCCGAGATTCATAGCTTTGCCTCCACATACATATTGATATAAGTATACGGATATTTGAATCATTCTATACATCAAACTAAAAAATGAGACGAGCATTCTTGATGTGGAGGTTTTTGATGATGCGAGGCGGCTTGAGCTGGATGTTTTTAATTATCGGAACGACAATTGGTGCGGGATATGCTTCAGGACAAGAACTGTGGCAATTTTTTGGGCATGAAAGTGGACTAGCTATATTGATGTTTGCGGTCTTTTTTTCAATGTGCTGTGTTGTTATTATGAAGATTAGCTATCGGTTAAAATCAACGCAATATTTACCAGTGTTAAGGATTGTTGTTGGAGAACGCATGACGCGCATTTATGATGTTATGATATTCATTTATTTGTTTACGACAACTGTTGTGATGATTGCTGGGAGTGGGGCAACAGCACAGGCGTTCAACTATTCTTATTGGTGGGGAATTGGTTTAATCATAACAGCACTCGTTGTGTTGTTTCTTAACGATATTAATGGGTTAATTGCCATGAACCGCTATATTCTCCCCCTTTTGTTAGGAGGGCTGTTATATGTACTGCTTCGATTTACGTACGATCAAGAGCTCTTTTTGTTGTCTCATTGGCATGAACAAAGCAATTGGATGGCGGCATTTCCTTTTACCGCTTTAAATATCTTACCGCTCATCGCTGTATTAGGTGCGATTGGAAGCAAAATTGGCTCACCAAAAGAAATCTGGATTGCTGGTGTGGGCAGTGGCCTTACGTTAGGAACGATTTCCTTCATATATAATAATAGCTTAATTCAAATATCTGAAGAGTTGCTCCTCTATGAAATTCCGCTTTTTGCGATCTTGAAGCATTATCCATTTCAGATGCTTATATTTATGTCTGTATTACTTTGGTTTGCCATATTTACAACAGCAGCCTCAGGAATGTTAGGCTTAGTTACCCGAATTGGACACCGCATTCAGCTGCCATTATGGTTGTTGGTCGCCTGTCTAGTTCTAGCTATGATCCCATTAACGACGCTTGGTTTCTCAACACTCATTAGCTTTATATATCCTGTCTATGGCATACTAAATCTTTATGTCTTAACACGGCTGTTGCTTTATCCAATATGGAACAAAAAGCCGAATCCATCTAATAAATAGCGTTCTAGACTTTTCAATCCATCTCATTTGTTATAGAATTTGAGTAGAAGAGTGGACAGGGAGGTAGGGACGCATGGCAGACAAAGACTTCGCACTTAATGATATCGTCCAAATGAAAAAACAACATCCTTGCGGAGAAAACCGGTGGCAAATCATTCGTATGGGTATGGACATACGGATAAAATGTCTAGGCTGTGATCATAGTGTTATGATACCACGTCGCGAGTTTGCGAAAACAATGAAAAAAATACTCGTGAAGGCAGAAGCACCACAAAATATAGAGGACTAAGCTTGATTAAATAGATGATTATGAATAAAGCGAATTTAATATTGCGCAATTTTAGGCAGTTATGGCAACAAATAGGACTTCAAAACTGTTGAAATTGTAAAAAAGATGATATAGAGCCGCAAAAAGCAAAAATAGGCAATGAGAGTTGTCTATTTTTGTATTTTCATTTCTTGTCAAACGCTGTGCTTGAATCTATAATTGGAATGACCAACGCGTTCATATGAATGGTAACCTTTTAAGGAGTTGAAAGTTGAATGTCTTTAACAGCAGGAATCGTAGGACTGCCCAATGTTGGAAAATCAACATTGTTTAATGCCATTACGCAAGCGGGCGCTGAAGCTGCAAATTACCCATTTGCAACGATCGATCCGAACGTAGGTATTGTAGAAGTTCCGGACAGTCGCTTAAATAAATTAACAGAAGTCGTAAACCCGAAGAAAACAGTTCCGACAACATTTGAATTCACGGACATTGCTGGTATTGTCAAAGGTGCTAGCAAGGGTGAAGGTCTCGGTAATCAGTTTTTATCACACATTCGCCAGGTTGACGCGATTTGTCAGGTTGTGCGTTGTTTTGAAGATGAAAATATTACGCACGTATCTGGTAAAGTTGATCCAATCGACGATATTGAAACGATTAACCTTGAGCTCATTCTAGCTGATATGGAGACGATCAATAAACGGTATCAGCGTGTAGAGAAATTAGCAAAACAGAAGGACAAAGATGCGGCAGCAGAATTTAACGTCTTGCAAAAGCTCAAGGACGGTCTTGAATCCGAAAAACCCGCAAGAGCAGTTGAATTTACGGATGAGGAAAAGGTCATCGTAAAAGGCTTACACTTGTTAACATCAAAGCCGATGCTTTATGTTGCCAATGTGAGTGAAGATGAAGTCGCTGATCCAGATGCGAATGAAATGGTACAGGCCGTAAAGGCCCATGCTGAAAAAGAAGGCTCAGAGGTCATTACGGTATGTGCGAAAGTTGAGGAAGAAATTTCTGAGCTTGATGCCGATGAAAAGGCTGAGTTTCTTGATGAGCTTGGCATTGCTGAATCTGGCTTGGACAAGCTCATTAAAGCATCTTATCACATGCTCGGTCTTGCAACCTTCTTTACAGCTGGAGTCCAAGAGGTGAGAGCTTGGACTTTCCGGATCGGTATGACAGCACCACAAACAGCGGGCATTATCCATACAGATTTTGAACGCGGCTTTATTCGAGCTGAAACTGTCTCTTATGATGATTTGATGGATGCAGGTTCGATGGTACAGGCAAAGGAAAATGGTAAAGTACGCCTAGAAGGCAAAGCATATATCGTGAAAGACGGAGACGTCATTCATTTCAGATTTAATGTGTAAACGTTAGTAGGATCCCTTTTATCGTTCTATAGTTGTTTTTTTCTATCAGGTTTGGTATAATCAATCGATGTGAGTAATGAAAATTAATTGCTCCTTGCTCCTTTTATTAAAAGGGGCCGCCAAGACCAAAAGGAGGTGTAACGGATGAGAAAATACGAAATTATGTACATCATCCGCCCGGACATGGAAGAGGAAGCACAAACAGCGCTAATCGAGCGTTTCAACAAAGTGCTTACTGACAACGGCGCGGAAATTGAAAAAGTTGACGATAAAGGCAAGAAACGCCTTGCCTATGAAATTAACGATTATCGTGATGGACATTATATCATCATTAATTTCTCTGGTGACGAAAACGCTGTAAATGAATTCGATCGTCAGGCAAAATACTCAGATGATATTATCCGTCATATTGCAATTCGTGAAGAAGACCAATAAATAAGGGGTGGTTCTGATGTTGAATCGTGTCGTACTTGTCGGCAGATTAACGAAGGATCCTGATCTACGTTATACACAATCCGGAGTAGCGGTAGCCAATTTTACCATTGCAGTGAATCGGCCTTTTTCAAACCAGCAAGGTGCTCGTGAAGCTGATTTTATTAACTGTGTTGTATGGCGCAGACCAGCGGAAAACCTAGCTAACTTTATGAAAAAAGGCAACTTGATCGGTGTAGACGGTCGTGTACAAACACGTACATTTGAAGGACAAGATGGGAAAACGGTTTTTGTGACTGAAATTGTCGCGGATAGCGTACAGTTTTTGGAGCCTAAAGGCAGCTCACAAAATCGCGGGCAGGATGCACCAGGATTCCAACAGAACCAAAACCAAAACTTCAATCAGAATCAATCACAAGGCCAAAACCAGCCTAATAAAGGTTCGATTTTCCAAGAAGAAGGCGAACCGATTGATATATCTGATGATGATTTACCATTTTAGATGGTCGGATCGAAATCGATCATCGTTAATCCTTGAAAGTAGGGAGGCGTAAAATATGGCAGCTCGTCGTGGACGTGCAAGACGTCGTAAGGTGTGTTTCTTCACAGCTAACGGCATTACGCACATTGACTATAAAGACGTTGATTTGCTTAAGCGTTTCATTTCTGAACGTGGGAAAATTCTTCCTCGTCGTGTAACTGGAACATCTGCAAAATATCAGCGTAAATTGACTAAAGCAATCAAACGCGCAAGACAAATGGCATTATTGCCGTATGTTGCAGAATAAATGATAAAGGCCCTCAATGCTATGAAGCGTTGGGGGCCTTATACATGTTTAAGACGCGTTTCTTCTTTGACGCCGTTTTGGATAAACGGTGATCATTTTAACTAGGAAAATACATACGTATAACATAAAGAGCCACAACGTGTGAATACTTAACGGATATACAAACGCAATAATGGTATAGATGAGAGCAGGTATTGTCGAGGCAAATGCGCTCATTTTCCAAAGAATAGACAATTTAAGCTTTCGATGCATAAGCTTTGCAACGATCGTTCCCATATATGCGATGAAGGTGAGCACCAGAAATATCCCGATCGTCAATGGGACGTAATATATGAAGAAAAAATATACGAGCCAAAACAGCGTATTGATCTCTTGTTCATTTGTTCCAGAAGACAACAGCTGGACAGCAACAGGAATTGATCCGATCAACGTTAAAAGGAGCACGTAAATAACGGCAAAATCCATTCCGATCCGATTAAGTTTGAACATCGCCTGTTTTTTAGGGAGCTGCAGACTATAAAGGAATGTATGCCAAAGTACCATATGTATCATCCTTTTTTCTTTATAATTGAAGTCCTGGTATGGACTTCCTTAATATGTAAATGTTTGTTTTAAAAACTGATTAAAATTGCTCAGTTCATATACAACGTTTGCTTCATAACAAACTGATATATATTATATCTGAAAACAGCACGTGATGCTTGTTCGGTGATTTATGATGAACAATTGGTCGCTAAATATTTCTTACGTGAGAATGCGCGCGATTTTTGTCAGGTATTGCCCGGGAAATATTTTCTGGTTGATGACGTACCAAATTAAACGCGAATCATGTTATCATAGAGTAATGAAGTAAATTGAGAACTCGAGTGACATGACTCGGACATCAGAGGAGACATCCATAATGCATGTGTCAAAAAAAATAACAGACGGAGCACTCATGACAGTTGTGTTCATCGTACTTTTGATTATGGCCATTTTTGTTCCGGTCTTGAATCTATTTGCAACCTTTGTATTACCTGTTCCATTTGTTCTTTATGCAGCTAAGTATGATTGGAAAGCTGTTGGGATCATGTTTATAGTGGCACATTTATTGGCCATATTGTTTGGAACATTTTTTTCGATTCCGGTTGCGGCGCTCGCTGCATTTGGCGGCATCATGATTGGAACGGCGATTAACAAAAAACTCTCACCCTATGAAACGTGGGCAAGTGGGACGATTGGATTTATCATTGGTCTTGTCATTGCATTTGTATTCAGTCAGGTTGTACTCGATGTAAACTGGATTGCAGAAACGGATCAAATGATCGATGAGTCCCTTGCAATGAGTGAACAGATTATGACGAGTGTTGGACTTAGTGATCAAGCAACAGAACAAATGGCTGTCGCAAGAGAAATGTTTGAAAGTCTGACCGATTATTTGCCCGTTGCACTCGCCGTTATGGCCATCTTTATGGCTTTCGTTACACAATGGTTCAGCTATAAAGTCATCAATCGTTTGGAAACCCGTAAATTACGCTTTCCGCCTTTTCGTTCAATGCGTTTACCGAGCTCGCTCATTTGGGTATACTTTATTGCACTCATAGCGGGTTTGTTGGTTAAAGATGGTGATAGCTTTATGCTGCTCGCCACTCAAAACGCCCTTTTATTAACAGGATTATTAATGACCTTACAAGGGTTTTCGTTTATTTTTTTCTATGCTCACAATAAAAAAATGTCTAAAGCAATACCAATTACCATCGTCGTTATTTCATTACTCATGCCATTTGTCATGCTCTACATCATCCGGATTATCGGGATTATTGACATTGGATTTGGATTACGTGATCGCTTGAGTAATGATCAAAAATAATTTGACGTTGCGTACGTTTGGGAAGTCTAGTTTGGAACACATGCATGGCTTTCACATGAGGAAAAGAAACAGGAGCTGATTAGATGCCTGGATTCGAAAAAAAACTTAAAATTGGGAGCCATTTATTGGTGATTTATGGCTTGGCGATCGGCCTCTTGGCGTTAATCTGGTATTTTAATTGGATACTTGGGATTGTCATGACGCTTTTCTTAGCCGTTTCGTTTTATTATAGCTTGCGAGTCGAGCAAACTCTTGTAGATGAAACAGAAGCTTATATTTCAACACTCTCTCATCGCGTGAGAAAAGTTGGCGAGGAAGCTTTATTAGAAATGCCCATCGGTATCGTGTTGTACAATGATGATTTCAACATTGAATGGACGAATTCGTACGTCAGTGATATCGCTAATGAAGATACGCTCATTGGGGAATCACTTGATTTTCTATCCAAGAGCTTATCAGAGTATATTAATGATGACACTGAAGACAATCATATGTTTCAATATGGCAATTACGTCTTTCAAGCCCATGTAAAACGAGCAGAACGACTCATATACTTGTTTGATCGTACAGAGCAAGCAGAAATTGAAAAGATGTTTAAGCAGGAGCAAACCGTTCTCGCAATTATTTTCCTTGATAACTATGACGACATTACCCAGAACATGGAGGATGCGCGTAAAAGTGAGTTGAATTCTCAGGTGACGTCCGTTTTGAACAATTGGTCGCATGAGTATGGCGTTTACTTGAAACGAACATCACAGGATCGTTTTATGGCTGTCGCTTCACAAGCCATTTTAGAAAAGCTTGAGAAAAACCGTTTCGATATTCTTGATGAAGTTAGACATATCGATACAGAACAAAACGTCCCATTAACGATTAGTATTGGTGTGGGAGCGAGTCGAATAAACTTGCCAGAGCTTGGTGAGCTGGCACAATCAAGTCTAGATCTAGTTCTTGGGCGCGGTGGCGATCAGGTTGCCATAAAAGATGAATCCGGAAAAGTCCGGTTTTATGGTGGGAAAACGAATCCGATGGAAAAACGGACCCGTGTCCGTGCACGCGTTATTTCTCACGCTTTAAGAGAGCTTGTGAAAGACAGTGATAATGTTTTAATTATGGGCCATCAGATGCCTGATATGGATTCTGTTGGAGCTGCCATCGGTGTGTTAAACATTGCTCGAGCGAACGATGTTGAAGGCTATGTTGTATATGACCCTGATGATGTTGAAACAGGTGTGTATCGTCTCATTCAAGCTTTAAAAGAAGATGATGACATATGGAATTATTTCATAACGCCTGATGAGGCAGATGACATGGCAACGTCCAACAGCCTTGTCGTCGTCGTTGATGTGCATAAGCCGTCAATGGTCGTACACCCACGTCTTCTTAATAAAACAGAATTTAAAGTTGTCATTGACCACCATCGACGGGCGGAAGAATTTGTTGAAAATCCAACACTCGTTTATATGGAGCCTTACGCATCGTCAACGGCAGAATTAGTGACAGAGCTGCTTGAATATCAGCCGAAAAAGCTAAAGTTAAAAATGCTTGAAGCAACAGCGCTACTAGCCGGCATTATTGTCGATACGAAAAGCTTTACGTTAAGAACAGGGTCACGGACATTTGATGCCGCTTCTTACTTAAGATCTCAAGGCGCCGATACCGTACTCGTGCAGCAATTTTTAAAGGAAGATCTTGATATCTATATAGAACGGAGTAAACTTGTAGAAAGAGCTTATATGTTTCATGATACAGTGGCGATTGCCAAAGGGACGACAGGCAGAACGTATAATCCAATTCTGATTGCGCAAACAGCTGATACGCTATTAACGATGTCAGGTGTTGAAGCATCATTCGTTATATCAGAACGCAAGGATGGTAGAATTGGCATAAGTGCCCGCTCACTCGGCAAGGTCAACGTTCAAGTCATTATGGAACAAATGAATGGTGGCGGTCATTTAACAAATGCCGCTACGCAAATCGAGGACACAACGATTGACGATGTCGAAGTGTTGTTGAAAGAATTACTCACGGACTATTTTGAAGGGGGAGACGAAGAATGAAGGTTATATTACTAAAAGATGTTAAAGGTACTGGAAAAAAAGGCGAAGTGAAGGATGTTGCGGATGGTTATGCACGTAACTATTTGCTCAAGCATAAATTAGCAGATGAAGCGACGAAAGCGAACATGGATGCTTTGCAAGCGAAAAAACGTAAAGATCAAAAACGTGAACAGCAGGAAAAAGAAGATGCGATTGATTTCAAGAATAAGCTTGCTGATCTTAAGGTCGTCATTAAAGCTAAATCAGGCGAAGGTGGTACGTTGTTTGGTTCTGTTACGAACAAGCACATTGCGGATACGTTGAAAAAAGACCATGGCTATAAAATTGATAAGCGTAAAATCGAGCTTGATAGCCCGATTCGGTCTCTCGGTCACACACAAGTGCCCGTGAAATTACATCCAGAAGTAACAGGTTCCATTCAAGTACAAGTTGTTGAAGAATAATAATACAGAGCTAACATATCCGTTTGTCATTTTTTCATGTGTGTAAACGCGTGAGGATGGCGCATATATGCCACAGCCTCGAGCAAGAGGGGGAGAAAACATGAGTGAAGCGTGGAATGATCGTACACCGCCACATAATATAGAAGCAGAACAAGCTGTACTCGGTGCTATTTTTCTAGAGCCGGATGCTTTTGCGTCAGCCTCAGAGCATTTAATGCCACAGGACTTTTACCGAGCTGCGCATCAGCGGATATTTGATACGATGGCAAAGCTCTCTGATCGCGGAGAGCCGATTGATCTCGTTACAGTAACCTCCGCGCTTGCAAGTGAAAAAACACTTGATGAAGCAGGTGGCGTTTCTTACCTGTCCGACTTAGCAGGAAGTGTCCCGACAGCAGCGAACATTGAGTACTACAGCAAAATTGTTGAAGAAAAATCTTTGCTGCGCCGGCTGATTCGGACGGCAACGGATATCGTTTCAACGAGTTATGAAAAAGAAGATGAAGTTGAAGATATTTTAAATGACGCTGAAAAGAACATTCTTGAAGTGTCAAGTCGGCGTAACAGTGGCGCATTTAAACAAATTAAAGATGTTCTCATAGAGGTTTATGACAACATTGAACAGCTTCATCATAGTAATGCCGATATTACGGGTGTACCGACAGGATTCCGTGATTTGGACCGGATTACGTCTGGCTTCCAAAGAAACGATTTAATTATTATCGCCGCACGTCCTTCCGTCGGTAAAACAGCATTCGCTCTAAATATTGCTCAAAATGTCGCCATCAACACAGATGAGAATGTCGCGATCTTTAGTTTGGAGATGGGAGCGGATCAGCTCGTTTCCCGTATGCTATGTGCCGAGGGTAATATTGACGCGCAACGTCTCCGAACAGGTAGTCTGGAAGCCGAGGATTGGGGCAAGCTCACGATGGCAATGGGCAGCTTATCAAATGCTGGTATTTTCATTGATGATTCACCAGGCATTCGCGTCAGTGAAATCAGATCTAAATGTCGCCGTCTCAAGCAAGAGCATGGCCTCGGAATGATCGTCATTGACTATTTACAGCTCATTCAAGGAAGTCCGAGCTCTCGGGAAAACCGTCAGCAAGAAGTATCGGAAATATCCCGGAGTCTTAAAGGCCTTGCAAGAGAGCTTGAAGTTCCACTTATTGCGTTGTCACAGCTTTCCCGTGGCGTAGAGTCGCGTCAGGATAAACGCCCGATGATGTCTGACCTTCGTGAATCAGGCAGTATCGAGCAGGATGCCGACATCGTTGGATTTTTGTACCGTGACGACTATTATGATCAAGAATCCGAGAAACAAAATATTATTGAAATTATCATATCTAAGCAACGTAATGGTCCAGTCGGAACAGTTGAACTTGCTTTTGTAAAAGAATATAACAAATTTGTTGACTTGGATCATCGCTACAATGAAAGTGATATCCCATCCGCCCCACCAGTTCACGCTTAAGGATAAGGTTGGTGGTGTATATACCAAGTTGTCCTCATCCCTTGTTGGTTTATTGTTTAATTGTTCATGGCATTGCATAGTGAATTCCCTCCTTGTCTTAGTAATTCGTTAAAAAATAGAAATCCCTAAACTCTTTTTTCATTGAAAGACTAAAAGGGCAGTGTCAACAGATAGGACGCTCCGAAAATACAGGGGCGTCCTATCTATTATTCAGTATTTATCAAAAGATTGCTTTGAAAAATTCCTTATAATTCTTTATACCCTCACCGTCGATAGTGAACAATTCTTTGAGTTGTCCTGACAACCACTTGATGTCAAAAATTTTCACTTCATCATAGTAGGTCACATCCAATTCGCCACAGTGAAGGATGATATTTTAGTTTATGATAGAATTACTGGCGAACAGAATGGACTTAGAGAACACTAGGTTTCTGGTATCAATTACAATCAAAGTGAGAAAGATTAATTTTATCATCAACCCACCCATTGAACGACCTTAAATTTACAGGTGAATATGTTTATTTTTATGATGAAGAAGACAATGAAACCAACTTCATCGGGTTGAACGATAGAGAAAGTATTCACGTCATAGAAGGCAACAAGGAGATTGTACAAGTGGAAGGCAGTGAGTACAGATTTTATACTGTCGACAGACAAACCGGAGATGTGACTGGTTATAAAAACAATGGACAAGAAAAACTTTATTCTTTAGGCCTTGAATTAGAAGAACGTATCATAGAACTCAAGAATCCTCCCTTTCTGTACGAAGGAAACCCTCAGATGGTCTATACGACTTCCGGGAAACCTTATATTGAATCAGGGGAAAAGTTATTCTCTGAAACGGACGAACTGATGACAGGTGATTTACTGGGAGACTTACACTGGGTTCATGAAGAAGTATTTATGATGTAATCAGATCCCCCGTCGTCACCACTTACATTGTTCCATACTACTCTAGGTGAATCGGCTCCGCTTGATTACAATGTAGCAAATGCATTTTATGATAAGGAAAACAACTCTATTTACTACATTAAGCCCGCAACCCAGGCAATTTACCAAGTTGAATTGTATTTTTGATTTAAAGAGGGAAATAATGCTCTTTTTACGAGCGAGAATAATGATTTGAATCATCAAATAAAACGCACAGAGAAATAATTCTGTGCGTTTTTTAAAACTTATATTTACAAAATCTTTTTAAAATAGGTATTTATCCCCGTTGTAGGAAAACAAGTAATATGGTAACTTATAAACGAAATATCAAGGAGGTTTTTAATAATGCTAAAGAGAATTTTTACCTTCTTTACCTTATCCATGGCTTTGTTGTTGTTAGTTGCGGGCATACCTATTTCGTCCGTGCATGCTGCTTCTACCTCTGCTTCGACTAACAAACTGATTAACGAGGTGGAAAAGTAATAAGCGAAAAAGAGTTTTATGAAGAATTAGGCATATCGAATTCAGAGGCAAACATTGACAAGCGCCTAGAGTTCAATAACATCGAAGAATTCAAATCATTTTTAAATAAAGGTGAAATTGAAAACGTTATCAATAACACAGACAACAACACCGAGGACTCCAATACATCCAGCGAATTAATGGTTGTACAATAAATGACGTTGGTGGGGAAAA
>NZ_JABJXD010000009.1 GCF_019093865.1 Lentibacillus saliphilus
ACCTTCAGCAAGGTGGTTCATCTGTTCGGTTACAGCTTTAATAGGTTTGGTGATGCGATTAGTGTAGAGCCAAATAACAATTCCACTAATGATAGTGGAGATCCAAGTGACAATTAATATATAGTAAAGCAAGTCTTTAGCTGGTTTATTAAAGTCTAGTAAATAAGTACCTGATACGACAACCCAATTCCAATTAGGATCAAGCTTGGAATAGGTTACTTTTTTTTCAATTTGATCGGGATTATCTGGAAGTGGGAACTCATAGTCTGAAAAACCACCTCCTGATTGAGCTGATTTTATAATAACTTGAGTTGTTTTTACGCCAGTGTGGTCTTCGTTCTCCCACGTGTTTTCACCTTCTAAATCAGGGCTGGCAATTTGTTCACCTTGTTCATCGACAACGAATAAGTAACCATATTCACCTAGATCAACATGCGGATTGATCGGACGTGTGCCATCTGGTTGCTTTTCTCCTAAAATGGCCTCTTTTACTTCTTCTTGAGCATCCTCAAGTGATAAATTGCCCTTTTCTACTTCCTTATCGAGGGCGTCAATCATACCAATCGTCATTTCAACACTGTTCTTTAAGTTTGTTTTACCAAGTGCATTTAAACTCGATACACTTTTATAGTAGCTAAATGTACCGAGCGTAAATAATGGAATAATAAGAATGAGAATGGAAATTAATATGAGCTTCGTTTTGACAGAATGAATGGTGAATTTTTTCATGGATGATCATCCTTTCATTAATCAGTCTAGCATGAGAAAAAGTGAGAGATCTCCAGCTTGGTCAAACACGGTTGTGACCTTTATTGCTAGTTTATAGCCTGATAATGTTGTCTGACCTTGCAATAGTGTTGGGGCAGTAATATTAACGTGGGTATGATTTTCTGAGATAAAGGTAGACAATCCACCAGCAATCATATTCCCGAGTTCGCCACTAAATGAGGCAAGCATATCATCTCCTAAAGGCATCCCAAACATTGTTTCGCCAATTATCTTGAATGTATCTGGATGTCCAGTTAATACTAATTTACCGCCAATGTCACCTGTAATTCCGATTAAGACACCATATGTTAAAGGGAATTCTCTTTTTTGTAATTCAGGCTTTTCTGTTCGGTGTGTGATCGGAATGACGTTATTTATTGCAGCGTGTGTTCCGTTCAATAAGACTGTAATCGCCTTATTTTGATCCTGTACTGTTTCTGTCATCGTCATGCTGTTGTACCTCCTAGTTAAACCGTCTATAACTATCAGGGTAAGCCCTGTAAAGCATGGACTTCTTTTTTAAGTGTAAGAACCGATATGTTAAGAAGCTTATAATTGTATTATCGACAAGATACGACATGAGTTTATAATAAGTGGCTAAACTTATATTATTTTTATGAATTTTTAATAGCCTACATTGAGTATATGTGAAAAAAGTCACTTTTAAGGCGATTAATAATCAGAAAATATAAAAACACATTGATTATTACTATTATTTCAGTATAATATATAGTAAGCTTCTGAAATTGTGCACTTTATCAAAATGCAAGCGCATCCAGAATAAGAAGCTAATAAAATATTATCAAAAGGGGGATTTTGAATGAAGAAAACACGCATCATCGGAATGATGACATCGTTAATTGGTATTTTACTCCTGCTCGCAGCATGTGGTGGGGATGAAACAAGTATTGCAATCGGTCCACCGACGAGTGGTACAAACACATTGTCGAAGCTCATTCTTGAAGGCTATGATATTTCTGAAGGCGATTACAAAAAGTTTGAGGAAGGCTTTGGAGATGCTAAAGACGGTGTTCAAGATGGTAATATTGGTATTTCTATTGGAATTTTAGGGCTGCCAGCTGCGAACATCCAAGAGCTGCATGCGTCCACAGGTGATGTAGAACTATTAAGCTTATCAGACGATGCTATTGCTCATATTGAGGAAAACAGTGGCTATACAAGATACACCATTTCAAAAGATAGTTATGAATTTATGGATGAAGATGTTGAAACTGTTGCAGCTTATGCGATTTTGATGGCTAATACGAACACCATTAGCGAAGAATTAGGCTATCAGCTTGCGAAGGCAATGATCGAAAATTCTGGAGAAATCACACATAGTCAGGGACCACAAATGACGCTCGATAATGCTTTAAATGGTTCTGAAGGTCTTCCAATTCATCCAGGTGCGGCAAAATATTATCAAGAGCAAGGGTTAGAATTTGATAATCCAATTGCTGAATTAAATATTACCGATGAAAAGACGGAATTTGTGCTCGGAACAGGTAGCTCGGGCGGTACGTATTATCCACTTGGCGGTGAAATGGTCAATATGTGGAACAATAATATTGATGACGTGAGTGTGACACATACAGAAACAGATGCCTCATTGCAAAATATGGCTGACATCCGTGATGGTAACCAGGATTTAGGTATGAGTGTCCATGATCCAGCTGGTCAGGCTGTTCATGGTAAAGGCGATTTTGAAGGAAATGCGGTAGAAAACGCTGCCTTTATTGGCCATATCTATCCAGAAGTCGCACAAATTATTACGAGAGAAGAAACAGGCATTAATAGCTTTGAGGATGTTAAGTAAATCAAACAACTGCTTATTTAATTTTGAAATATACGGAAGAGATGATCGCTATGATCGTCTCTTCCATATTTGAAAGGACGGTGGTCAGATGGAGAGGGAGCCAAATAACACGGAAGCGATGACGAAGGATATCTTGGAAAAATATGATAGAGAGAGTCAGTTTCGTAGTAAGATCGGTCGTTGGAAATGGATCGTGACGTTTCTTGGCGTTTCTTTAACCGTTTTCCATTTATATGTCGGCTATTTTGGGACCATTCCATCACAAAAGCAAGGCGCTATTCATCTCGGAACGGCCCTTGGTATTATTTTTCTTTTATTCCCTGCTAAAAAAGGCATGCACCTCAAACAAAGGACGGTTCCTTGGTATGACGTCATTTTGTCCTTTACAGCGATGTATGTAACTTATCATAAAGTGATTTTTTATGAACCGATTTTACGTAGTCGGATAAGTGGCTATGAGACGTTTGATATTATCATTGCCATTATCGGTGTGCTTCTTCTACTTGAGGCAACGAGACGAACTGTTGGTCTTCCGATCGTCATCGTTGCAAGTGTCGCTATTTTGTATACGATATTCGGCAATTTTATTCCAACAAAAGTTTTGTCACATCCTGGCTGGGCAGTGGATCGAATCGCAACAAATCTATGGTATTCAGAAAGTGGCGTGTTCGGTACACCTATACAAATATCCTCTAAATTTATATACCTCTTTCTGTTTTTCGGTGTGATGCTCGTTCATACAAAGATTGGTAAGTTTTTTAATGACTTGGCCTTTTCATTAACTGGGCGCTTTACAGGAGGAACAGCGAAAGCAGCTGTAACAGCAAGTGCCTTGCAGGGGATGGTGTCAGGAAGCTCTGTCGGTAATACAGTCGCTTCAGGATCATTTACGATTCCAATGATGAAAAAAGCGGGTTTTAAGCCCGAATTCGCAGCGTCCACTGAAGCAGCGGCATCTACTGGGGGACAAATTATGCCTCCTTTAATGGGTGCGGCAGCTTTTATCATGATGGAATATGTGGGCGTGGGCTTTTCGACGATTATGTTGGCGGCGTTAATTCCAGCTATTTTGTACTTTTCAGGGATTCTAATTGGTACCCACTTTGAAGCTAAAAAGCTTGGAATAGTAGGCCTTCCTAAATCAGAGCTGCCGAGCTTTAAAAAATTAATGCTTCGTAATGGCTATATGCTATTGCCGCTTTTCTTGATTGTTGGCACGATTATGGCAGGTAATACACCTCAGCGTGCTGCGATCATGGGGATTGCTACTGCTTTTGTGATTAGCTTTTTCCGTAAAGAATCGCGCTTATCCTTCTGGGGAATTATCAATGTTCTCGAGCAGGGGGCAAGAACGGCCTTACCGGTTATTGCTGCGGTCGCAACTGCAGGCATCATCGCAGGCGTTGTGAGCATTACCGGACTTGGTGCTAAATTTGCAGCTGGTATTATTGCATTATCTGGTGGTATTTTACCGTTTGCGCTCGTTTTGACGATGATCGCGTGTATTATTCTTGGGATGGGTCTGCCAACGACTGCGAATTATGTCGTAACAGCAACCGTCGCTGCACCAGCCTTGATTAATACGTTTGGATTAGAAGCAATTGCGGTTCATATGTTTGTCTTTTACTTTGGGATCGTCGCTGACATTACGCCGCCAGTTTGCTTGGCAGCTTATGCGGGTGCTGGTATTGCAAGGGCTAATCCGTTTAAGACAGGTGTAACGGCAGTGAAGTTAGCCATTGCGGCCTTCATCATTCCGTATATATTCATCAATAGTCCGATTTTACTAATGGTGGATGTTACGACAGTGCCGCTCATTATCGCGGTTGTCACAGCTCTGCTCGGTATGACAGCAATCAGCAGTAGTATGATCGGTTTCTTTACTCGAAGATCTACTATTATTGAGCGTATGATTTTGTTTGCGGGTGGACTGCTTATGATTGATCCAGGCATTTATACGAACCTCATAGGACTCGTTATGATGATTGCCATCTGGATGGTCCAAAAGCGTACACCTCATAGTGGAGAAGGTTCAAACACTGGTAAAGCAAGCTTACAAGCGTAATGACGCTTACTATTCCAGATTAATATTAGGTACGCAAAACGCTTTATGAAAGGTCATTCGCCATATGCGAATGGCCTTTACGTATCGTTTAATAGTGATGTGCTTGACTAACGTCATTGAAGTAGAGATTGAAATATAAGTAATAATCTAACATAATGGAATAAATGTTATCAATTGTTTGAACGCACTTAATCAATCGGAAGATATGTCAAAAGAAAGAGAAACACGTATGAAGTTATCATGGTTAAATTTACATAAAACAATGTTTTTACTAAAAATCATAAGGCCATTATCTAGGAATATCTAAGAGCGTCCAAGTGATTGTCATATGATGTAGTTTCTTTGATTTGATGAATAGACGCACATTTTGAGTTACCTGTAACGGAAGGCGTCCGCCTGCAGTGAAAGGTAACGGCGTTATAGCTGAATACATGTTAAAAAATCACTTAGAATAAATAGGCTTAAAACCAATGCCTAAATATATTATACGAGGAGACACCAACATGAAAAAACTATTATTAACGGGCTTTGAACCTTTCCTTGATCATGCAATCAATCCAACAATGGCCATTGTTAACGCGTTAAAGGAGACTGAAATAAACGGATATAAGATAATTGGGGAAATATTATCAGTTGATTTTTCGAAGACAGGTCAGGAAATAGTCGACCTAATTGAAATGCACCAGCCTGATGCGGTCATTTCCCTTGGATTAGCCTCAGGAAGAGCGCAATTGACACCAGAGCGAATTGCGATTAATTGTAACGATGGTCCTGTCGACAATACTGGTCATAAGCCAGATGGTGAAACAATATGTCATGATGGAGCAGATGGTTATTTTTCCACGCTCCCGATTAAGGCGATTGTGGCAGTATGTCGCGAGAATGGTCTTCCTGCTAAAATTTCAAATACAGCAGGTGCTTATTTATGCAACAATGTGATGTACCATGCGCTCCACTATTTTAAAACGCATCAACTCGATCGTCCGAGTGGCTTTATTCATCTACCCGCTTCACACGAATTAGCGCTTGAAAAGGCACAGCCGAGCTGGTCACAATCAGATCTCGAGCGTGCTGTTCGAATAGCGATCTCATGCTTACCATAATAACAGGGCGCGTGTGTTGTAACGCGTTGGAGGTGAAGGCATGTTTTCAAATCGTCCTAATATAAAAGTTTCACCTACAACAGGGGAACGGTGGTTGAATAGACTGTCTATCATCTTAATCATTTCAGTTTTTGGTTATGTCGCTCAACGGTTCAACACACTACCTGATACGATTCCGATTCACTTTGATGGAAAAGGTAATATCGATGGCTGGGGTCATAAAGGTACGATATTTATTGTGCCTAGCATTATGACGGTTATGTTTATTGGTCTTTATTTTTTAAATAAAATACCACATACTTATAATCTTCCAGTGAAAATCACGGAACTGAATGCAGCAAAAATCTATTCTATGAGTCGAACAATGATGGCACTATTCAATTTTGAAATGGTGCTTATTTTAGCTTACACGACATATGCGATCATCGCTTCTGCAAATGAAGGTGTATCTTTGCTCGCCGCATGGTACATTGTTACGATATCAATTGGCCCTTTAGGAACAATTATAATATATAGCTTCGTTATGCGCCGTGTTGCACATCAGCTTGATAGTGATAAATTAAATCAAATTGATTGATACGTTTTAGATCTGGAGATGTTATGGCTATACATCGATATTGCCAGACATTAAAAAATGCATTAAAATGGTCTAATTACTGTGTGAAGAAGTGAGATGATGAGATGCCACGCTATATATGGCTATTAGTAATTGGAACAACGATTAATGTCACTGGTGCGTCATTTTTATGGCCATTAAATACGATATATATGCACAATGAACTTGGAAAAACACTTGCCTTTGCGGGAATTGTTTTAATGTTAAATCAAGCAGCAGCAATTATGGGGAATTTTCTCGGCGGATTTTTGTTTGATCGGTTTAGTCCGTATAAAACGATTCTACTCGGAACTGGTACAGCATTTACAGCTGCACTAACATTATCAATGAACCACAGCATTGTGCCATACACGATTTTATTAATCGTCATCGGCTTCGGGTCAGGCATTACAATTCCAGTTATGTTTGCGATGGCTGGATCGGTTTGGCCGGAAGGTGGGCGAAAAACATTTAACGCGATTTATGTTGCTCAAAATCTTGGTGTCGCATTAGGTGCAAGTATCGGTGGTTATGTGGCAAGCATATCATTTGATTATATTTTTATGGCGAACGCTTTCATGTTTGGCATGTTCTTTTTGCTCGTTCTAACGACTTATAAAGGGATGGATGAGGAAAAGAACCGAAGTATGAGCACGTCTATCCTGGAGCAGACGTCACAGATTAAAAGTAAAGCCGCCTTTAACGGGTTATTGATCCTGTCAGGTGGATTTTTAATTGCGTGGATTGCCTATAGCCAGTGGCAATCAACAATCGCATCATATACACAAGACATTGGCATTCCGCTCGAACAATATAGTGCATTATGGGCAATTAATGGTTTTTTAATTGTTTTAGGGCAACCTCTTGTGAGCTTTATAACGAAACGAATCACATCGCAAAAAATGCATATTTATATCGGAACGATCATTATGATTCTTTCATTTGTTGTTGCAAGCTTTGCAGAGATGTTTACGATGTTTGCTGGAGCAATGATTATATTAACGCTTGGGGAAATGTTGATCTTTCCTGCTATTCCGTCTCTTGCCAATGAGCTTGCACCAAAAGGACGGACAGGCTTTTATCAAGGGTTTGTGAACAGTGTTGCTGCTGCTGGTCGAATGACAGGTCCTTTTTTAGGCGGGCTTATTGTCGACCTATATCACATTAATTTATTGTTCATCGTTTTAATCTTCCTCTTAGTCATTCCGTTTATGACGACTTATTTATATGATCGAGGTGTTAAAAAGAGCGGTTCCATTATTGCGAATAAGTAAATTCGCACGGTCAGCTGGGGAAATGATGTATAATGGTGGCGGACGAACATATTTAAACGGATCTTATCATATCATATAACTATAGGCTAGGAGAGGGATTATGTCAGAAATCAAATTGGTTGCATTGGATATGGATGGCACATTGTTGAATTCGACAGGAGACGTATCAGACTATACGAAGGATGTGATAGGAGAGGCACTTGAGCGACATGTACACGTCGTACTTTCAACAGGCCGCCCCCTCGATTATTGCTATCCGCATGCCGAGGCCCTTAATCTGTCTTCTTTTCTCGTTACTGCAAATGGCGGGGAAATTTGGACGATGGACAAGCAACTCCTTGAACGTCATTTGCTTGATCCAGAGGTTGTTAAAAACATGTATGCACTTACCGAACACCTCGGTTTGAACACGTGGATGTTTACAACAGAAAAGGTATACTTTGATGAAAAGCCGAATGATTTTCTAGCGGAAGAATGGTTGAAATTCGGTGCTCATACGGATGAAATTGCTAAGCTTGATCAATTTATTAAAGAAGTGTCTTATTATGACGGTCTTGAATTAACGAACTCACTTCCAACGAATGTAGAGGTAAATCCAAAGGGTGTGAGTAAGGCGAGTGCTCTAAAGCGTGTTTGCCGTGAAATTGGAATTACAATGGATCAGGTTATGGCGGTTGGCGATAGCTTGAACGATATGAAAATGATTCAAGAATCGGGTATTGGGGTTGCAATGGGCAATGCTCAAGAAGCGATTAAAAAAGCAGCCGATACGATGACGGATACGAATGATCATGATGGTGTTGCAAAAGCAATTCAGAAATATGTCCTTGATCAGTAGACGAGAGAACGCGTATTTGATTCCATCAATAATTGTTAAAGTAGACACAAGGAAATATGAAAGGAAGAGCGATCTTATGCTTCGTAACTGTAAGATGGATGCATGTCGCCTTTCTTTCTTGTCATAAAAGGCGTATAATGAAGGAAGTAACAGGAAAGGGGTTGCACACATGTCTTTTTCCAGAAGGCCAAAAGAGCCAGTTCCTGAAGTGGAGACAAACGTATGGGCTTGCACTAATGACGATTGCCAAGGTTGGATGCGCGAATCATTTAGCTTTGACGAAACACCGAAATGCCCATTATGTAAAGCAGATATGAAACAAGAAGTCCGCACATTGCCTGAATTGGAATAGGTCAATTAAAGGATGGTTGGTCAAAAACCAAATAGCATTTATAGTGATTTATTATAGAGGATGTCCTTTTGATAGGGCATCTTTTTGTTTTTTGTTCATTCAGGATATGGAAATAAAACTCAAAAGGCATATTGAAGGTTATGGTTGCAGGAAGCTACTACAAGATCTTGTTCAGTTGAAATCCCGTTTACACGTTCCTTGGTTAATTAGTAACAATAATTAAATATATTAACGATTATTATTGAGTTAATGTAAGTTGTGTTATAAGAAGTACCTTAGCCTAAACACAGCATATTGGTACTAAAGTCCTAGTCCTTGTACTATATGTAGTATCTCGTTGATGTTAAATATCCTCTGTTCCACTCCTTTTTACATTGATGATCAAAAAAACTTTTCACTTTTCCTCATCTCCATCTTAACTAAATTCTACTAGATATAAGAGCTCTAACCCTATTCATAACAGCATTTATCCATGAAAGTTATGTTATACCATTATCCCAATTGTGTCCATTTTATTGAGGAAAAAATTGGATAAACTTAACAAATATCGTATGTCTATTTAAAACGAAAGGTGCTTTAACGTATAATAATACTTAATTTCAACTGCAGATGAAACTGAATTCGTATGATCTATACTTAAAAAATGAATCGTTGTGATTGTCATGTATTCCTTTTGCATATCAGCCGCTTGAGTATAAGGGAGTTTTTTTATGCTCTAACACTGAAATGAAGATTGAAGTAGAGATTAGGCAGTAACTTTCGGGGGGATGATTTGATGCAGGACCTTATAACAGAACAATTTAGAGAGATTGTTGACTCTAGCAATCAGGATTTAACGCAAGAAAATGCAAATACTGATGGCAAAAGTCCGATGGGAATGATGAGTTTATTTGGCTCAATTAGTGCAAAGGCATATACAGTTGAACATCTTTTATCCGATGATGTCAAGAGAGCTTACGAAGCTGGCTATATTCATATACATGATTTGGATTTCTACGCTACCGGAACGACCACCTGTGTTCAAATACCACTCGGTAAAGTGCTTAAGGACGGTTTTAATACAGGACATGGATGTATTAGAGAACCGAGCAATATCATATCTGCCCTAGCGTTGACGTCCATCATTTTACAGGCCAATCAAAACCAGCAGCATGGTGGACAAGCGATTCCGATGTTTGATTATGATCTTGCGCCTTATGTAAAAAAGACATATCAGAAAAAATGCACGATGCTTCAAGACTTAGGGTTTACGGGGGATTTAGATAAAAAAGCTTGGGAACTGACTGAAAAGGACACATACCAAGCGTGTGAAGCATTTATACATAATTCAAATACGATGCATAGCCGTGGTGGTAATCAGGTTGCCTTTATTTCTATCAATTATGGAACCGATCAAAGTAGAGAAGGTCGGATGATTGTTAAAAATATGCTTCTCGCAACACAGGCAGGCTTAGGTAGTGGAGAAACACCGATTTTTCCTATTCAAGTGTTTAAGGTAAAAGACGGTGTAAACTTAAATGCTGGTGAGCCTAATTATGATTTGTTCCGATTGTCTTTAGAAACAACGGCGAAGCGCTTGTTTCCGAATTATACGTTTATTGATGCACCACAAAATCTAATGTATTATGACGGTTCACCACGATCTGAAATTGCTACAATGGGTTGCCGAACACGTGTGTTTGCGAATGTTAATGGTGAATCAACACCGGTTGGACGAGGGAATTTATCATTCACATCAATCAATTTACCGATGATCGCGTTAGAGTCGACAAATATTAGTGCGTTTTTCAGTAAGCTCGAAGATTATCTTGATCTAGCAAGTAAGCAATTGTTTGAAAGATACAAATACCAAGCAGAAAAAACAGTTGCTAATTTTAAATTTCTCTATGGACAGGGCATTTATTGGAATGGGGAAGAATTAGATGAGAATGAAAAGCTTGGAGATATTTTAAGGCAAGGGACGCTGAGTGTTGGTTTTATCGGATTGGCTGAAGCTTTAGTTGCATTAATTGGCAAGCATCATGGTGAAAGTGAGGAAGCACAGGCACTCGGTTTACAAATTATTAAGTTTATGAGAGATAAGATGGATGCATTGGTCGAATCAACTGGTTTGAATTATTCATTGTTGGCAACCCCTGCGGAAAGCTATGCGGGGAAAGCATTGAAGGTAACAAAGGCAAAACATGGTGTGATTGAAGGGGTCACTGATAAAGCTTGGTTTACGAATAGCAATCATATTCCCGTAGAATATCCAATTCACGCGGCAAAGAAAATTCAACTTGAAGCCCCTTATCATGAACTGACGAATGCTGGGCATATCACATATGTTGAGTTAAAAGAGGATGTATCGAAAAATATAGATGCGTTAGAGATTTTAGTTAAAGCGATGAAGGAAAGTGGCATCGGTTACGGGAGTTTTAATGTCCCGGTTGACCGCTGCTTAGAATGTGAATTTAATGGTGTAATTTATAATGCCTGTCCGTCATGTGGCAATGAAGATGAAGAACGCATTGATCGGATCAGACGAATTACGGGATATTTGACAGGCAGCTTGAAAAAGTGGAATACCGCAAAGCGAGCAGAAGAACAAAACCGGGTGAAGCATGGTGGTCGAGCTTGAAAATTATGAATATCGATACCGACTGTACGGATAATGGCACTGGTCTCAGGACGACAATATATGTATCTGGCTGCTGGCATTTCTGTAAAGGATGCCATAATCCAACCTCTTGGAATAAACGACATGGAACAGAAATGTCGATTGATCATATCGTGGATATTGTCAAAGAGAACACGTTATCTGATGTGACGATTAGCGGTGGAGATGGATTAACCTGGCAATATACCGAAACGTTAGAACTCGTTAAGTCTATTAAAGAGACGACAGGAAAGAACATTTGGCTGTATACGGGGTATACGTTTGAAGAGGTCCTTGAAGAAAAACGTGATATTTTAAATTATATTGATGTTTTGGTTGACGGGAAATTTATTTTAGCTGAGCGTGACTATACAATCATGTTTAGAGGCAGCAGAAATCAAAGGATCATTGACGTGGCGACATCCCTTCAACGGCAATCAACAGTTCTTTGGCGCAATGGTGAATATCGTTAATGACACATTGCTGCAATCGAATAAGCTAAGTGCCTTCTACTAATGCCCTCAGTATAAAGGTTATCTACCATAGTGAATGATTTATTTATGACTTTTTATTTGGATTTCTTAAAATAGTGAAAGGGGAGACGTATTTTTAGTCTCCTCTTTCACTTTTAGCATTTGATCAGTACGTATATTTCACATCCTGCGAGACTATACATATATATAAGATCATGAAGTTTAAAGGATGTGTCTAAATGGGCAAGAAACTTTATTATTATGTAACAGGTCACACAGCCGGTGGATTTGTAAATTATTTAGAAACGAATATTAAAGGCATAAACAACGTCTATGTCGTAAAACATGACTCCCATAAAATTAAGACTGCGCTTTTTCAACAACTGATTGCCAAACTAACAAACGAATATGACCTAGAGGTACTCTTGAGCCCATTAGGACATGGTGATATGGAAGGAATAATTGTTCGTAAAAGTAATTTAGCAATTGTTGATGCTCAAATATTTACTGAGAAACGTGATCACTCTCAAAATGTAACGGTGTTAGATCTAAACGTTTTATTAGAAACAAGCCCATCACAACATTCTAATCCGTTGCTTACGTATCATAAAATGACTACAGAAGCTCATAATCTATTTCAAATGGGACTTGATATTCATGATGAGCTTGAAGAGATTTACATTAACGAAATGGATTTTTCTAAAGCAAATGATCTTAGTGACGTTTTTATACAGCAGTTGTTAAAGGATGTCGTATCGTTGAATCAATCACCTAAGACATATAAACGCATGTTTGGCACAAATACACCAGAAGGGGCAATCAATATTATACCTGAGTTGATTAAACCGATACGTCAAAGATATTTTATAAAAGGGCGAGCGGGTACAGGAAAATCAACATTTATGAAAAGAATAGCAAGTGCCTGTGAAGATTATGGTTTTGATGTAGAAATGTACTATTGTAGCTTTGACCCTGGGAGTATTGACATGGTTCTTGTGCGTCAGCTTGAATTTTGTATATTTGATAGTACTGATCCCCATGAATTCTTTCCTGATCGGCAGGCAGATAGCATTGTAGATATGTATGAGGCGTTGATTACACCAGGAACGGATGAACGGTATGCAGACGAGATTCAGACGTTAAATCGTCAATATAAGTCCTATATGACGAGCGGAATTGACAAACTGAAAGAAGCGCGCACGTGGTTAGATGATGTGTTTAGCGATCAAAGTGATATAGGAGAAGATACGATGGATCATATCTGGCAAGCGTTAAAATTGAAATAATGTAAATATGTTACAGCGAATGGTGAGGTCATTAAACATGTTAGTGATCTCTTTTTCTTTTAGGTTTGGAGTATTGTCGGTGTTGAAGGAATCGAGTCGAAAGCTTTTGATTGAAACATCAGCTCGTATAACTGTATAATTTATTTACTGAAAAGTAACAAAACTCTATATATAGGGGGTGGGGATGATGGTGACGGTGAAAATGCTGAGGCCATATTATATTAAAACGCATAATGACACACTGCGAATTGTTTTAGCATATCAGTATTTTTCAGTTTTTGTAAATCACCGGTTATATCAATTTGTGCCAGTCGAGGCAAATGAAATCAGAGTCAATCTTCATACAAAAAAAATAGAGAATACCGAAGCACGGTTTGCTTTTCAGAAAGGGAAGGATATGATTTATATGACCATGAGTGAACTCATATCTTTACCGGATTTTCTCGTACAATTACATTTTATTTGTGAACCCTATTATGAAACGGATCATAATCGTGAAAGGAAAACCGATGTTTCAGAACAAGAAATGAAAGATATCATAGATGAATTAGAAAAGATGAATGTTCAAAGGCTTATTGATCGGGCGTTAGATCATCGAGATTATCAGTCCTTTAAAGAGCTCGTACGTTTTCTTTAAGAGAAGAAATGACTAACGTGTAACTCGTAGTGGAATTAAATATATTTTTTAAATTTGTAATTTATTTACTGTCATAATGACTATTTTTTGTAAAAGGTTTTAATTTATTTGACAACGGGTAAATGCAATACAACTCTTAATGGTAAAAGATGAGTAGCCTGGAGGTCATTGTATGTTAACGGTCAAGGAATTAAAACCTTATGATCTAACAGTTGATTATGATTACGTTAGAGTGATGCTTGCTTATCATTATTTTAGTATTGATCTAAATGGTGTTGTTTATCAGTTCGTCCCAAAAAAGGATAAAGAGATTATCGTTCATCGTTCGACTCAAAAAATTGTTAATACAGATGCGGTACTGACGTTTCAAAACGAGCAGGATATCCAGTACATTAAGATGATTGATCTTATGTCTGTTCCTGAATTTCTGCTCGAGCTATATGGTATAACAAATTCATATCTCAAAAATACCGCCAAGCCTTATGAAGATTGGGGTGGGAATGATGATGTAGAACTTGTCATGGCCCACATAGAAAATGAGAACATAAGACGAATGATTGATAAAGCACTTGATGAACGAAATGAAGTGTTGTTTTATAAGTTAATAAAAAAGCTATAGAACATAAAATATAGACACAATTGAAGTCCAAATAAACGAAAACCACTTGAACTCATATTTGTCAGTTCAAGTGGTTTTTCAATGGTGTATACGAAATGCTTTATTTAATATCTTTAATGATCTGAGCCACTTTTTCAGTGGTATAGCTGCTACCACCTCTATCTTCAGTGTGCTCAATCATCATCGCAATTAAAAAGTCCTGATCATCTGCGGTATACCCTACGAACCAGCCATTTTCTTGAGCGTCTTCAGCATCAGCTGTCAGCTTTAATTCCGCTGTCCCCGTTTTGCCAGCAATGGGGATGTCGTCAAGTTGGGCTTTTCTCCCACTTCCGTCTTCAACGACTTTTCTCAGGTCGTCTTGCATGCTGAGAGCTTCCTCAGGTGATAGTAGATCTTTTTTCCAAATCTGGCTATGATCTTGTTCAGTCAATAAAGTCGGTTTAAGCATATTGCCTTCATTTAAAAATGTTGTATATGTCAGTGCGAGATGTATGGCGCTCATTTGAACTTCACCTTGTCCATATCCTGTGTTGGCGAGTAATACTTCGTCTGTAATCGTTCCGTCCTTAGAAAAGGTTGATGCCTGGATTGGGTAATCAAATGGAATGTCTTCCCCAAATCCGAAAGCCTCTAATCCTGATATGAGTGTCTTTGCCCCCATATCAATGGCTTTCATAGCAAAGTAAATGTTGTCTGAACGAACGAGTGCATCAGTGAGATCAACTGGCCCGTTGGATTCAGACACTCTCTTAACTGCATAATCGCCCCAGCCTTCTCCGTTGCTCCAAGTCAATCCATCGATATCAATCGTTTCTTCTCGTGTGAGACTACCTTCATTAAGGCCTACTGAAGCTGTAATTGGCTTAAATGTTGACCCAGGAGAATAAGTAGCGTTGAATTTATTAATCAATGGTAGCTTGGGATCATTCTCCATTTCTTGTACGAGACTGTATGGGAGTCCCGCTGCCATGTCATTTGGATTAAATGCTGGGCTGCTGACGAGTGCCAATGTTTCACCGGTTTTAGGATTAATGGCACTCGCTGTTCCTGAATCACCATCATACGCTTCGAAAATCCGTTTTTGGATAGAGGCATCAATCGTAAGCATGATATCTTCACCATCTTGAACCGGTTTTTCTGCAAGCAGAATTTCGTCTCCTGTTTCTTTCGTAATCAAAATTTTGGTGCCACTCTCACCTCTGAGCCTATTTTCAAAGAGTTGTTCTATACCACGTTTACCAATCATGTCATTCATTCCGTAGTTTTCATTCTCTTTTTTTTCTAGCTCTTCAGCTGTGATTTGACCAATATATCCGATCAAGTGTGCAGCAGCTTCATCGAGCGGGTATACCCGCCCCATCGTATTGTCTAATTGAATGCCAGGAATTTGTAAAAGATCATCAATATGCGTGTCTGTTTTCATAATCTTTTTCATCGGAACAAAATAATCTGGCTGTACCCAATCTTGATTTAATGTGTTCTTAATCGAGTCGGCATCCATTGTAAGAAGGTCGGCTAAACGTTGTATGGTTCGATCACTATTGTCAAACTTACCTGGTACGATGCCAACTTCATAAACTTCATCGTTTAGGGCAAGTGGGATGCGGTTGCGATCAACAATATCACCACGTTCTGGTTTTGTTGTCTTCAGTGTAATGTCGCCACCATCTTTTAATTCAGGAAAGATGAACCCTGGATTCCATTGTAAAAACCAATTTTGGTCGTCTTCTTCACCTTCGAGGACGAGTGTTGCATCATACTCGAATTGTATTGGCCCCGCTATTGTTTTCATAGAGACGGAAAAAGGATAATGTGCTTTTCCTTTTTCTATCGCCTGTTTGAGAGCTTCTTCATCCAGGGTGTTGTAGGATATTTCTAAGTCAGATACATTAAGATCATCATAAATTTTCTCGTATCGGTCGATGAACGCTTCAGATTCATGCGGCTCGTATGTATCGGTTTGCTTTTGAGCAACCATTTTAAACATGTCTGTAAATTCCTGTGATTCCCATAAATCTGTGTAGGTAGCAAATCGTTCGTTAGGTGTAATGTCATCCTTTGTACAAGCTGTTAACACCACAAGCAATGCTACAATTACAAAAAAGATGTATTGTTTCATCACGTATCTCCCCCAATGAGATTTAGTATGCGGTTATAGGTTATGCAAGGTGCCGTGCGATCCTGGGAAACGCGGCTGGTAAGCCTCGGGGCAACAGGATGTTGGTCATGAAGGCGTGGCTATTGTCGCCGCGGTCTTAGCCTTTCTTCCCCTAACGCGCACTGCAGAGTCTTACCTATGCCTTTATCGCGCAGGAGTCTGTGCATATTTCCGGAGCTGATGTTGAGCATTCTTCGCCTTTTTGATTAAGCTTTAAGTTATATCCCAAGCCCCGTTCTCTTTTTACTTAGCTTCCATATGTGCTGTAATGTCATTATGGATGCGGTTAAATTCTTCGTCAGCAACGACATAATACCATAAAGGTCCAATAAATTGTCCAGCTCCACTAATTTCCATTGCGTCCATATTATTGCGTGTGTTTCGATAGTCACTAAACAACATTTGCATTTGTTTCATATTCATATTCGTTTCAACGTTCGTTCCGAGTATAGTAAGGATTTCGCCAGCTTTCGTGATACTCGAAAAACGAGAGGCTTTATCCATAGCTGCTTTTATCACTTTTCGTTGACGTTCATTACGACCAAGGTCTCCTCGTGGGTCGCCTTTTCGCATGCGAATATACTTTAATGCTTGATCTCCATTTAAATGAATGGTTCCTTTATTAAATTGTTCTCCACCCTGCGAAAATGCAATATCGTTTTCAACAGTTACGCCACCAAGTGCATCCACGCCTTGCTCGAAGCCTTCCATATTCACACGGGCATAAAAGTGAATCGGTAAATCAAACGCTTCTTCTACAGTCTGAACAGAAAGTGGCACCCCACCATATGTATATGCGTGATTGATTTTGTCCTTGCCTCTCCCTGGGATGTTAACGTACGTATCCCGGGGTATGCTTAGCATAATTGATGCATTCGTATTTGGATTCAATGACATTAGAATCATCGTATCAGTTCGTCCTTTATCACCAGGGCGCTCATCAACACCAAGTAAAAGGATATTGAGCGATTTTTTTTGCTTAAAGCGATCACCTATTTCCTTTTGACGATCAGGGTCCTCATCACGTTCAAGTGGGCTGTGCATCGTATCAATTGTATCATTAATTTGATCCCACATATAGAGCAGAGCTCCTCCTGTTAACAAGAGGATACCAAGTAAGAGTCCACTCACCCACCATAGCCACTTCCTTTTTTTTGAGTGGCGTTTTTCTATTCTAGAATTCAATGTCATTCTCCTCTATACGTAAAAAGTTAATGTGTATCAGATTTAGCTCATCAATAGCTTACACTTACATTGCTTAAATTATATCTAATAATACAATTATAGTCTAATGAGGATGTATTCATGAGTGTGTTCAGAAAAACGAAAGTTACTCATATCTATCATGATGTTTTTCAAATTGGATGTAATAAAACCCAAAATTAAGTCATAATCGAAGACATAATTGGTATTTGTCAAACATACATATATCAAGGTTGGAGAGAAGGGGATAGTTCGTTCGTGTCCTCTGTTATTTTTCTCTTCGAAATCACTGTGCTAAAAGAAAGTAGAATTGGAGGTGGTTATGTGGATAACATCAATACGACTAGCATAACCAGAGGTGAATGGATTCAGTTAATGAAGGAGGCTGTTTCAATAGGGTTAAGTGTTGAAGACGTGCGTGTTTTTCTAGAAGAACCACACCAAATAAATATTTCGATTTGGAAAGAAGAAAGAGAAAAATAAAATAGATTAAACTATAAAGGTATATCGAATGAATATAGATTAACTTAACAGCGACTAAGATACGCTCTTTTTTTTATGGTATAATGTCCATGAAAGAGGGTGTGGGGACTTGATCGGTGAAAATATAAAACAGTTGCGACAAAATCGGAATATGTCAATATCCGAGCTGGCAGAAAAAGCTGGTGTTGCAAAATCATACCTAAGTTCAATTGAACGTAATTTGCAAAAAAACCCATCGATCCAGTTCATCGAAAAAATTAGCGATGTACTGAACGTGTCGATAAATCAATTGCTTAAAGATGGTCAGCTTAATCCGACTGATAATCATTTAGATAACGAATGGCTTCAAATTGTTGATGAAGCAATGAACTCTGGTGTATCTAAAGAGGAATTCAAGGAGTATTTAGAATTTGTGAAATGGCGTAAAGAGCGAGATCGCTAACATAATCTCATCCCTGAATAACTCAAATACTATTTTGGGCTCCGTCGGAAAAGGTGGTTATATGAGTAAGGTTCGTTTATGGCTCATTCCATTTGGTTGGATGGCGCTCATTTATTTTGCATCGTCACAACCATATGAACAACAAAATATCAAGCCGCTTCTTTCTGATAGATTAGATTTGTCATATGTTGAGCCTTTAATAGATCATGTCAAATTTACATATAATCAGTCTGAAGTCAGTGTACATGCTCTTGGTGTCGAAGGGTTTGTTGAGTTTTTTGTCAGGAAAGGCGCCCACTTAGGTGTGTTTTTTATGTTGTTTTTTTTCGTATACTATGCGTTAACGAAGACGACACGCTTTCAATTTAATACACGTCTTTTTGTATCATTTATTTGGGCTGTCACATATGCTGGAATAGATGAATGGCATCAAAGCTTTACAGTGAACCGAACACCTTATATTGGTGATGTCATAATTGATGCTTTTGGTGCATTACTAGCATTGGCAATCGTGATGGTTGCTCATCATTATAAAAAGCGGCGTTAGCGAATTATTGTGAATTGTGACAAATTCGATAAAAAAGCTAAAAAATGTCACAAATTCCTGTGACATTTCCGCTAGTTCGTGTTTTTTAAATGTTGTTGACGTTTTTCAGTGGTATATTATGGTATAGTACGTTTATATGAAGACTTTTAAAGGGCGGTAATAGCATGTCTGAACAGGAACATTATAAGCGTTTGCTTAAAAACCTAATTGATAAAACTGAAACAGATCGAATTCGGTCTTCCGAGGAACTTGTTCAAATGCTCATTGATGAATTAATCATTACAGAGAGACTCAAGCATCAACCCTATCCAGAATGACGGATACTAACTTTGACATATTCAATGATATCGACATAAAACTAAAAATGACTAACAACTTATAGAGGGTGTATACATTGGGCAGTCATAAACCATTACTTATTAAACATGTAGACATATACATTGACAACGAGAGATGGCAGTATGGGTCGCTGCTTATAAATGGTAACAAGATAGAAGCGATATCGGAAGAAACAGATGGGGCTTCGACATTGCCTGAATCTTGTGTTGTCATTGATGGCAATGGTTTGAAAGCTATTCCCGGATTTATTGATGGGCATATCCATGGGGCCGCTGGTGCAGATGTAATGGATGCAACTGAGCAGGCACTTGATACGATCGCACAAGCCTTACCAGCTGAAGGAACAACAAGCTTTCTTGCAACAACGATTACACAGGCCCCAGAAAATATTGAGCGCGCGTTAGAAAACGTAGCACATTACGATAACAAACCAGGACAAGCCGAAGTGATTGGTGTCCATCTTGAAGGGCCTTTTATTGAAAAGAGTAAGAAAGGTGCACAGCCGGAACAGTATATCACCAAGCCTAATATTGAACAATTTGATCGATGGCACCATTTATCTGGCCATCAAATTAAGACGATTACGATGGCACCTGAGCATGATGAAGACGGTTCATTTATACGTCACCTCGCGAGCATGGGTATAAATGTGTCAGCAGGACATACGAGTACGGATTTTGCGGGTATGAAGCAAGCTGTTGCTCATGGTGTTCGTCAGGTGACACATATTTGTAATGCAATGACAGCTATTCATCATAGAGAGGTTGGCGTCGTTGGAGCGGCATTTCTGTTAGAAGAATTGCGAGCCGAGTTGATTGCTGATGAGGTTCATGTCGTCCCAGATATGATGCAACTCATTTACAATAATATCGGGAGTGAGCGCCTCCTACTGATTACTGACGCCATGCGCGCTAAATGCCTAGAGGCGGGGCGGTATGAACTTGGTGGACAACCTGTTGTCGTCTCGTCTGATCGTGCGATGCTTGATAGTGGTTCTCTGGCGGGAAGCATCTTAAAGCTAAAAGATGGCGCTAAAAACATGCTGAAATTGTCTGGTGTGGAGCTTGAGCAAATTGTAGAAATGGCTTCTGCTAATCCTGCTAAACAAATTCATATGTATGACAAAAAAGGCCGTATAGATATTGGAACAGATGCAGATATACTACTTGTTGACGATCATTTAAACATTCATTATACAATTTGTGGCGGGGTCATCGCATATAAGGAGGATTAAGTTATGGAACTAATTCGCGTAAAAGATTATGAAGAAATGAGTGCAAAAGCATGTGAATTTGTTACAGCATTAATGAAGGAGCAGACAGCACCTGTATTAGGGCTTGCGACAGGTTCAACGCCGGAAGGGCTATATAAACGATTAATTGATACATATCAAGCAGGTGACATTTCGTTTGATAAGACGACAACGTTTAATCTGGATGAATATGTTGGTTTAACACAGGACGATCCAAATAGTTACCATTATTATATGTTTGAAAAGCTATTCAAGCATATTAATGTTATGAGTGATAACACACACTTACCAAATGGTGCAGCAAATGATGTTGAACAAGAGTGCAGCGATTATGAAAAGCTGATCAAGTCTACTGGTTCTATTGACCTACAATTGTTAGGACTCGGCATTAATGGACATATTGGATTTAATGAACCTGGAACATCTTTTGATAGCAGAACTCATATTGTGGCGTTAGATGAATCGACGCGCCAAGCAAACGCACGTTTTTTTGCATCCATGGACGATGTTCCTACCCAGGCAATAACGATGGGAATCCAATCAATTATGGAAGCAAAGCACATATTGTTGCTCGTATCTGGTGAGAAAAAAGCCGACGCTCTAGCAAGCTTGATGAATGGTGAAGTGACCGAGGCGTTTCCTGCATCCATTTTGCAAAAACATGCACATACGACTGTGATCGCAGATGAAGCAGCGTTAACACGCTTATAAATTTATAAAATGAAAAAAGGGACAAAAGTCGCAATGCTTTTGTCCCTTTCTTTTTTGACTAGAAACGTATAAAATTTTGACGGAGGTCGGTACGTCATTATGATCTGGATGAATGAGGGAAATCAACATATGTTGTTGATTGCATCGTTATTTCTGCCTGATTGTTTGTTAGGTCAATGATCCAATCGATAAATGGCTGTTCCTCGCCAGCTTTTACGTATACGATAAATTCAACGTGTTCAAGATAGTTGATGGAATGAATCATGTACTCTGAATTACGGAGCACATTTTCAAGCTTTCCAAGAAGTGAGTATTCAACGGTAATCGAAACGCTTTGCATAAGTTGACGGTTAACGATTCCAGTTTCATGAATAGCTTGGGAAGTCGTACTTCCATAAGCTCGGATTAACCCTCCAGCTCCAAGCTTGACGCCGCCAAAATATCGGGTTACAACGACGGCCGTATCTTTAAGATGCATCTTTTTCAGTACTTCAAGAATTGGAACCCCCGCTGTGCCGCTCGGTTCTCCATCATCATTCGCCTTCTGAATTTGATCGTTTTCACCAATGAGATAGCCGGAGCAATTGTGAGTTGCATCATGATGTTTCTTTTTGATCTCGTTAATGAATTGTTGTGCTTCTTCTTCTGTTTCAACACGACGGACATATCCAATGAAACGTGATTTTTGAATCGTCTTTTCGGTAGAACCTTGTTTATTTACTGTGAAATAACGTGTTAACATCTTGCATTTAACCTCCAAAACGCACATTATAGATAAAAGGACTTTATTTTACATAGCTGAAAGTTAATAGCGTGTCTTGTATAATTATAACATAGGTTGGTGGGGGAAATGGTTGAGCTAACAAAAGAAGGTATTTTAGATAAAATTATAGAAGAAATGGTTGAAATGGTTGAGTCAAGTAAGGATGAAATTTTTACTATTGGTGATAGTGCACGAACAGAGTACGAGCGCTTAGTGAACGAACTAGAAGATACAAAGGAACAAGTGAAAATTCATATAGACAAGGGTGATAAGCTTGAGAAGGAAGTACGACTATCACGGCAGAACTTGTCTAAGGTAAGCAAGCATTTTGACAAGTACTCTGAAGAGGAGATCCGAGAAGTTTACGAGAAAACCCATGAAATGCAAACAAATCTTGCGATGCTGCGTCAAGCTGAGAGTTCTTTAAGGCATAGACGTGATGAACTAGAACGTCGTCTTCAGAGTCTTTATGGTACAATAGAACGTGCAGAAACGTTAACAAGAAAAATATCAGTGATTCTTAAATACTTGAACAATGACTTTCAACAAATGAATGCCATGCTCGAGGAGGCAAAAGAGAAACAAGAATTCGGTTTGAAAATTATCGAAGCACAAGAGGATGAACGCCGTAAAATTTCTCGAGAAATACATGATGGACCAGCCCAAATGTTAGCGAATGTTCTGCTTAGGTCAGAAATTGTTGATCGTACGTTTCGAAGTGGAAATGTAGATGAAGCATTGAAAGAAATAAAAAGCATGCGCAAAATGGTGCATTCATCATTATATGAAGTACGCCGTGTCATATATGATTTGAGACCAATGGCACTAGATGACCTCGGTCTTATACCAACAATTAAGAAATATGTTGATACGATTGCTGAATACAATGATGTGAATATTGAATTGACAACAATCGGCAAACAGGAGCGGATGCCTCAAAAATATGAAGTTGCTTTTTTTCGTCTCGCTCAAGAAGCGTTGCAAAATGCCATAAAGCATTCAGGTGCTTCCCTTATTCAGATAAAGCTAGAGCTTAATCATCAGGTGATGCTTATGGTTGTTAAGGATAATGGTAAAGGGTTTAACCCAGATGTAAAAAAAGATAATTCATTTGGCTTAATTGGTATGCGGGAACGTGTTGATATGCTTGATGGGACGTTAACGATTGATTCTGAAGAGGGAAAAGGCTCTACCATCCTAATTAAAGTGCCGTTGTAATCGGTATCCTATTTAGGTGCACGATGTTTTGTTGGAGGAGACAGGCTGTTAGTATACTTCTGGCTCGATTATCAGTATACTTAATGTCAAAAAGGAGAAATTGGTTTAAAACAATTGGGAGGAGCAACAAAATGAACAAAAAAATAAAAATTGTTCTGATAGATGATCACAAGCTTTTTAGAGAAGGTGTTAAACGGATTCTAGAATTCGAACCAGACCTAGAAGTTGTAGCTGAAGGGGAAGACGGATCTTGTGCACCTGCGTTGGTCAAAAAGCACAAGCCAGACGTTGTGTTAATGGATATTAATATGCAAACAATTAACGGTGTTGAAGCGACAGGTACATTGGTTAGAAGTTTCCCGGAAACACGTGTGATTATTTTGTCCATTCATGATGATGAAAGCTATGTTTCGCATGCATTGCAAACAGGAGCGCAAGGCTATCTCTTAAAAGAAATGGATGCTGATGCGCTTATTGAAGCGATTAAAGTTGTGAGTGATGGTGGATCTTATTTACACCCAAGGGTAACATACAACCTTGTTAAAGAGTATCGCCGTCTTGTACGCGAAAGTGGCGCCTCTTTAGCGAAAACAGGTATAGAATATGAAAAGCCAATACATATTTTGACAAAACGTGAATGTGAGGTTTTACAGCTATTGGCTGAAGGGAAGAGCAACCGAGCTACGGCAAAAGCCTTGTATATTAGTGAGAAAACAGTCAAAAATCATGTGAGCAACATTTTACAAAAAATGAATGCGACAGATCGAACCCAAGCTGTTGTAGAGGCTATCAAAAGAGGCTGGGTAGAAGTTATATAAAAAGTAGAAGCACAGATTGTGATAAAACCATAAATGAATATTTGATTAACTAAAGGTATGATAAAATCAATTAAGGCCTCGGTCAATTTATGCAGTTTTACCACTCCTTTTGACCCACACACTTTAGTCCTAATACATCGTTTGTTATGTCGATGTATCGTTTTCATTTTACGTTAAAGGAATGAATAGGATCACATCTAGAATGAACAACTACGCCTAAACAACTGAGAAAAATAGCCTTTGCACATGGAAGCACTGAGTTTTTATGTGTTAATTACGTTATAATGGTTTCGTATTTATTTTATTTACAGGGTCGTAAATCCACTGCAACAACGGAAGTGGATTTATAACCCTGTGAAATCCTGATACAGTTTAATGTATCGTCAGAGGATGATATCACATGTTGTCCCTGATTGATTCATACAAGGAATTTAAGAGATGTGGTCATTAAGAGTATAAAGAGGTGCGTTATATGAAAGTAGCGATTGTAACAGATAGTACGGCTTACCTGCCAGATGATGTTAAAGACAAGTATCATATCCATACAGTCCCTCTTAGTGTCGTCTTCGGCAACGCGTCATACCGAGAAGGCATTGATATTACAACAGAAGCGTTTTATGAAAAAGTAAAACATGCCGATAGCTTACCAAAGACATCACAGCCTTCCATTGGTGAAATTGAAGGCAAGTATCGAGAGTTATCGGAAACTCATGATGCCGTTATATCCATTCATTTATCTAGTGGTATTAGTGGAACTTATCAAGCCGCATCTAGCGCTGGTGAAGTGGTTGACGGGATCAAAGTTTATCCTTACGATTCAGAAATCAGCTGTATGGCACAGGGGTTTTATTGTATTGAAGCGGCACAGCTTGCAGCAAAAGGTGCGTCTCCGGAAGAGATCATCGCTAGGTTAGACGATATGAAAGCCGTTATGAGAGCTTATTTTATGGTAGATGATTTAAGTCATTTACAACGCGGTGGCCGCTTGAATGGTGCCCAAGCCTTCGTTGGCAGCTTGCTCCAAGTAAAACCGGTTCTTCATTTTGTTGATAAAATCATTGTTCCTTTTGAAAAGATCCGTACCCGTAAAAAGGCGATTAAGCGTATTTTAGGAATGCTAGAAGAAGACCTTGCAACAGGCAAGTCATATAAAATTGTCTTCATCCATGCAAACAACGCGCAAACCGTCATTGATCTGCAACAAACGATTACGACACAGTATTCAAATGTTGAAACGATGACAAGCTATTTTGGTCCAGTCATTGGAACGCATTTAGGTGAAGGGGCCATCGGTATATGCTGGTATGAGAAGTAACCTTCTTGTTAAAGGGGCAAGTCTTTGAAAAACTTGCTCCACCTTCACTTAATCCCACTTAAAACCAAATCATTATTGAAATGAGTGAGCATATGTCTTCTAACGATATGACGCCCTCTCAGGTCATTCCTCCCACTACAGACCTTGCCCAAATCTATGCTGGTAAATGCCTCCTGCGAAATGAAATCATGCTTGACAACATTCAATTCGAAGTCTTGCTTAATCAAGGCATTTTTAAACCTTTGCCATCCTTCCATCGAAAATTTCTGTGGCATCAATGCAACCGATGTGGTAATGATAAAGCATCTCTTTTAGGTACGATTCCATGTGCGCGCTGTCATACTTCTCATCTATATTGTCGTAAATGCATTGAGATGGGGCGTGTTATGACATGTGAGCCCTTATACGCATGGGCTGGTCCTGATCCGATATGGCCCTGTCATTTGCAACCGTGTACGTGGGAAGGACAACTAACTTCAGCACAACAACAAGGTGCCTCTTGTGTAGCAGATGCGATTACGCAAGGTCGTTCTGAGCTTTTAGTTTGGGCGGTATGTGGCGCTGGGAAAACAGAAATGCTTTTTCAAGGCATCACAGAGGCTTTAAAACAAGGAAAGCGCATATGTATTGCGACGCCGAGAGCGGATGTTGTACGCGAATTAAAGCCGCGGATGCAACGGGCATTTAAGGGTGTCTCAATACAAGCCTTATTTGGTGGAAGTGCTGAGCGAGATGGGACGGCACAACTTATCATTGCTACGACGCATCAACTGCTTCGTTTTCAAAAAGCGTTTGATGTTATGATTATAGACGAAGTTGATGCTTTTCCCTTTCATGCTGATCCTTCTTTGCCGTTTGCTACGTATAGAGCGAAGAAAACGCTCGGGACAACGATCTATTTAACAGCTACACCTCGAAAACAACAACGGAATCGCATTAAACGACAGAAACTCCCGCACGTTTTTATCCCGAATCGTTACCACGGTCACCCTTTGCCTGTTCCTCAAATGCGCATGACTCGAACTTTAGCCAAAGCACTTAGAGCGTACTACTTACCTGATTCATGTATAACATGGTTAAAAAAACGACAAAATCCTCAGAGACAGCTTCTTATTTTTATTCCAGAGATCGCATTAGCAAAACAGTTACTAACACCTCTTGCAAAAACCCTTATAACGGAACGCGTAATAGAGGATGTGGACAGTGTCTCATATGTACATGCTCATGATCCTGAACGCTTAGAAAAGGTCAAGCAGTTTAGACAAAAGGAATTAAGCGTATTGTTGACAACGACAATTTTAGAAAGAGGGGTAACGTTTCCGTCAGTTGATGTCATCGTCTTGAACGCTGGACACGACATCTTTGATGAAGCGGCACTCGTACAGATTTCGGGACGAGCTGGTCGAAGTGCAGATGATCCGACAGGTGAGGTGGTGTTTTTTCATGATGGAAAAACGGAGGCAATGATGCAAGCGATCAAGCAAATAAAAATGATGAATGAGCGAGGTGGATTTTAAATGGCAATTTGTCTATGGTGTGACTGTGATATTGTCCCTCATATTACGTGGCCATCATTATTTTCCCCGGAAAAGCCAACACGACTTTGCCAAGCGTGCACGTATCGACTTTATAAGCTACAAGGACCGCGCTGTCGTATATGCTCACGTGAAACGGAAGAGTCAACATGTCATGATTGTGCATGGTGGGCACAGTATTTTAACAATGAAGACGTGCTGGCTTTTAATTACGCAATTTATTTATATAATGACCATATGAAAGATATTATTACAAAATGGAAATATCGTGGAGACTACGTTTTAGGACATATGTTTGCCGATGTATTTTATGAAACATTTCAACGCGTATTTTCTAATTTAAAGGAGGAGGTGCTCGTTGTACCGATTCCATTAAGTGATGAACGGTTGGCAGAAAGAGGATTTAATCAAGCTGAGATGCTCGCCCATTTCTTATGTGAGCAACCAAGCTCTTTTGTTGAACGGGTACAAGGAGAAAAACAATCAAAAAAAACGCGTCAGGAACGTATTTTATCAAAGAATCACTTTAAAATTAAGAAACGTATTAACAAACCGGTCATTTTGGTCGATGATATTTATACAACGGGTGCGACTTTACGCCACGTTGCTGTGCAATTAAGGAAGAACGGATGTCCGAAAGTTTATGGATTTACGCTTGCTAGAGGTTGACACAAGCTGGATATAGCTATTCTAGCAATGATACGGGTATGTTATAATTTATTTTGATGGGTTGATTGAAAGGTTGTAAGCGTAATAACTTGCTATGAACATTATTGATTAAATTCATACATATATAGGAGGCGGACCATATGGCTGAATTGGCAAATTGCGCACGCTGTGATGCAGTGTTCGTCAAAACGATAAGAGATATTTGTCCTGATTGTTATAAAGAGGAAGAACGTGCATTTGAAGTTGTGTATCAATTTTTACGTCAACGTAAAAATCGTGAAGCAACACTACCAGAAATTGTAGATGCTACAGGTGTTGAAGAAGAGCTTATCATTAAATTTGTTAAAGAAAAACGGTTGCGTACGACAGAATTTCCTAAACTCGCTTATCCGTGTGAAACATGTGGGGCAGATATTGCGACTGGACGTCTTTGTGAAGAGTGCTCCAATGAGCTCAAAGATCAACTTGCTTATCATGAGCGGATTGAACAGTTTGAAAAGGACAAAGCAAAAAAAGAAAAAGAACGTGTTCACGCATACTACACGTTAGATCGGCATAAATAACGTTGAACTTTTTACGGCTATGGCCGATATAAATAGAAATGGTATATGCACGGTTTGGATATTTTTTAATGTGAGGTGAGTGTTATGAAGATATATGGGCCGAATCAATCTCAGTTTAACCCATATCACAGGCAGATACACAAGCAAACTGAGCCAGAAAAAGGTTCAGAGCAAAAGGATCATATCGAAATTTCTAACAAGGCTAAGCAATTGCAAGAACACGAACAAGTAGATTCGAAGCGTGCAGCTTATGTGGAAGAGATTAAGCAGGCAGTTGAATCAGGCGACTATCAAATGAATGCCGCCAAAACAGTTGAAAAGATGCTTGCATTCTGGTCAACACGGTCTTAAAGGAGGACGCGTCATATGTCCGTAACGGCAATCGTTACATCTATTGAGGATTTAACTGAAATTCATCATGAAATGCTAGATAATTCAAATCAAAAAACAGAAGCATTGAAGCTTGGAAATACGGATGACTTGCAAAGGGTACTGGTTAAAGAACGCAAGCTTGCACGAAAGCTTGAGCAAGCAGAGCAACGTCGGCAAACGATTGTAAATGAATGGTTTGCCAGTCATGCTGTTAATGAAGAGGCAACCTTGACGTACTTACTCGATACGCTATCAGGTCATGAAAAAATGCTCGTAGAACAGTCATCTGTTGAATTAATTGAAAAGATGTCGGCATTAAAGCAACAAGAGCAGCTTAATATGGCCTTGCTTCAGCAATCTATGCAATATGTTCAGTTGTCGCTTGATATGATTCAACCGTCTATATCTACGATGAACTATGGGCATAAAGCGGATGCATCAGTCAATGACCGTTCTGTCTTTGATTCAAAAGCTTAACAGAGCGCAATATTAAGATTTATATGGGAGGAAAGTCAATGAGCACGTTTCACGGTCTGGAAATGGCCAAACAATCATTGTTTACGCAGCAGTCAGCGCTTTACACAACCGGGCATAACTTAGCGAACGCAAATACAAAGGGCTATTCACGACAGAGGGTTAATTTTGAAACGATGTCTCCCTATCCTTCAGCGTCCCGTAACCGGCCTGAAATACCTGGTCAAATGGGCACAGGTGTAAGGGCTGGAAGTATTGAACGCGTTCGAAACCAGTTTTTAGATATGCAGTATCGTTCTGAGAACAGTCAATCTACATATTGGGGAGCAAAATCAAATGCACTCGATCGGCTTGAACGGCTCATGAACGAACCGACAGATAGTGGTATATCTCAAACAATGGAACAATTTTGGCAATCATTACAAGACTTAGCAGCGAACCCAGAGAATTCTGGTGCACAGTCTGTTGTCGCAGAACGAGCTAAGGCTTTGACAGATACATTTAATTACACATCAAATTCAATAGAGGCAATTCGCGATGATTTGGAGCAGGAAATCAAGCACAACGTTGATACAGTTAACACACTCGTTAAAAGCATTCACGCAATTAACGAACAGATTAAACAAATAGAGCCACACGGGTATTTGCCAAATGATTTATATGATAAGCGCGACCGTTTGATAGACGAGTTATCAGGTATTGTCGATATCTCCGTTGAACGAAAAGAGAGTTATCCAGGTGCTTCGGATATTGCAGATGGCATCGTAGAAATCTCGATGGTTGGTCAGCCGGGAGATCCAAAAGTGGTGTTGCTTGATGATACTGTTCATGAAATGAAGGTTAGTTTTAATGGGGATCAAGACGCAGTTGATCAATTAACTGTGGACGGGACAGATGTGCTGCCGAGCTTTACTTCAAATGGCCAGCTTAGAGGACTAATAGAATCATATGGTTATATGAAGGGTGGATCAGTAGAAGGGTCTTATCCTAAAATGCATGAGGACTTAAATAAGATGGTTAAATCTATGGCGACGGTGTTTAACAACATTCACGACACGCCACCATTCTTTACAGGGTTTGGCACAGATCCAGCTGCAGGTAATATCGATGTGTCCGATGTGATTATGGATGACCCAGAAAACATTATGGTATCTGATACTGGATATGGTGATATTGCATTAGAGTTATCAAACATCTTCTCGGAAGTATTTCCTACAGCTGATGGCGGCCTAGGTGATACGTCCATTAATAAATTTTTTGAAGGTATGATTGGTCGGCTCGGTGTTGAGGCACAAGAGGCTAATACGATGAAGGATAATACAGATATTTTAAAACACCAAGTCGAAGAACAGCGTATGTCTGTTAGCGCTGTGTCCCTTGATGAAGAAATGTCCAATATGATTAAATTTCAGCATGCTTATAACGCAGCTGCAAGAAGTATGACAGCAGTTGATGAGATGATTGATCGTATTATTAATAATATGGGACTTGTAGGAAGGTAGGCGAGCTTAATGCGTGTGACACAAGGCATGATTTCTAATAATATGCTACGAAATCTATCAAACAGTTATGCTAATCTCAGTACATATCTTGAACAAGTATCTACTGGGAAGAAAATCAACCGTCCGTCTGACGATCCAGTTATCGCCATGAAAGGCATTAACTTTCGGCGTCAAGTAACAGAGGTTGAGCAATATAAAAGAAATGTCGGTGAAGTTCATAATTGGATGGACAACACTGATTCGGCACTGGACAAAACGACAAAAGCGCTCCATAAGTTGAGGGAACTAGCTGTTCAAGCAAGCAACGACACATTAGATGAGTCAGAACGAAAAAATGTCATGGAAGAAGTTGAGCAAATCAAAGAACACCTTGTTGACATTGCTAACACCAAAGTGAATGATAAATATATTTTCAATGGTGTTAAAACGACAGACAAACCATTCAATGACGATGGAACCACCACAGCTGAATTTAATACAGACGCTGTTAACATTGAAGTATCTAAAGGCATCAACATACAGGCAAATATAAACCCTTCAGATGTTTTTTCAGACGACTTTTTCGGGAGAGTTGATGATTTTGTTGATGCATTAGGCGCAAATGATCAAGATGCTATTAATCAATCAATCGGTGCACTTGATGTTAATATTGAAAATACGATTAATACGAGAGCAGATCTCGGTGCTCGGATGAACAGATTAGAATTAATTGAAAATCGTCTTGGTGAACAAGAAGTCATCGCCAAGAAAACGATGAGTGACAACGAAGATATCGATTATGAAAAGGCAATTACTGATTTAATTACGCAAGAAAGTCTACATCGTGCAGCGTTGGCTGCTGGATCACGCATTATTCAACCGACCTTGCTCGACTTTCTCCGGTAAAATGAGTACAAGAACTCTGGTGTCCGACTTTGTATGAGACCAGAGTTTTTCTTTATATTTACACCTTTAGATTTGGCAGTCTAAATGATATTTAACAACTATGTCTATAATTAATTTATAAGCGTTTTTATTGGGGATAGGAGGTGATAGAATGGAAATGCCACAGATTCGTATGCAGTCGCAAATGGGACGAATCGCGATTCACCAAACGAAGGGTGTCCAACGCATAGAACAGCCTCGTGCTGATCTGTCTATTGAACAACCGAAAGCGAATTTGACCATACGAACAGATAAGGGTAAGCTCACAATCGATCAAACAAAGGCGTGGGCTGATATGAATTTAATGAATATTACAGAGCGGAATACACAACATGCCCGTGAGGGGCTTCAGGCGGCTATAGAAGGAGCGGCGCGCCGGGCAACACAAGGTCGAGCGCTCATGGAAATAGAACATAAAGGAAATCCAATTATTCAACAAGCTGGAGAAAATAGTACACGTCCACATAAAAAGCTCGGCATTACATTCATCCCTTCAGCTCAATCCGTTGAAATAAATTATGAACCAGCACAAGTGGAAATTAATGCACAGGCCAATGAGCCGATTATAAATGCAACAATGCAAAAACCAATCCATGATTACGAGCCTGGTCGTGTAAATATAGAAATGGAACAGTATCCTAATTTAGAGATTGACTTTCACATTCCAAAAGTCAACTAACCATAGGGATTATGTATAGAAAGAAAAATTGTTTCGTTCGTTCAAAGGAGTGTTGCATGAAGATGGGAATTATAAAAACGAAATATTTAGGTGAAGTGGATGTGAAAACATCTGACATCTTTAGGTTTAAATCAGGTTTACCTGGTTTCGGTGAAGAAACGGAATTTGTTATGTTAGACCTACCTGGGGATAGCGCGTTTCAGATTATGCAGTCCTTTAACACACCTCATTTAGCATTTATCGTAACGAATCCCCATTTACTTTACCAAGATTATGAATTTGAATTAGATGCGTCAATCGCTGAGCAGCTTGAGATAGAACATGAAGCAGATGTGGCTGTTGTCGTGATCGTAACGTTAAAGGATGCGTTAGAGCAAAGTACGATCAATTTGAAAGGACCAATTATCCTCAATACAAAGGCTCGTACAGGAAAGCAATACATATTGCAAGATGAGACGTATCCAGTTAAAGCACCTTTAACACCGCCTGTTCAACCTGGGGTGAAAGGGGATTAAAAGATGCTCATTCTATCTAGAAAATTAAAAGAATCCATCCGGATTGGCGATAACATTGAAATTAAGGTGCTGGAAATCATCGGTGATCAAGTTAAATTGGGAATAGACGCACCTAAGGCAATTGATATCCATAGGAGCGAAGTATATATGCAAATCCAAATGGAAAATAATGAAGCTGCTAATCTACCTGCTCATGTATTGAGCACATTGCCTGGAAAAGATGTTAAATAACTTATAACCCTTTAAAAAAGACGTTACTTAACCGATATAAAAATAAACCAATCGGTGAGGAGTTGTACGGAATGAAAGTTGCACAAACGCAAGGCCTTTCTAAAGAAGTGACGCCCAATACACATCAAGCCTTATTGCCAAGTAAAGGGCAAAAGCCTAATGAATCAAAGGCAGATCTCTATGAGGGAGACGTTATCTCCACCGACAAGATTCAGAATGCTGTAACGAAAATGAATGAATTCACAAAACCTCTGCAAACGGATTTGAGGTTTCAGCTTCATGAGGATTTAAATGAATATTACGTTACAGTTGTAGATCCTTTAACAGATGAAGTTATAAAAGAGATACCACCGAAGAAAATGCTTGATATGTATGCAGCAATGGCTGAATTTATGGGGTTAATGGTTGACGAAAGGATATAGACTTTAGGAGGAATTGAGATGCGAATTGGTGGTCTAGCTACCGGAATGGACATTGATCAACTGGTAAATAAACTAATGACTGCAGAGCGGATGCCGCTTGATAGGATGGAACAGGATAAAACGACGCTCACGTGGAAACGTGACGGATTTCGTGATATGAACAAAGCTTTGCTTGATCTTGATCAGCTCATGCTTGATATGAAGCTGAGTAAGACGTATCAATCAAAAGCAGTTAGTTCTTCCAACGAATCAGCTGTGACTGCTACAGCAGCCTCAAAAGCGTCTGAAGGCGCCTATAATATTAACGTAACATCACTTGCCACAGCGGCAGTTTCCCTAAGTGGAGCAGTAGCTGATCCTGATCAAGCTCTAGATTCCAAATGGGCAGGTACATATACAATAGAGGGTAATGGTCAAGTTGGTGATCCACCGTCTGAGAGCTGGGAATTTGAAGTTAAAGATGGCGACACAATGAACGATGTCCTCAAACGTATTACGGATGGAAATAATGATGTCCGAGCTTTTTATGATGACAAGCAAGGTAAAATCATTATGGAGTCAACAAAAACCGGTGAATATGGTCAGCTAACTATTACGAGTGGACCAGATAACACAGGTACTACAGATTTTTTTGATACCGTTATGAATATGTCAGATCCAAGCGCAGTCCACAAACAGGGTACAGATGCACAATTCTCTTATAATGGTTTAGACTTGACGTCTAAAGACAATGCCTACGAACTGAATGGTATTAATTTTGAATTCAAAGGTGAAGGTACGGCCAGTTTAACCGTGAAGAACGACGTCGATGCAACGTTTGATAAAATAATGAAGTTTGTGGACACGTATAATAAAGCAATTGAAACGTTAAATGATTCACAACAAGAAGAAAAGCATAATGAGTTCCGACCACTGACTTCAAAACAGAAAGAAGATATGTCTGAAAAAGAAATTGAGCTGTGGGAAGAAAAAGCGAAAAGTGGTATGCTACGAGGCGAATCTATTATTACTGATGGTATGTTTGGTTTAAGAAGAAGCTGGTATTCTCAAGTCGAGACCGGAGGAGAATATACATCTGTAACAGAGATTGGCATCACAACAGGTAAAAATTATTTGAACGGTGGAAAGCTTGAAGTTGATGAGGAGAAGCTTAAGGCAGCTCTTAGAGACAATCCAGATGACGTGCAAAAGCTTTTCTCGAATAGTGCTGAAGGTGCAGAGCGTGGCCTCATAAATCGCGTAGAAGATGCTGTTAAATCAACAATGGGCCGAATAGAAGAGCGCGCAGGTAAAGGTACAGATACCCTCGACAATTATAGTCTTGGGAAGAGGCTCAAAGACTTAGATGGGCGTATGTCAGATTTTGAAGCAAAGCTCACACGTGTAGAAACCCGCTATTGGAACGAGTTTACGGCAATGGAGAAAGCGATCCAACGTATGAACATGCAATCACAACAGTTGATGTCACAATTTGGTGGCGGCATGTAAATCGTATATGTTGCCTAGCATTAACGCGCTGTAGTTCCACTTCAACAGGTTACAAAAGCGTAACAGTTTAAAGGAGCGCAATCAAGAGCCCAACTAATTGATGATTTTAAATTAAGGAGTGCAATAATCATGGCTTATCAAAAGAAATACGAAGCCTATAAAACAAACGCAGTGACGACAGCATCGGGTGGCGAATTAACGTTAATGCTTTATAATGGATGCATTAAATTTATTAAGAAGGCAATGCTTGATTTAAATGAAGGCAATTTTGAAGCTAAAAATACGTCTATCCAAAAAGCTCAAGACATTATTCAAGAATTAATGCTGACACTTGATAAAAATGTTGCGATTTCCAATGAGATGCTACCAATTTATGATTATATTTTATATTGCTTACGCGAAGGTAACATCAAAAATGATGAAAGTAAGTTGCAGGAAGCATTGTCTTTTACAACAGAGTTTCGGGATACATGGAAGCAGGTTCTCTTAAAGACGCGACAAAATCAATATGAACAAGGTGCCCGAGTATAATGGGAGACATAAAAGCGTTATTAAATGTAACGGAAGAACTTGCTGATTTATTTGAACAGCCTGTTACCTCCAAAGATAGAAGTAAAATCATAGTTGATATAAATCGTCTGATTGAAGCGCGTGGGCACATTATGGAAATGATTAAACCGCCATTCACTGAAGAAGAAAAACAGATCGGTGAACAAGTCGTTATGTTGAATAATGTGATTAAATATGAAATGGATCAGCTCTTCGCTGAACTGAAAACAGAAATGAAGCAAATGAAGCAGCTTAAACGTTCAAATCAATCCTATACAAATCCATATCAACATGTGAACACAATGGACGGCATGTTTATGGATAGTAAAAAGTAGTAAAAATGCTTGATAATAGGGATTATACGTCATTATGAACGTTTATTTTTCTATTTAAATCTGTTAATTTAAAATGTTAAAGGCTTTTTAGAGGTAATTATGAGGGAAACGTAGTATAATATAAGTATAAGGATGAAAGGAGGACACTTATATGCTTTATAACATCCGTGGTGAAAATATCGAGGTGACTGGAGCTATAAAAAGCTACATTGAAAAGAAAGTTGGTAAACTAGAAAGATATTTTGATACACCACCTACATCCGAGGTACACGTTAATTTAAGTGTCTATAATGACGAACAACGGATTGAAATTACAATCCCCATGACAAATCTGCTGTTAAGAGCAGAAGAGGAACATGTGGATATGTATGCTGCGATTGATCTCGTTGTAGACAAATTGGAAAGACAAATCCGCAAATATAAAACAAAGGTCAATCGTAAGTTCAAAAAAGAAGGTGCACCAAAACATATTTTTGCAGAAATGCAAAATGAAGCAAAGAAGAATGAAACAGATTCAGATGAAATTGATATTGTTCGAACAAAACGCTTTACTTTGAAGCCTATGGATTCAGAGGAAGCCGTTCTACAGATGGATATGCTCGGTCATGCCTTCTTCGTGTTTACGAATGCCGATACTCAACAAACGAATGTCGTATATCGTCGTAAAGATGGTAGATATGGCTTGATTGAACCGAACAATTAAAACATTCACATAGAAACGTTTAAAGGTGATCCCTAAAATATGGGGATCACCTTTTTGTCAAGACAAGCAAATCAGTCAAATAGATGTGCTTGTCACTCACCCAGTTGTCATTGACATTAGTATAATGTTATTATTAAAGATATGAACTAAAGATTTTTCATTTAATCGAGGTGCGTTGAACATGGCAGGTTTGTTGAAAAAAATATTTGGCGATGGCAATCAAAAGCAGCTTAATCGCCTCCAAAAGCAAGCTGATAATATTGAGGCACTTGAACCGGAGTACGAACGCCTGTCAGATGCCGAATTGGTCAATAAAACAGAGGAATTTAAAACACGGTACAATAACGGTGAAACACTTGATGACCTACTCGTTGAAGCCTATGCTGTTGTTAGAGAAGCTTCAAAGCGCGTCCTAAACATGCGTCCTTTTTCTGTTCAAATTATGGGAGCAATCGCACTCCATGAAGGCAATATAGCCGAGATGAAAACAGGGGAAGGTAAAACACTTGCTTCCACGATGCCAGCTTATTTAAATGCATTGGCAGGGAAAGGTGTCCATATTATTACTGTTAACGACTATCTTGCTGAACGTGATGCGAAGGAAATGGGCGAGCTGTTTAACTTTCTTGGCTTGACAGTCGGTTTAAATGGTAATGGTCTGTCGAAGGAAGAGAAACGTGACGCTTATTATTGTGATATCACATACGGTACAAACAATGAATATGGCTTTGACTATTTGCGTGACAACATGGTGTTGTATAAAGAACAAATGGTCCAACGTCCATTGAATTTTGCGATCATTGATGAAGTTGACTCAATCTTAATTGACGAAGCACGTACACCGTTAATTATATCGGGATCTGCTCAGAAGTCAGCATCTATGTATCAACGAGCGGATTCTTTTGTCCGTACATTGAAGCATGAAACGGATTATACGTATGATGAAAAGACAAAGGGTGTTCAATTAACAGAAGAAGGCATTAACAAAGCAGAGCAGTATTTTGCAATTGAAAATTTGTTTGATTTAAATAACGTTACACTTACACATCATATTAACCAAGCACTCAAAGCTCATGCTTCTATGCACCGTGATATGGATTACGTTGTTCAAGAAGGCGAAGTCATCATCGTCGATCAGTTTACTGGTCGTTTAATGAAAGGGCGTCGCTATAGTGATGGACTCCATCAAGCAATTGAAGCAAAGGAAGGCCTTCATATTCAAAATGAGAGTATGACCCTTGCATCGATTACATTCCAAAACTTTTTCCGGATGTACAATAAACTGGCGGGTATGACAGGTACAGCTAAAACAGAGGAAGAAGAATTCCGTAACATTTATAATATGGATGTTATCGCAATCCCAACGAACAAACCAATTGTTCGTGACGATAAAGCTGATATGATTTATAAAACAATTGAAGGTAAGTTTAACGCGGTCATTGAAGACATTAAAGCCCGCTATGAAAAGGGACAGCCTGTTCTTGTCGGTACAGTTGCTGTTGAGACGTCCGAAGTAATCTCTAAGCTCCTTAAAAAAGCGGGCGTTAAGCATGATGTATTGAATGCGAAAAACCACTATAGAGAAGCTGAAATTATTGAAAATGCCGGTCAGCCAAAGTCTGTTACGATTGCAACGAACATGGCTGGACGCGGAACCGATATTAAACTCGGTGAAGGTGTGAAGGATCTTGGCGGTTTAGCGGTTATTGGGACAGAGCGTCATGAATCACGCAGAATTGACAATCAGCTCCGCGGGCGTTCAGGACGTCAAGGTGATCCAGGTGTGACACAATTTTATTTATCTATGGAAGATGAGTTAATGCGTCGCTTCGGATCTGATAATTTGCGTTCCATGATGGACCGTTTAGGTATGGATGATTCCCAGCCGCTCGAAAGTAAAATGGTCTCACGGGCCGTTGAATCAGCGCAAAAGCGTGTTGAAGGTAACAACTTTGACGCCCGTAAAACGGTCTTGTCATATGATGATGTCTTACGTGAACAACGTGAAATCATTTATAAACAGCGATTTGATGTCATTGACGCTGACGGTGATTTACGCGAGATCATTGAAAATATGATCCTTTCATCACTTCAACGCGTCATCCATACACATACACAGGACGATGACGATGCGAACTGGCAAATAGAATCAATTATTGAATACATCCACGGGACGCTACTTGAACCTGGTGACATCGATGTCAAGGACTTAAAAGGCAAGGATCCAGAAGAAATGATCGATTTCGTTATGGACAAAGTCCGTGTCCGCTATGATGAAAAGGTGGAGGAATTAACGCCAGAGCAAATGAACGAATTTGAAAAAGTTATTTTGCTTCGAACGGTTGATACGAAATGGATGGATCATATTGATCAGATGGATCAACTTCGTCAAGGCATCCACCTAAGAGCGTATGGACAAAATGATCCGTTACGTGAATATCAAATGGAAGGCTTCGCAATGTTCGAGGAAATGATTGCGAGCATTGAAGATGAAGTTGCCAAATACGTAATGAAAGCACAAATTAGAGATAATCTCCAACGTGAGAATGTCGCCAAAAACACCCAAGCCGTTTCTGGTGGACAAAATGAGGGCGAAAAGCGAAGAAAACCGTATGTCAAGAAAGAGAATGTCGGTCGTAATGATCCATGTCCGTGTGGCAGTGGGAAGAAATATAAGCAATGTCACGGACAGTAATGATGTATAATGTTGTGGCCGGAGCAGCGACTGCTCTGGCCACATTGTCTGAAAAGCACAAGTTATTATTAAGATGTTCACAGAACAAGTAAGAAATTTAATCAAACTATTTTCGAGGTGAATGAGATGGATATGACAGAAATTAGACAGGAATTAGATCAGATGGAAAAACGCATTGCGGACTTTAGGGGGTCTCTTTGACCTCGATACAAAAAAGCAACGCATTGAGGAATTAGAGCTCGACATGACAGCACCAGGTTTTTGGGATGACCAGGCAAGTGCGCAAAAGGTGATTAATGAAGTGAACGGTTTGAAATCATATGTTGGTGCCTTTGAAGAGATTGCTCAGCAGCTTGAAGATTTAGAAGTATCGCATGAGCTTGTCAAAGAAGAAAATGATGAAGAACTGTTTGAAGAGTTGGATAAAGAAACGCAAGCTTTAATGAAGGCTGTCAGTGAATTTGAACTACAGATGCTATTAAGTGATCCATATGATGCCAACAATGCTATTTTGGAATTGCATCCAGGTGCAGGTGGCACAGAGTCTCAGGACTGGGCGAGCATGCTATTAAGAATGTACCAGAGATGGGCGGAACAGAAAAACTTCCAAGTCGAAACGTTGGATTATCTTGCTGGCGATGAAGCGGGCGTAAAAAGTGTGACCTTATTAATAAAAGGTCACAACGCTTACGGTTATTTAAAGGCAGAAAAGGGTGTTCATCGTCTCGTACGTATTTCTCCTTTTGACTCATCAGGCAGACGGCATACATCGTTTGTATCCTGTGATGTGCTCCCAGAAATAACAGATGATGTGGACGTCGACATTAAGAATGAAGATATCAAAATAGATACGTACAGAGCGAGCGGTGCTGGTGGACAGCACGTTAACAAAACCGATTCAGCAGTTCGTTTGACCCATATCCCGACAAATATTATCGTTACGTGTCAATCAGAACGGTCGCAAATTAAAAACCGAGAAACAGCGATGAAAATGCTGAAGGCAAAGCTGTATCAAGTAGAGCTTGAAAAGCAGCAGCAAGAACTCGCAGACATACGTGGTGAACAAAAAGAGATTGGCTGGGGCAGTCAAATTCGCTCCTACGTATTTCATCCTTATACGATGGTAAAGGATCATCGGACAAATGTAGAAGCGGGTAACGCGCAGGGCGTCATGGACGGTGACCTTGAACCATTTATCGATGCGTATTTGCGTTCACAAATAAATTAACAGCTCAACTTCCATTAAATGTCAACAAATTGACACATTTCTTCTAGTGCAGGCGGCATATGCATTTATGTAAGATATCTACTGTAATGATATTGGTAACGTCATTGCATAACCATTTAAAAAATGCCGTATTCGGTTATACTTAAGAAGACATATATTTTACAACATTAGATAGGGGGATGTATCAATTTGAAGAAATGGTTAATAGCGTTGTTACTTGGTATAGTTCTGACCCTCGGAGCTTGTGGCGGCGGAAATGATAACAGTAGCGGTGGAGAAGTTAGTGAAGCAGACAGCATTTACAAAAGCAATTGTGCATCTTGTCATGGTGGTGACCTTGGCGGCGGCATGGGACCTGACCTAACGTCAATTGGTTCCAAGTATTCTAAGGATGATATTATTGATATCATTCAAAACGGGAAAGGTTCAATGCAGCCTATAAAAGGTGTCACAGATGAGGAAGCAGATACGCTTGCAAGCTGGTTAGCGAATAAAAAATAAGCAATAACTAAAAACTGTCCACATTTAATATGCGGGCAGTTTTTTTGTTAGAAATTTTAAGATTGTTATGTGTATTAGACTGAAATGTAAATGTAATAATTTTACGCCCAAAATCATTGCCGAAAAATGTTATAATGAGTAAAAGGTCATTATCTCTGTTTTTTGGAAGAGCATTCTGATAACAATGACCAATGAAAAATTACTTATTTAAAAGGTGAGTTGACAATGATTTTAATGGATGACATATATAAGAAATACGCAAATGGTGTCACAGCGCTTAATGGTATAAGCGTTGATATTAAACAAGGTGAATTTGTTTATATTGTTGGTCCAAGTGGGGCTGGTAAATCAACATTTATTAAATTGATGTATCGACAAGAAAAGCCAACTTCTGGAAAAATCATAATTAATGAAAAGGACTTACAAACACTGCAAGAAAAGGAAATTCCTTACTTACGCAGAGATATCGGTGTTGTCTTTCAGGATTTCAAACTACTTCCTAGATTGACAGTCTATGAAAATATTGCATTTGCTTTGGAAGTTATTGAAGAAACACCACGAAATATAAGAAGACGTGTGATGGATGTCTTAGATTTAGTTGGATTGAAAAACAAAGCACGGTTTATTCCTGATGAATTATCAGGTGGTGAACAACAACGTGTGTCAATTGCTAGAGCCATTGTCAATCATCCAAAACTGGTGATTGCTGATGAGCCGACTGGGAATTTGGACCCAGATACATCATGGGAAATTATGAGAACGTTAGAAGAAATTAATGATAAAGGAACGACTATCATTATGGCTACACATAGTAAAGAAATTGTTAACAAAATAAAAAAACGCGTCATTGCAATAGAAAACGGCGTCATTGTGCGTGATGAGCATCGAGGTGAATACGGTTATGAAGTTTAGAACGCTGAAACGTCATTTTCGAGAAGGCATTAAAAACATATTCCGAAACGGGTGGATGTCGATTGCATCAATAGGTGCTGTGACGGTTACACTCGTTCTTGTAAGTGCATTTCTCATAATTATGCTGAATTTAAACCAGATGGCTAAAAAAGTAGAAGCGGATGTTGTTATTAATGCGCTTATTGATTTGACGGCTGATTCAGAGGACATAAAGGCACTAGGTGAAGATATCGAAAAGCTCGATGGTGTTGAGTCGGTTATCTTTTCATCAAACGATGAAGAATTAAAGAAATTTATGGATAGTATGGGTGATGAAGGCGATTCATGGGGTCTCATTGATCAAGATAACCCATTAAGACATACGTATATTGTACAGCCGGCTAACCCCGGTGACACAGAACCACTTGCCAAAAAAATAGAAGAAATGGCCAATGTTTATAAAGTAAATTATGGACAAGATGTCATTAAAAATCTATTTCAATTTAATAAATACGCACGAACAATTGGGCTCGTTCTTATAGGCGGTCTGATTTTAACAGCCATTTTTCTAATATCTAATACGATCAAAATAACGATCATGGCCCGAAGTCGTGAAATTGGTATTATGAAGCTTGTCGGTGCGACAAATAACTTCATTCGCTGGCCTTTCTTTATTGAAGGGATGTTTCTCGGTATACTAGGGGCAATTATACCTATCATGAGTGTGCTTGGTATCTATTATTATATTGACGCCAATGTGGTTGATCGCATCACTTATGAGTTCTTCGATATTTTACCGTTCAATCCGTTTGCGTGGCAATTATCGCTATTGGTACTTGCTATAGGCGCATTAATCGGGATTTGGGGCAGTGTTATGAGTGTCCGTAAATTCTTGAATGTATAAGGGCGCACTTAAGTGCGAAACATGATTTGCAGAAAAGACGAATAACATCTACGATTAAAGACATCACATAATGGTTTGTGATGTCTTTATGATTTCTAAAATACGTGCTTTTCACGTATAATGTATTAACAACGAACGATTGTGTTTTGATTGTTGGGGATGAGCACGTGATACATATGATAGAGGTGACTTTATGAAAATGAAAAAGCTACACATTGTGTTGATACTAATGCTCGCATTTGTCCTTGGGCTTTCTGGGGCTTATGTAGGCAGTAAGCTGGCTCAGACAGATCAACCGATTGAACAAGAAGAGGGAGCGACCAATAACCAATCGAATGCGGATCGCCCAGATACTGTACAGCCGGATAAACTGAGTAAGGTTACTCAGACGTATGCTTTGATTAAAGAACACTTTATTGAGGACGTTGAGGATCAGAAGTTAATCGAAGGCGCAATTCAAGGCATGCTTCAAGTGCTTGAAGATCCTTTTACATCTTACATGGATGCTGAGACGATGAAGTCCTTTAATGAGCAAATTGAGTCTTCTTTTGAAGGAATCGGAGCAGAAGTAAGCTTAACGAATGGCGTCGTTACGATCGTATCACCTATTAAGGATTCACCAGCAGAAGCTGCAGGCTTACGGCCGAATGATAAAGTGTTGAGTGTTGATGGTGAGAGTATTGCAGGACTCGACCTTAATGAAGCTGTTGAAAAGATTCGTGGAGAAAAAGGTTCGGAAGTCGTTTTAGAAATTCAACGAACAGGCATATCTGAGTCATTTGATGTAACGATTGTTAGAGATGAGATTCCAGTTGAAACCGTTTATTCGGACATGAAGACAGCTGATGGTAAAAAGACTGGTATCATTGAAATCGCTTCATTCTCGGAACATACAGCTGAGGAGTTTACGACGCACCTTAATCAGCTTGAAGAAGATGGAATGAACGGTCTCGTAATCGATGTAAGAGGCAACCCGGGCGGCATACTTGAAGTTGTTGAAGATATTTTAGGACACTTTATCCCGAGTGATATGCCTTATATTCAAATTGAGAATCCAGATGGAACGAAGGATAAGTTTTACTCCAGTATTGAAGGTAAAAAAGATTATCCGATTAATGTTTTGATAGATGAAGGCAGTGCCTCCGCATCTGAAATTCTCGCAGTTGCGATGAAGGAAGCGGGCTATGATGTTATCGGTAAAACGAGCTATGGTAAAGGGACTGTCCAAAAGGCAATTCCGATTGACGAGGATGGCAGTGCCATTAAGCTGACATTTTATAAGTGGTTATCGCCAAATGGCAAGTGGATTAACGAGGTTGGTGTTGAACCGACAATAGAGGTTGATCAGCCTGAGTACTATTACACGAGCCCTATAGATGTTGAAGAACCGCTACAGTATGACCAAACAGGTGAAAAGATTAAGAACATCCAATTGATGCTCGAAGGCCTTGGGTATAATCCAGGTCGGAAAGATGGCTATTTTAACCAGGAAACAGAAGCTGCAGTAAAGGCGTTTCAAGCAGATGAAAAGCTCACCAGCTCTGGGCAGGTTGATAAGGATACAGCTGGTCGTCTTGCAGAAAAAATGATTCAAAAAGTTCGAAGTGGGGATGACGACCGCCAGCTTGAAGAGGCATTAAATGTCTTATATTAAAGGTAGTATGAATGTCTTTGTTTAGCATGATTGGACTTGAGCTCGAGAATTCCGCAGGCGAGGCGTGCGGAATTCTCCTTATACATATTAAGTAAATCATTTCGGTTAGTCGGACTAAAATGATGACAAGGCATTCGAGGGAGTAGGTGAATATCGTGTTGGAAGAATGGGGCATTGAACTGGCTAAAGGTGTAGGCCGGTTATTTTTAAACCCGCTATTATATTGGTTCATTATATTGGTTTTTGTCGTAGGATATAAAAGGATTCGTCGTAGTCGGCGCACTTTTGGAACGAAAATTTTCGGTGTTGGCGATGAATTATCTTATACGTTGGGGACATCTTTACTTGCAGGTACTTTCATTTCAATTGTGTTCATCGGTGGAGGCGTTGTATTTTCATATCAAACGCTGTTCTTATTAAGTATTGTCTTCATCTTACTCAGTTGTACATTTCGTTTGACACTTTTGTCTCCAAGCTATTCTGTAGGTATTGCATATTTATTGCTCTTATTCTTACCTCTTGTTATAGAACGTCAGTCTTTCTTTAAACAGTCTTTGTTTGCGGAAACGAATTTCGTAGGATTGTCGCTCTTAGTTGGCCTGTTTCTTATTGTGGAGGGTTTCTTGCTGAAACAGACGAAAAACGCCCATACATATCCTGATCTCTATTTAACGCGTCGTGGTAAATGGATTGGTCGTCATCATCTTAGTAAGTTGGCTGTAATTCCTTTCTTTACGCTTATACCTACAGGAACGTTAGAGCCTTTTGCTGATTATTGGCCTTACGTAGCGATAAATGGAGAAACGTATGGACTAATCTTGTTCCCATTTGTCATTGGTTTTGACCATATCGCTAAAGGAACGCTGCCGCAAAAAGCTGCCGAACGCTTATCTCGTTCAACGATATTACATGGCTTAATCGTCTTATTCTTCGCAGTCGGTAGTATTTATGTTGGCTGGTTAGCGACAATTGCCATTGGGGTCGCCATTCTAGGAAAAGAGCTGATCAATTATCGTTATCGCATCACTGAATCCCAAAAACGCCCGTATTTTCCTGAGCGTGATCAAGGATTGGCTGTTCTAGAGATCATCCCAGAATCACCTGCTGCACGTCTCGATATCATGGCAGGTGATACGATCAAAAAAGTAAATGGAAAGCAAGTTGATTCCATTCAGACGTTTTATGAAGCGTTACAATATAGCGGTGCATTTTTTAAACTAGAGCTCATTGATACGAGAGGGGAAATACGCTTCGTACAAAGCGCCTTTTATGAAGGTGAGCATCATGAACTCGGAATTGTATTTGTAAAACCACCTTTTCGACATTAAAAAGAAAAATTTCTTAAAAAAGGGAATCAACATCGACGCGACCTGGTCGGATGTTGATCCTTTTTTGTTACATGTACATTCGACTTAACGCCGTTGGAAATCCTCATCAATCGGAGAGCGCATTATGTCATTTAATTCTTACGTCAAAAAAGTCGAAAGAATATCTTATACATATTTTATGCTTCATAACACATTATAATTGATGTTAAAAGATGGGAAGGATAGGCGCTTATAAGACCATGCATACATAAATGAAGGGGAGAGTAGATCGGAGTTATGATAAGGTTTCAAGGTTACGTTATATTTATGATCAGTATGGGTGGTCGACATGTTGACGTGGTTACAGTAAGTTTAAAACACCAAAAAAGTCGAATGCCTGTTCTGTTTATGATATAATCATAAATGTTACGAAATAATATCGGCTAGCGTGCCGATTTTTTGATTGAACGGATGAGTATGTGTTACACAAAAGAATAGAAGGTTCTTTTATTCGGATGATTTAGAAATGGATTCAGCCGGACAGTTTGTCGGAAATAAGTGTAAATGGTTAAATTGTCCGTTAATGCGACATGAAATTGAGTAGGAGGCTTGCATTGTGGATCATACGTTTGAACTGGTGTCGCCTTACGAACCGCAAGGCGATCAGCCAAAAGCAATTAAAGAATTAGTAGATAACATTCTTGCTGGTCAACGGCACCAGACCTTGTTAGGGGCAACCGGCACGGGAAAAACATTTACCGTTTCTAATGTCGTCAAGGAAATTAATCGACCGACGTTGGTTATTGCTCATAATAAAACGCTTGCCGGTCAGTTATACAGCGAATTCAAAGAATTTTTTCCGAATAATGCTGTTGAATATTTTGTCAGCTATTACGATTATTATCAACCAGAGGCTTATGTACCATCGACGGATACGTTCATTGAAAAGGATGCAAGCATTAATGATGAAATTGATAAGCTTCGTCACTCTGCTACATCATCTCTGTTTGAAAGAGAGGACGTTCTGATCGTTGCAAGTGTTTCATGTATTTATGGTCTCGGTTCTCCAGAAGAATACGGAAGCCAAGTGTTGTCCCTTCGTATGGGTATGGAAAAAGATCGTGATGAACTGTTGCGCAATCTTGTTGATATACAGTATGCGAGAAATGATATTGATTTTCAGCGTGGCACATTTCGGGTTAGGGGTGACTCGGTTGAAATTATTCCTGCATCCCATGAAGAGCATTGTATGCGTATTGAATTTTTCGGCGATGAAATTGACAGAATTCGGGAAGTTGATGCATTGACAGGTGAAATTATCGGTGACCGTGAGCATGTTGCGATTTTCCCTGCTTCTCACTTTGTGACCCGTGAAGAAAAGCTCAAAAAAGCGATTATCAATATTGAGAAAGAGCTTGAAGAACGTCTAAAGGAATTAAGGGACGATAACAAGCTTTTAGAAGCTCAAAGGCTCGAACAACGGACAAAATATGATTTGGAAATGATGAATGAAATGGGCTTTTGCTCTGGTATTGAGAACTATTCACGTCATTTGACTTTCCGAGAAGCGGGTGCAACGCCTTATACGCTTCTGGACTATTTTCCAGACGACTTTCTCGTTGTTATTGATGAGTCGCATGTGACGCTCCCACAAATTCGAGGCATGTACAATGGAGACAGAGCTCGAAAGCAAGTCCTTGTTGATCATGGATTTAGACTGCCGTCAGCCTTAGACAATCGGCCACTTAAATTTGATGAATTTGAAACAAATACGCATCAGCTTGTATACGTATCAGCGACACCTGGTCCATATGAGCTGGAACATACACCATATATGACAGAGCAAATTATTCGTCCTACCGGATTGCTTGATCCGGAAATAGAGGTTCGTCCTATTGATGGGCAAATTGATAACTTAATCGGTGAGATTAATATTCGTGCGGAAAAAAATGAACGTGTTCTCGTAACGACATTAACGAAAAAAATGTCAGAGGACTTAACCGATTATTTGAAGGAGATTGGTATTAAAGTTGCTTACCTTCATTCGGAAATTAAGACGCTAGAACGCATCGAAATTATCCGAGATCTTCGTGTTGGAAAGTATGATGTGCTCATTGGCATCAATCTACTTCGTGAAGGACTTGATATACCTGAAGTATCTCTTGTAGCGATACTTGATGCGGATAAAGAAGGCTTCCTCAGATCGGAACGCTCTCTTATTCAAACGATGGGACGTGCCGCTCGAAATGAAAATGGCCGCGTTATTATGTACGCTGATAAAATAACCCATTCAATGCAAGTTGCAATGGATGAGACGAATCGCCGTCGAGAGAAGCAACAGGCCTATAATAAGGCACACGGAATTACGCCAAAAACAATTAAAAAAGATGTGAGAGACGTTATTCGTGCAACAATGGCAGCCGAAGAACAAGAAGGCTACACGGATAAAGCTGCCAGCTTATCAAAATTAGATAAGAAAGACAAAGCCCAAGTGATTGAACAGATGGAAAAAGAAATGAAGGAAGCTGCAAAAGCACTTGATTTTGAGAAGGCAGCTGAGCTACGCGACGTCATTTTTGAACTTAAAGCGGAAGGGTGACCTGTACATGACAAGTAAATATATTCAAATCCAAGGTGCCCGGGCACACAACTTAAAAAATATTGATGTGAAGATACCTAAGCATAAGCTTGTTGTTGTGACAGGTTTATCAGGATCTGGAAAATCGTCACTTGCGTTTGATACGATTTATGCTGAAGGACAGCGGCGTTATGTTGAAAGTCTCTCGGCCTATGCGAGACAATTCCTTGGACAAATGGATAAGCCTGATGTTGATGCAATCGAGGGACTTGCACCTGCCATTTCGATTGATCAAAAAACGACGAGTCGTAATCCACGCTCAACTGTTGGTACGGTTACTGAGATTTACGATTATTTACGCCTTCTTTATGCGCGCATTGGTCGTCCAACATGCCCGATACATGGGATTGAAATCACATCTCAGACCGTACAGCAAATGGTTGATCGTATTATGGATTACCCTGAACGAACAAAATTACAAATATTGGCACCTGTCGTTTCTGGCCGTAAGGGTGAGCATGAAAAGACGTTTGAAAAACTGAAGCAAGAAGGCTATGTTCGCATACGTGTAGATGGTGAAATGCGTGAAGTGACGGAAGATATTCAGCTTGATAAAAATAAAAAACATTCGATAGAAGTTGTCGTTGATCGGATTATCGTTAAAAAAGGTGTAGAAGGCCGTTTGAGCGACTCTATTGAAACAGCCCTTCCTCTTGGAGAAGGGAAGATAATCGTTGACGTCATTGGTGAAGAAGAATTGATGTTTAATGAACATCACGCTTGTCCGGTATGTGGGTTTTCTATTGGAGAACTTGAACCGCGTCTTTTCTCTTTTAATAGCCCGTATGGTGCATGTCCAACCTGTGACGGACTCGGAACGAATCTGGAGGTTGATCTTGATTTAGTTATCCCAGATTGGAACTTGTCTCTCAATGACAATGCTATCGTACCGTGGCAACCTATTAGCTCACAATATTATCCGCAGCTTTTAAAAAGTGTATGCAATCATTATGGCATTGATATGGATATCCCTGTGAAGGATATTCCTAAAAAGCTGCTCGATAAAGTATTATACGGAAGCGGAAAGGACAAAATTCGCTTTATTTATACGAATGATTTTGGACAAACACGAGACAGTCACGTGCAATTTGAAGGTGTGTTAAACAATTTGTCTCGGCGCTATCGTGAGACGTCTTCTGACTTTATTCGGGAAAACCTTGAAAAATATATGGCTCAAAAAAATTGCCCGACTTGTGAAGGGTATAGACTTAAAAATGAAGCACTTGCTGTTTTAATTGGTGGACAACATATTAGTCACGTAACCGATTATTCGATTATGGAAGTAAAAGCGTTTTTTGAAGGCTTAACATTAACAGAGAAGGAAACTCAAATTGCCCGTTTAATCCTAAAAGAAATATCTGCACGCTTAGAATTTTTGAACAACGTTGGGCTCGACTATTTAACACTATCTCGTGCGGCTGGGACGCTTTCAGGTGGAGAAGCACAACGTATTCGACTGGCGACGCAGATTGGGTCAGCCTTGACAGGTGTTTTATATGTACTTGATGAGCCATCAATCGGTTTACATCAACGGGATAACGATCGGTTAATTAACACCTTAAAGCAGATGCGTGATCTTGATAACACACTTATTGTTGTTGAACATGATGAAGACACGATGCTTGCGGCAGATTGGCTTATTGATATCGGACCAGGTGCTGGAGAGCATGGTGGTCAAATTGTTGCTGAAGGATCACCTGCAAAGGTAATGAAGCATAAAAAATCACTGACCGGACAATATTTATCTGGACAGAAATTCATTCCACTGCCAAGTTCTCGACGAGAAGGAAACGGAAAATATATAGACATCAATGGTGCATCAGAAAACAACTTAAAGCAGGTTGATGTCCGTATCCCAATCGGTTTGTTGAACGTCGTAACAGGTGTATCAGGCTCGGGTAAAAGTACGCTCGTAAATGAAGTGTTGTACAAAGCACTTGCCAAAAAGCTGAATAACGCGAAAATCAAGCCTGGTGCGCATCAATCAATTGACGGTATTGAGCATATTGAAAAGGTTATCGACATTGACCAGTCACCAATTGGGCGGACACCACGATCAAATCCGGCGACATACACGAGTGTGTTTGATGACGTTCGAGATGTCTTTGCCCAAACAAATGAAGCGAAAGTTCGTGGTTATAAAAAAGGCCGCTTCAGCTTTAACGTCAAAGGTGGACGCTGTGAAGCATGTCGTGGGGATGGCATTATAAAAATTGAAATGCATTTTCTACCTGACGTGTACGTGCCTTGTGAAGTGTGCGAGGGGAAACGCTATAATAGAGAAACGCTTGAAGTTAAATATAAAGGTAAAAACATATCCGACGTATTGGAAATGAGAATAGAGGAAGCGTTAGACTTCTTTGCCAACATTCCTAAAATTAAACGTAAGCTCCAAACGATAGATGATGTAGGTTTAGGCTATATCAAGCTTGGGCAGCCAGCGACAACATTATCAGGAGGAGAGGCGCAACGTGTGAAGCTAGCGAGTGAACTTCACAAACGCTCCAATGGCAAATCGTTTTATATTTTGGATGAGCCAACGACAGGGCTTCATACCGATGACATTAAACGATTAATGGATGTGCTTCAACGTATTGTAAATAATGGTGATACCGTTCTTATCATTGAGCACAATCTCGATGTCATAAAGGTCGCTGATCACATTATTGATCTCGGACCAGAAGGAGGCGACCGTGGCGGACAAATTATTGCCACAGGTTCTCCAGAGCATTTGGCCACCAGTGATGTATCTTATACAGGTAAATATTTGGCCCCGATACTTGACCGTGACAAAAAACGTACAGAAGAAGCTTGGAGCGAGAAAGAAAAGGCAGGCGTTTAATAAAACGACGACTGATTAGGGCTATTCCTCGATTAATATGGAATAGCTCATTTTCATTTTTTGAGAGTTTTATCGATTATGTGTTAAGTTCAATACTTAATTTTTGACGCATTCCAGTCATTTCGGTAATGTAAAGGAGAACTAGGAGGGAAACGAAATGGAACCAATTCAGATTGAACGTGTTCAAGAAAAATTAGATTCATTTGTAAACAGAGATGTGTATATTCATATAGAAACGACAAATGGTGCTTATGCCAGTCATTTTGATAAGAGTTCCTACAATGTAGGGGCTTATGTGCGTAATGCATCGATTGCTTTTAACCAAGCTAAAATTGTCGGAGATGGTCATTCATACAGAGTTGGATTGAAAATGGATAAAGGTTGGATTTACGCTGAAGGCTTAACAGATTGGACGATGCATAATGGCAATCAATTGCTCATGGCAGGTCATGATCGTGAAGGCCGTTTAATGGTCGCATTACAAATTAGTGAAACCCCTTTTGACTATTAATCATACAAGCTTATACTAAACAATAAATACAGATGTTTGCTTTAAAGCGATATAAAGAGAGAAAGGTGACTTTTATGGAATCACATGTCGTTGTTATATTTCCTCATCCAGACGATGAGTCATTTGGAACAGCAGGAACGATCGCAAAATTTCGTGAAGAAGGTGTTCCTGTAACCTATTTATGTGGAACGCTTGGGGAAATGGGCCGTAATATGGGTAAGCCAACTTTTGCGAACAGAGAAACATTGCCGCAAATTCGTAAACAAGAGTTAATCGATGCATGTAACGTACTCGATATCGACTTGCATATGCTTGGCTATCGCGATAAAACGATGGAATACGAAGACCGTCAAGAAGTGGCCCAACACATTAAACAATATATCGAGGATATCAAGCCTAGCCTTGTCATAACCCATTATCCAGGCTATGCTGTCCATCCAGATCATAATGCGATGGGAGCAGCTGCGATTGAAGCAATTCGGATGATTGATGAAGCAGAGCGTCCGACAGTTTGGACACATGCAATTGCAAATAATAGAGTAGATGTACTCGGAGAACCAGACGTAACCTTTGACGTACTCCCATGGTTTGATAAAAAAATGGAAGCCGTTCTTGCCCATGCATCTCAAGCTGGGGGTATGCTGGAGAGATTTAAAAGTTATGAAGGTCCTTCTGCCGATGAGAAAAAAGCCGCGCAGAAACGTCTAGGCCGAGAGCAATATTACATTTGGGACTTTAACAAAGCTTGATCAGCGGATAAAGCGTATTGGAAAAATTTACACAGGTTTAAAACAACGAATTTAAAAGGAGTGGGAGTATGACGAAACGATTGTATCGCTCAGAGTCAAAGCGCATGATCGCAGGCATATGTGGTGGCCTTGAAGATTATTTTAAAATCGATGCGACTTTAATTAGGCTCATTTTCGTAGCAGGTATGCTGTTTAGTGCATTTACCTTGTTTTTTGTATACTTAGTCGCCATCTTAGTCATACCGAATGAGTCGGAGGTGCAGTGATGTTCCTAAAATGGGTGATTTCCATTTTACTGAATGCTGTAGCGCTCGTTGTTGCCGCGCAGCTATTGGACGGGTTTATCATTGAAAGCTTTGGATGGGCCATCCTTGCAAGCGTCGTGTTAGGGTTATTTAATACGATCGTAAAGCCGATTCTCATCATGTTTACTTTGCCGATTACATTTATTAGTCTCGGGCTTTTTCTATTCGTCATTAATGCGACAACGCTTTGGTTTACGCAAATGGTCATAAAGGAAGAATTCGTCATTGATCATTTTGGCACAGCTGTATTGGCAGCCGTCATTATTTCTGTGTTGAATTTAATACTTAACAAGCTCGTAAAAGATGCTAAGTAATAAACAGCAATACTTGTAATTCGCAAGCTTACACGGCTTGCGGATTCTTATTTTTTTTATCTGTTCAATCGTTCCCACGATGTTTTTATGCTACAATAAATGTGATTGTGATTGACCTCAAGACCTCGTTGTTGTTCGTTCTAGATGGCGTTCGACAGCTGACAAAACTCATATATTGGGAGGCTCATGATGGACAAGGTACGTACAGAAGATCTGCTGAAAAACTTCACGCTTGAACTGATCGCCGGAAAAGATGGCATACATAGAGAAATCATTACGAGTGATATTCATCGTCCAGGAATTGAAATGACTGGGTATTTCAAGTTTTATCCAGCAGAACGTGTTCAATTAATTGGAAAAACAGAAATGGCATATTTTCTTGATTTAACTGAAGAAGAAAAATATGACCGTGCCAATCGCCTTTGTACTGATATTACACCGGGAATTGTGATTTCAAGAGGCATGGACATCCCTGATATTTTAAAAGAAGCTGCTGATGATGCAGGTGTCCCAATTTTACAATCGCCTCGAAAGACAACTCGAGTCATTAGTCGCCTAACCAATTATTTGGAAGCCAAATTTGCTCCATCGACGGCTTTACACGGTGTTTTAGTTGATATTTACGGTGTTGGCGTTTTAATTACTGGTCAAAGTGGCGTTGGTAAAAGTGAAACCGCGCTTGAACTGGTGAAACGTGGACATAGACTCGTTGCCGATGACAGTGTTGAGATTCGACAAGAAGAATATGATACGCTTGTTGGTAATGCTCCGGAGTTAATTGAGCATTTACTCGAAATAAGAGGGCTTGGTATTATTAATGTAATGACGTTATTTGGGGCTGGATCGGTCCGTAACTATAAGAAAATTTCCTTAATCATTAACTTGGAATTATGGGACGAAAAGAAACAGTATGATCGCCTTGGAATTGACGATGATACGATGAAAATAATGGACGTATGCTTGCCGAGAGCAACGATACCTGTTCGACCTGGACGAAATCTTGCTGTCATTATCGAAGTGGCTGCCATGAATTTCCGTTTGAAACGCATGGGCGTTAACGCTGCAGAAGAATTCTCTGAACGGTTAACCGCAATGATTGAGCAACAAAAAGAAGATATAGATAAGGAGTGATGGTATGGCGTGTGATGCTCCGGGAATAGATCGCGTATTTATAGAAATTGGATCACTGCCGATTTATTGGTATGGGGTTATTATTGCAACGGGTGCTTTTCTTGGCTTGTTTTTAGCAACGCGGGAGGCAAATCGTCTCGGGCTTGAAAAGGATACGATGGTCGATTTAGTCGTATTTGCGATTCCATTTGCAATTTTATTTGCCCGAATGTATTATGTTATTTTTGAATGGGATCAATATGCTGATGGTCCTTGGTGGAGTGTTTTTGCAATATGGGAAGGTGGCCTCGCCATCCATGGTGCTTTAATAGGATCAGTAATTGTTGCTATTATATTTGTTCGAGTGAAAAAATTATCATTCTGGCAAATTGCCGATATTGCTGCGCCAAGCCTTATTTTAGGACAAGCGATTGGGCGCTGGGGTAATTTTATGAATCAGGAAGCCCATGGTGGTCCTCTGTCGGAAGCGGCATATAACAGCTTTCATCAATATTTACCTGATTTTATAATGAATCAAATGTGTATTGGTGGAACGATGTATCATCCAACGTTTCTCTATGAATCGGTTTGGAATTTGCTCGTTTTCGCGCTTTTATTATGGCTTCGCCGCAAGAATCCTTTACGAGGTGAAGTGTTCTTAAGCTACTTAATGACGTACTCAGTCGGTCGCTACTTCATAGAAGGCATGCGAACAGATAGCTTATACGTCTTTGGAGAAATTCGTCAAGCACAGCTTATCTCTATTGTGATTATTGCTGTAGCAATTGCAATTATGATTTATCGTCGTAAAACTGGCATGGCTGACCGCCATTACGATGGCAAACGGAGAAGCTAATGTAGGGGTGGAAAAGAGGGAGATTGATTGAAAGGGACGATGTTAAGAGGACTACGTCAAGGCCTTCATGTAACTTGGGCGCTCGGCAAAGTCATATTTCCGATTACGTTACTTGTAACAATCTTACAATATACACCGATATTGCCGTGGTTAATGACAAAGCTTGAGCCCGTTATGGGGCTCCTTGGCTTATCGGGGGAAGCAGCTGTTCCACTCGTGCTCGGAAATGCACTCAACTTATATGCTGGAATTGCAGCGATCGTGTCATTTGATTTCACAGTCAAAGAAGTATTCATCATGGCATTAATGCTGTCGTTCTCCCATAATTTGTTTATCGAGTCAACCGTAGCTTCAAAAGTTGGTGTCAGCTGGTGGCTCATTTCTGGTATTCGACTAGGTCTTGCACTTATGTCAGCTGTTGTCATCAATATCGTTTGGCAAGGTGGATCTGAATCAGCTCAATACGGTATGATTTCATCGGCAAATGTCATGTTAGATGGATGGACAGATATTATTTTACACGGGCTGCAAACCGCAGTTATCGCCGTTTTACAGCTTGCCTTGATCGTAATACCACTTATGATCGTCATGCAATTTTTACGTGAAAAAGGGTGGTTGCACCAATGGTCAAACCATTTATCACCATTTACACGCATGCTCGGCATGGATAAAAACGCGTCAATGACACTTGTTGCCGGCTTAACAATTGGTCTTGCATATGGTGCAGGTTTAATGATTCAGGCGGTAAAAGAAGATGGCGTATCAAGGCGGGATATGTATTTAGCTTTAATATTTCTCGTGTCATGTCACGCGGTTGTCGAGGATACACTCATTTTTATCCCGCTCGGTATCCCTGTCTGGCCGTTATTGCTTATTAGATTAATAACAGCGATTATACTCACAATGCTTGTGGCAGTCTTCTGGCAGCGTAAGCCGAAACATCAATATAGAGATAGAAAGGAACAGGAGCATGTCCATACGTACAATTCTTTTTGATTTAGATGGAACATTAATAGATACAAATGAGTTAATTATTCAATCTTTTCTTCATACATTTAACCACTACGGTTATTCGTTTACGAAAGAGGATATTCTATCATTTAACGGACCACCCCTTGAGGAAACATTTGAAAAGATAGCGCCTGGTCGTTCGGCAGATTTGATCGCAACGTATAGAGCGCATAATTTTGCTCATCATGAACAGTATGTGAAGCCATTTCCTCATGTTGTTGACGTCCTCCATACACTTAAGGAAGCAGGATTTGCTTTAGGGATTGTCACAACAAAGATGCGACAAGGGGTTGACCTTGGACTTGAGGTCACTGGGCTGAAGGACATGTTTAACACGATTGTAACGCTTGATGACGTTACACAGCCAAAGCCACATCCTGAGCCTGTCTTAAAAGCGATGACAGAACTAGGAGGCGATCCGGCTACAACGATCATGATTGGGGATAACTATCATGACATCGAAGCTGGTCACCGCGCACATGTTTTAACAGCAGGCGTTGCATGGACTGGAAAAGGTGAGGCAACACTTCATTCTTATGAGCCAACATATATGCTACAAAGTATGACAGACTTACTTTCAATTGTCGGCATAAATAAGTGATGTGGACAAGTGAATTAAATAGATCGATTTGAGGTGACAGCATGCGCAGAACAGAACGGTTTAGCGTCGAAACAGCTAATTCTTTATGGCGGATATATAAAACAGTGTCCTTCTGGAAGGTTATGAAAAATTTCATCATTATTCAGCTGGCACGCTATACGCCTTTTGTATCATTAAAGAACAAAATGTACCGCTTGTTTCTGCGTATGAAGGTCGGCAAGGAAACGGCGTTTGCATTAATGGTCATGCCAGATATTATGTTTCCAGAGAAAATTACAGTAGGCCACAACAGCATTATTGGCTATAACACGACGATTTTGGCACACGAATATTTAATTAAAGAATATCGAATCGGTGAGGTTGTTATTGGTGACAATGTTATGATTGGGGCGAATACAACGATTTTACCAGGTGTCATGATCGGTGATGGCGCAGTTGTTTCAGCTGGTACACTCGTTCACAAAGATGTTCCAGCGGGAGCATTTGTAGGTGGAAATCCTATGCAGGTCATCTATTCAAAAGAAGAGATGGCACTAAAGAATAGTCAAGAACAATAAGATGATATTTTTGCCAAGCGGAATATAGTAAAGGCATGTTGGCAAGTTCTCATACATATTGTATTAATATGATCATCATTGTTTAATACAATTGTGTGTTGTGATAAACTTAAATGAGTTAATATGAAGAGGATATCGTTTAGATGAAACCACAAACGACTAATACAGACGCGTATTGGGTTTGTGGTTTTTTACGACGGATACGTCATATATGGAGTGTTTTTACAAGGGAGTGGTGGTGTTGGCAGTATTTTCGAGTAGTATGCGTGAAGAGATCTTTGAACAATTAAGTGACACACGATTAGATGTGCTTGTTATTGGAGGTGGAATAACAGGTGCAGGCATTGCCCTTGATGCAATAACACGGGGATTACAGACCGGGCTTGTTGAAATGCAAGATTTCGCTGCAGGTACATCCTCAAGATCTACGAAGCTCGTTCATGGTGGATTGCGTTACTTAAAGCAGCTGGAGGTCAAAATGGTGGCAGAGGTCGGTAAAGAGCGGGCCATCGTATATGAAAATGGACCACATGTAACGACGCCAGAGTGGATGATGCTGCCTTTTTATAAAGGTGGAACGTTTAGTCCGGTGTCAGCAAATGCTGGATTACGTTTATATGATGTACTTGCTGGCGTGAAGAGAACTGAAAGACGTAAAATGTTAAGTGCAAAGCAAGCACTTCAAAAGGAGCCGCTGATTAAACGTTCAGATCTTAAAGGAGCAGGCTATTACGTAGAGTATAAAACGGATGATGCGAGATTGACGATTGAAGTTATAAAAAAAGCTGTACAAATGGGTGCCAAAGCGATTAACTACGCAAAAGTCATTGAATGTGTTTACAATGAAAATGACAAAATAATTGGTGCGATTGTTGAAGATCAGATGACGGGTGCAACCTATACCGTTTACGCCAAAAAAGTGATTAATGCAACAGGACCTTGGGTAGATGAACTCCGTGATCTCGACGGTTCCCGAAATGAAAAATCGTTAATGTTAACGAAAGGTGTGCATCTTGTTTTCTCCCGTGATCATTTCCCTTTGAAGCAGGCGGTTTATTTTGATGCACCAGATGGACGAATGATTTTTGCCATTCCTCGAGATCAAAGTACGTATGTGGGAACAACGGATACTCTTTATAAAGGTGATAAATCTCATCCAACGGTTACAGTCGAAGATCGCAATTATCTTCTTGATGCGGTTAATCACATGTTTCCTTCCTTAAAATTGACAGAAGCACATGTGGCATCGAGCTGGAGTGGGCTACGTCCATTAATTGCAGAAATAGGTAAAAAACCTGGTGATATCTCGCGTAAGGATGAGGTGTTCATTTCTGATACAGGATTGATCTCTATTGCAGGTGGAAAGCTGACCGGTTATCGAAAAATGGCTGAAGATGTTGTTGATCAAGTTGTTGATCAATTGAAGAAGGAAGATAATATTCTTTATTCTGAGTCACAAACCATTCACTTGCCTATTTCAGGCGGTGATGTGGGTGGTTCGCAAAAATTTGAAGCCTTTATGAAACAGAAGGTAGCTGTTGGTTCGGACTTAGGCATTGATCACCCAGATGCGACGCGGCTCGTGCAAATGTATGGATCAAATGTTGATGTCGTTTATGATATTTATCAATCGAAGAAGAATGATGCTGCAATCGCAGATCTTCCTCCACTTGTATTTGCTCAACTCGTTTACGCAATAGAATTTGAAATGGCTTATAAACCTGCTGACTTTTTTGTGAGACGAACTGGTGCATTATATTTTAATATTGATTGGGTAAGGCAGTATAAAGGTGCGATTGTGACGTTTATGGCGCAAACGCTAAACTGGTCAACTGGACAGAAATCGGCGTTTAAAAATGAATTGGATCAGTTAATTGATGAAGCTGTTCATCCTGTTGAAGTATGATTGATCTTCAATGCACAAAAGCATAGACCACTCTTTACTTTGTAGAGAAGCTCTTTTACGCCTAGGAGCTTCTTTTTTTGTACGATAAATAGGATCAATTGCATCAATAGCATCCGTTAACATTTATCCGTGCCCTTCGCTGTTCTTCTTATACGAACGCTTACACTTTTCCATTTCCAGTCAAAACCTCTTATGCCACATTAAGCATAGGAACCATCTATGTCTTTTTAACATTGAATATGTTATAATTGATCGGAAATTGACCTTTTAGGGGGAGCCCCATGCAAGTAACGAAACAAACGACATCTGCTCATAATAATAAATTAGTGCCATTTATTCCCGAGGGGGATTTTTATTTTGCAAAAGGGGTAGAAGCCTTTCGCAAAAGAAAGTTTGATATTGCACTTAAATGGTTGAACAAGGCGATTTTTATGAAGCCACATGATCCATTATACAGATGTCAACAATCTATTATTTATACAGAAATCGGCTCGTACGAAAAGGCTAACGAATTGCTCGTTGCCGTACTTAATGACTATAAAGAGAAATATACTGATTGTTATTATTTAATTGCCAACAACTACGCACATCTTGGATTGTTGAATGACGCACGTAAATATGCAGAAACCTATCTTGAACTTGAGCCCGATGGAGACTTTGCAGTAGAGACGAAAAACCTCTTAGACATGCTTGATATTGACGAGGCTGATGATGACGATTGGGATTTTGAAGAAGACGAGCTGCTCATGCTCCAGGAGACCATTTTTTACCATATGGAGCATTACGAATGGGATGAGGCGCTACCATTGTTAAATGAAATGATGGCACTTTATCCTGAATATCCATTAGCGAAGCACGACTATGCATGTGCCCTGTTTTACGCGGTTTCTGAGGAACAAGCCATTCAAATGGAGTTAGAATTGCTGGCGGAAGAACCGGGTAATTTAAATAGTTTGATGAACTTGGCTGTTTTTTATAAACAACGTCATGACAAAGCTTATAAAGATTTTAGCGAGACGCTACTGAATGTATATCCAGTCCATGAACAGCAAAAACTAAGACTAGCTGTTAGTCTAGCAAGATTAGGCTATTATGAATCGGCGTACACGAGGTTTACCGGGCTTATAAAATCATTTGTCAATAGTCCATCATATTATAGATGGTATAGCAAGGCAGCTGCTGTTCTTGGTGAAACAGACGAAGCTCATAAGCTTTGGAAAGAAGGCTGTAAGCTGTATCCCCAGTTGTGTTCAGAAAGCGTTCCTAGCCGTTAGTATTTGAGCAGATAAGTGGACGTTGTGATGTGATCGCTGTAAGATGATTATAGCTTGATTATATAGCACGATAAAAAAGAGAAAGAGGGGCGATTTTAAATGTCCGATGAACGTATGTATGATGTCATAATTGCCGGAGCGGGACCAGCGGGCATGACGGCCGCAGTGTACGCTTCCAGGGCTAATCTTGATACGCTCATGATTGAACGAGGTATTCCTGGCGGTCAAGTTGCAAACACAGAGGATGTAGAAAATTATCCTGGATTTGATCATATTCTTGGACCAGATCTATCCAATAAAATGTTTGAACACGCCAAAAAATTCGGCGCAGAGTATGCGTACGGTGATATAGATGATGTCGTTGATCATGGTAGCTACAAATTAGTCAAAGCAGGTAAGAAAGAATATAAAACGAAAACGTTAATTATTACAACAGGTGCTCAGCACAAAAAACTGGGCATTCCAGGAGAAGAGGACTTGAGTGGTCGTGGCGTTTCTTACTGCGCGGTCTGTGATGGTGCTTTCTTTAGAGATAAGAATCTTGTCGTCATTGGAGGCGGTGATTCAGCTGTTGAAGAGGGGATCTATTTAACGAAATTTGCTAAAAAAGTAACGATAGTCCACCGTCGTGATGCATTGCGTGCGCAAAAGATCATTCAAGAGCGTGCCTTTAACAACGATAAGATCGACTTTATTTGGAATACCGTTCCAGAACAAATCAACGGACCTAATGGTAAAGTAGAAAGTATTACGCTAACAAATAGAGAAACAAATGAAACGTACGACCATGAAATTGATGGTGTATTCATTTATATCGGTATGGTACCATTAAGTGCGCCATTTAAAAACCTTGGCATTCTAAACGAGGAAGGATATATTCCTACAAATGCCAAAATGGAAACGAACGTACCTGGTGTCTTTGCAGCAGGAGATATTCGTGACAAGGAACTGCGTCAAATTGTCACAGCAACAGGAGACGGTAGCATTGCTGCTGAAGCCGCTCAAGCTTATATCGAAGAATTAAATGAAAAAGCAAAGTCTGCTACGATGTAATTCGATGATCTAACAGTTGTTTTTAAAAGTAATTGCATCTTAACGCGGCTGTAACACGCACGAAATATATATGGGGTACAATATAATTAATTAATTGACCCCCTTTTAATTAATATACGTTTTGGGCGCAGGTGCATAGCATCTGCGCCTTTTTTTGGTGTGTTAGCAAAAGACTATGCGCGAGTTGGGACATTAATCACTAGAGTATATAGAGATTTAGCTTTATTCATTGTATAATAAGTATGGGGTAAGATGTCCTATTATACTTTTCACCATCAGAAACGATAACAGTATCCCCCATTTCACATTAATGGTAGCTTAAGATAAAATTAGCTTCGCTTAAGAGGTCCGAAAAGCTTTAAAAAGGGTGATGACGGTGCAACGCGTAACGAACTGTATCCTGTTAAAGGATGATCATATTTTATTGCTTAAAAAGCCTAGACGTGGTTGGTATGCTATTCCTGGCGGCAAGATGGAACAAGGGGAATCAATTAAAGAATCTGTTATTAGGGAATTTAGAGAGGAAACGGATCTTCAATTAATTCAGCCTGAACTTATTGGTACGTTTACATTCAACATCTTGGACGGTGCCAACGTATTGCAAGAATGGATGATGTTTACCTTCGTATGCGACCAATATAGTGGTCGCTTAATTGAACATTGCAGAGAGGGAGAGCTGGAATGGGTCCCCACAAAGCATGTGATGAATCTGCCAATGGCTGAAGGTGATCGAGCTATATTTAAACATATCCTAACCTCAAGAAAGATGCTGTACGGTTCTTTTTTCTACACAGAACAATATAAATTAATTGATATGCGTATAGATCCAACCGGATATTAAGGAGCGATTATAAGTGACACAAACAGAAAGAGAAACGAAATTAGTGATCATCACTGGAATGTCAGGTGCCGGCAAAACGGTCGCGGTTCAAAGCCTAGAAGATTTGGGCTTTTATTGTGTCGATAACTTACCACCAGCTTTATTACCAAAATTTCTCGATTTAATGCGTGATGCGACGAATAACATACAAAAAGTAGCTCTCGTCATGGATTTACGAGGAAGAGAGTTTTTTGATTCATTATTTGATTCTCTTGACGTTCTAAGTCATGAAAGCTGGATCGATGAGCAAATCCTTTTCCTTGATGCGAAGGACGAAGCACTCGTTAGCCGTTATAAAGAAACACGTCGGTCACATCCATTGGCAAAAGGTGGACTTCCCCTCCAAGGGATCAAACTCGAAAGGCAAATGCTTGATGAATTAAAAGGCAGAGCTCAACGTATTATTGACACGACGTCTCTGAAGCCTAAAGAATTACGTGAAGAAATTCTTAAGGCATATAAAGAAAAAGAACAAAACATCTTTTCAGTTCATATGTTGTCCTTTGGCTTTAAGTACGGTATTCCAATTGACGCTGATCTTGTGTTTGACGTTCGCTTTTTGCCTAATCCGCACTATGTTAGCCATTTACAGCCTTTAACAGGATTAAATACAGACGTCGCTTCTTATGTATTCAAATGGTCTGACACACAGAAGTTTAATGAAAAGGTCATTGATTTATTGCAGTTTATGCTGCCGCAATATAAGCGAGAAGGAAAATCCCAACTCGTTGTTGCCATCGGTTGCACAGGAGGTCAACATCGCTCTGTCGCATTGGCGGAGTATTTTGCAAAACAGTTATCAACTGCTTATATTACACATATTACCCACCGAGACATTGATAAAAGAAAGGGGCATTAAGTATGGATAAACTTAAGCACCCGCGTGTTGTAGTGATCGGTGGAGGAACTGGTATGCCAGTCCTACTTCGTGGCTTAAAAGACATGCCCATCCATTTAACAGCGCTTGTGACAGTAGCCGATGATGGTGGTAGCACGGGAAGGTTACGCAGTGAAATGGCTATACCTGCTCCAGGCGATATTCGTAACGTCATTGCGGCACTGTCAGATGCTGAACCGATGTTACTTGAATTGTTTCAGCATCGATTTGCCGTCGGTAATGGCTTGTCAGGGCATTCGATGGGGAACCTCCTCTTAGCAGCAATGACTTCTGTGACAGGCGATTTTTATACCGGTATAAAAGAAATATCTCGTGTCTTAAATGTAAAAGGAAAAATATATCCGATCTCAAATGAGAGCATGTCTTTGCATGCAAAGATGACAGATGGAACGATTGTATCAGGCGAGTCTCATATCCCTTTGGCAAATAAACGAATTGAACGGGTCTTTCTGAGTCCGGAACCAGTTCACCCACTGCCAAATGCTATTAAAGCGATCGAAAACGCCGACCTTGTCGTTATTGCACCAGGTAGTTTGTATACGAGCATTATGCCGAATCTCATAATCCCAGGGATAGACGAGGCGATCAAAAAAACAGCCGGGCAAGTTGTCTACGTATGTAATGTAATGACACAGTCAGGAGAGACGACAGGGTATACAGCTGCTGATCATGTGCAAGCCATTTTTGATCATGTCGGTCATGGATCTGTTGACGCGATTGTCGTCCATAACGAACCGATCAATAAAAACGTTAGAGCTGTTTATGCAGAGGAAAATGCAGAGCCTGTCGTTTATGATATAGACCGTCTATTGGCACTCGGTCTCCGGATCATTGAAGGTGATATTATTCGCCTTGCCCGCGCTACCTTGCGTCACGATACTGATAAAATTGCAAATTTATTATTTTCCTTGATCGATCATACAAAATAATAGACAGTCTGGTAAAAGGAGGTGGTCATGATGTCATTTGCCTCAGAAATTAAAAAGGAATTAACCGGTGTTGATGTAGAGGCGTGCTGTGCCCAAGCAGAGTTAGCAGCATTAATTCGAATGAACGGCGCTATTTCTTTATCAAGGCAGCGTTATGTACTTGACGTGCAAACCGAAAACGCTGCGATTGCTAGGCGGATTTATACATTGATCAAGTCGTTGTATGATCTACCTGTAGAGCTTTTAGTTAGAAAAAAAATGAAGCTAAAAAAGAATAACGTCTATATCGTAAGGATGGCGAATCAGGCGGAGAAGGTGTTGGCTGATTTAGATATTATGCAAGGGTCTTATCAATTTGTTAGAACGATATCGGAAGCGTATGTAAAAAAACAATGCTGCAGACAATCTTATCTTCGTGGTGCATTTTTGGCGGGTGGCTCAATTAACAACCCTGAAACCTCTTCATATCACCTCGAAATCTTTAATTTTTACATGGAGCATAATGACGCGCTTTGTGATGTCTTGAATCAATTTAATCTCCGAGCCCGTAAGCTAGAGCGAAAGAACGGATTTATTTGCTATATTAAAGAAGCGGAGAAAATCACTGAATTTCTTAATATTATTGGTGCTCATAATGCGTTGTTTAAATTTGAAGATGTGAGGATCGTGCGCGATATGCGTAACTCTGTCAATCGTTTGGTAAATTGCGAAACAGCAAATTTAAATAAGACGATAGGAGCGGCTTTCCGACAAATTGAAAACATCAAATTAATAGAAAGAACGGTTGGCTTAGATACATTACCGGATAAGTTGCGGGAAATCGCAGAGCTTCGAGTTAAGCATGAAGACGTATCACTAAAAGAACTTGGAGAACTTGTATCTGGTGGAAAGATTTCGAAGTCGGGTGTTAACCACCGCCTGAAAAAAATTGATGACTTTGCGGATAAAATCCGAATGGGACAAAAGATATAATGATTTTTTATCCTTTAGTTATTCCTTCTTGCCCTTTTCCATGATATAATGATCGCTAATTTAGCAAAATAGCCCTGTTTCTGCTGTATATAATGAAAGTAAACCACTTTTCGTTATGAGGATGACAGCGGTTTTGTAGGAAGGGGTTGAATATATTGATTCAAAAAGACGTTATCGTAAGCTTGAAAACAGGTCTTCAAGCTCGCCCAGCAGCTCAATTTGTACGTGAAGCAAATCGATATTCCGCGCATTTGTATATAGAAAAAGATCAACGACAGGTTAATGCTAAAAGTATTATGGGGATTATGAGCTTAGCGATTGCAACGGGTGAAAAAATGACACTTATAGCTGATGGTTCAGATGAAGCAGAAGCGTTAGATCATCTCGTAGAGTTTGTTGGAAAATGATTATTAATGAATATAAAAACATGCAGCCTGATAGTTATCAAAGCTGCATGTTTTTACGATTTTTATGGCTTTTTAACCATTACTTTATCAATTAAACCATAATCAACGGCTTTTTCAGCGGTCATGAAATTGTCGCGGTCTGTATCGCGTTCAATGACTTCTAGTGGCTGCCCTGTACGTTCAGCTAGAATTTGGTTCATTTTTTCTTTCATTTGAATAATACGGCGGGCGTGGATTTCGATATCCGTTGCTTGACCTTGTGTGCCACCTAACGGCTGATGGATCATAACCTCACTATTTGGTAATGAATAGCGCTTGCCTTTCTCACCAGCAGCAAGTAAAAAGGCACCCATGGAAGCGGCCATACCTGTGCAGATTGTAGATACGTCAGGTTTAATAAACTGCATCGTATCATAAATCGCCATACCAGCAGTAATGGATCCACCTGGTGAATTAATGTAAATTGAAATATCCTTCTCAGGATCTTCAGCTTCTAAAAAAAGCAGCTGAGCAACAATAGAGTTGGCAACATTATCATCAATAGCGCTACCGAGCATAATAATACGGTCTTTCAACAAGCGTGAATAAATATCGTAGGCACGCTCACCACGATTTGTCTGTTCAATAACTGTAGGGATCAGATTCATCTAGTATTTCCTCCTTATATCGTAACTGTAATCCATGCAAAGGATCTATTTTTATAATAACCAAAAGGTCAATGATGGTCAAACGATACGTATCCATCTTTTGCGTTGGATTGTTAAAAATTACAATAGCACCATTCATCATACCCATTTGGCAGTCAAATAAACCTTCGGACAAAAAAGACTTGTCATCTTGCATGAATGACGATATAATATTCTATGTGTCCAAAATGAACATCATGCATGCGCCCGTAGCTCAGTTGGATAGAGCAATGGTTTCCGGGACCATGTGCCGGGGGTTCGAATCCTCCCGGGCGCGCTCTAGAAGTATATGTGTCTTACGATACAGGAAATCCCTTATTCACATTGGTGGAATAAGGGATTTTTTTGTTAAAAAATGCATACATAAAAGTGTGCATTTTTATTTTTAAGAAAATTTACTATCTAAATTTTGGTAAAATGCTTGTTTTTGTATAATTGCTGTGATATTGTACTGAATAAGTTTATTCTGTAAATTCAGTTTAGAGGGAGCGACGTATTCATTGTGCTGGACCACCATAGACATATTTATCGGCTCGTTTCAATAGAATGATTAAAAGATATCAGGTATACCGGCTTAGAGAAGGAGGCACACATCTTGTCAAAACGCGTATTGGATATTAACGAGCTACACACACATTTTTTTACTGACAAGGGAGAGATCCCGGCTGTTGATGGCGTGAGTTTAAATGTATCAGAGGGTGAAATCGTTGGTGTCGTTGGAGAATCTGGGAGTGGGAAAAGCGTCACATCCTTGTCTGTAATGCAGCTCATACCGAACCCACCCGGCAAAATTGTTAGTGGTGAAATCATGTTTAAAGGCCGTGATCTCGTTCAAACGTCTCTTAAACAAATGAAAAAAATCCGTGGTAATGAAATCGCAATGATTTTTCAAGAGCCGATGACATCACTAAACCCATTATTTACGATTGGCAATCAATTAATTGAAGCTATTAGAATACATAACAAAATGGGTAAAGGAGAAGCACGACAAAAAGCTGTTGAACTACTCGAACAAGTGGGAATCCCTCGTGCCAACGATATCGTTGATGAGTACCCACATCAGCTGTCAGGGGGAATGAGACAGCGTGTCATGATTGCTATGGCAATGTCATGTAGGCCCGATCTCTTGATTGCGGATGAACCAACGACAGCGTTAGATGTTACCATCCAGGCGCAAATCCTCGACTTGATGCGACAATTAAATCGTGATTTGAATATGGCAATCTTACTCATCACACATGATCTAGGTGTGATTGCCGAAATTTGTGATCGCGTTGTCGTCATGTATGCTGGTCAGGTTGTTGAAGAAGGAACGACAAGAGAAATTTTAAAGGATCCACAGCAACCGTATACAAAAGGATTGATTCGTTCATTACCAGATATGAAAGCAAAAAATCAAAAGCTTTATTCAATTCCAGGAACCGTTCCAAAGCCGAAAGTAGATATGGTCGGCTGTCGATTCGCACCTCGATGTGAATATGCATTTGATCGTTGCTTTGCAGAAAGTCCACCTTTATATCATATAGGAGATAATCGGACGAGTCGCTGCTTTTTAAATGAACGTGATCAGAGGGAGGTGGCCTCACATGACGAAACCGTTATTAAAGGTTGAAGGTTTAAAAAAGTACTTTCCGATAAAAGGTGGCGTTTTTGGTAAAGTCGTTGGTCAGGTTAAAGCGGTTGATGATGTATCGTTTGAAGTCATGGAAGGCGAAATCCTAGGTATTGTTGGGGAATCAGGCTGTGGTAAATCAACGACGGGGAAGACGCTATTGCGTTTAGTGGAACCAACTGAAGGTAATATCTTTTTTAACGACGAGTCGATCACTGAACTAAGTGACGAGAAGATGCGTTTACTTCGACGCGATATGCAAATCATTTTTCAGGACCCATATGCATCATTAAATCCACGACATACCGTAGAAAAAATAATTGGGGAACCATTGCTTGTTCATGGCATGAAGTCAGCTCAAGCGCGAAAGGAAAGGGTTAAGCAGTTGCTAGAGGTCGTCGGTTTAAGTGCGTACCACGCATCGCGCTATCCTCACCAATTCAGTGGTGGTCAGCGTCAAAGAATCGGTATTGCCCGTGCTTTGGCGAACAATCCAAAACTTATTATATGTGATGAACCCGTTTCAGCACTCGATGTTTCGGTTCAATCACAAATTCTTAACCTGATGGAGGAATTGAGAGATCAATTCAATCTGACTTATGTGTTTATTGCACATGATTTAAGTGTTGTCAAACATATTAGTGACCGAGTAGGCGTTATGTATCTCGGAAGAATGGTCGAGCTGGCCAATAAGGATGCCCTATATGACACACCTAAGCATCCGTATACGCAAGCACTCCTGTCGGCTGTTCCATTACCAGATCCGGATGATAAGCAGGATCGGATTATCTTACAAGGGGATGTTCCTAGTCCAGCGAATCCTCCTACTGGATGCGCGTTTCATACAAGATGTCCTTATGTGATGGATGTTTGTAAGGCTGTGAGGCCTGAATGGAAGGAAGTATCAGAAGATCATTTTGCGGCATGTCATTTATATAATGATAACGATCAAAGTGAGGAACAGCAGAAACCACTCATGCAGGTAGAATCATAATCAATCGTAGCTACCGATTTATAAACAATCGGACCGTTCAATAAAGACTTGAACGACGTAACCATTTATCAACGGGTTCAACGCACTCATGATGTTGACCATTCATGTAATGGTTAATATATATTAAATTAAATGGGGGTAAAAAAATGAAAAAGCTGAGATGGCTCACGATGTTGGCTTTGCTGGGGGCATTCATGCTTATCGTTGCAGCATGTAGCGATGATCAAGACACTTCAAGTAACGGTGGGAATAATGATAATGCAGGAAGTGACGATGAACAAGTCCTCGTCTTTGCACGTGGTGGTGATTCGGAAAGTCTTGACCCAGGTAGTACGACAGATGGGGAATCATCACGAGTCACGAAACAGGTTCTAGAAGGCTTACTACAGTTTAAAAAAGAATCGTTTGAACTAGAAGGGGCGCTCGCTCATGACTGGAGTGTGTCAGATGATGGGTTGACTTACACTTTCCAGCTTGAAGAAGGGGTAACGTTTCATGATGGTGAACCGTTTAATGCAGACGCCGTCAAGCTAAACTTTGAACGTTGGGCAGATCCTAGCCATGAATATGCGTTTAGTGATGATGGGTATGCCTATTCAATGTACGGCACGATGTTTGGTGGCTTCAAAGGTGATGACGGTCACGTGATTGATGAAATCAATGTGCTTAATGATTATGAAATCGAATTTGTCTTGAATCGTCCACTTGGCTTTTTCTTACAAAATCTAGGAATGACGTACTTCGCAATTACGTCTCCTAAAGCATTAGAAGAGCACGGAGCTGCTATAAATGAAAATCCAGTAGGCACAGGTCCTTTTAAATTTGTGAGCTGGAGCAAAGACGATACCATTGTCTTGGAAAAATTTGAAGATTACCGTGTCGATGGTTTACCAAAGCTTGATAAGGTCATTTTTGAAGTCATTCCAGAAAATGCGTCTCGCCTAATTGCACTCCGCTCTGGCGACATCGATATCATGGATGGATTGAATCCGGATGATGCTGCGAGTGTCGAGTCCGAATCAGAATTAAAATTATATACCCGTGCAGAAAACAACTTTGGCTACGTCGGTATGAACACTGAAAAGGAATATTTGAATGAGGTTGAAGTGCGTCAAGCGATTAATCATGCGATTGATCGTCAAGCGATTGCTGACGCATTATATGCTGGCTATGCAAATCCAGCGAAAAACCCATTGCCACCAGGCTACCTCGGATACAATGATGACATACCAGGTTATGAGTATGATCTTGATAAAGCAAAAGCATTACTGGAAGAAGCAGGATATGCAGATGGATTTGACATTGATCTTTGGACAATGCCGGTTGCTAGACCTTACATGCCAGATCCAGAAACAGTTGCGGAAATCGTGCAAAACAATCTAGGTCAGATTGGAATCAATGTCAATATTGTAAGGGAAGAATGGGCACCGTATCTTGAAAAAACCGCCCAAGGAGAACAAGACCTATTTATGCTCGGTTGGTCTGGAACAAATGGTGATCCTGACTATTTCCTAAGCAGTTTATTGCATGGGGATAATGCGGGAAGCAGTAACAGGACGTTCTATAAAAATAGTGAAGTTGACGAGTTGCTTGATCAAGCTAAAGTATCTGTAGACCAAGATGAACGTGCTTCACTTTATAAAGAAGCACAAAAGATCATTTCGGAAGAATCTCCAATGGTCACATTGGTTCACTCTACACCTGTTCTAGCAGCTAGCGCAGCTGTCAAAAATTATGTGCCACATCCATCGACAAGTGAATCGTTGGCTGAGGTTGAACTAGATTAATAGATTAAAGATATGGGGTGGCACTCAGCTGCTGCCCCTTTCCTTTAACTAAGATGACATGAGTTTAAGGCTTTTAAAACAACTGGGGTGATATGGTGTTTGCCTACACAATGAGACGCATCTTAATGCTCATTCCTGTTTTATTTGGAATGACACTCATTACATTTTCGATTGTACATTTAATTCCGGGTAATCCCGCTCAGGTCATTCTGGGAGAAACCGCCACACAGGAAGCGATCAATAATCTTGAGGAAAATATGGGATTGAACAAGCCTTATTTTGTGCAATATGGAATCTATATACAAGATTTGCTTCAGGGTGATTTAGGGACATCGCTACGATCCAAGACGGATATTGCCCAGGAAATATGGCCCTATATTGCTGCGACTCTAGAGTTAACTTTTTTTGCGATGATATTTGCAGTGTTTGTTGGAACCAATGCAGGTATTATTAGCGCTTGGAAGCAAAATTCTTTGTTTGATTATGTCGCTATGCTGATCGCGTTAGTAGGTGTGTCAATGCCAATTTTTTGGCTAGGTCTCATGGAACAATGGGTATTTTCTCAAGAGCTCGGTTGGCTGCCAGCAACGGGCAGAGAGAATAGCAGAGATCCGATTGAGCCGATTACGTATTTTTATGTACTGGACGCTTTGTTGCAGTTGGATTTTTCAAGAGCTATTACGGTTTTGAAGCATCTTATTTTGCCAAGTATCGCATTAGGGACGATACCGATGGCCATTATTGCACGTATGACGCGTTCTAGCATGCTTGAAGTCATGAAATCGGATTATATCAGAACGGTTGAAGCAAAAGGGGCGGGACAATTTATTATTGTCTATAAGCACGCACTAAAAAATGCTGTGATTCCTGTGTTAACCGTTATCGGACTTCAAACAGGTGTGCTATTAGGTGGGGCCATTTTAACTGAAACGATCTTTGGCTGGCCAGGCATTGGAAGATATGTATTTGATGCGATTAGCTTTCGGGACTACCCTGTTATTCAATCAGGCATTTTAGTAGTTGCGTTCTTTTTTGTCATCATTAATCTGATTGTTGATCTGCTTTATACGTACATTGATCCAAGGATTAAGTATTAAGGGGGGAACAGGATGACGATAGAGGAAAAAGATCATAAAGACCAGCGTTTAGCCCCTCAACAACAACTTCTGGAAGATGAAGATATTGAAGTCGTGTCACCGTTTCGAGATGCTGTTCGACAATTAAGAAAAAACCGCATGGCTGTTGCTGGCTTCTCTGTAATCGTATTTTTTATTTTATTAGGGATCTTTGGCCCGCTGTTTACGCCGTATACGTATGATGGACAAGTTCTTACAAATCGCTTGTTGCCACCATCTGCTGAAAACTGGCTCGGTACAGATGATGTCGGACGTGATTTATTTACGCGGGTGGCATATGGGGCAAGAATATCATTAATGGTCGGTTTTTTTGCGGTAACGGGTGCGCTTTTTTTCGGAACAATACTTGGCGTGATCTCGGGTTATTATGGGCGTTGGATTGATATGCTCATCTCAAGGATTTTTGACATATTGCTTGCCTTTCCGAGTATTTTGTTGGCCATTGCAATTGTTGCTATTCTAGGCCCATCGCTACAAAATGCCTTGATCGCCATTGCCATTATTAATATACCGATTTTTGGTCGACTCGTACGCTCTAAAGTGATTAGTTTAAGAGAAGAAGAGTTTGTTATGGCAGCTCGTGCTCAAGGGATGAAAAACGGACGGATCGTTATGCATCATATATTACCAAACAGTCTCGCTCCGATTATCGTTCAAGCGACACTGGGATTTGGTACAGCGATTTTAGAAGCTGCTGCTTTAGGCTTTCTGGGGCTAGGTGCAAAGGCACCAAAACCGGAATGGGGTAAAATGCTGGCTGATTCACGAGATTTTATTCAGCTGGCGCCTTGGACGTTAATTGTTCCAGGCCTGTCGATTATGCTCGTCGTGCTCGGCTTTAACTTAATAGGTGATGGTTTGCGTGACGCCCTTGATCCAAAAATGAAAAATTAACTAAGAGAGGCTGGGACAAAAGAGGTTTAATCAAATAAAGAGACGAAGAATACGACCGCTCCGAAAATATACTTCGCGACAGACAACCAGGACGGTTTAGTGTCGATGTTGGTGCAGGACGCACCGTATTTAATCGACCGACAAACACGATGTTTTAGTGTCGACGTTGGTCACAGGACGTGACCGAACTTAGGCGACCGTGGGCTAACAGGAGGTTAGTCGTTCGATGTTGGCGCAGGACGCGCCGAATTTAACGAACGACAACCAGGACGGTTTAGTGTCGACGTTGGCGCAGGACGCGCCGAACTTAACGACCGACAACCAGGACGGTTTAGTGTCGACGTTGGCGCAGGACGCGCCGAACTTAGTCGACCATCCCCTCGGGGAGCCTCGGGCCAACACGATGTTGGTCATGAAGGCGTGGCGATTGTCGTCGCGGTCTTAGCCTTCCTTCCCCACGCACTGCGGGGTCTCGCCTATGCCTTCCTCCCACAGGAGTCTGCGTATATTTCCGGAGCTAATGGTGAGTATTGTTCGTCTTTTGAGTTAAACTTTAAGTTATGTCCCAACCTCTTTGACGTTTATAAGGCTATTATTCTGTAACGTCGACTGTGTATGTGTCATGTTCATGTAAGTCTTTCTCATCTTCTACGTGAATTTGAATAGAGTATGTTCCTGTGCTTGAAAATGAGTGTACGGCTTTGTACTCACCAGCTTTTGTCGCTTCAGCATCGAGCCATTCGTGCTTTTCATCTCCGTCTTGCCATATTTCATATTTCACTGAAACATCTTCTAACGGTTCATCTCCTAAATGTAAATGGACGATTAAATCGGTGGCAGCGCCTACGTTAATCTTATCAAGCTCCATGAAATGCATCGAAAAGCCCTCCGCCCCATGGCTATCATGTTGATCATCATTGTGATCGCTATGACTGTTATGATCATCATGACCAGCATTTTCAGCATAAGCTGCTTCTGCTGTACCACCTTCTCCAACCTTTATCGTTCGTTTAGGCATCGTATGCTGATCTGCTGCATCAGTATGAGCATACATTTCGAATTCGGCATCTTGGTCAAAAGTTACATCTGCTGTGTATGTTCCATCATCATTGTTGACACCATCGATAAACGTACTGTTGTCTTGATCGCCGGAGATCCAATACTCAAATTTAACCTCTGCATCTGTTACTGTATCGTCACCGAGAGTTACAATTGCTTCAAGTGTCACAGTGTCTCCAACAGAAGCTGTTTCTGGCGGATTAAATTCAACCTCTAAAATATCGATCGTATCGCCATTAGATTCATCATCGTTGTTGCCATTGTCACTACCACATGCTGCTAAAACCCCTAGTATGATCAGCGTTGATAATAAAAACCACATTCTTTTCATTTTTAAATCCCCCTCTGTTTTTTACCTAGTCTTTTGTGACGACTTTAAGATCGTTTACAATGTCATCTAGTGAATCAGACATGACCCCATTGTAATTTTTTATGACTTCTCCCTCTGGGTTGACCAAATAAAAGCGTGTTCCGTGTGTAATTTGGTCCGTTCCAACCGGTGCTTCTTTTAAAGCTGAGCGAAATGATTTAATAGAGAGCTCTTTAATCGTCTGAAAATCAGGCGTTGTTAAGAAAACCCAGTTACTCAAATCGGCATCATAGCTTTCGGCATACTCTTTTAAGACATCTGGTGTGTCTCTCTCTGGATCAACGCTAAAAGAAACGAGTTGAACATCATTAATATCATTTTCCTTCATCATGTCTTGCAGTTTAGACATATTTGTTGTCATCGGCAGACAAACGGTTACACAATTCGTAAAGACAAAATCAGCAATCCACCATTTCCCCTCTAAATCTTTATTAGAGAATGTTTCATGATCCTGTGTGATAAATTCAAACTCATGAACAGTTTCGGACATATTCGTTTCGATCTCTGAATTGTTACAGGCGGTTAAGGTCAGTAAAACAGCTAAAAAAATGATTATGACGTAATGCTTCATGTTATCAGTCCCTTCATATATGTATTAAGCGCTTGCAGGTTTCGGCTGTGAATTACTCTTCACCTGTTGAACAACAGTCGGCTCCAGTGTGCATTTGAGATATTAGTCGCTCATTAGCCTCATTAAATGAATAAACATCTCCACCAAAGCCTGTTACAAACTTTTCGGCATGAGAGCCCCATTGGAACGGGAGTACTTGTGGCTTGCAGCATTGCATATCGAGTGATGTGTCCATCACATAGACCGCGTGATAAGCACTCGTTGTTGTACCTGTAAGAAAGTCATGACAGATTGCTTGTACGACGTCTTCATCTGATAATTGTTGGTGACGTAAGATGCCACAGTGTGCACAACAAAACGTTTCAACTTGATGGTTACTAAGGATGAGTCTATACGCCATTCGATCCTCAACTGTTCGATGACAGAGCTTGCAGCCGTTTTGATATACCGTTTGATCATTCGAGGCAAGCGAAATGCCACCAAATGTTTTAATAATCGTGCCATCCTCAATGAGAGGTTTTATATCACGGTGTACGGTCATTTCAGAAACCCCAAGCTGTGTGCTCAGATCAGAAATTTTGATGCTCTTAAATTGTTGTATCAACTCCTTAATGCGATGACGCCTTTCGACAGGAAGCAATATGGGCAACTCCTTTTAAAGAAATAGTTTTGCATGTTTGAATTTAACACATTCTCACACAGTATAACATGGAAACTATCGGTAATTGTGATGAAGTGTTGAACATTTTATGACTAAACTGAAGAAACAAAGAAGAATTAGTAGATGAACGAACGGTTTCAAAAGAAGAATAAAAAACGTTGTGTATTCTAAGAACTATAATGTTGATAGATAATGACGGACTAATTTCTGCAAAAGGACGCATAGCTTCTAAACCTACTTTAAAGCACGTCACCGGGCAATATGCTAGAATGATATGTGCTATGAACGTTTGCGAGATTCATCGTAAACAAATTGAGGAGGATGTATGATGGCTTGGTTCTATGTATTGCTTGCGGCGATTGTGGAAGTGTTTTGGGTCATCGGTTTAAAGTACTCAAGTACGTTTCTTGAATGGACAGGAACGGTTATCGTCATTGTGCTTAGTTTCTACTTTATTATTAAGGCATGTGAAACACTCCCATCAGGGACGGTATATGCAGTATTTACAGGATCTGGCGCAGCAGCGATTGTTCTCATTGACTTTATATTATTTGACGCTGACTTTTCTTGGGCGAAAATCGGGTTTATCGCTCTGATTGTGTTTGGCGTTATTGGGATTAAGATGACAACAATTGAAAAAGGGCAAGAACAACAGGTGGAAATAGGAGGGGATAAGTGATGGCATGGCTTTTTCTTGTGATTGCAAGTTTGGGTGAAATTTTTGGTGTCATGAGTATTAATGTTTACGTCCGTCACAAAACCCTTCTTCGCCTTGGATTTGTTGTCATCGCTTTTTCGTTTGGTTTTATTTTTCTGTCCTTGGCAATGCGTGATATCGCCTTAGGAACAGCATACGCAATTTGGACCGGGCTTGGTGCAGCTGGGGCGGTGTTAATGGGCATTGTCTTTTTCGGTGAATCCGCAGGCTGGAAGCGGCTTTTCTTTTTAGCCTGTATCATCGCAGGTGCTGTCGGTCTAAAAGCCGTCGAATAAGTTAAATTACCTTTATAACTAAATCCAAAAGGAGTGGTTCGGGTGGAAACGGTGATCGTTTATACGAGAACGTCTTGCCCTTTATGTGAGGACGCTATAGCCCTGTTACATATGTTGCAATTAGAGTATGACATTGTAATTGAAGAACGCGACATTGAAACGAATGATGAATGGCTAGAAGCCTACCAATTAGTCATTCCAGTTGTGGAGGTCAAAGGAAGACAGTTGAATGCTCAACAGATTAACGACGATACACTTAAGCAATTACTCCATGAAAAATGAGCCCTGTCAAATAGCCGGATAGGTTCTTAAATCTGTCCGGTTCTAGCGGTAGACATACATCTTCTGGGGCTTCTGAGAAAGTTTACATAAAGTTCCTTTAACATGCATCGATTTAATTGAATCGTACTTCAAACAATGCTATATTATAAATAAGAAATGCATTTCTTATTTTTTTACCCTAAGAGGGACAAAAAATAGCCAACAGGGACAAAAAGTGTCCAGAAGATAGGGGCCTACTGAGATGGAGTCATTGATCGAGCTACAAAAGAAATTATGCCCTGAATTGATTCAAACGATGCAGGATCGGTATATGATTTTGCGGAGTATCGATTTGTTTCAGCCGATTGGCCGTAGAGCATTAGCTGATCAAACGAATTCAACAGAACGGGCAATCCGTAGTGAAGTGCGCTTTTTGCAGGATCAAGGCTTGATACACGTTTCCCCTAAAGGTATGAGACCAACAAAAGAGGGTCATTTAGTTCTAGAGCAACTCGCACCATTTATGGGTGAGTTAACGAGATTAAATGTTTTGGAAGAACGACTCCAGGATATACTACAACTGGAAGAATGCATTATCGTTCCTGGTAACAGTGATCAGGAAAATTGGGTTAAGCAGTATATGGGTCAGGCTTGTGTGTCTTTTTTGAAAAACCATTTGGACAACGTGAAGACGATTGGTGTAACCGGTGGTGCTACGATGGCTGCTGTAGCTGATATGATGACGCCACTTGATAATGGTGAACAGATGATGTTCGTTCCAGCACGTGGTGGTTTAGGAGAGCATGTTGAAAATCAGGCGAATTCAATTGCTGCTCAAATGGCAAAAAAGGCAAACGGAGCGTATCGTCTCCTCTATGTACCAGACCCCTTAAGTGAAACAACGTACCAATCAATGATGAAAGAGCCTGGCATTCAAGAGGTTATGCAGTTAATCAAACAGGCTGATATGATCATTCATGGTATTGGTGACGCGTTAACGATGGCGAGACGGCGGAAAGAATCCGAGGATGTCATTGAATCATTAAAAATAATGCAAGCTGCCAGCGAAGCATTTGGGTATTACTTTGATGACAGTGGGCAAATTGTTCACAAAGTCAGAACGGCTGGCATTCAATTAGAAGATTTGCAGTCAATCGATTCGGTCATTGCAGTAGCTGGAGGAAGCTCTAAAGCACGTGCCATTCATTCATATTTTAAAACGAATCGCACGAAGGTGCTCATTACTGATGAGGCTGCCGCACAACATATTTTAAGGGACCATTCCCTTTAAAATAAATTATTTCATATCACAGGAGGAGTATAATCATGACAGTAAAAGTGGGAATCAATGGATTTGGACGTATTGGTCGCATTGTATACAGACTCGCATTAGAAAATGATGAATTAGAGGTTGTTGCAATCAACGATTTAACAGATGCCAACATGCTTGCTCATCTTTTGAAATACGACTCTGTACATGGTGTTCTCGATAAGGACGTACATGTAGATGGAACTGATATCGTTGTTGATGGGAAAAAAGTAAAAGTTATGTCTGAACGTGAACCAGCAAATCTTGGCTGGAAAGAGCTTGGCGTTGATATCGTCATTGAATCAACAGGTCGCTTCACTCATCGTGATGACGCTCAAAAGCACATCGATGCAGGTGCTAAGAAAGTTATTATTTCTGCCCCAGGTAAAGAAGAAGATCTTACTTTAGTTATGGGTGTCAACGATGATCAATATGATCCAGACAAGCACCATATTGTTTCCAATGCATCTTGTACGACAAACTGCATTGCACCACTTGTTAAAGTCATTCATGATACATTCGGCATTAAGCGTGGTATGATGACAACAATTCACTCCTATACGAATGACCAACAAATACTTGACTTACCGCACAAAGATTACCGACGTGCGCGTGCTGCTGCTCAGAACATCATTCCGACGACAACAGGTGCTGCGAAAGCCGTTGGTAAGGTGCTTCCAGAGCTTGATGGCAAGTTAAACGGTATGGCTGTTAGAGTGCCGACACCAGACGGCTCACTTGTTGACTTGGTCGCAGAGCTTGACAAAAATGCAACAAAAGAAGAGCTTAACGCTGCATTGAAAAAAGCAGCTGAGAATGAGTTGAAGGGAATTGCACAATATAGTGAAGAGCCACTCGTATCAAGCGACATCGTTGGCAACCCACATTCAACTGTATTTGATGCATTGTCAACAATGGTGATGGAAGACAACTTAGTTAAACTTGTAACTTGGTATGACAATGAGTTGGGTTATTCTGCACGTTGTATCGACTTAGCACTTCTTATGAACAAAAAAGGACTATAAGATAATCTTGAGACGGAGGGGGACATAGCCTCCTTCGTCTTTCCTTTTTATAGATGTTTTTATGTACCCTTTTTCAAAAGTGCTTTATAATGACAGATATGAGGCGCTCATGAATTAAAAGGAAATTAAACCACGTATTACATACCAATGACTGGAGGGGTTTTCGATGAACAAAAAAACACTTCATGATCTTGATGTTAAAGGTAAACGGGTATTTTGCCGTGTTGATTTTAACGTCCCTCTGAAAGATGGAGAGGTCGGAGATGATACGCGTATCAAAGCCGCTTTACCTACTATTAAGTACTTAACGGACAACGGAGCCATTGTTATACTAGCAAGTCACCTTGGTCGCCCTAAAGGAACAGCTGTGGAAGAATTACGACTCGATCCAGTTGCAAAACGGTTAAGTGATTTGGTTGGGATAGACGTTCTTAAAACAGATGAAGTCCATGGAAAAGAAGTTAATGAAGCCATATCTCGCATGAGTGAAGGTGACATTTTACTTATAGAAAATGTACGTTTCGAAGCGGGAGAAGAGAAAAATGATCCTGAACTCGCAAAAGCGTTCGCAGACATGGCTGACCTGTATGTGAATGATGCATTTGGAGCCGCTCACCGTGCACATGCTTCCACAACAGGCGTAGCTGAATTGCTCCCTGCTGCTGCTGGCTTTTTAATGGAGAAGGAAATTGATGTGCTCGGAAAAGCGTTGGAGAAACCTGAACGTCCGTTTACCGCAATAATCGGTGGAGCAAAGGTAAAAGACAAAATTAATGTCATTGATAATCTCCTTGATAAAGTAGACCAATTAATTATCGGTGGCGGATTGGCTTATACATTTATAAAAGCATTAGGCCATGAAATTGGTAACTCTTTACTTGAGGAAGATAAGCTTGAACTGGCGAAAAGCTTTATGAATAAAGCAAAAGAAAACAATGTACAATTACTTCTTCCTAAGGATGTTGTCGTTGCGAATGATTTTTCTGAGACAGCTGACACAAAGATTGTGACAATCGATCAAATTCCATCCGACTGGGAAGCGCTTGATATCGGCCCAGAAACAAGAGCAGCATATGCTGAGGTCATTGCTAACGCTCGTCTTGTTGTTTGGAACGGCCCAATGGGTGTATTTGAATACAATGCATTTGCTGGCGGTACAAAAGCCGTTGCGGAAGCGCTTGCTGAAACAGATGGCTACACGGTTATCGGTGGTGGTGATTCTGCGGCAGCCGTTGCTAAATTTGGCTATGCAGATGATATGGACCATGTATCAACAGGTGGCGGTGCATCACTGGAATTTATGGAAGGTAAAATTCTTCCAGGTGTTGCGGCGCTAAATGATCGATAAGAGATTTATTATAAAGGTAGAGGTGATTTGATGCGAAAGAAAGTGATTGCAGGCAACTGGAAAATGAATAAAGTTATGACTGAAGCAGAAGACTTTGTACGTGAGGCAGGTCAACAACTTCCTGCAGGCAATAATATAGATGCGATTGTATGTGCACCATTTCCTTTTTTACCTGAACTTGTGAAGCTCGCACAAAATACGCGTCTAAAAATCGCCGCTCAGACGATGCATTATGAAGAAAATGGTGCCTTTACTGGTGAAGTGAGTCCATTAATGTTAAAAAATATTGGTGTCTCACATGTTGTTATTGGCCACTCTGAACGACGTCAATATTACAATGAAACCGATGATACAGTAAACAAGAAAGCACATGCAGCATTTAAGCATAGCTTGACACCGATTGTATGTGTCGGCGAAACGCTTGAAGAAAGAGAAGCAAACGATACAAAAGCAGTCGTTGAGACACAAGTACAAAAGGCATTGGCTCATCTTACACATGAACAGATTGCCCAAACAATCATTGCCTACGAGCCAATTTGGGCGATTGGTACAGGAAAGACAGCTTCAAGCGCAGACGCAAATGAAGTATGTACACACATACGCCAGGTGATTGCCGCGTTGACAGACAGCAGCACGGCAGAACAGGTCATCATTCAGTATGGTGGCAGTGTGAAACCAGCAAATATTGATGAATTACTCGCGCAGTCTGACATTGACGGTGCCCTCGTAGGTGGCGCAAGTCTTGAAGTTGATTCATTCTTGAAATTGGTGGAGGCTGGCGCAAAATGACCGACCAAAAAAAACCATTAGCTGCCTTGATTATTCTTGATGGTTTTGCCATTCGTGAAGAAACAAAAGGCAATGCGGTCAAACAGGCAAACAAACCGAATTTCGATAGACTGTGGAACGCATATCCTCATAGCCAACTGAAAGCAAGTGGGGCTGCTGTTGGTCTACCTGAAGGACAAATGGGAAATTCAGAAGTCGGCCATCTTAATATCGGTGCTGGACGCATCGTCTATCAAAGCTTGACAAGGGTGAATTTGTCGATTGAAAAAGGCGAGTTTTATGAGAAGGAAGCGTTCATACAAGCGATGACTAGGGCAAAAGAGAACAATAAAGCCTTACATTTATTTGGTTTGCTATCTGATGGTGGTGTTCATAGCCATATTAACCACTTATTTGCTTTGCTAAAGCTTGCCAAGGATCAAAATATGAAAGACGTTTATGTTCACGCGTTTTTAGATGGACGCGATGTAGGACCGAAGACGGCAAAAACGTATATTAAACAGACAGAAGAAAAAATGCGCGAATATGGCGTTGGTCAATTTGCGACGATTTCTGGCCGTTATTATTCAATGGATAGAGACAAGCGCTGGGATCGTGTGAAGAAATCATACGATGCGATGGTTTATGGGGAAGGACCTCATTATAAGAATGCTGAAGCTGTGATCGACGATTCATATGAACATGGTATTCATGATGAATTCGTTATTCCAGCTGTTATTACGGATGACAATGATCAGCCAGTTGGCACAATCAATGATGGGGATTCGATTATCTTTTATAATTTTCGTCCTGACCGTGCAATTCAAATCTCGCGGACGTTCGCAAATGTGGATTTTCATGACTTTGACCGAGGTGAAAGTGTTCCAAAAGATCTCGATTTCGTCATGCTAACGGACTTTAGTGAAACGGTTGATGGTTATGTTGCTTATAAACCGGTTAACTTAGATAATACAGTCGGTGAGGTGCTCTCTCAGAACGGGCTTAATCAGCTTCGAATTGCTGAGACGGAGAAATATCCGCATGTAACCTTTTTCATGAGTGGTGGACGAGAACAAGAATTTCCAGGTGAAACGCGTGTATTAATTGATTCGCCTAAAGTGGCAACATATGATTTGCAACCAGAAATGAGTGCCTATGATGTCACTGACGCCTTGATTAAAGAACTTGATTCTGGTGCTCACCAAGCGATCATTCTTAATTTCGCTAATCCAGATATGGTTGGTCACTCTGGCATGCTTGAGCCGACAATCAAAGCCATAGAAACTGTGGATGAATGCTTAGGACGAATTATAGATAAGATTGAAGCACTTGGAGGTCATGCAATTATAACGGCTGATCATGGAAATTCCGATGAAGTCATGACGATAGATGGTCAACCAATGACCGCTCATACGACAAATCCTGTTCCAGTTATCGTAACGAAACAAGGTGTAGAACTTCGTGATGGCGGTATATTAGCAGATCTGGCACCGACATTACTTGATTTACTTCATGTAGACAAGCCAGAAGAAATGACAGGTCATTCACTTATTAAATAAGGACTTTCATACACCATTACAATTAAAGGAGAGATGGTTTACATGCCATACATTACAGACATTTACGCACGAGAAGTATTAGATTCGAGAGGTAATCCGACTGTTGAGGTTGAGGTATTTACAGAGTCAGGTGGGTTTGGTGCTTCTTTAGTTCCGAGTGGCGCATCAACTGGTGAATACGAAGCAGTTGAGCTTCGTGATGGTGATAAAGATCGCTACTTAGGCAAAGGCGTTCTACAAGCTGTAAAAAATGTTAATGATGTGATCGCACCTGAAATTATAGGGATTGACGTGACGAGACAAAACATTATTGATCACCTTATGATTGAGCTTGACGGTACTGAGAATAAAGGTAAGCTAGGTGCAAACGCCATTCTTGGTGTGTCTATGGCTGTTGCGCATGCTGCTTCTAGTTATTTGGAATTACCATTGTATAACTATTTAGGTGGATTTAATGCGAAGACATTGCCAACACCGATGATGAATATTTTAAACGGTGGAGAGCATGCGGATAACAACGTAGATATTCAGGAATTTATGGTTATGCCAGTAGCAGCACCTACATTCCGCGAAGCATTGCGTACGGGCACAGAAATCTTCCATGCATTGAAAAAAGTGTTGAAAGACAAAGGCTACAATACAGGTGTCGGCGATGAAGGTGGGTTTGCTCCTAACTTGAAGTCAAATGAGGAAGCATTGCAAACAATCGTTGAGGCTATCGAAGCAGCTGGGTATAAACCAGGCGAAGAAATTCAACTAGCAATGGACGTTGCGGCTTCAGAAATGTATGAGGAAGGCGTATACAACCTTAAAGGTGAAGGTGTCAAACGCACGTCGGCTGAAATGGTTGATTGGTATGCTGAAATGGTCGACAAGTACCCAATTATCTCAATTGAAGATGGTTTAGATGAGAACGACTGGGACGGCTTTAAGCTTTTAACTGATCGTATTGGTGACCGTGTCCAGCTTGTCGGTGACGATCTGTTCGTTACAAACACGTCTAAGCTGTCTCAAGGTATTGAACAAGGTATTGGTAACTCTATCTTAGTTAAGGTGAACCAAATCGGTACATTGACAGAAACCTTTGAAGCGATTGAAATGGCGAAGCGCGCTGGATATACAGCAGTCATCTCACACCGTTCTGGTGAAACTGAGGATGCAACAATTGCTGACATTGCTGTTGCAACGAATGCAGGTCAAATTAAAACAGGTGCACCATCAAGAACGGATCGCGTTGCGAAATACAACCAGCTGCTCCGTATTGAAGATGAGTTATCAGGCATGGGTGAGTACGCCGGTCTAAGTGCATTTTACAATTTGAACAAATAAGGTTCGTCTGTATTTAAATTCAATAGAAAAAATCGCTTGTGGGCATCTAACAGGATGCCCGCAAGCTTTTTTTATGATCTTTTTGACTCTGACAGCTTTTAAGACAATGAGATATAATGGGGTTATATATACATAAAATAAAACCGATATAAAAGGGGGAGATGCATTGGATTTATTACAGGCGTTACAAGAAAGACGTTCAATCTATAATTTTAAACGAGATCCTGTAGATAAGCTTACTTTATCAACGATTTTTACATATGCATCTTGGGCACCGACACATTATATGAAAGAACCTTGGCGGATACACGTGTATCAAGGAGAGGGAAGAAAGGCTTTTGTTCATGCGATTATAGCGAGTTATGAGCGGAGTGGGATGATTAAACGCGATCAAAAAGGGGAGAAGATGAAAGCGTCTATGACAGATTTTTTATTAGCCATACCGCACCATGCTCTCATTTATTTTCCGATTGATGCAGACCCGATTCGTTATGAAGAAGATTATGCGGCCGTGTCTGCTTTTATTCAAAACGCCCAGCTAGCAGCTTGGACTTTCGATGTTGGCATGCTCTGGACCATTACGCCCTATATGCATGATCCAGCGTTTTATAAGGATATTGGACTGGACGAACAGATGAAAATTGCAGCTGTTATGCAAATCGGATATCCCCAAAAGATACCTAATTCAAAACCGCGAACGCCTATTGAAGATAAGCTAACGTTTATGACATGATGAACGATAGATGTTGAACAGAACTGTCAATTTATAGTCGCTTTTTATTGTTTCATCATAAATTGTTAACAAAACGTACTAAAACAAGGCGTTTCACTTTATCTATGATTGTAATGTGCACGCTTTAATTTTATAATTGGATTAGGAATTATTGGTTGTAGATCATATATTTGACGCTTCTAACGTTTGACACATGAAAGGAGCAGAAGTATGAGTGACATCAAGGTCAATGTATTTAATAACTTTAAGACAACAGTCAATCATAAACGCATCATTTTTCCCTATGGAAAAGTAGAAGCTCTGTTTTACTATTTAGTCGTTAATAAAAGCGCCTCTAGAGATCAATTGGCCACCTTACTTTGGGCTGAAATGGATGAAAAAACAGCGAAAAAAAACTTAAGAAACGCCTTATATACAGTAAAAAAACTGTTTTCTGACATAGATGTGTTTTCATTTTACGGGTTATCTACTGTTTCATTGAACCCAGAATTAACCGTTGAGTCTGATTATGACGCTTTTATCCAGGATGACGATAACCTAGAATCGTATCAGGGTGATTTTCTCCAAGGGTGTTCTGTGAAGGATGCTGATGAGTTTGATCGCTGGATGCACAAGGTTCGTGATGAATGCAAATTTTTGTATACGAAACGTCTTTGGGATAAGTTAGATGTCCATAAGAAGCATCGTCAGTTTCTTCAAGTAGAAAAAATATGTCGAAAGATCATTGAGTTGGATGAGTATGATGAAAGCGGCTACATCGAATTGATGAGCTGTTTTAAGGCACAGCAAAAATACGCAAACGCCATTTCAGTTTTTAATGAGCTGTCAGATTTTCTAGCAAAAGAATTAGATGTGACACCGAATGAGGAAGCAGAGCAGGTTTATAACGATGTTCTTGATTTAATGAATGAGCGCGTAAAGGTGAGTCCACCACAGCAATTCTTCTTTGGCAGAGAAAAAGAAATTCGTTTGCTGGAGAGCACTTATCACAAATTCGTCGACAATGAAGCCTATGAATCTATTTTAGTGCGTGGCGATATGGGTGTTGGCAAGACACGTCTTAAACAATATTTGACGGATGAAATCGTAGGATCTTCTGTAAATTACATCGAGGCACCGTGCTATAAGTTTGAGGAGAATTACACGCTCCGACCGTGGAAGGCTCTGTTAGTGAACATGTTAAAGGTTATCGCCGAGGAAGAAATTATTTTGCCACAAACGCTATTAGATGTGCTCGGTAATATTGCCCCAGAATTTTTAGATGAGAAAAAAGATCTTACAAAAAGAATGATCAATACGAATGATCAATCAAATTTAGTCGATATAGAAGATGCGATATTAGAGGTATTAAAGCTCGTTTCCAATAAGAAAAAACTCGTCATCGTATTTGAAGACATTCATTGGATGGATGCAACGAGTATGCGTTTACTTAACAGCTTACTTGTAAAAGAAGAATTAAGCCACTGTCTGTTTGTTCTTACGATGCGTAATGATATTAATTCAGATCTAGAAGAATTTTTAGTGTACATTAACAACTATACGACAGTAAATGTGATTGAATTAAAACCATTTACGATAACAGAAGTTCAACGCTTTATTGACCAAACAGTCTTTCAGGAAAAACGTACAGACGTGTTGTATGAAGAATTATATGATGAAACAGAGGGTAATGTATTTTTTTTGACGGAATATATTCAAGCGATTAATAATAATCAACAAGATATTATGATGTCTACCAAAGTAAAAGATGTGTTAAAATTTAGATTTATCGACTTGACCGATAAAGAGAAAAAGTTTGTTGAGCTGACATCATTGTTTTATAAAGACGTCCCAATTTCGATATTAAAGCAGCTTATGGATATGGATGATTTAGAACTGATTGAAATTGGCGAAGCCCTTATTAGAAAAGGGATATTGAAGGAAGTCACTGATCAGCAAGACATTCGTTTTGCTTTTGTGCATCAAAAATATAGTGAGTTTCAATATATCCAAATATCATATGGTAAGAAAAAGATATTGCATAACCGGATTGGCAAAATTATTGAATCGCAATTACAGCATCATCTAGGTGATTTAGATCTTTATTACAAATTGATTTTTCATTATGAACGCGCAGAGAATAATATCGAATCCCTACGCTATCGTATTAAAAGCCGTAGCATGTTTCTGAATTTTATTCATGAACGATTTCCGATCATTCATTTTGATAATGACGCGTTCAGTAAATTGTACATCGGCGAAGAAGATACAGAAAAGAATTTACAACTGATTACAGATCTATTGGACAAGGTTAAACGTAAGCACCCTCTGAATGAGGAATTGCCAATGTTTGAGATGAATGTCTTATTCTTGAATGGCCGTTATAAAATTAGAAGTGGTCATTATGAAGAAGGTCTTCATGACATTAACGTCTTAATCGAGCTTGCTAAGCGCGAAGATCATTTACAGTTTATATTAAAGGGCTATGAACAGAAAATGTGTTACGGCATTCAAACGTGTGATACGGCAACGATGAGAGATGATTTAGCAAAGGCACAGCCGTTTATCAATCAATTGAGTGCGCAATCGGAAAAAGGCATTTGGTACCGTTATGAGGGCATGTATCTATTCCTTATCGGTCAATTTGAATTGGCTGAGGAAGCCTTTCGTAAGAGCATTTCAATTCATACCGAAGATATAGAAACGTACGAAACGTACCGGCTGAGCATTGCGGCGTGTTATAACGATATTGGTGTAATACGGAAAGAAGAGGGTAATTTCTCAGAAGCGCTTTATTACTTTGAACGGGCTATTGCGATTTGCCAGGAAAAAAACCTCTGGATTAGCATCTCATTATTTCATACGAATGCTGGCGTTACATGCTATTATGATAAAAATTTTGCAGAAGCAAAGGCCCACATAGAGCGCGCATTAGTCATATACAATAAACTGGCTTTTAATTTGAATCAGCCGCTTGCGGAAATATATATGTGTTTATTACTTTTGAGAGAAAAGGATTATAAAACTGCTTTATATTATTTAAAAGAAGCGGAAGCTCATGCTCATATTTTAAAAAATCCACGGGAATTATTGCGCATACTCGATGTAAAGAAAGCAATCGTCAATTCTATGGAAACGAATAAATCAGTCTATCATGTGTTCCATAGATACTTACACGACTTTAAATGTAGCGATTATGAGAAAGAACGACATAAGATCTTAAAGTTATCCCCACCGATATGCCATTCATTTAAGCCTTGAATCATTAGATTTAAGGCTTTTTTTTAGTGGTCGGTGTTTTTGACGTTTTATAGATGTATCTTATGTAGACTATAGCTAGGCAAGACAGAGAACCTAATAGTGAGGTGAGAAGCATGACCATTTTAATGGTAGGTGAAAAGGTTGCAAAGTACAAAATGGATTATCTGATGGATGAAATGACGTACATCAGAAAAAAAGGTACGCTTCCTCGAGTCGAGATAATCAGAGTCGGTCAGAAAGAAGACGCTCGTCATTATGAAAATGCAATTAAACGTAAATTTGATGTTTTAGGCATTCGCCATCATGAATCGGTCTTTCCAGAGGATGTTAAGCAACATGAAATCATTCATTTTATGAAGAAGACAAATGACGATCCGAACATTCATGGCATTATTTTATTACGACCTTTACCTAAGCATCTATCAGAAGAAAAGCTAACAAGTATGATCGCACCAGAAAAAGACATTGAGGGTACCGTACCGTTTAACATAGGTCGCCTTTTGTATGGGGAAATGGATGGTCTCATTGCATGTACACCGTTAGCAGTGATGGAGTTGTTGTTGTATTACGAAATTATGCTGTTAGGTGCAAACGTCGTTATTGTCGGACATAGCTCGATCGTCGGGAAGCCTTTGACGATGATGCTCCTTAATGAAGGTGCAACAGTGTCTACCGCTCACATTCATACGAAGAACTTAGAAGAGATTACATCTGAAGCTGATATTGTTATATCAGCAACTGGTAAAAGAGGACTCATTACGAAAAAGCATATTAAAAATGGTGCAGTCGTTGTCGATGTTGGGATTAATGTTGATCAGTACGGCAACGTCCACGGTGATGTGTTATTTGATGAAGTAATTGAAAAAGCAAGTTATATAACACCTGTTCCTGGCGGTGTTGGTGCCGTGACGACGACAATGCTAGCAAGCCAAGTCGTTAAAGCGACAAAACAGGCATTGGTTAAACATAAGAAATCGTAAAACGACATATACATGCGTGACATTATGTCATATAATTTTCAGGAAAGAGGGAAGCAACATGAACTGTTATAGTCCTAATGAGATTGTAGATATTGCGATTAAAAAAGGGTATGACAAAACAGCGATGCCACTTAACAAAATTAGAATTCTAGCATTTTTAGGTGGTGCTTTTATAGCACTTGGCTATTTAGCTTATGTCAGAGTGTCTGGTAACATGCCAGTTGAGTGGGGGGGATTACCTCACCTGATTGGTGCGAGTGTATTTCCAATTGGACTTGTATTAATATTATTAGGCGGCGGTGAGCTTATCACAGGAAATATGATGGCTGTCGGAGCTGCTTGGTGGGCAAAGAAAATCTCGTTTTCCTCAATGGTTAAGAACTGGGGGATTGTTACATTTTACAATTTAATAGGTGCTTTATTTGTCGCCTATTTATTCGGCCACGTTTTAGGTTTAACGGAGGGTGTATTTTTAGACAAAACATTGACGACAGCAACAGCGAAAGTAGATGCATCTTTCATGGAAGCTTTCATTTCAGGAATTGGCTGTAATTGGCTCGTAGGGATTAGTGTATGGCTATGCTTCGGTGCAAAGGACTATGCTGGGAAAATATTAGCGATTTGGTTCCCAATTATGATTTTTGTTTTGATCGGTTTTCAACACGTTGTCGCAAACTTCTTCATTATCCCAGCAGCCATTTTTGTTGGAGAACTTACTTGGCTTGATTTCATTGTGAATGTTATCCCAGTATGGCTCGGAAATGCAGTTGGCGGTGCTGTTTTAGTTGGAGGTTTATATGTAATTGCTGCTCGTCAAAAGGCAGCTGACAAACAGCCTGCAGAAGAACTTGAAGAAGACATCTTTAATCAACCTGTTAGTAAAGGTGCCCATTAATGATATGAGAGGATGATAGACGTGAGTGTAGAAAGAGGTTTACAAACGTATAACAAAGTATCAACAAAGCAGTTAACGACAACAGGCGTACTAATTGCCCTTAATCTCGTTTTAAATCAATTAACAATATCATTTGGAACGATGCTTGAAATCGGCTTAGCGTTCTTACCAATCGCCGTCTTGGCGTATATGTATGGCCCTATGAATGCGGGTATTGCAGCATCGGTTGCGGATGTATTTGGCTTTATTTTGCGACCTAATGGATTTTTCTTTCCGGGATTTACATTAAACGCATGCATCATGGGGATCATCTATGGTATTATATTGCATAAGAAAAAAATTACGTTACTAAGAGTAGCTTTGGCGACATTACTCGTAACAATCATTGTGAATTTAATATTAACGCCTATATGGCTTAACATTATGTATGGCAGTGCTTTATTTGCAGTACCAAGAGTGGTAAAAGCAGTGTTGCTATATCCGGTTGAAGTCGGACTGCTTTATACGCTGTTGGCTAATTTTAAAAAACTAGAATTGAGGAGAAAAAATGGATAAGCATTATGTCGATGCCGTTCAGTGGATTCAAAGTCGGGAACAGTTTGGAAGCCGACCAGGTCTACACCGTATTGAATGGTTGCTTCAAGAGCTCGGAAATCCGCATCACGATTTGAACGTCATTCATATTGCTGGCACTAATGGGAAAGGCTCTACAGTGAGTTACTTGAAGGAGCTCCTACAAAATAGTGGCTTAAATGTAGGTACATTTATATCACCCTCAATCGAAACATTTAATGATAGAATTTGCATTAATGGGTGTCGAATTCCGAATGATGCAATTGCAAGCTTAGTTAACAGACTACGCCCAATCGTAGAACAGATGGACCAGGATGAAACGGTAAGTGGTCTTACCGAGTTCGAGCTTGTTACAGCGATGATGTTCGTCTACTTTAAGGAAAGCCCAGTTGATGTAGCTGTCATAGAAGTTGGACTTGGCGGATTACTAGATTCAACCAATGTCGTGCAACCACAGATTTGTGGCATTACAACAATTGGTTTAGATCACATTCAAGTATTGGGCGATTCAATTGAAGCAATCGCAGAGCAAAAAGCAGGTATTATTAAACCACAAAGTACGGTTGTAACAGGTCATATTACAGCTCCAGCTCTCAAGGTGATAGAAGATCAAGCAGCGCGTGTTGGTGCTCAGCTTTATCAATACAATCAAGACTATAAAGTTGAACATATCATCTCAGAATTGTTCAAGGAGTACTTTTCCTTTAGCAATGAACATTGGCGCTTTCCAATTTTGAACACATCGATGCTTGGTAAACATCAAGTGGAAAATGCAGGGCTTGCCTTACAAATATGGTTATTGTATATGGAAATACATCAGCAGCCAGTTGATAAAGACATCGTTAGAACAAGCTTGAATGACGCTTTCATGCCTGGTCGAATGGAAGTATTAGCAGAGCGCCCTCTCGTCCTCGTTGACGGGGCGCATAATGTACCTGCTATGGAACGTTTGGCGAACAATGTTCAGGACATGTATACTAATGAGGATGATCGGACACTATTCATTCTATTCTCAGCCATTGAAACAAAAGATGTGTCAGGAATGATCGATCTTTTAGATCACCTTCCTAATACAGAGCTTGTTTTGACATCTTTTGAAGACCCACGGGCGATCGCAACTCAAGATTTTATCGCTAGCTGTCCAGATTCTATTCATGTAGAACAGAGCTGGGAAGCTGCAATCAAGTTGCTACTAAATAAAATGCATGATGATGATGTGTTACTCATTACCGGATCTCTATATTTTATAGCAGAGGTGCGCTTAACGATCAAAAATCTATTAGAGTGCCATAAAGATAAAATAAGAGTTGTGTGAAAAGGGCTGACAGCTATGTCAGTTCTTTTTTTTGCTGTTCAGAATCAGGTGCGTCAATGAGATTCTGTATGGTAACTAAAAGCGTCAAAAGCAGCCCGAAAAACATCAAAAATAATAAAGATTTATTTTCCACCATAGACGTTCTGTAGACGCTTCCAATGTAAACTCAAAGTGTAATCAAAAACAAACTCAAGGAGGAACACCATTATGAGTCAAAAACAACATATTTTAGCTGTCCCGAACTTTAGTGAAGGAAGAGATCTTGATATTGTTAACGCCGTTGTAGATGCGGTTAAAGCAGTTGAATCTGTAAGGATTGTAGCTGTTGAGCCAGAGTATAACTTTAATAGAACTGTTTTGACATTCATCTGTGAACCACAGCATTGCGAAGAAGCCATGTTAAAAATGGCAGGTATTCTTTATGAGCGTGTCAATATGGAAGTGCAAAAAGGCGATCACCCACGTATCGGTTCACTTGATACAATGCCAGTGTATCCATTAGAAAACATTACAATAGAAGAAGCACAAGATTTAGCAGAAAAACTTGGACAGTCCTTATTTGATCATTATAAAGTTCCTGTATACTTCTCAGCACTTAATGCACGTACAGAATACAAAAAATCTAATACAAACATTCGTCGTGGACAATACGAAGGTTTAAAAGAACTTCTAGAAGATTCTAACCATCCAGATTATGAAATGAGAAAGCCAGATCTATCTGTAGACGGTAAATTAGACGCTAAAAAAGGTGCATGTACAGTTAGTGCCGATTGGGAAGGCTTAGTTGCTTACAACGTATTCGTAGAATCTGAAGATGTCAGCATTGCAAAAGAAATTGCTAAGCTCGTTAAAAGCGAAGAGCACGGCTGGTTATCTATTAAGAGTGTTGGATTTAAAGACGAAGGCAAACCAGGTACTGCTGTATCAATGAACGTCTTTAACGCAACAGAAACACCACTTCACGTCTTACGTGACTATGTAGAAGCAGCAGCACAAAAGCGCGGTACAAAAGTGATTGCTACTGAGCTTGTTGGACCATTGAAATTGAAATATGTTGTTGAACCAGCAAAACATTTCGGCTATGAGTTTGACGGTAAAGACTTCGATAAATTAGTTAAAGTTCTTGAAGATGATATGCAGCTCATTGACTTTGAAAAAGAACAAATTATCGAATACCACCTATAATTGGTATAGCTATTAACGATTGTTAAGAAGCTCTGATAGCATGGGGCGTTCAACACATCAGATGCGATTGAATGCCCCATCTAAATAAACAGCGAAGGAGCAACGTATATGTTTATAAAAGTATTGCTGGTTGTCTTGTTTCTATTATTCTTAAATTATGCGGTTATTTTCCTTAAGGACTATTTCAAAGCTAAAAAGGAAAACAAGCTAGAAGACATTTCAAAACCGAAATTCTTTGCTTTTGGGATCATGGGTACGGTTTTTAACTTTTTCGATACATTAGGTATTGGTAGCTTTGCTTTATCCACGTCAGCCTTTAAAATCGGGAAGATGATGCCTGACAAAAAAATACCAGCAACACTTAATGTTGGTACAACAGCATCCGTTTTCTTTGAAGCACTCATTTTCATCAGTATTGTTCAAGTAGATATTTTGACTCTCGTCGTCTTAATTGGTGCAACGATGCTCGGTGCTTATTTTGGAGCGGCCATTGTATCCAGAATGTCAGAAGTCAAAATTCAATGGGGCATGGGTATCGCATTATTTATCGTCGCATTCCTGATGTTTGCCGGATTCATTAACTTGTTTACGATGGACGGCTTAGATATTGGATTACGCGGCGTTAAACTTGGTATTGGTTTTGTCTGGTGCTTCGTTGTTGGTGTAGCCGCTTGTCTTGGAATTGGTCAATACGCACCAATCATGGCTATGTCCTTCGTATTAGGCTTGTCACCACTTACTGCATATCCATTGATGACAGGTGCAACAGCCTTTATGCAAACAATTTCTGGTTCCAAATATGTAAAAGAAGAACAACATCACAGAAAAGCATCGATGGCATACTTCATTTTTGGACCACTTGGGGTATTAGTCGCAGCCTTTATCGTCAAGAATATGCCTCTTGATCTATTGCAAAAAGTGATCTTCCTAGTCGTTATTTATACGGCCATTAGAATGCTTCAATCTGGGTGGAAGTCACGAAAAGAAGCTGCTGCAGCTGCAAATGCACAAACTGATGATCATGATGAAATTGTAGAACCAAATTAAGATTACTTTAAGATGAGGAGAATGAAACATGACAAAATTAGTTGATTTATCCATTACAGATTTTACTGCTAAGCTTGGTTCAGATGAGCCTGCACCAGGTGGTGGCTCTGCCTCAGCTTTAGTTGCAGGTGTTGGTGCTGCACTTACAAGAATGGTTGCAGAATTAACAGTAGGAAAAGAAAAATATGCAGAATACAACGATGAAATGGAAAGCTTACTAAAAGAAATGACATCCTTGAATGACAAGCTCCTTGTTGCCATTGATGCCGATACAGAAGCTTTCAACAAAGTATCTGCTGTCTTCACAATGCCTAAGGAAACAGACGAAGACAAGGCAAAAAGAAAAGAAGCGATGCAAGAAGCACTTAAATATGCAACAAAAGTACCTTTTGAAACAATGGAATTGATTGCAGATGCAATTCGTTTAACTGCAACAGCGATTGGTAAGTCCAATACAAACGCCGCTAGTGACCTCGGTGTTGCTGCACTCACTATGAAGGCTGGTCTTTATGGTAGCTGGCTCAACGTTCTCATTAACATTGGTGGTGTAAAGGACGAAGACTTCAGAAACGAATATGCTAAAAAAGGTCAAGCTATATTAAAAGAAAGCTCTGAAGTAGCCGATCATATTTATAAAGAAATAGAAAAATCATTGTAGACCTGACTTAATAATGACGTAAAGGAGAATGAACATGGCTAGTGATATTGAAATTGCAAAACAGAATAAAATGGTACCCATCACAGATATCGCTGAAAAAATAGGATTAGATCAAGATTCAATCGATTTATACGGATCCTATAAAGCTAAACTTGACATCCATGAATTAGATCGTTTAAAGGATAAGCCGGACGGAAAGTTAATTTTAGTCACAGCGATTACACCAACAGCTGCTGGTGAAGGTAAAACGACGACATCTGTCGGTTTAGCAGACGCGCTACATGCTCAAAATGAAAATGTCGTAGTTGCTTTAAGAGAGCCTTCATTAGGACCAGTATTCGGTGTTAAAGGTGGAGCCGCTGGCGGTGGTCATTCACAGGTCGTCCCTATGGAAGATATTAACCTTCACTTTACAGGAGACTTCCACGCCATCGGTGCAGCGAACAACCTTTTAGCTGCAATGATCGATAACCATATCCATCATGGTAATGTATTGGATATTGATAATCGTCGCATTACTTGGAAACGTGTTGTCGATATGAACGATCGTCAGCTCAGATATATTGTAAACGGCTTGAATGGTAAGACGAATGGTGTACCTAGAGAAGATGGCTACGATATTACGGTAGCATCTGAGATTATGGCTATTCTATGCTTATCTAATGGCTTAGATGATTTAAAAGAACGCATTAAGCGTATCGTAATTGGCTATTCAAGAGCTGGCGAACCAATTACTGCTGGTGACTTGAAAGCAGAAGGTGCGATGACAGCTTTATTGAAAGATGCGATTCGTCCAAACCTTGTGCAAACATTGGCGAAGACACCTGCCATTATTCACGGTGGTCCATTTGCTAATATTGCGCACGGCTGTAACAGTGTTATTGCAACGAAACTGGCTTTGAAATATGCCGATTATGTTGTTACAGAAGCTGGCTTTGGTGCCGACTTAGGGGCAGAGAAATTTATTGATATCAAATGCCGTAACGCTGGTATCCAGCCTGATGCTGTTGTGCTAGTCGCAACAATCCGCGCATTGAAGCTACACGGCGGCGTTGATAAAGATGCGTTGGGCTCTGAAAATGTAGCAGCTGTTAAAAAAGGTATGCCGAACTTGATGAAGCATATTGAAAACGTAAGAGACAATTACGGTCTGCCATTAGTTGTTGCGATTAACAAATTCCCAACAGATAGCGAAGAAGAAATCGAAGCTGTTAAACAGGCTTGCGCTGAGGTTGGTGTTGATGCTGTACTTGCTGATGTTTGGGCAAAAGGCGGCCAAGGTGGATTAGAACTTGCAACAAAAGTAAAAGAGAACGTTGAAAAAGACAATAACTTCCACTATGTATATGAAGACGAAGATTCAATTGAAGAGAAAATCAATAAAATAGCAACAAAGATTTATGGTGCAGACGGTGTAGACTTCAGTGACGAAGCCCAAAAAGAACTTAAAACGTTATCAGATATGGGCTTTAACAATCTACCAATCTGTGTTGCTAAAACACAGTATTCATTCTCAGACAATAAAGAGTTGCTCTGTAGACCAGAAGGCTTCCGTATTACAATTCGGAACTTAAAAGTATCCGCTGGTGCAGGCTTTATCGTCGCATTGACGGGTGCAATCATGACAATGCCTGGTTTACCAAAAGCACCTGCAGCTGAAAGAATCGATATTGACAGTGAAGGTGAAATCACAGGCTTGTTCTAAAAAAACTGTAACAAAGTGAACGAATCAATCTCCCATTAGCCATAATTTGGCTACTCCTCTTGATTATAAAAACACCTCCGCAATCCCAGGCGGAGGTGTTACGTTTATTTCTCTGTTTTTTTAGTTTAGGCTTTAGCCGTTTTGTGATTAACAAATGCTACGACTTCTTCTGCCGTATCCATACCGAGTAACGTGTCCGTATAAGAAGCAAATTCTTTTTGAGATAAGCTGAGCAATTGGGAACGGGCGGGCAATATTGATGTTGCACTCATACTGAACTCATCGAGTCCAAGCCCGAGGAGCATTGGAATTGCCTGTGGGTCGCCACCCATTTCACCACACATGCCGACCCATTTGCCTTCAGCATGGGCTGCCTCAATCACATTATGCACAAGTGATAGAATTGCTGGATTATATGGTTGATATAAATAGGATACACGCTCATTCATTCGGTCAGCTGCCATAGTATATTGAATTAAGTCATTCGTGCCAATGCTAAAAAAGTCTACTTCTTTGGCAAACTGTTTGGCCATTACGGCTGTGGACGGAATTTCAACCATAATACCGACCTCGATATTGTCAGCAACCTCTACGCCATCTTTTTGAAGTGATTCCTTTTCTTCGATTAGATATTTTTTAGCGTGACGAAATTCGTCCAGAGTCGCAATCATCGGAAACATGATTTGCAAATGACCATGCGCACTCGCGCGCAGTAATGCTCTCAATTGTGGACGGAAAATATGCTCATTTTCTAGGCAAAAGCGAATCGCTCTAAAACCGAGAAAAGGATTCATTTCCTCTGGTAATTCCAGATAATCAAGGTTTTTGTCTCCACCGATATCAAGGGTACGAACGACAACAGGCTTACCATCCATTTTTTCTAACACGGTTTTATAGGCTTCATATTGTTCATCCTCAGAAGGCATTTCCGATCTACCCATGTATAAAAATTCTGTACGGTATAGACCAATTGCTTCGGCGCCATTCTCAAGTGCTGCTTCAACGTCGTCAGGTGTACCAATATTGGCTGCGAGCAAAACGTCCTCTCCATCTGCTGTATAGGTTGGTTCGTCCTTAAGCTTTGCCCATTCTTCTTTTTGGGCCGCAAATTGTGTTTGTTTATTTTTGTATGCTTCAACAGTGTCTTGATCAGGGTTGATAATGACGTGACCATCAATGCCGTCAACAATTACGAGATCACCTTGAGATGTTTGTTCAGAAATGTGCTGTGTCCCAACAACAGCAGGAATATCAAGTGATCGCGCCATAATAGCAGAATGAGATGTACGACCACCAATATCTGTCGCAAAGCCCTTTACAAATTGTTTGTTTAACTGAGCTGTATCGGACGGGGTTAAGTCATGGGCGATGACCACAACCTCCTCGTCAATTAAAGCTGGATCAGGGAAGGCGACGCCTAGTAAATGCGCTTTTACCCTGTTGGATACGTCTTTGATATCGGCAGCACGTTCCCGCATATATGCATTATCCATTGCTTCAAATATGGTGACAAAGTCTTGTACGGTATGATCTAGGGCAGCTTCAGCTATTGCGTTTTCATCTGTAATTTTTGCTTTTATTGGACCAATGAGTTCTGGGTCATCAAGAATCAGTAAATGAGCGGAGAAAATTTCGGCTTGCGCATCACCCATTTTAATTTTGGCGTGGTTTTTAATCGTTTCAAGCTCTTGTTTGGATATTGCAAGCGCCTGTTCTAATCTATCTATTTCCATTTGGGGATCATCTGCTTGCTTGTTCGTATAAGACAGATCTGGCAATACTAAATGATATGCTTTTGCGATTGCGATGCCATTTGCTGCTGCAATACCTGTTAAATTGTTCATAAAACGCCACCAGTCCTTTGCCATGTTTTACCGGCATTTACGGGTCTAAAATGAATTCCATTGGAAGGCTTATGTCAATTCTAAAGATGATTGTGGAAAATAGGCGGCCCCTAAAAAACCGGTTCGAATCATCGGGCATTCATTCTGACAAGCGTGCCAGGAGATGTACCCTTTACGAAATACTGCTGTTTTCCTTAGTCTTCTAGTTGCTTGGAGTTTAGTGTGTGCAATTGCTGTACAATCCAGTTGTATACTGCTTGATAAACCTCTTGATGATTGGATTCATGCAATAGTTCATGTCGACCATCTTGGAAAAGCATCGTTATAATTTCGGTCAACCCAGCGTTAACATACATTTCGGCAGTTTTCCATACACCTCTACCATAATGACCAACAGGATCTGAATCGCCGCTCATGATGAGCATCGGTAAATCGGGTCTAATTGCTTCATTGCGTGTGTCATTATGAATGAAGGCTAGACCCGTCATCAAATCATAAAAAAATTGCGCTGTCGGTACAAAACCGGTTAGAGGATCATCGTTATATGCTTGAACTGCTTCTGGATCTCTTGACAGCCAGTCAAAATCATCTTGATGGTCTGGAATCTTGCGATTATAAGAGCCAAACACCAATTGATTAAGAAACGTTGATTCCTTTTTTGGTGGGAGCAATAATGCAAGCTTTTGGGCAAAATGTGATGCAGACTCTGTATGATAGCCTGTGCCACAAAGAACAACGCCATCGACTAAATAACTGTGCTTTTGAATAAAGTGCCTGACGAGAAACGACCCCATGCTATGTCCGAACAGAAACAAAGGAATGTCCGGATATTGCTCTTTAATTAATCGCGTGATGGTGTATAGGTCATTTGATGTCTTGGAAAAGCCATCCTCATCGGCAAAATAGCCTAATTTTCCTTGTCTCACACCGGTTTGACCATGACCTCTGTGATCATTACCATAAACGACAATATTATGCGTCGCTAGAAAATTAGCGAAGGCGTCATAACGACCGATATGCTCAACCATTCCATGAGCTAATTGAACAACAGCGCTCGGTTTGTTGGAGGAGTTCGGTAGCCATTTATTTACAAATATCTCTGTCCCATCATCCATCGTTAACCAGAAATCGTGTTTCATGAAATCATTCCTTGTTTATCATTGATTGTACATACTTCTATCATAGAAGGTATTAACGGTTCTGTCCAAGACTAAGGGTGTTTGAAGCATGTAAAAACAAAAACGTTTGAATGAAAAGTGAAATATAACTTGCTATTAAAAAGAGAGTTATGCTAAAGTAAGATTAGCTATTGTGCGTTATGGGAGGTGTCGAGCGAACATGGAAGCGTTTGTTAATATATTATTGATCATTAATTCAATCGTTTTGATCGTTTTTGTTCTATTACAGACAGGAAAGAGTGCAGGGTTGTCGGGGGCAATCTCAGGTGGTGCTGAGCAGTTGTTCGGCAAGCAGAAAGCACGCGGACTTGATCTTGTCCTACACCGTGGCACGATTATTACGGGTGTACTGTTTTTTGTTCTTGCATTTTTAAGCGGTTATGTTTTTTAATATTAGCGATAGGTAGCCCTTATCACTTTAGTTATAGTGATAAGGGCTTTTTCCGCGTTTAAAAATAAAGGGATGACTTGGGAAAAGGATTGTTTTTGTCTAGACTGAGAGTATGATGGAATAAAAAGGGTATAGTAGGTAGAGAAGGAGAGGTACATACATGAAGATTGTGCAACCTAAACCATTTACATTTGAAGCAGGTCCGCGTGCGGTTTTATTGCTTCATGGGTTTACGGGTCATTCCGCTGATGTTCGCATGCTAGGGCGCTTTTTAGAAAAAAAAGGGTATTCAAGTCATGCGCCGATTTATCGAGGACATGGAACGACACCAGAAGCATTAATTCAGACGCATCCTGATCAGTGGTGGGAAGATGTTGTAGCTGCCTATGAGCACTTGGTAGATCTCGGCTATTCAGACATTGCTGTGGCAGGTCTGTCACTTGGTGGTGTGCTGGGACTGAAGCTTGCATATTCGCGAAATGTAAAAGCTGTTATACCAATGTGTACACCGATGTTTTTTGATAATGAAACGCAGCTCACGAAAGGCTTCAAGCAGTTTGCTACAGAGTATAAACAAATGGAACAAAAAACGGAAGCAATCATCTCAGAGGAATTAACGTCATTAATGCATGGTTCTGAGCATTTGTTTCAAGAACTTGGCCAGTTTATTGAAGAGGTAAGACGTGAGGTCGATACCATTTATACGCCGACAATGGTCGTACAATCGCGACATGATCATATGATTAACCCTGATAGTGCACATTATATTTATAATCATGTTGAGGCCGAGGACAAAAAACTACAGTGGTATGAAGAATCTGGTCATGTCATTACACTCGATCAAGAAAAGGACAAGCTTCATGATGATATTTATCAATTTTTAGAAACGCTAGACTGGGACGTGTGATTAATTTGTACAGACCCTGTCTATAATGATGTTGAAAGAAGGTGAACGTAAGATGATAGAACGTATAAGACAATTTTTTAATGAACATGATACAAAGCCCTTATCAGTCCATGAATTAGAAGCTGAACTTGATGTACAAGAAGCGACTGATTTCAAAGATATGGTTAAAGCTCTAAATGAACTAGAGGAAAGCGGAGAACTCGTCCGAACGCGAAAAAACCGCTTTGGTCTACCTGAAAAAATGAACTTGATTCGTGGTAGAATTCAAATGCATGCGAAAGGGTTTGCATTTTTAATTCCCGATGATGAAGATCGTTCGGATGTTTATATCCATCACTCTGATCTAGCTTCAGCTATGAACAATGATAAAGTGCTCGTCAGAGTTGAAAAAACAGATGATGAGCGCGGGCGCCCAGAAGGAACGGTTATCCGCGTTCTTGAACGCGCGACCCACCAAGTCGTCGGTACGTTTGAGGATACTGGTACATTTGGCTTTGTTATTGCGGATGACAAGCGGATCCCGAACGATATATTTATACCAGAGCATATGAAACACGGTGCAGTGACTGGCCATAAAGTCATTGCCCAAATTACGAAATACCCTGAAGGACGCATGAGTGCTGAGGGTGAAATATCTAACATACTCGGACACAAAAATGATCCTGGTATTGATATCATATCGATTATTCATAAACACGGGATTACCGTTGACTTCCCAGATGAAGTACTCGAAGCAGCTGCTGCAGTGCCAGAAGAGATTTCAGAAGATGAACTGATGGGACGGAAAGATCTACGTCATGAAACGATTGTAACGATAGACGGTGCCGATGCCAAGGATCTTGATGATGCGATTACTGTAAAAAAACTAGACAACGGGAACTATAAACTTGGCGTTTACATTGCCGATGTGAGCTATTATGTGCCAGAAGGATCTCCAATTGACAAAGAGGCGTATGAACGTGGCACAAGTGTTTATCTTGTCGATCGTGTTATTCCGATGATTCCACATCGGCTGTCAAATGGTATTTGTTCATTAAATCCTAAAGTGGACAGGCTGACACTCGGCTGCGACATGGAAATTGATCCAACCGGGAAAATTGTCAACCATGATATTTTCCAAAGCGTCATTAAAACGACAGAACGCATGACGTATTCAGATGTTAATAAAATTCTGGTTGACAAGGATGACGCCGTAAGAGAGGCGTACAAGCCATTAGTTCCGATGTTTGAGCAAATGGAAAAGCTTGCAGCCATTTTGAGATCGAAGCGCATGGGCCGTGGGGCAATTGACTTTGATTTCAAAGAAGCACAGGTGCTCGTTGATGACGAGGGGCGTGCTGAGGATGTTGTGCTCCGCGAACGACAGGTTGGCGAGCGGATGATTGAGGAATTCATGCTGGCAGCGAACGAAACTGTTGCTGAGCATTTTCATTGGATGGACGTGCCATTTATTCATCGTATACACGAAGACCCTGATCAAAGTAAATTGCAGCATTTCTTCGAGTTTCTCGCTGGGCTTGGTTATTCTGTTAAAGGTACAGCAAATGAGGTGCATCCACAGGCCTTACAGAAGGTTTTAGAAGAAGCTGAAGGTCAGCCTGAGGAAATGATTATTTCTAAGCTGATGCTGAGATCGATGAAACAGGCAAAGTATGACCCACAAAGCGTTGGGCACTTCGGATTGGCGACAGAGTTTTATACACACTTCACGTCACCGATCCGCCGTTACCCTGACCTGATCGTACACCGATTAATTCGCACCTATCTCATTAACAAAGACATCACAGGACAAACGATTGGTAAATGGAAGGAACAATTACCTGATATTGCCCGACACACATCAGAGAAAGAACGTACAGCCGTTGATGCAGAACGCGAAACAGATGACCTTAAAAAAGCGGAATACATGGAAACGAAAATTGGCGAAGTCTTCCCTGGCATCATTAGCTCCGTAACGAGCTTTGGCATATTTGTTGAATTGGAAAATACTGTTGAAGGTCTCGTCCATGTGAGCTATTTAACGGACGACTACTATCATTTCGATCAGAGAAGCTATGCGTTAATTGGTGAAGTGACTGGCAACGTACTGCGGATTGGTGACGAAGTGAAGGTTAAAGTGATTGGGGTCAACCTTGATGAACGAGTCGTTGATTTCGAGCTTGTAGAAGCAGCAGGATCAAAACGAAAACAAAAGAAAAAAAGCAAGAACGGTAACGGCAAACATGACAAACGCGACAAACGTGGTAAAAATGATAAACTAAAAGCCGCCAAGAACAGTAAAAACGGTAATCGTAAAGCAAAAAAACATCGTAAATAAATATGAGAACGCCGAGTTTGGAATATAATTTTAAAGTTTAACAACAAAGACTAACAATGCTCACTACTAGCTCCGGAAATATACGCAGACTCATGCGGGAGGAAGGCATAGGTTAGACCCCACAGTGCGATAGGGAAGGAAGGCTAAACCGCGACGACAATCGCCACGCCTTCATGACCAACATCGTGTTGGCCCGAGGCTAACCAGCAGCCACCCGCGGAAAGCGAAGTATATTTCCGGAGCGGTCGTATTGTTCAATTTTTTTGTTGAAATCTTTTTTCCTTGTCTCTGGCGTTTTTTTTTGTCATATAGAGTAAATTCTGTATTTCCATTGGATTTTAGCGTTGTATTTGTTAAAATGTTCATACATACAGTAGGAGGAACGACGANAGCAGCCACCCGCGGAAAGCGAAGTATATTTCCGGAGCGGTCGTATTGTTCAATTTTTTTGTTGAAATCTTTTTTCCTTGTCTCTGGCGTTTTTTTTTGTCATATAGAGTAAATTCTGTATTTCCATTGGATTTTAGCGTTGTATTTGTTAAAATGTTCATACATACAGTAGGAGGAACGACGATGGCAAAAGGATTTGGAAAGACGCTCGCACAAAATCGTAAAGCGTCACATGACTATTTTATAGAGGAAACGTATGAAGCCGGCATCGTTTTGCAAGGAACAGAAATTAAATCTGTTCGCGGCGGACGGATCAATTTAAAGGATTCGCATGCGGTGATTGACCGTGGCGAAATCAAATTGATTAACATGCATATTGCCCCGTACGAACAAGGCAATCGTTTTAATCATGACCCGACCCGAACACGTAAACTATTATTGCATCGGAAAGAAATCGATAAGCTAACTGGGTTGACTCAGCAGCAAGGGTATACGCTTGTTCCTTTGAAGGTTTATATTAAAAACGGCTTTGCGAAGATATTGCTCGGACTCGGTAAAGGTAAGAAGAAATACGACAAGCGTGAGGATTTGAAGCGGAAGCAGATGAAACGTGAGGTCGACCGGGCGATAAAAGAACGCATGCAGTAATATTTTTGAAATTAAAGCTATAAGAGCAGCATCATGAAAGAGACATTCTAAACATAGAAGCCACCAGTCTGGTTCGCATGACCTCGACTGGTGGTTTTGATCTATCAAATGATCTTTATAATTTGGATGACTTTAAAACGACCAAAGGGGGCGTTGCTGATGAATGGCATTAAAGGGGATTGGTTTTCTTGTCGTGACGATGTTCTGGCTCTGACAAAGCAGCTTGTAAATATCGAAAGCATTGTTAATACAGAAGGGGAAAAGGTCATTGCGCATGCGTTGTACACTAGAATTGCGTCTTTACCTTATTTTATGGATCGTCCGGAGCAGGTCACAATCGAACAGACGACAGACGATGATTTAGAACGCTTCAATGTGCTTGCTTATGTCAAAGGTACGAAGACAAAAACGAATCGCACTGTTATTTTAATGGGTCATATGGATACCGTTGGCGTAGATGACTTTAACCGTCAGCGTGATTACGCCTTTGACCCTGATCAATGGATGGATTTTTTACAAACAGAGGACATATCTGACCAAGTTCAAACCCACCTCGACTCCGGAGATTGGCTGTTTGGGAGAGGTGTGCTCGATATGAAAAGTGGATTAGCGAGCAATTTATATTTATTGATGTATTATGCTAAACATCCTGAGCAGCTCTCTGGAAATCTGGTGTTTTTATCAGAATGTGATGAGGAGGACAGTTCTCACGGTATTTTATCAGCATTGGATACGTTGAAAAGCTGGCAGCAGGAGCACGGATTCCATTATGCTGCTGCAATTAACAGTGATTTTGTCGCCCCGCAATATGACGGTGATGAAAACAGGTATGTGTATAAGGGGACGATTGGCAAGCTGTTACCATCCTTTCTGATCACAGGTGAAGAAACACATGTCGGCTCTTGTTTTGCAGGAATTGATCCGAATTACATAGCCGCTGAATTAACACGGCAAATTAGCTATAATCCAGCTTTATGTGATACTGCGCAGGGAGAAATGACGATACCACCTGTATCACTGAAACAAATGGATCTTAAACCATCCTATACGGTTCAAACAGCTTTATCTGCACTTGTATATTATAATTTCTTCACACATTCTTGGTCACCGCAGAAAGTACTTGAGATTTTAAAGAGAGAAGCAGAAACCGCTTTTCAAAATGCGCTTCATACGTTTGAACAGCGTTATCGGAGTTATTGTGACGCGAGTGGCCATCCTTATCAAGGCATACCGTGGAAACCACGTGTATTCTTATATGAAGACATGGAACAAATGCTAATTGAAGCCCATGGTCAAGCGTTTATTGATCACATGAATCAATTTAAGCAAGACCTCATGTATGATGAAACGCTCGACATCAGAATGTTTGCCGCTCGGGTTGTAGAAGAAGCGTGGACCTGGATGGAAGATAAAAGCCCTGCTATTTTCCTATTTTATTCATCGGTGTACTCACCGAGAGTGGAGCTAAAAGGAGAAAGTGAGGATGAACAGCGGCTGCTCAAGGCACTTGATGCAAGTGTGGAAGCCGTACAACCACATTATGAGCACCCGATCACAGTTCGGAACTTTTTCCCGCACATTTCAGATATGAGTTTCATGGCACTTAGTGATACGAAAGCGGAAATAAAAGCCGTGTCGACGAATAATCCGGCTTGGGGAACGAAGCATGAAGTGGATTACGAAAAAATACGCGAGCTGAATATTCCTGTGATCAATATCGGTCCATACGGTATGGACGGTCACAAAAAAATGGAACGCATGGAAATGACGTATTCACTTGAAATCGTGCCTAATTTAACGAATCAGATTATCAAAAGCGTGTTGGATGAGTGCTCGTAATTCAATTAAATTAAAAAGATCGTACTAACAGTCCACAATTGGGCTGTTAGTTCGGTCGTTTCATTTCAACTCAAATAAGACAGTTATAACGAAACGGAAAGGGACGATTTTATAAAAACATTCGTCTTATTTCATTTTGGTATGTGTCATGAATGGGAAATCATTTTTGAACATGCGGATAAAACGTATATTTCCTCTCGCAGCCGCATATTCCATGAACCGCGCGCATATATCATATTCAGCACGTATATAGCCCGATCAAGACGTATAAGTTAAAATAGAGCCGCATATCCAAGACTCGAGCCGCATAAAATGCGAACCAGCCGCATATCCAACAGCACCCATGCATTTCTCAGAATAAAAATCAAAAAGGAAGTCGTCAATCATAGACACTTCCTTCTAGCACGTCTAAGTGAGGGAATCACACGCACGCGAAACACATATTTCCTCTCGCAGCCGCATATCCCATGATCCTTACGCATATCTCATAAAGCGCCCGCATATACGCCAGTCTTGACGTATATATCGTAAAAGCGCCGCATATGCCACAATTCCCACGCATAAATCGTGAATCAGCCGCATATCTAGAAGTACACACGTACACTCTCAATTCAAAAGCAAGAATGCGACATATTATAGGTGTGTTAAGTCATACCACACCAACCAGTTCGGATAAAAGCCACATTCAACTGAAATGGGGTCGGTAGCAAATGAGAAAAAAATTATACATTGGCATGTTTATTATGGCAATTCCCATTACTGTATTTATACTTTTCCACGAATCTGCTCAAGATCCTGATACTCCAACGACTGTAAAACATGATGGTGTGTCAATCACTCAAATAGGAGAAATTCTCTATACGCAATATGAAAAACTGCAAGATATTGAACAAGATGCTGAATTAATAGTAGTTGGAAAAACAATTCAGAACTATTCAGAGCTCGCTCAAAGTCAAGCAAAGGTTACAGAGTATGATCCATTAGGTGAATTTTTGGTATAAACGCCATTTGAGATTACCCGAGTTGAAAAAGGGGACTATGAAGGGAAGGAAATTCAAGTCGTGCAACCATTATTGTTGGAGGATGGAAACAAAGATATACTCACCTTACCAGGCTATTCCCCGTTAGTTCCAGAAGCTACTTATGTCCTTTTCCTTGCCAAATCAGAATATGGAAAAAGTGAAAATCAGGAGTATGCTTGGAATATCATCTCCATGAACCATGGAAAATACAACATTGATGGAAAAGACCCGCTTGAGGATGTGTTTTCTGACGCCAAACAGTTGAAACTACAAAAGTCTGTTATTAAAAAGTATGGTATAGATCACTAATAATGCTAGACAGAACTGCGGTTGAGAGGGTTGATTTTTCAGCTATATATGCTATAATTAATCATGTCAGATGATGAAGTTCGACTTGATCCTCAGACGTTACTCATTTTATGGGGACGTTACGGATTCGACAGGGATAGGTCGAGCTCAGGTGGCGCGTCGAGGTTACGACTCGTAAAACGTTACTTGCCTATAATAACTGGCAAACAAGAAAATTACTCTTTAGCAGCTGCGTAAGCACTGTTAAAGGATCCTTTCTGCTATCGCCCGTGTAGCAGCTGAAGGGTCCCAAATGAAGCGGGCTATACCATCATTCGCTGTTCGAGGATGTTGGTTGAAACTAATCGAACTAGCTGCATGGAAGCCTGTCGATAGGCCGAAGTGACAGCGAATGCGAATATATCGACTACACGTGTAGAAGCCTGAGTGCCGATATCTTTGGACGCGGGTTCGACTCCCGCCGTCTCCAC